>NZ_JBFTKJ010000001.1:0-2013944 GCF_056395865.1 Microbacterium sp. 05T445 | reverse complement strand
AAAAACGAATATCAAACTGACATCCATGAATTGATCCAAAAAAGACCCCCACCAACCAGCAAAACTGGTCGACAGAGAAATAAATTTGGCATTTGACAAGTGCACGCTGTTGAGTTCTCAAAGATCGGACGCACCCGCAGTCAGGCCTCTCAGCCATCCCCGCAGGGCAACTTCACTTGCCCGCGCACCCCATCTGTCCTGTCGAACCGACCAGCAGCACAGGGAGCGCGGATCCATCTCTCGACCGTTTCCGGGCGACCAACCAAGCGGCTGGAGGTGAGATGGTGTTCGTCCGCCGCTTGAGGGGAGCCAGACCTTCCGGCCTTCCGCTCTACCCTGTGGGGCGAACAAGAAGAAGCTTATGACGATCCGGCCCCTTCCGTCGAATCCAGCGTGCACCCCGGGCGTGTCCGACCGCCATCACGCCGGTCGCCCCGTCTTTCCGAGGGGCGTGCGCAGCAGCAGGACGTAGACGAGCACCGACACGATCATCCCGACCGGCACCGACAGATCGACATAGCCGAGCGACTCGGCGACGGGCCCAGTCCACACCTCGGTCGACAGGCACAGGGCACTCGCGACGCCGCCGACGAGCACGGCTGCGAGGCCCGGGATGCTCCAGCCGGCGCTGTACCAGAACCGTCCGCCGCGCTCCTCGTCGAAGAGCTCGACGCCGTCGTAGCGGCCGCGGCGCATGAGGACGTCGGCCACGAAGACGGCCATCGTGGGTGCCGAGACGATCACGAGGAACTGCAGCATCAGGTTGACGGCATCCAGCAGGCTCGTCGACAGCACGAGGTAGATCGTCAGCGCCGTGCCGATCACACCCACGACGATCGCCGCCGGGATGCGGCGGATCGGAAGGCCGATCGCCTGCAGCGCCATGCTCGAGGTGTACGTGGTCATGCCGTTGAGGGCGATGGTGTTCGCGATGACACCGACGACGAGGACCGCGCCCAGCCAGCCGGGCAGGAGACCGAGCAGCGCCGACTCGATGCCCGCGCCCATCGCCTCCCCCGTGACCGCGGTCGCCAGCAGCACGCCCACGATCGTGAACACCATGCCCGGCAGCGCGCCGCCCAGCGCGGTCGCGGCGACGATGTGCGACCGCTTGGTCGAGCGGGGCAGGTAGCGGGCGATGTCGGGGCTGTTGATGTACGAGATCGGGCCCGACGCGATGATCGTGAAGCCGATCGTGATCGCCGACCACAGCGGCACGCCGGTGAGCGGCTCTGCGGCCTGGTAGCTCCAGTCGACCTGGGGCAGGATGAACGCCGCCACGGTGACGAAGATCACGGCGAGCACGATCGCGAGCCACGAGTACACCCGCAGGATCAGCGCGTGGCCGTACACGGCGACCAGCACCGTGAGCGCCGAGATCACGAGCGTGACCGCGATCGGCGCGACGATCGGGTCGGCGAAGCCCATACCGGCCAGGAGATCCGCGCCGAGGAAGGACGACGCGAGCCAGTTCAGCGCGAGGAACACCGCGCCGATGAGCCACCCGGTGAAGGCGACCACGGGTTTGTTGCCCAGCACGCCGTAGATGGCCCTGGTGATGACCGAGCCGGAGGTGCCCGCCGCCGGCCCGCTGATCGCAATGATCCCGGGGAAGATCCACAGCGCCGATCCCGCGATCACGACGAGCACCGCCTGCCACAGCTCGAGCCCGAGGAGCACGAGTGTCGCCCCGATCGTGAAGTTCAGGATGCTGACGCTCGGCGCCGCCCACACGAAGAACAGGTCGCGCGCCCGGCCGTGGCGCTCGTGGGCACCGATGAGCTCGATGCCGCGCGTCTCGGGCTGGCCGGCGGCATCCACGAACTCGCTGCTGTTGGTCGGGGCCGCCGACGCGGTCTGCGATTGCTGGGACACGGGGATCCTCTCGGTGGCGTGACGACGTCGTCGTGCCGTGGCTTCGTTGCTTCGGGATGCTGCGTCTATTGGCCGCGTGGACAATAGAGCTATTGGTCACACATCCAATAGCATGGGCGGCATGGTGTCAAGCGCCGTTGCCCCCCGTGTCCGCAAGCGCCCCGAAGAGCGCCGGGAGGAGATCCTCGCGGCCTCGGCCGCCATCGCCCTCGCCGAGGGCCTCGAACGCATCACGCTGCGGGCTGTCGCCGACCGCCTGGGGGTGCGTCCCGGCCTGATCACGCACTACTTCCCGGCCGCCGAGGACCTCGTCGTGGCGGCGTTCTCGCGCGCCGCGGCCGAGGAGCGCGATCAGCTCTTCCCCCGCGAGGGCACCGCCGTGGACCGCCTCGCACGCCTGGTCACCGGCTTCGAGAGCACCGACTCGTGGGACCTCGCGCGACTGTGGCTCAACGCCCGGCACCTCTCGCGCTCCAGCCCGGCGCTCGACGCCGCGGTCGTCGAGCAGGAGACCCTCAACGAGGCGGGCCTCGTCGACATCATCGAGCAGGGCGTGGCCGCCGGCGACTTCGCCGACGTCGATCCGGTCCACGCCTGCACGCGGATCCTCATGGCGGTCGACGGCCAGTCCTCCTACGTCAACAACACCCGCGAGGTCGCCTCGGTCGGCACCTATCGCTTCGTCTCGGACGTCGCCGAGTGGACCCTCGGCCTTCCGCCGGGGTCGCTGCACGCGCACCGCGCCCGACAGCCCGCGGACTGACGCCGCGGCATCCGCTCTGCCCAACCGCCGCCGGGAGCGGCGGAGTCCCGCGCGCTGCGAGACCCCGCCGCGCCGCCTCAGCCCTTCGCCGCCGGCGTGTAGGCGACGTGGATCCGGCCGATGTCTCCGTCGAACGCGAACGGCATGCGGTCGGCGTACGACCGGGAGACGGGTCCGCCGTAGGCGCGCCCGACGTCGAGGCAGTCGTTCGCGGAGAACAGCAGCGGGGCGCTGATCTGAACGGTCCCCGACGCGACCGACGAGCCGTTCACGCGGAGTTCGACGCGGAGCGGTCCGCCCGGGCGGGGCTCGACGTAGCTCGTCTCGATCTCGATGGTGACCTCGCCCGCGGGCAGAGGCTCGGATGCCGCGATCGTCGTGCGCTGCACGAGGAACAGGTTGTACTCGTAGGTGAGGATGCCGTCCATGACGAACGCGGTCAGGCCGCCGCCGGCGCCGCCGAGCTTGTACAGCACACCGTTGGCCTTCTCCCCCACGGTCGCCTCGATCGTCACGACGTTCGGCTTGTTGCCCAGCGCCGGCGCGCAGAACTCCGGCACCCGGAAGGTGTCGCCCGAGAACTCCCACTGCGTGTAGGGCGGCGTGATGCGGAACTCCGGGTGGTAGACCGGCACCCAGAGTCCTGCGCCCACCGGCAGCACCTTGTTCTTGGCCGCCTCGATCGCGAACAGCTCCTTCAGCGCCGCCAGCTTCTCGGGGTGCTGGTCCGCGATGTCGCGGGCCTGACTCCAGTCCTCGTCGAGGTTGTAGAGCTCCCAGGTGTCCGCGTCGGGTGTCCACGTCGCGATCCCCGGAGGGGCGCCCGGCACCCAGGGCAGGCGCGGTCCGGTCGTGGACGCCATCCAGCCGTCCTCGTAGATGGACCGGCTCGCCATGACCTCGAAGTACTGCACCCGGTGCCGGCCCTCGGCGGTCTTGTCGTCGATGGAGTACGCGAAGCTGGTGCCGTCGATCGGGTCCTGCGGGATGCCGTTGACCGTGTCGGGGTGGGAGATGCCGAGGATCTCGTAGATCGTCGGGGCCAGATCGATCACGTGGTGGAACTGCGTGCGCGGCTGCGGGTCGTGGTCGATGCGCCCCGGCCACTGGATGAACATCGGGTTGCGGGTTCCGCCGAGGTGCGAGGCCATGAGCTTCATGCCCTGGTACGGGGTCGACCCGGCCCAGGCCCACGCCGCGTGGTACTGGTTGTCGGTCGCCGGGGTGCCCAGCACATCGAGCCCGCCCAGTTCGTCGAGCACGGCGATGTGCTGGTCGATCGTGGTGGGGATCATGTTCTGCGCCAGCAGCTCGCTGATGGTGCCGTTCTGTCCCTCGCCGGAGGACCCGTTGTCGCCCCAGATGTAGATCACGATCGTGTCGTCGGTGTATCCGAGGCGCTCGAGCTCGTCGACCAGGCGGCCCGCCTGCACGTCGGCGTGCTCGCCGAAGCCGGCGCACACCTCCATCAGGCGCCGCTGGAACGGCTTCTGGTGCTCGGGGATGTCGTCCCAGCCCTGCAGCGACTCGGGTCGCGGGGTGAGTTCGGCGTCCTCGGGGATCCAGCCCGCCGCCTTCGCTGCCGCGTGCGCGTCCTCGCGGTAGGCGTCCCAGCCGTCGTCGAAGACGCCGGCGTACTTGTCGGCCCATTCCTTCATGATGTGGTGCGGGCCGTGGATGGCGCCGGTCGCCCAGTACATGAAGAACGGCTTGTCGGGCGAGAGGGCCTTGTGGTCGCGCAGCCACGCGATCGCGTCGTCGGCGATGTCCTCGCTGAGGTGGTATCCCTGCTCGGGGGTCTTCGGCGGCAGCACGCTCGTGGTGTTGCGCACCAGGTTGGGCTCGTACTGCGAGGCCTCGCCGGCGAGGAACCCGTAGAAGTACTCGAACCCGTTGCCGGTCGGCCAGTTGTCGAACGGACCCGCCTTGGTGGTCTCCTCGGCGGGGGTGTTGTGCCATTTCCCCCAGGCCGCGGTCGCGTAGCCGTAGTTGCGAAGCACCTCGGCGATGGTCGCGCTGCTCTTGGGGATGTGGCCCGAGTAGCCGTCCCAGTCGTTGGCGAGCTCGGCGATCTGTCCTGCGCCGACGCGGTGGTGGTTGCGCCCGGTCAGCAGCGAGGCGCGCGTCGGCGAGCACATCGCCGTCGTGTGGAATCGGTTGAACCCGATGCCGCCTTGGCGGATCCGATCGAGGGTCGGCGTGTTCACCTTGCCGCCCAGTGGTGCCGGCAGCGCCGGCCCGGCGTCGTCGATGAGGATCACGAGGACGTTGGGCGCGTTCTCGGGGAGGTGCCGCTCCGGCGGCAGCGGCGCGTAGGTCGACTCCGCAAGCGTGCGTCCCGCGTAGCTGCCCGAGGGCTTCGGTGCGAAGGGGAGCGTGCGGGCGGGAGGGAGAGGCTCCCCCACGATGGATGCGCGGATGCCGTCGGTCATGTGTCGCTCCTGTCGTCGTCCCACGATGGTGGTCGAACGGCAGCGCTCGACCGGCCGGCACACGACCTCACGGCACCTGGGGAGAGCGGACAGCAGCGGCGACCCCGTCGCCTCGTCGTTCGGATCCCCCCAGGACCGTGTACGGAGCGTGTCGCCTGCTCGGCATCCTAGGCGCGCCTTCCGCAGCGGACAACGATCGGAATCGGATCGGGGCGATTCTCGCGGGCGGGAGGAGGTCGGCGCACGCAGAGGCGCGACCGTCCTGCCACTACCAGGATATCCGGCGGAGGGGGCCTTGCGGCAAGGGCCCCTCGAGGGCGCATACTGGTCGGTCGCGACGCGCCCCCGTCGCGCCAGCCGCCAGGAGCCGATGCCGTGATTTCCCCAGTGACCAGCCATTCGATGCCCGCCACCGCCTTCCGCCTGCCCGAACGCCTCGCCGCGAAGGCCGATCCCGCCCTGGTCGGCGGCGACGAGCGGCACTTCGCCGCGATCGCCGACAGCCTCGCCGCATCCATCGCAGGACTCGAGGACCGCCTCGACGTCGTGCGGCGGCATCCGGGCGGCGGCGGGCAGGCCGCGCTCGAACGCGACCTCGAGATCCACCGCCTGTCGGCCCGCCTTCGGGTGCTGCGTCGGTTCACGATCGACGCATGCCTGGGCAGGATCGCGCCCGCCGACGGGTCCGCCCCCGTCTACATCGGCCGGTTCGGGCTGACGGATGCCGAGGGCCGCCGCCTGCTCGTGGACTGGCGCACGCCCGCTGCCGAGCCGTTCTTCGCCGCCACGCACGCACACCCGATGGGCCTGGCGAGCCGCCGCCGCTACCGCTGGACCGGCGGGCACGTCACCGACTACTGGGACGAGGTGTTCACGGCCGAAGGGCTCGCCCAGGGCGCCGCCCTGGACGACCAGTCGGCGTTCATCGCGAGCCTCGGCGCCAGTCGCTCGCCGCGCATGCGCGACGTGCTGGGTACGATCCAGGCCGACCAGGACGCGATCATCCGCGCCGGGTCGCGCGGTGCGCTGGTCGTCGACGGCGGGCCGGGCACCGGGAAGACCGTGGTGGCGCTGCACCGCGCTGCGTACCTGGTCTACTCCGACCCGCACCTGGGCGAGGGGCGCGGCGGGGTGCTGTTCGTCGGCCCGAGCCCCGCGTATCTCTCGTACGTCGAGGACGTACTGCCGAGTCTGGGCGAGGAGAGCGTGCAGACCTGCACGCTGCGCGAACTGGTCGCCGAAGGCCCGACCTCCGGGCCGGAGTCCGACCCGCTCGTCGCGCGTCTCAAGGCCGATGCGCGCATGGTCGATGCGATCGAGCCGGCCGTGCGCCTGTACGAGGAGCCGCCGACCAGGACTCTGCTCGTGGAGACGCCGTGGGTCGAGCTCCGGCTCGACCCCGAGGACTGGGCCGAGGCGTTCGCGTCGGCCGAGCTCGGCCTGCCCCACAACGAGGCGCGCGACCAGGTCTGGGAGACCGTGCTCGACATCCTCACCGACCAGGTCGACGGCGAGGAGGTGCCGCTGCACCAGCTGCGCCGCACGCTCGCCCGCCACGAAGAGCTGACGCGCGCCTTCTCGCGCGCGTGGCCGCTGGTGGAGGCATCCGTCCTCGTCGCCGACCTCTGGTCGGTGCCCGCGTATCTGCGCCGCTGCGCGCCGTGGCTCACCCCAGACGAGGTCGAGGCGCTGCAGAGAAAGGATGCCGCCGCCTGGACCGGCGCGGACCTCCCCCTGCTCGATGCCGCACGCCGTCGGCTGGGCGACCCGGCCGCGTCGCGTCGCCGCCGTGAGCGCGAGGCGCAACTCGCAAGGGAGCGCGAGTACATGGCGCAGGTCGTCGACCGCCTCAAGGAGGCCGGCGACGAGATGATGCAGTGGCTCGACGGCGACGACCTGCGCAACAGCCTCGTCGACGAGTCGGTGCTGGCGGCATCCGATCCCGACCTGCTCTCCGGCCCGTTCGCGCACATCGTCGTCGACGAGGCGCAGGAGCTCACCGACGCGGAATGGCGGATGCTGCTGGCCCGCTGCCCGTCGCGCAGTTTCACGATCGTGGGCGACCGCGCGCAGGCGCGTCACGGGTTCCGCGAGTCGTGGCGGGACCGCCTCGAAGCCGCGGGTCTCACGGACGTCGAGATCGCGTCGCTGACGGTGAACTACCGCACGCCCAGCGAGGTCATGGACGAGGCCGAGCCGGTGATCCGCGCCGCGATCCCCTACGCGAACGTGCCGACGTCGATCCGCGAGAGCGGCATCCCGGTGCGGCATGGCGCCGTCGCCGAGCTCGAACCGCTCCTCGAGGAGTGGCTCACCACGCACGCCGAGGGCACGGCATGCGTCATCGGGGATCCGTCGTTCGCACCCCGCGAGCGCGTGCGGTCGCTCGCCCCGGAGCTCGCGAAGGGGCTGGAGTTCGACCTCGTGGTGCTCGTCGAGCCCTCGCGCCTCGGCGGCGGGATCGAGGGCGCCGTCGACCGCTACGTCGCGATGACCCGCGCGACGAGCCGGCTGGCGGTGCTCGAGGGGTAGGGCGGCGCGCGGCAGGCGGGAGCACCGGCGCCGGTCAGCGCGGCGCAGTCCACGAGGCGGTGTAGCGCCAGAACAGGCGGCGCCGCATCCGGATGCCGGGGAGCACCTCGGTGGCGATCGCGCGGATCTCGTCGAACGACTGGCTCGCCTCGGCAGTCGGAGCCTGCATGTGCGCCGGAGTGCCGGTCGCGCGGGCCGGGTGACGTATCAGGCCGACGAGCGGATTCAGCAGGAGCGACACCCATTCGCGCATCGTGTCGCCTGAGGCTTCTTCGGCCAGTCCGACGATCACGACCCGGCCACCGGGGCGCAGCGCCGCGCGAGCCTCGTGGAGCGCTGCCCAGAGGGGCATGTGATGCAAGGAGGCCACGAACACGATCACGTCATACGCCTGCGCCGGCTCAGCCCCGAACTCCCGTCGGTTGATCCGGATGCGCGTCCCGCTGAACCGTCGTCCGGCGGCCGCGGCGGTATCGGGATCAGGTTCGATGCCGATAGCCGTGGGGAACACCTCCGCGAGAAGCTCCAGCAGGTTCCCGGTGCCGCAGCCCACGTCGACCGCGGTGACTCCGCCGCGGCGACGCACCGCGCGTGCGTGCCTGAGCACGAACCCCGCGTAGGCGTCATTGTGCGACCACGGGTGGGCGGCGTTGACGCGGCCGAGGAATGCCAGGAATCCCATCGTGTCCAGCCTAGGCATGTCGCCTCGTTCCGCTCCATGGCGATCACGCGGGCGAGCTGACGGAAACCCCCGATCAGTCCGAAATCGAGCGACCCGCACCTCGCCGCGATGTCGGAGGTATGTTCTAAAGTCGGGGTATGTGCAGGACCGATGCGCTCCATTGTGACGACGCCGCGGCGATCGTCGGCGAGCTCGATCGCGTGCGTCGCGCGCAGGCCGAGCTCGAGGCCGAGCGCACCCGCCTGCTCGACGCGCTGCGGCGGGCGAATGAGGCGCATCAGGAACGGATCGTGTCCTCCGACTCCGCCGGTGAGACACCGCGCGGCGAGGCGACGGATGCCGCGGATTGGGTGGAGCGCTCGACCCGCGCCGAGGCGGCCTGCGTGCTCCGCATCACCGAACGGCACGCGGCCGCACTGATCCGCGAGGCGCGCGTGCTGTGCGCCGACCTGCCCGGCACGATGGCCGCGCTGACTGCCGGCGAGATCTCGTACCGGCATGCTGCGGCCCTCGTCGAAGACGCCGAGCTGTTCGCCCCGCTCCACCGGGCCGCATTCGAAGACGCGGTGCTCGCGGGCCGCCTCGACGTCACCGCTCACCGATTCGCCCACCGCTGCCGGCGGGTGCGCGAACACCTCGACCCCGAGACCATCGAAGTGCGTGCCACTCGCGCCACCCGGTCCCGGCAGGTCAACGTGCAGCCCGCGCGCGACGGCATGGGATGGCTGATGGCCTACGGCCCGATCCTGCAGGTCCATCTCGCCCACACCCTGCTCAACGGCATCGCGAAGGACGAGCAGGATGCCGGCGACCCGCGAACCCTCGACCAGCTCCGGTTCGACGCGCTCGTCGACGCACTCCTGCGCAGCGGTCGCCCCTCGACCGTGCCCGACGCCACCGACCCGGCGACCACGCTCCGCGACGTGCGCGTCGATGTGACGCTGACCGTGCCCGCACTCACCCTGCTCGGTCACGGCGACGAACCCGCCGTGCTCGACGGGTTCGGCCCGATCCCCCTCGACGTGGCGAAGGCCATCGCCGCGGGCGCCCCCTCCTGGCGGCGCGTGCTCACGCACCCCGTCACCGGGGTGCGGCTCGCGTACGACCGCGAGACCTACCGCGTCCCGGCAGCGCTGCGCGCCTGGCTCGCCGACCGCGACGGCACCTGCCGTTTCCCCGGCTGCGACCACCCGGCCGGCACGTGCGACGCCGACCACAACCACGATTGGGCCGATGGCGGCTGCACCGACCACGACAACCTCGCGCACCTCTGCCGCAGGCACCACCGCCTCAAGCACCACCGCCTCAAGCACCACACCCGTTGGTGGCCCGCCTCGAGGACGATCTGCTGGTGTGGACCAGTCCTTCCGGGCACGAGTTCGCCTCCGGACCACGAGAGGACCGCGTCCCTCCGCTCACGCCGATCCGCGCGTGACACGGTCATCAGCACGCGTCCGCGCGGATCGGACTTCGACGACTCGTTCGCCATGAAGCCCTAGTACCTTCGGCGTCGTGACCCTGGAGCCGGGGCGCGCATGAGGCTGCGCTATGCGGACGCGTGCCGGCTCTGCGGTCACGCCCCTCCCGGCAGGAACCGATGCCGTGGACGAACGTGACTCGAGAACCGCCGTCCCGCTGCACCACCGGCGCCGTCAGGGAACCCGCAGCTCCTCGGGCTCCACGACGACGTCCACGAGCGCGCCGTTGCGCCACACCGTCATCTCCATGCGCCGGCCGATCGCGCCCTCGACCATGCGCCGCTGCAGCGCGGTGGGATCGGCGATCGCGACGCCGTCGAGGGAGAGCACGATGTCGCCGCGATGGGCACCGGCGAGTGCGGCGGGGCTGTTCGGCACCACCGACACCACCTGCATGCCGCGCTCCGCGCCCGCCTTCAGCGCCGCCGCGGGCGCCAGCGGAACCGTGGCCCCCGCGATCCCGAGCCAGGCACGACGCACCCGCCCGACCGTACGCAGCGCGTCGATGATCTCGCGGGTCGTGGCGTTGATCGGCACGGCGAGACCGAGCCCGACGCCGGCGACCGCGGTGTTGACGCCGATCATCCGGCCCGCGCTGTCGGCGAGCGCGCCGCCGCTGTTGCCGGGGTTGAGGGCGGCATCCGTCTGGATCACCTCGTCGATCACGCGCCCCGATCGCGTCGGCAGCGAACGCCCGAGCGCCGACACGATGCCCGCGGTCACGCTGCCCGACAGCCCGCGCGGATTGCCGAGGGCGACCACGAGCTGACCCACGCCGAGTTTCGACGCGTCGCCCAGCGTGAGCGGCGGCGGGGTCGCGCCGTGCGCGCGCAGCACGGCCAGATCCGACAGCGGGTCGGCGCCGACGACGGATGCCGCCGACGTCGTGCCGTCGGGGAACTCCAGCTCGACACCGGTCGCCCCCTCGACGACGTGGGCACTGGTCAGCAGGTGCCCGTCATCGGTGATCACCGACGCGCTCCCCGCCCCCGCGCCCTGGCGCGTGTGCACCGACACCGCCGCGACCGACGGCAGCACCGTCTGCGCCACGCGCATGACGATCGTCGAGTACGCGTCGAGGGCGTCGTCTTCGTCCACGCACCCAGTGTCGACCCGTGACGGATGCCGCGGCCCGAGTTCGCCGTCGGCGCAACACCCCTCAGTCAGGCGGCGCGTCAGGCCGCGGCATCCCACCACTCCAGCACGCGGGAACCGATCAGCGTGAGCCAGCGCGACGGCTCGCCCTCGGCGGCGTCGACGTCGAACCAGGTGCGCCCGGGCAGCGGCGTCGTCTGCAGCCACGTCCCGTCGCTCTGCCGCGCGGCGCGCACCACGTCGATCGCCTCGGCGAGCCGGGAGTCAGGGGCCGTCCCCTCGAGCAGCGCGACGTCGCGGAAGTGGTCGAGCGCGACCAGCGCGCTGTACCGATGGCGGTTCGGGTACACGAACCGGGTCACGAAGTCGCCCACGACCTCGCCCGTCGACGCGCGGAGCATCAGCCGCCGCGACAGCAGGTACTCCTCGCCGCCGTGACGGGCGTCGCGCATGCTCGTGTCACCGGTGATCCGCTCGTAGGCGAGGATGCCGCGCGCGGCGTTGAGGGTCGAATGGAACGACGACCGCACCGAATCGCCCTCTTCGGCCTCGCAGTTCCAGCCGCCGTCGGCCAGGCGATGCTCGGGGAACCACGCGACCAGCCGCGACACGTCGGCGCCGAGCCAGGCACCGCTGGCGAGCGTGTAGGAGTTGATGCAGACATCGACCTCGCCACCCCAGTACGGCAGGTCCTCGTACTCCCACCTGCTGTTCGCTGCGAGCTTCTCAGCGGTGCCCGCCAGAACCGCGGCATCGACGCCCCACTCCCGCAGGTCTTTGAGCGACCACGTGGTCGCGACCCACGGCTGACCCGGCGCCTCGGCCTCGGCGCTGCCGAAGAACCCGGCGGGGAAGAACGCGCCGCCGGCCCACTGGCCGTCGGCATCCTGCTTCGCCAGCAGCCGCGCGCCGAACCCCTCGGTCGCGACCCGGCGCCGCGTCTCCTGCCAGACCTCGGCCGGCGCGCCCGCCAGATCCCGCTCGACCTGCCACCGCAGTGCGGGGTCGGCGTCGAGCAGCCAGTCGAGCACACGCTGATCGATCGTCATGGGGGCAGGGTAGCCACGGTCATGGACATCGTGAAGGGCCGGCGCGGGCCGAGCGGCGGCATCCGCTCGTCACGGAACCGTGAGGAACGTTGCCCGTGCACCGCTCGCCAGGGAGAATTGCCCGATGCCCATCGTCGACAACGGCGTGTACGTCGCCGGGAAGCGGATCGAGAATCCGTCGAGCCTCGCCGAGACCTTCGAGTACACGCGCGCCCACCACGGGATGGCGTGGATCGGACTGTTCCGCCCGTCGCCCGACGAGATCTCGCAGGTCTCGGACGAGTTCGGGCTGCACCCGCTCGCGGTGGAGGATGCGCTGACGGGCCATCAGCGTTCGAAACTGGAGCGCTACGGCGACGTGCTGTTCGTCGTGCTGCGGCCCGCCCGCTACATCGACGAGTCCGAGACCGTCGAGTTCGGCGAGCTGCACGTGTTCGTCGGCCCCGACTTCATCGTGACGATCCGCCATGCCGAGTCCCCCGACCTCAGCCGCGTGCGTCGACGCATGGAGAACGAGCCGGACCTCCTGGCCCTCGGTCCCGAGGCCGTGCTGTACGCGATCCTCGACGAGGTCGTCGACGAGTACACGCCGGTGATCGACGGCGTCGAGAACGACATCGACGAGATCGAGGACGCGCTGTTCGAGAACGGCGGCGTCTCGCTGTCCAAGCGCATCTACGACCTGTCCCGCGAGGTGATCACGCTCCAGCGCGCGGTCGCCCCGCTCGCCGACATGCTCGAGGCGCTGCAGCGGGGAGCGCCCAAGTACGAGGTCGACCTCGAACTGCAGCGGTCGCTGCGCGACGTGCACGACCACGCCCTGCGCATCATCGACAAGACCACGGCGTTCCGCTCGATCCTCGACAACGCGCTGACCGTCAACGCGACGATCGTCACCCAGCGTCAGACCGATACGGCGCTCGTCCAGAACGAGCAGGTCAAGAAGATCTCCGGCTGGGCGGCGATCCTGTTCGGCCCCACGCTGGTCGGCACCATCTACGGCATGAACTTCGACTACATGCCCGAGCTCCACTGGACCCTCGGCTATCCGATGGCCCTCGCGCTCATGGCGGCCACGAGCGTGACGCTGTACGTGGTGTTCCGCAAGCGCCACTGGCTCTGACGATCCGCCCCGTCACCGGGTGAACAGCAGCACCATGCTGCTGTGCAGCCTGACGCTGTCGGCCTCCTCGTAACCCAGCGCCTCGAGGTCGGCCACCGCGTCCGAGTCGGGCGCGCCGCCGTCCCTCGCGTACTCCACGACCCAGACCCGGTCGACCCCGGCGAACCGCCCGAGGCGCGCCGCCTCGGCGACGGAGTACACGCTCGCATACCAGCTCGTACTGTCGGCGTACGAGGTCTCGAGAGTCACATCGGCCAGCCCGGCGAAGGCGGCCGGGTCGGTGTCGAGGGCCAGACGCGGACGACGCGACGGGCGCACCGAATCGTCGAACACGATCGCATCGCCCGGCAGCGCGCTCTGCTGGATCGTCGCGGCGATGTCGTTCCAGTCCGACTTGTTCTTGGCCCACGGGGTGCGCTGCCCCGTCCACACCGGCCCCGCCGCGACGAGCACCGCGACCAGGGCCAGCGCGGCGAGCGTGACGCGCGGCATCCAGGACGGAAGACGGATGCCGGCGATCCGTCGCACGCCGACCGCCATGAGCACCGCCGCCGCGGGCGCCGCGAACGTGCCGTAGCGCGGTGTGTAGCCGGCGACGACCGCGCTGGCGGCCAGCAGGATGCCGGTCGGCACCGCGAGCCACGCCACAGCGAGCGCCTCGATGTCGAGCCCTGCGCGCTCCCCGCGCCGGCGGCGGCGCACCGCATCGGCCAGCCACCACACCACGGCCGTGAGGATGAGGGCCCAGGCGATGACGGCGAACGGCCACGCCGTGAACCACATCTTCACCAGCACGGTGCTCGCGGTCACCTCGCGGTGCGCGAGGAAGGCGACCTGCCGCCGCTCGGCGAGGGCGAGCACGACGACGGGCGTCGCAGCCACGATCGCCACGGCCGACGCCACCGCCCAGTGCCGCAGATGCCGGCGACCCTGCCCGTGCATCGCGAGCACGACGCCGACGGCGATCGTCAGCAGGGCGAGGTAGAGGAACACGTAGATGCCCAGGGTCAGCACCACCGCGTACAGCGCCCAGCCCCGACGGGTCGGCACGCCGTGACGGAGGAGCTCCACCACGACGATCCAGACCAGCGTCGCCAGCGCCGCCGAGAACGCGTAGCCGCGCGCCTCCTCCCCCGCGTAGGTCAGGCGGGGGAGGACCGCGGCGATCACGCCGGCCGAGACGGCGAACGCGAGGGGGCCGAACCGGCCGCACAGCCACGTCACGCCCGCCGCGCAGACGCCGATCGCGAACGCCGACGGCAGGCGCACCGCGAACGGGCTCGCGCCGAACACCTGCACCCACTCGTGTAGCCCGAGGTAGTACGCACCGTGCACGGCGTCGACGTGCGTCAGCATCGCGAGGAGGCTGCCGCCGGGACGGAGCGCCGACAGCACGCTGGCCGCTTCGTCGCCCCACAGCGACGGGATCCAGGAGCCGGCCGCGCTCACCACCGCGGCGAACACGCCGACGACGGCGGCTGCCACCGGCATCCGTCCATCCGTGGTGGGCCACGACGCGGCGGAAGCCCCGGCGCGCGCGGTGACGGCCGAGGCGGTCCTTTCGGCCGCGACGCTCACCGCACCAGGGTGCCCCCGTGCTCTGTGAACGGGCCGAGAATCGCGGGATGCCGACACCCCCGGCCACGGGTCTCGCGGCGCACGCTCAGTGCGTCGACTCCAGCAGGTCCCGCGCCACGGGCGCGAGGTCGCGGGCGGAACCGCGCCAGACCGCGGTGATCGGCCGCGTGATCGGCGGGGTGTCCACCTGCACGCGGGCGAGGCGTCCGAGGCGCAGATCGTCGGCGACGACCCGGCTGCTGAGCACGGCGGGAGCCAGGCCGCTGGCGACGGCGGAGCGGATGGCCGCAGTGGTGGCGAGCACGATCGCGGGCGCGGCGGGCGCGCGGTTCAGGCGCTCCTGGACCACGAGCTCCCAGCTGCGGCGGGTGCCGCTGCCGACCTCGCGCGCGACCAGCCCGGTGTCGGCGACCTCGTCGAGCCTCACGGCATCCCTTGCGCTCCACGGGTGCGTGGTCGAGACGACCACCACCAGCTCGTCGCGCGCGACGACGCGGCTGGACAGATCCGAGATCGGCTCGGGGCTCTCGATGAAGCCGAGGGATGCCTCGCCCTGACGCACCAGCCCGCACGTGCCGGCGCTGTTGGCCGTGAGAAGTCGCACCTCGGTCGGGGTTTTGCCGGCGTCCAGCTGCGCACCGCGCAGGGCGACGAGCCACGCCGGCAGCAGGTGGGACGCGACGGTCTGGCTCGCGGCCACGGCGAGCTCACGGCCGCTCTCTCCGCGCAGCTGCCCGATGCCGGTCTCGAGACGGTCGGCCGCATCGAGCAGCGCGTCCGCCCACGACGCGAAGACCTCGCCGGCCGGCGTCGCCGTGACGCCGTGGGGAGAACGCAGTAGCAGCTCGACGCCGAGTGCGCGTTCCATGGCGCGCAGCCGTGCGGACGCCGACTGCTGCGTGACACCGCGTTCGCGTGCGGCCGCCGAGATCGATCCCCGCTCGAAGACGGCGCGCAGCAGCCGCAGCGCCTCGACGTCCGGAACGTATCCCACGGGGTACAGCCTAACCCTGTGACCCCACGCGATCCTGTGGGATACCGCCGCGAGCCGCGGCGACGGACGGTGGAAGGGTGCAACACCCAGGACCCGTCACCACCACCCGCAACGCCCTCCGGTCAGCGGCCGGGCTGACCCCCGGCATCCTGCTGTGCCTCTCGATCGCCGCCGTCTCGCTCGTCATCGGCCGGTTCGCCCCGGTCATCGGCACCGCGCTGCCCGCGATCGCGATCGGCGTGGTGATCGCGGCGGTGCGCCGCCCGGGCCCGCGCACACGGCCCGGGATCGGATTCTCGAGCCGATACCTCCTGCAGGTCGCCGTGGTGCTGCTGGGCGCGAACCTGTCGCTGCAGGACGTCGTCGCCGTCGGCGCCGAATCGCTCCCGGTGATGCTGAGCACGCTCGCCGTCTGCCTGCTGGCGGCGTGGGGGCTCGGACGGGCGATGCGCATCCCGTCCCGCCTGCGCACCCTCATCGGCGTCGGCACCGGCATCTGCGGGGCCTCGGCCATCGCCGCCGTCGCACCGGTCATCGCCGCCACCAGCGGCGAGATCGCCTACGCCATCTCGACGATCTTCGTCTTCAACATCCTCGCCGCGGTCGCCTTCCCGATCCTCGGCCACGCGCTCGGACTCGACCCGCACACGTTCGGGCTGCTCGCCGGCACGGCGATCAATGACACCAGCTCGGTCGTCGCCGCCGCCGCGACCTTCGGCGGCGCGGCCATCGGCTTCGCGGTCGTCGTGAAGCTGGTGCGCACGCTCATGATCATCCCGGTGAGCGTCGGGCTCGCGTTCCTGCAGCCCCGCGACGACCAGGCCGGCCTCCTGCGCCGGCCGTGGCGGATCCTCACGCTCATCCCCTGGTTCATCGTCGGGTTCGCCGTCATGACGCTCCTGAACTCGGCAGGGCTGCTCTCGGCAGGCGCGCGCGAGGCGATGCTCGCCGCGAGCGGTGCGCTCATCGCGGCGGCGCTGGCGGGCATCGGACTGTCGACCGATCTCGGCGCCATCCGCCGGGCCGGCTGGCGCCCGCTCGCACTCGGCGCCGTGCTGTCGCTCCTGGTCACCGGGACGGCACTGGCGGCGCTCGCCCTGACCGGTGCGCTCGGGTGATGCGCCGCGCTCAGAGCGCGACGTGGATCTTCGGACCGGGGCCCGCGCCCTCCGGGCGCTCGCCCGCGAGAACCGCCGGAAGCTCCTCGAGCCCGACGGTCGCCGCGACGAGCGGCCGCGGATCGACGATGCCGGCGGCGTACGCGTCGATCGTCCCGGCCAGGCCCGGCGACGCGCTCAGCACGCCCACGGCGATCACGTCCTTGAGCACGAGATCGCGCGTGTCGATCAGGCTCGGAGTGCCGGCCAGGCCGATGTAGACGACCCGCTTGCCCGGTTCGACGAGCTGCAGCGCCCTCGCGGGCAGGTGAGGGGCATTGGATGCCTCGATCACGGCGTCCCACGGCAGCTGCGGCATCCGCTCCTCGGTCCAGACCTCGTCGAACCCGAGCGAGCGGGCGAACCCCGCGGAGTCCTCGTCGCGCGCGAGGAGGTGGACCTCGGCGCCGGCGGCGCGCGCGAACATCGCGCACAGCAGGCCGATCGTGCCCGGACCGAGCACGAGGCACCGGTCGCCCGGACGCAGAGCGGCGCCCTGCACCGCCCGGAACGCGTTGCCGCCGGGCTCGACCATCGCCCCCATCGCCTCGTCGACGAGATCGGGGAGACGGTGCAGCGACGTGACGGTCGTGGCGAGGCGCTCGGCAAGCGCCCCGGCCTTGCCGCCGCGGATGCCGAGTTCCCGACGGTTCTCGCAGACGTGCTGCAGCCCGTGCTCGCACCGCCGGCACGCTCCGCAGCCGAGCATCGTGTCGCCGGTGACCCGACGGCCGATCCACGCCGGATCGACGCCGGCGCCGACGGCGGAGACCACGCCCATCCACTCGTGGCCGATGCGCATCGGGTACTCGGCGTGGCCGGTGTGCAGGTAGGCCATGTCGCCGGTGAAGAACTCGACGTCGGTGCCGCAGATGCCCGCGCGGCGCACGTCGACGACCACCTCCCCCGGGGCGGGCTCGGGGTCGGGGACGTCCTGCACCTCGGCGTGGCGCGGCCCGGTGATGACGAGGGCCTTCATCGGCCGCCCCACAGCAGCGGCGGAAGGCCGCGCACTCCGGGGCGGAACGTGAAGATCCGCCCCGACAGCGGATGCTCCGCGAGCTGCGCGGGCGTCAGGTGCTCGGTCGCCGTCGTGACGACGAGGACGTCGAGATCGGGTCCCGCGAACGCAGGGCACGACGTGTGCGGGGCGGGCACGTCCACGCGGGCGACGATCCGGCCGTCGGGCGCGATCCGCAGCACGCAGCCGCCGCCCCACACGGCCACCCACAGGTGGCCTTCGGCATCCATCGTCATCCCGTCGGGGAACCCGTGAGCGAGCTCGAGGAAGACGCGGCGGACGCCGACGGCGCCGGTCGCGGGGTCGTCGTCGCGCACGAAGATGCGCCTGGTCGGGGTGTCGATGCTGAACAGACGCCGGCCGTCGGCCGTCCAGGTGAGCCCGTTCGACAGGGTCAGATCGTCGTCGAGGACCGTCACCCGCTCATCCGTGTCGACGCGCAGCAGCAGCTCGCCACCCGGTCCGCTCGTGCCCACCACGAAGCGCCCGGCGGGGTCCGGCTTGCCGTCGTTGAACCGGCGCCCGGCGCCGGTGACGAGCTCGCGGCCCGACGTGATCCGGCCGTCGGCATCGCGGTAGTGGAGGCGGTGGGTTCCCGCCACGACCAGGGCGCCGTCCTCGGCCACCGCGACGGCGCCGGCGGTGTCGGGGAAGCCGATGCGCTCCACCGGCTCGATCCGGTCGTCGCCGCCGAGCAGCCCGACGTGGACGTCCCCCGCCATGATGTCGACCCACAGCAGGCGGCTCCGGATCGGGTCCCACGTCGGGCCCTCGCCCAGGAAGTGCGACACGTCCGTCGCGACGCGGGCCGTGCCGAGCGAGGGCACATCGGCGTACGCGGGCTCAATGGGATTCACGCGACACCTCCGACCCGGACCCGCCGACGAGGAAGTCGAGGTCGGCACCGCGGTCGGCCTGCAGCACGTGGTCGACGTAGAGGCGTTCCCAGCCGCGGCGCGGCTTCGCATAGCCGTCGAGGGTGGCTTGGCTCGGCATCCGCTCTGCCAGCTCCTCCGGCGACACCTCGAGATCGAGCCGCCGCGCACGCACGTCGAGGCTGATCCAGTCGCCGGTCCGCACCAGCGCGAGCGGGCCGCCCGCCGCCGCTTCGGGCGTCACGTGCAGCACCACCGTGCCGTATGCCGTTCCCGACATACGTCCGTCGCAGATGCGCACCACATCGCGGATGCCGCGCTCCAGCAGCTTCTTGGGCAGCGGCATGTTCGACACCTCGGGCATGCCGGGGTACCCCTTGGGCCCGCAGCCGCGCAGCACCATCACCGAGTCCTCGTCGATGTCGAGGTCGGGGTCGTCGACGCGGGCGTGGAAGTCCTCGATGGAGTCGAACACGACGGCGCGCCCGCGGTGCTTCAGCAGGTGGGGCGATGCCGCAGCGGGCTTGATGAGCGCTCCGCCCGGGGCGAGGCTGCCGCGCAGCACCGAGATGCCGGCGTGCGGCTGCAGCGGGCTGTCGCGGGGCGTGATGACGTCGGGGTCCCAGATGCGCGCGTCGTCGAGGTGGTCGACCAGCGGCCGCCCCGTCACGGTGAGCGCGTCGGGATCGAGCAGATCGCGCACCTCGCGCAGCACCGCGAGGAATCCGCCCGCCCGGTGCAGGTCGTCCATCAGGTACCGCCCCGCCGGCTGCAGGTTCACCAGCAGCGGCACGTCGGCGCCGATCCGGTCGAAGTCGTCGACCGTGAGGTCGATCCCGAGCCGCCCGGCGATCGCGAGCAGGTGCACCACCGCGTTCGTCGACCCGCCGATCGCGGCCAGCGCGACGATCGCGTTGTGGAAGCTGCCCTTGGTGAGGAACGACGACGGACGGCGATCCTGCGCCACCAGGTCGACGGCGAGAACACCGGTGTCGTGGGCCGCCTCGAGGAGCCGCGCGTCCGGCGCGGGCGTGCCCGCGACGCCGGGCACCACCACTCCCAGCGCCTCGGCGACCAGCGCCATCGTCGACGCCGTGCCCATCGTGTTGCAGTGCCCCTTCGAGCGGATCATCGACGACTCCGACCTCAGGAAGTCCGCTTCGCTCAGGGTGCCCGCTCGCACCTCCTCCGACAGCCGCCACACGTCGGTGCCGCACCCGAGCGCCTCGCCGCGGAAGTGGCCGGTGAGCATCGGGCCGCCCGGCACCACGACGGCGGGCAGATCGACGGATGCCGCCGCCATCAGCAGCGACGGGATCGTCTTGTCGCAGCCGCCCAGCAGCACCACGGCGTCGATGGGGTTCGCGCGCAGCATCTCCTCGGTGGCCATCGCCGCCATGTTGCGCCACAGCATCGCGGTCGGACGCACCTGCGTCTCGCCGAGCGACACCACGGGAAGCTCGAGCGGGATGCCGCCCGCCTCGTACACCCCGTTCTTGACCGACTGCGCGACCTCGCTCAGGTGCGCGTTGCACGGCGTGAGGTCGGAGGCGGTGTTCGCGATCGCGATCTGCGGCCGCCCCTCGAACGCGCGGGACGGCACGCCCCGGCGCATCCACGCACGGTGGATGTACGCGTTGCGGGCGTCACCCGAGTACCACTGCGAACTGCGAAGCGTCATCGTCGACCCACATCCTCCGGCGGCGGACCTCGAGGCCCACCCGTTGTGGTCAGGATACGGCGCTCCCGACGTTTTGCACGATTCGGCATCAAGTGCAAAACTGCATGATGTGACTGATAGTGCAGATGGCCTTCGCGAGCGGCGCCGTGCCGAGACCACGCGCTCGCTGATCCGCGCTGCGCGCCACTTCACCGCCGAGCGCGGGCTCGCCGGGTTCACCGTCGAAGAGCTGTGCAGCGAGGCCGCCGTCTCGCGTCGCACGTTCTTCAACTACTTCGCCTCCAAGGACGACGCCGTGCTCGGCATCCCCCTGGAGCGATCGGATGCCGCCGCCATCGCCCGCTTCCTCGCCGGCGGATCTGCGGGTCCGGGCATCTCGCCCACTCTTCTCACCGACCTCGCGCTGCTCGCCGAGGAGCGCTGGCGCGCCCTCGACATCGCTCCCGACACGGTGCAGGACCTGTTCCGCGCGGTCGAGAAGGAGCCCCGACTGTTGGCGCGCATGCTCGAACTCGGATTCGAGGGCGAGCAGTTCGACGCGCGGCTGATCGAGCAGCGCGAGAACCTGCCGGCGGGCGATCTGCGCGCGCAGGTCGCCTCCCAGGTCGTCGGCGCTCTCGTGCGCTCGGCAGCCGGCGAGTTCCTCAAGCCCGGCAACACCGACAGCTTCATCCAGATCTTCGAGCGACGCATCGGCGCGGCGCGCGACCTCTTCGTCACGCAGACCGCACTGATGGGAACCCCCGAATGACCACCGCCACCGTCCCCACCGCCGCACCCGGCGGGAATGCGCCCCTGCTGCTCACGCAGCGGCGCATCTGGATCATCTTCTCCGCCCTGATCGCGGGCATGCTGCTGTCGAGCCTGGACCAGACGATCGTCTCCACCGCGATGCCGACGATCGTCGGCGAGCTCGGCGGCGTCTCGCACCAGGTGTGGATCACGACGGCGTACATCCTCGCCACCACGATCGTGATGCCCATCTACGGCAAGTTCGGCGACGTGCTCGGCCGGCGCCGTCTGTTCATGGTGGCGATCGCGATCTTCACACTGGCATCGATCGGCTGCGCGTTCGCGACCGACTTCTGGATGTTCGTCACCTTCCGCGCCATCCAGGGCCTCGGCGGCGGCGGGCTGATGATCCTGTCGCAGGCGATCATCGCCGACATCGTCCCCGCCGACCAGCGCGGCAAGTACCTGGGTCCCCTCGGCGGCATCTTCGGCCTCGCCGCCGTCGCCGGCCCGCTGCTCGGCGGCTTCTTCGTCGACCACCTGACGTGGCAGTGGGCGTTCTACATCAACATCCCCGTCGGCATCGCCGCGTTCCTCATCGCGGTGTTCGCGCTGAAGCTGCCGAACAAGAAGGCCGAGAAGCCGATCGACTGGCTCGGGGTGCTGTTCCTCTCGGTGGCCACGACGTGCCTCATCTTCTTCACCGACTTCGGCGGCTCCGCCGACTTCGGCTGGGAGCACGGTGCCACCTGGGCGTGGGGCGCGGGCCTTGTCGCCTCGGCGGGCCTGTTCATCTTCACCGAGTCGCGCGCCGCCGACCCGATCATGCCGCTGTCGATGTTCCGCAACCCGATCTTCATCAACGCCACCGCGATCGGCATGGCGATCGGCATCGGCATGTTCGCCGCCCTCGGCTTCGTGCCGACGTTCCTGCAGATGTCCTCCGGCACGTCGGCTGCGGCATCCGGGCTCCTCATGCTGCCGATGATGGTGGGCGTCATGGGCACCTCGATCGCCTCGGGTCTTCTCATCACCAAGACCGGCCGGTACAAGCTGTTCCCGATCGCGGGCACGATCATCGTCGGCATCGCCATGATCCTCATGACGACACTGACGGCGTCCACCCCGATCTGGCTCATCTGCACCTACCTGTTCCTGTTCGGCGTCGGCCTCGGCTGCATCATGCAGGTCGTCGTGCTCGTCGTGCAGAACGCGGTGCCCGCCTCCGACCTCGGCACCGCCACCTCCACGAACAACTACTTCCGCGAGGTGGGTGCGGCCCTGGGCACCGCCGTCTTCGGCACCCTCTTCACGACACGGCTCACCGAGAACCTGACGAAGGTGTTCACGGATGCCGGAGCCTCACCCGAGCAGGCAGGCGAGGCCACCTCGAGCATCGACCCGTCGGTGCTGAACTCGCTGCCCGACGCGGTGCAGACGGGCGTCGTGAACGCCTACGCCGACGCGCTCGCGCCGGTGTTCTGGTACCTCGTGCCGTTCATCGCGGTCGCGCTGATCCTGGCGCTGTTCCTCAAGGAGATCCCGCTGTCGGACGTCGCGGGGCTCGTGGCGCGCGGCGAGGCCATCGGCGGCGAAGAGGCGGAGCGCCTCGAGGCCGAGCAGCGTGCGGCGGCTCCGGCCCCGGCGCGCCGCGGCGGCCGGCGCACGAAGGACTCGGCGACGGAGTAGGCGCTCAGTCGCTGAATCGGCGCTGCACGTCGGCGTAGGCGAGCGCACCGTCGAGGAAGCCGAGGGTGCCCGCGTCGCGCAGCTCTCGCCCCGCCTGCTCCACCGCGGTCAGGGCGGCGCGGGCGAGGCTGCCGCCGACGCTGACGCGCTTCACCCCGAGGGAGAACAGCGTGGGCGCGGCGATGACGTTCGCCGTCAGCCCCGCGACCACGTTGAGCGGCACCGGGATCTCCGCGACGAGCCGGCGGATCGTGTCTTCGTCCTTCACGCCCGGGACGAACACGCAGTCCGCGCCGGCGTCGACGTAGCGCAGTGCCCGCGACACGGTCTCGGCGAACGGATCGCCGGCGGTGCCGACGAAGTACGCGTCGGTGCGGGCGTTCAGCACGAACGTCCCGCGGGGCGCCGCGTCGCGCGCGGCGACGAGGCGCTCCGCCGCCGCGTCGACGTCGACGAGCTCCCCCGCGATCGCATCCTCGATGTTGCCGCCGACGGCCCCGGACGCGACGGCCCGTGCGACGGTGCGCCCGACCGCCTCAGCGGTGTCGCCGTATCCGGCCTCGAGGTCGGCGCTCACCGGCACGGCCACCGACGCCGCGATCTCCGCGAGCCGCTCGAACATGGCGTCAGCGCTGAGCGCACCCCCATCGGGAATCCCCCGCGACCAGGCGATGCCGGCGCTCGTGGTCGCGATCGCCGGAAATCCCACCTGCTCGAGGATGCGTGCGGTCCCGGCATCCCACGCGTTCGGGATGACGAATCCCGCCCCCGTGTGCAGCGAGAGGAAGTCGGATGCCTTGTCCGCGGGCACAGCGCCGCCTTTCACGTCGATCGAGCCGGGAGGATCGCGTCAGTCGTCCAGTCGCTGGCCGAGCTCGACGATGAGCCCTTCCGGGCCCCGCACGTAGCAGACCAGCCACTGGTCCTCGTAGTTCACGATCTCGGCCATCGTGTCGTAGCCGGCGGCGCGCACGCGGGTCACGAGCGATGCGACGTCGTCGACGCGATACGCGAGGTGGCGCAGTCCCAGCGCGTTCGATGGGGCGGCATCATCGGTGGATGCCGGACTCGCCGGTCGCAGGAAGCGCGACAGTTCGAGGGCCCCAGAGCCGTCCGGCGCGGTGACGAAGACCATCTCGACATCGGTGCCGGTCAGCCCGTTGACCCGATCTGCCCACGTGCCGCCGATCCGCGCCGTGTCACCGCGGCGGAAGCCGAGCAGCTCGAAGAAGCCGGCCACCTCCTCGAGGTCCTCGACGATGATCCCGACATGCTCGAAGCTGCGAACGCCCACGGTGGCGACCCTATGCGCCCGCCCGGTTCGGCGGAAGGGCGTCGGCGTGCGCGACGACCTGGATCGTGGTCAGCGTGGGGTCGGCGGCATACGCGATGCGACCGCCCTCCGCCCGCGCTTCGCGAAGCGCCGCGACGGCACCGGGCGTGATCTCCTCGCCCGGCGCGAGCACAGGAACTCCCGGGGGATACGGGGCGATCAGCTCCGCGCAGACGCGGCCGATCGCGGCATCCGCGTCCACCGTCTCGTGCGCGGCGAAGAAGGCCTGCCGTGGTGGCAGCATGGGTGCGGCCGCCACCGCCCATGCGGCGGATGCCGTCGCCACGCGGGGCGCGCCGCGATGCCGCTCGACGGCCGCGGCGACGGCGTCGACGAGCCGTCCGGTCGACCGTTCGTCGTCGGCGACCGTGACCAGCGGCACGATCACGTCGCGGTCGGCCATCTCGAGCGTGATGCCCTCTGACAGGAGGTCGTCCTCGATCGCGTGGCCGTGCGCGCCGGTGCCCGCCAGCAGCACCACGAGCTTGGCCGGGTCGACCGCGAGCGCGCCATCGGGGTGATCGGCCGGGCGCTCGCGCAGCACCTCGACGCCTTCGATGTGCGACAGCCGATCCCCGGCGTCGGCGACCAGGGCCACGAGCCGGCCGATCAGCCCTTCGCCGTCGCGCTGCAGCAGCACACGCGAGGCGTCCATGCTCGCGAGGATCGGGCCGGCAGGGCTGGTGGTGTGGGATGCCTCGAACCCGCGTGCGAGCCGATCGGCATCGAGCAGCCCTCCGGCGCGGGTCGTGCGGGCCAGCAGCAGTGCGCCCTGGCTCCAGGCCGGAAGGGTCTTGTGCGCGCTCGTGACGAGCGCGTCCGCCCCGCGCGCGAGCGCGTGCGCGGGCACCCTCGTCGAGAACCCGAAGTACGCGGCCCAGGCGGCGTCGACGACCAGCGGCACACCAGCCGCGTGCGCCGCGTCGGCGAGCCCGGCGATGTCGGACATCGTCCCGACGTAGGACGGGTCGCCCACGAGCACGCCGCACGCATCGGGATGCCGCGCGAGCGCCGCCTCGACCGCTGCCACCGGGACGGCGCCCGGCAGACCCGTCGCGGCATCGATCTCGGGGCGCACCCATATCGGCCGGAGCCCGGCGAAGACGATGCCCAGCAGCACCGAGCGGTGCAGCGTGCGCGAGACGATCACCGGCTGTCCCGGCCGGCCGAGCGCCAGCACGGCGGCCTGATTCGCGTGCGTCGAGCCGCCCACCGACAGCCGGCACCAGTCGACGCCCCACGCGTCGGCCGCGCGCGCCTCGGCCGCCGCGAGCACGCCACGGGTCTGCTTCATCGTGTCCAGTCCGGCGAACAGCGGCGCATCGCCGCGGATCACGTCGCCGACGAGGTCGCGCCGGTGCTTGTGCCCGGGGATGCTGAACGGCGCCCGCGTTCCCGCGTCGACGTCGTCGGTGAAGCCGAGCCACGCGTCGAAGAGCGGCGCGTCGTCGGAGTACCCTCGCGGATCCCGCAGATCGCGCGCACGACCATCGTCCGATGTGTCCACGCCCACGACGATAGCGACGCGGTCCGATCGGCGGTGTCTAGGGCGTCGTCGAGGGGCTCGGCGCCGGCGCCGGAAGAGCGGCGATCGCCTGCTCGAAGGCGCTGATGGTCGCGGCATCCACCGTGCCGGTCGGCTCGACCCCGAGCTCGACCTGGAACGCCTTCACCGCATCGGTCAGCTCCGGCGTCCAGACACCGTCGACCGGACCGTCCCAGAACCCGACGAGCGCGAGGGTCTGCTGGACGGCGGCGGTCGAGGCGACGGATTCCTGAGCGGCAGCCCCGCTGAGGGCGGCGAGTTCGGCCTGCAGCGCCTCGGTCGTCGCCTTGTCCATGGTTCCGGTGACCGGCAGCCCGCTCGCCGACTGCAGATCCTGGACCGCCTGAACCGTCATCGGCCCGTAGACGCCGTCGACCTCACCGCTGTAGTACCCGGTGACGAGGAGCTCCTGCTGCAGCGCGGTCGTGTACGCGCTGACGGCGGCCGAGGCCTGCTGCACCTGTTCGTCCGTCGCGCAGCCGGCATCGACGAAGAGCCCGAGCCATGCGAGCTCGAGCGCCACCGCGGCACTGTTGAACAGCTCCGCGGCATCGGTCAGCGGCGTCTGGTCGGTCACGGCATCCGTCGCCGACGTGAACTCCGACTCCGCCTGCTTCACCCGTTCCACGGACGCACCGGAGGCCAGCGGCGTGCTGGATGGCACCGGGGCCGGAGACACCGACGCCGAGGCGGACGGGCCCGCCTCGACCGCCGCGAGCTTCGCCTGGGCATCGGCGAGGTCCTGCTGGGCGACCTCGACCGCATCGCGCGCCTCCACCGCGGCATCCGCTCCGTCGAAGGCGTCCTTGCGCGGCGCGACGAGATCCGCGCCGGCGTTCTTGACGTCGCCGACCGTGGGAGCGGTGTCGTGCAGCACGTCGCCGTAGCGATCCAGCGCATCGATGTACGTCTTGCCCGCCTGGCAGAACTGGGCGGACGCCGCGGTGAAGTCGTCCTGCGCCTGCGCCAGCGCCTTCTCCTTCGCCGAGACCTGCGCCTTCGCCCTGTCGAGGTCGCTCGTGCCGCCGGCGCACCCGGCGAGCGCGACGGCCGCCACAGCGGCCCAGACCAGGGCCACGACGAGTCGCGTCGGCGCTTTCGTGCGATCCGCCATGACGCGATCCTCCGATCAGCTGCGGGAACCTGCGCTCATCATGGCACCGGGAGTGCTCGCGCGTCCCGCATCCCCCGGCTCGTCGGGTACTCCCGCCGAGAGCGTGCGGGATCTAGATTCGTTCCACAGGCGCGAAAGCCCGGCCCCGCACTCCGCCGCTCCTTCGAGCCCGACGTCAGCACGCAACGACGAAGGGAACGAGCCATGACGACCAGCATCGTGCTCTCCGATGGCGTCCGGATGCCGCAGATCGGCCTGGGCGTGTATCTCGTCACCGACATCGACGTGTGCGAGGCGAGCGTGAAGGCCGCGCTGGAGGCGGGGTACCGGCTCATCGACACCGCCGCGGTCTACCGCAACGAGCGCGCCGTGGGGCGCGGCATCCGCTCTTCCGGAGTGCCGCGCGAGGAGATCTTCCTCACCACCAAGCTGTGGCCCTCGGACTACGGGTACGACAAGGCGCGCATCGCGATCGAGGCGTCGCTCGAGCGCCTGGGCTGCGACTACCTCGATCTGCTGCTCCTGCACCAGCCCGTCGGCGACGTGCGCGGGGCGTGGCGGGCGATGGAGGATGCCGTGGACGCGGGAATGGTGCGCTCCCTGGGCGTCAGCAACTTCACCGCCGCCGACCTCGATCGGCTCCTCCCGCACACCCGGATCGAGCCGGTGATCGATCAGGTCGAGCTGCACCCGCACTGGCCGCAGCCACGGCTCCTTCCCTACCTCGAAGCGCACGGGATCGCGGCCGAGGCGTGGTACCCGCTCGGCCACGGTTCGCAGCGGCTGCTCGCCCAGCCCGCCGTCGTCGAGGCCGCGGCGCGGCACGGCAAGTCCTCGGTGCAGGTGATCCTGCGCTGGCACGTCCAGCGCGGGTTCGTCGCCATCCCCAAATCGACCGACCCGCTGCACATCGCGGCGAACATCGACGTCTTCGACTTCGAGCTCACCCCGATCGAGATGTCCGCCATCGACGCGCTCGCATCCGACCACCCGATGTTCCGGATGCCGCGCTGGCTCATGTCCGCGGTGATGCCGCTGGCCAGACCCCGCCAGCTTGCGTGACGGTCAATCGACGCGAGAGCGCACTCGTCCGGCGACGCCGCCGCCGCACTGAGTGGTGGACGTCATGGTCCAGACCGGCTGCAAGAGCGCGGAGGCGTCGTCCGACTGGTCCACGAGCGTGGCGATCAGGGCATCCCACTCGGGATCGATGGGGCCGCGGGCCGCCATCCGGGCACGCATCCCGTCGAGCCCGTGGGTCGTCTCGATCGTGTGGAACAGCACGTCGCCGTCGCGCCAGATGCGCCAGTCGACCACACCGGCTTCGCGCAGCGCGACCGCGATCGCCTCCGGGATGCGCGCGTGCACCTCGCAGTACCGTTCCGCGGCGCCGGGATACAGGCGTGTGCGCTGCGCGATGACCCGGTTGCCTCGGATGCCGGACTCGACATGCGACGCGAGAGCCGATTCCTCGTCCATCGCAGCAGCCTAGCGATAATCGCTAGCGGCGTCAGCCGAGTTGACTCGGGTGAGTGAGACGCCACCACGCCGTCGGCGGACGGATGCCGCCCTCCAGCTCCACGGGAACGCTCACGGTGTTCGGGCCGGCGGTCCAGGTGACGCTGCCGATGACCTCGCCGTCCTTCCACGTGGTCGGCGTGTGTGTCTGCATGTCGACGGTGATCGGGGTGTCGGACCAGGTGAACAGCGAGGCGTCCTCCCCGAGCACCACCCGCGCGCCGCTGCCCCACGGTGTCGAGTACGAGCCGACCTCCTGGCCCTGCTCCGCGACCGGAACCGTGGCGAACCCGGCGGCGATGCTGCCCAGCAGCGCCAGCACGCTGTCGTTGACGGCTTGCCTCGAACTGCCGCCCAGCGCCGCGCCGACGATGGTGAGGGGTGTGGGGGTGCCGACATCCAGCGTCGCCGTGTACAGCAGGTTGGAGGCATCGTCGAGGGTGCCGGTCTTGAGGCCCGTGATCCCCCCGCTGCCGAGGAGCGTGTTGGTGTTCACGATCGTCCCGGGGCCGGGCAGCGTCACCGAGCGGGTTCCGGCGATCTGCGCGATCGCCGGGTTCGCCGCGGCCAGCTTTCCCAGCGCGATGAGGTCTGCCGGGGTGCTCGTGTTGCGCGCGTCGATGCCCGTGGGCTCGACGATCGTGGTGTGCGTGAGGCCGTTGGCGGCCAGCCACCGTTTCGCCGCACCCACGAAGGCCCCTTGCGAGCCGAACGCCCACTCGGCGACGGCCTCCGCGTAGTTGCAGGCGGATGGGATCAGCATCGTCGCGAGCGCGTCGCGCAGCGACAGCGTCGTGCCCGTCGGCATCGGGGCGATCGTCGCGCCCATCACGTAGTACTTGTCGTACAGCGCGTGGTCGGCCTTGTCGAAGGTGAGCGCCGGCCCGCCGTCGTCCTCCAGCGGCCTCGCGTCGAGCACGACCATCGCCGTGACCAGCTTTGTGATGCTGGCGATCGATCGCGGCTCGTCGGCGGGTCCGCTCGTCGCCCAGATCCCGCTCGCCGTCGGGCCGAGGTACTCGTCGGCCCCTGCGATGGAGATCGCCGACGCACCGGTGGTCGGCAGCGCGATCGTCGCGGCGACGGATGCCGGAGCCTCGGGCGCGTGGCTGGTGCCGACGGCGTCGTCGATGGGCACCGTGAGCGCCCAGCCGACGTAGCCTCCGGCGAGCGCGAGGACGAGGGTGGTGACGACCGCAGCGATGATGAGTCCGCGCCGGCGGCGAGCGCGCCGGACGTGGGGATCTCGGCCTCGCGGCCCCGGAGCGACGTACTCGTGCTCCATCAGCTCCGTGAGCCCTTCGAGGCCATCCGCGGTCTTCGGCGGTGTCGTCACTGCGCTCCCTTCGCGGCGAGCCGGCCCGAGTGTTCCCGGCGCGGCGCCGGCCGCACCGGGTGGCTGCGGCACAGGTGGGTGTCGGCATCCGCTCTCTCGAACGACACCGCCACCTGGTGAATTGTCCGGAGACGGCGCTGCCTGACACTCCACCCGTCACGATCGCATAACGACCGGCCGCGTGGACGGCCGCGCCCGGTGCTGTGGAGAACCGGCGGGTCAGCCGAGCGGGATCACGAATGCGATGAGCGCGACGACGGCCGCGATGGCGAACGCCAGCAGGCTGATGAGCGCCGCCTTGCGCTGGTCCTTGCGGCGGAACTCGGCATCCTGCACGTTCTCCTCCGCCCCGAGCTCTCCGAAGTTGTAGAGCCCGCGCGTCGCGAAGCCGACGCAGAAGTGGAACGCGGCCTGCAGGAACCCCTGCGCCGACAGGAACACCGGCAACGCCACCAGCAGCCGCCACGGTGCCGCCCAGCCGAGGGCGAAGGCGAGCACGAGGAACCCGACCGCCACCGCGAGCCCCACCCACCCGGACGCGCGACGCTTGCGGATCTCGGCCGGCCCGATGTTGCACACACCCGGCTGGTACACGGCAGTCTGCTTCATGGCGCCATTCTGGTCCGATGGGCGCGGTTGCACATCCCCCGGAATCCGCGGGACAGGTGGCGTGATCCGTCAGTTCTGCATGTGGATCTGCTGGCCCTTGATCAGCGGATAGGAGACCAGCGCGGCGGCCCCGAGGTCTTCCTGGTGCATGTCGACCCCGCTGACCTGGCTGTTCTCGTAGGTCGTGTAGTAGTAGATCCCCTTGTCGGTGTTGCAGCACGACGAGTAGATCGTGATCTCGAACTTGCCCTCATCGCCGACGTGCACGCACCCGCGCTGCTGCGCGACGGACCCGAGGATGTGGAAGAACTGGCTGATCGACTCCGACTCGGACTCGCCGGCGACGGAGTTCATCCGCGTGAACACCGCCTTCGCGAATCGCGACGCCGACGACAGGTCGCCCGGAAGCCCGATCGCACCCATGCCACGGCTGTAGGTGTCGAACTGAAGCCCCGGCGCGAAACGATTCTCGGGCGGGTACGTCGACAGCTGCATGTAGTTGTTCAACGTGAAGCTCTGGATGTCGAACGTCGGGTTGTTCGTGAGCACGCCGAAGGGGTTGTCGTAGACGCGCAGCCCCTCCTTCACGCTCTCGACGGTGATGGACTGCGTCTTGTCGGCGATGATCCAGTGCAGAGGGGACAGCGGGAAAGCCTCGCTGAACGAGACGTTCAGCAGGCTCATGTCGGCCAAAGCCGTCTTGACCTGCTCGACCGTCTCGAACTGTCCCAGGATCCACGGGATGAACTCGAACGGCGTGATGTTCGTCTTGTCGGATGCCTCGGGCTTGTAGTCGGCGTTGTCCGGGAAGTTCAGACCCGCCATGCCGAGGCCCTTCTCGTTGACGGCGTCGTAGTACAGCGGGTACCCGTCCGCGACCGTCGCGATGCCGATGATCGCGTGATGGGTCGTGAGCGTCGGCGCCTTCCGGAACTCGAATGGAAAGTTCCTCGGGGTGACGGTGACCGTCTCGTTGTACGAGAACTCCAGGTCGAGATTCCGTCCGAAGTAGTGATCTGCGGTGGTGTAGCTCAGTCCGGTGCACATAAGGCTGCCTTCCGTTTGGTGCCGTCGGATTCTCTGGACGCCCTCCCGATTCCTGCCTAACAGCAAAGATGGAGCATCAGCCAGGGGGTTGCGCTCCTCTCCTGCGCACGCCCCGGCCGCCGCGGCATCCATCGGCGGGTTCTGCTGCGAGCGAATCCGGCGCGGACGCCGGCAGCCGAGCGGCGAGGATGGGGTCCATGTCGGTTTCCGGTGTCGGTGTGACCGCGGTCGCGGTCGCGGCCGCGCGTGCACTCGAATCCGCTCGCGATGATGCCCTCGTGCACGATCCCTGGGCATCGCTGCTGGTGGACGAGTCGGGGGTGGCGGTGCCGTTCCCGAAGCGGTGGCCGGGGGAAGGCGAACGCATTCCCGCGATCGAGCAGTCGATGCTCCTCGGTGCCGCCTACATCGGCCTGCGCACCCGCTTCATCGACGACGAGCTCCGATCCACCGGCGCCCGTCAGGTCGTCATCCTCGGCAGCGGCCTCGACACGCGCTCCTGGCGGCTCGAGTGGCCGGCCGGCACGCGCGTGTTCGAACTCGACGGCGCCGAGGTGATCCGGTTCCTCGGCTCGGCGATGGCGGCGGCGGGCGCGTCGCCGATATGTGAGCGCGTGCCGTTGGCGGCCGACGTCACGGCGCCGTGGGCATCGCTGATCGTTGCCCACGGGTTCTCTCCCGGTGAGCCGACGCACTGGATGCTCGAGGGACTCCTCCCGTATCTGAGCGCCCATGACCAGCAGGGCGTTCTCGACGACGTCGTGGCCCTCTCCGCTCCTGGTTCGCGCGTGGTGATCGAACGCGCCCCCGCGCTGACGGATACGCCGGAGACGAGGGAGCAGCTGCGTACGTTCGCCGCGGCCACCGGCATCCCGTTCGACGACCTTCTTGCACGCACCGACCCACCCGACCCCGCCACGGTCCTCGAGGCGGCGGGGTGGGCGAGCGCATCCGTCTCGGTCGAGGACCTCGAAAGCCGCTACGGTCGACCCCTGGGCGTCGAGCGCGGAGAGCCGGCGCCGCAGTCGCAGCGCGGCGGCTTCGTCACGGCGCACCTGCCGCGCTGACGCGGATCCCCCACCTCTCCCGAACGCAGATCACGGGACCGCGGCGACGCGGGCTCCCCCAGACGCTCGCCGTCAGGCACGATCGGATCGAACCGCGATAGTCGGGCGCGAAGCATGTCGTCTGGCGAGGCTTGATGGGAAAGGAGGGACCGTGATCGCGATCCTCAACCGGGTCATCGAGCTCGTCGAGGCGGACCTGTCGGACGACGTCGACCTCGCCCGAGTCGCGACGGGCCTGGGCACCACCGAGTACCACGTGCGTCGGATGTTCTCCTCGCTCGCGGGCATGCCGTTGTCGGAGTATGTCCGGCGTCGCCGCATGACCGTCGCCGCCGCCGACCTGATCGGCGACGACGACCTGCTCGAGATCGCGGTGCGCCACGGCTACGGCTCCACGGAAGCGTTCAGCCGAGCGTTCCGCGCGGTGCACGGCGTCAGCCCCGCTGACGTGCGTCGCGACGGCGGTCCCCTTCGCTCACAACCGCAGCTCAGGTTCCGCCTGACCGTAGAAGGGAACTCACCCATGGACACCCGCATCGCCGATCAGCCGGCTTTCCTGCTCGTCGGTCGCGCCGCTCGCGTCCCCCTCATCCACGAGGGCGTCAATCCGCACATCCAGTCGCACATCGCCGCATTGCCCGCGAGTGAGCACGCGCGGCTGAAGGAACTGAGCAGCACCGAGCCGGCCGGACTCCTGCAGGTCAGCGCCGACGTCGATCCCGACTACCGCGAAGGCAGCGAATTGACCTACCTCCACGGCGTCGCCGTCGGCGAGGGCAGCGCTGTACCGGATGACCTCGACGTCATCGAGGTAGCGGCCGGAGCCTGGGCGGTCTTCCGCTCAGAGGGCGCCTACCCCGCCGCGCTGCAGTCGACGTGGGCTGCAACGGCGAGTGAGTGGTTCCCGTCGAACCCCTGGCGGCTCCGCCCCGGGCCGTCGATCGTCGCCGTGCTCGATCGCTCCGCCGACTTCAGCACTGCGACGTGCGAGCTGTGGCTGCCGGTGGAGAGGGGGTAGCCGTCCTCGCGGGGGGACCGGATGATGGGACTCACCGCACGGTGCGGATGAACTCCCGCAGATCCTCGAGCAGCAGCTCCGGCTCCTCCATCGCGGCGAAGTGGCCGCCGCGACCGTCGACGTCCGTCCACCGGACGATGTTGTTCGCCTGCTCCTCCGCGAACCGCAGACCCACATCGTGTGCGAAGACGATGACCGCGGTGGGCACCCCGGAGCTCTCGGGCACCACGCCCCACGCCGCATCCTGCGCGTAGCCCACGTACGCGGAACTCCCGCCCGAAGCGGTGAACCAGTACAGCGCCGCATTCTCGAACACGAACCGCTCGCCGAGGATGTCGACAGCCGATCGCTCGGCGGGATGCGTCCACGCCTGCAGCTTGTCGAAGATCCACGCGAACTGCGCCGTGGGGCTGTCCGTCAGCGTCTGCCCGACGAGCCCGGGCCGCGTCGACTGGATGGCGATGTAGCCGAACTCGCGCTGCATGAACTCCGCGACCCGACGGAGACGGTCTTGATCGCGCGGCGTGAGGGCCGCCGCCGCCTCGTCGTCGACCTGACCGACGAACGTGCCCAGCGACCCGTTCGCGTGCACGCCGATCACCCGGTCGGGCGCGAGGCGTCCGATCTCGGGGGCGACCCCGGCACCGACATCGCCGCCCTGCACGGCGAACCGCTCGTATCCGAGCCGCGCCATCAGTTCGAGCATCACCGCCGCGATGTCGCCGCGCTTCCAGTCGGCACCGACGAGGGGCATGGAGAAGCCGAACCCGGGGTGCGACGGGATCACCACGTCGGACGCATCACGGGCGTCTCCCCCGTACGCGGGCGGGTCCGTCAGCGGGCCGATGAGCTTCTCGAACTCGAGGAAGGACCCCGGCCAGCCGTGCATGAGCAGCAGCGGCACGGCATCAGGATGCGGCGACCGCACGTGCACGGCATGCAGGTTCTGCCCGTCGATGTCGGTGATGATCTGCGGCAGAGCATTGAGCCGCTCCTCGGTCGCACGCCAGTCGTGATCGGCCCAGCGCGCGATCAGATCGGCGAGCTCTCCGGAGGGGATGCCGGTGTTCCAGTCGTCGCCAGGCAACGGTGCTGCGAAGCGGGCGTTCTGCAGGCGGGAACGCAGGTCTTCGACCGCCGCGTCGGAGACCTCGATGCGGAACGGGCGGATGCGCGGATCGGTGTACGTCGTGTTCATGACTTCACTCTCCGCTCACAAGTGGTCAGAATATGTCCTGATATCGAAGAAGGATCGACGCATGACCCGCACCACCGGCCGCACGCTCGAGCTCCTCGCCCTGCTGCAGTCCCGCCGCGAATGGAGCGGTGCCGAACTGCGCGACCGCCTCGAGGTGAGCGACAGAACGCTCCGGCGCGACATCGACGACCTGCGCGAGCTCGGTTACGGCATCGACGCGACACGGGGCCGACACGGCGGCTATCGCCTCGGCGCCGGCGCGTCCGTTCCGCCGCTGACGCTCTCTGCGGATGAGGCCGTCGCGATCGCGGTCGGACTCCGCGCGGCCGCCACGAGTGTCGTCACCGGCATCGAAGAATCTGCGGCGCGCGCCCTGGCGAAGCTGGAGCAGTCGCTCTCGGCATCCACTCGGCGCCAGATCGTCGAGATCGAACAGGCGATGCTCCCGCTCTCGACCCGTCACGACGACGTGGACGTCGCGATCCTGACGAGCGTGACCGCGGCCATCGCGGAACACCGTCGTCTGCAGATCGACTACACCCGCCACGACGGCGAGGAGGTGCGTCGCATCGTCGAGCCGCACCGCATCGTCCACACGGCCGAGCGGTGGTACCTCGTGGCCAGGGACGCGGAGCGCGACGCGTGGCTCACGCTGCGGATGGATCGGATGCGGCGACCCGTCGCCCTGCGCGATTCCTTCGCTCGCCGCGACATCCCGGAGGATGCGGTGCGGCAGTTCACCGTGCAGAGCATCACCACGGCGCCCTACCCGTACCGCGCCCGCGTCCGGATGCACGCACCTCCGGAGATCGTCAGGCAGCACTTCGACACGACGATCGCCGAGGTCGTCGACGGTGGCGAGGGAACGAGCATCCTCGCCGCCGGGTCCCGCAGCCCGGAGGAGTTCGTCCTCTACATCGGTCTCGCCGGCATCGAGTTCGAGGTGCTCGAGGGGGAGGAGATCCGCGAGGCGCTCACGAACCTCGCCGCACGACTCTCACGCGCCGAGCAGGGCGGGCCGTGAACGCGCCCCCCGGGCCGCGAGCGTCGCCCGGCGCTCACACACGGCGCAGTTCGAGAACAGGGATCGTGCGGACGCCCTTCGTGCGCACTTCGTAGTCGCCGAAACCCGGAAACCGACGCACCTGCTCGGCGTAGACCCTGTCGCGTTCGGCCCCGTGTACCTCCCGCACCGTCACGTTGTACTGCTCCTCGCCGACTTCGACACTGCCACTGCCGGCAGCCGTGAGGTTGTAGTACCAGGCCGGATTCGTCGGCGCACCGGCCTTGGTCGCGAAGACGTAGATACTTGCGGGGTCTGCCGGGTCGAGCAGATACATCACCGGGGTCACATGCTCGGTCCCGCTCTTGCGCCCTCGGTGGTGCATCAGCACGATCGGCGCGCCCTCGAAGTAACCGCCGACCTTGCCCTTGTTGGCACGGAACTCCGCGATCGTGTTCGCGTTCCAATCGTTGCGGTCAGGCATCGTGGCTCCTTCCTCAGAGTTGCAGTCGCCTCAACAGACCAGAACGTTTCCGCGCCGAGACTATGCCCGCGCGACATCACTTCGGCTGCCGGGATGACGACGCGGCAACGGGGGCGTTCTGTTGCGGAGTCTGCGGCGATGCTTGAATGGCCGGACAGTCCCTCGACGGAAGGTTCCGTGATGGCCAGCAAGCCCAACATCCTGATCATCTGGGGCGACGACATCGGGATCTCGAATCTCAGCACCTACTCGCAGGGACTCATGGGGTATCGCACTCCGAACATCGACCGGATCGCGGACGAGGGAGTGAAGTTCACCGACTACTACGGTGAGCAGAGTTGCACGGCGGGGCGTGCAGCGTTCATCACGGGCCAGAACCCGTATCGCACGGGCCTCACGAAGGTCGGGCTGCCCGGTGCGGATCTCGGGCTGCGAGCGGAGGACCCGACGATCGCCACCGCGCTGAAGCAGGAAGGGTATGCCACCGGACAGTTCGGCAAGAACCACTTCGGCGATCGGGACGAGTTCCTCCCGACCGCGCACGGCTTCGACGAGTTCTTCGGCAACCTCTACCACCTGAACGCGGAGGAGGAGCCGGAGCTGCCCGACTATCCGACCGAGGCGGACTTCCCGAACTTCCGGAAGCGGTTCGGTCCGCGCGGGGTGCTCCGCACGTGGGCGAACCCCGACGGCACGCAGCGCATCGAGGACACCGGGCCGCTCACGAAGAAGCGCATGGAGACGTGCGACGAGGAGTTCCGCGACGCCGCGATCGACTTCATGCGCCGCCAGAACGAGGCGGACACCCCGTTCTTCCTGTGGTTCAACTCGACGCACATGCACTTCCGCACGCATACCCGCGAAGAGGACCTCGGCCGCGCCGGACGCTGGCAGTCGCCGTACCACGACACGATGCTGTACCACGACGACATCGTGGGCGACCTGCTCGACGAGCTCGATGCGCTGGGGATCGCGGACGACACGATCGTCATGTACTCCACCGACAACGGCCCGCATATGAACAGCTGGCCGGATGCCGGGATGACACCGTTCCGCAACGAGAAGAACTCCAACTGGGAGGGCGCCTATCGTGTGCCGGCGATGGTGCGCTGGCCAGGTCGCATCCCTGCGGGCACGACGCTCAACGGCATCGTGAGCCACAACGACTGGTTCGTCACGCTGCTCGCGGCGGTCGGCAACCCGGACATCGCCGAGCAGCTGCGCGACGGCGTCGAGCTGAACGGCACCGAGTACAAGGTCCACTTGGACGGCAACAACCAGCTCGACTACATCACCGGCAAGAGCGACACGAGTGCTCGGGAGTACTTCTTCTACGTATCGGATGACGGCGACCTCACCGCGCTGCGCTACGACAACTGGAAGTTCGTGTTCCTCGAGCAGAGGGCGACCGGCACGCTCCAGATCTGGCAGGAGCCGTTCACCGAATTGCGATTCCCGAAGCTCTTCAACCTCCGCACCGACCCCTACGAGCGCGCCGACATCACCTCGAACACCTACTGGGACTGGGTGCTCGACCACATCTTCCTGTTCGTCCCGGCCCAGATGTTCGTCGGTGAGATGTTGCAGACGCTCGCGGAGTTCCCGAGGCGGCAGGCCCCCTCGACCTTCAACATGGAGCAGGTCCTCGCCAAGCTCCAGGGGGTCAACGGCGCGTCCTGACCCGCGGTTCCGAGAGAGCCGCAACGAGTGAAATCGCCCACGTAGACGACCTCCAGGGCTCAGCCCTTCAAGAGCGCCACGCTGTCGCTCAACTGCGTGCGCTCGGCGGCGTCTTGGTACTGGAAGTTCCCGACCTCGACTCGCGTCCCTGACGGGAGCTCGACGCCGACTCCGTCGCCGGCGCCGCACCCCGTGCTATACCACTCTTCGGTGCTCGCATCGACGAAGATCACACAGATGCCGTCATCCCACTCCATCGGTCGGGCGAGGTAGAGGTCGTACCCCTCAGCCTCACCAACGAACCGGGTGCTCTCGGCATCGATGGTCGGGTCAGCGTCGGAAGGCTCCGCCGGAGGCCGATCGCGCGCAGTCTGCGCTCGCGCGAACTCCGCCGGCTGCTCGATCGCGGCGGTGCAGCCCACCAGCAGGAGACCTGCCAGCGCGACCGTCGCGGTTCCCGACCACACTCGAGCAGCGCCCATGGTGCCTCCAGACATCGGTGCTCCTTGCTTAGCGCAGAATTCGGAGGGTTCCGCTCGTCCCCGATCCGAACCCTATGCGAGGCGTTGGGCGGCGGCTACGCTCGGAGCGTCGCAGGGTCGCGGCCGATGAGATGAGGCGCCATGTCTTCTGACAAGCCCAACGTGCTGTTGATCATGGCCGACGACATCGGCTGGTTCGATGTCGGTGCCTACCATCGCGGGATCATGGGTGCGCCGACGCCGAACATCGACCGGATCGGTGCGGAAGGCGTCATCCTCACCGATCATTACGCGCAGGCCAGCTGTACCGCCGGTCGTGCCGCGTTCATCACCGGTCAGATCCCGGTCCGCACCGGCTTGACCACGGTCGGCCTGCCAGGTGCGGAACAGGGTCTTCAGCCCGAGGACCCCACCCTGGCAGAACTGATCAAGCCGTTGGGGTATCGCACCGCGCAGATCGGGAAGAACCATCTGGGTGACCGGAACAAGTTCCTGCCGACCGTGCACGGGTTCGATGAGTTCTACGGCAATCTGTACCACCTCAATGCCGAGGAAGAACCGGAGCAGCCGGAGTACCCCAAGCATCTGCCGATGATGCAGCAGTTGTTCATGCCCCGCGGCGTGCTCGACTGCAAGGCCACCGACGTAGACGACCCGACGGTGGATCCCCGGTTCGGCCCCGTCGGCAAGCAGACCATCGTGGACTCCGGGCCGCTCACTCGCAAACGCATGGAGACCATCGAGGACGATCTCCTCACCCACTCCCTGGACTTCATCGATCGCGCCCACGCCGCCGGGGAACCATTCCTGCTCTGGCACAACACCACCCGGATGCACGTGTGGACGCGCCTGTCGGAGCGCTGGAAGGACAAGACCGGACTCGGCCGGTACGCCGACGGCATGCAGGAGTTGGACTGGGTCGTCGGCGAACTCCTCGCGAAGCTCGATGAGCTGGGGATCGCGGACGACACGATCGTGGTGTTCGCGAGCGACAACGGGGCCGAAGCCTTCACCTGGCCCGATGGCGGCACCTCTCCATTCCGCGGCGAGAAGGGTCTCGGCTGGGAGGGCGGCTTCCGCTCCCCGCTGCTGATCCGCTGGCCCGGCCACATCCCACCCGGCCAGGTACTCAACGGCATCACCTCACTCGAAGACATCGTCCCCACGATCATGGCCGCCGTGGGCGTCCCCGACATCAAGGAGCAGCTGCTGGAGGGCTACCCGGCCGGGGACAAGCATTTCCGTGTGCACCTGGACGGCTACAACCAGCTGCCCTACCTCGCCGGCGAGGTGGACGAGTCACCCCGCCACGAGTTCTTCTACTGGGGCGAGCACGAACTCTTCGCGCTGCGCTACAACAACTGGAAGGTGCACTTCCAGACCAAGGACGACTGGTTCGCCGGCGCCCTCCTCAAGCCCACCGTCCCGCTCCCGGTGAACCTGCGCGCGGACCCCTTCGAGCGCCACATGACCGCGCCGTACTACCCGCTCTACGCCGGCGAGAAGCTCTGGACCGTGCTTCCCGCCGCGGCCCTCGTCAAGCAGCACGCCGACACCTTCATCGACTTCCCGCCCAGCCAAGCGCCACCTGACTTCAATCCCCAGGCCATGGTGCAAGTCGTCCTCGACGCCGCAGCCACACGACAAGGCAACTGAGCCGCCCTGCATAGGCGCGAGGTTCGACCGGCACCGTGACGGGCCGCCACGCACTCGGGCGGGCCCTTGCGAGGGTCAGCGAAGCTGTGCTGCCGCCAAGAGTTGTCCACCTTTCGGGGGACAAGCTATCGTGACCGTGGGCACTGGCGGACCCACTGGGAGGGACCGCGCAAGGCCTGCTGGGGAATCTGGGGACTGGGGCCACTGACTCCCGCCGCGTTTCGACCCCCCCGGAGCGCAAAAGACCCTCGGACGCCGCAGATTGTCGCTACGGCGTCCGAGGGTTTGGCTTCCGCCCGGACGTGGCTGATCGTCACGCGCCCGCTGGGGACAGGCAGTCGGTACTGGGGATACCTAGGTACTGGGGATACCTATGACGATCGAGATCATCAGGTCCGGGCTCAGACCGAAACCCACCTTACGGGGCTGTAAGCGTGACTTCAAAGCGAGCAGATTCTGGATCGAGTGCACCTACGAACGGATCCGAGAACGTCGGGCGCGCGTCGGCCAGAGCGACGGTCCCCAGCGGCCGGCAACACGCACCACGCCGGCACCACGACCACCTGAAAAGCGAAAACCCCCGACTGATCGGGGGTTTTCATGGCGGTGACGGTGGGATTTGAACCCAGCAAGGTGCGATCTCTCTCGATCCACCTGAGTCGTTGCGCCGCGGAATTCCGCGGATCCAATCATTCTCGCGACCGGTTCCGATCCTTCTCGGTCGTCCCGATCCGTCCCGGATGTGGGCACCCCGTGGGCATGCGTGGAGATGTGGCCGAGGCCCAACGGAGGGCAACCGAGGCTGTGTTCACCTTGCTTGGGAGCACTGTCGGCTTCGTCACCGGCTTACTCGCCGGAACGATCCTGGCGAGCGATATTCACACGCGCCAGAGCCCCAGCTGATCCCACTCGTCGTCGAAGCCCATGTCTGCCGGGGAGATGACTTTGTCATCCGGGAACATGAGGACGCGAGCGCAGAACTGCTCGACCCATCCGGGCCGAAGTCCTCTCGATGTCAGGAACCAGGGGGCTTCAGGCACCAGGGGGCGGATCGGCTCGTACCAAACCCGCTCGGCTGGCACAGCGACGACCTCGCGTTCGGGATACCGCATCGCCGACAAAGCGCCACCGAACACGCAGCCGGTGTTGAGGCAGGCGGTGTCGGGCTTGTCCGGTATGGTCGTTCGCACACCCGCTGTTTCGGTGGGTGCCGGATCGGGACCCGACGCGACCGGTTGGTACGGCATTGGCCCCGCCGATCAGCCTGCTGATTGGGTGTGTCCGCGCGGCAGGACAAAGGAAATCCCCATCTGCAGGCACATGGCGCGCTGGCAGACTCGCGCCGTCGGCGCCGTAGTGATGACCGCCGGCTTGCCAAGCCAGCCCGACCGCTCCATCATCGAAAATCGCAGCGCGAGCACGTCGCCACGAGATTTTCTCGTTGGCGGCGCGATCCAGCCGCGTAGCGCCGCGCGCACCGTAGCCGGTGACGTCAGTCAGCGGCTGGTAGTTGTCCTGTCCCAGCCAGTGCCAAGCGTTCCCCTGCGCGTCGGTCGTCAGGGCCGCGATCTCCGGTTGCTTGCGTCGCTTCGGAGTGGGGTTCTGCGATCTGGGCCGTGCTGCTCCCACCAGCACAGCGTTCTGCCGAGGATCGAACGAATTGGTCATGTCCTCGTACAAGGCTTCTAGCTGCTCTCGTCCGAGTCGCCCGGCCTCGAAGCGGGCGCGGTAGCTCGCCTCGAGGAGACGCTCGTTCATCCACTGCGTGTCGGAATTGAGGCGGAGGGGTGCGCGGAACTCCGCCCCGGCCGTCCGGTCGGCTTCGGGAGCATGCCGTCGATCAACGACCACTGAGCATCCGAGAGCAACTGAACCGCGACACGGAATCAACCTCTCAGTCAGCATCCCCAACCTTTGTCAGACACGCCCTAGGTCTGTGCCGAGACGGCCGCAGCAAGGCAGCGTCTCGCGGATACCGTATGGGTCGACGCGCGTCCTCCGAAAGCCGGTGGAACCCGCTGTATCCATCCCACAAGTCGACTGGACAGTGGCGACAAACATCTGCGCGAACTGTCAGGTTCGAGTCGGTGCCGGACATTACGTAGTTAGGACGGGGTGACCGCGCGTGTGACGAAAATGTCTGCGCGACCCCACCGTGCGGCCGCCCGGGGATGGAGTGCGCTGTGGAGATCGATGAGAGAACTCACGACCAACGACGTCATGAGGCGGCACTTCGGCTGGGGGCGACGTTGCGTTCGCTCCGCCTCGCACGCAATCTCTCGCAGGAGCAGCTAGCCCTCGACGCTGGACTCTCCGTCGATACGTATGGCTCCATTGAACGAGGGAGAACACCCGGAGGAGGGGACCCGAATCCTCGGATCGATACACTGCTGCGGATCTTTGCGGCCCTACAGGTCAGTCCTCCGAAGTTGGTCCAGTAGCTGCTGAGTCCATAGACATTGTTGGCAGAGGTCTGATCAACTAGATGTACCGGAGGTGAGTGCGAGCCAGGTCGTCCCGGGTGATACCGGGGAGGCTCGCGGGCGTGATGCGACTGCGTTGGATGCTGGTACGTCTTCTCGGTGCTGGTCTTGTTCTAGGGGCGGTTGGTCTCGTCGTGGCCATCGTGTTGGCAAGCGTCTTCGGGCTCCCATCGATCGCCACGGCCCTCCAGCAGTGGGGGTTCTGGCTGCTGTGGGGGCCAATCGCATTGGGTCTGGTTTGGGGTGCAATCAGAGGTCGTCCGCGTGCGAAGCGCGGAGCGCCCCCTCTGGGAGCGCAGTCCGAAGTGAACGACCTTTATCTCGGCCGTCGACCCAGCTCGTCACCCACCAAGACTGTTTCGAGCTATTCGGCGTATCCGCCTGAAAACGGAGGAACAGACAAGTAACGAACAGCGCGATGGGCACGCTCCCTGATTCGCCAGGCGAGCGTGCCCATCGACCAGTGTGGGATCAGAGGGCCGAGTTTGAGAACATCCCGGCCGATCCGACAACAGGGCTCGACGCCTTAGTGAGCAGGCGCGTCGTGTCGGCGACGTTGCCCCAGAGGATCGACCCAGTGCCGGCGCCCCCGTAGGCGGGCAGACAACCAATGCCCGACCAGTCGGTCACCCACTGGTAGCCGCCGGTCGAAATGGGCGTCAGCCTGTGCCCCTTGATCTGGACGCACGCGCCGCCAAGTGAATTCCCGTCGACGGTGACGGAGTACCCGGCCTTAGTTGTAGAGGTGGTTCCAATCAAGGAACACCCCGCGACCGACTGATTCCAGACGCCGTTGGCGGGCGCAACCCAGTTGGTCCACCCGGTGCACGAGGAGAGGGCCGCGCGTGACTGGGGTCGGCCTGCGGCGCTGTCGGTGGTGATGGAACCATCTGCTTCGATGACGCCGGTCTCCACGCCCTCGTCTGTGGCGATGACGACAGGTCCGCTTTCCGCGAAGCCAGGCATCACCGCGACGGGCACCTCTACACCGTCGATGATGAGGTGGTCCGCGACAGGTTCTTCGATGGGTGGGGCCGCCGCATCGTTGGCCAACGCGAGCGTCGCGGGGAAGAGGGCGAGACCTGCGCTCATCAGAGCAGCCAGGGAAAGGCGTGTGCGGCGTTGCATTAATCTCTCCAGTTCACATCGTGTGCATTCGGCTGAAGGCTTCTGTGTGGGTCTCTCGTGGACCCCAAACGCGCCTTCGCTACCGACCGTACGGAGACTCTTTGAGGGCAGCCACCGAATATAACCAGGAAGGAATTCTGCGACCGACCCGCGCGAAGTGTTTCGGCGCGATGCCTTCGACGGACGCCTATCGGCGGTCGACGACATTCTCGGTGTTGTCCGCGACGCCCCAGGAGCACGTTCCACCCGGGTGGCTGTCGCACTCATCGCGCTCCACCGGGCCCCGACGAGCATCGAGGGCTGATTGACGTTGACGTCAGATGCACCCAGTCCTAGGGCTCGGCGCGTTCGAGTTGTCGCTCGCCGCACCGCTTGTTGGGGTGCTTGTGCCATCGCGGCTAGCTTGGGCACATGCGAGGACGCAGAATCACATGGCGAATCGGTGGCATCGGACTAATCGCATGCGGAGTCGTCGGCGTCCTTCATGGGCCAATGCTCGGTGTCCCGCTCGCGGGGGCCGCCCTCTCACTTCTCGCCGATCTACTTTGGGCTGCCGCGATTCTCGTTCTTGCGATCGGCCTTCGCCCCGAGGGAAGCGTGGTGGCGCGTAGGCCCCTAGGCCTGGCCGCGGCAACGGTCGTCGCCCTTTGGCCAATGGTGGCGACCATCGTCAGCCGGCTAATCACACCGGAGGACGCGGCGGCCGCGTCCGTGGACGGCTGGTTATTCTGGTTGAACCTCTCTATCTTTCTGCCTGCGGCGGCAGGGCTGATCGCCGCAGTCCAAGTGGGCCGCGCGCGTGTGGTTCCAAGCCCGTGGAACTGGGCCCCCCTGTGGGTGATCGCGGCTCAGGCTGGAGCATGGGTCGCACCACAGCTGTTGAGCGTCGCTGCGCCGACGGTATTGACGGAGACACCCGGACTCTTCAGCACGTTCAGCACCCTCGCCTTCCTCGCTGGCACGCTCGGGATGGGAATCCTCGCTCTCGTGTTGGCCAGCCGTACTGCCGCCGGAACCGTCGCCGTCTTTGATTCGTCGGCGTCTGAAGACGCCTAGACGTGGTGCGGTCCCCCCGGGCCGAGGTGTGGGCAGTCACCCATCCGTGCAGCAGTCCCCACGACACCAGTCTCGGAGATTCAGTGCAACGGGCTCGGATGCTGGGTGGCGAAGACGCTCACTGTAGAGGCGGTAGTCGACTACCGCAGCCTGGGTGCAGGGAAGCTGACGTATGGGGTGGTGACGACGTACTGCGTCGGGGTCGCCGGTGCGTGCCCATCCTGGGTCAAGAACGCGATCAACGCCTGACACCAGAAGGCTGGGTCAATATGTCCGAGGGCACATTCCTATACCAACTGGCGCGCGTCGAGGCTGCAGTCGTGCCCGAAGGCATCATTGTCGAGCGCATCGAGTTCGAACCGGAACTGCAGGTCTCGAGACGTGGCCATTCCATGCTCGAGCTCGAGCTCGAGTGGTCGCGTTTCGAGCTTGCTGAGGCGTTCCGGCAGTCCTGGGGAGTGGAGATCGACGACTTACTCCTCCAACAGGAAGAGGAAGCGCCGACTGGCACCGGGCTTGCCGTGAGATGGCGGGAGCTCCATAGAGGACTCGTACTCGCGGGCCGGCTACAGCAGTTCGACCAAGAGGCACGACTGACCACGGTGGAACTTGACGCCGACGCCCTGAAAGCCCGCGTAACGGCTCGCTTCAGAGAGGGGCCCGTGACCGTGACGGTTTCGCTCGGAGATGAGACCGACCACTCGTGGGACACGGTGGAGATGCTCGTCGACGCCGGCCTGGCCCTCCCGCGGGACGACGACTAGTACCTGCTTGCGCAGGGGAACGGGTAAGGGTGGGCCGGCTGAGAGTCGCAGTCGGCCCACCCTTCCTTGATAGTCCGCTCGGAGCAATCGGCGCAGCGCGGCCGCGGGGGGCGCGTTCGCTAAACGATCGATGAGAAAACACTGGAGAGCGGAACCGGCGCTCCAAGCGACCCACAGCCCGTTGTATGAATCGGCCTGACTTTCGTTTCCGTTCTTCAAGCAAGGATGGAACTCGATGAACAGGAAGTACTCGCCGGAGATGGCGTGAGCGGGCGTTGCGGATGCTCGCGGAGGCGCGGCCGGAGCACGCGACGATGATGGCCGCGATCCGGCACGTCGCTGGGCTGCTCGGGATGAGCCCCGGAGACGCTGCGCCTGTGGCAGCGGCGCTACGAGGTCGACGCTGGCGTGAAGCCCGGTGGGCCGCGAGACGGATGTTGCACGTTCACCTGACAGCGTCGCCAGACACGGTCCATCTCATCCGACGAACGCGAAGGAGTTCACCCGCCCGAGAACGGTCGCACGCTGACTCGGCTCAGGGCGGCTCTCGACGACCATCGCGACGGCTAATGCGCTCGTCCCGCAAACCACGCCGTGGCCATCGCGCTCACCCGACGGGCAGCACCGAGACGTCGCACCGGAGCTGCTATCGGCGGGAAGGAGATCCCGACCTACGTTGGCGCGCGAGCCCACCGTAAGGAGAGTCGCCGACGTTGAGTTGGTCATCCTGGACGCCGACAGCTCCGCCGACTAACGCAGAATCCCGCGAATGCTGAGGGAAGTTCGCTCGGCCACTTTCCCGCCTGTGTGTGTCTCAGTTGGACGATCGAAGCGTGAACCGCTCCTGGAGCGTGGACCGATGTGGGCAAACGATGGTCAGAGCAAAAAGAAAACCCCTGCTGAACAGGGGTTTTCATGGCGGTGACGGTGGGATTTGAACCCACGGTAGGGGGTTACCCTACACAACTTTTCGAGAGTTGCACCTTCGGCCGCTCGGACACGTCACCGCCGACAAGCTTACGACACGTCGGCGGATGCCGCGAATCGGCGCCTCAGCCGCGCTCGATCGCGCCGCGGATGACGTCGACGACGCGCTCGGGCTCGTCCATGCCCACCGCGAACACGTACGTCGCGGTGAACCCGATCCCCTCCAGCGATTCGGCGATCCCGGCGAGCCCCTCGGCCGTCGACTCGGGCGTGATCGCCACCATCGCGGTCTTCTCGATGTCGTCGTAGTCGCGCCCGACGGCGTCGCAGTGCCCGCGCAGCACGTCGAGCTTGTGCGTGGGCAGTTCGTCGCGCACACCGAGGTTGCAGGCATCCGCATACTGGGCCACCAGCCGCAGGGTCTTCTTCTCGCCGCCGCCGCCGATGAGCAGGTACGGATGCGGGCGGGTGATCGCCTGCGGCGAGTCGAGCGTGCGCTCGAGCTGCCAGATCGCGCCTTCGTAGGGCTCCTCGGAGTCGGACCACATCTGCAGGCAGATCTGCAGTGTCTCCTCCAGCTCGCGGAACCGCTGTGCGACGGGTGGGAACGGGAATCCGAGTCCCCGGCACTCCTCCTCGTTCCACGCGGCGCCGATGCCGAGGCCGACGCGCCCGCCCGAGAGCACGTTGAGCGTCGTGACCTGCTTGGCCAGCAGCGACGGATGCCGGTAGATCACACCGCTGACCAGCGCGTGCAGCATCGCCTTCTCGGTGTGCGCCGCGATGAACCCCAGCGTGGCGTACGCCTCGAGCATCTCGTGCTCCACGGGTCCGAGACCCGGCAGCTGCCAGAAGTGGTCCATCACCGTGATGCGACGGATGCCGGCGGCCTCCGCGTTGCGCACGTGCCCCGCGAGCGCGGGCCCGAGCTGCGCGGCGCCGCTGCGCCAGGTGAAGTCCGCGATGTGAAGTCCGAAGTCCATCCGAGACACCCCGTTCCGTGCGGCTGGGTCCGCAGCAGTTCAGGCTAGTCGTGGCCCGCGGGATGGACCAGTGCGGGACCCGGATCGCCTTCTCCGACGATCGCGGCCCCGATGTCGCGAGGCGGGTCTAGCGTGGGGCAGGTGACCGATGACCCGTCCGTGCCGAAGACTCCCGCGCACGAGGCCGCGGTGCCCGCGAGCGCGACGGGCATGAGTACGACCCAGCGGTTCGTGCTGTGGATCGCGGTGCTCGGGTCGTTCGTGGCGTTCCTCGACGGCACCATCGTCAACGTCGCGCTCCCCGCCATCAGCGAAGAGCTCGGCGGGGGAATCACGACCCAGCAGTGGGTCGTCGACGCCTACCTCATCACGCTCGGGGCGCTGATCCTGGTGGCCGGATCGGTCAGCGACGCCTACGGGCGGGTGCTCGTCCTTCGCATCGGGCTCATCGGCTTCGGCATCGCCTCCATCGCGATCGCCGCGGCGCCGACCGCCGAGTTCCTCATCGTGGCCCGCGCTGTGCAGGGCGCCGCGGGTGCGTTCCTCGTCCCGAGCTCGCTCGCCCTCATCACCTCGAACTTCAGCGGGGCCGCGCAGAGTCGCGCGATCGGCATCTGGACGGCGATGACGACGTCGGCGATGATCGTCGGCCCGCTCCTGGGCGGCGTGCTCGTCGACCTGGCCTCCTGGCGCCTCGCCTTCCTCATCAACGTGCTGCCCATCGGCGCGACCCTCGTGCTGCTGGCGCGCGGCGGAATCCGCGACACCCGGCATCCGAACGCCTCCGTCGACTGGCTCGGCGCCGTCCTGTGCACGCTCGGACTCGGCGGCATGGTCTACGCCCTCATCGAACAGCCGAATCAAGGATGGTCGTCGCCCGCGATCTGGATGCCGCTCCTCGGCGGCGCCGCACTGTTCGCCGCCTTCCTCCTCCGGCAGCGCTCCGTGCGCAGCCCGATCCTGCCGCTCGACCTGTTCCGGGTGCGCAACTTCTGGACCGGCAACGTCGCCACCGCGTTCATCTACGGCGCGCTCGCGCTGAACGGCCTCGTGGTGGTCGTGTACCTCCAGGAAGGTGCAGGCCTCAAGGCGACCTTCGCGGGGCTGGCGAGCCTGCCGATGACGATCCTCATGATCCTGTTCAGCTCCCGCGTCGGCGCGCTCAGCGGAAAGTGGGGTCCGCGCTTGTTCATGACGGTCGGGCCGATCACGATGGGTCTCGGCGCCCTGCTGCTCCTGACGGTCGGCACCGAGTTCTCGTACTGGTGGCAGGTGCTGCCCAGCATGATCGTCATGGGCGCCGGTCTCGCGCTGACGGTCGCGCCGCTCACCTCGGCGATCCTCGGCGCCATCGGGCCGGAGCGCTCGGGCATCGCCTCCGCCGTGAACAACGCCGTCGCGCGTGTCGCCGGACTCATCACCATCGCCCTGCTCGCCACGATCGTCGGAGGCGAGCTCGACCTCGACGGGTTCCATCGCGCGGCCCTCGTCACGGCGGCCCTCATGATCGCCGGCGGCATCACCTCGTTCCTCGGCATCCGCAATCCCGAGCGCGACGCGACGGGTTCTCCCGGCGCATGACCCTGTCCTCGGGCACCGGTCCCCTGCCAGACTGACGGCATGGCCGTCATCGAGAACTCGAAAGTCACCGTCGTCGGAGCCGGCAGCGTCGGCTCGAGCGCCGCGTACGCGGCGCTCATCCGCGGCTCCGCCCGCCACGTCGCGCTCTACGACATCGCCACCCAGAAGGTCGAGGCCGAGGTGCTCGACCTGGCGCACGGCACGCAGTTCACCGGGGCGAGCGACATCATCGGCGGCAGCGACCTGTCGGTCGTCGAGGGTTCGCACGTGGTGGTCATCACCGCGGGCGCGAAGCAGGACCCGGGCCAGACGCGCATCGAGCTCGCGGGCGTGAACGCCCGCATCATGAAGACGATGATGCCGCAGCTGCTGAGCGTGGCACCCGACGCCATCTACGTCATCGTGACCAACCCCTGCGACGTGCTCACGGTGCTCGCGCAGGAGGAGACGGGCCTCCCGCCCGAGCGCATCTTCGCCTCGGGCACGGTGCTCGACACCTCCCGACTGCGCTGGAAGCTCGGCGAGCGTGCCGGCGTGTCGACCTCGAGCGTGCACGCCTACATCGTCGGCGAGCACGGCGACACCGAGTTCCCGCTGTGGTCGAAGGCGACGATCGGCACCGTCCCGATCCTCGAATGGGTCACCCCGCGCGGCGACCGCATGTCCGTCGAGGAGCTCGACCAGATCGCCATCGACGTGCGCGACGCCGCCTACAAGGTCATCCAGGGCAAGGGTGCCACCAACTACGCGATCGGGCTGTCCAGCGCCCGCATCATCGAGGCGATCCTCGGCGACCAGCACGCGGTGCTGCCCGTCTCGCCCGTGCTCCGCGACTTCCACGGGGTCGACGGCGTCGCCCTGTCGGTGCCGTCGGTCGTGAGCGCCGCCGGCGCGACGCCGATCCGCGAGACGCAGTTCGACACGCGTGAGCTCGAGCTCTTCCACGCCTCGGCCGACGCCCTGCGTCAGGTCGCGGACTCGCTGCGTGGCTGACTCTTGAAATGAGCGGATGCCGCGGCGCTCCGCTCCCCTGCTGAGCACGCACGGCCCGGCGCCGGGGCGGTGTCGGGTCCCCGCCGTACGCTGGGGACATGGCCGCAGCCCGACGCCCGACGCAGACCGCGCCCTATCGGTGCACCGAGTGCGGCTGGACCAGCATCAAGTGGGTCGGGCGCTGCGGCGAGTGCCAGCAGTGGGGCACCGTCGTCGAGTCGGTCGAGCAGACCGGCATCCTTCGTTCGGTGACCCCGGTCTCCCCCGGCGCCGCGCGCGCGGCGCAGCCCATCACTCACATCGACACATCCGACGCACCGCGCCGCACGACCGGCGTCGGCGAGTTCGACCGCGTGCTCGGCGGGGGCCTGGTCCCCGGCGCCGCGATCCTGCTCTCCGGCGAGCCCGGCGTCGGCAAGTCCACGCTCCTGCTCGAGGTGGCCGCCCAGTCGGCGCGCGAGGGCCGGCGCGTGCTGTACGCGAGCGCCGAGGAGTCCACCGCGCAGGTGCGGCTGCGTGCCGAGCGCACCGGCGCGCTGCACGACGAGCTCTACCTCGCGAGCGAGACCGACCTCGCGACGATCCTCGGCCACGTCGACGAGGTCCGGCCCGACCTCCTCATCGTCGACTCGGTGCAGACGGTGTCGTCCGCGCTCTCGGAGGGCATGGCGGGCCACCCGTCGCAGGTGCGCGAGGTCGCGGCCACCCTCATCCGCATCGCGAAGGAGCGCGGGCTGCCCACGATCATCGTCGGACACGTCACGAAAGACGGCTCGATCGCCGGTCCCCGCATCCTCGAGCACCTGGTCGACGTGGTCTGCCAGTTCGAGGGCGACCGGCAGACGTCGCTGCGCTTCGTGCGGGCGCTGAAGAACCGCTTCGGCCCGACGGACGAAGTCGGATGCTTCGACATGACCGGCGCCGGCATCGCCGAGGTGGCCGATCCCAGCGCCCTGTTCCTGGGCCACGGCAGCACCGAGCCGGGCACCTGCGTGGCCATCGCGCTCGAAGGCAAGCGGGCGCTCCCCGTCGAGGTGCAGGCGCTGACGATCGACAGCAAGTCGCCGAACCCGCGGCGCATCGTCAACGGCGTCGACGCGGCCCGCGTCGCGACGGTGCTCGCGGTGCTCGAGAAGCGCGTCGACATCCGCACGTCCGACAAGGACGTCTACGTCTCCACCGTCGGCGGCGTACGGTTCACCGAGCCTGCCGCCGACCTGGCGATCGCCCTCGCGGTCGCCGGCGCTGTCATGGGGTGGACGATCCCCCGGCACATCGCCGCCGTCGGCGAACTCAGCCTCGCGGGCGAGGTGCGCCCGGTCACGCAGGCCGCGCAGCGCCGCACCGAGGCCGCCCGTCTCGGCTATCGCGACCTCATCGACGACCGCTCCGGCCGCCTGCGCGGAGCGCTCGACGACGTCCGCACGCGATCCAAGGGTCGTCCCGGCGAAGACATCCCGGAGTTCTGAGCCCGATTCGTCCGCTCAGCGACGCCGCGGCCGCCGCCGCCGCGCGGTGTCGGTCAGCCCCAGTGCGATGGGGATGACGAGTCCGACCGCGCACACGATGCCCACGAGCAGGTAATCCACCCCGTGAGTCTGCCCCGCCGGTCCGCGGCCGGTCGGCTCCACTGCGGAGTGTCTGAAAGGTCCGCGGCCGGCTCTCGGGTCAGGCGTCGAGTGCGGCGATGAGGTCGGCGGGCGCCGCCTGCAGCGGGTGGGGGCCCGCGATGTCGAAGAAGACCGTCGTGATCTCGTCCTGGTGCGTGCCGAGGAACGCCCGCAGCCAGCCCGGCGACTGCAGGGCGACTCCCGGCGGCAGGGTCGCCGGCTTGTGCGCGGCGTCGCTGAACAGCAGCAGCGCGACATCCCCGGTGTTCGGGTCGCGGTAGGTCCACACCTCGCCCACGTCGAGCGGGTTGTCGCGGTGCCCCGGGCGCATCAGCGGCACGACCGTCGGGCCGTGGCGCAGCGCGAACGCGACGGCGGCCATGTCCTGCGTCTGCAAGGCGTCGCCCAGCTGCGTGTTGCGGAACTCCAGAGGTTCCTTCGCCTTCTTCACGCGCTTCTTGCCTGCCACCCGTCCAGCGTAACGGCCCGCGTCGTCCGTCCTTCAGGCCAGGAAGCCGCGCAGCAGGGCCTCGGATCCGGCCAGATGGTCGAGGATGGCCGCCTCGGCGGCATCCGGCCTCCCGGCGAGGATCGCCGTCACGATGTGCTCGTGCTGCGCGTTGGAGTGCTCGATGTTGCGCGGCAGCAGCGGGAACGTGTCGAGCCATTCGTTGACGCGCGCGCGGTTCTCGGCGGCGAGCGCGACCAGCGACGGGATGCCGGCGAGCTCGGCGATCGTCAGGTGCAGCAGCGTGTCGAGCCGGCGGTAGTCGACGGCGGATGCCTCCCCCACCGCTTCGTACCGCGCCCACAGCTCGTCGCGGGCCCCGGCGTCCAGGGCGCGGGCGGCGGCGGCCCGTGCGGCGCCCGCCTCGAGGACGCGGCGCAGCCCGAGGACGTCTTCGAGCTCGGCCTCGGAGACGTCGCGGGGATGCGGCGGTTGCGGCAGCGGATCGGCGACGAACGTGCCGCCGTAGCGACCGCGCCGGCGCACCAGGTAGCCGGTGTCGGCGAGCTCGCGGATCGCCTCGCGCACGGTGTCGCGGCTGACCGCGTACAGCACCGCCAGCTCGCGTTCAGAGGGCAGCGACTCCCCGGGCGCCACGACCCCCAGACGGATGGTCTGCACCAGGCGCGCCACGGTGTCTTCGAGCGCGTTGCCCTCGCGCACCGGCCGGTACACGGCCCGGCGCACCTCCTGCAGCGGGGCATCGGTCATAGCGCGACCTTACAGCGGCGTGACGTACGCGTTGGTGATGCCGCCGTCGACCACGAACGCGGTCGCGGTGATGAACGACGCGTCGTCCGAGGCGAGGAAGGCGACCGAGGCCGCGAGCTCCTCGGGCTCGGCGAACCGGCCCATCGGCACGTGCACGAGCCGGCGCTGCGCGCGCTCGGGGTCCTTGGCGAACAGCTCCTGCAGCAGCGGGGTGTTGACCGGTCCGGGGCACAGCGCGTTGACGCGGATGCCCTGACGTGCGAACTGCACGCCGAGCTCGCGGGTCATCGCGAGCACGCCGCCCTTGGAGGCGGTGTACGAGATCTGCGACGTCGCCGAGCCGAGCAGCGCCACGAACGACGCCGTGTTGATGATCGATCCCTTGCCCGCCGGCACCATGTGGCGCAGCGCCGCGCGCGAGCACAGGTACACGCTCTTGAGGTTGACGTCCTGCACGCGATCCCAGGCGGGCAGCTCCGTCGTTTCGATCGAGTCGTCGTCGGCGGGCGAGATGCCGGCGTTGTTGAACGCGATGTCGATCCTGCCGAACTCCGCGGCGACACCGTCGAAGACCTCGTCGACCTGGGCCTCGTCGGCGACGTTCACCTTGCGGAACACGCCCTCCACCTCGGCGGCGGCGCCCTCGCCGGTGACCGGGTCGAGGTCGGCGATCACGACCTTCGCGCCCTCCGCGGCGAACCGCCGCGCGGTGGCCAGACCGATCCCGGACGCGCCGCCCGTGATGATGGCGACCCGGTCCTTGAGTCGTTGCGTCAGATCCATGGCATTCCTCTCCCGTTCCCCGCTCATTCCGTCGCGAAGAACACGTTCTTGGTCTCGGTGAAGTGCTCGGCGGCGTCGGGGCCGAGCTCGCGGCCCAGGCCCGAGGCCTTCATGCCGCCGAACGGCGTCCAGTACCGCACCGACGAGTGCGAGTTGACCGACAGCACACCGCTCTTGACACCGCGCGACACCCGCACGGCGCGGCCGAGGTTCTCGGTCCAGATCGATCCGGCCAGGCCGTAGACCGTGTCGTTCGCGAGCCGGATCGCGTCCGCCTCGTCGTCGAACGGCAGCACCGCGACGACCGGACCGAAGACCTCCTCACGCGCGATGCGGTCGGTGCGGTCGGCGAGCACCACCGTCGGCGCGAACCAGAAGCCGTCGCCGTCGGGCGCCGACCCGCGGAAGGCGACATCCGCGCCGTCCAGGAAACCCGCGACGGTGGAGCGATGGGATGCCGAGATCAGCGGTCCCATCTCGGTCTCCACGTCTGCGGGGTCGCCGACGCGCCAGGCCCGCACCGCCGGTTCGAGCAGCTCGAGGAACCGGTCGTACACCGAGCGCTCGACGAGGATGCGGCTGCGCGCGCAGCAGTCCTGCCCCGCGTTGTCGAACACGGCACCGGGCGCGGATGCCGCGGCCTTCTCGAGGTCGGCGTCGGCGAAGACGATATTGGCGCTCTTGCCGCCGAGCTCCAGGGTCACGGGCTTGAGCTCGCGTGCGCAGCCGGCGGCGACATCCGTTCCCACCGAGGTGGACCCGGTGAACACGACCTTGCGCACGTCCGGGTGCGAGACGAACCGCTGCCCGACGACGGATCCGGAGCCTGTGACCACCTCGAACAGCCCGGCCGGGAGCCCGGCCTCGAGCGCGAGCTCGCCGAGCCGCATCGCGGTCAGCGGCGTGAGTTCGGCGGGCTTGAGCACGACGGCGTTGCCGGCGGCGAGCGCGGGGGCGAACCCCCACGAGGCGATCGTCATCGGGAAGTTCCACGGCACGATGATCCCGACGACCCCGTACGGCTCGTGGAACGTCACGTCCAGCCCGCCGGCGACCGGGATCTGCTGCCCGCTCAGCCGCTCGGGTGCCCCTGCGTAGAAGTTCAGCACCTGGGCGACGTGCGACGCCTCCCACCGGGCCGACCCGATCGGGTGCCCGGAGTTCAGCACCTCGAGCTGCGCGAGCTCCTCGACGTGCGCCTCGACGACGCGCGCGAACGACCGCAGCGCGTCGGCCCGCGCCACCGGTGGCAGTGCCGCCCACGACCGCTGCGCGACGACGGCGCGCGCGATCGCGGCATCCGTCTCGGCCACACCGGCCCGGGCGATCTCGCGGATCGGCTGCGCGGTCGTCGGGTTGATGACGGTGAAGGTGGCGCTCATGCGGGCTGCACTCCTCGGGACGCGTAGACGGATGCCTCGGCCACCAGGCCCTCGAACAGCCGGCGGTCCTCGTGGTTCTCCTCGGGGTGCCACTGCACGCCCACGAGGTAGCCGTCGCCGTCGGACTCGAACGCCTGCACCAGCCCGTCGTCGGTGCGAGCAGTGACCACGAGCCCCTCGCCCACCCGGTCGATGCCCTGGTGGTGGTAGCTGTGCACGCCGAACCCGCCGGGGCCGACCAGCCCCGCCAGCCGCGAGCCCTCCTCGACCTCGACCTCGTTGACCGCGAACTCGCCGCCGCCGATGCGGTAGCGCTCGGTGCCGAGCGCCTCGGGCAGGTGCTGGTGCAGGGTGCCGCCGCGGGCGACGTTGACGAGCTGGAGCCCGCGGCAGATCGCGAGCACCGGCATCCGTCGCTCCTCCGCGCCGCGGAACAGGGCGAGCTCCCACGCGTCACGGTCGGGCCGGGCGGGGTCGGTGAGCGGATGGCGCTCCGCCCCGTACAGCTCGGGCTGCACGTCGAGCCCCCCGGTGAGGATGAGACCGTCGAGCCCCTCGAGCACCGCCGCGGCCGCCGCGTCGGCGTCGGGCTGCGGCGGCAGCAGCACGGCGATGCCGCCGGACGCCGTCACGGCGTCGAAATACTGCTGCGGCAGGAACGCCGCGCGGACGTCCCACACCCCCTGCTTCGCCTGCTCGAGGTAGGTCGTCAGGCCGATCACCGGCTTGCGATGACGCTTCGTCTCGTCGCTGCGCTCCTCGCCCAGCGACCGGGAAGCCCCGGTCGCTGAGCGAGCGAAGCGAGACGAAACGCGGTCAGAGGCGTTCGAAGCCACGCACCCTCTCCCAATCGGTCACGGCGGCGTCGTAGGCCTCGACCTCGATGCGCGCCTGGTTCAGATAGTGCTCGACCATGTCGTCGCCGAAGGCGGCGCGCGCGATGGCCGACTCGTCGAAGAGCTGCGCCGCCTCGCGCAGCGTCGTGGGCAGGTGGTCGACGCCCGCGGTGTACGCGTTGCCGTCCAGCCGGTCGGGCAGCGGCAGTTCGTGTTCGATGCCGTGCAGCCCGCCCGCGATGATCGCCGAGATGCCGAGGTACGGGTTGACGTCACCACCGGGAACCCGGTTCTCCACGCGAAGCGAGTGCCCGTGACCGATCACGCGCAGCGCGCAGGTGCGGTTGTCGACGCCCCATGCGATGCCGGTCGGCGCGAACGAGCCCTTCGCGAACCGCTTGTACGAGTTGATGTTCGGCGCATACAGCAGGGTGAACTCGCGCATGGTGGCGAGGATGCCGGCGATCCAGTGCTCCATGAGCGGGCTGAAGCCGTTGTCGCCCTCGCCCGCCATGACCGCGTCGCCCGACTCGGAGCGCACCGAGAGGTGGATGTGGCAGCTGTTGCCCTCGCGCTCGTTGAACTTCGCCATGAAGGTCAGCGACTTGCCGTGATTCTCGGCGATCGCCTTCGCGCCGTTCTTGTAGATGGCATGCTGGTCGGCCGTCTCCTGCGCCTCGGCGTAGCGGAAGGCGATCTCCTGCTGACCGAGGTTGCACTCGCCCTTGACGCCCTCGGTGTAGAAGCCGGCCCTGTCCATCGACAGCCGGATGTCGCGCAGCAGCGGCTCGAGCCGCCCCGACGCGAGCAGGTCGTAGTCGACGTTGTAGTCGGTGGACGGCGTGAGGTTCCGGTAGCCCTTGGCCCAGGCATCCCGATACCCGTCGTCGAAGACGATGAACTCGAGCTCGGTGCCCGAGTAGGCGACCAGGCCGCGTTCGGCGAGCCGCTGCCGTTGGCGGTTCAGGATGTCGCGGGGCGACTGCACGACGGGGTCGCCGTTCTCCCACGTGAGGTCGGCGATCACCAGCGCCGAGCCCGGCAGCCACGGGATGCGGCGCAGCGTCGTGGGATCGGGGCGGAGCATCATGTCGCCGTAGCCGGTCTCCCAGCTCGACATCGCGTAGCCGTCGACGGTGTTCATGTCGACGTCGACCGAGAGCAGGTAGTTGCAGGCCTCGGCGCCGTGCGGCAGCACCTCCTCCTGGAACAGCCGCGCCGAGACGCGCTTTCCGACCAGGCGGCCCTGCGCATCGGCGAAGGCGACGACGACAGTGTCGATGTCCCCCGCGGCGATGGCGGCGGTCAGCTGCTCGACGGTGAGGTTGCCCGGCATCCGTCCTCCTCGTGTCCTCGACGTGCGGCGAGAGTGGTGAGCGCGGTCCAGCGAACCGCGCTCACGCGGACACTCTAACCAAATTCCGCTCCAAAGGTAGACACAGCCGACCAATAGGCGCCACAATCGGCGAAAAGCGCATGAGCGCGACCCGAGCGCACCTTCCTTCGTGAATCCTTGGAGAACCGATGTCCCAAGCGAGCAGTGCACCCCAGCCGGACTCTCCGGCATCATCCAACGGCGGCTCCGCCAAGGTCGCAGGAGCGACCTATACACGGGCCGGGCAGGACTACTTCGAGAAGCGCGGCCTGAAACGCAGCGCCGGCGTATGGGGCCTGTGGGGCCTCGCCGTCGCCGCCGTCATCTCGGGCGACTTCTCGGGGTGGAACTTCGGCATCGACTTCGCCGGCTTCGGCGGCATGCTGATCGCCTTCGTCATCCTCGTCGCCATGTACTACGGCATGATCTTCTCGATCGGCGAGATGGCCGCCGCCATGCCGCACACCGGCGGCGCCTACTCGTTCGCGCGTTCGGCGATGGGCCCGTGGGGAGGCCTGGTCACCGGCGCCGCCGAAACCATCGAGTACGTCGCGACCACCGCGGTGATCGTGTACTTCTCAGCCAGCTACGCCGACCACATCACGAGCATCCTGCTCGGCTTCTCGATGCCGGCGTGGGTGTGGTGGGTCATCCTCTACGCGGTGTTCATCGCCCTCAACGCGGCCGGGGCGAGCATCTCGTTCAAGTTCGCGATCGTGGTCTCGATCATCGCCATCGGCGTCATCCTGGTGTTCTCGGTGATGGCGATCTTCTCCGGCCAGTTCAGCTGGGACAAGCTGTTCGACATCGCACCCGACCCCGGCCAGTCGGCGTTCCTGCCGCACGGCGTCATCCCGATCCTGTTCGCCCTGCCGTACGCGATGTGGTTCTTCCTCGGCATCGAGGAGCTCCCGCTGGCCGCGGAGGAGTCGCACAACCCCGTGCGCGACATCCCGCGCGCCGGATTCATCGCACGCACGACCCTCATCGTCACCGGCCTGCTGGTGCTGTTCCTGAACACGGGCGTGGTCGGCGCGGAGGCGACCGGCGTCGCCAGCGAGCCGCTGCTGGACGGCTTCCGGGCGATCGTCGGCGACGAGCTCGCCGCCGTCCTCGCGCTGTTCGCCCTCATCGGCCTGCTCGCATCGCTGCAGGGCATCATGTTCGCCTACGGCCGCAACATGTACTCGCTGTCGCGGGCGGGCTACTACCCGAAGTTCCTGTCGCTCACCGGCAAGCGGGCGACCCCGTGGGTCGCGCTCGTCGTCGGCGCCGTGATCGGCTTCATCGCACTGGTGCTGGTCGACTCGCTCGGCGGAGCCACCGGCGTCGCCGGCGCGATCGTGCTCAACATCGCGATCTGGGGCGCGGTGATCGCCTACACGCTGCAGATGGTGTCGTACGTGATCCTGCGCAAGAAGTTCCCGAACGCGAACCGCCCCTACCGGAGCCCCTGGGGCATCCCCGGCGCGGTCATCGCCGGCGCCGTGTCGGTGCTGATCTTCTTCGGCTTCTTCATCAACGAGCCGGCCCGCCCCGCGATCGTGGCGATCGCGATCGTCTACGTCGTGATCCTCATCGGCTTCGCCATCTACTTCCGACACCGTCTGGTGCTCTCCCCCGAGGAGGAGTACGCGATCTCCGGCGGCACGCACGGCGATCCGCAGTCGGAGGGCTACGACGCGATGGAGACCGAGGTCTTCGACGACAAACCGTAGGTGTCGGTCACACACCCTGTGCGGGGGCGCGGAGCGGGGCGGTCCGGGGGGACGCCCCGCTCCGTCGTGTCACCGGGGTGAGAGCATGAGTGCGTGGAGCCCCTTCGTCGCGTGGTCCTCGTCGTCGCGCTGCTGAACCTCTCCTACTTCGGCGTCGAGTTCGCGGTCGCCCTGTCGATCGGGTCGGTGTCGCTGTTCGCGGACTCGGTGGACTTCCTCGAGGACGGGCTGATCAACATCCTCATCTTCGCCACACTGCCGTGGCCGGCTCACCGCCGTCGCGTCATCGGATCGATCCTCGCGTTCGTGATCCTGATCCCCGCGCTCGCGACGATCTGGACGGCCGTCGTGAAGATCCTCGACCCTTACCCGCCGGCACCGATACCGCTCACCCTCACCGCGACGGGCGCGCTCGCGGTGAACCTCGCGTGCGCGGCACTGCTGGTGCGCCACCGCCATCACGCCGGCAGCCTCACCAAGGCGGCCTGGCTGTCGGCGCGCAACGACGCGATCGCGAACCTGGCGATCATCGCCGTCGGGATCCTCACGGTGTGGTTCGCCACCGGCTGGCTCGACATCGTCGTGGGCGTCGCGATCGGCATCCTCAACGCCGACGCAGCTCGCGTGGTGTGGCTCGCCGCCCGCCGCGAGGTCGATCCGACGCCGTGATCCTTCCGATCGAACGCGACCATGGTGGATCGAGTCCAAGAACCAAACGCTTTGTAGGCAGCCTCTCGGGCCCCTAAGGTGGGGATCAAGCCGAGCTCGCGCTTGAACAGTTCGATCGTCACGACGGCATCCCCAGTGCCCAAGCCTGTCCCCAGCGGGCGTGTGACGACACCGAGCAAAGCCCACGCCCTCGGACGCCGCAGCACCTATCTGCAGCGTCCGAGGGCGATCCGCGCACGGGGGGAGTGCGCGAGGGAGTCAGTGGTCCCAGCCCCAGAGATCCCCAGCAGGCGCGTCGCGGAGGCAGTGCTCCCCAGGTCCGCGCGCGCGCCCAACGCAACGATAGCTTGTCCCCCAAAAGGGGGACAAGTGGGAGATTCGTTTCTCACACGATGTTCATAGGATCAGCACCCGCGATGCCCGCTCGCGGCGAGGGGCGGCGGGTGCTCGCGGCATCGTCCGCGTGGATTCAGTAGAGCAGGAACTGCTTCGGCTGCGTCGAGGGGATGCCGCCGATCTCGACGGCGAGGTGGTACGACGCGCCGCCGCCGGGAGCGCGGGGACGCGTGGCGTCGGCGCACGTGCCGACCGCGGAACGGGTGCGATCCCACGTGAGCGGTGCGGCGCTGGAGACCGTCTGGCCCGCGGCGATCAGCACCACCATGTCGCTCGGCTCGCTCTGGCAGTCGGTCGACCGCCACCACACGTCGTCTCCGCTGGACACGGTGTACGACTGCGCGCTCGTGCCGACGTTCAGGGTGCAGTCGGCGCCGTTGTTGGTGAGCTTGATCGAGAACTGCGGGTTCTGGTCGCCGGCGTAGGTGTCGGCGGTCGTGACGGGCTCGACGACGATCTGGCTCGCAACGCACGGCTGCGCGGTCGGCGTCGCGCCGGGCGTCGGCGTCTGGCCCTGCACCACGGCGCCCTCGACGGCACCGGCATCGGTCGCGCCGCCGGTCGCCTGCGACTGCGGAACCGGCAGCGAATCGGCCGTGTTCTGCGCCTGCGGCTTGTCGTCGCCGTCCTTGGGCTCGTTCGCCGACCCCGCCCACGGCTGGGCGATCAGCAGCCACACCACACCGGCGATGACGAGCAGCGCGAGCAGCAGCACGACCAGACGCCGGCGACGGTACACCGCCGGGGAGTGGCGGCGTCGCGGAGTGGAGCCGGTCATGCTGACAGGCTAACCGCGGGCGCGGCCTTCGCCGGTCGGCGCGCCCCGGATGCCGCCACCTCGCCGGCTGCCGACCTCAGAGTCGCTTGAGCATGCGGGTGTTGCCGAGCGTGTTGGGCTTCACGTGCGCGAGGTCGAGGAACTCCGCGACACCTTCGTCAGGCGAGCGGATCAGCTGCGAGTACACGTCGGGGTCGACCACCTGCTCGCCGATCTGCTCGAAGCCGCGGCGGGTGAAGAAGTCCACCTCGAAGGTGAGGCAGAACAGGCGCGTGAGCCCGAGCACCCGGGCGTTCTCCTCCAGGCGCTCGACGATCGCGCGGCCCACGCCGTGGTGCAGCCATCCGTCAGCGACGATGAGCGTGCGGACCTCGCCGAGGTCCTCCCACATGACGTGCAGCGCGCCGCACCCGATCAGGTCGCCGTTCTCGTCCTCGGCGACCACGAACTGCTGCGTCGCCTCGTACAGGACGACGAGATCCTTGCCCAGCAGGATGCGCCGCTGCACGAACGGCTCCAGGAGCGCTTGGATGCGAGGGACATCGCGCGTGCGCGCCGGCCGGACGGTGAACTCTGCCACCCGTCAAGCGTAGAGCCGCACACGACCCCGACGACCACGAAGAGCGGATGCCGCCGGCATCCGCTCTTCGTGTCGTGACGTTGTTACGCGTTGGCCGCGAGGTCGGGCGTCGCGGTGATCTCGCCGTTGTGCACGACGCCGATCGCCACCTTGTCGCCGCGCGGTCCGTGCTCGAAGACGAACTCGCCGTCCACGGCATCCACCTTCACGTGGTCGCCCGCGTCGAGCTCGCCGTGCAGGATCTTCTCCGACAGGCGGTCCTCGACCTCGCGCTGCATCGCACGACGCAGCGGCCGGGCGCCGAGCGCCGGGTCGAAGCCGATCTCGATCAGCTTGTCCTTGGCGGCATCCGTCAGCTCGATCGTCATGTCGCGGTCCAGCAGACGCTCACCGAGGCGCTTGGTGAACAGGCCCACGATCTGGCGCAGCTCGTCCTTGTCGAGCTGCGGGAAGACGATGATGTCGTCGACGCGGTTGAGGAACTCGGGCTTGAAATTGCGCTTGAGCTCCTCGTTGACCTTGCCCTTCATCCGCTCGTAGGTCGTGCCGGCGTTGCCCTCGACCTGGAAGCCCACGGGGCCTCCGGCGATCGCCGACGAACCGAGGTTCGTCGTCATGATGATCACCGTGTTCTTGAAGTCGATGACGCGACCCTGACCGTCGGTCAGGCGACCCTCTTCGAGGATCTGCAGCAGCGAGTTGAAGATGTCGGGGTGCGCCTTCTCGATCTCGTCGAAGAGCACGACCGAGAACGGCTTGCGGCGCACCTTCTCGGTGAGCTGGCCGCCCTCTTCGAACCCGACGAACCCGGGAGGGGCGCCGAACAGACGAGACACGGTGTGCTTCTCACCGAACTCCGACATATCGAGCGAGATCAGCGCGGCCTCGTCGTCGAAGAGGAACTCCGCGAGCGCCTTGGCGAGCTCGGTCTTTCCGACACCGGTGGGGCCGGCGAAGATGAACGAGCCCGACGGGCGCTTCGGGTCCTTGAGGCCCGCACGCTGGCGACGGATCGTCTTGGAGAGGGCGGCGATCGCCTCCTCCTGGCCGATGACGCGCTGGTGCAGCGCCTTCTCCATGAAGACGAGGCGGCTCGACTCCTCCTCGGTCAGCTTGAAGACCGGGATGCCGGTGGCCTGCGCGAGCACCTCGGCGATCAGGCCCTCGTCGACCACGGCGTGGGTGGCGACGTCGCCCGAGCGCCACTGCTTCTCCAGGCGCAGGCGCTCGGCGAGGAGGGACTTCTCCTCGTCGCGCAGCGATGCGGCCTTCTCGAAGTCCTGGTCCTCGGAGGCGCGCTCCTTGTCCTCACGGACCTTGGCGATCTTCTCGTCGAACTCGCGCAGCTCCGGCGGGCTGGACAGGATCGACAGGCGCAGGCGGGCGCCGGCCTCGTCGATCAGGTCGATGGCCTTGTCGGGGAGGAAGCGGTCCGAGATGTAGCGGTCGGCGAGGTTCGCCGCCGCGACGATCGCGCCGTCGGTGATCTGCACCTTGTGGTGCGCCTCGTAGCGGTCGCGAAGCCCCTTCAGGATGTTGATCGCGTGGGGCAGGCTCGGCTCGGCGACCTGGATCGGCTGGAAGCGGCGCTCGAGCGCGGCATCCTTCTCGAAGTGCTTGCGGTACTCGTCGAGCGTGGTCGCACCGATCGTCTGGAGCTCGCCACGGGCGAGGAGGGGCTTGAGGATCGACGCGGCGTCGATCGCGCCCTCGGCGGCACCGGCACCCACGAGGGTGTGGATCTCGTCGATGAAGACGATGATGTCGCCGCGCGTGCGGATCTCCTTGGTGACCTTCTTCAGACGCTCCTCGAAGTCGCCGCGGTAGCGGGAACCGGCGATGAGCGAGCCGAGGTCGAGCGAGTAGAGCTGCTTGTCCTTGAGGGTCTCGGGCACGTCGCCCTTCACGATGGCCTGTGCGAGGCCCTCGACGACCGCCGTCTTTCCGACACCGGGCTCGCCGATGAGGACGGGGTTGTTCTTGGAGCGGCGCGACAGGATCTGCATCACGCGCTCGATCTCCTTCTCGCGCCCGATGACCGGGTCGAGCTTGTTGTCGCGCGCGGCCTGCGTGAGGTTGCGGCCGAACTGGTCGAGCACCTGCGAGCCGCCGGCCGTCGTGCCCTGGGTCTGCTCGCCGGCGCCGGAGGCGACACCCGCGGGCTCCTTGCCCTGGTAGCCCGAGAGCAGCTGGATGACCTGCTGGCGCACCTTGTTGAGGTCGGCGCCGAGCTTGACGAGCACCTGGGCGGCCACGCCCTCGCCCTCGCGGATGAGGCCGAGCAGGATGTGCTCCGTGCCGATGTAGTTGTGGCCGAGCTGCAGCGCCTCGCGGAGGCTGAGCTCGAGCACCTTCTTGGCGCGCGGGGTGAAGGGGATGTGACCGGTCGGCTGCTGCTGGCCCTGGCCGATGATGTCCTGCACCTGCTCGCGCACGGCGTCGAGCGAGATGCCGAGGCTCTCGAGGGCCTTGGCGGCGACGCCTTCACCCTCGTGGATCAGCCCGAGCAGGATGTGCTCCGTGCCGATGTAGTTGTGGTTGAGCATCTTCGCCTCTTCCTGGGCGAGGACGACCACACGACGGGCACGGTCGGTGAATCTCTCGAACATCGTTCACTCCTCCTGGGCGGTGCGGGTCTGCTGAGCCCGCCTCGCCTTACATCGAGGGTAACGACGCGGTGCGCAGCGTACGGCCGTGTTCGCCGTGGGCATAGCGCCTCCCGCATGACGTGTTCTGGTGGCGGATGCCTTGACCTCCGGCATCCATCCGACATATCGTTTTTCGATACCAACGTTTATCGATATGGAGCGGGTACATGCCGTGGAGTTTCCTCGCACTCTGGGTCGGGCTGCCGATCCTCGTCGCGACGATCGTCGTCACCGTCATGGTGCGCAGCAGACGGGGCGACCGCGCCACCGCGCTGTCACGCGTGGAGGAATGGGTCGTCGCATTGGTCGGCACCGGGGCTCTCCTGGTCGCCGGGGGCAGCGCGGTGTTCCTCGTCATGGCGGGGACGCAGGCGTTCTCGGCGGAGCCGTCGCGGGTGGCAGGCTTCCCCGTCGCGAACGCGCCGGTGCCGGGCTTCACCGAGAAGTCCGACGCCATCGTCGGCGCCGGCTACGAGTCGGTGTGGCTCGAGGTGGCGGGGCTCCCGGCCGGCACTCGCTGGCTCCTGTACCTGGAGGTGGCGCTTCCGCTGATCGCAGCGCTGTCGATCGGAGTGGCGGTGATGTGGCTCGCGATCGCCCTCCTGCGCGGGCGTCCGTTCGTGCGGTCGCTCCCGAATGTCGTCGGCGTCGCCTCGATCGCGGTGCTCGTCGGCGGACTGGGCTCGCAGGTGCTCGCGAGTGCCGCCCAGGCATCGGTGGTCACGTTCCTCGGCGAACGCGAGATGACCGCCGGCGACAGCGGCGACGGACCCTACGAAGGGTTCATGGCGTGGAGCCTCAGCCTCGACCTGGCGCCGGTGGGCTGGGCGCTCGGCCTCGCACTGGTCGCGGCGGCGTTCCAGATCGGCGTCCGCATGCAGAAGGACACGGAGGCACTGGTGTGATGAACGTCGGATGGGGAGATCCGGCCGGCGTCGCGATCGCGGCGCTCGTTGCCCTCGCGATCATCGCCGGTGCGCTCAGCGTGCTGGTGTGGGATGCCCGCCGCCGGCGCGTCGCTTCGGTGGTGTTGGACGTCACGGGCGCGGTGGCGCGCGTGTGGGTCGCCATCGTCGCCCTCGGCGCGGTCGCCGGGGTGGTGGCGTTGTTCCTCTCGCCGACGACGACGATCACGGGCCTGCCTGTGAGCGTCGAATGGCCGCTCGCGCTGCCGTGCCGGCAGCCGGGCAGCTCCGGGTTCGCCGAGCCGACGCTGTACTGCGCGACGATCCCCACGGCGACAGCCGAGATCAGCGCGCTGTCGGCCGGGGTGAAAACGATCCTGCTCTCCGGCAGCCTGTTCGCTTGGGTGCTGGCGGCGGTCCCGGGACTCCTCGTCGCGATGCTGTGCCGGCTGGCTGCGGCCGGCAAGCCGTTCGCCGGGGCCGCATCGCGCTGGCTGATGATCTCGGCCGTCTCGGTGCTCGTGGCGGGCATCACTTCCGAGGTGCTCTTGATCGTGGGGCGCTACCTCGCCGCGCACGAGGTGTTCCCAGGCTCCTGGACGGGCGAGGCGGCCACGGCACCCTCGGGCTTCACCATGACGCTGCCGCTGTGGCCGATCGGCGCGGCGCTCGCCCTCGCGGCGCTGGCAGTGATCTTCCGCCACGGTGCCCGCCTGCAGCGCGAGACGGACCTGATGGTATGAGCCCCGCCGACGACGAAGGCCCCTCCGGCGTCCACTGCCGCCTCGACGAACTGCTCGAGGAGCGCGGCATGACGCTCACGCGGCTGTCGGAACTCGTCGGGGTGTCGGTCGTGAACCTGTCGATCCTGAAGAACGACCGGGCCCGCGCCATCCGCTACTCGACGCTGTCGGCCATCTGCCGCGCGCTGGACTGCGAGATCGGCGACCTGCTGGTGCGGGCGGACTGAGGGATCCCGGATGCCGCGGCCCGCGGCATCCGGGATCACCCTCGTCAGTCGTGGCCGATGATGGGGATCCGCACGTTGTCGAACTCGGCGCCGGTGAGGATCGCGAAGGTCTCGACGTCGTCGTCGAGGTCGGCGGTGACCTGCGCGACGGTGCCGCGCGGGGCCATGTCCATCGTGCAGACCTGGTCGGCGGGCGGGGTCGCGAAGGTCACGGTGACCTCGGTCGTGCTCGTCGCCTCGACGTTCTCGATCACCGGCGGGCAGGACGACGAACCCCACGTGACGATCACGAACTGGCCGTTGTCGGCCCAACCTGCGCTCGGGAGGTAGTCGGTCTCGGCGTCGGCCGTCAGTCCCGTCACGCCGTCGAGGTCGGTGTCGCCGGTGTAGGCGCCCGTCACCCGGATCTCGAGATCCTGCGCCGGGTCGACGCCGTCCGGGAGCCCCACGAGCGTCGCACGCGGCACCATGTCGCGGGTGCAGGCGGTGTCGCCGGGCGGGTCGGCGAGCTCGACCTCGAGCACGCCGTCCGCGTAGGACACGTCGGAGGCGATCGGAACGCACGTCGACGACCCCTGCGTGACCAGGGCGACCATGCGGCCGTTGTCGACCCAGGCCGCGTCGACCTCGATCTCGGTACCCGCGCCGGAGGACGTCTCCGACCCCGACGGCGCCGGGGTACTCCCCGATCCGGCGGGCGTGGCGCAGGCGGTCAGGATGCCGGCGGCCAGGAGCGCGAGGCCGAGACCGGCGACCAGTGAACGAGAGCGAACGAGCATGCGAGCCTCCTCGGTGTCGCGGATGCCATCCCCCCGGCATCCGTCATCCCTATCGTGTCGCAAAAGGACCCGGAATCTCATCAGGCCGATCACGCGGAGGTCACGATCCGCCGGGAGATCGCCCTACTGCAGCGCGGACGTCAGACGCGCGAGGTTGTCGAGGACGGTGGAGCGCAGCGGCTGCTTCTCCCACTCCTCGAGGGTGAGTTCACGCGACAGCGATCGGTAACGGTCTTCGACCGCGCGCATCTCGCGCACGAACTCCTCGCCGCGCACGAGCATCGAGATCTCCATGTTGAGACCGAACGAGCGCATGTCCATGTTGCTGGAGCCGACGATCGCGACCTCGTCGTCGATGGTGAGGCTCTTGGTGTGCAGGATGAACGGCTTCTTGTACATCCAGATCTTCACGCCCGCACGCAGCAGCGCCTCGTAGTAGCTGCGCTGCGCGTGGTAGACGATCGCCTGATCGCCCTCCTCCGACACGAACAGCTCGACGTGGATGCCGCGCTGGCACGCCGTCGTGATCGCCAGCAGCAGCGCCTCGTCGGGGACGAAATAAGGGCTGACGACGATGATCTTGCGCTGGGCGGCGTACAGCAGGGCCGCGAACAGCTTGAGGTTGTTCTCGAACTCGAACCCGGGACCGGACGGCACGATCTGGCAGTCGAGATCGCCCGGGCCGCTGGTCACGTCGAACAGCTCGATGTCGTCGGTGAGCACCTCGTCGGTCTCGCTGTACCAGTCCGACAGGAAGACCGCGTTGACGGATGCCACCACCGGGCCCTCGATGCGGGCCATCAGGTCGACCCAGTGCAGGCCGCGCTTGATGTTCTTCTTGAGGTTGTACGTCGAGTCGGTGATGTTCTGCGAGCCCGTGAACGCGACCTTGCCGTCGACGACGAGGAGCTTGCGGTGGTTGCGCAGATCGGGTCGCTGGTACTTGCCCTTCAGCGGCTGCACCGGGAGCATCAGGTGCCACTGCGCGCCCATCGCGGTCAGACGCCGCAGGGTCCGCTTGTAGAACGGCTTGCCGCGATTGGCCCAGTGGTCCAGCAGCACCCGCACCGGCACGCCGCGTGCGGCGACCTCTTCGAGCGCACGGAAGAGGTTGTCGGTGGAGGCATCCGACTGGAAGATGTAGAACTCGACGTGTACGTAGCGCTGCGCCCGGCGGATCTCGTCCGCCATCGCGTCGAGACTCTCCTGGTAGTCGGGGATGAGGTGCGCCGCATTGTCGCCGGCGAGGGGCATGGCGCCGAGATTGCGGTTGAGGGTGACCAGCGAGGTGAACCAGAGCGGGGCGTGCGGGCGCAGCGTCCCGAAGTCCAGCGACGCGCTGGTGTCGTGGATGTAGTCGTTGATGCGCTCCTGCTTGCGCCGGCGCTTGCGCGGCAGGCGCGGGTTGCCGATCAGCAGGAACAGGAACACCCCGATGATCGGGATGAAGTAGATGGCCAGCAGCCACGCCATCGCCGCGGTCGGGCGCCGGTTGCGGGGCACCACGATGATCGCGGTGACGCGGATCACGATGTCGACGATGAAGACGAGCACCAGCCACCACGTCGCATCGATCGTGATGGTGAACATCTGCCGGTGCCTCTCGAGGGTGCCGACCGGACGGGACTACGGCCGGTCGGGCAGTGAGCCCCAGCGTAACGGGGGCGATGGACGCCGGGACGGAACCGCGACACGGGCGCGGCGGATCCGACCCGCGAAAGGCCTGATCAGCGGTCGGCGGATGCCGCGTCCGGGGTTGCCGGGGGCAGTCCGCGCTTGGCGCGTTCCTGGGCCTCGATCTTCGCGTACACGCGCCGTTCGGTGCGGTCCGCGCGCATCACGCTGCGCACGACGAAGACGAAGATCCCGAGGACCACGACGGTCGGCAGGATCGTCCAGAACGCCGCGACCCAGTAATCCATGCCTCCAGGATACCGCCCCTCCTCCCCAGGCCGACCCGCGCGCGGGGTTCGCGCGCTCACCCGCGACGGCTCCCCGTCGGCCGGCCGGCCTGGCGAGAGTCGTCGGCATGACCTCCACCGTCGTGAAAGCCGCGGATGCCGCGCAGTTCCTCACCGTCGTGCCGCGGATGCTGGGCTACCGGCCGGCGCGCAGCCTCGTCCTGATCCCGTTCCGCCGCGGCCGCAGCCTCGGCGCCATGCGATTCGACCTGCCCGACCCCGGCCCCGGCGCGGCCGCCCGCGTCGCGGCCACGATGATCGGCATGGCGTGCCGCGTGCCGGACGCCGATGCCGTCGCCGCGATCGCGTACACCGACGCCCGCTTCGCGGACGGCGAGCGGATGCCGCACCGCGACCTGCTCGATGCGCTCGCCCGCCGCGCCGACGCCTGCGGTCTGGGCGTCACCGATCTGCTGTGCGTCGGCGCCGACGCGTGGGGATCGGCGCTCGACCCCGACTGTCCCGCGGCGGGAAGACCACTCGACGACCTGGACGACGGACACCCCGCACTCCCGGGGCCGGCCGCACCCGCGGGCGACCAGGCGAGCGGCGCGGAGCTGCCGGAGTGCACGGACGAGGAGCGCGAGCACGTGTCGGAGGCGCTCCAGACGCTCGCCCAGGCGATCGCCGCACTGTGCGGTGCGGATGACGTGGGCGGGACGGCGTCGCGCACGGCGCAGGCCAGCCGTCGCGCGTGCGTCGCCGACCTCGGGCCCGTGCCCGGGCCGATCTCGGGTGACGCCGCGGACGCGGCATCCGCTCTCGACGCGGCCGAGCGCGTCGACCCGAGGGCTCTGGCCGCCGTCAGCCGGCTCGACGACCTGCCGGCGTTCTACGAGGAGGTGCTGGAAGGTCGTCCCGGCACACCCGACGCGTACGACACCGCGGTGCTGATCTGGTGCCTCTCACGGCCGTCGCTGCGCGACGTCGCATTGCTGCAGTGGAGCGGCAACCTCGCGCACGGCGACGAGGCCTTCGACGCGCAGCTGCGCTGGGAGTCGGGCGAGCCCTACCCGGAGCACCTCGGGGTGCGACTGTGGGGCGAGGGCGAGCAGCCCGATCCCGACCGGCTCCAGCGGGCGCTCGAGCACGCGCGGCACGCCGCCGCCGCCGCTCCGCGCGACGTCGCACCCGGGCCGCTGGCGCTGTGCGCGTGGCTGTCGTGGGCGCTGGGGCTGTCCACCCACGCCGCGGCCTACGCCGGGCTCGCGTGCGAGATCGAACCCGCGCACGGACTGTCGCAGATCGTGCTGTCGTTCGTGCACGCCGGCCACCTGCCGGACTGGGCGTTCCAGCGTGCGGGCGGCCGCTGAGGTGGCGACCCGCTTACTTGACGAGCGGGAAGAGGATCGTCTCGCGGATGCCGAGGCCGGTCACGGCCATGAGCAGACGGTCGATGCCCATGCCCATGCCGCCGGTGGGCGGCATGCCGTGCTCGAGCGCGCGCAGGAACTCCTCGTCGATGCGCATGGCCTCGAGGTCGCCCTTGGCGGCGAGCTTCGCCTGCTCGACGAAGCGCTCGCGCTGGATGACCGGGTCGACCAGCTCGGAGTACCCCGTCGCCAACTCGAAGCCGCGCACGTACAGGTCCCACTTCTCGACGACACCCGCGATGGAGCGGTGCTCGCGCACCAGCGGGCTGGTGTCCACCGGGAAGTCCATGACGAAGGTGGGCCGCACGAGGCCGGGCTTCACGAAGTGCTCCCACAGCTCCTCGACGAGCTTGCCGTGGATCGCGTGCGGGGGGAGGTCCACGCCTTCCGCCTCGGCGAGCGCCACCAGATCCTCGAACGGCGTCTCGGGCGTGATGGTGCGTCCGGCCGCCTCCGACAGCGAGCCGTACATCGACAGCCGGTCCCACTGCCCGCCCAGGTCGTATTCCGTGCCGTCGGCCCACGTCACCGTCGTCGAGCCCGCCACCGCGATCGCCGCGTTCTGGATGAGCTCCTGCGTGAGGTCGGCGATCCCGTTGTAGTCGCTGTACGCCTGGTAGGCCTCGAGCATCGCGAACTCGGGGCTGTGCGTGGAGTCGGCGCCCTCGTTGCGGAAGTTGCGGTTGATCTCGAAGACGCGGTCGATGCCGCCGACGACCGCCCGCTTGAGGAACAGCTCCGGCGCGATGCGCAGGTACAGGTCGGTGTCGAACGCGTTCGAGTGCGTGATGAAGGGGCGGGCGGATGCCCCACCGTGCTGCACCTGCAGCATCGGCGTCTCGACCTCGACGAAGTCGTGCGCGGCGAACGTCTCGCGCAGGCTCGCGTTGACCTTGGCGCGGGAGATCACCGTGTCGCGAGCGCGATCGCGAACGATGAGATCGAGGAAGCGGCTGCGCACGCGGCTCTCCTCGCTGAGCTCGGAGTGCAGGTTCGGCAGCGGCAGCACGGCCTTGGACGCGATGCGCCAGTCCGACACCATGATCGACAGCTCGCCGCGGCGGCTGGAGATGACCTCGCCCGCCACGAAGACGTGGTCGCCGAGATCGACGAGCTCCTTCCAGGCCTGCAGGGACTCGTCGCCGACGGCCGCCAGCGACACCATCGCCTGGATGCGGCTGCCGTCGCCGGACTGCAGCGTCGCGAAGCAGAGCTTGCCGGTGTTGCGGCTGAAGACGATGCGTCCCGCGACCGCCGCAGTGACGCCGGTCTCGGCACCCGCCTCGAGATCGCCGAAGCGCTCGCGCAGCGCCGGGATGGTGTCGGTGATCGGCAGGCTCACCGGGTACGCGCCGCCCGCGGCATCCGCCCGCTCCGCGATCAGCCGCTCGCGCTTGGCCAGACGCACGGCCTTCTGCTCGAAGACCTCTTCCTCGGTCGGCTCTTCGGGCGCGGCTGCGGGCGTGTCGGTCACGGGGTGGGCTCCTCGGTGGAATCTGCTCCGCGGGGAGCGGGCCCCACGATTCTACCGAGAGGCGTCTGCGCTCTCACCGGGGGGCTCTTCGCGCTGCGCGGCTCAGTCCTCGACGGCGAGAGCGGCCCGCAGTTCATCCCCGGCGCGCCGCATGGTCGCGAGCACGTCGTCGCGGGCGGCGCGCTCTCGCGGCCAGTTGACCAGGACCGCGTAGGCGATCCGTCGGGTCGGCGACATCACCAGGCCCATGTCGGCGCGCACCGTCGAGATCGTGCCCGTCTTGTTCCACAGCCAGACGTCGCGGTCGAAGTAGTAGTGCGCGAGCGGATCGAGCCCGAACGCCGCGGCGACCATCGACAGGTCCATGCCTGCACCCAGCCACCGTTGCAGCGTGTCGGCACTGGCGGGTGCGAGGTCCTCGGCTGTCGCGGTGCGACCGACGAAGCGCACGAGCTCCGTCGCTGTCGCATGCGACAGCGTGCGCGGCGCGCCCGGCGGAAGCGGCCAGCGCACGATGTCGTCCAGGCCGGAGTCGCGGTAGCCGAGCGCCCGCGTGTGCTCCTGCACCACAGGCAGGCCGATCACGCGGCCCAGGGTGTTCGTGGCGGCGTTGTCGCTGACCGCGCCGATGAGCGCGGCGACGTCGTAGAGCGAGAGCGTGTCGGCCTGCAGCAGGTACCAGAGGCCGGAGTTGTCCATCCACTCCACGGGGCGCCGCGTGACGCGGTCCTCGAGGCTGCGGGTGCCGGCATCCGCCTCGGTGAGCAGGCGATGCAGGAGGAAGATCTTGCCGACGCTCGCCGTGTCGAGCACGGTGTCGGCACCGTGGCGGAACAGCTCGACGCCGGAGTCGACGTCGACCGCCAGCGCCGACACCTGCAGTCCCGGGTACGAGGCCTCCAGCTCGTCGAAGCCGATGCTCATGCGTCCACCCTCTCTCCGCGGGCGAAGGCACCGAGCCGCCCTGCCCAGACCTCGCCCGCGCCCTGCACCAGGATCCGGTCGGCGGCGGTGTCGACGACGGTCGTCGCGAACGTCCAGAGGTCGTCCGTCCTGTTCAGCACTCCCGGGGCGCGCAGCCCTCGGAGGATGTCGTCCGCCCCGGTCGGCCGCGGGCACGCGGTGGCCAGAGCCGCGATGCGGCCGCGGCTCTCGGCCAGCCACGGATCGTCGTCGGAGACGGCGAGTCCCGGCCGCGTGCCGTCGACCAGCCGCAGGTGGTTGGTGTGCCGCACCGAGCCGCTCGCGTCGACCGCGACGAGCCCGGCGGCGTTCTCGATGAGGTCGACGCGGCCCTGCGCATCGGCGACGTCGAAGGCGAAGCCGCCGGCGCACGGCACCTCGGCGAGCGCCGACCGGGCAGCGCGGCCGTCGGCCTGGCGCTGCGCGTGCCGCGCCACGAAGTGCCGCCCCGCACCGTCGGTCTCGGCCGACACCACCGGCACGTGGTCCATGCCGAAGCTCAGCCCCACGGAGGTCGTGACGAACGAGTTCGACGGCAGCATTCCGGGGTACCAGACGACCGTGACCGACGGGTCGCCGTCGATGTCGAGCGTCACGAGCCGGATCGCGTCGCGCAGCTCGCCGTCGCCGTCCTCGTTGTGGCCCATCGCCACGCCGTCCTCGGTGCGGACGGCGAGGTCGCTGCATCCGGTGCCGTCGCGCCCGAGGTCGCCGCGCAGGTTGCACGCCCACAGCTCGCGTTCGGGCACCCCCGCCCCCTCGGCGATCCAGGCGAGCTCCTGCGACTCGAGCGGAAGACGCCGCCGCGTCGCGGCGAGCACCGCCTCGAAGCGGTCGCGCGCCGCGCCCTCGGCCCGGCGCACGTGTGCGCGCCACCCGCCGTCCTCCTGGTCGCGCCACGCGGCGATGGCATCGGCGTGCTCGTGGCCGAGCCCGCGCATCACCTCCTCGCGCGACCCGCGCAGCACGGTCCACTCCAGGCCCGACACCGCCTCCGGGCGCTCCACGACGAGGCTCACGCCGGCTGCTCCGCGCGCGCGAGGCCCGTGATGTGGCCGCGGATCGTCTCGCCGATCGCCCACATCGCGTCGATCACCGGCGCCCGCAGATCGTCGGGGCGGTCCTTCCAGTTCGCGGCCACCGCGTACGCGACGGTCGCGGCCGGACCCTCGACGTGACCGATGTCGATCCGCGCGAACGACGTGCTGCCGGTCTTGTGGCGCAGCACGATGTCCTGGTACTCCGGCTCGACGTGCGCGAGCGGATCGACCAGGAACGATGCCGCCGCCATCGACGTGTCGGTGTCGGCCGCCAGCCACGTGAGCACCTGCGCGCTCACCTCGGGCGAGATCACATCGCCCGCTCCGAGCCGCCGCATCAGGTCGGCCAGCTCCGCCCCGGTGCCGTACGACGGCGTCCACGGCAGGTCGGGAGTCCGTTCGTTGCGGATGTAGTCGTGCAGCGACGTGTCGCGATACCCGAGCGCGGGGGCGACCGCGCGCACCTCCTCGAGTCCGCACAGATGCAGCAGGGCGTTGGTGGCGAGGTTGTCGCTCACCGCTCCGACCAGCAGCGCCGCATCGGCCACCGTCACCCGCTGATCCCGCATGCGGTACAGCAGTCCCGAGTCCTCGACGCGATGCTCCTCGGGGATCTCGATGCGCGCGTCGGGCGACAACTCCCCTTCGCTCAGGCGCCGGGCGACCTCGATGAGCAGGAAGACCTTGCCGATCGACGCCGTCTCGCACACCGTGTCGGGCGCGTGCTCTGCGAGCACGGTGCCGTCGGTCGCATCGACGATGCTGATCGACCACGTCACCCGCGGATCCAGCGAGGGCAGCGCGAGTGCGCTCATCCCTCCGCCCCCACCTCGAACCGCACGGCCGCCGCCCCGCCGACGCGCGGCGCCTCCAGCACGCCGTCGACGTTGAGCGGCACGCTGAGGGCGTTCGGGTCATGACCGAAGCCCTGCTCCCACAGCACCGGCACACCGAGATCCTGCAGGTACTCCGACATCAGCGCCCGGATCTCGGGCAGCTCGCCGCAGCGGTACCACGACCCGAGCACGATCGCGGATGCCGCGTCCAGGCGTCCGCCGCGCTGCAGCTGCACCATCAGCCCGTCCAGGCGGTACAGCTCCTCGTCGATGTCCTCCAGGAACAGGATGCCGGCATCCGGCGCCGACTCCGGAGCGCCCACCGCCGCGGCAAGCAGGCTGAGGTTGCCGCCGGTGAACCGTCCCGACGCGGTGCCCGGCACGAGCACCTCGGTCAGCGGGCCGACGATCGCCCGGCCCCGCCACGGCTCGAAGAGCCAGCGGTGCACGTCGGTGCGGATCGTGGACGAGTCGCGGAAGACGTCGTTGCCCGCCATCGGGCAGAACAGCGTCGGCACGTCCAAGTGCACGCGGAACGCCTCGTGCAGCGCGGTGATGTCCGACGAGCCGGTCAGCAGCTTCGGACGGCCGTCGCGACGCGCGGCAGCGGCCCGCATCGCATCCCAGTCGATCTCGTCGAGCAGACGCATCGCACCGTACCCGCCGCGGATGCAGATCACCGCGTCGACCTCGGGATCGAGCCACGCCTGCACCAGGTCGTCGCGCCGCAGCGCGTCCTTGCCTGCCAGATACGACGCTCGGGGGTGCGGCGTCAGCACGTGCGACCCGACGCTCACCTCGAGCCCCCACGCCCGGTAGTACGACACGGCGCGCTCGAGGCTCTCTGCACTGCCCGGCCCGGACGGCGAGACCAGCGCCACCCGGTCGCCGGGGCGCAGTGGGGCCGCGTCGAGATAGGCGTGACGGTCGATGGTGGCGGGGGCGGCGGTCATGCTCATGCGAGGCGCCTTTCGATGCTCGGTGCGGCGGCCAGCAGCCGCTTCGTGTAGTCGTGCTGGGGATCCAGGAGGACGCTCTCGGTGGGCCCGTACTCGACGATCGAGCCCTCCACCATCACCGCGACCGTGTCGGCGATGTTCCACGCGAGCCCGAGGTCGTGGGTGATCACGAGCGCGCTGAGGCCCAGGCGGTCCCGCAGCGACAGCAGCAGCGCCAGGATCTCGCCGCGTGCCGACGCGTCCAGCGACGCCACGGGCTCGTCGGCGACGAGCAGCTGCGGCCCGACGGCGAGCGCCCCGGCGATGACGACGCGCTGACGCTGCCCGCCCGAGAGCTCCTGCGGGATCGCGCCGAAGAATCGCTCCGGCGGCGTGAGCTCGGCATCCGTCAGCGCCTCCGCCACGCGCGTGCGCTCGTCGCCGCGGAAGCGCTGCACCCGCAGGCCCTCCGCTACGAGCTCGTAGACGCTGAGCTTGGGGTTGAGCGCCGCGGCCGGATCCTGCAGCACCATCTGCACCTCGCCGCGGAAGGCGCGCAGCTGGCGTGGCTTGGCGGGCAGCGGCTCGCCGCGGAACCGGATCTCCGATCCGGGGTCCGGCCGCTGCAGGCCCACGAGGGTGCGCGCCAGCGTGCTCTTGCCCGATCCCGACTGGCCGACGAGCGCCACGATCTCGCCCTCGTGCACCGCGAGGTCGACGTTGCGCACGGCGCGCAGCCCCTTCGAGCGGCCGTGGTAGGTGACGTTGAGGCCCTTCGCCTCGAGCACGACGCGGTCGGACGGCGTGCGCGGCTCGGTGCTGCGCGGCTCGCTCCCCCGCCGCGACACCGGATTCATGCGCGACTGCGGGTCGCCGATCGTCGGGAACGCCGAGGCGAGCTGCTGCGTGTACGGATGCTGCGGATCCGTGCACACCTCGAACGCGTCGCCCACCTCGACGACCTCGCCGTCCTTCATGACCGCGATGCGCTCGCACGCCGTCGCGAGCACCGAGAGGTCGTGACTGATCATCAGCATCGAGATGCCGCGGTCGGCCACCAGCTGCGCGATCATGTCGAGGATCTGCTTCTGCACGATCACGTCGAGGGCCGTGGTGGGCTCGTCCGCGATGATGATGTCGGGTTCGCACGCGAGCGCCATGGCGATCATGACGCGCTGCTTCTGACCGCCCGACAACTCGTGCGGGTAGGACTCCGCCTTGCGCGCGGGAAGGTCGACGGCCGCCAGCAGCTCGACCACGCGCGCCTCGCGCGCCTTCTCGGTCTTCCACGCCGAGGTGACGTGCAGCTCGAGCGCCTCGCGGATCTGCTGCCCGACGGTGCGCACCGGGTTGAGCGAGTGCATCGCGCCCTGGAAGACGATGGATGCCTCCGCCCAGCGCAGTGCGCGCAGCTCGCCGAAGCTGAGGTCCATGACGTCGGTGTCGCCGATCGCGACGCGACCGGTGACCGTGGCGTTGGCCGGCAGGAGGCGCAGCACGCTCATCGCGAGCGTCGACTTGCCTGAGCCGGACTCGCCGGCGACGCCGAGCGTCCCGCCGGCCGGAAGGGTCAGCGAGACGCCGCTGACCGCGGCGACCTCGCCGCGGTCGCCGCGCCGCGACGTCTGGTAGGTGATCGAGACGTCCTCGAAGGTCAGATCGGGCACGAGGTCACCGCTTCCTGAGGGTCGGGTTGGTGATGTCCTCCACGGCACGGCCGACGAGGGTGAACGACAGCACGACGACGAGGATCGCGATGCCCGGTGCGAGCACGTACCACCAGTAGCCGCTCGTGGCGGCGGACACGTCCATCGAGTTCTTCAGCACCGTGCCCCACGACTGCAGCGTCGCATCGCCCAGCCCGAGGAACGACAGCGTCGACTCCGCGATGATCGCCGAGCCCACGGTGAGCGTCGTGTTGGCCAGCACCAGCGGCAGCACCGCGGGGAGCACGTGCTTGCCGATGATGTGCCAGTCGCCCGCGCCGAGCACGCGCGAGCGCTCGATGTAGTCGCGCGACTCGACCGACAGCGTCTGCGCCCGTACGACGCGCGCCGTGCCCGCCCATGACGTCAGGCCGATCGCGATCACGATCGTCCATACCCCGCGGCTCAGCACCGACGAGAGCACGATCGCGAGGATGAGCGACGGCAGCACGAGGAAGAAGTCGATGACGCGCATGAGCAGTCCGCCGCCGAAACCGCGGAAGTAGCCGGCGGCCATGCCGATGACGGTGCCGATGATCATCGACATCGCCGTGGCGGCGAACCCGACGATCAGCGAGACCTGTGCGCCCCACACCATGCGGGCCCACAGTTCGCGGCCCTGGTGGTCGGTGCCGAGCGGATGCTCCCACGACGGCGGTGCGAAGGGCGGTGCCGTCACCTTGGTGACGTCGAGCATCTCGACCGGCGCGAGGACGGGGGCGAGGATGCCGACGCCGACGATGACGACGAGGATCACCAGGCCCGCCATGCCCGACCGGTGGTGCGAGAACTCCTGCCAGAATCCGGCGAGCGCGCGGCCGCGGCGGGCCCACGCGACGCCCCTCGGGGAGATCGTGACGGTGTCGGTGGCCATCAGCCGCGCCTCACTCTCGGGTCGAGCTGACGGTAGACGAAGTCGGCGACGAGGTTCATCGCGATGATGATCGCCGAGAAGACGACGAACGTGCCCTGCAGCAGCGGGAGGTCGGGCCCGTTGATGGCCTCGTAGGTGAGCTTGCCCAGGCCCGGCCAGGAGAAGACGGTCTCGACCGTCACCGCGCCGGCGATGAGCCCGCCCAGGTGCAGGAACACGAGCGTGACCGTCGGCAGCAGGGCGTTCGGAACCGCGTGGCGGCGCCGTACGAGGTCGTCGCGAAGACCCTTGGCCCGTGACGTCGTCAGGTAGTCGGCGCTCTTCTCCTCCATGAGCGAGGCGCGCATGACCATGAGGTACTGGGCGTAGACGACGGCGACCATCGTGGTGACCGGCAGCACCATGTGCGACACGACATCGAGCACCTGCCCGAGGAAGTCCGGCGGCGGATCGGGCGAGGTCATGCCACCGGTGGGGAACCAGTGCAGCGTGCCGCCGAACACCATCAGCAGCAGCAGCCCGAGCCAGAACGTCGGCACCGACCAGAACACCAGCGCCGTGGCCGACGCGGTCCGGTCGAAGTGCGAACCGGGTCGCCAGCCCGCCTTCTGACCGAGCCAGAGGCCGAGGGCGATCGAGAGGATCGCCGACGTGCCGGTGAGCAGGATCGTGGGCCAGAAGTACTGCGCGATCAGCTCCGACACGGACGTCTTGTACACGTAGCTCACGCCGAAGTTCAGCGTGAAGACGTTGACCAGGTAGTCCACGAACTGCTGGAACAGCGGCTTGTTCAGCCCCATCTGCTCGCGCAGCTGATCGAGCTGCTCGGAGCTCATCGGCCGCTGCCGGGCGATGGCGGCGACCGGGTCGCCAGGGAGGATCTTGAAGGCGAAGAATCCCAGGAGGATCACCATCACCAGGCTGATGGCCGCTCCGCCGAGCTTGGTGAGGAAGAACGTGAGCGCCGGCATGCTGCGGGGCGTCTCGGCGCCGACCTCCTCGAGGATCACCGCCTCGGTGGGGGGCACGACATTCGTCATCTGTGGACTCCTAGGTGTGGCGACGCGGTTCGTCGCGGCGGGGATGCCCCCGCCGCGACGAACCGTGGATCATTCGACGTCGCCGGACTTGCGGCGTCGGACGACGAAGAAGATCACGCCGCCGATGACGATGACCGCGATGACGACGCCGAGCACGATGAGACCCACGTTGGGGCCTGCAGCGGCCTGCGCGTCGTCGTCGCCTGTCACCGGCTCGACAGTGAGGAAGCCCCAGTATCCCGCCTGGTTGGCGATGATGCCGCCGTCGGCCGGCTGCAGCGTCCATCCCGTGAACCGGTCGGAGCGGTACGCCTCCAGCGAGTTGCCGTACCACGTGGCGATCTGCGCCGTGTCGGTGTAGTTCAGCTGCAGCATCTGGCGGACGATCTCCTGGCGCTTGGCCTCATCCGTCTCGGAGCGCTGCTGCGCGTAGAGCTCGTCGAACTCCGGGTTGCAGTAGCCGTCCTGCGTGGTGCCGCCGGTGCCGTCGGTGTTGGTCGGCAGGTTGGCGCAGGTGTTGATGCCCAGCTGGTAGTCGGGGTCGGGGTTGACGCTCCACCCGGACCAGTAGATGTCGTAGTCACCGGCGAACGAGCGCTCCGAGATGGTGTCGGAGTCGGTCGACTCGACGACCAGCTCGACGCCGATCTCCTTCATCCACGGCACCATGTACTCCGACGCCGACTGCTCGGTGATGTCCTCGGCATCCACCATCAGACGCAGGCTCAGACGGTTGCCGTCCTTGGCGCGGATGCCGTCGGCGCCGGCCACCCAGCCGTCCTCCTCCAGCAGCGCCTTCGCGGCGTCGGGGTCGTAGCCGACGATGACCTCGTCGTCGTCGGGCAGGTGCCACTTCGCGAAGGACGACGGGATGAAGCTCGTGGCGAGCACGCCCTGGTCGGCGAGGACCTTCTCGAGGAGGGTCTGCGCGTCGGTGCCCAGGCGCAGCGCCTGGCGCACCTTGACGTCCTGGAGGGCCGCGTTGCCGGTGCCGAACGGCACGCCGTCACGCGTCTTCATGCCGACGTTGATGCTGTACGAGCTGTAGCGGCGGCCGGTGCCGGAGTTCGTCGTGACGCCGTCCACGCCGGCGAGGGCGTCGAACTGCGTCGGGGTGAGGCCGGTGACGAGGTCGACCTCGCCCGAGCGCAGCGCCTGAACCTGGGCGTCGGAGTTCGTGTAGTACACGTACTGGATGCGGTCGACCTTGGGGGCGCCGCGCCAGAAGTCGGGGTTTGCCTTCAGCGTGATCGACTGGTTGGCCTTGTAGGTGTCGAGCAGGAACGGGCCCGATCCGACGACATCCGAGTCGTTGGCGTACTCGGCGGGGTTGTCGATCTTCTCCCAGATGTGCTTGGGCACGATCGGGATCTCGCTGCCCGGGTTGGGGGCCTGCGGGGTCTTGAGGTTGATGACGACGGTCTTCTCATCCGGCGCCTCGACCGACTCGAAGTTCGACACGAGGTTGCCGTTGGCCACGGCGAGCTCGGGAACGTTCATCATCTGCTCGTAGGTGTAGACGACGTCGGCGGAGGTGATCGGCTCGCCGTCGGACCACGTGAGGCCGTCCTGCATGGTGAAGACCCACTGCTGGCCGCCGTCCTTGGCCTCCCAGCTGTCGGCGAGGCCCTTGGTGGGCGAGCCGTCCTCGGCGTCGTTCTGCACCAGGTACTCGTACACGTACCGGAGGATGTTGGTGGGCAGCAGGTAGATCGAGATGAACGGGTTGAAGGTGTCGACGAAGCCCGACGTCGCGATGCGGAGCGTGGTGGCGTCGGCTTCAGTGGGGGTGGCGGATGCCGCCACCGCGCCGCCGGCCGCCTTGGGGGCCGCCTGCGCCATGCCGGCGGGCAGACCCACCATCAGAGCGACGGCGGTGGTCACCGCCAGGGTTCTCAGCATTCGGGTGCGATAACGGGTTCGCATTGGGGGTTCCTTCCCGTCGTGACCGACTCCGCCGTTGGAGCCTGGTGGATGGAGTACATAGAACAGCATGGGCTGGGATGCGTCAACGTATTTGAATCAGATGTTCCCTGCTGGAAACAAAACTGTCCACTGATCACGCAGACTGCGCCATATCGAGGCTCATTATTTGATACGGATCGTCGGCAAGTACCGCCGCGAGCAGGTCGATGCGCTGCCACAGCGAGGCGAGGGAGACGTGCTCCGAGAGCGCGTGCGCCCCGCCGCCGCGGGGGCCGAAGCCGTCCACGGTGGGGATGCCGAGGCTGCCGAGGGTGTTGGCGTCGCCCGCGCCGTCGGCTGGGCGCGCCGCGACCTCCTGCCCGATCGCCTGCGCGACATCGGCGATGCGGTCGACGAACACGGTGTCGCGGCCCGACGCGCTCCAGGTGGGCCGGCTGCTGAGCGTCTCGACGGCGATCACCGCGCCGGGCCTGACCGCCTCGAGCCCGGCGATGCGCGCGAGCACCTGCGTCTCGGTCGCCGGATCCGAGAAGCGCAGCCCCACCTCGGCCTCCGCGTGCGCGGGCACCACGTTGGCGCGGGTGCCGCCGCGGACCGAGCCGACGTTGCAGAGCACCGTCCCCGCCGCCTCCCCGTCGCCCACGATGCGGCGCAGCGCCACGAGCTGGTCGACGAGCTCGTCCACCGCCGACACCCCCGCGCCGGGGTCGAGCGCGGCATGCGCCGCCCGCCCCGTGACATCCAGCCGGAGTCGCGTGCTGCCGCGCCTCCCGACCTTGAGCGCGCCGTCGGGGTGGGGCGACTCGAACCCGATCGCCGCCGCGACGCCGTCGGCGCAGGCGCGGATGAGAGCACCGGAGTGGGGCGACCCGATCTCCTCGTCGCTCACGATGACCACCCGCACCGCGCGGCGCCGGCGCGCGCCGAGGCGCTCGACCGCGGCGAGCATCACGACCAGCCCCGCCTTCATGTCGTAGACGCCGGGGCCCCGCACGATGTCGCCGTCGACGCTCCACGGCAGTTCGCCCTCGAGTGCTCCGCGCGGCCACACCGTGTCGGAGTGCCCGATCAGCAGCAGCGGAGCGCCCTCGCCGTCGAGATCGGCCACGAGGTCGGTTCCGGATGCCGTGGCCTCGACGCGCACGCGCGCACCCGCGGCATCCCACCATCCGGCCAGCAGCTCCACGATCGCGCGACTGGCGGAGGCGTCGCCCGACGGCGTCTCGACGCCCACGAGGCGCTGGAGCCGATCGAGCGCCCGCGCGCGGTCGGGGGTCAGGTCGTCCATGCCCTCAGAATGCTGAATTCCACGAACATATGCAACCTATGTTGGGGTTGATATCGCGGAACTCCTGCTCTATCTTCAGGATTCATCCCCCGCTGGTCGCAAACATCGGATACGTATCTTGACAGAACAGTCTGCGCCTCGGCATCCCGCGCAGCCTTTCACGCCGCAGACGCTGGACACCGAGTCGGCATTCCGCGCGGCAGGCGCCCTCTACTCACGGGTCTTCGGGTATCACGAACGGGAGTACTCGCTCAACCCACACCTGTTGAGCGCGCTTGTCAAGAACGGCGGCTCGGCTGTCGGAGTATTCTCCGATGCGGGGGAGCTCGTGGGGTTCGTATACGGCTTCGCCGGGCGAGACCGCGCTGGTCAGGAGTACCACTACTCGCAGGCGGCGGTCGTCGACCCGGCGTTTCAGGACCGCGGCATCGGCGGTCTGCTCAAGGCGCATCAGCGCAAGGTCGCGCTGAGCTGGGGCCAGCGCCGCATGCGGTGGACGTTCGACCCCATGCTCACCCGGAACGCGCACTTCAACCTCTCGCGCCTGCACGCCGAGGGCATCGCCTATGCCGACGACTACTACGACCGCCCCGGCACCGACCGGCTCGTGGTCGAGTGGCGGCTGGACCGCACCGCCGACCCCTACGCGGCGTTGCGGCGGGCGACCCCGCCTGAGCTGACCGCGCAGGACTGGGGCCGCGCGATCGCGGACACCGTCGCGGGGCGGGATGCCGTGTGGCTGGCGCTGCCCGCTCAGGCGGCGGCGCCCCGAGCGGCCGTCGCGCCGTCGGTCGGCGCCGCGACGCGCGATGCGCTGCGGGCCGCCCTGGCCGAAGACCGTGTGCTGGTCGCCTGCGCGCGGACCGGCTCCGACACCGCGGCGTACCTCGCCGTGAGCCGATCCGTCCCCGAGGAGGGATGATGTCCGAGCACGACGACGGCATCGACGAGAGCGAACTCGACCGCAGCCTGGTCTCCCCGCACGAGCGGTACGGCGAGCGCTTCCGCACGAACACCTCGGCCGAGGCCCTGCAGACCCAGATCATCGAGGCCGAGACGCGCTCGCTCGCCAAGGCGCTCGAAGAGGTCGCGCAGAGCGGCGGCGTGCTGCACGCGGCCACGCTGATCCTCGGCGCCCGCCGCCGGTACATCACCGGCAGGGGCAAGGGCGGGGCCTATGCGGCGCTGCTGGCGGCGGACCTGTCGGCGACCCTGTCGAACGTCTTCGTCGTCGACGGGCGCGCGCTGGACGCCCTCACCGTCCTCACCGACGTGCGCGCCTCGGACGTGCTCGTGGTGTTCTCGATGCGCCGCTACCGCGAGGAGACCGTCCGGTTCGGCGAGCTCTTCCACGAGGCCGGCGGGCAGCTGGTCGTGATCACCGACGCCGAGGACGCCCCGCTGGCGTCCCTGGCGGCGGCGCTCATCCGGGTGCGGACGAGCTCGGCGTCGTACGCGGACTCCCCCACGGCCGTGGCCGCGGTGTGCCATCTCCTCAGCACCCTGACCACCGCGAGCGCGAAGGGCGCACGGCGCCGGCTCTCGGTGCGCGATCAGCTCTCGGCCGACCTGGGCCTGTACCACCCGGACCAGGGCAAGGATCCTCGCGCATGAGGATCGACCGCATCCGCCTCTTCCACGTCGCCCTCCCCCTCGTCCACGGCTTCGAGACGAGCTCGCACCGCAAGACCCACCTCGAGCACATCCTCGTCGAGGCGACGGATGCCGACGGCCGCACCGGGTGGGGCGAGATCGCCTCGCCGAGCGCGCCCTACTTCTGCTCCGAGACCACGGCGACCGCCTGGATGATCGCGCTCGACTACCTCGTGCCGGCCGCGCTCGGCGCCGAGTGGGACGCCCCGGAGGAGCTCGAGGAGCGCTGGTCCCGGATCCGCGGGCACGAGTTCGCGAAGGCCGGCTTCGTCGGCGCCACGTGGGACCTGTACGCGCGCACCGAGCGCCTGAGCCTGGCCGCCGCGCTCGGCGGCACGCGGGCCCAGGTGGCCGCCGGGGTCTCGCTCGGGATCGAGCCGACGATCGACGCACTGCTGCAGGAGGTCGAGCGGCAGCTGGCGGCGGGGTACCGGCGGGTGAAGCTCAAGATCGCGCCCGGATGGGACCGCGAGCCGGTGCGTGCCGTCCGGTCGGCGCATCCCGACCTCGACCTGCACGTCGACGCCAACGGCGTGTACCTCGACAGCGACGAGACCACCGCCCTGTTCCGCTCGTTCGACCGGGAGCGGCTCACCATGATCGAGCAGCCGTTCGCCCCGCGCGAGCTCATGGCGCACGCCCGGCTGCAGCGCGTGCTCGAGACGCCGATCTGCCTCGACGAATCGGTCGTCGCGCTGGGCGACCTGCGCACCATGATCGAGGCCGACGCCGGCCGGGTGCTCAACATCAAGGCGTCCCGCATGGGCGGGCTGTCCGTCGCGCGCCGTGCGCACGACCTGGCGGCGGATGCCGGCATCCCGGTGTGGTGCGGCGGCATGCACGAGTTCGGCGTCGGCCGGGCGGCCAACGTCGCACTGTCGTCGCTGCCGAACTTCACGCTGCCCTCGGACGTCTCGGGCTCGGACAAGTACTACGCGCAGGACGTCGTGGTGCCGCCGGTGACCGCGGTGGCCGGCCTCGTGGACGTGCCGACCACCCCTGGGATCGGCCACGATGTCCGGCTCGAGCAGGTGCACGCGCACGCGCTGCGTACGTTCGACTCCTCGATGGCGGATGCCGCCGCCCTCCGCTGAACCGAGAACCCCGCTCGCCCTCGCCGTCAGGATTCGTCTGTGGAACCGCTTCTCCTCTACGTGCTCGACCTCTCCCCGGCCGCCGACCCCGCCACCGGTTGGACCCGGCGCGACCCGCGGACGGCGATGCTCACCGCCAGCGACCTCGGGGCCACCCGCGGCGACGGCGTGTTCGAGACCGCGGTCGTGGTCGACGGCGTCCCGCAGGCCCTCGACGCGCACCTCGACCGGTTCGCACGGTCGGCCGCGCTGATGGACCTGCCGGTCCCCCGCCGGGAGCAGTGGCGGGCCGCCGTCACTGCGATGGCATCCGAGCTGTCCGATCCCGACCGGCGCCGCGCGATCAAGTTCGTGATGACCCGCGGCGACGAGGCCGGCGACGGCACGCCGAGCGGCTGGCTGCTCGGGTTCGCGCCCGGCGCCGGGCCCGCGGCATCCGTCCGCGACAGCGGGGTCGCCGTCATCCTCCTGGACCGCGGCTACCGGCACGACGTCGCGCAGACCTCGCCCTGGCTGCTGCAGGGCGCCAAGTCGCTGTCGTACGCGGTCAACATGGCGGCGCTGCGCGAGGCGCGGCGCCGGGGCGCCGACGAGGTCGTCTTCACCAGCATCGACGGGTTCGTGCTGGAGGGGCCGAGCTCGACGGTCATCGCGCGCATCGACGGCCAGTACGTGACGCCCCCGCCGGAGTTCGGCATCCTCGAGGGCACCACGCAGGGGGACGCGTTCGACGCCCTGCGCGGGGCCGCCGCGCGGGTCGCGACGCGGCCGGTCCTCGTCGACGAGCTGGAGCGCGCCGACGCGGTGTGGCTGTGCTCGAGCACGCGAGGCGCCGTCCCGGTACGGTCGATCGACGGCGCCGCGCGGACGATCGACCACGAGCGCACCGCGTTCATGAACGCGCACCTGGACGCACGGAAGGCGTGAGCATGATCCCGATCATCGACGGACACAACGACCTGGCCTGGGCCGCCCGCGAAGGCCTGGCCTACGATGCGGCGCCGCTGGCGGCATCCGTCCCCGGCCTGCACACCGACCTGCCGCGGCTGACCGCCGGCGGGGTCGGCGGTCAGTTCTGGTCGGTGTGGGTCGATCCGGCGCTGGGCGGTGCGGAGCAGGTCACCGCCACGCTCGAGCAGATCGACTTCGTACAGCGCCTGATCGAGGCGCACCCCGACCGGCTGGTCGCTGCGCGCACGGCCGATGACGTGCGGGCGGCGTTCGCCGACGGGCGGATCGCGTCGCTCATGGGTGCCGAAGGAGGCGCTCAGCTGGGCGGCTCGCCCGCGGTGCTGCGCCAGTACGCGCGGCTCGGCGTCCGGTACCTGACGCTCACGTGGTCGTTCACGACGTCCTGGGCCGATTCCGCCACCGACGCGCAGCGGCACGGCGGACTGACCGACTTCGGGCTCGAGGTGGTCCGCGAGATGAACCGCATCGGCGTGCTCGTCGACCTCGCCCACGTCGCCCCGTCGACGATGCGCGACGCGCTGGCGGTGAGCACGCGGCCCGTGCTCGTCACGCACTCCGGGGCCGCCGCGCTGTGCGACCACCCCCGGAACGTCCCCGACGACGTGCTGGCCGCGATCGGCGCGGCGGACGGCGTCGTCATGGTGGCCTTCGTGCCGTCGTTCCTGTCGCAGGCCCGTCGCGACTGGGTCCTCGCCGGCGAGACCGGCACGCCGCCGGAGGTGGGCATCGCCGACGTCGCGGACCACATCGACCACGTGCGGCGGGTCGCGGGCGTGCACGCTGTGGGCCTGGGCGCCGACTACGACGGCACCGACGCCATGCCGACGGGCTTGGGCGACGTCTCTCGCTACCCTGACCTCCTCGCGGAGCTGCGCCGCCGCGGCTGGACGGAGGACGAGCTCGAAGGGCTCGCCCACCGCAACGTGCTGCGCGTGCTCGAAGCGTCCGACCCGGACTACCGCGCCTTCCTCGCGGGCACGGCGCAGCCGCCAGCGACGGCGGCGCTGCGTCCGGCGATCGATCCGGCGACCGGGCGTGCCCGCGTGCTCGTCGTGGTGAACTCGGACGCCTCCGGCCCGCGGCGGTTGGCCGACTGGCTGCGCTCCGAGGGGATCGAGCCGCACGTCGTGCGCGGCGCGGACGGGCTTCCCGCAGACCTGTCGGGCTACCGGGGGCTGGTGCTCCTCGGCGGCGGGCTCATGCCCGACGACGACGAGCGCGCCCCGTGGCTCGCGCAGGAGCGCGTGCTCGCGACGCAGGCGATCGCCGCCGACCTCCCGACGCTCGGCATCTGCCTCGGCGGCCAGCTGCTCGCCCACGTCGCCGGCGGCGAGGTGCGGGCGGCGTTCGGTCCTGAGGAGCGCGGCTCCACCGCGATCACGACGACGGCGGACGGGCACGACGACGCGGTGCTGCGCACGTTCGAGGGCGGCGCGCCCATGATCCAGAACCACCAGGACATGATCACCGTCCTGCCGCCGGGGGCGACCCTGCTCGCCTCGAGCGAGGCGGTGGCCAACCAGGCGTTCCGCCTCGGGAACCACGTGCGCGGCCTGCAGTTCCACCCCGAGGCATCCGTCGCCGACGTCGCACGCTGGAGTGAGGACGTCCACGGCACAGAGGGTCTGCGCGCGCTGATCGACGCGGCCGAGCGCGACCACGACCACAACACCCGCGTCAGCCGGGCGCTGGTCGGCGCGTTCGCCGCCGAGGTCGAGGCAGCCGCCGAGTGGACCGCGTCGTGACGGCCGACCCGCCCGCCGGCTTGACAGAGGCCGCTCAGGCGGCGCTGGCCGGACGGATGGATGCCGCCACCACACGCCTGGCGCCGGGCTGGCTGGCCGCCGTCACCTGGCGGGGCGAGGTGCTCGCGATCGCGACCGGCGGCTCACCGCGGCACGACGGCCGTCCCACGGCGCCCGACACGGTGTTCCGCATCGCGTCGATGTCGAAGAGCTTCCTCGCGGCGACGGCGCTGGCGTTGCGCGACGAGGGGTTGCTCGACTTCCACGCCCCCGCCACCGATTACGTCCCGGCGCTCCGATCGGCGCGCTTCGAGGGCCGGCCGGTCGACCTGACGCTGGACGAGCTGCTCTCCAACCGCGGCGGACTCGCCGAGGACAACCCCTGGGGCGACGAGCACCTCGGCGCCTCGCGCGAGGAGATCGGCGCCGAGGTGGCGGCGGGACTGCGGCTGTCGGCATCCCCCGGCACCGAGTACCAGTACTCGAACCTGGGCATCTCGTTGGTCGGGCGCGCGATCGAGGCCGTCACCGGGCGAGCGGTCGAGGAGGAGGTCCGCGACCGGATCCTCGCCCCGCTCGGCCTGCACGACACGCGGGCTGCTGCCGAGCTGTACCCCGAGGGGACCGATCTCGCCCAGGGGTTCCGGACGTTCGACGGGGGCGAGACCTTCGCGTTCGAGCCGTACGTCGGGTCGGGCGCCCTCGCCTGCATCGGCAGCCTCTTCAGCACCGCCGCAGACATCGCCACGTGGACGCACTTCCTCGGGTCGGCCTTCGGCGTCGACGCCGTGGCCGACGGCGTCCTCGCCGAGCGGACGCGCCGCGAGATGCAGACCGCGCGCACGCTCATCCCCCTCGGCGCCGACGGATTCCCCGGGCGCACGCTCGACGGCGCCGGATACGGCTACGGCCTCGTCGTCGAGCACGACCGGCGGTTCGGGCGCGTGCTCCAGCACGCCGGCGGGCTCCCCGGGTTCTCGTCCCACATGCGCTGGCAGGTCGCGAGCGGACTGGGCGTGGTCGTGTTCGGCAACTCCGACGGCTTCGGCGCCGGGCGCATCGCCGTCGACATCCATCAGGCGCTCCTCGGCGCTGTCGACGCGCCCGCCGCCGTCGTGCGCCCATGGCCCGAGGTCGTGGACGCCGCGCGGCGCCTCGACCACGTCGTGCGCTGCGGCGGTTCGCTGGCGGATGTCGGACGGCTGCTCGCTCGGAACGTCCTGCGCGACGTCCCGCTCGAGGTGCGGGAGCGCCGGGTGGCCGAGGCGCTCGCCGAGGTCGGTCCGCCGGTGGCGTCCCCTCCGCGGTTCGAGGACCGTGTGCGGTCGGCATCCGACGCGTCGGCGCTGCGGTGGACGATCCCGTGCGAGCGCGGCACGCTGGTGTGCGACGTGCAGGCGATCGGTCTGGCCGCGCCGCTGGTGCAGGCGTTCTCGGTGCGCGTGGCCGGGCCCGACGGGCGCACGCCGACAGAGGACGGCGAACAGGTCGACGACCGGCAGATCGTCGCGGGGCTCTGACACCCCGTTCCGGCGCGCCGGAGTTCAGGGCACCTCGATCGGCACGCCCAGGGGCGCCCAGCGCACCCGGTCGCGCACCGTGACCGGGGCGTCGGCGAAGACGCGCGCGGCCGCCTCCTCCTGCTGCGAGAAGTGGCTCCAGCCCTCCACGTGCACCGGCACGGCCGTCGTCGGCTCGGCGATCGCGATGAGCTCGACGGCGTCGTCGGCGTCCATCGTGTAGGCGAGCGGCCCGGTGAGCGGGAACTTCACGGCGCCGATATGGACGAGCGCGACCTCGGGCCGCATGCGCGCGGCCGCGCGCCGCAGGGCGCCGTACATCACCATGTCCCCCGTCATCCACAGCCCCGGCCGTGCTGCTCCCGCGAGCGAGAGCGAGAAGCCGATGACGGGGCCGACGATGGGGCGGGCGAACGCGGCCCCGTGACGGCAGGGCGTCGCCGTCACGACGAGGTCCGGCCTGCCCTCTGCGGTCAACGTGGTCCCCTCGCCGGCCTTCAAGCCCCGGGCGTCGGGGTGCCCGTTCCCCGCCAGCTGCTTGGCGCCGGCGACCGTCGTCAGCACCGTGCGAGCCGACGACAGGCCGGCGCGCCCGGCGTCGTCGAGGTTGTCGGCGTGCTGATGGTGACTGAGCAGCACCGCGTCCACGTCGCCGATCTCCGCCAGGGGGACGGCCGGGCCCGTGGTCTTGCGCGAGGTCGTCCCGAGGGCGAAGGAGTACGTGCGCCCCGGCGGGTCGAAGGTCGGATCGGTGAGGATGCGCCAGCCCCGCCATTCGACGAGCACCGTGGGACCGCCGATCCGCGTGACGTGCATGTGCCGTCTCCCTTCAGGAGCGGTCAGCCGAGGTAGATCTCGGCGTTGTCGATGAATCGGTGGCCGGCCACCGAGGCGGCGATGAGCGCCAGCGCCGGGCCCCGACGCCCCTCGTCGACCGGGAGGAACGTCGCCGGGTCGACGACGCTCAGGTACTCCAGCCGGATGCGCGGTTCGCCCATCAGCGCCGACTGCGCTGCCGCGATGCAGGCGTCCACACCCCGATCGGCGTTCGCCGCGGCCGCGTCCAGCGCCGCGGGGAGCAGGGCGGCCGCGGCGAGGTCGTTCTCCGCGAGCATGCCCACGCGCGTCGAGATCGGAAGGCCGTCGTCGGAGCGCACCGTCTCCACGGTCGCGACGTCGACGTCGAACAGGAGGTCGCGAACCATGCGGCGCACCAGGAACACCCGCTGCCGGTCGCGCTCGCCATAGACCGCGACGTCGGGACGCACCAGGTGGAACAGCTTCGCCTCGACGGTCAGCAGCGCGTCGAAGTAGAACGGGCGCGCGCGCCCCTCATAGCGCAGGCCCAGATCGCCGGCCGAGATCTTCGTCGTCGCCGCGCCGTCGGGAAGCAGCTCCTCGGCGGCGGGCGCGAACACGACCTCGACACCGAGGGACTCCAGCAGCGCCGCATCCTCGTCGGGGGTGCGCGGGTACTCGGCGAACTCCGCCGCGGTGGCGAAGCGGAGCGGATTGACGAACAGCGACACGACGACGACGTCGGCGACCTCGCGAGCGCGGTGGATCAGGTCGATGTGCCCGTCGTGGAGCGAGCCGATCGTCGAGATGAGCGCGACGCGGGCACCGGGCGCGGCGGCGCGGACCTCGTCCAGGCGGGCGCGCAGCCCGTCGATGGTGCCGATCATCCTTGGATCGTAGCGGCGGGATCCCCTCCGGGGCCGGAACCCGCCTCGGCGAGCGCGCGGTCGACTGTCGTGTGCACGAGCATGGAGAGGAACGCACCCGGGTTGGCGACCCCCGCCGTGGCGAGAAGCCCTGTCGCCTGCTGCACGATCGAGCGGGAGAAATGCGTCGCCGTGGCGATCGCCTCCGCGTAGGCGGGGCGGGCTGCCTCGTCGACGACGACGGGTTCGCACCCCATCTCGACGGCGAGCGCCTGCGCGATCGGCAGCACCGGTGCGGGCGCGGTGACCGCGGCGAACGCCCCGGCGAGCTGGCGGAGGTCCATCGACGTGCCGGTGAACGACAGGGCGGGGTGCACCGCGAGCGGGATGGCCCCCTTCGCGACGGCAGGAGCCAGGATGCCGGTCCCCCACGCCGCGTCGGTGTGCAGGATGAGCTGCCCCGGCTGCCACGCGCCGACCGCGGCGAGCCCAACCACCAGCCCTTCCAGCTGATCGTGCGGCACGGCGACGATGACCAGCTCGCTGCGGCGCGCGACCTCGGTGGCATCCAGCGTCGGGACGCCCGGCAGGATCGCCTCGACCCGCTCCGGGTCGGAGCCCGCCGTCACACCCACCAGCGCGTGCCCGGCGCCGCCGAGAGCAGCGCCCAGCACCGGTCCGACACGGCCGGCCCCGATGATCCCGACCCCGAGACGCCCGTCGCGGCTCATGCGCGGTCCTCCTCCGAGCGGGTGCCGGGAACACCCGGCACGGCGGCGGCATCGGGCGTCGGCACGGCGGGCACTTCTACGCCCGGCACGGCGGCCGCATCGGGCGTCGGCACGGCGGGCACTTCTGCGCCCGGCACGGCGGCGGTGGGTTCGGCCGGGGCCGCGGTGGCGGCATCCGGCTCCTGTGCCCAGCGATGGGTGCGGTCGGCCGAGGCCGCGGCGACGGTGGCATGCGCGACGTCGTCGAACAGCCGCAGCGCCGTGTCGCGGTCGACCGCGGCGAGGAACGGCGACACCGGCCCGGCGACGACGTGGGCGCGCACGTTCGTCACGCCGGTCAGGCGGTCCAGCGGCCCCTGGTAGAGGCCGAAGCTCTGCATGCGGGCCAGCGGCACACTGACCAGCTTGCGCCACACGACACCTCGGCGCACCAGCAGCGCGTCGTCGGTGAGACGGAACCCGTTGCGCCGGTACGACAACGGCCGGATCCACCAGGCGCGCTTCGGGGTGTTGGTGAACAGGTCGCCCTCGCCCGGCCCGAGCATGCCCTGCTCGACCATGAGCGCCCGCTCCGCGTCGGACATCGCCGGCTGCAGCAGCCGCAGCACGCGGTCCACGTCGGCGGCGGTGCCCACCGGCAGCACGGTGGTGAACTGGTCGGTGCTGGAGTCGGAGGCGCTGCGGCCGGTCAGACGGTTGATGCGCACCGTCCACCACCCGGCCGGACGCCACAGGATCGGCTGGGTCACCTCGACGGCGTGCACGCGGCCCGGCGGCACGATCTCGGTGATGGTCGTGAACAGGCCGAAGGTGATGCGCACGCCGTCGGGCGTCGGGGCGATCGAGTACCGCAGCGACCGGAAGATCGAGCGCACCCAGTACGCGACCAGACCGATGATCGCCGGCACGAAGCCGAGCAGCAGCCAGGTGACGCCCTGCGTCACGCCGATCACGATGGCCACGAACGCGAAGAGGACGGCCACCGTCGACATGCTGAGGAGATGGGATGCCACCAGCCGGCCGACCGGGATGTTCACGACCGACTCGGGCTCGGCCACCACCGCTTCCGGGCCCTCGATGAGGCCGGTGATGCCGACGCCCACGGTGCGACTGAGCGCCGCCACGCGTCCGCCCGGCAGCGGAGGGGCCCCCGCGGTGTCGGCCCGCGCGGCAGCCGCCGCGAGACGCTGACCGGACGCGAGCCGCAGGATGTCGGCGCGCACCGCCTCGGCGTTGGCCGTCGACAGGTATTCGAGCTTGACGTTGGCGTCGGTGCCGGCGCCGACGACCTCGAGCTTGGCCATCCCGAGGAGCCGCGCGATCATCGGCCGGGTGAGGTTGACGCCCTGCACCCGGTCCAGCGGTGCGCGACGCTGCGTGCGGAACAGCACACCGCTGCGCACCTCGACGTCGTCCTCGGTGATGCGGAACGTGTGGAAGCGCCACGACGTGTAGAACACCGCGAGGAGGATGAGCAGCACGGCCAGCACCGCCAGGGCCGCGAGCACGTACAGATTGTTGGCGATGATGAAGTCGACGGGGTCGCCGCCGGCGTTCTCCCACTCCACGACCTCGTCGCCCACGCCGGGCGCCAGCCACGGCAGGAAGATGTACACCAGGCGATCGCGCAGGTTCGCGAACACGATGCCGATCACCACGATGAGGAACAGACCGCCGCGCAGCAGTGCGGTCAGCGGGTGCAGGCGGTGCCACTCGCCGTCGCTGAGAGGCGAACGCGCCGGCTGCGGCGGGACCGTCGGCCCGCCGAGGGGACCAGGAACCGACGTCATAGACCCGTGCGCCTGCTCTCGGCGACCTCGACGAGGTGGTCGCGCAGCGTCTCGGCGGTGGACTGCTCGAGACCGGGGATCACGACCCCGGTGGCCGCGGCGGCCGTCACGAACTTCAGCTGTGCGATCCCGAACCCGCGGTCCAGCGGTCCGTGCGTGATGTCGATCAGCTGCATGCGCCCGTAGGGGACCGCCACGAAGCGCTGCCACAGGATGCCGCGACGGAACACCAGGTCGTCGGCCCGCAGCTGGTAGCCGATCGACCGTGCCTGCCGGGGCAGGATCGCGAGCGTCCATACCAGGATGACGGTGAGGATGCCGCCGGGGATCCACGCCCACAGCTGATGCATGAGCTCGGTGAGCACGAGGGTGCCCGCCACCACGAGGACGAGCATCGATCCCGTGGAGATCAGCTGCACCGTGACGTACTTGCGCGAGATCTGGTGCCACACGCCGCCCTCGAGGGCCAGCCGGTTCTCGGAGCGCGGCTCGACGAGCCTCCCGAACGTCGAGCCCGCGTCAGTGGTTGTGGATGCGGGGTTCGAGTCCGGGGTCGTCGCCTCCGGGCTGTTCGTCATCGTCGTCCTTCCGGATCGTGCACAGGTGCTCCGCGACCAGACCGGCGGCGACCAGCAGGGCGCCGCACACGGTCGTCGCGATGACCGTTCCCAACGAGCCTAGCGAGGGCGGGACCGGCCGGGTCGCGAGGAAGATCCACAGTCCCGCGCCGAGTCCGCCGAGCGCGGCGCCCACGATGCTCGACGCCTTCGCGAGCATCGCGATGCGCACCGCCCGGAAGGGGTTCACGTGCGTCCTGCCGGCACCGTGGGTGGCCCGGCGGATCGGGACCGCGAGCCCGATGACCACGGCGCCGAGCACCACGAGGAGGATCGGGAGCGTCACCGCGGGGGTGAACGTCGGGCGACCGCCCGAGGTCAGCAGCTGATCGACGAGGAACCCGGCGGCGACCCCGAGCACCGCCGAGAGCAGGAGCACGCCGGCGCCGGTGCGTTTCATCGTCCGCCTCTCAGCCGGCGCAGGGCCTCGTCCACGCGGCCGACCCCGGGCAGCACGGCGTCGGGATCGACCACGAGCCACGGCCCGAGCACGAAGTCGCGCTCGACGGCACGCGGATGCGGCAGCAGCAGGCGCGGGTCGCCGCTCTCCAGGTCGCCGTACGCGATGAGATCCAGGTCGAGGGTGCGATCCTCCCAGCCGGGCTCGAGCGCGGAACGCTCCGTCCCGCGGACGCGGCCGTGGCGGCGCTCGATCGCGTGCAGGTATCCCAGGAGCACCGACGGCGCCAGGCGCGTGGTGAGGATCGCGACGGCGTTCAAGTACGCCGGGGCGGAGGCATCCGGGCCGTCCGGCTTCAGGGCGACCGACTCGATCGGCTCCGAGGCCCGCACCGCGTCGACCAGCGGCAGGCGTGCCAGCTCGGCGATCGCGGCGGCCATCACCTCGGCGCGATCGCCGAGGTTCGCGCCGAGCGCCACGACGGCCTCGACCGCCTCGCGGGGGTGCGCCGCGACGTCGCGGTCGAATCCCTGCGCGAGCCGGCGGTTCATGCCCGCACCCGCGATCCGGCCTCTTCGCGGCCACGGCGGACCGTCACCGACACGTCGGAGAACGGCACCGTGATCGGCGCGTGGGGCTTGTGGACGGTGACGGCGACCCTGTGCACGCCGTCGCGGGTGAGCAGGTCGTCGGCGATGCGTGCGGCGACGCCCTCGATGAGGTTGAGCGGGTCGCTGCCCACCAGTTCGACGATGCGCTCGGCGACCTCCCCGTAGTGGACGGTGTCGGCGACGTCGTCCGAGGCGACGGCGGGCGCGGTCTGGACGTACAGGGTCGTGTCGACCACGAACTCCTGGCCGTCGCGGCGCTCCTCGGCGAACACGCCGTGGTGGCCGTAGGCGCGCACGCCGGTCAGCGTGATCTCGTCGAAGACGTCCATCGGCTTCCCTCCTGCCAACCGCGCGCGACGAGGAGAGCATCGCGCGTACCTGCGACATCGTGCACCCGCACACCCCACGCACCGGCCTGGGCGGCCAGTGCGCTGGTCACCGCGGTCGCGAGGTCGCGCCGCGCCTCGTCCGCGTCCGCCGGGTCCTCGGCGAGCGCCTCCGCGAGGAACCGCTTGCGGCTGGTCCCGACGAGCACGCGCGGGCCGAGGCCCACGAGCCGGTCGAGCCTGTGCAGCACCGCCCAGTTCTGGGCGCCCACCTTGCCGAAGCCGATGCCGGGATCGAGGATCACGCGCGAGGGCGCGATGCCGGCGGATGCCGCGACCTCGACGCGGGCGCGCAGCTCCGCGATCACCTCGTCGACGACGTCGTCGTACTGGGCGCGGGCGTACATGTCGGTCGAGTGTCCGCGCCAGTGGCCGAGCACCACGTCGGCGCCGGTCGGAGCGACGGCCGCGAGCAGCTCCGGGTCGGCGAGCCCGCCGGACACGTCGTTGACGATCCGGGCGCCGGCCTCGACGGCGGCGACCGCGGTGTCGGCGTTCATCGTGTCGATGCTGATGGTCGCGCCCGCGCCGGCGAGCGCCGCCACGACCGGGAGCACGCGCTCCTGCTCGACCCGCGGCGCGACGCGCTCCGCACCCGGGCGCGTCGATTCGCCGCCGACGTCGAGGATGCCGGCGCCCTGCTCGCGCAGGTGCAGTCCGTGGGCGACCGCGGTCTCGGCATCCGCATACCGCCCGCCGTCGCTGAACGAGTCGGGGGTGACGTTGACGATCCCCATGATGAGCGTGGTCATGCGCGGCCGGCTCCGATCAGCGAGATCAGCTCGGCCCGCGCGGCCGGCTCGGCCAGGTCGCCGCGCGCGGCGATGGTCACGGTCGAGGCATCCGTCTGCCGGCCGCCGCGCATCGTGACGCACTCGTGGGTCGCATCGAGCACGACCAGCACTCCGCGGGCGTCGAGGGATGCCGCGATGACGTCGGCGATCTGCTCCCCGAGCCGCTCCTGCACCTGCGGGCGCGAAGAGAGGATCTCGACGACCTTCGGCAGTGCGCCGAGGCCGACGACCTGCTCACCGGGGAGGTAGGCGAGGTGCGCGTGACCGCGGAACGGCAGCAGGTGGTGCTCGCACACCGACCGGAAGATGATGTCGCGCAGGATCACCGCGCCCGACGGCAGCGTGTCGGGCGCCGGTCCGCGCGAGACCGAGATGGTGTGCGCGAGCGGAGCCGCGGCATCCTCTCCGACACCCGAGAAGAACTCGGCGTACGCGTCGGCGACGCGCCCCGGCGTCTGCTTCAGCCCGGGGCGTTCGGGGTCTTCGCCGATCGCCTCGAGCAGCTCGCGCACGAGCGCGGCGACGCGCTCACGATCCACGGCCACAGGCCGAGCCTACGCGGTCGCGGGGCGCGCCTGCCCGCTCGGGCGGCGCTTGGTCGCCTTCTCGGCGGCCGGCTGCTCGGCCTCGACGCTCGCCGCGAGCCCGGCCTCGTCGCGTCGCTGCGGCACGTCGATCGGGGGCAGCGTCGACGGGGGACGCTGCTCGCTCGACAGCCACTGCGGGCGCGGGGGAAGTCGCTTGACGTCCTTGAAGATCTCGGCGAGCTCCAGGTGGTCCAGCGTCTCGTTCTCGAGGAGGGCCAGCGCGAGCTTGTCGAGCACGTCGCGGTTGGCGTTGATGACCTCGTAGGCCTCGTTGTGCGCCTGCTCGATGAGGTCGCGCACCTGCACGTCGACGCGCTCGGCCACACGCTCCGAGAACTCTCGGCCGTGGCCCATGTCGCGGCCCATGAACACCTCGCCGGAGGACTGGCCGAGCTTGACCGGGCCGATGTCGCCGGTCATGCCGTACTCGGTGACCATCTTGCGGGCGATGTTGGTCGCCTTCTCGATGTCGTTGGAGGCGCCGGTGGTCGGGTCGTGGAACACGATCTCCTCGGCGACACGGCCGCCCATGGCGTACGTGAGCTGGTCCTGGAGCTCGTTGCGGGTGACCGAGTACTTGTCGTCCAGCGGCAGCACCATCGTGTAGCCGAGCGCCTTGCCGCGGGGCAGGATGGTGACCTTGGTGACCGGGTCGGTGTGGTTCATCGCCGCCGCCGCGAGCGCGTGGCCGCCCTCGTGGTACGCGGTGATGAGCTTCTCCTTGTCCTTCATCACACGCGTGCGGCGCTGCGGGCCGGCGATGACGCGGTCGATGGCCTCGTCGAGCGCGCGGTTGTCGATCAGCTGCGCGTTCGAGCGGGCGGTCAGCAGAGCCGCCTCGTTCAGCACGTTGGCGAGGTCCGCACCGGTGAAGCCGGGCGTCTTGCGCGCGACGATCTCGAGGTCGACGCCGTCGGCCAGCGGCTTGCCGCGGCCGTGCACCTCGAGGATCTTCGTGCGGCCCTTGAGGTCGGGCGCGTCGACGCCGATCTGACGGTCGAAGCGGCCCGGGCGCAGCAGCGCCGGGTCGAGGATGTCGGGGCGGTTGGTGGCCGCGATGACGATGACGTTCGCCTTCGGGTCGAAGCCGTCCATCTCGACGAGCATCTGGTTGAGGGTCTGCTCGCGCTCGTCGTGTCCGCCGCCCATGCCGGCGCCGCGGTGGCGGCCGACGGCGTCGATCTCGTCGATGAAGATGATGGCGGGCGAGTTCTCTTTGGCGTTGTTGAAGAGGTCGCGCACGCGGCTCGCGCCGACGCCGACGAACATCTCGACGAAGTCCGAACCCGAGATCGCGTAGAACGGCACGCCTGCCTCTCCCGCGACTGCGCGCGCGAGGAGCGTCTTGCCGGTTCCGGGAGGGCCGTACAGCAGCACGCCCTTCGGGATGCGGGCGCCGACGGCCTGGAACTTCGACGGGTCCTTGAGGAAGTCCTTGATCTCCTCGAGCTCCTCGATCGCCTCGTCGGAACCCGCGACGTCCTGGAAGGTGACCTGCGGCATCTCCTTGGTCACGAGCTTCGCGCGGGACTTGCCGAACTGCATGACCTTGCTGCCGCCGCCCTGCGCGCTCGAGAGCAGGAACCAGAACAGCAGACCCAGCAGCAGGATCGGCAGGAGCAGCGAGATGAAGCCGTCGAACCACGTGGCGCGCGGCACGGCGTCGTTGAAGCCGTCCTTCGGGTCGGCCGCGTTGATGGCGTCGACGACCTCGTCGGCGCGCGCGGAGACGTAGTAGAACTGCACGTCGCTGGCGCCCTCGTAGTCCTTCGAGAGCTTCATGTCGACCCGCTGATCGCCGTCGGTGTTGACGACCTCGGTGACCGTGTCGCCCTTGAGCAGCTCGAGGCCCTCCTGCGTGGAGATCTGCTTCGCGCCGTTCAAGCTCGAGATGAGCGAGAACCCCACGATGAGGAAGACCCCGATCAGCAGGACGTAGAAGAGCGGGTTGCGGGTGATCTTCTTGAAGTCCATGGTGCGGGCGAGAGCCCGGTCCCTTTCGTCGACGTGCCGCCGCGGACAGGAAATCGCCCGTCGACGGTGGAATCAGGGTATCGCGCGCTTCCTAGGCGCCGACTGTGCATTCGCCCCGGGCGTAATCCGAACCCGGACGCTCGCAGTCAGGAGTAGACGTGCGGTGCCAGCACCGCGACATCGCGCAGATTGCGGTACTTCTCGGCGTAGTCCAGGCCGTAGCCGACGACGAACTCGGTGGGGATGTCGAAGCCGACGTAGGTGCAGTGCACCTCGACCTTGGCGGCCTCGGGCTTGCGCAGCAGCGCGAACACCTCGACGGATGCCGCGCCGCGGGCCGCGAAGTTCTCCAGCAGCCAGCTGAGGGTCAGACCCGAGTCGATGATGTCCTCGACGATCAGCACGTGCTTGCCGAGGATGTCGGTGTCGAGGTCCTTGCGGATCTGCACGACACCGCTGGACTTCGTGCCGGCGCCGTACGACGAGACCGCCATCCAGTCCATCGTCACGTGCTTCTTCAGGGCCCGGGAGAAGTCCGCCATGACCATGACCGCGCCCTTGAGCACGCCCACCAGCAGGAGATCCCTGCCCTCGTAGTCGGCGGCGACCCGCGCCGCGATCTCATCGAGCTTGGCTCGGATCTCCTCCTCGGTGACGAGGACTTCGGTGATGTCGCTGGAAACGTCGGCCGCGCGCATGCAAGCGATTCTATTCAGGCCGCGGCTGTGAACTCGATGCGTCCGCCGACGCGCCGGGCGCGGCATCCGGGCAGATCGATGGGACCCTGCCCCGACCAGTCCGTCACCAGCCGCGCCACCTCGAGGGTCTGCGACCGGGTGAGGCTCTGGTGGAACTCGCTGGCCACGACGTGCCGGATGATGCGATGGCGCAGCGCCGCCGGGTTCGCGGCGAGCGCCGCCGCGGAGACCGAGATGCCCGCCTCGGCGTGCTCGACGATGTCTTCGATGGTCTCGTCGATCATCTCGTCGAAGGCCTCGGCGTCCTCCCGCAGCTGCGCGGCGGTGCGCGCCAGCGCCTCGGCGATACCGGGACCGAGCTCGGCCTCGAGGACCGGCAGCACCTTCTCGCGCACCCGCACGCGCGCGAAGCGGTGGTCGGCGTTGTGCGGGTCGTCCCACGCGTCCAGCCGCTCCGCGGCGCACGCGGCCCGCGTGGTCGCCCGCCGCACGGCGAGCAGCGGCCGCAGCAGCGCGACACCGTCGAGGTCGGTCCCTGCTCGCCCTCCGGACGGCGCTGGCGCGCCGCCCCGGGCCTCCGCGGGCAGGGGCCCGGCCTCCGCCATGCCCTGCAGACTGGTCCCGCCCGCGCCGCGAGCCAGGCCCAGCAGCACCGTCTCGGCCTGGTCGTCGAGCGTGTGCCCGGTGAGGATCGCCTGCGCTCCGGCGTCGCGCGCGGCATCCCGCAGCGCGGTGTACCGCGCGTCCCGGGCGGCCGCCTCGGGGCCGGTATCGGCCGCGGTCACCTCGACGCGCACCACGCGGGCCTCGAGCCCGAGCGCCTCGGATGCCGCTGCGGCGGCGGCCGCGGCATCCGCCGACCCGTCCTGCAGGCCGTGGTCGACCGTGACCGACAGCGCGCGCATGCCCCGCTTCGGAGCCTCGAACGCGGTCGCGGCGGCCAGTGCGAGCGAGTCGGCACCGCCCGACAGCGCGACCAGCACGGTCGCGCCGGGTTCCAGGCCGGTCAGCGCTCTGCGCACGGCGAGGCGCACCTCGGCGACGGCGGGGTCGAGTCCGGGTCTGCGCTCCTCCACCCGCCCACCGTACCCGCGACGCGCCGCGACTAGGCTGGTCGCGGCAATCCACAGACTTCGAAGGAGCACCACTATGGGCGCGTACGACGCCGTCATCGAGATCCCGCGCGGCAGCCGCGTGAAGTACGAGGTCGACCACGGCACGGGCCGCGTGTTCCTCGACCGCATCCTCTACACGCCCATGGGCTACCCCACCAACTACGGGTTCTTCGAGAACACCCTCGGCGAGGACGGTGACCCGCTCGACGTGCTCGTGATCCTCGACGTCGACCTGGCCCCGGGCATCCTCGCGAGCGTCCGTCCGGTCGGCGTGCTCAAGATGAGCGACGAGGCCGGTGGCGACGACAAGGTCGTCGCGGTCCTCGCGAAGGACCCGCGCTGGGCCCACATCCAAGACGTCGCCGACATCCCCGAGTTCCTGCAGAAGGAGATCACGCACTTCTTCGAGCACTACAAGGACCTCGAGCCCAACAAGTGGGTCAAGGTCGACGAGTGGGCGGACGCGGCCGAGGCCGAGCGCCTGGTCGACGAGGCGTTCGCGCGCTTCGCCGAGCACGAGGGCCAGACCAAGACCCAGGGTGAGGGCATCGCGCCGAGCACCCTGTGACCTGAGCTTCATGCGAAGAGCGGATGCCGTCGGCATCCGCTCTTCGTCGTTTCGAGGTGGGTGGCGCTCAGACCGAGATGCCGCGCGCAGCCATGAAGTTGATGGGGTTCGTGTCGGCGCCGTTGACGTAAGTCTCGAAGTGGACGTGGCAGCCGAACGAGTTTCCGGTGTTGCCCTCGCTGGCGATGAGCTGGCCCGCGCTCACCCATTGCCCGACGCCGACGAAGATGCCGCCGCTGCGGATGTGGCCGTAGCCGGTGCCGATGCCGCCGCCGTGGTCGATCTTGATGTAGTTGCCGTAGCCGCCGTTCCAGCCGGCGTACACGACGCGCCCGGCGGACGCCGCGTAGATGCCGGCACCGCAGCCGGCGGCGAGGTCGACGCCATGGTGGAACCCGCTGGAGCAGTAGCTGTTGCCGCATTGCACGGTGCGAGGCCCGTAGCCCGAGCTGCGCCAGCCCGACGAGGGGCGCGCCCACCCGGAGCCGACGACGGCTCCGCCGCCGCCACCACCGCCGCCACCGCCGCCGCCACCGCCGCCGCCCTGATTGGCGAGGCGGTCGGCCTCCTCCTTGGCGCGGCGTGCCTCTTCTTCGCGACGACGGCGCTCCTGCTCCTGGCGGATGCGCTCGCCCTCCTGGTAGTCGGCGATCGTCTTCGCCGTCGTGTCGTGCAGTGCCGCGAGCTGCGCCTCGAGCTCGCCGCGCTTGGCGTTCTGCGCGTCCAGCGCGGCCTGCGCCTCGTCGGCGGCCTTCTGCGCGGCCAGCATCTTCTCTTCGGCGATCTTCTGCAGCCGGTCGCGCTCGGCGCGCTGCACCTCGGCCTGGTTACTGAGGTTCTGCGCGTTGTTGCGTGCCGTGACGGCGGCCGCGTACACGTCCTGGTTGCGCTGGACGAGTTTGTCCATCGTTCCGAGGCGGGCGAGGAGGTCGTCGGCCGAGGTCGCGGAGCCGGCGAAGAAGAGCTCGAGCGACGTGTCGTCGCCGCCGTTGCGGTACAGCTGAGCGGCCACGCGGCCGGCCTTGTTGGCGGCGTCGACGGCGGCGGCGGCCTGTTCGTCGGCCTGCTGCTGCAGCTGGTCCGCCCGCAGCGCCGCGTCGAAGTAAGCCTGCTGGGCCTCGTAGAACTCGTCGCCCAGCTGCTGCGCGAGCTGCTGCTTCGCCGCGACATCGGCCTCGAGCCCGGCGATGAGGTTCTGGATGTTGACGATCTCGGCCTGCTTGGACGCCTCGTTCGCCTTCGCGCGCTCCACGTCGGGCCACGACGGGTAGTCGGCCGCGTACGCGGGGCTGCCGAACGGACCGACCGCGGCGCCGACGGCGCTCAGTGCGGCGACCCCCAGGATGCCGAGTCCCAGCGCGGAGCGCCGATTCATCGCGGGCCATAGGCGCCGTTGCTCACGAGGCGAAGGACCGCACCCGCAGTCCTCGGCGGCATCGTCTGCCAACGCCGTGGCGGTGATGTTGTCGGGCTGCACCGGGTCCTCCCCCCGCGTATCAACTCGTTTCACACTAGCAACATCATTCACATGCGCAACCCCCAGTAGGGCATGGTTACCGCCGCCTCGGGGAGCGGTCACGCGCACAGTCTCCGCCCCGACTCGGCCATAGACAAGGCCGCCACGCGCTCGATTCGCGTTTTCGTCGACGATTACGTATGCTTGGTCCTCGGCAGTGAGCCCCAGGGTTCACCCGGCCCCATCGTTTAGCGGCCTAGGACGCCGCCCTTTCACGGCGGTAGCACGGGTTCGAATCCCGTTGGGGTCACTCCCACAATTCAATAAGCATGGCCCTGTAGCGCAGTTGGTTAGCGTGCCGCCCTGTCACGGCGGAGGTCGCGGGTTCAAGTCCCGTCAGGGTCGCTCCGAGCGACGGGCCCTTTTCTCGAAGAGGGCCTTTCGTTTAGGACGCGGCAGGTCTTGTATAAGAGGTGCCGCGCGGCTCTGTAGCTCAGTTGGTAGAGCGTTCGACTGAAAATCGAAAGGTCACCGGATCGATGCCGGTCGGAGCCACAAGGGCGAGCGTTACACTCGCCCCAGGAACCCTCGCGTAGCTTCTACATCGCGGGGGTTTCGTCTTTCGGTCCTGAGGTCGACGCCGGGCGTCGTGCAGGAAGTCGGAGGACTCCAGCCGGCTTCAGGCGGAATCGACGCCGCTCTCGATAACCTCGGATCATGCGCCGCGCCGATCCACCTCCGCACACGTGCGGGTGGTCACCCCACTATCGGCGGACCGTGCCCAACCACGAGTGCGAGAGGTGCCGGCTCGAGGACGAGCTCATCCTCGACACGGCGCTCGTGAGCCAGAAGAGGCGGGCCAAGGTGTACCGGCCGGCGCGCGCTTCCCACGCGGTGCTTCCGACGAGCGACTTCGTCGGCGACGCGGACGATCCTCTCGATGGCGCCGCTGCGGAGCTGCGTCGCCAGACGTTCGTGCCGATCAGCGACGAGGACCTCGCGTAGCGGAAGACAAGCCAAGGGATCCGCGTTGCCCTGGGGCGAGGGGATGCGGCGTCTCATGGTCCTGTCATCGACCGGCGTGCTGCTGGCGGGGTGCGCGACATCGCGCGACGACGATCAGGCGGATCGCGACCGCTCAGAGCCCTTGGGCGAGGCGGTAGTACGCCTGATTCCACCGCAGCTCGCTCTGGAATCCGCGCACCGTGGTGTCCTCGTCGATGACGACGAGCTCGGTCTTCGCGATCTCGGCGAAGTCGCGGAACACGTCGATGCCGACGGCCGTGGTCATCACGGTGTGGTGCGCGGCACCGGCGGCGAGCCAGCATCCCGCGCTGGTGGCGAAATCGGGCCGCGGCTTCCAGACGGCGCGGCCGACCGGGAGGTTCGGCAGTGCGGGAGCGTCGACGTTCTCGACCACGTTTGCGACGAGACGGAACCGGTCGCGCATGTCGCTCATCGCGACGACCAGCGCAGGCCCCGGGTCGGCCGTGAACACCAGGCGGACGGGATCGTCCTTGCCGCCGATTCCCAGCGGGTGGATCTCGAGCCGCGGCTTCGACGTCGTCAGCGACGGCGAGACCTCGAGCATGTGCGCGCCGAGGATCCGCTCGTCACCGGGCACGAGGTCGTACGTGTAGTCCTCCATGAGACTCGCGCCGCCCGGAAGGCCGGCGCCCATCACGTTCGCCACGCGCACCAGGATCGCCGTCTTCCAGTCCCCCTCGGCACCGAAGCCGTAGCCCTCGGCCATGAGCCGCTGCACGGCGAGGCCCGGCAGCTGCTTCAGCGCGCCGAGGTCTTCGAAGCTCGTCGTGAAGGCACCGAAGCCGCCTTGTTCGAGGAACGACCGCAGCCCCAGTTCGATCGCGGCGCCGTCGCGGAGGGACGGATGCCGCTCCGCGCCGGGCAGCAGCTCGTCGGCGACGTCGTACTCGTCGAGGTACACCTGGACCAGGGCGTCGATGTCGGCGTCGGTGGCGGCATCCACCGCCGCGGCGAGCTCGTTCACCCCCCACGTGTTGACCTGCACCCCGAAGCGGAGCTCGGCCTCGGTCTTGTCGCCCTCGGTCACCGCGACGTAGCGCATGTTGTCGCCGAACCGGGCGAGCTTGAGCGAACGCGCGGCAGCCCAGCCGGCCGCGGCGCGCTGCCAGTCCTCGATCTGCTGCCCGACGGCCGGGTTCGAGACGTGTCCGACCACGGTCTTGCGGGCGACGCCCAGGCGCGTCTGGATGTAGCCGAACTCGCGGTCGCCGTGCGCGGCCTGGTTGAGGTTCATGAAGTCGAAGTCGATGTCGGCCCACGGCAGCTCGACGTTCGCCTGCGTGTGCAGGTGCAGCAGCGGCTTCTGCAGGGCGTCGAGCCCCGCGATCCACATCTTGGCCGGACTGAACGTGTGCATCCAGGCGATGACGCCGATGACGTCGTCGCGCGCGTTGACGTCGAGGGCGAGGCGGCGGATGGAGTCCGAGTCCTTCAGGACGGGCTTCCAGACCACCCTCACCGGCAGTGCGCCGAGGCCGTCGGCGACCTGCTGCGACTGCTCGGCGACCTGTCGCAGCGTCTCTTCGCCGTAGAGGTTCTGGCTGCCGGTGACGAACCACACCTCGTACGAGTCGAGGGCGGAGTTCAGGGGAGAGCGGGTCATGGCGGTCCTTCGCGGGTGCGGGTCAGAGGGCGGTGACGGCGGCGGCCTCGACGGCGAGTCCGGCGCGGTAGCGGTCGAGGTAGGCGGCGAAGCCCGCGACATCGGCGGGGATCGGAGTGGCGAGGTCGATCCGGGCGTCGGCGAAGACGTGAGTGCGCAAGTAGTCGCCGAGGTCGCCGGCGCCCGCCGACGAGAGGTACGAGGCGAGCACGGCGATCCCCCACGCACCGCCCTCGGCCGCGGACTCGCCGACCGCGACAGGCACGTCCAGCGCGCCGGCGAGGAAGCGCTGCGCCACCCCCGCCGTGCGGAAGACACCCCCGTGGGCGAACATCCGGTCGACCTCCACGCCCTCGTCGGAGAGCACCCGCATTCCCAGGGCCAGCGTGCCGAACACGCCGTACAGCTGGGCGCGCATGACATTGGCGAGGGTGAACGTGCTGTCGGGGGTGCGCACGAACAGCGGTCGGCCTTCGTCGAGGCCGGTGATGGGCTCACCCGCGAGGTAGTTGTAGGCGACCAGGCCTCCGGCGTCGGCCTCCCCTGCGAGCGCTTCACGCAGGAGCACCTCGAACACGGCATCCCGATCCGCCCGGGCGCCTGACGCAGCCGCGAACCGCTCGAACATGCCGGCCCACGCGGCCAGCTCGCTGGCGCCGTTGTTGCAGTGCACCATCGCGACGGGATCGCCCGCGGGGGTCGCGACCACATCGAGCTCGTGATGCACCCTGCCGAGGGGCCGCTCGAGCACGACCATGGCGAAGATGCTCGTCCCCGCGCTGACGTTGCCGCTGCGCGGAGCCACGGCGTTCGTCGCGACCATTCCGGTGCCGGCATCCCCTTCCGGGGGGCAGAGGGGGATGCCGGCACGCAGCGTTCCCGAGACATCCAGCAGCGCCGCGCCGTCGGCGGTCAGCTCTCCGGCGGGCTGCCCTGCGACGAGCACCTCGGGCAGCAGCTCCCCGAGAGTCCTGCCGAGCGCACCGTCGGCCACGAGGCCGTCGAACCGCTCCATGAGAGCGCGGTCATAGTCGCCGGTGGCGGCGTCGATCGGGAACATCCCGGACGCGTCGCCGACGCCGAGCACCTTCCGCCCGGTCAGCTTCCCGTGCACGTACCCCGCGAGGGTCGTCAGGGAGCGGACCTGGGGGACGTGCGGCTCCTCGTCGAGGATCGCCTGGTGCAGGTGCGCGATCGACCAGCGCAGCGGGATGTTCGTGCCGAACAGCTCCGACAGCTCGGCGGCCGCCGGTCCGGTCGACGTGTTGCGCCACGTGCGGAACGGCACCAGGAGCTCGTCGTCCGCGTCGAAGGCGAGGTAGCCGTGCATCATGGCGGACACCCCGATGGCGCCGAACGTCGCGGGCGTGACACCGTGGCGGCGGGCGACATCGGCGAGCAGATCCGCGTACGCGGCCTGCAGCCCCGACCACACGTCATCCAGCGAATACGTCCACCTCCGGTCGACGAGGCGGTTCTCCCACGCGTGACTGCCGACCGCGAGGACGGTGGCGGGCGCGTCGGCCGCGACCAGGCAGGCCTTGATGCGGGTCGAGCCCAGCTCGAGGCCCAGTGACGTGCGACCGGCGAGGATCGCGTCGCGAGGGTCGATGGTCGCGCTCATCGGCGGTCGTCCCCGCTCTGCCCGTAGACGTTCTGGTAGCGGTTGTAGAGGCTGTCGATCGCGTCCTGCGGGATCGGGATGAGCGGACCGGCCTCGCTGGCGAGATGGACCGTGCGTGCGACGTCCTCGACCATGACGGCCGCCTTGACGGCATCCTTCGGCGAGACCCCGATGGTGAACGGGCCGTGGTTCTGCATGAGCACCGCGCGCGAGCGATGCCCTGTGAGGGTGTCCACGATCCCTCGGCCGATCGAGTCGTCTCCGATGATCGCGAACGGCCCGACCGGGATGGGACCGCCGAACTCGTCCGCCATCGCGGTGATGACGCAGGGGATCTCCTCGCCGCGCGCCGCCCACGCGACCGCGTAGGGAGAGTGGGTGTGCACGACGCCGCCGACATCGGGCATATGCCGGTACACGTACGCGTGCGCCGCGGTGTCGCTCGACGGGCTCCGGTCGCTGCCCGGGGTGCCGGGAACGACGTCGCCCTCCAGATCGCAGAGGATCATGTTCCCGGGTGCGAGGGCGTCGTAGGAGAGGCCGGACGGCTTGATGACGAAGAGGTCCGCGCCGGGGACACGACCCGACACGTTCCCGCCGGTCCAGACGACGAGGCCGTACCGGACGAGTTCCGCGTGGAGCCTCGCCACGTCTTCCCGCACGATCTCGATGGCCTCGTCGACGTCAGCGCTGAAGCTCGTCATGTCGTCCTCCCTCGAGACGTGAGCGGATCGCAGCGTCGCGATCACCACCGCCATGTTACCGGTGCCATTGCGATGCGTCGAGCACGATCCGCGCGACGGGACGCCTCAACCCCGCGTCGCCGTGGACGCGCGCACGATGAGTCGGGCGGCGTCAGGCGCCGGGCCCGGATCGCCGAGGCTCAGGGCTTCGGCGACGACGTGCCGGGCCTCCCCGGCGACGTCCAGCCTCACGGTGGTGAGCGCCGGCGTGAAGAAGGCCGCATCGGGGTTGTCGTCGAAGCCGGTCACACTGACGTCGCGCGGCGCCTCGATGCCCAGCTCACGCAGCCCCGCCGTCAACCCGAGAGCCATCTGATCGTTCGCGACGGCGATCGCCGTCGGCCCGTCCGGCGAGCGGAGCGCGGCGGCGACGGCACCGGACAGCGCCGCCCCGGAGGCGGCGCTCCAGTCCCCCTCCCACCGGTGGGCGGGACCGACGCCACCCAGCGCCCTCACCACGCCGGCCTCGCGCACGTTCGCCTCGAGCCAGTCCGGCGGGCCGGCGATCTGAGCGATGCGGCGATGGCCGAGCCGGAGCAGATGATCGACCGCGAGCGCGGCGCCCGCCGATTGCCGCTGAGCACCGAGGCCGTCGTGCAGCGCCCGCACCGGGGTTCCCGGGGCCGCCAGCGAGGCGGTCTCGAGCGTCCGCGCGTGGGGCGCCAGCACCACGATCCCGTCGACCCCCTGCGCGAGCAGATGCCGAGCCGCGGCATCCACCGACGTGTCGTCGGACGCGTCGGCGTACGCGATCGCCACCCACCTGCCCACCGATCGTGCAGCGGCATCGAGGGCTTCGACGGCGACCGAGGGACCGTACAGCGTCGCGTTCGAGGCGATCACCCCGAGCGTGCGGGACAGCTGCGTGCCGAACGAGCGGGCGGTGTTGTTCATGCGGTAGTCGAGGGCGGCGACGGCCTCGAGGACGCGCTCCCGCGTCTCGGCACGGATCCCGGGGTAGTCGTTGAGGACACGCGACACCGTCTGCGCCGACACGCCGGCGTGTTTCGCGACGTCGCGGACGCCGACTCGCCGGATGCTCCCGCGCTCGCTCATGGCACCCCACAGTAGCCGCCGGGACCGGGGCGGACCCGTCGACGGACGCGAGGTCGTCGTCGGGTCCGCACCCGGAACCGGTAGTGGCGGTCGATCGAGGATTCGACGCCCCTCCTCGTCAGAAGAGGATCGAGGAGGTCACCGTCGCCGAGTTGTTCGCCTCGTTCGATTCGGTCACCTGCGCGCCGTAGTCCACGGTGGCGGTGACCTGTGACACGCCGGGGGTCCCGTAGACATTTCCGGGCGCAGGCGGAACCGCGTTGATCGTGATGGTCGCACTGGCGCCTGGCTGCAGAGCCGTGCCGCCGTAGCAGTAGACGGTCTGCTGCACATACTCCGGCGGCGGCGTGCAGGTGAAGCCGATGGCCCCGCTCTTCACGGCGTTCGCGTTCACCCAGCCGCCCCAATTGGTGAGCCATCGGACGTTCACGGTGTTCGCCGGCGCCGAGCCGACATTGGTGATCGTCATCGTCCAGGCCCCGGTCGCGTACAGTCCGCGCACCGAGGAGGGCCCGGTCATCGTCACCTGCAGATCGGGCAGACTCGGCGCGCTCACGGCGGTGACGGCGGTGCCGGAGTTGTTGGATTCGTTCCGCTCCGCCAGCGCACCACCCGGATCGGCCTGGGCGACGACAGCCACCGAAGCCGCGACCGAAGGCAACTGAACCGTGACCGCGATATCCGCGGCCGCCCCGACGCTCAGCACCCCTCCAGAGCACGTCGCGGCACCCGAAGAGATCGTGCACGTCCAGCCTGTCCGCGCCGCCGCCGTCACGACGCCCCCGCCGCTCGCGCTGATGCGTACGGCCACACCGCTCGCTGCAGCGGCATCCGCTCCGGCGGCGTTCGTCACGCGAGCGGTGTACGAGACCGCAGAACCGCCCACGCCGGAAGTCGGACCGGTCACCGCCGCGGTGAGGTCGGGCCTCTTCACGACCGGATCCGGCGGATCGGTCGGTTCGCAGATCGGCGGTGGGCTGGGCACATCGCAATTCGGCCGGGCATGCGCCGGGGTGCTGCCCCCGATCAGCACGACCGAAGCCAGCGCGAGACCGGAGAGAAGCCCGACAAGACGTTGAGTGGAACGAGACACTGCGACTCCTTTGCTCTGCGGGCGGCGCATTGCCGCACACCAGCACAGGAGAGCCACCGGGCCTCCGCACTGATACGAGCAGACGCCCGTCCGACGCGCGTGGAGCGCAACCGGCCCCAGCCGGACGTCGAAGGCGCGCGCATCATCACGCGGAGAGGACGGGCAGGGCCGCCTCCGGCCCTGCCCCGAGGGACTCCGATCAGACGATGCCCGCGCGAAGCCGCGCGGCAGCGGCCCCGACGTCGGCAGCGCTGTAGATCGCGCTCCCGGCGACCGCGACCCGGGCGCCCGACTCCTGCACCGACCCAATCGACGAGGCGTCGACACCGCCCGCCACTGAGAACGGCACGCCTGCCGCCTCCCCGTCGCGCAGGAGCCTCTCGAAGGTGAAGCCCTCCTCCGCCTGCTCGTCCAGGCCCGCGTGCATCTCCACGAAGTCCACGCCCAGCGCCACGACCTCTCGGGCGCGCGCCGGCTTGTCGGCGACGCCGATGAGATCCACGACGACCCCCTTGCCGTGCACGCTCGCCGCCTTGACCGCACCGGCGATCGTGCTGTCGCCGGCGGCGCCCAGGACGCTGACCAGGTCGGCGCCGGCCTCGAAGGCCATCCCCGCCTCGAGCTCCCCGGCATCCATCGTCTTGAGATCGGCGAACACGACCTTGTCGGGGTGCGCCTCCTTCATGGCGGTGATGGCCGACAGCCCCTCGCTCTTGATGAGCGGGGTGCCCAGTTCGAGGATGTCGACATGCGGCGCGGCCTGCGCGGCGAGCGCGAGCGCATGCTCGGTGGACAGCGTGTCTATGGCGAACTGCAGTTTCATCCTTGTTCCTTGCCTTTCCTGTATGCGGTCGTCGGAGATCGTGCGTGGGTCATTCGAGGTTCGCGTGGCGTGGCCACAGCCGGTCGGCGGTCTGGCCGGACGCCTTCCACAGCGCGTGGAAGACGGCATCCCCGATGAGGACCACGGTCTGCTCGAACAGGCTCCCGGCGTACTGCTGCGACCTCGTGGCCGATCGGTCGAGCTTGCCGGCCGCCGAGACCGGGACCACGACACTCGATGCTTCTGCCAATGGGGATGCCGGGTCGGCGGTGATCGTGAGCACGGTCGCGCCGGACTCGGCCGCCCTGCGCGCGAGTCGCACGACGCCGTCGGTCGTCCCGGAGCCGCTGGCCGTGAGGAGCACATCCGCCGAGCCGATGGCGGGGGCCGTGGTCTCGCCCACCACGTGCACGGTCAATCCGAGGTGCATGAGCCGCATCGCCGTCATGCGCAGGGCCAGTCCCGACCGTCCTAGCCCGAGGACGAACACCCTGTCCGCGTCGGCGATCGCCTGCACGAGCCGCTCGAGGTCTTCCGCGCGGTCGCGCACGAGCAGGTCGCCCGCGCCCCGCAGCTCGCCCTCGACGAGCAGCACGGCGTCGGCGGTCGCGATCTCAGCCATGGATGCGTCCTCCGCGGGAGTCGATCCCCGCCAGCGCGGGGCGCTCCTCCGCCGGTGCGCTCCCGCGCTTCAGCCCCCGTTCCATCCGGTCGAGGATCGCCATGAGTTCGCGGATCTGGTCGCCGAGCTCGATCGCCGCCTCCGTGGGACGGATCGTCCGCCCGCTCGGCTCGAACAGCTGCACACCGTACCGCCGCTCCAACCGCGAGATCTGGCGCGAGATCGCCCCGGTGGAGTATCCGATCGCGCGCCCCGCGCCCGCCATCGAGCCGCACTCGAGGATCGCCAGCAATGTGCGCAGTTCAGCGAGGTTCATGAGACGGCCCGCCTGTTCTCCGTCGCGTGAGCGGCGACGGAGGGCTCGGAATGGTGTCTGAGGTTCATGGCATCACCGTCAGCTCTCCACGGCGACGAGGTCGGCGCGAAACGGGAGGGCATCCACCACTCCGGGGCGGGTCACCGCAAGGGACGCCGCCGCACAGGCGAATCGCGCCGCGTCGAGCTCGTCCTCGCCCGCTGCCAGGGCGGTCGCGAACGCGCCGGTGAAGCAATCGCCCGCCCCGGTCGTGTCCACCGCGACCACGCGAGGGGTCGCGACCGTCCGGACGCGATACCCGTCGGAGATCACCGCGCCGCGCTCCCCCACGGTCATCACGACGCGACAGCCGGTGCGTCGCGCGAGAGCCGCCGCCGTGTCCGCCTCGGACCGTGCCCGCGCATCGCCGCCGACGAGATGGGCGGCCTCGGTCGCATTGGGGATCAGGTGATCGACGAGGGGCCAGATCTCGTCGATCCCCACCGCCGACACGGCCGGCGCCGGGTTGTAGACGGTCCGCGCCCCACGCTCGCGGGCAAGCTCGAGCAGGGCGCGGCTGAAGGCAGGCGGCGCCTCGTTCTGCACGACCACCACAGACTCCGGCCGGATCCGCTCGGCGATGAGATGAGCGTGCTCGGCGGTGAGCCCGGCCATCGCCCCCATGCCGACGACGATGCGGTTCTCACCGTGGGCGTCGACGACGATGGTCCCGGTCATCGTCGGATCCGACGAGGTGACCGCGGTCGCGCGTACGCCCTCTCGCTCCCAGAGCGTGTGCGCGCCGGCTCCCGCGGCGTCCAGCCCGATCGCGGTGATGAAGTCGACGTCGGCGCCCAGCCGTGCGGCCGCGACGGCCTGGTTGGATCCCTTGCCGCCGTGGTCCAGGGCGACGAGGCCCGCGAGGACCGTCTCGCCTGGAGCCGGTGCGCTCTCGACGACGTATCGGGTACTGAGCCCGTAGCTCCCGCCGACGACCACGTGCGGCGCGCTCATGGCCGGATCACCACCTTGTGCGCGGTCGGGTCGCTGCGCACGGCCTCGAGCGCAGCGCCGTACTCGTCCAGGCCGAACTCGTGGCTGATGAGCCCCTCGGTGCGCACCCGACCGTTGCGGATGGCCTGCAGCGCCGCGGGGAACGAGTCGATCTGCGCGAACGAGCCGGTGATCGTCAGCTCACGCCGATAGATGTCGAACGGGCTGATCTCGATCCGGTCCAGCGGACTGGTCACGCCGTAGACCAGCAGCGTGCCGCCATCCCTGACGTGGGTGGTCGCCAGCTGCGTGGCGCTGGCCGAACCTGTCGCATCGACGACGATGTCGAACCCCTCGGGCGCGATCTGGCGCAGATCGTCGTAGCCACTGCCGTCGCGACCCACCTTGACTGCCCGGTCGATTCCGAACGTGCGGGCGAGGTCGAGCTTGTGCGGCGAGGGCGCAGCCACCGTGACCTGTGCCGCGTTGCCGTGTGCGAGCAGCTGCGCCAGCACGAGCCCGGTCGGCCCCGCGCCCAGCACCAGTGCACTGGCGCCCGCGGGCACACCCAGCCGGTCCACGCCGTGCGCCGCGCACGCGGTCGGCTCCGCGAGCACCGCCTGCTCGGCCGTCAGCGTGTCGGCGTCGAAGCACCAGCGCGCCGGAGCGATCATGTACTCCGCGAAACCGCCGGGCCCGGTCACACCCAATGCCGTGAGGCGCCGGCACAGCAGCTGGCGGCCACGCCGACAGTTGTCGCATTCGAGACATCCGCCGACCCCCGTCGCGACGACACGCTGGCCGATCGCGAACCCCTCGACTCCCGGACCCAGGGCATCCACCGATCCGACGGGCTCGTGGCCGGGGATCAACGGGAACTGCGCGATGAAGGTCCCGTCGTGGATGTGCAGATCGGTGCCGCAGACACCGGCGAGCTCGACCCTGATGCGCACCTCTCCGGGGCCGGGCACGGGGTCGGGGACCTCCACGACGCGGAACTCGTGCGGGGCCGAGTACATGACGGCTTTCATTTCTCTCCTCGGGGATGTCGATGTGAAGGATGCGGCCGGATCAGACGTGGGGCCCGGCGAGCACGTCGGCGCCGAGACGGCGCGGCAGCCAGTCGCCGTGGTCCGCGTCGCCGCGGAGCTTGCCGTGGTCGACAACGATCTCGCCGCGGCACACCGTGGTCACCGGCCAGCCGCGGGCCTGCCAGCCCTCCCAGATGCTGTAGTCGCCGTCGTGGTGCAGGTCGTCCATGGTGATGGTGCGATGATCGGCCGGGTCCCAGAGCACGAGGTCCGCATCGCTGCCGACCGCGATCGCTCCCTTCCGGGGGTACAGTCCGAGCACCTTCGCAGGGCGGGTCGAGAAGACGTCGACGAACTGGCGCAGCGTCATGCGGCCGGTCGCGACCCCTTCCGCGTACGTGATGATGCCGCGCGTCTCGATGCCCGCGTGGCCGCCGCAGGCGGTCTCCACCGTGCGCCCGCCCACCTTGACGGAGTAGTCGGTCGTGTACTCGTCGGTGGCGACCGTCGTCATCGCGCCGTCGAGGAGGCCCTCCCACAGCGCTTGGCGGTCATCGTCGTCCTTCAAGGCGGGGTAGGTCTGGATCTTGCCCCCGTCGGGCTGGCGGTAGTCCTCCGACGTGAAGCAGAGGTAGTTGTGCAGCACCTCGCCGTAGATCGGCTGCCCTGCCGCCCGCGCGGCGGCGATGACATCGACGCCCGAGCGTCCGGTGACGTGCACGAAGTACACCGCCGTGCCGTGCTCGCGCGCCAGCCGGCACACCTTGTGGAACGCCAGCTCCTCGGACAGCGAGGAGTGGACGAGATGGAAGTTGTACCACTGGTCGCTCTCGTCGCGCCGGAGCTTGGCCTCCATGTGGGTCACGAGCTCGTCCGCTTCGGCGTGGACGAGCAGCATCCCGCCCGCCTCGGCGAGCACCCCCATCAGGTCGAACAGCGGGCCGTCGTCCATCTTCACGCCCTCCTGCTGCGTGGTGACGCACGTGGTGAACGCCTTGAAAGTGGGGATGCCTGCCGCGACCGCCTTGCCGACGTTGGCCAGCAGCTCGTCGCTCGGGTTGCCCACGATGCCGGGATGGAAGGTGTAGTCGACGTACGAACGCCCGGCGAACAGCTCGCGCCGGCGCTGGACGGCCTCGATGGGATCGTCGGTGTTGGCGTCATGGACGCCGAGGACGGCGAAGGACGCGACCGTGGTCGTTCCCCCGAAGGCCGCGGCCCGACTGGCACCCTCGGGACCCTGGAGCCAGATCTCCTCCCCCTTGGTCCAGCCGCGGTGCGCCGGCTCGAGGATGTGCGCGTGCGCCTCCACCCCTCCCGGCAGCACCAGCAGCCCATCGGCATCCAGCACCTCGCGCGCGGGCCCGAGCCCGCCCGGCTCCGCGAGCTGGACGATTCGACCGTCACGGACGCCGATGTCCATGATCGACTCGGTGTCGGGGGTGAGGACGTAGCCGTTCTTGACGACCAGATCAAACATGCGAGAGTCTCCTGTCTTCGTTGGCGAGAAGGGGCAGCACCTGCTCGGCCCACACACGGGGGCGATGCTCGAGTCCGCCCACGGGCGAGTCGTTGGCGCAGTCGAAGTTGCGGGCCCCGGCGTCGACGGCCTCCCACACCTTGCGTGCGCATTCGTCGGCGTCGCCGGCGAACGTGAACCGGTCGATGAGATAGTCCGCGACGCCGGACTGCCAGGCGACCCGTCGGTACTCGTCGCGCTGGCGGGGGCTCGGCGCCCCGTGCGACACGAGGTCGTACGCCCTGCCGAGCTCCACGACGCCGTCCCGCAGCGACTCGGGGATGAGCTTGCCCGCGGTGCCGTTGCGGCTGATGTGGTGCGCGAGGCTGGCGACGTGCCAGAGCGCCTCGTCGCGGGCGCGGTCGGTGTCGTCGTCGACGTACCAGGGCGCGGTGTGCCAGATCTCGAGCGCGTCCGCGTCCTTGCCCGCCTCCTCCGCACCGGTGCGCACGGCGTGCTCTGACGCCCGGATCGCGTCCGGGCTGACGCCCAGGCCGAGGATCACGCCGTCGCCGAGTCCGCCTGCGATGCCGGCCGAGCGTGCACCGTGCGCGGCCACCCAGATCGGGATCGGGTTGTCGGCAGGGCGCATGCGCAGGCGCCCACCCTCCCAAGGGGCCTCGCCCTCGGTGAGCAGGAGGCGGACGGCCTCGACGTAGCGCTGCAGGTACGCCAGCGGCGAGGCGGTCTGAGCGAGGTTGTAGACGCCGCTGTCGCCGGTGCCGATGCCCAGCACGACCCTGCCGGGGGCGAGCTGATCCAGGGATGCCGCCGCGCTCGCGGTTACCACGGGGTGGCGGGTGAGGGGGTTCGTGACCCAGGGGCCGATCTGCAGCCGCGGGGTGGTGGTCGCCAGCGACGCCAGCGTCACCCAAGCCTCTCGATGGAATGCAGGCGAGTCCCACACCCCTACGCGGTCGTAGCCCGCCGCCTCGGCCATGCCCGCGACCGATCGCGCTTCGGCCAGATCGAGGGGGTTCATGCTGAACCCGAACTGCAGTGTCACGTCGCCTCCTTGCAAAAACGTTTTTGCAACCGTAGCGGGTAAAACGCCCGCGGTCTAGGGTGACTTTCGAGTCCGTTGCGAAGGGGACACATGGAGAAGAGCCACCGGCCGACGATCGTCGACGTCGCGAAAGCAGCCGGAGTGTCCGTGTCCACGGCATCGAACGCGCTCACCGGCGTGCGCCGGGTCGGAGCCGACACCCGGGCACGGATACGCAAGATCGCCGACGAGATGGGCTACGAGCCGAACCTCGTCGCACGATCCCTCGCGAGCAAGCGCTCCGGCATGATCGGCGTGGTCGTCCCCGACATCACCGACAGCTTCCTCACCGAGTTCGTGCGCGGGGTCGAGCGGGCGATCGCAGACCACGGACTGTCGCTGCTGATCGGCGACAGCGGCAACGATGCCGCCCGCGAATCGCACTACCTCCGGTCCTTCCAGGATCGGCGTGTGGAGGGCGTCATCCTCATTCCGACCGGAGACACGAAGCTCGCCGGCCTCAACGAGCTCGCCGACGCGGTGCCGACGGTGGTCGCCGACCGCGAGGTGCGCGGCTGGACGGGGGACTTCGTCAGCTGCGACCACCGACGGGGCGCGGAAATGCTCGTCGACCACCTGGTTTCTCTCGGCCACACGCGCATCGCGCAGCTCGCGGGCGATCAGGAGATCTCGAGCGCCCGCGTCCGCCACGCGGCGATTCGCGCACGGCTGGCCGAGCACGGACTCGCAAGTGTCGCGGAGGGGTTCAGCAGCTTCACGATCGAGGATGCCGTCGACCAGGCCGACCGGATCATCGCGAGGGCGGATGCCTTCACCGCGCTCTGCGCAGGCGACGACCTGCTCGCACTCGCGGCGCTGGGTGCCGCGCATCGGGAGGGCATCGACGTCCCCGCCGACCTGAGCATCGTCGGATTCGACGACATCCCCATGGCGTCGCTCGCGTGGCCACGGCTCACCACGGTGCGCCAGCCGGTCGAGAGCATCGCCGCCGAGGCCGCACGCCTGCTGATCGAGCACGAGTCCGGCCCGGGACGCCACGTGCTGCTTCAGCCGGAGCTCGTGGTCCGAGATTCGGTCGGCTCCGCCTGACGCCCCGAGGCGGCAATCAGCGCCCCTCATCGAGCCGCCATTTCTGCTTGACAACGGCGGCGTTCGGCGCTCTACTTTGGTGCAATAACGTTTTTGCATCCAGGAGGAATCATGCAGCGTGGCAGCCGTCTGTTCAACCAGCAGCTCAGTGCCGTCGTCACCGGTCTGCGGTTCGGTGAGGTGATCGTCGTCGCTGACGCCGGCCTTCCCGTCCCGCCCGGCGTCGCGACCCTGGACCTCGCGCTCACCGACGGCGTCCCGTCCGTCCGCGACGTGGTCGGGGTGCTCCGACAGGAGCTCGTGATCGAGGAGGTCGTCGTGGCGGCGGAGATGCGCGTGGTGAACCCCTCCGTCACCGCCGCCGTCCAGGAACTGATCGTCGACGAGGGCATCACGCTGCGTGAGATCCCTCACGACGACATCGAGGCGATGCTCCCCCAGGCGAAGCTGATCGTGCAGACCGGGGAGACGACCCCGTACGGGAACGTGCTCCTCTCGGGCGGCCTCGACTTCTTCGCCCTCGGCATGGCCGACCAGGAGTAGCGCGTGCGAGCGTCGGATCTCGGGCTCCGCTTCGGACGGAGCCCGAGGGGACGGTGGAATGCGATCACCGATGTGCCCGGCGTCCTCGTCGGGCACACGACGCTGGTGGCCGGCGACGGGCCCCTCGCCACCGGCGAGGGGCCCGTTCGCACCGGCGTCACGATCGTCCGTCCCCACGAGGGCGACCTCTACGAGCAGCCGCTCCACGGCGGCTTCCATCGGCTCAACGGGAACGGCGAGTTCAGCGGCATCCAGTGGCTCGAGGAGACGGGGCTCGTCACGAGCGCCATCGGACTCACCAACACGATGTCGGTGGGGCTCGTCCGCGACACGCTCGCGCGGATGACGGCCGAGCAACGGCGGTCGCGGGGAGACGAGTGGTTCCTGCCGCTGGTGAGCGAGACGTGGGACGGCGTCCTCAACGACATCGTCGGCCAGCATGTGCGTGCCGAGCACGTACGTCAGGCATGGGATGCCTCCGGGCCCGGCCCCGTCGCCGAGGGCGGCGTCGGCGGCGGGACGGGGATGATCGCCTACGGCTTCAAGGGCGGCATCGGCACCAGCTCGCGCATCGTCGACATCACCGGCGAACCGTGGACCGTCGGGGTACTCGTGCAGGCGAACCACGGCAGGCGAGAGCGCCTCACGATCGCAGGGACGCCGGTCGCCGACACCATCGAGCTGGAGGACGTTCCGCCACCCGACCCGCAGCGGCAGGGCGCGGGCTCGGTCATCGTGATCGTGGCGACCGATGCACCGCTGCTCCCCCATCAGTGCCGCAGGCTCGCGCAGCGCGCGGGGCTCGGGCTCGCGCGCGGCGGCGCCGTGGGCGAGCACTCCAGCGGCGACCTGTTCCTTGCGTTCTCGACCGCGGGCCGCGGGCGGATCGCCCCGGTGACGTCGGCGCAGCCGGCATCGCGCCTCACCGTCGACGCGCTGACCGACGAGGCGTGCGGGGGCCTGTTCGACGCGGTCGTCGACGCGACCGAGGAGTCCGTCGTGAACGCACTCTTCGCCGCCGACACCATGGTCGGCCGCGACGGCCTGACCGCTCACGCGTTCCCGATCGATCGCCTCGCCGACCTCATCACGGGCCGAGCCGTCTGAACCGCCGCTCCGCGAACCCCCAGCCGCCCCGGTGTCATCGCGCACCGGGGCGGCTGTGGCGCAGGCGAGGGCGGTCCGGCGTGCGCGCCGAACCGCCTCTGCGGATTCCTCCGTCACCTCAATGTCGAAGCACCGCTCGCCGCACGCGATCCGTGCCGCGCAGTTTGAGCGCCGAGGCGGTGCACAGCACCACCAGCGCGAGCACGTAGGGGATCGCCTGGACCGCGGCCTGCGGCATCCCGGTGTCGGCGAGCTGCACCCGCAGCCCGACCGCGTCGACCAGCCCGAAGAGCACGCACCCCAGCGTCGTGGCAACCACCCCTGTGCCGATCATCGCGGCGATGATCGCGGTGAAGCCGCGGCCGTTGGTCATTCCGACGGAGAAGCTCGTGGCCGGTCCGAGAGCGAGCTGCGCTCCGCCGAGCCCGCAGAGCAGACCGCAGATGAGCGTGGTGGCGGAGCGGATGAGCGGGATCGACATGCCCGACGACCAGACAGCCAGCTCGCTCTCACCGAGGGCGCGGATGCCGAGGCCTGTGCGTGTGCGGTTGAGGATCCACCACACCACCACGACGGCCACGAGCGCGGCGAGCACCAGGGGCGTCTGTCCGCGCACGAGCCCCGACAGCATCCCCCACTCGCCCGCGGCTGCGGCATCCACACGCGGGAGCCGCCCCTCCGCGACGACGAGCGAGCTGCTGCCGCCCGTCACCTCGCGTACGAGGAGCGCCGTGATGCCCGCGGCCATCAGGTTGGCCGCGACGCCGACGACGATCGCGTCGATCTTCGCCCAGTAGGTCGCGACCGCGACGAGGATGCCGAGGCCGGTGGATGCCGCCACCGCGGCGAGCAGGCCGAGCGCGGCGTTCCCCGTCGCCACGGCGACGCCCGCCGCGGCGAAGGCGGCGACGAGCATCTGCCCCTCGATGGCGATGTTGAAGAAGCCGGAGCGGAAGCACACCAGGGCTCCGAGCGCGGCGAACAGGATCGGTGTCGTGGATGTCAGTATCGATCCGACGAATTGCAGGTCCATCAGCCTTCCCTCATCGAGCTGCCGCTGGCGACCGGCGCGCGGTCGACGCGATCGGGTTCCTCGTCGCCGCCGTCCGAGGCGCCGACGGGAGTCGTGGTGCCGGGATCGCCGGCTGCGATGCGCCGGCGGCGCTGCCAGCGGATGACGACGTGCGCACTGGTCGTCAGGATGACGATCGCCACGATCACGTCGACGAGCTCCGCCGGGATGCCCAGGGTGATCTGGCAGATCTCCCCGGCCTGGCGCAGCAGCGCGAACAGCAGCGCGACCAGGACGGCGCCGACGACCGTGAGGCCGCCGACCAGGGCGACCGCGATGCCGTCGAAGCCGATGCCGGGGTTGAAGCCCTTGGCGAGGCGGTGCTGGACCCCCAGCACCTCCGTCGCGCCGACGAGTCCGGCAAGGCCGCCGGAGGCCAGCATCGCCTCACGAACACGCGCCGGTTGGGCACGCCCGAGGCGAACGAGAACTCCGGCGCCGCGCCGTACAGCGTGGCCTCGAACCCCCACACCGTGAAGCGGTAGTAGACGCCGACCAGGAGCGCGGCCAGCAGCGCGAACACGACCGCGACGGTGGCGAGCGACTGCGGCGACAGCGCCGGCAGCCACAGCTGCTCGGAGATGACCGCACTGGACTCGGTGTTGCCGCCCCCGCCTTGCGGCGCCAGCGGGCCGACCACGAGCAGGGTGACCGCGATCGCGCACAGCGGGTTCATCACGAGCGTGGTGATGACCTCAGGGGTCCCGAACAGGACGCGCAACAGGGCCGCGGCGCCGGCGACCGCGGCGCCGGCCAGCACCGCCACGACGCACGCGATCGCGACGACGAGGGGCGCCGGCAGGACCGGGCCCCATGCGATGGCGACGACCGCGGCGCCGGCGCCGCCCACGTAGATCTGACCGTCCAGGCCCAGGTTGAACGCACCGTCGCGGAACGCGATGAGACCGGCGAGGCCCGCCAGAAGAAGGGGCGCGTACCAGCGCAGCGTGGAATCCAGGTTCGGACCGAGCCCCTCGACGAAGGCGGAGAAGAATCCGCCGAGGTCGTACCCGGTCGCCAGCATGACGAGCGAGCTGATCCCGAGACCGACCGCGAGGCCGATCAGCCGCAGACCGATGTCCTTCGCACGACTCATGTCGCCACCTCCGCGACCGGGGCGTCGGTCTGCGCTCCGCCGTCGCCCATCATGTAGAAGCCGATCTCCGCCGGGTCGGTCGTGGCGGGGTCGAGCTCGGCGACGATCGAGCCGCGCGCGAAGACGAGCAGCCGGTCGCTGAGCGCGAGGAGCTCGTCGAGCTCGCTGGACAGCAGCAGGACCGCGCGGCCGTCCTGACGTGCCTGGATCAGGTGGGAGTGGATCGTCTCGATCGCACCCAGGTCCACTCCCCTGGTCGGGTGCGCGGCCAGGAGCACCTTCGGGGCGCAGCCGAGCTCGCGCGCGACGATGACCTTCTGGATGTTCCCGCCCGACAGGCTCGCGATGGGCGCCGCCGGGTCCCCTGCGCGCACGTCGAAAGCCCGGATCGCCTCGGTCGCAGCCGTTCGCCACGCCCTTCTTCGCACCAGCGGTCCGCGGGCGAGCGGGGCCGCGCGATACCCGACGGCGGCCAGGTTCTCCACCAGCGACAACCGTCCCGCGGACCCTGTGCGCAGGCGGTCCGAGGGGATGTGCGCCAACCCCGAGGCCCGCTTCCGCCGCTGGGAAGCCTTCCCGACGATCGTTCCGGAGATCCGCACGGTCCCCGTCTCCACCTCCCTCACCCCTGCGACCGCCTCGAGGAACTCCTCCTGGCCGTTGCCCTCGACGGCGGCGATGCCGACGATCTCGCCGGCATGCACGGTCACGTCCACTCCGCGGACCGCGATCGCACCGCGGTCGTCACGGGCGCGGATCGCGGTGGCCCGGAGCAGCTCCGGTCCGGGGATCGACGCGGGCTTCCTGATTCGCTCGGGGTCGGCACCGGTCATCATCCGGGCGAGCTCTCGCGCCGTCAGGCCGTTGCGCGACAGGGTCGCCACGGCCTCGCCGCGGCGCATGACGGTCACGACGTCGCAGGCCGCGAGGACCTCGTCGAGCTTGTGCGAGACGAACACGATCGAGGTCCCCTGCGCGGACAGCGTCCGCATCAGCTCGATGAGCGCATCGATCTCCGGCGGTGAGAGCACGCCGGTCGGCTCGTCCAGCAGGAGCACTCGTGCGCCGTGCTGGAGCGCCTTGACGATCTCCACCCGCTGCCGCGCACCCACCGTCAGCCGATCGATCCGCGCCCCGAGATCGAGCCGGAAGCCCAGTCGATCCGCAAGGTCGATAGCCCGGCGGCGCACCTGCCGCAGCTGGAGCAGCGGTGACTCGGAGGACGCCCGTCGGGACAGTGCGAGGTTCTCGAGGACCGTCATCGACGGAGCCTGGGCGAAGTGCTGATGGACCATCCCGACGCCCCCGCCGGCGTCGCGTGATGTTGCGAGCGGGAAGCGCACGTCGCCGCTGTCGGGAGGGATCATCCCGAAGATCACCCGTGACAGCGTCGACTTGCCCGCACCGTTCTCGCCCACGAGGCCGTGGACGGTCCCGGGAAGGATCGAGAAGCTGACATCCCGCAGCGCCACGGTCTCTCCGAACCGCTTGCCCACGGCATCCAGCACCACCGCCGCGGTCGTGATCGTGCTGCGATCGGCTTCCCGCTCGCCCATCTCAGCCCTCGGTTCCCGGCTCGGACGGGTCGGCGACGACCGTGACCTCGCCCGCATCGATCGCGGCCCACGCCGCGTTCACCGCCTCCTCCACGTCGGGTCCGACGGGGGAACCGGATGCCTCGACCCATGCCGCGACCTCGGCGAGGATCTGCGTCGCGCCCTTCGCGCCCAGCGGGTACACGACGTGCTCCCCGCCGGGGAAGTCCCCGCGGCAGGCGTTCGCGAGCGGCTCGCCGAAGGTCAGCGGCTGCGTCGCGACGATGCCCTCGGGGTAGCTCGGGATTCGTGTGGCGGTGTCGCCGATGAGGGCGACGCCGGAATCCTTCGCGGCGTCGATCACCCCGATGTTCGACTGGTCGGCCATGGCGACGATCACGTCGTTGCCGTCGTTGATCAGGGCGGCGGCGTTCTCGCTCCCCTTCGCCGGGTCGGTGTACGAGTTCGTGTACGACACCGTCACCTCGACGTCCGGCTTGATCGACGCCGCGCCCTGGATCAGACCGTTGATGACGGTGTTGCTGCCCGGCTCGGCCATGCCGTTGACCACGCCCACCTTGCCGTTCTCGCTCAGCAGCGCGGCCGCGACACCCCAGAGGTAGCCGGTCTGCTCGTAGGAGAACGAGCTGCTGGCGATGTTGTCGTGGGTGTCTCCGGACTCGGTGTTGGTGAACTGATAGATCGCCACGAAGTCGGTGTCGGGGCTGTCGTCCGCGACGGCGACCGTCGCGTCGCTCATCGGCGGGAAGGTCGTGGCGATCACGTCGAAGCCGTTCTTCACCGCGGTGCGCAGCGTCGACTCGTACTGGTTCACGTCGGACACGACGACGGACTCGACATCCCAGCCTTCGTCCGCGCAGACGTCGAGCCCGTCGGCGACGATCTCGCCGCCGGACGTGCCGGGGTCCAGCGGCTGGTTGGAGACGAGCAGCACCCGTTGTGCTGCGGCGGATCCCGCCGGATCCGGGTTGCTCCCCGCACAGGCGGAGAGTGCGAGGGCCGCGACGAGGACGGTCGCAGCTGCGGTGGTGCAACGGATCAACATGGCCACTCCTTTGGGGCGAAACGTTTTTGCAAAAATAGAGCGAATCGAGCCACAAGTCCAGAGTGCGTTGCCTGAATAGCAAGGGATTCTCATGAGAAAACCCTTTAGCGTGGCGTCCCGACGCTGACTGCTCGAGGCCGGCGCCGACCGACAATGGTGTCGATGGACCTCACCCTCGTCGCGCTCACCGGCGGCATCGGTGCCGGCAAGAGCACCGTCGCCGCGCTGCTCGTCGCGCGCGGCGCCCGACTGATCGACGCGGATGCGCTCGCACGGGAGGTCGTGGACCCCGCGACCGCCATCGGCCGTCGGGTGCTGGCGGCCGTCGCGGCGGAGTTCGGGGATGCCGTCCTCCGGCCGGACGGCGCTCTGGATCGGGAACGGGCGGCCGAGGTGGTGTTCTCGGACGACGAGCGGCGGGCGGCATTCACCGCGATCGTCCACCCGGCGATCGTCGAGGCCACGATCGCGGCCATCGAGACCGAGCGGACCCGCGGCGGGATCGTGATGCACGAGATCCCGCTGCTGACCGTCGACACCCCTCCGCTGCCGTGGAGCTACGACCTCGTGGCGACGGTCGAGGCGACCATCGAGGAACGCGTCGACCGGCTCGTCGACGGCCGCGGATACTCGCGCGCCCACGCGCTGGCGCGCATCGACGCACAGGGCCCCGAAGCGGGACGCACCGCCATCGCGGACGTCGTCATCCGCACCGACGGCACGCGGGAGGATACGGTCCGCGCCGTCGACGCGCTCTGGGCCGAGCTCGCGGCGCGCTTCGGTTCCGACCAGGCCGACCTGCTCGGCTAGGGCGACCGAGCCCCCTCGGGTGCTAGGCGCCGGGGAACCAGCCGAAGCTCGCCATCGCGTGGCCGTCCGGCGGGTTCTGCGATGCGGCGTCGACGGAGCCGAGCATGGTCCGCGTGAGCTGTTCGCGCGACTCCATGAGCCGGCTGAGCTCCGCGGCGAGATCCTCGTCGGTCGGGGGCCGCTCGTCGGTTGCAGCCCGCAGCACGCTGCGCCGCATGAGCTCCTTGGCGAACGAGCCGGTGGTGCCCTCGGCGCTGTCGGCGGCCGAGTCCAGCGCGTCCTGGCTGTACGGCAGGTTGTGGGCGTAGCGGCGGAACAGCCGGCGTCGCTCGGATGTCGCAGGAAGCGGCACGTTGACGGCCAGGTCGACGCGCCCCGGGCGCTCTGCGAGAGCCCGCTCGAGCACTTCGACGCGGTTCGTCGTCATGACGAAGGCGACGTCCGCATCGCCGTCGAGCCCGTCCAGCGCATCGAGCACCTCGAACAGCAGTGGCTGGGGCGACGCGAGTCGCTCCATGGCGACCAGATCGATGTCTTCGAGCACGACGATCGCCGGCTGGAAGGTACGCGCGATCTCGGCGGCCGCACTGACGAAACGGATGCTCGAGCCGGTGAGCACCACCGCCGTCGTCTGCGGCGTCGCGGCGAGCAGGTGACGGACGGTCAGCGTCTTGCCCGTCCCCGGCGGCCCGTACAGCAGCACGCCCCGCTTCAGATGCTGGCCGGCGCTCTGCAGCGCATCACGATGTGCGCCGATCGTGATGACGTGCTGCACGATCTCTTCGAGCACGCCGTCAGGAAGCACGATGTCGTCGGCGGCCACGGTCGGCCGCGCCACGAAGGTGGCTCCCGCATCGCTCCCGTACTCCGTCGCCTGGAAGGACAGCACCTTCCCCCGCAGGACACTGCGCTCGACCATCGTGTGCCGCAGCGCCGCGAGGAACCGCGTCACCAGAGCGGCATCCGTGCCCATGACCTCGATCGAGGCCGCCGGCCTGCCGTACTGGGGCGCGGCCGCACGCTGCGCCAGCGCGATCGGGGAGCCCTCGAAGGTGAGGAGCCGGATGCCCAGCGCCACGACCCTCATGCTCGAGTCCGGCCCGGTCGCCCGCTCCGCGTAGTCCACGGGCCCCGGCGCGAACCGGCTGTGGCCGTTGCCGACGAACTCCGTGAGCCCCTGATGGTGGCGCTGGTCGCCGCCGCTGATCCCGACGAGCCGGCCGCCACCGTCCGCGCCGAGTGCCTCCAGCGCGATGTCGGCGTCCACCAGGCGGTGATCGGCGATCTGCTCCTGCACCACGGAGACCTGTGTCGCGTCGGTTCCCAGGTGCTCGCTGATCAGGTCGCCCAGCGGCGTCCGGGTCCTGACCTCCTCGGCCGCCGCCAGCTCTCCGACCTGTCGCAGGTAGCCGGATACGGCACGCATCAGATCCCGGTCGTCATCGCTCAGCACGTCACCGAACCTCTCACAGACCGCCGACACATCGCCAGCGTCGTGACCGGACTACGCCCGCACGGCCGCGTCCGACGCCCGGACGATCTCCTCGAGCGCGCGGCGCACGTCGCCGCGGTCGTAGCCGAGCAGCTCCACCTCGTCGGCGGGCGGCTCGTAGGCGATCACGCGGCCTCGACCCTGAACGATGAAGCGGTCGGGCTGGTACGGGTGCTCCTCGTCGCTCTCCTCGATCCGCACCGTCGATCCGGCGGCATCGGCCAGCAGCTGGAAGTACTCGCGGTACGTCAGGTTCTCGTCGCCGATCAGATATGCGCGGCCCGGGATGCCGGCATCCAGCGCTCCCTCCACCGCCTGGGCGAGCGAGTGCACCGACATGTAGTTCGTGCCGCCCGACGGCGCGGAGAGCCCGGGCTCGGCCAGCTCGCCGCGGGCCCACGAGATCATGCGGCCGAAGCGCCGCAGCCCCCGGCCCGGCGGCACGCCGACGATGGACGGCGGGTTGAGCGTGATCGCGGCGAACGCGTCGTCGCTGAGCGCCCGAGCACCCTCGTCGGCGGCCTTGCGTGCCGCGACGTACGGGACCGTCGCCGCCCACTCCGGGTGGAGCTGGTGGTAGTAGCTGCCGATCTGCACGAATCGCCCCACGCCGGCGCGCTTCGCGAGCGCGGCGAAGCGGGGCACCCCCTCGGCCTGCACGCGGTCCCAGAAGGCGGCGTCCTCGTCGTCGGCGGCGACGTGGCGGATGTCGTTGCCCGCCGCGAACACGACGGCATCGAACCCGGCGAGCAGGGCGGGCGTCAGCGCGTCCGAGGTGTAGTCGGCGACGAGGCGCGGCATCCCCTCGATCGCGACTGGATCGTCATCGGATGCGGGCCTCCGACCCATCACGGTGACCTCGTCGCCGCGGGCGGCGAGCCGTGCGGCGACGTGGCTGCCGATGAAGCCGGTGCCGCCGGCGACCACGACCTTCACGCGAACACCGCCGTCGCATCGGAGATGACGGGCGTCTCGCCCCGCACCACGTCGAACGCGGAACCGTCCCACGACCTCACCGTGAGCAGGTCGCCGGGCACCACCGGCCCGCTGAAGCGCCCGGTGAGGGAGCGCAGATCGGCCGGGTGCGCGCCGCGCGCGTCGGCGAGCGGAAGCGTGGCGGCGGCCAGCGTGCACAGGCCCTGCAGGATCGGGCGGGGCTGCCCGATGCGGGCGGATGCCTCGGGGTCGATGTGGATGCGGTGGAGGTCACCGGTGAGGCGGTACAGCGCCGCCTGGTTCTCGGCGGTCGCGAGCGAGACCTCGGCGACCGGAGCTCCCACGGGCTGCGCCGGGCGCGCGGGCCCGCGCTCACCTCCGAAGCCGCCCTTGCCCGGCGCGAAGATCGACCACGTCGCGGTGAATTCGGTGCACTCGACGACGACCTCGAAGATCGCGGCCGATCCCTTGTCCCACACGCCGCCGACGCGCGCGCTGAGCTCGAGCGTGCCCGAGCGCGGCAGCGGCGCGCGGACCTCGAGGCTCTGCGAGCCGTGCACCGAGGTGTCGTCGAACACGCCCTCGGCGGCGAGGATGTCGGGCGCCCACTGCGCGAGCGTCAACCCGAACGTGGGAAGCACGCGCAGCCGCTCCTCGAAGACGAGGTCGAGGCGGTCGGCGGGCGCTCCCACTGCGAGCGCGTAGAGGATCGTGTCGCGCTCGGTGTACGACACCGCACGGTCGCCGAGGTGGCGACCGGCCCACTCGCCGGCGTTCATGCGCCGTACACCGGCTCGGGGCGGGCGGCGTCGGCGATCAGATCGCGCACGGCGGCGCCGACCTCGTCGGCGCGCCACCGGCGGTCGAGCTCGCGTGCCGGCCCGTGCCGCCACCCCTCCTCGACGCAGATGCGCCCGCCCTCGACCTCGATGACGCGGCCGGTGACGTCGGCGGAGTCCAGGCTCGCGAGCCACGCGACCACCGGCGACACGTTCGCCGGGTCCATGCGGTCGAAGCCGTCCTCGGGCGCGGCCATCGCGGCGGCGAACGGCCCCTCCGTCATGCGCGTGCGCGCCGACGGGGCGAGCGCGTTGACGGTGACGCCGTAGCGGCCGAGCTCCTGCGCGGCGACGAGGGTGAGCGAGGCGATGCCGCCCTTGGCCGCGGAGTAGGCGGCCTGGCCGACGCTGCCCTGGAGGCCCGCCCCGGAGGAGGTGTTGACGACCCGGGCCGCCGGCATCCGTCCCTCCTTCGCCTCGGCCCGCCAGTAGGCGCTGGCGTGACGGAGCGGGGCGAAGTGGCCCTTGAGGTGCACGCGGATGACGGCGTCCCACTCGTCCTCGTCGGCGTTGATCAGCATGCGGTCGCGCACGAAGCCGGCGTTGTTGACGAGCACGTCCAGGCGGCCGAACGTCTCGATCGCCTGGTCGATGAGCTCCTTCGCCTGGGCGAAGTCGGCGATGTCGGCGCCGTTGGCGACCGCTTCGCCGCCCGCGGCGCGGATGATGTCGACGACCTCCTGCGCGGGCCCGGTCGACGTGCCGTCGCCGCCGAGGGTGGTGCCGAGGTCGTTGACGACGACCTTCGCCCCCTGGCGCGCCAGCTCGAGCGCGTGTTCGCGCCCGAGTCCGCGGCCTGCTCCGGTCACGATCGCGACACGTCCTTCGCACAGTCGGGCCATCGGCCTGCCTCTCCTTCGAGTAGCGGTGGTGGTGCCACCCTAGTCCATCGACCAAGCAACTGCTAGTTTGGCTCGCGACGTCCAACGAGCAGACGTCGGAGGTGACGCGGATGACATCATCCTCGCGAACGGTGACCGTCGTGACCGGCGCCAGCACCGGGATCGGCCGCGCGACCGCCCTGCGCCAGGCGCGGGCCGGTGATCGCGTGTGGGCGCTGATGCGGGATCCGGATGCCGCAGCCGACCTCCGCGATCTCGCCGAGGCCGAGGGTCTCGACCTCGCGCTCGGCACCTGCGACGTGACCGACGACGACGCGGTCGCCGCGGCGTTCGGCGCCATCCTCGCCCACGACGGGCACATCGACAGGCTCGTCTGCAACGCGGGCGCGTACGCCGGCGCGACGCTGGAGACCCACGCGATGGACGAGATCCGCGCGCTGTTCGAGGTCAACGTGTTCGGCGCGCTGCGCTGCATCCGCGCGGTGCTGCCCGGCATGCGCGAAGCCCGCGCGGGCACCATCGTGGCGCTGAGCTCGCAGTCGTCGCAGGCGATCCTGCCCACCTGGGCGGCCTACGCCGGGTCCAAGCGCGCCCTGGAAGGGGCGCTGGAGGCCCTGGCGATGGAGGTGGCCGGGTTCGGCATCCGGGTCCGCCTCGTCCAGCCCGGCAGCACGCTCACCGCGATGCGCGGCAAGATCCGCCCGAGAGAGAACCCGCCGGGGTACGAGCGGATGCTGGAGCGCTACCAGGCCGTCATCGCCGCGGACCGCACCACGAGCCTCGCTCCCGACGACGTCGCCCGGGCGATCGAGCGCGTGCTGGCGGAGCCGCACGCGCCGTGGCGCACCCTCGTCGGCGACGACGCCGTGCGCAACACCGCGCGGCGCGCGGCGGCGACCGACGAGGAGTGGACGACGCTGTTCGGCCTCGACTCCGACGACGCCTTCTTCGACGCATGGACCCGGCTCGGCGAACCGGGCGACCGGGTGCTATCGGGCGAACCAAGCAAGTGCTAGGGTCAAAACAAGCAAACGTTAGGTAAGGAGATCACATGGCCGTGACCTCGTCGATCGCGCACAAGGGCGTGCGTACCGTCACGATGGACTACCCGCCCGTCAACGCACTCCCGGTCGCCGGCTGGTACGCCGTTGCCGACGCCATGCGCGAGGCGGGGGCGGATGCCGACACCCGCGTGGTCGTGCTGCGCGCCGAGGGCCGCGGCTTCAACGCGGGCGTCGACATCAAGGAGATGCAGCGCACCGGCGACCACGCCGCCCTCATCGGCGCGAACCGCGGCTGCTACGAGGCGTTCAAGGCGATCTACGAGTGCCCGGTGCCGGTGATCGCGGCCGTGAACGGCTTCTGCCTCGGCGGCGGCGTGGGGCTCGTGGGCAACTCCGACGTGATCATCGCCTCCGACGACGCCTACTTCGGCGTCCCCGAGGTCGACCGCGGCGCGCTCGGCGCCGCCACCCATCTCTCGCGCCTGGTCCCGCATCACATGCTGCGCGCCATGTACTACACGAGCCGTACGGTGGGTGCCGCGCGCCTGGCGGAGTTCGGAACCGTGCACGCGGTCGTGCCCCGCGCCGAGCTCGACGCCACCGCGCTCGCCTTCGCCGACGAGATCGCCGCCAAGGACACGCGCGTCATCCGCGCGGCCAAGGAGGCGCTGAACGGCATCGACCCGATCGACGTCAACCGCAGCTACCGGTTCGAGCAGGGCTTCACGTTCGAGCTCAACCTCGCCGGCGTCGCCGACGAGCACCGCGACGAGTTCGTCGCGACCGGCGGCAACCTCGAGACGTGACCGACAAGACGCTCGACGCCGACGCCGTCACGGACCTCGTCCACGACGGCATGACGATCGGCATCGGCGGCTGGGGATCGCGGCGCAAGCCGCTGGCGCTCGTGCGCGCCGTGGTCCGCTCCGGCGCGCGGAACCTCACCGTGGTGAGCTTCGGCGGGCCGGATGTCGGCATCCTGTGCGCCACCGGGCAGGCCGCGAAGGTCGTGCACGCGTTCGTCTCGCTCGACTCGATCCCGGTCGAGCCGCACTTCGCCCGGGCCCGGCAGGGCGGCGCTGTCGCGTCGGTCGAGCTCGACGAGGCGATGCTGGTGTCGGGGCTGCGCGCCGCCGCCCGCCGTCTGCCGTTCGAGGTCACGCGGGCGGGCCTCGGGTCCGACGCGGTCACCCGCAACCCCGGCATCCTCACCGTCCGCTCCCCGTATGCCGACGGCGAGGAGCTCGTCGCGATGCCGGCGATCCCGCTCGACCTCGCTCTGGTGCACCTGCACCGCGCCGACCCGGCGGGCAACGCCCAGCTGCTCGGCGGAGACCTGTACTTCGACGACCTGGTCGCCGCGGCCGCGGCCCGCACGATCGCGAGCGTCGAGGAGGTCGTCTCCACCGAGGAGCTGACGGCGGATGCCGCACCCTCGACCCTCGTGCTGAACCGCACCCTCGTCCAGCACGTCGTGCACGCGCCGCAGGGCGCGGGGTTCACCGCGTGCGAGCCGTACTACGCCCGCGACGAGGAGGCCCAGCGCGCGTACGCCGACGCGGCGAGCGCGCCGGAGGCGTACCTCGCGTCGTTCGCCGGGCGCGGCATCCGTCCCGCGATGACGGAGGTGACGGATGCCTGAGCCCGCCACCCGCGCTGACGTCGCCGTCGCCGCCTGCAGCGACCTGTTCCGGGGCGGCGGCGAGATCCTCGCGAGCGGTGCCGGCGTCGTGCCGACGATCGGCATGCGACTGGCCAAGCTCACGCACGCCCCCGACCTGCTGCTGAGCGACGGCGAGTTCACGCTCTACGCCGACGTGCCGGCGGTCGACGAGCCGTTCCGCGTCGTGGAGGGGTCGCTCCCCTACCGCGCGCTGTTCGACCTCATCGCGCGCGGCGACCGCCACGTCGTGATGGGCGCCGCACAGCTCGACCGCCACGGCAACCAGAACCTCTCCGCCATCGGCGACCGCGACCGCCCGTCGCGCCAGTTGCTGGGCGCCCGCGCGGCCGCGACGAACACCGTCAACCACGCCACGAGCTACTGGATCCCCCGGCACGCGCCGCGCGTGTTCGTCGACCGCGTCGACGTCGTCACCGGAGTGGGGACCGATCGGGCCCGGGCCCTCGGGCCCGCGGGGCGGTTCCACGACGTGCGCGCGATCGTCACCGACCTCGCCGTGCTCGACCTCTCCGGCCCCGACGGCACGCTGGCGCTCGTGAGCGTGCACCCCGGCGTCGACATCGACGACGTCGTCGGCGCGACCGGATGCGCGCTGCACCTGTCGCCGTCGATCCCCATAACCAGACTCCCCGACGCCGAAGAGCTGCACCTGATCCGCGAGCGCCTCGACCCGCGCGGACTCCGCTACCGAGAGGTCCCCCGCCGATGACCACGCCCCCGCTGATCCGCACCGCCCTGACCGAGCTCACCGGCGTCGACCACCCCATCGTGCAGACCGGCATGGGCTGGGTCGCCGGGCCCCGCCTCGTGAGCGCCACCGCGCGGGCCGGAGCCCTCGGCATCCTCGCCTCCGCCACGATGACGCTCGACGAGCTGGAACGCGCCGTCATCGAGGTCAAGGACCGCACCGACCGCCCCTTCGGCGTGAACCTCCGTGCCGACGCCGGCGACGCCTCCGAGCGCGCCGACCTGCTCATCCGGCACGGCGTCAAGGTGGCCTCGTTCGCGCTGGCGCCCAAGCGCGAGCTGATCGAGAAGCTCAAGGAGCACGACATCGTCGTGATCCCCTCCATCGGCGCCGTCCGCCACGCCGAGAAGGTCGCCGCGTGGGGCGCCGACGCCGTCATGATCCAGGGCGGCGAGGGCGGCGGCCACACCGGCGCCGTGCCCACCTCGATCCTGCTGCCGTCGGTGGTGTCGTCCGTCGACATCCCGGTCGTCGCCGCGGGCGGCTTCTTCGACGGCCGCGGGCTCGCCGCGGCCCTCGCGTACGGCGCGGTCGGCATCGGCATGGGCACCCGGTTCCTGCTCACGCGCGACAGCGCGGTGCCCGAGGACATCAAGCGCCGCTACCTCGAGTTCGGCCTCGACGGCACGGTCGTCACCACCAAGGCCGACGGCGTGCCGCACCGCCTGCTGCGCACCGACTACGTCGAGGAGCTCGAATCCTCGAACCGCCTGCGGACGCTGGTGCCGACGCTGCGCCGCTCCCTCGAGTTCCGCCGCATGAGCGGCATGTCGTGGCCCGCCTTCGTCAAGGACGGCCTGTCGATGAAGCGCGCGAGCGGACGATCGTGGGCGCAGATGACGCAGGCGGCCAATACGCCGATGCTGCTGAAGGCCGGGCTCGTCGACGGCGACGTCGGCGCCGGCATGCTCGCCTCCGGCCAGGTGGTCGGCGTCATCGACGACCTGCCGAGCTGCGAGGAGCTCGTCGACCGGGTCGTGCGGGAGGCCGTCGAGCGTCTCCGCGCCGCCGCGGGCACCGTCATCGCGGAATGACGGATGCCGGGGCCCGCCGCCCGGCGGCGGGCCCCGGCATCCGGTCCTTCCCGTGGTGCGGTGCCGCCCGCGCCGCAGCGCGAGCGGCACCGGGTCTAGAGGCGCTCGATGATCGTGACGTTGGCGACGCCGCCGCCCTCGCACATCGTCTGCAGGCCGTAGCGGCCGCCGCGGCGCTCGAGCTCGTTCAGCAGCGTGGTCATGAGGCGCGTGCCCGTGGCGCCGATCGGGTGCCCGAGCGCGATGCCGCCGCCGTTGACGTTGACGCGGTCGTGCGGGGCGCCGGTCTCCTTCATCCACGCCAGCACGACCGACGCGAAGGCCTCGTTCGTCTCGAAGAGGTCGATGTCGTCGACGGTCATGCCCGCCTTCTCGAGCGCGTACGCCGTCGCGGGGATGGGAGCGGTGAGCATGAACACCGGGTCGGCGCCGCGCACCGAGAGGTGATGGATGCGGGCGCGCGGCGTGAGGCCGTGGTCGGCGAGCGCCTGCTCCGAGGCGATGAGCACCGCGCTGGACGCGTCGCTGATCTGCGAGGCCACGGCGGCGGTGACGCGCCCGCCCTCGACGAGAGTGGGGAGGTTCGCCATCTTCTCGAGCGACGTGTCGCGCCGCGGCCCCTCGTCGGTCTCGACGCCCGCGAGCGGGGCGATCTCGCCGGCGAACCGGCCCTCGTCGATCGCGGCGATCGCGCGCTGGTGGCTGGCGAACGCGAAGCGCTCCATGTCCTCCCGCGAGATGTCCCAGCGCTCGGCGATCATCTCGGCGGCGCGGAACTGGCTGATCTCCTGGTCGCCGTAGCGGGCCTGCCAGCCGGGCGACTGGGCGAACGGCGTCGTGAACCCGAACTGCGCACCGACGTTCATCGCCGACGAGATCGGGATGGCCGACATGTTCTGGAGCCCGCCCGCGACGACGAGGTCGTTCACGCCCGCCATGACCGCCTGCGCCGCGAAGTGGAGGGCCTGCTGGCTGGATCCGCACTGGCGGTCCACGGTCACCCCGGGGACGTGGTCGGGCAGTCCCGCCACGAGCCAGGCGGTGCGTGCGATGTTGCCGGCCTGCGAGCCGATGGTGTCGGTGCAGCCCAGGATGACGTCGTCGACCGCTCCCGGGTCGATGCCGGTGCGGTCCATCAGGGCCCCGATGGCGTGCGCGCCGAGGTCGGCGGAGTGGATGCCGGCGAGCGACCCGCCGCGCTTGCCCACCGGGCTGCGGACGGCGTCGACGATGTAGGCGGTGGTCATGAGGGCTCCGATCGGGCTCAGGCGTGCTGACTGCTGACGGACACGACCTCGCCGGTCATGTAAGAGGAGTAGGCGCTCGCGAGGAACACCATGACGTTGGCGACCTCCCACGGCTCGGCGCCGCGGCCGAAGGCCTCGCGGGCCTTGAGCTGCTCGAGGAGCTCGGGAGTCGTCACCTTCTCGAGGAACGGGTGCATCGCGAGGCTCGGCGAGACGGCGTTCACGCGGATGCCGTGAGCGGCGAGGTCCATCGCCGCCGACCGGGTGAGCGCCATGACGCCGGCCTTCGCCGCCGCGTAGTGCGCCTGGCCCTCCTGGGCACGCCAGCCGATCACCGAGGCGTTGTTGACGATGACCCCGGCGGTGCCGGAGGCGACCATGCGCTGCCCGACGGCACGGATGCAGCGGAAGGTTCCGGTGAGCGTCACGTCGAGCACCTTCGACCACTGGTCGTCGGTCATCTCCAGGATGGGCGTCGTACCGCCCAGGCCCGCGTTGTTGATCATGACGTCGATCGGGCCGCCCTGCTCGGCGAGGTCGAGCAGGCCCTGCACGTCGTCCTCGACGGTGACGTCGCACACCGAAGACCGCACGCGTTCGGCTCCGAACCGCTCGGCGAGCTCGCGCTCGGCGGCCTCCAGGCGCCCGGCGTGCGTGTCGCTGATGACGACGAGCGCCGCGCCCTCCTCGAGGCAGCGCACGGCGGCGGCCGAGCCGATGCCGGCGCCCGCGGCGGCCGTGATGACGATGCGACGGCCCTCGAGCAGGCCGTGGGGCGGGACGTACGCGGGTGCGGGAAGGCTCATGCGCGGGGCTCCTTGGGAAGGCCGAGCACGCGCTCGGCGATGACGTTGCGCTGGATCTCGTCGGATCCGCCGTAGATGGTGTCGGCGCGGCTGAAGAGGAACAGGGCCTGCAGTGCGTCGAGGTCGTAGGGCGCCGTGACCGTCAGGGCCGCGGGGCCGGCGGCATCCATCGCCAGCTCGCCGAGGCTGCGATGCCACTGCGACCACAGCAGCTTGGTGACGGATGCCTCGAACCCCTGCTCGCCGCCGAGCGTGCGCAGTGCGTGCAGGCGGATGACCTCCAGGCCCTGGTGCGCCTGCACGATGCGGTCGCGCAGCAGGGGGTCGGCGATCGTTCCGGTGCGGCGGGCGGTCTCGATGACGGCATTCAGCTCCCGCCGGAACGCGATCTGCTGCGCGAGCGTCGAGACGCCGCGCTCGAAGCCGAGGGTCGCCATCGCGACGCCCCAGCCGGCATCCACCTGGCCGACCACGAGGTCGGCGTCGGTGACGGCGTCGTCGAAGAACACCTCGTTGAACTCGCTCGTCGCCGTCAGCTGCACGATGGGCCGCACCTCGACGCCGGGCTGGTCCATCGGGACGAGGAGATACGACAGGCCGTCGTGCGGGCGGGCGCCGCTGCCGGTGCGGGCCACCACGAAGCACCAGTCGGCCTCCTGTGCGAGCGAGGTCCAGATCTTCTGCCCCGAGACCACCCAGTGGTCGCCGTCGAGCCGCGCCTTGGTGGCGACGCCGGCGAGGTCCGACCCGGCACCCGGCTCGGAGTACCCCTGGCACCACAGCTCTTCGACGGCGACGATCTTCGGCAGGAACCGCGCCTGCTGCTCGGGTGTGCCGAAAGCGATGAGGGTGGGACCGAGCAGCTCCTCCCCGAGGTGGTTCACGCGCGCCGGGGCGTCTGCCCGCGCGTACTCCTCGTGGAAGATCACCTGCTGCTCGATACTCAGGCCGCGCCCGCCGTGCTCGACGGGCCAGCCGACGCACGTCCAGCCGGCGGCGGCCATGTGCCGGTTCCACGCGAGACGCTCCTCGAACGCCTCGTGCTCACGTCCCGATCCGCCGCGGCCGCGCAGGTCCGCGAACTCGCCGGCGAGGTTCTCCTCGAGCCAGGCGCGGATCTCGGCGCGGAACTCCTCGTCCGCCTGCGAGTACGTCAGGTCCACGTCATCGTCTCCTCGCGTCCGCCGTTGTCAACGCTTGTCGTTCCCGTATAGTAGCAACAACCAAGCAATTGTTTGGTCAACTCGTCGTCATGGGCGACAGGGGAGTTCAGAGAGGAGCTCGCGATGACCGCGGATCCGGAAGAGGACGTCGTCACCTACGAGGTGCGCGGAGCCGTCGCGTTCGTGCGACTGAACCGCCCGCGCTACCGCAACGCGCAGAACTCCCGCGTCACCTACGCGCTGGACGCCGCCTTCACCGCCGCCGTCGACGACGACGACGTGAAGGTGATCGTGCTGGGCGGCAACGGCGACCACTTCTGCGCCGGCCACGATATCGGCACCCCCGGCCGCGACATCGACCAGAGCTTCGAGCGCAAGGCCGTCATCTGGTGGGACCACGTCGGCGCCTCCGGCGTCGACTCCCGCTTCGCCCGCGAGTCCGAGGTGTACCTCGGCATGTGCCGCCGCTGGCGCGAGATCCCCAAGCCCGTCATCGCGATGGTGCAGGGCGCGTGCATCGCCGGCGGCCTCATGCTCGCGTGGTCGTGCGACTTCATCGTCGCCGCCGACGACGCGTTCTTCCAGGACCCGGTGGTGCGCATGGGGATCCCGGGCGTCGAGTACTTCGCGCACCCGTGGGTGACCAACCCCCGCGCGGCGAAGGAGATGCTCTACACCGGGGACCGGATGCCGGCGCAGCGCGCCTACGAACTCGGCATGGTCAACCACGTCGTGCCCCGCGCCGAGCTCGAGGACCGCGTCGTCGAGCTCGCCGAGCGCATCGCGCAGATGCCGCGCCTCGGCCTCGCGCTGACCAAGAAGGCCGTCAACCAGGCCGAGGACCTGCAGGGCATGCGCGCCGGCATGGACTCGGTGTTCGGCCTGCACCACGCCGCCCACGCCCACAACGCCGAGGTCGGGGGCGACTCGCTCGGCGGTGTCGGCATCCGCACCATCAAGGACGCCGGAGGCGCCTCGTGAACCTCGACCTCACCCCCGAGCAGGAGGCCTTCGCCGCCGAGGCGCGCGCGTGGCTGGCCGCGCACGTCCCCGCTGAGGGCCTGCCCTCCATGGACACCGAGGAGGGCTTCGCCGCCCACCGCGCGTGGGAGGCCGAGCTCGCCGCAGGCCGCTGGTCGGTCGTGTCCTGGCCAGAACGGTACGGCGGACGGGACGCCGGCATCGTGGAATGGGTGCTGTTCGAGGAGGAGTACTACCGCGCCGGCGCGCCCACGCGCGTCGCGCAGAACGGCATCTCGCTGCTCGCCCCGATCCTGTTCGAGCACGGCACACCGGAGCAGCAGGACCGCTACCTGCCGGCGATGACCGACGGCTCGCTGGTGTGGGCGCAGGCGTGGTCGGAGCCCGGCGCCGGCAGCGACCTGGCCGCCATCCGCAGCACCGCCCGCCGCGACGACGCGCGCGGCGGCTGGGTGCTCAACGGGCAGAAGATCTGGAGCTCGCGTGCGGTGTGGGCCGATCGCGGCTTCGGCCTGTTCCGCAGCGACCCCGACGCGCAGCGCCACCGCGGACTCACCTACTTCCTCTTCCCGCTCGATGCGCCCGGCATCACCGTGCGCGCGATCGCGCAGCTCGACGGCGACACCGGCTTCGCGGAGATCTTCTTCGACGACGTGTTCGTCCCGGACGCCGACGTGCTCGGCGCCCCCGGAGACGGCTGGCGCGTGGCGATGAGCACCGCGGGGAACGAGCGCGGCTTGTCGCTGCGCTCCCCCGGCCGGTTCCTGGCCGCCGCCGACCGGCTCACCGGCCTGTTCGCGGAGCGACCCGACACCGACCCGGCCGCGCGCGACGCCGTCGTCGACGCCTGGATCGGCGCCGAGGCGTATCGTCTCTTCACCTGGCAGACGGTCTCGGGCCTCCTCGAGGGAAGGGATGTCGGAGCCGAGGGCAGCGTCAACAAGCTGTTCTGGTCGGAGCTCGACATCCACATCCAGGCGACAGGTCTGCGGCTGCTCGGCGCCGATGCCGAGCTGCGCGGCCCCGGTGCCGTGGACGACGGCCGGTGGGTCGACGACTACCTCTTCTCGCTGGCGGGCCCGATCTACGCCGGCACCAACGAGATCCAGCGCAACATCGTCGCGGAACGCCTCCTCGGGCTTCCGCGCGGCGGGAGGTCATGATGCGGTTCCTCGCAACCGAAGAGCAGCAGGCGTTCGCCGAAGCGATCGACGAGATCGTCGAGGGGCACGGCGGCACCGACATCCCCCGCGCCTGGGCCTCGGGCGACACCGCCCAGGGGCTCGCGCTGTGGAACCAGTTCGCCGAGCTGGGCCTGACCGGCCTGCGCATCGCGGAGGACGACGGCGGCCTGGGCGGATCGGTCGCCGATCTGGTCGTGGTCTTCGAACGCCTCGGCTATCACGCCGTGCCGGGACCGTACCTGGAGACCATCGCACTTCTCCCGCACCTCGTCGACGCCGAGGCCCGCGACGCTCTCACCGCCGGGGCGATCGCCACAGCGAGCGTCGAGGGCGTCGCTCCGGCCGCCCTCGACGCCGATGCGGCGTCCGTGCGGTACGCGATCGGCGACGGCGGATTCGCACCAGCCGAGGTCGCCCAGGAGCTCGCCTCGATCGCGCCGACACGCCGGATCGCCCGCCTCGCGGCCGGGACGCCGACCCCGCTCGACGCGGGCGCGCTGTCGGACGCGCTGGACGAGGCATCCCTCGCCGCCGCCGCGCAGCTGGTCGGCATCGCCTCGCGCCTCGTCGAGGACGCCGTGGCGTACGCGCTCATCCGCGAGCAGTTCGGCCGGCCGATCGGCGAGTTCCAGGCCGTCAAGCACGCCCTCGCCGACGCGCACGTCGGCGTGAGCTTCGCGCGTCCGCTCGTGCGCGCGGCCGCCGTCGGCTTCGACGGCCCCGACCGTGCCCGTGCGGTGTCAGCAGCCAAGGTCGCCGCCGGCGACGCCGCCGACCATGCCGCGCGCACGGCGCTGCAGGTGCACGGCGCGATCGGCTACACCGCCGAGCATCACCTGGGCCTGTGGCTGGGCCTCGTGCCGGCGCTGCGTGCCGCGTGGGGTACTCCCGCCTACCATCGTGCTCGCGTGGCACGCTCGATCCTGTCCGCCTGACCCGTCAGGGAGTCCGCATGTCGTCCGACCTCACCGAAGAGCAGGGCGAGCTCGTCTCGTTCCTGCGGAGCCTGCTGGCGCAGCGCTCCGACTCCGCCGCCGTGCGCGCCGCGATGGCGAGCGCCGACGGCTGGGACCGTGCGCTGTGGCGCGTGCTGTGCGAGGAGATCGGCGCGGCGTCGCTCGCGATCCCCGAGGAGTTCGGCGGCGCCGGATTCACCGCGGTCGAGACGCACCTCGTGCTCGAGGAGCTCGGCTACGCCCTCACGCCGTCGCCGTACCTCGCGTCGGTCGGCATCGCCGCGCCCGCACTCCTCGCCTCGGGCGCCGCCGAGGCCTGCGAGCGCGTGCTCCCCGGCATCGCCGACGGCTCCTCGATCGCGACGCTCGCGTGGGCCGACGCCGCCGGGAACTTCGACCCCGCCACGATGGCGGTGACCGCGCGGCAGCAGGACGGCTGGGTGCTCGACGGGGAGTCGCCGCTGGTGCTCGACGGCCTCGCGGCCGACGTCGTGCTCGCGATCGCGCAGACCCCGGAAGGCCCCGGATTGTTCCTGGTGGATGCCGCGGCATCCGTCGAACGCATCGCGACACCCGCGCTCGATCCGACCCTGCGCCTGGCCACGCTGCGCTTCGACGGCGCGACAGCCGAGCTGCTGGCCACCGATGCCGCCGTGTTCGAGGCGATCCGCACCGCGGCGCTCAGCGCGATCGCGGCACTGCAGACCGGGGCCGCTGCGCGCGGCCTCGACATGACCGTGACCTACGCGGGGCAGCGCCGGCAGTTCGGCCGGCTCATCGGCTCGTTCCAGGCCCTCAAGCACCGCATGGCCGACATGCACGTGCGGGTGGAGACGGCGCGCACGGCCTCCCGTGCGGCGGCCCGCGCGATCGCCGAGGACGCCCCGGAGGCCGCCGAGGCGGCGGCTCTGGCCAAATCGTGGTGCGGCGAGAGCCTCGACCTCGTCGCCGGCGAGACGATCCAGTTGCACGGCGGCATCGGCATCACGTGGGAGCACGACGCGCACCTGGTGTTCAAGCGGGCGCACGCGCTGCGGCAGCTCTTCGGCACTCCCGAGCAGCAGCGCGAGCGCCTCGCCATCGAGCTCGGGCTCGTTCCGCGGTAGCCGGAGGACTACCGCGGGTCCTCGCCCGACCCGCGCAGCTCATGCAGAGGTCGTGAGACGTCGCGTCCGGTCGAGACCCGTGCGCGATCCGGCTCGACGGCGGTGAGCGGCTCGACGCGACGCAGCGTCGCGAGGCTGCGCTGCGCGAGCTGCCGGTACACGTCGACCCCTCGCCGCTTCCACGCGCGCGTCTCGTCGTCGAGCTCCTTGACGACGCGCGCGGGACTGCCCAGCACGAGCGACCGGGGCGGCACGATCGTTCCCGCCGTGACCACCGCACCCGCACCCACGAGTGCGTCCTCGCCGATCTCGGCGCCGTCGAGCACGATCGCACCGATGCCGATGAGCGCGTACGAGCGCACCGTGCAGCCGTGGAGCACCGCCCCGTGGCCGACGTGGCTCGACGGCTCGATCACGGCATCCGCGCCGGGGTAGGCGTGCACCGTGCACGAGTCCTGCACGTTCGCCCCCTCCCCGACGACGATGCGGCCGAAGTCGCCGCGCAGGCTGGCGAACGGGCCGATGTAGCAGCCGGGCCCCACGATGACGTCGCCGATGAGCGACGCGCTCTCGTGCACGAACGCCGTGGGGTCGACCACCGGTACGACGCCGTCGATCTCGTAACTGGGCATGTCAGGCCGCCTGGCCGCCGTCGACGACGAACTCGTGACCGGTGCAGTAGCTCGACGCGTCGCTCGCGAGGAACGCGACGAGGTTCGACACCTCTTCGGGGCGCCCGGCGCGAGGGATCGGGATCGTCGCGATGAACCCCGTTCCCTGACGCGTCTCCTCGCTGATCATCGGGGTGTCCACGGCGCCCGGGCAGATCGTGTTGACCCGGATGCCGTGCACTCCGAGCTCGCGCGCGGCCGAGCGCGTCACCCCGCGCAGGCCCCACTTCGACGCGGCGTACGGCACACGGTCGGCGTAGCCCTGGAGCCCCGCCGTCGACGAGATGTTCACGATGGACCCGCCTGCGTCCTGCATGAGCGGCAGGACCGCCTGGATGCCGAGGATCGCGCCCACGAGGTTCACATCGATCGTGAGGCGGATGGTCGCCTCGGTCGTCTCGGCGAGGGGCGCGACCGGGCAGAACCCGGCGTTGTTCACCAGCACGTCGACCCGGCCGAAGGCCGCGGCTGCGGCATCCGCCACCGCCTGCCAGGTTGCCGCCGACGTGACGTCGTGGGCGACGCCGATGGCGTCGTCGCCGAACTCCGCCGCGAGCGCGGCGACGCCGTCGGCGTCGAGGTCGGTGAGCACGAGCCTCGCACCGAGGTCGTGCAGCAGGCGCGCGTGCGCACGGCCCTGGCCTCCGGCGGCGCCGGTGAGGAGCACGATGCGGTCGTCGAGGCGGACGAGGGGTGGGGTGTCGTTCACGGTTTTCCTTTCCGGGGCGCGTGGGCTAGCGTGCGACCAAGCGCTTGATCGAGGGGAGAAGCGGATGCCGCGACTGCACCACATGGGCATCACGGTGAGCGACCTGGACGCCGCCGTCGCGTTCTACCGCGACCTGGCGGGCGGCGACGTCGCCGGGCCGTACGAGAAGAGCGGACCCGCCGTCGACGCGGCGACCGGCTACCCCGGCGTCGTCGTGCGCCAGGCGTTCCTGACCTTCCCGGCCGGCGATGCCGTGCTCGAGCTCCTGGAGTACCGCGGCGGCTCCGGCGTGCGCATCGACCCGGACAACGGCAGCGTGGGCGCCGCGCACCCGGCGGTCGTGGTGGACGACCTCGACGAGACCCTGACGCGTCTCACGGCCCGCGGAACACGCGCGCTGTCTGCGCCCATGACCGCCACGGCGGGCCCGCTCGACGGGTTCCGGTACGTCTACGTGCTGGGGCCCGAAGACGTGCGCGTCGAACTGCTCGAACCGCCGCGCTGAACGGCGGCCGGACGCGGTCGTCACTTGCCGACCGCCGTCCATCCGCCGTCGACGGCGAGGCACTGGCCCGTCACGAACGTCGCGTCGCACAGCAGCGCGCAGATCGACCCCGCCATCTCGTCGGGGCGGGCGAGCCGGCCCAGCGGCATGCGCGCCTCGACCGGTGCGAGGTCGTAGCCGCCCGCAACGAGGTCCTGCACCATCGGGGTGAGCGTGTGACCCGGCGCCACCGCGTTGACCCGCACGGCGAGCGGCGCCCACTCGATCGCGAGGTTCTCCGCGAGCTGGCGCACGGCGGCCTTGGCCGGCCCGTAGTCGGCCTGGTTCGCCCAGCCGCGGTAGGCGGTGGTCGACGAGATCAGCACGAGGGAGCCGGGTGCGCCGTCGAGACGCCGCACCACGGCGCGACTCACGGCGAGCGCGGCGACGACGTGCACGTCGTACAGTCGCCGCATCGCGTCGAGGTCGAGCTCGAGCGCGGGCACGTAGGCGCCCCGCATGCCGTGGCACACCACGAGCTCGGTGATCGCGCCGGCGCGGGAGGCGGCATCCGCCACCGCCTGCTCGACCGCCGCCTCGTCGGCGAGGTCCACCTCGACGAAGGGCACGGCGGGGTCGGCGGGCGGCTGGAGGTCGAACACCGTCACGGCACGGCCACGCGCGCGCAACTCGTCGACGACGGCGGCGCCGATGCCGCTGGACCCGCCCGTCACGACCGCGTGGATGCCGCCTGGAATCATGCTCGTCCTCCTCGACGTCGCGTCATCGGCGGATGCCGCACCGCGTCGCTCGTCCGTCATGCTAGCCTGACTACCAAACAAGCGCTAGGTTCGCTACGACCGGCGTTCGCAGAGCTGCGAGAAGGAGCGAGGATGCCCGACAAGCTGACGAGTCTCGACGACGCCGTCGCGTACATCGAGAGCGGCATGACGATCGGCATCGGCGGGTGGGGCTCGCGTCGCAAGCCCATGGCCCTCGTCCGCGCGCTGCTGCGCTCGGACGTCACCGACCTCACGGTCGTCGCCTTCGGGGGCCCCGACGTCGGACTCCTGGCGCAGGCCGGCAAGATCCGCAAGCTCGTCTACGGCTTCGTCTCGCTCGACAGCATCCCGCTCGACCCGCTGTTCACCGCCGCCCGCGAACGCGGCGACCTCGCGATCGAGGAGTACGACGAGGGCATGTTCGTCGCTGGGCTGCGCGCCGCCGCCCAGCGCCTCGACTTCCTGCCGATCCGCGCGGGCCTCGGCTCCGACGTGATGCCGGCGAACCCGCAGCTGCGCACCGTCGCCTCCCCGTACTCCGACGACGTCTACGTCGCGATGAAGGCGCTGCCGCTGGACGTCGCCCTCGTCCACGTCAACCGAGCGGATGCGGCCGGCAACGCCCAGTTCCTCGGGCCGGACCCGTACTTCGACGACCTGTTCGCCATGGCCGCCGAGCGCACGTTTGTCTCGGCCGAGAAGGTCGTTGCGACCGACGCGCTGCTGGACGAAGGGAGCTTCCACACGCTCCTGTTCAGCCGCATGTACGTCTCCGGCGTCGTGGAAGCGCCCGGCGGCGCCCACTTCACCTCGTGCGAGCCCGACTACGACCGCGACGAGACGTTCCAGCGCCACTACGCCGCCGCTGCGAAGGACCCCGCCACCTGGAGCGAGTTCGCCGCGAACTTCCTCGGGACCGACGAAGCCGCCTACCACGAGGCCGTCGCGCGCTTCCACGCCGCGGCATCCGCCTCCTCGAAGGGAGTCTCATGACCGCCCCCGCCACGACCGCCGAGGTCTGCGTCGCGGCCTGCGCCGACACGTACCGCGACTCCGGCGAGGTGCTCGCGCACGCTGTGGGCACCATCCCCACCATCGGCGCCCGACTGGCCAAGCTCACCACGGCGCCCGACATCGTGCTCACCGACGGCGAGGCGTTCCTCATGAGCACGCCGCCGCCGCTGGGCCGCAGCGCCGCCGCGGGCGGGACGATCGAGGGCTGGGCGCCGTTCCGGCGGATCTTCGACATCCTCGCCACCGGGCGCCGCCAGAGCATGATGGGCGCCAGCCAGCTCGACCGCCACGGCAACCAGAACATCTCGCTCATCGGCGAGTGGGACCGCCCCAAGCGCCAGCTCATCGGCGTGCGCGGCGCGCCCGGCAACACCGCCAACCACCGCGTCGACTACTGGGTGCCGCGGCACAGCGCGCGGGTGTTCGTGGATGCCGTCGACATGGTCTCGGGTGTCGGGAACGACCGCGCCCGCGAGGCCGGCGCCGCTCTTCGCTTCCACCGGCTCGGCGTGGTCGTGACCAACCTCGCCGTGCTGGGCTACGACGACGAGGGGCGGATCACGGTGCTGTCGGTGCACCCCGGCGTCGATCCGCAGACCGTGGTCGAGAGCACCGGGTTCCCCGTCGACGTGACGAACGCGCCGGCCACGCGCGTTCCGGATGCCGAGGAGCTGCGGCTCATCCGCGAGGTCATCGATCCGCGCGGGCTGCGCTCGCGTGAGGTCCCCGACTGACCCGAAGGCCGGCCGGGAGGCCGCCGCGGCGGCCGCACCCCCTATTCAGCGAGGAGACCGTGGTGGAGCAGGTCGAGGTAGTTGCGGCTCACGCTCGCCGCCGTGTGGCGCCCGCCCGGGCGGAACCAGCGCACCGTCGACCACACCGAGTCGCGGATGAAGCGGTACGTCACGCCCGCGTCGATCGAGTCGCGGAACGTGCCGCTGCGCTGACCCGCCAGGATCTGGCCCAGCCAGATCTCCTCGATGCGCGCCGACTCCTGCGCGATGAACTCGAAGCCGGGCTGGGTCGCCAGGAACGCCGACTCGTTCTGGTACAGCCCGACCGCGTCGGGCTGGCGCTCGATGGTCAGGAACGCGTGCTCGATGAGCCGGTCCAGGATGTCGCGCGCACTGCCCTCGCCGGCGGCGATGCTCTCGAACTCGGCCAGCAGCCCGTCCATGAAGCTGCGCAGGATCTCCTCGAGGATCGCCTCCTTCGAGGAGAAGTGGTGGTACAGGCTCCCGGAGAGGATGCCGGCCTCGTCGGCGATGTCGCGGACGGTGGTGGCCGAGTAGCCTCGGCTCGCGATGAGACGCGCCGCGATCGCAAGGATCTGGTCGCGCCGCTCGGAACTCTGGTCCGGTCGCGACGTCCTGGTGCCGATCGTCATGCGGTGCTCCTTCACAGCTGCTTGCACAAGCGTTTGTTCAAGTCTGCCTCATCCGCCAGCAGTAGCACAGACTTAGCACAGGTAACACGCCGAAATGCGAAAGGACGGCCATGACCGCCATCTCCGCCGCCGATACCGTACCCGCTCTGCTCGCCGAAATGGCAGAGCTGGGCGATCACCCCGCGATCGTCGACGGTGATGTCACGATCTCGTACCGCGGTCTGCGGGACCGCGTGCGCCAGGTCGCGCGCGCCTACCTCGCCGCGGGCGTGCGCCGCGGCGACCGCGTCGCGGTGTGGGCGCCCAACCGGGCGGGGTTCATCCTCGCGATGCTCGGCGCCCAGTACATCGGCGCACCCGTCGTCCCCTTGAACACCCGCTTCACCGGACACGAGGCCGCCGTCATCCTCTCCCGCTCCCGCGCCTCGGTGCTCGCCGTCGCTGAGGGGTTCCTCGGCAAGTCGTTCGCGACGATGCTGCGCACCGCCGCCGCCGAGGCCGCGGCCGACGGCGGCCGCGTCGTCCCGGGGCTGCCCGCGCTCGAGGTGGTCGTGGGGCTCGACGACGCCCCGCCGCTGGACGGCGCACTGTCGTGGGACGACTTCCTCGCCCGCGGCGAGGGCGTCGACGATGCGACCGTGGATGCCGCAGCAGCGGCCGTCACCCGCGACGACGTGATGGACATCCTGTTCACGTCGGGCACGACCGGCATCCCCAAGGGCGTGATGAGCGCACACCGCCAGTCCCTCGCCGTCGCCCGCGCGTGGGCCCAAGGGGCCGAGCTCACCCCCGACGACCGCTACGCCGTGGTCAACCCGTTCTTCCACGGCTTCGGCTACAAGGCGGGCATGATCACCTCGCTCATGGCGGGCACGACCATCTACCCGGTCGCGGTCTTCGACCCCGACGCCTTGCTGGAGATGATCCAGCGCGAGCGCATCACGGTGCTGCCGGGCGTCCCCACGATCTTCACGACGCTCATCGACCACCCGCGACTGCGCGAGTACGACCTGTCGTCGCTGCGCTTCGCGATCGCCGGCGCCACGGCGGCCCCGGCCACGCTCTTCCGCGACATGGTGCAGCTGCTCGGGTTCCAGACGGTCGCGCAGGCGTACGGCCTCACCGAGTGCGTCGTGGCGACGATGTCGCGCACCGGCGAGTCGCTCGAGCACGCGCAGCAGACGACCGGCCCCGGCGTGCTGGGCGTCGAGATCCGGGTCGTCGATCCCGACGGCGCCGACGTCGCGGTCGGCGTCGACGGCGAGATCCTGCTGCGCGGCGACAACGTGATGCTCGGCTACTTCGAGGACGAGGAGGCCACCCGCGCCGTCGTCGACGGCGAAGGCTGGTTCCACACCGGCGACATCGGCCGGCTCGACGAGCACGGCTGCCTCAAGATCACCGATCGCCTTAAGGACATGTTCATCGTCGGCGGCTTCAACGTGTACCCGGCCGAGGTCGAGAACGTGCTGCGGCAGCATCCGGCCGTCAACGAGTCCGCCGTCATCGGCGTCGACGACGCCCGCATGGGATCGGTCGGCCGCGCCTACGTGGCGCTGCTGCACGACGCCGAGCACCGCCCCGACGCCGCCGAGCTCGAGGCGTTCTGCCGCGAGCGCCTGGCGGGCTTCAAGGTGCCGCACGACTTCGTGTTCGTCGAGGACTTCCCCCGCAACGCCACGGGCAAGATCCTCAAGTCCGAGCTGCGCGATCAGGCCGTCGCGACGGCCTGATCCACCGAGCGCGTCGGCCCGGGTCCCCACCGCGGGGATGCCGGGCCGGCGGCGTGCGCGGTCAGACCCAGGTGGGGCGCGGCGAGCGGGCGAGCCCGACGGGAGCGACGCCGGGCGCGAGCACGCCGTCGATCGCGTCGGCGACGGCCGCGGCATCCCACTCCTCACGGCTCGTGACGTGCGTGAGCTGCGGCGGAGCCATGAGGCCGAGCCTGCGGCCGTCGAACCGCAGCACCTGACCGGTCAGGCGGCGCGACCGCGGGCCCAGCAGGTACACGACCGCGGGCGCGATGAGCGCGGCATCGGGGCCCCGGCGGGCCTCGTCGGTGCCCATCAGGTCCGACATCGCGGTGTGGGCGAGCGGGGCGATCGCATTGCAGCGGATGCCGAGACCCTCGCCCTCCAGCGCCCAGCCGTAGGTCAGCCCCAACACCGCGGCCTTGGTGGCGCCGTACAGCGTGAGGTCGTCCGCGCCCTGGAGCGCCCCCGATGCCACGTTGACGATGCTCCCGCCGTGGCCCGCGTCGCGCATCGCGCGCATCGCCGCCGTTCCGCCGTGGACGACGCCGGCGACGTTCACCGCCAGCATCCGTTCCACCACCTCCGGCGACTGCTCCGGCGACGCACCTGGGGCGATGAGCCCCGCGTTGTTGACGATGCCGTCCAGGCGGCCGAAGGCGGCGACTGCGGCATCCACGAGCCGCCCGCCGGTCTCGGCGAGCGAGACGTCGGCCTCGAGCGCGATCGCCCGGCCACCGGCGTCGCCGATCTCGCGAGCGACACCGGACACCCGTTCACCGTCGACGTCGCCGCAGACGACGGCGGCGCCGGCGGCGGCAGCGGCCAGGGCGTATGCCCGCCCGAGGCCGGCGCCGGCGCCCGTCACGACGACCGAGAGCCCTGCGAGCTCGCGCGTCATGGCCTCAGCTGAGCCGCTCGAGCACCAGCGCCATGCCCTGTCCGCCCGCGACGCACATCGTCTCGACCGCGAACTGCTCGTCGCGCTCCTGCAGCGCGTGGATCGCCGTCGTGGTGATGCGGGCTCCGGTCATGCCGAAGGGGTGGCCGAGCGCGATCGCGCCGCCGTTGACATTGACCCGCTCGGGGTCGATGCCGATGTCGTCGATCGAGGGCAGCACCTGGGCGGCGAACGCCTCGTTGATCTCGAGGAGGTCGATGTCGGAGATGGACATGCGGGCGTTGCGCAGGGCGCGCTCGACGGCGCCGACCGGCCCCAGGCCCATGAGCTCGGGGCTCAGCGCCGAGACGCCGGTCGAGACGATGCGCGCGAGCGGCGTCAGGCCGAGCTCCTTCGCCTTGACGTCGCTCATGATGACCAGCGCCGCGGCGCCGTCGTTGAGCGGGCAGCAGTTGGCGGCGGTGACGGTGCCGTGCGGGCGGAACACCGGCTGCAGGCCCGAGACGCCCTCGAGGGTCACCCCGGCGCGGGGGCCGTCGTCGGCCGAGACGACCGTGCCGTCGGCGAGGGTCACCGGCGTGATGTCGCGCGTCCAGAACCCGCGGGCCAGGGCGGCCTCGGCACGGTTCTGGCTGCGCACCGCCCATTCGTCCTGCGCGCGACGCGACACGCCCCGCAGCTGCGCGACGTTCTCGGCGGTGTCACCCATGGCGATGTAGATGTCGGGCAGCTCGCCGCGCTCGCGCGGGTCGGACCACACGGCATCCGCATCCTCGGCGAGCTGCCGCGTGCGCGCCATCGCCGCCGCGTAGCGCGGGTTCTTCGTGTCGGGCAGCCCGTCGGACTTGCCCAGGCCGAACCGCGACACCGCCTCGACGCCCGCCGAGACGAACACGTCGCCCTCGCCTGCCTTGATGGCGTGGAAGGCCATGCGGGTCGTCTGCAGCGACGAAGAGCAGTAGCGGTGCACGGTCGTGCCGGGGACCGAGTCGAGGCCGAGCTGCAGCGCGACCATGCGGCCGATGTTGTAACCCTGCTCCCCCGCCGGCTGTGCGCAGCCCATCATGAGGTCGTCGATCGTCGTGGCGTCGAGCTCGGGCACGGCGTCCAGCGCCGCGCGGACGATCTGCGTCGCGAGGTCGTCGGGGCGCAGGTCTTTCAGCGAGCCCTTGCCCGCACGCCCGATGGGCGAGCGCACGGCGGAGACGATGACGGCTTCGGTCATGAGTCGGTTCCTTTCGCGGAACGGAGGATGTCGGCGTTGGGGGTGTGGGCGAGGAAGGCGGGCCATTCGCCGCCGCCGTCGACGGGCACCACCGCCCCTGTCGTGTGGCTGGACAGATCGCTCGCGAGCAGCACGCACGCGGCGCCGATCTCGGCGGGGTCGGCCAGTCGGCCGCGCGGGATGGTCGCCGCGACCTGCGCGTACTGCTCGGGATCGCCGTAGTGGTCGACGGCCCCCTCGGTGGCGACGAGGCCGCAGCTGACCGCGTTCACGCGCACGTCGGGAGCCCACTCGACGGCGAGGCTCTGGGTGAGGCTTTCGAGAGCGGCCTTCGCGGCGCCGTAGATCGCCGTCCCGGGGCTCGGCCGCCGGGCGCTGATCGAGGTGATGTTGATCAGCGACCCCCGTGCCTCGCGCAGGTGCGGGTATGCGGCGTGCGAGACGAACGCGGCGGAGAGGAAGTTCAGCTCGGTGATCGCGCGCTGATAGCGCGGGGAGCCGTCGGCGAACCGCGAGAACGGGGATCCGCCGGCGTTGTTCACCACGACGTCGATGCGCCCGTGGCGCTCGGCGACGTCGGCGGTCCACGCCGCGACGGCCTCGGGGTCGCGCACGTCGGCGGTGCGGAAGACGGCGCGGCGGCCCTCGGCCTCGACGGGCCGTTCCGGCGCGGTGCGTCCGCAGATCTCCACCGCGGCGCCCGCCTCGAGGAAGCGGGTCGCGATGCCGCGACCGACGCCGCGGCCACCGCCGGTGATCATGACCACGCGACCGGAGAGGTCGATCGTCAGGCTCATCAGGCCACCTTTCTGGACGTCGTCGTCGACCTGTCCAGGCTACCAAACAAATGCTAGGTTTGTCGCATGACGACCCTCCCCACCACCGCGCTCGTCACCGGCGGAGCCAAGGGCATCGGCGCCGCGACCGTGCGCCGGCTCGCGCGCGACGGCCACCGCATCGTCCTCGTCGACATCGATCCCGATGCCGCGCGCGCGGTCCGCGAGCAGGTCGAGGCGGCGGGCACGGCATGCGAGGTCGTGATCGGCAACATCGCCCACGACGAGACCCTCGCCCTGCTGGAGACCCGCATCGACGAGGGCGGCCACGACGTCGCGGTGCTCGTCAACAACGTCGGCGACTTCCGCCCCGCCCGCGCGGTGTTCCACAAGAGCGACGCGTCGCAGTGGCGGCGCCTGCACGAGCTGAACCTGTGGCACGTGTTCACGGTCAGCCACCTGGTCATCCCGCGCATGATCGCGCGCGGCGGCGGCGCGATCGTGAATCTGTCGACCGTCGAGGCCTATCGCGGCATCCCGGGCAACGCGGTCTACTCGGCGTACAAGGCGGGCGTCTCGGCGTTCACCAAGAGCCTCGCCGTCGAGCTCGGCCCGTCGAACATCCGCGTCAACGCGATCGCCCCCGACCTCGCCGACACCGACCAGACGCCCGCCGCGCTCATGCTCGACGGGCGCGATCCCGCACTGGTGCGCTCGTGGGTGCCGCTGGGCCGGTTCGGGCACCCCGACGACTACGCCGACGTCATCTCGTTCCTCGCGTCTGACGCCTCCCGCTTCGTGACCGGGCAGACCATCCCCGTCGACGGCGGCACGCTGGCGGCATCCGGCTGGTACGGGCGCACCGCCCGCCGCGGCTGGACCAACCTGCCGGACGGCGCGTGAGCGCACCCGACGAGACCACCCGCGAGCTGCACGACCGGCTCGCGATCCACCGCCTCGTCCTGGCGTACTGCCGAGCCGTCGACCGCGGCGATCTGGCCGGCGTCCGCGCCGTCTACGCCGACGACGGGCGCGACGTCCACACCGGGTTCGAAGGCCGTGCCGACGACTACGTGGAATGGCTGCGCGGCAAGCTCGCGCAGTTCGACGGCACGATGCACCTCGTCGGCAACCACGACGCCGAGCTCTTCGGCGACCGCGCCCTCGCCGAGACCTACGGCACCGCGGTGCACTGGGGCTCCCCGCCCGACGACCCGTCCCGCAACTTCACGAGCGGCTTCCGCTACGTCGACCACCTCCGCCGCACTCCCGAGGGCTGGCGCATCGTCGAGCGCCGTGCGGTGCGCGAGTGGACGAGATCGGATGCCGGACGCCTCATCGCCCCCGAGGGCCCCGGGCCCCGCGGCTCCCGCGACGGCGCCGATCCGCTGCACGCGATGCGCGACATCGTGCGCCGCGCCGCCGCGCACGACTGAGGCCCGCGGCGCGCGCCGCGGGCCTCTCGTCGGATCAGCGCGCGGTCGCGCCGAAGTAGGCGTCCTGGATGTCTTCGGGCGTCACCGTGGCGGCCGGGCCCGACAGCACGGTCCGGCCCATCTCGATCACGGTGACCTCGTCGGCGATCGCCACGGAGTCCTGCACGGCCTGCTCGACGAGCAGGATGCCGATCCCCGTCGCCTTGAGGGCGTGCACGCGCTCCATGACCTCCTTGACGATCACCGGCGCGAGCCCCTGGCTCGGCTCGTCGAGGATGAGCAGCTTCGGCTTCGCCATCAGCGCCTGCCCGATCGCGAGCATCTGCTGCTGACCGCCCGACATGCTCGAGGCGGGCAGCGCCCGCTTCTCGCCGAGGATCGGGAACAGCTCGTAGATCTCGGACACGTGCTCGGCGAGCGCGCGCTTGCGCAGGCGCCGCGAGAAGCCGCCGAGCAGCAGGTTCTGCTCGATCGTCAGCTCGTGGAACACCCGCTTGCCCTCCTGCACGTACGACATGCCCTTGCCGACGCGGGTGAACGGCGGCACGCCGTCCAGCCGGTCGCCGAGGTAGCGGATCTCCCCGCCCGTGGTGCGGTTGAGCCCCGTGATCGCCCGGAGCGTCGTCGTCTTGCCGGCGCCGTTGCGGCCCAGCAGCACGGTGATCTCGCCGGCGCGGACGGTGAGCGACACATCGCGCACGACCTTGAGGTCGCCGTAGCCGGTCTGCAGCCCCTGGACCTCCAGCAGCGTCGCGTCAGTCATTTCCGCCTCCGTTCGCGGTCACGTCGTGCTCGGGCGCGACCCCGAGGTACTCCTCCATGACCCGCGGGTCCCTCTCGATCTCGTCGGGCGAGCCGTGCGCCATCACCTTGCCGTGGGCGAGCACGTAGATGTCGTCGGCGAGGCTCAGCACCAGCTGGAAGTTGTGCTCCACGAGCACGATCGTCAGCCCCGCGTCGCGCAGGCGCCGGATGAGGCTCGCGAGCACCTCGAGCTCGTCTTCGTCCAGGCCCGATGCGACCTCGTCAAGCAGCAGCACCTTGGGCGCGGCCACCAGGCTGCGCGCGACCTCGAGCAGGCGCCGGTTGCCCAGCGGCAGCGAGTCGGCCATCACGTGCCGCTGTGCGCTCAGGCCCACCAGGGCCAGCGCCCGTTCGGCCTCGGCACGGTCGGCACGGCTGACGCGCCAGTGGCGCGGCAGGCGCAGGATCGACGCGAAGATCGATGCGCGATCGCTCGCGTACCGGCCCGCCTCGACCGCCTCGAGCACCGTCAGCTTCTCGGGCACGTTGGGCGTCTGGAAGGTACGCGACACTCCCGCCCGCGCCACCCGGTAGGCGCCGAGCCCTTGCAGCGGCTCGTCGCCGAGCGTGATGGTGCCGGAGTCGGTGCGGTAGAAGCCCGAGATCATGTTGAGCAGCGTCGTCTTGCCCGAGCCGTTGGGCCCGATGATCGCCGTCACCGCGCCGGGGCGCGCCTCGACGGTGACCTCGGACAGCGCCTGGTTGCCGCCGAAGGCCTTGGACACGTCGTCCGTGCGCAGCAGCGCCCCGGGGACGGCCTCGACGATCGCCTCGCTCGCAGGCGCCTCGGCATAGCCCACCTTCGCGCGGGCCGCGGCATCCATCCTCCGGATCAGCGACCGGCCCAGGCCCGAGATGCCGCCCGTGAACACCACGCCGCCGAACAGCAGGAAGGCGCCGGTGATGATGAGGCCGTACTCCTGGAAGTTGGTGGCCTGGTTCATCCCGAACTGCAGCACCGCCGCGCCGATGACGGCGCCGTAGATGCTCGCCGACCCGCCGAAGATGGATGCCGCGAGCACCGTCATCGCGAACGAGAACGCGAACGCCTCCGGCGAGATGAACAGGTCGAGGTTGGCGAACAGCACGCCCGCCAGGCCCGCCGGCACCGCGCCCAGCGCGTACGCGGTGAGCTTCGTGCGGAACACCGAGATGCCCATCGACGAGGCCAGCACGGGGCTGCGCTTGAGCACGCGCAGCGCCGTGCCGTGGCGCGAGACCACGAAGTTGCGCATCACCGCGAACCACAGGATCGCGACCACGAGGATGACGATGTAGTACGTGCGGGAGTCGATCGCCTCGCCGAACATCGTCGGCGGCATGATGCCGGCCAGGCCGTTGCGTCCGCCCGTGGCCGACTTGAAGATCGAAAGCACGTCGGGGATCAGCAGGATGAGGAAGAACGACGTCATCGCCAGCGACCAGCTGCCCAGCCGCAGGCCGGGGATGCCGGAGATGAGGCCGACGACCAGGGCCGCGGCCGCACCGGCGACCAGCTGCAGCCACAGCTCGGTGACGCCCGCCTTGCTCATGAGGCCCGCGGTGTAGGCGCCGGCGGCGTACATCGCCACCTGGCCCATCGCGAGCTCGCCCGCGTAGCCCAGCGAGAGGTTCATGCCCGCGACGATGAGCGCGAGGATCACCGTGAGCTCGATCTGCCGGGTCACCGAATAGCTCATGCCCATGAACGGCAGCGCGATGAGGACGACCCCGAACAGCAGGGGCCAGATCCAGCCGGGCACCGCCCGGAACTTCAGCCAGAACGACGCCATGTCACACCGCCCGTTCCCTGCGACGGGTGAACAGGCCCGTCGGCTTGACCATGAGGATCACGATGAGGATGAAGAAGATGCTGAGGTTCGCGTAGTCGCCGCCGATGTAGCGGGTGGCCAGCGACTCGGTGAGCCCCACGATGAGGCCGCCCGCGAGCGTGCCCCACAGCGACCCGAACCCGCCGATCGCGAGCACCACGAAGCCCTTCAGGGCGAGCGAGGCGCCGAGGGTCGCGACCGCGTACGTCTTGGGTCCGACGAACACGCCCATGAAGCCGGCGAGCACACCCGTGAAGACGAAGGCCATGAAGGCGAAGCGCCGCACGTTGACGCCGCGCAGCTGCGCGGCCTCGCGGTCCTCGCTCATGCCGAGCAGCGCGATGCCGGTGAGGCTGCGCTTGGCGTACTGGGTGAGGCCGATCACGAGCAGCACGACGACGACCACCAGCGCGAGCTCGACCGGGTAGACGCGGCCGCCCAGGAAGTCGAGCACCTGGTCGCCGAAGAAGAACGGGACGCGGTGCGGCTCGCCGCCCCACAGCAGCTGCGCGACGCCCTCGATGATGATCGAGGCGCCGAGCGTGGTGACCAGCAGGTTGTGCGGGTCTTTCACGGGGCGGATCGCGACGCGCTCTTCGAGGGCGGCGACGGCGCCCACGATGACGGCGGCGACGATGCCCACGATCCACCAGGGCAGGCCCCAGACGACGATGCCGACGTACGCGATGAACGCGCCGAGCATCATGAGCGCCGCCTGGGCGAAGTTGAACGTCTTCTGCGAGAGGAAGACGATGTTGTATCCGATCGCCACGAGCGCGTACACCGCGCCCAGGGCGAGACCGGACCAGATGATCGTCATGGTCGTGAGGGTCCTTCCGTCACGTCGTCGTGTGGATGCGTCGGTGGCCCCGGACCGGGGTGCGATCCGGGGCCACCACTGTCACATCGTTACTGGTACTGGCCGTTGACGAGCGGGCCGGGTGCGATGAACAGGAACTCGCTCGGCTTGGCGTGCGGCGTGTGCGAGTCCTTCGTGAACCCGTACAGCTCGAGCATCGCGGTCTCGGCCGAGTCCTGCACGTCGGAGTCGAGCAGAGCCTCCGCGACCTTCTCGACGTCCAGCGAGCCGGCCTTCTCAGCGGCGGCCTTCACGAGCGGCATCGCGTCGTAGTTGTACGCGAGGATGAGCGACGACTTGATCTCGCCGGACTCGGTCATCAGCTGCACCGCGTCGTTGACGGTGGCGTCGTCGGCGTCGTACTTGGTGCTGCGGAACACCTGCATCGTCAGGTTCTTGACCTGGTCGGTGCCCAGGACGCCGGTGGGCGGCTCGGTCGAGATGAGGCCGGTGGCCGACACCGAGGTGTTGCCCATGATCGGGACGTCCCAGCCGAGCTTCTCGATGCCCTGCAGCACGTAGCCGAGCGGGGCGCCGTAGGCGTCGAGCACGAGCACGTCGGGGTCGGTCTCCTGCAGCGCCTCCAGCTGCGCGGTCATGTCGAGCGACGCGTTGTCGTAGCCCTGCACGCCCGTCACGGTGAAGCCGTCGTCGGCGAACGTCGAGGCGGTCAGCTGGCCGAACAGCTCGCCGTACGCGCTGGAACCGTGGAGGATCGCGACGTCGTCGTACCCGCGGTCGTCCATCTCGGCCGAGAACGAGCCGATGTAGTCGGGGACCGAGGGCGACAGGTCGAAGTTGTACGGGTTGGCCTTCGGGTCGCCCGAGGTGGCGGTCGGGCCGATGTTGAACGACAGCACCTTGTTCTGCGTCAGGATCGGCAGCATCGCCTCGGCGACCGTGGAGGGGCCGGAGTTCATGACGACGTCGGGCTTGTCGTCCGAGGCCATCAGCTCACGGAGCTTGGTGACGGCGACCGTCGGGTCGCCGGTGTCGTCGATGACCTCGAGCTCGACCTCGCGGCCGAGGATGCCGCCCGCGTCGTTGACGGCCTGGACCGACGCCTTGGCGGCGGTGACGGACGTCGTGGCGTTGTTGGCGAGGATGCCCTCGGCGCCGAGTGCGCCGAAGACGACGGCCTTGATCGGCTCGTTGCTCGTCTCGCTGGGGCTCGTTCCCGCGTCGCCGCCGCCGGCGCAGCCGGCGAATGCGAGGGCGGAGACGGCCAATGCTGCGAGTGCTGCTGGAACCCTGGTGCGGTGCATGGACTGGCCTTTCTCATCGTTGAGGGTGAAGGGTGGTGACCAAACGCTTGCTTAGTCAAACACAGAAGATCGGGAGGGGCAATAGCCAACCATGCATTTGCTTGGTTTCGGTGCTACGGTGCCGGTCATGAGCACAGTCGAACCCTCCTCGACCCCGTACGCACGCGCCGGCGCCGCGCTCGTGACCGGCGGCTCGGGCGGCATCGGCGCCGCCGTCGTGCGCCGCCTCGTCGCCGACGGCGAGCGCGTCGTCCTGACGTATCGCTCCACCGAGCCCACGGCGCTCCTGGACGAGCTCGGCCACGCCGTCGAGGCGCATCGCCTGGAGGTGACGGATGCCGCGGCCGCGGCATCCGTCGTCGCCGACGTGCTCGGCCGCCACGGTGCGATCCACACCCTCGTGCACGCCGCGGGCCCGCACGTGCCGATGGTGCACCTGTCGCGGGTGACCCCCGCGCAGTTCGCCGCGCAGGTCGACGCCGACCTCGTCGGCTTCTTCACGATCGCGCACGCGTGCCTGCCGGCGCTGCGCGCCTCGAGGGGCTCGATCGTCGCCGTCACCACCGCGGCCACCCGCCGCTACCCCGTGCGCGACGGACTGTCGGCGGCCCCCAAGGGCGGCGTCGAGGCCCTCGCGCGAGGGCTGGCCGCAGAGGAGGGCCGGTACGGCGTGCGCGTGAACTGCGTCGGCCCGGGCATGCTGAGCGACGGCATGTCGGCGCGGCTGATGGCCTCGGGCGACCTCGACGAGCGCGCACTGGCGGTGGCCACGGCGAACATCCCGCTGCGACGCTTCGGCACGGCCGACGACATCGCGGAGGCGGTCGCGTTCCTCGCGTCCTCGCGGGCGGGCTTCATCACGGGTCAGAAGCTCGACGTCGACGGCGGCTTCGGGGTCTGACGCCACGCCTCACCCCCGGCTGCGGTCGCGCGGACGGCCGATCACGGTGCGTCGTCCAGGTCGGCGGAGAGACGTTCCAGCAGCCAGTCGATGCGCGCCGCCTCGTCCCGGTAGTACCGCTCGGACCACTCCAGCACCACCGACGGGAAGTGCCATGCCGGCACGTCCGCCGCGTGCTCGGCGTGCGAGGCGGCCTGCTCGGCGCGGGAGGCGGCATCCGCCCGGTGCTCCTCCAGCATGCGACGCAGACGCCGAGGATCGGAGTTGTGGGCAGCCCACACGCGCAGCAGGACCGGGTTCTTGAGAACCACGGCCTCGGGCTCGACGGCGTCGGCCCACGCGCGGATGCGCCGGCGGCCGGCATCCGTGATCGCGTACACGCGACGGCTCTTCGCCTCGTGCGTCTGCTCCACGCGCGAGGTCGCCAGGCCCAGCTTCTCGAGCCGGCGCAGCTCGGCGTAGATCTGGCTGTGCGAGGGCGCCCAGTAGAAGAACGCGAGGCTCTGGTCGGCCCAGCGCTTCACGTCGTAGCCCGAGAGCTCCTCCTCGAACGACAGGATGCCGAGCACGGCGCGGCTCGTCGCCGGCAGATCGATCTCGGCCTCGGTCGGTTCGCTCGTCACGGTTGACCTCCTCGTCACCCGATGCGATACTCCGAAACGGAGTATGACTAATAGACATACTAGCCTCTTCCCCTCACGATCGAAGGAGATCGGATGGACGAAACACGGCGGATGCTGGAGCTTCTGAACGCCGGATTCCCCGACATCACCGGGCTCGACCCGCTCGCGGCGCGCGCCCTCGTCGACGCCCGCGTACGGGCGCCCGACAACCTCGACGACGTCGCCACAGCGCAGGATCTGGTCGTCGCACCCGGCGTGCCGGTGCGGGTGTACGAGCCGCACGAGCGCCGGCCGGAGGCTCCGGTGACGGTGTTCGTGCACGGCGGCGGGTTCCTGCACGGCTCGATCGCGAGCCACGACGGATTCTGCCGGCGCTGGGCGAAGCACACCGGTTCGGTCGTCGTCTCGGTCGAGCACCGCCGCGCGCCCGAGCACCGCGCGCCCGCCGGCGCGGAGGACGTCGTGGCGGCGGTGGACTGGGTGGCCTCGGCCGATCTCGGCGACGGCGTCATCGCCGCCGGCGACAGCTCGGGCGGCAACCTCGCCGCTGTCGCCGCACTGATGCTGCGCGACCGCGGGGACTCCCCGCTCACCGGACTCGTGCTGGCCTACCCGTTCCTCGATCCGGCGATGGACACGCCCTCGCACCGCAGCCGGGCGGAGGGCTACTTCGTCACCGGCCGCCAGCTGCGCTACTACTGGGAGACCTACCTCGGCGGCCCCGTCGAGACGGCCGAGGTCGACTGGCGCGTCTCACCGCTGCGGGCCGACCTCGCCGGCCTGCCGCCGACCATCGTCGTCACCGCCGGGCTCGATCCGCTCTGCGACGAGGGCCGCGCGTTCGCCGAGCGCCTGGCGGCCGCCGGCGTGCCGGTGCTGCACCGGCACCATCCCGACCAGTTCCACGGGTTCCTGACCATCCCCGGCTACGGCCCCGGACGCTCGGCGTCCGAGCTGCTCTGGGCCGACGTCGACGACACCCTGACCGCACCCGCTCCGGAGGAGGCAGCATGACCGAGACCTGCGACCACCACGACCTGATCGTCGTCGGAGCCGGCTTCGCCGGCCTGTACACCGTCATCCACGCGGAGCGGCTCGGGCTGGACGTGCTCGGCCTGGAGGCGGGCGACGGCGTCGGCGGCACCTGGTACTGGAACCGCTACCCGGGCGCCCGCTGCGACGTGGAGAGCATCGACTATTCGTTCTCGTTCGACCCGGAGCTCGAGCGCACCTGGCGCTGGTCGGAGCGCTACGCGACGCAGCCCGAGATCCTCCGCTACCTCGAGCACGTCGCCGACCGCTACGACGTGCGCCGTCACTACCGGTTCGACCAGCGCGTCGCATCCGCGCAGTGGCACGAGCGCGCGCGGCGCTGGGAGGTCCGGACCGAGGCCGGACTCGTCGCGACCGCGGACTGGCTCGTGATGGCCACCGGAAGCCTCTCGGCGCCGGTGCTGCCCGACCTGCCCGGACGAGACACCTTCGCCGGCGAGGTCTACATGACCGCCGCCTGGCCGCAGACCGACCCCGACCTCGCGGGAAAGCGCGTCGCCGTCATCGGGACCGGGTCCTCCGGCATCCAGGCGATCCCGCTCATCGCGCAGCGGGCGGCGGAGGTGGTCGTCTACCAGCGCACCGCGAACTACAGCGTGCCCGCGTTCAACCGCGGACTCGAGGATGCCGAGTGGCAGGCCGCGCTGGCGGACTACGCGCACCGTCGCGAGCTGTCGTGGAACGGCCTGGCCGGCTCGCCCTGGACGAGCCACCCGGTCCCTTACGACGAGGTTCCCGAGGCCGAGCGGGAGGCGGTGTTCGAAGAGGCGTGGACGCGCGGCGGCGTGCTGTTCGCCAAGGCCTTCGCTCGACAGACGGCCGACATCGAGATCAACGAGGCCGCGCGGGCGTTCTTCGAGGGCAAGCTCGTCGAGCTCGTCGACGACCCGCAGACCCTCGCCGATCTCACGCCCTCCGACCACCCCATCGGCACCAAGCGCATCTGCACCGACTCCGGGTACTACGAGACGTACAACCTGCCGCACGTGCACCTGGTGAACCTGCGGCGCGAGCCGATCACCGAGGTCACCCCGACCGGCATCACGAGCGCGCAGGCCCACCGCGAGCACGACGTCGTCGTCTATGCCACCGGCTTCGACGCCATGACCGGCGCTCTCACGTCGATCGACATCCGCGGCCGCGAGGGGCGGTCGCTGCGGGACGAGTGGCGCGACGGCCCGACCAACTACCTGGGCGTCGGCATCCCGGGCTTCCCCAACCTGCTGGCCCTCAACGGCCCCGGAACGCCCAGCGTGCTGTCGAACATGGCGCTCGGCGCCGAGCAGCAGGGCGCCTTCGCCCTGCGACTGGTGCAGCACTGCCGCGCGAACGGGTTCACCTCGGCCGAACCGCGCAGCGATGCCGCGCAGGCGTGGGCCGCGCACGGTGCCGAGCTCGCGGACGCGACGCTGTTCGGTTCGGCGCGGTCCTGGTACACCGGCGCGAACATCGAGGGCAAGGCGCGCGGCTTCCTGCCCTACATCGGCGGGTTCCGGCCTTACATCGACCGTTGCGACACCGTCGCCGACGGGGGTTTCGCGGGATTCGTGCTCAGCGAGCGGCGTCCGGTGGCGGTTCCGGTCGCCGCGGTCTAGGATCGAGCAAAACAACCAAACGCTTGATCGGGAGGCATCATGGGCGATGCGCATTTCGGGTTCGCGGAGGGCACGAGCATCCTCGTGACCGGCGCCGGCAGCGGGATCGGGCGCGCCACCGCGCTCCGTGCCGCACAGCAGGGCCTGGACGTGAGCGCGTGGGACATCAACCCCGCGGGGCTGGAGACGCTCGCCGACGAGGTCGGGGCGCTCGGGCGCCGCGTGCACACGTGGGTCGCCGATGTGGGCGATCAGGATGCCGTCACCGCGGGGATCTCCTCCGCCACCGCGGCGCTCGGCACCATCGCGCTGCTGCACAACAACGCCGGCCCGCCCTCGAGCGCGGACCTCGCGTTCGACGACGCCATCATCGCCTGCGTCGGCAGCGTCCGCCGCGTCACCGACGCGTGGGCCGCGGCCGGACCCGGAGCCGGTGCGGCGATGGTCGTCACCTCCTCGGTGGCGGGCAACCTCGTCGGCACCGCGAGCGACTGGTACTCGGCATCCAAGGCCGCGCTGGCGGGGTACATGCGCCACCTCGCCGCCCACCGCGCCGGTGAGTTCCGCAGCAACGCCGTCGCCCCCGGCATGACCGACACCCCGCGGCTCGCCGGGTTCGCCGCCAGCGACACGGGTCAGCGCGTGCTCCAGCGGATCCCGCTGCACCGCATGGGCGCGGCCGACGACATCGCCTACGCGACGCTGTTCCTGCTGTCGCCGCTCGCCGGGTACATCAACGGGGCCTACCTCCCCGTCGACGGCGGCTGGACCGTCACGCAGTGACGACGATGCGGGAGGGGCCGACAGCCCCTCCCGCACCCGCCCCGCTCATCGGGGCACGCGGACGCGCAGCGCTCTGATCGCACCACGACGCTCGGCGGCCGCCTCCTGCGGCAGCCACGTGCGAGCCGTGCACACGAACAGATCGCGGCCGTCCGCTCCCCCGAGCGCCACCGCGTAAGGGTCGTCGATCGCGAGCCGGTCGGTCACCACGCCGCCGGCGTCGACCCTGACCACCTCGCCGCTGAAGGGCGAGGCCACCCACACGGCGTCCTCGGAGTCGATCGCGATCCCGTCGGGCCACTCGACGTCGAACTCGATCAAGGTGCGACGGCCCGACAGTCCGCCGTCCGGGGCCACGTCGAACACCGTCAGCCGCCCGGGCTCGGCGCGCGTCTCGGCGACGACGAGCTCCGTGCCACCGCTTCGCAGCGCCATGCCGTTGGGGAAGTACAGGTCCTCGGCGACGACACGGGACGAGCCGTCGGTGTCGACCAGCACCAGCGTCGCCGGAGCGATCGGCTCCCCCGGAGGCGCTTCACTGCCGTAGTTGCCCACGTACGCCCGGCCTGCGGCATCCGTCAGCAGATCGTTGACGTGCCACGTCGTGAGCGAGGAGAGGTCGGCGTGCAGCACCGGCGCGCCCGCCGGCGCGCGGAGATCGACCCGATAGACCGAGCGGTCGTGCTGCGACGCCACCAGCAGGGTGTCGTCGTCGAGGAATCCGAGCCCCGAGGGCTTTCCGGGGATGTGGGCGAGGATCTCCAGCCGCCCCTCGCGCAGGCGCAGCACCTGGTGCGAGTGGACGTCGGAGAAGTACAGGGCTCCGTCGCGCCACCGCGGACCCTCGGGAAAGGCGAGGCCCTCCACGACGGCGACCGGCGAGCCCGTCACGGCAGCCCCTCGACGGCTCCGGCGGCCACGCGGCCGCCGCCGGCCGGATGCGCCCGAAGGTCGCGGTCCACGGCATCCGTCGCCGCGAACAGCTCGCGCACCTGCCCCTTGGCGATCTTCTCGGCCGCCGCCCGCGGCAGGTCGTCCACGACCGCGACGCGTTCGGGCAGCAGGTGCTTGGACACCCCTCTGGAGAGGAGGAACCCGGTGAGCGCGGCGACATCGAGCGCGACGCCGGGCACCTGGCAGAGCGCGACGCCGATCCGCTCGCCGTACACCGCGTCCGGCACCGGAACGGCCGCCGCCATCAGCACGTCGGGATGAGCCTCGACGGCCTCCTCGACCTCGACGGCCGAGATGTTCTTGCCGCCGCGGATGATGAGATCGCTGATGCGGCCCACGACCTGCAGCCAGCCGTCGTCGTCGATCTCGACCAGGTCCGGCATCAGCAGGTAGCCGTCGCGGAAGAGCTCGGCGTTGGCCGCGTCGTCCTGGTAGTAGCCGATGCCGATGGTCGGGCTGATCACCCCGGGGCGCCCGCGACCGGCTGCGGTCACGTCGCCTTCGGTGTCGAACAGCCGCACCTCGACGTCGTCGCCGACCCGACCCGCCGTGCGCAGCCGTCGCTCCTGCGGATCGCGCAGCGTGGTGTAGCTGATCGAGCCCGACTCGTTCGAGCCGTAGAACTGCAGCACCGACGCGCCGACGCGCTCTTCGAACTCGCGGGCCCGCTCATACGAGACGGCTTCACCGCCGGTGAACATCGCCCGAAGGGCGAGCCGGGGGTCTTCCTCGGCCAGCTCGGGGCAGTCCAGCAGCATCTTGAACTGCGTGCTCACGCAGGCGAGCACGGTCACCCGCTCTGTCGCGAGCAGCCGCAGCATCTCGGCCGCGTCGAAGCGCTCCATGAGGACCGTCGTCATCCCCAGCAGGGCCGGCGCATAGTGCGCGGTCCACAGCCCGAACCCGAACGGCCCGGGCACGGCGCCGAACATGATGTCGTCGGACGTGAGGTCGGCCCCCGCGATCGCGAGCTCGCTGAAGCGGAGCCAGCGGTTCGCGAACTGCATCACCAGCTTGGGCCGCCCGGTGGTGCCCGAGGTCGAGTTGAGCATCGACAGCTCGTTCGGCCCGGTCGCCCGAGCGGAGAGGTCGACGAAGGATGCGGCGGGCTGCGGCGACAGGAGACCGTCGGCGTCGCACCGATACGCCGCGGGTGCGGCATCCGGAGCCACCTCGATGAGATGCGAGACCTCCCAGCCCTCGCGGGCGAGGTCTCCGACGATCTCGCCCGCGGCGCGGCCTCGGTGGGCGCTGCGCGTGAGCAGCACGCGCGCGCCGGACCGGCTCATCAGGTGGTGGATCTCCGCGGGTCCGGAGCGCGCACCCATCCCGAGTGCGATCGTGCCGCTGCGCTCGGCCGCGCACAGCGCGATGTGGAACTCGGGCGCGTCGGGCAGCAGCACGCCGAACACCTCGCCCGGCGCGAGCACCGCGGCCAGCACCTGGGCGAGCGCGTCGATCCCGGCGTCGTACTCGGCCCACGTCATGCGCCGCCCTTCCGACACGAAGGCGACCTTGCCGGGGTGGTTGCGCGCCCGCGCGCGCACGTGATCGGCGACCGAGAGCGAGCCCCACCAGCCGTTCTGCGTGTACGCGGCGACCGCGTCGGGGTGCGGGGCGGGCAGGCGGCTCATTCGGCCTCCTCGATCTCTTCGTGGATGACGCCCATGGCGCGCTGGTACGCGTCGTCCAGGCTCGCGGCGTCGTCGTAGGGGCCGCTCAGCTCGGCGCGCAGCAGCACGTGCCCGCGATCCACGAGGCTCTGCAGCGGGCCGAGGGCGGGGTCGAGGATGAGGACGCTGGCGCCGTCGTCGGCGATCCGCCGGATCGCCTCGACCAGCGCCGCGACGATCTTCGGGGCGAGCCCGGTCATCATCTCGTCGAGGATCAGCGCGCGCGGCTCGCCCATCAGCGCCCGGCTCACGACGAGCATCTGCTGCTCGCCGCCGGAGAGGACCCCCGCGAGGCGGTTCTCCCGTTCCCGCAGCACCGGGAAGCGGTCCAGCGCCGCCTCGACGGCGTCGCGGCGCAGATCCAGCAGTTCCGCCATGACCTGCAGATTGTCGCGGACCGACAGGCGCGGGAACAGCTGGCGCCCCTGCGGCACGATGGCCAGGCCCGCTCGCGCCCGGGCGATCGGGGCGAGGCCGGAGAGGTCGTCGTCGCCGAGCCGGACCTTCCCTTGCGCGGTGACGGAGCCGTAGACCCCGAGCGCGAGGCTCGACTTCCCGGCGCCGTTGGGTCCGACGACGGCGGTGACCCGGCCGGCCGGAACCACGAACGACGCGTCCTGCACCGCGGTCGCCCGGCCGTAGAAGACCGAGAGCCCCTCGATGCGCATGTCGCCGGTCATGCCGCCTCCCCCTCGTCGTCGGCGTCGACCGCGCCGAAGTACACGCGCTGCATCTCGGGGCTGGCCAGGCACTCGCGCGGCCCGCCCTCGAACACCTTGCGGCCCTGGGCGAGCAGCATCACACGGTCGGCCAACGAGGTCAGCAGGTCGACGTTGTGGTCGACGAGGATGACGCCGTGGCCCCGGCTCTGCACGCTGCGGATGGCCTCGATGATGCCGCCCACCGAGTGCGCATCGGCACCCGCGAACGGCTCGTCCAGCAGCATCACGGTCGGGCTCTGTGCGAGAGCCCGCGCCACCTCCACGAGTCGCTGCTCGCCCAGCGACAGGTTGGCGCACGTCTCGGCGAGATCGGGCACGCCGAGCTCGCCCGCGATCCGGCGTGCAGCCTCGAGCTCGGTGCGCCGGGACAGGATGCCGTCGGTCACGATGCCGCGCGTGAGCGGCCACGCCGAGCCGAACCGCCGCGCCGAGGCTCCGACGAGGATGTTCTGCTCCACCGTCAGCTCGAGGGCGAGGTGAGGATGCTGGAACGTGCGTGCGAGGCCTCGCCGGGCCCGCGCGGACGGCGGCCCGGAAAGCCGCACCCCGCCGAGCGTGAGCTCGCCGCTGTCGGCCGACTGGATGCCGGTGATGAGGTCGACGAGGGTCGTCTTGCCCGCGCCGTTGGGACCGACGAGGCCCAGGATCTCTCCCGCCGACACCCGGATGTCGACGGCGTCGACGGCGACCAGACCGCCGTACGCCTTGGACAGGCCGCGGCCTTCGAGAAGGACGTCACTGCTCATCGCGAACCCGCTTCCCCGCACGACCGCGGACGGCCAGGACGAGCTTCTGGGCGTAGCCGATGATCCCGGACGGCGCCAAGAGCAGGATGCCCAGGACGACGACGGCCAGCAGCAGCTGCCCCGAAGCCTCGAACTCCGGCATGTTGACGGTCAGCTGAACCACGATGATCGCGCCGATCACCGATCCCCACGCGCTGCCCTGCCCGCCGATGAGCGGGATGAAGATCGCCATGAAGACGATCGACAGGGTGAACGTCTCGGGGGTGATGCTCAGCACGAAGCTCGCGAACAGCGCTCCGCCGAGCGATGCGACCGCGGCGCCCACGGCGAGCGCGACGGTGGTCAGGGACGCCGTGCGCACGCCGACGGCCTCGACGGCGGACGGCACGTCGCGCATCGCACGGACGGTGACGCCCCACGAACCGGTGCGGACGCGCTCGATCGCCGAGGCGACGACCACGACCAGCAGCAGCGCGAAGGCCGCCTGGACGATCCGCGGCGGCTCCCAGCCGAAGATCGACGGGGCCGGGATGCCGCCGATGCCGGCCGAGCCCCCCGTGAGCTCCTTGGCCTCGATGAGCCACGGCTCGAAGGCGAGTCCGAACAGCAGCGTCGCGGCGGCGAGGTAGAAGCCGCTGAGGCGTCGGGTGAGCAGGCTCAGCACCACGGCCACCAGCGCCGAGGCCAGAGGGCCCGCGATCCAGCCGACGATCGCCGGCAGATCGGTCTCGGTCGTGACGATCGCGACCGAGTAGCCTCCGATCGCGGCGTAGGCGCTGTAGGCCATCGACAGCGAGCCGGCCAGCACGAACGGGATGTACATCCCGAGCGCGATGAGGGCGTACACGGCGACGAGGACCAGAAGGTCCTGCCGGTAGCCGCTGGCGCCCGCCCACCACACCATGAGCAGCCCGACGACCAGAGCGGCGCCCGGAGCCAGCAGGCCGCGCAGCGGGGTGCGCCGCGGAGGCGCGTCGATGAGAGTGGAGACGGCGGTCACGTCCGAACCTTTGCGACGAAGAGCCCTTGCGGGCGGAACGCGAAGAACAGCAGCGCGATGACGAGCACCATCGTCGTCGGGCCGAGGTTCCCGAAGTAGTACGGCGCGAACACCTGGATCGCGCCGAGCACCAGGCCGCCGACCAGCGGCGCCCATACGCGGCCGGTGCCGCCGATCACGAGGGCGAGGAACCCGACCAGGGTCCACGAGACGCCGCTCGTGAAGGCGACACCCGCCTTGGGCGCGTACAGGATGCCGGCGGCTCCGGCGATGAGCCCCGCGACGAGGAACGCGATGAGCCGGATGCGGCCCACCGGCAGTCCGAGCAGCGCAGCCGCCGAACGGTTGTCACCGACGGCCCGCAGGAGGCGTCCGGTGCGGCTCCACCGCATCCACGCCGACATGACGGCGAAGGCGACGGCGGTCGTGCCGATCAGCAGCACGGTGGCCCCCGTCACGTACACGCTTCCGATCTGCCACGGGCCGAGCTCGACCACCTGCTGGCCGGGCAGGGCGCGGCGCCCGAAGAGGGCGCCGGCGCCCTGCTGCACGATGAACATCACCGCCGTCACCGCGACCAGCGCGGGCAGCTCGCCCCCGCCCGACCGGCGCTGCACCGGCCGGACGACGAGCAGCTCGGTCAGTCCGCTGACGATCGTCGAGATCGCCAGCCCGCACAGCACCGCCAGCCACACCGGCATGTCCCATTCGGTGACGAACCAGGACGCGCCCAGCGCGGCGACCATGGCGTACGGGCCGATCGCGAAGTTGAAGAAGCCGGCCCCGACGAGGGTGACCTGGTACCCGAGTGCGATCAGCGCGAAGAAGCAGCCGATCTCGAGCACCGAGAGCCACAGCTGTGGTTCTGTCATGGCATCCGGCTCAGCACGACACCTGGTACGCGGGCCACGCGCCGGCAGGCTGGTTCTTCTTGTCGAAGGTGCTCAGCACCAGGCCGCACAGCGAGTCCGCGCCGATGTGCTTGTCGGCCGTGAACGACAGCGTGAAGCCGTCCTGGCCGAACGAGGCGGCGTACCCGCTGATCTCGTTGAGCGCATCGTTGATCGCCGCCGGGTCATCGGTGCCGCCGGCCGCCTCGATCGCCTGCTTGAGGAGGTACACGGTGTCGTATGCCTGCGCGTCGTATGCGGTGAGGCGGTAGTCGTCGCCGTTGGCCGCGGTGAGCTTGTCGGCCAGGGCCTCGGTCGCAGGGTTGTCGGCGTCGATCGCCCCCATGTACACCACGTCCGCGAGCACGCCGGGGTTGGCCCGCTCCCACGCGTCGGGCTGGTTGCCGATCGAGGCCAGCGAGAACCGGGTCACACCCGGCAGCTGCGGGGCGAGCGTGTTGTGCGCGAGCACCTCGAAGTTGCCGCCGACGCTCATGACGAGCACCGCGTCGGGGTCGGCGTCCTTGATGCGCGCGGCCTGCGCGTTGAGGTCCGCCGCGTCCACCGGCGCCTTCTCCTGCGCCACGACGTCGATGCAGTCCTCGAGGCCCGGGATCAGCAGTCCCGAGATGTTGTCGATCGCGGGGGTGGTGTCTGCCAGCACGGCGAGGGTCTCGTAGCCCTTCTCCTCGAAGGCCCCGCAGTACACGTCGGAGAAGTCGTCGAGACCGTTGGCGAGCATGTAGGTGAACTCGTTGTCGGGCGGCAGGCCCACCGAGGTCGTGATCGCGACGGGGGCGATCGCCGGGATGCCGGCCTGCTTGACCACGGCCTTTGCCTGCAGCACCGAGCCGCCGCCGGTGGCGAGGATGATCGCCTGCGCGCCCTGGTCGACGAGCTTGCGCACGACCGAGGGGGTCTTCGTCGGGTCGGATTCGTCGTTGCCCACGACGATCTCGACCTGCCGGCCGAGGATGCCGCCGGCCTCGTTGATCTCGTCGACGGCCATCCGCACGGTGTTGCCGGCGATGGTGGCGTACGACGCGCCGGGGCCGGTGCTGTCCTCGTCCAGTCCGATGACGATGGGGGCCTTGTCGCCGGTGGCCGCCGGCTCCTCCTCGCCACTGGCGCAGGCCGTGAGGGCGAGTGCGAAGACGGTCACTCCCGCGAGCGCTGCGGTGCGCTTGCTGATCATACGAACCTCCATTGGTCGTCGTCGGGGGGCACAAAGAGTTCCCAAGCAATTGCTTGCTAGTTCCACAACATAGCCATACATTGAAGGCGAAGGCAACCAAGCATTAGGTGGGTGTCCGCTCGAGAGCGCGACGGCGACGAGGAGGCACGATGGCGGTCGAAGGCATACGAGAGGCGACGGCGCCGAGCATGGGCACTGCCACCGGCCGCGTGCTGCACTCCCACACCGTGCGGCTGAGCTACGGCGACACCGACCCGGCGGAGATCCTCTACTACGCCGCATGGTTCCCGAAGATGGAGGCGCTGCAGTCGGAGTTCCTGTACCTGCAGGGCCTGCGCCAGGACACGCTCAAGGAGCGCTTCGGCTGGTGGACGGTCTCGCGGGCGACGGAGTGCGAGTACCTCGCCGCCGCGCGCCTGTTCGATGTCGTGCGGATCGACCTGCGCCTCGGGCGGATCGGAACCAGCTCGTTCCGGTTCGAGTTCGAGATGCGCCGCGAGGAGGACGACGTCCTCGTCGCCCGAGCGGCGAACACGGTCGTCACCGTCTCGCCCGACCAGTCGACGGTGCGCATCCCGCCCGACCTGCGCGCCCTCCTCGAGGACTGGGCCGCACCGGAGCAGACCCGATGACCCCGGAAGAACGGCTGCAGCGCATCGAGGACCGCCTCGACATCGCGCGCCTCATCGCCCGCATCGCCCACCTCGCCGACACCGGCGAGGTCACTGCGTACCTCGACTGCTTCACCGCCGACGCCGCGTGGGAGCTCACCTCGGCGACCGGGCTCGCCCTGACCGAGCAGGTGCGCCGCGGGCGTGCAGACCTCGAGGCCGGCGTCCACGAGCGCCGGGCGTCGGGGATGCAGGGACCGGGCAGCCGCACGAAGCACGACGTGTCGTCCATCGCGGTGGCCGTCGACGGCGATCGCGCGAGTGCGACCTCGTACTTCCGCTACTACGCCGACGCCGACCGCACGCCGACGCTGTCGGCGATGGGCCGCTACGACGACGAGTTCGTGCGCACCCCGGGCGGCTGGCGGCTCGCGCGCCGGGTCATCGCGCGCGACTGACCCCCGGCATCCGCTCGGCTCACCCTCGCGCGGCCCGACCGCTGCGGGCGTAGTCGCCGCTGCGGACGAACTCCAGGTGCAGCGCCGTCTGCCGCAGGGCCGAATGCAGCCAGAACCCGTCGAGACCGTCCCAGCCCGCGGTCCACGACAGGCGCCGCGCGTACTCCCACACCGCGGCGTCGCCGAGCTCGGGGATGAGCGCGGCGACCTCGGCGGTGCGGCGCAGGTGGTGGGCCGCGATCGCGGCGCGGCGCAGGCCGAGTCCGTCGAACCGGTACTCGTGGCCGGGGAGCGCCTGGAGGCCGTCGAACGGCGCGAGCCGGTCGAGCGAGTCGAGGTAGTCGCCGAGGGCGTCGCTTCCCGGGAGGGTGCCGATGCCGATTCCGGAGTAGATGCCCGGCAGCACGTGGTCTCCGGTGTACACGACCCCACGCCCGGCATCGACCAGGCACACGTGCCCGTCGGTGTGGCCGGGCGTGGCGACGACCTCGAGCCGGTGGCCGGGAAGGTCGATGACGTCGCCGTCGGCGACGAGGACGTCGGGGACGAGGTCGTCCACGAGCGAGGGCCGGTCGAACGACTCCTCGAGCTCGGCGTGGCGCTCGGGCGGCACTCCCCACTCGGCGAGCCGCCGCGTGTACTCGCCGCGATCGCGGTGCTGCGTCGACGTCTCCTGCGCCAGCACCTGGCGTTCGGTCGCCGAGAGCACGATCCGCGCCCCGGTGAGCGCGCGCAGGCGCCCGGCGTTGCCGAGGTGATCGGGGTGGAAGTGGGTCGCGACGACCGTGCGCACGTCGGCGACCCCGCGCCCTACGGCGTCGAGCGCGTCGGTGAGGATGCGGATGCCGGCATCCCCTTCCCAGCCGGGATCGACGACGTGCACGCCGCCGTCATCGCTCAGCAGCAGGTAGGTGAGCGTGTGCGGAAGCGTGCCCGCGGGGATCGGGGTGCCGATCGCCCAGACGCCCGGCGCGACCTCTTCGGGCGGCGGGATGCGTCCGGCGACCCACGCCGCCTGCTGCGACGCGCTGGTCGCGCGCACGCCGCCGTTCGGATCGGACTGTGCCATTCCTCGACCCTAGCAATTGCTTGGTCGCAGCGGTGAGAACCGATAGCCTCCCAAATGAACGCTTGCTTGCTTAGGAGACCGCGACCCGCATGCCCAGCCCGCGCAGAGACCGCACGACCATCGCGGTGCTCGCCGGCAGCGGGATGCTCACGTCGCTCCAGTTCACGCTCATCGTCCCCGCGCTGCCCGAGATCCCCGCCGCGCTCGGCATCGGCGCCGACGACGCGTCCTGGATGGTCACGATCACCCTGCTGACCGGCACCGTCGGCACGCCCATCATCGGCCGCCTCGCCGACATGCACGGCCGCCGCCGCCTGCTCCTGGTATCGCTCGCGTGCCTGTTCGCCGGATCGGTGCTCGCGGCGGTGTGGCTCGCCCTGCCGACCGTGCTCGTCGGGCGCGCGCTGCAGGGGATGTCGACCGCCATCGTCCCGGTCGGCATCAGCCTGCTGCGCGACCTCGTCAGCCGCGAGCGCGCGACCCTCGGCATCGCGCTGATGAGCGGCACGCTGGGCATCGGCTCCGCGCTCGGCCTGCCGCTGTCGGGCGTGCTGTCGACATTCGGCGGGCTGCCCGCGCTGTTCTGGTTCTCGGCGATCGCCAGCGCCGTATTCCTCGCCCTCGTCGCCGCCTTCGTCGGCGAATCCCCCGTGCGCGCGCCCGGCAGGTTCGACCTCGTCGGCACGATCGCCCTGACGGTCGCGCTCACGTGCCTCCTGCTGCTGATCTCGAAATCGCAGGCATGGGCGAATGCCGCCCCCTGGGCGGTGCCGCTGCTGGTGGCCGCCGGCCTCGCGGCCGCGGCCGTGTGGGTGCTCGTGGCGCTGCGGCATCCGTCTCCCGTCATCGACCTGCGCACGTCGCTGCGCCGTCGCGTGCTGCTGACGAACGTGGCGTCGTTCTTCGTCGCGTTCGGGATGTTCGCGAACCACCTGCTGACGATGCAGGAGGCCCGGGCTCCCGTCGCCTCGGGGGCGGGGCTCGGGCTCGCACCGCTGGGCGCGGGCCTGGTCCTCGTGCCGTCGGCGCTCGCGATGGTGCTGCTGGCGCCGGTCGCGGGGCGGATGCTCGCACGCGCCGGCGGACGGTTCGCCCTCGCCCTCGGGGCGGCGATCATCTGCGGCGCCTACCTGTTCCGGCTGGTGGTGCACGACGGCCTGCTCATCGTCGTCGCCAGCGCGACCCTCGTCGGCATCGGCACCGCGTTCGCGTTCGCCGCCATGCCGACGCTCATCATCGATGCCGTGCCGGCGACCGAGACGGCGTCGGCGACGGCGGTCAACTCGCTCGTGCGGTCGCTCTCGGGCGCGACGGCCAGCGCGGTCTTCGCCTACCTGGTCGTCGCGTTCCCGTCGGCGATCGGCGCCGAGTTCCTCTCGGAGACAGGCCTCATGATCGCGTTCGCGCTGGTGGCGGTGCTCAGCGCGCTGGGGTCGGTCATCGCCCTCTCGCTGCCGCGCCCCGCGCGTTAGCCCGCGCGGAAGGAGACCGGACGCTTCTCGAGGAACCCGGCCCGCGCCCGCGCGTACTCGTCGGACGCGAGCAGCCTGCCCTGCACGGCGAGCTCCTCGGAGCCTGCCCGTTCCAGACCGACGCGATCGGCGCGGCGCAGCAGCGCCTTCGTCTCGAACACCGCGGCGGCGGGAGCGTCGAGCATGCGGTCGACGACCCGGCTCACCTGCGCGTCGAGTGCATCGTCTGGCACGACCTCGCCGAACAGCCCCCACTCGGCCGCCTGCGCAGCCGGGAGCCGCTCGCCGCCGAACGCCAGGCGCGCCGCGCGGGCGGCACCGGCGCGGGCGACGAGCGTGTGGGTCGCTGCGCCGTCGGGCACGAGCCCGAGCGGGAGGAACGGCATGAGCAGGAACGCCGAGTCGGCGGCGATCGTCAGGTCGCACGCCAGGGCGATGGATGCCCCGACCCCGGCGGCCGCGCCGTTCACGGCCGCGACGACCGCGGGCCGCACCTCGGCGATCGCCTGCACGACGTCGTTGGCGGCGGCCACCGTCTCGGCGTCCACGGTGGACGAGAGATCCGCGCCCGAGCAGAACGCCCGGCCGGCGCCGGTGAGCACGATGACCTTCGTCGCGCCGTCGTCGGCGCGCCGGATCAGCGCCGCCGTCTCGGCGAGCAGCTCGGTGGTCAGCGAGTTGAGGCGGTCCGGCCTGTCGAACGTGATGCGGGTCACCTCTGCGTCGCGCTGCACGGCGATGCCGGCCATGGGTCCTCCTCGCGGTCATACCAACCTAATGCTTGGTAGTCTACGAGCATGGCCGACGACGACGTCAAGCAGGCAGGTCCCGGACGCGAGCTGTTCGCACCGCTCACCCTGCGCGGGGTGACGCTGCCGCATCGCGCCGGCGTCTCGCCGATGTGCATGTACGCGGCGACCGACGGCCGGGCCACCGACTACCACCTCGTGCATCTCGGGCGGTTCGCGCTCGGCGGCGCCGGACTGGTGATGGTCGAGGCCACCGCCGTCGACCCTCGCGGGCGCATCTCGCACCACGACCTCGGCATCTGGAGCGACGCGCACGTGCCGCCGCTGCAGCGCATCGCGCAGTTCCTCACCGCCCACGGCGCGGTCCCCGGCATCCAGCTCGGGCATGCCGGTCGTCGCGCCGCGGTGCGCGAGCCATGGCACGCCGGTGCACCGCTGGGCACGGCCGACGAGGCCACCGGCCTCGGCCCGTGGCCTCTCGACGGCCCCTCGGCCGCGCCCGCCGGCCCGGACTGGCCGCTCCCGCGCGCGCTGGACGAGCACGAGGTCGCGGCGAGCATCGCGATGTGGGCGGATGCCGCACGCAGAGCGGCCGACGCGGGCTTCCGCGTGGTCGAGCTCCACGGCGCGCACGGGTACCTGCTCCACAGCTTCCAGTCGCCGATCGCCAATCACCGCACCGACGCGTACGGCGGCACGACGGAGCGGCGCATGCGCTATCCGCTCGAGGTCGTGCGCGCGGTGCGGGCGGCGCTCCCCGACGACATCGTGCTCTCGTACCGGGTCTCGGCCGTGGACGGCATCGACGGCGGGATCGACATCGACGACACGGTGTGCTTCGCGACACGGCTGGCCGCCGAGGGCGTCGACCTCGTCGACACGTCGTCGGGCGGGATCACCACCGACCGCACGACCGACACCCGGGTGCGGCGGCGGTTCGCGTTCCACGCCGACTTCTCGCGCGCGATCCGCGAGGGCGCCGGCGTGCCGGTGGCGACGGTCGGCCTCGTCGTCGATCCGGAGCAGGCCGCCCTCCTGGTCGAACGCGGCGACGCCGACGTCGTGCTGCTGGGCCGCGAGATGCTCGACGACCCGAACTGGGTGCACCACAGCCGCCGCGCACTCGGCGAGGACGAGTTCGCCCACTGGGACATCCGTCACGGCCACGCCCTGGCCGGTCGGGCGACGGCGCTGGAGCGGCTCGCCGAGGCCGGCCAGACGCCCCTCGCCCGGTTCGCCTGAGTCGCACCGCCGGACGCCGCGCGGCGTCGAGTCGGGTCAGACGGGACGCAGCAGCGCGCGCGCCGCGGCGGATCCGTCGAGCAGCCTCACCTCACGGTGCGCGACGCGCCACCCCTCGGCCGTGCGCACGAGCTCCCAGCGGTTGGCGCTGACCCGGGCCGCGCGCCATGCCTCTCCGGCGTGCTCGAACACGACGGAGTGGTTCATCGCCACCGCCGTGGCGCCGTCCTGCGCGAGGTCGATGCGCGGTGCGCTGAGCACGTGCGCGCACCCGGCGGCCATGAGCGCGCGATGCGTGTCGATGTCGACGAGCCCGGGCAGCTCGCCGTCCGCGAGCACGGTGTCGTCGAAGCGGTACGTGCCGCCCGGCGCCCACAGCGCGGCGATCGCGTCGCCGTCCCCACTGTCGGCCGCCGGCCCGTACCGTGTCACGAGATCGGCGATCGCCAGGCGGTCCTCGATCGCCCGCACCCGCCGTTTGAGGTCGCTCACCAGTCCTGCCACGGCACGATCGTCTTCAGGGGCCCGGCGAACAGGCGCTCCCCCGCGACCGGCGCGGAGGCGGCATCCGTCCTCTCGATCTCGGGGACGACCTCGAGCGGTTCGCCCTCGAGGTAGACCAGGCGGATGCGCATGCTGCCCGGCGGGTCGGCGGGGGACTCCTCGAACGGCAGCGAGGAATGCCGCTGCGGGTGGCTGAACGAGAACGTCCAGGCGCCCGCGACGCCGTCGATGCCCAGGAGCGCGGGGATGGTCTCGGCGTCTTCGCGCCGGAACTCCTCGTGGGCGTCGAGGCCATGCGGCTCATCGAACCGCGTGAGCGTGAGGTGGAGCCCTCGGTGCGGGCGGTACGGCAGCACCTCGGCGCCGACGCGTGCGCGCGGCGCGGCGTACCCCTTCACCGGCCGGAAGAACGCGAGCAGGCGCCGCCGCACGCCCGGGATGATCGGCCCGCGGCCCCACTGGAACGACGCCTCTCCGAGCGCATCCCACGCGGCCACCGACGCGTCGGCGGGTGGCCGGAACCAGTACATGGCCACGTAGTCGACCGCGGCGAACTCGGGGGCGGTGCGGGATGCCTCCGCGTACGCGCCGCGGCGGGCCCAGCGATCGCCCCACGCGACGCCGGGCAGCGCGAGGTTCTCCGGCCGGTGGTCGAGCTGGTGCCACCGGTTGTACGCGTCGTGCTGGGTGGGGTCGGTCAGTTCGACGAACGAGAAGAAGGCGAGATCCGAGAACACGGTCCCAGTCAAGCGCTTGCTTGGTGCGAACGCAAGAGCGGTCACCCCGCCGGGGCTGCCGGCGATGCGGCGAGCGCGGCAGCGAAGGACGCCCCCTCGTACTGCACGAAGCACAGCCGGATGCCGTGCAGCGTCGCGGCGTCGAAGATCACCTCGCGCACGTTCCCGGCCCGCAGGTCGCGGACGACACGCAGCCCTCGCGCCTTCGCATGGGCGATCGCCGCGTCGATGTCGTCGACGCGGAAGTGGATGTTGCGGAACCCCTCGCGGGCGCCGGGGATCTCGATGATCTCGAAGCAGCCCGTCGCGTCCATCGCGATCCGCCCCCGCGGCGGCGGCTGATGATCCTCGGCGTCGAGATCGAGGTCGACGAGCTCGTAGTCGAGGCCGGGCGTGAACACCTGGAACTCGAGCCCGAACAGCCCCGAGAACATCTCGAGCGCCCCGTCGAAGTCGTCCACGCCGACGCCGAGCAGCTCCATGGATTCGATGCGCATGCGCTCCGGTCTACCAAAGCGAGCGCTTGGTTGGCAAGGGCCGATGCCGACTCAGTCGTACCGGACGCGATAGCCGTGATAGACGAACCCGTTCGCGAACCGGCGCTCGTCCAGCAGCTCCAGGTCGAGCCGCAGCCCCTCGTCGAGGAACCGCACGCCCCCGCCGACGATCGCCGGGGCCACCATCACGTGCACCTCGTCGAGCACGCGCGCCCGCGCGGCGACGGAGGCGAGCTGGCCGCCGCCGATCGCGAGCGGGTCTGGCGAGGCATCCTTCATCCGGCGCGCCTCGTCGGCGTCGAACAGGTCGCGCAGAGCCGTGCGGCCCGTCGTGACCGAGCTCAGCTTGCGGGAGTAGACGATCTTGTCGATCTCGCGCCAGCGCAGCGCGAACGCGCGCTCGGCCGGCGGCAGGTCGTCCAGCGGGATGTCGTCCCACACCTTCATGACGTCGTACACCTTGCGCCCGTACAGGTGGGTGCTCGCCGGTGCGAGCAGGTCGTTCACGAACGCGTGCACCTCCGCATCGGGCGTCGCCCAGTCCCAGCGGCCGTCGGGGCCGGCGATATAGGCGTCCAGCGATGCGGAGTTGAAGTAGATGAGCGCTCCCACGCTCCCGCACGCTACCCCCGAGGCTCCCCCGCCGACCAGTCCCCGGCCGCTCGCACTCAGCTGCCGAGCGTGACGTCGACCTGGATCTCGGTCGCGATCCGCTCCAGCTCGCCGGTGAGCTCCTCGAGATCCACGGATGCCGGAACGCGCGCCACCACCGTCGCCTCGAAGAGCCGGCCGCCGTACATCGCCGCCTCGGCGGTGCGCGTGGTGAGGTTGTCGATCGACACGCTGTGCCGACGCAGCACCGAAGAGATGTCGCGGACGATGCCCGGGTGGTCATTGCCGATCACGTGGATCGTGAGCGGTCGCTCGCCCTCGGACTCGGGCGGGGTCTCGGTGCCGGCGTAGACGGTCACCTTGAGGAGCCCGTCGAGGACGGCGAGCGCCTCACGCAGCTCGCCCGCGCGCTCAGGCGCGATCGAGACCTCGATGATGCCGGCGAACGCGCCCGACAGCTCGGCCAGCTGACTGTTCTCCCAGTTGCCGCCGTGGTTGCCGACGACGTCGGCGACCGCGGCGACCAGTCCGGACCGATCGTCGCCGACCACGGTGAGCACGAGCGTCGTCATACCGCCAGGGTACCCACGCGCCGCCCTCAGCGCGGGGCGAGTTCGTCGGTCACCGGGAAGGGCAGACGGAACCGCTCCAGCACCGCGCCGACGGCGGATGCCGCACCGAACTCGTCGGCGACGACCGTGACGCCGCGCGCGCTGGCCTCGGCGATACGCACCGGCCGCTCGCTGCCGTCGGGCAGCCGCAACGTCCATCGGTCGGCGAGGTAGCCGATGCCGAGGCGCTCGAGCAGCTCCTCCGCATCGAGCCATTCGATCGGCGCGCCGTCGCCCGGCGTGCGTTCGCGTCCCAGCAGGTCGAAGACGCGGAAACCCTCGCCGTCGGCGAGCATCCACCCGACGACCTCGCCGTCGGGGCGGCGGTGTTCGATCCAGTCGGCGGGGAGCATGGCATCCGAGCCTACCGACAGGTGGCGGGGGCGGGTCCGGCCGCTGGTTGTCCCCAACCCCCGCCCGGCGTCGTCGCCGGGCGGGGGCATCCGAGTAGCATCGCCGTGAACGACCGCGTATGGGGGTGCGCGGTCCGGACTCTTGGGGGAGTCGCATGGCTGATTTCGGCACGGATCCGGCGCGGACGCCACGGCGTACGCGCCGTCGTCGCGTGTTCGCGGGCGTCGCGGGCGGCGTCGTCGCGCTCGCCCTCATCGCCGGCACGGTCGCGGCGATCGGGTTCGCCCGCGCCGGGGCTGCGGTCGACGACGCACGACCGTCCGATGCCGGCGCCACCCCCTCGGCAACGCCGACGCCCACACCGACTCCCCTCACCCCGGAGGAGCAGCTGCTGGCGAGCACGACCGACCCGGCGGCCTGCGCGGTGAGCTTCGCCGGCGACGGCGTCGCGGACGCGCCGATGCTCCAGACGCAGGGCGCGCTGTACACGGGTCTGCCGATCCCCGCCCGCGACGGGCTGGTGTTCGCCGGCTGGTACGCGACGCCGGAGGATGCCGCCGCCCTCGCGATCCCGGCACGCGTCAACGGCTCCGAGCCCGTGGCCTGCACCGATCAGCGTGTGACGCTGCACGGCGCGTGGGTGAGCCCCGAGCAGAACGCGGCCGAGAACGCCCGCATCCCGATCCTCATGTACCACCAGTTCACCGCCAAGCCCGAAGGCGAGAGCGGGTGGCTGCGCGGCAACTACGCCTACATCGGCGACTTCGACGCGCACATGAACCACATCGCCACCGGCGGCTTCTACCTGCCGACATGGGACGAGCTGTCGGCGTTCATCGACGGGCGGCTGTGGCTGCCCAACCACTCCGTCATCGTGACCGACGACGACGCCGACCAGTCGTGGTTCGACCTCGCCGCCCCGGTCGTCGAAAAGTACAAGGTGCTGACGACGTCGTTCATGATCACCGCGTACCGCCAGGATCCGCCGCCGAACATCTACGTGCTCCGCCGCTCGCACACGCACGACATGCACCAGGCCGGCGCCGACGGCCACGGCCGCATCGTCAACTGGTCGGTGCCCGAGATCGTCGCGGACATGGAGGCCTCGTACGGCGTGCTCGGCGTGAAGGAGGTCATGGCATACCCCTTCGGGCACTACAACGACACCGCCAAGGAGGCGCTGCGGCAGGCCGGGTGGGAGATGGCGCGCACCATCGAGCCGGGCTACGTCACGATCGGCACCGACAAGCTCGCACTGCCGACCGTCCGCATCAACTACGGCATGGGGCTCGACGCTCTGATCAACCTGATCGGGTGATCGAAGCCGCGTTGGCGCCGCTCCATGTATCAGATGAGCGCCGTCGGACATCTCTTTCCACAGGCCGGTGACCGGAAACAGAGCAATCCTTGAGGTAACGACACTTTCGCTGTATGAGCTCGCGCTCTAGAGTGGAGGAGCGCTCATATCCGGCACTGGGGCGGGCCACTCGAACTCTTGGGGGAGATCGATGTGGCCGGCAAGCCGGACGAGGGTGGCTGCGGTATGGGAACCGCAGTCTCAGGGGGAGATTCTGGGGAACTCGCATGCTTCATGCACTGTGGGCTGCGCTGCCTGAACGGCGGTGCGGCGAATGACTGTCATCGTGAACGCGGGGATCACGATGACGCCGACTTCGGCGCCCGTGCTCGCCGATGCCGTACCGCGGCTGTTCATCACACCGCGCCTCGCACCGGCCGTCGAACGACGCCAGGCGTGGGAGCGGCGCTACCGCCATCGGCTCATCCTGGCCGACACCCTCACCGTCCTGTGCGCCGCCGGCGCAGCCGCATGGATCCAGATCGCGACGATCGCGCGCGTCGACCTCGCTGACGCACCGTGGCAGTACGGACGCGTCTTCCTGGCGACCGTGCTCATCTGGTGGCTGATGCTCGCGCTCTTTCAGACCCGCGCGCCCGGCGTCATCGGTCACGGCACGCAGGAGTACCGTCGCGTCGCGCACGCAACGGGAATGGCATTCGGCATCCTGGCGATCGGGTTCGTCCTCCTGCAGTCCCAGGGCCTGCGCACCCAGCTGCTGATCGCTCTGCCGGTCGGCACGGCGGGGCTTCTCCTCGGGCGGTGGGTCGCACGACGGTGGCTCTCGCGCCAGCGGCAGAACGGCCAGTTCGTCTCGCGCGCCCTGGTCGTCGGAACACGCCGCGACGTCGAGTACGTCGTCAAGTCCGTCAACGACGACGACCGCATGGGCTACCGCATCGTCGGAGTGACACTGGACGGCGACGACGCGGATGAACTCGTCGTCGGCGACCAGCGATTCGACGCGATCGGCACTCCTGACACCGCTCAGATGGTCGCCGCCCAGCTGAGCGCAGACGCCGTGATCGTCGCGAGCACCCCGGACAGCGACCCTGAGTATCTCAAGCGCCTCAGCTGGGACCTGGAGGGCACCGCGTCCGAGCTGGTTCTTTCGAGCCCGCTCGCGGATGTCGCCGGTCCCCGCATGTCGCTGAAGCCTGTCGAAGGACTCCCGCTCATCCAGGTGCAGCTCCCGACATTCGAAGGCGGCCGCTACATGCTGAAGCGTGCCGTCGACATCGCGCTCGCCGCCGGCGCACTGCTGGTCGTGGGTCTTCTCACGCCGATCATCGCACTGGCGATCAAGCTCGACAGCCCCGGCAAGGTCTTCTTCCGCCAGACGCGGGTGGGACGCGACGGGGAAGAGTTCCAGATGGTCAAGTTCCGGTCGATGTGCAGCGACGCCGAGGAACGGCGTGGTGAGCTCATCGACCGGAACGAGGGTTCCGGTCCCCTGTTCAAGATGCGCGCGGACCCGCGGGTCACGCGGGTCGGCGCACTGCTGCGGAAGTACTCGCTGGATGAACTGCCGCAGTTCTGGAACGTCCTGGTGGGCGACATGAGCATCGTCGGCCCTCGGCCGCCGTTGCCCTCGGAGACTCGCTCCTACGGCGGATCGACCTACCGGCGGCTGTTCATCCGCCCGGGGATCACCGGGCCCTGGCAGGTCGGTGGCCGCAGTGCTCTGACGTGGGAAGAGAGCCTCCGGCTCGATCTGCGCTACGTGGAGAACTGGTCGCTCACCGGCGACCTGCTCATCATGGCGCGCACCGGCCGTGAGATGATCCGTCCGTCCGCGGCGTACTGATCACTTCCCGGCCGGCGGGAAGATTCCGTCGACCATGCTGTCGATGGCGGGGATGAGGTCCGCCGACATCGCCCGCCAATCCTCGAGCGGGCGATTGATCGGGTCCTGGACGTCATCGCCCGGGTCCGACGAGAGGATCCGACGGCGCGAATCGGTCGGATCCTGCGTGGCGAGCCACGCGCGCACGTCGACGCCCCCGGATCGCGGATGATCACGCGCCCAGGCCGCGAACTGCTTCAGCGTGAACAGGCGTGATCCGATGCCCGGGTCCATGGTCGCCAGTTCCCGCACATGGTTGCGTGCGAGGCCCAGGACGATGTCGTAGTCGTCGAGGAAGTCGGGATGCACGGTCGTGCTCACGTGCCCTGCGAGATCCAGACCGAGCTCGCGCGCATGCCGAAGCCCGGTCTCGGGCACACCCCTGTGCCACGTCTCGACGCCCGCGGAGTCGAACACGACGGGCAGACCCTCTGCGCGGCGCTGCGCGAGCGCGGCCGCGAACGGGGACCTGCACTCGTTGGCGGTGCAGACGAACAGCACGCGGATGTCGCCCGTCTGCGTCATACGGGCTGATCCTGATCGAGACCGAGGTCGATCTCGCCCGTGCGACGTCGGCCGTCACGGCGGAGGCCACCCGCGCTGCCACGGGTTTCGTCCGAATCCGCGAACTCACCGTCGATGATCTCATCGTCGATGATCTCATCGTCGATGATCTCGTCGTCGGCGATCCCGTCGTCGGCGATCCCGTCGTCGGCGATCTCATCGTCGGCGATCTCATCGTCGGCGACCTCATCGTCGGCGATCTCGTGATCGGGGAAGAGATCCGTCGCGTCGCCGTCGACCGGATCGTGGTCGACCGCACGAGGTGCGCTCGACGACTTCTCGATCCGCGGCGGGACCGCGGTCGCCTCCCGGTCCGGTGCGGCGTTGTCCGCGCCCTCATCCACCGCGAGCAGTGCCCGATCGTTCTCGAGCGGCTGGGCGGAAGGGCGGGGGGCCTGTCGTGCGGCCGTCGCACGCACGGCCCCTCTGTCGACGTAGTAGGACGAGTACGAACGGGGCAGCCGACGCCGAGACCGATTCACGACGATGCCCAGCACCTCGATCCCGTTCGCCCGGAGGTTGGCGACCGTGTCGCGCAGCAGCGCGCGACGCGTGCGGTTGACCGTGGCCACGAGGATGACCCCGGCCGAATGCGCGGCGAGCTCCGACGCATCGGCGAGCGCCAGCGCGGGGGGCGAGTCGATGACGACCACGTCCGCGCTGCGCACGAGGTGCGCGATGACACGGCCGAGGTCTCGGCCGCCCAGAAGGTCCGCCGGCTCGTCGGTCGTCATCCCGGAGGGCATGATCCGCAGGCCCCGATACGACGTCGACTGCAGCGCGTCGATGATCTGCGTCTGATTCGGCGCGCGGCGCGCGGCAGCGGCATCCGAGAGCAGATCCCCGAGTCCGCTGACGTTGTTCAGGCCGTAGAAGTATGAGCCGAGCTGGCCGCGGCGCAGGTCGCCGCCCACCAGGATCACCTTGCGACCCGCCCGCGCCCACGACACCGCGAGGTTCGTCGACAGGAAGGTCTTGCCGTCGCCGGGCTCCACGCTCGTGATCACGACAGCGCCCTTCCCCTCGGGGAGCATGACCTGGATCGTCGTGCGCAGCGAGCGGATGCCTTCACTGAGGGCCGTCCGCTCGGCAGAGCCTGCCGGCAGCCGCATCTTCTTGCGGGCGACGCGGCGGTCGTTGGCGAGTTCGGCGATCGCCGGCACTCCGGTGAGCGGCTCGACCTCGTCGGAGGCGCGGATGCGGTCGTCGAAGAAGTCGCGCACCAGCGCGATCCCCGCGCCTGCGAGGAGACCGCACACCAGTGCCAGTGCAGCCACGATCAGCATGCTCGGGTTCGTGGAGGTCCCTGGGGCGGCGGGACTGGTCACCGTCAACGGCGCCCCGGCGTTCTGGATCGCGACGATCTGCGCGTTGTAGCCGCTGAGCGACGCCAGCGCGGTCGCCAGGTTCTGCGCCGCGATGGGATCGTTGGGGTTCGCCGCGAGCTGCGTCTGGTACGCCCGGATCTGCTCCGTCGTGGCGGCCACGCTGGCCTGCAGATTCGCCAGCGTGGTCTGGATCGTCGTGTCGACGTAGTCCGAGTAGCTCTGCATCACCGCCTTCGCGCGCTCCTGGGCGGATGTCGGCGTGGGCCCGTTCGCGGTGACCTCGAGGTTGTTGGTCCGCAGCCCCTCGATCACCTGATACGTCACGCTGGAGGCGAGTGCTCCGACGGGTTCGCCGATCGCGTCCGCGGCGGGCTCGAGGATCGTGGGCGTCATGATGATGGAGGGATCCACATCCGCGGTGACACCTGCGATCGATCCCGACGTGATGGAGTCGGTGAGGAACGTGCTGGCGCGCGCTGTCGTCGACGACTTGTAGTTGGGATCGAGACGTGCAAGGTAGGCGCCTGCGACGATCGCGGCCAGGAGGGTCACCGCGACGATGATCCACTTGCGCCGCCACAGTGCAGCGAACACCTCTCTCAGAGTCAATCCGCTCCCCTACCTCGTTGCTGAGTCGCTCAGACTAGTCTGTCACGCGGATCCGCGTCCCCGAATCATCCCAGCCGACAGGCGATCACGGTGCGACCACCGGCTGGAGCACCTCCCACAGCATGTCGCAACGATCGGCCCACGTCGGCACCGACGCGTCGAACGTCACGCCCGGGGCCGACACGGCAGACAGGACCGCCGAGGGGAACTGCTCGCGACGAGCGAGCGAGATCGCATCGGAGTCGGTGTCGCGGAACCCCGCAACGGGCGTCGAGACGATCGGCCGGCCGACGGCGAGGTACTCGTAGAGCTTGATCGGATCGAGGCTGTCGGTGAACGCGTCGACGAGGTGCGGCACGATCAGCACATCGGCGTGCTGCAGATACCCCGGCACGGCGCCGAAGTCGCGCGGCCCGCACAGCCGCACACCCGGCGTGCGCTCGAGGGCCTCCCGGTTCGCCGCCGCGAGCGACACCGGGCCCACCAACACCACCGATCCCCCGACGGCCGAGAGAGCGGATGCCGTCTCCACGGTCAACGGCACGTCCAGCCGGTCCTCGTGCAGCGTGCCGACGTAGAGCGCGACCGGTCCGGCGGGAAGATCCGCCGGGCGAGGCACCGGCCGCCGATACCTCTCGAGGTCCACGGCATTCGGGATGAGCACGACGTCGGGGCGCTGTCCGCTCTTGCGCGATTGCAGCTCCGGCGAGCAGACGATCACCGCACGGCACCAGCGGAACAGATCCTCCTCGTTCCTCGCCAGCCGATCGAGCTGCCGACGCGGCCGGTCGGCGGCGAGCCAGTCGTCGGTGATGTCGTAGATCGCGGGTTCTTCACCGTGCACGACCGCGTGCGCCCAGCCGGGGTCGTTGATCCAGCGCAGCACGTCGGTGGCACCCGTGCGCCTGAGGGCACGGGAGACCGACCTGCGCAGCAGGAAGTCGGCGAGCGGACCCGCGGCCCGGGGAAGCCACTTGGCGGGCTGGAAGAGCATGAGCCGACCGTCGTAGCCTGGCGCCTCCCGCAGGCCGGCAGCGCGCGGTGTGGCGCGTCTCGCGACGAGATCGTGGAGGTGGTCGCGCGCCGGTTCGACGAAGACGACGCGGAGGCTGCGGTGGCGGCGTAGCAGACCGTCTACCAGATACTGGTTGCGTCTCCAGACGCCGTCCCAGGGCTCGAGGGAGAAGACCACGATGGTCCGATTCATCGCGCGAGGACCTCCTCGTAGAGGCCCACGGTGCGCTCGACCTGCGCGTCGACCGAGAACCGCTCGCGCTGCCTCGCCCGAAGCGCCGCACCGTATTCGGCACGACCCTCGTCGTCAGCGACGAGGGCATCGATGATCGCGGCGGCTGCGATGTCGTTCCCCGGCTCGAACAGTCGCTCCGGAGCCACCTCACCGGCCGTCTCGAGGTGACCTCCGCTGGCCGAGGCCACGACCGGCAGCCCGCGCGCCATCGCTTCGAGGACCGACAACCCCAGGCCCTCGCGGGGCGTCGGAGCCAGCAGCAGCCCGGCCCGCGACATCGCATCCCCTACATCCGCCAGATGACCGACGAAGTCGACCGTTCCCGCGACGCCGAGATCCTGCGCGAGCCGCTCCAGATCGCCTCGTTCTGCACCGTCGCCTGCCACGATCAGTCGCCAGCCGTCGGCGGCAGCGGTCGTCCGGCTCCATGCCCGGATCGCCGTGGCGGTGTCCTTCTCCCGTTCGAGCCGCTGCGCGACGAGCACGGTCCTCTCGCGATCGCCCGGCATCGAAGCGACGGCATCGGCGACGCCGGTGTGGACGACCACGCTCGCGCCCTCGATCGCGTCGGCGACGAAGTGGGAGATGGCGATCTGAGCCGAGAACCGGCGGCCGACCCAGGCGAACACCGGCCGGAGCTGAGGCCGGCTGCCGCGCCGCGCCGCGAAATGCCGGGTGCTCACGAGGCGCGCGCGACGGGCGAGGCCCGGGACGGCCGCGACCACATCGGCCTCGGTCATATGGGTGTTGACGACATCGGCGCTCTGCACGGCCGCGAGCGCGCGCATGGCCTGCGACATCGTGGCCGCGGGCACGAAGTCGATCCCGGCGGCGGACAGCGGTGGCCGCATGTGCTCGGGTGCGCCGCCGATGACGGTGACGCGCGTGCCGCGCGCCGCCAGCGCGGGCGCCAGTGCGCTGACGTAACGCTCCACTCCCGCGAATCCGTCTGAGCACACGAGCTGGACGATATGGATGTGCCTGCTCCTCACAGATACCGGCGTGCCGTCAGCACGCGCGCGGGCTCGGACGTGGGCGTCGCTGCGAAGCGATCCGGGCGCAGCGGCCCGCCGTCGCGAAGGGCGACGGCGCCGTAGCAGATGCCGGCGACGATCCAGAGCAACGAGGCCTGGCCCGCGACCCAGTACAGATCGAACTGGCCCTGTGTGAACCTGGTGGCGACGACAGCGACGCCGACCGTGCCGTAGGCGGGGTCGAGTCTCCATAGGGCGATCGCAGCGACAAGGAACATCACCAGGAACCCGATCAGCCCGACGACGCCGACCGAGGACAACACCTCCAGCTCCGCGTTCGGCGGCTGGAACGCCGCGTACTGCCCGGTGTACCACCAGCGCAGGCCGACGCCGAACACCGGCGACTCCCGCCAGATCTCGACGGTCTGGGCGTACCAGTCCAGCCGCTGATAGGCGGAGTTGAACTGGTTGTCTTCTGCGAGCTGGTCGTCGACGAGGGTGAACACCGCGATCGCGATCGGGATCGCCGCGAGCCAGGGCACGACCCTGATCCGACCTGTCTCGGGGTTTCTGCGCAGCGCCACCACGAGGAGACCGACGACGGCGCCGACCATGCCCTGTCGCGACCCGGAGGCGGCGATGCCGACGACGCACGCGCCGATGGCGACCCAGGAGAGCAGACGAGGCCATCGGAACCAGGCCGGTCGCGCGTACAGCAGCACGATCGCCACCGCGAGGGCTCCGCCGATCGTGTTCTTATGCAGTTCCGGCAGGTAGACGGGGCCGAATGACCCCTCCGTCGCCAGCTGGTACACGCCGGCCACGGTCGCGGCGATCGCGATTCCGACGCAGGCGATCGTGTAGATGCCGGCGGAGAGCGCCGCCTGCCCGCTGCGTCCGATCGTGAAGCCGACGACCATGCTGCCCAGGATGAGCACGACCTCGTGCACCCACTCGACGATGTTCGCGCTGTAGGGATTCAGGATCACCGCCGGAAGCGAGGCGGCGATGTACGCCATCCCCGCCCACATCAGGGCGCGCATCGGGAGCAGATCCCGGCCCTTGATGACGGTGAACGACAGCACCGTCGCCAGTGCGAGGACGAAGTCCGAGATGCTGAGGAGGCCCCCCACCCTGGCCATGAGAAGCGTCGAGGGCAGCGCCAGCGCGATGAGCAGCTTGGGCGCCGCCACCGCGACGCCGACGGCGAGCACGGCCAGCGCTGCCAGCACCGCGTAGTCGCCGTATTCGGCGACGCCGCCGCTCATGACGCCGATGCCCACTCCGACGACGAGCACGGCGATGCCGACGGGGATGACGCGAACCGCCACCCCCGACACAGTCCCCCAGCGTCCGCGCACGACACGATTGTAGGGCCGCGGCCTGCGCGGGGACCCCGATGGGGACGGCCGTCACCTAGCATGGCGTCGTGCGCATCGGCATGTCGGCATACCGCTTCAACCATGAGGGCGGGATCGAGCGGGCGTCCTACGAGCTCGCGACCGCGCTCGGCGCGCTGGGCTCAGACGTCACCCTCATCGCGGAGTCCGTCGATCCGCCCGCCGCAGATCCGCTGCGGTGGCAGCGGGTGCGGATGCCGAAGGTCCCCGGTTTCGCTATTCCGGCGGTCTACCCGCGGCGCGCCACGAAGCAGGCCGCGGGCGCGGGGTACGACATCCTGCACAACCAGGGCGCGTGCGCGCTCATGACGCAGGATGTCATCACCGCGCACAGCTGTCACCGCGCCTGGTGGGAGATGAAGTTCCGCGGCGGCGAGGCGGCGCGCGCGCTCCTCAATCCGCTGCACCACGTCGTGCTCGCCACCGAACGGCGCAACTACAGCCCCGGCGCCTATTCGAAGGTGATCGCGGTGTCCAACGGCGTCGGGCGCGAGCTCACCCGCCACTACGACGTTCCGCCGGACCGCATCCGCGTGATCCCCAACGCCGTGGACGTCGCGAAGTTCCAGACGTCCCGCACGACGGGCGCCCGCGCGCGGATCCGCGCCGATCTCGGCATCCGTCCCGACGCGCACGTGCTCCTGTTCGTCGGCAAGGAGTTCCGCCGGAAGGGCCTGGCTCCCGTCATCGGCGCACTGCCCGACCTGCCCGAGTCGGTCGTCCTGCTCGTGGTGGGTGGCGACGACCAGGCGCCGTTCCGCGCCCAGGCCGCCGCCGCAGGCGTCGGAGCCCGGGTCTTCTTCGCCGGGCATTCGCCGAACGTCCACGAGTACTTCGCCGCCGGAGACGCCTTCGTCTTCCCGACGCTCTACGAAGCCTTCGCGCTGGTGTCGCTGGAGGCCGCTGCAGCGGGTCTGCCGCTGCTGACCACCAAGGTCAACGGGACCGAGGACTTCGTGGTCGACGGCGTCAACGGGTTCTTCATCCAGCGCGAGGCGGGGTCGATCGTCGCCGCGGTGCGCCGACTCCTGGACGATCCGGTGATGGCCGAGCGCATGGGGCGCGCCGCGCGCAAGGGTGTCGCGGCGTACACCTGGGACCGCATCGCCGCGCGGACCCGGGACGTCTACGCGGAAGTGGCGGAGGAGAAGAGTGCGCTCACGCGGACGTGACGCGCGCCGCCGTGCCGCGGAACAGATCTCGACGCCGCCGCGCCGACTGGCCGCGTTCGCCGCGCAGCACCAGTGAGCGCACCGACGCGCCCGTGATCATCGCGAGGCGGAAGGACCTCCATCCGCGCTCTCCGGAGTGCTTCCGGAGGAACCGCTGCATGCTCGCGAAGAACAGCTCCTCGCGGCGTACGCCGTCCGAGCTCGTCGCCCCTCCGACGTGCGTGGCCTGCACGGTGGCGACGTCGATGGACCAGCCGAGGTCCCGCGCGCGCTTCTGCCAGTCGGTCTCCTCCGCGTACAGGAAGAACTGCTCGTCGAACCCGCCCACCTCGTGCAGCGCCTCAGCCCGCAGCATCAGGATCGATCCGATCGCGAAGTCGCGCGCGGTGGTGAACCGGCCGAGACCGACCGCCTCGCGCCACGCGCGCGCGGGAGTCGGGAAAGGCCACCAGACCCTGACGTCGTCCCCGCTGTCGGGCTCGGTCTGCGTCGCGCCGACGGCGGCCAGACGCCGATCGGCGTGGAGGAGCGCGTGCATCGCGTCGACGCCGGCCGGCGCGATCCGCGCATCCGGGTTGAGCAGCAGAACGTCCCGATCCGACAGGCCCCGAGCGGCGAGCGCCTCCAGCGCGACGTTCACACCGGCCCCGAAGCCGAGGTTGGAGCCCGGGTCGATGTACGCCGCCCCGTAGGCGCGCGCGACCGCTGCGGTCTCGACGGACGACGAGTTGTCGACGATCGTGACCGGGAACCGATGCTCCAGGCCCTCGAGCGCGTCGACGAGGAGGTCGGGCGAGCCGTACGCGACGACCACCACCTCCGGGGGATGCTGCGCGCCGCTGTCTCGGGACTCCACGACGCGATCGTAGAGGGCGCGGTGCTGCGCGGCCACGTGCTCCCAGGTGAACGCGGCGGCGCGCTCGAGCCCCGCGTCGCGCATCTGCTGCCAGGCGACGAGGGCTTCGTCGACGCCGTCGGCGAGAGCCGTGGCGTCGCGGGGCTCGACGAGCACCCCGACGTCGCCGAGCACGTCGGGGATCGCTCCCGTGCGGCTCGCGACGACCGGCACCCCCGATGCCATCGCCTCGACGGCGACACGGCAGAACTGCTCGAGCCAGCTCGGCGTGGGGATCGACGGCACGACGAGGACGTCGAGCTCGCGGTAGTGCTCAGCGAGGGCGTCGCCGCCGGCGTGCCCGAGGAAGCGGACGCGGTCGGCGATGCCGAGCTGCACCGCGAGTGCCTCCAGCTCCGCCCGCTGCGGACCGTCACCGGTGATGCGGACCTGCCAGCCGGGGCGCGACGCGGTCGCGCGCAGCAGCTCCGCCACCCCCTTGTGCGGCTCCAGCCGGCCGACGTAGCCGACGACCGGGTGCTCGCCGGGGGCGCCGCGCTCGCGGGGGCGGAAGCTCTCCACGTCGACTCCGAGCGGGATCAGCGTCGCAGGACCGCGAAGCCCCTTGCGTTGCAGGATCTCGCCCGCCTCGACGTTGCACACGTATGCTCCGGCGGCATGGCGGAGCGCGTACGACTCGAACCAGCGGAACGGGATGGGATAGCGCTTGTCGATGTTCTGGGCGGAGTACAGGACGTACGGGACCGTGGATCGCCGAAGCGCCCGCAGCGCCAGGATCTCGGCCGTCGCCAGGGCGAACGGCTCCTCATGGAGGTCCAGCAGATCCGGGCCGGCACCGAGCGCGCGCCACAGCCGGCCCGGCGCGTAGACGAACAACGCGGGGTGGGAGCCGACGGTGCGGACGCCGTGGACGAACGTGTCCTCGTCCGGCGACAGCTGCACGACCTGACCGCCCTCGTTCCAGCGGCGGGCCGAGAAGAGCTCGACACGGGCGCCGTCGCGTCGCAGCTGCCGCTCCCGTTCCCGCCACGCCGACACGACCGCGTGGTGGGCGATCCGCAAGATCTTCATGCGGTCCCCCCGTCGCGGTCCGAGGTCACCGCGTCGAGCACCTCGGCGAGGTGACGCCATGCCCACCGCCAGTCGCGCTCACGGGCCCGCGCCAGGGCCGCGGCGCCGCGCCCGGCACGCAGTTCCGGGTCGTCGGCGAGCCGTTCAATGGCCGCCGCCAGGCCGGCGGCATCCCCCGGCTCGAACAGCACGCCGGCATCGCCGAGGATCTCGGGGATGCCGCCGATGCGGGCCGCGACGACCGGCACGCCTGTCGCCATGCCCTCTGCCACCGTGAGCGGACACGGATCCGGCCACCGCGAGGGGATGGTGAGGATGTCGGCATCCTGCAGCAGCTGCGGAAGGCGCTCGCGGTCGACGAACGGCTGGAATCCCACACCACCGGGCACACGCAGGGCGAGCTCCCTCAGGCGCTGTTCGAACGGCGACAGCGTCGCGTCGGCGTCGAACCCGTGGCTGCCGACGACGGTGAACCGGATGTCCGCCCGCCCCAGCCGCGCCGCCGCCTCCAGCAGCGTGTCCGCCCCCTTCTCGGAGATCGCCCGCCCCATGAACATGACGCGCAGCGGCCCGGGGTCGCGCGAGGCTGCGGGAGTGAACTGCACCGTGTCGACGCCGTTGACGACCACGCGCAGCCGATCGTGCAGAGCGGCCGGCAGGTGCTCCCTCATCTGGGACGCGAGCGATTCACTCACGCAAACGATGGCCGAGACCCCCGCCAGCATCCGGCCGGATTCCCGACGAGAGAAGCTGCGCAGCACGTCGTTGTGGGCGTAGAGCACGACACGGTGACGTTGTGCGCGCAGCAGCCAAGGCACGATCGGGGCGTTGTGCGCCAGCACGACCCCGCGGGGCGCCGACGCGAGCGCGTCGGCGACCGGCCGGAAGTAGGCGGCGGCGCCCGAGCGCGGAACGCCGAGGCGTCCCAGAGCGGCGTCGATCATGCGGCGACGATCGCCCGGAGCAGGCACGCCACGGAACGTGAGGGCCGCGGCTGACGTGTACCGGGGCTCGAACGTCCCTTCCTGGACGACCACCCGTTGCGGGTACCGATCGATGTCCCCGTTGGCCGCCGCGCCGGTGGCCAGCCCGTGCACGACGGTGGGGATCGCTGATCCGGTGCGCGCGGAGAAGTGGTCGCCCGGAGTGATGACGTGGTACACCGGCACCTGATCCCCCGCCCCGCCGCCGACCGTCATCGTGTCGTGCCTCTCGCCGCGGCGCAGCACAGGAGCAGCGGACGCCCCACCGCGCGCATCGGACCGGGAAGCGCACCGCTGATGGCATCGACGTCGGCGCGCGACAGTCCGGTGCGCGCGAGCCACAGCAGTCCCACGAAGAGCGCGAACGAGACCGCCCCCGCCAGGACCGACGACACGATGGTCGGCCATGAGAGGGCGGTGACCCCCAGCCACGCCACGACGCAGGCGAAGCCGCCCGCCGCGTACGGCCCCAGTGCGGCGAGCGTCGTCCGCCACCTGACCCCCGCGAGTCTCGACTCGCCGAGGAGGAGGATGAGCAGCTGGGTCACGGCCGATGTCGCGTTGCCGATGACGGCCCCCCACACGCCCAGCACGGGGATGAGCACCAGCATGAGCACGATGTTCGCCGCGAGCGACACGATGTTGGTGACCAGCAGGCGGGAGCCCAGCAGGCGGGCCATCACGAAGGCGGTCAGCGGGCTGACGATCACGACGAGCCCGCCCGACAGCCCGAGGACGACGAGCAGCGGAACGGCGTCGGCGAAGTCCTTGCCGTAGATCAGCGGCACCAGGAACGCCAGCAGCGGCAGCGCGGCCGCGACGATCGCGCCGACTGCGGTCGCCGACGCCCGCAGGGTGCGCACGAGGGCGGGTGCGACGGCACCGCGGTCCACCTCGTGCAGACCCGAGATCGCGGGCACCAGCGGGGCGACCAGGGCCTGCGCCGGCCCGAACAGATGAGCGGCGAGCCCGAAGGCGAGGGCGAAAAGGCCCGCGGCATGGGCCGCGCCCATCCATGTCAGCACGACCACCTCGACGCGAGACGAGATCATCGTGCCGACGGCGGCTGCCGCCCCGGCAGGAAGCGCGAACTTCCAGAAGCCGGCGGGGAATCGCGGAAGCCGCGGGCGGAACGCGGCGCGACGATATGCCGGGGCCACGTAGAACAGCGCGAGGAGGACGCCGATGCCTCCGAAGATCATCCGCGTCGCCCACACGGAGTCCGCGGTTCCGATGGTCAGCACCGCGACGACCACTCCCGCCTGGGTCAGCGCGTTCACGAGCATCGCGTTCTTCGCGTCCTCGGCGGTCTTGCTCTCGATGCCGAAGCAGTAGGTGGCGGCGCCGAACACGGACGGGATCAGGACCCCGAAGACCACGGCGACCCCGAGGAGCACGGGGCCCACTTCCGCGATGCTGAGGACCAGCAGCGTCATGACGGGCGCGATGGTCGCCAGGCGCACGGTCTGCGCTGAGGACAGCAGCCGCATCACATCGGCCGTGCGCCCCGCGGCATGAGCCTTGGACCCGAACTGCACCACGCCGATGCCGATCCCCATCGAGATGATGCTCTCGACGATGCCCATGACGGACGTGAGATAGGCGAGTCGTCCGTAGTCCACGACCCCGAGGATGCGGGCGATGAGGATGTTCACCAGGAAGGCGATGGGCAGCGCGATGAGCGTGTGCAGGAGCGTCCACGATGCTCCGCGGATGGCCAGCCGCTGCAACTGGGCACGGGACATCGCGCCTTCGCCCTCGCCGCCGTCGATCGGCGACAGCTCGGCCGCCGGATCGAGCGGGAGATCCGCGGCGTCACGGATCTCGTCGTCGGCGGAGGAGCCGCTCACCGCGGTCTTCCCGCCCGCGATCCGGCTTCGCCCCGCCTGCCCCCAGACATGTGCCTATCGTATGGGGTGGGCTGCGGCGTCACGCTGCGGCATCGTTCCAGATCACCGCATGCTCGGCGGCGCAGCGCTCCCACGTGAACTCCGCGGCTCTGCCACGCCCGCGTGCGACGAGTCCGTCGCGGTCGACCTCGCCGTCCAGGAGCGCGGTCAATCCCTCGGCGATCCCCTCGCCGGTCGGTGGGACCAGGATCGCGGCGTCGCCGGCCACCTCGGGCAGCGAGCTCGTGTCGGCCGCCACCACCGGAGTCCCCGCGGCCATCGCCTCGAGGACGGGCAGCCCGAAGCCCTCGTGCAGGGACGGGACGACCACGGCTTCGGCCCCCGCGAGGAGCCCCGGCACGACGGCTCCGTCCACACGGCCGAGCAGGACGACGCGCTCGAGGTCTCGGAAGAGCTCATTGCGCCGGGGATGCGCTGGGCCCGACAGCGCCAGGGTGATGTCGGGGTGGCGGGCCGCGATGCGCCGCCACGCATCGGCGAGGGCAGGCAGGTTCTTGCGCTCACTGGCTCCGCCGGCGTGCAGGATGTATCGCCCGGGCAGCCCGAGTCCTTCGCGCCTCGCCCGATCCAGCGGAGCAGGATCGCGGAACCTCTCGTCCACACCGAGGTGGACGACCCTGGTGTTCTCGAGCCCGAACATGTCGACGGCGTCGGCGGCCGTCGCCTGGGAGACGCAGATCACGGCGGCGGCTCGCCGCAGCTCTTCCGCAGCGGCCCTGATGGGCGTCCCTTCGTCGGGGAAGCGCCATGCCACCACATCGTGCAGGGTCACGACCTCACGCGGCGCCGGGGGGAGCATCAGGCTCATACGATGCACGAGCACGCCGCGGGGGTAGACGACGCGGCCGATCGAGCGCCGCATCCCGACCCCACCGCGTTCGAGCATGCCGACGGGCAGCCGCAGCGTTCCCTCGAGGTCGGATCGCAGCGAGCGTGCGGCGACACGCTGCACCGTCCACTGCGCGCCGCCCGCGGCCAGCGCCTGGCGCGCACGCGCGGCGATCTCGCGCTCGTACACCTGCGCCCCCATCGGGACCGCCGTGACGGCGGTGGCCAGTGCGAGCCGGTTCATCACGGTGCCCCGTCGCCGGGAGCGGTGGGCGTCACGGGGACCTCGGTGCTCACGCGCCCACCCTACGCGTCGCGGTGCGATACAAGGACTCGTACTGCTGCACCACCTTGTCCCAGGCGAAGTCGGGGATCCGGGCGTGTCCCGCCTCCGCCAGGCGACGGGCCCGGGCGGGGTCGGCGACGAGTGCGCCGATCGCATCCGCCAGCGACGATGTGCTCTCCGGATCCACGATGACACCGTCGATCCCGTCGCGGACGAACTCGCGCATGCCTCCTCGTGTCGTCGCCACCAACGGGGAGCACGCCCGCCACGCTTCGAGCGCGGTGAGGCCGAACGCCTCGAACCGGCTCGGGACGACGACCACCGCCGCCTCGTCGAGGACGGTCGCGACCTGTCCCCGCGACAGCCGGCCGGGCAGCACGACGTGCCGGCCCACCCCGAGCTCGTCGGCACGGCGGCGGAGGGCCTCGGCCTCAGGACCTGCGCCGCCGATCACCAGTCCGACCTCGGGGGCCACGCCCGCCGCGGCGTACGCGTCCACCAGGAGGTCGAAGCCCTTCACCCGCTGCAACCGTCCGATCCCGGCGATGAACCGACCGGGAAGGCCTGTCACCGGCTCGTGGGCGGCCTCATCGACGTCGATGCCGTTGAACACGACGATGCCGCTTCCCGGTGAGAGCCCGAAGCGGTCGACGAGGTCGTCGAGCACGAGCTGCGAGCAACCCGTCACCGCGGCCGCCATCTCCAACGATGCCCGGAGGCTGTCGCGCGCCAGGCGCGAGTGGGTGAACAGCCCGTCGTCGTCGGCCATCGTCTCGCCGTGCGTCGTGACGATCATCGGCGTGCGGGTCGCCCGTGACACGTATCGTGCGTATGTGCCGTTCGGTCCGAAGCAGTGGACGTGGATCACGTCGGGCCGGAACGACCGCACGGCCCGCCACCAGGCGAGCGCGGCTCGAGGCAGCCGGAGCAGGAAGCGCGCGACGTCGCCGATCGAGCGCGCGGGCAGGGGCGCGGGCAGGTCACGGACCTGGATGCCGTCGACCTCGCGCGCGGCGGTCACGCCGTCTCGCGAGATCGTCCACACCACCACGTCGTGGCCGCGCGCGCGCAGCACCCCTGCGACGTGCCGGACGTGCTCCTCGACACCGCCGATGTAGGGCGAGAACGAGCTCGTCGCCAGCGCGATCCTCATGCCTCTCCTCCCGGGGCGATCCTGCACCCGGTCGGTGGCACCGGCGCCCCTATCCTGGAGTTCGGTGATCCGGAGCGGAGGGGACGGTGGCGCTCATGCGGGTCGTCGTGCTCGACCATACCGCCAAGGAGGGCGGCGCGGAGCTTGCACTCCTGCGCCTCGCGCAGCGGCTGCGCGACGACGGCGATCCCGAAGTCGTCACGATCCTCTTCTCGGACGGCCCGCTGCGCGGGCGGCTGCGCGGCGCGGGCGTTCCGACGGTCGTGGTCCCACTCGACGAAGAGGTCGCCACCACCTCCAGGGACGCCCTCGGCGCACGTGCGGCGCTGCGCTCGGGCATCGCGGCAGCGACGTTCGTGCCGCGGCTCGTGCGCGGCATCCGTGGCTCTCGGTCGGACCTCGTCGTGGCCAACTCGCTGAAGTCCGCGGTCTTCGCCGCGGTCGCTGCGCCCCTCGCGGGGCGGAGGTGGGTGTGGCACCTGCACGACCGCCTCTCCGCGGACTACCTGCCGCGCGGTGCGCTCACGGCGATGCGACTGCTCGCGGTGTGGGGCCCGCGGCGCATCGTGGTCAACTCGCAGGCGACGTTCGACACGCTGCCGGCACGGGCGCGCGCCAAGTCGTCGGTCGCCTATCCCGGCCTCGCCGATGCGGCGTTCGAGACCGTGGCGCACCGCCCCGCCGCGCCGGTGGTCGGCATCGTCGGCAGGATCAGCCCCACCAAGGGCCAGCGCGAATTCCTCGAGGCTGCGGCACTGGTCGCGGCGCGGCATCCGTCCGCGCGCTTCCGGATCATCGGCGACGCGCTCTTCGGCGAGGACGCGTACGCCGCCGCGCTCGAGGGTCTGGCGCGCGACGGCGGCATCGGAGACCGCGTCGAGTTCACCGGGTGGGTGGACGATCCGATCGCCCGCATGGCGGAGCTGTCGCTGATCGTGCACGCGTCTCCCGTTCCCGAGCCGTTCGGCCAGGTCGTCGCCGAGGCGATGGCGCTGGGGGTCCCCGTGGTCGCCACGGCCGCGGGCGGCGTGCCGGAGATCCTCGCCGGGGACGGCGCGTCAGGCGACCTCGGGCTCCTCGTTCCACCCGGGGATGTCGATGCTCTCGCCGAGGCGATCGACCGCACGCTGACCGATCCCGCGGACGCCGAGGCCCGGGCGCGACGTGCGCGGCTCGCCGCCGAGCGCTTCCGCATCGAAGCCACCGCGAACGTGGTCCGCGCGGTCTGGAATGCGGCTGCCGCGCCGGGTGCGGCATCCGCTAACCTGACTGCGGGTCCGGCCGGTCCGGACGACGAGGGGGAACGATGAAGCTGCGCACCGACGGCGTGACATGGCAGGAGATCGACGGCGAGCTGGTGATCCTGGACATGCAGACCTCCGCATATCTGACGACCAACGTCGCGGGGGCGGTCCTCGCCAAACTGCTGGTCCAGGATCGCGAGCAGCAGGAGCTCAGCGACGCCCTCATCGCCGAATTCGGCATCGACCGCGACACCGCGGACAGGGACGCCGCGACCTTCGTCGACCAGCTGCGAGAGAAGGGGCTTCTGGCATGAGAATCATCCCGACCGACATCGAGGGTCTCATCGTCCTCGAGCCCACCCCCCATCGCGACGAGCGCGGCTACTTCACCCGCACGATGGACGTGTCGATCCTGTCCGACGCCGGCATCGACCCCGCCGGGTTCAAGCAGGAGAATCAGTCGCGCTCCTACCAAGGGGTGGTGCGCGGGCTGCACGGGCGTACGGGCAACGGCGAGGCGAAGCTCGTCCGTTGCGCGCACGGGGCTGTCCTCGACATCGCGATCGACGCCCGCCCGGGTTCGCCGACATTCGGCGAGGTGCGCACCTTCCTCCTCGACGACCAGGTGCACCGGCAGGTCTACATCCCGCGCGGGTTCCTGCACGGGTACCAGGCCCTGACATCGGTGACCGACTTCGTCTACCGCATCGACGACTTCTACGGACCCGACGAGGACGTCACCGTCGCGTTCGACGACCCCGACCTCGCAGTCGTCTGGCCCGCCCCGATCACGATCGTGAGCGACCGCGATCGCAACGGCATGTCGTGGGCCGACTTCACCCGGAGCATCGGCGTCGCCTGAGTCCTCGGGGCGCGGTGCTACTTCGCGTCCGCGTGCAGGATCAGCAGCCAGTCCCCCGCTGAGGGCGGCTCCAGCGCGTCCAGCCGCGCGGGCGTCGACGCACCGCTGCGTGCGTCGACCCACGTTCCGGCCGGGTTCGCCCCCAGTGCCGCGAGATCGATCGTGATCTCGCGCGCCGTCGGCAGGTACGCGATCGCGAGAGTCCCGTCAGCGGCGACCGCCGCGGTGGCGTAGTCGTGCTCCGCGAGGGTGGGCGGCGATGATGACGCATTGGGGCCGTCCGGATCGTCGAACTGACTCGGCGAGGCGGGATCGTTGATGAACGGGAACCGGTACGGCGTGCCCGCACCGGACGTGATGAACCCCTTGTCGGGCTCCAGCGTGAACCACGCGGTCTCCTCGACGGCGCGTCGCATCGCCGACACCTGCTGGGTGGTCTCCTGGCCGAGCCGGTCCTGCCAGCCCTCCTCGAAGGACCAGTCCGGGGTGCCGTAGAAGTCGCCGGGCGAGCCGGAGGTGAGCGCCCAGCCCAGCTGCATCCGCGTCGCCGCCGGCGGGTTGTCGTACATCCCGGCGTAGACCCCCTCGCCGAACAGGGCGGGACGCGGGGGCGAGAGCTCCCACGACTCCCAGACCAGCTCGTACGGAGGCAGGCGCGTGTAGAGGAAGTCCCAGTCGACACGGTCCCGCCACACCGGCCACATGCGCGACGACGAGCGCTGATAGATCGTCTGCAGGGAGTACGGCCGGGAATCGAAGCGACGGATGCCGTTGAACACGCCCTGGTGGATCACCTCGCCGTCAGTACCGACCCTCGGCTCGAAGTCGCCGCCGCCCATCCACATCACGTTCGGCGCGGCCGCGTACCGCCGCGCGATCCATTCCCCGTATCGCTGCGCCTCATCGCCGCTCATCCGTGCGACCACCCCGTGCATCGACTCGCTCACCACCCAGCCGTCGACCGGGTAGAGGAAGACGGTGATCCCGTGCTGCGCCGCGATCCCCACGAAGTCGTCCACCCGTTCCCAGTACGCCTCGTTCGGCGTGAACTGCCGATCGGAGAACGGAAGGAGGCCATCGAAGGTGGCTCCGGAATCCGACGGTCCGCCGTTGACGGAGTTCCCGAGCGCGGACACGATGGCGGCGTTGAAACCGCGGGCCTCACGGTCTTCGCACCATGCTCGCCACTCGTCCGTGGACAGGTCCACGAACGCCGACCACGGCGAATCGCCCTTCACCAGGATCGGCTGCCCGGTCTGGTCGACGAAGAAGCGCCCCGACTCGTCGACCGCCTGGATGAAGCGCTGCGAACCCGACCCCGAGGGCGCAGGCCTCGGGACGCTCCCCGGCTCCGACGCCTCGGGCGGAGGGGCTGCCCCGCGCGGCGCCAGCGTGGCGGCGAGCGCAGCGGCGACCAGGAGCGCCCCGACGACGACCACGGCCACCAGGGCGACCACGGCACCTCTGCCGATGCGCCGCCGTCCTGACCCGCCGGGGGCGGGCTCGGAAGGCTCGGGCGCCTCGGGCATGTCGTCCTGCTACTCGGGGTCGATCTCGCGCGGCACCGGATCCACGACGACCCAACGGCCGCCGCTCGCCTCGATCTCCGGCATCGCCCTGCGCACTTCGGGCAGAAGATCCGAGATGAACAGCAGCACACGGTCGGGCCGCGCGGCGACGAGGTCGGCCGGAGAGCCGATCGGTACGCGCGTGCCCGGCATGGTCCGTCCGTGCTTGGCCGTCGACGCATCCGCGATGAGCACCACGTCGTCGGAGGTGACGCCGGCCGAGGTGAGCAGCGCGGCGGTGCGCGATGCGGCGCCGTATCCGCCGACCGTCAGCCCCGCCGCCCGAGCCTCGTCGAGATAGGCGCGGATCGCGCCGACGGATTCGACGAGCGCCGTGTGCAGCGACGCGATGATGCGGTCGGGGTCGAGCACGCCCTCGGCGGTCTCGGTCTCCACGAGCTCGGTCACCGACGGCGCCTGCTCGGAGCCCCATTTCCCGCCGCGCTTGGCGAACGCGAGCATTGTCGTGCCGTTGTTGTACAGCGGGTACGACCACGCGCCGATCGCGACCAGGCCGATCTCATCCGCCATGCGGACGAACGAGGGGGCGGTGTAGTAGGCGAAGTGGCCGTTCTTCAGAGCGTTCCACATGCCCTCGCGCACCACGGCCGCGGCGTTGTGGATCATGAAGAGCGCGACGCCGTCATCCGACAGGTGCCCCAGACGCTCCACCAGCCCGGCCTTCTGGTCGGCGTCGTGCATGATGCCGTGCACGTCGACGATCAACTCCGCCTCGCCGTCCGTGACCTCGACGAGCCCGAAAGGCTCCAACTGCTTGTGCCAGGAACCGCCGTGAGGGCTCGGGTAGTGGAACACCCGGCTCCCGGGCACGATGAAGCCGGCCGCGTCAGCGTCGGCGACACACAGCTCGGCCTGGCGCACCAGGGCGGCCGGCTCGACGCCCATGACCTCTTCGGGGGTCGTCGGGTCGTCCTCCAGCTGCAGCAGGCCGCTCACCGGACTGAACACCATCCGCATGCGATAGCGCGGGTCGGGGGTCGGATCGGTCGGCAGCGGGAACAGATCCGACGCCGGCTGCTCGCCGAGATCGAGCACGACGACCCCGTCGGTCGTCCCCGACCACCGGTCCCGCCACGACTCGATGGGAGTGCGATCATTCACAGCAGTCCTCCTTGTGCGAGATAGAACTCGACCTGGCTTGCGGTCACTGCGAGAGGGGTCTCCCCCGCCCGTACGCGCTGCTCCCATTCGACGGTGAGCGCGATCGCCTGGGGAACGCGGAGCGTCGGGGCCCACGGCAGCTCCGCTCGCGCCTTGGACGAGTCCACCATCAGCAGGCCGGCCTCGTGCGGGCCTCCGTCGTCCTCGTCGATCCACGAGGCCCCGGGGCCCCATACGGCGGCGGCGGAGTCCGCGAGCCCACCCACGGTCAGCCCGTCCTCGGCGGTCGGGCCGAAGTTCCAGGCGGTGTCGTGCCGGGACGCGTCCAGCTTCTCGGCGAGCGTGAGGTAGCCGCTGAGCGGCTCGAGCACGTGCTGCCAGGGGCGCGTCGCCCGCGGTCGACGAAGTCGCGCGGGACGCCCCTCCGCGAATCCGGCGATCAGCTCGGGGATCAGCGCATCGGGCGTCGCGTCGCCACCGCCGATCACATTCCCGGCACGCGCCATGGCGATCGCCAGGTCGTCCCGCGGGAACGACACCGCGAACGAGTGCGCCGCCAGTTCGCAGGCCGCCTTGCTCGCGCTGTACGGGTCGTCTCCGCCGAGGTGGTCGATCTCGCGGTAGCCCCACGGCCATTCGTTGTTGCGATACACCTTGTCGGTGGTCACGACGACGACGCGGCGGACGGATGCCGTGGATCTGGCGGCGGCGAGGACCGACAGCGTGCCGTCGACGTTGACCGAGAAGCTCTCGCGCGGCTCGGCATAGGACTCGCGGACGACGGACTGCGCCGCGAGGTGGAGCACGACATCCGCTCCGGATGCCGCCATCGCGGCCGCCACAGCCTTCTCGTCGCGGATGTCGCCGCGCACATCGCCGGCCAGCAGGTCCGCCAGCCCCGCCCGATGGAAGAGGAATGACGTGGGCGTCTCCAGCGCGAATCCGTGGATGCGGGCGCCCATCCGGGACAGCAGCGCGATCAGCCAGGCGCCCTTGAATCCCGTGTGTCCGGTGATGAAAACCGAGCGCTCACCCCAGTACGCTGAGTCCATACTCAAACAGTAGGACATCGACGGCCGCCGTCGACGACCGATCGAACGCCATGGGGAGCGTCGAGTGACTGAAGAGAAGCGCGTGTTCACACTGTCGCAGCAGGCGCAGGCGCGCCTCCACGAGCTGGTGCCGGGCGGGGCGCACACCAATGCGCGCGGATCCGACCAGTATCCCGAGGCGATGACGCCGATCATCACCCGCGGACAGGGCGCGCGCGTGTGGGACGTCGACGGCAACTGGTTCGTCGAGTACGGCATGGGGCTGAAGGCCGTGACCCTCGGCCATGCCTACGCTCCGGTGGTCGACCGCGTGTGCGAAGCCGCTGCGGCGGGCGTCAACTTCTCACGCCCGAGCGTGTGGGAGCTCGAGGCCGCTGAGCGCTTCCTCCAGATGGTGCCCACCGCCGACATGGTCAAGTTCGCCAAGAACGGCTCCGACGTGACGACGGCCGCGGTCAAGCTCGCGCGCGCCGCCACCGGGCGCGACCTCGTCGCCGTCTGCCGCACCCAGCCCTTCTTCTCGGTCGACGACTGGTTCATGGCGACGACGGCCATGCCCACCGGCATCCCTTCGGCCGTGCGGGACCTCACCGTCTCGTTCGCGTTCAACGACCTCGACTCCCTGCGAGACCTCCTCGCCGCCCACCCCGGACGCATCGCCGCGGTCGTGATGGAGGCCGCGACCGGCACGGTCGAGCCGGCACCGGGCTTCCTGGAGGGCGTGCGCGAACTCGCCGACGACGACGGCTTCGTGCTCGTCTTCGACGAGATGATCACCGGGATGCGGTGGTCGGCAGCCGGTGCGCAGTCCGTGTACGGCGTCACCCCCGATCTCTCCACGTGGGGCAAGGCGCTCGGCAACGGGTTCAGCGTCTCCGCCCTCGCCGGCAAGCGTTCGCTCATGGAGCTCGGCGGCCTGAACACCGACGAATCCCGCGTGTTCCTGCTCTCCAACACGCATGGCGCCGAGACGACCGGGCTCGCTGCGTACCTCGCAGTGGCCGACGCCTACGCCGAGCGCGACATCGTCGGGATCATGCACGCGCAGGGCGAGAAGCTGCGAGCGGCGCTGACCGACGCCGTCGCGGCTGCCGGCGTCGCCGACCACATCGGGATCTTCGGACGCGCCAGCGCACTCGTGTTCGGCACGAAGGACCACGAGGGCAAGCCGTCGCAGCCGTTCCGCACGCTGTTCATCCAGGAGCTGCTGCGCCGCGGTGTGCTCGGGCAGTCGCTGGTGATCTCCGCCGCCCACACCGACGAGGACATCGCCGTCACCGCCGAGGCGGTCGCCGCGGCATCCCTCGTCTACGCCGATGCGATCGCCGCCGGAACGACGGACGGGTATCTGGAAGGACGACCGGTCGCTCCTGCGATCCGAGAATTCGCGTCGCCGCGACGACTGGAGGTCTGACATGAAGGTGGTTCTCTTCTGCGGCGGGATGGGCATGCGCATCCGGGCCGACAATCAGTCGGCCCCGAAGCCGATGACCCCCATCGGCGACCGCCCGATCCTGTGGCACATCATGCGCTGGTATGCGCACCACGGGCACAAGGAGTTCATCCTCTGCCTGGGCTACGGGGCGAGCGCCGTCAAGGACTACTTCCTGAACTACCGCGAGACCGCGTCCAACGACTTCGTGCTCTCGGCCGGCGGAGACAGCGTCGAACTGCTCGAGACGGACATCTCGGACTGGACGATCACCTTCGTCGACACGGGGTTGACCACGGCCATCGGCGAGCGCCTGCGGCGCGTCCGGCCGTATCTCGACGGCGACGAGATGTTCCTCGCCAACTACGGCGACGGGCTGTCCGACGCGCCCATGAACGAGCTCATCGCGAGCCTGCCCGACGACCACGTGGGCAGCCTCCTCGCGGTGCCTCCGCAGGACTCCTTCCATGTCGTCGGCCTGAACGGTTCCGGCGAGATGACCGGCATCCAGGCCGTCGCCGACATGGACATGTGGATCAACGGCGGATTCTTCGTGCTCCGCCAGGGGATCTTCGACTACATCGGTCCCGGAGACGACCTCGTGATGGACGGCTGCATCCGCGCCGCCGCGGAGGGGCGGTTCACGGCCAACAAGTACGCGGGCTTCTGGGCCTGTATGGACACCCTCAAGGAGCGCGTCTACCTCGAGGAGCTTCACGCCAGCGGCGACGCGCCCTGGGAGATCTGGCGGAACCCGGCACCCGCGCAATGACCCGCCGCGGGCCCGTCCGGCTGGCGGTGTGGGGCGTGTACGGTCGCGGGAACTTCGGCAACGAGGCCACGCTCTCCGCGATCCTGCAGCGCCTGGACGCCCGCGACGTCTCGCCCGTGCTGTTCACCGAAGACCCGGACGAAGCGGCACGCCTCCACGGGGTTCCGGCCTTCCGTATCGGTCGGCCCGTCTCGGGCCGGGCGCGCTCCCGGCCCATCCGCGCGCTGAGCGCGGCGTTCAATCGGCTGGGATTCCTCGCGAGCGCGCTGCGGCGGGTCGCTGCGGTCGACGCCGTCGCGATCGGCGGCACCGGCCCGCTCGAGCAGTACGGCTCGGGGTCCTTCGGCACGCCGTACGAGATCTGGTGCCTCGGGATCGCCTGCCGGATCCTCCGGAGGCCGTTCCTCCTGCTGGACATCGGCGTCGGGGTCCTCCCCGGTGCCGCCGGACGGTTCTTCGTCCGCGGCATCGCCCGCGCCGCCTCCTATCGCTCGTACCGCGACGAGGCGTCCCGCGAGAGCATGGACCGCAGCGGAGCGAGAGGAACGCTCGACGACAGCGTGGCGGCCGACCTGGCGTTCGCGCTGCGCCCGCCTCTGAGTCCGCTCCGCGAGCCGGGGCTGGTGGTCGTGGGTCTCATGGACTTCTGGGGAGCCGACAGCTCGTTCGATGCGACCGACGAGCACGCCTCCTACCGAAGGCGCTGCCTCGAGCTGGTGGACGGTCTCACCTCGCGCGGGCACGAGGTCGTGCTCGTCGGCGGCGACGACGTCGACCTCGCCTTCGCCCACACGATCGCACCCGATACGGCGGCCGGCGTGCGCGTCGTGGAGGCGCGCACGCCGGACGACCTCTGCCTGACGCTGTCGGCGGCTGCGGCCGTCGTCGCGACGCGGTTCCACACGCTCGTGTTCGCCCTCCTCGCGCAGACACCGGTCGTGTCGATCGGATACGACCGCAAGCACCAGTCGGTCCTGGAGCAGTTCGACATCGACGGCTCGCACTTCGGGACCGAGGTCTTCGATCCGGACACCGTCGTGCACCGTGTCGAGGAGGCCATCCTCCACACGGAGCCGCTGCGCGAGAAGATGGTCCGAGGCGTCGAGGCCGCGCGCACGCGGCTCGACGACCAATGGCCGGACATCGCCCGTGCGATCACGCGGCGGGGAAAGGGAGGCGCATGAGCGGCTTCGCGTTGCCGGAGGGGCCGCTGGCTGTGGCCGCGATCGGCGCCCACCCGGACGACATCGAGATCGGCTGCGGCGGGACGCTGCTGTCCTTGGGCGCGCGCGCGGGGACCGACATCCGCTCGCTCGTGCTCACCGGCACCCCCGAGCGCGAGCGCGAGGCATCGGCCGCCGCGACGGCGTTCGGGCTGGCGCAGGAGCCTCGCTTCCGGCGTCTGACCGACGCCCGCCTCCCCTCTCAGTGGGACGAGGTGAAGGACGGGCTGCACGAGTTCCGCGACCAGATCGGCCAGCCGGACATCATCTTCGCCCCGCGTCCGGACGACGCGCACCAGGATCACGCGCTCATCGGCAGTCTCGTCCGCACGGTGTGGCGCGGTCCGGTGATCCTCCACTACGAGATCCCCAAGTGGGACGGCGACCTCGGCCGCCCCAATGCCTACGTCCGCCTGTCGGACGAGGTCGCCCACCGCAAGGTCGCCCTGCTCAACACGTCGTTCCCGAGCCAGCACGGCCGGGATTGGTGGGACGACGAATTCTTCCTCGCGCTGATGCGGCTGCGTGGCGCAGAATGCCAGAGCCGGTATGCAGAGGCGTTCACGACGAGCAAGATCGTCCTGGGGGTGTCATGACACGACTCACATTCGGGATCCCGGTCTACAACGGCGAGCGCTATCTGCCCGCCGCGCTGGACTCGCTGCGCGCGCAGGATCTCGAAGACATCCGGATCGTGATCTCGGACAACGGCTCGACGGACGGCACGCAGGAGTACTGCCGGGCCGTGTCCGCCGAGGATCCGAGGATCGACTACCACCGCTACGACGACAACCGCGGCGGCATCTGGAATTACGGCAACGTGCTCACCCTGACGCAGACCGAGCTGTTCAGCTGGATGGCCGCCGACGACATCAAGCTCCCGGGCTTCGCCCGCGCGAGCATCGAGGCGCTGGATGCCGCAGGGCCGGGGGCCGTCTTCTCCTGTCCGCGGACCCGCATCATCGACGGCCAGGGGGTCGTGTACGAGGACCTCAACGACGAGGCGATGGGGATGGATGCCGCCACCGCGCACGAACGGATCCGCAACATGCTGCGCGCCCAGGCGTCGCATCCGATGTACGGCGTGATCCGGATGGACGCGCTGCGCAAGACGCGGGGCGTGCTCTCGGTGCTCGGAGACGACATGGTGCTGCTGGTGGAGCTCCTCTGCCAGGGCACCATGGCGCTGGCCCCCGAGCAGCTCTTCCTGCAGCGACGCCACGACGAGCAGGTGTCGGTCCAGGGCGTGGGGGCGACGAGCTGGTTCGCGCCCACGCAGAAGCCGAACCGCACGTTCCCCGAGCTGCGCACCGACATCGAGCTCTACCGCGGCGTCGCGCACAGCGAGCTGCCGTGGCGAGAGAAGATGCGATGCTGGGCGACGCTCGGACCTTCGTGGGCGTTCCGTCGGTGGCGCGCAGTGGCACGGGACGTCGCGAACGCGGTGGGATTCAACCCCGGATCGGGCCGGCTGCGCGCACAGCAGGCGGCGCAACAGGCCGCCGCACGCGCCACTCCCCCCTCGACCTGATTCCGCCAGAACCCTGGCCAGGAGGAGGACGGGTCGGCTACACTCCCAAAAACTCCCCCCTGGCCGTGCGAGCTGTGCACGCTGCACAGATCGCGCTCGGTACCCGAACCGAGGAGGCGCGATGCGCCGATCGATCACCCGAGTCCTCTCGCTCTTCGCAGCCGCCGTCCTGGCGAGCACGATCGGAGTGGTGGTGGTGGTCGAACCGGCCGCCGCGGCTGCGAACCCCTCGTTCAAGGTGACGTGCTACCCGCGTGGCATGGCCCAGAACGATCCGATCGTGTTCCCCGGCCAAGCCGGCAAGTCCCATATGCACTCGTTCTTCGGCGCGAAGGGCGTCGACCAGAACACGACGGTGGACTCGCTGCTGCGCCAGTCGTCGTCGCAGTGCGGGGCCGGCTTCGACACGGTGGACTTGTCGGCCTACTGGATCCCGACGCTGTACAAGGACGACCAGCCGGTGCATGACGAATCCGGAGCCCACCAGCTGGCCGTGTACTACCAGCGCGCGGGCGGGCCGACCGGCGCGCCCGTCGCGCAGGCGATCCCGCGGGGACTCAAGATGATCGCGGGCGACATGCGGGCGACCACCCCGCAGTCGAACGTCAGCTATGTCTGCGCGAAGACCGACGACGCCGGGCAGCAGCGCGGCGGAGGCCACGAGTTCCTGACGTGCAACCCCGACGAGCTGTTCATCGCGAAGCTCGTCTTCCCCGACTGCTGGGACGGGAAGAACCTCGACTCCGCCGACCACAAGTCGCATATGGCATTCTCCGGCGGCAGCCAGGCCACGTGCCCCGCCGGCCATCCGGTGAAGCTTCCGCAGATCACGTTCGAGGCGTGGTACCACGGGGTCAACGGCCCGGCCGGCAGCTTCCGCTGGGCCAGCGGCGGTGCTTACACCTTCCACGGCGATGTCATCGCGGCGTGGGACACGCGTGCGGCCGCGAACCTGGTCAACCAGTGCATCAACGTCGCGTTCGACTGCAACCCGCTGCCGTACTCCCGCGTCCCGCAGGGGGCGGTCACCCAGGCGCAGATCGATGCGCAGCTGGCGGGCACCGCGCCCGCGCCACCGGCGACGCCGGCCCCGCCGACACCCGGTGGCGGATCAGGCCACGAGGACCACGGCACAGCGGCACCCAGCCCGTCGACCACGTCCGGCGCCACCCCGTCAGCCACCTCGTCGGCGTCGGCTCCCGCCGGCTCACAGCCCACCGCGACGCCCACTCACGGACACGATCACGCAGGCCAGACACCCGGCGCGACCGCGACCCCTGGCTCGGACGCCTCGGCACCCCGGCCCGCCGATACGCCCGCGACCGTGGCCTGGTTCGCGGCATTCGCCAGCGCGATCTTCGCGACCATCGTGGCGTGGGGCTTCGCACGCCGGCTGCTGCCGCGCCGGAGACGCTGACCGAAGGCCCCGTCGCCGCAGGCTCGGTGGATCGTCCTAGGACGCTCGCACGGCTCCGAAGTACGCCCGTCGCGCGTCCTGATCGGGCACGTCGTCGTCGAGCGGATTCCGCTGCGGCCCCGACGTGCGCACGTGACGTTCGATCCGGCGCACTTCGAGCGCGTCCCGGGCGGCGGCGACCGTCGACACGGCGAAGGTGGTCCGCGCGCTCGAGTACAGGCGTCCGCCCAGCGACGCGTCGCCCGGCAGTCCGGGGAACGGGTGGTCGCGATCCGCTCGCGCCGCCAACCGCGCCCACCCCGTGCGGGAGGCATACCTCCTCAGGCTCCTCGGCAGCGGGAGCGTCGTACCGAAGACCCGTTCCACACGCGCGAGTGTGAGCGCGACCGGGGCCGACGCACGCAGCGCACGTGCACGCAGATCGAGCTCGTCCCAGTCCACCTCCAGGCGACGGATGCCGTGCCGGAGGTCGCCGATCCACATCAGCTTGTTGGATCCCGCGTGGGCGGCGTGCAGAGCGACGTGGAGCACGGCATCCGTCGCATCGAAGACCGGAACGACGACGCCCGAACCGAGCGTCGCCGGAGCCGCGCGCCCGAGCATCGCGGGCAGTTCGGCACGGACGCGCTCGCGACCCGCGGAATCTCCGACCAGGTGCCAGTGCAGGTCGAGCGTCATGCCGCTCGGACCGCGCAGCGCGATCTCCGACCGCATCTGACGTCGCATCTCCGGCCAGTTGCGGTCGATGAGCGCGAAGCCCGCCGCCTCGAGGGCGACCAGCGCCGTCTCGAAGTCCTCGGGGTGGACGTACACGTCGATGTCGGTATAGGCGCGCATGTCGGGGTGCGGCCAGACGAGATCCGAGAGGACCGCTCCCTTGGACACTGCCCATCGAGTCGACGGACTGAGCGCGGCGCCGATCGCCTTCAGATCCGACGCGGCCTGCATATGCCGGAACAGCTGCGCCGACCTCGCCCGATCGAGCGCCGGCATCCATCCGTCCGGCCCGCCGCCGGCCGCAGCGACACGCCGTCGGATGCCCGGCGCCACCCGATGGAGTTCTCCTGCACGGAGGACGTCCTCGATCGACACCGTCTCGAGAGCGGCGTCCAGCGGACCCGCGACGGCATCGACGCTCTCGACCAGCAAGCGGGCAAGGGGGCGCAGCTGTGCTGTCACGTCGTCAGCGCATCCATCAGCGCATCGGTGAATCCACCGGCGAACGGCTCGCCCCACGGCACATTGGCGACCACGACCGGCACGGCACCGGCCGTCGAGGTGGCCAGGGAGAAGTAGGCGCCGAGCACCTCCGGGTCCCGCCATCCCATCAGCCGCGGGAACGCCAGAAGGGCGAGGACAGCATCCTTCGTGGACAGCCGCTCGAACGACAGCGGAGAGCCGTCGCGCCGAGGACGGGGAATGACGATGGCGCGCAGCGGAAGTCGTTCGTGCACGGTGTAACGCGGGGTCAGCACGGTGCGTGCGTCCACCGTCGTGCGTGTCGCGGCGTCGGCGTCACCGCCGCCGACCAGGTCGAGCGTGCCCTCACGGAGCCTGAACTCCCGAGAACCACGCCGGACCAGCGGCTGCCGGCCCGGTTCCACGTCGATGACGAGCACGTCGTCGGTGACGGATGCCGCACCCTCGGCGCAGAACGCGGTGGCCATGGTGGTCTTGCCCTGACCCGAGTGTCCGATGAAGCCGATCGCCGCGCCGTCCACCTCGACGGCGCTGCCGTGCAGCACCGGATCGCCGCGGAGGAAGAGCAGCGCCGACAACAGCGTGCCGGTCGTGAGCACGGCATCCATCCCGTCTTGAGCATCGATGTGCATCGCGACAGTCACGTGGACGAGATCGTCCGAGATGACGAAGTCGCAGAGGGTGGGGATCCGCAGCGTCAGCCGGCCCGAGGCATCCCGGACGAGCACGTACCAATGATCGTTCTCCGTCGAGAAGTCCAGCAGGATCTCGCCGTCCAGCGGCGCCCACTCGGCGAACCGGGGCAGGGAACGCACGTCGACGTCGGGGGCCCCGTCGAACGGGTCGCCGATCTCGTGAAGGTCGTAGTCGGTCTCGACCTTCAGCCCGTAGAGTCGCGCACGAGTCATCTTTCCTCCTCCGGCTGCTCCAGCACCGCGTACTTGCCCGCACCGTCCGGGTCGAGGCTCACCCCGTCGATCTCCAGCCACGCGTGCGCGGCCACCTCGCCGTTCGCCTTCGTGACTCCGATGCGCAGGAGCGGATCGCGGTGACGAACGAAATAGCCGCCGACGAGCGCGCGCCTCAGGCAGGTCCCGTTGAACGGCGGCTGGCGCAGCAGCCGCCATGCCGTGTCGAGCTGTTCTCGCTCACGGTCCGTGAAATCCACCTGGCTCACGGTGCCGACGTCGGCGGCGCTGCCTGTCATCCCGACCCGCACGCCGCCGATGCGCGCCGCACGCTCGAGGCCGCCCGAGCGCAGGGCGCGCTCGACACGGGCGGCCACGACGGCGGCGACCACCAGGTCGCGCCAGCGCCGGGGAGGCATGCGAAGGACGGTGCGCATGCGATGCTCAAGTGCCATCGGGCTCCCACCGTAACCCGTTCTCCGCGAGCCACGCCGCGTGAAGATGGATCGCGCTGGCCGGTGGCGCAGCGTCGCTCAACCAGGCGTCGCGCAGTCGGTCGATGTCGACGCAGGTCTGGTCGACACCGGCGCCGCTCCACGAGCGCGCGAACGCCCGCTCCCGCTCGGTGAACCGCGCCGCGTTGAAGGCGGCCTTCGTGCCCCGCGACAGGACCGCATCCGGGAGAAGATCGCCGAACAGTCTGCGCATGAGAGCGGTGCGGTCGCCGAGACCGAAGAAGCCTCCTTCGCGCGCGAGAGCACGCACGAAGCGAGGATGGTCGAAGGGGTTCACCGCGTCGAAGCCCTCGTCGGCGAAGACCGCCACCAGATTCGCGCCACCCATCCGCATCGGGCGGCGCGTCACCGCGTGGTGCAGGTCGGCCGACCACCCGAGCGGCTCGCGGCGCGGGGTCATCATCCCGGCGAGGGCGTCCTGCCCTGCGACGGTGAGCCACGGCAGCGTCAGTGCGTACTCACGCCCGAGGTCCGCCGGACGGGCGGGGACGACCGATCGCTTCAGCAGCCGAAGCGCGCGGCGTGGTCGCCGATCGCGAACGGCGGCGCGGACCGCGGTGATCCGACGTCCGCTCACGGTGAGATCTCCGCCTTCCCCGGTGATGATCGCGCTGCCAGGTGCCAGCCCCTCGACGTAGCGCGGCTGCACGTGGAGCCCGGTCGGCCAGAGAAGACCCCGGCGGCGGAGGCTGGCGATCGAGCCGTCGCTGAGGAGGCCCTGCTCCCCACGGAAGTCGAGCACGACGTGGTCGACCAGTCCCAGGTGGCGCAGCACGAGCTCCTGCCACTGCGTCTCGTCGGACTCCGGAGCGTCCGGGTGCCTCCCGGTGACGGGCACCGGGTCGGGGGCTCCGCCGGCGCGTGCGATCGAGGTGGCCAGGGCGAGCAGGGCCGAGGAGTCGCGACCGCCGGAGAACAGCACGTAGCAGCGATCGCGTTGCACCGCGGGCGTCAGGATCGCCTCGAGCGAGGCCCTCGCGGACTCATGGGCGTCGGTCGCCGCGTCGTCCCACCCGTCGAGGACGGGCTCGTTCGCCAGGGGCAGCCCGACGACCCGTTCCTGCGTGGTGAGTCTGATGAAAGTGTGCGACATGTACGACCTGCGGCGTCAGACGGATGCTGTACGCGAAAACGGCGGGTGGCGGTTCACCGCCACCCGCCGTCGTGGTTCGATCAGCGCGAGCCGGGCGTTGCCGGGTCGGACCAGTCCCACAGGTTGTCGAACTTCGGGCCGGTCTGCTTGTCGCCGAGAGTGAGGTCTGCGAACTTGCCGGCCTCAGTGATCTTCGGTGCTTCGTATGCCATGGTCACACTCCCCATCAGTGTTCAATCGATTGGTGTCCGAAAGGTTCCCCAGTACGGACTCTTGGCACATTAGCAATTTCTCATTCTCCGCGCTGAAATCTTTGGCAACCCCTTGGCCACCGCAAAGGTTCACGCCTGCATCGGCGGGAAGCGGCCACCCGGCTGCGGATACGCTCACTCGTATGGGGATGTCCGCGGTGCCCGCGCCTGCGCGCCGAAGCATGGGACGACTGGGCCGGCTGGTCCGTTTCAGCGTCGCTCTCGTGTGGGAGGCCGCGCGCGCGCCGTTCGTGACGCTGACCTCCCTTCAACTGCTCAACGCCGCGCTGCTGGCCGGCCAGGTCTTCGCGGTGCAGGCCGTGCTGGACGGAATCCTCCACCTGGCCGAGAACGGTGCCGGCCCGGTCGTCCTCCCGGTCATCGCGCTCGCCGTGCTGACCGCCGCGACAGCGGTCACCGGCTCGGTGCAGGGGTCGCTGTCGAGGTACGTCGGCGAGTCCGTCGCGCGAGCGATGTGGCAGCGTGTGCTGGACGTGTCGACGAGCGTCGGACTCCGGCAGTTCGAAGACCCGTCGTTCTTCGACCAGCTGGAGCGCGTGCGCGGCAGCGCTCTCACTCGACCGTTCCAGGTCACCAACGGGGTCATCGCGACCATCGGTGCGGTCGCGGCCGGTGTCGGCCTCGCGATCACGCTGGCCAGCTTCAACCCGATCCTGCTTCCGCTGATCCTCATCAGCGGCATCCCGCTCCTGTTCACGAGCCGCCGAGAGAGCAGGCTCGAGTTCCGCTTCAACGTCGACCAGACACCGAAGGTCCGACTTCGCACCTACTTGACGATCCTGCTCACCGGTCGCGACGAGGCGAAGGAGGTCCGCGCGTTCGGCCTGACGAGGAATCTGCGGGCGCGATTCAACGCCCTGTACACGACCTACCTGCACGACCTCGCGAAGCACCTCCGCCGGCGAGCAGGGCTCAGCCTGATCGGCCAGCTCACGGCTGCGCTCGTTCTGGGCGCGACCCTCCTCGTCCTGGTGTGGCTGATCGCCTCCGGCGGTCTGAGCGTGGCTCAGGCGGGTGCGGCGCTGGTCGCAGTGCGCCTGCTCGCGTCGCAGGTGCAGGCACTCTCGGGAGGCGTCCAGACCATCTTCGAGTCAGGCCTGTTCATCGACGATCTGCAACAGTTCCTGGCACTCAGGCCGAGCAACGCCGACGCCGAGACCCGCGCAGAGGCGATCGACTTCTCCGAGATCCGTGCCGAGGACGTGCGCTTCTCGTATCCGGGGCGACAGGAGCCTGCTCTGGACGGCGTGTCGATCCGCATCGGGCGCGGCGAAGTCGTGGCGATCGTGGGTGAGAACGGGTCGGGGAAGACCACGCTGTCCAAGCTGATCGCCGGTTTGTACGCCCCCGACGACGGCCTCGTCGCGTGGGACGGCACACCGGTGGCGGAGCTGCCGGCGGGAGCCGTGCGCGCGAGTACGGCGGTGATCTTCCAGGACTTCGTTCGCTACGGACTCGATGCCCGATCCAACATCGCGCTGGGACGCCCCGACGACGAGCCCGACGAGGCGAGCGTCGTGGCGGCCGCACGCGCCGCAGGGGCGCACGGCGCGCTGTCGTCGCTGCCCGACGGGTACGACACACCGCTGACCAGGTGGTTCGAGGGCGGCCACGACCTCTCGGGTGGGCAGTGGCAGCGCGTGGCCATCGCCCGGGCGTTCTACAAGAACGCGCAGCTGGTGGTGCTCGACGAGCCCTCGGCGGCACTGGACCCTCGTGCCGAGTTCGACCTCTTCTCGTCCCTGCGCCGCACCCTGGAGGGGCGATCCGCCCTCGTGATCTCGCACCGGTTCTCGACGGTTCGCAATGCAGATCGCATCTACGTGATGGAGGAGGGACGCGTCGTCGAGAGCGGATCGCACGACGAGCTGATGGCGCAGGACGGCCTGTACGCGGACCTGTTCCGCCTGCAGGCGGCGGCCTACCTTCCCGAAGGCGAGCCCGACGCCGCCGCCCCCGGTGACGGCTGAGGCGACAGCATCATCGCGAACGCGGTCGCCGATGTCACCACGCCCACCACGCCCGCGGTGAACAGCGGGGGCGCGAGCCCGTCCAGGGCGGTGCCCACCACGGCCAGTGCGCCCACGATCGACGCAGAGGTCGCGATCGCGATCCACGTCCACAGCCTGCGGGACGAGCGCGGCACCGGCGGAACGGCCGTCCCCGCGATCCACTGGGAGAACGCGGCACCGAGGACGGCACCCGCGATGACGTCGCTCACGCGGTGCGCGTGCGCGAGCACGGAGCTCAACGCCACCAGGGCCGGAATCGCGCCGACGAATGCCATCGGCCTGCGAGGTCGCGGCCAGCGCCATAGGGCGACCACCGCGGAAGCCGCCGCCACGCTCACGGCGACATGTCCGCTGGGGAACGAGTTGCCGTCGAATCCGGCCTCCGAACCCAGATCGGGGCGGAACAAAGCGACGTCGCGGAGGAGGGTGTTGACGACTCCCGCCGCTCCGACCACGGCGGCGCCCGTCAGCGCCGGCACGAACCGCCGATGCACCAGTGCGTCCACGATCACGATCGCCGCGCCCACGAGGCTGAGCACGAGTAGCGGTGTGCGCAGCGACAGGGCGAGTCCGCTCACGGCCTCCAGCCACTCGGGCAGTCCGGCTCCGAGCTCGTCCACGCGCTGACCGAGCGGCAGGACCACGAAGAGCACGTACAGGACGGCGACGACGCCGAGAAGCACGACGCTGCGCAAAGCGCGCCGCCTGATCCCCGTCATCATGCGCTCCTGTACGTGATCGTCGGGGCGGGCCGACCCGCCGTCGGCGCGGGCAGCCGGCCCTCGACGGCGGCCTTCGGGACGAGGGGGCCGCGGCGATCTCAGCACCCCTCGGACCTCTCTGCCCCAGGGTGACACAGCGGTGCGCCGCGTAGGCGTTCGCGCCGCTGCGTCACCACGCACTCACCGGCGGCCGCGCCGCAGCTCCTCATCGACGATCTCGTGCAGCCTCGCGGCGAAGCGCTCCTCGGAGAACCGCTCGGCGTGGGCGCTGATGGCGCCGGCGTGCCAGTCGGCACGCACCATCTCGTCCACGGCCCGGCTGATGTCGTCGACGGCGGGTCGGTCGAAGAAGACGCCGGTCCGTCCGCCGACCACGGTGTCGAGGTATCCGCCGTCATGCAGGGCGGCGGTCGGCTTGCCGAAGGAGGCCGCCTCCAGCGGCGAGAGTCCGAAGTCCTCGAAGGATGCCGCCACGAGCCCGGTGCAGTTCTCGTAGAGCCAGCGCAGCTCCGCGTCGCTTACGCGCCCCGCGAGCGTGGTGCCCCCGACCCGTTCCGCCAGTGCCTCCAGCTTGCGGCGCTCGGGACCGTCGCCGACGACCACCAGGTCGATGTCAGGGATCCGCGCGACCGCCTCGATGACGAGGTCGACGTTCTTGTAGGGGAGCAGCCGGGCGACGCACAGCACGAAAGGCTTGCCCACGTTGTCGACGGACTGCGACGCTCCGTCGCGCCCGAGCAGCGCCGGAGGCGGGGCCAGCACCTCGGCCTCGATCCCGTACACCTCGGCCACCGCCCGCTGGACGATCGTCGAGTTGACCACATACCTGTCGGCCGTGTGGGCGGCCTCCTGGTCCCACCGGCGCAGTCGCGGACCGAGCATGTCGGTCGCGAGCTTGACGGCGCGGGAGTGCGCACCGTGCGCCGCCTGGGTGCCGCCGGCGTACCGATCCGCCTGGTACAGCCAGCGGGCCGGGGCGTGGCAGTACACGACCTTGCGACCGGTCGTCGGGATGCCGTGGGCCCAGCCGCTCGAGCTCGCCACGAGCACGTCGGCGTCGATGCGGTAGTGCGAGACCGCATCGGCGAGGAAGGGGAGGGCGAGACGGTGGTGCCGGCGCAGCACCGACCACTTGTTGAGCTTCATCGCGCGCACGTCCACCGCGGAGAACTCCGGGAAGGTGCCCGCAGGGTCGTACAGCGTCGTGTGCAGCGGCGAACCACGGAAGGCTCGCGCCATCGAGAGCGCGACGCGTTCGGCGCCCCCGCGCTGCGTCACATAGTCATGTGCCAGTGCGATCCCGCCGGCATCGTCGACTGCGCCCCCCAAAGGCGCAATGAGGGCATCGATCCCCATTGAATTCCCCAGAATCCCCAGTTGCGCGCGATGCACAGCATCGCGATTCCCTACCTCCCACAGGAGGGAATGGCCGGTACCCCAGATACCGATCCCGAGCACAGCCTAGCGCGCGGTGTCCGCGGGTGTAACGGGCGGGGGCGCAGATCCCGGCGACTTCGCAGGATCGGGATGCCGCGAGCCGCGGCATCCGCTCCCTAGAGCTCGCCGGGCGCGGTGGCCTGCGCGTCGAACTCCTCGACGAGGCGGCGCGCGGCGCTCGGCGCGACGCCCGCCTTGCGCGGCGCGTAGACCACGAGCGAGTGGAACAGGAAGCGCACGAAGAACGCCACGACGAGGGTGATGGCGGTCGCCACGACCGCCGAGATGTGCCCGGTCGAGACCATGACCGCCACGATCGGGATGCGGATGACGGCCTCGGCGTTGTTGAACGCGAACGATTTCGCGAAGCGCGTCCACACGCCCGTGGCACCCTCGCGCATGTCCTGGAAGACGAACCGCTCCTGCAGCAGGAAGTTGCCGACGATCGTCACCTCGGCGGCGATCACGGCGGCGACGATGTAGTCGACGTCCAGCTGCGTGAGGGCCCACACGATCCCCACGTTCGCGATGGCACCGAGCCCGCCGATGACGGCGAACAGCGACATCTTGCCGAACCGCAGCGCGGTCAGCTGCGTGAGGAAGTGCAGCCCCTGCCGCACCGACGCCTTCGACTCGCCGGCGAAGCGGTCGGCGAAGTCGAACGGCACCTCGGCGACGCGCATCGGCCGCCGGGCGAGGATCTCGAGCAGGATCTTGAATCCCCGGGGCTTCAGCTGCGCGGCGTCGACGGAGCGACGGTCGACGAGGAAGAACCCCGTCATCGGGTCGGACACGTCCTTCAACCGGATCGGGAACATGGCGCGGGTGACCGCGGTCGACGCCTTCGACACCAGCACGCGGGTCTGGTCGGCCAGTCCGCTCGCGGTGCCGCCGCCGGCGTAGCGCGAGGCGATCACCAGGTCGACGTCGCCGCGCGAGAAGCGGCGCCAGAGGGCCGGGATCTCTTCGGGCGGATGCTGCAGATCGCCGTCCATGACCAGGCACGCGTCCGACTCCGCCGCGGCCAGGCCTTCCATCACGGCGCCGCCGAGTCCGTCGACGGCGCGGTCGCGGTGGATGAGCCGCACCGGCAGGGGTGCGGATGCCGCGACCTCGCGGATGACGTCGGGGGTGGCATCCGTGCTGTCGTCCACGAACACCATCTCGGCCTCGATGCCCGCCCCGGCGGCCGCGACCGCGACACGGCGGACGAGCTCCGCGATGTTCGGAGCCTCGTTGTACGTCGGGACCACGATGGACAACTGCATCGCCGCATATCCTCCCATGCACGCCGGGTTCCGTTCATCGGGGTTCAGCAGACACAGGGGAGACGCACGGCCGCCGCACGGACGGCCCGGGCGTGTCCGCCCGGCCTTCGCCCAGGATTCCCGGGAGACAATGGCATCATGACCTCCCCCTCGACGATCACCATGTTCGGCGCCGACTGGTGCCGCGACTGCATCCGCACCAAGAAGCAGCTCGACGAGCTCGGCATCTCGTACACCTACGTGGACCTCGTCGCCGACCCCGCTGCGGCCGACGTCGCGCGCGACATCTCGGGTCGCACCAACATCCCGGTGGTCGTGTACCCGGACTCGTCGCACCACGTGGAGCCGTCCAACGCCGACGTCGAGGCGAAGCTGCGCGAGCTCTGGCTCCTCTGAGCCGACGGCTCCGCATCGGGCCCTGACGCCGCGGCGCCGGTCCTGATTAGGCTGAGGCCGTGAGCGTCGAACGCAATACCCGGGCGATCGAGGGATCGGTCGTCACCGACTTCCAGGACCGCATGAGCTACGGCGGCTACCTGGATCTCGAGACCCTGCTCTCGGCGCAGCGGCCGCTCAGCGACCCCGAGCACCACGACGAGCTGCTGTTCATCGTGCAGCACCAGACCACGGAGCTGTGGCTGAAGCTCGTGCTGCACGAGCTCGGCGCCGCCTGCCGGCTGCTGGGCGAGGATCAGCTCGCGCCTGCGCTCAAGTGCATCGCGCGCGTCAAGCACATCCAGAAGACGCTGACCGAGCAGTGGTCGGTGCTGGCGACGCTGACGCCGGCCGAGTACGCGCAGTTCCGCGGCGTGCTCGGCAACGCCAGCGGGTTCCAGTCGGCCCAGTACCGCGCGGTCGAGTTCACCCTGGGCAACAAGAACGCCGGGATGCTGCGCGTGTTCGCATCCGACCCCTCGGCGCATGCGCTCGTCGAGGCGGCGCTCGAGGCGCCGAGCCTCTACGACCAGTTCCTGCGGATGCTGGCTCGATCGGGCTACCCGATCCCCGCATCCGTGCTCGAGCGCGACGTCACCGCCGCATGGACGTACACGCCCGAGCTCGTGCCGGTCTTCACCGAGATCTATCGCGACCCGCAGTCGCATTGGGCGGCGTACGAGACCTGCGAGGAGCTCGTCGACCTCGAGGACAACTTCCAGCTGTGGCGCTTCCGACACCTCAAGACCGTCGAGCGGATCATCGGGCTGAAGTCGGGCACCGGCGGCTCCAGCGGAGTGCCGTTCCTGCGGCGAGCGCTCGAGCTGACGTTCTTCCCCGAGCTGTACGCGGTGCGGACGGAGCTGTGATGACCCGCGATCCGCAGGCGCTGCGGGCTCTGCTCGGACCGGATGCCGAGCTCTGCCGCCGTGCGCTCACCGGCGAGCATGGAGTGTCGCTGCCGCCGTTCACCGACCACCACGTGCACCTGCACCTCATCGACGAGGCGCCGCTGGCCGCCGGCGGCATCGCCGGGGTCGTCGACCTCGGCGGCGACCCGGTCGCGTTCTCCCGTCGCGGGAACCACAGCATTCCGCGTGTGGCGTATGCCGGCGCGTTCCTCACCGCGCCGGGCGGGTACCCCGTCGGGCGCCCCTGGGCCCCGCCGCAGATCGCCCGCGAGATCACCGACCCGTCGACCCATCCCGGCGTGCCCGGCGGCGTCGCGACGGCGGTCGACGAGCAGGTGTCGTTCGGGGCATCAGTCATCAAGGCCTCCCTGAACGCCGTCGAGGGCGCGGTGCTCGACGCCGCGACCCTGACGGCGATCGTCGACGTCGCCCACGAGCGCGGCGTCGCGGTGGTCGCGCACGCAGAGGGCGAGGGGATGCCGCAGCGCGCGCTGGATGCCGGCGTCGACGGCTTCGCCCACACCCCGTTCACCGAGTTCGTGGGCCGGGCGTTCACGGCGCACGCGGTCGCGGCCGGTCAGGTGTGGATCTCGACGCTCGCGATCCATCGCGAAGACGCGGCCGCGAGCGAGTTCGCGCGCGTGAACCTCGCGGGCTTCGCCGCCGCGGGCGGGCGCGTGCTGTACGGCACCGATCTCGGCAACGGCGATCAGCGCGTGGGCGTGAACCCCGACGAGGTCGCGGCGCTCGACGCCGCCGGCGTGCGCGGAGCGGCGCTCATCGCGGCGATGTCCGACCCGTGGCCGGTGGCCGATCCCCCGTCCGGCGTCCGCACCTTCGTCCCCGGGCCGCCGCCCGAACACGTCGACGACGTCGCCCAGTGGCTGCGCGGCGCGACCGTCGTCCCCACCGAGGAGCTCATCCATGACGAGCACTGACCCGGCGCACGGGCTCACCGTCGCGAGCAGATCGGGCGGGCTCGAGGCGGAGGCATCCGCGCTGGACGCCGCCGACCCGCTGCGCGCCCGCCGCGACGCGTTCGTGGGTGCCGAGACGTCTCTCGTGTACTTCGACGGGAACTCGCTCGGCCGCCCGCTGCGCGCGAGCGTCGACAGGCTCGGGGCGTTCGCGCGCGACGAGTGGGGCGGGCGCCTCATCCGCGGCTGGGACGAATCGTGGATGCAGCTGCCGTTCGAGATCGGCGACGCCGTCGGCCGCGCCGCGATCGGCGCGGAGCCGGGGCAGACCGTGATCGGCGACTCGACCACCGTGCTCCTCTACAAGCTGCTGCGCGCGGCGTTCGACGCCGCCGTCGCCGCCGACCCGGCGCGCGTCGAGATCGTCGTGGACCGCGACAACTTCCCCACCGACCGCTACCTCGTCGACGGGATCGCCACGGAGCGCGGCGGGCGCGTGCGGTGGATCGACGTGGATGCGGCGGGCGGCGTCTCGGCCGACGCGCTGCGCACCGCCGTCGGCCCGGCGACCGCGGTCGTGCTGCTGTCGCACGTCGCGTACCGGTCGGGATATCTTGCGGATGCCGCGACCCTCACCCGCATCGCCCACGACGCCGGCGCGCTCATCGTGTGGGACCTCTGCCACTCGGCAGGATCGGTGCCCGTCGAGGCGGACGCGTGGGGCTTCGACCTCGCGGTCGGCTGCACCTACAAGTACCTGAACGGCGGACCGGGATCCCCGGCGTTCGCCTACGTCGCGGCGGGGCTGCAGGACCGGCTGGTGCAGCCGATCCAGGGCTGGATGGGCACCGCCGACGTCTTCGCGATGGGGCCCGAGTACCGGCCGGCCGACGGCATGCGGCGATTCCTCTCGGGCACGCCCCCGATCGTCGGGATGCTCGCGATGCAGGACACGCTCGCGCTGATCGAGGAGGTCGGGATCGCGGCCATCCGCACCAAGTCGGTCGCACTCACCGAGTTCGCCGTCCGCGTCGCCGACGAGCTGCTCGCCCCGCTCGGCGTGACGGTCGCCTCGCCCAGGGATCCCGCCGAGCGCGGCGGTCACGTGACGCTGTCGCATCCGTCCATGCGGGCCGTCACCGCGCGACTGTGGGAGCAGGACGTCATCCCCGACTACCGGGACCCTGGGGGTCTGCGCATCGGCCTGTCCCCGCTGTCGACGTCGTTCGCCGAGACGCTCGCCGGGCTGCGCGCGGTCGAAGCCGCGGTGCGCGCCGAGGCCTGACCGGCCGAGGCCCGCCCCCGCGTGTGCACAGCCCGGAATCGGCGGCGAGCGCGCTGACCTACACTGGCGCGATGAGCAACGAGGCTCCGGCGGCACCCGAAGCCGCGGCATCCACTTCCCCGCGCCTGACGCGCGGCACCATCGCCCGCTACGCGACCGGGTCGCTCGGCACCGGCGGCTTCGCGACGCTGCCCGGGCTGGTGTTGACGTACTACCTCACCGACTCGCTCGGTGTCGCGGCTCTCATGGCAGGCGTCGTCATCACGCTCGCCAAGGTGTGGGATGTCGTCATCGACCCGGTGATCGGCGCCCTCACCGATCGCGACCTCGCCCGCCACGGCAGTCGTCGCCGGCTGATGCTCATCGGCGCGTGCGCGCTGCCGGTGCTGTTCGCACTGACGTTCGCGGTGCCGCCGTCCCTCGGCCCCGTGGTCGCCGGCCTGTGGGTGCTCGTCGCCTTCACCCTCACCGCGACCGCGTTCAGCCTCTTCCAGGTGCCCTACATCGCGCTGCCCGCCGAGCTCACGCCGCGCTACGACGAGCGCACGCGCCTGCTCACATGGCGCGTGGTGGTGCTCACGCTCGCGATCCTGCTGTTCGGCGCGGGCGGGCCGGCGCTGCGCCGCGTCTCGGACGACCCGTTCGTGCAGTACCTCGTGATGGGCGTCGTGTCGGGCGTGGTGATCGGCGTCGGGATGCTCATCGCCACCTCCGTCGCACGCCGCGGTGCGACCGCGCCCGCGGCCCCGCAGGCGCCGGCGACGCCGAGCGCGCCCGACGCGGGGATCCGCGAACACTACGCCTCCGGCATCCGGGCCCTCCGTCGCAGCCGGCCGTTCCGGCTGCTGCTGTCGACGTTCGTGCTGCAGGCGCTGGCCACCGGTCTCATGCTGGCCGGGGCGCAGTACGTGGCGACCTGGGTGCTGCACTCGGAGGCGGCCGTCGAACTGCTGTTCGTCGCGCTCATCGCCCCCGCGCTGCTCGCGGCGCCGGCGTGGGGGGTCCTCGCCCGCCGGATCGGCAAGGAGCGCACGTTCGCGATCGCGAGCGTCGTGTTCGGCGTGGCGGCGCTGTCGATCGTCGCCGTGCTGTGGGCGCCGGGCGACTGGATCTACGTGCCTGTCGGGGTGGCGGGCATCGCCTACGCCGGTATGCAGTCGCTGCCCATGGCGATGCTGCCCGACGTCATCTCGCACGACGAGCAGACGAACGGCGCCGGCCGGGCCGGCTCGTTCAGCGGCGTGTGGACCGCGGGCGAGACCGTCGGCTTCGCACTGGGCGCGACCACGCTGTCGCTGATCCTGGCCGTCACCGGCTACGTCTCGTCGACGGGCGGCGAGGTCGTGACGCAGCCGGATGCCGCGATCACCGGCATCGTCGTCAGCTTCAGCGTGGTGCCGGCCCTGCTCATCGCGCTCAGCCTCGCGACCCTGGCGCGCTACCCGCTGCGCAGGGCCGACATCGACGTGCACTGACCCCGGCCGCGCCGCGGCGGCACGGGAGCCGCGGGCGATACCCGGTCGCACAGAACCTGACACCCCGTCCCACAACGCATCGCCCGGTGTCGTAGGATGCCCCCGAACGAACTCACAGGGCGCCGGACCCGCGGACGCGAGTTCACAGGCGCGAGTTCGAAGGAGAGCCTCCATGTCCCCCACCTCTTCGACGACGCCGGCGAAGCCGCGCAAGAAGCCGGCCGCACGCGCCACCGACCCGGGGCTGCCCGACGAGGAGCGCGCCGCGCTCGACGACGCGATCACGCGCCTCGAGGAGGGCACCCGCGTCTGGAGCGCGCTCACGCTCGACCAGCGCGCACGGCTGCTCGGCCGGGTGCGCGAGACGGTGGGCGCGACGGCCCAGGAGTGGGCCGACGTCGCGACCATGTCGAAGGGCCTGGAGCCGGGGCATGCGCTGTCGGGTGAGGAATGGCTCGGCGGGCCGTACGCCATCATCGGGCTCCTCGACGCGCTGCGCGAGACGCTCGAGGCGCTCGCTCACGGCAAGAGCCCGCTCGACGGCGTGAAAGTCGACGCCGCCCCCGGCGGACGGCTGCGGGCGCACACGTATCCCCACAACGGCACCGACAAGCTCCTGCTGTCGGGGTTCACCGGCGAGGTGTGGTTCGAGCCCGGCGTGACCGCGGCCGCCGCGCGGCGTGAGGCGGGGCTCGCTCAGCTGACCCCGACGGAGTCCGGCGGCGTCGGCCTGGTGCTGGGCGCCGGCAACGTGACCTCGATCCCGGTCGCCGACGTGCTGTACGAGCTGTTCGCCCACAACCGCGTCGCGCTTCTCAAGGTCAACCCGACGCAGGACGCCCTCGTGCCGGTGTTCGAACGGGCGCTGGCACCGCTCATCGAGCCCGGCTTCGTGCGCATCGTGCGCGGCGGCGGCGCGACGGGCGCCTACCTCGCGTCGCACCCGCGCCTGGTCCACGTGCACATCACCGGCTCGGCGCCGACCTTCGACGCCATCGTGTGGGGAACGGGGGCGGATGCGGCGGCCGCACGCGAAGCAGGGACGCCGAAGCTGAAGGTGCCGATCACGGCGGAGCTCGGCGGCGTCTCGCCCATCATCGTCGTCCCCGGCGACTGGTCGGCGGCCGACCTCGCCTACCAGGCCGAGCACATCACGACGATGCGACTGGTGAACGCCGGGCACAACTGCATCGCCGGCCAGCTCGTGATCGTGAGCTCCGACTGGCCGCAGCGCGAGCAGTTCCTGCGCGAGCTGCACAAGGCGTACGCCGCCGCTCCCGAGCGCCCGGTGTGGTACCCGCGCAGCGAGGAGCGCCTTGCGGCCGCTTCGTCCGCGTACCCCGACGCCGTCTGGAGCGCCGACCGCACGCGCGCGATCGTCGAGGTCCGGTCAGGGGACGACGGCGACGCCGTGGAGAAGACCGAGTACTTCGCGCCGATCCTGGGGGTGGTCGAGCTCGCCGGCACGGGGCAGGAGTTCCTCGATGCGGCCGTCGCCCACGCCAATGACAAGCTCACCGGCACGCTCGGGGCGAACGTCCTCATCGACCCGGTCACCGAGGCGGCGCTGGGCGACGGGTTCGAGCGCGCGATCGCCGACCTGCGCTACGGCGACATCGCGATCAACACCTGGACCGCCTTCAACTTCCTCACGGCACGTCTCACGTGGGGCGGCTTCCCCGGGGCGACGCTCGTCGACGTGTCCAGCGGCATCGGCCTGGTGCACAACGCGCTCCTGCTCGATCGCGTCGAGAGGTCGATCGGGCGCGGCCCGTTCCGCCCCTTCCCGCGATCGCTCGGCAAGGGCGTCTTCACGGTCCTGCCCACGCCGCCGTGGTTCGTGAGCTCGCGCACCGGCGCCGAGGTGTGCGCCGGTCTCACCCGCTATCTCATCGACGGCAAGGTGCCGGGACTGGTCAAGACGTTCGCGAAGGCGATGCGGGCGTGATGCGCCGGCAGGACCCTGCCTTCGGCCGCGACGGGCTCGAGGCCGACTACATCGTCGTGGGCGCCGGCTCCGCGGGGGCGGCGCTGGCCGCACGCCTGAGCGAGGACCCGGCCGTGTCGGTGCTGCTCCTCGAAGCCGGCGGCCCCGACAAGGCGCTGGAGCTCCACGTCCCTGCCGCGTTCTCGAAGCTGTTCCGCGGCGACGACGACTGGAACTACGACACCGTCCCGCAGCCCGGACTCGAAGGCCGCACGGTCTACTGGCCCCGCGGCAAGACCCTGGGCGGCTCGTCGTCGCTGAACGCCATGATGTGGGTGCGCGGGTTCGCCGCCGACTACGACGAGTGGGCGGATGCCGCCGGCCCGACGTGGTCGTGGGACGCCCTGGTCCCCTATTTCCGGCGTGTCGAGCGCACGTCCGATCCGGCCGACGCCACGCAGGGGTCTGACGGCGCGCAGCCCGTCGAGCACCAGCGCGACCCGCGGCCCCACACGGCCGTGTTCCTCTCGGCCGTCCGGGAGGCGGGGCATCCGGTCACCGCGGCGAACCTCGCCGAAGGGCAGGGCTTCTCGCAGACGATGGTGACCGAGCACCGCGGCGCGCGGGCTTCGACGGCCGACGCGTACCTGCGTCCGGCGAAGGGGCGGCGCAATCTCCGGGTGCTCACGGGCGCCCACGTGCGGCGCGTGACGTTCGACGACGCGTCGGCCACCGCCGAGCCGCGTGCCACCGGCGCCTACGTCGATGTCGACGGCATCACCCGCCACGTGCGCGCACGCCGCGAGGTGATCCTCTCCGGCGGGGCGATCAACACGCCGCAGCTGCTGATGCTGAGCGGCATCGGCCCGGCCGAGCACCTCGCCGAGCACGGCATCGACGTCGTCGTGGATGCGCCCGACGTCGGCGCGAACCTCCAGGACCACCTGGTCGCCGGGCTCGCGCCCGCCGCCCGCGGCGGCACGCTGTACGACGCCGAGAAGCCCGCAGAGCTCGTGAAGTACCTCACGGCCCGCAAGGGGATGCTGACCTCCAACGTCGCGGAGGCCTACGGCTTCGTGCGCACCGAGGTCGCCGACCGCACCGGCGCCCCCGAGGGTCTGCCCGACATCGAGATCATCTTCGCCCCGGTCCCTTACGTGGGAGAGGGCCTGGTCCCGACGCCGGGCCACGGCCTCACCGTGGGCGCCATCCTGCTGCGTCCCCGCAGCCGCGGCACGATCCGCCTGGCCTCGGCCGATCCCACCGCCAAGCCGGTCATCGACCCCGCCTACCTCTCCGACGAGGACGGCGTGGACGCGGCGACCATGCTCGCCGGCCTCGCCGAGTGCGAGCGCCTCATCGACACCGATGCGCTGCGCACCATCACCACCGGCGACTGGGTGCAGCCCGCGGGCGGCGAGCGCATGACCCCCGTCGAGCGGGCCGAGATGTCGATGCGCCGCTACTCGCACACGCTCTACCACCCCGTCGGCACCGCGCGCATGGGAACGGATGCCGCCTCCGTCGTCGACCCCGAGCTGCGCGTGCGCGGCGTCTCCGGCCTGCGCGTGGCCGACGCGTCGGTCATGCCCACCGTGATCCGCGGCCACACGAACGCCCCCGCCATCGTCATCGGCGAGGTCGCCGCGGATCTGGTGCTCGGCCGACGCGTCTAGCAGGCGGCGCGGCACGCGCATCGGCAAGGCCGAGAAGGTCCGCGGCGGTGTGCCGCGGGCCCTCCTCGTGCGACCTCACACCACCGGAACAGGAGCGGTCTCGGGCAGCGCCGGGGCGTCCGCGCCGGCGGCGAACATCCGCTTGACGAGAGGGAGCGCCGCCCGCGACATGAGGATGCCCGTCAGCGCACGCGACACGGCCGCTTCGAACCGGGTCGCCGGAACCATGCGCGTGATGCCGCCGCCCGGGATCTCCTTGCCGTTCTCTGCGAACGGCGCGATGTCGGCGGAGTACCGTCGCAGCGCGGCGGCGGCATCCCCCGGCGCCTCGGCGAGGCGCGCGGCCAGCAGGTAGGCGCCGATCAGCGCCGTCGCGGTCCCCTGCCCCGTCATCGGCGACCCGCACGACGCCGCGTCGCCGAGCAGCACGATCCGGCCGTTCGCGACGTCGGGCACGTCGATGCGCACCAGCTCGTCGAAGTACAGATCGGATGCCTCCCCCAGCGCCGCGAGCACCGCCGGCGCGTGCCATCCGGCGTCGGCGATGCGACTCCGGATCAGCGCCTCCTGCGCGACACGGTCGCCGCGCAGCGACCGGTCGCGGTCCATGCGCAGCGTGAGGATCGCCTTGGAGGTCGCCGGGTCGCGGTCCGGCCGGATGCCGAAGGTCGCCCCGGGGACGAACCGCAGCGCGAACCAGCCCTCCTCGAGATCGTCGGGCGTGGGCATCGTGAAGAACGCGGCGTACCCGCCGAGGTAGGTCGCGAACCGCTCCTCGGGGCCGAACGCGAGCCGGCGGGTCGCGGAGTGGACGCCGTCGGCGCCGACCACGACGTCGAAGCGCGCCGCCGCCGCGTGCTCGAATCCGACGTCGACGCCCTCGGCATCCTGCGCGAGGGTGGTGATGCGGTCGCCGAACCGGAGCTCGAGCAGGCCCGGACGGGCGCCTGCGGCGACGTGCAGCGCGTCCAGCAGCACCTGGGCGAGGTCGCCGCGCGCGATCTCGATCTCGGCGACGGCGCCCTCTCCGTCGAAGTCCGCCATCGACATGCGGCCGAACACGCGGCCCTTGCCGTTGACGTACGACATGCCCTCTTCGTGCACGCGGAGGCGATCGATGCCCGGCATGAGGCCCATCCGCTCGGCGACCTCGCGGCTCGCGCCGCGCAGGTCGACGGCCTGGCCGCCGGGACGAGGGGCGTCAGCGCGCTCCGCGACGGTGGTGCGCAGGCCGGAGCGCACCAGCTGCAGCGCGAGGGCGAGCCCGGCGATCCCGCCGCCGGAGACGAGCACGTGGGGTGTGCGGTCGAGGTCGTTCATGAGGCATCCCATCCCTTAGACGTCCGTATGAGACATATGTCTAACACGCATTGAGACAACTGTCTAGCACGCTTGTCTAAGACGTTCGGATAGGATGCCGCCATGGGCAATCGCGAAGACCTGCTGGCCGGTGCACGACAGGTGATCCTCGAGCGCGGGGTCGCCAAGGCCACCGCCCGCGACATCGCCGCCGCGGCCGGCGTGAGCCTGGCCGCGATCGGCTATCACTTCGGCTCGAAGGACGAGCTCGTGAGCGCCGCGCTCACCGAGTCGCTGGGCAACGGGATCGGCGACGAGATGGAGGCGATCGCCCACGAGACCGCCGCGCTCCCCCTGCTGGAGGGGTTCGCCACGCTCTTCGACCGCATGCCCGCCATCTTCGCCGCCAACCGCGAGCCGCTCCTGGCCAGCCTCGAGAATACGGTGCGCGTCCTGCACGATCAGCGCGGGAGTCATGCGATCGCGGACGCCGCCGGCCAGGCCTACCTCGGCATCGCCGAGGTGCTGCGCGCCGCCCGCCCGGAGCTCGACGACGCCGACATCGACGCGATCGCCAAGCTCGACTTCGCGCTCGTGCAGAGCCTCGGCATCCTGTGGCTCATCAGCCCCGACGCGCTGCCCAGCGGCGAGGAGCTCGCGCGCGCCGTCTCCGCGATCGCCGCGGACGGCGCGGCGCGGGACTGAGCCTGTCCGCGAGCACAGAATCGGAGCTCTCGGCCGACACGCCGGTTGACGGCATCCCGACTCCGGCGCGTCGCGCGAGACCTCCGACGCTGTGCGCACCCCGCGCAGACGGCGAACGCCCCGGCGCGCAGGCGCCGGGGCGTTCGGGAAGCGGATGCCGGATCAGCGGCCGCCGCGGCGGTTGGTGCCGTTGGGACGGACGACCGAGCCGACCATGAGCTTGCCGGTGCCACCCGACGACGCACGACGACCGGGCGTGCGCGGGTTGCCGGACTGCTGACCCGAACGCGAGTGCCCCGCGCTCTGGTCATGACGCTGATGCGTGGCCTTGTCGCCGGCGGGAGCCGCGTCTCGACGCTGTCCCTGACGCTGCTGACCTGCGGCGCCCTGGCCGCCCTGGCCCGAGCCGCCGCGGCGACGACGGCCGCCCGAACCCGAGCCTTCGGTGCGCGGTGAGGCGTCCGCACCCTGACGCGCGTCGCGCGCCGCGCGCTTGCGCTGCGCGTTCGCGCCCTGGCTGGTGCCGCGCGGCGTCTCGGCGACCGGGACGGGCTTCACGTACGGCGCGACCTGGCCGACGAGCTCGATGACCTCGGGCGAGGTCGCGGTGACCGCGACCGGGGTGACCGTGATCTCGGCCTTGCGCAGCAGCTGCGACACGTCGCGCTTCTGCTCGGGGAGCACGAGGGTGACGACGGCGCCCTCGGCACCGGCACGGGCGGTGCGCCCGGAGCGGTGCAGGTACGCCTTGTGCTCGGTGGGCGGGTCGACGTGGATGACCAGCTCGACGTCGTCGACGTGCACGCCGCGCGCGGCGACGTCGGTCGCCACGAGCACCTTCACGCCGCCGGACGAGAACGCCGCGAGGTTGCGGTCGCGCGCCGCCTGCGACAGGTTGCCGTGCAGGTCGACGGCGGGGATGCCCTGCGCAGTGAGCTGCTTGGCGAGCTTCTTGGCCTGGTGCTTGGTGCGCATGAACAGGATGCGGCGGCCCATGCCCGAGGCGAGCGCCGTGACGGCGTCCTTCTTGGCGTCGGCGTCGGCGAACGTGAAGACGTGGTGCGTCATCGCGGCGACGGGCGAGTGCGCCTCGTCGACGGAGTGCAGCACCTCGTTCTGCAGGAACCGGCGCACGAGCTTGTCGACCCCGTTGTCGAGGGTCGCGCTGAACAGCAGGCGCTGTCCGCCGGCGGGCGTCGCGTTGAGGATGCGCGTGACGCCGGGGAGGAAGCCGAGGTCGGCCATGTGGTCGGCCTCGTCGATGACGGTGATCTCGACGGCGTCGAGGTGCACGAAGCCCTGCTTCATGAGGTCCTCGAGGCGGCCGGGGCACGCCACGACGATGTCGACGCCCGCGTTGAGGGCGTTGACCTGGCGGTTCTGGTTGACGCCGCCGAAGATCGTGGTCGTGGTGAGGTTGTAGGCCTTCGCGAGCGGCGCGAGCACCGCGTCGATCTGGGTGGCGAGCTCGCGCGTCGGGGCGAGCACGAGGCCGAGCGGGCGGCCCTTGCGGCGCGGCCCGCCGGCGAGGGTCGTGCCCAGGCGCGCGATCATCGGGATCGAGAAGGCGAGCGTCTTGCCCGAGCCGGTCTTGCCGCGGCCCAGCACGTCGCGTCCGGCGAGCGTGTCGGGGAGCGTGTCGACCTGGATCGGGAACGCGGTGGTCTTGCCGGCCGCGGCGAGCGCGGTGACGAGGGGCTGAGGCACGCCGAGCGCGCCGAAAGTGGTTTCGGTCATGAGGGTGTTCTCCGGGCACGCGGGTGCCCTGTCGGTGGCCGGGGCGGATCTCGCCCACGGGTCGCCGTACGAAAGATGTCAGCGCGGTTCTTCGGATCAGAATCCGGATGCCGGCGAGGGAAGCGTTCTACGACGCGAGAAGCGCATGAAGCGCTGCAAGATCTCCCACCTTATCAGCGCGCGGCTGGACGTTCGGCGAGCGCGAACCGCCCGGCGTCGCGATCGTACGTTCTCGTCGAGACCGCATGTCGCGCACGTCGACAACGTGCCCCCTCGGCGAGGACGTACGTCCTCGACGAACGTCAGGGGGCGGCGGATGCCTCGGGCTCGGTGGCGGAGTTCTCCTCGGGCTCGGCAGGCGCAGGAGCGGATGCCGCGAAGCGGTCGGTGGCGGCGCGCAGCGCGGCGGCGATGCCCGGCTCGGACGCCGCATGCGCGGCATCCGGAACCATCGTGAACTCTGCCTCCTGCCACGCGCGATGCAGATCCCACGCGGTCATCGCGGGCGTGCACACGTCGTAGCGGCCCTGCACGATGACGGCGGGGATGTGGCGGATGCGATCGACGCCCGCGATCAGCTGGCCTTCGTCGAACCAGCCGCCGTGCAGGAAATAGTGATTCTCGATGCGCGCGAACGCGACCGCGGCGCGCGGCTCCGTCATCGCGGCGACGAGCTCGGCGTCGGGCAGCAGCGTCAGGTTCGACGCCTCCCACTGCGACCACGCGATCGCCGCCGGCGTGTGCACCGCGGGGTCGGGGTCGGCCAGACGCCGGTGATAGGCCTGCATCAGGCGTGAGCGCTCGAGGATCGGGATGGGGGCGATGAAGTCCTCCCACAGATCGGGGACGACCGATGCCGCACCGCCCTCGTAGAACCATTCCAACTCGTGGCGGCGCAGCGTGAAGATGCCGCGCAGCACGATCTCGCTGACCGCCTGCGGGTGCGCCTGCGCATAGGCGAGCGCGAGGGCGCTCCCCCACGATCCGCCGAACACCTGCCACTGCTCGATGCCGAGGTTGCGGCGCAGCAGCTCGATGTCGGCGACGAGGTGCCACGTGGTGTTGTGGCGCAGGTCGGCGTCGGGGTCGCTCGCGTGCGGCGTGGAGCGGCCGCAGCCGCGCTGGTCGAGGAGGATGACGCGGTACCGCTCAGGGTCGAAGAACCGCCGGTGCCAGGGCGACGTGCCCGCGCCGGGCCCGCCGTGCAGGAACACCACCGGCTTGCCCTCGGGGTTTCCGCACTGCTCGTAGTGGATGCGGTTGCCCTCGCCCGCGATGAGCGTGCCGGTGTCGTACGGCTCGATCGGCGGATAGAGGATGTCGTCGAGATGCTCGTTCATAGGCTTCCCCCCGGAACGCCGAAGGTGTCGCAGGACGAGACGCCGCCCCGGTAGCCCGCTTCGAACCAGCGCTGCCGCTGCGCGCTGGAGCCGTGCGTCCAGGACTCGGGATTCACGAAGCCCCCGGATTCCTGCTGGATGTGGTCGTCTCCGACGGCGCCGGCCGCGTCGATCGCGTCGGCGATCTGCTGCGGCGTCGGCGTCCGCAGATACGGTACCCCGTTCTCGTCGACCTGTTCGGTCATGTCGCCGACCCAGGCGCCGGCGAAGCAGTCGGCCTGCAGCTCGGTGCGCACGCTGTTGCTGTCGGGGCCGCTGCCGTTGTTCGGGTGGTCGTTCATGATGCCGGCGATGTTCTGCACGTGGTGCCCGTACTCGTGGGCCAGCACGTACAGCTGGGCGAGCTCGCCCGCGGACGCGTCGAACTGCTGGCGCAGCAGCGCGAAGAAGGTGGGGTCGACGTAGACGGTCTCTTCCGGCGGGCAGTAGAAGGGACCGGTCTGATTGGATGCCGTGCCGCACGCGGTGCCGGTCTGCTGGTCGACGATGATCAGCTGCGGCGCACGATAGCCCTGCACCTGAGTGGCCCAGTACTCGTCGAGCACGACGCTCCCGGCGGCCAGCCGGCACGCGTCGTCGCGGTTCGCGTCGGCACCCGTCTCGCACTGCTGGATCTCGGACTCACCGCCGGATCCGGCATCCGGCACCGGCATGACACTGGACAGGTCGGCACCGGTGAACAGCTGGAACAGCAGCACGGCGATGGCGCCGAGCCCGGCGATGCCGCCGCCGGCGACGGCCACGCCCGCCCCGCGACGCCGCGCCGTGTTCCCCCCGACGTTGGCGTTCTCGTTGAACGTCATGCCTGTCACGGTACCCCGAGAGCCTGATCCGGACACGTTTCGACAGGCAGGACGACCCGAGTGGCACGTGTTCGGGAGGAATAGGCTCGTGACATGGCGAGCGAACCCACGACCGTGACCATCACCGGAGGGGGCGGCCAGATCGGCTACGCCCTGATGTTCCGCATCGCGGCGGGCGACATGCTCGGGCCCGACCGGCCGGTGCGCCTGCGGCTGCTGGAGATCCCGCAGGGCATGCGCGCGGCCGAAGGGGCGGCGCTCGAGCTGCAGGACTGCTCGTTCCCGCTGCTGACGGAGGTCGAGGTCACCGACGACCTGCTGACGGCGTTCCAGGGCACCAGCATCGCGATGCTCGTCGGGGCGCGGCCCCGCTCGGCGGGCATGGAGCGCGGCGACCTGCTCGCCGCGAACGCCGGCATCTTCGGCCCGCAGGGCGACGCGATCGGCGCCGTCGCGGCGGACGACGTGCGCGTGGTGGTGGTGGGCAACCCGGCGAACACGAACGCGCTCATCGCCGCCGCATCCGCCGCCCCTCACGTGCCCGCCGATCGCTTCAGCGCGCTCACGCGCCTGGACCACAACCGGGCCGTCGGCCAGCTGGCCGAGCTGCTCGAGGTGAACCCCGCCGCGATCCGCGACGTGGCGATCTGGGGCAACCACTCCGCCACCCAGTTCCCCGACGTCTCGCACGCGACCCTCCGTCGCGGGCTGGTGGGAGGGATGCCGCTGCTCGACGCCCTCGCCGAGCGCTTCGGCGGCGCCGAGGCGGCGACCGCATGGCTGGACGAGATCTTCATCCCGCGCGTCGCCAAGCGCGGCGCCGAGATCATCGACGTGCGCGGCTCTTCGTCCGTCGCGTCGGCGGCCAACGCCGCGATCGCGCACGTGCGCGACGAACAGCTGGGCACCGACGACGGCTGGACCTCGGCCGCAGTGATCTCGCGCGGCGAGTACGGCGTCCCCGAGGGCATCGTGTGCTCGTTCCCGGTGACCTCGGACGGCGACGGATACCGCGTGGTCGAGGGACTCGACCTCGACGAGCGCGCCCGCGGGCGGCTGGCGGCATCCGTCGACGAACTGGTCGGCGAGCGCGACGCGGTACGGGCGCTGGGCGTGCTCTGACGCGACGCGCTCGGCAGCGGCGGCGCAATAGGCTCTGACCCGTGGAAGCGCTGATCGTCATCATCGTCGCGATCCTGGTGATCGCCCTGGCGACGGCGATCGCACCGAAGCTCGGCATCGCCGGGCCGCTGATCCTGGTGCTGATCGGCGGGGCGGTGAGCCTGCTGCCGTTCGTGCAGGTCCCCGAGATCGACCCCGAGTGGATCCTCGTCGGCGTGCTGCCGCCGCTGCTGTACTCCGCCGCGGTCGCCCTCCCGGCTGTCGAGTTCCGCCGCGACTTCGGCCCCATCGCCGGGCTGTCGTTCCTGCTGGTGATCCTGAGCTCGGTGGTGCTCGCGTTCTTCTTCGTGCTCGTCATCCCGGGCATCCACCCCGCCATCGCGGTCGCGCTGGGCGCGATCCTCAGCCCGACGGATGCCGTCGCCACGTCGATCGTGAAACGGCTGGGCGTCTCCCGGCGCGTGGTGACGATGCTCGAGGGCGAGAGCCTGCTCAACGACGCCACCGCGCTCGTGCTGCTGCGCACCATGATCGCCTCGGTGGCGGTGGCCACCACCGTCGGCGGCGACGCGCGCATCGGGGTGGGGTTCCTGCCCGCGTTCGCGTGGGGCGTCGTCGTCGCGGTCGTGGTCGGAGCGGTGGTGGGCCTGCTGAACCTGCGGCTGCGGGCGCTCGTGCGCAACTCCGCCGCCAACACCGCGATCGGGTTCGTCGTCCCGTTCATCGCGTACATCCCGACCGAGGCGCTGGGCGGGTCGGGACTGGTCGCCGCGGTCGTGGCGGGCATCGTGACCGGCCAGGGCGCGGCACGCTGGTTCAGCCCCGAGCAGCGGCGGTCGGACGAGCACAACTGGCGCACGATCGAGCTCGTGCTCGAGGGCGGCGTCTTCCTCATCATGGGCCTCGAGCTCAGCGAGATCGTGTCGCAGAACATCGAGAACCACAACGGCCTCGGCACGGGTCTGGCCATCGCGGCCGGCGCGCTGGGCATCATCGTCGCGGTGCGGGCGGGGTACGTATCGCTGCTCGTGTGGCTGCAGAGCCGCCGGGCCCGCGGCCGGCAGCGCAGCCGGCTCGAGGCGATGTCGGCGCGCATCGACGAGATCGCGGCGGGGCCGCCGGGGTCCCCCGCGGATGCGGCGCCAGGCCCGGCATCCGGTCGCCGACGACAGGACCGTCGACGCCGCGCCGGCGACGACGGCGGAAGGCGGGTGCAGCGGCGCCTGGACGTGATGCGCAGTCGCGTGTCGCGGGCGCTCAGCGACCTCGACTACTACCAGGCCTCGCCGCTGGGCTGGAAGCACGGCGCGATCATCGTGTGGGCGGGCATGCGCGGCGTCGTGACGCTCGCGGCGGCGCAGACGCTCCCCCGCGACGACACCACCGACCGGGCGCTGCTGGTCTTCATCGCGTTCGCCGTCGCGGTCGGCAGCCTCATGCTGCAGGGCTTCACGCTCCCTTGGCTGGTGCGCATGCTGCGCTTGGAACAGCCGGAAGACGACGACCTGGACCGCGCCGAGCAGTCCGCCCTCGACGACGAGCTGCGCGAGGCCGCGGTCACGGCGCTCTCGAGCCCGCAGCTGCGGCGACGCGACGGGTCGGCGTTCCCGGCCGACCTGGTCGAACGGGTCGGCACGCGCATGGTCGATCCGCCCGAGGAGCCCGAGGCGGCCGCGAGCGTGCGGGACCTCCTCGAGCTGCGGCTGGCGATGATCGAGGCCATGCGCACGCGGCTCAACCACCTCACGTCGGGCGGCGGTTACAGCACGCCCGCCCTGCGGCACGCCCTCGCCGAGCTGGACGCCGACCAGCTCAGCCTCGAGCTGCGCCTCGACGACGAGGACTGACGTCCCGACAGCCGCGGCGGCGTCGGCGGGGGATGAGACAATGGGGACCGAGCGAGGGGGCCTCACCATGAGCGAGACGACCAAGACGCAGGATGCCGGGCATACGCATCCTGCGCCGGCTCCCGGATCGGCGGGGCCCGACACCGCGCCGCTGCACCTGCCGCACCCGGCCACCGCGTGCCCGAAGTGCTTCACCGAGCTCCAGGAGAACCGCAACTGGTGGCAGGCCCAGCCCGCCGGCTCGCGCCTGGTCGGCCTGGTCATCGCCCGCGACGACATGCCTTCCGTCGTCGAGCAGCGGGGCGACCTCACCCGCTTCGGCGTGCCCATCGAGGGCTTCCGCCACCCCGCGCCCGAGACGCTGGAGTCGTGGGAGGAGCGCCTGGTGCGCCTGTTCGGCACGCTCGGCCGCGGCGACGTGCTCGTCGTGGCGAACGTGCACGCGCTCGGCCGCGACATCGACGAGGAGACCCGGACCGTCGCCGAGCTGCACCGCCGCGGCGTGGTCGTGAAGGTCGTCAGCCACGGCGGTCGCCACCTGTACGACGTCGGGCGCTGAGCCGGCCGCGCAGCCTCCCGCAGCCCAGCCCGGATCGCAGGACACGGCGACCGGGGTCTCACGCGCCCCGCGAATCGCCCCCTAGTGTGCGAAGAGGTCCGCCGCGGCATCCGCCGCCGTGGGCCTCCGCAGTCGATACGGAGGGGTGAACATGGCGCACATCGTCGCCACCGGCGCAGGCAAGGTCATGATGGAGCGGCGCAACGACCCGACGCACGAGTACATCCTGGGCCTCACCGGCAAGACCCGCCCGCGGGTGCTGTTCGTCGGCACCGCGACCGGCGACGAGCAGGCGTACACGCTGAGCTTCTACAAGACCTACGACTCCGACCGCTGCGCACCGCACCACCTGACGCTGTTCCACCGCGACCTCGACGACCTCGCGGGCTTCGTGAAGGGGTTCGACGTCATCCACGTCGGCGGCGGCAACACCGCGAACATGCTCGACGTGTGGAAGCGTCAGGGACTGGACGCCATCATGCGCGAGATGTGGGAGGACCCGGCGTCGAACGTCGTGTTCACCGGCGGCTCCGCCGGCGGCATCTGCTGGTTCGAGGGCGGCACCACCGACAGCTACGGGCCGACCCTGCAGGTGCTGCCCGAGGGCCTCGGGTTCCTCGAGGGCAGCTTCTGCCCGCACTACGACGCGGAGGACCAGCGCCAGCCGCTGTTCCACGAGGCGCTGCGCACCGGAGAGCTGTCCACCGGCTACGCGGTCGGCAACCTGCAGTCGCTCCACTTCGACGGAGCCGAGCTCGTCACCGCGATCAGCCCCGTCGAGGACGCGCTGGCGCTGCGGGTCGAGTCCGTCGACGGCCGCATCGTCGAGACCCCTCTCCCGGTGCGGGTGCTGGCGGGTGCCGCCCCGATCGCGAAGGGCCCGAGCGCGTGAACGACAACGTCTGGATCCTGCTCGCCGAGCTCCTGGTCGTCATCCTCTCGATCTACATGGGCACCCGCACCAGCGGGATCGGCCTGGGCGTATGGGGCCTGGTCGGCGTCGCCGTCCTGATCTTCGTGTTCGGCGAGGCGCCGGGCAGCGCCCCCGTCGACGCGGTGTTCATCGTCATCACCGTGATCACGGCCGCCTCCGTCATGCAGGCGGCCGGCGGCATCGACTGGATGGTCGCCGTCGCCGCCAAGGCGATCCGCCGACGGCCGAAGTCGGTCGTCTTCCTGGCACCGGCGATGTCGTTCCTGTTCACCGTCGGCGCGGGCACGGGCAACATCTTCTACCCGCTGCTCCCCGTGATCTACGACGTGTCGTACCAGCAGCGGATCCGCCCCGAGCGGGCACTGTCGGTGTCGGCGGTCGCGTCGCAGGTCGGCATCCTGTGCTCCCCGGTGTCTGCGGCGACGGCGTCGATGGTCGTGCTCCTGGCTCCCAGCGGCTTCGACCTCGGCAAGCTGCTGCTCATCATGTGGCCGGCGTCGATCGTCGGTCTGTCGCTGGCGGCACTGGTGATGATGCGCAAGGGCAAGGAGCTCGACGACGACCCCGAGTTCCAGCGCCGCCTCGCCGCGGGCGAGGTCGCTCCGGCAGCCGAGGACACCACAGGCAAGAAGCTGCCGCGCACCGCGGTGCTGTCGGCATCCCTGTTCCTCGGCGGCGTCGTGGTGATCGTGTTCTGCGGCCTGTTCTCGAACCTGCTGCCCGTCATCGGCACGAACGCCGACGGCGACCCGGTGCGCCTGTCGGTCACGACCGTCATCGAGGTCATCATGGGTGTCATCGCCGCCCTCATCTTCGTCACGTGCAAGGTGCCCGCCGCCGAGGTGCCCAAGCAGTCGACGTTCTCGGCCGGCATGGTCGGCGCGATCGCGCTGTTCGGCATCGCGTGGCTGGCGAACACCTTCGTCGCCGCCAACAACCAGCTGATCGTGGACGGACTCGGAGCCATGGTGTCGGGATCGTCGGCGTTCATCGGCGCGCTGCTGTTCGCGCTGGCTCTGTTCGTGGTCGCGATGCTCACCACCAGTCAGTCCAGCGCGACCAACGCGATCGTGCCGATCGGTCTCGCGATCGGGCTGCCCGCGCACCTCATCGCGGGCCTGTGGCCGAGCGCGATGGGCATGTACACGCTGCCCGCGAACGGCAGCCAGGTCGCGACTGTCGCGTTCGACCGCACCGGCACCACCAAGATGGGCAGGTTCGTGTTCGACCACTCGTTCCAGCTGCCCAACCTGGTGTACGTCGGCAGCGCGATCATCGTCGGCGTCGGGATCTCGTTCCTCCTCGGGTGATGACGAGCTCCGTCCCGGCAGGCACCGTGCGCGCAGCGGATCCGCTGCTCGGCAGGTTCCTGCTGGGGCTCGCCGAGGGTCTGAACGCCGCCGACGAGTCGGTGGACCGCATCCGATCCGAGATGACGACGGTCGCGCGCGCCTACGGGCGCGACGACATCGAGTTCGTCGTGCTGCCGACCGTGATCCTCGTCGAGACCGACACCGGCGACGGCGGGCGGGTGTCGCTGCGCACGGTCGGGGCGAGGTTCCGCTTCGACCAGATCGCGGCGCTGTACCGGCTGCTCACCGACGCCAAGACGGGATCGGTCGCGCCGGAGGACGGCATCCGTCGCCTCAACGAGATCGGCCGCATGACGCCCGGACGCGGGTGGCTCATGCGCACCTTCGGCCACGCGGTGCTCACCGCGGGACTCGCGCTGCTGCTCACGCCGACGTGGGAGGGGGCGGTCGTCGCCTTCGTCCTGGGCGCGCTCATCGGCCTGGCCAAGCTCGTCCCCTCGCCGACCCTGCAGCTGGTGTTCCCGGTGGCCGCCGCGTTCCTGTGCGGCATCACGGTGTTCCTGCTCGCGCCGTACATCCCGTTCGGCGATCCGCTGCGGCTGCTCATCGCCCCGCTGGCGACCTTCCTGCCAGGAGGGATGCTCACCACCGCCGTCACCGAGCTCGCAGCCGGCCAGATGGTTGCGGGGGCCTCGCGACTGGTGACGGGGCTGGTTCAGCTCGGGCTGCTGGCCTTCGGCATCCTCGCCGCCGGCACTGTGGTCGGCGTCGCCGACGCCAGCTATGCCGGAACCGACGGCGGCGCCCCGACGCCGTGGTGGATGGGCGGGCTGGGACTGCTGCTGTTCGCGATCGGCAACTACCTGCACTTCTCGGCGCCGGGCCGCACGTTCCTATGGGTGCTGCTCGCGCTCGTCGTCGCCTACCTGGGCCAGCTCGCGGGTGCAGCGCTGCTGGATGCCACGGTCAGCGGCTTCATCGGCGCCCTGGTCATGACGCCGGTGGTGCTGTGGATCGCGTCGCTGCCGCGCGGCGTGCCGGCGCAGCTGACGTTCCTGCCCGCGTACTGGCTGCTGGTCCCCGGTGCGGCTGGCCTGGTCGGGCTCACCGAGGCGATGGGCGCGGGGCAGGGGTTCGAGGACTTCGCGCTGGCACTGGTCTCGATCATGTCGATCGCGCTCGGCGTGCTCATCGGCACCGCGCTGTACCGCGCGGTGCACCACGGCGCCGAGGAGATCGTGGCCTTCTACGTCGAGGTCCCGCAGCGCGCGCCGGACGCACCTGCGCACCCGGGTTTCTGGGCGCGGGTCCGCCGGGCGATCCGGCGACCGGCGCGCCGTGCGGCCGATCCTGCTGCTGAGACCGCCGAGCGCTCTCAGGAGGCGTGACCGCTGGTCGTCGGCCGCGAAGCCGGCGCTCGGGTCAGCCGACGAGTGCTCCCGACACGATCCGGCGGATCGCTGGCAGCGACGTCTCGTAGTCGGCGGGCGTCGCGGTGCCGGTGACGCGGACCACGTCGGTGATCGTGCCGTGGTCGACGACGGTGACCGCGACCACCTGGACGACGGTGCCGACGGCCTCGGTCGTGTAGGCGAACTCCGAGACCGCCCACGTGCGGCCCGAGAACTCGACGCGTGCGGCGTCGACGCGCGCGACCTCCGGGAGCCTTCCCACGTACTCCTCGATCGCCGCGGCGGCCTCATCGAGGGTGTGGCCCGCGGGCGTGCGCGTCACGCCGACGACGACGTTCGGCGAGAACGCCCCGGCGCCTCGATCGTCGATGAGGGCGAGCACGGTGCCGGCGACCGCGCGCGGCTCCCAGCCGTCGGGCGCGTCGAGCGTCACCGCGGGGAAGGCGGGGAACGTCTCGCTGGGGAAGGATGCCTGGGACATGTGGTTCTCTCCGTGTGTCATCGGTGTGCTGCGCTCACCAGTCGAACAGGTTCATGATGCCGTCCGCCATGTCCTTCGGGCTGAACGAGACGGACGGCTTGACCGAGAAGCCGACCCCGAGCGCGAGCCCCAGCTCGAGCTCGAGTTCGACCTTGTTCGTGGAGAACTCGGCGTTGACGCCCGCGTCGGCCCCGACGCCGGCGCGGACGCCCGCCTCGAGCTGACCGCCGACGCCGAGGACCTCGGCCTCCACCGAACCCTTCGCCTCCGCGCCGGCGAAGGCACCTGCGGAGACACCGGCCTGGGCGCCCTCGGGCCCGAGGGTCAACCCGCCGCCGATGTCGGCGCGGGCACCGGCGAGCGCCTCGCCCTCGACCCCGACATGCCCCAGGTCGTTGCCGTACTCGGCCGATCCCTCCGCGAACGCCCCGGCTTTCGCGTAGGCCTCCCCGCCTACGCCGATGCCGATGTTGTTCTGGGTGATGTCGTCGCCCATGTGGTGGCTGCGATCGCCCTTGTCGTTGGCCTGGGTGTCGTTGGACTCGCCGAAGCTGTACTCGCCCGACGCGTGCGCCTTGGCGCCGAGCCCGGCCTCGCCCTCGGCCTTGGCGGTGCCGCCGAGCACCTTGCCCTCGGCCTCGCCACGCGCGTTCAAGCCCCAGCGCGCCGTGGCCTCGCCGTCCCCGGTCTCGACCGAGCCGTTGTCCCAGCCGGCGAAGTTCGGCGAATCCCCGTCGCCGCCGTCGCCCGCCGGAGCGGGGCGCCCGCCGCCGGTGCCCCCGGTGCCGGTCCCTCCGGTGCCGCCGGGGCCCGCGGAGCCCCCTGCGCCACCCGTGACCGCGCTGGTGGCCTCCTGGTCGTCGGCGTTGGTGCGCAGCGCCCGCGACGCGTCGCGGAGGCGGGACGCGGCATCCGACAGCCGACGGGAGTGGTCCGTGTCCCAGTTCGAGCGGAAGGTCGTCGCGTCGGCGCCCTGCCAGGGTGCCCGCGAGAGCTCGCCGCCCAGCAGCGTCGTGATCGACTCGAGCGACTGCGCGGCGCGCTCGAACTCGGATGCCGCGTCTCGCAGCTGCGCGACGTCTGCCCCGTACACACCCATGACGAACCTTCCGACGGATCAGGCCCGATCGACGCGGTCGAGGGCGGCCCCGAAGGACCGCCCCCGACGAGCGAGGATCAGAGGGACGACGAGGTGCTCTCCTGAGCCGACGCGTTCGCCGACGCCTTCTGACCGGCGTCCTGGAGCGCCGCGATGACCTTCTTCAGCGACGCGGTGTGCTCGCCGTTCCAGTCGTTGCGGAACTGCTCGGCGTCCGGGCCGGTCCACTGCGTCGAGCCGAGCTTCGAGGTCAGCTGCGAGAGGATCGACTGGATGTCGCTCGCCTTGCTGTTGAGCTGCTGCGAGAGCTCGCGGACCTGCTGGACGTCAAGACCCCAAACGGCCATGGTGTTCTCCTTCGTTGAGTCGCCCGTCCGACGGGCTTGTGGTTCCGGTTCAGGCCCCCGAGTCCCCCGGGAAGTCCTTCGAGAGGTTCCCCTCTCATGTCCACGACGCTATCGGCGCCCCTTCCATACCGTCGATGGGGACATATCCCCATCCGTCCTGCACCGTCACGAGACCGGGTCCGCGACGGCCACCTGCAGGCGCCGTGCGCGCCCTTGATGGATCGTGAACCCGCGCCCCGGCGGGAAGTCGGCCCGCTTGACACGACCGAGCGAGAGCCCGAAGAGGGCGTCCCCGTCGACGTCGCTGGGCGCGAGCAGCAGGCCCTGGCGCGCGGCCTTGAACGGCTGGCCGAGCAGCCACGCCTGGCCCCACGTCGAGGACTCCGCCTCGCCCACCACGAACGCCTCGGCGCGGACGGCGGCCCGGATGAGGCGGTCCAGCGCCGACTCGGCCTCGCCGCCCGAGAACTCGGTGAGGTGCTCGACGAGGATCGCCGGGTTCACCAGCGTCCCCGCCTCGATCGCGTCGGCGAGCGTCGCCGCGGCGGCCGCGACCGACGCCGCGTCCTGCGCCGCGAAGCGCGGCTCCGTGGCCAGCTGCAGCGCGGTGCGCCGCGCCGAGAAGTGCACGATCGGCCGCTGCGGGTCGGCGCGGCGCAGCGCCCGGCCGATCGTCGCCAACGCCGTGGTGCGCCCGCTTCCGGGAGGACCGGCGAGCAGGAACGCGCCGCGCGGGTCGATGCCGGCGGGGCCGAGGTCCTCGTCGGCGAGGCCGATGACGACATCGCCCCGCGAGGTGCGCGGCGGCAGCGGAGCGAGCTCGACGCGTTCGGGCAGGCGCCCGACCGCGGGCGCGGCGGCGACACCCTGGCGGCGCATCGCATCGGCCAGGCGCTCCAGCTCGCGTGCCTGCACGGCCATGTTGGCGCTGCCGCCGAGCACCGCGAACTGCACCTCGTCGCCGTCGAGCATGCCTCGACCGGGCGGGGAGGCGGCATCCAGCACGTCCTTCGGGGCGCCCAGCAGCAGGTAGTCGTCCTCGGTCGCCAGGCGCAGCACGAACCGCTTCTGCACGGTGGACGCGATCGAGGTCGGCAGCGCGTTGGGGCGGTCGCCGGTCATCACGAAGTGCACGCCCACCTGGCGGCCGTCGACGGCGATCTGCGAGAACACGGTGAACCACCCGGCGCTTCCCGACGCGAACTCGTAGCGCTCGCGGAAGGCCCCGAGGCCGTCGATCAGCACGACGATGCGCGGCTCGTCGGGGCGGGAGGCCAGGCGGCGGTACTCGGTGATCGTGCCGGCGCGCAGGTCGCCGTAGCGCGCGGAGCGCTCGTCGACGATGTCGCGCAGCATCCGCAGCAGGCGCGTCACCCGCTCGTCGTCGTCGCCGTCCACGACCGCGCCGACGTGCGGCAGATCCTCCAGCATGCGCAGGCCGCCCGCGCCGAAGTCCAGTCCGTACACGTGCACCGGGCCGCCGCGCGGGGTGATCGCCGCCGACACCGCGATGGTGCGCAGCGTCGTGCTCTTGCCCGAGCCGCCGGTGCCGAAGATCGCCACGTTGCCGTCGCGGTCGGGTTCGTAGAACGTCGTCGGCTGCGCCTGCGTGCGCGGGTCGTCGAGCACGCCGAGCAGCATGCGCTCGTCGGTGCGCGGGCTGGGCAGCCGTGCGAGGTCGTAGGCGGCGGCCAGCTCGTCGAGCCACGGTCGCCGCGGGGCGGGGATCGCGAGAGCGGATGCCGCCGACCGCACGGTGCGCACGATCCGGGCGATGTCGGTGGGACCGGGATCGGCCACCGCCTTCACCTCTTCGGCCGGCATCTCCCAGCGGGCGCCCACGCCGAAGTCGAGTTCGTGGATGTCGATCTGCGCGCGCGGCTTCTCGCCGGTCGTCCAGCCGCCGACGTACCCGGTCTGGAACGTCGCGATGCGGCCGGGGCCGGTCTTGGCGGCGCCGCGGCCGGGGATCGACGGGTCGAAGTGCGCGGCCATGGGAGTGCCGAGGATGTCGGACGAGTCCTCGGTGTCGGCCATGCGCAGTGCGACGCGGAGGTTCGTGTTGGCGCGCAGGTTGTCCTTGATGACGCCCGCGGGTCGCTGCGTCGCGAGGATGAGGTGGAGGCCGAGCGAGCGGCCGCGCTGAGCGACGTCCACGACGCCGTCGACGAACTCGGGCACCTCGCTCACGAGCGCGGCGAACTCGTCGACCACGATGATGAGGCTCGGCGGCGTCTCGGGGTCGCCGGTGCGCTCGAGCGAGACGAGGTCCTTCGCCTTCTTGCGGTTGAGCAGGTGCTCGCGGTACCGCAGCTCGGCGCGCAGCGACGTCAGCGCGCGGCGCACGAGGTGCGGCGACAGATCGGTGACGAGGCCGACGGTGTGCGGAAGGTCCACGCAGTCCGCGAACGCCGAGCCGCCCTTGTAGTCGACGAACAGGAACGTGACGCGGTCGGGACTGTGCGCGGCCGCCATGCCGAGCACCCACGACTGCAGGAACTCCGACTTGCCGGCGCCGGTGGTGCCGCCGACGAGCGCGTGCGGACCCTGCGTGCGCAGGTCGAGGTGGAAGGCGCCCGCGCCGCCGTGGCCGACCAGCGCGCGGAGGTTGCCCTCCTTCTTGCGGCGCTGCGGCGGACGCCCGTCGCGCGCGGTGACCGAGTCGCTCTCGCGCCAGCGGTCGACGACCGTCGCGGCATCGCCGCCGATGTCGGCGTCGGCCAGGTCGATGAACGACACCGAGCGGGGCAGGTCGGACTCGTCCTCGACCGGGGTGCCGGCATCCACCGTCGGCGACAGCACGCGCGCCCATGCGGTGGCCGAGCCGTCGTCCAGCAGCTCGACGCGCACCGGGGTGCTCGACAGGCCGCGGCGGACGATGCCCGCCGCCGTGCCTTCGGCCGCCCCCTCGACCACCAGGAACGTGCGGCACGCGGCCGGCAGCGACAGCGGCGACGGCGCCACCCACACGATGTGCACGGCGACGTCGGGGCCGCGCTCGGCCAGGCGTGTCAGGCGCGCGCGGTCGACGGTCGCGTCGTCCTCGACGATCACGAGCACGGCGGGGATGCGCGACGGCGCGGGCTCGGCGGTCTTGCCGGACTCGAGCGGCCCGCGCAGGGCGCCCGCCTCCTTGTCGCCGGCGCGCTCCTCGACGAGTCCCTCCAGGCGGGAGAGGAGGGATGCCGCGGTGCCCGGGTTCGCCGCCAGGTGCGCGCCGTCGAGCGGCGTGTGGGGCGAGCTGGTGTGCGGCAGCCACTCCAGCCACGACCACGCGGGGCGGGTCGCCGGGGAGGTGAACGCGGTCACGACGAGCTCGGCCGGAGAGTGCGTCGCGACCAGCTGCATCGCGAAGGCGCGGGCCGCGGCATCCGCCTGCCCTCGCGCTCCGGCGATGCCGACGTTGCCCGCCTCGCGGAGGTCGGCCACGACCGGCACGTCGTCGATCGTCGCGTAGCGCTCGCGCACCTCGAGCAGGCGTGCGGTGAACTCGGGCTCGGTGTCCTCGATCGAGCCGAGCTCGATGACCGCCCGCGACGGCAGCGTTCCGGTGCCCAGGCGCGCCGTCAGGAACGCGGGGTGCTCGGGACGGTGCGTCCAGGTGAGGTCGCCCCACGACGACAGCGCGGCGAGCGCGTCGGCCAGGGCGGGCACCTCGGCGGAGCGCACCGCGCGCTCCTCGACCTGCTCGCGCTGCATGAGCTCGTCGAACTGCTCCATGCCGGCGTCGAAGCGGGCGACGGCCTTCTTGTGCTCGGCCTTCGCGGCGAGCTTGTTGTCGATCCAGGCCGCGATCATGATGAGCGGGCTCAGCGCGATGAAGATCACCGAGAGCCAGTTCTTCGTGACGTAGAACAGGATCGCGCCCATGAACAGCGGCGCGATGAGGGCGATGTACGGGAGCCGCTGCGCCGCGAGCGGGCGCGGCGGCTTCGGCGCCTGGAAGTCGGGCTTCTCGTAGCGCGGCACGACCCGCGGCGAGCGCACGATCTCGACCGTCGAGGTCGCCGCATGCACCGTGCCCGGACGGGTGAGCGGCACGACCGACACCTCGGTCGACCCCAGCAGCACGACGTCGTCGGGCGAGAGGCTGGTGCGGGCGATCTGCTCGCCGCCCATCACCAGGCCGTTCGCCGAGCCGAGGTCGATGATCTCGACGCCGGCGTCGACGTTGATGCGCGCGTGCCGCTTGGAGACCAGCGCGTCGTCGATGACGATGTCGGCGCCGCGGTCACGGCCCACGACGTTGGCCCCGGCGCGCAGCGGCAGCTCGCTGCCCGCGCGGGGGCCGTTGAGGATGCGCAGCACCGCGGCGGGGGCGTCGTCGCCCACGTACGACGGCGCGGCGACGATCTGCACCGTCTGCCCCGAGCGGATGCCGGACTCCGCCACGGCGCGCGCGGGATCGACGATGCGTGGGCCCGCGGACTCCGCTGTGGCGAGGGTCACCGCGCCCGGGTCGGCGATCTCGTTGCCCGGATCCGCGAGCACGAGCGTGCGCGCGAGGTCGCCCACGGTCGACGTGCCGTCGGCCGTGACCTCCAGATCCACCGGCGTCCCAGGCCGGTGGAGCGTGAACTTGAGCTTCACGCGTCGTCCTCTCCATGGTCGTTCTCCCCGCGGAGCGAGCTCTCGTGCTCGGCGTCCAGCAGGGGAAGGTCGTCGCGGGTGACCAGACGCGCCGCGATCGCGTGCTCCACGAGCCGCACGCGGCGGTTGGTGGCGTACGAGCGCACCCCGCCGCGCATGCCCGGCACGCCGATGCGGTCGAGCTTGTCGCACACGTTGTCGAGCTTGCGATTGAAGCGGGTGAGCGTCCAGCCGAGCCGCTCGGCGGCCTGCGCCGAGGTGGGCAGCTCGCTCATGCCGGTGCCCTCGCGACGCAGCACCGGCTCGGCGAGCGCGAGGATCATGACGCGCTGGCTGTGCGTGAGTGGCACGTCGCCGATGGTCGACAGCCCGTCGTCGTCATCGTCGGGTGCGGGCTGCGTGTCGCGGAACGTCGGCTCGGCGGTGTGGATCGTCAGCTCGTACGTGGTGGGTCCGGCGCTGAAGATCACCGAGGTCGCGGCGAACACCAGCGGCAGACGCGCGCCCGGTGCGAGCCAGGCCTGCACGCGCCCTCCTGAGTCGGTGACGGTGGCCGAGAGCCGAGACCCCACGTTCGAGAGGAGCCACAGCCCCTCGACGTTCTGGATCGTGAGGAAGGTGCGGTGCAGGAACAGGTTGTCGTCGATCGCGAGGTCGCCCTCGCGGCCCACCGTGAACACCGCGCCGGGCGCGACCGGGAACACCTCGCCGGCGAACTCGACGGTGAGCGCGTCGGACGCCGCGGTCACGGCGTGCACCCCGATGCGGGCTCCGAGTCCCTGCCGTTCTCTCTCACGAGCGTCACGTACACGCACGTCTGACCCGACGCGTTCGCAGGCACGACGACCTCGGCGTCCTCGACCTTGTCGCCCTCTGTCGACGGGTCGGTCAGCGACGCGACCTGCACGAGGTAGAAGTCGCCGTCCTGCGGGTCGGGGTTGGTCCACGTGAACTTCACGCCGCCCTCGACGGGCACCCCGACGACGTCCTCGACGGGCGGCACGATCATCGACACCGGATCCTGCGGCTTCGAGGACGCCGAGGGCTTCGGCTTCTCCTCGGCGGTCCCCGACAGCATCCCGGGCAGGGACACCCCGACGATGACCGCGACGATCACGAGCGCGGCGGCGCCGAGCCCGATCCACACGCCGGTGCGGCGACGACGCGGGGGCGCGGCATCCTGTTCCGGCGCAGGCGGCTCGGTGACGGGCGCGCGCACCACCGTCTCGTCCAGCGACACCGGCAGGGCGATGCGGTCGCGGCGCAGCGTCTGCGCGGAAGCCGACGGCGCGGCGGCAGGTGTGGGGCGCGCGACGGTCTCGGTCTCGACGGGAGGGGCCGGATCGAACCGCGGCGCGTACGCCGAGGCGCTCGGCGCGGTCGTCGCCGACGGCCGCGTCATGCCGGCGGCGGGCGTGGTCTCGGGGTTGATGCTGACGACGCCGCGCACCCGCGTGAGGCCGTCGTCCTCGTCCTCCTCGATGTCGTCGGGGACGTGGTCGTCGAGGATGTCGATCGGCGTCACCGAGTGCGACAGCTCGATCTGCACCGTCTGCAGCGCGCGGGCGAACGCCAGCGCGCTCTCGTAGCGGTCGGCGGAGTTCTTCGCCATCGCCCGCTCGAGCACCCGCTGCAGCGAAGCCGGCACGTCGGCGCGTCCGAGCGCGGGCAGCGGCAGCGTCTCGATGCGGTGGATCAGCTCGGCGGCACCGTTGCGCTGCCCCGGCAGCTCGAACGGCGAGCGCCCCGCGAGCAGCGTGTACACCGTCGCGCCCAGCGCGTAGACGTCCGAGCGCGGATCGCTGCGGGGCACGTCGGCGAAGGACTCCGGCGGCGACCACGGGATCGACAGGCCCGCCGACTCGGCGGCCGCGTTCGTCGTCGACGCGATGCCGAAGTCGGTGAGGGCCGGGCGGTTGTACTCGGTGACGAGGATGTTCGCCGGCTTGATGTCGCGGTGCAGCACGCCCGCGCGGTGCGCCGTCTCGACGGCCGCGGCGACCTGCACGCCGACGCGCAGCGACTCGGCGATCGAGAACGGCTCGCGCCGGTACCGCACCTGGAGGTTCGGCCGCGGGCAGTACTCCATCACGAGGTACGGCCGGCCGTCGTTCGCGACCCCGGCCTGGTAGATCGTGACGATCGCCGGGTGCGTCGACAGCATCGCCATGACGTTGGCCTCGGCCGTGAACTCCTCGACCGAGCCGCTGGACATCCGATCGGTCAGCAGCACCTTGACCGCGACGCGGCGCTTGGGCAGCTGCTGCTCGTAGAGGTAGACGTCGGCGAAGCCGCCAGAGCCGAGCACGTCGACATACGTGAACCCGGGAAGATCAGGCGGCGCCATCGGGGCGCGCTTCGCGCTCACGACAGCGCCTCGATCGCGACGGTGATGCCGTCGCCGAGGTCGAGCACGTCGCCGGGCACGACGACGGTGCTCTCACCCGGGTGCAGCCTCACCGGGTCCGCGCCCGCGCGCAGCAGCGTGGTGCCGTTCGTGGTGCGCAGGTCGGTCGCGACGATGCTCTCGCCTTCCACGCGCAGCTCGACGTGGCTGCGCGAGATGTCCTGCTGGGGGCTGTCGACGGCCACCAGGTGCGGCAGATCCGTGCCGCTCACGCGGGTCGAGCGCGGGCGGCGCCCGATCACGACGGTGCGGTCCAGCATCAGCACCTGCCCCGTGGACACCCGGATGCGTCCGGGCGCCGGTGGGCGCGGGGGTGCCAGCGGCGAGGGGAACGAGTCGGTGGGAAGAGCGGATGCCTCCCCCGCGGCGTCGCCGCGCAGTGCGCGCGCCTGGGCGAGCGAGATCGTCGCGCCGTCGTGGTCGCCGACGGGCGGCGCGGCGGCCTCGGCCTCGTCGTCCCCCTCCGGGCGGACGGCGGCGTCCTCGACCGAGCGGATCACGGTCGCGCCCCACAGGTGGTCGTAACCGGTCGTCGAAGCGACCTCGTCGGCCGCCGGCTCGGGCGCCGCGGGCTCGGACGCGGCGGCCTCGTGCGCCGACAGCGCCGAATCCAGCGGGAGGAGCGTCTCGCCGTCGGCGACCGAGAGCACCGCGGTCGAGTCGATGAGCCCGGGAGCCGGCGACGCGGGCTCCGTCGCCGTCGCGCGCGACGACCAGGGTCCTCGCGACGCCGGAGCGGACACGTCCGCCGGCGCGGCCTCGGCCACCGGAGCCGGGAGGACGGATGCCGCGACCGCCGGTTCGACGGGTGCCGCGGTGGCAGGCTCGGCCGGAGCGGCGACGGCGTCCGGCACCGCATCGGCGGGGGTGGACGATGCGGGCAGGGCCGCGGCATCCCACACGATCCCCGCCGCCAGCACGATGCCGTCGGCGATCTCGAGCTCGGCGGGAGCGGATGCGTCGAGCTCGGACGTGGACAGGGTCACGCGCGAGACACCGGGGATCACGCGTTCGGTCCACGTGGTGACGCCGGTGCCCGACACGCGCTCGGAGGAAGCGGCGGTCACCTCGAAGGCGAAGTCGCCGCGCACCGCGAGGCGGACGCCGTCGCCCTCGGCCAGTGCGACGGCGAACGACGGGATCGCGGTCAGCGATGCGCCGTACGCGCCGGTGAGCGCCTCGATCACGCCGCCGAGACCCCGGCCCTCGAGCACCACCGCACGGATCCTCGCCAGCAGCGCCGCCGACGCGCCCGATTCGAGCACCGCGAATCCGCGCGGCGTGACCGCGATGGGGGTGCGTCCGGGGGCGTACAGCGTCGGCATCAGAATCCTCCTGTCGCGAGCGCGCGCGGCAGCGTGTCGCCGTCGATGTCGGCCACGGCGTCGGCCAGGGCGCCCACCGGCACCGTATCGCGCTCGCGCGAACGGTTCGTGCGCGAGCGCACCGCGAGCGCGTCGACCACGAGCGCCGTGATGTTGTCGCGGCCGCCGCGCACCATCGCCTCGTGCACGAGGCGGGTCGCCGCGGCCTGCGGGTCGGCCTCGGCCAGCAGGATGCCGTGGATGGCGTCCTGCTCGAGCTCGCCCGAGAGACCGTCCGAGCACACCAGGATGCGGTCGCCGTGCTCGGCGGGGATCAGCCAGTAGTCCGGCTCGGCGTCGCTGCCGGCGCCGATGGCGCGCGTGATCACGTTGCGGCGCGCGTCGCGCTGCGCGGCCTCGGCCTCGAGCTCGCCGCTGTCGACGAGCTCCTGCACGACCGAGTGATCGACGCTCACCTGCTCGAAGACACCCTCGCTGAGCCGGTAGGTGCGCGAGTCGCCGAGGTTGATCGCCAGCCAGTAGCCCTCGCCGTCGACGTCGGCGATGACAACGCCCGCGAGGGTCGTGCCGGCGCCGGCGCCCGCGCCGGGAGGCAGCATCGCGACCCGACGGCGCGCGGCGGTCATCGCCGACTGCACGTCGTCGATCGCGAGGCTCTCGCGCCCGGCGAGAGCCGAGAACTCGTCGATGACCGTCGCACTGGCGATCTCGCCCGCGTTGTGACCGCCCATGCCGTCGGCCACGAGGAACAGCGGCGGCATCGCGATGTGCGAGTCCTCGTTGATGCGACGGCGCAGCCCCGCGTCGGTCGCGGCGCCGAAGGCGACCGTGATCGGCGCCGCTGCGGGAAGGCTCACGCGGCTCCCACCGTCACCCGGCGGTCGCCGAACTCGAGGACGTCGCCCGGGCGGAGCACGGTGCGCACGCCCGCGACGAGCGGGATGCGCACGCCGTCGCGCACGAGGGTCGTGCCGTTCGTCGAATGCCGGTCGACGATCCATGCGCCCGATGCGTCGCCACCCACCTCGAAGTGCGTCTTCGACAGCGACAGCGTCTCGTCGCGCACCGCGACCGCGACGGCGCCGTCCTCGCTCGCCGGGTTCCGGCCGTAGAGCGTGCGGCCGTACACGGCCATGCGCGCGCCGTCGTCCCACGTCAGCACGGCGAAGACGGGCGCCTCGTCGTACAGCGCGGCGCGCTGCGCGGGCGGCGGCACCGCGATCCGCGTCGAATCGAGGTCGTCGTCCGAAGCGAGCGCCGGCGCAGCGGGGACGGATGCCGCGGCCCCCGCGCCGACGCCGGAAGGAGCCGGGGGAGCAGCTGCGGCGGGCGCGGACGGCGGGGCGACCGGAGCCGACGCGCCTGCGGCCATGGCAGCGCCCAGCGGCTCGGTGGTCGTGGCCGCCGGGAACGGCATCGTCACGCTCGGGAACGCGTCGGCCGGCTGCGGTGCACGTGCGACGGCCGCGCCGACCGGGTCGCCGGTGATCCACGGCACGGCGTCGATCATGCCGGTCGCGGCCGGGGCCGGCGGACGGGTCGTCGACGGCGCGGCCTCGGCGACGGGCCGGAAGCCGGCCTGCGGCACCGGCGGTGCCGGCGGCAGCGGCGGGACCGGCGGCAGCGAGGCCGCCCCCGCCGGCGGCGGCAGGTACGGGTTCGCGGTCGCCGCGACCGCGGCCGGCGCGGCGACGCAGGAGGCGGCATCCGTCTTCCGCACGTCGACGACGACGGCGTGCGCCGCCATGTCGTGCCAGCCCTGACGGCGTCCGCTGCTGTCGAACAGCGGCGTGAAGTAGCCGACGACGATCGACGCGGCGAGGGCGAAGACGATGTTGCGCCACACCGCACGCCAGAAGCCGATCGGCGCGGCGCCGTCGGCGTCCTGCAGGCGCAGCCCGAGGATGCGCTGGCCGATCGACCCGCGGCCGCCCTGCATCGCCGAGTACACCAGCCACCACACGCACAGCAGCAGACCGATGACGAGGTAGCTGAGGAGGATCATCATCGCGAGGCTGTCGCGTTCCCACGCTGGGCCGACGCCGAGCACGATCCCCGCGGCGATGCCGATCAGCACCGCCCCGATGCCGTAAGCGATACCGAGGTCGATCGCGAACGCGCCGACACGGCGTCCGAGGGACGCCGCGGTGGCGGCGCCGGGCGGGCTGATGGTCATTCGGTCTCCTGTGGGGCGCGGGGGGATCGCTCGGGTGCGCTCGGGTCGTCGCGGGCGGCACGGCGGGACGCGCGCCTGCCCGGCGACGACGGTGCGGGCTCGGGTGCCGACGGCGACGCGGGTTCGACAGGGGGAGCCGAGGCGGCGGGCTGCTTCGCGGCGGCCGAGACCGGACGGGTCGGAAGAGCGAACCGCGTCCCTTCCAGGAGCGTGCGGATGCTCAGCCGCGCCCGCAACCGCTGCCACAGCGTGCGGCCGCGGTCCATTCCGCCGACGATCGCGTCGACCTGCGCCCAGAACGTCTCGATGTCCTCCGGCGAGGGGTCGGTCGGTCCGAAGACCTCCAGGTCCGCCCGCGCCGCGAGGGTCGCCACCTGCGGCTCGGCGAAAGCGGCGGTGAGCACGCCGGCATCCTCCTGACGGGTCGCACCCGGACGCACCGGAGCGCCGTAGTCCGATGCCCGGTCGACGAGTTCGTCCCACCCGCCGCTGATGCGGTCGGACGCCCGCTCGGCCTCGCGGCGCTTGCGACGGCGTGTCGCCTTCAGCGCGCCGATCACGACGAACGGCGCCGCCAGCACGGCCAGCAGCCCGATCACGCCGACGCCGATCGACACGATGGTCCACAGCAGTGCGGCGTCGAAGGCGTCCTCGTCCTCCGACCCGCGGTCGTCCGCGGCGGTGGGCGGCAGGTCGACCTGCTCCTGCGGCGGGGGCGGCGGCTGCAGCACCTGCGGCTTGGGGTCGGCCTTGGGCTTGGTCGTCTGGTCGCTGGGCACCTGGTCGTCCGGCGGCGTCGGGTCGAAGGGCACCCAGCCCGCCTCGTCGAAGGCCACCTCGACCCACGCGTGCAGCGTGTCGCCGGTCGCGGCGAACGCGCCCTGACCCTTCTGGTCCTCGGCGGGGTAGAAGCCCATCACCACGCGCGCGGGGATCCCCACCTCGCGGGCGAGCAGCGCCATCGCCGTCGCATACTGCTCGTCGTCGCCGATCATCTGCTCGGCCCCGAGCAGCGTCGAGACGCGCTCCGCGCCGTGGCCGGCGCGCGAGAGCGGCTGCCCTGCCAGTCCGTGGCTGAAGAAGCCGCCCTCCGACAGCATCTGCTGCAGCGCCCGCACCTGCTCGATCGGCGTGGCCGCCTCGGCCACCGTCTTCGAGGCCAGGTCGGCCACGCCCTCCGGCACGCCCTGCTGCTTCGGAAGCGTCACCGGCGCGAACTTCTGGTCGGCGAGCGCCTTGTCGCTCGGGACCTCGGGGATCACCGACTCCAGCGTGTACTGGTCGCCCTTCTCGAGGCCGGCGGTGACCACTCCGGTCCCGGTCGACTCGTTGTAGTGGGCGCTGCGGCGCAGGTCGTCGGCACGGTCGCCGTCGAACGTCACGCTGCGGACGGCGCCGGCATCCGGCATCCACACGCTCTGCAGGTCGCCGATCTCGATGTGCACGGTCGCGGGGGCGCCGTCGGCATCGGCCGACATGTTGGTGCGCGCGGGGGTGAAGGCGCTGGAGGATCCGGCGCCGGAATCGGAGACGTTGTAGACGGTGCCGTTGTAGGCGTCCATCGCCGCCAGGCGCACGCGCGCGTCCTCGGGGAGGCCCGTCACGGTGAACAGGGTCTCGTCGGGGAAGTCGCGCACGTAGGCGCGGAAGGACTGCAGCGGGCTCGCGTACTCGCGGATGTCGAACGGCGGGATCACCACGTCGCGCAGCACGTACCGGGGTGACGCAGGCGCCGCGAGTGGGCTCGCGGCGACGCCGACGGCCACGGCGACCGCGACCACGCCGCCGCCCATGAGCACACGGCGCAGGCCTGCTCCGCGCGTGGCGCCGCCCTCGCCGACCGCGATCGCGGCGACCTGCGGCTGCCACGCCTGGCGCACCGCGAGCCACACCACGGCGACCAGCGCGAACACGACGCCCTGCACCACGGGCACCACCGGCTGCGACGTGCCGAGCGCGATCTCGGCCGCGAGGAAGGCGGCCGCAGGGATGAGCGCCCACGCGGCGCTGCGCAGTCGCAACGCGAGCGATATCGTGAGCACGGCCGCGACGAGCGCGAGGACGAACGGGACCACGAGGTGGCCGTCGTCGGCGGCGACCGGCGCAACGGTGGTCAGCAGCTGCTTCCACGACGTCACTGTGCCCACAGCCAGCAGGCGAAGCGTGTCGAGGGTCGGGATGACGCCCGCCACCGTCGTGCCGGGCAGCGCCAGCGCGCCGCCGAAGAGGAAGTAGACCGCGATCGTGGCGGCGGTGAGGAGCAGGATGCCCCACCGCAGCGCCCGCCCGAGCACGCCCAGCCCCATGCCCAGCACGATCCCGCCGAGCGCGGCGACGAGGTAGCGCGGTCCGTCGAAGGTGGGCCAGAACCCGACGACGGGGATCAGCAGCAGCACCAGCACCGCGCCGAGGTCGAGGATCCAGCGGCGGCGCGGAAGGGCTTCGGGCGTGGGCCGCGGCGCCCGCGGCGCGGCGGCCGCGGATGCCGACGCGGCCTCGGCGCGAGCGGAGGCCCGGGTGGCGGGCGCGGTCATGCGAGCACCTTCCGCAGCGCTGCCGGGAGCTGGTCGAGCGCGCCGATCGTGACGACATCCGCCTCGCCGATGCGGCGCAGCGACGGCGCCTCGATGCCAGGCGAGGCGACGACCGCCATCACGCGAGCGCCGAACGGCAGCCGGCTGCACGCGGTGCGCAGGTCGGCCGGGTCGACCCGGCTGCCGCACACCAGCACGACGACGCTCGCCAGCGGCAGCGTCGCCGCGACGGCGCCGGCGAGGTCGACGATGCCGCCCGCTCGCGGCTTGGAATGGCCGAGCGCCGACAGGGCGTCCAGGAACTGCTTGCCGGTCCCGGCGGGTAGCGCCCGCCCTTGTACGCGCACCTCGACGCGCTGCGAGTCGCGCAGCGCACGCAGGCCGAGCGATCCGGCGGCCGAGATGGCGAGTTCGAACTCCGCGTCGTCGCGGTAGTCGGCGGGGCTGGTCGACAGGCCGATGACGAAGTGGGAGCGGCGGGTCTCCTCGTACTGCCGCACCATCATCTGCCCGGTGCGCGCGGTCGACTTCCAGTGCACGTGGCGCAGGTCATCGCCCGGCTGATACTCCCGCAGCGCGTGGAACGAGACGTCGTCGCGGGAGAGGTCGGTGGCGGGCAGACCCTCGAGGTCGCGGAGGAAGCCGAGCGACTGGCCGTCGAACAGCACCGTGCGCGGGTGGACGAACAGGTCGACGGGCTCGTCGCGTCGGTGGACGCGTTCGAACAGACCCAGCGGGTCGCCGCGCACGACGCTGACCGGGCCCACCTTGACGACCGCACGGCGCGACGTGGGGATCGCGAACAGCTCCTCGGCCGATTCGCCCGCCGCCAGCCGGTGCACGTCGAAGACGCCGCGCCCGCCGCCCACGGGCAGCAGCACGCGGGACGGCAGGATCGCCCGGCTGCCGGTGTTCGACAGGGTCAGCGCGCCCACGGCGCGCTCCCCCACGACCACGCGCGTGCGGTTGAGGTCGAGCGACACGTCGTACGCGGTGCGCCCGACGAGGAACACGAGGCACAGCAGCAGCACGACGGCGATGACGACGGCCGCCACCGTCAGCTCCCACCAGCCGAGCGACCGGCCGGCGATCCACAGCGCCACCGCGGCGGCGATGAGCACCCAGGCGATCGGGCGCACCACACCGAGGATGCGGCCCAGCACGACGCCGGCGCGGCGCAGCGCGCCCAGCACCAGCTGTCCGTACCAGGCGCGACGATCCTCCGCGGTCGCCTCCTGCCCGAGTGCCTCCGTCGTCATCAGGCTGCGGACCTCGCCTGCGGTGCGGCGACCGACTCGAGCACGCGTGCGACGACGGTCTCGGCCGACGTGCCGGCGAACTCGGCCTCGGGGTCGAGCACGATGCGGTGGGTCCACACCGGTGCGGCGAGGGCCTTCACGTCGTCGGGCAGCACGAAGTGGCGCCCCTGCGCGGCGGCGTACACCTTCGCGATGCGGATCATCGCGAGCGAGCCGCGCACCGACACGCCCAGGCGCGTCGCCGGGTCGTTGCGGGTCGCCTCGGCGAGCTGAGCGGTGAAGCGCAGCACGGCGGCGTCGACGTGCACGGTGGCGGCGAGGTCGGCCATGTCAGCGACGGCGCCCGTGGTGATGAGCGCGGGCAGGTGCGCCGACGGGTTGCGGTCGGCCGCGCCGGCCAGGATGCGCTCGGCCACCGCGAGGTCGGGGTAGCCGATCGAGGTCTTCACCAGGAAGCGGTCCAGCTGCGCCTCGGGCAGCTTGTAGGTGCCCGCCTGCTCGATGGGGTTCTGCGTCGCGATCACGAGGAACGGCCGGCCGACGTCGTGCGTGACGCCGTCGACCGTGATCCGCGACTCCTCCATGACCTCCAGCAGGGCCGACTGCGTCTTCGGCGAGGCGCGGTTGATCTCGTCGGCGAGCACGATCGAGGCGAACACGGGGCCGCGGTGGAACTCGAAGCGGTGCGAGGCCTGGTCGTAGATCGTGACGCCGGTCACGTCCGACGGCAGCAGGTCGGGCGTGAACTGGATGCGGCTCGAGGTGCCCTGCACAGTGGCGGCGAGAGCCTTGGCGAGGCTCGTCTTGCCGGTGCCCGGGGCATCCTCCAGCAGCACGTGGCCCTCGGCGAGCATCGCCGACAGCACCAGCGCCACGACGTCGCGCTTGCCCATGAGGGCCTGGTCGACGTTGTCGACCAGGCGGGCGAAGGTGCCCTGGAACCAGCCGGCCTGTTCGGGGGTCATCGTCATGTGAGTCTCGTTCTCTCGTTGCGTCGTGTCGTGTTCAGAAGAGTGGATGCCGCAGCTACCAGGTGATGGCGGCGGCGTCGCCCCAGCCCTCGATGGTCACCCACGCGGACTTCCCCGGGTCACCGAAGTAGCAGCTGAGCTGCGCATAGCCGGTCCCGCTGCCCGAGATGTTCAGCGTCCCGGATCCCCAGGAGCCACCGTTCCCGCCCGTGGCGTTGCAGTGCAGCGAATAGCTCGCGCCCGGGGGGAAGTTCTCGACGCTCACCGTCATGTAGGCACACGACGCGCTGCCGCAGTTCGGTTGCCCCTGCGCGTTGCCGGCACGGCCGGTCGTCGCCTTCGGCTGCGGCTTGGCCATCGTCGTCGCAGAGTCCGTCGCCACCGCCGACCATTGGCCCTCGGTGTCCATCGCCTTCACCTGGATGCTGGAGGTCGTGCTGTAGCCGAGGGTGCGCTGCTCGCTGCCGTTCCGGCCGACGTTCTTCCAGCCTTCGCCGTTGATGTTGACCTGCATCACCTGGATGCTGCGACCGTTGTCGGTGGGAGCCGACCACGAATAGGTGACCGTCAGGCCGCTCGCCGTGGCGTTCGCGCCGGGTGTGTTGACGGGCCCGTACGGTCTGACGCTGTTCGACGCCCCCGACTCGACGCCCGTGTAGCGGACGCCGTCCATCGCCGTGTACGCCCGCACCCGGATGGAGTAGTCCGTCGAGGTCGACAGACTGCCGATCTTCTTGTTGGTCGGCATCGCCGTCCAGCCGCCGCCGTTGAGCGAGTACTCGTACTTCACCTCGGTCGTGCTCGCGCCGTTGCCCGCCGCGGCACCGTACGAGACGACCACCGACTTGTCGGCGTCCGGCGTCGAGAGGCTCACGCCCGTGGGCGTGCCGGGCGTGCCGAAGGCACGCTTCGGCGCGGATGCCGCACTCCACGAGCCCCAGCCGGCCTTGTTCTGCGCGTGAACCTTGAACGTGTAGTCGGTCTCGGACGTCGTCAGGTTGATCGCCTGACGCGTCGTTCCCGCCGCGACGTCGATCGTGTTCCTGACGGTGCTGCCCTGCAGCACCTGCACCTGGTAGCCCGAGATGTCGGCGCCGTTGTTCGCGGGCGCGGCCCACACGACCTCGATCTGCGCCTGGTTCCCGACGGGGTCCAGGCGGTTCGTCGTCGGGGCCGCCGGCGCCTCAGGCGCCTTGGCGGGCACTTCGCCCAGCGACCACGGGCTCCACGACGAGGGCTCGGGGGCGAGGTTCTCGGCCTGCACCTGCACCTGGTACGAGACGCCGTTCTCGAGGCCGTCCCACACGATGCTGTTGCCGGTCACCTTCTGCTTCAGCGCCACCCCCGAGGGCGGAGCCGGCGAGATCTGCAGGTTGAACGACTGCACCGGGGAGCCCGGCGTCGACGGGGTCACCCAGTCCACCCGCAGGCTGCGGTCGCCGAACGTGAGCGTCGGCGCCTGCGGCGTGTCAGGACGCGCGTCGGGACGCGCTTCGCCCGACGGCGCCGACGGGTCGGAGTCGCCGACGCGGTTGGTCGCCACCACCGTGAAGTTGTACTTCACGTTGTTGGTCAGGCCGTCGAGGGTGCAGGTCGTCGACGTGCACTCCTTGCTGTAACCGCCCGCGGTGGCGCTCACCGTGTATCCGGTGATCTCCGCGCCGTTGTTCGCCGGCGGCGTCCACGACAGCACCACCGTGCGGTCCTGCACGCTCGACACGGTCGGGGTCCCCGGTGCGTCGGGGCGTCCCTGCACGGTGAGGCGGATGCGGCCCTCGACCTCGCGGTCGGCGTCGGCGGTGGCATCCTCCACGCGGTAGCGGACCACCATCGTGCCGAAGAACTTCGCGTCGGGCGTGACCTCGACGCGGTCGCCGGACACCTTCACCGTGCCGTCTCCGGTCTCGGTCACCGCGGCGGTGATCTTCAGCGGCTTGCCGTCCTTCTCGAACGGGTTGAAGTCGTTGTCGAGCACCGCGACCGACTGGGTCTTGCCCTGGTGCGCCTCGGCGATCACGTCGTCGTTCGCGGTGGCGAGCGGACGAGTGGATGCCGTCACCCGCACGACCACGGAGCCTTCGATGGGCTGCGTGACGCCGTCGGTGATGCGCAGGTTGATCGTCGCGGCCGTGCCCTTCTTGGTTGCCGCATCCGCACGGACGCGCAGCTCGCCCTTCTCGATGGACGCCGACATCCCGTCGGGCGATCCGCCGACGATCTCGTACTTCATGCCAGGAAGGTCATCGGGGTCGGGGTCGGACGTGAGGGCGCGCAGGTCGAGCGCGGTGGGCTCCTCGCCGGGGGCGACATCCATCTGCCCGTTCGCGAACGTCGGCGGCTGGTTGTCGGGAGGGAGCACCGTGATGGGCAGCGTCAGCGTGGCCTTGCGCCCCTCGGGGTCGTCGGGTCCGGTGCCGTCGGTCACCTCGAAGGTGAGCGCGTCGTCGCCGAAGTAGCCCGCCGCCGAGGTGTAGACGAGGGTCTTCGCGTCCTTGATGAGGCCGGAGCCGTCGCTGTGGACCGCGGCGACCTTCGCCGCCTCGGTCACGATCACCGCGCTGCCGTCGGCCGACCGCACGTACTCGGAGAGCGGGATCTCGATCGTCTCGCCGCTCTTCACCTCGATCGGCTTGGTCGTGGTCAGCGCCGGCGGCAGCGTCTTCAGCCCCGGCACGTGGATGAACGCGGACGCCTCGTTGCCGTCGGGGTCGGTGAGGGTGTACTGGATCAGCTGCGACACGTCGGCGAGCGTCACGCGGATCTTGCCGTCGGCGATGACGCGGGCGGCGGCATCCTTCACGGTCACCTTCAGCGCGTCGACCGTGCCATCGGGGTCCTCGTCGTTGGCGAGCACCTCGACCTCGGCGGTGCCGTCCTCGACGTCGGCGGCGCGCACGTAGTCGTCGCGCGCGACCGGCGGGCGCAGCGGCACGTTCTCGGCGACCGTGATCTGCAGCACCGCGGTGGCCCGCGCGCCTCGGGCGTCCTTGATCGTGTACTGCAACGAGGTCTCGACCGGCTTGTCGGGAGCGGTCACGACCACCCGGTCGCCCTGCACGTCGGCCTTCAGCCCGGCGACGTCCGGCAGCACCAGCCCGTTCGAGACGAGGCCGAAGCGATCGCCGTCGGGGTCGGAGTCGTTCGCGAGCACCGGCACGGCGATCTTGCGGCCCGGGCGCATGACCACGGAGTCCTTCACCGCGTACGGCGACTGATTGGCCGCCTCAGGCGGTGCGATGCCCACGCTGATCGTCGCGGTCGCCTCGGCGCCCAGCCGGTCACGCACCCGGTAGGTGAAGCCGTCGACGCCGGACGTGTCGCCGAACGCCTCGTAGATCAGGTAGTCGGCACCGGTTTCGACGATCCGGCCCTTCTTCGGCGGCGACGCGATGCCCACGAGCTCGACCGAATCGCCGTCGGTGTCGATCCCGTCCAGCGGCACCGCGATGCGCACGCGGCTGTCGGTGAGCACGCGGGCCGTGAGGTCGCGCGGCCGCGGCGCGGCGTTGTTCTCGTTGACCGCCACCACCTGGATGGTGATGTAGCCGGCATCCTTCTGGCCCGTGCTGTCGACGACCTCGTACGTCGCGTACACCGTGCCGGCCTCGTCGGACGCGCGGAAGCGCACGGAGTCCTGCGAGACGAACGCCTCGCCGTCCTCGGGGTCGACCAGCGGCGCGACGAGATCGGGGGCGACGTGGATCGCGTCGCCGTTGGGGTGGTAGTCGTTGTCGAGCACCGGGATCGTCACCACGTCGCCGGCGCGCACGATGGCGAGGTCGTCGTTGGCCACCGGCGGACGCAGCTGCGCGGGCGCGGGCACGGGGATCACGATGACGTCGGCCTCGGCGGACTTCGCGCCGTTGGAGATGCGGTACGAGATGCGCACCTGCTCCGACAGCGCCGCCTGATCGGTGATGCGCAGCGTCTCGTGGTTGAGCACCGCCACCGCGACGCCGGAGTTCGGCTCCACGGTCACCGACTGCACGACGAGGATGCCGCCCGCGGGGTCGCTGTCGTTGTGCAGCACGTCCACAAGCACCTCGCCGCCGCTGGGCAGCAGCGCGACGTCGCGCACCGCGACGGGCGGCAGGTCGGTCTCGCCTTCTTCGATCACGTCCACGCGCACCAGCCCGGGCACGGGGTCCACCCCTGCGGCGACGAGGTACTGCACGTAGTAGGTGCCGGGGGCGTCGGAGCGGAACGTGAACGTCTTGTTCTGATAGTCCGGCGTGATCGTCGCGCCCGGCACCTCGTCCACGCGCGCGAGCCGCAGCGGTTCCCGCGTCGAGCTGACGTCGTTCTGCAGCGGAGCGACGGTCGCGGTCTTGCCGGCGCGCACGACGACGTAGTCGGCGTTCGTGATCGGCACGGTCGAGCCGATCGGCTTCACGTCGAACCGCACGACGCCCTCGGCGTCGTCGGTGCCGTCCGAGACGACCACCGGGACCTCCTTGCGCCCCTGCGCGCCGCCGACCGCGCGGAAGGTGATGCGGCCGTCGGAGGTGAAGTCGGCCTCGTCGCCGTCGCCGGCGACCGCGGACTTCAGGAAGACGTCGTCGCCGTCCGGGTCGGACCAGTCCGGCAGCACGTTGTAGCTGACGACGCCGCCCGCTTCGACGGCGACCGTCGTGACACGTTTGGCGGTCGGCGCGGCGTTCACGTCCCAGCCGTGGACCGCCAGCTGCACCGTCGCGGTGTCGGTGCCGCCGCGGCCGTCGGTGATCTCGTAGGTGAAGCTCGTGGAGCCGGTGGTGTCCTCGGGCACGGCGATCTGCAGTGCCCGCCCGTTGTCGACCGCCTGGATCTCGCCGAAGGCCGGGCCGTCGCCGGTCACACGGGCGGTGAGGATGTCGCCGTCGGGGTCGTTGTCGTTGTCGATGATCGACAGCATCGTGGTGCGGCCGGGGCGCACCCCGAAGTCGTCGTCGGTCGCGTCGGGCGGCGTGTTGATCTCCGAGCGCTCCGGGAGCGTGGTCTCGGTGGTGTCCTCGGTGGTCTGCTCGTCGTCTTCGGAGTCGCCCTCGGGCGGCGTGATCTCGTCCCAGTTGTCGACGCGCTGCATGTCTTCGGCGGCCATCCACGTGGCGCCGCCGATCGTGTCGTTGAGCACGATCACGTCGCGGTTCACACGGAACCGGAGCACCGACGTGGGCTCGATGCCGGCGACGTCGGCCGCGAGGTCGTCGGCCTTGCCGGTGCAGTCGCGCAGGAACCGGCCCGATCCGCTCCACGCGCCGTAGGTGCAGCCCTCGAGGAACACCGGCGCCGCCGGCGATCCGTCCGGGCCGGCATCCTGCGCCGACGGCTTCGAGCCGTCCAGCGGCACCGAGACCAGTTCGGAGGCCGTCGCCACGGCGACCGCGTCGTTCGCGGCCGACGGCTGCTGCAGCACCTCCGCGCCCTTCACGACGGTCTTGGCGCCCCCGGCGTACACCGCCCCGGTGTCGGCGTCGAGCACGACCGGGCGGTCGCCGACGACGGTGATCGTCGCGTCGGCGTCCTTCGGCAGATCGCCGATCGCCGCGTGCTCGGGGTCGCCCGGCACGCCCTCGGCGTCGGTGCGCACGGTCACGAGCTCCCCCGTGGCGGGTGCGACCGCGTACACGACGCCGTCGAGGCCGACCGCGACATCCGCTCCCTTGCCGAGGCTGACCACCGGCTCGTCGCCCTTCACCTGCAGCGTGCCCTGCGCAGGGGCGACCCAGAGGTCGCCCTTGGCCGGATCGAGGATCGCGACCGTCTGGCCGCCCAGGGCGACCAGCGCACCGCCGGGGATGTCAGCGGCCTCGGTCAGCGCGACGTTCGCGGTGTCGACGCCGGAGAGCGTCGAGTTCTCGCCGTCGACCACCAGCACGGTTCCGCCGGACTGGAGGATGTCGTAGTCCTGGCTGGTGGTGCGCAGGCCGCCGTCGAGCACCTGCGACTCGTGGTTGAAGTGGCCGACCATGAGGCTGGACTGCTTGGTGACCCACACGCCGCCGTCATGGAGGTCGACCTCGGTGGTGGGCAGGCCCTGATAGACGAAGGCGAGCGTGGTGACGGCGACGGCGGCGGCCGTGACGGCGCCGGCGGACGCGAGGGCACGCGGGCGCGCGCGAAGCCATGCGAAAGACCTCATGGAAACCTCGGCCTCCTCCGGGGCGTCAGTGTCTATTCGTGGCGTCGGGACCTGACGTGGGGCATCAGGCGCGCACTAGAGACGGGGGAATCGACGATAAGCCTAACGTCTCGACGAACATTCCCCTGATGGGGACAAACACCCATGGGCTCCGCAGGCGGTCGCCCGTCACCCTGCGACGTACTCGCGCAGGTGCTGCGCGGTGAGGGTCTCCGCCCCCGACACGAGGTCGGCGGGGGTGCCCTCGAACACGATCGAGCCGCCGTCGTGGCCGGCGCCAGGACCGATGTCGATGATCCAGTCGGCGTGCGCCATCACGGCCTGGTGGTGCTCGATCACGATCACGCTGTTGCCGGCCTCGACCAGACGGTCGAGCATGCCGAGCATGTTCTCGACGTCGGCGAGGTGCAGCCCCGTGGTGGGCTCGTCGAGCACATAGATCGCACCCTTCTTGGCCATCGAGATCGCGAGCTTCAGTCGCTGCCGCTCGCCGCCGGAGAGGGTGTTGAGCGCCTGGCCGAGCGTGATGTAGCCGAGACCCACGTCGATCATGCGCATCAGCGTCGTGTGCGCGGGACCCTTGGTGATGAACGCGGCCGCCTCGGATGCCGACATGGCCAGCACCTCGGCGATGTTCTTGCCGTCGAGCGTGTACTCGAGCACCGCGTCGCTGAACCCCGACCCGTCGCACAGCTCGCACAGGGTCTCGACGGTCTGCGTGAACCCGAGGTTGGTGATGATGACGCCCAGGCCGCGGCACGCCGGGCACGCGCCCTCGGAGTTGGCGCTGAACAGCGCCGGCTTCACCCCGTTGGCCTTCGCGAAGGCCGAGCGGATGGTGTCGAGGATGCCGGTGTAGGTCGCGGGGCTCGAGCGCCGGTTGCCCTTGATCGGCGACTGGTCGACGACCACCACGTCGTCGAAGCCGGGCACATTGCCGTGGATGAGCGACGACTTGCCCGAACCCGCGACGCCGGTGACGACGGTGAGGATGCCGAGCGGGACGTCGACGTCGACCTCTTTGAGGTTGTGCTGGGTCGCGCCCCGGATCTCGAGCGCGCCCTTGGCCGCACGGGTCGACTCCTTGAGTCGCGCGCGGTCGCCGAGGTGGCGCCCGGTGATCGTGCCGGACGCGCGCAGGCCCGCGACATCCCCCTCGTACTGCACCTCACCGCCCGCACGGCCGGCGCCGGGCCCGAGATCCACGACGTGGTCGGCGATCTCGATCACCTCGGGCTTGTGCTCGACCACGAGCACGGTGTTGCCCTTGTCGCGCAGCAGCTTGAGCAGCCGGTTCATGCGCTGGATGTCGTGCGGGTGCAGGCCGGCCGTCGGCTCGTCGAAGACGTAGCTGATGTCGGTGAGCGCCGAACCGAGATGGCGGATCATCTTGGTGCGCTGCGCCTCGCCGCCCGAGAGCGTCCCCGACGCGCGGTCCAGCGACAGGTACCCGAGGCCGATGTCGATGAACGAGGCGATCGTCTGACGAAGCCCCACCATGAGCGGAGCGACCGACGGGTCGTCGACCGTGTCGAGCCACTCGGCGAGGTCGGTGATCTGCATGGCCGCGGCATCCGCGATGCTGGTCCCGTTGATCTTCGACGACCGCGCGCCCTCGTTCAGCCGGGTGCCGCCGCAGTCGGGGCACGGCATGAACTTCACCGCGCGGTCGACGAACGCGCGGATGTGCGGCTGCAGCGAGTCGCGGTCCTTCTGCAGCATCGACTTGGTGATCTTCGGCACCAGACCCTCGTAGGTCATGTTGATGCCGTTGATCTTGACCTTGGTCGGCTCCTTGAAGAGGAAGTCCTCGCGCTCCTGATCGGTGTAGTCCTGGATGGGCTTGGCGGGGTCGACGAATCCGGACTCGGTGAACCCCTTCACCATCCACCCGTCGGGGTTGTAGCCGGGGATGGTGATCGCGCCGTCCTGCAGCGACTTGGTCTTGTCGTAGAGCTCGTCGAGGTCGACGTCGCTCACCTCGCCCAGACCCTCGCAGCGGGGGCACATGCCGCCGGTGATCTCGAACGACCGGCGTTCCTTGACCTTCTTGCCGGCCTTCTCGAACGTCACGGCTCCGGCGCCGGAGACCGACGGGATGTTGAACGAGAACGCCTGCGGCGAGCCCACGTGCGGCTGACCGATGCGGCTGAACAGCAGCCGGAGCATCGCGTGCGCGTCGGTCGCCGTGCCCACCGTGGAGCGCGCATTGGAGCCCATGCGCTCCTGGTCGACGATGATCGCCGGGCTGACGTTCTCGAGGGCGTCGATGTCGGGCCGGTTCAGCTGCCCCATGAACTGCTGCACGAACGTGGGGTACGTCTCGTTGATGAGCCGCTGCGACTCGTTCGCGATCGTGCCGAACACCAGCGACGACTTGCCCGACCCGCTCACGCCGGTGAACACGGTGAGGCGGCGCTTCGGGATGTCGACCGAGACGTCCTTCAGGTTGTTCTCCCGTGCGCCGACGACGCGGATGACTTCGTGCGAATCTGCGATGTGGGACTCGGATGCCATGCGCACGAGTATGCCCGGCAACCCGGACACCGCGCTTCCTGAATCCTGCTCGATCCGGGATGGCGCCGCTCAGGCCGCGTCCGACTCCGCCGGCTCGATCGCGAAGTTGTCGCGGAAGACGCACGTCGGATCGTAGGCAGCCTTCACGGCGCGCAGCCGCTCCAGCGTCTCCGGCGGGAACGCCTCGCCGATGCGCTCCGGCCGATCCGACGAGTCGAAGCTCAGGTACATGCCGTCCACGTGCGCGGCGAGCGTGCGCCACTGCGCGTCCAGCCGGTCGGGGTGCGACCCGAGCGCGGCGACCGAGAAGTTCGCCGAGCGGTGCGCGTACGCGGTCGCCTCCTCCGGGACGTCGGAGACGGCTCCGCCCACCGCACGCAGCTGGAAGAACGGGACGGCGCCGGACTCCAGCATCCGTGCCGCCGCCTCCGCGAAGGCGGACGTGACGTGCTCGATCAGACCCGAGCGGGAGTGGGGCTCCCCCGCGCCGTGCTGCGGGCCCAGGTCCGCGTTGGCCATCACCTGCGCGTAGGTCGTGAGCTGCACCGACTGCTGCACCAGCGGTGCGAGCTCGGCGAAGGGCTGCAGGCGGGCGATGATCGTGTCGGGGTCGTCGGAGTCGACGATCCCGTACAGCTGGACGACCTGGGGCTGGCCGGGGCGCGGACCGCCGGTCATCAGGAACAGCGTGAGATCGCGCGGCGAGGACTCGACGATGCGGCCGTAGCCCTCCAGGAACTCAGCGACGTCGTCGACCTGGAACGCGAGCTGCGCGTAGCCGACCTGTCCGACTTCGTCGACCTCGAACTCGAACGCGGTGACGATGCCGACGTTGGCACCGGCCCCGCGGATCGCCCAGAAGAGGTCGGGGCGGGTCGCGGCATCCGTCCGCACGATGGAGCCGTCGGCGAGCACCACCTCGGCGGCGCGCAGGTGGTCGATGGTGAGGCCGTGCTCGCGGGCGAGCAGGCCGATGCCGCCCGCGGTGGCGAGCCCGCCGACGCCGACGCCGCCGTAGTCGCCCGAGGTGAGCGCCCAGCCGTGTTCGCCCAGCGCCGCGGCGACGTGCGCCCAGCGTGCGCCGGGTCCGATGCGCACGAGACGACGGTCGGGGTCGAGCACCGTGATCCCGTCGAGGAGCCGGAGGTCGATCACGATGCCGCCGTCGTTGGTGCTGCGGCCGCTGATGCCGTGGCCGCCGCTGCGCACGGCGAGCGGGAGCTCGGGATGCCGCCGCACGAACGTCAGCGCCTCGGCAACCTGCTGTGGCGAATCCGGCTGCAGCACGAGACCGGGCCGGCCGCCGCGCATGTAGGTCGCGCGCACGTCGCCGTAGTCGAAGTCGCCCGGCTCGATCGCCCGGAGTCCCGTGGGCACGTCGTCGTAGGCGATGCCCTCGCGCCGCGCGGCGAGCGCCGCGGACGACCGCACCGGCGCGGCGGCGACCCCGCGATCGCCGCGCTCGGCGGCCACGATCTCGCGCACCGCCGGCGCGACGTCCTCACCGAAGCGCTGCAGCAGGTCCGGGTCGTCGCCGGCGAGGATGAACGTGCCGATGCCGTCCTCGAGCGCCAGCTTCGCGAGGCGCTCGGCGAACTCGCGCGGATCGGCGGCGAGCTGCCCGACATTGAGCAGGCGCCGGACCTCGCGCGGGTCGCGGCCCACCGACGCGGCGGCGTCGTCGATCGCCGCGTTGCCCTTCGCGAGGTCGCCGGGCTTCATGTAGCCGAGCGAGGGCAGCCACCCGTCGCCCTTGCGGCCCGTGAGCGAGAGCATGCGCGGCTTGTACGCGCCGATGTGGATCGGGATGTCGTGCGCCGGGCGCGGCCCGCGCTTCGCGCCGTGCACGCGGTGGAACGTCCCGTCGGTGAACACGCCGCGGCGCTCGTCGGTCCGCCACAGCTCACGGATGACGTCGATCGCCTCTTCGAGGGCGGTGACCGCCTGACCCGGCGTGAGCCGCGTGCCGCCCATCGCCTCGATGGCGTCCCAGAAGCCTCCCGCGCCGAGGGCGAGGTCGAAACGCCCTCCCGTCAGCAGGTCGATGCTCGCCGCGGCCCTGGCCACGACGGCCGGCGGTCGCAGCGGCACGTTCAGCACGTTCGGCGAGATCCGGATCGTGTCGGTGCGCGCCGCGACGAACGACATCAGCGTCCACGTGTCGAGGAGCGCCGGTTGGTACGGGTGGTCCTGGAAGGTGACGAGATCGAGCCCGGCTGCCTCGGCCACCTGCGACAGCAGCACCGGGGCCTCGGGGCTCGCGGCGGTCGGGGTGAGGAAGGCGCCGAATTCGAGCGGGTGTCCGTAGTCCACGGTCCATTCCAACGAATGGGGACCGCCGGTTGTTCCTGAGAGGGATCAGCCCACGCGCCAGCAGCCGTCGACGTGGTCGTCGACCATGCCGGCGGACTGCATCAGCGCGTACATCGTGGTCGGGCCCACGAACCGGAAGCCGCGCCCCCGCAGCGCCTTGCTCATCGCCTCGGCCTCAGGGGTGATGGCGGGCACCTCGGCGAAGCTCGCGGGACGCCGATGGGATGCCGGGGCGAACGACCACATGAAGGCGTCGAGCTCGCCCGGCTCGAGGCCCTGCACCAGGCGCGCGTTCGAGATCGTGGCCTCGATCTTGGCGCGGTTGCGGATGATGCCGGCATCCGCCATCAGCCGCTCGATGTCGTCGTCGCCGAACGCCGCCACCGTCTCGGGATCGAAGCCGGCGAACACCTCACGGAACCGCGGGCGCTTGCGGAGGATCGTGATCCACGACAGCCCCGCCTGGAACCCCTCGAGGCTCATCTTCTCGAAGAGCGCACGATCGCCGTGGAGCGCGACGCCCCATTCCTCGTCGTGGTAGCGGGCGTACTCGGGGTCGTCGCCGACCCACGCGCAGCGCGCGCGGCCGTCGGCGCCCAGACGGACATCGGTGCTCACCGCGCCAGCCTATGCGCGGCCGCCGACGCGGTCGCGTCGCCGTCGCGACACGCGCGCATCCTTCAACCTTCATGTCGAGGTCACACCCTGGGTCACCGCACGGCCGTCGCGTCGCTTACCTTGGAATGTCGGGCTGTTCTCGCCCGCACAGCTGGGAGGCAGGACCATGAAGATCGTCGCGTCGGCGGATTGGCGGGACGCCGTCCCCTTCGAGAACCCGGTGCTCGTCGCCGATGTCGTCCCCGGTGAACCGACGCGCTGCTTCGCCTGCGGCGCGGACTCCGAGCTGCTTCCCCGCACCGAGCTGTGGGCGTTCAAGCACCGGCATCCGAAGAATCACGACGGCTACGTGCGCTTCTACTGCTCGTTCCACCTGCCGAAGGTCGAGCGCCGCCCCGAGCCGGTGGCGCCCGCGACCGCCCGCGCCCGGGCCGCACGCCCCGCGGCCGAGCGCCGCGTCCCGAAGCCGGTCGTGCCCGAGCGCCAGCGGGCGATGTGCCCGAACTGCTTCGTCGAGGTGTCGGCCACCGGCGAGTGCGGCATGTGCGGCTGGACGGCCTAAGACCGCCGGGCAAAGGAAAAGGGGACCGCGTACCCGATTCGCGGTCCCCATGAAGACGTTCCCTCGCCGCGCGAAGCCCGATCACGCGGGCGGTTCAGAGTGGCCTTCACTAGAGGAATGTCCGGAACCCCCCGATTCCTGACACCCTTCCGGCCATCGTTACCGTTTCGTGATCTTTGTCCGGTCCGCAGCGATCGGATCCGTCTGCGCGCTACTTCACCGTGACGATCACCCGCGCCTTCACGTCGGTTCCCTCAATGGTCCCCGCGACGGCGAACCACCCGGCCTCCGCCAGCTTCCCGGCCGGGATCTCCTCCCAGGAGACCGGTACCGCGCCTGTCGTGCCGTCGCTGTAGACCGCCTCCGCCTCGGCCGGCAGCGCCGGCTGCCGGCCGATCGATGTGGTCACCGGTGCGGCGACGGCGTCGACGACGCTCTTCGCGGTCGCCGGCCCGAACACGCTGAACTCGGCCAGCCCGACCTCGCCGTGCCGCGCCTGGTTGTCGAAGACGTTGCTCGGGTCGGCGGTGAACTTCAGCCACGAGGTGGTGACAGGTGCGTCGAGCGTGATCATGTTGTCGGGCTGCCCGTCCCACCTGATCCCGGTGACGACCTTGCTGCCGCCCTCCCACTCGAGAAGCCCCTCGACGATCTGGTTGACCTCGTGGCCGCGGTCGACCAGGTTCACCCGGTCGATCGTCACCGGCGCGCCGAAGTCGAGCCTGATCCACGGCGAGACGTCGGCCTGCTTCGATGCCCAGGAGCTCGCCCTGTCGCCGTCGAGCGCCTTGGCGCCGACGTAGCGGTCATCCACCGCATTCCCGTCCGGTACGCCGTTGCGGTCGCGCACCGACGAGACGGTGACGGATGCCGAGCTCGCCAGGTTCTCGCCGGTGAGGGTCAGCGCGACCGGGGCCGACACGACCTTCTGACCGTCGAGCGTGACCACCGCGCGCACCGTCGCAGCCACCGCGCCGGTGACCGGCTCGGTCAGCACGACGGTGTTCGTTCCGTCGACCTGCGACAGCCGCGGATCGCTGAACTCGAAGGTCGTGCTCACCTCGGCGGGGTTCGCGACAGCGCCCGTGCTCAGCGTCGCCTGCACCTGCGCCACGACGGGCTGCCCCACGCGGATGGTGCCACCGGTCAGCGACAGCTCCACGCTGCGCACGAAGCTCGGCAGCGACAGACGACCGTCCGCTCCGACCTTCACGGTGAAGGAGTCCGAGGCCTGATACCCGTTCACCTTCGCGGTGACCAGGACCTGCGTCCGGCCCTCTCCCACCGCGGTGAGCCGCCCCTCGGCGTCGACCGCCACGACGCCGGTGTCACCGGAGACGAGTTTCACCGCCGAGGAGGGCACCGCGACGGCGTCGCCCTGGAACGTGCGTCCCGTGACCTCGACCTTCGCCGAGCGCCCGTGGTCGCGGATCGTGGGCGATGCCTGGATGCTCGCCAGCCCGGTCATCTCGTGCACGGCCCGGATCTGCACCTCGAGCAGGTCCAGGGACGCGCCCGCCGACCCTTCGGGGAAGGAGATCCGCACGTGCTGCGCGATCCCCGTCACCGGGTAGGAGTCGACGTTGCCCCAGAAGATCGCTCCAGTCGGGCCGTTCGCGGTGGCGGCGTCCTTCCAGGTCTCGCCGTCCATGCTCGTCTGGATGACGATCTTTCGCGGCGTGTTCGCGTAGCTCTGCCCTGCCTCGTTGAACGCCAGCCCGATGCTGGAGAGCTCGGTGGGAGCGGCGAGGTCGAACCGCGCCCACGATGCACCACCCGCGGCGGTGCTCCAGCCCGAACCTGCGAGGTGCGCGGCGTCGATGGTGATGCCGTCGGTGAGCGCGCCCGCGTCCGGGGAGGCGTCGCTGGTGGTGACCGTGGCGGCAGCGGCGACGTCGCGTGTCGGCAGCAGGTCGAGGAGCACCCGGTTGGTGGTCACGGTCTTGCCGTCGAGGGTAACCTCGGCCCAGACCGCGCCCTTGGTCGGCTCACTGACCTGAGGCGTCGTCACCCTGCCCTTCGCGAAGCCGAAGGTGTCCACCTCGGTGATCGCGACCGGCTGGGTCTTGGTGCCGCCGTCGACATCCACGATGCCGGCGTGCCAGGTCACGTCGGCGGCACCGAGCCGCACCGCCTGGCCGTGCCCGGACCGGCCCTCGAGGGAGTACTCCGGATCGGCGCCGGTGGGGAAGGTTCCGAACGTCTCCTTGCCGCCGATGCGCAGCACCGCCGACGACAGGTCGTCGCCGATGTACGCCACGCCGTCCTTGACGGTGACGGTGACCTGCGCCTTCTTGGTGACCTTGCCGGAGGTCACGGCGAGGTCGACCTTCACCGAGCCGTCCGCGCGCGGGATGACGACGCCGTTCTTGTTCACCTGCGCCACCCCGGTGTTCGGTGCGCTGAACACCACCTTGTCGAGCTTCGCGGGCAGTGCCGGGTACGTCATGTACCCGCCGGCGATGAGCTTGAGCCGGCCGGCGCCCAGGGGCTCTGCGTCGATGGTGGCATCCGTGATCCGGTACGTGCGCGCCTTGCTGTCGGTCTCGATCTTGATGATCGTGTCGACGGGGTCGGCGGCGACGGCGGACAGATCGAGCGCGACGGAGTCGCCGTCCTGCGTGAACGTCGAGATCGCCTTCCCGGTGTTCAGGTGCGTGACGGCGGTGACGTCGTGCCCGATGCCGCCGAGGGTCAGCGTGCCGTCCTGGATCGCGTCGAAGCCCTTCTTGCCGTCCGGCCCCTTCAGGATGTGCAGGTACACGATGTTGTCGCGCGCGGTGGCGTACCCCCACTGCGGCCCGGTGGAGGCGTCCGGATGAGCGAACTTCTCGTGGTTGCCGATCCCGTCGTCTTCGTAGCCGTAGCCCGGGAGGAAGAACGGCGTCGTCCCGGAGACGGACTCGAGCAGGTCGATGCCGGCCTTCGGGCTGAACCAGTCGCCGATCTGGTCGCGGACGTCGATGAACTCCTGCGCGCCCTTCGGATAGCGGGTGACGATCTCCTCCGGCGAGTGCCAGTTCGGCCCGCGTCCGTCCACGATCGTCTGGTCGTTGTTGTCGACGTAGCCGCGACCGGCGTTCATGATCGTCTCCTGCACCACCAGGCGGAAGTCGTCGCGCTGCGGGTAGTACGGCGAGTCCTGGTTCCTGGTGCCGAGGATCTTCCACGGTTCCATCGGGCTGCGCTTGACGAGGTGGTTCGCGCTCGCGTTGGCGTAGATGTGGGATGCCTCGTTGGTGCGCAGATCGGGGTCGCCGTACTCCTCGCCCCAGGCGTTCGAGTCGATGACCACGTCGGCGCTGTGGTTGCGCACGGCGCTGTACATCACGTCGTAGTTGGCGTTGGGCATCGCCTGCGGGCCGTCGAAGTAGAGGTAGCTCGGGTCGTAGCGATCCAGCAGGTCCTCGACGTTCTGCACGAACACGTCGGTCGAGTAGTGCTGCAGGCCGCCGCCCTCGGTGGCGTAGTAGATGCCGACATCCATGCCGTAGCGGCGGATGGCGTCGACCATCGGCTTCAGACCGTCGACGACGTTGCCGTCCTCGCCCTTGGGCAGGTACTTCTGCCGATCGCCTGCCGGGTCGGAGAACTTCGAGGGCCAGTGGTAGTTCTGCTGCAGCGCCTCGACCGACACCATCGCCAGCCCCTGCGCCTTCGCGCGCGCGGCCCACTGGTCGTACGAGTAGTTCGGGTCGACGAAGTAGCCGTACATCGGCGCGGCGTGGGTCAGTGCACTGACCCGGCCCTCTTCGAACTTCCTGTTCGGACGCTCCTTCACGGTGAGGGTGAACTTCTTCGTCGCCACGGCACCGGCCCGGTCGGTCACCTCGAGGGTGAACTCGTAGTCGCCGACCTTCGCCTTCGGGCTGATGATGCCCTTTCGGCTGGACAGATCCGCCTTGCCGTCGACGAGGCCGTCCGCGATCGTCCCGTCGGCGTTGAGCTCGAGGCCGTCGGGAAGCTTCCCGTCCACGAGCCTCCAGGTGTAGCCGGGCTCGCCGCCGCTGGCGAGGAACTGGAACGCCGAGGCGGAGACGCCGTGGTTCTTGTCCGTCACCGACTTGTTCCAGACGTACGGCCAGTCCAGGTACCCGGTCGGCAGCTGCTGGGCCGGCAGGCCCTTCCCCGCCTCGTCGTCGGACTTCAGGCCGGTGGTGTCGATCCTCAGCTCGTCCGCGGGGCCGTTCACCGAGCTGAGGATGCCGTCGATGCGGTTGCCGTCCTTGTCGCCCACCCGTCCGTAGAAGCCCAGGAACGCGACGTTCTGGTCCTTGGCGACGGGCACGCCGTTGGCGTTGACGTCCTCGGTGTAGGTGTGCTGGATCTGCAGCAGCACCTTGTTCCAGCCCTGCTGGAGGTCCACCTCCTGACGCGTGAGGTCCTTCTGCACCTCCACGGGGGTGCTGGGGGCGGTGACGCAGCGGTCGTTCACGTACAGCCGGTACGAGCCGCTGGCGCCGACGTTCACGTACGCCTTCCGCGCCTCGGGGCTGTACACGTAGGTGTGGGCGTAGACGAACTTGTTGCGGGTGTCCTCGCCCTTCTTCACCTCGAAGTAGCCGTACAGGTCCTGGTAGTCGTCGTAGTTGCGGTTGTAGACGCGGTCGTCGAAGTACTCCCAGTCACCGGACTCCGCATCGTCGCCGAGCGTGCCGCCGAGCACCGGGTCGATCGACGCGCCGCCGTCGGTCGGCTGCGCGCGCTGGTACACCTCGACCTCGGAGAGCCCGGTGATCGAGGGGTACGGAGTCACTCCCCGATCGATCGCGATCGTCATCGACGTCACGCCGGCGAGGACCTTCGGATGCATGTAGACCGTGGGCTCGGACGGCGAAGCGGACGTGCTGTCCACCCGCGGCGAGGTCACCGTGGACCCGTCCGTCAGGGTGAACGCGAGGTCGTAGTGCCTGTTGACGTGCCTGCCGTCGCCCCACTGCGCGAGCCTGACCTCGTTCAGCGAGATCGGGGTGGTCCAGGTCAGCGTGACCGTCGGGGCGGGGTCGTTCTGCGCCACCCACTGCTTGCGGATGTCGCCGTCGATCAGCTGCGCGGGCGGGTTGACGGCGAGCGCGGACGAGGCGGTCGCCTTCGCGGTCGCGGCGAGGTTCGGCTCCGCGGCCACCTCGCAACCGTAGATCTCGTCCGCGACCGCGGTGTCGAACGGTCCCGACACCAGCCAGGAGTTGATGAACGGCGCCGTCCCGGCGACCTGCTGCGCCTGCGCGGCGCCTGCGCTCGCGCCGAGCACCATCAACGTGGAGATCACGGCGGTCGCAGTGATCATCGCAATCGGCTTCCTGCGGCTGTCTTTCATGCTGCTCCTCTGGGGTTCGTCGATGAACCGACGATGGGGATCGCCTTCGGGGAAAGAGAGTGGACGCTGCGGCCCGTGATCGTTGCTTAGACGATTAAGCGCTGATGCTGTCAACGGTCGACGCCGACGTCAAGAAATCGATCGCGATCAGTGCGCGGAATGCGTGGAGTGGCGCGCGTAGAGCACCGGCTCCAGGACGAGCAGACGATTCTGCGGCGTGCCGGGGTCGAGCGCCCGCTCCAGCACGAAGTCGACGATCCGCTCACGCATGTCCACGGCGCCCACCGAGCTGATCCCCGATCGCCCGGCTTGCACCGAGTCGCCGATCCCGATCACGGCCACGTCCTCCGGCACGCGCAGCCCCAGCTCCCGAGCCGTCTGCACGGCCGCGAACGCCGCGAAGTCGGCTTCGGCGAACACGGCCGAAGGGCGGTGCTCCTGTGTCAGCAGCGCCCGCGAGGCCCGGTACGCGTCGAGCACGTCCTTCTCGAACTGCACGACATACCCCTCGGGGACTGCGCGGCCGGCATCCGTCATCGCCTCGACGTAGGCACGGCGGCGCACACCGCCTTCCGGCTCGTCCGGATCGGCGACCGCCGTCAGGCAGGCCACGTCGCGATGCCGCTCGAGGAGGTGATCCACCGCCATGCGCGCGGCCGACCGCTCGTCGAAGCGGATGACGTCGAAGCCGTCCGGTTCGAGCGTCGACGAATACACCGCCACCTTGCGCGCCAGCGGACCGAGGGCCTCACGCCATTGCGCGGGCTCCGAGACTCCGGTGGCCGCCACGAACGCGGCATCGAACTCGCTGCGCGCGAGCGCGGCCGCGAAGTCCGAGTCCAGTGCGATCAGGGTCGTCAGTGCGTGCTCCGGGGCCCGGGCGGTGAACGCTGCCGCGATGTCCTGGGTCCACGGGTCGCCGAGCATGTGCAGCACCAGCTGGATCACTCCGGCGCGCCCGGTCCGCACGGAGCGAGCCATGCGGTTGGGCACGTACTGCAGCTCGGCAGCCGATCGGCGGACGCGATCGGCCGTCTCCTCCGAGAACCGCGCGCCGGCCTTCTGCGTTCCAGAGAGCACATAGGAGGCGGTCGCCACGGACACCGCGGCTCGCTCCGCCACCTCGCGCAGCGTGGTCCGCGTGCGTGCCTCTCCCGAACGTCCGCCCATAACGCCAGAAGCCTAGAGCCTCGTGCACGCCCGCGCGCACGAGGCCCCACGCGGTCACTTCTTCTTCAGCGACTTCTCCGAGACCGGTGCGTCGCCCGACGCGGCCAGCGCGTGGTAGTACTCGCGGGCCTCGTCCTGGCGCTTGCGCTCGGCACCCGATGCGATGGGCGCGCGCACGTGCTCGGGCTCGAAGCCGTAGGCGTCGACGAGGTCCTGCACGTGCGGGCGCAGTCGCGACGTGAGCCGGTCGATGTAGCGCGAGACCGAGGCTGCGCGCTGCGTCGAGAGGCGTCCGTTGATGAGGTACCACGCGAGGTGCTTCTCGATGAGGTGCATGCCGAACAGGTCGCGCAGCCACGTCAGCACCTGCCGGGTGCTCTCGTCGGAGACGCGGTTCACGCCGTCGGTGAACGCCTCCCACTGCAGCAGCTCGCCGTGCGCGCGGGCGGCCTCGATGAGCTCCGCCTGGTGGCTGTTGAACAGCGCCGCCGCCTCGGCGGGCGACAGCTTGGATGCCGGGCGCAGCGCGCCGGCGACATCCGCCACCATCCGCTGCACGCGGCCGGCGAGCAGCTCGTGCTGCTGGTCCTCGCGCAGCCCCAGCTCCACCGAGCGGGCGGTCGAGCCGAAGTCGGCGACCGCCTGACCCAGCTGACGCAGGCCCGCGCCGTGGAACAGCTTGCCCGCGGTCTGGCCGACCGCGAAGCGGGCGAGGGCTGCGGCATCCTTGCCCTTGAACTGGCGGGCGTAGTCCGCGAGCAGTCGCTTGCCGACCAGCTGCAGCAGGATGTTGTTGTCGCCCTCGAAGGTGACGTAGACGTCGAGATCCTGGTGCAGGCCCACGAAGCGGTTCTCGGCGATGAAGCCCGACCCGCCGCACGCCTCGCGTGCCTCCTGGATCGTCGAGAGCGCGTTCCAGGTGCTCAACGGCTTGAGCGAGGCGGCGAGCGTCTCGAGGTCCTCGCGCTCCTCCGGGGTGTCGTTGCGGCCCGAGAAGACGGCGTCGAACTTCTTCAGCAGCTCGTCGTTGGCGAAGAACTGCGCGTAGTTCTGGGCGAGCAGGGGCAGCAGGCGCCGCTGGTGCTTGCCGTAGTCCAGCAGCACGACCTCTTCGGTGCCGGCGCCCGAGTCGAACTGGCGACGCTGGTTCGCGTAGGTCAGCGCGATGTACAGAGCCAGCGCGGTGCCGGTGGTCGCGGCGCCGTCGAGCGACACGCGACCCTGCACGAGCGCACCGAGCATCGTGAAGAAGCGGCGACCGGGGCTGGGGATGTCGGACGTGTACGCGCCGTCGGGCGCGACCTGGCCGTAGCGGTCGAGCAGGTTGAAGCGGGGCACGCGCACGTGGTCGAACGCGAGCCGGCCGTTGTCGATGCCGTTGAGGCCGCCCTTGACGCCGTCGTCCTCGCTGGTGACGCCGTCGAGCATGCCGCCCTCGTCGTCGCGGATCGGGACGTAGAAGCAATGCACGCCGTAGTTCACGCCGCCGGTGATCAGCTGCGCGAACACCGTCGCCGCCTTGCCGTGCAGCGCCGCGTTGCCGAGGTAGTCCTTCGTCGCCGCGCGGAACGGCGTGTTGATCACGAACTCCTCGGTGTCGGGGTCGTAGGTGGCCGTCGTGCCGATGGCGGCGACATCCGATCCGTGACCGATCTCGGTCATCGCGAACGCTCCGGGGATCGACAGGTCGATCACGCCGGGCAGCCACTGGTCGTGGTGCTTCTTGGTGCCGAGCTGGTAGATGGCCGAGCCGAACAGTCCCCACTGCACGCCGGACTTGATCTGCAGGCTCGGGTCGGCGAGCACCAGCTCCATGAACCCGGCGAGGTTGGCGCCGTTGTCGCCCAGGCCTCCGTACTCCGCAGGGAACGCGCGGCGCGAGCCGCCGTGCTCGACGAGCAGGTGCAGCTGCGTGAGCACGCGCTCGCGGTGCTCGGGCATGGGCAGCCCGTCGATCCGCCAGAACGCGGGGTCCTTGATCATCTCGCGGGCCTCGCGACGCGTGTGCGCCCACGTGCCCAGCAGCAGGTCGGTGACCGCCGCGACATCGATGCGGGGCTCGGATGCCTCGGCCGCGGTGTGCGGAGCGGTCGGGGCGCCGCCGGCGGGCGTGCGCTTGTGGACGGCGGGCTTCTTGGAACGGACGGCGGCGTCAGCCATGTGCATCACCTTTCAGCGGGATGGACAGGAGGAAGTTCTCTTCGACCGTAGAACTCCCACAAGCGCGCATCAAAGCCGCTGTCGAATGTGCACAACATCGGTGCGCGCCTCAGCGCAGACGGGTTGTGCGAGACGCACAGCCCGGCGCCGCTGCGGCCTGTCCGAGGTCGGTGCAGGGCCTTAGGCTCATCGCCATGACGCCGCCCCCGACCGCCATCACGACCGCGTTCATCCCCGTGCACGATCCTCGCGCGAGCGCGCTCTGGTACGCGGAGGTGCTCGGCCTCGGCGTCGTCGAGGCGACCGATGTCTCGAGCGTGCTCGCCGGTTCGCGCGGCCAGGTGACGCTGATGGGCCCGCAGAGCGGCATCCGTGTCGAACCGGGCCTGCCGTGGGCGACGTGCAACTTCCGCGTCGACGACCTGGCGTCGGTGCACGAACGGCTCGCGAGACTCGGGGCGCGCCCGAGCGACGAGCTCGGCGACCCCGATCGCTGCCTGTTCTTCACGGCGACCGACCCCGACGGGAACACCATCCTCGTCACCGACCGCTGACCTGGGCTCGGCATGAGCGATGGAACCGTGACACTCGCGGCGTGGGGGCCGGACGACCGCGCGCTGCTCGAGCGCGCGAACACCCCCGAGATGACGGCTCACCTCGGCGGTCCCGAGAGCCCGGAGCAGCTCGACGAACGCCAGGAGCGCTACCTGCGTCTCATGGACGCCGGCGAAGCGGCGATGTACCGGATCGAGCTCGACGGCACACCTGTCGGCGGCATCGGGTACTGGCAGGTCGAGCACGAGGGCGCGCCCGCGTGGGAGACCGGGTGGAACGTCTTTCCCGAGTGGCAGGGGCGCGGCCTCGCGCGGAAGGCGCTGCGACTGATCGTCCGCGAAGTCGCCGAGCGACATGACCGCGACCTGCTCGTCGCCTACCCCGGCGTCGACAACGCTGCGTCCAACGCGGTATGCCGTGGCGCCGGGTTCGAGCACCGAGGATCCGGCACGGAGCCGTGGCGCGGGTCCGAGCTGCACTTCAACGTCTGGGTGCTCGACATGTCACCGCTCGACCTCGACGGCCGCGAGCCCGCCCTGGACGAGCGCTTCGGCGAGGGGGTGCTCGACGAGAAGGTGTGGTGGCCGTTCTACCTCGCGCACTGGTCGTCGCGCGAGCGCGCCGCGGCGCGGTATTCGGTCGCGCCCGACGCCCTCGAGCTCTTCATCGACGCCGACACCGCGCCGTGGTCGCCCGAGTTCGACGGCGACAACCGCGTCTCGCACCTGCAGACCGGCCAGTTCTCCGGGCAGTGCGGCGGCCCGGTCGGGCAGCACCGCTTCCGCGAAGGGCTCGTGGTGCGCCAGGAGCAGCCGGAGCGCAGGCTCCACCTCCCGCGGTTCGGCGTGATCGAGGTGCGGATGGCCGCGGTGCGCCACCCCGACGCGATGGTCGCGTTCTGGCCGATCGGCTTCGAGGACGTCCCCGAGCACAGCGGGGAGCTGTGCATCGCCGAGATCTTCGGCAGCGAGCTCGACGAGGAGGGCGGGTGGGTCGGCGTCGGCGTGAAGCGGCAGCACGACCCGCGCCTGCGCGACGACTTCGAGAAGATCCGCGTCGTCGGCGACCTCACCGAGATGCACGACTACGCCGTGGAGTGGACGCCCGACGCCGTGCGGTTCTTCATCGACCACCGCTGGGTCAAGACCGTGCGCCAGAGGATCGACTATCCCGTGCAGCTGATGCTCGACCTCTACGAATTCCCGCGGGCCGACGGCACACGCGACCTCGCCGCGCTCCCCCACACGCTGCGCGTGGAGCGGGTGCGGACGTTCCCTCCGGTCTGACGCGGCGCCCGTTCCTCACCCACCACGGCGTGCAACGCCGGCCCGTTGCGGCACGCGACGCCGCTGCCGGTCGACCAGCACCGCACCGGTCAGCAGCGCGAGGAGCGCTGTCGACGCCACGGCGACGAGCGGCGCAGCGACGCCGCCGCTGGCCGCGAGGGCCGCCAACGGCACCTCCGCGGTCGCGGACTGCGACGGGACGGGCCCGCCGCGTCCGATGCCGTCGACCGTCGCCGTGTTCACGACCTTCCCCGCGGCCACGTCGGCGGCGGTGATCGTGTAGACCGCGGTGCATGTCATCGACGCCCCCTCGGCGAGCGTCGTCGACGGACACGTGACGGTCGCCACTCGCGGGTCGGTCACGACGATGTCGTCGACCGCGCCGCCGCCGGTGTTGGTGACGACGAAGTCGAAGCGCAGCTGCGACCCCTCCGAGACATCGCCCGCCACCACCGGCTGGGCGGTCTTGACGAGGCCGAGTGCCGGGTCGGGGGCGATCGCCTGCATCTTGAGGGTTCGGATCAGGTGCACGTCGGTGAACGCACCCGTCGAGGCCGCGAACCCGAACTTCACGGCATCGGGCACCGGCTGTGGCGCCTCCATGCTCAGCACCTGCTGTGAGCCGTTGCCGTCATGGAAGTCGATGAACACCGTGATGGTGTGCACCGGTTCGGGCTCGAGCCGCATGGTCACGGTGCGCCTGGAAGGCTCCAGCGCGGTGACGGCGGCGGCAGGATCCGTGGTGAGCGGACCCGTGGTGGCGCCGTGGAGCACGCCGGGAAGCGTCGAAGCGTTGGGTCCGGTGGCCGTCGCAGCAAGCCAGCAGTAGCCGAGCGTCTGGTCGGCGCCGACCGGACCGCGCACCGTGACCATGTTGGCGCCGGGCGCCGGGACGAGGAACGACGAGCCGGCCGGAGACAGCTGGTCGGGCGGGCATCCGGCGCCGCGCTGCTCCCAGTCGCCGTAGAAGTTGCCGAGCACGTCGAAGCCGAAGCCGAGGTAACCGCCCGCGACTCCGGGCACCATCGCGTTGGCGGGGTCGTCGTCGGGCAGCTTCTTCGCATATCCGAGGCTGCCGCCGAACGCGCCGGGCGCATCGAGCTCGGCGTTCGCGTCGACGAGGAAGAAGGAGATGCCGTCGGCGGTCTGCCCGGCGAACTGCGGGAGCGTCGAGTAGCCGCCGTACTGCCACTGCTCGAACGTGATCTCCACGCCGTCGGTCGCCTTGATCGGGGTGTCGTACAGCACGGCCCCCGCCTGGTCGGGCAGGGCATCGGTGAGACGCAGGAATCCGTTCGGGGCGGCACCGAGGGGCGGCGAGACCGGGAACAGCGACTCGAACCCCGCCGGCGGCACGCCCTGCGCAGGACAGCCCGACAGCGTGTGCACGCCCGCTCCGAGCGGCCCCGCCTGCGGCGCTCCGGTCAGACACGCGGTGCCGTAGCCGGTGAATTCCGGGACCGCGGCGGCACCGGTGAAGTCCTCGTCCAGGAGCAGCGGTCCGACGGCCGGGTCGCCCACCGCCGCAACGACGGGGAGGGCGGATGCCGCGGGCGCACCCGCGATGCCGAGAACGCCGACCAGCCCTGCCAGGACGACCACCGACCAGCGCCGCAACATGCCCACACCCTACGAGCGGGGCTCGCGCCCGGCAAGAACCAAGCCGGTCAGGCCGCGAATCGTCAGAACAGCCCGACGATGCGGCCGTCGTCGTCGACGTCGATCGAGTTGGCCGCCGGCGCCGCCGGCAGCCCCGGCATCGTCATGATGTCGCCGCACACCATCACCACGAACCGTGCGCCGGCCGCGAGGCGCACTTCTCGGATGTCGACGGCATGGTGCCGCGGCGCACCGCGCAGCTTCGGGTCGGTCGAGAACGAGTACTGCGTCTTCGCGACGCACACCGGGTAGCCGCCGTACCCCTCGTCCTGCAGTCGCTTGATCTGATTGCGGACGGCGGTCGACGCGGTGATCTCCGTCGCCCCGTAGATGCGCGTCGCGATCGCGCTCATCTTGTGCCACAGCGTCGCGTCGTCGGGATAGGTGAAGCGGAGCTCCGATGCTGCGCCCCCCGGTGCTGCGGCACGCTCGTCGCACAGTCGCACCACCTCGCGGGCGAGCTCCTCGGCCCCCGCGCCGCCCTCGGCGAAGTGCTTCGCCACGACCGCCCGGACCCCGACCGCCTCGGCCGCAGCCACCAGCGCCGCGGTCTCGGCATCCGTGTCCTCCTCGCGGTGGTTGATCGCCACGACGGTCGGGATTCCCCACGTCTCCCGCAGCGTGGTGAGGTGGCGCACCAGGTTCGCGGTACCGCGCTCGAGGGCGGCGACATCCTCGTGCGGCAGGTCGGCGACCTCCACGCCGCCGTGGTACTTCATGGCGCGCACCGTCGCGACGACCACCGCCACCTCGGGCCGCAGGCCCGTGGTGCGGCACAGGATGTCGACGAACTTCTCGGCGCCGAGGTCGGCGCCGAAGCCCGCCTCGGTGACGACGTAGTCCGACATCCGCAGGGCCGCGTCGGTCGCCAGGAACGAATTGCAGCCGTGCGCGATGTTCGCGAATGGCCCCCCGTGCACGAACGCGGGGGTGTGCTCGAGCGTCTGCACCAGGTTCGGCGCGAGCGCATCGCGCAGGATCGCCGCCATCGCGCCGTGCGCCTGCAGGTCGCGGGCGCGGACGGGCGTACGGTCGCGCCGGTATGCCACGACGATCTCGCCGAGCCGCTCCTTGAGGTCGACGAGATCGGTGGCCAGGCAGAAGATCGCCATGACCTCGCTGGCCACCACGATGTCGAAGCCGTCCTCGCGCGGGTACCCGTTCGAGGGGCCGCCGAGACCGACGACCGCCTCGCGCAGCGCCCGGTCGTTGACGTCGAGCACCCGGCGCCACGTGATGCGCCGCACGTCGATGCCGAGCTCGTTGCCGTGGTGGACGTGGTTGTCGATGAGCGCGGCGAGCAGGTTCGTCGCGATCGCGATCGCCGAGAAGTCGCCGGTGAAGTGGAGGTTGATGTCCTCCATCGGCACGACCTGCGCGTACCCGCCGCCGGCGGCGCCGCCCTTCATGCCGAACACCGGCCCGAGCGCCGGCTCGCGCAGGCAGATCATGGCGCGCTCGCCGATGCGGCTGAGCGCGTCGCCGAGCCCGACGGTCGTCGTGGTCTTGCCCTCGCCGGCCGGCGTCGGCGAGACCGCTGTCATGAGCACCAGTCGCCCGCGCGGGCGATCGCGGAGGGTCCGCAGGTGCCGCAGCGACACCTTGGCCTTGTACCGCCCGTACGGCTCCAGCTCGTCGTCCGGGATGCCGAGTCCCTCGGCGATCCGGGTGATCGGCCAGAGGTCGGCCTGCTGTGCGATCTCGATGTTGCTCGTGGCCACGTGTCGCTCCTGTCGCGGGCGCCGTCGCCCACGACGGCCAGCCTAGGCTCCGGCCCGTCAGCGGCGCAGGACCGCCCACGCGTGCCCGCGCCATCCCACGCGGCGGGCCGCCCGCGATACGGTGACCGTGCGCGGCCGGCCGACGAAAGGGGCACGATGTCCGACATCCTCTCGCTCTTCCCACCGGGCTCGACGGTCGATCCCGACGGTGTCCTGCGGATCGGCGGATGCCGCGTCGATGACCTCGCCGACCGGTTCGGCACACCCGCGATCGTGGTGGCCGAGCAGGCCCTGCGCGACCGGGCTCGTGAGTACCGCGGCGAGCTCGCCGCCCGCTGGCCGCGGTCGCGCGTCGTGTTCGCATCGAAGGCGTTCCCGGTCACGGCGGTGCAGCGCGTGATGGTGGACGAGGGCCTCGGGCTGGACGTGGCCGGGGGCGGCGAGATCCTCAGCGCCCTGCGCGCCGGGGTGGATCCGGCGCTGCTGGTCGTCCACGGCAACGCCAAGACGACCGAGGAGCTGCGTCTCGCGGTCGATGCCGGGGCAGGCCTCGTCGTGGTCGACGGCCCCGACGACCTCGACCGGCTCGAGGCGGTGGTGCCTGCCGGCCGCCGGCAGGACGTCCTCGTCCGCATCGTCCCGGGTGTGGCGGCATCCACCCACCCCCACGTGGCCACCGGTCAGGTGGGGTCGAAGTTCGGGCTCACCCCCGAGGCGGCGAGCGCACTCATCGCGCGCATCCGGCGCAGCGACCGGATCCGCGTCCAGGGCGTTCACGCCCACGTCGGATCCCAGATCATGGAACCCGCCGACCTCGCCGCCGCCGTGGCGCCGCTCGCGGAGATGGGGGCGTTCCCCGTCTACGATCTCGGCGGCGGTCTGGGCGCACGCTACACCTACGACGACCGGCCCGCGTCGGTGGCGGACTATCTCGATGCCCTGATCGGCGCGGCGCGCGCGCACCTTCCCGCCGACGCCGAGATCATCGTCGAGCCGGGGCGCAGCATGGTCAACGCCGCGGCCGCGACGCTGTACACCGTCACCACCGTCAAGCGCGATGCGCGGAACTTCGTCGCGGTCGACGGCGGCATGGGCGACAACCTCGAGGTGGCCCTGTTCGGCCAGCGGTACGAGGCCGCCCTCGCCGCGCGCATGCATGAGCCGGTCGGCGAGGAGGCGGTCGTCGTCGGCAGGCACTGCGAGAGCGGCGACATCCTGATCGACCCGATCGACCTGCCGGTCGCGCGGGTCGGCGATCTGCTGGCGGTCCCCGCGACAGGCGCCTACTGCCACACGATGGCCAACAACTACAACGGCTACCGTCGGCCGCCCGTCGTGTTCGCCCGCGACGGCGAGGCGCGCGCGGTGGTGCGCCGCGAGACCTGGGACGACCTGTTCGCGCGCGACGTCGACGCCTGAGTACGGCACGGCGCGGGACGGCACGCGCGGCGGGCGGCGGGGTTGCCAGCCCGGGGGTATCCACGGGATGCTGTGAGCCACCTCGATCGCGGAGGATCGAGCCTGATCGCCGGGAGTCGTCATGACCACGCTCGCGCAGCAGTTGCTCCGTCGGAAGCCGATCGCACACGTCGCCGACGGGGTCCAGCTCAAACGCAGCATCGGTCTGTTCTCGCTCACGATGATCGGCGTGGGCGGCACCATCGGCACCGGCATCTTCTTCGTGCTGTCGGTGGCGGTGCCCGAGGCCGGGCCCGCGGTCGTCTGGTCGTTCGTCATCGGCGGTGTCGTCGCCGGCCTCACGGCCCTGTGCTACGCGGAGCTGGCCGGATCGGTGCCGGTGTCTGGCTCGACCTACTCGTACGCCTACGCCACCATGGGCGAGGGCACCGCGATGGCGGTCGGGGCGTGCCTCCTTCTGGAGTACGGGGTGTCCACGGCGGCAGTGGCTGTCGGCTGGTCGCAATACGTCAACGAGCTGCTGGACAACCTCTTCGGGTTCGCGCTGCCCGATGCCCTCTCCAACGCCCCCGAGCAGGGCGGGATCATCAACCTGCCGGCCGTCATCGTCATCGCGCTGTGCGCGCTGCTGCTGATCCGCGGGGCCAGCGAGTCCGTCGTCGTCAACAACCTGATGGTGATCGTGAAGATCTCGGTGCTGCTGTTCTTCATCGCGGTGGCCTTCACGGGGTGGAACAGCGACCACTTCGCGAACTTCGCGCCGCACGGCGTGCAGGGCATCGTCGCCGGCGCGGGCATCATCTTCTTCTCGTTCATCGGCTTGGACGCCGTCTCGACGGCGGGCGACGAGGCGAAGAACGCCAAGCGCAACCTGCCGCTGGCGATCATCTTCGCGCTGTCGATCGTCATCGCGCTCTACGTGCTCACCGCGCTGGCGGCGCTGGGCGCCCAGCCCGCCGATGAGTTCGCCGACCAGTCCGCGGGGCTGTCCGCGATCCTCGAGAACGTGCTCGGCGCGACGTGGCCCGGCACGGTCGTCGCGGCCGGCGCCGTGATCTCGATCTTCAGCGTGACCCTGGTGACCCTCTACGGCCAGACGCGCATCCTTTTCGCGATGTCGCGCGACGGCATGATCCCGCGCGTGTTCTCGCGGGTGAACCCGCGCACCATGACCCCGGTGCGCGGAACGATCATCGTCGCCGTCGTGGTGTCCATCCTCGCCGCCGTCATCCCGATCAACTTCCTCGCCGAGATGACGAGCATCGGCACGCTGGTGGCGTTCCTCGTGGTGTCGGTCGGCGTCATCATCCTGCGCCGCCGCGAGCCCGACCTCGAGCGCGGGTTCAAGGTGCCGTTGTACCCGGTGGTCCCGATCCTGTCGATCCTCGGCTGCATCTGGATCATCACGCAGCTGCGCCCCATCACCATCTGGGTGTTCCTCATCTGGACCGCGGTGTTCCTGACGTTCTACTTCTTCTACGGCAGGCGCCATTCACGGCTCGAGCATCCGGACGCCGGCGGACCGGCGGCGTCGCCGGACGTGCCGTACACGACGAACATCGCCCAGCCGACGGCGGCCGACCTCCACGATGGTGCCCCGCGGCGCCCTGACGAGGAAGAGACCGACCGATGAGCCTGCTGGTGGGGGTGAACCCAGGTCATCGCTCCGAGTCCGTCCTGCACCTGGCGGCGATGCTCGCCCGCTCGCTCGAGACCGATCTCGTGATCGCCGCGGTGGTGCACCGCACCTGGCCGCCGTCGGCCGCACCCGTCGACGCGGAGTGGCGCCAGTTCGCCAACGGCTCGGCGGATGTCGTGCTCGACCACGCGGCGAGCGTGCTGGGCGGCGACGTGCGCGCCGAGTTCGTCATCCACGAAGCGTCGTCGGCCCGCCGCGGTCTTCTCGAACTGGCCGCGCAGCGCGGGTCGACGCTGCTGGTGCTCGGCTCGTCGTCGGCCGGATCCTTCGGGCACGTCGCGCTGGGCTCGGTCAGCGACGCGTTGCTGCACGCCTCGCCGATCCCCGTCGCCATCGCTCCGCGCGGGTTCCGGGCGACGGCGGGCGCCCGCGTGGGACGGCTGACCGCCGCCTACGGTGGATCGGATGCGGCCGCCGACCTGGTCGTCGGGGCAGCCGGGATCGCCGGAGACCTGGGCGCGGCGCTGCGTATCGCCTCCTTCGCGGTGATGAGTCATGCCGTCACGGCAGGGACGGGAGCCGATACGGAGCAGCGCATCGTGGACGAGTGGGCCGCCAGCATCGGCGAGCACACTCGCACGCTGCTGTCAGAGGTGTCGTCGCTGCCGCATGCGCCGCACGTCGAGGGCGCCGTCGTGGGCGTCGGCGACTCGTGGGCGGCCGCGATCGAGAACGTGCCGTGGCAGAGCGACGACGTCCTCATCGTCGGCTCGAGCAGCCTCGGACCGATCGCGCGGGTGTTCCTGGGCTCGCACGCCACCAAGGTGGTGCGGCACTCGCCTGTGCCGGTGGTCGTGGTACCGCGCCGCGCCGCCGAGGAGCTCGCCGAGGAGGCGCAGCAGGCCGGCGAGTCGGCCTGAGACAGCGTGCGGGCGACGGATCCGACGGCTAGTCGCGCACGCGCACCGAGAGGCAGGTGACGCAGCCCTCGAGCTTCTCGAACTCGGTGATCGGCGTGGTGAGCACCTCGAGTCCGCGGCTGCGGTACAGCTCGGCCGTCCGGGGCGCATCGGCCGACATCAGCACCGTGTCCGCGTCGAGCACCACCACGGCGGTGCCGTGCTCCTCGGGCACCGCCAGGAACCCGGGGTACACGCCGGTGTCGTCGACGAGCGGCTCGAAGCCGACGACGGTCCCGTCGGGCAGTGCCGTCACCCCGCTCTTGAGGTGCAGCACCTTCGACACCGGAACGGCGACGACCGTCCAGCCTCGCGGCTCGAGGAACTCGCGCAGCTGTGCGATTCCGGCCTCGTTGGTGCGCAAGGTCGAGCCCACGTACACGGTGCGGCCGACCTTCAGCACGTCGCCGCCGTCGAGCGTGCCGGGGGCTTCGATGGAGAGGAACGGGATGCCGGATGCCTCCAGCGCCGCGCGCGTCGAGTCGATCTCGCCGCGCCGCGAGTCGGCGCCGGGACGCGTGAGGACCGCGACGTGGCCGAACATGACGACGGTGTCCTCGACGAACACGCCGTCGGCGTGCGCATCGGCCGGGTCGATCTCGACGACCTCCCAACCGCGCTGCCGGAACACGTCGACGTAGGACTCCCACTGCTGCAGCGCGAGCCCGGCGTCCACGGGCAGTCGTTCGATGTGGGTGAGCTCGCCCTCGGCCAGGCGGGGCGAGGGACGGCGGACGAGTAGGCGCGACATGGCGTCAGGTTACCTCCGGAAACGCGGATGCCGCGCCGCACAGGTGCGGCGCGGCATCCGTCGACCGTCATCCGATCGACGGGCGGAGTGTCAGAGCGACAGCCCGTGGCCGAAGCGGAACAGCGGGTCGGCGGTGTCGAACGGCACGTCGGGACGCGAGGCCTCGACCGCGGCCATCGAGCTCGGGATGTCGAACGGCAGCCGGCCCTTGGCCTCGGCGGCGCCCGACAGCACGTCCAGCAGCGCCGCGGGGCTCGCGCCCCAGTTGCCGGTGACCGCGTGGGCGGCCTCGACGATCGGGCCGAGGATCGCGGGACGGTCCAGGAACACGTCGACCACGGTCGGCACGGCCGCGGCGACCTCGGCGACGTGGGCGACGGTCTCGGGGGAGAAGTCGAGCGAGCCGGCGTGGAAGAACGACTCGAACCCGTTTCCGCGCTGCTCGTACGGCGCCTGCAGGCGCAGCACCGCGATGTCAGCCTCCGCCGGGGTGGCGACGACCTCGCCGTACTGCGCGGCGACGTCCGCGGCGATGCCCTCGACGTAGAGCTTCGCACCCTTCGCGAACGGCAGCGCCTGGTCGCGGTTCGCGAGCACGGCGATGGCCGCACGCTGCGCGGCGTCGCCCGCGGCGCGGAACTCCGCCGAGCCGACGATGCGGTCGGCGGCCCCGGCGTCGACGTACGGGTTCTCGAAGAGGCCGAGCAGGAACTTCTCGCGCAGCAGGCGCCGGGCCGAGGCATCCAGTCGGTCCTCGTCCACACGGCCCGCCTGCACCAGCTCGACGAGCAGGTCGGTGCAGTCCTCGCCGCCGAACTGGTCGGCGCCGGCGTCGAGGATCTTCACCATGCGGTCCTCGCGCGAGAGGTGCTCGACGCCCCATGCACGGGCCGGGAAGGGCTGGCCCATGATCTCGGCATCGGTCACGAGGCCCCAGTCGGTGCAGACCACGCCGTCGAAGCCGTAGCGGTCGCGCAGCAGCCCCGTCAGCACCGACTTGTTGAAGCCGAAGCCGACCTCTTCGTACTCGGTGCCCACCGGCATGCCGTAGTACGGCATGACCTGGCGCACGCCCGCGGCGAAGGCGTCCTCGAAGGGCTTCAGGTGCAGCTCGAACTTGCCGCCCGGGTACACCTGCTCGCGGCCGTACGGGAAGTGCGGGTCTTCGCCGTCCTGCTGCGGTCCGCCGCCCGGGAAGTGCTTGACCATCGTCGAGACCGCGCCGGGGCCGAACGACTCGCCGTTCTGGAAGCCGCGGATGTAGGCGGCGCCCAGCTCGCCCGACAGCTCCGCGTCCTCGCCGAACGTCTGCAGCTGACGCGCCCAGCGGGGCTCGGTGGCGAGGTCGACCTGCGGGTGCAGCGCGACGCGGATGCCGACCGCGGTGTACTCCTGGCGCGCGATGTCGCCGAACTGCTCGACCAGCGCGGCGTCGCGGGTCGCCGCGAGGCCGAGCGTGTCGGGCCACTGCGAGAACGGGCCCGACAGCATCGACGCACCAGGGTTCTCGGTGAACGAGTGGCGCGGGTCGGTCGAGATCGTCACGGGGATGCCGAGGCGGGTGGATGCCGCCAGCTCCTGCAGCGCGTTGTGCCACCGGGCGATGGCACCCGCGGTCGGCGCGACGCCGAGCAGGTTGAAGTGGTTCATCTGCAGGTCGAGCACGTACTCGCGGTTCGACGGCAGGTCGAACACCGGGTCGGCCTCGGCGAGCTCGCCGTCGGGACCCATCGTGATCATGGTCTGGAAGAACAGACCCGCCTTCTCCTCGAGCGTCATCTCGCCGAGCAGCAGCTCGACACGCTCGTCGACGGGCAGGCTCGCGTCGAGCCAGGGCCGTTCGGGTGCCGCGGCTGCGGCATCCTCGATCGTCGTGGTGTTGTTGTCCGTCATCACTTCACTCCCTTGATCCGGTAGACGAGGATCGCGCCGGCGAGGGCCACCAGCGCGCCGAAGAGGTAATACGTCGTGTAGCCGCCGAGCGCGGTCGTCGCGCCGAACGCGATGATGCCCGGGGCGATCGCCGGGGCGATCGACTGCGGCAGCGCGTTGGCGATGTTGAGGACGCCGAGGTCCTTCGCGGTGTCGTCGGGGTTGGGCAGCACCTGGGTCGCGAGGGCCAGGTCGACCGACATGAACGAGCCCGCACCGAGGCCGATGATGGCCTGCGCGATGAGCACGACGGTGACGCTGGGCGCGAACGCGAGGATCACGAGGCCGACGACCATGATGACGCCCGCGATCGCGACGAACGGGCGACGCTTGCCGATCTTGTCCGACAGGATGCCGCCGAGCGGGCCGGAGATCGCCATCGCCACCATCGAGGCGAGGTTGGCGATGAGGATCGTCGTGATCGCGGTCTGCTCGTCGAGCCCGAACTTCTCGGTCAGGTAGTAGGGCAGGAACGTCGCGATGCCGGCATACCCGAACATCACGAGGAACTTCGTGAGCCACGTCCAGCCGAAGTCGGGGTGCTTGGCCGGGTTGAACACGAACGAGCCGAAGAACTGGCCGATCGTGAACTTCTGCTCGGGCTTGTGGTCGAGGCGGCGGTCCTTCAGCACGAGCACGAACAGCACCGCGAGCACCGTCGCGATGGCGGCCGGCACGACGAAGCGGGCGAAGTCGTCGGACAGGAAGTTGACCAGGAACGAGCCGGCGAGGATGCCGAGGGGCGTGGTGAGGCCGACGATGCCCGACACCTTGCCACGGCCCGAGACCGGCACCTGGTCGGGGAGGGTCGCGTTGGCCGCGGCGAGCACGGCGTTCATCGCGGTCTGCACGAGGCACCAGGCGATGAGGACGACCCAGATCGAGTTGGCGACGCCGATCAGCGCGAAACCGCCGAGGCCGACGAGCGTGCCGCCGAGGATCCACGGGCGGCGCATGCCGAAGCGCGAGGTGGTGCGGTCGGACAGGCGACCGGCGAGCGGGTTGGCGATGAGGGCGAACAGCGCGCCCACGCCCATGATGAGGCCGAGGTTGCCTGCGGCCTGTCCCTCGGCGGAGATGTGCTCGACCTTGAAGGCCATCGACACGAGCACGGGCGTGAGCAGTGCGAGGTAGACGCCGAAGTTCACGGCGGCCAGGCCCGGCGTGTAGCCGCGCGGAGTCTTCTCGGGCGTCGTTCCCGGCGCCTTGAAGCCGGTGGTGCCGGCGGCGGCTGCCGTCGCGGCGGGCGACATCTCTGTCATCGGAGTCCTCTCTCGGGTACGCGCATCCCCTGTGACGCGCGCAGGCACGACGATACACGAAACTCGACCGCGTGGTAACTGAAATTAGACCGCTTGGTAATCCGCGAGGATAGGATGAGCCGCAGCAGCGACGAGCACAGAGAGGAGCGAGCCGTGACGACGACCGCACCGCCCGGCACCGCCCGCAGTGCTCGTGCCGAGCGCACCCGAGCCGCCATCGTCGCCGCCGCCTACGACGCGTTCGTGACCCGTGGCTACCGGGCCACCTCGCTGCGCGACGTCGCCGCCGCCGCCGGTATCAGTCACCCGGGGCTGCTGCGCCATTTCGCGACGAAGGACGAGGTGCTGGCCGCGGTCGTCGAGTCGTTCGAGCGCGACAACGAGACCGCGCTGCTGGAGCGCATGGCCGCCGACGAGCCCGGAACCTTGGCCTACGCCGACGTCGCCAGACGCAATGAGGCCACACCCGGATACCTCGCGCTGTTCGCGGCGCTCACGGGCGAGGCATCCACTCCCCGCCATCCCGCGCACGAGATCATGCGCGCCCGCTACGCGCGCCTGCGCGAGCTGTCGACCGACGCCATCGAGGAGGCGATCGCACAGGACACCGTCGCGGGCGACCGCGACCCCGCCGCGGAGGCGGTGCGCATCGCCGCCGCATGGGACGGACTGCAGCTGCTGGCCCAGTACCTCCCGGACCGCGTGGACATCGGGTCAGCGCTCGAGGCGTACGAGGAGCACCTCGCCCTCCCGCTCGGCTGGCGCGAGCCCGGCGATGCGGCGCCGACGGATGCCCCCACCCCCGTCCCCGGGATGCCGCCCTTCGCCGAGCCGCCGTCGGGCCCCGCCGTGGGCTACCGCGTGGGGCGCGAACGCCGCGAACGCATCGTGGAGAGCGCGATGAAGCTGTTCGCGCAGGAGGGCTACGGCGACACGAGCCTGCGCGAGATCGCCGAGCGCGTCGGCGTCTCGAAGTCGACCCTGCTGCACTACTACGCCTCGAAGGACGAGCTGCTCAGCGCCGTGATCTCCGAACGCGACCGTCGGATCGACTCGCGCGAGACGTACGTGCGCGCCGCCCGCGCCGCGGACGAGCTGCGCGGTCTGTCGGTCGGCGCCTCCGAGGACGCGCGGACGATGCCGGGTCTGATCGAGGTGTACGCGGTGCTCTCGTGCGAGGCGGTGCCGGCCGATCATCCCGCGCACGCGTACTTCGAGGACCGCTTCCGCATCGCGCTCGACCACTTCACCGCGCTGTTCCGCGCGGCGCAGGCCGACGGCGACCTCTCGTCGCATCGCGATCCCGCGTTCGAGGCGATCTGGCTGATCGCGCTCTGGGACGGTCTGCAGTACCAGTGGCTCTACGACCGCGACTCGGTGGACGTCGGGGAGCAGCTCGCCGCGCATCTCGCGGACGTGCTCCCGCACGCCTGACGGCCCTGCCGCGGCACCGTGTCAGTGCCGCCCGTCAGGCCGCAGCGACCACCGCCAGCACGGCCTCGCCGTAGGCCTCGCGCTTCTTGGCGCCGATGCCGGACACGCCGTCGAGGTCGGCGAGGCTCTCGGGGCGCCGCTCGGCGAGCGCACGCAGCGTGGCGTCGCCGAACACGATGTAGGCGGGCACGCCCAGCTCCTTGGCCACGCCCGCGCGCCAGGCGCGCAGCGCCTCGAAGAGGCCGGCGTTCGCCGGATCGAGGTTCTCGGGAGCGGTCGACTTGCGCACGCGCGCGACGCCCGAGCGGCCCATCACGTCGCGGCGCAGCGGCACCGGGGTCTCGCCGCGCAGCACGCCGGCCGCCGGCTCGCCGAGGGCCAGCGTGCCGTACTCGCCGCGGGCGACGAGGATGCCGCGGGCCAGCAGCTGCCGGATGACGCTGCGCCAGTCCTGCTCGCTGAGGTCGGCGCCGAGCCCGTACGTGGAGAGCTGATCATGCCCCTGCTGGCGGATGCGGTCGGTGGACGAGCCGCGCAGGATGTCGACGAGGTGACCGGCGCCGAAGGCCTGGTTGCGTTCGCGCTGCAGGCGCACGATCGTCGACAGCAGCTTCTGCGCCGGCACGAGGCCGTCCCACGTCTCGGGTGCCTCGAGGCACGTGTCGCAGTTGCCGCACGGCTGCGAGTCCTCGCCGAAGTAGGCGAGCAGGTTCTGGCGGCGGCATCCGACCGTCTCGCATAGACCCAGCATCGCGTCGAGGTGCTGACCGAGCCGGGTCTTGAAGGCGCGGTCGCCGGGCGACTGGTCGATCATGCGGCGCTGCTGCACCACGTCGCCGAGGCCGTAGGCCATCCAGGCGACGGATGCCTCGCCGTCGCGGCCCGCTCGGCCGGTCTCCTGGTAGTAGCCCTCGACCGACTTCGGCAGGTCGATGTGCGCGACGAAGCGGACGTCGGGCTTGTCGATCCCCATGCCGAAGGCGATCGTCGCGACCATGACGACGCCGTCCTCGCGGAGGAACCGGGACTGGTTCGCGGCACGCGTCTCGGCGGGAAGGCCCGCGTGATACGGCAGCGCGTCGACGCCCTGCGCGGAGAGGAACTCGGCCGTCTGCTCCACCGACTTGCGGCTCAGCGCGTAGACGATGCCCGCCGCACCTGAGCCCTGGGAGCGGATGAACGCGACGAGCTGGCGGCGAGGGTCGGACTTGGCCTCGATGCGGTACTGGATGTTCGGACGGTCGAAGCTCGACACGAAGTGGCGCGCGTTCGGCAGGTGCAGCCGCTCGGTCATCTCGCGGTGGGTCGCCGGCGTCGCCGTCGCGGTGAGCGCGAGCCGGGGCACGCCGGGGAACCGCTCGGCGAGGGCGCCGAGGGCGAGGTAGTCGGGGCGGAAGTCGTGGCCCCACTGCGACACGCAGTGCGCCTCGTCGATCGCGATGACGCTCAGCCGTCCGCGCGCGAGGAAGCGGAGGGTCGTCTCGGTGTTGAGGCGTTCCGGGGCGACGTAGAGCAGGTCGAGCTCGCCCGCGAGGTAGGCGCGCTCGACGGCCGCGCGCTCGGGCGGCGCCTGCGTCGAGTTGAGGTACGCCGCCCGCACACCGTTGGCGACGAGCGCGTCGACCTGGTCGTGCATGAGAGCGATGAGCGGGCTCACCACGAGCCCCGTGCCGGGCCGCACCAGCGCCGGCACCTGGTAGCAGACGCTCTTGCCGCCACCGGTGGGCATCAGCACGACGGCGTCGCCGCCGGCGATGACGTGCTCCACGATCGCGTCCTGCTCGCCGCGGAACGCGTCGTAGCCGTACACCTCGCGCAGCACCGTGCGCGCATCGGCGCCCGTGAAGTCACGGCGCGGGCCGGCCCCCTCGAAGGGGTCGAGCGTGGTCGAGCCGCCTGCCGCGGGGTCGGGCGGCGGCATCCAGCCGTCCTCCGGCGGAGCCCACGAATCGTCGAGCGGGGGCGCGAACTCGTCGGGCTCCCACGCGAGGTCGGCGTACGGGTCGCCCTGCGGGATGGTCACCTGTCCCAGGGTAGTTGCGGCATCCGACGCGATCGTCGCCGTCAGCTAGGTCGCGGCGATAGGCGCGGGGCAGAGGGCGCTCGCCGCGCTTGGGGAGGAGCCTCGGATCAGCACCACTTGTCGGCGATCGCGGCGATGACTTTCGCGTTGCGGCTCGTGGCGACACCGAGCAGCTTCGCCGCGCCCAGCGGATCCACCTCCCCCGCCTGGTACCCGGGGCCGAGCAGCGCGTGCGCCACACGGCCGCGCACGACCATCTCGCCGGCATCCGTCGCGAGCTCCTCGATGCGGGTCACCGTGGCGGCGGGCGGCTCGTCCTTCAGCAGATAGATGTAGTGCCGCTCCAGTCCGCGGCGCCCGGCGCTCAGCACGACCGCGTCGCGTGCGATCGCGGCCAGTTCGGTGGTCGTGAACACGATCGACGGCACGTCGAAGCCGCGGTCGGCGGCGAAGGCGTCCTCCAGCGCCGTCTCCACCTTCGCGCGGGACCGCATCGGGGTGGCGAACCGCACGTTCCCGGTGTTGATGTGCGTCGCGACGTCGGTGAAGCCGATCCCCTCGACGACGCGGCGGATGTCGTCCTTGGGGAACTTCCGGTTCGCCCCCAGGTTGATCGCGCGCAGGAACGCCACGTAGGTCGCCATACCGTCATCATCCGCTATCGTCGTCGGCATGCAATGCCTGTGAGCCCGTCTCCCTCACCCCCGCCCGCCGCGATCCGCGTGGGCGCTCGATCGGATGCCGCCTCCCGGCTTCCACGAAAGGCATCGCATGCACACCTCCCCCTCCCTGCCGCTGCAGGGCAAGACCGCCCTCGTCACCGGCGTCTCACGGCGGCGCGGGATCGGCTACGCCGTCGCGGCCCGGTTCGCGCAGCTCGGCGCCGACGTCGTCATCCACCATTTCGCACCGCACGACCTCGATCAGCCGTGGGGCGCCGACGACCTCGACGCCGTGCGCGCGGGACTGCGCGGCGAGCTCGCCCCGGGGGCGCGGTTCGACGACATCTCGGCGGACCTGCGGGACGCGGCATCCATCCCTCGCGTGATCGGGGCGGCCCGCGAATCGACCGGCCGGCTCGACATCCTGGTGTGCAACCACGCGCAGTCGGGGGACGACGGGTCGATCCTCGACATGACCGCCGAGCGGCTGGACGCCCACTGGCAGACCAACGCGCGCTCGACGATCCTGCTGACGCGCGAGTTCGCCGCCCTGCGGGCGGGTGACGCCGGTCCCTCCGCGCGCCCCGGCGAGCGCGTCGGACGACGGGAGCCGTTCGCCGAGCCGACGGGACGCGTGTTCTGGATGACGTCGGGGCAGATCCACGGACCGCTGCGCGGCGAGGTCGCGTACGCCGCGAGCAAGGCGGCGCTCGCGGGCGTGACGAAGACGGTGGCGGCCGACCTGCTCGACCTCGGCATCATCCTCAACACGATCGACCCGGGACCGGTCAACACGGGCTACCTCGACCCCGAGACCACCGACCGGCCGCTCGAGGAAGCAGAGGCCTGGATGCGCGCGACCCCGTTCGGCCGCTTCGGCGAGCCCGCGGATCCCGCGCGGCTCATCGGATGGCTGTCGACGGATGCCGGAGCCTGGGTCGTCGGCCAGGTGCTGACGTCGGACGGCGGCCTGGGCCTCGGCTGACCGGCTCACCGCGGGCGGCCCGCTCGCGGTGGGCATACGGGCCTAGAGCCGCACGACCTCGGTCACACGCACGACGGCGGTGCCCGCCTCCTCCGATGCGGGGAGATCGACGACCCCACGGATGCGCCAGTCGTGGTGGCCCTCGGGATCGTCGATCGTCTGCTCGACGCGCCACACGCCGGCGGCGGCATCCGTCTCGTCGATCGTGACCAGGCGCGGCGAGCGCGCCGCGCCCCCGGTGAGGATCTCGTCGTGCTCGTCGAAGTAGGCATCCAGCGCGGCCGGCCAGTCGACGTCCGCGTCGAGCTCGACGAGCTCGTCGTCGCGCTGGAGCGCGGCCAGCTGCACGCGCCGGAACAGCTCGTTGCGCACGAGCACGCCGAACGCGCGCCGGTTGGTCAGCACCGATGGCGGAGCGGGCGGGACCACGGGCGCCGAGGGGTCGTCGACCGGGTTGACCAGCGCCTCCCATTCGTCGACGAGGCTCGAGTCGACCTGCCTCACGACCTCGCCGAGCCACGCGACGAGGTCGTGCAGCTCGTCGGTCTGCGCCTCGGCGGGCACGGTCTGGCGGATGGCGCGATAGGCGTCCGAGAGGTAGCGCAGCACCAGACCCTCGCTGCGGGCCAACTGGTACAGCGAGACGAGCTCGGCGAACGACAGCGCCCGCTCGAACATGTCGCGCACGACGGACTTCGGCGACAGCTCGAAGTCGCGGATCCACGGCTGGCTGGACGCGAAGACCTCGTACGCCTGGCTCAGCAGCTCGTCGAGCGGCTTCGGGTACGTGACCTCCTCGAGCAGCGCCATGCGCTCGTCGTACTCGATCCCGTCGGCCTTCATCGCGGCGACGGCCTCGCCGCGGGCCTTGAACTCCTGCTGCGACAGGATCGGCCGCGGGTCGTCGAGGGTCGCCTCGATGACGCTGACGACGTCCAGCGCGTAGTACCCCGTCCCCACGCCGCCGGCCGTGTCGTCGGGATCGAGCAGCTCGATCGCGGCGAGCGCGAACGGCGACAGCGGCTGGTTGAGCGCGAAGTTCGGCTGCAGGTCGACGGTGAGCCGGATGCCGGGGGCCCCGGCATCCGTCGCCGCAGAGCGGTCGATCTCGACGACGTCGGCGGCCAGCAGGGTGCGGAAGATGGCGATCGCGCGGCGCGCGAGCTGGTACCGGCGCGCGCGGGGCTCGTGGTTGTCGAACACGAGCGAGCGGACGTTCGCGAACACGTCGCCGCCGCGCGCGATGACGTTGATGAGCATCGCCGCGGTGAGCTGCAGCTGCGGCACGAGCGGCTCGGGCTCGGCTTCGACGAGGCGCTCGAAGGAGCCGAGACCCCAGTTGACGACGCCCGTCGGCGCCTTCTTGCGCACGATCTTCTTGCGCTTGGCGGGGTCGTCGCCCGCCTTGCGCAGCGCGGCCTCGTTCTCGATCTCCCACTCCGGCGCCATCACGACGACGGTCCCCGAGGTGTCGTAGCCGGCGCGGCCGGCGCGACCGGCGACCTGGTGGAACTCGCGCGCCGAGAGCTGGCGCATCTTCGTGCCGTCGAACTTCGACAGCGCGGTGATCATCACGGTGCGGATCGGCACGTTGATGCCGACGCCGAGCGTGTCGGTGCCGCAGATGACCCGCAGCAGCCCGCGCTGGGCCAGGGTCTCGACCAGGCGCCGGTAGCGCGGAAGCATGCCGGCGTGGTGCACGCCGATGCCGGCGCGCACGTACCGCGACAGGGTGCGGCCGAACGCGGTCGTGAAGCGGAACCCGCCGATCGCCTCGGCGATCGCGTCCCGCTGCTCGCGGCTCACGATCCTGATGCTCGACAGCGCCTGTGCGCGCTCCATCGCGGCGGCCTGCGAGAAGTGCACGATGTACACCGGCGCCTCGTTCGTCTGCAGCAGCTCCTCGACGGTCTCGTGCACCGGCGTGCGCGCGTACGAGAAATGCAGCGGCACCGGGCGCTCGACGCCGGTGATCCGCGAGACGGTCCGCCCGGTGCGGCGCTCGAGGTCTTCGGCGATCGTGGCGACGTCGCCGAGCGTCGCCGACATCAGCACGAACTGCGCGCGCGGCAGGAGCAGCAGCGGAACCTGCCACGCCCACCCGCGGTCGGTGTCCCCGTAGTAATGGAACTCGTCCATGACGACCTGGTCGACGGCGGCGTCGGCCCCCTGGCGCAGCGCGAGGTTCGCCAGGATCTCGGCGGTGCAGCACACGATCGGGGCGTCCGGGTTCACCGACGAGTCGCCCGTGACCATGCCGACGTTCGCGGCGCCGAAGATGTCGACGAGCGCGAAGAACTTCTCGCTCACGAGGGCCTTGATGGGCGCCGTGTAGTAGGTGCGACCGCCACGCGCCAGGCACGCCGCGTGCGCCGCGACGGCGACCAGCGACTTGCCGGTGCCCGTCGGCGTCGACAGGATCACGTGAGAGCCCGACACGATCTCGATGACGGCCTCGTCCTGTGCGGGGTAGAGCGCGAAGCCCTGATCACCCGCCCATTCGACGAACGCGTCGTACAGTGCGTCGGCGTCGGGGGCTCCCGCGGGCGCGCCGGAGGCCGCCGCCGCGGTGGCGATGGTCTCGAGGAGCGTCACCGTCCGAGTCTGCCAGGCCGCGGCGGACGTCCGGCCAGGGTCGTCACGCGCGTGGCGGAATCCCGCGCCCGCGCCGTACGTTTGAGAACGACGACGGAAGGATCGACGTGACCGACATCCACGCGCAGACACTCGTGACCCGCAACGACGAGGACCACCGCTACGAGGTGCACGTCGGCGACGTGCTCGCCGGCTACACGGTGTTCCGCATCGACCCGCGCGGTCGCCTCCATTTCCCCCACACCGAGGTCGACCCGTCCTTCCGGGGCCGGGGTCTGGCACAGACGGTGGTCGCCGAGGCGATGGCGGATGCCGCACGCCGCGGTGAGACGGTCGTCCCCCACTGCCCCGTGGTCGCCAAGTACCTGCGCGAGCACGAGGTGCCCGGCCTCAGCATCGACTGGCCCGAGCACCCGCGCCCGGAGTGAGCGAAGATCGAGTCATGACCCGACTCGACGCCGACGACGCCGTCGCGACCGAATCCTCGGTGGAGTGCAGCGGACCGCGGACGCTGCTCCTGGAAGCGCGCGAGGTGCCGCTCGGCGGCGTGCGCGCGATGTCGGTGCACCGCTCGCTGCCGCAGCGCGACCTGCCGCTGGTGGGCGCCTGGTGCTTCCTCGACCGGTTCGGGCCGCAGTCGACGCGTATGCGCGTCGAGCCGCACCCCCACATCGGGCTGCAGACGGTGACGTGGCCCTACCTGGGCGACATCCGCCACCGCGACTCCGTCGGCAGCGACGTCGTGGTGCAGCGCGGCGCGCTCAACCTGATGACCAGCGGCGCCGGCATCGCCCACTCCGAGTACTCGGTGGGAGAGGATGCCGTGCCCTTGGACGCACTGCAGCTCTGGGTGGCCCTCCCCGAGTCGCGTCGTCACGGCGCCCCGACCTTCGAGCAGCACGCCGTGCTGCCGGAGGTGGCGCTTCCTGCCGTCGTGGGATCCCCCGGCTCGGCGACGGTCGTGCTCGGCGAGCTCGCCGGGGTCGCGTCGCCGGCGACGGTGTACACGCCGATCGTGGGCGCCGAGCTGCGCGTGCCGGCGGGATCGACGGTGCGGGTTCCGCTCACGCCCGCGTGGGAGCACGCGCTGGTCGCGGTCGCCGGCGAGGTCGCGGTGCCCGCCGACGGCGGCGTCGACGTCGTGCTCGACACGACCCATCTGCTGTACCTCGGGACCCACCGTCACGAGGTGGTGGTCTCCAGCCCGGGCGGCGCGACGCTGTTCCTCCTCGGCGGCGAGCCGTTCGAGGACGACGTCGTCATGTGGTGGAACTTCGTCGGCCGCACCCACGAGGAGATCGTCGAGGCCCGAGAGGCCTGGGAGTCGGGCGCTGCCCGGTTCGGCCACGTCGTCGACCACGGCGACGAGCGCGTGCCCGCGCCGCCGCTTCCGGCGGTGCGCCTCACCCGTCGCCGCCGGCGCCTGTGACGGCCGGCCGCGCCTGAGCGCGGCATCCGTCCCGTCATGTGAAAGGGGCGCCCCGGCCGAAGCCGGGGCGCCCCTTGTCCGCGCTAACCGGTCACGGCACGTCGACGAACACGAGCGTGCGCAGCTGCGAGTCGCCGTAGCGGACGACGCCCAGGTAGCCGCCGGCGCTCAGGCCCGACCACGACGCGGTGAACTGCGCCTGCTGAGCCTGCTGCACCGGCAGCGAGCTCGGCGTGACCGCGAAGCCGCCCGCACCGCCGGCGGTGACCAGAGCGCTCGTCGCCGTCCAGGTGAAGGGCTTCGTGTACGAGAACACGTCGGCCGAGACCACGTAGCGGCCCGCCGGCGGGTTCGGGATCGCCACGGCCTCATCGGCCGAGCCGGTCGCCGACTGCCAGACGCGGTCGTACGTGTTCGTGCCGTCGACCAGGTGGTAGACGACCAGGTCGAGGTCCGACCCTGTGTCGTCCGACGAGTCGAGGGCGAAGCGGGCGAGCTCGGCGCCCGCCGCGACGTCGACGAGCACGTTCGTCGTGCCGCCGGTGGAGGCCCCGGTGGTCTCGTTGCCGTCGATGATCACGTTCTCCGGCGCGAGCCCGACCGCGTGCAGGTCGAGGGTGCCGGTGAATCCGGGCGTGAACGTGACGGTCGTGCTGCCGTCGGCGCCGGTGCCCGAGACGGATGCCGGCACATCGGCCTCCACCGGACGCACGGCGATCGGCGAGCGCACCGTCGCGTCGGCGCTCTTCCAGGAGAGGAAGCCGGTCGCCCACTCCCCGATCGCCGCGTCGGCGGTGGTCAGCGTGACGGTGAACGTCTGCGTGCCGCCGGCGGCGATCGTGAACGTGGCGGGCGAGACCACCGCGGTGATCCCCGGGACGTCGACGGAGGCGTTGTACGTGCCCGCCTTGGTCGCCGTCACCGTACGGGTGATCGTCTGGCTGCCGGCGAGGGCGCCCACGCCGATCGAGGCGATGTTGAGGTCGCTCGGATCGGTCGGGTCGATGCCGTCGAAGTAGTCCACGCCGGTGGCGCCCTCGATGTACGACGCCCAGTCCTGCGCCCGGTTCAGGTACACCAGTCCCGGCGCGAGGTACTTCGTCGGGTCGACGTGACCGGCGCCCTGCTCGAACGGGTCGGTGTCGGGGTCGCCGTTCGCGTCGACGAGGTCGTACGCGGTCGTCATGAGCGCGGACTTGATCTCGGCGGGCGAGGCCTTCGGGTGCACGCCCAGGTAGAGCGCACCGAGACCGGCCACGTGCGGCGACGACATCGACGTGCCCGACTTGAAGCCGAACGTGGGCTTCGCGTTGGGCCCGTTGTGGGTGGCCGCGAGGATGGCGACGCCGGGCGCCGACACGTCGGGCTTGATGACGTCGCTGCCGTCGGCGAGGATCGGGCCGCGGCTGGAGAACCCGGCGATCTGCGGCGTCGGGGTCACCTCACCCGACACGTTGTCGCCCACGAGCGTGATGGGACGGTTCGCGCCGCCCTGCACGTACCCGAGGATCTGCGAGTAGTACACGTTCGACATGTGCACGGTCGGCACCGAGTGGAAGTCGTTGTCGAGCGAGTTGGCACCGGTCGGCGAGTTCACCAGCACCATGCCGATGCCGCCGGCGGCCTTGACGACGTCGGACTTCTCGACGCGGGCGTTGCCGCCGCGCACGCAGACCACGATGTGCCCCGACGCCTTCGCGGGGTCGATCGAGCCGGGATAGCACAGCGACGCGTTGGCGGCGATGCCGATGTCGCCGGCGAACACCGACGGTCCGGTGATCTCCTTGCCGAACGGCACGCTCACCGAGGCACCCGCGTGGTTGAAGCCCTCGAACTTCACCGTTCCCTCGTAGGTGGGGATGGTGGATGCCGCGACCGTCGTGTACCAGGGCGAGGCGTGGTCGGCGGTCGACGCACCGGGGCCGTCGTTGCCCGCACTCACGGACACGAACACGCCCGCCTGGGCCGCGCCGAAGAACGCCCAGTCGTCGGCTCCGAACACGGTCGCGGCCGCGCCTCCGCCGATCGAGTAGTTGATGACGTCGACGCCGTCCTCGACGGCCTTGTCGATGGCGGCGATGAGGTCGCTGCCCGCGCAGATGTCGTCGTCGGTGACGAGCACGTCGGGTCCGACGAAGCACGCCTTGTACATCGCGACCTTGGCGGCCGGCGCCACGCCCGAGATCTTGCCGAAGTCGACGCCCTCGACCTTGGTCGAGACGCCGAAGTTGCCGGCGGCGGTGCTGGCGGTGTGCGAACCGTGGCCGTCGCCGTCACGGGGCGACAGGTAGTCGTAGCTGAAGTCGAAGCCGGACGCGGTGGCGCCCTGGGCGAAGTACTGCCCGCCCACCAGCTTGGTGTTGTAGTTCAGCTTGTTCCAGCTCTCCGCGATGGTGATCGGGCTGCGGAACTGGCCGCCGTCGGCCTTGTCGAAGACGATCGTGTCGCCGTTGACTGTGTAGGGCTCGCCGGCGCCGGCCTTCTTCTTGAGCGGGCTGCCGGCGAAGGAGGGGCTCTCGGGAGCGATGCCGGTGTCGATCACACCGACGACGACGCCCTTGCCGGCCTGCGAGATGCCGCCTACCGCGTCCCACACGCCGCCGGAGCCGGTGGCGCCCGAGCCGAGGCCGAGGAACTCCGTGGAGGGCACGGCGGAGGTCGGGTGGAACGTCTCGTCGGGGAACACGCCGAGCACGGCCTTGTCGCCCGTGAGCTCCGCGACCTGCTCACCGGTGAGCTGGGCGGCGAAGCCGTTGACCGTCACGCTGTACGACGTGTCGGGCGTGACTCCTGCGTCCGCGGCGACCTCGGCCTGCTGCTTCTTGAGGTGTGCGGCGTACTTCTGCGAGTTCGACGAGTGCGCGTCGAGCTGGCTGCCCTTGGCGGGCTTGGTCGGAGCGAAGCCGTTGGTGCCGCCCTCGTACGTGGCCAGGGGCTTCTCCTTGAGAAGGACGATGTAGCGGCCGTCCTCCGCGCCGGCCGGTGCCGGGGTTGTCACCTCCTCGGGTACGGCGCCGAAGCTGGCTGTTGCGGTGCCCGTGAACAGTGCGGCGAGTGTGACGACCGCTGCTGCTCTGACCGAGGATCGACCCATCGTGGCCTCCTAGTGGTTCGTGCCGGAAGAGCTGCGCCACATCGTTGGGGCGCAGCTCGCTCAAAGCTATCTCCCAGCTGAATCCCAGCGAATGAGAGCTCGGTGAGAAACGCGAGCCCTTCGGCAAGTACCCTGGGCACGTGGCTGCACGCACCCGACTGTCGACGAGCGTTCTGCTCACCTGCGCGGCGATCGGCGTGGCGACCGGTGCGCTGCAGGCCGGCGCAGGCGCGATCAGCGGCTTCGTCGTCGCCGGTGCGCCGATCCTCTACGGCCTCGTGCTCGGCGTGCACGTGCTCCCCGGTGTGGTCGCACAGGATCTGCTGCGCCGCCCCTGGGTCGCCCTGATCACGCACATGATCGCGGCGCTGGTCGCCAGTGCCGTGCTGCCGCTGTGGATCGGCCGCTACGTCGGCACCGCGCTGCTCATCGGCGGCCTGCAGGAGCTCATCGCCGCCGCCTCGCGCTATCAGCGGTGGGACAAGTGGCGCTTCTTCCTGTCGGCGGTGATCGTCGGCGCCGTCATCGCCGTCGCGATCTGGTTCGCGGCCGACGTCTCGCAGTTCCCGCTGTGGGGCCAGATCGTCTACGTCGCGCTGTTCGTCGCGGGCCCGGTGCTGTGGACGGCTGTCGGCCTCGCGATCGGCTCGGCGCTGCGCCGCGCCGGCGTCGCTCGCCGCAGCCGCTGACCTCCGGCGAGGCCATGCCCGCACCCGCGGGCGACGTTTCGCGCACGCGCGGGCCACGGGTAAGTTAGGGAAGGCTAAGTTTCCTTCGACGATCGGATGCCCGTGTCCTCTGCCGTGCCGCTGCTGCGCGTGCGCGAGCTGGGCGTCACGCACGAAGGCGAGACCACGCCGGCTCCGGCCTCCGTCTCCTTCGATGTCGCTCCGGGCGACGTCGTGCTGCTGCTCGGACCGAGCGGCTCGGGCAAGTCGACGCTGACGCTCGCGCTGGACGGTCTGATCCCGCACGCCGTTCCGGCGACGATGACCGGCACCGTCGAGGTGGACGGCCTCGACACGCAGGCGACCACGGTCGCCGAGCTCAGCACTCGCGTGGGCATGGTCTTCCAGGATCCCGACGCGCAGCTGGTGACCGGGACCCTCCTGGACGAGGTCGCGTTCGGGCCCGAGAATCTGCGGATGCCGGTGCCCGAGGTGCTCGCCCGCGCCGAGGCCGCGCTGCGCCGCGTGGGCCTGTGGGAGCGGCGCGCGGAGAACCCCGACCGGCTGTCGGGCGGAGGGCGCCAGCGGCTCGCGATCGCCTGTGCGCTCGCGATGGGCTCGCCGCTGCTGGTGCTGGACGAGCCGACGGCGAACCTGGACCCTGCCGGCATCGAGGACGTGTACGCCGCGCTGCGCGAGCTGGTCGCCGCCGGAGATCGCGCGATCCTGCTCGTCGAGCACAACCTCGACGCGGCCGTCGGGTTCGTCGACCGGGTCGTCGTGCTCGACCAGGACGGCCGGCTGGCCGCCGACGGCAGCGTCGACGAGGTGCTGCGCGGACGCGCCCCCGACCTGCACCGGATGGGCGTGTGGCTGCCGGTCTCGACCATCGCCGCCCTGCGGCTTCGCGAGGCCGGCTACGCGCTCGACCCCCTGCCGCTCACGCCCGACGAGCTCCGCGCGGCGCTCGAGGCCGAGGAGACCCCCACGCCGCCGCAGGACGCGGGCCCACGGCAGCCGACGACCACGCGACCGAGTGCTGACCCCGTCATCGCCGTACGCGGATTGAGCCTGCGCCGGGGCCGCGCCGAGGTGCTGCACGACATCGACCTCGACGTCCCGGCGGGCGCGTTCGTCGCCGTGGTCGGGGCGAACGGCGCCGGCAAGACGAGCCTCATCCAGGCCCTGGCGGGCGTCGTCCCTCCCCCGAAGGGCGCCGTGCACGTCGGCGGGCTCGACGTCGGCAGGACCGACGCACGGACGCTCAGCGCGCACATCGGGTTCGTGTTCCAGAACCCCGAGCATCAGTTCATCGCGCACACGGTGCACGACGAGATCGCGCACGGCCTGCGCATGCAGCACCTGCCCGACGATCAGGTGCACGCGCGCACCGCGGCGCTGCTGGAGAGGTTCGGGCTGACCGACAAGGCCGGCAGCCACCCGTTCCTGCTGTCGGGCGGGCAGAAGCGGCGGCTGTCGGTGGGCACGGCGCTGGTCGCCGGCGCGCCGGTGCTCGTGCTCGACGAGCCCACGTTCGGCCAGGATCGCGCGCGCGCCGACGAGCTGCTGTCGCTGCTGTCGGAGCTCAACGCCGAGGGCACCACGATCGTCGTCGTGACCCACGACATGCAGCTGGTCACCGACTACGCCGATCGCACCGTCGTCATGGCGGACGGACGCGTGCTCGCGGAGGGCCCGACCGCCGAGATCTTCGCCGACGACGAGCTCATCGCGCGCGCCGGCCTGCGCCCGCCCCCGCTGCGACGCGCCCTGCAGGGTGTGCGGCGGCATCCCGAGCTCTCCCATATCGCGCGCCTCGCCGACCTCCCCGGTGCGGCCTCCGCTCCGACTCTCCCCGCGGCGGGAGGTGCGGCGTGACCGACACCGGCCCCCTCACCGCCGCCGCTGCCGCACAGAGCGGTTTCGACCCCTACGCCGGCCGGGTGTCGGCATCCGCTGTCCGGTTCCTGTACGCGCTCAACCCGCTGGCGAAGCTGGCGGCGCCGCTGCCGGCGATGGTGCTGCTGGTGTTCGTGCGGGATGCCGCGACCCCGGCGGCCTTCCTGCTGACGGCGTACGCGGTGCTGTTGGTCGGCGTCGACTTCACGAGACGGCTGGCGGCGGTGCTGTTCCTGGCGCTGCCGCTGGGGACCCTGCTCATCGGGTTCGGCTTCGCGCTGTGGACCGACGCGTCGCGCGTGGACCAGTCGGTCGTGGTGTGGCAGATCGGCGGGTGGACCATGTACGGCGGAGCGCTCCTCGTCGGCATGGCGACCGCCCTGCGCCTGTCGGCGATCGTCGCCCTCACCCTCATCGCGGGGCTCTCGACGACGGGGCCCGACCTGGTGCGGGCGAGCGTGCAGCAGCTGCGGGTGCCCTACCGCATCGGCTACACGGCCTTGGCGGCGTTCCGGTTCGTGCCGCGGTTCGGGCATGAGCTCGACGTGATCCGCCAGGCGCATCGCGTGCGCGGCGCGCACGGCGGTCGCGGTCCGTTCGCGGCGATCTCCCGTTGGGCGGGGTACGTGGTGCCGCTGCTGGCCGGCGCGATCCGCCACGCCGAGCGCGTGGCGCTGGCGATGGACGCGCGCGCGTTCGGCGCCCACCCCGACCGCACCGAGCGGCACATCGTGCCGTGGCGCGCGCGCGACACGGTGTTCGTCCTGCTGTTCTGGGCGATCTCGGCCGCGCTGTTCGCCGTCCTCTTCCCGTGGGGGCTGTGATGGTCCCCGCCGCATCCGACAAGGAGCGCTGACATGGCCCACGCCCCTCGACTGGTCAAGCCCGAGACGCAGGGCCTCGTGCATCTGACGGTGCTGCGCACCGAGCGTCTCTCCCCGCACTGGATGCGGGTGACCCTGGGCGGCGGTGAGATCGACCGGTTCCGCCCCCTGGGCTACGACCAGTGGTTCCGGCTGTTCCTGCCGCTGGGCGGCGACGAGGGGCTGGAGCGGCTGCCCGCCAAGGCGAACAAGATGTTCGGGTATCTCAAGTACCTCCGCATCCCCGACGGCGTGCGCCCGGTCATGCGCAACTACACCGTGCGGGCGTACCGCCCGGCGACGGCGAGCACCGGCGCCGAGATCGACGTCGACTTCGTGCTCCACGGCTCCGCCGCCGACGGCACCGCCGGTCCGGCCTCGCGCTGGGCCGAGACATGTGCTGCCGGCGAGAGCGTCGTGGTGATCGACGAGGGGCTCACGTTCAACCCCGACCGCGGCATCGACCGCGTCGTACTCGTCGCCGACGAGACCGGCCTTCCCGCGATCGCGGGCATCTGCGCCTCGCTCCCCTCGCACGCGGAAGGCGTCGCGATCGTGGAGGTGCCTTCGGCGGACGACGCCCTCGACTTCCCCCGCCCTGAGGGCGTCACCGTACGGTGGATCGTCCGCGACGACCACGCTGCACCGAGGACCCTCGCGCTGCAGGCGCTCCGCGACGCGGCGATCCCGGATGCCCCCTGCCACGCGTACGTCGTCGGCGAGCAGGCGCTCGCGACCGGGGGCCGCCGGCACCTGGTGGGAGAACGCGGCATCCCGAAGGACCTCGTGAGCTTCTGCGGCTACTGGCGTGTCGGCGCCGCCTCACCCGCGCCCAAGTCGCAGCGAGCGACCGCCGAGGCCCACTCGTGAGCCGCGCGACCACCGCGTACCTGCTCACGTGCGCCGCGATCGGTGTCGCGGGCGGCGTCATGCTGTGGGGAGCGACCGGATTGTCGACGGTGCTGTTCGCCGTCGTGCCGTTCGTCTCGGTGGGTCTGGCCGGCCTGTGGCTGATGCCCGCCGTGGTCGCGCTGCGGCTCATCGAGCGCCCGCTGGCGGGTCTGCTCGTCGGGCTCATCTCGGGACTCGTGGTGTTCCCGTACCTCGCGACGAACCTGTGGTGGGCGTTCTTCGCCGAGCTGCCGTTCCTCCTCGCGCTGTACCGCAGCTGGCGCACGTGGCAGTACTACGCCGGCGCCGTGTTCGTGGGCGTGGTGTACCCGGTGCTCGCCGCCGTCTCCTTCGACCTGGCGTCCATGACGATCGGCGTGCAGATCGGCTTCTTCGCCCTGTCGATCGCGAGCTGCGTCGGAGGCACCGCGCTCGGCCTGCTCATCGCCGACCGCCTGCGCCGCGCGGGGGTCGCCAAGCTCGCGCGCCGTCGCGGCCTGGCGGGTCGCGGCCTCGGTCGCGGCAGCGGACCCGCCGGGCAGCACTGAGCCGCGGGCGGCGGCATCCCCGATCCTCGCGTCAGCCCGCGGCCAGCGCGGCGCGCGCGCGTGCGAGCGCGGCCGGGCCCGCCCCGGCGTGGGCGAGCGCCGCGAGGGCGGCCCCCACGATGGGCGGGGCGGACAGGCGTGCCAGGCGGGCCCGCGGAGCGACGGCGCGCACACCGGCCTCGATGCGCTCGTCGAGCAGAGCGTGACCGGCGGTCAGGATGCTGCCCCCGAGCACGATCGGCACCTCGCGGTCGGCGAAGTCCAGCCGCGTGACGATCGCGCGCACGTAGGCGACGATCTCGTCGGCCTGCCGTTCGACGAGTCCGACCGCCACCTCGTCGCCGGCCGCCGCGGCGTCGAAGATCGCGGGCGCGACGTCGATGAGGTCGCTGTACGGGCGGCGTTCGAAGTGGAGCTCCTCGATGAGGTCGGCGACGGATGCCGCGCTCAGGCGTTCCAGCAGCAGCCCGGTGAGCAGCGTGCGCGGCCCACGGCCGTCCACGTCGCGCGCCACGTGCCACAGCGCCTCGGGCCCGAGGCCGGATCCGCCGCCCCAGTCGCCCGAGAGCGTCCCTAGCGAGGGGAAGCGCACCGTGGCGCCGTCGGCCCGCACTCCGACGGCGTTGACGCCGCTGCCGCAGACGACGGCGACGGCGTCCGCTTCTTCCGTGCCCGCCCGCAGCAGCGCGAACAGGTCGTTGTCGACCACGAGGTGCGCCGACGCCCACTCCAGCGGCGCCACGGCGTCGCGGTACTGCGCGATCTCGACGGGCAGGTCCAGGCCCGACAGGTAGAGGTCGACCTGCGCGACCGGCGCGCCGCCCGCGACCCCACGCACGAGCTCGTCGACGACGCCGACCGACGCGTCGAGGCCCTCGAAATGCGGGCTCGAGCCGGGGCCGCGCCGGCGACCGACGAGATCTCCGTCCAGGCTCAGGGCGACGGCATCCGTCTTCGTCCCTCCGCCGTCGACGGCCACGGCGAGCCCGGAGTTCACGATGCCCACGGCAGGAACCTCGCGTTCGCGGCGAGCAGGAGGTCGGTGAGCTTCTCGGCGCGGTCGTGCTGCAGCACGAGCGGGTGGGCGCGCATCGCGCGCAGCACGCGGTCCCGGCCGCCGTGGACGGCGGCGTCGAGCGCGAGGCGCTCGTACCCCGCGACGGCGGCGATGAGGCCGCGGACGTCGTCGTCGAGCGGCGCGACGGGCTCCGCGACGAACCGCCCGTCGCGGAAGGACGCCGGCACCTCGATCACGTGGTCGTCGGGGAGGAACGGGAGCACGCCGTCGTTGCGCAGATTGACGACCCGGGCGGGGGCGTGCGTGTCGCGCATCGCCGCGAGCAGCTCGACGGCGGCCTCGGAGTAGAACGCGCCGCCGCGACGCTCCAGCGCCTCGGGCTTCTCGTCGACCTCCGGATCGGCGTACAGCGCCAGCAGCTCGTTCTCGATCGCCCGCACCGCCTCGGCGCGCGACGGCTCGGCCAGCTGCTCGGCCAGCACCTCGTCGTGGGCGTAGTAGTAGCGCAGGTAGTACGACGGCACGACCCCGAGATCGGTCAGCAGCTGCGGGGGAAGGTGCACGTCGTCGGAGAGCTCGTCGAGGTGCTCGCGGAACAGCCCCGGAAGCCGGTCATGCCCGTCCACGAGCACGGCGCGCTCCCACGTGAGGTGGTTGAGGCCGACATGGCCGAGCGCGACGCGCGACGGGTCCACGCCGAACATCGCGGCGAAGCGTCGCTGGAACCCGATCGCGACGTTGCACAGGCCGACGGCGCGGTGCCCTTCCGACAGCAGCGCACGGGTCACGATGCCCACCGGATTGGTGAAGTCGACGATCCACGCGTCGGGCTTGGCGTGTGCGCGCACCGCCTCGGCGATCCGCAGCACCACCGGCACCGTGCGCAGCGCCTTGGCGAGCCCGCCCGGGCCGGTGGTCTCCTGTCCGATGCAGTGCACGTCGTGCGGCCAGGTCTCGTCCGCGTGACGGGCGTCCTGCCCGCCGACCCGCAGCTGCAGCAGCACCGCGTCGGCGTCGGACACCCCCGCGACGAGGTCGGTGGTGGTCAGGACGGATGCCGGGTGCCCGGCGCGCGCCAGCATCCTCCGGGCCATCCCGCCCACCAGCGCGAGCCGCGACTCGTCGGGGTCGACCAGGGCGATCTCGTCGAGCGGCAGCACGTCGCGCAGGCGCGCGAACCCGTCGATGAGCTCAGGGGTGTAGGTCGACCCGCCCCCCACGATCGCGAGCTTCATCGATTCCTCCTTCTGGCTTGCAGTGTGTGTGATCGGATGCGGTCAGCCGACCGCGATGGTCTCTTCGAGGCGGTCTCGGATGTGCGCCGTCAGCAGGCGCCGCGCGCCACGCAGGATCGACTGGGTGGGCACGCCGCTCGTGCGGACCTCGAGGACGCGGCGGGTGCGACGGGTCTCGGGACGCTCCCGATCCAGGCGCTCCTGCACCAGCGCGGCGAGGGCATCGCCGCCCGCGATCCCGGTCTGCCCGCCGAGGACCACCAGGCCCGGATCCAGCAGCGCCTCGATCATCCGGACGGCGACCGTGACGCGGTCGGCCAGCGCGCCGAGCAGCTCCGGGCGGCCGGGGAGCCGCGTCAGCGCGGTCTCGACGGTGTCGTCGCTCGTGCCGCCGAGGAGCTGGATCACTCCCGCCGAACCGAGCAGGTCGGTGAAGTCGTTCGCCTCCGGCGCATAGGCCAGCGCCGCGCGCGGGACGGAGAGGTATCCGATCTCCCCGGCGCTGCCGGATGCCCCGCGCTGGACGACGCCGGCGACGTCGACGCCCACGCCGACGCCCCATCCCATCCACAGGTAGGCGAAGCTCTCGGCATCGGCCGCCGTGCCGTGATTGCGCTCGGCGACGCTCGCCAGGTTGACGTCGTTCTCGAGGATCACGGTCGTCCCGGTCGCCTCCTCGATCCGCGCACGAGCGCCGACCAGGGGCCATCCGGGGAGCGTGTCGGTGAGGCTGACCTCGTCGACGTCCGCGTCGACGGCGGCCTGCACTCCGACGACCACGACGCTGACCGACGTGCGGGGGATCCCGGCGGCACGGCACGCGGCGTCGATCGCCGCGGTCACGTCGGACTCGGGCGAGCGGTCGAGGCCGGCCGTGGGGAGCACGACGACGGGGTGCTCGGCATCCGTCGGATCGGTGACGACGGCCTCGATGGCGTCGGCGAGGATGCTGACGGCCACCCCGGTCATGCTGTCGCGACGGACGCCGTAGACCGTCGCGTTCGGCCCTCGGGACTTGGAGGTCTCGCCGACCGCCTCGATGAGCCCGACCCGCTCCAGGCGCTGGATCATCTGCCCGGCGGTCGGCTTGGACAGGCCCGACAGCTGGCCCAGGCGCGAGCGGCTCAGCGGCCCGTGCTCGAGCAGCAGCCGGAAGGCCGTGCGGTCGTTGTGCGCCCGCAGCCACGTAGGCGTGCCCGGATCGATGGTGGTCACGCGTTCTCCTTCGTCACAGCGGCACGCACTTCGTCGCGCAGCATACCGATCCGCTCGGGGTCGGGTGCGGCGCCGAGGAGGGTGCGGGTGTAGTCGTGTTGCGGATCGAGGATGACGGTGTCGGCGGGGCCGCGTTCGACGATGTCGCCGCGGTACATCACCAGGATCTCGTCGGAGAAGTGGCGCGCGGTGGCCAGGTCGTGGGTGATGTACAGCACCCCGAGGTGGTCCTCACGCTGCAGCTGGGCGAGCAGGTTCAGCACACCGAGGCGGATGGACACGTCGAGCATCGACACCGGTTCGTCGGCGACGATGAACTGCGCGCCGGGGGCCAGCGCGCGGGCGATCGCGACGCGCTGCCGCTGCCCGCCGGACAGCTCGTGCGGGCGGCGTTCGGCCATCTTCTCCGTCGGCGTCAGCCGCACCCGGTCCAGCAGCTCCAGGGTGCGGCGGCGCACCTCTGCGCTGCTGATGCCGGGGTTGTGGATGCGCAGCGGCCGCTCCAGGTGGTGCGCGATGGAGTGGAACGGGTTCAGCGACGCGAACGGGTCCTGGAACACCATCTGCACATCGCCCCGGTACGCCGCCACCTCGCGGCCGCCGTTGCCGGCCGGTCTGCCGTCGAGCAGGATGTGCCCGCTCGTGGGCTTCTCCAGGCGGGCGAGCATCTTCGCGATGGTGGACTTGCCCGATCCGGACTCCCCCACCAGCGCGAGGGTGCGGCCCGCTTCGAGCGTGAACGAGACGTCCTTCACCGCGTGCAGGGTCGAGAAGGTCAGGCCGCTGCGCAGCCGGAAGTCCTTGACCAGATTCCGCGCCTCCAGCGTGCGGGGCCCGGCGGCGGTGTGGCTGTGGGCGCTCATGCGGCACCTCCCTGGGCGAGGGTCGCCCCGATGGGCTGGGCGCCGGTGCGCACGAAGTCGCCGCGGTCGCCGCGCAGGCTCGGGAAGCTCGACAGCAGCTTCTTGGTGTACTCGTGCTGCGGGTTCCGGTAGATGTCCGCCGCGGTGCCCGATTCCACGATCTCCCCCTGCAGCATGACCGCGATCCGGTCGCTGATCTCGATCAGCATGGGCAGGTCGTGGGTGATGAAGATCACCGCGAAGCCGAGCTTCTCGCGCAGCCGCATGATCTCCCGGATGATGCCCCGCTGCACCACCACATCGAGCGCCGTGGTGGGCTCGTCCATGATCATCACCTGCGGGTCCAGTGCGAGCGCCATCGCGATCATCACGCGCTGACGCATGCCGCCGGACAGCTCATGCGGGAAGCTCGTCAGCCGTTTGGGGTCGACCCCGACGAGCTCCAGCAGCTCCTCGCTGCGCGCCTGCTTCTGACGCCTGCTCATCCCGGGCCGATGCGTGGTGAACACGTCGAACAGCTGCGCCCGGATGTTGATCACCGGGTTGAGGGAGTTCATCGCGCCCTGGAACACCATCGACACCTTGTCCCACCGGAACCGGCGCAGCTCCTGGTCGGTGAGGCCGACCACGTCGATGTCGACCCCGGACCGGTCGTGGAACACGATCTCGCCCGATGTCATGAGCGCCGGCGGCTTGAGCAGCCGGTTGACGCCGTACGCGAGCGTCGACTTGCCGCATCCCGACTCGCCGGCCAGCCCCAGGATCTCGCCCCGGTTGAGGGTCAGCGAGACGTCCCGCACGGCCTTGACCGGCGGATCCACCTCGTACTCGATCGACACGTTGCGCGCCGTCAGCACCGCTTCGGTCATGCGACCGCACCTCCTCCGGCGACGCCGCGGCCGGCGCGCGCCGCGCGACGCTGGCTGCGCGCCACCTTCGGCGCGAGCCGCAGCTTCGGGTTGACCACCTCGTCGATGGCGAAGTTGATGAGCGCGAGACCGGCGCCCAGGAGCGCGATCATCGCGCCGGGCGGGACGAACCACCACCACGCGCCGCTGCCGACCGCCTGGCCGGTCTGCGCGTCGTTGAGCATCGTGCCCAGCGTGATCGAGCCGGTCGGGCCGAGCCCGAGGTAGGACAGCCCCGCCTCGCCCAGCACCGCGAAGACGATGCCGAAGATCAGCTGGGCGGCGATGAGCGGAACCAGGTTGGGGAGGATCTCGACGAAGATCACGCGCATCGGCTTCTCGCCCGCGACCCGCGCCGCCGCGACGTACTCCCTCGTGCGCAGCGACCGCGACTGGGCGCGCAGCACGATCGCCGAGCCCGCCCATCCGGTGACCCCGAGGATGATCGCCACCAGGAACGAGCTGCGGGCCAACGGACCGAGCCCCGGCGCGTTCTGCACGTACGCGGCGATCACCATCACCAGCGGCAGGCCCGGGATGACCAGCATGATGTTCGTGATCAGCATGAGGATCTCGTCCGCGACGCCGCCGAAGTAGCCCGCGAGGATGCCGAACACGATCGCGAGCAGCAGTGCGACGAATCCCGCGACCAGTCCCACGAACAGCGATTCGCGGGTGCCCCACGCGAGCTGCGAGAACACGTCGTAGCCGAGCTTGGTGGTGCCCAGCAGGTGCTCGGGGCTCGGCGGCTGGAGCGACGGGTTGTCGGAGTCGCGCGGGTTCTGCGCGAACGGCGGCACCAGCAGCCCGAACAGCACGATCAGCCCGGTGATGACGACGCCGGCGATGAGCTTTCCCGACCACGTCGGCAGCAGGTGACGGATGCCTCCCAGCCGCCGCGTCGCGATCGCCAGCGTCGTCGCCTCCTCGGCGGCGACCGAGCGCTCGGTGGCGCGCACCGCCTCCGCCGTCGCCGGCGAAGCCATCGGGGTCTCGTCCTCGACGATGGTGTCGGACGTGGGCTCAGCCATTGTGCCTCACTCGCGGATCGATGAGTCCGTAGATCAGGTCCATCACGAAGTTCGCCGCGAGGACGGTGAGCGTGATGACCAGGAAGACGCCCTGCATGAGCGCATAGTCGAGCCCTTGCACCGACTGGATCATGAGCTTGCCGATGCCGGGGTAGCTGAAGACCTGCTCCATCACGATCGAGCCGGCGACGACGAACCCGAGGGCGATGCCGAATCCGGCCAGGCTCGGGATCGACGCGTTCCGGGCGGCGTAGCGGCCTCGGATCCGGCGAGGGGAGAGCCCCTTCGCCTCCGCGGTGACCACGTAGTCCTCGGCCATCGTCGAGACCATCATGTTGCGCATGCCCAGCAGCCACCCGCCGACCGACGAGATCACGATCGTCGCGGCGGGCAGGATCGCGTGTTCGACGGCGCTCCAGAAGAACGCCCAGCTCCACTCCGGTCCTGACGGGAACTCGAACACGTCGTAGCCGCCCACGATCGGCAGCAGGCCGAGCTGCACCGAGAACACCGCGACGAGCACCAGCGCGAGCCAGAAGTACGGGATCGACTGGAACACCGAGGTGATCGGCACGAGGTGGTCGACCCACGTCCCGCGACGCCAGCCGACCCACGCGCCGACCGCGATGCCGATCACGAACGAGATCACCGTCGCGGTGCCGACGAGGACCACCGTCCACGGCAGGGCGGCGGCGATGAGGTCGCTCACCTCCGCCGGGTAGCGGGTCGACGAGACGCCCAGGTCGCCGTGCAGCAGGCGCCCCCAGTACGCGAGGTACTGGTCCCACAGCGTCATGCCCTTCTCGGCGCCGAGGATCGCCCGCACCGAGGCGATCGTCTCCTCCGACAGCGGCCGTCCGCCGCTGGCCCGGCGCAGCTTGCCCAGCATGATGGCCGCCGGGTCGCCGGGGAGCAGGCGCGGGAGGAAGAAGTTCAGTGAGATCGCGGCCCACAGGGTCACGACGTAGAACGCGATGCGGCGAGCGTAGAACTTCATGCCTCTCCCTCCCGCGTCTGCTCGATGCCGATCATGAGATCCGTCGCCTCATCACTTCGCAGGCTTCAGATGGGTGAGCACGACCGCCGAGGCCGCCGACAGGTACGGCAGCGGGTTGGCGTACAGATCGCCGTCCGTCGGCCAGCCCGTGAAGCGGTCGACGTTGAAGAACGCCTGCGACGCGTTGAGCACGACCGGGATGTACGGCAGGTCCTGCGCGATCTGCGCCTGGATCGTGGCGTAGGCCTCCTTCTTGACGTCCTCATCGAGGGTTCCCGCGGCCACCTCCACCGCGGCGTCCACGTCGGCGTTCTGGTAGCGGGAGTAGTTCTGCCCCGACGTCGGGTCCTCGCCCACCTTCGCCGTCGACTTGCCCGCGAAGTACTGGTCGTAGTTCGAGAACGGGTCGGCGACCAGCGACTGGGTCAGGCCGTACAGCGCCATCTGGAAGTCGCCGCCCGAGATCGGCGTCCAGTACTCGGCATCCGACACGGTGCGGGCGTTGACGCGCAGTCCGGCTTCCGCCGCCTGCTCGCTGATGAGCTTCGCCGCGTCGTTGTAGTCGGTCCAGCCGTCCGGCGAGAACAGGTCGATCTCCAGCGCCGTGCCGTCCTTGCCGTAGAAGCCGTCGCCGCCCTTCGTGTAGCCGGCGGCCTCGAGCACCTCCTGCGCGGCCGCGATGTCGGCATCCTGCGGGCTCGCCGCCAGCGCCGGGTCGCTCAGCCACTGCTCGTCGCGAGGCAGCAGCACGAACGCGGGCGAGCTCTCGGCGACCAGGCCCGCGAAGGCCTTCTCGGCGATCGTCGACCGGTCGATGGCGAGGTTCAGCGCCTGTCGCACAGCAGGGTCGGTCTGCGGTCCGCTGCAGCCGAGGTCGGCGTTGGAGCAGGTGAGGATGACGGTCGGGTCCTGCTGGTTGTTCATCGTCGCGATCTTGCCGCTGCCGGTGACGCTGTCGGGATTGGCGATGAACTGGCCGACCCAGTCGAGCTGGCCGGTCGCCAGCAGGTCCTGCGCCGACTGGTTGGAGTCCAGGCCGATGTACTGCACCTCGGTGACCGCCGGCTCGCCGTCACGGTAGTACTCGTTCGCTTCGACGGTGTAGGCCGCGTCGGAGAACGTCTTGAGCTTGTACGGTCCGGAGCCCACGGGGTCGGGGTTGGTCTCGGACGCGTAGTCGTCGATCTTCGACCAGATGTGCTCGGGGATGATCCACGTCGACCCCAGCAGCAGCGACGCCGAGGTGAAGCGCGGCTCGCTGTAGGTGAGCACGACGGTCGTGTCGCTGGTCGCCTCGGCCGACACCATCTTCTCGTCGACGTTCGACCCGTAGCCGAAGGTGAAGGCGACGTCCTCGGCGGTGAGGTCCTCGCCGTCGTTCCACTTCAGGTCGGGCTTGATCTCGACGGTGAGGGTCTTTCCGTCCTCGCTGTACTCGTAGCTGTCGCCGATCAGGCCCACGGGCGGGTCGGAGGACAGCTGGTTGAAGAAGAAGAGGGGCTCGTAGATGGCCCCGAAGGTCGCGTGGACGGCGGTGTCCACGGCGAACGGATTGAAGTTCTCGCTGATGGGGTTCGCGCTGCCCGCCCACACCCGCAGCGCGGATGCGTCCGCGCCCGACGACGAGTCGGACGGGCCGCAGCCCGCGAGCATGAGCGACACCGCGGCTGCACCGGCAGCGATCGCCACCGACGCCTTGCGCACTCTCCGGCTTGACATTCCGTGATTCCTTTCGGCTCCTGGCAGGGAAAGCCGGTGACATCGAGACACCATCGGCTCGCTCACAATATAGGCAAGAACGTTACCGAAAACAACCTTTTTTGTTACGACTTCATCTCATCGACGACGGATGCCCCGGACCCGGGCCTCCGCAGAGGCTCAGGTCCGGGGCATCCCGGACGGTGTGCGGCGCGAGCCGTCCCGTCAGCGCTTGCCGACGATCTGGCGCGACACGATGTCGCGCATGATCTCGTTCGTGCCGCCGTAGATGCGGTGCACCCGGGCGTCGAGGTAGGCGCGGGCGATCGGGTACTCGGTGATGTAGCCGTAGCCGCCGTGCAGCTGCACGCCGACGTCGAGCAGCTCCGCCTCGCGGTCGGTCGTCCAGAACTTGACCTTCGCCGCCTCTTCGGCGGTGAGCTTCTGGTCCTTGTAGAGCATCATCGCGCGATCGGTGTAGGCCCACATCACGTCGACGGTGGTCGCCATGTCGGCGAGCTTGAAGCGCGTGTTCTGGAAGTCGGCGATGCGCTCGCCGAACGCCTCGCGGCTGAGCACGTACTCGCGGGTCCAGTCGAACGCCGCCTCTCCCGCGGCCGCCGCGGCGACGCCGATCGACAGGCGCTCCAGCGGAAGGTTCATCATGAGCTGGATGAAGCCGAGGCCCTCCTTGCCGCCGATGAGGTTCTCCTCCGGCACGAAGACGTCGGTGAACGACAGCTCGGCGGTGTCCCAGCCGTGGAAGCCCATCTTCTCGAGCTTCTTGCTGTGGTCGAAGCCCTCCATGCCGTCCTCGAGGATCAGCAGGCTGAACGCGTCGGGGCGGTTGCCCTCGCCGGTCTTCACGAAGGTCACGACCATGTCGGCGGTCTTGCCCGACGAGATGAACGTCTTGGCGCCGTTGACGACGTAGCCGCCCTCGACGCGCTTGGCGGTGGTCTTGATGCCGCGAAGGTCGCTGCCCGCGCCGGGCTCGGTCATCGCGAGCGCGCCGAGGATCTCGCCGGTCGCCATGCCGGGGAGCCACTTCTCCTTCTGCTCCTGCGTGCCCATGTGGACGACGTAGGGGACCGCCAGGTCATCCTGGATGCCGAGGGCTCCGGCGAGCGAGCCGAGGCCGGCGCCGATGGTCTCTTCGAGCACGATCGAGCGGAAGCGGTAGTCCTGCAGCATCCCGGCGCCGCCGAACTCCTCGGGGACCGACAGGCCGATGATGCCCGCCTCACCCGCCGCGAGCATGGTGGCGCGGTCGATCTCGCCGTCCGCATCCCACTGCTTGCGCTTCTCCTCCGTCGCGTAGCGCTTGATGAACTCCTTGACGACGTCGCGGAACGCGTCGTGGTCCTCGTCGTAGATGTCGCGCTCCATGGTGCGCCTTCCTCTCGTCGTCGAGCTTGGGGAGATGGATCCGGTTGGGATCGCATCTCACGAGATATGGTACTCAGTTTCAGCTGAGTGGTCCCCCACTCCCCACCAGGGAGTCGTGGCACACCGGGAGTCTCCCGAGGCGGGCGGCGCCGCTGCCGCCGTCAGAGGTAGTCCGGGGCGGGAGGGAGCCCGAAGAACTCCTCCAGGGACGTCCATCCGCCCTCGTGGTACGCCGTGGCCAGCTCGGGACCGACGTAGCGCAGATGCCACGGCTCGGGGAGATACCCGGTGACCGAGGTCGCGCCCTCGACGTACCGCACGATCCAGCCGTGCTCCCAGGCGTGCTCGGCGATCCACTGGCCCTGCGGCGACGCCGCGAGCTGGTCGAGCGTTCCGCACGATCCCGCGCACGCGACGACGTCGGCGCTGAGCCCGAGCTGGTGCTCGCTGTAGCCCGGGCGCGCGCTGACCTGGTCGGCACGCTCGCCGCGCTCGGCGAAGTGGCGGCCGTAGGTCTGCTGCTGCGTCTCGTACGACCGGAACCCGCTCTCCAGCGCGATCTCGCCCACCCCCGCCGCGCGGGCGTCGTTCGCGAGAGAGGCGAGAGCGGATGCCGCATCCGAGCGCAGCGCGCCGCCCTCCAGGTTGCGGACCCCGTCGGGCAGCACCAGTCCCTCGGGACGGTAGTCGACGGGGCTCGCCGGGCGGATCTTGTCCATCACGGTCCACACGTGCGACGAGTCGCTGAGGTTCACGCACGGCGCGCGACCCTCCACGACGGCTGCCCGGAAGGCCTCGCCGCCGCCGGACGCGATGATCGCCGCCTCGTCGTCACCGCGCTGCAGCGCGGTCGCCACATCGGGAAGCGTGCAGATGTCGGCCGCCGGCGGCGACTCCTCCACGTCCGGGACGGGAAGCGCCTCGATGCCCGGCGGCGCGACGGTGAGCGAGAGCGCGGCGTCGGCATCCGGCGACGGGGGCAGCATCATGGCCGTCATCGCGGCCGACCCCGCCAGCAGGGCGGCACCGGCGACCAGTCCCGCGACGATGACGAGGCGCTTGGTGAGCCGCCGCGGACGCGCGTGGCGGACCGGCTGTCCGTCGTCGTCCACCTCGAGCATCTCCGCGGCACGCGCCAGGCGCCGCTCGCTCACGACCGGGCGGGCGGAATGGGCCGTGCGCCCGCGGCCCCGCACGCGCACCTGCGGAACGCGGTGGGCCGTGGAGGCGCCGAGAGCGGCGGATGCCGGAGGTGCGGCATCCGGTGTCCACGACTCCGGAGGCAGTGCCGAAGGCGCGCCCGCCGGCACCGACCCTGGCGCGAACTCGTCGCTCGCAGGCTCGACGGCGACGACGGCGGTATCGGTCTCGCGGGCACGCCGATCGGCCTCCTCGCGCATCGCTCGGGCGGCACGACGAGTCTCGGGGGCGGCTCGGGGGGTAGCGAGCCCGCCAGGCTCCGTCACGTGAGCCATCTTGCCCGTGACGGCCCGATTTCGCCAGGAACCCGGCATCCGTTCCGCCGATGTTCTAATCATGGCGCGTCGGTCTTGACTTGGTTTCGAATCTTTGTTCTCATGAATGCATGCGGTGGCAGGGTCAGGAACTGGGTGTGGCGGATGCCGCAGCCCTGCCCGGCCTCGAGCAGCTGAACGGTCTGGTGCGGTCGGTCACCACACCCGAGTTCGCCGGGGTGACCTTCCACGAGGTGCTCTGCAAGTCGGCGCTCAACCATGTGCCGAGCGCCTCGGCGATGCCGTTCGACTGGACCGTTAATCCGTATCGCGGCTGCTCTCATGCATGCGTGTACTGTCTGCATCCCGACACGCGTGTGTTGATGGCGGACGGCCGCAGCAAGCGCATCGCAGATGTGCGCGCCGGAGACGAGGTGATCGGCACGCGTCGCGAGGGCGCCTATCGCCGCTATGTGCGGGCGGCCGTCTCGGCCCAATGGACGACGCGCAAGCACGCGTATCGGGTGACGCTCGCGGACGGCACCGAGCTGACCGCCAGCGGCGACCACAGGTTCCTCACGGAGCGTGGGTGGAAGTACGTTGGGCCGGCCGGCGCAGGCTCACCTCAGCGCCCCTCCCTGACGACGAACAACAAGCTGATGGGGTTCGGCACGGGCGGCGTGGTCGCGGATGCCACCGAGACCGATGCCTACCGGCAGGGGTACCTGTGCGGGATGATCCGCGGGGACGGCATGATGCTGAAGCGAACGTATCCGCGGTCGAAAGGCGAGGGGACCTTCGTGGCCCACCGATTCCGTCTCGCACTGGCAGACGCCGAGGCGTTGGAACGGTCCCGTGCTTATCTTCGCGGTGTCGGCGTCAGCACCACCCTTCGCCGGTTCGCTCCTGCGACCCCGCAGCGGCGCGAGATGAACGCGATCTTCACCTCCCGGCGCGCGGACTTCGACGCGATCGGCGAGGCCATCCGGTGGCCGGAGTCCGCCTCGCCCGAGTGGTCGCGGGGATTCCTGGCGGGGATCTTCGACGCAGAAGGCAGCTGCAGCCGCGGAGTGCTTCGCATCTCCAACTCGGACGCCGACATCCTCGCGGCGATCGGAGACTCACTCCGACGCCATGACTTCCACTTCGTGCAGGAGCCTCCCCGCCCGAACGGGGTGAGCAGCGTCCGCCTGCTCGGTGGCCTTCCCGCCCGACGACGGTTCTTCGAGCTCACACAACCCGCGATCACGCGGAAGCTGAGCCTGATCGGAGACGCGGTGAAGTCGGATGCCCCACTGCGCGTCGTCTCGATCGAGGATCTCGGTGAGACCATCGACATGGTCGACATCACGACCTCGACGGGGGATTTCATCGCCAACGGCGTCGTCAGCCACAATTGCTTCGCCCGAGGGACGCACGAGTACCTCGAGCTCGATGCGGGGCGGGACTTCGACACGCAGGTCGTGGTGAAGGTGAACGTCGCCGACGTGCTCGCGAAGGAGCTGCGGCGGGGCAGCTGGCGGCACGAGCCGGTCATGCTGGGCACGAACACCGATCCCTACCAGCGCGCCGAGGGGCGCTACAAGCTCATGCCGGGGATCGTCTCGGCGCTCACCGAGTCGGGAACGCCGTTCTCGATCCTCACGAAGGGGACGCTGCTGCGGCGGGATCTGCCGCTGCTGAAGGATGCCGCCGCCGACGTGCATGTCACCCTCGCGATGTCGATCGCGGTGTTCGACGACCACCTGCAGCATCTCATCGAGCCGGGCACACCGACCGCCGCGGCCCGGCTCGAGACCGTGCGGGCGGCGACCGAGGCGGGGTTCCGCGTCACCGTGTTCCTGATGCCGATCATCCCGCACCTGACGGACTCGATCGCCGCGATCGACCACGCGCTGGCCCGCATCAAAGAGGCCGGCGCGGCGCGGGTCGTGTACGGCGCGCTGCATCTGCGTCCGGGAGCGAAGCAGTGGTTCCTGCAATGGCTCGAGCAGCGGCATCCCGAGCTCGTGTCGTCCTACCGCGGACTGTACCCGGGAGCCACGTCGACCGCGCCGAAGGCGTACCGATCATGGCTCGCGAAGCGGGTGCGACCGTTGCTGCGGGTCTACGGGCTCGATGGTCACGCCGAGGACGAGAACGTGCGCGGCGGACCGGTGGCAGGGCTCGCCGACCGGGCCGACGCCCGGGCGGCGCCGCCCATCGTGACGACCTCGCGAGGACGCGCGGCGGCCAGCCTGCGTGCCACGGGCCATGGCACAGCGGGCGCCGCGGACACCGCCTCCCGGCTCTTCTGACGAGTCGACGCCGGCGACGTTGCGTCGACGCGCCTACGCCCCGGCGTCGCGCCGACGCGCCTCGGCCGACCGCGCCGCCACCTGGCGCTGGTGCGCAGTGGCCTTGCGTGCGGCATGCCGACGGCGGGCCCGCTCGTCGTTCGCCGGCCGGGACAGCTCGCCGCGGGCGGCGCGGATCAGGTAGCCGACGGAGTCGACGACGAACTCGACGCCGGCGAGGGCGCCCAGAGAGAGGCCGATGATCGCGATCCATGCCGGAGTCGGGCGCGCGATGCCGACGGTGTCGAACGGCCCGATGCCGTCGATGACGATCTGCACCAGCAGCGTTCCGCAGAGCACGAGCACTGCCAGCCCGATCAGCACCATCACCGCGGAGGCGATGACGCCACCGGTGGTGAGCACCTCTTTGCGTCGCCGTCTCAGCACCGTCCGATTCTGCCCCACGACGGCCGACTCGCGCCGTCGGGCGACACCATGCAGCGTCACGGGCGCACGCCGACCGCGACCCGCTCCCCCAGCAGCGCACCCTCGCGGAACGGAGCGGAGACGGGCAGCGCGGCCGTGGCCGGCCCGACGTCGCGCGGCTCCCCGGTCACGAATTCCACGACGGCGTCGAGCACAGCGTCGTCCGCGAGGACGCGGTTGTGCCCCAGCCCCGTCGTGGCCAGCAGGCTCGCACCGGGGTTCGCGGCGGCGATCCGCTCGGCCTCGCCGAACGGCACCATGCGGTCGCCGCGATCGTGGACCACGAGCAGCGGCACCTCCGGCGCGAGGGGCCGGCGCACGCTCGACAGCCACGAGTACGGGTCCGGCTCGCCGGGGAAGTACCGGCGCGCGAAGCCCTCGCGCATCTGCACCGCCACCGCGTCGGGGTAGCCGAGCATGCCTTGGAACTGCGTCAGCAGCAGATCGGCGTCGGCAGGCGCGGCGATCGTGACGATGCGGCCGGCATCCACGCCGCCCGCCACGCCGACGAGGGTGGCCAGGCCGCCGAAGGAGTGCCCGACCATCAGGTCGAACCGGCCGCGGCGATCCTGCAGCACGCGGAACACGTCCATCCAGTCGACGAGGTACGTGTGACGGCCGGCCGACATCCCGTGCGCGGGGGCATCGAACGCGAGGACGCGGAACCCCTCGGCGACGAGCTCGCGCACCAGCCGTGAGAACTGGCTCGCCCGGCCGTTCCAGCCGTGCGAGACGACGGCGGTGCGGGGCCCGACGCCCCACGCATAGACCGCGACGTCGACCCCGCGCCGATCGATGCCGGGGATCCGCACGGTGCTGCGGCGAGCGCGCTCCATCGTGGGCTCGTCGTCCGGGTGCACCGGACGCGGCCGCGCCACGTGTCCGAAGAGGGGCATGGCCAGCGCGGCGCCCCAGCGCGGCGAGACGGCGCCGGCCGCGCGAACCGTGGTGCCCGCGAGGGCGATGGCGACGTTCATGATCACTCCGATCCAAGAATACGAACGGTCGTACTTATGAATACGAACGATCGTACGGTATTCTCCTGGCATGACACAAGCACCTGTTGACCGCCGTCGCCTGCGCGGCGACGAGTCGCGTCGCGCGGTGCTGACTCATGCCGTCGACACCGCGACCGTCGACGGACTGGACGGCCTCACGATCGGCCGGCTGGCGGATGCCTCCGGCCACAGCAAGAGCGGCATCGCGACGCTCTTCGGCTCCAAGGAGCAGCTGCAGCTCGCGGTGATCGCCGCCGCACGCGACGTCTTCGTCGACAGCGTGGTCGCCCCCGCACGAGAGCGCACGCCGAGGGGCCTCGGCCGCGTGTGCGCCCTGCTGTCGGACTGGCTCGCCTACTCCCGCGACCGGGTGTTCCGCGGCGGGTGCTTCTTCGCCGCGACATCGGTCGAGTTCGACGCCAAGCCGGGCCCGATCCGCGACGCGATCGTCGCGGCCTCGTCGGAGTGGGAGGACTACCTGGCCCGCAGCATCGAGCACGCGATGGCGGCGGGCGAGCTGCCCCTCCTCGACGACGCGCGGCAGCTGACGTTCGAGATGGTGTCGTTCCTCGAAGCGGCGAACACGCGCTCGCTGCTCCACGCGAGCGCCGAGCCCTACCGCCGCGCAGAGGTCGCGCTGCGCACCCGCCTGATCGCGCTCGGCGGCGATCCCGCGCTGGTCGCATCGATCGGCGCGATCGCCGGCACCGACACCGGCGCCTCGGTCACCGCGCCGGCGTGATCGACACCTCCGAGACGCCGTCGTCGATCGTGAAGGTGAGCACGCGGGTCGCGGCATCCCACTCCACGACCTCACCGCCCTCGACGGCAGCGCCGTCCGGGAAGGCGTCGGCCGGGAGGTAGGCCTCGCTCGTGCCGTCGCCGGCGGGGCCGTCCAGGTGGATGACCAGTTCGTCGTCCGCGACCGTCCACGACGACACCGGGCCGGCGACCGCCCGCGGGTAGGGGCGGTCCACGACCGCGACGAGGTTGCGCGGCGTCCCGTCGCCCTCGTACGGCCCCCAGCTGCCCGGATCGCGCGACCAGTACACGACACCCATGCCCGCGGCATCCGCTGTGCGGTAGACGAGGTCGACGTAGTCGAGGGCGCCGGGGAGCGTGGTGTCCAGGCCGAACTCGCCCAGGATCACCGGCACTCCGCCCAGCGCCTCGGCGGCGCGCAGCGTGTTCGACGCCCAGGCCGAGACGGTGCCCTCGATGAGGTCGCGGCTGGTGCCCGAGAAGCCGTCGCCGAGGTCCATGGGCAGCGGGTACAGGTGCGGGCAGAAGGCGATGCGGGGGTCGCCGTCGCGCGCGTCGTCGACGGGGCCGAGGCCGGTGGGCAGGCCCCAGTTGAAGCCGAGCGCCTGCGGCTCCAGGCACACCCACGTGTCGGGATCCACCTCGCGGATCGCGTCGGCGCTGCGCTGGTAGAGCGAGGTGAGCGGTCCGGCCTCGAAGGCCGGGCCCTGCACGGTCCCGCCGTAGGGCTCGTTCATGAGGTCGTACGCGACGACGGCCGGCTCGTCGGCGAAGCGCTCGGCGACCGCGCGCCACGCCCCCGCATAGTGCTCGGCGAGCTCGGGGTGCTCGCCGGTGGTGTTCCAGAAGTTGTCGAAGGCCCGGATGACGCCGGGCTCGAGGTAGTAGAGCTCCCACATGTCCTGGTCGGCGACCGGGTACCCGTCCAGGTACGTCGCCCACGCCGGGGCGCCGTTGCCGGCGTCGCCGCTCGGCGTGATCCCCGTGCCCCACGTGTCCTGGTGCATGTCGAGCATGACGCGGTAGCCGCGCTCGGCGTACCAGTCGACGCGCTCGGCGACGTCGTCCAGGTAGTCCTGGTCGTACTCGCCCGGTGCGGGCTCGACCTTGCGCCACGAGATGAGGAAGCGCACGAAGTCCGTCCCCATGTCGGCGTGCTCCGCATCCAGGTCGGCCTCGGTGAACTCCGGCATCCCATCGGGTGCGATCTTCGAGCTCGACGCGGTGTTGAACCCGTTGGCGACGATCGCCCGCCCCTGGTCGTCCTCCATGTGGGCGGAGACGGATGCCGGTCCCGGCGTGCGCACGACGGCGGCGATGCCGCCGGCCACGACGAGCGCGCCGAGCGCGAGGGAAAGGACGCTGCGGGGACCGAGCATCGGGACCGTCCTCTCTGACGGGCGGAGCACGGCCCCGGGGGTGCGGACACGCGCGAATCGGAGGCTATCATCGGGCGGGTGTCGACGAAGTCACCGTTCCTGTCCGACCGCAGCCTCCTCGCGAGCCTCGTGACCCTCGCCGTTCTGGCGATCGTGGTCGGCATCTGGCCGCTCGTCGGCACCCTCACCACGTGGGTGCCGTATCTGGCGGTGCCGGCCGCCGCGGGCCTGCCGTTCCTGTGGCCGCCGCTGCGACTGGTGCCCCTCGGCGAGACCACGTGGGCGTTCTGGATCGCCGACACCGTCGGCGCCCTGGTCATGCTCGCCGTCGCGTGGGCGATGCTCCGCGCCGCGTCGCGGCGACGGCCCGGCGCCGGGCCGTGGCGCGCGTTCGGCCGTGGCGTGTGGGTCACCGTGGTCGCGGTCGTGGCGGGCAACATCGTGCGCGCCGTCTTCTCGAGCTTCGTCGTGCACGCGGACTTCGGAACCTACGTCGGCACGCTGGCGGCCGGCATCCTGGTGTCGGCGCTGACCGCACTCGTGCCGGGTGCGATCGTGGGCGCCGTAGCCGCGGTGACCGCTGCCACCGGCCGCATCCGCGGGGCGACGGCCGCCGCGGAGGCCTGACCGCCGCGGCGAGCGGCGTCAGCGCCCGGCGAGCTCGTCCAGGAGGTCGTCGCCGGGACGCACGTCGGCGAACGGCGCCTCGATGTCGGCGCGCTGCAGCAGTTCGGCGAGGCGCTCACGCCGCGCCCGCGTCACGAGCGTGACGACCGTTCCGGCGCGGCCGGCGCGGCCGGTGCGCCCAGAGCGGTGCAGGTAGGTCTTGTACTCGTCGGGCGCATCGGCCTGCACCACGAGGTCGATGTCGTCGACGTGGATGCCGCGCGCGGCCACGTCGGTGGCCACCAGCACGTCGATGCGGCCCGACGTGAGCTTCTCGAGGTTGCGGGTGCGGCGGGCCTGATCGAGGTCGCCGTGCAGGGCGAGCGCGCGGATGCCGTCCTCGCCGAACTGCTCGGCGAGCATCTCGGCGAATGCCCGCGTGCGCGTGAACACGAGCGTCTTGCCGTCGCGGTCGACCAGCGACCGGAGGATCTCGCGCTTGTCGCGGTGGTCGACGACGAGCACGCGGTGCTCGATGGTGCCCGAGTCCTGCGTCTCGCCGGCCACTTCGACGACCGTGGGCTCGGCCAGGAACTCGCGGACCAGCGCCGTCACCTGGCCGTCGAGGGTCGCCGAGAACAGCAGCCGCTGCGCGTCGCGCGGCGTCCGGCGCATGAGGCGCTGCACCGGCTCGAGGAAGCCGAGATCGCACATGTGATCCGCCTCGTCGAGCACGGCGACGCGCACCTGCGACAGGTCGAGCGCACGCGACTCGACGAGATCCTCGATGCGGCCGGGCGTGCCGATGACGATGTCGACGCCCCTCTTCAGCGCGCCGAGCTGCCGTGCGTGCGGCACGCCGCCGTAGATCTGCGTGGTGAACAGGCCCACGCTGCGGGCGATGGGCTGGATCGTGGCGTCGATCTGCAGCGCGAGCTCGCGCGTGGGGGCGAGGATCAGCGCACGCGGCGGGCGGCCCATCTCACGCTTCTGGCCCGCCTGCGAGCGCAGCACGCTCTCGACGAGGGGCGCTCCGAAGGCGATGGTCTTGCCCGATCCGGTGCGGCCGCGGGCGAGCACGTCGCGGCCGTCGAGGATCGCGGGGATGGTCGCCGCCTGGATGGGGAACGGATGCTGCGCCCCGAGGTCGGCGATGGTCTTGACGATGTTCTGCCCGAGGCCCAGGTCGGCGAACGTCGTTCCCTCGACCGCTGCGGGAGCGACGGCCGACGCCCGCAGCCGCTCGTGCACGACGTCGCCGGCCGCCTGCTCCCCCTTGCGCGGCGCGGAATCCTTGCGCGGCGCGGCGTCGCGCCGGGGCGCGGCATCCCTGCGGGGTCCGCCGTCGCGGCGCGGCGCATCACCGCGGGGTCCGCCGTCATGGCGCGGCGCGGCATCCCGCCCTGCCGGAGCTCCGCGACCGGCGTCGGGACGGCGCCCGCGGTCGTCGCGTGCGTGGGTGCGGATCGCCCGCGCCTCGTCCCGCCCGGCGCGCTCCTGGTCGGTCCAGCGACGCTTGGGGGCGGCCCCGGCGCCTTCCGAAGAACGGGATGCAGCGCCATCGGCGTCGGTCCGGTACCCGCGGTGGCCAGGGCTGCGGCTGCCCGCCTTCCCGGCGGAGGATTCGCCGGGGCGCCGCTGGGGATCACGGCCGTCGCGCGCCTCGTTGGCGGCGCGGTACTTGGGGTTGTACCGCGGGTCGAAGTTCTTCGCCGCGCGGCCGCCGGCCGGCTTCTTGTTCTTGGGCATCCGGCTCCTCCTGGGTCCCGTTCACGCCGTTCGCGCGTCATCGGGGCTGCGCGAGCGGCGAGCCGGCTCCCCCAGCGTACCCGCGCGGGGTCGGGCGGACGGGGACGGAGCAGCCGATCGGCCAGCGCTCTCACGGCTGTTCCGACTACTGTTTGACTCAGCGGCATGCCGTTGAACTGGGGATTCGGCCTCATTCAGCGACCCGTCGCTGAACTGGGGATTTGTCGTCAGACCTGACGAGTCCCGGGGTCGGGCTCGTTTGGGGGGTGCCGCGGCTCGGGGACCCGTCGACACAACGATCGTGAGTCGAATGCCTCCCACGACCTTATCCGACGCGACCCGGGGCCCCCTGGCCCTGCCCCAGGCGATGATGTCGCGCGACGTCACCGCCGGTCGCGTCACCACCGTCCTCGCGCCCGGGACCTCATCGGGCGCCGTGCCACCCGCTGCCGTGAACGCGGCCTCCGGCGACCCCGCGATCGCCCCGTCCGCCGTCGCGCACCATGTGCACCGCGTGGGCCGGCTCGCCGTGCTGTCGCTCCCGGTGGGCGTGCTCGTGTCGGTGCTCACCACGCACGATCCCACCTGGTGGCACCATCACTTCTCGCAGCTGGGCACCCACTCCGACGTCTCGGGGCGCATGTTCAACACGATCGCGATCTTCTCCGGCTTCTGCCTGGCGACCTACGGCGTACTGGTCGCGGTGGCGCTGCCCACCGGCATCCGTCGCCGCTCGTCTCGCGCGTTCCGCGGCTCGATCGTGTCGGCGGGGCTGCACCTCACCGGCGTCGGGCTGGTGCCCATCCCGGTGAGCGCGGTGATGCACGACATCATCGCCACGGGGCTCGGGCTGTCGTTCCTCGCCACCGTCGCGACGGGCCTGGCGATCCCCCGCCGCAGCCGCCCGTTCCGCCGGGCCACGATGTTGTGCGTGGCGGTGCTGGCCAGCGGGATGGTGGTGCTCACGGCGGGGTTCATCACGCTCGCGCTGTTCGAGTTCGTCGCGTTCGTCACGATGGGCATCTGGCTGCTGTCACTGCCCCGCGTGCTCGCTCACGTGCCGCACGCCGCCCCCGTACCCGCGCGCGTCGCGCCGACCGGAGAATGGATGCCATGGCAGAACCCGTGGCCCACCCCATCACCGTCGCGATCGAACGACGTATCGACCCGTCCCGCACCATCGAAGCCACAAGCTGGATGCAAGCGGGCACAGATCTCGCCGCAGGATTCCCCGGCTTCCTCGGCTCCGGCTGGGTCCGCGCGGGCGAAGGCAGCGACCTCTGGTACATGCTCTACCGCTTCAGCGACATCCCGACCCTCGAGAGCTGGGAGGACTCCCCGCAGCGGTCGTGGTGGCTCGACTCCGGTCGTGCCTTCGCGAGCGAGGTCCGCATCGAGCGCCGCACCGGCATCGAAGGGTGGTTCGACGCTCCGTTCGCGACCCACGTCGAGTCGCGGCATCCGGGCTTCGCGGCGCAGCCGCCCACCGGGCCGGTCCAGCAGCCCATCCCGGCCGCCCCGCCGCGCTGGAAGCAAGCCGTCACGATCTGGCTCGGGTTCTTCCCGACGAACCTCCTCGCGTCGTGGCTCCTCGGGTTCGTCCCGGGGTTCGCGGAGTGGCCGCTTGTCGCCCGCGTCCTCCTGTCCACCGTCCTACTGACGCCGATCATGACGTACGCCGTGCTGCCGTGGGTGACGCGGATGCTGCGCCCCTGGCTGCAGCGCGGCGCCTGAGCCTCCGACAAGCGGATGCCGCGGCATCCGTTCGATGACTTCTCGCGCCGATCGCCCCCGACGTTCCCGGCCGGACGTACTCTGACCTCGTGAGCACCGTGAACGCCCCGTCGCTGCCCGACGCGCCCGCCCCCACACCCGGCCGCCGGGCGGAGTCCGAGGCGGTCTACGCCGCCCTGTCGGCCGGGATCGTCGGCGCGGTCTACGGCCTGATCGTGGGGATCTTCGCCCCCGATCTGAAGCTCGCGGGAGAGGCGGACTCGTTCGCCGTCTGGGCGGCCGCAGGGGCGGCCGTGGTCGCGGCCGTCGCGTCGACCACCGAGTACTGGCGGGCGCGCAACCGGCCGGGGCAGGAGTGGCGCGCCGCCCTGCCGTCGTGGAAGTTCATCGTCAACACCATCTCGGTGGTCATCGTCCACACCGCACTGGCATTCGTCGCGGTGTACGCGCTGTACCGGGTGCTCGCGCTGGGCTTCATCGGGCTGCCGATCGTGACTTTCTGGGCGGTCGTGCTGATGGCGGTGACCCTCGGCCTCACGACGTGGGCGGTCTTCCTGTCGGTGTCGGCGATGACGACCCAGCGCATGTCGACGCTGCTGCTGGCGTTCATCGCGATCGGCACGCTCACCGCGATGGTGACCACGCCCGACCCGAAGTGGTGGACGATCCACTTCAGCCACCTGGGGACCTTCGAGGACGACCTGTCGAGCTGGGTGTTCAACGGCACGCTGATCGCGGCGGGCCTGCTCGTGACGACGTTCGCGGTCTACATCGCCAACGACATGCGCGCCCTCGCCGCCGCAGGTGTGCTCGAGAACCCGCGCGGGCCGCGCATCGTCCCGGTGCTGTTCGTGGTGATGGGCATCATGCTCGCGTGCGTGGGCATCTTCCCCGTCGACGTGAACATGCCGATGCACAACATCTCGGCATCCGGCATGGCGGCGATGTTCCTGGTGCTCCTCATCGGCGGCCCGAACTTCCTGCGGGGGATGCCGCGCACCTACTTCGTCGCGTCGTGGTCGTTCCTCGTCGCGATGGTCGTGTCGGTCGTGCTCTTCATCCCTGCGATCGGGTTCTTCTCGCTGACGGCGTTCGAGATCATCGTGTTCGCACTCATCTTCGGCTGGATCGCGGTCTTCATCCGCTTCCTCGGCGTCGCCGGCCGCCAGGACTGATGGAGAGCGGATGCCGCCCGCATCCGCTCAGTTGATGATCTCGCCGCGCTCGTCCTCGCGCAGCGCGGCCAGCCGTTCCCGCCAGGCCTGCAGCGCCTCGGGCGTCAGCCGCGTCCAGTCGAAGACCTCGCCGACGATCCGCAGCGGCTCGGTGCTGCGATACGAGCGCGTCGGGTTGCCGGGGAACTTCTTGTCGGTCACGTTGGGGTCGTTCTCGAACGCGCCGGTCGGCTCCACCACGTAGACGCGCGGCTCGGCGTCGCCGGGGGCGAGCTCGGCGGCCAGCCCGGCGCCGTCGGGCACCGCGGTGAAGTAGATGTGGTTCATCACGACCTCGGGCCGGTAGTTCGAGCGGAACCCCGCCGAGAGGAGGTCCCCCTCCCGCAGGTCCGCCTTCGTGCCGTGGTAGAACGGGCCCTCGTCCAGCGCGTGCGTCACGGCGACAGCCTAAGCGGTGGCACCGTCGCCCTCACCGAGCGCACGCCCGCGGCCTGGATGCCGGTCGGCTCGGGTACTACCGTCTGACGGGAGCGATCGCACACCATCTGCGGAGGCATCCCATGCTGCAGTCCGTCGCCGAGGGCGTTCTCACCCACGAGAGCGAGTTCATCCAGACCCAGGCCACCGTCGTGCAGGGACGGGAGGGCGTCCTCCTCGTCGACCCCGGCATCACGCGCGCCGAGATGGCGGACCTCGCCAATGACGTGCGCGAGCTCGGCCGCCCCGTCGTCGCGGCCTTCTCGACGCATCCTGACTGGGATCACGTGCTCTGGCACCCGAACCTCGGCGACTCGCCGCGGTACGGCACGGCCCGCGGCGCGGCCGCCATCCACGAGGTGCTGGCCATGGCGGACTGGAAGGAGCAGGTGGCCGAGGGACTTCCGCCCGAGTACGCCGACGACATCCCGATGGAGCTGCTCGGCCTCATCACCGGCCTCCCTGAGCGAACCACTCACATCCCGTGGGACGGACCGGCCGTCCGCATCCTCGAGCACCGGGCGCACGCCCCCGGCCACGCCGCGCTGCTGGTAGAGCCGAGCGGCGTCCTCGTCGCGGGCGACATGCTCTCCGACATCCTGATGCCGTTCCTCGACCTCCAGGCCGACGACCCGATCGGCGACTACCTCGCCGCGCTCGACCTGTTCGACAGCGTGGCCGACGACGTCGTCGCCGTCATTCCCGGCCACGGTTCCGTCGGCGGCGCCGGCCAGGTGCGCCCGCGCATCGCGCAGGACCGCGCCTACGTGCTGGCCCTGCGCGACGGCCGCGCTCCCGACGACCCGCGCATCGGCCCCTCCGCCGCCTTGGACTGGCTCGTCGACGTGCACGACTGGCAGGTGCAGTCCCTCGCCGAGCGCGGCTGACGCAGAACCGACGACGGACGGATGCCTCGGCCGTAGCAACGACTGCCGCCCCAGACCCGCCCTGATGGGAGGACAATCGTGCCATGGCACGCGGCGCGTGGTCGCAGGAAGCACGCCTCGAGGCTGCCGCGGTACGGGTCGAGAAGCAGCTGCACCGTGACGGAGTGGCCGAAGCGCGACGGTTCGCCGTGCGCACCGAGGCGCGGGCGATCGTCGTGGCGGCGCTCGCGTTCGGCGTCGGGCTCGCCGGCGGAGCGCTGGGGTTCTGGGGCCGCGCGGCACCGGTGTGGGAGGGGGCGTCGCTGGGCGCGGCCGGCATCGTGGTCGCGGCATCCGTCACCCTCGCCGCTTCGGCGGTGAGCTATCGGCTCGCGGCCCGCGATCCGAGGCAGGCGTGGCTGAAGGGCGTCACGCGCTCGCGACGAGCCTGGATGTCGGCGGCCCTCGCGATCTCGCTCGCGGCGGTGTTCGCATTGGTGCAGTGGATGCTGTTCCACGCAGCATCGCTGATCTGGCCCGGCGTCGCGGTCGACACGATGACGGCGGCCATGATCGTCGCTCTCGTCGCAGGCGCCTGCGGCTACACGGCGTTCGTGCTCGCGGCGCATGTCACCGCCACCCGGCTCGTGCTGCTGCTGTTCGCCGTGGTGGCGACCGGGTTCACGGTGAGTGTCGCGACGACGCAGGACGACGAGTGGTACCGGCTCAACTTCAGCGAACTCGGCGGCCGCGGCGGGATCACGTCGACCGTCTTCAACGCGACCCTGATCCTGGCCGGCGGGGTGACGGCGCTGCTCGCGATGTACCTGCTGGTGAGCGTGGACGCGTGGGCGCGCACCGAACCCCGGGTCCACCACACGAGCGCGCTCATCGTCTACGGCGTGTTCCTCGCCCTCGCGGCGTGCTTCCTCGGCGCGGCGCTGGTGCCGGTCACGTTCAGCCAGGTGGGCCACAACGTCTTCGCGATCGGCATGGCCGTGATCTTCGGAGCCTTCCTGCTAGGTCTTCGCTGGGTGCTCCCGCGCCTCCCCCGGCCGATGATCGTGCTCGCCCCCGTGGTGGCGGCCGGCATCCTCTTCTCCGCGAGCCTGTTCTGGATCGGGTACTACACCCTCGCCACCCATGAGATGGTCTGCGCCGGCCTCGTGGTCGGGTGGCTGCTGCTGTTCACGCGCACGCTCGCCGTCGCCGGGCGCGCCGACTCCGTGGCGGCCGGGAGCCGTAGCCGGGCGCTGTGAACGACGGCGCCGGTCTGCGGGCGGCGTTCTGCTGCAGAGGGATGATGGACTCATGCCGGCCGCCCATCGTCCCGGACTTCGGGTCAACGCGCAGGTCACGATCCCGGAGTCGGAGTTGTCGTGGCGATTCTCGCGCTCCTCGGGCCCCGGCGGGCAAGGGGTGAACACCGCCGACTCGCGAGCGGAACTCGTATGGGATGCCGCAGCCTCGGCCACCCTCTCCCCCGTTCAGCGAGAACGACTCCTCTCGCACCTGCGCGGCCGTTTGGTGGACGGAGTGCTGACAGTCGCGGCATCCGAGCATCGCGAGCAACTTCGCAACCGGGATGCCGCCCGCGCGCGACTGGCCGCGGTCGTGGCCGACGCGCTGCGGCCGCCCCCAGCGCCGCGTCGACCCACCGCACCCAGTCGAGGAGCCAAGGAACGACGCCTGAAGGCGAAGAAGCAGCGCACTGACGTCAAGCGTCTCCGTCGACCACCCGACGATTGACCACGCCCCGCGTCCACGTCCGCTCCGGCCTCTGCCATTCGCCTCTCCCTCGGCGTAACCTCCGAGCTGAACGCTAAGGGAGGGTGGCCGACATGAGCGACGGACGCAGGGGCGGGGCTGCGGCAAACGCCGCACCGTGGGGGTTCTTCTTCTTTCTGGCGTACATCGGCGCCGCGATCTACTTCATCTCCCACTCCGACATGGGATTCTGGGACTGGGTTCTGGGTCTTCTTCAGGCCCTCGTCTGGCCGGTCTACCTCACCTATTACGCGTTCGAGGCGCTCGGCGTGGCTTGAGCACCCGATGCCGTCGACGCGCTTGCACACTCGCGATCCCCAAACGGGCATTGCGGTCATTCACCAGGGCAGAGTCGTGCTTCAGGGTGTCATTCGCTGCTCTCGCAGCTGACTTATCCACACGCGCCTTGGTTTGGCTATCCGGATGAGCCGGATTGCTACTCTCAGTCGAGAGCTGCAGAGATCGGCCACCTCAGCCTTCGCGCCAAGGGTGCTCGGCGGACGGACTCACATCACCGGAAAACGTGGGGAAGCCGAATGACAAGGAGCAACGCATCTTGAGAAGTGTGCGGTCTCTGATCGGATCCGTTGTGTTGACGGGGGCGCTGACGCTGGCGGGCTGTGCGTCATCCGGCAGCGACACAGCTCCGGACGGGGCTGCCACTCCGACCCCGGAACGAAGCGCGATCCCCGCCGCAGCGCCGACCCCCGGATCCAATGCTGTGACGGATGCCGAGACATGTTCGGCGATCGGTGACGTCATGTCAATCCGATTCAATGCCGACGTCGCGGTGAGCGAAGGGCGCATGGATACGCAAGAGCAAGGCGGCTGGTATCGGCTCGCGACAATCGTGCTCAGCCGTGTGCCCACCCGTGGCGAGGGGTCCGTGAGCGACTCTGTGTCCGCGCTCCAGTCGGCCGTTCCGCCGGTCGCGCTCGCGGCGTATGGCCGCGGCGAGATCGGATCGGACGACTTGGATCAGCAATGGTCCGCTGTCATGCAGGCCTGCACGGAAGCGGGGTCGGAGATCGCGACGGTGGCATTCACGGGCGGCTAAGGCCGGCCAAGTCCCTACGGGGATCCCTAACCGCGCATCGCACGAATGGGGCTCGTTGCGGGCCGCCAGAGGCGGTCCGAAGTAAGTCTCGTGGCCGCAGCGGACGTCATCAGCTGGTCGGAGCTCTACTCCTGGATCGGCTCGTCTTGCGCCTCGCGCCTCTCCCGCGAACTGAGACCCCCGGAACCCACTCTCAGGGCTCCGGGGGTCACTCGTGTCCAGGAGGACCCCACGGGACGCCGGACTGCACGCGCGGGGCTAGTGCGGTCCCTGCTTGCAGGTCGTGCATACGCCCGGCGTCACGAGCCCCTCGTGGTAGGCGTGCTCGAACAGCGGCGCGTGACCCCATGCTTCAGTCTTGTGCGCTCTGCCCTGAGAGCATCGTCCGCAACAGGAGTGACCGACCGCGCGAGTCAGATCCGGATTCTGGTGCTTGGTGCACCCGTCCGGCTGGTAGTGCTGGCAGGTTCCCGCATGGATTCGCGTCATGTGCAGTCTCCCGGGCGCTCCAAATCGAGCCCGATGGTCTCCAGATCCCGCAGGTGATTCACGGCAGCTTGGATCCGATCGGGGTCGGCGACAGTGCTCCCGTCCGCGTCTAGGAAGTCCACGTGGGTGTCGTCGACGGACACGACCCACCGGATGGTCATATCCAGCTCGTCGATTCGATGGACCATGCGGACTTCGTTATCTGCCATGCGCACACGTTACTGGTTCGAGTCACACGGTTCGGATGAACGAATCGGGGTGCCGTGACGTGCGAGCGTCACGCGCTATCTTGACGGCATGCCGGTCGCAGACCCGAACAAGCCGCTCGATGCATTCCTCGACGGCGTGATCGAAATGGAAGCGCGTTACGCGGACACGTATCAAGCTGTGTCCGACCATGTGAAGAACCCTCGTCAACTCCAACTGCGCAAGGGTCTCGCAGCGGACTTCGCGTTTCGACTCGGTTCGGAGTGGGAGCTGTTCCAGCACAAGTGGCACGTCGTCGCCGTGACGGCCGCGCCGGACAGGTTCGTGACCGCCCAGCAAACGAGTCTCGACGCGGGAGTGAAGAAGGCAAGCATCGACCACTACATTCGCCTTCTTCATGGCGGCGCGCTCACCGTCCCGATAAGACCGAAGCAAGGCGAAGTCGAAGCGCTCCTAGACCCCCGTGGATACAACGTCACCTTCGACAGTTGCGAAACGTGGATGACGGAAGCGGCGAGGGATCTCGACACCCGATACTCCGACAAGGTACGAGGCATAGTCGCGACCGCCCCCGACGCTTGCGCTCTTGACCTTCTGAAAGGGATCCGCAACACCCTCGCTCACGGAAGTGGCGGGAGCTTGTCACGACTAAACGAGCTAGTGAAGGAGCGCCCACCGGGAGAGAAGGTCGGTCTTACCGGATCGGTCAACGACGGACTAAAGCGAGATACCAACAAGATCCGTGATGTGGCCGTCTGTCTCCACGGACGTGCCCCGGGGTCCGCGAAGCAACGCGTCCAGAAGTTGGCTCAACGAGTTCGAGAGATCGCCGAACAGCTGCGGGTATAGGCCCACACCGGGATACTGCAACTCCGTATGCCTACGTCGTGCGTGGCGAGGAACGCGCCCACCACTCATCCACCGGCGGCTTCGAGTCGCTCGGGAGGATCTCCGAGTATTCGTTCTTGAACAGGTTGTTCACGGGCGGCATGTTGAATGAGCCGTTGGCGTCGACGAGGAACCGATCGTGCCAGTCGCGTGCGGTGTCGACCCGCCATTCGACAGTGATCCCCTTGTTCGACATCTCCTGCTCGAACCGCTCGAAGTCTTTGAAGCTACGCGGGGACAACACGTTGGGTGCGTCGCCCGAGATGATGCGCAGTTCCGTGACCTTCGACGGGTCGAGCTCGTCGGCGAGCTCCTCGAGTGCACGTGCACCGAAGTGCGGGTCGGCCCACGTCACGACGCCGCTCTGGGTGCGAAGAACACGACGCAGCCGGACCACGTTGGAGTATGGGGTGCGAGGCGAGATCATCGCCCCCAACGATCCGACCTCGCCCGCCTTCGCCGCACCCGGATCGTCGGGGACGAACCGGACCGTCTTCTTCTGGCGCGAGTAGACGACGACGCCGAGGTCGTTGAGCCAGCGGAAGGTGAGGCGGGCGTCGTCGGCGGTGAACGTCGGCGGCACGACGCGGTGGAGAGCGAGCAGGTGGACCGCACCGGACTCTGGGATGGGATCGGTGTTCCCGAGCTCCTGGCCGAGCACCTGAATGGGCAGGAGCGCGCGAAGCGCCTGCCCGAGCAGACGCTTCGTCGCCGGCTCGTCGTGCTGTACCCACGCTGCGCTGTAGAGGGCAAGCCCGGAGGCGGTGAGTCCAAGCGACCCACCACCTCCGTTCGCCTCGACCAGACCGGTCAGCTCGAACACCCGCTGGACGTCAGCCGAAACCGCGTCACCGTTGCCGACGCCGAAGTTCCGGATGCCGTCGAGCATCTCGGGCTGACCGACCCAGAAGATCAGCTGGCCGTCGTCACTCGGACTCACTGGCGTCTTCTCCGTAGCCGAGAGCGTTGAGCACCTTGACGGCGTCGTCCGCGGCCCACTCCGTCATGTCGATCCTGACCTTCACGGTCACCGGCGAACCGCCCACCGCCAGCGCCGCCGGCGCAGGGATGCTCACCGTGACGGGCTGAGCAGGAGGCTGAATCTCGGGCACCGAGGGAGCGGGAGCAGCAACCGGTGCCGGCTGACCTGCAGGAGCAGCCGCGCTCTCGACCTCAGACTCATCGTCGGGTTCGGCATCGGGGTCGACCTCGGCTCCGTTGACGGGAACCGACACGCCACCGAGCGACACGTGCCCGTCTGCGTCGACCAGTCCGGCGTACCGCGCGCTCTGAACGAATGCGTTTGCCGCCGTCACGGCGTCCGCGTTCGACAGTTCGTATTCGAACTCGATGTCGCTCGCCAGCAGCGCGATGGGAGGCAGCTCCCCGCCGTCTGCGCGTTCCAAGAACTTCTGGTACGCGGGAATGCTGAGCACCGCTTCCCGCAAGCCCTTGGTGTGTCCTTCGACATCGGCCGAGTTCGCGATTGCGATTCCGATAGGACTCAGCTTGAAAGCCGAGCCCCGCTCGATCACGTTGAAGGCGCGCAGCGCGGCGACGCGCTTCTGCCATGCGCCGCCGCTTGCCTTGGCATCCTGCTTGCCGGTGATCGCGCGAGCGACCGTGACAGGCGCGGCTTCGCCACGACGAGCGACCTGCCAGATCGCGTTGACGGATGCCTCGATCGTTTCGAGCGCCACCCGCGGGACTCCGTTGCGCGAGCGGAGCTTCTTGGCGGCTTCGCTCGCACCCTCTTCGGTTACTTCTTCGGCCATGGTTTGGCCTCCTCTCGGTGTTGGTGTATCGAAGGCTAGCATCAAACCGCGGAGTTTAGGCATACCTCGAGGGGAAAACACAGAGGCTATTTTTGAGAGATAGAGGGAGTATGTAAACGCGCTTTACAGAGGGTCGATGTCAAGTGCATGAAAAGTCCCGATCAAAAGATGATTCGTTGGACGCCGGCTCGACCGTGTAAACACCCCCTCCGCGTCCTCCGATTTCATGAAACGACTTGAGGGGTCGGCACGCGGGCTGTGGCGGCACTCAGGTGGTGGTCCGCCTCGCCGGGATACGACGAAGCCCCGGCTACAAGGCCGGGGCCGCGTCATGCACACCACAGGTGACGGGAACCACCCGGCCGGGAGCCAACCAGGCGTGACAGACGCCCGCAATCCTTGACTCCGAGTCATGCAGAAGGCTCCCAGGCGGGCCGACCTGTGAGGCCCACCGTTGCCGAGGGCAATACCCCCCCCCCCCCCCCCGGCCCGGCGGTCCCTCCCAAGGGCTGCATGGGGTGCTTCGGAATGGGGTGTATCGGCGTCATCGTGATTGTGGTGCTCGCTTTATTGGTGCCCACTGTTGGGGGTGCTCGAGCGCGCAGCGTGGAAGCAGTGGGGATTCGACAACCATCGGTGGATCGACCGGGGGCGGTGACTCCACCACCGAGGGGGATGGTTCCGCGGGGGGGCGACAGACTCAATCGAACAAGCTCGAGTGGTGCTAGGCGGCGGGTATTCCTATGACCAGATCAAGGTGGTCACGGATGCCGCGCTCTTGGCGACGGGACCGCGATCTCGAACGAGAACTACTCGCGCGCGTGGAGTTCGGTTCTCAAGGTCGTCGAGGGACTCGAAGGCGTCGTCCCAATGGACGTGATGAATTTGCATCGTCGAGCTCGGTCCTTCATCGAACATGGACTTCCCGGAGACGACAGCGCTCGGTGCCACGACTATTCACCTCAACGGGTAGGCGGAATCGCGGCATTGGCCTGGCTAGGACTGACTCCCTCGCCATATGAAGGCTTTCGCGAGTTCTCTCGGCCATCGCTGGATGTGGGTGGGCATGGCCGGAGCATCACCTTCGGAAGCGAGTAGCTCTCTGCGAGTTGTGGAGAGATCTCGGACTTGCGGATCTGGACTCGAGTGTCGCGCAACGGCGTCACGTCCTGAGAGCGCTTCTGCCTCGTTGTCATGATTGATCGAATAACGGAGAAGCGGCGCGTCGCTCGCTGACCGGTCCCTTAGCGCGCGATCCGCCCTCGCCGATGCCTCCGCGGTTGCACGCGAGAGTGCGATGCCCGTATACCCGCCCGGGGTCGATGCCCGCACAGCCGCGGTATTCGCACGGCGGCGAAACAGCCATCGGCTCGGTCAGCCTGCAACGACCGGTCGCTCTCGGCTGGAGGCTTGCGGGCACGGCTGACAGCGGCCAGTCCCCCGGCAACCCCACCCGCTCGTACCGAACGAGCCGCTGCGGATCGTCGGCGAGATCGGCTCATGGACACGGCTGACGCCCGAGGCCGCTACAGCGTGGCTTCGCATCCGTCCTCGTTGTTCGCTGTCGGTCAGTCGTTGCTGCGCGGGCGGTCTTCCTCGACGTCGTGAGCGTCGACGGAGTCGCCGCCAGCCGCCTCCGGCGGCGCCACGTCGGACTCGTCCTCATGCGCCTCGGGCTCGTCGGCCACCTGGTCGGCGGCGGGCACGTCGGTCGATTCGGGCGCGGGCTCCGTCTCGGGGCGCGAAAGCGGGGCGTCGGCCGCTTCCCGCTCGTCGTCCGTCACGGGCTCGGCCTGCGGCTCTGGCTCGCGCTCGGCCGCGAAGTCGGGCGTCTCCGCCACGGCGTCGTGCTCACCGACCGCGGATTCCTCAGCCGGCTCGGACTCGTCGACTGCCGGTTCGGGCTCGGAGCCCTCCGACTCCGGTTCCGTCCCTGCGGCGGCGTCCGGCTCGGCCACAGGCTCGTCCGACGCGACCGACTCCGGTGCCGAACCCGCGGCGTCCGGCTCCGACTCGGCGACGGCGTCGTGCTCGGCAACAGGCTCGTCCGACGCGACCGACTCCGGTGCCGAACCCGCGGCGTCCGGCTCCGCACCGGGCTCCTCCGCGACGATCGGCTCAGGCGCGCTCGTCGGCACGGCATCGATCACATCAGGTCCGTCGGACTCGGCCGGGGCTGCCTCGGCGGCCACGGGCTCGGCATCCGCACCTTCGGCGCCGGCCTCCTCGATCGCGGGTGCGGGCGCCTCGTCCACGGCGGCATCGGCCGGCGTGTCGGCGTCCTGCCCCGCTTCCTCCGCCGCGACGGCCGTCACGGCGTCAGCTTGGTGCACACTCGCCTCGGCAGCCTCGGGCGCAGGAGTCGACTCGAGCACCTCGACGTCCGGGCCCTCCTCGATCACGGGTACCGCGACGGCCGCGCTCTCGGCTGCACCGACCGCGCCGCGCTGCCGGCGCTGACGGCGCGTCTCGAACGCCGCGGCACCGGCGACGCCGGCCGCAGCACCCGCGCCGCCATCACCCGCGGCATCGCCGGAAGCCGCAGCCCCGGCAGCTCCCGCCGCAACGGCAGCCCCGCCCAAGCCGGCACCGACGAGCACACCCTCTGCCTCGGCATCCGCGTCTTCGCCCGACGGGCCCTCGCCCTCGGGTGCCGGACCGCCCTCGCCCCCGCCGTCGCCCTCGTCGCGACGCTTGCGCCGCGCGATGCGCCGCTCCTTCGCGCCCTCGACGAGGTTGTACAGCGTCGGCAGCACGAGCAGCGTCAGCACGGTCGACGACACCAGGCCACCGATCACGACGATCGCCAGCGGCTGCGAGATGAACCCGCCCTGGCCGGTGATACCCAGTGCCATCGGCGTCAGCGCGAAGATCGTCGCCAGCGCCGTCATGAGGATCGGGCGCAGACGACGCGAGCCACCGGCGACGGTCGCGTCGTGGGCGGTGAGACCCTTCTCGCGGTACTGGTTCACGAGATCGACGAGCACGATCGCGTTCGTCACCACGATGCCGATGAGCATCAGCACGCCGATGAGCGAGGCGACGCCGAGCGGCACGCCCGTGATGATCTGCAGCAGGATCGCGCCGGTCGCCGCGAACGGCACCGACACGAGCAGCAGCAGCGGCTGGCGCAGCGACTTGAACGTCGCCACCATCACGATGTACACGATCAGGATCGCGGCGAGCAGGGCCAGCCCCAGCTGCGAGAACGCGTCCTGCTGCTGCGTCACGACGCCGCCGAGGGTGGCGTCGGCCGACGACGGCAGGTCGGCGTCTGCGAGGGCCGTCGTCACCGAGGCCGACGCGGTGGCGAGGTCGTCGGTCGACGGGGTCACCGTGACGGTCGACGTGCGCTGGCCGCCCTCGGTGGTGATCGAGGTGGGTCCCTCGCTCTCCTCGACGGTCGCGACCTGCTCGAGCGGGATCGGACCGGTGGCGCTCGGCACCTGCAGCTGGCGCAGGTCGTCGAGCGACGCCGGCGTCTCGGGTGCCGCGAGGTAGACGGTGAGCGCCGTGTCGTTGATCTCGACCGAGCCGATCGACTGCGCCTGCATGGTGTTCGACACCAGGGCTCCGACGGCGACCTCCGAGAGGCCGAGCTCCGCGGCCTTGTCGCGGTCCACCGTCACCGCGATGTACGGCAGCGAGGCCGAGAGGTTGCTCGTGACCTGACCCACGCCCTCGGAGCCGTCGACGGCGGCGATGACGGCATCCGTCGCGGTCTGGAGGGTCTTCGAGTCCGGAGCCGTGACGTCGATCGCGATGTCGGTCGAACCGAACCCGCCCCCGCCCGCGGCGATCGAGATCTCGCCGGCGTCGTCGAGGTCGGCGACCGCCTTCTGCACGTCTTCGCGCAGCGCCACCTGATCGACGTTCGGGTCGGTGGTGATCGAGTACGTGATGCCGCTGCCGCCGCCCGAGAAGGCGTCGCGCAGGGCCGAGCCGCTCGAGCCGATCGACACCTGCACCGTCTCGATGCCGTCGATGTCGAGCAGCGCCTCCTCGACCTGCTCCGCCGCGGCGCTCTCGGCCTCGAGCGAGGGCGCCGGGCCGATGTCCTGCGTCATGGTGAACGTGTTCTGACCCGAGTCGCCCAGGAAGTTCGTCTTCATGAACGGCGCGGCCGCGATCGTGCCGACGAGCACCAGCACCGCGAGCGCGAGCGTGATCCACGAGTGCTTCAGCGTCCAGCGCAGGATCGGCAGGTACGCCTTCTGCAGGCGGCTGGGCGGGGCGGCCGGGTCCTCGGGGTCGACCGCGACGCCTCCGGCATCCACGATCGGCTTGCCGGGCTTGAGGAACCAGTACGCGAGCACCGGGACGATCGTCAGCGCCACGAACAGCGACGCGGTCATGGCGATCGTGACGGTCATCGCGAACGGACGGAAGAGCTCCCCGGTGACGTCGCCGACGAACGCGATCGGCAGGAACACCGCGACGGTCACGATCGTGGATGCCGTGATGGCCGAGGCCACCTCCCGAACAGCCCGGCGAATGGAATCGCCCTTGTCGGCTCCGGTGACGTAGTGCCGCTTGATGTTCTCGATGACGACGATCGAGTCGTCGACCACGCGCCCGATCGCGATCGTGATCGCACCGAGGGTCAGGATGTTCAGCGAGTAGCCGAACGCCTGCAGGCCGATGAAGGTGATGAGCAGGCTCGTCGGGATCGAGATGGCCGCGACGAGTGTCGAGCGCACCGACAGCAGGAAGACGAAGATCACCAGCACCGCGAACACGAGGCCCAGCAGGCCCTCCTTCGCGAGCGTGTCGATCGACTCCTGGATGTACGGGGCCTGATCGAACACGACGGTGAAGTCGGCGCCGTCGAGCGACTTCTCGAGGTCGGGCAGCACGTCGAGGACGCCGCGCGACACGTCGACGGTGTTCGCCGCAGGCAGCTTGGTGACGGCGATCGTGAGCGCGGGCTCGCCGTTCACGCGCGAGACGGTGGTGACCGGGTCGGCCTCCTCGACGACGGTCGCGACATCCGCGATCGTCTTCGGCCCGCCGACGAACTGGTCCTGCGTCGACGGCACCAGCGGCAGCGCCGCGATCTCGTCGACCGACGAGATCTTCGAGCCGGTCTGCACCGTCAGCGTCTCGTCGCCCTCGGTGATCTCGCCGCCCGGGAACAGCACGCCGTTCTGGTCGAGCGCGTCACGGATCGCCTGCTGCGAGTAGCCGGATGCCGCGAGCTCGGCCTGGTCGGGCGTGATCGTCACGCGCTGGCCGACGCCGCCGACGATCTGCGCCGCGTTGACGCCAGCGACATCCTCGAGGTCGGGGATGACGGATGCCTCCAGCTGCGCCTGGATCGTCGCCTCGTCGTCGTAGCCGGTCACGGCCAGCTGGATGACGGGGAAGTCGTCGATGCTCGCCGAGATGACGTTCGGGTCGACCCCGGTCGGAAGCTGGCTCTTGATGCGGTTGATCGCCTGCGTCATCTTCTGCTCGGCGGTCGCGAGATCGGTGCCGTAGGTGAAGGACGCCTGCACGATCGAGGCGTTGGTCGTGCTCGTCGCGCTCGTCGACTCCAGCCCGGGGACGCCCTGGATCGCCGTCTCGATGGGCACCGAGACGTCGTTGCTGACGACCTCCGGCGACGCACCGGGGTACGTCGAGACGACGATGAGCGCGGGGAACTCGATCGAGGGGATGAGCTCCTGCTTGAGGTTCGTGAGTGCGAGTCCGCCGAAGATCGCGGCGACGATCGTGATCAGCGCGATCAGGGCACGGTTCTTGAGACTCAGGACGGCGAGGTTCGACACACGGAGGCCTTCGCTGGGTGGTGGTGCAACGGATGCGGGAGCCCGCACGATACGGAGACGTATCGAGTGTCAGTATTTCATGCAGCTCTCATATGAAAGGCCTGGGAGCACCAGCGCGGGGACGGCTCCGCGCGGGCGCGACGGAACAGCCCCCGCGCGCATCTTGCGAGCTCGGGAGACGGAGCCGGGAATGCGTCCCCGCGGGGACTCGTCAGTGCACCGAGGCGCGGGCGGACTCCCCGACCCCGACGGGGACTCGGCCGGCATCCGGACGGCGACTGCCCGAGAGTTCGAGGCGCGAGAGATCCGTGTCACCCTCCTCCGCCGGCAGGGAGACCACGGTGCCGGTGCGGCGGGCCTCCTCCGCGGCGAAGACCACACGGTGGCTGGCCATGCTCGCGGAGATGCTCGAGGAGAGCTGTTCGGGTGTGGCGTCCCGTAGCGCCGCGACGAACTCCGACATGAGCCCGCGGTCGCCGCCGCCGTGCCCGGTTGCGGCATCGAAGCCGAGCTCGTCGGTGTCGTACACCGTCGTCTCCAGCGTGCGGAAGTCGTACACGCTGATGAACCGGCCGTCTCCGGTGATCTGCCCTGCCGTGCCGAACAGGCGCGTCTTGCGGTTGGCGCCCTCGGCGAACGCGGTGAGGGTGAAGCTCGCGAGCCTTCCGCCGGAGAACTCCATCTGGACCGTCTGATGATCGACCACGTCGTTGTCGCAGAGGAAGGCGCACCGCCCCCATGGGCCGGTCTCCAGCGCGCGGTCGATCGCCTCCGGGGTCACCTCGCCCGCCATGACCAGGGCGTTGTACTCCTCGGCTGAGCCCGGATTGTTCAGGCCGCTGCGGTAGAAGCGCACGGCGTCGAACGCGCAGGACGACGCGACAGGGCAGGTCACGCAGCGATCGGAGGCGCCGGCCGGCTGGGACTCCGGCCGGAAGTACCCGAGCGAGCCGAAGGAAGAGACCCGCTGCACCGGGCGCCCCATGACGTGCAGCAGCCAGTCGATGTCGTGGCACGACTTGGCCAGCAGGAGGCTGTGGCTGGACGCGGAGCGGGCCCAGTTCCCCCGCACGAAGGAGTGCGCGAAGTGGAGGTGGCCGATCGGCTCGAGATGCTCGATCTGCATGATCTCGCCGATGGCCCCGCTCTCGAGGAGCTGCCTCAGCTTCTGCGTGTACGTGGTGTACCGCAGCACATGGCACACCGTGATGCTGACGCCGTTGGCCTTCGCGGCATCCTCGATGTCGTCGCAGTCCTCCGGGCTGGTAGCGATCGGCTTCTCCAGGAGGATGTCGTAGCCGGCCTGGGCGAAGGCCACGCTCGCATCGCGGTGGTACTCGTCCGGGAGGGCGACGATCACGGCATCGGCGAGACGCGGCTGCGCGGCGAGGTCGCGCCAGTCGTCGAAGGTCTGCGCGTGCGGGAAGCGCCCGGTGAAGCGGGCCATGGTCGTCGGGTTCCGCTCCGCGACCGCGACCACCTCGACGCCCGGAAGCTCCGCCGCCTCCGCCGCATAGGCGTGGCCGCGCATTCCGGCCCCGACGACGGCGAGGCGGATCGTCCGCGCCGTTCCGAGGATGGCGTCATCCCTTTGCTGCACCACTGAGCAGTCCCTTCACGAAGTACTTCTGCAAGAAGATGAACAGGATCACGATCGGGATCGTGGCGAGCACCATGAAGGCGAACACCGCGCCGTAGTTCGACACGTGTTCGCTGATCTGGCGGTACATGCCGACCGTGACAGTGCTCCCGCTGGCCGGCCCGAGGATGATCAACGGCGTAATGAAGTCGTTCCACAGCCCGACCGCGAGGAAGATGATCACGCTCGCTGCAGCAGGGCGCAGCAGGGGGAACACGATCGCCCAGAACGTGCGGATCGGGCCTGCGCCGTCGATGGCGGCGGCCTCCTCGATCTCCTTCGGGATGGTCCGCATGAACCCGGTGAACACCAGCACGCCGAACGGCAGGTTGCCCGCGACGTACACGATGATCAATCCGAACACCGAGCCGATCAGCCCGAAGTCCTTCAGCATGCGCAGCAGCGGCATGAGGGTCGTCGCCGCGGGGATCATCAGCCCGAGCGGGATGACGAACCACAGCAGCTTCCCGAACAGGCTCGTGGAGCGCACCATGTAGTGCGCCATCATCGCGGCCAGAACCGTGGAGATCAGAGTGCCGATGACGGTGATCTGGATGCTGTTGATCAGGCCGGTCCAGAACAGCCCGTCGGGACGGGTGAACACGTCGATGAAGTTCTGCGCCGTGAGGGGCAGCACCGGGAGCCCGGGGTACTTGTAGATGTCCTCCTGCGTCTTGAACGCGTTCAGCAGCACGAGGTAGATCGGGTAGATGAAGATCGCCGTGACGACCAGGGCGAGGATGGTGCGGGTCGGTCCCGCGCCGCTCGCCTCCACGCCGCGCCAGCGGCGCCGAGGTCGCGGATTCCGACTGCTGTCGGCCGTCACGATCGCCTCCGTGGCGCCCATCGCCTCTGCGGTGATCACAGGTCCACCTCCCGCTTGCGCATCAGACGGATCGAGAACAGCGAGATCATCGCGATGATGATGAACATCACCGCGGCCTTGGCGGCGCCGTATCCCACCGCGCCGGCGTCGAGGCTGGTCTGCACGACGTCGAAGGCCAGCGTCGAGGTCGTGCCGACACCCGGTCCACCGTTGGTCATGACCTTCACCTGGTCGTAGATCTTGAAGCCGCCGATCATCGACAGCACGGTCATGATCGTGACGGACGGCGCCAGGAGCGGCCAGGTCACGGCCCAGAACCGGCGCACAGGTCCGGCACCGTCGATGGATGCCGCCTCCAGAAGCTCTTTGGGGATGCTCTGCAGGCCGGCGAGGTACAGCACGACGCACACGCCGACCGACTGCCACGCGACGATGGCCCCCACGCTGTACAGCGCGAGGTCGGGGTCGGACAGCCACCCGGGCGGATCGGCCATGAAGGGGCTGAGGGCGGCGTTGATCAGGCCGTCGTCTTTCAGCAGCAGCTGCCAGACGACCGCGACGACGACCGACGAGAGGATGACCGGCACGAAGAAGACGGCGCGCATCGCGTTGAACGCCCAGCCGCTCCGGTCGAGGAGGATCGCGATGCCGAGGCCGAGCGCGTTCGGCACGATGACGGCGATGATCGTGAGGATGACGGTGTTGCGCAGGGTCTGCAGGTACGCCGGGTCGGAGAACAGGGTGGCGTAGTTCTCGAACCCGATGAAGGAGGTGTCGACCCGGTAGGCGTCTTCGTTCGTCAGGCTCGACCCGAACGCGACCAGCAGCGGCCAGAGCACGAACACCGCGTAGAGCGCGGCGCCGGGGAGGGCGAACAGGAGGAAGTGGAGCGGATTGCGCAGGATCTTCCTGCGCCTGGACTGCGTGTGCTGCGTGGTCATGGCGGCGGCCTTGCTTCTCATGCGTCTCGGTCTGGAAGGGGACGGCCTCGGTCCGAGACCGTCCCCTTCCCGTGCCGGGATGCGGCTACTTCTGCGCGGCGGCGTACTGCTCGTCGAGGTACTGCGCGAACTGCTCGGGCGTCGTCTTGCCGGTGAGCAGATCGACGTTCGCGGCGATCATCTTGTCTCCGAAGCCAGGCGGAAGCGCGCCGTCGCCGGTGACGTTGCCCCAGGCCGGCACGCTGGCCTCAGCGGACGCGGCGGCGTCGTAGGCGGCCACCATCTCCTTGTAGAGCGCGCCCACGCCGTCGGGGATCGTGTAGTCCTTCACGGTGATGATCCCGCCGTCGACGATGGCCGAGGCATCCAGGTTCTTCTTGTCCGTCGCGAACGCCAGCGCCCACTCCTTGGCGAGATCGACGTTCTTCGAGCTCGCGTTCACGTTCATGCCTGCGCCGGTGACGACGGGGAAGGCCGGCTTGCCATCATCGCTGGGCCAGCCGAACACGCCGATGTTGGACAGCTCCTTGCCGTCGGCAGCCGCGGTGAACCACGATCCCATCGGGTACATCGCCGCCTTGCCGTCGACGAACGCCTGCTCGAGGTCGGCGTAGGTCCGCGTCATGCCGTCAGGATCGGCGAAGCCGTCCTTCATGATCGAGGCAACCTTCTCGGCCGCGCCGACGAACTCCGGATCGGTGAACTTGACCTCGTCCTTCTCGCGCTTGAGGAACCACTCCGGGTCGGCGATGAGCACGTCGGCCGAGACGGCGGCGTTCAGCGCGAACGACGTCGCCCAGGTGTCCTTGCCGCCGCCACCGATCTCGAACGGGGCGATGCCGGCAGCCTGCAGCTTGACGCAGTCCTCGATCAGTTCGTCGTATGTCTTCGGCGGGGCGCTGATGCCGGCCTGCTCGAAGAGGTCCTTGTTGTAGTAGACGAGCGGGATGGCCTGCGCGGCGGTTGGGATGCCATAGAACTTGCCGTCGATGGTCCCCGAGGTGAAGTCGGTGATCCCTGCGGCTTCCAGCTCCTCGCGGGTGTACTCCGCGAGCTCGCCCTTCTGCGCCAGACCGTTCGCGATGCCGGCGGCGAAGATGTCGGGCGCCTGGCCCGACGCGAACAGCTGCTGCGCATAGGCCGGGGTGTTCTCGCCGACGACCTTCTTGATCGTGACGCCCGGGACCTTCTCCGATGCGCGGGCGATCGCGGCGTCCCAGTACTCCGGCGTCAGGTTCGGGGATTCGGAGACGAGGAAGGTCAGCGTGACGTTCCCATCGGATCCGGAACTGGCGGACCCGCCGGCTGTGCAGCCGGCGAGCGCGACGGCCGCCGCGGCGGCGGCGCCCAGAGCCAGGTAACGCGTCATACGCCTTTGTGTACGCACGGTTTCTCATTTCTCATGGTCGAGGTGCGACGCGCCGGCATGCAGCGACGCAGGTGCACGGGTTATGAAAATGGTTTTTGTAATGCCTGTGGCTCGGGTAGTTTTGCACCGGAAGGGGGTGCTGTCAACCCGCACTCTTCCGCTAGTCTCTGGGGAACGTGAGCGTTGAAGGCAATTCAGAAATGAGATTCCTTATGTCGGTCAAAGATGTCGGCGCCGGCGGCGTGCACGCGGGGGATTCCTCCACGCTGCGGAAGCTGAACGTCGTCGCCGTGCTGCGTCTGCTCTACGCTGCGCAGGCGGCCGCCGCCCTCCGCGCCGGCGACGACCCCGGCATCGACCGCTACACGGTGACCGAGATCGCGCAGGCGGCCGGCATCTCCCGTCCGACCGCCGAGGACGTGGTCGATGCGCTCATCGGACAGGGCTGGCTGGCCGAGGCGCCACCCGTCCCGCGGGCCGGGCGCCGACCCGCCGGGCGCCCCGCTCGGACGATCTCGTTCGACTCCCAGGCCGGGTGCGTGGTCGGGGTCGACATCGCGCTGTACTGGGTGCGGGCCCTCGTCTCAGATCTGGCGGGGAAGGTGATCGGGCAGGCGGAGTACCCCCTGGCCCACGGGGCGACGGTGGCTGAGCGCGTCGCCGCCACGTCCACAGCGGTCACCGAGGCACTTCGCCTGGCCGACCGCGAGCCGGGGCAGATCCTTGCGGCGACCGCCGCGACGGTCGGCATCGCGCGTGCCGACGGCGAGATCGTGCGTTCCGCCATCCCCCAGCTGACAGGACAGAACCTGGCGGCGATGCTCGGCGAGTTCCTCCCGGTCCGCGTGAAGATCGCGAACGACATGCGCGCCGCCGTGCTCGCCGAACACTGGGTCGGTGCGGCCGCCGGCTGCAGCAGCGCCGTCTACCTGCACGTGGGGCGGCGTCTCGGATCCGCCTACCTCATCGACGGGGTCTCGCCGCTGGGCCATCACGGAGCCGCCGGGGAGATCCCGCCGGAATCCGGTCACCGCCTGATCGACGCCTACCGCAAGCTCGTGAGCTTCACGGGAGTCGGCGTCGACGAGCTCTCGCGCGACCAGATGCTCGGGGTCGATCCGCTGACGGTGTTCGAGGCGGCACGGCGAGGAGAGGTCGACGCGCGCGAGGCCGTCGCCGACTTCGCGGACGAGTTCGCGGCGGGCATCGAGGGGCTGGTGATCACCGTCGATCCCGAGGTCGTCGTCGTCGGCGGCGGCGTGGTCGTCGCCGGAGACATCGCGGCCGAAGCGATCCGCTCCCGCCTGGCGCGCGTGTGCATGTTCGAGCCCCGCGTGGCCGTCTCGCCCCTCGGCGAGGGCGCGGCCGCGATGGGTGCCGTACGTCTTGCCCTGAACGACGTCGAGGAGATGCTGTTCTCGGATCCGTTCGCCCGTACGTCCGCAGCCCAGGGGAGCAGATGAGCGACTCCGCCCGATACGTGACCGCCATCAGCGCAGGGTCCGGCGCACGTCGACCCGCGCGGTCGTGGCTTCATTCCGACGCACCCGTGCGGTCTCTCGACGGACCATGGCGATTCCGGCTGCTGCCGGGAGCGCCCGGGAGCCTCGGCGCGCCGCACGCGCTCCCGGAGGGCGAGGCGGTCGACGGGTTCGCCGACCCGGCGTTCGACGACGCCGGCTGGCAGGCCATCGACCTGCCGTGCCACTGGGTGCTGACCGGCGACGGGGCGTTCGGAAGCCCGGAGTACACGAACAGCCAGCTGAGCATCCCGATCGATCCCCCGCACGTGCCGGATGAGAATCCCACGGGCGACCATCGCCGCACCTTCGACGTGCCGGCCGAATGGCTCGACTCCGCCAGGTTCGACGCCGTCGTGCTCCGCTTCGACGGGGTCGAGTCGATCTACCGGGTGTGGGTGAACGGCACCGAGATCGGCGTCGGCGTCGGATCGCGTCTTGCTCAGGAGTTCGATGTGACCGCGGCCCTGCAGCCCGGGCGCAACACCATCGCCGTGCGCGTGCACAAGTGGTCGGCGCAGACCTTCGTCGAGGACCAGGACCAGTGGTACCTCCCCGGCATCTTCCGCGACGTCGTCCTGCAGGCGCGGCCCGTCGGAGGCATCGAGGACGTCTGGCTCCGGACCGCGTTCGACCCCGGCACGGGCGGCGGGGAGATCCTGCCCGAGGTGATCGCCGACGCCGCCGCCTACCCGGTCCGTCTGGAGGTCCCCGAGCTCGGCATCGATCTGAGCTGGGCGACCGCCGACGAGGTGCGACCCGTTCACGTCGACGCCGTCGTCCCCTGGTCGGCCGAGGTCCCCCGCCTGTACGAGGCATCCGTGTCCAGTGCGAGCGAGAGGATCTCGCTGCGGGTGGGGTTCCGCACCGTGCAGATCGTGGACGGCGAGATCCGCGTCAACGGCGCCCAGGTGATCTTCAACGGGGTGAACCGGCACGAGACGCACCCCGACCTCGGGCGGGTGTTCGATGAGGCATGGGTGCGCGACGAGCTGCACACGATGAAGCGCCACAACGTGAACGCGATCCGCACGTCGCACTATCCCCCGCATCCGCGCGTGCTCGATCTGATCGACGAGATCGGGTTCTGGGTCGTGCTCGAGAACGACTACGAGTCGCACGCCTTCGGCAAGTCAGAGCCTGTGCAGTGGGACGGCAATCCGAGCGGCGACCCCGCGTGGCGCGAGGCCGTGGTCGATCGGATGCGGCGCACCGTCGAGCGAGACAAGAATCATCCGAGCGTCATCATCTGGTCCCTCGGCAACGAGTCGCACACCGGGGAGAACCTCGCCGCCGCCGCCAACTGGGTGCGTGCGCGCGACCCGGAGCGCCCGGTGCACTACGAGGGCGACTACCAGGGGCGCTACACAGACATCTACTCCCGCATGTACACGTCCGTCGCCGACGTGCGCAGCATCTGCAGCGACACCGACGGATCGACCCCGTGGGCCACCGACTTCGCCGAGGCGGCACGCGTGCGAACGCGCCCGTTCCTCATGGCCGAGTACGGCCACGCGATGGGCAACGGCCCCGGCGGGCTCGCACGCTACGAGGACCTGGTCCGCGCGCGCAACGCCGACGGCAGCCGGACGTACCCGCGGCTGCACGGTGGATTCATCTGGGAGTGGCGCGATCACGGCATCCGGCAGACGGCACCGGGTGGCGAGGAGTACTTCGCCTACGGCGGAGACTTCGGTGAGCGCGTGCACGACGGAAACTTCGTGCTGGACGGACTGGTGTTCTCCGACGGCACGCCGAGCCCGGGACTCCTCGAGTTCGCCGCCGTCGTCGCCCCTGTGGAGTTCGGCGAGCCCGTCGTGCGGGACGGACGGCTGTCCGTCGACGTGCGCGGGCACGCCGGCGTCGCGATCGCGCCGGTGCGGTTCACCGGACGGGTGGAGATCGACGGCGTCGCGGGACCCGAGGTCCCCGTATCGCAGGAGGGTGTCGGGGTGGAGGCCCCGCCGCTCACGCCTGGGGAGCAGCGGATGCTGTCGGTCCCGGTCCCCGACATCACCGACGAGGCGGAGGTCTGGGTCACGGTCGAGGCGCAGTTCGGCGCCGACCTGCCGTGGGCCGGCGAGGGTCACGTCGTCGCCGTGGCTCAGTTCGACCTCACCCCGCGGCGCGTCCACGACCGCGCCCGGGAGAGCGCGCCGCCTCCGCCGGCCACGACGTCGCCGGCGGCGGGCGTGCACCGCGCCACGCTGGGCCCGGCATCCTTCGTCGGCGGCCGGCTCACCTCGCTCGCGGGATTGCCGACAGGGCCCGTGCGGTGCGAGCTGTACCGCGCGCCGACCGACAACGACCGGGGGGCGGGCGCGGTGGACTCCTCGAGGTACGACCCGATGCATCCCGTCGACTACCGGCACGCGACCATCGATCCGCCGCACGCGGACGTGTGGGAGCGCGAGTACCTCCACCTCCTCACGGGCCGGGTCGAGTCGATCGAGACGTTCGAGCAGGGGCTGCGCACGCGCAGCCGTTGGTCGCCGCCCAACTCGCGTCACGCCGTCACGCTGACGGAGACCTGGCAGCTGCACCGAGGGGACCTGTGGGTGAGGTTCGACTTCGAGCCGACGTCGGACTGGACGTACATCTGGCCGCGGCTCGGTGTCCGCCTCGACCTGCCGCGCGACGTGGACGGTGCGCAGTGGTTCGGATCCGGTCCCGGCGAGGCCTACCCCGACACGGACCACGCGGTGCGCGTGGGGCGCTTCGCGGCCGGCATCGACGCGCTGGGCGTCCCCTACGCCAAGCCGCAGGAGAACGGACATCGCGCCGACGTGCGCGAGCTGACGCTCACCGCGGACGGCGCGCCTCGCGTCCGATTCGACATGCCGTCGGATCTGCACGGGCGCCGGCCCGGGTTCACGCTCACACGTCACACCGCGCAAGAGGTGGCGCAGGCGCGGCATCCGCACGAGCTGCCGCCCGCGACGGCCTCCTACCTGTACCTCGACGCCGCCCAGAACGGGATCGGATCGAGATCGTGTGGTCCGGACGTGTGGCCGGAGGACATGCTCAGCAGCCAGGCGCGGACGCTCGTGGCACGGATCCGGCAGCTGCCCTAGCGCGCAGCCCCGTCAGGGGGCGGCGAGCACGGCGCCGAGCAGGATGCCCAGCCCGGCCGCGACGGCGGCGAGCGCCAGCGTTCCGAAGAGGTTGAGGGCGGCATCCCGCCAACGCCGCCGCTGCGCGAGCAGCACGGTCTCGACCGACACGGTGCTGAAGGTGGTGTACCCGCCGAGGAGCCCGACGCCGAGGGCGAACGACAGCTCGGGCGCGACGGCCGCGCCCAGGCCCGTGATGACCCCGAGCGCGAACGAGCCCGAGACGTTGACGACGAGGATCCCGAGGGGGAACCGCACGCCGCTGCGCGGGGTGAGGAGGCGGTCGACGAGGTAGCGCAGTCCCGCGCCGACGCCCCCGGCGAGCGCGGCGACCAGCAGCCACGGGCTCATTCGGCGTCCTCCGGGGGTTCGATCTCGCCCGGGACGTCGGCGATCCGGCGCCCGATGTAGAGGCCCACGACGGCACCGACGACACCCAGGACGACGGATGCCGCTGCCAGCCCCGCGGCCAGCCACGGCGTCGACAGCCACAGCGCCGTCGCGACCGCGAACGCGCTGTACGTCGTGAACCCGCCCATGACGCCCGTGCCGAGGAACGCCCGCAGCAGCGGGCGCCGGTCGTCGAACCATCCGACGACCACACCGAGCACGAGCGAGCCGGCGACGTTGATGCCGAGCGTCACCCACGGCACTGCCGTGGGATCGGTGACCGGCGCGAGCACCAGCGCGCGGGCGAGCACGCCCACCGCACCGCCGGCGACGGTCACGCCGAGCACGCGCGGGTCGACGGGCTGCGGCATCCCTTCACGCTACTCCGGCCCGCCGCTTCGTCTCGTCGCTGCGCTCCTCGCTCAGCGACCGGGAGAAGCGCGGTCGCTGAGCCGGCGCCGCGAGACGAAGCGCCGCGCCGGCCGCCCCCGGTCGCTGAGCGAGCGCAGCGAGACGAAGCGCCCCCGCCCCCGGTCGCTGAGCTCACGCAGACCCCCGGTCGCCGAGCTCACGCAGACCACCGGTCGCTGAGCGAGCGCAGCGAGACGAAGCGCCCCCGCCCCCGGTCGCCGAGCTCACGCAGACCACCGGTCGCCGAGCGAGCGCAGCGAGACGAAGCGCCGCTCAGCGGCCGGGGCGCAGGAGACCGCGGATCGCGGATTCGGGCGTGACCGTCAGGTCGAGGAGGTGCCCGTCGTGGTAGCGGGCGAACACGCGCGGGTCGATGTAGGAGCCGCGGGCCACGGCGGGCGTGTTGCCGAGGGCCTCGGCCGTCGCGCGGACCGCGAGCACCTCGGCGCGCTTGCGATCGGCCTTCGTGTCGACGGTCCCGATCCGCGCCAGGGCGTCGGCGGCGAGGATCGTGCCGCGCAGCGTCCGGAAGTCCTTCGCGGTGAACCGGCCGCCGGTGAGCGACCGCACGTAGGCGTTGACCTCCGCGGGGGTCACCGGCACGCGCCGAGCACCCCGCTGCCACGCCAGCAGCGGTGACCGGGGTCGTCCGGCCGCGAGCAGTGCGACCGCGGCGGCGAGGTCGGCGTCGTCGATCTCGAGCAGCTGCCGCTTGCCGCTCTTGCCGGGGAAGGCCAGCGCGACGACGGATGCCTCCACCGACGCGTCCCTCCGCTGAAGCGTCGTGAGGCCGCGGCTGCCGTGTGCGGCGAGGTAGCGCTCCGAGCCGATCCGCGGCGCGGCGTCGTCGAGGAGCCGGAAGGCGACCGCGAGCACACGCTCACGGTCGACCGCCTCCCGCCGCAGCGAGGTCGTCACGCGCGCGCGGGCCCGCGGCAGGGTCTCGGCCAGTGCGAGCGCACGGGCGAACTTGCCGCGGTCGCGGCCCGCGGTCCAGTCGGGGTGGTAGATGTACTGGCGCCTCCCGGCGTCGTCGGTGCCGACGGCCTGGATGTGCCCATCCGGGCGTTCGCTGATCCACACGTCCTGCCATGCGGGCGGGATGACGAGCGCGTCGATGCGCTCGAGATGGCGTCGACCGGGCGTCCGGCCCTTCGCGTCGAGGTAGCGGAAGCCGGACCCCGCGCGCACCCGGCGGAACCCGGGATCCTGCACGGGTCGCACCCGGGTGAGTCTCGGCATCCGTCATCTCCTTCGGCGAGTTCGGATGCCGGTGAGGCCACCCCGGGTCGCGAGTCCGTCGAATCGCTCATGGACGGACCCGCGAACCGACGTCAGTGGTTGCGGATCATCGAGATGAGCTCGGACTTGTTCTTGCCCGAGTATCCCCTGAGCCCGAGTTCCTTCGCGCGCTTGCGCAGCTCGGGCACGGTGCGGTCGTCGTAGTCCTTCGCCTTCGCGCCGCGGCGGCCGACGACCTTCCGACTCTGACTTGCCGCGGCATTGGAGATGCGCGCCGCCTTCTCCTTCGAGGCCCCCTCGTTGCGCAGCTCTTCGTACATCTCGCGGTCCTTGAGGTTCGTCCCGCGTCGCCCTGGCATGGCATCCTCCTTCTCTCCGGGCGCGCCCGTCGGACGCGTCCGTCATAGTCCCTTCCCCCCTGTCACCGGCACGATCGCGCCGGATGTATAGCTCGCGTCGTCGCCGGCGAGGTACACGTACGCACCCGCCAGCTCGGCCGGCTGCCCCGCGCGCCCGAGCGGCGTGTCCTGCCCGAACGTGGCGAGGCGCTGCGCGTCCCACCCGGTCGCGGGGATGAGCGGCGTCCAGATCGGCCCGGGTGCGACGCCGTTGACCCGGATGCCCCGCGGACCGAGCTCCTGCGCGAGCGCCTTGACGAAGGCGACGTGGGCCGCCTTGGTCATCGCGTAGTCGATGAGCGACGGCGAGGGGTTGAAGGCCTGGATCGAGGTCGTCACGATGATCGACGCTCCGGGCTCGAGGTGCGGGATCGCCGCCCGCGCCGTGAACATCGGCGCGTACAGGTTCGTGCGGAACACCCGGTCCATCTCTTCGGTCTCGAGCTCCGCGAGGCTGTCACGGTCCTTCTGATACGCCGCGTTCAGCACCAGCACGTCGAGGCCGCCCCACTCGGCGACGGTACGTTCGACGATCTCGGTGCAGAAGCCCTCGTCACGCAGGTCGCCCGCCAGCGGAAGCGCCCGCACGCCGGACTCCGTGACCCAGCGCATCGTCTCGTCGGCGTCCGCCTGCTCCTCGGGCAGGTACGAGAACGCGACGTCCGCGCCCTCGCGTGCGAAGGCGATCGCGACAGCGCGGCCGATGCCGGAGTCGCCACCGGTGATGAGGGCCCGGCGCTCGCTGAGGCGGAGGGAGCCACGGTATGAGTGCTCCCCGTGGTCGGGCGCGGGATAGGCCCGGTCCGTCAGCCCCGGCTGATCCTGGCGCTGCGGCGGGAACCCGCCGGCGTGATGCGCGGTCGTCGGATCGGTGGACACGGAATTGCTCATGGCTGCGAACGTACGGGGGTCCCGTGCCGCGCGCCGGGGGGTTGACTTCGCCGCCCCGGGCCCCTAGGCGGCGAGGGAGCGGCCGTATCACCGGGTCGGGAGCGGCGTCAACCCCCTACGGGCCGCGTCGGCCGAGTGCCACGGTGGATCCGTGCCCACAAGGCATCCGGCGCATCCCGTGCACCGGAGACGCAGAAGGAGAACCTCCCATGAACCTCGCCCTGATCATCATCATCGTCGTCGCGATCGTGCTCGCGATCGTCGGCGGCCTCAACTCCGCGCTGAGTTGGCTGCTCTGGGTCGCGATCATCGTCGGCGTCATCGCGCTGATCGCGTTCCTGTTCCGGGTGATCAGCGGCAGCCGCAACACCTGATCGACGGCTCTGCCACCAGGACGGACGGATGCCGCGGCCACATCGGCCGCGGCATCCGTCCGTCCCCGGGGCTCTCGCCGGGATCAGAGGTTCGCCTCTGCGTAGACGCGGAGCGCGTCGCGCACGAACCCTGCGCCCTGCGTGCCTCCGTAGTTCGCGGCGAACCGCGGGTCGGCGACGTACATCTCACCCAGACCGAGCACGTACCCCTTGACGTCGCCGCCGGGCGCCGCGGCGGGTGTCCCGGGGATCCCCGTCAGCCACTCGACGTGGCGCCGCGCGAGCGCCTGCGCCTCGTCGGACTCCGGGGCGATCCCGGCCTGCGCCGCGGCGATCCAGTCGCGGCCGAGGTCCGAGACGCGCTGCTGCCACGCGGCCTTGTCGTCGGCGCTCATCGAACGCCACCACCGGTCGCTGTCGGCGTACGCCTTCTTCCCCCAGCGCTCTTCGACCTCGTCCTTGTACTGCGTGTGGTCGAATCCGTCGAACATGTTCTCTGCCATCAGTCGTTCACCTCCTCTCAATGCGCTGATCGTGGTCTCGACCGACGCGATCTGCCGCGCCAGCCTGTTCTGCTCCTGCCGCAGCCACGCCAGGTGGCTCTCCAGGGCGTGGGCTTCGGATGCCTCCCGCCCGAGCACGTCCGCGATCTGCGGCAGTCCGAGCCCGAGCTCGCGCAGCAGCAGGATGCGCTGCAGGCGCACGAGCGAGGCCTGGTCGTAGTGGCGGTAGCCGTTGCGGCCGATGCTCGACGGCGCGAGCAGCCCGATGTCGTCGTAGTGGCGCAGCGTGCGGCTGGTCGTGCCGGCGAGCTTGGCGATCTGCTGGATCGACCATTCCTGTCCGTCGTCCATGACGACCTCCTTCCTGTCGCGTCGTCGGTGACCACGCTAAAGGTTGACGCTGCGTCAAGGTCAACATCGTTCAGCAAACTCCTTGACAAGGACGCGATATATCGTGTTACCCTCGTCATACGCGATATATCGCGATACAGACCCATCCCTAGAGAATCGCAGGAGAGCAGTCATGACCCTGGAGAAGTGGATCATCCACCCGGGCGACACGCGCGTCATCGACATCGAGACCGTCCGCACGCTCAAGGTCGGCCTCGTCGGCGGACAGATCGACGTGATCGCCCACGACGAACCCGGGATCCGGATCGAGGTGCACGAGGTCACCGTCAAGGACCTGCGCATCGAGGTCACCGAGGACCACGTCGAGATCGACCATCCGCAACTGCGCTGGGACAACTTCCTCGAAGTGTTCCGCAACTTCGGCACCGGCGGCCCGAAGGCCGAGGTCAGCGTCGCCGTGCCGCGCGAGGTCGCCCTCACCCTCGGCGTCGTCAGCGCCAACGCGCTGGTCGCGGGCCTGAGCGCCGGCGCCTCGCTGAACACCGTGTCGGGCGACATCATCGTCGACGGGCTCACCGGCGACCTCTCGGTCAACGCCGTCTCGGGCGACGTGCAGGTGCGCGGCCTCGTCGGCGGCCTGAACGCCAACAGCGTGTCCGGCGACGTCGCGGCGACCGGAACGCTGCGCAAGGCCACCATCGACACCGTCTCGGGTGCGCTGCTGGTCGACTCGACCGGCGACATCCTCAGCGTCGGCCTCAACACCGTCAGCGGCAACGCGACAGTGCGCCTGGACGAGGGCTACCCGGCGAACTACGTGGTGCGCAGCGTCAGCGGACGCGTCCAGGTCGACGGCATCGTGCGCTCGGGCAACGGCACCGGTCCCACCACCAACTACGCGGGCTCGGTGGGCGAGCTCAGCGGCAGCTTCGCCGACGTGCGCGCCCACAGCGTGTCGGGCGACATCACCGTGCTGCGCCGGCCGGCCGAGCCGGTGAGGGATGCCGCATCCTCCGCGCCCGTGACCGCCGAGGCCACCGGAGCCGATGGGGCGGCCGGCGACGACGCGGGCTCCGACCGGGGTGAACTGTGATGGCCCCGGTCTTCTCCCACGGCGACCTGCGCCTGTACCTGCTGAACCTGCTCGACGAGGGGCCGCGCCACGGCTACGACATCATGCAGGCGCTCTCCGACCGGACCGGGGGCACCTACACCCCCAGCGCCGGCACCATCTACCCGCGTCTGGCGAAGCTCGAAGAGGAGGGCCTGGTGACCAAGACGGTCGACGGCCGCAAGACCGTGTACGCCATCACCGAGGCGGGCCACGCCGAGGTGCAGTCCCGCGCCGGCGAGCTCGAAGGCATCGAGGCCGGTCTGACCGACTCGGTGCGGCTCATCGCCGACGAGGTGCGCGGCAGCGTCCGCGAGGCGATGAAGAGCCTGCGCGCCGACCTCGCCGCGGCCTCCCGCGACGAGCGCGAGACGACGCCGCAGCGTCCTCGCGAGGACGACCCGCGCGTGCGCAGCCGCGAGCAGGTGCAGCGCGTGGACGCCCTCGTGAACGAGTTCCGCGCGAACGTGCGCGGCGACGTCCGCGTCCACGTCGCGCGTGGCGGCGAACTGGCCGCCGCGGTCGTCGATCAGCTCGCGTCCGAGCTCGACCGCGTCGCCCGCGACGTGACCCGCGCGCTGCGCGGCTGAGGCGCGGCATCCGGTTCTCCCGGCATACGCGAAGGGGTGGATCCGCCACGGCGGGTCCACCCCTTCGATGTCGTCGGACCCGCGTCAGGCGGGCCAGATCTCCTCGTCGTCGGGAACGGGCTCGCCCAACGGTACGATGAGGATCGGGCGGTGCTGCCGGTGCGCGAGGCGCGCGCCGACCGAGCCGGTGAAGAACTCCCGCACCGACTCGCCGAACCCGCGCTTGCGGGTGCCGACGACCAGCAGGCGCGCGTCGATCTGCTCCGCGAAGTGCTTGATCGCCATCGCGGGGTCGCCGACCAGCTGGTGCACGACCCACTCGAGGCCGGACTCGCCCAGCACGGCGGCTGCGGCATCCTGCACCTTCGCCAGTTCGCCCTCGCCGGCCGCGATGTTCATGTCGATGGGGGCCGAGTGCACGTAGCCGTCGGGGTCCTCGTAGGTGACGAAGCGGGTGACGTCGACGTGGACGACCGCGAGGGGCGCCTGGAAGAGCGCGGCGTAGCGCGCCGCCTCCTTCAGCACGCGCGGGGACTGATCGGGGATCACACCCACGATCACCGCCCCGTGCAGGTGCTCGATGCCCGCAGCGTCGGTGTCCGGCTCGGATGCCTCGTCGGTCATACGTCGGTGCTCCTCCCGCACAGGTGTGACGGAACCGCCGGGGTGCAGGGGCTCCGTGTTATCCTGAATGCTACTCTTACCGGTTCGAAGCCGGATTCGTGAATGCCCGGGTTTGCGCGGCTGAGAGCCCGCAAAATAGCCCGCGACCTTAAATGAGGGGGTCTCGCATGGGGCGTGGCCGTCAGAAGGCGAAGCACACCAAGATCGCCCGTGAGCTGAAGTACGACACGTACAACGTGAACTACTCCGCGCTCGAGCGCGAGCTCGGCCACCCGTCCGATGGGGACGAGTACGTCGACAAGTGGGCCGACCAGTACAACGACGAGGACGAGGACGAGACATCGCCGCTCTCGTCGTCGCAGGCGTAGTCTCCCTCGCGCAGGTCGTCGCACCGACCTGATACGCTCGCCGGCCCGGTGAGCCGTATTCGGCGTGCGCTGTCGCGTGCCCGCGTCGCCTCACCAGGCGCCGTGGCGGCGCTCCCAGTCGTCCTCGACGGTGTGGGGGCGTGCCGCGACCACGCCGACCGGGATCGCCGCGGCGACGACGAACGCCAGCACGATGAGCGGGCCGGTCCATGAGCCGGTGGCCTCGTGCAGCAGCCCGATGCCCAGCGGGAAGAACGCGGCGATCGCATAGCCGCCGCTCTGCGCGAATCCGCTGAGCGCGACCGACCCCTCGTGGGTGCGCGTGCGCAGGCCCAGCAGCACCAGGATCATCGGGAACAGCAGCGGCGCCAGGCCGAGCAGCACGACCCACAGCCACGTCGCCACGGTCGGCGCGAACAGCAGGCCGGCGATGCCGGCGAACCCGCACACCACCGCGACCCCGAACAGCAGGCGCGTGGCGTTCCAGCGCGTCACCAGCAGCGGGACGGCGAGGGATGCCGGAAGCCCCATGAATCCGAACAGCGACAGCAGCGCGCCGGCCGCGGCCGGGGTGACGCCGGCGATGTCGACGAGGATCGTCGGCAGCCAGGCGAACGACGTGTACGCGAGGCTGCTCGACACCGCGAAGGCCACCAGCAGCGCCCACGCCAGCGGGATCCGCCACATGCGGCCGAACGCCCGGGGGCTCGGCCCTTCGATGTCGTCGTCCTCCTTGGCTGCCTGCGCGGCGCGGTGGCGCATCGCCAGACCGATCCACGGGATCATCGCCACCAGGGCGAAGCCGGCCCACAGACCGAGCGAGACGTGCCAGTCGGTGGCATCCGCCATCGGGACCGCGATGAGCGGAGGCAGGAACGTCGACACGGCCATCGTGGTCGAGAACACCGTCGTCATGAGCCCGATGCGGTCGGGGAAGTACCGCTTCACCAGCGGCGGCAGCAGGATGTTCCCGGTGCCCACGGCCGCGAACACCAGCGCGGTGCCGGCCAGCAGCAGCCCCCAGCTCGGCGCGAAGCTGCGCGCGACGAGTCCCAGGGTGACGACGGCCATGGCGGCGACCGCGAGCCGTTCGAGCCCGAAACGGCGCTCGAGCGCCGGCGTGAGCAGACCGAAGATCGCGAAGCACACCGGCGGCGCGGTGCCGATGAGCCCGATCACCGCCGCCGGGACGGCGAAGTCCTCGGCGATGTGGTCGTACAGCGGCGACAGCGAGGCGACGGCCGAGCGCAGCGAGAACGCGAACAGCACGATGCCGACGAGCGCGAGGGTCCTCCCCTGCCAGAGCGGGCGGGCAGGAGACGACATCACTCCCCAAGCCTACGGGCGGGGGGAGAGCCCGAGGGTCGTCGTCAGCTCTCCTGCGAGCCCTCGACCCACGCGAGGTACTCGTCGGTGACGGTGCCCGTGATGTAGCGGCCGTCGAAGCAGCTCATGTCGAGGTCCTCGACATCCGACCCCTCGAGGATCGCCGCCTTCAGGTCCTCGACCTCCTGGTAGACCATGTAGTCCGCGCCGAGCTCCTCGGCGATCTCGGGGATCGTGCGACCGTAGGCGACCAGCTCGTGCCGGGACGGCATGTTGATGCCGTACACGTGCGGGTAGCGGACGGGGGGCGCGGCCGAGGCGAACGTGACGCTCTTGGCACCGGCATCCCGCGCCATCTGGATGATCTCCTTCGACGTCGTGCCGCGCACGATCGAGTCGTCGATGAGGAGCACGTTCTTGCCCTTGAACTCGCTCGACATGGCGTTGAGCTTCTGGCGCACGCTGCGCTTGCGCGCCGCCTGGCCGGGCATGATGAACGTGCGGCCGACGTAGCGGTTCTTGTAGAAGCCCTCGCGGTACTCCACGCCGAGCTTGCGGGCCACCTGCATGGCCGCGGGGCGGGACGAGTCGGGGATCGGCATGACGACGTCGATCGCCTCTCGCGGGGTGTACTTCGCGATGGTGTCGGCGAGGCGGTCGCCCATGCGCAGCCGCGCCTCGTACACCGAGATGCCGTTCATCACCGAGTCGGGACGGGCGAGGTAGACGTACTCGAACGAGCACGGCACGAGCTTCGGGTCGGCCGCGCACTGGCGGGTGTGCAGGTTGCCCTCGAGGTCGATGAAGACGGCCTCGCCGGGGGCGACATCGCGCACGACCTCGAACTCGCCGTTCTCGAGCACGAGCGACTCGCTCGTGACGACCCACTCGGAGTGGCCGTCCTCGTGGCGGCGGGTGCCGAGGATGAGCGGACGGATGCCGAACGGGTCGCGGAAGGCGAGCAGGCCGTACCCGGCGATCAGCGCGATCGCGGCGTACGACCCCTCGACGCGCTCGTGCACGCGGGTCACGGCCTGGAACACCTGGTCGGGGTCGAGCTCGAGACCCGAGATCGACGACTGCAGCTCGTTGGCCAGGACGTTGACCAGCAGCTCGGTGTCGGACGAGGTGTTGAGGTGCCGGCGGTCCTTGTGGAAGAGCTCCTCGGTCAGCTCGCGCGTGTTGGTGAGGTTGCCGTTGTGCACCAGCACGATGCCGTACGGGGCGTTCACGTAGAACGGCTGCGCCTCCTCCTCGTTGGAGGCGGTGCCCTTGGTCGCGTAGCGGACGTGGCCGAGGCCGATCTCACCGAGGAGCGCGCGCATGTCGCGCGTGCGGAACGACTCGCGGACCTGGCCCTTCACCTTGTGCATGTGCACGACGCCGTTGCGTTCGGCGGTCGAGATTCCGGTGGAGTCCTGACCACGGTGCTGGAGGAGGAGAAGGGCGTCGTAGATCTCCTGGTTGGCGGACCCGCGTCCCACCACTCCGACGATTCCGCACATGGGTGTTGCTTGCTCCGTTGGTTCGTTCTGCCGGCTCAGCGAGCCGCGTGGTCTGCGTACGCGCCGACGAGGCGCACTGCGCCGCCGTCCACGCCCTTGGCGCCCTGCTCCCAGTGGCCGTCGGGACGGTCGCCGCTGCGGACGACGCCCACCTGCCAGGTGGCGATGCCCTCCTGGGAGAGAGCGGATGCCGCCGCCTGCGCCTTGTCGGCGGACACGACGGCGAGGAACCCGATGCCGAGGTTCCACGTGCCCTCGGTCGACTCGAGGTCGAGGTCGCCGAGGTCGGCGAGGACGCGGAACACCGGCGGCGGCGACCACGTCGAGCGGTCCAGCTCCACCCAGGTGTCCTGCGGGAGCACGCGCGCCAGGTTCGCGGCGATGCCGCCGCCGGTGACGTGGCTGAGGGCATGGACGCGCTCGCCCTGGTCGGCGATCAGGCGCAGCAGTGGCTGGGTGTAAAGGCGCGTCGGCTCGAGCAGCGCCTCGCCCCAGGTCGTGCCGAAGTCGGCGGCGTTGTCGCCGTACTGCACGCCGGCGCCGGCGACGATGTGCCGCACCAGCGAGTAGCCGTTGGAGTGCAGGCCGGAGCTCGCCAGGGCCAGCACCGCGTCGCCTTCGCGGACGCGCTCGGCGCCGAGCACCTGCGAGGCCTCGACGACGCCGGTGGCGGCGCCGGCGACGTCGTAGTCGTTGATGCCGAGCAGGCCCGGGTGCTCGGCCGTCTCCCCGCCGACCAGTGCCGTGCCGGTCTCGGCGCAGCCGGCCGCGATGCCGCGCACGATGTCGGCGATGCGCTCGGGGAAGACCTTGCCGCAGGCGATGTAGTCGGTCATGAACAGCGGCTTGGCGCCCACCACGACGATGTCGTCGACGACCATGCCGACGAGGTCCTGACCGATGGTGTCGTGCTTGTCGATGGCCTGCGCGATGGCGACCTTCGTGCCGACGCCGTCGGTGCTGGTGGCCAGCAGCGGCTTGTCGTACGCCTTGAACGCGGTGGCATCGAAGAGTCCGGCGAAGCCGCCGACGCCACCGAGCACCTCGGGACCGTGCGTGCGGCGCACCGCGGACTTCATCAGTTCGACGGCGAGATCACCGGCGGCGGTGTCCACGCCGGCGGCCGCATACGGGTTCACCGGCGGTTCGGGGCGGGAAGGGGCGTCGCGATCGGTTGAGGCCACGGCCACCAGCCTACCGGCGGCCTGGCTGAGCGGATGCCGGGGGTCTGCGCCCGACGGTTCCCGGTGCGCCGTTTCCGGCCGTCGCGTCGGTGCCCGGATCTAGAATGGCGCCATGGGCGGCGCCGGTGCTCCGGAGTGGCTGATCCGCGAAGACGCCGGTCAGCCGGTACTTCTCGCGCTCTACCTGCGCCAGGTGCTCGGCATCCGCTCTCCCGACGAGCTGCCCCACCTGCGGGGCATCCCGCCGCGCGCGAATGATCGCTCGGAGGAGTCGCAGGCGGCGCTCGAACGGCAGTGGCGCGAGTACTGGGCCATGACGGTCGAGCCGCAGGCCCATCCCTCGGCGGTGCCGCTGGATCTCGTCGACGGGTTCGACACGGCGCTGGCGCTGCCGATCGAGGGGTTCGACGGCCTGCGGGCCGCGTTCGAGCCGCACGCGGCCGACGCGATGGAGTTCGCGAAGGCGGCGAACCTGCGCTATCGCAAGGAGGCCGCGCACAGCACGGGCACGGCCTACCGCGCGTACGCCGGGGCGATCGCCGAGCACGAGCGCCAGGTCGGGCGCCGCGCGCACGCGTTCGAGCTGAACGTGCAGGTGCTGCCGCTGACGCAGCGCGGCGTGTGGTGGATCGGTTCCCTCACCATCGCCGTGACCGACGGACTGCGCGGGGACGTCGCGGCCTTCGACGCCGCGATCCACCCGATCATCGCCGAACTGGCGTGAACGTCCGCGCGGCCTCGGCCGCGTGACTCAGTGGCTGGAGCCGTGACCGTTCGTGCCGGGCTCCGGGTCGACGTGCACGGACTCGTGGTCGACCGCGATCTCGTGCGTGCGACGACGCGAGCGACGGTCGAGGAAGAGCGCCAGGACCGCGGCGAGCGCGATGCCGATCGGCGCGCAGATCAGCACGAGGAAGCCGAACACCTGACCCGCCGAGTACTGCACGCCGGTGTTGGGGCTGACCTCGGCGGTGCCGTTGAAGGCGAAGGTGAGGATCATCGCGACCAGGATGCCGAGCGCGGCCCCGGCGACCAGGAACACCGAGATCTTCGGCGCACGCCGCACGTGCACGGTCTCGATGTGGTCCTGGCTGTGCTCGGGCATGCCTCCATTGTCCCACCGTCCGCCTGCGCCCGGGCACCCCACCCGCGGCGAGACCGTGCGTCTTCGGCGTGCACCGGGCCGCGCTGACCTGCCGAGCGTCAGGAGCGCAGCGGCAGCAGCGCCGAGATGTCGGCGCGCGTGCCGGAGGCGAGGATGCGGCCGGCGGCGGCGGCATCCGTCCACTCCTCGGCTCCTGTCGCCAGCGCGATCCAGGTCGCGGCGTCGGTCTCGACGACGTTGGGTGGCGTGCCGCGGGTGTGCCGCGGTCCCTCGACCACCTGCACCGCCCCGAACGGCGGCACCCGCACCTCGACGGAGTTGCCCGGCGCCTTCTCGGCCAGCAGCTGCAGCAGGTAGCGCACGGCCGTCGCGTTGTCGGTGCGGGCGGGGGCGACGGATGCCGCGCCCGCCGCCGCGACCGCGTGCAGAGCGGCGCGACCGTCGTCGGTGGAGATCTTGCGGGCCACGCCTCCACCGTACGCCGGGGTCCGGTCACTGCCGCGCGGCGCTCTCCCGCAGCCCGCCGAAACGGCCTCGGACCCCGCCGGTAGGCTGGAACGCGTGAAGATCCTGGTCCTCGGCTCGGGCGCGCGTGAGCACGCCATCATCCTGGCGCTGCGTGCGGAGGAGGCCGAGCATGAGATCTTCGCGGCCCCCGGCAACGCCGGCATCGGGCAGGACGCGCAGCTGGTCGCGCTGGACGCGAACGACCCCGGCGCGGTCACCGAGTTCGCCAATGAGAACGGCGTCGACCTCGTCGTGATCGGCCCGGAGGCGCCGCTGGTCGCAGGCGTCGCCGATGCGGTGCGCGAGCGCGGCATCCCGGTGTTCGGTCCCGGGCGCGCGGCCGCGCAGCTGGAGGGTTCGAAGGCGTTCGCGAAGAAGATCATGGATGCCGCAGGCGTGCCCACCGGCCGTGCTGTGCGCGCCGCCGATCGTGACGCCGTCGAAGGCGCGCTCGACGAGTTCGGCGCCCCGTACGTCGTGAAGGCCGACGGCCTGGCGGCCGGCAAGGGCGTCATCGTCACGCCGGATCGTGACGCCGCCCTCGCGCACGCCGAGCACTACCTGTCGTCGGGCCCGGTGCTCGTCGAGGAGTTCCTCGCCGGCCCGGAGGTCTCGCTCTTCTTCCTCTGCGACGGCGACCACGTGCTGCCGCTGAGCCCCGCCCAGGACTACAAGCGCCTCCTCGACGGCGACGAGGGCCCCAACACCGGCGGCATGGGCGCGTACTCGCCGCTGCCGTGGCTCGACGGCCGGTTCGGCAGCGAGCGGGAGTTCGTCGACATCGTCACGCGCGAGATCGCCGAGCCCGTCATCCGCCAGCTGGATGCCGAGGGCGCGCCGTTCATCGGGCTGCTCTACGCGGGCCTCATCCTCACCGATGCCGGCGTCAAGGTCATCGAGTTCAACGCCCGCTTCGGCGACCCCGAGACCGAGGTCGTGCTGCCGCGGCTGGTCGACCCGCTGTCGGAGCTGCTGCTGGCGGCGGCATCGGGCCACCTCGAGGACCTCCCGCGCCCCGCGTTCGCCGACGACGTCGCCGTGACTGTCGTGCTCGCGAGCGAGGGCTACCCGGCCGCACCGGCCACCGGCCGCCCGCTCACCGGACTGCGCGAGGCCGCCGCCGTCCCCGGCGTGCACCTCGCCCACGCCGCCACGGCCGAGACCGACGGCGGCCTGGTCGCCACCGGCGGCCGCGTGCTCAACGTCGTCGGCGTCGCCACGACGTTCGCGCAGGCCCGCGATCGCGTCTACCGCGCGCTCGGCGAGATCGGGCTCGAGGGCGGGCAGCACCGCACCGACATCGCCGCGCGGGTCGCCGAGGGCCTCTGAGAACCCGCGCGGCCCGGCTCGAGGCATCCCGCCTCCCCCGCGACCGTCGCGCGGGAGAAGCGTGGCGCCCCGGACCGGGCCGGTCGGGCGTCGGCGATCAGATCACCGCCCGGGCTTGTCCTTGCACGCGTTCGGGTTCGGGCCGTTGCCCTTGTCGTGCCCGTAGGCGTTGCCCTTGCCGTTGCCCGGCCGGCACTTCTCGGGTTCCGGGTCGCCGAGCGGCGTCAGCGGCATGACCCGCAGCGTCGCCGGGGCCTTGCTGCCGAAGAAGTACACGCCGTCCTGGGCGACCGCGGGGTCGTCGCGCAGTTCCGGCGCGAGCGGCGCGATGACGAAGCGGGCGATCTCCTCGTCCGGCGCGGTGAGGACGCGGTGCTCCATCGTCTCGGGATCGATGACGGTGAGCTTCGACGCGACGTCGAGGAGCAGCAGGCCCTCGTGCCACGCGACGCTCATGGGGCGCCACATGCCGTAGCGCGTCACCTCGGGGAAGATGTTCTTCGACTTCTCGGGGATGACCTGCATCGTCGCCGGATCGACCGCGAACACCCAGCCGTCCGTCGTGCCCCACAGGTTGCCGTCGGGGCCGAACGTGAGGGCGCTGATGTGCTTCGGCGACTGGCCCGAGGGCAGGTTCAGCGCGTACTCGCCGGTCTTCTCGCCGCGGGCGACGTCGTAGGTGAACAGCTTCGCCTCGGTGGCGACCGGGTCGGCGCCGAGGCCGCCCACGATCGTGGTCGAACCATAGACGACGCCATCCTTCACGGCGATGCCGATGACGCTCTGGTTCTCGACGATGCCGGTCTCCACCGTCGTCTGGCCGGTCGCCAGGTCGCGGATCGTGAGCGCGCCCTGGTGCTTCCCGTAACCGGGGATCGAGCCGATGAACAGCTTCCCGTCGCTCTCGACCATCTGGTACGGGCGGTCCTGGTCGCTGCCGATCGTGAACACGCGCTCCGTCTTGGGCGCGCCGTCGGCGCCGGTGACCACCTTGTCGATGTGACCGCCGGGGTACAGGCCGAAGTAGGTCGTGTCGCCGACGGTGAGCATCGATTCCGCCTGCTCGGCGGGGAAGTTGCGGAACGCGCCCGTCGTGGTGTCGTACCGGGCTCCGGTGCCGGCCGGGTAGGTGACCATGTACAGCCCGCCGTCCGCGGCCTCGGCGATCGTGTGCAGCGGAGTGCCGGCGCTGGTGCGCACGACGTTCGGCAGCATGACGGCCTGCTTGGTCGCGATGTTGAGCGCCCGCAGCGGCCCCTGACGGGATGCCGTCACCAGCCACTCGCCCGGATACCCGGCCGCGGTGAGATCGACCCAGGCCTGCCCCCGCATCCCGAGCCCGAACGGGATGCCGGTCGCCGCGAACGTCGGCTCGGAACCGGAGAGGTCGACGGCGGTGAGGTTGCCGTTGTGCGTGAGGTAGACGACGTCGCCCTTCGGGGCCAGCTGCGTGAAGCCCGGGATGCCGGCCTGGCTCGGCGTTCCGGGGATCGCCGTCTTGGTGAGCGCGGCCGTGCTCCACTGCTGCGTCCGCAGGTTGTAGAACGCCGTCGCCGACAGGTCGCCGGTGAAGTTCACCAGCAGCCAGTCGCCCACCTTCTGCATGTCGTAGGCCCACGGCAGCTCCGTCACGCCGAAGACCTCGAGCAGCGGGTCGGAGATCCGCACGCGATCGGTCGGGTCGGACACGTTGATCTTCACGACCGCGCCTTTCGCGCCGGTGCCGGCGTAGAGGTACCCGTCGTCGTACTCGATCGAGCGGACGTACTCCTGGCCCTCGACCTGTCCGAAGCGCGTGAAGGCGCCGGTGGCCGCGTCGTAGGCGACGACCTCGCCGGTCTTGTACGTGCCGATGTAGGCGTTGGACTGCTCGTCGATCACCATCGACCAGTTCGAGCTGGCACCGGGGACGACTCCCGCCATCGTGGCCTGGTTGGCCACCGGGTCGTAGATCCACAGCTCGCCGCGCTGCTGGCCCGATTCGCCGACGCCGATGGCGGCGATGTAGACCTTGCCGTTCGGAGCGATCTCGAGCTTCCACACCTGGATCACGCTCGGCATCGGCGCCGACTTCAGGTAGGTGTTCGACGCGATGTCGATCACGTTCAGGAGCGATCCGCTCGAGGACGTCGCGGTGTAGCCCACGGTGCGGCCGTCGAGCTGCCCGAAGGCCATGTCGATGAGGCTCGGCACCTGCACCGGGATGCCGACCTCGGTCTCGGCCCCGAAGGCCACACCGTGGAAGGCGTCTGCGGCGGCATCCGGTGCCTCGGTGGCGGCGGCGGCCGGAACCGCGGAGGCCACGAGGACTGCCGATGCGAGGACGGCGACGGTCGATCTGAGGAGGCGGTTGCGCGCTGAGGCCACGGCTCTCTCCCATCTGACGCACGGGGCGTCTTCGGTTCCGCTCGACGACGCGGCGCGCGCCGACGGCGCTCGGAGACGCCACGATGCATTCCGACATCAAACGAAACTGCTGTTTGTTATTCGAGAGAGTAGTTAAGAACGGGGCGGAAATAAATACCCCATGGCGATGTGATAACTCCATCGCCGCGCCCGCGTGCGAGCCCTCGCACCGCGGTCCGGCGCCGGCTGCTGCTGTCCCGCGCGATCGTCACACGGCCTGACGCTGCTGCAGCAGCGGGCACTCGAACGGGTCCCGCTCGCCGAGCCCGACCCGATTGATGTAGCGGGTGACGATGCGGTACGACTCCCACAGACCCGTCTCGGTGTATCGCACGTCGTGCGCGATGCAGTACGCCCTGATCGTGCCGGAGGCCTCCCTGAGGTGCGGTCGCGGCATCGAGGGGAAGAGGTGGTGCTCGATCTGGTAGTTGAGACCGCCCATCACGACGTCAAGGAACCGGCTGCCGCGGATGTTGCGGCTCATCAGCACCTGGCGGCGCAGGAAGTCGAGCTTGAGGTCTGCCGGCACCAGCGGCATGCCCTTGTGGTTCGGCGCGAAAGACATCCCCATGTAGACGCCGAACAGCCCCAGCTGCACGGCGAGGAAGACCGCGGCGATCCCCGGCGAGAGGACGAGGAACACCAGGGTGAGGTACCCGCCGATCCTGATGGCGAGGAACGCGATCTCGACGCCGCGGCGCCGCAACGGCTCCCGCGAGACCACCCGGCGCACGCTGGAGGCGTGCAGCGACAGGCCCTCGAGCAGCAGGATCGGGAAGAAGAACATCCCCTGGTGCGCCATGACCCAGGCGAGCGCCGGGCCGTACTGCTTCGCGCGGTGCACGACCTGGTCCGGTGTGAACGACACGACAGGCAGCTCGATGTCGGGGTCGGAACCCACCTTGTTCGGGTTCGCATGGTGACGCGTGTGCTTGTGCTGCCACCATCCGTAGCTCATGCCCACCAGGAGGTTGCCGAGCACCATCGACGTCCAGTCGTTCCATCGCCCCGACACGAAGATCTGCCGATGTGCGGCGTCGTGGCCGAGCATCGCGATCTGTGTGAACACGATGGCCAGGCCTGCTCCCATGAACAGCTGCCACCAGCTGTCGCCGATGAGGACGAAGCCCACCAGGGCGGCCGAGAGGACGACGACGGCGCCGATCAGCTTGGCCCAGTAGTACCCGTAGCGGCGTCGCATCAAGCCGCTGGCGCCGACCAGCTTCGCCAGGTCGGTGAAGTCGTTGGGCGCGCGCGTCGTCCGCAGTCCGTCGGCACGGGCTGCGCCGGTGAGTTGATTGGTCATTGCCTCGGCCCCGATCCTCCGGCCGCACGTGCGTACGGGCCGCGGATGTCGGGGTCTGGGGCATCCCTGCGGTCAGGCTACGCCGGTGCCGGCCCCCGCGGGCGGGCTTCCGGCAACCTCCCAGCCCGGCTCACGTCTGGCGGCGGATGAAGCGCATCAGCCAGGCGATCACGGCGATGATGATGATCACGAGGCCGATCCACAGCAGGAACTTGGCCGCCTCGATGAACACGCCCAGCAGGAGCAGGACGATTCCGACGATGAGCAGGATCACTGCGAGTCCGGTCATGACTCCGATCCTGCTCCCGCGAGGGGACGCGCACCACCGGGTTGACAGGCGAGCGAACGCACGCAAGCCGTCCCGCGGAGCGACCGGATGGGCCGCTCCGCGGGATGGGGCCGGTCAGTCGGCCGCGACGGCGGCGCTCGCCTTCTGCCAGTCCTCGGTCGAGGACGTCTTCGGCCCGCGCAGGAAGAGCACGACCACGACGCCGACCAGCATGACGGCGGCGGGGAGCAGGATCGCCTGCGCCATGGCCTGCGAGAACCCGTCGACGACGAACGGCGGAAGCGCGCCCTCGCCGAACCCGCCCGACGCCTCCGACGCACCCGGCAGGTTCGCCTCGAGGCGGGCCTGCATGAACGCGGCGATCGAGGCCGAGCCGATGACCGATCCGATCGTGCGGGTCGTGTTGTAGATCCCCGCGCCGGCGCCGGCCTGTCGCGGCGGGAGGTTGCGCGTAGCGGTCGTCGCCAGCGGGCCCCACATGCCGGCGTTGCCGATGCCCATGAGCGCCGACGGCAGCAGGTACATCCAGATCGGGGTGTCGACGGTCATCAGCGACGAGTACCAGAACAGCGATCCGGCGACCAGGAGCAGACCCGGCACCAGCAGGAACCGCGGATCGGTGCGGTCCAGGAGTCGTCCCGCGAACGGCGCCAGCACACCCGAGAGCACCGCCATCGGGATCAGCAGAAGTGCGGACTCGGTCGGGGTGAGGCCGCGGGCGAGCTGGATGAAGAACATCAGCGGCAGCGACATGCTCGTCACGGTGAACCCGACCATCGAGATCGCGAGGTTCGAGACCGAGAAGTTGCGGTCGCGGAACAGCGGCAGCGGAACGAGGGGCTCGTTCTTGGTGCGTGCCTGCGTCCAGACGAAGACGCCCATGACGACGACGCCACCGGCGATCATCGCCCACACCCACGGCGCCCAGTCGTACTTCTCACCCTCCTGCAGGCCGAAGACGATCAGGAACAGACCGATCGCGCTCAGCACGACACCCACCACGTCGAAGCGGTGCGGGTGCGTCTCGAGCTTGGGCACGAGGATCCAGGCGAGCACGAAGGCGATGATGCCGACCGGGATGTTGATGAAGAAGATCCACTCCCATCCGAGGCCGTCCACCAGCAGGCCGCCGGCCAGCGGGCCGACCAGCGTCGCGACGCCGGCCGTGGCGCCCCACAGCCCCATCGCCGCGCCGCGGCGGTTGGGCGGGAAGGTGCGCGTGATCACGGCCATCGTCTGCGGCGTCATCATGGCGGCGCCGAGACCCTGCACCGCACGGGCGACGATGAGCATCTCGAGCGTTCCCGACAGACCGCACCACAGCGACGCGAGCGTGAACACCGACAGGCCGATGAGGTAGATGTTCTTCGGCCCGAACCGGTCGCCGAGACGGCCGGTGATCAGCAGCGGGACGGCGTACGCGAGCAGGTAGGCCGAAGTCACCCACACGACGTTGTCGAGGTTGTTGGTGTCGGGGTCGAGCGCCGCCTTGATGGCGGGGTTGGCGACCGAGACGATCGTGGTGTCGACCAGGATCATGAAGAACCCGATGACGAGGGCCCACAGGGCCGGCCACGGGCTGCGGGGCTTGTGCCCGGCGGCGTACGCGCCGGTGGGCGGGTGCGCGGCCGAGGCGGTTCCGGATGCCGCGCCCGCGGTGCGGGCTGCGTCCGGGGTGTTCGGGGTGGTCACAGGCGTGCTGCCTTTCTCTGTGCGAGATAGCGTTCGGAGGGCACCGAGGCGGGGCCCCAGGGGAAGTCGGGATCCTCGATGCGCGGGAGGGTGGCATCCATCCACGCGATCTCGGCGTGCAGGAGCGCCTCCTCGCGCGCGAGCTCGAGGAGGTACTGCTCGGGGACGCCCTTCGCGAGCGCCGTGCGGCGACCGTTCGCCAGCGCCTCGAGCTGCTCCACGAGCGCGCCGCGGCGGGCGCGCAGCAGGTCGAGGGCCTCGGCGCGGTCGAGCCCGTGCACCTCGGCGAGCGCGACGCGGAACTCCGCCCGCCGGTCGACGCGGGGAAGCTCTGCCCTGACCCACTGGAGGACGGCTTCGGCGCCGGCCTCGGTCTGCGTGTACGTGGTGCGCTCGGGGCGGTTGCCGTCGCGGTCCACGCCCACTTCGGCCACGAGCCCCGCCCGTTCCAGCCGGGCCACGGTGTGGTAGACGGTGCCGTTCGTGATCGTGACGAGACGGTCGTCGCGCCGCATGTGCATGAGCCGGATCATCTCGTAGGGGTGCATGTCGCCCTCGCTCAGCAGCGCGAGCACCACCACCCCGAGCGGGGTCAGGCGGCCGACGGCATCCTTCACGACGATCACTCCATATCGATTAGTCCACGTGGACTATACGCCTGATCGCCACGATCCGCATCCTCGGGCGAGGGGCCCTGGTGCACTGTCGGACGCCCGTCCTACGGTGGATGTCATGGCAGACAAGAACGCTGCGCGCAGGGAGAAGTTCCCGGAGTCGTACGCGATCTTCGACCCGATCGTGGCGGAGTGGACCGCCCGCCCCGACGTCGAGCTCGGCGCGATGTTCGGCTCCGAAGGGCTGAACGTGCGCGGCAAGGTGTTCGCGTTCGTGACCTTCGAGGGCGCGCTCATGGTGAAGCTGCCCGAGAGCCGCGTCGGCGAACTCGCCGAGGCGGGCGAGGCGCAGCCGGCCGTCATGCGCGGCAGGCCGATGCGCGAGTGGGCGACCGCGGGGACGGATGCCGCGGACCGCTGGCCCGCTCTCGTCGCAGAGGCGTTCGCGCACGTCGACGAGATCACGCCCTGAGCTCGCCCAGGGGCGGCCCCGAAACGCGCCGCAGCCGCACGGGGATAATGGTCGGGTGACGGCTATTCCCACCCCCTCGACCGAGCTGCCCGGCTGGCGCCACGTCTACTCCGGCAAGGTGCGCGATCTGTACGTGCCGAGCGGGACGCCCGAGGGCGGACGCCCGGAGCGGATGCTGGTCGTCGCGAGCGACCGCGTTAGCGCGTTCGACCACGTGCTGTCCCCCGGCATCCCCGGAAAGGGCGAGCTGCTCACCACGCTCAGCCTGTGGTGGTTCGACCAGCTGGCGGGAGCGGACGGCGGGCGCGGCATCCCGAATCACCTCGCCGCGTCGCACGAGCTCACCCTCGGCGCGGACGGCATCGCGAACACCCCCGACGACCTGCAGGCGCTGATCCCGGATGCCGTCGCCGGACGCGCGATGGTCGTGAAGAGCCTCGAGATGCAGCCCATCGAATGCGTCGTGCGCGGCTACCTCACCGGGTCGGGCTGGGCCGAGTATCGCGAGAGCGGCACGGTGTGCGGCATCCGTCTTCCGGACGGCCTCGCCAACGGCGACCGGCTGCCCGAGCCGATCTACACCCCCGCGTACAAGGCGCCGCTCGGCGAGCACGACGAGAACATCTCGTACGAGCGCACCGTCGAGCTCGTCGGCGCCGAGCGCGCGGCCGAGCTGCGAGACCTCTCGCTCGAGATCTACGCCCGCGCGGCGGCCACCGCCGAAGCGCACGGCGTGATCCTCGCCGACACGAAGTTCGAGTTCGGTCTCGACGACAACGGCGTGCTGACCCTCGCCGACGAGGTGCTCACGAGCGACTCGTCGCGCTACTGGGATGCCGCGGCCTGGGCCTCGGGCACGACCCCCGAGCAGCGCATGGCGAGCTTCGACAAGCAGATCGTGCGCGACTGGCTCGCCGCGAACTGGGCGCCGCCGCGCGACGGCGAGCCGCCCGCGCTCCCCGCCGACATCGTCGAGCGCACCACGGCCCGCTACCGCGAACTGCTCGAGCGCCTCTCGGCCGCCTGACGCCGCGGCGCGGCATCCCTCGCCGTCACGCGTTCTTCATCGCCCGCAGCCGCGCGAGCACGGCCGGCGCGCTGCGGTCGAGCTGGGAGCCGCCCACGAGGATGCCGGTCACGAGCACGGCGGATCCGAGCACGATCCCGACCGTGCACGCGACCCAGCTCAGCGTCGGGTTCTGGGTGAAGAAGCCGATCACCCCGATGATCACGGCCGGCGCCGAAAGCACCAGCGCCACCAGCCAGATTCCGAAGAACGCCATGCCCTGCAGGAACGTCGTGCCCGGCACCCGCTTGAACGGGTTGTCGCCGGCGGCCGCCACCGGCACGACGATCTGCGCCGAGGTCACCGCGCACACGCCGTAGCAGGTGAACAGGACACCGAGCGACATGCCGAGGATGCCGGGGAACTGCCCCCAGTCGCCGCCGGCGGCGAACGGGAGGATCACGGCGAGCAGCACGAGCGGCACCGCGAGCGTGCCGGCGGCGAGGATGCGGCCGATCCGGTCCGCGCGTCCGGGGGCGCCCGTGATGAGCTGCGTGCCGAACGCCGTGCCGTCGTACGAGAGGTCTGCCCAGATGACGATGCCGATGACCATCGCGATGATGGGCCCGGAGAACGACAGCGCCACTGTCGCGTCGGCCTCGCGGGCATAGAACCACAGCAGCACCGGCACCAGCGGCACGCCGATGAGCTGACGGAGGTAGCGGGGATCGCGCACCCAGTACGTCAGCGACCGCGCATAGATCGCGCCCGTCGCCCCCGTCGGCACGCGGCCGAAGATCCCGATCGCGCCGGCGCGCACCGCGGCGGCCGAGGCCTGCCGCGGGCGGACCAGGGACCGTCCGAGGGACGCGCGCCACAGCAGCCACAGCACCGCGAGGGTGGCCAGCGCGATGAGGAGCTTCGCCCCGGCGCCGAGCAGGTCGCCGGCCGCGGCAGCCCCCGGTACGGCCCACGCGGCGCCCAGCGGCGTCCACCCGAGCACCGCCGCCGTCGCGGCGACGGTGTCGCCGTTCACGGCGAACCCGGTCGAGAGTCCGACGATGATCGGACCGGCGAGGATCAGCGGGATGAAGATGAGGATGCCGGAGACCTCGCGGAAGCGGCGGCCGCCGCCCAGGCCCGCCGCGACCGACGCCACGGCGCGCGACGCCACGACCGCAGTGAGGACGGCGATCGGGATGCTGAGCAGCCACGCTGCGATCGCCGCCGGCCAGTGCGCCCACGTCGCGATCGTGGCCAGGGCGGCGACGGACGTGATGATGCCCGGGATGCCGCACACCCCCGCGAGCGTCAGCGCCACCATCAGCCGCGACAGCGACATCGGGAAGACGACGAGCCGGTCGGGATCCAGCGTGGTGTCGACCCCGAAGGCGACCAGTGGGACGAGGGCCCAGCCGAGGGTGACCAGCGACCCGGCGCCGACGATGACGCCCGCCGCGAGCGGGAGATCGCCGAAACCGAGCAGCACCAGGGCTGCGACGATCCCCACGAGGACGACGACCCCGTAGACGGCGCCGAAGATGAAGCCGACGAGCTGCCACGGGCTGCGCGCGAGCTGATTGCCGAGGACGCGGAACCGCAGCCTCAGGAGCGTCGCAACCATTCCGGTCCCTCCGTGTGACGGCGACCACCGACGAGTTCGACGAAGCGGTCCTGCAGGGACTGGCCGCCGCGCACGTCGTCGACGGTCCCGGCGACGAGCAGCCGCCCGGCGGCGACGATGGCGACGTGGTCGCACATGCGCTGCACGAGATCCATCGAGTGGCTGGACACGATCACCGTGCCGCCACCGGCCACGTAACCGGTGAGGATGTCCTGGATGTTTGCGGCCGACACCGGGTCGACCGACTCGAAGGGCTCGTCGAGGACGAGCAGCCGCGGGGCGTGGACGAGGGCGCACGCCAGCGCGATCTTCTTGGTCATGCCGGCCGAGTAGTCGACGACCATCGTGCCGGCGGCATCCGTCATGTCCATCAGGGCGAGGAGGTCTGCGGCGCGCCCGGCGATCTCGTCCTGCGGGATGCCGAACAGCAGGCCGTTGTAGGTGACCAGCTGCTCGCCGGTCAGGCGGTCGAAGAGCTTCACGCCGTCGGCGAGGTTGCCCAGCATCCGCTTCGCCGTGACCGGATCGCGCCACACGTCGACGCCGTGGACGAGCGCCTGCCCCGCGTCCGGTGCGAGCAGCCCCGTCGCCATCGAGAGCGTCGTCGTCTTGCCCGCGCCGTTCGGGCCGACCAGTCCGTAGAACGACCCGGTCGGGACCCGCAGGCTGAGGTCGGCGACGGCGAGCTTCTGACCGAACCGCTTGTGCAGACCCCTCAGTTCGAGCGCCGCGGCGCCTGCCCGCGCCGACGGAACGCCGGAGACGGGATCGACCGCGACTGGCGGGGCCGGCGGCAGTGGGGGGATCGCTGAGTCGGTCACATCTCTCCGTCGTGTCGCTGTCGGGCGCCCGGTGCGCTCGTCGCGTCGACCCAGCCTCTCGGATGCCGCTTCCCGGAAGCAACTCGGTGCCCGGACGCTCGCTAGGGTGATGCTCGCACCATTCCCGAGCGCAAGGAGCGCGCATGCCTTTGTGGACCATTCACGGCAACGGCCGGACCGTCGAACCCGGGAAGGTCGTGAAGCCCGACGAGCGCCTGAACTGGCCCGCGACCGTCGCGATCGGCGCGCAGCACGTCATCGCGATGTTCGGCGCCACGTTCCTGGTGCCGGCGATCACCGGCTTCCCCGTCTCGACGACCCTCCTCTTCTCGGGCATCGGAACGCTGCTGTTCCTGCTCATCACGAAGAACCGCCTGCCCAGCTACCTCGGCTCGTCGTTCGCCTTCATCGCGCCGGTGACGGCGGCCACGGCGTCGCAGGGCATGGGGTCGGCTCTCGCCGGCATCGTCGCGGTCGGCGTGCTGCTGGCGGCGGTCGGCTTCATCGTGCAGTTCGCCGGACTCGGCTGGATCGACAAGCTCATGCCGCCGGTCGTCGCCGGCGCCATCGTCGCGCTCATCGGCTTCAACCTCGCGCCGGTGGCGTGGTCGAACTACCAGAAGGCACCCCTCACGGCGACGATCACGCTCGTCTCGGTGATCCTGTTCAGCGTGCTGTTCCGCGGGTTCCTGGGCCGCATCTCGATCTTCCTCGGCGTCATCGTCGGCTACATCGTGGCGCTGGTGAGCGGCGAGGTGAAGTTCGACGCCGTGAACGAGCTCGTCGCGAACGGCCAGTGGATCGGCCTGCCGACCTTCCAGTTCCCGACGTTCGGCGACCCCGGCACGTGGAGCGTCATCGCGATGTTCCTGCCGGTCGTGCTCGTGCTCATCGCCGAGAACGTCGGCCACGTCCGCGGCGTCGCGACGATGACGGAGTCGTCCGTCAACAAGTACACCGGCCGCGCGCTCATCGCCGACGGCGCCGCCACGGTGCTCGCCGGCGGCTTCGGAGGTTCGGGTACGACGACGTACGGCGAGAACATCGGCGTCATGGCGGCGACCCGCGTCTACTCGACCGCGGCGTACTGGGTCGCGGGCCTGTTCGCGATCCTCCTGTCGCTGTCGCCGGTGGTCGGCGCCGTGTTCAACTCGATCCCGGCCGGCGTGCTCGGCGGCGTGACGACGGCGCTCTACGGCCTCATCGGCATCATCGGCATCAAGATCTGGGTCGACAACCGCGTCGACTTCTCGCGTCCGGTGAACCAGTACACCGGCGCCGTGGCGCTCGTGATCGCGATCGCGGGCTTCACGATGCAGTGGGGCGACTTCCAGCTCGGCGCGATCGTCCTCGGCGCCGCGGCCGCGCTGCTGATCTACCACGTGGGCAATGCCATCGCCCGCTGGCGCAAGACCGGCGCCGACGACGGCGGCCCGATCCCCGCCGTCGGCCAGCTCGGCGGCGACCCGCAGTAACCGCGGGGGAATGGCGGACGGATGCCGGAGGTTGAACATTCACGTGAATGAACTGGCCCCGGCATCCGACCGCCTCGCCCCCGACACCGCGATGGGCGCGGTCACGCTGCTGGTGGGCGACCTCGACGGGATGACGGCGTTCTACCGCGACGTCGTGACGCTGCAGGTGCTCTCGGCCGACGGCGACCAGGTCGTGCTGGGCCGCGCCGGGCGCCCGATCGTGGTCCTCAGGCACGAACCTGCGCTGCGGCACGCGACGCCGGGATCCGCGGGCCTGTTCCACACCGCGATCCTGTTCGAGACGCAGGAGGCCCTCGCCGCCGCGCTCTACAGCGTCGCCCGGCACGCGCCGCAGACGTTCACCGGCTCGGCCGACCACCTCGTCAGCGAGGCGTTCTACCTCACCGATCCCGAGGGCAACGGCATCGAGCTGTACTGGGACCGCACCCGCACCGAGTGGTCGTGGACCCACGGCTCCATCGAGATGGCGACGCTCTACCTCGACCCGAACGCCTACCTGCGCGACCATCTCACCGAACGGGCGGCAGAGGGGGCGACCGCGCAGGACGCGGCATCCGTCGGCCATGTGCACCTGTCGGTCGGCGACGTCGCCGGCGCCCGCGCGTTCTACGTCGACGCACTCGGCTTCGACCAGACCGCCGCGATGGGCGACCAGGCGCTGTTCGTCAGCGCCGGCGGCTACCACCACCACATGGCGATGAACGTGTGGAATTCGCGCGGCGCAGGACCGCGGATGCCGGCCCTCGGCCTCGGCCGCGTCGACCTCGACCTGCCCGACGCCGACGCGCTCGGCGAGCTCACCGAGCGCCTGCGCCACCACGGGTTCGAGGTGCGCGACGACGGACGCACGGTGGCGTTCGACGACCCGTGGCTGAACCTCCTGCAGGCGACCGTCCCCGGCCGCAGCTGATCCGGGCCGGTCAGACCGAGTCTCGCACCACGAGCTCGGTCTCGAGGATCGTCACGTGCCGGGGATGCCGCCCGGCGAGAAGGTCGATCAGCACCGTCGCCATGCGCTCGCCCTGCGCGAAGGACGGCTGCCGCACGGTCGTCAGCTGCGGGGTGACCGAGGTCGCCACCGGCGAGTCGTCGAAGCCGATGACCGCGACGTCCTCCGGCACGCGCAGGCCCGCCGAGGCGAGGACGGTGAGCACCCCGCGCGCCATCAGGTCGCTCGCGACGAAGACGGCATCGGGCTTCGCGCCCGACTCCAGCAGGCGCCGCATCGCTGCGGCGCCGCCGTCGGCCGTGAAGTTGCCGTCCTCGATCCCGATCTCGTTCAGATCCCACGCGGCCAGCGCGTCGCGGTACCCGCGGAGGCGGTCGACGCCGGCCGGCATGTCGTGCGGGCCGCTGATGGTCGCGATGCGTCGGCGTCCGCTCTCGATGAGGTAGACGGTGGCGTCGTAGGCGCCGCGCACGTTGTCGACGTCGACGTAGTAGTCGCGCTCGCGCTCGCGCGCCGGACGACCGCCGTAGACCACGGGCACGACGCTCGCGATGCGGTCGACGAACGTGTCGCTGGTGTGGTGCGAGACCACGATGGCCCCGTCCACCGCGCCGCTGCGCACGTAGCTCGTCGTCTTGTCGCCCGGGTCGTCGCTGGCGATGAACAGGTTGAGCACGTAGTCCGAGCGGCTCAGGCGCGAGTTGATGCCCGACACGATGGCCGCGAAGAACGGGTCGCCGAAGAAGCGCGTGGTGTCCTCCGGCACGATCAGTGCGACGGCGTGCGTCTTCTGGCTCGCCAGCGAACGTGCGGCCCGGTTGGGGACATAGTTGAGGTCGGCGATCGCCCGGGTCACCGACTCCAGGGCCTCGGGGCTGACCGCCGTCGATCCGTTGACGACGCGCGACACCGTCGACCGCGACACTCCCGCGGCCGCGGCGACCTCCTCGATCGTCACGGCCGAACGCATGGCATCCGTGCTCATCCTGTCCTCCTCCCGGATGCTACGACGTCGAGCGGCCGACCGGGTGTTACGGCGCGACGCGCGCCGGCTCCACGTCCAGTGCCCGCGCGCCGATGATGCGGCGGTACTCGCGGGCGCTGTCCTTCGCGGTGCGCTCCTGCGTGTCGTAGTCCACGCGCACGATGCCGAACCGCTTCTCGTAGCCCCAGGCCCACTCGAAGTTGTCGAGCAGCGACCAGTAGAAGTATCCCCGCACATCGACACCGGTCTCGGCGGCATCCAGGATCGCACCGAGGTGGCCGCGCAGGAACTGCGTCCGGTCGACGTCGTGCACGCGCTTCTCGCCGTCCTCGACGACGAGCTCGTCGTCGTACGCGGCGCCGTTCTCGGTGACGTAGAGCGCCGTGCCGGCGGGCTGGGCGTACTCGTCCCACACCCGCTCGAGGAGCGTCGTGAGGCCTTCCGGCTGCACCTCCCAGTGCATCGGCGTGCGCGGCAGCCCGCGCTCGTGCCAGTGGATGCCCTCGTGCGAGGGGAAGGGCGAGCGGCCGGGCCGGTCGGTCGGCGCGTCTCCGCCGACAGGCGGGTCCGCGGGTTCGTGACCGCCCACGTACTCCCCGTGGTAGTAGTTCACCCCGAGCGTGTCGATGGGCGTCGCGATGATCTCGAGGTCGCCCGGGCGCACCGCGGACTCCCACGCGGCGACGGCCGCGGCATCCACCGTGCGGATGTCCTCGACGATGTCGGCCGGGTACTGGGCGCGGAAGATCGGGTCGAGGAACCACCGGTTGAACTGCCCGTCGATGCGGCGCGCGGCGTCGACGTCGGCCGGGTCGTGCTCATCGACCGGTTCGGCGACGGTGAGGTTCAGCGTGATGCCGAGCTCGAGCGACGCGTCGCGGGCGCGGAGCTCGCGTACGGCCTGGCCGTGTCCGAGCAGCAGGTGGTGCGCGGCGAGTACGCCCTCCTCGACGCTGTAGTGGCCCGGCGCGTGCAGGCCCGCGGTGTAGCTGAGGAAGGACGAGCACCACGGCTCGTTGAGCGTCGTCCACACCTTCACGCGGTCGCCGAGGGCGTCGTGCATGGTCAGGGCGTACTCGGTGAACAGGTCCGCGGTGTCGCGGTTCGCCCAGCCACCCTTCTCCTGCAGCGCCTGCGGCAGGTCCCAGTGGTACAGCGTCAGCCACGGCATGATGCCGGCGCCGAGCAGCTCGTCGACCAGCCGCTGGTAGAAGTCGACACCCTGCGGGTTGACCGCCCCGCCGTCCGGCCGCACCCGCGACCAGGACGTCGAGAACCGGTAGGTCTGCAGGCCGAGGTCCTTCATGAGGGCCACGTCGTCGCGGTACCGGTGGTAGTGGTCGCAGGCCACGTCGCCGTTGTCGCCGTTGATGACGGCGCCCGGCACGCGGCAGAACGCGTCCCAGATGGAATCGCGGCGGCCGTCCTCGTGGGCGGCGCCTTCGATCTGGAAGGCGGCAGTCGCGGCGCCGAACAGGAAGCCCTGCGGGAAGGCGCGCGGGATCGCGGTCGTCATGAGGGGAGCGTCCTCTCTGGAAGAAGCGTTGAATTCAGGATGTCTCAGGCCCGGCGGCGGTGAAAGGGCCTAGCCCTTGACCGCGCCGGCCATGATGCCGCTGACCAGCTGCTTGCCCGTGAAGGCGAAGAGGATCAGCAGCGGGATCGTCGCCAGCAGCACGCCGGCGAGCACGATCGAGTAGTCGACGAAGTAGTTCGACTGCAGGAGCGACAGCGCCACGGGGAGCGTGGGGCTCTGGCGGTCGAGCACGATGAACGGCCAGAAGAACTGGTTCCACGCGCCCACGAAGGTGAACAGGAACAGCATCGCCGCGGCGGGGCGTGCGGCGGTCACGCCGACGGTCCAGAACGTGCGGATCATGGATGCCCCGTCCACACGCGCCGCCTCGATGAGCTCGTCGGGCACGGTCTGCGAGAGGTACTGCGTCATCCAGAACACGCCGAACGCGCTGGTGAGCGCGGGGATGATGATCGCGCCGATCTGCCCGGTCCAGCCGAGGTCCGAGAACAGCAGGTACAGCGGCACGACGCCCAGCTGCATGGGAACGGCCATGGTCGCGACCACGAAGGCGAGCAGCCACTTGCCGCCCGGGAAGCGCAGCTTCGCGAATGCCCAGCCCGCGAGGGTCGAGAAGACGACGACGGATGCCGCGATCACGGTCGAGCTGAAGATCGAGTTCCACAGCGCCGGCCAGAAGTTCACGGCCGGGTCGTTCATGACCTTCAGCGCGTTGTCGATGAAGTTGCCGCCGGGCAGCCACGACATGTTCGGGTCGTTGATGGTCGAGGCGTCCCCCGAGCCGATCAGGAACGACCAGTAGTAGGGGAAGATCGCCGAGATCACGACGACCCCGAGGCCGGCGTAGACCCAGAACCCGGCGCGCACGCCGCGGATCTTGGTGGTGCGGTTGCGCCGGCGGCCGCTGTTCGGCAGGTTCTCCTCGACGACGGCGAGCGGCGGCGTGCTGATGGCGCTCACAGCTGGGCTCCCTTCCGGCGGCGGCGGCGTTGGATCACGCCGCGCCCGCCCTCGTCGCGCACCAGGCGACGCGTGATGACGAGGTTGATGAGGCCGATGGCCAGGATGATGATGAAGAGGATCCACGCCAGAGCGGCGGCGCGGCCGAAGTTGAACTCGCCCCAGCCGATGTTGTAGAGGTACAGCGTGATCGTGAGCCACTGGTTGGCGGCGCCGCCTCGACCTGTCTGGTCGAACATGCGCGGCTCGTCGAAGATCTGCAGTCCGCCGATCGTCGAGGTGATGATCACGAAGATGAGGGTGGGCTTCAGCGACGGGAGCGTGATGCTCCAGAACTGCCGGAAGGCGTTCGCTCCGTCGACGGTCGCCGCTTCGTAGTACTCGCGCGGCACGGCCTGCATCGCGGCGAGGAGGATCAGGGCGTTGTAGCCGGTCCAGCGGAAGTTGACCATCGTCGCGATCGCGATGTGGCTCCAGAACGGGTCCTTGTGCCATGGGATCGGGTTCAGGCCGATGTCGGTGAGGATGCTGTTCACCAGGCCGTGGTTGTCGCCGAACATGTTGCTGAAGATCAGCGCGACGGCGACGGGGGCCATGACGAACGGGAGCAGGACGCTCATCCGCCAGAAGGTCTTGGCCCGGATGTTCCGGTCGAGCATCGCCGCGATGAACATCGCGAGGATGAGCTGCGGCACCGACGACAGCAGGAAGATGCTGAAGGTGTTGCGCAGGGCTGTCCAGAAGTCGGCCTGCGACAGGATCCAGATGTACTGGTCGAATCCGACGAAGGTGCCGGAGTTGCGCACCAGGTCCCACTGCTGGAACGAGATGACGGCGGTGTACACGATCGGGAAGAGCCCCACGATCGCGAACAGGATGAAGAACGGCGAGATGTAGAGGTAGGGCGAGACCTTCAGGTCCCACTTGCTCAGCTTCTGGGAGAACGAGAGGACGCGCGGGGGGCGTTCCGGATCGGGCCGATCGGCGGGCCCGGATGCCGTGGTGCGGGTAGCGGTCGAGGTCACCGGCTGGCTCCGATTCGGGTGTGGAGGGTGGGCGGTGGAGGCGGAGTGCGTACGGGCCAGGGGCTCCGCACGCACTCCGCTCCTGCTGTCAGACCTCGTCCGTGCGAGTGGACGCGGTCGTCAGTGTCGGCCTATCAGAAGGCCTCGACCTCGGCGACGTACGTGTTCCACGACGTCTGCTGGTCTTCCACTCCGTCGAAGACGCGGGTGATGGCGTCCTGGAGCGCGGTGTTGTACTTGAAGTAGTTCGCGCTCTTGTACGGCGTGACGGTGATCGCCGCGGAACGGTCCGCGAAGATCGTGCCGGTGGGCGCGTCGGCGAAGTACTCGTTCTTCGAGTCGGTGATCGACGACGCGCTCTGGGCCTCCAGCGCGCTGGGGTAGGCGCCGACGTTGACGAACGTCTTCTCCTGCTGCGCGGGATCGGTCAGCCAGTCGGCGAGCTTGAGGGCCTCGTCGACGTTCTTGCCGTTGGCCGGAACGGTCAGGTACGAACCGCCCCAGTTGCCGCCGCCGTTGGGGAACGCGTTCGCGATCTCCCAGCCGGTGACCTCGGGCGCGTTCCCCGAGATGATGCCGAGCATCCACGGCGGGCACAGCATCGCGGCGAACTCACCGTTGGCCATCGACGCGTTCCAGTCGTCCGACCACTGGCCCGAGTAGGCCGAGTTCGGGATGCCGCGCTCGACGACGAGGTTGTACGCCGCCTCCAGCTCGGGGTTGTCGGTCGCGACGACGGTCCCGTCGGGCTCGTCGTACGGCGTCTCGATCTGGTTGACGATGCCCTGGAACGCGGAGTTCGCGGCGTCGAGCATCGGCTTGCCGGTGGCGGCCTTGTACTTGTCGGCCAGGTCGAAGAAGGTGTTCCAGTCGCCGTCGATCGCCGAGGCGACCTCGCCGGGCGTCGAAGGCAGGCCCGCCGCGGCGAACAGGTCGGCACGGTAGCAGACGGCCTGCGGGCCGATGTCGGTGCCGAAGCCGACGAGGCGTCCGTCGGCGTCGGTCGCCGCCGCTTCCTTCCAGTCGACCCAGCGGCCCTTGGCGCTGTCGGGCACCTCGGCGAGCAGGTCGGAGTACTGCATGGCCTCGGCGAACCAGTCGACCTCGACCGCCTCGATGTCGGCGAGACCCTCCTTGCCGAGCTTCGCGAAGAAGTTCGTGCGAGCGTCGTCGGTGATCGCCGCCTTGTTGTGGACGATCTTGATGTTCGGGTTCTCGTCCATGTACTCCTGGAGGAGCGCATCGTCGTACCCGAAGTCGTTGAACGTGGCCAGGGTCAGCGTGATCTGGCCGTCTTCGCCGCTGGCGTCGTCTCCGCCGCCGCCGGCGCAGCCGGCGAGGACGATGGCCGAAGCCGAGAATGCGGCGATTGCCACTGCGCTTCTGCGGAAGGCGCGTGCGTTCACTGTCACTCCTTTGTGTTGTCAGGTTCGTGTGTGTTGCAGGACCGGCCCGGACGGGTTCCGGTGCCGTGGTGGTCGTGGGAGCGTTCCCAACGATCGAGACGACACGCTATGGGATCGCTCCCACGGATGTCAAGGGAGCGCTCCCATGGAATGGTCACGGTTGCGTCACGGGCGTCGCGCGGCCGCTCCCGGCACTCGCGGAAAGGCCGAGACGGCGCCCGCCGCCGCGGCCCGTAGACTGGAGGGGACCCCTGCCCGCGACATCCGGAGCTGTCACATGCCCACCATCGTCGTCGACGTCATGCCCAAGGCCGAGCTTCTGGACCCGCAGGGGAAGGCCGTCTCGGGCGCGTTCGCCCGCCTCGGAGTCACCGACTTCAGCGCCGTGCGCATCGGCAAGCGGTTCGAGCTCACCGTGGACGGCGAGGTCACCGACGAGGTGCTCGCCGAGGCCAGGCGCATCGCGGACGAGATCCTGTCGAACGCGGTCATCGAGGACGTCGTCGGCGTCGAGGTCGTGGAATGACCGCCCGCATCGGGGTCATCACCTTCCCGGGCTCGCTCGACGACCGCGACGCGCAGCGCGCGATCGAGATCGCCGGCGGCGAGGCCGTCGCACTCTGGCACGGCTCGCACGACCTCGACGGCGTGGACGCGCTGGTCCTTCCCGGCGGCTTCAGCTACGGCGACTACCTCCGCGCCGGCGCCATCGCGGCGCTCGCGCCGATCATGTCGGAGGTGAAGGATGCCGCAGCCAAGGGCATGCCGATCCTCGGCATCTGCAACGGCTTCCAGATGCTCGTCGAGGCGCACCTGCTCCCGGGCGGTCTGATCCGCAACGCGCACCAGCAGTTCATCCGCCGCGACCAGAAGCTGCGCGTCGAGAACAACGACACCGCCTGGACGAGCGACTTCGCCTCCGGCCAGGAGATCGTCATCCCGCTGAAGAACGCCGACGGCGGCTACATCGCCTCGGAGTCCGAGCTCGACCGCCTCGAGGGCGAGGGACTCGTCGCGTTCCGCTACCTCGGCGTCAACCCCAACGGGTCGCTGCGCGACATCGCCGGCATCGCCAACGAGCGCGGCAACGTGGTCGGCCTGATGCCGCACCCCGAGCACGCCGTCGAGCCCGGGTTCGGCCCCGACACGTCCGCCGCGATGCGGTCCGGCGTGGACGGCCTGTCGTTCTTCACGTCGGCCATCGCGGCCGTGGTCGCCCAGGCCGCCTGAGGCCGCATTCCGTCTCGCTGCGCTCGCTCGACGACCGGCGCCACATCCAGCGCGGGCGCGCGTCAGACCGTGCCGGCCGGCGGCCAGACGCCGATGATGAGCGCCATCACGAGGATCGTGACGAGTTCGTGCGCGATGTTGAGCACCGTGAGCGACGACGGGCGGCCCTCGAACGCATCGTGCGTGATGAAGCGCGCCGCGGTGAAGCCCGCCCACAGGATCACGCCCGTGCCGAGCGCGCCCAGCAGGTAGCTGCCCTCGTAGAAGTGCCACGCGATCGACGACGCGCCGGCGAGCACCCACGCGGTGATGAAGCTCACGATGACGGTGGTCACGATCGGCAGCACGGCGCTGGCGCCGGGCCGGTCCATGTCGACCTTCGCGAGCTCCGACCAGCGGGTGCCGAACACGCCCCTCGCGTACCAGATCGAGCCGACGAGCATGCTCGACGCCGTCGCCAGCAGCACCGCCCAGTAGTTGATCTCGGGAACCATGTCCGCCTCCTCGGTCGGGGCCGCTCGGGCGCGTCCGCCGCTGGACGCGAGCGTAGCGCCGCCGTCCGCGCCCGGTAGCGCACCGCGCCGGTAGCGTGGAGCGGGTGAGCACCGGCATCCACGATCTCGTCGTCAGCGTCCCCACCACCCAGCTGGCGGCCGACCTGGGTCCGCTTCCCGAGGGCGTCGAGCTGGTGATCTGGCCGATGGATGCCGCGGCCCCCCGGAATCGGTTCGACATCGTGGTGCCGCCGTACATGTCGATGGCGCGCGTGCTCGAGCGGCTGCAGGGCGTGGAGGTGGGGCTCGTGCAGGGCCAGTCGATCGGCTACGACGGCGTGGCCGGCATCCTGCCCGAGGGGCTGCGGTTCGCCAACGCCGCCTCGGTGCACGAGACCTCGACCGCCGAGCTCGCGGTGGGCCTGGCCCTCGCGGCGCAGCGGCATATCGACGCGTTCGCCGTCGACACCGCCGCCGGTCGCTGGGCGCCGGTCTTCGCCCAGAGCCTCGCCGACCGGCGGGTGCTGCTGCTCGGCTACGGCGGTGTGGGCAAGGCGGTGGCCGCACGGCTGGCGCCGTTCGAGGTGGAGCTCACGATCGTCGCATCGCGCGCCCGTGACGTGGACGGCGTCGCCGTCCACGGTGTCGACGAGCTGCCGTCGCTGCTGCCCGACGCCGAGATCGTGATCGTGACGCTGCCGGGCGGTGCGGCCACCCAGCACATCGTCGACGACACGTTCCTGGCGGCGCTGCCCGACGGCGCGCTGATCGTGAACGTCGGCCGTGGCACGCTCGTGGACACCGACGCGCTCGTCGACCACGTGCGTCGCGGACGCATCCGCGCGGCGCTGGACGTCACCGACCCCGAGCCGCTGCCCGCGGGCCACCCGCTGTGGAGCCTGCCGGGCGTGCTCATCGCGCCGCACGTCGGCGGCGCCTCCAGCGCGATGCGGCCGCGCATCGCGCGACTGGTGCGCACCCAGATCGAGAGGCTCGCCGCCGGCGAGCCGCCGCTGAACGTGGTGCTGGGCGGCTGACGCGACCGGTGCCCGCTCAGCGCACGGCGTCGCCCGGCCTCACGAGCCCGGTCTCGTAGGCGGCCACCACCGCCTGCACGCGGTCGCGGACGCCGAGCTTCGCCAGCAGCCGTGTGACGTGCGCCTTCACCGTCGCCTCGCTGAGGTAGAGCTCCTGACCGATCTCGAGGTTCGAGCGCCCGCGCGCGATGCTCAGCCAGATCTCGTGCTCTCGCGGGGTCAGGTCGGCAGGCGGGCGCGCGTCCGGCGGCGGTGCGCCGAGGTAGCGTTCGATGAGCCGGCGCGTGACCTCCGGCGCCAGCAGCGCCTCACCCGCGGCGACCGTGCGCACGGCATCGACCAGCCGCTCCGGCGGCGCGTCCTTCAGGAGGAAGCCGGACGCCCCCGACGCCAGCGCGCGGTACACGTACTCGTCGAGGTCGAACGTCGTCAGGACGAGCACGCGCGCCGCACCGGGATCGGCGGCGATCACGCCTGTCGCCTCGATGCCGTCCATACCGGGCATGCGGATGTCCATCAGCACGACATCGGGAGCCAGGGTCCGCGCGGCGGCGACGGCCTCCTGGCCGTTCGCCGCCTCGCCCACGACCTCGAGGTCGGCGGCCTCCAGAAGGCCCCTGATGCCCGAGCGCACGAGCGCATGGTCGTCTGCGATGAGCACCCGGATCGCCGACGGCGCCGCGTCTCCGACGCTCACGAGGGCTCCCCCACCGGGATCGTCGCCCGGACGAGCCATCCTCCTTGCGCCGTGGGCCGGGACTCGAGCACGCCGCCGTAGAGTCGCGCACGCTCCCGCATGCCCGGGATCCCCCGACCGCCACCCTCGACCGCGACCGGAGCGACCGCTCCCGCGGGGCCGTTCTCCACGCTGACCTCGAGCGCGCGCCCCGAGAAGCCGACCTTCACGACGACGTCGGCGCGCGGGGCGTGCTTGCGGACGTTCGTCAGCGACTCCTGCACGATGCGGTACACGGCGAGCGCCGGGCCGTCGGCGAGGTCGCTGGTCGCGGCATCCACCGTCGACGTGCAGCGATGACCGGCCGCCTCGGTCTCGGCGATGAGGTCGGGAAGGGCGGACAGGCCCGGCTGCGGGGCGTACGACACCTCATCCTCGCGGAGCACTTCGAGCAGGTGCCGCATCTCATCGAGCGCGCCCTGCGCGGTGCGCCGCGTGAGCTGGAGGTGCGTGCGTGCCCGAGCGGGGTCCCGTTCGACGAACTGCTCGGCCGCCGCAGCCTGCAGCGCCACGATCGACAGCGAGTGGGCGACGATGTCGTGCAGCTCGCGCGCGATGCGACGGCGCTCGGATGCCGCAGCCTCGGCGGCGCGCTGCTCCGAGCCTTCGCGGGCGCTCTGGAGCGTCAGCGCGCGATGGCGCACGATTCGCCCCGCCGCCCAGGTCGAGCCCACGAAGAAGACCAGGAACAGGGTGCCGGCCGTCTCGATTCCGATGGCGCCGAAGTAGCCGAGCGCGTGCGCGGTGAGCATGGCGGCGATCGGCACCAGCCCGAGAAGGGCCGCGAGCGGCCACGGCCGGATCCGTTCGGCGACGGTGAAGGTCGCGACGAGGAGGCTCGGGAACGGGTTGAACGTCGCGTCCGCTCCCGCCAGCGCCGCGTGCAGCACGAGGGCGGACGCGACCACCAGCATGACCGTCGCCGGGAGGCGGCGGCGCACGGCGAGCGGCAGCGAGATCGCGAGCGCGAAGCCCAGCTGCGCGAGCGGCTGCGTGGACGGGACGAGGAGGGCCTCGAGCACCGCCCACACCGCGATCGCACCCGCGATCGCGAGATCCAGCGGGGAGGTCCAGGCCCGCCACCCCACCGAGCCGCGCGCGGCGGCACGCGTCCCGAGGGGCGCGGGCGCGGGCTGCGTGATCACGCTCCGATGCTAGGGGCGCGCGTGGCCGCAGACGTAGCGACGAAGGTCGACATCCGGTCCGACGCGAGTCGCCATCGGAACGCGCCACTGAGCCTACGCGTGGGCGACCTACGGGCGATGCCGGGCGGGGGCGGCCGTCAATAGCTTCGTCTCGTCGCACCGGGACCCCGGCCGCGGCGCAAGACTCGACAGAAAGGCCGGCCATGACTGCCCTCACCACACCCGTCCCCGCGACCCCTGCCGTCGCCCCGACCTCCTATCCCCGCGACGGCCGGCTCATCGGCAGGGTGAGCAGCCGCCTGGCGGGTGCCGCTGCGCTGACCGCCGGCATCCTGTCGATCGCCATCGGCACGCTGCAGTTCCTGTTCCCGCAGGACGAGGACCCGGCGATCGACCCGCGCACGCGGCTCATCCTGGTCATGTTCACGCTGAGCCTGTGGGCGTTCGCCGTGCTCTTCCTGGGCCTCGCCCGCTACGCACGCTCGAGCTGGGGAGCGTTCGTCGCCGCCACCGGCACGGTGCTCCTGACGCTCGGCACCGTCACGAGCGCAGCGAACGGGATCGACCTGGACTTCTTCCCGATCGTCGCGATGGCGGCCAACGCGCTGTGGCTCATCGGTGTGATCGGCCTCACGGTCTCGCTCGTGCGCGCTCGGCAGCTCAGTCTGTGGCTGGTGCTGCCCCTGCCGCTCGTGCAGGTGATGCTGCTGTTCTTCTCGCAGATGGGCGGCGGCGTGCCGGCGGGCGTGTTCGTCTCGGCGCTCGGGATCGTGCTCCTCGCCGGCGGGGCGCAGTCCCGAGCCCGTCGCGCGGGCCGCTGATCGAGCGGGTGGAGGGCCGGGGCGGATGCCTCGGCCCTTCGCCGTGCGTCGCGTGGAGAGCCGCCCGGCTCCGGTCTGGGCTGCCGATCAGCGTGGGGGCCCGACCTCGAAGCCGTGCTCGCCCGACGGCGCACTGATCGTCATCGTCGTCGGCGGGGCGTCCGGCGCCATGCGCCCGCGCATCGCACGCTTGGTGCGGACGCAGGTCGAGCGGCTCGCCGCCGGCGAGCCCGCGCCGAACATCGTGCTCGGCGGCTGCCACCCACGACCCGAGGAGCCGGAATGAACCTGCAGGACACGTTGGCCGCGGCATCCGCTCTGCTCGGTGCGGCGATGGCCGGCGTCTACTTCGGTTTCTCGCTGCTGGTGATGCCCGGCCTCTCGCGCACCGCCGACGGCGCGGCGCTGGCGGCGATGCAGCAGATCAACCGGTCGATCCGGCCGGTGTTCCTGCTGCTGTTCCTCGGCTCCGCGGTCGTGGCCGCGGCATCCGCGATCGCCGAGCTGGTCGCCTGGCAGGGCGCGCTCTCGGTGTGGCGCCTGGTCGGCGATGTGCTGATCATCGCCCATTTCTTCATCACGGGCGGCTTCCACATCCCCCGCAACAACACCGTTGATCGCCTCTCGCCCGACAGCGCGGCGGATCAGCGCACGTGGCGCACGATCGCGCGCCAGTGGACGGTGGGCAACCACATCCGCGGGTGGGTGGCGTTCGTGGGTGCCGGCATCCTGCTGGCGACGCTGCTGCTCTGAACGAGCCCGACGAAATCGGGGGCGGTGGGGCGAGCTGGTCCGGTTGTGGCCTCGGCCTCCATGCGCGCCGACTACCGTTGAGGAAGCACGTACGCGAGGGGAGACGGTGTGGTCACGGGTCCGTTGAAGGGTCAGGTCGACAAGGTCTGGGATGCCTTCTGGTCGGGAGGCATCGCCAATCCCGTCGAGGTCATCGAGCAGATCACCTACCTCCTGTTCATCAAGCGACTCGACGAGCTTCACACCAAGGCGGAGCAGAAGGCGGCGCGGTTCGGCGACCCGATCGAGGACCCGGTCTTCCCCGAGGGCTACGACAGCGAACTGCCGGGTCGGCGCCCGTATCGCGACCTGCGGTGGAGCGTCTTCACGAACTACTCCCCCGCCGAGATGTTCGAGGTCGTCTCGGAGCACGTCTTCCCGTGGCTGCGGCGGCTCGGCGCCGAGGGTTCGAGCTATGCGCGCAACATGCGCGACGCCCGCTTCACGATCCCGACGGCGGCGCTGCTGACGAAGGTCGTCGACCTGCTCGCCGAGATCCCGATGGAGGATCGCGACACCAAGGGCGACATCTACGAGTACATGCTCATGAAGCTGTCGACCAGTGGCACGAACGGCCAGTTCCGCACGTCGCGGCACATCATCCAGCTCATGGTCGAGCTGCAGCAGCCGCGCCCCGACGACCGCATCATCGACCCCGCGGTCGGCACGGCCGGGTTCCTGGTGGCGGCCGAGGAGCACCTGCGCGCGCATCATCCTGAGATCTGGACAGATGCCGCCACCCGCGCCCACTTCAACGGCCCGATGTTCACCGGCTACGACTCCGACGCCGCGATGGCACGCATCGCCAGCATGAACATGCTGCTGCACGGCGTCGAGAATCCGACGATCGAGCGCGCGGATTCGCTGTCGGAAGGGCATCCGGGTCTCGAGGAGTACACGCTGGTGCTCGCGAACCCGCCGTTCGCCGGGTCGCTCGACGACGAGACGGTGTCGAAGGACCTGCAGAAGGTCGTCAAGACCCGCAAGACCGAGCTGCTGTTCCTTGTGCTCATGATCCGGATGCTGCGCAACGGCGGCCGCGCGGCCGTCATCGTTCCCGAGGGTGTGCTGTTCGGGTCGTCGAACGCCCACAAGGCTGTGCGCAAGCTGCTCGTCGACGACCACAAGCTGGACGCCGTCATCAAGCTGCCGTCGGGCACGTTCAAGCCGTACACGGGGGTGTCGACGGCGATCCTACTGTTCACGAAGACCTCGTCGGGTGGCACCGACAACGTGTGGTTCTACGATGTGCGCGCCGACGGTATGACCCTCGACGACAAGCGCACCCCGATCGAGGCGAACGACCTCCCCGACGTGCTGGCGCGGTGGCGGGATCGGGATGCGGAGGCTGCGCGTGCGCGCACGGACCAGAGCTTTCTCGTGCCGCGCGCCGAGATCGTGGAGAACGGCTACGACCTCTCGCTTAATCGGTACAAGGAGATCGAGCTCGAGGAGGTCGAGCACCGGTCCCCGACCGAAATCCTCGACGAGCTCGACGCCCTCGAAGTGGAGATCCAGGACGGCCTCAAGCGGCTGCGGGAGATGCTCGCGTGACGTGGGAGACGCTGGCAACAGCCCTTACCCCGCGCATCGAGAGCGAGTGGATCGGAGAGCCCGATCGTGAAACTTTCGTCACCGTCAAGCTCCGCGGCGGCGGCGCTGTCCGACGGACGATCGGTGAAGGAAAAACACCACGGCCGTTTCGCGGTTCACGGATCCGCGGCGGCGATCTGATCTACTCGCGCATCGACGCGCGCAACGGGGCCTTCGCGATCGTTACTCCCGAACTTGACGGCGCGGTTGTTTCCAAGGACTTTCCGACGTTCGGAGTGAACGTGGACCGTCTTGAGCCCGCATACCTCGCGCACCTTGTTCGCGCCGGAGGATTCTGGGCTCGCTTCCAGGCGATGAGCTTCGGGGCCACGAACCGTCAGCGCATCGACGAACGTCTGCTGCTGGCACAGGAGGTTTACCTCCCGCCCCTCCCCGAGCAGCGCCGCATCGCGACGATCCTCGACGAGGCCGAAGGCCTGCGCACTGCCGCGTTTCAGCAGCTATCGCTGATCGATCTGACGGTTCAGGCAGCCTTCGCGGAGCTTCTCAACAAGACGCACTCTGGCCCGACCACGATCGACGCCCTCATCCAGTCATCGCAGTACGGCACCTCACAGAAGGCCGGAGCTGAAGGGGACGTGCCGGTGCTGCGGATGGGGAACATCACCTATGACGGTCGTATCGACCTCACTGACATGAAGTACCTGGATCTCCCGTCATCGGACGAAAGCAAGTACCTCGTTCACGCGGGCGACGTCCTCTTCAACCGCACGAACAGTGCTGAGCTTGTCGGCAAGACGGCGGTCTACCGTGAGCCCGAGCCGCGGGCGTATGCCGGCTACCTCGTGCGGCTGCGGCCGCGCTCCCCCGAACTCGGGGAGTACATCGCCGGCTACCTGAACTCGGCAGTGGGCAAGCTGACGCTTCGAAAGATGGCGAAGAGCATCGTGGGGATGGCGAACATCAACGCGAAAGAGGTGCGATCCATTCGCCTCCCTGTGCCCGACCCGACCGCGCTCGCATGGTTCACCGAGCTGCGTCGGCATGCGGACGCCGAGCGCCCCAGACTCGTCTCGCGATCCGAGGAGTTCGACGCCCTCTTCGCCTCCCTCCAGCACCGCGCCTTCCGAGGAGAACTGTGACCGACCTGTCCGCGCACACGCCGGTGTCGACGATGCCCAAGTGGTACGAGTTCTTCCGGCCGGCCCTCGAGGTACTCGCTGACGGGGACACATGGCGCAAGCGCGATATGGAGCGCGCCGTCGCGACGCGGGCCGGGCTGACATCGGCCGAACTCGACGAGACCATCGTCTCCGGTGAGTCTCGCGCGTTCAACCGCATCGGCTGGGCGACGTCCGCACTTCGACGCGCGAAAGCGATCGAGTCACCCGCTCGCGCGCAGTTCCGCATCACCGATGAGGGACGAAAGCTCCTCGCCGACCACGTGGGCCCCATCCCGGAACCCGCTGTCTACGCCCTCCCGGCGTACAGCGAGTATGTGCCCGCGAGGGGTCGGCGTGCGACATCCGCCACTGCCCCTGTCATGCCAGATCTCGACGACGCCGATCCCGACGAGCTGATCAGTTCGGGCATTCAGCTCATCACGCAGGATACGAGCGCGACGCTGCTGCAGCGACTCAAAGAGAGCGATCCCTACGACTTCGAGCGCGTGGTGCGCACCCTGCTGGTCAGGATGGGCTACGGCAAGGACGGCAAGATGTCGCCGCTCACCGGTTCAGGCGATGGTGGGCTCGACGGGGTGATCGACCGTGACGAACTCGGGCTCAGCAAGATCTATGTTCAGGCCAAGCGCTACGCGGAGGCCACCGTAGGGCGCCCGAAGGTTCAGGAGTTCGTCGGGGCGCTCGCCACCCGCGGGGCGAAGGTCGGTGTGTTCTTCACCACCAGCCGATTCAGCGCCGAGGCCGTGGATGCCGCGGCGCGGGTTCCGCAGGAGATCGCCCTCGTGGATGGCGAGCGCCTTACGACGCTAATGATGCGGCATAAGGTGGGCGTCCAGGTCGCGCGGACGATCGAGATCCTCAAAGTCGACGAGGACTTCTTCGCCGACGAGTGAAGCATCGCCAACCAGGGTGATCGCCGCCGCAGCGACGACCACCCCGGGCTCGATCAGTAGCCCACTGCCGCCAGCCCGAACTGGATCTCGGCGTCGGTGAACCCCTCGTACGCGAGCTGGTCGTACAGGCCCTGACGGGAGAACGAGGTGAACTCGAGGTAGCTTGCGGCTTTCTCCGCGGCTTCCGCGTTCCAGTCGGCGCCGGCGTTGTCGGCGCCAAACGTGGCGTCCTCGGTGGAGTAGCCCTCGTACTCGAGCTGGTCGATGAGCCCGCTGCGCGAGAACCCGGCGAAGTCGAGGTACGACTGCGCCTTGCCGATCGCGTTCTGCTGCGCCAGCGTGTACATGGGCTTCGGCGCCTCCGCCGTGATGAGAACCTCCGTGCCGGGGTCGGCCTGACGCCCGTCGCTGATCGTCTGCGTCAGCACGACCCAGTCGTCCCCGGTGCCCACCGGCATCGCGATCACGAACCCGGCGGCCTCCACTGCCGCGCGCGCCTCAGCCACCGTGAGCCCGACCAGGCCGGGCATCTCTTCGCGATCGTCGACCGGCTTCGGCTCAGGCGCGTCGACCTCCTGCGCCTTCACCGTCGGGGTCGGGGTTGCCGCAGCGCCGTCGCGATGGCCCCCGCCGAGGGCACCCGCGATGACGCTGATCAGCACCAGCACGCCGAACGCGATGAGAGCCCACTGCCACCACTTCAGCTTCGGCAGACCGCGCCGGGCCGGAACAGCGATCACGCCTGCGCCGGTGCTGTCACCGGGGCCCGCAGGAAGACCTGCGGCCTGCGGACCGGTCTCGGAGCGAATCTCTGCGGCCTGCATGAGAGGTGCCATCACCTGGGTGGGCACGGCATCGGAGCCGGTGGGCACCGCTGTGTGCTCGGTCCACTGAGTCCCGTCCCAGTAGCGCTGCACGACTTTTCCGAGCGGGTCGCGGGCATCGTGCGGGTCGGGGTACCAGCCGGCGGGCGGCAGGTGAGGCGAGGTGTTGTTGTTGCTGTTGTCGGACATGACGAACCTTCTGGTCGTTCGAGGCGCAAACCCCCAGGTGTGCGCCACCGGCCGACGGCCAGTAGAACAGGACACACCAGACCTCCGACATTTCCGTCGGCATGGCGCGTTTCGTCTCGCTTTCGCTCGCTCAACGACCGAAACTCGACCCACGACCGGGATACTCGCTCAGCCTCCGGGGCTGCGGGCCCGCAACCGTCGGCTCAGGCGTGTCGGCGACTTCGTGACCGCGCGCCATCGCATCGAGGAATCCCACCAGCACGGACCACGCACCTCGGGCACGCCGCCGCGCATCCGAACTTTCCACCCACTCGAGTCGATCGTTCGGTGGTGGTACCAGCACAGGAGCACGCCGTTGTCGGTGTGCGTCGCACCGCCGACCGCATGTTCGATGACGTGGTGGATCTCGCACCACGCGGCGGGGACGCCGCAGCCCGGGATGATGCACCCGCCGTCGCGCAGCGTGATGGCCTTGCGCTGATGCGCGGCGAAGACGCGGTCGCTGATGTCGATGGCGAGGATGCGCCCCGCACGGTCGGTGGTGACGCGTTGCACCGCTCCCGCGCACGCGATCTGTCGTGCGACAGCAAGTGACACCGGCTCGTCGAATCCGTCGAGGTGTGCGTGCCCGCGGCCCGAGGCCAGATCCCCAGACTCGACCGAGACGACGAGCGTCGGCGCTGCGCCGCCGATTGACGGCAATGCGCCGGACCGCGCGGCGACCCTGAGGATCATCGCGAACGCATCGTGCTGCTGCATCGCGCGCGATCGCGGGTCGACTGCGCCCTCCACCGGCGAGTCCGGGGCGGAGTCCACGAAGTGAGGGCCCGTCGGCGCCCCGGGCCCGTCGCCCTTGGGGTTGAGGATGCTGTCGAACAGGCGCTCCAACTGTGCGGCGACCTCGGGCAGCACGCTGCCCCGGCAGGGCACGATGCCGTCGCGGCACAGGCCCAGCGTGAAGCCTCGCTTGCGCAGCGCGCGGGACTCCCGGGGCTCGGCGCCGTCCTGATCGAGGTACATCGCCCACACCTGCGCCTGCAGTCGCAGGTCGTCGGCGTGCGGGACGGGACCACCGCCCTCGCCCTCCCCTCGAGCGGATGCCGCCAGCTCGGTGTCGGCGGCGGCCCGGGCCTCGCGGGTGCACGCCGCGCCCTCGAGGGCGCCGACGACCGCGACGAGGGCGTCGAGTCCGACAGCACCGTCGGCGGCGGCTTGCCGCATCGCCGGGTACTCGGCCGCGAGGGCCTCGCCGGTCGACGCCGACACCGGCTGCCTGACCGCACGTGCCCCGCGGATCAACTCACCGACCGTGCGGCCCGACGCCTGGGTCGTGCGCTGCACGAGCTCTTTCATGGATCGGCAGCCGTAGCGGGTGGTGGGCCGCTCGGCGTGGGGTGCGGCATCCACTCGCTCCTGCACGTCGGCGACCGTCGCGACCAGCAGGGCCTCAGCTCGCCTCACGACGCTTGCCGCGCGAGCCATGAGCCGGAGTGAGGCCTCGTCATCGAGCCTGCCGAGATCGCCTGTCCGAAAGGCCCGATCGACCGCCCCACCGAGCACGCGCTCGAGCCCGAGAAGGGCTTCGGCGAGGCTTTCCATGCCTCCATTCTGTCGAGGGCCACCGACATTTCGACACCGCAAACAGCCAGATCAGCTAGCGAAACCGAGCCCTGTGGAGATCGCCGTCGGCGGGGCGTTTGGGGAGGAGTTGGCGCCCTTCGCTAGCATGTGGCGAGGGCAGGGGCCGAGCCTGCCGCCGGGAGCCGTTCGTGGGGAACTTCGACTTCGTCCGGGATCGCTGGCCGAAAGTCTGGGAGGCCGCATCCCGCGCCGAGTCGTACCTTCGCAGCGACCCGCGCGCCTCCGCGACGTACTCCCGACGCGCCGGCGAGATGTTCACCGAGTGGATCTACGTCGCGGAGAACCTCTCCCGCCCATACGACGACTCGTTCGCCAACCTGACCGCGCAGCGCGCGTTCCGTGACGCTGTGGGCACGAACGTCGACGGCGGCCTTCGCATCGTGCGCCGCACGGGCAACGACGCCGTTCACAAGGCGGACGATCTGCCCCTCCCACGCGCCAGGGGCGCCCTCGAGCAGCTCCACACGATCTGTCGGTGGCTGGACCACTGCTACGGCGATCCGGATGCCGCGCCGCCGCCGCCGTTCGACTTCGCACGGGTGCCCCCGGCTCCCGCGGCTGTCGCCATGCGCGCCCGGGCGGAGCTCGAGAAGGCGCAGGCAGAGTTCGACGATGCGCGCCGCGCCCTCGCCGAAGAACGCGAGCGTAACGCGGCGCTCCAGCAGGAACTCGAGGCGATCCACACCGCGGCGGCGACCGCGAAGGCCGCGAACGCGGCGGCCAACGTCGAGCTCGACATCCCCGACCCGACCCTGGCCACCGAGGCCGAGACGCGGCGCGACCTCATCGATCTGCAGCTGAACGAGGCCGGGTGGATGCGCGCCGACGCGCGGGATCGCGAGTGGCCGGTGAGCGGCATCCCGAGCCCCTCCGGCACCGGGAAGGCCGACTACGTGCTGTGGGGCGACGACGGCAAGCCCCTCGCCGTCGTCGAAGCCAAGCGCACAACGAAGAGCGCGAAGGAGGGCAGGCTCCAGGCCGAGATCTATGCCGACGCCCTCGAGCGCGACTTCGGCCAGCGCCCGCTGATCTACTACACCAACGGGTTCGAGACGTGGCTCTGGGACGACCGCCGCTACCCGCCGCGCGAGGTCGCGGGCTACATGACGAAGGATCAGCTCGCGCTCGCGATCCAGCGCCGCGACAGCCTCCGCCCGCTCGCAACGGCGGCGATCGACCGCACGATCGTGGAACGCCCGTACCAGCTGCGCGCCATCCGTGCCGTGACGGAGGCGTTCGAGGCCAAACGCCGACGCGCACTCCTGGTCATGGCGACCGGAACCGGTAAGACCCGCACCGTGATCGCCCTCGTGGACGTGCTGCAGAAGGCCAACTGGGTCAAGCGCGTGTTGTTCCTCGCCGACCGCACCGCGCTGGTCAACCAGGCTGTCGCCGCCTTCAAGACGCACCTGCCCGACAGCGCGCCCGTGAACCTCGTCACCGACCGCGACACCGAGGGTCGCGTCTTCGTCTCGACGTACCAGACCGTCATGGGGCTCATCGATTCGGGCGAGGACGACCTGCGCCGCTTCGGCCCCGGCTACTTCGACCTCATCGTTGTCGACGAAGCGCACCGCTCTATCTACAACCGCTACGGCGAGATCTTCTCGTACTTCGACGCGCTCGTCGTCGGGCTCACCGCGACACCGCGGGCCGACGTCGACCACAACACCTATGACCTGTTCGGACTCGACGACGGCGTGCCGACCGACGCGTTCGAGCTCGACGACGCGATCGCCGGCGGCTACCTCGTGCCGCCTGTCGCACGGCCGATCGATCTGGGCTTCATGACGCGCGGCATCCGTTACGCCGATCTGACCGCGTCCGAGCGCGAACAATGGGACGAGCTCGAATGGCAGGACGGCGAGATCCCCGATCAGATCGACGCCGCCGCTATGAACCGCTGGCTGTTCAACAAGGACACCGTCGACAAGGTGCTCGAGGTTCTCGTCGCCGAGGGTCGCCGTGTGGGCGGGGGCGACATCCTTGGCAAGACGATCATCTTCGCCAAGAACCAGCTGCACGCCGAGTTCATCGAGTCGCGCTTCGACGAGAACTTCCCCGAGAAGCGCGGGGACTTCGCCCGTGTGATCACGTACGCCTCGGGCCCGTACGCGCAGACGCAGATCGACGCGTTCTCGACGACGGGAAAGTACCCGCAGATCGCGATCTCGGTCGACATGCTCGACACCGGCATCGACATCCCCGACGTGGTGAACCTCGTCTTCTTCAAGCCGGTGGGCTCCCACACGAAGTTCTGGCAGATGGTCGGCCGCGGCACCCGGCTGCGCCCCGACCTCTACGGGCCGGGTGACGACAAGCAGGACTTCGTCATCTTCGACGTGTGCGGCAACATCGACTTCTTCAACGAAGAACTGCCCGAGGCATCCGCTTCCCGGTCTCGGTCCCTCTCGGAACGCACCTTCCTGCTGCGGGCGCGCCTGCTCGCCGCGCTGAGCGACGTGCACGAATCGGATGCCGCGACACTGCGCGCGACGATCGCCGCTCGCCTGCATGCTGCTGTGACGGGCATGAACCGCGACAACTTCCTCGTGCGAAAGCACCTGCGCGCCGTCGAGCGATTCGCGGGCACCGGCGCATGGGAGGGGTTCGGCGCCGAGGACGTCGATGCGGTGTCCGACCTCGCAGGGCTGCCCTCCGCGGCAGAGCAGGACACCGACGAGGCAGCCAAGAGGTTCGACGCGCTCGTGCTCGATGCCCAGGTCGCCGTCGCGAGCGGTTCCGTCGTGCCGTCCGGCGTCACCACGCACATCGTCGGGATCGCGCAGGCACTCGGCGATCAGCGGAGCATCCCCGCCGTCGCCGCCCAGGCGGCCCTGCTCGACGCGCTCGTCGATCCTGCGTGGTGGGACGGAGTCGACGTCGTCTCACTGGAGCGGGTCCGCGTGAAGCTGCGCGACCTGGTGCGACTGATCGGGCGGGACAGTCAGGCGATCGTCTACACCGACTTCGAAGACAGCATCGACGCCGTCCGCGATGTCGCCCTCACCCGGATCGTTCCCGGGCTCAATCGCCGCGCGTTCCGCGAGAAACTGCTCGGGTTCCTCGAAGGCCGATCGGATGTCGCGCTCCACAAGCTGCGGACCGGCCGCCCGCTCACGCAGGTCGACCTGAACGAACTGGAGTCCGTGCTCACCTCGGCGGGCGGGCTGGATGCCGAACAGCTCCACGACGAGGCTACCGACGTGGGCGGCCTCGGCAGGCTCCTGCGCTCGATCGTCGGCATGGAGCGCTCGGCCGTCGAAGAGGCTCTCGCCGATTTCGTCTCGGTGCCCGGCTTCACCCACCGCCAGCACGTCTTCGTCGACCTGGTGGTGCAGCAGCTCACGATCGCTGGACACCTCGACCCTCGCCGCCTCTACGAGGATCCCTTCGACGGAGTGGCCCCGGAGGGTCCCGACGGGATCTTCTCGGATGCGCAGGTGACCGATCTCATCGCGCGCATCCGGCGGATCGACGAATCGGCCGACCCGATCGACGAGGCTCAGCCCGCCACCGCGTGAGCAGCCGACGGGTCGCTGGACCCTCCGCCGTCCAGCCTCAGGCCGTGAAGACGGTGTGCACGTCGCCGACGAGGGCGCGGCCGCCGAGCGCGGTGAGCTCCATGAGCACGGCGGTGCCGACCACGACGCCGCCGAGCGCCCCGACGAGCTCGTGTGCCGCCACGAGCGTGCCGCCGGTGGCGAGCACGTCGTCCACGAGCAGCACGCGGGTGCCGTCGGCGATGTCGTCGTGCGCCTCGATCGTGGCGGTGCCGTACTCGAGCGCATAGGTGACGGATGCCGCCGGCAGCGGCAGCTTGCCGGCCTTGCGGATCGGCACGAGGCCCACCCCGGCCTCCATCGCGACCGCCCCGGCGAGGAGGAACCCGCGGGCCTCGACGCCTGCCACGACGTCGAAGGAGCCCTCGAAGGGGGCGATCATCGCGTGGATGACGGTGCGCAGTGCTCGGGCATCCGCCAGCAGCGGAGTGATGTCGCGGAACAGCACGCCCGGCTCGGGGTAGTCGGGGATGGTGCGGATCAGGGACTCGGCGCGGGTGAGGGCTTCGGACAGCACCGACCCACCTTACGCCCGGCCTCTGAACGCCGACCCCGGCGGCGATGCGGCGGAACGTGCACTGTAAGCGCTTGCAGTAGACTGGGGGGATGACTTCCGCAGAGACCGCTGAGCGCACGGACGCGTTCCTCGCCCCCATCGGCGGCGAGTGGTGGCGCACCGCCGTCATCTACCAGATCTACCCCCGCTCCTTCGCGGACGCATCCGGTGACGGCATCGGCGACCTGCCCGGCATCACCTCGCACCTCGACGACCTGCAGCACCTCGGCATCGACGCGATCTGGCTGAGCCCGTTCCAGCGCTCGCCCCAGAAGGACGCCGGCTACGACGTCAGCGACTACTGCGACGTCGACCCGCTGTTCGGCACGCTGGCCGACTTCGACGACATGCTCGCCGCGGCCCACGCGCGCGGCATCCGCGTCATCGTGGATCTGGTCCCCAACCACTCGTCCGATCAGCACGAGTGGTTCCAGCAGGCCCTCGCCGCCGCCCCCGGCAGTGTCGAGCGGGCGCGCTACATGTTCCGCGACGGCCGGGGCGAGAACGGCGAGCTGCCGCCCAATAACTGGGAGTCCGTCTTCGGCGGCCCGGCCTGGACGCGCATCGTCGAGCCGGGCGGCGAGCCCGGCCAGTGGTACCTGCACCTCTTCGACTCGTCGCAGCCCGACTTCGACTGGTCCAACGAGGAGGTGCGCGAGGAGTTCCGCCGCATCCTGCGCTTCTGGCTCGACCGCGGCGTCGACGGCTTCCGCGTCGACGTGGCGCACGGCCTGGTGAAGGCCGAGGGCCTGCCCGACTACATCCCGAACCCCGACGCGGGCTCGATGGGCGGCGAAGAGGAGAACGTGCCGTACTGGGGCCAGGAGGGCGTGCACGAGGTGTACCGCGACTGGCGCAAGATCCTCGAGGAGTACCAGGGCGACCGCGCCCTGGCCGCCGAGGCGTGGCTGCCGACCGCCGACCGCACCGCGGAGTGGGTGCGCTCGGACGAGATGCACCAGGCGTTCAACTTCCCGTACCTGCAGACCGAGTGGAACGCCGCCGACCTGCGCAAGGTCATCGAGGTGTCGCTGCGCGCGTTCCCCGGCGTGGGCGCTCCGAGCACGTGGGTGCTGTCGAACCACGACGTCGTCCGTCACGCGTCGCGCCTGGCGCTGACCGCGGAGAACCCGCAGGGTCACGGCATCGGTCCGGAATCCCCCGGCCAGCCGATCCCCGAGGTGGGTCTCGCCCGCGCCCGCGCGGCGACGACGCTCATGCTCGCCCTCCCCGGCTCCGCCTACCTGTACCAGGGCGAGGAGCTCGGCCTTCCCGAGGTCATCGACATCCCCGGCGACGCCCGTCAGGATCCGACGTGGTTCCGCACGAACGGCGAGCGGTACGGCCGCGACGGCTGCCGCGTGCCGATCCCGTGGAACGCGGATGCCCCCGCCTACGGCTTCAACGACAGCGGGGCGTCCTGGCTCCCCCAGCCCGCCGAGTGGGCCGCGCTCGCGCGCGACGCGCAGAACGGCGTCGCCGGCTCCACGCTGGAGCTGTACCGCACGCTGCTGGCCGAGCGCCGCGCCCGGGGCCTCGGCGCCGGTTCGCTGGAGTGGATCGAGGGCTACGGACCGGACGTCGTCGCATTCCGCAACGGGAATGTCACCGTCATCGCGAACACCGGTTCCACGCCGATCGCCCTCACGAGCGGTATCGTGATCGCGGCGAGCGGTCCGGTCGCCGATGGGGAACTGCCGGGCGACACGACGGTCTGGCTCGTCAACGGCTGAGGCCGATCCGGCGGGGACGCCGGTCGCCACCGGGGGTGAGGTCCCCCGGCGGCGCGCGAGCGGACATGCGGTCCGCGCCGCGAGACAGAGGAGGACGACGTGGTCAGCATCGACGAGGTCGCCCGCGCCGCGGGCGTCTCGACCGCGACCGTCTCGCGCGCGCTGAGCGGGCGCGGTCATGTCTCGGCCGGCGCGAAGGCCAAGGTGGAGGCGGCCGCCAAGGACCTCGGCTACGTCGTGTCGGCGTCGGCGTCCAGCCTCGCCTCGGGCCGCACGCGCAACGTGGGCGTGCTGGTGCCGTTCCTCGACCGCTGGTTCTTCTCGACGGTGCTCAGCGGCATCGCCTCCGCGCTGATGCGCCGCGGCTATGACATCACGCTGTACAGCCTCACCGCCGACCGCGCCGAGCGCCATGACGTCTTCGACACGTTCCTGCGCCGCCAGCGCGTGGACGGGGTCATCGCGATCTCGCTGGAGCTCGGCGAGGAGGAGACCGAGCGCCTGCTCGAGCTCGACCTCCCGGTCATCGCGATCGGCGGCCCCAACCCGCACCTGACCACGCTCACCGTCGACGACGTCGCCGTGGCACGCCTGGCCACCGAGCACCTGCTGGCGCTCGGGCACCGCGAGATCGCGCACATCGGCGCGAGCCCCGAATTCGACATCGACTTCCACATCCCGACGCAGCGCCGGCAGGGCTTCGAGCAGGCGCTGGCGGATGCCGGCATCCCGGCCCGCCCCGCCCTGTACGAACCGGCCGACTTCACCATCGAGGGCGGGTTCCGGGCGGCCAAGCAGCTGCTGGGCAAGCCCGGCGGGCGTCCCACCGCGATCTTCGCGGCGTCCGACGAGATGGCGATCGGCGCGCTGCTGGCTGCGCGCGACCTCGGGTACCGCGTTCCCGAGGACCTCTCGGTGATCGGCGTCGACGGCCACGAGCTCGGCGAGTTCTTCCGCCTCACCACGGTCGACCAGTTCCCCCGCGGCCAGGGCGAGCGGGCCGCCGACGCGATCCTCGAGGCGCTGGAGTCGACGGATGCCGAGGCCCCCACGCACCGGCCGGGCGAGCTGCCCTTCGAGCTCATCGTGCGCGGCTCCACGGCGCGCCTGGCGGACTGATCCAGGCCCTTCCGGGAGGCGCCGGAGGCGCGGCTAGGCTCGGGTCATGACCCTCGACCTCGAAGCGCTCTACATCGATCTGCACCGGCATCCGGAGCTTTCCTTCCAGGAGACCCGCACGGCGGGGGTGATCGCGCAGCACCTCACCGAGCTCGGCGTCGAGTTCGAGGAGGGCATCGGCAAGACGGGCGTGGCCGCGGTCATCCGCAACGGCGAGGGGCCCGTGGTGTGGCTGCGCGCCGACATGGACGCGCTGCCGGTGCCCGAGCAGACCGGGCTCGAGTACGCCAGCACCGCGCGTGGCACCGACCCGGCGGGCAACGACGTCCCCGTCATGCACGCGTGCGGTCACGACATGCACGTCACGGCCCTGCTGGGCGCCCTCGAGCGTCTGGTCGCCACGAAGGACGAGTGGGCGGGCACGGTGGTCGCCGTGTTCCAGCCCGCCGAGGAGTACGGCGCAGGGTCGCAGGCGATGATCGCCGACGGCGTGCTCGACCGGTTCCCGAAGCCCGACATCGTGCTCGGCCAGCACGTCACCCCGCTTCCAGCAGGCACCATCGGCGTGCGCAGCGGCACGCAGATGGCGGCATCCGACGGCCTGACCGTCACCCTGCTGGGTCGCGGCGGCCACGGCTCGCGCCCGCAGGCGACGATCGACCCCGTCGTCATGGCCGCGGCCACCGTGATGCGCCTGCAGACGATCGTCTCGCGCGAGGTCGACCCGCGCGACGTCGCCGTCGTGACGGTCGGATCGATCCACGCGGGCCTCAAGAACAACATCATCCCCGCCGAGGCCAAGCTCGAGCTCAGCCTGCGCTACCCCGACGACGAAGCCCGCGCCAGCGTGCTCGAGAAGGTCGAGCGCATCGTGCGCGCCGAGGCGCAGGCCTCCGGCGCCGAGGAGCCGCCCGTCATCGTCACCGACCACACGCTGCCCCCGACGATCAACGACGACGCCGCGACCGCCCGCCTGATCACCGCGTTCGACACCGCCTTCGGCGAGGGCACCGTCATCGACCCGGGCATGTTCACCGGCAGCGAGGACGTGTCGTGGTTCGCCCGCGAGGCCGGCGTGCCGCTGGTGTTCTGGTTCTGGGGAGGCGTCGATCCCGTGGCGTTCGCCGAGGCGTCCGCCGCCGGCACCGTCGAGCGCGACATCCCGACGAACCACTCGCCGTTCTTCGCCCCGCTCATCCAGCCCACGCTCGGCCGCGGCGTCGACGCGCTCGTCGTGGCCGCGCGCGAGTTCCTCGGGTCACCCGCCGAGTAACGAGGGCGGATCCGGCGGCGCCTCGCTTCGTCTCGCTCCGCTCGCTCAGCGACCGGACGTCCGTCGATGGCCCCACCATCGGGAGGTCCGGACTCCGGTCCCTGAGCGAGGGAGCGCAGCGCACACCGGTCCCCGAGCGAGGCAGCGCAGCGCACACCGGTCCCCGAGCGAGGCAGCGCAGCGCACACCGGTCCCCGAGCGAGAGAGCGCAGCGACCGAGACGAAGGGTCAGCCCGGGAGAAGCGGCGGGGGCGGAGGCGCGGCATCCGGTGTCACCGGCTCACGCGCGTCGATCAGGCGCTGCCCCGACAGCAGACCGGGCAGACCGCGCCGGTCGTCGGTGGTGAGCACCAGCACGAACGACAGCAGCGCGAACACGCCGGCGACGAATCCCCACGCTCCGGGGAGCGCGCTGATCACCAGGTACCCGCCGATGCCGCCCGCGAACCGCAGGAATCGGGCGAGGCCGATCGGGAGCTCGCCGCCGGTGAACCGCAGCTGCACGGCATGGTCGCCGATCGTGCGGCCGGTCGCGAGCGTGACCACGAACCACACCACGATCGGTGCGACCCCGGCCACCGCCGATGCCGCCGATCCGTCGCGCATCGCGGCATCCGCCCCCATCAGGTGCAGCATCACCTGGAACACCACGGCGACCGCCAGGGCCGTGAGCCACGCGGCGAGCACATCGCACAGCATGCCCAGCAGGCGCCGGCGGCGCGTGACGGGGCGGGGCGTCTCGGCATCGGGGAAGCGCGGCGTGCCCCACAGCCGCCGGGGGACGGCCAGCGCGAGCACCGACCCGATGACGGCGCCCAGCGTATTGGTGAGGAGGTCGTCGACGTCGAACACGCGGTAGGCGCACGGGTACAGGCCCCACACCCCGGTGAGCTGCGTCGTCTCGACGAACAGCGAGATGCCCAGCCCCACCAGCAGGGCGGTGGGGATTCCGCGTCCCGCGAGCACCCGCAGGAAGAAGCCGAGCGGCACGAACAGCAGCACGTTCAGCAGGAGCTGCAGGACGGCCGGATCGCTGATGGTGCGACCAGGACGGCCGATCGCCCCGCGGATGTCGTCCACGAAGGCGAGGATGTCGAGGTTCACGCCGGCGCAGCGGATCCCCGCGGGGTCGGGCAGCGGCAGCAGGGTGTACGTCCAGATGGCCATGAGGTAGATCAGCGCCGCCGCCCACAGCACGAACCTGCCCGCGCCGAATCCGCCCTGGCGGCGATAGCTCAGCGCGACGAAAGGAACGAACAGCAGCACGGCCACGACGACGCCCGCGGTGATCGCGAGCACGCCGAGGATGATCTGGTCCTGCACCCTACGAGTTTCCCAGACGGACCAGGCGTAAGGATTTCGTGAGGATGCCCGTATGGATGCATCCTCACGATCTCCTCGCGGGTAGCCTTACCCGCCGTGACGAACGAAAGCCGGGAGCCGTCGGTCGACGAGACCCCGATCGCGAAGCGGCTCATTCTGGGGGATCCGCTCGCGTCCACCGACACCGACGAGCACCTGCTTCCGAAGCGGATGGCGCTGCCGATCTTCGCGTCCGACGCGCTGTCGTCGGTCGCGTATGCGCCGCAGGAGCTGCTGCTCATCCTCCTCACCGGAGGGCTCGCCTTCCTCGCCTTCGCCCCCTGGGTCGCCGCAGCGGTCGTGGTCCTGCTGATCGTCGTCGTGATCAGCTACCGCCAGCTCATCAAGGCCTACCCGTCGGGCGGCGGCGACTACGAGGTCGCCCGCAAGAACCTCGGCGAGATCCCCGGCGTGATCGTCGCGTCGGCGCTGGCCGTCGACTACGCGCTCACCGTCGCCGTGTCCGTCGCCTCCGGCGTCGACAACATCATCTCGGCGCTGCCCGGCCTGAACCCGTTCCGGGTCGAGTTGGCGGTCGGCTTCGTCATCCTCATCGTCATCGTCAACCTCCGCGGCGTGCGGGAGGCCTCGCGCGCCTTCGCCATCCCGACGTACGTCTTCATCGGGTCGGTCGGCGTCATGATCGTCGTCGGGCTCTTCCAGATCGCGACGGGCAGCCCTCCCGTCGCCTCGAGCGCCCAGTACGGCGTCGAGACGCAGAGCCTCACCCAGGCGGCCGTCATCCTGCTGGTGCTCCGTGCGTTCTCGAGCGGCTGCTCGGCCCTCACCGGCGTCGAGGCCGTCTCCAACGGCGTGCAGGCGTTCCGCAAGCCGAAGATCCGCAACGCCCAGTCGACCCTCGCGATGATGGGCGGGATCGCGATCCTGCTGTTCGCGGGGCTGACGGCGATCGCGCTCGTGTCGGGCGTGCACTACGCCGAGAACCCGTGCGACCTCATCGGCTTCGACTGCGAGAGCAACCCGCAGCCGAGCCTCATGGCCCAGGTGTCGTCGGCCGTGTTCGGCATGAACTCCATCCCGTTCTTCATCATCCAGGCCGCCACGGCGGTCGTGCTGCTGCTGGCCGCCAACACCGCGTTCAACGGGTTCCCGCTGCTGGGATCGGTCCTCGCCCGCGACGGCTACGCGCCGAAGGCGCTGAACACCCGCGGCGACCGCCTCGTGTACTCGAACGGCATGATCATCCTCGGCCTCGTCGCGATCGGCGTGCTGATCGTCTACCAGGCCAACCTCACGAACCTGATCCAGCTGTACATCATCGGCGTGTTCGTGTCGTTCACGCTCGGTCAGGCCGGCATGATCCGGCACTGGACCCGCGGCCTCCGTGCGATCCAGGCGCTGCCCGCGGACGAGCGGGCGAGCAAGGCGACCCGCGCCGACCAGTTCAGCTACCGCAAGGGCCTGATCATCAACTCGCTCGGCGCGACGATGACGGCGTCGGTGCTCGTGATCGTGACCATCACCAAGTTCACGCACGGCGCGTGGCTGGTGTTCCTGGCGATCCCGATCCTGTCGTTCCTCATGATCGGCGTGCACCGGTACTACCGCGACGTCGAGCACGAGATCGAGATGGACGACACGACCCACTTCGGCTCGACCGGCGACGTCGCCCTGATCCTCGTCAACAAGCTGCAGAAGCCCGTCGTGAAGGCCGTCGACTACGCGCTGGCCGCCAAGCACGAGAAGACCTTCGCGGTGCACATCTCGGTGACGAAGGAGGACGCCGCGCAGCTCGAGGCGGAATGGCGCGCACACCGGATGCCGATCCCGCTGAAGATCATCGAGTCGCCGTACCGCACCTACGCCAGCCCGATCGCGGAGTTCGTCAAGAAATACCGCGAGGAGCACGGGTCGGCGGTGGTCACGGTGTACCTGCCGCAGTACATCGTCGGGCACTGGTGGGAGTCGATCCTCCACAACCGGCGCGCGCGGCGGATCGCGCAGCAGCTCATGCTGGTGCACGGCGTGTCGATCACGCTCGTGCCGTGGCTGCTGGATTCGTCCGAGCTCATCTACGGCAGACGGTCACGGTCGCTCCCGGGCGACGACCGCGCCGGGCGGGCTGCGGCCCCCCAGGTGGAGTCGCACGGCCGGCGCGCCGTGCGACCGGCAGGGCCTCCCGAGAAGGTCGACGTACCGGCGGCGGCCGAACCCAAGTAGCGCGCGACCGGTGTGCGGCGCCGCTCGACGGTGACGACGGCGCCGGGAGGCGGCATCCCGCGTAGCCTTGAAGGGTGACCGCTTCCGCACCTGCCCCGACGCCGGCCGTCGTGCTCGACGCCGCCGCGCTCCGCGAGGACTTCCCGCTCCTCGGAGAGCGCGTGAACGGCCAGCGCCTGGTGTACCTCGATTCGGGTGCGACCAGCCAGAAGCCGCGGGCGGTCATCGACGCCGAGGTGGACTTCCTCACCCGCGCGAACTCCGCCGTGCACCGCGGCGCGCACACCCTCGCCGCCGAGGCCACCGAGCTGTTCGAGGACGCCCGCGTCACCGTGGCAGGGTTCGTCGGTGCGCAGCCCGAGCAGCTGGTGTGGACGAGCGGGGCGACGGCAGGACTCAACCTCGTCGCCTACGCGATCGGCAACGCGTCTCTCGGGCGCGGCGCCCCCGAGAGCGCGCGCTTCGCGCTGCGCCCGGGCGACGAGATCGTCGTCACCGAGATCGAGCACCACGCGAACCTCATCCCGTGGCAGGAGCTGTGCGCCCGCACCGGCGCGGTGCTGCGCCACATCCCGGTGCACGACGACGGCACCCTCGACATGGATGCCGCCACCGCCCTCATCGGCGAGCGCACCCGCGTCGTCGCCTTCACGCACGTGTCGAACGTGCTGGGCATCGTGAACCCGGTCGCCGAGCTCATCGCGCTCGCGCAGGGCGTGGGCGCACTGACCGTGCTGGACGCGTGCCAGTCGGCGCCGCACCTGCCGCTGGATCTTCCTGCGCTGGGCGTGGACCTCGCCGTCTTCTCGGGACACAAGATGCTCGGCCCGTACGGGATCGGCGGTCTCTACGGCCGGTCCGACGTGCTCGAGGCGCTGCCGCCGTTCCTCACCGGCGGCTCGATGATCACCACGGTCACCCTCGACGAGGCGTCGTACCTGCCGCCGCCGCAGCGGTTCGAGGCGGGCACGCAGCCGGTGTCGCAGGCGATCGCCCTCGCCGCCGCCGTGCGCTACCTCGACGGTGTCGGAATGGATGCCGCGCACGCGCACGAGAAGGCACTCGAGGCGCGCATGGCTGAAGGCCTCCGCACGATCCCCGGTGTGCGCCTGCTCGGCGATGCTTCGGCCGGCACAGCAACCGGGCAGCAGGCGGAGCGCGTCGGGCTGTGGGCCTTCGACGTCGAGGGCGTGCACGCGCACGATGTCGGCCAGTTCCTCGACGCGCGCGGCGTCGCGGTGCGGGTCGGCCACCACTGCGCCCAGCCGCTGCACCGCCGATTCGGCCTGACCGCGTCGGTGCGGGCATCCACCGCGCTCTACAACACCGCCGACGACGTCGACGTGTTCCTCGATGCGCTGTCGGGCGTGAGGGCCTTCTTCGGAGCGGACGCATGAACGACCTCGAATCCCTGTACCAGGAGCTGATCCTCGATCACTCCAAGCGCCCGCACGGCAAGGGCCTGGCCGCCGAAGATGGCCGCGTGGCCACCTCGCACCAGCGCAACCCGATCTGCGGCGACGAGATCACCCTCCGCGTGCAGCTGTCCGACGACGGCGCCGACGTGACCGGGGTCAGCTGGGACGGCGCCGGCTGCTCCATCTCGCAGGCCTCGGCGTCGATGCTCGCCTCCCTGATCGAGGAAGAGGAGCGGATGCCGAAGGCCGAGGCATCCGCTCTCATCGACGGCTTCCGCGAGGCGCTGCGCTCGCGCGGCGCGATCGCGCTCGACGAGGAGGTCTACGGCGATGCCGCCGCGCTGTCGGGGGTGTCGAAGTTCACGGCCCGCGTGAAGTGCGCCATGCTCGCGTGGGTGGCGTTCGAGGACGCGTCGGCCCGCGCCTGATCTCAGTCGCCGCCGGCGACCGGATGCGTGCGGTGCACGGTGATGTCTCCGTACCCCGCCCGCGCGTACAGCTCGACGGTGCCCTCGCCCTCCACCGGTCCGGTGGCGGCGGCGAGCTCGTTGCGCACCACGCCGTGCTGGCTGGAGGCGTCGACCCAGCACGCGGTCCCCGAGCGCACGCCCAGCGTCACCGCGCCGTAGGACGCCTCGACCCGGGCCGTGCCGCCGTTGAGGTCGCCGATCCGCACGGCTCCGTACGCCGAGCGCACCGTGAGGGCGGGCCCCGGGTCGCCGAGGTGCACGACCCCGCTGGAGGTCGCGATGTCGGCGACGCCCGAGACGGAGCCCACGTCGATGCCGGCATCCGATCCCTTCAGGCGCAGCGCACCGTCGACGATCCCGATGCGGGCGCGCCCGGACTGGATGCTGACGTCCGCATCGCCCCGCACGTGCTCGACGCGCAGCTCGCCGTGGCCGAGGCCCAGGTCGGCGCGGCCGGTTCGTTCGAGGGTCGCATCGCCGTAGTCGAGCGCGATGCGGGCGGTGCCGACGGCGCCGGCCACCCGGATCGAGCCGTACTTGAGCGCCAGCGACACGTCGGAGCCCTGCGGCACGCGCACCGACACGTCGACCGAGTCGCCCGAGCCGAACAGGTTGAAACGCACCGGCCCGACGATGCGCAGGTCGGAGCCCGCGTGCGTCACGCGCACCGCATCGGCGGCACTGCGATCACCGCCGCGGTGAGGGTTGGCGGGTGCGACGTCGACAGTGAGATCGCGGCGGTGCTCGGCGACGACGTCGATCCGGCCCATCTGCAGCTCGATGCGGATCGCGACCGGCCCCGACACGGGGTACGTGCTCATGAGCGCACCCAGCCGGTGTACGCGGAGCTGCTGTTGCGCGCCGGCGGTGCCGGATCGAGCGCGGCCGACACGGCGCGTACGAGCCAGGCGTTGAGCGAGAGCCCGTCGGCTCCGGCGGCCGTCTCGGCGCGCAACTTGAGCGAGTCGGGCAGCCGCAGGGTGGTGCGGGCGGTCGCGTCGTCGGCGTCGTCGGATGCCGCCCCTCCGGCGTCGCCGGCAGGCACCGACCCGCTCGGGTTCGCGGTCGCCTCGGCGGGCGCCGTGTCCGGGCCGGGCCGCGTCACCACGAAGTCGACCTCGCGCCCGCGCAGGCGCACGTCGACCGAACCCGGTGCGAGCTCGCGGGTGATCTCGCCCGCCGCCTCCGAGAGCGCCTCGAGGATCGCCAGCCGCGCCGCGGGCTCGAGGGCTGCGGCCAGCCTCTCGGCGACCTCGCCCGCCTCGGCCCCGCCCGAGGCGGCGGCGAGCTGACGCTGGAGCTCCTCGACGTGGGTCCCGATCTGCATGACGTCATGGTGACACCACTCTGATGTCGCGTCAATGTCGGGGTGGTGCCGTCAGGGGATCGTGAGCGTCCGCGAGCAGGACGTTCGGATTCCGTGAGGACGACGCAGACGGCATCCGCTGCGGGGTTGCATCGAATCCGGGTCCGCGGCACTGCGGACCGCCGCGCGGCCGATACCGCCGGAACGCACCCACCGGGAGTCCCTGTGCTCGATGTCATCTACCTCGCCCTGACGCTCGCGCTGTTCGCGCTCGTCGGCCTGATCGCCAAGGGGGCGGAGAAGCTGTGATCGTGTTCTCGCTCCTGGGCGCCGCCCTCGGCGTCGCCGCGATCGTCTACCTCGTGGTCGCCCTCGTGAAGCCGGAGAAGTTCTGATGGATGCCGCCACGGTGTGGACCGGCATCCTCCAGATCGCCACCGTCCTGTTGATCCTCGCGTTCCTGTACCGCCCGCTCGGAGACTGGATCGCCCGCACGTACACCGCTGAGAGGGACTGGCGCGTCGAGCGCGGCATGTACCGCCTCGTCGGCGTCGACCCCCGCTCCGAGCAGACCTGGCAGGCCTACGCGCGCGGCGTCCTGGCGTTCTCGGCGATGGGCGTGCTCTTCGTCTACGCCCTGCAGCGCTTCCAGGCGGTGCTGCCGTACTCACTGGGGCTGCCGGCCGTCCCCGAAGGCCTTGCCTTCAACACGGCGGCGTCGTTCGTGGCCAACACGAACTGGCAGTCGTACTCGCCCGAGCTCACGATGGGCTACACGGTGCAGCTGGCAGGACTGGCGGTGCAGAACTTCGTGTCGGCGGCCGTCGGCATCGCCGTCGCGATCGCCCTGGTGCGCGGGTTCTCGCGCCGCGGATCCGCGACGATCGGCAACTTCTGGGTCGACCTCACCCGGGGACTCACGCGCCTGCTGCTTCCGCTGGCCGTGATCTCGGCGATCGCGCTGGTGATCGCCGGCGTGACGCAGAACGTCAACGGATTCACCGAGGTCGGCACGATCGCCGGCGGCACGCAGTCGATCCCCGGTGGTCCGGTGGCCTCGCAGGAGGCGATCAAGCTCCTCGGCACCAACGGCGGCGGCTTCTTCAACGCCAACTCGGCGCACCCGTTCGAGAACCCCACGCCGTGGTCGAACGTGCTCGAGATCCTGCTGATCCTCGCGATCCCGGTCGCGCTGCCCCGTGCCTTCGGCCGCATGGTCGGCGACAACCGCCAGGGCTACGCGATCCTCGCGGCCATGGGGTCGATCGCGGTCGTCTCGATCGCGGCCGTGACGTGGCTGGAGTCGCTGGGCCTGGGCACCGCACCGCAGCTGGCAGGCGCGGCGATGGAGGGCAAGGAGGCGCGGTTCGGCATCTTCGGCTCGACCTTGTTCGCCGGCGCGACCACGCTCACCTCGACCGGCGCCGTCAATTCGATGCACGACTCCTACACGGCGCTGGGCGGCATGATCCCGATGATCAACATGATGCTCGGCGAGATCGCGCCCGGCGGGGTCGGCTCGGGGCTGTACGGGATGCTGGTGCTCGCCGTCATCGCGGTGTTCGTCGGCGGCCTGCTGGTCGGTCGCACCCCCGAGTACCTGGGCAAGAAGGTGGGGCCCACGCAGATCAAGCTCGCGAGCCTGTACATCCTGGTGACCCCGACCCTCGTGCTCGCGGGCACGGCGCTGAGCTTCGGCATCCCGGCCGTCCGCGCCGACATGGAGTCGACGTCGATCTGGAACCCGGGTGTGCACGGGCTCGGCGAGGTGCTCTACGCGTTCACCTCGGCGGCCAACAACAACGGCTCCGCGTTCGCAGGGCTCACGGCGAACACGCCCTGGCTGAACACGGCGCTGGGCGTCGCGATGCTGCTCGGCCGGTTCATCCCGATCGTCCTGGTGCTGGCGCTGGCTGGTTCGCTCGCCGCGCAGCGGTCGGTGCCCTCCACGATGGGCACGCTCCCCACCCACCGCCCGCAGTTCGTCGGCCTCCTGGCCGTCGTCTCGGTCGTCATCACCGCACTCACCTACTTCCCCGTTCTCACGCTGGGTCCCCTGGCGGAAGGGCTCGTCTGACTCATGTCCACCGTTTCGTCTCGCTCCGCTCGCTCAACGACCGAGAGGTCGGCGACCAGCACCGGCCCGATCCCGGGCACCATCCCTCCCCAGCCCTCGCGCGACCGCGCGTTCAGCGCCGCGCAGCTGTGGGCCGCCCTGCCAGGGGCGCTGCGCAAGCTGAACCCGGCGGCGCTGTGGCGCAACCCCGTCATGTTCCTGGTGTGGGTCGGCGCGGCACTGACCACCGTGATCGCGGTCGCCGAGCCGTTCCTCGGCGGCCCGGAGGCCTCCGGAGGCACCGAGGTGCCGTTCGGGTTCACGTGGGGCATCGCGGTCTGGCTGTGGCTCACCGTGCTGTTCGCGAACCTCGCCGAGTCGGTGGCCGAGGGCCGCGGCAAGGCGCAGGCGGCGACGCTGCGCAAGACCCGCACCTCCACCGTCGCGCAGCGGGTGACCGCTTACGACGCGAAGGCGGATGCCGCCGCCGACCGCGCCGAGACCGTCGAGGTCTCGTCGGCCGACCTGCGGCTGGGAGACGTCGTCATCGTGACGGCCGGCGAGCTGATCCCGGGCGACGGCGACATCGTGCACGGCATCGCCACGGTCGACGAGTCGGCCATCACCGGCGAGTCCGCGCCGGTCGTGCGCGAGTCCGGCGGTGACCGCAGCGCCGTCACCGGCGGCACCCGGGTGCTCTCGGACCGCATCGTCGTGCGCATCACCTCGAAGCCCGGCGAGACGTTCGTGGACCGCATGATCGCGCTCGTCGAAGGCGCCAGCCGCCAGAAGACGCCGAACGAGATCGCGCTGAACATCCTCCTGGCGAGCCTGTCGATCGTGTTCGTCGTCGTCGTGCTGACGCTCAACCCGATCGCGTCGTACGCGGCGTCGCCGGTCAGCATCCCCGTCCTGGTGGCCCTGCTGGTCTGCCTCATCCCGACGACAATCGGCGCACTCCTCTCGGCGATCGGCATCGCCGGCATGGACCGTCTCGTGCAGCGCAACGTGCTGGCGATGTCGGGGCGCGCCGTCGAGGCCGCCGGCGACGTCACGACCCTGCTCCTGGACAAGACCGGCACGATCACCTACGGCAACCGCCGCGCCTCGGACTTCGTCACGATGCCCGGCGCCACCGACGAGGAGCTCGCCCGGGCCGCGGCCCTGTCGTCACTGGCCGACCCCACTCCCGAGGGCGTCTCGGTGGTGGAGCTGGCCGCTGTCCGCGGCATCCGCGTCACCGCCCCCGACGGCGCCACCACCGTCCCGTTCACGGCGCAGACCCGCATGAGCGGCGTCGACCTCCCGGACGGCACCCAGGTGCGCAAGGGCGCAGGGTCGGCGGTGCTGGCGTGGCTGGAGGCATCCGGCTCGCCCGTCCTCGCCGACACCCGTGCGCGGCTCACCGGGGAGACCGACGCGATCGCCCAGTCCGGCGGCACGCCGCTCGTCGTCGCCACCCTTCGTCGGGCTCAGGGACCGGAAGGGGAGGACGGCGCAGGGCGCGTGCTCGGCGTCGTGCACCTCAAGGACATCGTCAAGGACGGCCTGCGCGACCGGTTCGCCGAGCTGCGCGAGATGGGCATCCGCACGGTCATGATCACCGGCGACAACCCGCTGACCGCACGCGCCATCGCCAAGGAGGCCGGCGTCGACGACTTCCTCGCCGAGGCGACCCCCGAAGACAAGCTCGCACTCATCAAGCGCGAGCAGGAGGGCGGCAACCTCGTCGCGATGACCGGCGACGGCACCAACGACGCGCCGGCTCTCGCACAGGCCGACGTCGGCGTCGCGATGAACACGGGCACGTCGGCGGCGAAGGAGGCCGGCAACATGGTCGACCTCGACTCCGATCCGACCAAGCTCATCGACATCGTGCGCATCGGCAAGCAGCTGCTCATCACGCGCGGCGCGCTGACGACGTTCTCGCTGGCCAACGACATCGCCAAGTACTTCGCGATCATCCCCGCGATGTTCATGGGGATCTTCCCGGGGCTGGCCGCGCTGAACATCATGCAGCTGAGCTCTCCGGCATCCGCGGTGACCAGCGCGATCATCTTCAACGCGATCATCATCGTCGTGCTCATCCCGCTGTCGCTGCGCGGCGTGAAGTACCGCCCCGCCGGCGCCTCGCAGATCCTCAGCCGCAACCTGCTCGTCTACGGGCTGGGCGGCGTCATCGCCCCGTTCATCGGCATCAAGCTCATCGACCTCGTCGTGAGCCTCATCCCGGGCTTCTGAGTCCGGAGCCCGACAGGAGACACCATGTCCACCACCACCCGCACCACCGTCCGCACCGCAGGGGTCGCCCTCCGCGCGATGCTCGTCCTCACGCTCGTCCTGGGTGTCGGCTACACCCTCGTCGTCACCGGCATCGGCCAGCTCGCCCTCCCGTGGCAGGCGAACGGGTCGCCGGTGCAGGACGCCGGCGGCGACACCGTCGGGTCCGCGCTCATCGGGCAGTCGTTCACGGATGCCGACGGCGCCCCGCTTCCCGAGTACTTCCAGTCCCGTCCCTCCGCGGCCGGCGACGGCTACGACGGCGGCGCGTCCAGCGGCTCCAACTGGGGACCGGAGAACGCCGACCTCATCTCGGCGATCACGGAGCGCCGGGCCGCGATCGCCGCGTTCGAAGGCGTCGACCCCGCCGCCGTGCCCGCCGACGCCCTGACCGCGTCGGGATCTGGGCTGGACCCGCACATCAGCCCCGCCTACGCCCTGCTGCAGGTTCCTCGTGTCGCCGAGGCGCGCGGCCTCGACGAGGCGCAGGTGCGCGACCTCGTCGAGGCCCGCATCCAGCAGCGCGATCTCGGCTTCCTCGGTGAACCGCGGGTGAACGTGCTCGAGCTGAACCTGGCCCTGGACGCCCTCGGCCGGTGATGCGTTTCGTCTCGCTGCGCTCGCTCAACGACCGAGACGAGTCCCGCAAGGGACTCCCGGTCGTTGAGCGAGGGAGCGCAGCGACCGGGACGAGTCCGCAAAGGGACTCCCGGTCGTCGAGCGAGGGAGCGCAGCGACCGGGACGAATCCCGCAAGGGGCTCCCGGTCGTCGAGCGAGGGAGCGCAGCGACCGGGACGAGTCCCGCAAGGGGCTCCCGGTCGTCGAACGAGGGAGCGCAGCGACCGAGACGAGTCCCGCAAGGGGCTTCCGGTCGTCGAACGAGGGAGCGCAGCGACCGAGACGAGTCCCGCAAGGGGCTCCCGGTCGTCGAGCGAGGGAGCGCAGCGACCGGGACGAGTCCCGCAAGGGGCTCCCGGTCGTCGAGCGAGGGAGCGCAGCGACCGGGACGAGTCCCGCAAAGGGCTTCCGGTCGTTGAGCGAGGGAGCGCAGCGACCGAGACGAAACGCGTCAAAGGACCCTGGAGACATAAGGTGACGACATGAAGCGCGGCAAGCTGCGGGTGCTCCTCGGGGCGGCGCCCGGCGTCGGCAAGACGTACGAGATGCTCGAAGAGGGCCGCCGCCTCGCCGAGGACGGGCGCGACGTCGTGATCGCGGTCGTCGAGACCCACGGTCGTGCCGCCACCGCGGCGCTCACCGAGGGCCTGCCCGTCGTGCCGCGCACCGTGGTCTCACATCGCGGCGTCGAGCTCACCGACATGGATCTCGAGGGCGTGCTGGAGCGGCATCCCGAGATCGCCCTCGTCGACGAGCTCGCCCACACCAACGCGCCCGGTCTCGTGCACACCAAGCGCTGGCAGGACGTCGCGTCGCTGCTGGATGCCGGCATCGACGTCATCACGACCGTCAACGTCCAGCACATCGAGTCGCTCGGCGGCGTGGTCGAGCAGATCACGGGCGTCGCGCAGCGCGAGACGGTGCCGGATGCCGTCGTCCGCGGCTCCGACCAGATCGAGGTCGTCGACCTCTCGCCGCAGTCGCTGCGCGATCGCCTCTCGGCGGGACTGGTCTACCCGGCGGAGCGGATCGACGCCGCGCTGTCGAACTACTTCCGGCTGGGCAACCTCACCGCCCTGCGCGAGCTGGCGCTGCTGTGGCTGGCCGACGAGGTCGACAGCGCGCTGAAGTCGTACCGGGCCGAGCACGGCATCGAGGGCACCTGGCAGGCGCGGGAACGGGTCGTCGTCGCTCTCACCGGCGGACCCGAGGGCGAGACGCTGCTGCGCCGCGGCGCCCGCATCGCGGCGCGCTCGGCCGGCGGCGAGCTGCTCGCGGTGCACGTGTCGAGCCAGGACGGCCTGCGGGCGGGCGACCCGGGGGCCCTGGCCGCGCAGCGCGCGCTGGTCGAGTCGCTCGGCGGCACCTATCACCAGGTCGTCGGCGACGACATCCCCCGCTCGCTCGTGGACTTCGCCCGCTCGGCCAACGCCACTCAGCTCGTGATCGGCGTGAGCCGGCGCGGCCGCCTCGCGGCGGCGCTCACCGGCCCCGGCATCGGGGCGACGGTGATCCGGGAGTCCGGCGACATCGACGTGCACATCGTCACGCACGCCGCCGCGGGCGGCCGGTTCCCGCTCCCCCGCATGACCGGCGGCGCGCTGAGCGTCAAGCGCCGCGTGCTCGGCTTCGCGCTCGCGCTGATCGGCGGCCCGCTGCTGACGTGGCTGCTGGTCTCGATCCGCAGCGACGACACGATCACGAGCGATGTGCTTGCGTACCAGCTGCTCGTCGTGCTGGTCGCCCTGGTGGGCGGCATCTGGCCGGCGGTGTTCGCCGCCGTGATGTCGGGGCTCACGCTCAACTACTTCTTCGTCCCGCCGTTCTACGCCGTGACCATCGCGGACCCGCGCAACGTGTGGGCGCTGGTGCTGTACGTCGTGATCGCCGTGCTCGTCAGCTTCATCGTCGACCGCGCCGCGCGGGCGGCGCGGGCAGCGCGCCGCGCCGAGGCGGAGGCGGAACTGCTGGCGAACGTGGCCGGCAGCGTGCTGCGGGGCGACTCGGCGGTGCCCGCGCTCATCAGCCGCACCCGCGAGTCGCTGGGGCTCGCCGGCGTCCGCCTGGTCGACGCGGACGGATCGGTCCTGGCCACCGACGGCGAGCCCGTGCGCGACGGACGCTACGACGCGGTGACCGTCGCCCGTCGCAACGGCGGACCGCCCGCGATGCTCGAGCTGCACGGACACGTGCTCGACGCGTCCGAGCGGCGCCTCGTCGACGCCGTGGCGGCGCAGCTGTCGGCGGCGCTCGAGCACACCGACCTCGCCGCGACCGCGCGCGAGGCGGGAGTGCTGGCCGAGACCGACCAGGTGCGCAGCGCCCTGCTCTCCGCGGTGAGCCACGACCTGCGCCGTCCGCTCGCGGCGGCCGTCGCCGCGGTCGGCGGGCTGCGTGCCGCCGGGCCCCACCTCTCACCCGAGGACCGTCGCGAGCTGCTCGCGACGGCCGACGAGTCGCTCGCGACGCTGTCGGCCCTGGTCACCGATCTGCTCGACGTCAGCCGCGTGCAGGCGGGTGTGCTCGCCGTGTCGCTGCAGGCCGTCGACAGCGCCGGGGTGGTGCTGGCGGCGCTGGACGAACTGGGCGCCGGCCCCGACCGGTTCGAGCTCGCGCTCGACCCCGACCTCCCCCTCGTGGAGGCCGACCCTGTGCTGCTGCAGCGCGTGCTGGTGAACGTGCTCGCCAACGCGTCGCGGCACTCACCGCCGGGCTCCCACGTGCGGGTGTCGACCAGTCGCCTGGGCCGCACCGCCGAGATCCGGGTCGTGGACCACGGCAGCGGCGTCGCGCCGGAGCGCCGCGACGACATGTTCACCCCGTTCCAGCGCCTCGGCGACACCGACAACACCACGGGCCTCGGCCTCGGACTCGCCCTGTCGAAGGGGTTCACCGAAGGCATGGGCGGTACGCTCGCCCCCGAGGACACGCCTGGCGGGGGCTTGACGATGGTCATCGCGCTCCCCGTCGCCGGCGAGTCCGTCCGATCGAACGGAGTCGCCCTGTGAAGGTCCTCATCGCCGACGACGACCCCCAGCTCGTCCGCGCGCTGCGCATCACGCTCGCCGCGCACGGCTACGACGTCGTCGCCGCCCCCGATGGCGCGGCCGCGGTGGCCCTCGCCGCCAAGGAGCATCCCGACATCGTGATGGTGGATCTCGGGATGCCGCGCCTGGACGGCGTGCAGGTGATCGAGGCGCTGCGGGGCTGGACGACGGCCCCCGTCATCGTGGTGTCGGGACGCACGGGCTCCGCCGACAAGGTGGAGGCGCTGGATGCCGGAGCCGACGACTACGTCACCAAGCCGTTCCAGATCGACGAGCTGCTGGCACGGCTGCGGGCGCTCTCGCGGCGTGCGGGTGCGGCATCCGGGACTCCCGTGGTGACCTTCGGGGACGTCGTGGTGGACCTGTCGACGAAGTCGGTCACGCGCGCGGGAGACCGCGTGCACCTGACTCCGACGGAGTGGCGGATCCTCGAGTTCCTCGCCCGCAACCCCGGTTCGCTGGTGACGCGGCAGGCGCTGCTGAAGGACATCTGGGGCACCGAGCAGGTCGCCGACACCGGCTACCTGCGCCTGTACATGTCGCAGCTGCGCAAGAAGCTCGAGGTCGACCCGGGACATCCGGCGCACCTGCTCACCGAGTCGGGCATGGGGTACCGGCTGATGGCCGACACCGCGGCCTGATCCGGCTGTCGCCGAGCCTCCGCCCACCGCGCAACGCGGTGTCCGATCACCGCCAGACCGCGCCGCGGGGTGCGTCCGAGACTGGACGCGTCCCCCACGAAAGGCGGCTCCGATGGGCGCTCTCACCACGCTGGATGCTCACACGGCCATCTCCCCCGCGATCCTGTACTTCGGCACCCCGGTGTCGGTGCTGTCGACGGTCGACGAGGACGGGCATCCCAACCTCGCCCCCAACTCCTCGGTGTGGTGGCTCGGCCAGACCGCGGTCATCGGAACCTCGGCACGCAGCCAGACCGGCCTCAACCTGCTGGCGACCGGCGAGGTCGTCATCAACCTGCCGTCGGCCGCCGAGGTCGACGCGGTCGACCGGCTCGCCCTGACCACCGGGCGCTCCCCGGTGTCGCCGCGCAAGCAGGCGGCCGGCTATCGCCACGTGGCCGACAAGTTCGCCCACGCCCGGCTGCATCCGGTCGCGTCCGAGACCGTGACGCCGCCCCGCGTCGCGGAGTTCCCGGTGCACCTGGAGGGCACCGTCGTGGCGCGGCATCCGCTCGGCGGCGTGGCCACCCCGGCCGACGCGAGCATCCTCGCGGTGGAGGTCGCGATCACCCGGGTGCACGTGCGCGAGTCGCTGCGGCTCGCGGGCCACGCGAACCGCATCGACCCCGAGCGGTGGCATCCGCTGCTGCTGAGCTTCCAGCGGTTCTTCGCGCGCGGCGACGAGGCGATGCCGTCGCGCCTGGCGTCGATCGACGAGGAGTGGTATCGCGGCTGAGGGCGGTCAGCCCTGCGCCGCAGCACGGCGAGCGCGCCGTGCCGCGACGCGCAGGCCGATGCGCCGACCGATCTGCAGCTGGACGTAGAGCGTCGCGATGCCGGCGATGAACAGGCCCGCGAGGTTCACGAGCAGCTGCACCACCGAGCTCAGCGCCTCGTCCCACGCCCCGACGGCGAGCGTGACGCCGAGCGTCCCCACGGCGGGCACGGTGGTGATCGAGATGAACACGCCCACCAGGGCCGACGACTTCGACGTGGTCAGCGACAGCACCCCGGCGATGCCGGCGAGCAGCGCGATGACGAACGACCACGCGTCGGGCGAGACGATGAACTCGGTCGCAGCCCCCGTGGTGGCCTGCTCGAAGGTGATGAGCCCCAGGCCGTAGGCGACCGCCCACACGCCCCAGGCGATCACCGCGCTCACGGCGAGGCCGCCGAACAGCGTGACCGACGCCATGCCCGCGATCCCGCGCTTGCGTCGCACGACGGCGTAGCAGATCGCCGCGAGCGGGGCGAACTCGGGACCGACCACCATCGCCCCGATGATGAGGATCGGCTGGTCGAGCACGCGCCCGATCCCCGCGATGAGGGTCGCCAGCAGCAGGAAGGCGAAGAAGGCCCACGACGGACGGGCGTCCTCGCGGGACCGGTCGGCCAGCTGCGCCCACAGCACGCCGTCGGCGGGATGCCCGGGCGCGGCGCGTTCGGCCGCGTCGGCGGCATCCGAGAGCACCGCGATCGGCTCGCTCACGACGATCGAGCCGTGCGCGGGCACGCCGGCGTGGCGGAGCATGCGCATGACGTTGTTGGCGTTCTCGCGCGCGAGCTCGAAGTGGATGAGATCTCCGGTGCCGGAGGCGGCCACGCCAGGGACGTAGACGATGTCGCTCACGGTCGGCTCGTCACGCAGGCGCGTGCGCAGCTCCTGCGCGAGCTCATGGGGTGCGGTGACGCGGACGGTGAGCATGCGGCCATCCTCCCGTGCCGCCGCCCGCGACGCCGTCAGCCGGCGTGAGTGTCCCGTGAGGATCGTGGGACCGGGTGCGCGGGCGGTGTCAGCGCCGACCTCGTCGCCCCGTGGTCCGCTACCGGATCAGCCGAGACCCTGGCGCTCCTCGCCCGCGGCGGGGGCGGCATCCCCTGCCACCGGCTTGGACGAGAGCCCCACCGACCCGGCATGCGGGTCGCCCGAGAGCGCCGCGGCGACGGCGACGGACTCGTCGACGTCGGGGTACTGCGGGCGCAGCTGCACCGGGGTGCGGCGGCGCTGCTCGCGCTTGGCCTTCGACGCGGCCGCCCAGAGGTTCAGCGCCTCGACGAAGATCGCGAACGCCATCGGGCCGTAGATGAACGCCTTGTCGATGTGGAACCCGAAGCCCTCGGCGATGAGGAACACGCCGATCAGCAGGAGGAACGACAGCGCCAGCATCTTGACCGTGGGGTGCTTGTTCACGAACGCGAAGATGTAGCGCGAGGCGAAGAGCATGATGCCGAACGACAGCACCACGACCGTGATGATGACGACGAGGTTCTCGGTCATGCCGACGGCGGTGATCACCGAGTCCAGCGAGAAGACGAGGTCGAGCACGAGGATCTGGGCGATGACCGACCCGAACGTGATCGCCTTGGCGCCGCCGGCGCCGTGCTCCTCCTCGGCGCCCTCGAGCTTGTGGTGGATCTCGGTGACCGCCTTGTAGACGAGGAACAGCCCGCCGGCGATGAGGATGAGGTCCTTCCATGAGAAGCCCATCTCGCCGATGAAGAAGACGTCCTCCTTGAGAGTGACGATCCACCCCGCGAACAGCACGAGGACCACGCGCATCAGCATCGCCAGCGTGAGACCCAGGTTGCGGGCCTTCGCCTGCTGCTCCTTGGGGAGCTTGGACGCGAGGATCGAGATGAAGATGACGTTGTCGACGCCGAGCACCACCTCCAGCACGAACAGCGTCAGGAACACGGCGATCAGATCGGGCGTGAAGGCGAAGGAGAAGTCCACGGGGCCATCGTAGGCGGCGCACTCTGCGGCCCTCCGGGAACGGCGCCTGGACGTCACCCCCCAACAGCCTGGGCATCACCCGCCCATTCCCCTGCGGCCATATGGACCTGCGTAGTGTGGGCACCAGCGATCGGCATCCGCCTGTGGCTCCGCGTCGACCGGGCGGTCGGCATCCGACCCAGAGCAGGTGCGATCATCGCCACCGTCACCACTGTCGCAGCCGAGTCGCGACTGGGCCCCATCCGCCAGACGTATGCCGGGACCGAGACCTTCCCGCCCGTCGCCCGCGCGTACACCGAGGTGTCGCAGGTCGTCCGCGAGACCGGCCTGCTCCAGCGTGCGCGCTGGTTCTACGCCCTCGTCGGCGCCGCGCTCGTGGTCGCCTTCGGCGGCGCGATCACCGGCTTCATCCTGCTGGGCGACACCTGGTACCAGCTGCTGATCGCAGCAGCCCTCGGCATCCTGTTCACCCAGGTCGCGTTCCTCGCGCACGAGGCCGCCCACCGGCAGATCCTCGTCTCGGGACCCGCGAACGACCGGCTCGGGCGATTCCTCGCCGCCGGGATCGTGGGGATCAGCCTCTCCTGGTGGAACAACAAGCACAATCGCCACCACGCGAACCCCAACCGGGTCGGCAAGGACCCCGACATCGAGGTCGACACCATCCGATTCCTCGACGAGGACGCCGCGAAGGTGGGCCGCCTGGGCGCGCTCATCACCCGCAAGCAGGGGTGGCTGTTCTTCCCGCTGCTCACCCTCGAGGGCCTGAACCTCCACGCGCACGCGCTGCGGCACCTGGTCTCGCGCGGCGAGGTGAAGGGCCGGTGGATCGAGCTGTCGCTCATCGCCGCACGTTTCGCGCTCTACCTCACGCCCCTGTTCCTCTTCCTGCCGGTCGGCATGGCGTTCGCGTTCCTCGGCGTGCAGCTGGCCGTGTTCGGCGTCTACATGGGCGCCTCCTTCGCACCGAACCACAAGGGGATGCCGATCATCGCGGCCGACGCGAAGCTCGACTTCTTCTCCAAGCAGGTGCGCACGTCCCGCAACATCCGCGGCGGCTGGTGGGCGACCGCCCTCATGGGCGGCCTCAACTACCAGGTCGAGCACCACCTCTTCCCGAGCATGGCGCGGCCCTACCTCTCGCGGACCCGCGAGATCGTCATCGAGCAGTGCCGCACGCGCGGCGTGCCGTACACCGAGACGACGCTGCTGCAGTCCTACGCGATCGTCATCGACTACCTGAACCGCGTCGGCCTCGCCGCCCGCGACCCGTTCGACTGCCCGATGGTCAACCGCTTCCGCAGCGCCTGAGCCGCTGCGGGCGAGGGACGCCTCACACCGTCTGCAGGAAGATGGCTGAGCGGATGCCGCGAGCGGCGGCATCCTCCCACAGCGCCTCCGTGCCGACGTCGGGAATCGTCTGGACTCCTTCGACCACGCAACGGCGCACCGCCGCCACGCTCACTCCCGCTCCTCGTCCTGCGGTGCGGTCGCGGGTCGTCGATCCGCCTGCGGAGACGACCATTCGGCGAACTCGGCCTCGACGCGCGCGCAGCGATGGGCCCATGTGATCGTGGCGAGCAGCATCACGCCACCCCCTCGCCGGTGGTCCCGCAGCGGGGGCGCACATCGCCCACCGAGACCACGCCGGCGCACGGCACAGTGACGAGGTCCCCCGATCGCAGATCGCCGGGAAGGATCATGCCGACGCCCGGCACGGGAACGCCGGCGGCGTCCGTCAGCGCGAAGCGGCGATCACGCACGTCGGACACGCGGCCGATCAGTCGGGCCTCGTTCCAGCACGGCGTGGCCGCGTCGAGCACCGCGTCCAGCACGACGACCGGTGTCGGATCGACGCGCCACCCGGCTGCGGCATCCGATTCGAGCACCTCGACGACCGAGACCGTCAGCACCGCCACGGTGTCGGAGGTGGACGCGATGCCCCCGGAGTGGGGGATCACGGCCGCGCCCGTCATGACGCACGGCGTGCCGCACAGCTCGACGTACCGCAGGACGGAGATCCCGGTGACGGTCACGTCATCGACGGCGGGCAAGGCGCCCGCGGGCCAGAGCTCGCGTGCGAAGGGCGAAGGGATGCTGTGTCTCAGTGTGGGCAGGAGCGACGTGAGTGTCATGCATCCGGTCTATGCCGAGTGCGACCTGAGGGTATGCGCCCTCACGAGACGTGAACGGCCGGGCGACGGATCCTGACGCGCGCCATACTCGGACGGCGGTGCGGATGCCTCGGCATCCGCACCGCCGTCGCTTGTCAGCCGAGGACCTCCTGCAGGCGGGCGGCGAAGCCCACCGGGTCGCCGGGGTATCCCGGCTGGTCGGTGAATCCCCCGTGGTGGCTCGGGAAGTCCGTCACCGGCCGACCGATCGCGGCGGCGACCCCTCGGGCGCCGCGCGCGGCCAGGGTGTCGCCGGACTCAACCCCTGCCGCGATGACGAGGCGCTCGCCCAGCGCCCGCAGCGCGTCGACGTCGATGCGGTAGGCGACGGTGGCCGGCATGTTCCGCAGCAGCGGGTTCGTGCGCGAGCCGTCGTCCTCCGGCGACATGCCGAACATCGCGGGGTCGGGCGCCGGCTGGTCGAGGTAGTCGTCGGGCAGGGGCCCGTCGGTCATCACGAACGGCATGAACTTCGCCATGGCGGCGCCGTCGCCCTTCTCGGCGTAGGTACGCTTCATGTCGGCGACCGCCGCGAGCACCGTGTCACGGTCGGGGAGCACGTCGCCCAGAGGCGGTTCGTGGGCGACCGCGATCCGCACGTCGTCCGGGTGGGTCGCGACCAGCGCGAGCAGGTTCACCGCCCCGCCGCTGCTGCCGAAGGCGTCGACGGGCCCGACGCCCAGCGCCCCGATGACGCGGTGCAGATCCGCGGCGTGCTGCTCGACCGCGATGTCGGCGGTTCCGACGGGGTTGCGCCCGGCTCCGCGCGGGTCGTACGTCACCACAGGTCGGTCGCCGATCTGCGCGGCCAGCTGCGCCAGTCCGCTCGCGTCCATGGGCGCGGCGAAGAGGAACAGCGCGGGCCGCTCGGCGGTCGCCTCGCTCAGATCGCCGTGGATGTCGTAGGTGATCGCGTCTTCTCCGGAGCCCACGACGTGCGTGGTCACGGTGCGTGCGACGGTGTTCTCTGTCATCTTCGTCTCCTCGTCCGCGCTCACACTCCGGCGAGCACGCCCTCCAGACGGCGGTAGCTGGCCTCCATGCCGTCGGTCATGCCGGTGGCCAGGACGATGTCGCGCGTCTTCATGTCGGGGTACTCGATCAGCAGCGTGACCAGCGTCGCGCCGTCCTCTTCGTAGAGGCTCAGGTCGTTGAGCGTCGACGGGAAGTCGGTGCCGGTCATGTGCTCGGTGGTGACCGCGCGCCGCGGGGCGTCGGTGAGGACGGTCTCGCCGTCGAAGCCGAAGCGCTCGCCCTTGGTGCCCTCGAGGGGCTCCCACTCGTAGCGATAGCGGCCGCCGACCGTCGGGTCGACCTCGCAGATCGACATGCGCCAGCCGTCGGGGCCGAGCAGCCAGCGCTGGATCAGCTCCGGCTCCTGGTGGGCCCGCCACACCAGGTCGATGGGGCCCTCGATGAGCCGTGTGATGCGGACGTGCGTGTCGTCGAGGATCTCGGTCTGCGTCCCCTTGCCGGCGGCGTAGGCGCGCAGTCCCTCGAGGACGCGGTCGAGCTGGTTGATGGCCATGGTCGAGCCCTCGACGGCGCCCATCGCGACGACCTTCTCCAGCGCCTCGGCGGAGTCGAAGTAGGTGGTGTTGCGCAGCCGCGACCCGGCGGGGATCTGCTCGAAGGCGAACACCATGCGCGAGGTGGGCATGTCGGCCAGCACCTCGCCGTTCTCGTCGGCGAACGAGTCGAGGGCCGTGAAGGATCGCGGGCCGTCGAGCTCGAGGAACTCCCAGACGCCGTGGTACTGCTCGCCCTGCGGGCTGGTCATGCGGTACCGCGCGCGGCCGCCCGCGGTCAGGTCGAACTCGGTGAACGTGGCGGGGTAGCCGGGAGGTCCCCAGAACCGCTCGAGCTCGCGAGGCTCGGTGAAGGCCTCCCACAGCCGCTCGACCGGAGCGGCGAACTCGGCCGTGAGCGTCATGGTGAGCGCTTCGGGGTCGGTGGTGACGTCGGTGACGGGCATCGTCATTCTCCTTCGTTCCTGCGGTGGTCGTTCTCTGGACTGTCGGGGGCGCCGGCGGGTTCGGCGAGCAGCGCGTCGAGTCGGTCGATGCGCGACCGCCAGAGCTCCTCGTAGCGGGTGAGCAGCGCGCGAGCGCGGGCGATCATGGCCGGATCCGCCCGGACGAGACGCTCGCGACCCTCGGCGCGCTTGACGATGAGGCCTGCCGCCTCGAGCACGGTGACGTGCTTCTGCACGGCCGCGAACGACATGTCGTACTCGCGGGCGAGCGTCGAGACGGAGTACTCGGCCGACAGCGTCCGACGCAGGATGTCGCGCCGGGTCGCCGCCGCCAGTGCGTGGAACACGCGGTCGATCTCGTCATCGCTGAGCTCAATTCCTACAACCATTTGGTTGTACGTTACGACGGGAGGAGGCATCCGTCAACCCCCTCTCGCGCCGAATAGACTTGAGGGGTCCGGCATCCCCCGAATTTCTGGAGCTGAGCCGCGTGACCACCCCCTCTTCGACTGCTGTCGCCGATACCGTCTCGAACGCCGAGGCCACCCCGGAGAAGGAGCAGCCGTACGCGGCGCTCGGTCTCAAGCCCGACGAGTACGACAGGATCCGCGAGATCCTCGGCCGCCGCCCCACCTCGGGCGAGCTGGCGATGTACTCCGTCATGTGGTCGGAGCACTGTTCCTACAAGTCCTCGAAGATCTACCTCCGCAAGTTCGGGGAGAAGGTCTCGGAAGAGATGAAGGAACGGCTCATGGTCGGCATGGGCCAGAACGCCGGCGTCGTCGACATCGGCGAGGGCTGGGCGGTCACCTTCAAGGTCGAGTCGCACAACCACCCGAGCTACATCGAGCCGTTCCAGGGCGCCGCGACCGGCGTCGGCGGCATCGTGCGCGACATCATCTCGATGGGCGCGCGCCCCGTGGCGGTCATGGACCAGCTGCGCTTCGGCGCCATCGACAACCCCGACACCGCGCGCGTGGTCCACGGCGTCGTCTCGGGCATCAGCTTCTACGGCAACTGTCTGGGCCTGCCGAACATCGGCGGCGAGACCGTGTTCGACGCGGTCTACCAGGGCAACCCGCTCGTGAACGCCCTCGCGGTGGGCGTCCTCCGCCACGAGGACCTCAAGCTCGCCAACGCCACCGGCGCCGGCAACAAGGTCGTGCTGTTCGGCGCCCGCACCGGCGGCGACGGCATCGGCGGGGCATCCATCCTCGCCTCCGACACGTTCGCCGACGGCGGCCCGACCAAGCGCCCCGCGGTGCAGGTGGGCGACCCGTTCGCCGAGAAGGTGCTCATCGAGTGCTGCCTCGAGCTCTACCGCGACGAGCTCGTCGAGGCCATCCAGGACCTCGGCGCCGCCGGCATCTCGTGCGCCACGAGCGAGCTCGCCGCCAACGGCGGCTCGGGCATGCGCGTCGACCTCGAGAACGTGCTGCTGCGCGACCCCACGCTCACGCCGGAGGAGATCCTCATGAGCGAGAGCCAGGAGCGCATGATGGCGATCGTGGCTCCCGAGAAGCTCGACGCCTTCCTCGAGGTCGTGGGCAAGTGGGACGTCGAGACCTCCGTCCTCGGCGAGGTGACCGGCGACGGTCGCCTGCAGATCTTCTGGCACGGCGAGGAGATCGTGAACGTCGACCCCTCGACCGTCGCGGTCGACGGCCCCGTCTACGAGCGCCCTGTGGCCTACCCGACGTGGATCGACGCGCTGCGCGAGGACTCGGCATCCGCCCTTCCCCGCGCGACCGATGCCGAGACGCTGCGCGCCCAGTTCACGAAGCTCGTCGCGAGCCCGAACCTCGCCGACACGTCGTGGGTGACCAACCAGTACGACTACTACGTCATGGGCAACACGGCGCTGTCGTTCCCCGACGACGCCGGCATGGTCCGCGTCGACGAGCACTCCGGCCTCGGCTTCGCCATCGCGACCGACTGCAACGGCCGCTACTGCCAGCTCGACCCGTACCAGGGCGCGAAGCTCGCCCTCGCCGAGGCGTACCGCAACGTCGCCGTCTCGGGCGCGGTCCCCACGGCCGTCACCGACTGCCTCAACTTCGGCTCCCCCGAGAACCCCGAGGTCATGTGGCAGTTCTCGCAGGCCGTGGACGGCCTGTCGGACGGATGCCTCGAGCTCGGAGTGCCCGTCACCGGCGGCAACGTGTCGTTCTACAACCAGACCGGCGACCAGCCGATCTTCCCGACCCCGGTCGTGGGCGTCCTCGGGATCATCGACGACGTCGCCCGCCGCATCCCGTCCGGCTGGCAGGACGCGGGCGAGAACATCTACCTCCTCGGCGTGACCGCGACGGAGCTCTCGGGCTCGCAGTGGGCGGGCACGATCCACGGGCACCTCGGCGGACGCCCGCCCGCGGTCGACCTCGGCCAGGAGAAGAAGCTCGCCGAGCTGCTCCACGCCGCCGGCCAGCAGTCGCTCGTCTCGTCGGCGCACGACCTCTCCTCGGGCGGTCTCGCGCAGACCCTCGCCGAGGCCGTCATGCGCTTCGGCGTCGGCGCGCGGGTATGGCTGAACGAGATCCAGGAGCGCGACGGGGTGGATGCCGCCACCGCGCTGTTCTCGGAGTCGACCGGACGCGTCATCGTGACGGTGCCCCGCGAGGACGACGTGAAGTTCCGCGGACTGTGCGAGGGTCGGGGCTACCCGGTGCTGCGCATCGGCGTGACCGACTCGGCCGCCGACGGCGACGAGCCGGCACTCGAGGTGCAGGGCCTGTTCACGGTGCCGCTGGCCGAGCTGCGCGACCTCTCGACCTCGACGCTGCCCGACGCGTTCGGCCCGATCGTCAGCGAGCACACCGCCTGACCCCGGCCTCACCCCACCCCGGCGCGGGCCCAGCTGCGGCCCGCCCGGTCGGGATGCGGTGTTCGGGGCGGGATGTCTCCCTCGGGGCGGGAGTTCTGCACCCCGATGGGCAGATTCCGCCCCGAACCCGCCCACTAGACTGGGGGCATGGCGCCGGACGACGACGAGTACAGCGATTACAACGACGCCCGGCAGCGGCGCGTCAAGATCATCGCGTGGGTGACGATCGTCGCGCTCATCCTCGTCGGCGGTGGGGCCACCGTCTTCGCACTCCTCTTCGGCTGAGAACGCTCGAGCTCGTATCCGCGGTCGACGCGCGCGGTCTTCGTCTTCCCTCCGCCGGGCGGACGCTCGACCGGCGCATCCCCGCGCGGTAGGGTCGGCGCCAGGAGGAACGATGACCCGCAAGCCGTCGCTGTGGACCCGCATCAAGAACGTCTTCTCGCCGCCGGTCGAGTCCTACGACTCGCGCGGGGCGCGTCCCGGTGAGCCCGCACCGGGCCCGGGCACCCCGACGTACGAGGCGACCGACCCGCGGCGGCACGGCGGGACGATGCAGCTCGGCGGGTAGCCCGCACCTCATCGGGCATCCTCGGCGAACTCCCTGCCGGATTGCGCTATATCGCGACTACCATGGCAACGTGGAGCCGATCCTCCTGATCGTGTCGAGCTGGTGGTGGATCGCCCCGGCAGCCGCGGGCGCCGGTGCGGCGACCTACGCCGGCCTGACCACACGCAGTCGCCGGGCACGGCGGCTCGAACTCGACGCCGCGCGCCACGAGGAGTCGCAGTCCTACCGGGCGCTGGTCGCGGCCAAGGCGCGCGTGCGCACCGCCCAGGCCGACCTGCTCACGGCGAAGTCGCGCGTCGCGACGCCGGCCGCCGCCGACGCGCGCCGCGAGCTGCAGTCCGCTCGGCAGTCCGAGAAGACGGCGTCGCTGGAGCTGCGCGCGAGCCGCTCCCGCGTGAAGGCCGGCTACGCGCAGTACCGCGCCGCGACCGCCGGCGACCCGCTCCCGATCGACCGGCTCTGTGCCGCGCACGATGCGCTCAACGGCCGGTGGCTCGCGTACGAGACCGACATCGACAAGGCGCTGGCGTATCCGAAGATGACCGATACGCGGCATCCGCCCACCGTCGCGTTCCTGCGTGCGCAGCGCGAGGCGCTCGCGAAGCGGCCGACGCTGCGCGACCGGGTGACCCCGCAGCAGTACCTCGAGTACCGGGTCGCGGTGCACGACCTCGAGGCCGCGCTCGACGAGGCGGAACGCCGCGCGGGCGTTCCGGGCCATGCCCGCCCCTCCACCGCCGGCGCCACCGCGGCGGCAGGCCTCACCGCCGCCGCCGAGCTCATCTCCGAGCTCGCCGACCGCCTGCCGGCGCTGATCGCACGGATGCCGTCGCCCTCGCGGGCGAACGAGCCACCCGCTGGCAGGGTGCCCTGAGCCCGACCACCGCGGCCGTGCGGCCGTTAGCATGACAGAGTGCAGCAGTTCTGGGAGTTCGCGGGCAACTTCTGGTGGCTCGTCTTCCCGCTCATGGGCGTCGTCGGCATGGTCGGCAACGCGTGGGAGCGGGGTGCGCGGCGCCGCCATCGCCGGCGCCTGGAGACCCTGCACGCCAAGGCGGAGCTGAAGGCCGCGCAGGCCGCCGCCCGCGGCAAAGTCGTCGCCGCGGCATCCCTTCCCCCGATCACGGCGGCGACGGCCGTGCCCGTGGCCGCGGACGCGCCGCAGCGCGAGACCCAGGTGACGCAGCTCGAACGGCTGTTCGCGACGCATGACGCCGTCACCGCGCGCTGGCTCGAGTACGAGCTCGACGTCGCCAAGATCATCGCGTTCCCGGCGATGAGCGACGGCCGCCAGCCGCTGACGGCCGCGTTCCTGCGCGCCAAGCGCTTCGCCGACGGGCTGCGCCCGGCATCGGCGAAGGCGCGCGTCTCGCGCGAACAGCTCGCCGAGTACCGCAACGCCGTCGCCGACTTCGAGACGGCGTTCGACGTAGCCGAGCGCGATGCCCGCCGCATCCGCGATTCGAGCTTCACCGAGGCCGAGCGCAAGCGCCTCGACACCGCCAAGAAGCTGCTGACCGTGGCGATCGACGAGGCGGCGACCCCCGCCGAGCGTCAACTGGCCTACCGGCGCGTGCGCGAAGAGCTCGATGGCCTCATCTCGATCTCGGACGAGGCGATCGAGGTGCTCGAGAAGAAGGTCATGCTCGAGCTCGGGGCGACGACCACCGCTCCGACGGTCACGCAGCCGGCGGCGGATGCCGCGCCGGCGGCGCCCGCGGCGAGCCCTGACCCCTCACCCGTCCCGGTCGCCGAGCCCCTGCCCGCGGACCGCCCGAGCACGACGCCGCCGCCGTGGCCGGTGCCCTCCCGCGGGACCGGCGACGCTCCCGGCCGGGTCACGCACCCCAAGCCGCACCGCTGACCCGCAGGCGCCTGGCCCCTCAGGCCCCGAGCTCGGGGTGCGCGTCGATCCACGCGTCGATGCGGCCGAACCAGTCGAAGAGCCACGCGGCCCGCGCATCGAGGTCGTCGGGGATCTCGCTGCGGGGCACCCGCCAGGCGCGCATCGTGATGCCCTTGTCCATCGGCAGCTCCCGCCAGATGTCGCGCAACGTCACGAGGCGGTCCAGGCCCGTGTGCGCGATGAACACGACGTCGGCGTCGGGGGCGGCATCCAGCGCCGCGTGCATGCCGCCCGGCTGCGGGGCCATCACGTGCCGCAGCGCCTCGGCCCGCTCGGCCATGGCCTCGCGGCCGGCGTCGCGCAGACGTTGGATGCGCGACTTCCGGCGCGACGGGCTGACGTTGCCGCCCTCGGGGAAGATGACGAACGCGTCCTCGGGTCCGAGGCCCGTGGCGAGCACCGCGAGCGCCTCCTCGACACGCACACCGCCGCCCTTGCGCCCCTGCCCGAAGCCCGAAGGCACGATGAACTGCGACGGCACGCGGTGCAGCAGGATGTCGATCGCCGGATCCCACTGCAGCGTGTACTTGAGCACGATCCGCGGCCGGCGGGCGACCTCGTTGAGCAGCGTGTGGATGAGGATGAACGAGTCGCCCGGCCCGCCGTGGCGGCTCGCGACGATGAGCGGCGCACCGGCGGCGAACAGCTCGTCGAACGCGGCGCGGCCCGCCCGCGGTTCAGGGTCGTCGGACCCGGTCGTGGTGATCGTCAGGCGCAGCACCCCGCCGAAGATCCAGAACAGCAGCCGCAGCCCCCACGCGCCGAGGCGGTAGTGGGCGGTCACGAAGGCCGGGCGCCGGATGGCGTACCCGAACCCCGACGCGATCCACAGTGCGAACATCGCGATCACGAGCATCGCGTCCCACAGCAGGTAGACGGTCACCAGCCACAGCACGCGCGGCAGGCGGAACCGCCCGGGCACGAGCGAGGTGAGCGCGAGGGCCACGAGCAGCCACAGCGGCGTGAGCGCCAGCATCCCGATCGCCGCGACGATCACGAGCGGGGCGAGAAGGATGCGGCGCACCCAGGTCGGCGGCAGGTGACTCATGGCTCCTCGGGGCTCGGGGCGTCGGCGGCCTCCGCGGCGTCCAGCGCGTCGGCGAGGTAGGCGCGGCTCGCCTCGTAGGCGGCGTCGATCCGCCGCCGGACGGTGCTCATGCGACGGTACGACATCAGCGAGTCGTCGCCGTCGAGCGCGCCGCCGCTGGGAAGCACGTGCAGGTCGACGCCTTCGGGGAGGTTCGCGATGTCGTGGGCGTACCGATGGCGCCGTGCGATCTCGAACGCGACGCGCGCCGTCTCGACGGCCGTGCGCGGCGGCTCCAGCGGCGTCTCGATGCGGCCGACCTGCAGCACATAGACGGTGCGGGCGCCGGCGCCGAGCGCCTGGGCGATCGGGATCGAGTTGACGATGCCGCCGTCGATGAAGTGCTCGTCGCCGATGCGGGTGGGCGGCAGCAGTCCCGGCACCGACGCCGAGGCGAGCACCGCCTCGATGAGGGGGCCGGAATCGAAGACGTGCTCTGCGGCGCGCTCGATGCTCGCGGCGACCACCCGCAGGGGCACCGGGAGGTCTTCGAAGCGGGTGTCGGCGCCCAGCGCGCGCTCGAGCAGGTGGCGCAGCGGCGCCGGCGAATTCAGGTGCGTCTTGGTCTTCACCAGCCGCCCGAACTGGGCGAACAGCGAGTCACCGTAGACGGCGTTCGCCTCGGGAGAGGTCCACGCGTCGAGGAGCCGGTCGATCACCGCGAGGGTCGGGTCGCTCGCGACGAGGGCGCCGTTGATGGCGCCGATCGAGGTGCCGACGACCAGGTCGGGACGGATGCCGCGCTCGAGGAGCGCGCGCAGCATGCCGATCTCCACGGCTCCGCGCACGCCGCCCCCACCGAGCACGTAGGCCACCGTCATGCCCACACCCTAGTGCGGCGGGTCAACGGATCCGAGATTCGGAGGTCGGACGAGAATTCGGATGCCGCGGGCCTGCGGCATCCGAATTCCGTGCCGATCTCCGAATCCGCTCAGCGACGGGACGTGGTGAGACTGTCGGCCCAGTTCTGGTTGTCGGCGACCCACTTCGCGACGACGGGTCCGTAGTCGTCGCCGTCGTACTCGCCGAACATGGCGTCCTCGAGCGAGTAGAGCAGCTCGTTGTCCATGCGGAACGCCTCGAGCCACCCGGCGATCTCGGGGAACTCCTCGGCGAACGAGGTCGAGGTCACGGTGTGGATCCCCTCGGCGTCGCCGAGGAGTCCGTCCGGGTCTTCGAGGTCCTTGAGGGGGAACGCGTTGTACGCCCAGTGCGGGCGCCAGAGCGTGACCGCGACATCGCGACCGGCATCCGTCGCCGCCTGCAGCTCGGTGAGCATGGCGGGCGTCGACGACGTCACGAACTCCATGCCCTCCAGGCCGTAACCGGGGATGACGTCGTTCTGCGTGACGGTGACCAGGCCCGACCCCGCCTCGATGCCGACCAGTCGGTCGCCGAACACGTCGGCGTTCGCGGCGAGCTCGGTGAGCGAGTCGATGGGGGCGTCCTCGTTCACGGCGATGGTGAGCTTCGCCTCGTCGTTCCACGAACCGAGGTCGACGAGGTCGTCGCCGTACGTCTTCATGAAGTCGGCGTGCGTGAGCGGCAGCCAGGTGTCGAGCGTCAGGTCGTAGTCGCCCTTCGCGATGCCGGTGTAGGCGGCGGCCGGATCGGCATAGGCGAGGTCGACCGTGTAGCCCTTGTCCTCGAGCACGGCCTTCCACAGCTCGGATGCCGCGATGCCCTCGTCCCAGCCGTTGAAGACGGCGATCGTCAGGTGGCCTTTGTCGGAACCGCCGACACCTGTCTGCACGAGCGCGCCGTTCACGAGGAGGGCGGCGGTCCCCGCCAAGGCGAGGCCTGCGGCGATGATGCGTCGCTTGGTCATGTCGGAATCCTCTCCGGGTCTCTCACGCGGGGACGTGGTCGGGGTGCGCCGCGGCGGCGTGCGGTGCGGGGGCGGGCGTCGCGGGCGCGGCATCCGCTTCCTTGCTGTCCGAGACGGTCGCCGCCTTCTGCGCGGAGCGCGTGCGCGGCTGCGAGAAGCCGGACGTCACGCGGTCGAGGATCATCGCGAGGATGACGACCGACAGGCCCGCTTCGACGCCGAGGCCGATGTCGATGCGGCTGAGACTCTGCACGACCTGGCCGCCCAGCCCGCCGGCGCCGACCATGCCGGCGATGACCACCATCGACAGGCTGAGCATGATCACCTGGTTGACCCCCGCCATGATGCTGGGCATCGCCAGCGGCAGCTGGATCTGGCGCAGGATGCGACCCGGCGAGGCGCCGAACGCCTGGCCGGCCTCGACGATCTCGGCATCCACCCCGCGGATGCCGAGCTCCGTGAGTCGCACGCCGGGAGCCAGCGCGAAGGCGATCGTCGCGACCATGCCAGGGACGGGGCCGACGCCGAAGATGAGCATCGCCGGGATCAGGTAGACGAAGGCCGGCATCGTCTGGAGGAAGTCGAGCACGGGACGCAGGATCGCCGAGACGCGATCGCTGCGGGCGGCCCAGATGCCCAGCGGCACGGCGATCGCGATCGCCACGACGGCGGCGAGGATCACCAGCGCGAGCGAGTCCATCGCGTTGGACCACTGCCCCACCGCGACGATCACCAGAAGGCCCAGGGCGCTGCCGACGGCGAGCGCGAGCCCCTTCGACCAGTAGGCGAAGGCCGCGACGACGAGGATCACCACCCAGAACGGGGGTGTGGACAGCGAGGCGTCGAGCCAGTCGTACAGGCCGCGGAAGATGACCGCGACGATGTCGAAGAAACCGCCGAGCACGTCGATCACCCAGCGGACGCCGGCCTCGACGACGTCTCCGAGCGGAAGGCGGATCCCATCGTTCATCGCGCGACCCCCTGTTCCGCGGCGACCGCGTCGACGGCCCCGACCTCCGTGGGCGGCGCCGAACGGCCGGTCTGCATCGCGCCGCCGCCGGGCTGCTCGACGACGGCGAGGGTCTGCGTGATCACGCTGGCCGGCACCGTCGCGGGGACGTCGATGACCGGGTTCTCGCGGGTCACCGCCGGCACGTTGCCCAGCGCCGCGAGCAGCGTCACGCGCGGGATGGTGCCGACCAGCCGCCCGGCGTCATCGACGACGGCGACGGGCACGGGGCGCTCCACGGCGCGCTCGACGACGTCGCTGAGCGGGTCGTCGACGTGCACGGCGGCGTGGTTCGTCTGCACGAGCGAGCGCAGGTCCGCACGGCCGTCCTTGACGGCGCGGATGACGGCCCGATCGGTCACCGTGCCGAGGAACCGCCGGTTCTCGACCACCGACACCGATCCGACCTGCTGGTCGCGCATGACGCGCAGGGCACCGCGCACTCCGGCGCTCACCGGCGTCATGGCCACCGGCGGTGCCATGACCGAGCCGGCGGTGAGCACGCGCGCGCGGTCCACGTCCTGCACGAACTGGGCGACGTAGTCGTTGGCCGGATCGGTGAGGATCTCCTCCGGCGTGCCGTTCTGCACGATGCGCCCGTCCCGCATCACGGCGATGCGGTCGCCGAGGAACATCGCCTCGTTGAGGTCGTGCGTGATGAAGACGATGGTGCGGCCGAGCTCGCGCTGCAGCTCGATGAGCTGCTCCTGCATCTCACGGCGGATGAGGGGATCCAGCGCCGAGAACGCCTCGTCCATGAGCAGGATGTCGGTGCCGGCCGTCAAGGCGCGGGCGAGGCCGACGCGCTGGCGCATCCCGCCCGAGAGCTCGTCGGGCATCGCTTCGGCCCGGTCGGCGAGCCCGACCTTGGCGAGGATCTCACGCGCCCGCGCCCGGCGCTCGTCGCGCCCGACGCCCTGGATCTCGAGCGCATAGGCGGCGTTGTCGAGCACCGTGAGGTGCGGCAGCAGCGCGAAGTGCTGGAACACCATCGAGATCGAGCGCTGACGGATGCCGCGCAGGGCCTTCGCGGAGGCGTCGGTCACGCTCTGCCCCTGCACGAGCACGTCTCCGGCTGTGGGTGGCAGGAGCCCGTTCAGCATGCGCAGCACGGTGGACTTGCCCGAACCCGACAGCCCCATGATCACGAAGATCTCGCCGGGCTGCACCGTGAAGCTCGCGTCGATGACGGCGGCGGAACCGGCGTCGGCCACGTCGGCGCGCGTCGCGCCCTCACGGAGGCGCCGCACCGCATCGCGGGGATTGCGCCCGAAGACTTTGAAGAGGCCCTTCGCCTCGATGGCAGGAGGAAGCGTCACTGTGCACCTCGGCAGCGTCCGTGCAGGAGCTGCAGCGGTTGCGCCCGGGTGGCGGCCGTACGGCAGCGGATGTCGGATCCGCGCTCCGGCCGCCGACCATACGCCCGCCGGTCTGACATCCCGGGAGGGACGTCACCGGCGACCGCGGACTGGTCGGGACGGCCCGATGACGGGCCTGTTCCACCGTTCCACACGACTTCCGCCCCTGGCAAATTGGCAACCGACCGGCCCTTTCGCTACCTCGCGCACGCGTTATACCACGGCTCGCGCCGAGGGGGACCGATGACGGATGCCGGCGCCAGGGGTTGACATCCTCCCGATCACCGTTGCATGGTTAGTTAGTCAAGTAAGTAACCGAACCAGCGGAGCGGGATGTGATCGAAGAAGGTCGGGCGCTGTTCCTCCAGATCGCCGAGAGCGTGGAGGACGCGATCATCGAGGGGAGCCTCGCCGAGGAGGCGCAGGCGCCCTCCACGAACGAGCTCGCCGCGTTCTATCGCATCAATCCCGCCACCGCCGCGAAGGGAGTCGCGATGCTCACCGACAAGGGCGTGCTGTACAAGCGGCGCGGCATCGGCATGTTCGTGGCGCCCGGCGCGCGCGACCTGCTCCTCGCCGAGCGCCGGTCGGCGTTCGCCGACCGCTTCGTCGAGCCGCTGCTCATCGAGGCACGCAAGCTCGGGCTCGGGCCCGACGATCTGGCACTGCTCATCCGCGACCGCGCCGACGCGCGCGCCGCGGCCACCACAGAAGGGAACGCAGGATGACGACCGGGACGCACGTCATCGAGGTGAACAACCTCACCAAGCGCTATCGCGACATCGTCGCGGTCGACGACGTGAGCTTCACGATCGAGAAGGACACCATCTACGGCCTCCTCGGCCGCAACGGCGCGGGCAAGACCACCGTCATGTCGATCCTCACGGCGCAGAACTTCGCCACCAGCGGCGACGTGCGCGTGTTCGGCATGCACCCGTACGAGAACGCCAAGGTGCTCTCGCGCATGTGCTTCGTCCGCGAGAGCCAGAAATACCCCGACGACGCGATGCCGCGGCACGCGTTCGCCTCGGCGAGGCTGTTCTTCCCGAACTGGGACCAGGATCTCGCCGACCGTCTCGTCGAGGACTTCCAGCTGCCGATGAAGCGGCGCATCAAGAAGCTCTCCCGCGGCCAGCTGTCGGCGGTGGGCGTCATCATCGGGCTCGCCTCGCGCGCCGAGATCACGTTCTTCGACGAGCCCTACCTCGGCCTCGACGCGGTGGCGCGGCAGATCTTCTACGACCGGCTCCTCGAGGACTACACCGAGCATCCGCGCACGGTGATCCTCTCGAGCCACCTCATCGACGAGGTCTCGAACCTCATCGAACGCGTGCTGGTGATCGACCGCGGCCGCATCGTGATGGACGAGGCGACGGATGCCGTCCGCGACCGCGCCGCGAACATCGTCGGCGACACCTCCGCCGTCGACGCGTTCGTCGCCGGCCGCCAGGTGATCCACCGCGAGAGCCTGGGGAACGTGGCATCCGTCACCGTCCTCGGAGCCCTCTCGCTCGCCGACCGCGAGCGGCTGGCGGCAGCCGGCCTGGACGTCGCGCCGGTCTCGCTGCAGCAGCTCATCGTGCGCACGACGCAGCACGCCGCCGAGCAGTCCGCCACCATCGACGAAGGAGCCCTCCGATGAGCCGCACCGTGAACGTCGTCCGCCTCCAGCTGGTCAACCGGATGACGTACGTCTGGATCCCGCTGATCATCCTGGCCGGCTCGTTCCTGCTCGCGCTGGCGGTGTACCTGACGCTGTACAGCTCTGGCCTGCCCGGCCCGTTCTACGGGGGCGGGGCGCAGGCGCCGCTGTGGTACTTCGGCATCGTCGGCATCCAGGCGCTGACGCTCACCTTCCCGTTCTCGCAGGCGATGAGCGTCACGCGTCGCGAGTTCTACCTCGGCACCCTGCTGACGGCGGCGCTGACCTCGCTGATCCTGGCCGCGATCTTCATCGCGGGCGGGTTCATCGAGATCGCGACGAACGGCTGGGGCGTGAACGGCTGGTTCTTCCGCCTGGACTGGGTGTGGGAGTCCGGACCGGCCGCCGCGGGCCTGTTCTACTTCAGCACCGCGATGATGTTCTTCGTCGTCGGCTTCTGGGCGGCGACGATCTACAAGCGGTTCGGATCGCTCGGGCTGACCATCGTGCTCGTGGGACTCGGCGTGCTGTTCGTGATCGGCATGTTCATCGTCGGCCGTCTGAACGCCTGGGGATCGGTCTTCGGCTGGTTCGCCGAGCAGGGCGCGCTCGGCCTGTCGCTGTGGGGGCTGCTGGTGATCGCCGCCCTCGCGGGGATCTCGTTCCTCACGCTGCGACGCACGGTCCCCTGATCGGGAACGGATGCCCCGGCCCGCGCGCGTGCGCCGGCCGGGGCATCCTTCTGCCCGGCGCGGCGACGAGGCTCAGCGGCTGTCGGCGGCCTCGGTGTGGTGGCGGATCACCTCGGCGACGACGAAGTTGAACCACTTCTCGGCGAAGGCGGGGTCGAGGTCCGCCTGCTCGGCGAGACTGCGCAGGCGCGCGACCTGCTGCTCCTCGCGGGCGGGGTCGGAGGCGGGCATGCCGTGGTCGGCCTTGAGGTGCCCGACCTGCTTCGTGGCCTTGAACCGCTCGGCGAGCAGATACACCAGGGCGGCGTCGATGTTGTCGATGCTGCTGCGCAACCGGGCAAGCGTCGCCGTGGGATCTTCGGTCATGGGGGTTCCTCCTCGCCCATCGACACTACCCGAGCGGGAGCGCGTGCCCGCGGGCGCGGTGCGTCGCACGATCAGACGATCTTGCGCCGGTGCCCTCGTCCCGGCGTGGGCCCGCCAATAGAGTGTGTCCATGACCGATGCCTCGTCTTCACTCGGCGCGACCGCCGCCGAGGCCGCTGAGCCCCTGTCCGCGGCCCCTGGTGGGGGTACGGACGGGCAGCTCGTCCCGCAGGATGCCGCCGAGCTCGCGGCCGCGGCCCCCGTGTTCACCGGGGAGGCTCCGGCGGGAAAGACGTTCTGGGCGAACCTCAACAGCCCCTTCCGGCTCGGCCTCGTCCTGACGCTCGGCGCACTCGTGGCGGTCGCGCTGGGTCTGGCCTTCTGGAATCTGTCGACGATCATCATCTACGTCGTCTTCGCCTTGTTCGCCGCACTGGGACTGGACCCCGTGGTGCGCTGGCTGGGGCGTCACCATGTCTCGCGCCCGTGGGCGATCGTGGTGGTGTACACGGCGTTCGCGCTCGTCCTCACCGGGGTGCTCCTGCTGGTGGTCCCGACGCTCGTGAAGCAGATCGGCGTGTTCTTCACCAACCTGCCGCAGACCGTGGACGACTTCCAGAAGTCCGATTTCTACGGCTGGCTGAGCTCGACGTTCGGTTCGCAGGTGGGGCAGATCACCGACCAGGTCGAGAAGTTCCTCACCAACCCGGCGAACATCGCAGCGATCGGCGGCGGCGTCGTGAGCTTCGCGGTGAACGTCGGCACCACGATCTCGGGCCTGATCATCGTGCTCGTGCTGAGCCTGTACTTCCTCGCCGGCCTGCCGGCGATGAAGGTCGCGTTCAACCGGTTCGTCCCCGCCCGCAACCGGCCGAAGGCCGCGGAGATGACCGACCAGATCACCGATTCGATCGGTGCCTACCTCATGGGCATGGTCGTCCTGGCGTTCTGCAACTCGGTCGTCGCGTTCCTCCTGCACCTGTTCCTGGGACTGCCGTTCCCAGCCCTGATGGGCATGCTGGCCTTCCTCATCACGCTGATCCCGCTCATCGGCTCGGTGCTCTACTGGCTCACGGCGACCACGCTCGCCCTGTTCACCGGCTGGCTGCCCGCCCTCATCTTCGCGGTCATCTACCTCATCTACATGCAGCTGGAGGCATACGTCCTCACGCCCAAGGTGATGAACAAGGCGATCTCGGTGCCGGGCGCCCTCGTCGTGATCGGCGCCATGGTCGGCGGCACGCTGCTCGGGCTGCTCGGCGCGCTCGTCGCGATCCCCGTGACGGCCTCGATCCTGCTCATCATCAAGCAGGTCTTCATCCCGAAGCAGGACGCCAAGCTCTGATCCCGGCGCCGGGGTTGTCGGCGCCGGCGCACACGCCCATACTGTGCGCATGGCGATCCGGGACGCCGGCGTCGTGGACTGGACGGGCCGGTTCCAGCAGCTCGCCGCGCACGAGGCGTCGCTGGCGGGCGACGAGCTGGAGGAGTTCGGCCAGGCGGCGTGGTTCGTCGGGCAGGACGAGGTGTCGGTGCGCGCGTGGGAGCGCGCGCACCTGCGCCACCTCGACGACGGCGACCTCCCCTCCGCCGTGCGGTGCGTATTCTGGCTCGGCTTCACGCTCAGCGAGCGCGGCGACGACGTCCGCGCGGGGGCGTGGATGGGCCGGCTCATGGATCTGTGCGGTCGCAGCGGCGCCACGGCGGGCACCGACGCGGTGCGGGCGCTGTGCGTCGCGGTGGGGGCGTTCGCGCGCGGAGAGGCGGAGGCATCCGTCCCGCTCTTCCGCGATGCGATCGAGAGGGCGGATGCCGCCGCCGACGCCGACACACTGACGCTGGCGTCGATGGGGCTCGGCCGGGCGCTCCTGGCGACCGGGCGCGCCGACGAGGCGTTCGGGGTGCTGGACCGCGTGATGCTGCTCATCGCGGACGGGCGCGTCAGCGACCGCGCGGCGGGCCCCGCGTACTGCGCCGTGATCGCGAGCCTGCTCGGCCGAGGCGACGTGGAGCGGGCCCGGGTGTGGACCCGCGAGCTCGGCGACTGGTGCGATGCGCAGCGCGGACTGGAGCCGTTCCGCGGCGAGTGCACGCTGCACCGCGCGAGCGTGCTGCAGCTGGGCGGCGAGTGGCAGGCGGCGACGGCCGCGGCCGAAGAGGTGTGCGCGACCGAGAAGCGCACCGAGACGCTCGCGAACGCCTGGTACCGGGCCGCGGACCTTCACCGCGTCGCGGGCCGACCGGATCCGGCGCGCGACGCGCTTCGCCGGGCCGCGGCCCTGGGGCGCGACCTGCAGCCCGGACTGGCGCTGCTGCACCGCGACACCGGCGACCTCGCCGGGGCGTGGGCCGGGCTCGAGGCCGCACGCGCGGCGACGGCCGAACCCGCGCCGCGGGCCGAGGTGCTCGCGGCGGCGGCGCGCGTCGCGCTGGACCGCGGGCACCTGGCCGAGGCCGCCGCAGCCGCCGAGGAGCTCGCGGAGTGCGCGGCGGCCTTCGACACGCTGTACCTCAGGGCGCTCTCGACCCGCGTCGACGGCGAGGTCGCGCTGGCGGAAGGGCGCCCGGCCGACGCGCTGACGCTGCTGCGCGCGTCGTGGGCGGCGTGGCGGCGATTGGACGCACCCTACGACGCCGCACTCACACGTATCTCGATCGGCGCCGCCATCCGCGACATCGGCGACGCCGAGGGCGCCGAGCTCGAGTTCGACGCGGCGCGCGGCACCCTCGAAGGCCTGGGCGCCATCCCGGATCTCGCCCGCCTCGAACGCGTCGCGGCGGCCGCGGCGGCGGCATCCGATCCAGGGCTCAGCCGACGCGAACGGGAGGTGCTCGCCCTCGTCGCGCGCGGCTGGTCGAACCGCCGCATCGCGGAGCACCTGTTCCTCAGCGAACGCACCGTGGCCCGGCACGTGGGCAGCATCCTGGCCAAGCTCGGGGTGCCCAGCCGCTCAGCGGCGACCGCGTACGCGTTCGAGCACGGGCTCGCCGTCGTCCTTTGAGCTTCGCGAGCGGGATGCCGCGGCATCCGCAATTGGTCATTTCTGCCGATGCCGGCCCCTGCCCACGCGCCTACCGTGAGGGCCCAGGAGGTCATCATGGACATCACGACACGCGACACCGTCATCGTCGGAGCGGGGGCAGCGGGGCTGCGCGCCGCGCGCCTGCTCACCGCCCGCGGCGTCGACGTCGAGCTCCTCGACGCGCACGACCGGGTGGGAGACACCTGGCGGGAACGGTACCGCTCGCTGCGCCTGTTCACGCCGCGGCGGTGGGCGGAGCTGCCCGGCCTGCGCATGGACATCGGGTTCTTCGAGTACCCGACCGGCGCCGGATACGCCGACTACCTCGAGAGCTGCGCGACCGCCATCGGCGCGCCGGTGCGTCTCTCGACCCGCGTCGAGCGGCTGTCCGTCGCCGGCGACGGTCGCTTCCGGCTCGCGCTGTCGACGGGCGACGAGATCCTCGCGGACCACGTCGTGGTCGCCGCGGGCGCGCACCACCGGCCCATCCGCCCGCCGTTCGCAGGGCACCTCGACCCCGGGATCCGTGCGCTGCACTCCCTCGACTACCGCGGCCCGGACGACTTCGCCCCGGGGCCCGTGCTGATCGTCGGGGCCGCGAACTCAGGCACCGACATCGCGCTGGAGGCCGCGGCATCCGGTCATGCGGTCACGATGGCAGGCCGCCACCCCGGTCAGGTCCCCGGTCGCATCGACACCCCGATCGGCAACCTGGTCAGCAGCATCTTCATCCGCCGGCTGCGCCGGCTCACGCTCGACACGGCCCGCGGCCGGCGGTTCGCCGCCGAGCACCGCGGGCACGGCGTGAACCTCGTGCGCAACCATCGCGCCGACCTCGCGAAGGCCGGCGTGCGGCTGGTCGGGCGGATCGCCGGGGTCGACGACACGGGCCGTCCGGTGCTCGACGACGGCGAGCGCGTGCCCGCCGCGACCGTGGTGTGGTGCACCGGTTCGCTGCCGGAGCTGCGCTGGATCGACATCCCCGCCGCGTTCGGCGAGCACGGTGCCGTCGCCCACGAGCGCGGCCTCGCGACGCACGTCGCAGGTCTCGCGTTCGTCGGGCTGCCGTTCCAGTACTCCGTCGCCTCGCCCACCCTCATGGGGATGGAACGGGATGCCGCCCACGTCGTGTCCCGCCTGCTCGCGCCCTCGCGCGCGCCGCGCGGGGAGGCATCCGTCGCCGTCGCGTGACGGGGCTCAGCGCACCGGGAGCAGACAGGTCGGCGACGGAGCCGCGGTGCGGTGCCGGACCCGGCCGGGAGCGCCGGTGCGCAGGTCGAGCGTCAGCGAGGCGACCTCGTCCGAGAGCTGCCCGGCGACGACGAGGATGTCGCGCACCACGACATGGTGCCGCGGCCAGTCCACCCCGGCATCGACCAGGGCGACCGGCTCGACCGTCTCGCCCGCGCCGCGCACGCGCAGCGTCGCGATCGTGTTGCTGCCGCGCACGCCCGCGTAGAGGAACCCGCCGTCGCGCGAGGCGGCGAGCTCGGCGGCGTTGTCGCCGGGAAGCGTGCCCGCGCCGAGCGGGGCGCCACCGACGAGTCGCCAGGTGCCGTCGGCCGACGGTGCGAGCACGAACAGCTCGCACGAGAACTCGGTCACCACGTACAGGTGTCCGCTCGGGTGCCACACCATGTGCCGGGGGCCGCTGCCCTTCGGCAGCGCCACCTGCTGCACCGGCCGCAGCCCGCTGCCGCCGTCGCGCCAGAACCGCACCACGTCGAAGCCGAGGTCGGTGGTCGCGATGAGCCCGCCGGGCAGGAACGCCGCCTCGTGCGCGCGCGAGGGACGAGCGGTCCCCACGCCCCCTCCAGGCGCCGCTAGCGCGTCGCCCGGAGCCTCCGGGCGCGTGGGCCCAGCCTCGCCCTCGGCCGCCGGCGCCGGCTCGGCGTCGTCGCGGTCGTGGTCGGGAACGAGGTGCGCGAACTCCGCTCCCGCGGCCTCCCGCAGCGCCCGCGTGGCGGCCACGAGGTCGATGTCGCCCGCGACGGGGGAGACGGCGTCGGGGTCGTACGGGTCGGTCGCCGCAGGCGCGATGGCCGGCGACGAGGGCCGGCCCGCGGCATCCAGGTCCATCCGCACGACGCGCCCGTCGCCCCAGCAGCTGGCGACGAGGAAGCGGCCGTCGGGCGACACCGCGACGTGGCAGACCGCCTCGCCGGCAGCCACCGGGGCGCCCAGCGGTGCGAACGTCGCCTCGCCGGTGCGGCGGAACGCCTGCACCTGCCGGCGCTGCTCGAGCGCCGCGTACACGACGTCCAAGGTCGGGTGCGGGGCGAGCCACGACGGCGAGTCGGCGGTCGCGACGTCACCCGCGAAGGCCAGCGAGCCCCCGGCCGATGCGTCGTCGACGGCGCCGGCCAGCAGCATCCCGAATCCGGTGGCGTTGCCGCCCATGTCGGCGGTGTACCCGCCCAGCCAGAACCGCACGTCAGTCGACGAGATCGTGGCGCACGATCACGGCGTCGCGGGCCGGGCCCACGCCGATCACCGAGATGCGCGTGCCGCTCATCGCCTCGAGCGCGAGGACGTACTCCTGCGCCTCGATGGGGAGGTCCTCGAAGGTGCGGGCGCCGGAGATGTCCTGCTTCCAGCCGGGGAAGTACTCCAGGATCGGCACCGCGTGGTGGAAGTCGGACTGGTTCACCGGCACCTCGTCGAACCGCTCCCCGTCGACGTCGTATGCGACGCACACCGGGATCTGGTCGAGGCCGGTGAGGATGTCGAGCTTGGTGAGCACGAGGTCGGTGATGCCGTTGATGCGGGTCGCGTAGCGCGTGATGGGCGCATCGTACCAGCCGACACGGCGCGGACGACCCGTGGTGGTGCCGAACTCGAAGCCGCGCGAGCGGAGGAAATCGCCGTTCTCGTCGAACAGCTCGGTCGGGAACGGGCCCGAGCCGACACGCGTCGTGTAGGCCTTCACGATGCCCACGATGCGGTCGAGTCGGTTGGGGCCGACGCCCGCGCCGGTCGCGGCGCCGCCCGCGGTCGCCGACGACGACGTCACGAACGGGTAGGTGCCGTGGTCGACGTCGAGCATCGTCGCCTGGCCGCCCTCGAACACCACGACGTCGCCCGCGTCGAGCGCGTCGTTGAGGAGCAGCGCGGTGTCGGCGACCATCGGGCGCAGACGCTCGGCGTACGACAGCAGGTCGTCGACGATCTCGTCGCACGTGATGGCGCGGCGGTTGAAGACCTTGACCAGAAGGTGGTTCTTCTGGTCGAGGGCGCCCTCGACCTTCTGGCGCAGGATGTTCTCGTCGAAGAGGTCCTGCACGCGGATGCCGACGCGGTTGATCTTGTCGGCGTAGGCGGGACCGATGCCGCGGCCCGTGGTGCCGATCATGCGCTTGCCGAGGAAGCGCTCGGTGACCTTGTCGAGCGTGCGGTGGTACTGCGTGATGATGTGCGCGTTCGCGCTCACACGCAGGCGCGAGGTGTCCAGGCCCCGGGCGTGCAGCGCCTCGAGCTCGGCGAAGAGCACCTCGAGGTCGACCACGACGCCGTTGCCGATCACCGCGTTCACGCCCGGAGACAGGATGCCGGAGGGCAGCAGGTGCAGCGCGTACTTCTCGTTGCCGATCACGACCGTGTGGCCGGCGTTGTTGCCGCCGTTGAACTTGACCACCCAGTCGGTGCGGTCACCCAGGAGGTCGGTGGCCTTGCCCTTGCCCTCGTCCCCCCACTGGACTCCGACGATCACGATGCCTGGCATGGGCTACTCCCCCGTTATCGGACGGTTACACCCCATCCTATCGGCGGTGCGCATTCCTCCCGCATCCTGCCCGGATGCCAGGATGGGCCGGTGCCCTCCAGGAAGCCGAGACGCGGCGCTGCCGCCGCCCCGAGCGCCGATGCCCCCCGGCCGAGCGCATGGCGCACCCACGTGTCGTGGGCGACCTGGACGCTGATCGCCCTCTCGGTGCCCTTCACGGTGTTCGCCGTGTTCCAGGCGGCCGGCGATCCCTCGGGCGACACCCTGTGGGGCGTGGCGTTCTTCCTCCCGCCGGCGGTCATCACCGGGTACGCGGTCCTCGAGATGCTGTGGGCGCGCGCGCACCTCATCAACGCGGCGGCCTTCCGGATGACGGCGATCCCGGCTGTCGCGGCGGCGGTGTCGACGGCGACGATCGCCGTGACCTACGCACTGCCCGCCCTCCAGGCGGTCCTCGCCCGCACCCGCCGGGACGACGGCGGGCACTATTGGCTCGGCACGGGGATCGGCAACCCCTGGCTCCTCACGCTGACTGCCGGCTTCGCGGCAGGCGCGCTCGCGGGGCTGCTCGTCTGGGTGCTGATCGTCACCCCGGTCGCGGCCATCCGGCGCCCCCGCGAGTTCGCCGACGCGAACATGATGTCGACCGAGAGCAAGGACTTCGAGAACAACCGGCGGGCGGGCATCGCGTTGTCGTTCCTGCTCATCCTCATCTTCGCGATCCCCACGCTCATCGTCTTCGGGTCGCAGAACGCGACGGCCGACGACGTCGTCGAGCTGTTCGCCGACCTCGGCCGGACTGTGAGCGCCCCGTCGGAGAACCTCGGAGAGATCGCGTGGCTGCTCGGCCTCCTGCTCATCCCCCTGGCGGTCTGGCTCACCTGGTACGTCTGGAAGACGCAGCGGGTCGACCGGGCGCGTCGAGCGGCCGCCGGCGTGCCGATGGGGCTGCCCGGTCCAGGTCACGACTGAGCCGCGGCATCCGACGACGCGACGCGGGCCTGTCGATATTGTGAGCGCATGATTCGTTCTCGGACCTGGGCGAAGATGTGGGCGGTACTCCGGCTGGCGATGGCGGCGCTCATCGTCGCCGCGATCGTGCGTCAGCTCGCCGCGTCGATCGGAACCGCGCTGGAGAAGGAGCGCGACCTCGGCACGACCATCGCCAACTTCTTCAGCTTCTTCACGATCCTCTCCAACGCCGGCGCCGCGATCGTGCTGCTGTGCGCGGGGGTGTGGTTCTTCACGCGCGGGCGGGGGGCCTCCGCCGAGCCTTCCGGTCTCGCCGTGGCACTCACGTGCGTGAGCACGTACATGATCATCACGGGGATCGTCTACAACCTCCTGCTGCGCAACGTCGTCCTGCCGCAGGGGAGCGAGCCGGTCTGGTGGTCGAACGAGGTGCTGCACCTGCTCGCACCGCTGTTCCTCCTCGCCGACGTCTTCGTCGGCCCGCTGCGCCGAGCCCTCCCCTGGCGCGCGCTGTGGGCGGTGGTGGCGTTCCCTCTCGTCTGGATCGCCTACACGCTGATCCGCGCGCCTTTCGTGACGAACCCGGTGTCGGGTGATCCGTTCTGGTACCCGTACCCGTTCCTCAACCCGAACAACGCCGGCGGCTGGCCCTCGGTGATCGTGTACATCGTCGGGATCGCCGTCGCCGTCATCGCCGTCGCGTCGTTCGTCGTGTGGTGGGGACGCCGGGTGGGGACGACCGTCCGGTCCGCATCGGCGGGCGTGGGCGTGTCCGAGGACGTGTCGGCATCCGCCCTGTGATGCCCCGCCCGCCGGCCGCTCCCTGACGGCTCGTGCCGGCATCGGGCAGGGTCGCCGACTGCCGGAGCGGGATGCCGAGCCCCTCGAACACCCTCTTGTAGAACGTGTCCCCCGAACGGTGGACACGTTGTAGCCTGCGTACAACAATCGGTGGGACTGCAACCGCTTCCCTCCCGGTTTCGCGCCAGTATCTGCGCCCGCCGCGTATCGGCGGGAGCACATTTCTGCTCAACGGAGAACGACACGCATCCGCGTGACGTCGTCAATCTGGGGGTGGGACATGTACTGGGCATGGTTTCGGATCGCCGCCGCGGTCGCCGGGTTCTCGGGAGTGGTGGCGGGGTTCATCGTGAACGTGGATCGCGCCGCGCGGCAGGGCCAGGGGGCTCGGCGCCGTGCTGGCGAACTACTTCAGCCTGTTCACGATCGTCTCGACGCTGCTCGCCATCGTGGCCCTGCTCATCGCCGCGGCGTGGACGATGCGGCATCCCGGCTCATCGCACGAGCCGCTCGGCATCGCACTCGCGATGGCGGCGACGGCAGGCCCCGTGCTCCTGCTGGGAGTCGTCTACAACGCGCTGCTGCGCGATCTTCCGTCGCCCGTCGCGCTCGGCGACACCGCCGGCATCGCGATGCTCGACGAGTACGCGGTCGAGGTGCTTCACGTCGTCCTTCCGATCTACGTCATCGTCGACCTGCTGCTCGCACCGCGGCGACGCGGACTGCCGTGGTGGTCGCTGGGCGTGCTCGTCGGCTATCCCCTGGGATGGACCGTCTACACGATGGTCCGCGGCGAGCGGGTGGCCAACCCCGACGGCACCACGCCGTGGTGGTACCCGTACCCGTTCCTCGACCCGCACGGTGCCGGTGGCTACGGCTCCGCGCTGCTGTACATCGGGGCGATCCTGGTCGCGTTCCTCGCGATCGGCGCGATGATCATCGAGATCGGACGCTACCGCGAACGACGGTCGGCCCGCGGTGGGCCCGCGTCCGCGGCCCGCGGTCCGCTCGCAGCCTGAGTCCGCGGTGCCGCTCGCCAGTGTTGCCCCTGTGCCTGGAGTGACGGGCGACTCCGAGCCCGGCGGCATCCTTCCCCTTAACTAGACTTGACCCCATGTCGAAGGTCCTCCAGTCCCTGCCCGTCGGCGAGCGCGTCGGCATCGCCTTCTCGGGGGGCCTTGACACCTCCGTCGCGGTCGCGTGGATGCGCGACAAGGGCGCCGTCCCCTGCACGTACACCGGCGACCTCGGTCAGCCCGACGAGGACGACATCGCCGCGATCCCGAACCGCGCGCTGGAGTACGGTGCCGAGATCTCGCGCCTGGTCGACTGCAAGCCGGCTCTCGTGGAAGAGGGCTTCGGCGCCCTCGCGTGCGGCGCGTTCCACATCCGCTCCGGCGGCCGCACCTACTTCAACACGACGCCCATCGGCCGCGCCGTCACCGGCACGCTCCTGGTGCGCGCCATGAAGGAGGACGGCGTCGACATCTGGGGTGACGGCTCCACCTACAAGGGCAACGACATCGAGCGGTTCTACCGCTACGGCCTGCTGGCCAACCCGGCGCTGCGCATCTACAAGCCGTGGCTCGACGCCGACTTCGTCACCGAGCTCGGCGGCCGCCAGGAGATGAGCGAGTGGCTCGTCGAGCACGGCTTCCCTTACCGCGACTCCGCCGAGAAGGCCTACTCGACCGACGCGAACATCTGGGGCGCGACGCACGAAGCGAAGACTCTCGAGCACCTGGACGTCTCTCTCGAGACCGTCGAGCCCATCATGGGCGTGCGCTTCTGGGACCCGTCGGTCCCCATCGAGACCGAGGACGTCACGGTCACCTTCGAGGCCGGTCGACCGGTCGCGCTCAACGGCGTCGAGTTCGCCGACCCGGTCGCGCTGGTGCTCGAGGCCAACCGCATCGGCGGCCGCCACGGCCTGGGCATGAGCGACCAGATCGAGAACCGCATCATCGAGGCGAAGTCGCGCGGCATCTACGAGGCGCCGGGCATGGCGCTGCTGTTCACCGCGTACGAGCGCCTGGTCAACGGCATCCTGAACGAGGACACGCTCGCGACGTATCACGAGCAGGGCCGCCGCCTCGGCCGCCTGATGTACGAGGGCCGCTGGCTCGAGCCGCAGTCGCTCATGCTGCGCGAGTCGATCCAGAAGTGGGTGGGCTCGACGATCACCGGCTCGGTGACGCTGCGCCTGCGCCGTGGCGAGGACTACACGATCCTCGACACCGACGGCCCGCGCCTGTCGTACCACCCCGAGAAGCTGTCGATGGAGCGCGTCGGCGACGCCGCGTTCGGCCCGACCGACCGCATCGGCCAGCTCACGATGCGCAACCTCGACATCGCCGACTCGCGCGTGCGGCTCGAGCACTACGCGGCCGCGGGCATCATCGGCGGCGCGACGGGCGAGCTCGTCGGCCACCTCTCGCAGGGCGAGGCGGGCGAGATCACCGAGCACGCCGAGGAGTACAGCGCCGAGCGCGAGGAGCTCGCCGAGGCGACGGATGCCGCGAACGAGGCATCCGCGTTCGACCTGGGTACCGACTGAGCATCGCCGAAATAAGTTGCACACCAGTGTGCAACTTATCTACGCTGGAGGCATGACCTCCTCGACCGATGCCGTGCGCCGTCCGCGGCGCGATGCCCTCGAGAACCGCGCGGGCATCCTCGCCGCGGCGCACGTGGCCCTCGCACACGACCCCCACGCGTCGGTCGACGCGATCGCCCGCGAAGCCGGCCTGTCGCGCCGCGCGCTGTACGGGCACTTCGACGATCGCGACGCCCTCGTGGGAGAACTCGTCGCACAGGGCGCGGCGCGCTTCAACGCGGTGGCGGCCGTCATCGACGACACCGACGCCCGCGTCGCGCTCGCGCGACTGGCGGCGGCGCTGTGGAACGAAGCGGCCCACGTGCAGGTGCTCGCCGCGATCGCCCTCGACGAGGCGCACCTCGAAGACACCGCCGCCGCTCTCGCCCCCCTCCGCCGCACGGTGGTGCGGATCGTCCGCGAAGGACAGGAGGCCGACGTGCTGCGCACCGACGTCGCCGCGCCGACGCTCGCGCGCCTGGTCGAAGAGACCGCGCGCACCGTCATCACCCGCATCGACGCCTCCTCCCCCGAGGCGGGCGCACTCGCGGTGCGCGCCGTGCTGAGCATCGCGGGGCTCTCGTGGCGGGAGGCGCGGACCCTCCTCGAGGACCACCCCGATCTCCTCGCCCAGACGGCGGGCCCGCGACGCACGACGGGGGTCCGGGCGTGAGGGTCGTGCTCGACGCGGTGGGCAAGGGCCGCCGCGAACACGCGCTGCCGGTGACCTCCGCCGTCTTCGAGTCGGGCCGTGCCGCGCTCGTCGCCGCCGAGACCGCGCAGCGCCCCACCGTGCTCGGCCTCATCGCCGCCGGCCGCATGCGCCCCGACACCGGCCGGGTCGAGATCGACGGACGGACGGATGCCTCCGCCCTCCGCCGCCGCGTCGCCCTCGTGGACGCCCCCGAGGTGTCCGAACCCGAGCCCAACGTCACCCTCGCCGGCGTCGCCGCCGAGGAGCTGATGTTCGCCGGGCGCCGGTCGCACCCCATCGCCGTGCAGAACTGGCTGACGGGCCACGGACTCGCGGAGGCGGCATCCCTGCCCGTCTCGAACGTCGACCCCGCCGACCGGGTGCGGGCGCTGTGCGAACTCGCGGTGCTGCGCAAGGGCGTCGACGGCATCGTGCTCGTCTCGCCCGACCGGCACGGCGGCCGACCGGCCGCGTGGTGGACGATCGCCGAGGAGTTCGCCGCGCGCGGCTACGCGGTGCTCGTCATCGCGGGCCAGGCCTCGCGGTCGGTCGTCGCGGACGTGAACCGTGAAGCCGCCCGCCGCGCGCCGGCCGACCCGCGCACGGCGTCGGGGCCCCGCCTGCGCCGACTCACCGCACGCACGAAGGGCGGCCGCGCATGAAGGTCCCGCAGATGGTCCTGGCCGAACTGCGCCGGCTCGCCTCGACGCGCATGTCGCTCATCGCCCTGATCGCGCTCATGGTCGTGCCGATCCTCTACGGCGGCCTCTACCTCTGGGCCAACCGCGATCCGTACGGCCAGCTCGACCAGGTGCCGGTCGCCCTCGTCGTCGCCGACACCGGCGCCGAGCTCAACGGGACCGAGCGCAACCTCGGCGACGAGGTCTCGCAGGAGCTCATCGAGGACGGCTCGTTCGACTGGCACCTGGCCACCGCCGCCGAGGCCGACGCCGGGCTCGACGACGGCACCTACGACTTCGCGGTGGAGCTGCCGGCCGACTTCACGGCATCCGTCGCCTCCATCACCACCGCCGAGCCGCGCACCGCCGATATCGTGCTGCACACCAGCGACGCCAACAACTACCTGGCGTCGACGATCGGTTCGCAGGCGGTGCAGCGCATCCAGACGACCATCACCGAGAAGATCGTCGCCGAGGCGGGCGTCACGATGCTCGACGCGCTCGACACCATCCGCGTCAAGCTGACGGATGCCGCCGACGGCGCGTCGCAGCTGACCGACGGCCTCGCACAGGCCGGCGACGGCGCGTCGCAGCTGACCGACGGCGCGTCGCAGCTCGCGGACGGCACGGTGCAGCTGCGCGACGGCGCCGCCCAGCTGTCGGCCGGCGCCGCCCAGGTCGCCGACGGCACCGCGCAGGTGGCCGCCGGCACCGCACAGCTCGACGCGATCGCCGACCGGATCGGAACCGCATCCGCGGATGCGGCCTCTCTGCTGCCTCAGGTACGCGACGACATCGCGGCGAAGCTCGCCGCGGCCGGCCTCGATCAGACCCAGATCGACGACGTGCTCGCCAAGCTCGACCCGGTGGGCGACAAGCTGGCCGCCGTCGACTCACGGGTTCAGGGCGCGGTCGCGCAGGTCGATCAGCTGAACTCCGGTGCTCAGCAGGTGTCGGCGGGAGCGACGTCGGTCGCCTCGGGCGCCGCGACCCTCGCGTCGGGCACCGCGACGGCGGCGGACGGTGCGGCGCGGCTGCACGACGGCGCGGCGACCCTCGACGACGGCCTCACCCGGCTCGAGGACGGCGCGACACAGCTGCGCGACGGCCTCAGCGAGGGTGCCGCCGAGCTGCCCTCGTTCGACGCCGCGACCCGCGAGGCGCAGGCCGACACGCTGGCCGCCCCGGTCGAGGTCGAGCGCTCGTCGCTCACGCAGGCGCAGAACTACGGCGCGGGCCTGGCGCCGTTCTTCGCGGCCCTCGCCGGCTGGATCGGCATCTACGCGCTGTTCCTCATCGTGAAGCCGGTGTCCAAGCGCGCGGTGACGGCCCTGCACTCCCCGATCCGCATCACCCTGGCCGGGTGGGCGACCCCTGCGCTCCTGGGCGCCGTGCAGATGATCGGCCTGTTCGGCGTGCTCGCGCTGGCCCTCGGCTTCTCGTTCGCCCATCCGCTCGCGACGCTGGGCATCCTCGTGCTCGCCTCGGCCACCTATGCCGCGATCGTCCTCGCGCTGAACGTGTGGCTCGGCTCCGTCGGCCAGTTCCTCGGACTCGTGCTGATGGTGCTGCAGCTCGTGACCGCCGGCGGCACGTTCCCCTGGCAGACCCTGCCCGCACCACTGGCGGCGCTGCACCACGTGCTGCCGATGGGCTACGTCGTCGACGCGATGCGCCAGGTGATGTACGGCGGCAATGCCGACAGGGTGTGGCTCGACCTCACCGTGCTGCTGGTGTGGCTCGTCGGCGCCGGCGTGGTCGCGGCCATCGGCGTGACCCGCATGACCCACTTCCGCACGCTGCGCGACCTGCAGCCCAGCGTCATCGGCTGACGGCGCGCCGAGGGACCGGATGCCGCTGCCCGCGGCATCCGGTCCTGTCATCGCTCCTTGCGCGCGACAAGGGCAGGTCGCGGGGCGAAAAGCGAGCATGATTCGGCAAGGGGCGCGCGTCGGGGTTACGATGCGAATCGGCGCCCGCGCGACCCGAACGCGCGCGGCACCGCGTCCCGCGATGCCTGGCATCGCGTATCCCCCCGCCCCCGCCCGGAAAGCCCTTCAATGTCGAAGCCCCAACCCTCCCCCTATGCCGTCGACGACACCGTGCGCCGTCGATCGCCGGGGCGGATCATCGGCATCACCCTGTTCAGCATCCTCGCCGGCGTCGTGGTGATCGCGCTGATCGCGGTGGGCGTGGTCACCTACACGGTGCAGCGCTCGTTCCCGCAGCTCAGCGGAGAGGTGCAGGTGCCGGGGCTCGACGCCGAGGCGACGGTGCAGCGCGACGCGCTCGGCATCCCGACCATCACGGCCGACTCGTCGCACGACCTGTTCTTCGCGCAGGGCTATGTGCAGGCGCAGGACCGCTTCTGGGAGATGGACTTCCGCCGTCACGTCACCAGCGGCCGCCTCTCGGAGCTGTTCGGCGAGTCGCAGCTGGGCACCGACGAGTTCCTGCGCACGCTCGGCTGGCACGACATCGCCCAGCAGGAGGTCGACGCCCTGCCCGAGACCGAGCGCGGCTACTACGACGCCTACGCCGATGGCGTGAACGCCTACCTCGCCGACCACAAGGGCGCCGACGCGTCGTTCGAGTACGCCGTGCTGGGGCTGCAGAACCCGGACTACGAGATCGAGCCGTGGACGCCTGCCGACTCCGTGGCGTGGCTGAAGGCGATGGCCTGGGACCTCCGCGGCAACATCGAGACCGAGACCGAACGGGCGCTGCTCGCACCCGATCTCACCGAGGCCGACATCGACGGGCTGTACCCGGCGTACCCGTTCGACCGGCATCCGGTCATCGTGCCCAAGATCTCGAGCGTGCCGGCCGTCGGCACCGCGCCCGACGCACCCGCCGAGGGTGAGACCGTCCCCACGCCCACTCCAGGCGCCGCTGACGCGTCGCCTGGAGCCTCCGGGCGCGTGGGCCCAGCCGACACCTCGTCGATCGAGTGGACCCAGGTCGACAGCGTCATCGAGGCCGTCGGCGAGCTCGTCGGCGACGCGGGCGAGGGCATCGGATCGAACTCGTGGGTGGTGTCGGGCAACCTGACCGACACCGGCAAGCCGCTGCTCGCCAACGACCCGCACCTCGGAGCGTCGCTGCCGAGCGTGTGGCACCAGATCCAGCTGAAGTGCTCCACGGTGAGCGAGGAGTGCCCCTTCGACGTCGGCGGCTTCGGGTTCTCGGGCCTGCCGGGCGTCGTCATCGGCCACAACGCCCGCGTCGCGTGGGGCTTCACCAACCTCACCACCGACGTCACCGACCTGTACCTCGAGAAGATCGAAGGCGACTCGTACTGGTACGACGGGGCGCTGGTCCCGCTGAAGACGCACACCGAGACCTTCAAGGTCGCGGGCTCCGAGGACGTCGAGCTCGAGGTGCGCTCCACCGTCAACGGGCCGATCGTGTCGGGACTCACCGACGACTTCACGGCGATCGCCGAAGACCCCTACACCGGCACCGGCGGCACGGTGGTCGAGCCGGCCGCGGCGCCGGCAGGGGACTACGCGGTGAGCCTGCGCTGGACCGCGCTGCAGCCGGGGACGACGGCATCCGCCATCTTCGCCCTCAACACCGCGAAGGACTTCGACGACTTCCGCGGCGCGGCGGCCCTGTTCGACGTCCCCGCGCAGAACCTCATCTATGCCGACGTCGACGGCAACATCGGCTACCAGACGCCGGGTAAGCTGCCCCTCCGCGGCGCCGGCGACGGCTCGATGCCGCAGCCGGGCTGGGACTCGGCGTACGCGTGGCAGGGATACATCCCCTTCGAGGAGCTGCCGGTCTCGTACAACCCCGCCGAGGGGTACATCGTCACCGCGAACAACGCGATCGTGGGCCCCGACTACAAGCACTTCCTCACCAACGACTGGGACTACGGGTGGCGAGCCGCCCGCATCGACGAGCTGCTGCAGCGCGCGATCGCGAAGGGACCGCTCACCGCCCAGGACCTCAACGACATCCAGGCGGACGACTACTCGTACATCGGCATGCGGCTGACGGCGGCCTACGCCGACATCACCACCGGCGACGACGACACGGATGCCGCACTCGACCTGCTGCAGGAGTGGGACGCCCAGAACGACGCGGATTCGGCGGCGGCGGCGTACGCGAACGTGCTGTGGGACACCCTGGCCGGCAACGTGTTCGCGAACGGCCGTGAGAATCCGGCACCGCTGACCGGCCAGGGCCGGCTGTTCCTGGTGATGGACGGGCTCTTCGACGACGAGTCGTCGCCGTGGTGGACCAACGACGAGCTGGGGGTGTCGGGCATGTCCGACATGCTCAAGCGCTCCGCGATCGACGCCTACGAGCGGCTGGTCGACGCGCAGGGCGACAACCCGTCGCGGTGGAACTGGGGTGCGCTGCACGCCCTGCCGCTGGAGAACGGCAGCTTCGGCACGTCGGGGATCGCCGCCATCGAGTGGCTCTTCAACCGCGGTCCGTTCCCGGTGGGCGGCGGCTCGTCCGTGGTGAACGCGACGGGCTGGACCCTCGGCGAGGGCTTCGCGACGGTCACCGTCCCTTCGATGCGCATGGTCGTCGACCTCTCGGACTTCGATGCGTCGGGGTGGAACCAGCTGACCGGCGAGAGCGGGCACGCGTTCCACACGAACTACATCGACCAGGTGGAGTCGTGGCAGAAGGCGGAGCTCACGCCGTGGGCCTTCTCGCCGAAGGCCGTCGCCGCAGCCGCGACCGACACCCTGGTCCTGAAGCCCTGACGCGCGGCCTCCGCCGCCGGCCGGCTCAGCCGCCGGCGGCGGGAGGCGTGCGCTGCGAGTCGGCCAGCTCGTCGACGTAGAGGCCCGCCTCGTCGATGGTGCCGTTGCGGTACGCCTGGCGGCCGACCATGTGCGCCGACAGCGGTGCGGTCGCGAGCTGGATGAGCACGACGGGAACCAGGAACGCGACCACCGGCCATGAGCGCAGCGACAGCGCGATGGCGAGGCAGATGAGGATCAGGCCGAGCACCTGCGGCTTGGTCGCCGCGTGCAGGCGCGTGGGCACGTCGCGGAAGCGCAGCACGCCGATCGCGGCGGTCAGGCACAGCAGGGCGCCGATCAGGATCAGGATCAGCGCGGCGACGTCGAGAGCGGCATCCATCAGCGTTCCTGGTCCCTTCTCGCCACGAACCGGGCGATCGAGATCGAGCCGAACACGCCGACGGCGGCGATGATCAGCAGCACCGGCAGCGTGCGGGTGTGGTGGTTGATCGCCATCTCGGCGCCCAGCACGCACATCACCTCGGTGAGGAGCACGTCGGATGCCACGGCCCGGTCGAGGATCGACGGCCCGATGACGATGCGCCACAGCGTCAGCAGCGCCGCCACCCCGAAGATCACGTAGATCGCCAGCAGCAGGACGTTCATCGCGCACCTCCTCGGGCGTTCGCGGCGCGGCGTGCGGCGGCATCCGCCCGCACCGCCTGCAGCTGGGCGTGCGAGCCCACCGCGCGCACGATGCGCGCCTCCCAGTGGTGCACGCTGGCGCGCTGCTTCTCGACGGCGGCGGCGTCGCGCACGCCGATCACATGCAGGTACAGGATGCGGCGGTCGCGGTCGGTGTCGACGATGAGCGAGCCGGGGATGAGGGATGTCGTGACCCCGGTGTGCGTCATGATCAGGTCGTCGTCGGTCACCAGCTGCACCGCGATGATCGCCGCCCCCGGCTGCCGCCGGAAGTCGAGCACCTGCCAGGCGACCGTGAGCGAGCCCTGCACGACCGCGATCAGGAACTCGACGACGAACACCAGGCCCCACCACAGGTTCACGCGTCCGGAGAGCTCCACCGGCGGAAGTCGGAAGATGCGCGTCACGACGAGCGCGGCGACGAGACCGGTGACGAAGGCTAGCCACGTGAACTGGCCCCACAGCAGCATCCACAGCGCGATCAGCCAGACGAAGAACGGCAGCTGGCGCCAGGCGGTCGCCGCGGCGCGGCGCAGCGGGTTCGGGGAACGGTCGGGACTCACGGCACGACCTCCGTCCCGGGAGGTGCATCCTCGTGGAGCTGCGTGAGCGAGACCGGCTCCAGCAGCGCGGAGCCGATGCGCGCGCACACGTCGTACAGCGGCCCGGCGAACACGGTGAGCGCGACCGTGAGCGCGACCATGCCGGTCGTGGCGGCGGTCATGATCTTCGGGATGACGCGGCGCTCGGTCTCGATGCCGGCCGCGGGCGCGGAGCCGAGGTACGAGATGCGCGCCTCGGTCTCGGCGGAGTCCTCGTCCTCACGCCAGAACGACAGGTTCCACGCGCGCATCAGGGCGTACAGCGTCAGCAGGCTCGTGACGATACCGCCGACCATCAGCACGATCATGATCGGCGTGCCCACCTCGGCGGCCGCCTCGAAGAGGGCGAACTTGCCGATGAAGCCCGAGAACGGCGGCAGCCCGCCGAGGTTGACCGCGGGGATGAAGTACAGCACGGCGATCACCGGCGCGGCCTTCATGAGGCCCTTCACGCGGAGGATCGACGTCGAGCCGGCGCGGCGCTCCACGAGTCCGACCGCCAGGAACAGCGTCGTCTGCACCACGATGTGGTGGACCATGTAGTAGATCGTCGCGCCGATCGCCGCGGGTGTCGCGATCGCGAGGCCGAAGATCATGTAGCCGATGTGGCTGACGAGCGTGAACGACAGGATGCGTTTGAGCTCGGCCTGCGCGACGGCTCCCAGCACCCCCACGATCATCGTCGCGAGCGCCACCCACATCAGCAGCTGGTTGACGTCGTTGTCCTGGAACATCTCGGTCTCGGTGCGGATGATCGCGTAGACGCCGACCTTGGTCAGCAGGCCCGCGAACACCGCCGTGACCGGCGCGGGGGCGGTCGGGTACGAGTCGGGCAGCCAGAACGAGAGCGGGAAGACTGCCGCTTTGATGCTGAACGCCAGCAGCAGCATGAGGTGCAGGATCAGCTGCGTCTCCTGCGGCAGCTCCCCCATGCGCTCGGAGATCTGCACCATGTTGACGGTGCCGAGAGCCCCGTAGATCATGGCGATCGCCGCCAGGAACAGGATCGACGACACCAGCGAGACGACGATGTAGACGACTCCGGTGCGGATGCGGGACTCCGTCGAGCCGAGCGTGATGAGCACGTACGAGGCCACGAGCAGGATCTCGAAGCCGACGTAGAGGTTGAAGAGGTCGCCCGCGATGAACGCGTTGAAGATGCCCGCCCCGAGGATCAGGTACGACGGGTGGAAGATCGAGACCGGCGTGTCGTCGTCGCCGTCGGCGGCGCCCTGCCCGACCGAGAACAGCAGGACCGCCAGCAGCACGATACTCGAGACCACCACGAGCAGGGCCGCGAGCCGATCGACGTAGAGCACGATGCCGAACGGGATCGGCCAGCCGCCCACCGAGACGGCGATCGGCCGGTCGCCGACGTCGACGACGTACAGCAGCACGGCGGCGATCACCAGGACCGCGGTCAGTGTGATGACCGAGACGACGACCTGCGTACGGCGGTGGCGACCGGCGATGAGCGCGATCGCGGCACCCAGTAGCGGCAGCGTCACGAGCAGGGGCACGAGGGCGGGGGCGATCTGGCTCATGCGTCACCCCCGTCGGGCGGGGTGGAGTCGTCGCGGCGGGGCGGGCGGGTCCCGCCGTCGGGCCGGTCGACGGGCGCGTCGTCGCGCAGGCCGGCGAAGTCGCGCGCGCCGAGGATCGTGATCGGGGCGGTGTCGGTGCCCACGAAGTCCGTCGTGGCGTCCTCGTCGGCGTCCTCGATCTCGGTCTCCTCGTCCATCGTCTCCTCGGCCTCCGGGGCGCGCTCGCGCACCTCGAGGTCGGCCTCGTCGTCGGTCACGGTGTCGGCCTGGCCGAGCTGCCATGACCGGTAGATGAGGGCGAGGAGGAACGCCGAGACGGCGAACGTGATGACGATGGCGGTGAGCGTGAGCGCCTGCGGCAGCGGGTCGGACATGTCGTCGACGGATGCCGAGCCGAAGAACGGCGCGACCCCCGGCGCCCCCATCACGTTGAGCAGCAGCAGGTTCGTGGCGTTGCCCAGCAGCAGGAAGCCGATGAGCACGCGCGTCAGGCTGCGCTCGAGCATGGCGTAGACGCCGCACGCGAAGAGCACCGCCATGACGATGATGAGGACGAGCGAGACGCTCACGGCGCGCTCACCTCCTGCTGCTGGCGTGCTTCGTACGCCTGCCGGTCGACCTCGGCGCCGAGGCTGCGCAGCACGTCGAGCACGAGCCCGATGACGACGAGGTACACGCCGATGTCGAAGAACGTCGAGGTGACGAACTCGACGTGACCGAGCACGGGGAGGGTGGCCTCGACGAAGAAGCTCTTCAGCGGCGGCGCCCCGAAGAACACCGGCACGACGGCGCATGCGACGGCGATCGTCATGCCCGCGCCCAGCAGTCGCCCGGCATCCGTGGGCGCGGCGGCACCCAGCTCGTAGCGGCCGCCCGCGACGTAGCGCATCACCAGCGCCATGCCGGCGACCAGGCCGCCGGCGAACCCGCCGCCGGGCAGGTTGTGGCCGGCGAACAGCAGGTACAGCGACACGATGATGATCGTGTGGAAGAGGATCCGCACGATCACCTCGAGCATGATCGAGCGGTTCTCGGGGCGCACGCGCTGCCCGCCGACGAGCCACGCCATGCGGCCGCTGCCTCGTGCGTCGCCCCGCTGGCGGAGCCCGTCGGAGGTCTCCACGAGCGGGCGCCGTGCGCGCGTGGCACCGGTGGGCAGCGACGAGATCGCGCGCGACAGCGTGTCGGCGCGATGGGTGACGAACACCAGGGATGCCACACCCGTCGCCGCGAGGATCAGCACCGACAGCTCGCCCATGGTGTCCCACCCGCGCAGGTCGACCAGGGCGACGTTGACCACGTTCTTGCCGTGACCGAGCTGGTAGGCGAGCTCGGGGAAGGCATCGGAGATCGGCTTCTCGACGCGCGCGCTGGTCGCCACGATCGCGACCATCGCCATCGTGAGCCCCACGGCCGCGCCGAGCACGGCGCGCGCGACCGGCCACACCGAGGCGTTGTGCTCCCCCATCCGCGACGGGATGCGGCGCAGCACCAGCGCGAAGGCGACGAGGGTGACCGTCTCGACGAGGATCTGCGTGAGCGCCAGGTCGGGCGCGCCGCTGGTGGCGAAGAGCATCACCATGCCCAGGCCCGTCACCGAGACGAGCACGACGCCGGTGTACCGCTTGCGGGCGCGGATCGCGATGAGGCCCGCGGCGATCATGATGGGGGCGACCAGGAGCTGCATCGGCGTCTGGAACGCGTCCAGCTGCGCCCGCAGCTCGTCGCTCGCCAGCAGCGCCGTCGCCTCGGCGGCGACGAACACCACGAAGATCGTTCCGACGTACACGGGCAGCGAGCCGCGCTGCGTGAGGCTCGTGGTGACGACGGACAGCCGCGCGATGACGCGGAGCGCGCCGTTGTAGGTGTCGGCGGCGGTGAACGGCAGGAGCCGCTTCGCCGGCCGCCAGGCGCGGGTGATCCAGAACACGAGCACGCCCACGAGGATCGACGCGAGCGAGATCCACAGCGCCGGCTCGAGGCCGTGCCACAGCGCGAGGTGGGCGGCGTGCTCGGGTGGGGCGACCCCCGGGGTCGCGGCCGGCGCCTGGTCGGCGTAGGGCGCGAAGACCTTGTCGAGCCACGGTGCGGCGACGCCGGCGACGACGGTCAGGCCCGCCAGCAGCGTGGGGGCGACCAGGAATCCGAACGGCGGGTCGGGCCATTCCGTTTCGGGCATACGATCGCCGTTCGCGTCCCGCTTGGTCGCGAAGGCGCCCCACAGGAAGCGGATGCCGTAGCCCGCCGTCAGCACCGAACCCAGCGCGATGCCCGTCACGGCGACGATCCCCCACACCGCACCGCCCAGCGCCTCGTGCAGGAGCGCCGCGAGCGCGCCCTCCTTCGCGACGAACCCGATGGTGGGGATGATCCCGACCATCGACGCGACGGCGATGATCGAGAACGTCGTGATCACCGGGGCCTGTCGGCCGACGCCGGACAGCTCGGTCAGGTCGCGGGTGGACAGCTGCCGGTCGATGACGCCGACGACGAGGAACAGCGCCGACTTGAACAGCGCGTGGCTCAGCAGCAGCGCGAGACCGGCGAGGGCGGCATCCCTCGTTCCGTACCCGAGCACGACGGTCAGCATGCCGAGCTGGCTCACGGTGCCGAAGGCGAGCACGCGCTTGAGGTCGGTCTCGCGCAGCGCCTGGAAGCCGCCCAGCAGCATCGTGAACACGCCCAGCCCGACGACGATCGGCCGCCAGGTCGGGGCGATCGCGAAGACGGGGGCGAGCCGGGCGATGAGGTAGATGCCCGCCTTCACCATCGCGGCGGCGTGCAGGTAGGCGCTGACCGGCGTCGGCGCGGCCATCGCGCCGGGCAGCCAGAAGTGGAAGGGGAAGATCGCGGACTTGCTGAGGGCGCCGACGAGGATGAGGACCAGAGCGGCGTCGACCACCGGGCCTGTCGGGGCGTCGGCGAGGATCGCCGAGATGCTCGACGTGCCCGCGTCGACCACGAGCAGCACGACGCCGATCAGCATGACGAGCCCGCCGAGAGTCGTGACCAGCAGCGCCTGCAGCGCCGCACGACGGCTGGCCGCGCGCTTGTTGTAGTACCCGATGAGCAGGTACGACAGCACGCTGGTGACCTCCCAGAACATCACCAGCACGACGAGGTCGTCGGTGAGCACCAGGCCGTACATCGCGCCGGCGAACGCGAGGAGCACCGCGGCGAACTGGCCGAGATTCTCCTTCTTGCCGCGGAAGTACCAGCGGCAGTAGATCATCACGAGCGCGCCGACGCCGGTCACGACGAGCGTCATGAGCCACGAGAGCGTGTCCATGCGCATCGACAGGTCGATGCCGAGCGGCGGGATCCAGGCGTATGACTCGAACGGAATGTCGCCGGCGAGCACGTTCGGCGTGAGCACCGCGGCGTAGACGAACCCGGCCGCCGGAAGGATCGCGGCGACGTAGAACGCTCGCGCGCCGATGCGTCCGACGAGCCACGGCAGGAGGATCGGGAGGACCGCGAACGCGCCGAGCACGAGGAGCATTCAGGCCTCCTCGGGGTCGTCGGCCGGCGCAGGTCGGATCGACGGCGCGGGCTAAGGCGATCGGGGTTGTCGCTTTCCATCCTACCGGCGCGCGCGACCCGGAGGTCGTGACGGCGTCACACGGCCCACGCGTGGCAGAGTGACACGGTGGCCGATCCGCACCCGCACGACCCGCGCCGCACGTCCGCGATCCCCCGCTGGGCGCGGGAGCTGCTGGGCATCGCGGCGGCAGCGGCGATCGCGGTGGGGGTCGTGGCGGCGGTGGCGGCATCCGCTCGATCGGAGCTGCTCTTCCGCGACGGCGACTCGCTCGTGACGACGCTCATCGTGCACTCGCTCGCGGCCGGGCAGCCGCAGGACTGGGCGCTGTCGACGGTGCTGTTCCTCCCCGAGACCGCGGTGCTGTGGCTGCTGTCGCTCGCGGGCCTCGGCGTGAACGGCACGCTCGCCCTCGCCGGTGCGGTGAACATCGTGGCGCTGTACGGCGCGCTGCGGGTGGCGTCCGGACGGGGTCCGCGGCCCGTCGCCGGCGCACTGCTCGCGCTCGGCGGGTTCGGGGTGCTCGCCGCGTCCGAGTCCTCGCCGTCCCGCGATGCGCTGGAGCTCGCCTCGCTGCTGACCACGACCACGTACTACAGCGCGACCGTGATCGGCGTGGTGCTCGCCGTCGGCCTCGCCCGGCGAGGACTTGACAGCGTTCGGGTTTCACGTGAAACGGCCCCCGGCGACGGGTCGGGGCCTCGCGCACCCTGGGGCGCGGTGACCGCGGTCGGGGTCGTGGCGGCGGCATCCGTGCTCACCAACCCCCTCTTCGCGGCGTGGGCGACGGTGCCGCTGGCGCTCGTCCTCGCGGTCGCCGCGGTGCGCGAGCGCGTGGCGCTGTGGCTGGCCGGAGGGCTCGTCGCCGGCACGCTCGCCGGCTACCTCGGACGGATTCCGCTGTCCCACCTCATCGCGAACACCGGCGCGGGCTACGCCGACCCCGCGCAATGGCGCGCGTCGCTGGAGTACTACGGCGCCCTGCTCGCGGACCGGTGGGCGCAGCCGTGGGGGGCGGCATCCGTCGTCACGGTCGCCCTGCTGTGCGCGTGGTGCGTGTGCGCCACCGTGCTGCTCGCGCGGCGCCGCGAGCTCGGCGCCGCGGTGGTCGCCGCGTGCGGGTGGGTCCTGCCACTCCTGGTGACGCTCGGCGCGGTCGCGCTGGGCACCCACGCCGCTCGATATCTCCAGCCGGCGGTGTTCGCCCCGCTGCTGGGCCTCGTGGTCCTTCCCGCCCTGCTGCCGCGCGCGCACGGGGCTCGTGCGCCGCGGCTCGCGGTGGCGATCGGCGCGACGGCGGCGGCAGTGGTCGCGGCGGCAGGGCTCGGCATCCCTCGCATCGTCGCCGCGGCGGACGCGCCGGACGCCGACCTCGCCTGCGTGGTCGACTGGGCCGAGCACTCCGGGCGCACCGGTGCGGGACAGTTCTGGACAGTGCGGCTCCCCAAGACCCACCTCGCCGACCCTCGGGGACTCGTGCAGGTCGACCACCAGTTGCGCGGCTACGCGTGGCTGGTGAACCGCGACGACTTCGCGGTGGGCGAGGTGTCGTTCCTCGTGCTCGACGCGCAGTCCCCCGCGTTCGACCTGCCGGGCGGCGTCGCGATGGCCGACGCCGGGCTGGTCCCGTGCGGCCGCTACACGATCGCCGACTTCGGCGATCGCACGCTTCCGCTCGGCCCGCAGCGTTCCTGACGCCTACGTCCGGGGAGCGGGACCGGTGGTGTTGCCCTCGCGGAAGGTGCAGGTGAAGCGGATGGATGCCGCGGCCTGCCCCTCGAGCATCGCGGCGACGGCGGCCCCCGCGGCGCGTCCCTTGTCGGTGGCGGGCTGCACCAGCGTCGTGAGCTCGTACGGCGCGAGCCCGTCGACGACGATGCCGTCGAAGCCGGTGACGCTGACGTCCTCGGGGACGCGCAGTCCCGCCTCCTCCGCCGCGCGGATGACGCCCGCCGCCAGCAGATCGCTCTGCGCGATGACGGCGGTGGGGCGGCGATCGGGATCGGCGAAGATCTCGCGGCCGGCCGCGAAGCCCTCGTCGATGAAGCTTCCCGCCGCGGCGTAGGTCACGGCATCCGGGAACACGTCCAGCGCGCCCGCGAGCCGCTCGCGCGTGACGTCGACGGCGATCGCGGTGTCGTCGCGCAGCCAGCCCCGCTCCCATCCGGCCTGCGCGGGAAGGGCGACCACGGCGACCTCACGGTGACCGAGGGCGCGCAGGTGACTGGCGGCCTGACGCTGCGCCTCGCGGTTGTCGAGCCCGATGCGGGGCACGTCGTCGCCGGCATCGCCCTCGATGACGACGACCGGGATGCCGCGGGCCTTGACGGTCTCGAGCGACTGGCGCAGCAGCCCGCTGCACCCGATGAGCACGGCGGCGTCCAAGGGCGCCGATGTGAGCGAGGGGCCGGTCCCGGTGGGTTCGTGATCGCGCAGCAGGAGGAGACCCGCGCCGAGCGGGGTGACCGCGTCGGCGAGCCCGTCCATCATGAGCGTCTTGACCGGATCCAGGAACGCCCGCCCCAGGTGCTCCTCGAAGACGACCCCGACGATGCCGGAGCGGCCGCGGCGCAGCGATGCCGCCCGCGGATCGGGGCCGGTGTAGCCGAGGGCCGCGGCGGCGTCGAGCACCCGGCGACGAGTGGCCTCGGACACGGGGGTCTTGCCGCTGAACACCACGGACGCCGTCGAGGGCGAGACGCCCGCCTCGCGGGCGACATCGGAGATGGTGGCACGGCGGGTGCCGGAGTCCTGGCGGCTCATGTCGAGTTGATGGTAGCCCGTCCCGCCGCAGCCGGTCGAATCGATTCGGATGTTGTCGAATCGATTCGGTACCCTGTCGGAATGGATACCGCGCTCACCCGGAGGCAGCTGGTCGCCTGGCGCACCGCGATCTTCGTCATCTTCTTCGCCACGGGGCTGGGCTTCGCCACGTGGGCTTCGCGCGTGCCCTCCGTCAAAGCCGGCCTCGGAATCAACGACTTCGAGGTCGGCCTGCTGCTGTTCGCCTCGGGCGGCGCGTCGATCATCGGCCTCTCGCTCGCGAACGTGCTCCTCGCACGGTGGGGCGCACGACGCGGCCTCTTGATGGGCATCGCCACGCTGGCCGCCGGCATCCTGCTCACCGGCTTCGGCGCGCAGTTCGCGGAGTCGTTCGCCCTCACCGCGGTGGGGCTGGCGATCATGGGCCTCGGCATGGGCGCGACCGACGTCATGATGAACGTCGAGGGCGCCGCGATCGAGCAGGCCACCGGCAAGACGCTCATGCCGCTGTTCCACGCGCTGTTCAGCCTCGGCACGGTCGCCGGTGCCGGCGTCGGCGTCGCGATGACGGTGTGGCAGGTGGGCGTCGCCCCGCACCTGTGGAGCATGGGTCTCCTCCTCGTCGCCGGCGGCGCGATCGCCGTCGCCTTCGTGCCGCGGCGCGAGGCCACCGAGGACCCGACCGGCGCTGCCGAGGCCCCCACGCGACGCGAGAAGTTCGCCGCCATCGTCGCGGTGTGGAAGGACCCGCGCACCTACGCGCTCGGCGCCATCATGCTCGGCATGGCGTTCGCCGAGGGCGGCGCCAACGACTGGCTGCCCCTCGCCGTCGTCGACGGCCACGCCGGCACCGAGGCGCAGGGCGCGATCGCGCTCACCGTGTTCTCGGTCGCGATGACCGCCGTCCGCGCCCTCGGCGGACCGCTCGTCGACCGGTTCGGCCGCGTGTGGACGCTGCGGATCCTCGCCGTCCTCGCCTGCAGCGGCCTGGTGATCTTCATCCTCGCCCCGTCGGTGCCGATCGCCCTCGTCGGCGTCGCGCTGTGGGGCATGGGCGCGTCGCTCGGCTTCCCGATCGGCATGTCGGCCGCGGCCGACGATCCCACCAAGGCCGCGGCCTCCGTCTCGGCTGCGGCGACGATCGGCTACGTCGCGTTCCTGTGCGGCCCGCCCATCCTCGGCTGGATCAGCCACCAGATCGGTCTGCTCCCGACGCTGTGGATCCTCGTGGGGCTCATCGCGCTGTCGGGCTTCGCGTCGGGCGCCGCCAAGCCGATCGCCGGCTCGAAGGTCGGCGCGGGCCACGCCCACCACTGAGCCTCCCGGGCGGAAGGGCCCGGATGCCGTCAGCCCTCGCCCGCGACGAGCGCCACCGCGTGAGAGCGGCTCCGCGCGCCGAGCTTGGCGAGGACGTTCGAGACATGCGTCTTGACCGTCGTCACCGAGATGCCCAGCTCCTCCGAGATCTGACGGTTGGAGCGTCCGCCGCGCATCCGGTCGAGCACCTCGCGCTCGCGCTCGGTGAGCAGCTCGAGCTGGGCGGCCTGCGCACGCGGGATCCCCGTCTCGGCAGCAGGGCCGCGAGGGATCAGTGCCAGCGCACGCCGCGTGACACGTGGGTCGAGCACGCCGTCGCCGGCGGCGACGCTGCGCACGGCCGCGACGAGGGTCGCGGCATCCGTCGTCTTCAGCAGGAATCCCGCTGCCCCGGAACGCAGCGCGCCTTCCACGAGGTCGTCCTCGTCGAAGCTCGTCAGCACGAGCACGGCGGCCGATCCGGCCCGGACGATGTCGCGGGTGGCCGACACGCCGTCGACGCCCGGCATGCGCAGGTCCATCAGCACGACGTCGGGGCGCAGGGCGGCGGCGTTGCGCACCGCGACGCCGCCGTCGGCGGCCTCCCCCACGACGTCGATGCCGTGGGCCTCCAGCATGATCCGCAGCGCCTCGCGGATGGCACCGTGGTCGTCGGCGAGGAGCACACGCGGCGCCGCGGTCATGCCGTGACCTCCACGGGGATCCTCGCGTGCACCGACCAGCCCGCGAGCGTCGGGCCTGCGTCCAGGCGCCCGCCGAGCGCGCGTGCCCGCTCGCGCAGGAGCTCCAGCCCCCACCCGCTTCCCGGGAGCAGGGGCCGCGTGACGGCGGCGCCGCCGCGCGAATCGACGCGCACCACGACGTCGCCGGCGTCGTCGGTGTCGAGGACGACCGCGACCTCGGATCCGGCGGCGTGACGGACGCAGTTCGCGAGCGACTCCTGCACGATGCGCGTCACGGCCTGGTCGATCGGCGACGGGATGCCGGAGGGCAGCGCATCGTCGAGGGTCACCGTCAGCCCGTTCCGGCGCGCGTCGTCGACGAGCGCGGGCAGGTCGCCGCGGCGGGGCGCGGCGACCACGGCGTCGCCGGTGCGCAGCACCGAGATCATCGACCGCAGCGCCCGGTGCGCCTCGAGGCTGGAGTCGCGGACCGCACGCAGAGCCGCGCGGTCCGCGCCCGGCGCGCCGTCCACCGACAGCGCCGCCTCCGAGCGGATCGCGATCGCCGAGACATCACCGGCGACCAGGTCGTGCAGCTCGCGGGCCATCTGCTCGCGTTCGCTGCGCACGGCCGCGGCCCGGTCGCGTTCGGCCAGGCGCTCGGCATCCTCCGCCCGCTCGCGATGCAGCGCCACCAGTTCGTGGGCCTGCGCGACCGACGTCGCGTACCAGTAGTCCATGCCGGCCAGGGCTCCGAGCTGCAGGACGACCAGCAGGGCCACCCGGGCATCGTCCACCGCGGCGAAGGCCGCGATCCCGAACCCGGCGACGGCGACCGCGATGCCGATGAGGATGCGCCGGCGCCCCGCGGCGGTGGCCGCGACCGTGGCGGCATAGAGCAGGTCGAGCACGACGACGAGGGTGACGATGCCGCCGACCGTCATGAGGTCGATCACGAGCAGCACGAAGGACACGCCCAGCAGCACGAGCGGGGCGCGGGTGCGCCACGGCACCAGTGCGCACGCCGGCAGCGCCGTCGCGAGCGACCACCACGGCGACACCGGGGCGGGCAGGATCGAGAACGACGTCCACAGTCCGACCATGCCGAGAGCGGCGAGCGCGATCGCGAACAGCGCGAAGCCGATCGCATCGGCGAGCGGACGGTGGGCCCGCACCCAGCCGAGGACGCCTCCTCCACCGGGTCGCCGCGCCACGACGCGGTCCTCGGCATCACGGCGCGGGCTCCCGGCCGGGGCCTGCTGCACGGTTCCGCTCACCGTCTCATGCAATCACGCGTCGGGCGCGGCGGCCTCCGCCCAAAGGAGGAGGTGCGCTCGCACGCCTCGTCCTTCCGCCCGATCCGCTCCCGCGTCCGCGCGGCGAAGCTGGCGGCATGGACATGATCGCGGACGCCCCACTCGCCGGCACGCTCGGGGTCCTCGCCCTCGTCGACAGCTTGAGCGTGGGCACGCTCCTCATCCCGGTGTTCCTGCTCCTCGCGCCGGGCAGGGTGCGCGCGGGCAGGGTGCTGCTGTACCTGGTGACGCTCGCGGTCTTCTACCTCGCCGTGGGGATGCTCTTCACGCTGGGACTGGTCAACCTCGTCGACGTCGCGCAGGAGGTGCTCACGTCGCCCGGCGGTCAGGTCGCCCGGCTCGCGGTGGGCGCGGCGCTCCTCGCGGGCTCGTTCTTCGTCGGGCGCGCACCGGCCGATGCCGCGTCCGGCGCTCTCGGGCCCGCCGGGTCAGGTCGCTCCGGCCCGGCCGACGCGGGCGCCCCGAGCCCTCAGGTCACCCCGCGCCTGACGCCGCCCGATGCGGCGGCTGTCGGCACCTCGACCGATCCCGCTGCGCCGGCGACGGCATCCCGCCTCACCCGGTGGCGCGACCGCCTGCTCGCCCCCGGCTCATCCGGCACCGCGGTCGTGGCCGTCGCGCTCGGAGCCGGGCTCGTCGAGGTCGCCACGATGCTGCCGTACCTCGTCGCCATGGGCATGCTCGCCGAGGCTCCGCTCGACATGCCGGTCCGCTTCGCCGCGCTGGCCGGGTACTGCGCCGTGATGATCCTTCCGGCGATCGTGCTCCTGGTGCTGCGCATCGTCGCCGCACCGCTCGTCGAGCGCCCGCTCGCGCGCCTCGCGGCGTGGATGGAGCGCACCGGACGGGAGAACACCGCGTGGATCGTCGGCATCGTCGGGTTCCTGATCGCCCGCGCCGCGGCGAGCGAACTCGGCCTGCTGGACTGGCTCGGCTGAACCGCTCGGCGCGGTTCCGCACCCGACGGCGGCAGGCCTCAGAGGCGGTCGGCCACCGTGGCCGCGACCGTCAGCCATGCATCGCGCGTCTCGGGCGACAGGGCGTCGAAGTCGATGGGTCCGCCGTCGACGAGCGAGGGGTCGAACGGTGCGTTGACGACCGCGGACGTCACCTGCTCGAAGTGCTGCGAGAGGCGCGACTCGAGGCGGCGGTCGGGACGCGACGACGGCGCGGTCAGCACCGTCACGGCCTCGTCGATCTTCGCGCCGAAGCCCTTCTCGCGCAGTCCGTCCAGCAGCCACGCCGCGCTGGCGGCGGTGTCCTCGCGCACGGTCGAGACGATCACGAGCTGGTCGGCGGCGGCGACGGCGGCCACCCAGTTCGAGGCTCGCATGTTGTTGCCGGTGTCGACGATCATGAGCCGGTAGTACCGGCGCAGCAGATCGTGCAGGCGATCGAACGCGGCGGAGTCGATCGTGGAGGATGCCGCGGCATCCTCGTCCGACGCCAGCACGTCGAATCGGGCGTCGACCTGCGTGCGCACGAAGGTGTCGAGGGCCGCCAGGCTCGAACCGGGCAGGTTCGAGAACTCGTCGAGGTGTTCCAGCAGGTCCACGGCGGTGCGGTGGTGCGGTGCGTTCTGCGCCCGCCAGCCGAGCGTGCCGCGCGTCTCGTTGTTGTCCCACGCCAGGGTCGCACCGCCGCGCAGGGTGCCGAACGTCGCGGCCAGCAGGAGGGTGCTCGTCGTCTTGTGGGCGCCGCCCTTCGGGTTGAGCACGACGATCGTGCGGGGAGCGTCGAGACGACGCTGCACGCGCTTCTCGCGGTCCAGGCGCGAACGCTCGGTGCGGCCGGGAGCGGGAGAGATGAGCCCGCCGGTGGCGCGGCGAACGACGGCCTGCCACCCTTCGGTCGCCCGCATCCGGCTGGCGCCGTTGCGCGAGTCGAGCAGGTCCTGGACCGTGGGGCGGGCCTCCTGCGCAGGAGCGGGCGGCGCGGTGGCAGGCGACAGGGCGGCCGCGGCCGCCGACACCGGCGTCGGTGCGGTGACGGGTGTCGTCCCGGTCGGAGCCGACACCGGGGCGGTGGCGCCGGTGTCGTCCATCATGACCTCCGCGGACTCGAGCTCCTCGGCGAAGGTGCCGTCCGGGTGGACGACGAGCGGCCACCGGGACGAGCCCTCGACGAGCGTGGCGTGAGCGGGTTCTCCGGCGGACGCGGCGAGCTGGCGGATCTCCTCCACGACACGGTCGCGCAGGGCGAGGCTGTCGGGGGCGACGACCTCCGCCACGTCGCTGCCGACGTGGAGCTCGGCGACCGTGCTGGACAGGATGTGCACTGTCGCGTCGGGCTGACGTGAGTTCATGGTTCTTCTCCGGGCGATGCGGCGTGTGAGCCGGGGTCTGGGGGCCCGCACCACTGGGCGGGCGGTGACGGGCGCATCGACCCGTCCGGATCGCAGCGTCGACCGTCGTCGCTGATGCGACACGGAGAATCACGCTATCCGACGAGCCTGCGGGCAAGCTGAGGCGCGCTCACCGGCGAGCGGGCGCGCGACCGCCACGGAGGCACCCCGGGCTAGGCTCGTCGGGTGCGTCTCGTCATCGCCCGCTGCTCCGTCGATTACACCGGGCGGCTCAACGCCCACCTGCCTCTTGCCACCCGCCTGCTGGTGCACAAGGGCGACGGCTCGCTGCTGGTGCACTCCGACGGCGGTTCGTACAAGCCGCTCAACTGGATGAGCCCGCCCTGCCGGCTCGACGTCGAGGAGCCCGACGAGGAGTCTGCGTCCGCGGGCGTGCTCGAGCACTGGCGCGTGACGCATGCCAAGACCGGCGATGCGCTCCTCGTGCGCATCTACGAGGTGCTGCACGATTCGTCGCACGAGCTCGGCATCGACCCGGGGCTGCAGAAGGACGGCGTCGAGGCCGACCTGCAGCGACTGCTCGCCGAGCAGGTCGACGTCATCGGCGAGAACCTGACGCTGGTGCGCCGCGAGTTCCCGACCGCGATCGGCCCTGTGGACCTGCTGCTGCGCGACCCCGCGGGCGGCACGATCGCCGTCGAGGTGAAGCGCCGGGGCGACATCGACGGCGTCGAGCAGCTCACCCGCTACCTCGAGCTGCTCGGCCGCGATCCGCATCTCGCGCCGGTGACGGGCGTGTTCGCCGCGCAGGAGATCAAGCCGCAGGCCAAGGTGCTGGCGGCGGACCGCGGCATCCGCTGCGTCACCCTCGACTACGAGGGCATGAAGGGCATCGAGTCCGGGGCGCCCCGCCTGTTCTGATCTCCCGGCCCGGCTCGTCCTAGGCTGGTGCCCATGCCGAGCCGATCTGCGTGGACCTGTGTGCTGTGGGACGTCGACGGGACCATCGTCGATGCCTCCGACGGCATCCTGCGCCGCCTCACGATCGCCCTCGAGCACTTCGGCAAGCGCCCGCCCACCCGCGCTGAACTGGTGCACTGGATCGGCCCGCCGATGTACCAGTCGTTCCAGACGAACGTGGGCATGACGCCCGAGGAGTCCGCCGAGGCCGTCTCGTTCTACCGCACGCTCGGCAAGGCCGACGGCTACACGACCGGCGCGAAGCTGTTCCCCGGAGTCGCCGAGCTGATCACGGATGTCGCCGCCGCCGGCATCCCGCAGGCCACCGCGAGCTCGAAGCCCGAGGTGCAGGTGGTCGCCCTCATGGACCACTTCGACCTGTCGCCCTCGCTCACGGCCATCGTCGGCGCGACGGCGGACGAGAAGACGTTGAGCGCCAAGTCCGACATCGTGGCCGAGGCTCTGCGGCGCCTGGACGCGGCGGGTGTCGACACCAGTCGGCCGGTGCTGGTCGGCGACCGGCATCACGATGTCGAAGGCGGCGCCGAGCAGGGTGTGCCGGTGATCTTCGTCCGCTGGGGCTTCAGCTGGCCGCACGAGGCGGAGGGCGCGCAGGCGGTCGTCGACGACGTCGACCAGCTGCGCGCGCTGCTGCTGTTCGGCGAGACCGCGGACGAGGTCGCGACCACCGCCGCGGGAGTCGCCGATGCCTGAGCTCGCCGCGGCGATCCTGGAGTGGCTGGTGCCGGCCCTGGTCGTGTTCGGCGTGGCGGCGATCGCGGCCGCCGTCATCGCCTGGGGCGTGCGCCGCGCCCGGCGGTCGCCGCGAGCACGCCGGGCGGCCGAACAGGCGCGTGCCCATGCGGGCGCCGCGCTCGTGCGCCTGGACGACGAGGTCGGCGAGCTCGACCTCGAGGTCGGGCTCTCCGGCGCGCTGTACGGCGGCGACGCCCCCGCGTCGCTGCGGCGGGCGCGCCTGACCGCGCAGCACGTGCGCGACGAGGCGTTCGAGCAGTACCGCGAGATCAGCGATCCGAGCGCCACCCCCGACGAGATCAAGCGCGTCTCGGCGCGCATCGAGCGGCGCGCCGGCGAGGCCCTCGCCGCGGTCGCCGCCGCCCGCACCGAGCACGGCGCGTGGGTGCGCGCGAACGTGTCGGCCGCGGGGCAGATCGACGCCGCCCGTCGCCGGCTCGCCGACCTGCGGGCGTCGATGGGGGATCCCGCCGCGCTCGTGGCTGAGCTGTCGTCGCGCTTCGCCGAGGACGAATGGCAGGATGCCTCCCGCGCGGCGCACGGCGCCGTGTCGGAGGTCGCCGCCGCCCAGCGTCACATCGACGAGGCCGCCGCGCACGCTGCCGACCCGTCGCTGAGCGCGCTGCCCGACCTCGCCGCCGCGGAGCGGGCGCTGCGGCGAGCGGAGACCGACGCGCGCAACCTCGAAGAGAGCCACCGCCTGGTGCTGCAGGCGTCGCAGGCGGTGGCCGACGAGATCGCCGCGGCCCGCACCGCGCTGCGGCAGGCGGCCGTCACGCGCGAACACCTCGGTGCCGTCGACGCGGAACGGCTCGGCGCCGAACTGCGGGCGGTGGCCGACGAACTGGATCGGATCGAACCGGATGCCGCGCGCCGCCCGACTCGCACGGTCGACGCCGTCGCACGCCTGCGCGGGCGCCTCGACCTCGCGCTGGGCGACGCCCGCACCGCGCAGCAGCGACTGCGCGGTGCCCGCACGGCCCTGCCGGGGACCCTCGCCGCCGCGCGCGGCGCGATCGCGCAGGCCGAGGCATCCGTCTCCCACTCCCGCGCCGGGATCGACGCGCGATCGCGCCTGCTGTCGGCGCAGAACGAGCTCGCACAGGCGCGGCAGGCGCCCGACCCCGTCGCCGCTCTCGATGCCGCGCGCCGCGCGATGAGGGATGCCGAGGACGCCAAGGCCCTCGCCGACTACGCCCGCCTGGCGCAGCCCTGACCGCGCACCCCTCTCGCTATCGTGAACGCATGAGCGACGGGGCGACTCACCGACCGAACCGCGTGCTGGCGGTCGCTGCCAGGATTCCGGCGACGCTCGCGATGATCGGGCTGATCCTCGCGGCCGGCGTGGTGTGGCAGGGGCTGTGGCGGCCGTTCCAGGACTCGGACCTGTTCGATGTCGTCGCGTACGGGCTGCCCGCGTTCGAGGCCGGCCGCTGGTGGACGCCGGTCACCGGCACGTTCTTCGTGGCCGAGCCATGGGTGTACCTCTTCACCATCGGCGGTTTCGTGGGCATGGCGTATCTCGAGTGGCGCCGCGGCTCGCGGGTCGCCCTCGCCTACTACTGGGTCGGGCAGCTGTTCGCCGTGTTCGCGACCGCGCTGGTGCTCTGGCTGTGCGCGATGCTCCCCTGGCCGTGGGCGCAGACTCAGGCGGCGGCGCTGGATGTGGGCGCCTCGGGCGGCACCATGGCGTGCATCGCGGCGGCGGTCGGCCTGCTGCGGTCGCCGTGGCGCGTGCGCGCCTGGCTGGTGCTGCTGGGCTTCGTCTTCATCGCGGTGCTGTTCTGGGGAACCCTCGCCGACGTCGAGCATCTGCTCGCCGTGCTGCTCGTCCTCTTCGTCGACCGCTCGCTGCGCATCCAGCGCACCACGATCCGCGAACAGCGGCTGATCGCCTTCATCGCCGTGCTGCTGCTGGGCGCGATCGAGGTGATCACGGCGCTGGTGCCGACCGACGGACTCTTCGGCCCCACGCAGCCCGCGTCGGGCGGGTTGGTCGACTTCGCGGTCGACGTGGTGGTGATCCTCCTCGTCGCGAACGGCCTGCGACGCGGTCGCCGCTGGGCGTGGGTGGTCGCCGTCATCCTCGCGGTGATCAACGTGCTCACCGCCCTGCTCGTCGTCGGCCTCATCGTCCTGGTGACCGAGGCGAAGCTGGAGGCCACGATCGACGGCGAGACCGAGCTGGCGCTGGCCAGCGGCGCGATGTGGCTGCTGATGCTCGTCTACCTGGTGTGGGTCAGGCGCGCGTTCCGTGCGCGGCGGAAGTCGCGCATCGGCGCGCAGCCCGCGCCCGAGGTCGCCGACGTGAAAGACATGCTCCACGCCGACGGCGGCGGCACGCTGTCGTGGATGACGACGTGGGAGGGCAACAGCTACGCGCGCACCGCCGACGGCATCGTCGCGTACCAGCGGCGCGCGGGGGTCGCACTGGCCCTCGCCGACCCGTTGGGTCCCGCGGCGACGCGCGCGACAACCGTTCACGAGTTCATCGCCAGCGCAGAACGCGCGGGCCTGGTCCCCTGCTTCTTCAGCGCCGACGAGGCGACCCGCGCCGCGGTGCCGTCGTCGTGGCGGAGCCTCGTCGTCGCCGACGACACGATCGTCGACCTGCCGGGCCTGGAGTTCACCGGCAAGCGCTGGAACTCGGTGCGCTCGTCGCTGAACCGCGCCGGCCGCGAGGACATGACCTTCCGCATGACCCATCTGAAGGACGAGTCCTGGGGCGTGCAGCAGCAGCTGCGGGCGATCTCGGAGATGTGGGTCGGCGACAAGGGCCTTCCCGAGATGGGCTTCACGCTCGGCACCCTGGTCGAGGCCGAAGACCCGGAGGTCCGGCTCGCACTGGCCATCGCCCCCAACGGCGACGTCGACGGGTTCCTGTCGTGGCTGCCGGTGTACGGCGGGGGGAACACGATCCGCGGGTGGACGCTCGATCTCATGCGCCGCCGTGACGGCGGCTTCGGTCCGGTGATGGAGTACCTGATCGGCTCGTCGGCCCGACTGTTCTCCGACGAGGGCGCCGAGATCATGTCACTGTCGGGGGCGCCTCTCGCCCACGACTACCCGCCGGATGCCGGCATGATCGCGGCGCTGAGCGACAAGCTCGCCGACGCGCTGGAACCCGTCTACGGCTTCCGGTCTCTGCACCGCTTCAAGGAGAAGTTCCACCCGCGGTACGAGACGATGTACCTGCTCTACCGCGACGAGAGCGACCTGACCCGCATCGGCGGCGCGCTCACGCGCGCGTTCCTGCCCGACGCGACTCTGCGTCAGTTCGCCGGTGCGGGCCTGGAGCTGGTCCGCGGCGACCGCGATTGATCACCGCCTGCTCGATCGTAGGCACCGCAAAGCCGCGGCATCCGCCTCGGCGGAGATGGATGCCGCGGCCCACTGATCGCCGAAGCGATCAGTCCGCTCGACTCAGAGCGGGCGGATGTTCTCGGCCTGGAGGCCCTTGGGTCCCTGCGCGATCTCGAACTCGACGCGCTGGTTCTCCTCGAGGGAGCGGTAGCCGCTCGACTCGATGGCGCTGTAGTGCGCGAAGACGTCTGCGCCGCCCTCATCGGGGGCGATGAAACCGAATCCCTTTTCCGAGTTGAACCACTTGACGGTGCCCTGCGTGCTCATTACTTGCCGTTCTTCTGTGATCTCGTCGCTTTTGCGGCGAGTCACTCCAACGTAGTGAACAAGGGCGCGCGCGGCGAGACCCTCTTCGGAAGGTGACAGAAATGTTGCACTGCGCTCGGGTAAGGCGCGGCGGCCCCATCGTACGCCCGGGCTGAGCGGTGCTCGAAGCCCGGGCGTCGACGGATCCCCCCGGATAGGCCACGCCGTAGCGTGGACATCAACATCGTACCGATATATCAACGCAAGAGCGAGGTCGGGGTGCCGCGGAATCACGGGGCTGACGCAGGCATGCAGGTGGTTTCGCACAGGGTCCATGCAGATGAATCCTCCGGCGTACACTGGTGCCACTCATGACTGCTCCCTTCGCTCCGCTCGTGCCGCGCGGCGCCTTCCTCGGCGACGAGGTGTACGCCCATCTGGGCGAGGCGATCCTCGACGGCCGGCTCGCTCCGGGCGAGCGGCTGCGCGACCAGGAGCTCGCAGAGTGGCTGGGCGTCTCCCGCACGCCCGTGCGTGAGGCGCTGCAGAGACTCGAGCGCGCGGGGCTGGTCGAAGTCTCGCCCCACCGCTACACGCGGGTGTCCGAGCCCAACGACAAGGCCGAGGCCGACACCTTCGAACTCGTCGCGTACAACATGGGCATCGCGGTGCGGATGGCGACATCCCGCTGCGACGACGAGACCCTCGCCGACGCGCTCGAACGGCTCGACGTGCTGATCGCCGCATCCCGCGCCGACGACATCGAGGCGCTCGCACGGGCCAGCCACGCCTTCTTCACCGGCGTGACCCGGGCCAGCGACAACGTCGCGCTCATCCAGTTTATCCGCGAGTACGAGATCGCGATCCGGCGGAACCTGCACGGCTGGCGGCCGTTCATCGAGTGCCCGCTGGGGCGCACCGCCGCCTACGAGGAGTTCCGCGACGCGTTCGCAGACCGCGACGGCCAGCGCGCCGAGATGGTGCTGCGCGGCATCCACGGCTTCGTCTGAGCACGCCGCCGGCCGACCCGCCCTTCTCAGTGGGGGATGCCGTGGCTAGCGTGGGGCGCGTGAAGCACATCGAGCTGCGGGCCTTCGACGACGACGATCTCGACGCCGTCTTCGAGATGATGCGCGACCCCGAGGCGATCGCGATGGCGGCCTTCACCGCGGAGGACCCCGACGATCGGGAGGCCTTCGACGCGTGGATCGCGCGCCAGCGCACCACGGAGGACGTGCTGTGCCTGGTCGTCACCGAGAACGGAGGCTTCGCCGGCACGGCTGCCGCCTTCACGGTCGACGGCGACCGCGAGGTGAGCTTCTGGATCGCCCGTCACGCGTGGGGGCGGGGCGTCGCGACCGAGGCCCTGCGGCTGCTCGTCTCGCACGAGCCGATCCGCCCCCTGTTCGCCCGTGCTGCCGCCCACAACGCCGGCTCGATCGCCGTGCTGACGAAGGTCGGCTTCACCGAGGTGTCGCGCAACGTCGACTTCGCCCCCGGCGTCGGCCGCGAGATCGAAGAGATCGTGTTCACGCTGCCGCCGTCCCTCGACGGTGCGTGACTGTCCACGGGACTAGTGGCTGAGCTCTCCCGAGATGCCCCGGCAGATGCCGTTGGCCCTGGCCAGCTCCTCGTCGACGATGACGCCGTCCTGCATCACCGGGACGATCGACGGGTTGTCGGGCATGACGTAGCGTTGATCGGCATCCGCGACGCGTTTCCCACCCTGGAACGGACCCGGTCGGAGTTCCTGCCTCCGACCGGCTGCTTCACGTCCTGTGGCCCTCTGGCTTCGTCCGCGGGGCCAGACGGCTCAAGGGATCGCCAGAGCTTCTTCTCAGCGCCTTCCGCGGTAGGGCGCTGAGTTTCCCGGTCTCAGCCCCGAGGAGGGCGGGCGCCTGTCCACGCAACGGAAACAGCGGCTGCGGCCGACGCCCGGCGGACCGAAGCGGGTAGCGGCTCACCCGAGGCCAGGCTGGCGGCCAGCGTGCCCAGGAAGGTGTCACCCGCACCGGTGGTGTCCGTGACGAGGCTCGCAGGCACTGCGTGCACAACGTAGACACTTGCCCCTTCCACCACATGGCTGCCCCGCTCACCCAATGTCACGACGACTGATCGTGCGCCGGTGACCTCGGCCACGGCGACCGCGAGGTCGTCTGTGGTCAGGTTCGCACGGGCGGCGCAGATCTCACGCGCCTCGTGCTCATTCACGACCAAAGGATGCGCTGCGGCCAGCGTCGCTGCAGAGAGAGGGACATAGGGGCCGTCGTTGAGTACCAGGCGAACGTCGTTCTGACGGCACCATGCGGCGACTGCTTCGATGACCTCTGGAGAGACTTCGGTCTGCAGGACCACCATCGACGGGTCCGCAGCGTCAAGAGTGGCCAGCGTGGCCGGTACGGTCAGAGAGCCGTTGGCACCCGGAGCCACGGTGATCGCGTTCTCACCGTCCGCCGTCACGGTGATGAACGCAAGACCGGTGGTAGCACCGGAGATCGTGATGATCTTCGACACGTCGACGCCGTCGTAGGCGAGCTCAGCCAACTGCACGGCCGCCTCCGCGTCGTCGCCGACTGCCGCGATCAGGACGGTGTCCGCTCCCGCTCGGGCTGCGGCCGCGGCTTGGTTGGCGCCCTTGCCGCCAGACCTCCGAGCGATCCGGCTTGCCAGAACGGTCTTTCCCGGCGTCGGCCGCTCGGGGACGGAGGCGATGATGTCCGCGTTGATGGAGCCGACGACGACGACACGGTTGGTCATGTGTTCTCCCGTTGGGTTCGGGTGGTGCTCGCCCGCCGACGGGAACCCGTCGTCAGGAGCTGATGGCGTAGTGGAAGCGCACGCGGGAACCAAGCCACACCGTGCGTGAGGTCTCGACGAGCTCGCCATCGGCACGACCGATCGACCAGTCGACGAAAAGCGTTCCGTCCTCACTGGTCTGCAGCAGTGCTGCCTCGGCACGTGTCACGGTGCGTACTTCGAGGAAATGATGGGTCTCGGTGCTGGACACACCGAGGGGTTCGAGGGTCTTCGACAGCGAACCTTCGACGAGCTCGACGTCTCTCAGCAGTTCGACGGCAGGACCGGCAACCCACGAGTCGGTGATGCCTATCGGTCGCCCGTTCACCTTGTGCAGGCGCTTCAGGTGCAGCCGCGGCTGGTCCCGTTCGGCAGGTTCCAGTTCGTTTGCCAGCTCGTAGGGCTCGTTCTCGGGTGGACCTTCGGTGAGGTGAATCGACTGGGCATCCTCTCCGGCGGCGCGAAACCGGTCGCGCCACGGTGTCATCAGGCCGAAGTCGTGCTGGATCAGCGGCGGCCGGTCAGCGACGAACGTCCCGGTGCCGTGACGTCGCTCGACGTACCCGTCCTGCGCGAGGGTCGCCAGCGCCTGGCGGATCGTGATCCGGCTGATGCCGTAGATCGCCGCCAGATCCAGCTCGGTGGGCAGTTGCTCCCCGATGTCCGCAGCCTGGTCGATCAGCCCCTTGAGATCACGATGCACCTGTGCCCAGGCAGGCATCGGCGACTTGCGGTTCACCGGTGTCGCCAGTGCGGCGAGCGGATGCGTGCTGGCTGCGATGGTCATGGAGCCCTTTCAGAGCGAGTCGTATGCGGAGATTATAACCACATGACCTACTCGGGCAGATGGAACTGTACGGCGATTCGAGGTGGTGAAGCGGTGCGCTGAAACACCCATCGCCCCACCACCCCCGTCGGCGCTGGCGCGGTCGTCAGGTGACCGGCTGACCGTCGAGCTTGATGTGTGCGGCGTCCATGTTCACCGCCCCGCCACGGAACGTGGGTCGCCCCCAACGCGCGGCCGCGGCTTCGGCGACCACAGTGCCCACGACGGCGCCGGCAAGCTCGTACAGGAACGCGTCACGCGTCGTGTCCACCCCGGTGTCTGGGAAGTTGACCTGCAGCACCGTCTGACCGGCGTGCTCGAGCGCGGTGGCGAGGCGGTCGAACCGGAACCGACCCTGGGCGCCGACGAGCTGGACTGCGAGGTGCGCCTGCGGGCCGATGAAGTAGTCGACGTGTCCGCTCTCTTCGAGCGCAACGGTGCGTACCGAGATGCCGGTGGCCTCGATGAGCTTGAGCATCCAGAAGTCCGCGGCTCCGCGCAGATCCGGCAGCGACAGCAGGGAGACCCCGACCGGCGCCTGGTCCGGAAGACCGTTCACCGTGTCCTCGACGAGCGAGGCACGTTCGGTCAGCAGTTGCGCGAGCGCCGAGGTGGCACCCGTGGTGTCCTCACCGCAGACGGCGGCGACACCGAGGCCGAGCATCAGGTGGCCTGCGCAGGGGACGATCTCGTCGACCTTCAGCGACGGCACCAGCTGCACCTCGTCGGCCGCCTCAGCCAGTGGCGAGTCGGCGTTCGAGGTGATGGCGATGGTCCGCACGCCCTGCTCACGCGCCAGGCGAAGAGCCTGCACGGTGGCGCCGGACGTTCCGGAATGGGAGATGCCGACCACGGTCTCCACGGCGACCGGGAGCCGTCCCATGAAGGTGATGTCACCCGAGGAGGCGGCGCGGTGACCATACGCCTGCGCCAGCAGTGCTGACGAGAGCGAGTCGCCGGAGCCGACGAACACCGCGTTGCGGGGCGGGTCGGCGACGGTGGGCTGGATGTCGGCGGATGCCTCGAGGGCGCCGACGAGGTTGCTGAGGTTGGTCTGGTGAGTCATCTACTTTTCCTGGGTTGCGGTGACACCGTTAGGTGGTGCCGTGAGTGGTTGGGCTTCGAGGAGGGCCGCTGCCCCCCACCCGGCGAGTGCGTAACGGGCGACGGCTACGCCGAACATCGCTGCGGTGACAAGGTCGGCGCCGAGTGCGATCGCAGCCATGATGGCCGCCGCGGAGGAATCGCCGGCACCAGTGGTCTCGACGAGCTGCACATTCGCATCCCGAACGGTCCACTCGTGCATATCCCCGGCGTCGACGACGAGGATGCCTTCGCGGTCCAGCCGGGCGATGACGGGGGTCGCCAGCTCGGTGGCGATGCGCCTTGCCGCGGCGTGGGCGTCCGCATCGATGAGCGATAGCTGCACGCGGCTGGGGAGCACGATGCCACCCGCCGGCGTAACCCGTCGCAGGTAGTCGATCCCGTCCCTGTGCATCGGGACCTGATGCGGATCGATCCCGGTCGCTGTCGCCGGGGCGGCCCCTGGTCGGCGGATCGGGGCGGAGTCCAGCAGCGCATCCAACCCATCGAAGAAGCCGGGATCGGCGGGCTGCTCGGCTTCGCCCTCGTCCGAAACGGCGACGGTCGTCTCGAGCTCCACCGGCCCCGGGGAGGCGGTCTCCACGATCCGCCTCCCCTCGGCCGAGTTGAGGATCCACAGCCGGGTGGCCGTGGACGCTGGAGCGCAGTACCGGCGATCGATGTGGAGGCGGTCGAAGAGCTCAGCGAACCGTGGCTCGTCGTCCGGAAGATGCGTTGACACCCGGACGTTCACGCCATAGACGAGGCGCGCGCCGAGTGCAGCGAACAGTCCTGGCCCGCCGAGCTGCGAGAAGCTCGCGCCCTGTCCGGCGACCACCAGGTGATCGACGGACAGTCCGCCCCGCACACCGATCGTCGCCATCAGAACGACTGCAGCGCGTACTGGACCGTGCGGTCGCGGGGTCCGTCCAGCTCCAGCAGGTAGACGCCCTGGCTGTGACCGATCCCGAGTTCACCGTCGATGACCGGCAGCTGCAACGACTGCACGCCGTAGACGAGGCGCACGTGGGCGGCGGCATCCTGCGGGCCATCGTGCAGGTGCACGAAGGGACGGTCCACCGGGATCGACTGCTCGATGAACAGGCGGATGTCCTGCAGCGTGGTGCCGTCGACACCCGAGTTGAAGATGATCGTGCAGGTGGTGTGCGGGATGAAGACGTGCAGGACGCCGTTGCCGCCGGACCCGCTGACCGCCTCCCGCAGCCGCGGGGTGACGTCCACATAGCCGGTGGGGGCCGGGAATCCTTCCGCGGGCTTGGTGTTGATCGAGAAGCTTTCCCAGGTACCCGGGGTGACGCTCATGCTGTTGCCTTTCGTGTATTTCATTGGGAGGAAGGGTCTTGGCGTTGGACACGGAAGCCGTCGGCGGTGAAGGTTCCCCGTTCGACGAGGAACCCGGCACCTCCTCCGACAGTCCGTCGCGACGTTGCTGCGCGGGCGATGATCTCCCCGTCGACGGCGAGGGCGACGTGATCGCCGGCCACGGTGAGGGTCACACTCAGCGGCGTGTCCAGGGCTACCCGATAAGGAACTTCGCAAAGGACGCGGCGGTCGTCGTCGACCTGGTCGATGAGGCGCACCTTGCCGTCGGCGAACACGCCCGCGGTGTAGTTGCGGTGGCCGCGAGCTCGAGCGACCAGGCCCGCCGTCTCATGGAGCGACAGCGTGAGCGTGGAGGTCACGCTGTAGTCCTGCCAGCTGCGGCTTCCGATCGTGCTGACCCCGCCGCGCCCGGGGTGGGAGACGCAGTACGTTCCGGCGAAATCCGCTTCCCAGTTGCGTGCTGAGCTCACCCAGGGGGCCAGACCGGCGGGTTGGGTATCCCAGATCGAGGTGAGGAGGATCCCGCTCTGCTCGAACTGCGACGGGGCGCCCTCCCAGTCCACCGACTCGACGACGACCGTCGAAGCGTTCAGCCCGGACTGGATCTCGAACCCGAGCCGGAACGGAACAAGGTTTCCGACCGCGGGGATCGTCCAGGTGATGGTCTGTGCGGAGCTGACGGTGACCGGGTCGCTGTCGCGACGCGCTACGGCGTGGTCGCCGTCGTAGAGCGCGAAGAGCCTCACCATTGCGGGCGCCGCGGCGCGCAGTGCGACGGAGACGATGTCGGTCGGGTACAGCGTGGGGCTGGCGACCGTGGAGAAGTTGGTGACCTTGTCGAGCGGGTCGAGGAATGTGGGCGTCGACACCGCGACAGTCGCTCCGCCCGGAGCCTCCACCTGCAAGGCGCCACCCGACACGTTGGACAGGCGGGGTGTGGCGTGCGCGGTGTGGTGAGGGCAGGAGGTGAAGCCGTGGCGCGATCCCGGAAACGCGAAGTCGAACCGTGCGGCAGGCGTGATGGGCTCGATGCCCCGCAGTGAGCGGGCGGAGTTGATGATGCGGGTCGCCTCACGTGACGCGTCCGTGACCGATTCGCCCCCGTCGGCACTGACGACGATCGCACGGTCGGCGACCGGCTCCCGCAGCGCCGGGGGCAGCGCCTGCAGTCCGAGTCGCACCGCGTTCAGGCATCCCACGGTGCCGGCGTTGCTGTCTGTGTCGAAGCCGACCGACGAGGCCACCGCGACGGCCAATGCGAAGTCGTCTCCTGCGAGGCGCAGCGAGGCGAGCACCATGGCGGTGTTCGACAGTGCGTGGCACGGTCCGGGGTACCGCCCGTATCCGTAGTGCGTGTCCACCCAGGTCCGCACCTCGCGCCAGTTGTCGCCTTCCTGCACGTGGGCGTTGACGTCGTCGATCAGGTGCAGCAGGCGCGTGTCGGTGACATAGCGTCGGCCGGTCGCGATGAGGTCGTCGAGATCCGAGGAGATGAACGCCTGGGCCCGCATCGCCGCGAAGAACGCGGCCGCGTCGAGGGCGACGCCGTCGTGGCTGACGCTGGCGGCGGCGCGGGTGAGCTCTGCAGCCGCTGTCGGGGCGCCGGGATGCATCAGGGCGAATGCATCCGAGAAGATCTGCGCGCCGATCTGCTCAGCAAGAGTCGTCCCGTTCACCGCGATGGAACCGCTCGCCGGTGCACCCATCCCGGCCCGCAGATTCAGGTATGCGGTGTGCTCGGTGGAGCGCCCGTATCCGCCCCACCACAGGATCGTCTTGTCTTCGATGATGTAGTTCAGCCAGGTCTTGCCGACCTCGGCGGCGCCGACCGGGTCGCCGGCGAAGTCTTCGACCGCGCGGGCGAACGCTAGGGTCCCGGAGATGTCATCATCGGCGACGATCAGCGGCACACCGAGGTCGCCGCTGATGTAGCGGTCGACGAGACCGAACTGTGCGGTGATGTCCTCGTACGGCCAGCCTTCGACGGGCCGACCCAGGTACACACCGATGAGCTTCCCGACGATAGCGGCGTACACGCGCTCGGCGTACACCTGATCCAGCGGCGTCTGCGTGGTCATCCCTTCACCGCCCCGCTGGCCATGCCGTCGACGACGTACCGCTGCAACGCGATGAACACGGCGAGGATCGGGAGGATGAGGATGAGGGCGCCGGCCATCATGGTGCCGATGTCGGTGCTGAATGTTCCGTTCATCGTCAGGAACCCGAGGGTGAGCGTCTTCGTGTCTCGGTCCTGCAGGAACGTCGAGGAGATCAGGAACTCGTTCCACGCGTTCAGGCCGATGATCACTCCGACCGTGATCAGACCGGGTCGGACCATGGGCAGCAGCACCCGGGTGACCAACTGGAACGTGTTCAGCCCATCCATCAGCGCCGCCTCCTCGATCTCGATAGGCACGTTCAGGAAGAACGTCCGCATCAAGAACGTCGCGAACGGCATGTTGATGGCGGCGAGGATGACCCCGACGACGAAGACGTTGTCGGTGAGGCCCAGGCTTGCCGCGACGGAATACAGGGGGAAGATGAACAACTGGATGGGCACCGTCATCGCCATGGTGAGGTAGACCATGATGATCGGCCAGCTGCGCACCTTCTGCCCGGCCAGGACGTAGCCGGCCAGCGACGAGCAGATCAGCACCACGATGACGGTGGTCCCGGTGAGCAGGATGCTGTTGATGAAGCCTTCGGTGAACTGGCCGTAGTTCCAGGCGGTGACGAAGTTGTCCAGCGACAGGCTCTGCGGCAGCTGGAACGGGTTGCCGAGGATCTCGGTGTTGCTCTTGAAGCTGTTCAGCAGCACCAACACCAGCGGGATGAGCGCGGTGATCGCGAACACGGCCAGGACGAGGTGGCCGACAGCGGTCCGAAGGGGGTTCTTCATCGCAACAGATCCCTTCGGCTGATCCAGGTGTAGAGGACGGATGCGAGCAGTCCGAAGAAGCTCATGATCAGACCGACGGCGGCGGCTTTGCCGAACTGGAACGACGAGAACGCGAATGCGTAGGCGTACGTGCCCATGACTTCACTGGAGTGCGCGGGGCCGCCCTGGGTGAGCAGATAGACGTAGTCGAAGGCAAGGAAGGAGAAGATGACGGTCATCACACCCATCAGCAGCAGCGTGGGCCGGATGCTGGGCAGATAGACGTGGAGGAACACCTTCCACGCCCCGGCGCCATCGACGGTGGCCGCTTCCACCTGGTCAACGGGCGTCTGGCGCATCGCGCCGAGGTAGACGACGGTGAGGAATCCCCAGTAGTGCCACATGTCGACCGCGGCCGCGGCGTACAGCGAGGTGGCCTGGCTCGCGGTGGGCGGGGCGAGGCCGAGCGGGCCGAACACGCCGCCGTTGGGGTTGTAGATGATGGTCTGCCACACCATGGCATTGACCACCGGTGCGAGCACGTAGGGCATGAGGAAGATGACCTGGTAGAAGGTGCGCATCTTCTTTCGGCGCAGCAGCAGTGCTGCGGTGAGAAGGCCGATGATGACCGGGAGGGTCAGGAACAGGATCAGCCACTTGATGTTGTTCGTGAGCGACGTTGCGAACACCGGGTCGGCGAGGATGTCCTGGAAGTTCTGGATGCCGATGAACTGCGCGTCGAATCCGATTCCGTTCCAGTCCGTGAACGCGAACAGCAGGGTCAGGATGCCTGGGATGACGACGATGAAGATCGACAGCAGCAGTGCGGGCGAGACCAACAGGTAGCTGGTGAGCGTCTGCTTGCGGAAGTGGTTCACGCGGCGGGGGGAGCTGGACCGCGTCGTGCCCTTGCGGCCGACGTCGGGCGCCAGGGTGGTGGTCATGAGCGTGTCTTTCGTCGGGAGTAGGGGGTGTGGGCCCGCCTCGGGCGGGCGGGCCCACATGGGAGTCGACGCTTAGTTGGCCGGCTCGGGAAGGGGCGGAACGAGGCCCTTCGCCTGTTCTTCGTCGAACACCTTCTGGATGTTGGCGAGGAACTCCTCCGCGGTGACGTTGCCCAGCCACACCGAGTCGATGTCGGTGAAGGCGGCGGCGGTGGCCGGCGGGAAGAACGTGCCGGCGAAGTAGCCGTAGTTGCCTTCGTTGACACCGGCGATGGTCTCCTGCATCGCGGTGACGAACGGCTTGGACAGGCCGGTGAAGTCGTCGGCCGTGAGGTCGAAGTTCTTCAGCGGCACGGCCCAGTACCCGGGCCAGGTCTCGTTCATCTTCTGCGTGAAGTCGTCGCTCATCATGTAGTCGATGACCATCGCCGCGCCGTCCTTGTTCTTGGAGGCTTCGTTGATCGACAGCGACGCCGTGGTACCGAGCGTGTAGTACGGGCTGGGCAGATCGGGGTTGATCGTCGGGAACGCCATGTAGCCGAGGTCGGTGGTGTTGCCGGCGTCGTCGTTGAAGTAGTTCGACGCGAACTGGAACGCGAGGCTCGGTCCGATGAAGAAGGGCGACTTCTCTTCGCTGAGCAGCTTCATGGACTGGTCGAAGTTGAGCGTCGGGTAATCGTCGCCTCCGAGGTAGCCGGCGTTGTAGAAGTCCGCGGAGTCCTGGACGGCCTTGACCAGCACCGGGTCGGTCCACGGGATGGTGCCCTGCAGCGCGTCGTACACGGCCTTGCCACCGGCGACCTGCGAGAGGAACAGCGAGATGTAGTTCTGGTTGACCGGCTTCCAGCCCTGGTTGCCCGTGACCGACGAGTACAGGCCGGCGTCGGCTGCCTTGTCCATCACGGCGACGAACTCGTCGTAGTCGGTGGGGACCGCCACGCCGAGGCTGTCGAGCACCTTGGTGTTGTAGAACACGCCGATGTCTTCGATGGAGTTCGGCAGCGAGTAGAGCTTGCCGTCGTAGGTGCCGGACTCGTACATCGAGTCGAGGATCCGGTCCTTCCAGCCGTACTTCTCCGCATACGGGGTCATGTCGGCGAGCTTGCCCTCGGCGGCGTACGCGGATGCGAACGCGGGTCCCGAGCCGTAGACGATGTCCGGGCCGCGGTTGGCGCTGAGCGCGACCTGGATGTTCTTGTCGACTGCGTTGTCGAAGTTGACCTCGAGTTCGTACTCGTCCTGCGATGCGTTGAAGCCGTCGACGAGAACCTTCTGCATCGTCTCCTGCTGGGCCGGGGGCGCGCCCCAGAACCACAGTTCCAGCTTCTCCTTGCCGGCACCGGCCCCGCCGCTGCACCCGGCAGCTGTGAGCGCGATGGCGGCGGCCATGCTCACGACCGCGAGCGTGGTCACTTTCCTGTTCATGCTGTGTACTCCTCGTCGGGTACGTGGATGGGTTGTATTGAGGTTATAACCACCGTATGACCAAGTCAATGGTCAAAGATCACGACTCTGTCTCAGCAGGCCCGCTCCCGCGTCGGCGGCAGCATCGAGCACCGCCAGCTCAACGACGCCCTCGAGCGCGATGTCCATGCCAGATGCATGGCCGGCGCCGGTGATGAACTGCTTGCCGGCGATGACGTTGTCGGCCACGGAGCACACCGATCCCCCGCGCTTTCCGAAGAGCGCTGCCAGCGTGACGATCGCTGCGGACTCCCGGTCACCGTTGAGCACGCCGGCGCAGGCCCAGGTGTCGAGGATCTCGGTGTGCCAAGGCTGGAAGTAGCCGCCGACCGAGGGGCGTCCGACGCCGCAGAAGTCGCTGTCGCTCGATCGGGTGACACCGATGTGGAACGGCTGACCGAGCTCGTTCGCGGCACGCGCCATCGCGATCACCACATCGTACGAAGCCACCGCCGGGTAGGACGCGGGGATGTAGGCCTGCGTCATTCCCTCGTCCCGGACCACACCTGACGCGATGACAACGTCGCCGGGTTCGACCTTCGGGTGATAGCCGCCGGATCCGCCGACCCGGATGAAGGTGTCCGCCTCGGTGAACTCCAGCAGCTCATGCATGATGAGCTCCGCCTCCGGGGAGCCGCTGCCGCCCGAGACGACGGTCAACGGCACACTCTTGTAGCTGCCGGTCCACGTGGTGAACATGCCGGACCTGCCGATCTGCTCGGCATCGTCAAGGCGGCGGGCCAGCTGAGTTGCGGGGTCGTCGTCGTACGCGCAGAGCGGGTCGCGGACCGTCAGCAGCACATAGCGGGCCACCTTCCCCGGATCAAGCTGGGACAGCGCCGGACGCCCTTCGACCAGCAGGCCGCGCCTCGGCACGTTCTCGGTGTATCGGTAGGTGTCGTAGAGGCGATGTGGATTCCACTCTGAAGACATAGTCGTCCCCTTCTTCCTTGGTTGTTGACTGCGTTCAGGCGCGCGCGAACGAGACCTCGTGCGCCGCGCGCCGGATGGCTTCTCGCGCAGCCGGGTCCACCTCGGGCGCCCCAGGAGCGGCAACGACGGCACTGGCGGTCGCCGCAGCGACCCGGGCCGCGCGGCTCAAGTCGCCGGTGCGGGCGAAAACGGCGAGGAACGCGCCGGTGTAACTGTTTCCGCCCCCTGTGGGATCCAGCGCACGGGTGGGCGAGGTCCCCACCGTGTAGACACGGTCGTGCTCCACAACCAGCGAGCCGCGGGCGCCCCGCCGCAGCAGAGCGACGACGTCGGCGTTCTGGAGCTGCGCGATGGCGTCCTCGAGGCGACTGACCCCCAGCAGCGAGAACGCTTCGGATTCGTTGATGGACAGCAGATCGACCAGCTCGAGCTTCTCCCGCACCGTCGACAGATGCTCCGACCGGCACGAGTCCAGCGAGATCTCCCACAGCAGCGGGCCGCCGAAGCTGCGACGAAACTCCGCGACCTCTTCCCAGTACGAGGCCTCATGGTCGTGGAAGAGGTAGACGCCGGCGACCGAGTCGGCGTCTGCGGGGATGTGCCGGGGAAGCGGGGTGTGGGCGTGGAAGTGATCCAGCCCGTAGACGGGGGTCTCCTCCCGCTCCCCGTCCGCAAAGTACTGGATGCGGGTGCGCGGGGAATGCTGCCCGACCTCGAACAGTCCCGACGACGAGATCTGCCGCCGGGCGCACCATTCCGCGAGGAAGCTCTTGTCTTCGCGCCCCACGCCGGAGACCAGGAGAGTCGACGCGTCGGACGAAGCGAGGCTTGCACCGACCGCTGCATAAGCGCCCGCCCCACCGACCTCGTCGCCGACCCGATTGCGGTCTGCATCGAACACCTCGTCTACGACGATGTGCGAGAGCACGGCCACGGACGCCATCGATCCTCCAAAAGTCATGTGGTTATGCTTACAATACCTATAACCGTGGCATGTGCAAGCCGAGAGGAAGCCGATGAAGGTTCTGATTGACACCGACCCGGGGATGGACGACGCCCTCGCCATCTCCCTGGCTCACAAGTCCGCCGTCTTGGATGTCGTGGCGATCACCGCCGTGACCGGAAACCTTCCCAGCGATCGCACCGTCGCAAACGCCCTCCGCGTACTCGACCTCCTGGACGCACCGCAGATCCCTGTCGCACAGGGCCCCCTGGTGCCGCTCGGCGGGCACTACCCGTCGGACCCGTTCTCCCATGGGACGGACGGACTGGCCGAATCCGACCTTCCAGCCTCGGCCCGCCCCATCGACACCCGGAGCGCCGCGCAGCTCATCGTCGACATCGTCAACGAGCACACCGGCGAGATCGCGATCTGCGCCCTCGGCCCGCTGACGAACATCACCCAGGCCCTCGCAATCGACCCTGCACTGCCGTCCAAAGTGGCACAGTTGACAATCATCGGCGGATCGTTCGGCGCCACCCCGTACGCGTGGTCGCAGGCCACCGGCGACAACCCCACCAGCGAATGGAACGTGTTCGTCGACCCTGAAGCCGCCAAAACCGTCTTCAACGCCGGCTTCCCCCTGCTCGCGGTCGGTCTGGACGTCGCCACCCACCCACGGATCAACTTCCGCGACGACGACATGGTGCGACTGCGCCAGTCCACACACCCCGCAGCCGAACTCGCTGTCCGGGTCGTCGAGTTCGTACAGGGCCGCGGATACCAGAGCTATTGCTCCCTCATCGACAGTGCAGCAGTGGCCAGCCTCATCGACCCGACACTGGTAACCACCGAGACTGTGCTGTGCGACGTGGAGACCGAAGGACGCCTCACCCGCGGTATGACGGTCGTCGACCGGCGCCTCCACCACGAATGGACGGACCTTCCCCGAATCAAGATCGCTGTCGACTTCGACTACGCCCGCTTCCTCGACCTCGTCACAGACGAGCTGACCAGATGAGTACCTCGTCTGCGGGCGACCGACTGCCGTTCTGCGAGCTCCACGTCCACATCGAGGGGACCCTGGAGCCTGCCACGATCTTCGCGCTCGCCCGAGCGAAGGGCCTCGCCCTCCCGTATGCCTCGGAAGCTGAGCTGAAGCGGGCGTACCGGTTCACGGATCTGCAGTCGTTCCTGAACCTGTACTACGACAACATGCAGGTACTGCAGACCGAAGACGATTTCTTCGAACTCGCCGCCGCCTACCTCCGGCGCGCGCACGCCGGAGGCGTCGCCCATGCCGAGATGTTCGTCGACCCGCAGGCCCACTCCAAGCGCGGCATTCCAGAAGCCGTCGTGCTCGCCGGCCTGCACCGGGCCATCGACACGGTAGGTCACGAGACCGGGATCACCTCATCGATCATCGTCTGCATTCTCCGCGATGACCCTGTCGACGAGGCCGCACGGATGGTGGACCGAGTCCTCGAGTCCGGATTCGCCATCACCGGTCTCGGACTGGACTCCGCCGAGGTCGGCTACCCGCCGTCGCTGTTCCAAGGGATCTTCGAGCGCGCTCGCGCCGGCGGATTGCGGTTGGTCGCCCACGCCGGCGAGGAAGGCCCCGCAGACTATGTGTGGCAGGCCCTGGACGCGCTCGGGGTGGAACGGATCGACCATGGCAACCGCGCCCTCGAGGACGCCGCCCTGGTCGCAAGGATGGTCAGCGACCGAATCCCATTGACGATGTGCCCGCTCTCCAATGTCCGACTCCGGGTCATCGGCGAGATTTCCGAGTTCCCGCTGCGACAGGCCATGAACGCGGGGCTGCAGGTCACCATCAACTCGGACGACCCCGCCTACTTCGGCGGGTACCTGGACGACAACCTCCGCGCCCTCACCAGCGCGTTCGCGCTGACCGATGACGACCTGAGGCACCTGGCGGTGAACTCGGTCGATGCGAGCTTCGTGACGCCGGCGAGGCGGCAGCAGCTGCTGGAGCCCCTGAAGGGACGTGGATGATGCCATCCATGCGATGCGAAGCGAACGAGGTCAGCCGCCGTGGACGGCCCGCCGGTGCTGCCATTTCGTGGCGGTCGGGCGGCCCGGCCGACTTGATCCGGTAGAGGCGAGCGCTACCTCGGGGGCCCGAATTGCGGGTCGGTGCAGCAACGAAGAAGCCGGTCGGAGACCCTGTCTCCGACCGGCTTCTTTCGCACGTTCTGTGGCCCTGTAACTTTTTCCGCGAGCCCAGGCGCCTCAAGGGGTCTCCAGAGCCCTCCCCGGACACTTTCCGCGGTAAGCCTCTGAGTTTTCCACCGCGACACGACAACTCCAGGTCAGGAAGGCTTTCGCATCGACGCATTCGCGTGTCGAATACAGCGTGTGCGGTGCCCGCTGGGCGGGCCGGCATCAGCTTCTCTCGGGCTCCCATGAAACGTGCATGCGCGGTCAGCATCCGTTTGGGTGCGCGTTCGTTTCACCGCAGCCGCCCGATCGTGCAGTTGCCGTCCTACGTAGGCCACGCGGCCCCGGCCGTCCTCCACGTCGGCCGCCCCTCCCGGTGAGCTGGTTGAGTCGCGCAGGCGTGTCCGTCGGGTTACGTTGCTGGCTACGAACCCGCCTTCAGTTCGTGGGGGAGGGCGGTTCTTTGGACTCGTCTGGCCTTCCATTCTCGGGCATGGCAACTCGGGTGCTGCGTGGCCGCGAGGAGACCACGCGGAACGTCGCATATGCAAGGGCAACGAGCGCAACACCAACGATGACCCACCTGGCAGGGTCCGTCTGGATGGAAGAGACGACGCATTCGCCACGAGCGCTGCAAGTACCGTGCCCTTCCACGACGGCGTAGACGATTACAGCAATCGCAGCAACGCCGACCAGGGCCCAAAGTGTGCGGGCGAGGGCACCAGCCCTCCGCCGCGCACCTTCAGTTTGCGGATCGTTGGGCATCATCCAGGCTGATCCTGGTCGGAAGATTCTCACCCGGCTCTGGATCAACCTGAGTGAACGTCTCCGAGCCTTGCGCGGATCGCGCTTGGTCGGCCGGCGCTAGGTAGGCGCCAGCATTTGCACCTGTCACGTAAAACTGGCTGTCCAGAGGGGCAGCCAACCCAGATGAGGTGAGATAGAGCAGGTAAGTGGATCCAGGCGTGAAGATCGGCGTGGAAGGCGGCTGCTCTTCGCTGCCGATCTGTCGAACCCGGACCGTCCCACCGACTGCCAAGTCTCGGTCCGATTGAATGACCTCCGAAATCTGCACTGTCGAGACTGTGAAGTCCGTTGTCGGCTCAATGTCTTGGGCGACCGTCTGTTCGACGACCGACCCAACGAGGACTACGGCGCTGTCGGCCGCCAGTTCCTCCACGGAGGAGTAAAGGTGAACACGGGACATGGAGGAACCAGAGGTGGTGCTGGCGCAGCCGCCAAGCAGGGCTACGACAGCAATGGTTGCGGCAGCCAATCCCAGGACTTTTCGCGATCGCATGGTGTCTCGATTCAGTAGAGGGCGTTGATGCCGCTGATCTCGTCGGACGTTAGGTTGCGTACCCCCGCGTAGTAGGCATCCGACGCGGAGGTGTACATCACTCGTGCCACCACATTCGTGACGTGGTCAAGACCGAGCCCGTGACCGACTTCGTGCAACCAGACCACGCGGATCCGTCCTTCGTTCGACGCAAGGTTGGGGAGGTAGTAGTCATTCAGGCGAGCGTTTGAAGAGTTGGTGGCGCCGAACACGCAACCCCAGTTGTTCTGACCTTCCCACCCGGTCGCGCCGTAGTTGGTGTTGTTTGCGGTGAAGGTGGGGCCAGATGACGTCACGCCCGTGAGGTTCACATCCGTCCCCAGCGTGTAGTTGTTGAGCGCCGCGTACAGCGCGGTTCTCATCGTCCCGTTTGTGCCGGACAGATTGATGTTCAGATTCGGTGTTGACCACTTGCAACCAGTGGTCGTGTAGGCGCTGGCGGGCATAGGGGCTGCCACTATCCCGATCGCCAGAGCGAGCGCGCTCAACGCGCTCAGGGTCCGCACTCGCCCGCGCCCTGAGGGAACAGCCGGGGATGAGGGTCGGGACTGAGGTTTGCGTCGCATACCAGTACTCCTTCGTACCAATGCTCCGGCCAGCGCTGAAGCGGCCCCACGGTTGCACAACTCCCGTGCTTGCCGCTATCGGCATCTCTGGTTGACAGCCCACCGTCTGGGCTGCACAAGTTCGCCAATTGAGCGGAGCAACGCAACCGCAACTCCCTGCCATGCCATTTGCAACTGGTGGCCAATTTTCATCCGATCGGATGACTGACGACGCGCGAACCTCAACGCGTTTCGCATCAAAGGGATCGCGCTATCGAGGAGCCCGAGGTGTGCTCCTAAGCCGCAGGCTGGTTGGTCTTGCACGTAGCGCGTGGGCATCGCAGCGCGGCGCCACGCAGTGAGCTGTCCGGGTGCGCAGCTAGGACTTCGTGGACGACTCCAAGATCTACGCGGCGCTCGCTGAGATGATCTCCTCCGCGGCGTTGCACACTCCCCGAGGTGTGCAGCTGTCGCAGCCGGTGACCCCGTCCGAAAACCGCAGTGGTGGCGACTGGAAGCCGTCGAAGCGCCTGGCCATCATCGGCCCGCTCACCGAGGTTGCCGCACGGGCGGCCATTAGGGCATAGCCGCCCCCAGCGGAGCCTGCGCCATTGCAGACGGTCAAGCATCAGCAAGGCTGTCCGGCCGAGCAACTGAGCGCGACTCATCTACCGGATCTCGAAGCGTGCGTTCCCGTTGAAGGGGTTGGCTGCGCCGGAAGGCGCGGGCCGTCGTGGTCCCCAGCCAGGAGACCACTTACTGACACCCATCACTCAATGGGATGAAAGTCTCACGGCAAATCGCACTGACCAGCCGCACAACGAGCGCACCGCGTGGCGGCTCCAGATTCTGGCCCCAGCGGTTCCGGCGCTCGCATCCCCGCAGTGGGCGTTCGCGCGCAGGAGTTCCACCCCGTCAGCGTCCAGTCCTGTTCCCGTTCTCAGCGACAAAGAGGACGGTGGCCCGAGGCATTCGCGGCACCCGCTTCCGCGATGAAACCTTCGTTTCACATACCCTGGGTCCGATGACTGGTACGCAGGCAGGTCCGACGGCCGGGCGCAGGCGGTGGATTCCATGGTTGACCGGCGGGATTTTGCTGCTGTCGGCCGGCTTTGGTGTGGGGTGGGCCGTGACTACCGTGCTCACTCCAGCAGAGGATGCCCTCGACTCAACGCCCTACACGTATGTGGCGGTGGAGCAAGGGGACGTAGGTGCGAGCCTCCAACTCGACTCGGTGGCTGAGTGGGCGCCAGCGCCGGTGGGAGCCAACCGCGCTGCTGGTGTGGTCACCGGCGTCTCTGTGACAGCAGGTGAAGAAGTATCCCAAGGAAGCACACTCTATTCCGTCGATTTGCGACCTGTCGTGGTCGCGGAAGGGGACGTGCCTGCGTTCCGCGCAATGGGAGCTGGCGTGGAGGGGCCAGACGTCGCACAGTTGCAGAAGATGCTCACCGCTGGTGGGTTCTATTCAGGTCCGGCGGATGGCAGATCTGGGACGGGCACGGTTCGTGCGATCAGATCGTGGCAGAAGAGCATCGGGGTGCCGGAGACCGGAACCGTCGGCGCCGGCGACGTGATCTTTGTACCGAGTCTCCCTGCCCGCGTAGTGCTCGATAGCAAGGTCATCTTCCGCGGTGCGACGCTCGCTGGCGGGGAAGATGCGGTGCAAGGGCTCCCGGCCGCACCGTCATTCGGCGTACCAGTCACAGAGGGCCAAGCGGCGATGATGCCGGCGGGCACGCGGGTGCTCATTACGTCTCCGGAAGGTGCGCAGTGGGCTGGATACGCTGCGGGACGGACGACCGATGCTGACACCGGTGTCATCACGATTGCGCTCGAGGGTGAGGGCGGTGAGGCGCTCTGCGGCGACCAGTGCGGCCAGGTGCCTGTGACTGGGCAGTCGATGCTCCGATCGGAGGTCGTGACCGTGGAGACAGTCTCAGGCCTTGTCGTGCCGTCCGCTGCCCTGGTGACGCAGGCTGATGGACAAACGGCGGTCATCGAGCAGGGCGGCGAGCGGATCCCGGTAACCGTTGTCGCAGCAGCACGAGGAATGAGCGTCGTCGAGGGCGTGAGCGCGGGCACTCGTGTGCGTGTACCCGCCGCCAAGGGTTCCTGACGTGTTGAATGCTCGCGAGCTGTCGTTCTCCTACGCGGCGGGTGGGATGCCCATCATCCAGGATTGGTCGGCCGAGTTTCCTGCTGCCACAACTACAGCGCTGACTGGGCCCTCGGGGCGCGGCAAGTCAACCTTGCTCTACCTCCTAGGTCTCATGCTGCGCCCCGGCGCGGGCGAGGTGTTCCTCGATGGAGCACCGGTCACGCGTCTGCCGGATGCGGCCCGAGCTCGCATCCGCGCCGACAGATTCGGGTTCGTTTTCCAGGATGCGGCGTTGGACCAGACCCGCGCAGTGATCGACAACGTCACAGAAACCGCTCTCTACAGAGGGGTACGACGGGACACTGCGATACGGCGAGGAATGGAGTTGCTCGAGAAATTTGGCGTTGAAGTGCCGCCGGGCAGGAAACCAGGGCAGGTATCTGGCGGCCAAGCACAACGCATCGCGTTGTGCAGAGCGCTTCTCAGCGAACCTCGAGTACTGCTCGCTGACGAACCAACCGGCAACCTCGACCCAGCGACAACAGACATCGTGGTGGCTGCGCTTCAGCAGCATGCAGCTACCGGCGCTGCCGTCATCATCGTTACTCACTCACCGGACGTGGCAAACGCGTGTGATCGGAGGATCGAGCTGTGAGCGTTCGACCATCCGCGTTGGTGCGCGAAGCAGCAGCGTCAGCGATTTCACAACCGGTGGCATCCGTTGTCACCGTCCTGGTGATCGTTGGCATGGTACTCACGGTGATGCTGACCACTGGACGCACAGTTGGTGCGGAGCAGCGAGTTCTGAGCTCGATCGATGACGCTGGGACGCGCACGATCCAAGTGCGTGCCGAGAATGGCGCGGGTCTGACAAGCGACGTATTGGACCGCATCCGGAGCATCGAAGGGATCGAATGGGCGGCTGCCTTCTCCTCCGCCATCGACGCAACCAATACCGTCGTTCCTGACGGTGCGCGCGTGCCGGTTCGCCTGGCCTATGGCTCGCACCTGGAACGGCTCGGCATCCCCGCCACCTCGCCACTCCCGGGCAAGGTGGCGTATGGTTCCCGGACGGCGCTTGACCAGTTGGGACTACCGGACGTCGCTGGTTCGATCACGACTACTACCGGCACCGATTACGCGGTAGCAGGCATGATTTCGACGCCCGATTTCTTGGCCGGCTTCGAACCGCTGGTGCTTGTCGATCAGCCCCGGCCAACCGGCGACGAGACCGTGAACGTTCTCATCGTTATCGCGGAGCGACCCGACCTCGTAACGCCGGTGGCGGACGCGGTGGTTTCCGTGCTCGGAATCGACGACCGAACGAAAGTCCAGATTGAGACCTCGGAAGCGTTGGCGCAGCTCCGTTCAATCGTGCAGGCACAACTGGGGAGCTTCTCGCGAGGGCTTGTTCTGATCACGCTGGCCGTGTCCGGCCTGCTCGTCGCCATCGTTCTCTACGCACTTGTCATGATGCGACGAAAGGATTTCGGCCGCCGTCGCGCGCTGGGCGCAACACGAGGATTGATCATCGCCCTCCTCCTCACCCAGACCTGCATGTTGTCCATCGTTGGGGTTGCTCTCGGGCTAATAGCTTCCGTCGCGGTGCTCTTTGTGACCGGTGATCCTGCGCCGGGGGTGGGGTTTGCGGGTGCGCTTGCGATCCTCGCTGTCGGTACAGCAGCGGTTGCCGCCGTTGTTCCTGCCGTCCTGGCAAGCACGAGGGAGCCGATTAGAGAACTCCGAGTGCCATAGACCCTCTGTCGCAGCGCAGCTAGCGGCGGGGAACTGGTGTGGCCGAGGGAACGATCACCGAGGCTGAGGACACACTCGCTGGAGCTTGTCCCACGCATCGCCGACAACGGTGGTTGGAACCTGCTCATACGGAACGAACTCGGTGCCATCAATGAAGGCCTGCTTCGACGGCACGTCGGTAATCGGGTACCCCTGTTCTTCGAGGCAGTCCACGAGTGCCATCGTCTGGTCGTAGAGATCCGCCCGTTGATCAGTCGTCAGATTCGGCATCTTGTCGTAGCCGAACTTGACGCTGCACTCGTGCGTGGCGTCGTCGTAGGCCGGCATCTGAGAATCAGGGAGCTTGATGCCGATACTCCCATCGTCGTACACGGTGACGTCGTACCCAGCCTCGCTCAGGCAAGACCGCATGTTGTTGGCGAAATCGCCCGGCGTGACTTGTGGGCGCGGAGTCGTCGCTTCGTCGGAAGTACCTGCGCATCCAACGACCGTCGAGGCGAGCAGTATCACCGCACCCAGGATCATCGTCGATCGCGTGCGTCGCATCATGGTGTGAGTCTCCCCCCGGGTCAGGCTGGACGACCAGGCCACGCCGTCCAACCTGCCTCCTGGTCCGGCTAGACGTTAGTCCAGCCGATGTTGAACGGGTATCCGATGTCGCAGGCGATGAACTGATACGTGACCGGGCTGGATGAGTACGGCAGCGTCCGGGAGCTCAGGATCGTCGGCGCAAGGCTGCACCGCCACTGCACCTTCACCGACCCCGAACAGGTGATCTTGATGTAGCCCGGTGTACCGCCGATGACTTGCCCCGATCCACATGACCCGGCCGCGTTCGCCGGGACTGCACCCCCAAATAGCCCAGCCATCACCAGCGCTGCGCTTACCGCCGCCGTGCCTACGATCTTCTTCAGCTTCATCGCTCTTCCAATCTGTGTGATGCATAGCAAATGCTGTGCGTTCTCCCAGGAGGCTTGCATGCATGGGATTTGCTGTCGATGGCGGAACGCAGCCTCCAACCCCCAGGTCAACAGCCCTTTCTGACGCCCGCCGTCACAGGCTCAACCGGTTTTGGGACGCACTCAGATTGCTGATGAAGAAGCCTTGCGCATCCGTGGCGTTGTCCAGATTTCCAAGCGCTCAGCCCGGAACCGGTTCACGCTGGGCGATGGCCCAGGCCGTCGGAGTGGCCTAGTCACCGCGCCTCGATGAGCATCGAACTCGGACAGCCCGCCAGCCTAACGGGGTGCCAAATTCGTCCTCGCAATTCGTCCATTCGGATGAGACGTCGCCGCAGAATAGTCCGTCGGGTTCCTCCGTGAAGGCGATGGCTGCCGCACCCAGCGGCCAAGATCGGTCCCGACCGCCAACTACTGTCGTGGGGTGACAGCACCCGTCAACGCCACCCATCTCGCGTCGCACTCTCAGCTCCTGTCGGTCGACGACGACTCAGACCGGATCCTGAGCTCCCGGCGATCTGCACTCGTCCTCGCGTGCACGGTGTTCGTGACGACGACGATCCAAGTTCTCGTCCAACCCCTCGGGATTCTGCTCGATGGGCGGGTCGAGTGGACGCTTGTGGTTCCTCCACCGCTGATGCTCACGCTGCTCGTCCTCGGGTGCGCGGTACAGGCAGGCGCGTTCCTGCTGAGCGACCGCTGGCCCGAGATCACCGTGCTCATCGTTACTGCCATCTACATCGGCCTCGCGGTGGGTCTGGCTGTGCCGACGTGGCTGATCGGCATGTACCTGGTGATCGCGCTCGCGCTGTTCCTGCTTGCCACCCGCCGGCCGATCGCTGTCTCCATCGTGTGGCTGGTGGGTGTCGTCGCGGTCACGATGGGACCACTCTTTCTGGTGACGTTGTCGCTGGGTCTGCCTCCCGGCGCTGCAGTCAGCTTCGTCGTGGGGGAAACGACTCGGCTCGCAGCACCGGCAACCGCAGGCGCCGCGCTGGGTGTGTGGTGGGGCACGCAGACACGACGGGTCAGCCTCGCCCGCAGCCAGGCTGAGGCCGCCCGGCAGGAACACGACCGACGTGTCGCCGAGGCAAAGCAGCGGGAGCGGGAGCGGATCGCACAGGAGTTGCACGACGTCGCCGGTCAGCACCTGGCGGGCCTCATCACCCTCGCAGACGCCGCCTTGACAATCGCCCCTGTGCGGCCGGAAGACGCCCTGCAGCTGGTCGAAGAGGTTCGCGACGAGGGCCGCTTCGCGGCTGCGAGCCTTGCCGGCGCCCTTACCGACCTGCGCGCGGTGGGCACAGAACCCCGGGAGATGACGCGCGACCTGCGGCAAGCCGACGAACTCGTCGAATACTGGCAGAAGCGCGGGATGCACATCCGACTCGTCACGCCTTCGCCGGTAGATGAGCTTCCGGCCGTCGTCTCGGCCACCGCGTACCGGTGCACGCAGGAAGCGATCACCAATGCCGCCAAACACGCGCCCGGGTCAGCGGTCGACGTGGAGCTTGCCGCACGCTCAGACCGCCTTGAGGTGACCGTCACAAACGGGCCTCCGCCGACGGGAACTCCCCCGATCGCGGGGCTCGGGCTGGGTTGGGGGCTCACCGGGATCCGCGAACGCATCGACCTGCTGCGGGGCACACTGGTGTTTGGTACGACGCCAGAGGGTGGGTGGATGGTCCGGTTCATCATCCCGTTCGCCCAACCGAACTGAAACGAGACGATGACTTCCCGCCCCGCGCCGATCCGCGTCCTGATCGCCGACGACAACCGCTCCGTACGCAAAGGCCTGCGCCTGCAGCTTGAAGCCGCGGGCGGCATCCACGTGCTCGGAGAGGTCTCCAACGGTCGTGACGCCATCAGTGTCGCCCGTCGCGAATGTGCGGACGTGGTGCTCATGGACCTGCAGATGCCGGGGATGACCGGAGTGGAGGCGACGCGGGAGCTCACTCGGTCCACCACGGAGCGGCCAGTCGCGGTCATTGTGATGACCAGCTACGCGATCGACACGTACGTGACAGACGCGCTGGACGCCGGCGCGATCGGGTATCTGCTGAAGAACCACGACTCCGACCAGCTGCTGCCAGCGATCCACGCTGCGATGCGCGGGGAGGCCCACCTCTCCGAGCGCGTCACCACCCCGATCCAGCGCGAGTTCATGCGTCGGGGCGCTGCCGACCCAGACATGGCCGCCCGGTTGTCCTCTGCCGAGCGCCGCGTGGTCGCCGTGCTCTCGAGCGGCACAACGAGCAACGAGCAGATCGCGGGGCGCCTCGGCGTGTCGGTGCACACTGTTCGCTCGCAGTTGCAGTCCGCGTTGAAGAAGGTCGGCGTGGAAGATCGCACGCAGCTGGCACTGTGGGGCGCGCGCAACCATCTGGACCGCGACGTCGATTCACTCATTTGAGTGAATTTCTAGGTACGTAATTCGCGCCACCGAACCGCCTCGCGCGGAGACTTTCCGGCTCCGACCGCGGGAATCAGCGGCTGAGTCGTCCCACCCCTGAACCCGGCCCCTCGAGGCGCGGTCATCGGTTGCACTCCCCACCTACGGACAATGTCCTGCACCTTCCGCGCCGACATTGATGGGGACATGTGGACGCAACCTACCCGCAGTTCGCGACGACCGACCCGTTGTTCTACGACAAACCACACCGCGACGCCACGAACGTAGAACAGTTCACTCCCGCCGCCGAAGCATGGGAGACCTGGTCGCAAAGTTGCGATGAGATCTGGTCGTTCTGGATGCCGCCCGAGGTGACCCTCCCAGAGCAGGGGTGGAAGATCCACGTGAGCGCGACCTCCGCCACCGCCGACACCGCGTTGGAGTCAGTGTCGCGGTTCTGCCATCGTCACGCGCTTCCGTTCAAGTTCCTCCGGGACCGCCGGATTCTTGCGGCGACGTTGGGCAAGGACGGCGACCGCCGCGTATCCGGAAAGTTCATCACCGTCTACCCGACTTCACCCGCCGACCTCCACGCGCATCTGACGGAACTGGATGCGGCTCTCACGGGTCTGCCCGGCCCATATGTCCTGACTGACCTCCGCTGGAACCAGGGTCCGGTGTTCGTCCGGTATGGCGCCTTCACCCGGCAGCACGTGACCGACAACGGTGCCGACGTGCCGGCTGTGCGCGACCTGGACAGCGGCCTTCTCGTTCCCGATGTCCGAACAACCGGGTTCCATGTCCCGCCGTGGGCACGGATCCCCGCCTTTCTTCAAGCAGCGCTCGATCGGCTAGAAACGGCCGCCCCTCCCAACTTCCCCGAGGTCCGCAGCGCACTGCACTTCTCCAATGCCGGCGGCGTGTACGAAGCAGAGCTGGATGGCCAGGCAGTGATTCTGAAGGAGGCGCGGCCGCACGTCGGTTGGACGCCCGATGGCCGAGATGCTGTGCAGCGGCTAAGCAACGAATCGGCAGCCCTTCGGACCCTGCAGGGCCGGGTGCCGGTGCCAGCGGCGGCTGCCACGTTCACCGCGCATGATCATGCGTACCTCGTGATGGAACGGGTGAACGCCCCGTCGTTGAGCGCCGCTGTGGTCGCCCGCCATCCGCTGATCCGCTCCGACCACTCGTCCCTTGTGCGCCGCGCGTACCGCGACTGGGCAGGCGCAGTCTCAGCTTCGCTGCGTAGCGCCATAGCGGCGCTGCACACCGCCGGCCGCACGCACGGCGACCTTCACCCGGGCAACGTTCTGGTGCGAGAGGACGACACAGTTGTCCTCATCGACCTCGAGATGGCGCGGCCGATCGAGGACGATAGCGCTGCGGTCATCGGTGCCCCGGGGTTCGTCGCGACAGACGGGCGGAGCGCTACCGAGCAGGACCTCTACGCACTCGCATGCATCGAGCTGTTCATGTTCGTGCCGTTGATCCCGATACTGCGGCTGAGCCGGGCGAAGGCCGCCACGTTGCTGCAAGAGGCCGCCGCGCAGTTCGAGCTTGACCAGTCGTGGGTAGACGACCATCTCGAGATTCTGACGCACCGGCTGCGCTCCCCGCTCACCACCGCGGTCCGTCAAACCACAACCGCGCCATCAGCAGCCGAAGCGGCTGAGGCCATCACCCGGACGCTGCTCGCCGACGCGACCCCGGATCGGCATGACCGGCTATGGCCCGGAGATCCAGCTCAGTTCACCGAACCACCGATCAGCCTCGCCCACGGCGCCCTCGGCGTGCTCACCGCGTTGCACCACGCGGGCGTTGACCCATCACCGGTGCACCTGGGTTGGGTGGAGAAGGCCTCGACCTCCTCTGCCCCATCAGCACGATTCGGGTTGTTCGACGGGGTGGCTGGCACCGTGTGGGCCTACCGTCGCCTCGAGCTCCACGATGCCGCCGACCGTCACCTTGCACGGCTTCGCCAGGTCACCCCTGACAGACTCGGCTACGACCTGTACTCGGGCCTGCCCGGGGTCGGCCTGACACTCCTCGCAGAGAGCGGCGATCACCCGCAGCTCGGAGGCACAGCACTCGACATCGCACACCTCCTCCGCGCCCGTTGGCGAGGTGCGGACGCCCCGTTGAAGGTCGCCACGGGCGCTGGCGGACTGCTGCACGGTGCGACCGGGAGTGCACTGTTCGCACTGCGGCTGTTCGAGGCGACCGGCGATTCGGAGCACCTTCGGATCGCGACCGAGGCGATCGACTACGACATCCAGTCACTGCGTGCAGCGCCGGACGGAGCCCTTCACGTCGACGAGGGATGGCGCTTGCTTCCCTACCTCGCTAACGGGTCTGCCGGCGTTGGGATCGTTCTCACCCAATTGCTTGCGCATCTGCCCGGCCACAGCCGATACCTCGAGATCCTCGACGGCATCGCGCGAGCGGCGACCGCGCCGTTCACGGTTCAAAGCGGTCTGTTCCAGGGGCGCGCCGGCATGATCCAGTTCCTGCTCGCACTCGAGCTGGCTGGGCATGCCACGGACACAACCTCCGCCGCTCTTCATCATCACGTCGGCGCATTGGAGTTGCATTCGCTGCACCACGGTAACGAAATCCGCTTCGTCGGGAACGGGTTGCTACGCGCGTCCTGCGACTTCGCGACCGGGTCGGCGGGTGTGCTGACCACGCTGATCGACTACGACGCGGCAGTGCGCGGTTCGCGGCGCCACTCTGCCTTCTTCCCCTTCTTGACCCCGGGCCACGGGATCGAGGAACACTCACCGAATCCCACGACCCACAACTTTGAAGGAGGTGAGATGAATGGGGTTTCTCTTGTCACTGCAGGCACTTGACCGCGCCGAGGATCGCCTCCCGGACATGCAGTTCCTGAGCACTGTTAGCGCCGGCTGCGTAAGCACCGTCTCCGCAGTCTGCTGACTCCCGCGTGTGCGGGGCGAGGGTGGTGCACTCCGCCCCGCACACGATCAACCCAACGCACCAGCCTTCGCCTAACAGGAGAACAACCATGGCAATCGAGATCACACACGTGCGCTTCGGCAGTACCCGGAGGACCGAAGACGAGATCGTCTACTACCGCTGGAAGAACATCAGCACCGGCACGACCGGCGACAACGACAAACCGACGATGGTCGTGTGGGTTGGCAAGAAGGAGAACGCTGCATACGTCGGCAGTGGAATCGATCGCGTCCGTGTCGGCGTGGTTCACCCGACCACTGGTGAGCCCTACCTCCGCACCTACGCGGACGGAGAGTGGACAGACAACCTCGTCAATCTGCCGACGTTCTAGCATCTCCCTCTCTGACAGCCCGCCCGCCTGCCAAATGGGCCTGCCGGCGAACTCACCGTAGGCCGCCGCACGACGCGGCCCTCTCTTGAAGCGAGGCTTCGTACTCACCAACGATGGTCGGTGATGGTGGTGCCGCCGCTCAGTACTCCTGGGCTGGCAGCAGCTCAGCCTGCCAGACCTGGAACGCCGGCACTGTCGTGTTGCCGCCGATCTGTGTGTCGTAGCTGAAGCTGCCGAGCACGGTGACCCACATCTTCACGTGGTCGCCTTCTACGAGTGGGTCGAACACCGGGCACACGGCGTCACCATCACCGGAGGTGGCGAAGGTGTTCTGCTCGTAGTCGAAGGAGTTCTCCTGCTGCGCTTCCGCCGCGGACAGCAGCATGTTGCACGGTCCGGTGGCCGAATCCAGCTGGGCGACGTCGCCGAACACGATGAGGTTGGTGCCGATGTGCGCATCGGGTTCCTTGGCGATGAGTGCAAAGGTGCGCTCGTCCACGGTGCCGAACGTCGCAAGATCGGGCACAACGAGCTCCGGTTCAACCTCTGGCTCGGCGACCTCCGCCGTCGGCTGCGGCTCGGGGTTCTCCGGGGTCGTCGTCACTTGCGGCACGGGTCGCCCATCGGACTGGGAGGACGAGCCGATGAAGGCGGTGAAGCTGATCGTGACCACCAATGCCACCAGCAGGGCCAGCCCGCCCAGGATCAGGCCCGTCAACGACAGCCCGAGGGGCTGCTTGCGCACCAACGCGACAATCCCAACAGCAACGGCTGCCACCGCGAGCAGTACGCCGAGCCATGGCACCCAGCTCAGCAACAAGGCGCCGATCCCGAGGCCTAGGGCCACAATCGACAGCGCCCTGGCGCGGGGCGGGCCGGCAACGCGCGGGCCCTCAACCCCAGCGGTTGCAGCGCCCGGATACGACGCGGCCGCCACGTCCGAGGCCGGCGTGCTCCCGCCCGCTGCCTGAGCGTCCGCAGCCTGCTGGGGCGTCCAGTCCAGCCACCCGGCACCGTCCCAATACCGCAGTTCGTTGTTCGCATGCGGCGCCGGATACCAACCTGCAGGCGTGCTCGAATCACCCAAAGCTCTTCCCCCCAAATAGACCGTGCCCAACCCGAGCACAGATCTCACCAGAGCGTATCCAACTTGCGCATCCGCGTTGGCCGCGGCGATATCGTCACGCCTGTTGATCAGCCGCACTAAGCACGCCGGTTTGCAGTTGATGCTCCCCCGACCAGTGAATGGCGAGCAGGCTCACAAAAACCGCACCTGAAATTCACTCATTCGGGTGAATACCCGCACCTCAACAGTGCGCATTGAGTGCGCGCGGCGTGACTTCCTCCGGTTAGCGAATGGCCGCGAGCGTCGTGTAGATGTGATGAGAGATTTGTTGCCGCTTGTTCGTGCCCAGGGCGGTCTTTCGGCTGGTTGCATACTGAACGTCGTAGGACCTCATCCCCGGACTCGTGAGGAACATCGAACGGTCGGCCTGCAACTTCGTCATCGCTTCGAGCAGCTTCTCACCCGCGGAGAGCTCGCCCTGGATGACGGAGTCGGAGAGGAAGTGACGCACCCACAGAGCGCCAACCGGGTCGATGTACGTGGCGTGGATGACGACGGCACCGGGCGCCCCGCCTCTCGTATCCCGCACCGATGGATCCAGCACCGTGTAGTCGCCGAACCCCGGGCGACCAGAGCTGCGATAGGTGGTGCTCGACGCGGAGAACCAGTCATCAGCCCCATAGTCCGCGTTGCGCGGCTGGGGGGTGAAACTGTTCGTCAGCCCGATAACGCGACCGACGCCGAATGCAGCGTCGTAGTCAGAGTACCGACGTATCTTCCGCTCGGAGGACAACGCCTGAACCCGAAGCAGGAAGCCGCAGCGGACCTGTTCGACAGCCGCATGCGCGAAGCCACCGGCTACACCCTCGAACGGTACGAACGCGTACGAGCGGTGGGTCCCACCTCGCTCGCCCACGTCCAGCTCTACGGCCGCCTCGTCGACGAGTCCGGGGCAGTCGATGCACTGGAGCGTTGGGCGGCTGAAGACCGCAAGTCGAACGCGGGACGCAAGCCACACATCTCGTTCCGTGCGCTGCTGATCCTGCACCTCATGCACACCGATGCCGGCAGCAACCGCTACCACGACGTCGCGAAGACCCTGTTCGCCCGCCTCACCCCCGAGACCTTCGCGTACCTCGGCATCACCGTCACCGACGGCACGCAGCAGGAGTGGTACATCCGTTACTGGCGGTCCCTCAACCGCATCCTCGCACTCACCAGCCCGTGGGACGTCCCCCGGAACACGTTCCTCAGCGCCGAGGCGTATCGACGAGTCCTCCAGACGTACAGTCAGAAACGGCGCGACCGGATGGACGAGCTCATGAATCGGCTCATCCACGCCTCGGTCCGGCGGCTCCCCGCCGACATCCGAGCGACGTACCGGGGCAACATCGCCATCGACGCGACGCTGATTCGCATCGCCGGACGGCCCAATCGCCGCGTTTCCGACCTCGACAATGACCGCATCAACCTCGACGCGATGAGCGGCCCCTACACGCGCGACGGAAACCACCAGGGCAAGGGAAAGCGCAAGGACCTGGCCGGCTGGGAGGCAGAGACCGTCGTCACCGTCCCCAACGCCCCAGGACAGGCAGACAGCTTCCCGATCCTCACCACCGGGCTCACCATGCATCCGCCGGGCAAAATCAAGCACGGACCGCTGATCGCCGTGAAGTTCCATACACAGCTGTTCGACGAGCGTGGCTACCTGATGGTCGACCGCGCCTACAACGGCCTCAAGGCGCACCGGTTCCAGCACCCGACACGCACCATGGGATTCCGCAACCTCTACAACTTCCAGTACCGGAAGGACGCAAAGAGCGGCAAGCAGGGCGCCATCGCGGACGCGATCCTCGTCGACGGCAGCCTCTACGTGAAATGGATGCCCGAAGCCCTCATCAACGCCACCATCGACTACAAGGCCCGCCGCATCGACGAAGACACGTACTGGGCACGACTGGGGTCGCGGACCCCGTACCTCCTGAAAGAGCACGGTCGTCCAGACGACGAGGGACGTCAGCGCTTCACCTACCCCGACGTCAACAAGCTCATGTGTTTCGACCCCGCCACCGGGAAGCGGGTACGACCGAAGCTCATCGCCAACAGCATCACTCTTCACCCGGACAGCCGCGAGTCCATGGCGATCATCAAGCACCTGCAGGCCCACGAGTTCCGCAGCAAGAAGTGGACCGAGTGGTACGGGCTGCGCAGCCACGTCGAAGGCAACAACCAGTACATGAAGGACGACGCGCACGCCAACCTAGGCGCCGCCGAGAAGCGACGCCCTCGCGGTTACGCCTTCCAGGCTCTTGCCGTCGGCGCCGCAGCCGCAGTCACCAATATGCGCCGAATCGTCACGTTCGTCACAGCCGCCGCGAAGCAGGTGCTCTCACCTAAGCAGCTCCGCGCTCGACGACGTCGAGACGAACACGGAAACCGCCTCGAGCACCCCGCAACCGCCACGCAACTGAACCTCTAGCGAGGGAACCCGCACCCGAACCGAACACGCCGAACGAGCAGCCCCGACAGGGGCTACTCGTGTTGGGCCGGTGCGCGGCCTGCGCTGATGCCGGAAACTGAGCACCCGAACCAGGGCTGAAACGAAGAAGCCGGTCGGAGATTTTCACCTCCGACCGGCTTCTTTCTTCAATTTGCTGAGAGCTCTGCTCGTATTCACGAACAGGGCCTTCTGTGCGCGAGGGGGGAGTTGAACCCCCACGCCCTTTCGGGCACTGGCACCTGAAGCCAGCGCGTCTGCCTATTCCGCCACTCGCGCGAGTCACGGCATCCGGGGATCCCGTGAAACTCAACTTCCCGAGGATATCACGCGATCCGCACGACACCGAACTCGCCTGATCCGAACAGCGATCCATGACGGGCACAGGCTGTGCAATTAGCATGTAGCAACCGGCATCCCCCTCAAGAGGAGCTCCGTGGGACTACTTGACAGCTTCGAGAAAGGTCTCGAACGCGCTGTGAACAGCGCGTTCGCGAAGACCTTCCGCAGCGGCATCCAGCCTGTCGAGATCGCATCGGCCCTGCGCAGCGAACTCGACAAGAAGGCCGCGGTGGTCAGTCGCGACCGCATCCTCGCGCCGAACACGTTCACGGTGCGGCTCTCGCCCGCCGACGACGATCGGATGTCGGGCCTCGGCGACGCGCTCATCCATGAGCTCGACACCCTCGTGCACGCGCACGCCAAGGCGCAGGGCTACTCGTTCGCCGGCCCGGTCACCGTGGCGCTCCGCCGCGACGAGGCCGTCGCCACCGGAACGCTTCACGTCGATTCGACGACGGCCCAGGGCGGCCGTGTCGCATGGCGCGGCGTGGTCGACGTGGAGGGCCGCCGCATCCCGCTGACCAAGTCGCGCACCGTCATCGGGCGGGGCAGCGACGCCGACATCACCGTCGCCGACTCCGGCACCAGCCGCAAGCACGTCGAGATCCTGTGGGACGGCGAGCGCGCGATGGTCCGCGACATGAACTCCACGAACGGAACCATGCTCGACGGCCGCAAGGTGACCGAGGCGGCCCTGCCGCCGGACTCGACCGTGCGCATCGGCCGCACCGACATCGTGTTCCGCGTCGTCGCACAGGCCGCCGCCCCGCGTCCTGCGGCTCCCGTCGACGACGCCACCCGCGTCTTCGACGCACGGGCGGGCTACGACCCGCAGGAGAGAGGCCCGCTGGCATGAGCGAGCTCACCCTTCTGCTGCTGCGCATCGGGTTCCTGGTGCTGCTGTGGGCCTTCGTCTTCGCGGTCGTCTACTCGCTGCGCGCCGATCTGTTCGGCGTGAAGGTGCGACGGATGCCGGATGCCGCGGCCGCCGTCGCGACAGGGACGCCCGTCGCGGCATCCGCCTCCGGCGCCACTGCTTCCGTCGCGCCCGCGCCCTCGGCACCCTCACCGACGCCGGGCGGCCCCGCGACCACCGCCGCAGTCTCGCGCATCGTCATCACGAGCGGACCGAAGACGGGCCTCGAGCTCCCGCTGGGCAACGAGCCGCTCACGATCGGCCGCTCCAGCGAGTCCGGGCTCGTGATCCGCGACGACTACACTTCCAGCCATCACGCCCGCCTGGTGCTGTGGGGCGACCAGTGGATGATCCAGGACCTCGACTCGACGAACGGCACCTGGCACGACGGCGCCCGCGTGACCGCGCCCGTCCCCGTGAACGTCGGCGCCCCGATCAAGGTCGGCGCGACGACGTTCGAGCTGCGGAAGTAGCGGGCGGACCCCTCGCACATGGTCTTCGAAGGCTCGAGCGCCGCGATCTCGCACACCGGCAAGGTCCGCTCCAACAACCAGGACTCCGGATACGCCGGCTCGAATCTCTTCGTCGTCGCCGACGGCATGGGCGGCCACGCCGGCGGCGATGTCGCCTCGAGCCTGGCGATCGCGCGCTTGGAAGACCTCGACCAGCCCTACGACACCACGGCGGATGCCGAGAAGGCGCTGCGCGACGCGATCGCGGATGCCGCGGTCGACCTCGTCGACACCGTCCACGTGCGTCCCGAGCTCGCCGGCATGGGCACCACCGTCAGCGCGCTCATCATGGTCGACGACTACGCGGTCATCGCCCACATCGGCGACTCGCGCATCTACCTGTTCCGCGACGGCGCGCTCACCCAGATCACCACCGACCACACCTTCGTGCAGCGGCTGGTCGACTCCGGCCGCATCACGCCCGAGGAGGCCCGGTACCACCCGCGTCGCTCCGTGCTCATGCGCGTGCTCGGCGACATGGACACCGACCCCGAGCTCGACACGTTCATCATGCCGACGCAGCCCGGCGACCGCTGGCTGCTGTGCTCGGACGGCCTGTCGGGCGTCGTCGACGACACCCACACCGCCAAGTCGATGGGACTCGGGCTGGCACCGGGACGGACGGCCGATCACCTCTTGAAGCAGGCGCTCGACGGCGGCGCGCCCGACAACGTCACGATCGTCATCGTCGACGTCGGAGGGCAGCATCCGCTCTTCTCGGGCACGCCGACGATCGTCGGCTCCGCGTCCAACCCGGTCGGCGTCGAGGTGCCGGCAGCGGCCCCGCGCCGCTCGAGCTGGCTGCATCCGAACCGGCAGGCGGCCAACGAGCCGACGCACTTCGAACCGGCCCCGGAGTTCCTCGAGGAGCTCATCGAGGAGGATCGCCGCCGCGCGCGCCGCCGCCGCATCGGCTGGATCACCGGCGTCCTGCTCGTGCTGGCGCTCATCGCCGGAGCGGCCTGGATCGGTTACCAGTGGACGCAGACGCGCTTCTTCGTAGGCGCCGATAAGGACACCGTGGTGATCTACCAGGGCGTGCAGCAGAACATCGGGCCGATCGCGCTGTCGACGCCGTACGAGGACACCGGCATCCCGCTGGATTCGCTCTCCGACTTCGCCCGTGCGACGGTGGTGGGGACGATCTCGGCGAGCTCCCTCCAGGATGCGCGCCGTATCGTCGCCGACATCAGCGATCTGGCGGGAGGGAGCGGATGAGCGCGGCCACGAGCACGCCCACCGGCGTCGTCTCCACCGACACCGCGGTCATCCGCGCGCTGCGGCGCATCCGCGTGCCGCAGACGCAGCGCAACCGCGAACTGGCGCTGCTGGTCTTCGCGTTCGCGATCAACGGCTCGGCGGTGGCCCTCGTCCAGCTCGGCGCCCTCGGCGCGATCGACTGGACGTTCCTGGTGTACTGCGGCGGGCTCACCGCACTGGTCATCGCCCTGCACATCCTGCTGCGGCTGCGGGCGAGGGATGCCGACCCCTTCGTCGTGCCGATCGCCACGCTGCTGACGGGCCTGGGCCTGGCGATGATCTACCGGCTCGACATCGCCAAGGACCGCCACGGGTGGGAGGCGTTCTCGACGCGCCAGCTCGCGTGGGCGGCGATCGCCCTGGTCGGGGCGATCCTCGTGGTCATCTTCCTGCGCAACTACCGCGTGCTGTTCCGCTACACCTACATCTTCGGCTTCGTCGGCATCGTCCTGCTGGTGCTGCCCGTCATCCCCGGGCTGAGCGGCGGTGGCAACGCCGATGTGTGGGTCGACCTGGGATTCTTCACCTTCCAGCCGGGCGAGCTCGCGAAGATCGCGCTCGGCATCTTCTTCGCCGGTTATCTGGTGCGCACGCGCGAGAGCCTGACGTCGACGGGAACCCGGTTCCTCGGCCTGACGTGGCCGCGTGCCCGCGAGCTCGGTCCGCTCCTGGTGATCTGGCTGGTCTCGCTCGGCATCATCGTGCTGCAGCGCGACCTCGGCACCGGCGTGCTCATCTTCGGCATGTTCGTCGCGATGCTGTACGTCGCCACGGGCAAGACCAGCTGGGTGCTCATCGGCGTCGTGCTCGCGGTGTCGGGTGCGCTGCTCGCGTCGCGGATCCTCCCGTACGTGGGCGCGCGGTTCACGAACTGGCTCGACGCGTTCAACCCCGAGCTCATGGACAACTCCAGCTATCAGCTGGTCAACGGCCTGTTCGGCATGGCCAACGGCGGCCTGCTCGGCACCGGGCTCGGGCAGGGGCGGCCGTACCTCACGCCGGTCGCCGAGAGCGACTACATCCTCCCGGCGCTCGGCGAGGAGCTGGGCCTGATCGGCGTGTTCGCGATCCTGTGCCTGTACATGGTGTTCACCAGCCGCGGCATCCGCATCGGCCTGGCCGGCCAGGACGACTTCGGCAAGCTTCTCGCCACCGGGCTCTCGTTCACCATCGCGCTGCAGGTGTTCATCATGGTCGGCGGCGTCACGCGCCTCATCCCGCTCACCGGCCTGACCACGCCGTTCCTCGCGGCGGGCGGCTCGTCGCTGGTGGCCAACTGGATCATCGTGGCGCTCCTGCTGCGCATCTCGGATGCCGTCCGCAGCCGTCCGCGGGTGGTGATCGGCTGACATGACGAAAGAACTGCGACGCCTCAGCATCCTGATGCTGATCATGTTCCTCACGCTGTTCGCCTCGACGAGCTGGATCCAGGTGATCCAGGCCGACGAGCTGGCGGCGAACCCCGCCAACAAGCGTTCGCTGTACGACTCGTACGAGGTGCAGCGCGGGTCGATCATCGCGAGCGGTTCGGCGATCGCATCGTCGGTCCCCTCCGACGACGTGTACAGCTGGCAGCGCGTGTACACGGACGCCGACATGTGGGCACCCGTCACGGGCTACATCAACCCGGCGCTCAACTCGGCGACCGGCATGGAGCAGGCGATGAACCAGGAGCTCAGCGGCACCGCGGGCTCCCAGTTCTTCTCCCGCATCGAGCGGATCTTCACGGGCCAGCCGCCGCGCGGCTCGAACGTCGTGCTGTCGCTGGACGCCGAAGTGCAGCGCGCGGCCTACGAGGCGCTGGGGGACCTGCAGGGCGCCGTCATCGCGATCGAGCCGTCGACCGGCCGCGTCCTGGCGATGGTGACGAGCCCGAGCTTCGACACCAACACGCTCGCGTCGCATGACACGAAGACGGTCAACGAGGCGTACGACGCGCTCGTCGCCGACCCGGGCAAGCCGCTGTCAAACCGCGCGATCGCGGGCGACCTCAACCCGCCGGGTTCGACCTTCAAGCTCGTCGTGGCCTCGGCGGCCCTCGCATCCGGCAACTACACGCCGCAGTCCACGCTGCCCAACCCGGCGCAGTACCAGCTGCCGCAGTCGAGCAGCATCGTGCACAATGCCAGCGGCGGTGCGTGCGGCCCGGGCGACACCGTGACGCTCGCCGATGCGCTGCGGCTGAGCTGCAACATCCCGTTCGCCGAGCTCGCGGTCGAACTCGGCGACACCGCGATCCGCGAGGAGGCGGAGAAGTACGGCTTCAACCAGCCGTTCGACATCCCCCTGGTCTCCACGCCGTCGGGCTACCCGCGCACGATCCAGGACGACGCGCAGACCGCGCTCAGCGGCTTCGGCCAGGGGCAGGTGACCGCCACGCCGCTGCAGATGGCGATGGTGTCGGCCGGCATCGCCAACGGGGGCGTCGTCATGAATCCGCGGATGGTCGACCGCGTGATCGGTCCCGACCTGTCGGTGCAGAAGACGTTCGACGACACCGAGTTCGGCCGGGCGCTGGACACGGGGCTCGCAGACGAGCTCGTCGCGATGATGGTCGCCAATGTCAGTGACGGCGCCGCATCGGGTGCAAGAATAGACGGGGTCGACGTGGCCGGAAAGACGGGAACCGCGGAGAACTCGGGCGACGAGCCGTACACGCTCTGGTTCACCGGGTTCGCACCCGCACAGAACCCCGAGGTCGCCGTCGCCGTGGTCGTCGAAGACGGCGGCGGGCAAGGACAGTCGGGAAGCGGCAACACGATCGCCGCTCCCATCGCGAAGAAGGTCATGGAGGCGGTGCTGAGCAGATGAGACCGACGCAGGGCGTGACCTTCGGCGGCCGTTACGAACTCGACTCGCGCATAGCGATCGGCGGCATGGGCGAGGTCTGGGAGGCGACCGACCACGTCATCGGTCGTACCGTCGCCATCAAGATCCTCAAAGACGAGTACATGGGCGACCCCGGCTTCCTCGAGCGCTTCCGCGCCGAGGCCCGCCACGCAGCCCTCGTGAACCACGAGGGCATCGCGAGCGTCTTCGACTACGGCGAGGAGAACGGCAGCGCGTTCCTCGTGATGGAGCTCGTGCCCGGCGAGGCCCTGTCGACGATCCTCGAGCGCGACGGGTCGCTGTCGACCGACAAGACGCTCGACATCGTCGCGCAGACCTCACTGGCGCTGCAGGCCGCGCATGCCGCGGGCCTCGTGCACCGCGACATCAAGCCCGGAAACCTCCTCATCACGCCGGACGGGCGTGTGAAGATCACCGACTTCGGCATCGCGCGCATCGCCGACCAGGTGCCGCTGACGGCCACCGGCCAGGTGATGGGCACGGTCCAGTACCTGTCGCCCGAGCAGGCGTCGGGGCACCCGGCATCCCCTGCCACCGACATCTACTCGCTCGGCATCGTCGCGTACGAGTGCCTGGCGGGCAAGCGCCCGTTCACGGGCGAGTCGCAGGTGGCCATCGCGATGGCGCAGATCAACGAGCAGCCGCCGCCGCTTCCGGCGACGGTCGCCGTCCCTGTGCAGAACCTCGTGATGGCGATGATCGCGAAGAAGCCGGAGGATCGTCCCGGCTCCGCCGCCGTGGTCGCGCGCGCCGCCACGGCGCTGCGCCGCGGGGATGTCGCGGCTGCGGCCGCGGCCGTCCCGGCGATCGCGACGGGCGTGGTCGCCGGCGAGGCGGCGACGCAGCTGCTCACGTCGGGCTCCGACACCTCTGCGGCGACGCGCCTCATGCCCGCACCGGGCGAGGAGGGCGCCGAGGAGGCGGGCGAGAAGAAGAAGCGCAGCCCGTGGACCTGGCCGCTCATCGCGCTCATCGCGCTGCTGCTGCTCGTGCTCATCGGCACCATCTGGGCCGTCGTGGCGAACAACAACACGCCCGATCCCGGCCCCACCAAGACGACGGCCTCGGCCACCCCGACCCCGAAGCCCACCCCGACCCCGACGCCCACGACCGCCAACGTCGTCGCGGACGACTACGTCGGCATGGACTGCGCCACCGCCTCGGCGGCGCTGGACGCGCTGGGCCTGGGCGCGAAGTGCGTCGAAGGCAACGCCGCCCCCGACGAGGGGAGCGTGGGCAAGGTGTACGCCGTGGCCCCGACGGGCAACGTCCCCAAGGACACGATCGTCGAGCTGACGACGTACGCCGGCCTGACGCCGATGCCCCAGCCCGCCGCGCCGACCTTCCAGGGCGCGCCGGCGACGGTCGAGCCGGGCGACGAGCTCACGGTCATGTGGCAGGGATACACCTGCCCGTCCGGCGCCGGATCGGTGAGCGACTACACCTTCACCGTGCAGAACGGCACGATCGCCAACGGCCCGAGCTTCCCGCAGAACGCGCGGTCGGCGCAGGTCACGGCGGCCGACACGCCGGGCCAGACGCTCATCGTCACCTACACCGTGACGTGCAGCGGCGGCACGTCGGGCAATCGCACCTCGGCCGCCTCGGGCGAGGCGACGGTCCTCATCCAGGCCGCCCAGCCGCAGCCGACGCAGACCCCGTGAGGCGATCCGTCTGAGTCCGCCGAGCGGATCCCACCGGACGTGGGACCCGCTCGGGCTCGGATAGTCTGGCTGGTGTTCCAGACAGGGAGTGACCGTGACAGCTGAGCCGCGCGTGCTATCGGGGCGCTATCGCGTCGATGAGCCGATCGGCCGCGGCGGCATGGCGAGCGTCTACAAGGGCTACGACCTCACGCTCGGCCGCGACGTGGCGATCAAGATCCTCGATCGCGAACTCGCCGACGACAACGCGTTCCGCACGCGGTTCCGCCTCGAGGCACAGGCCGCCTCGCGCATGGCACACCCGACGATCGTCCGCGTTTACGACGCCGGCGAGGACTCGCTCACGTCGCCCGACGGCACGGTGCGGCCGGTGCCGTTCATCGTCATGGAGCTCGTCAAGGGCCGGCTCCTCAAGGACATCATCGCCGAGGGCCCGGTGCCGGTGAAGGATGCCGTGCGCTACGTCGACGGCATCCTCGAAGCTCTCGAGTACTCGCACCGCGCCGGCGTGGTGCACCGCGACATCAAGCCCGGAAACGTCATGGTGACCGAGGCCGGTCAGGTGAAGGTCATGGACTTCGGCATCGCGCGTGCGGTGTCCGACAGTTCGTCGACGGTCGCCGAGACGACGCAGATCCTCGGGACGGCGGCGTACTTCTCGCCGGAGCAGGCCAAGGGGGAGCCGGTCGACGCACGCGCCGACGTCTACTCCACCGGCGTGGTGCTGTACGAGCTCCTCAGCGGCCGTCAGCCGTTCCGCGGCGAGTCGCCTGTGGCCGTGGCGTATCAGCACGTCAGCGAAGCGCCGGTGCCGCCGTCCGAGGTGAACGACACCGTGCCTCGCGCGCTGGACACCGTGGCGCTGCGCGCGCTCGCGAAGGACCCGTTCCAGCGCTATCAGGATGCCGCGAGCTTCCGCGAGGCGCTCGACGCGACCATCGACGGGCGGCAGCCGTCCAAGCGACAGGTCGGCGCCCTCACCAGCGAGCTCTACGGGCCCAACCCCCGGCAGGCTGCCGAGACCGCCCGGTCGCTGCGCCAGCTGAGCACCGACACCACGATGAAGCGCACGCAGGCGGGCCCGCCGGTGGCGTGGATCTGGGCGGGCGTGGCCCTCCTGGCGGTGCTGCTGATCTCGCTGCTGTTCTGGGTGCTCACGATCCAGCCGCGCAACGACGTGCCCGCCAACGTGCGCACCGTTCCCGACGTCGTGGGCATGACGTACGAGCGCGCCAACGACGAGCTCGCCAAGCACGACCTGCTCGCCTTCCGCGTCGACGAGGAGAACTCCGACGTCGCGGAGGGCAACGTGATCCGCACCGACCCCGCGGAGGGCACCTCGCTCGCGCCCGACCAGCAGGTCAAGGTCTACGTGTCGACCGGCCAGCAGCTGTCGACGGTGCCGACCCTCAAGGGACTCGGCCAGGATGCCGCGACCACGGCGATCACCGACGCCGGGCTGCAACTGGGGACGATCACCCCCCAGAACGACAAGGACCTCGCAGCCGGCACCGTCATCTCCAGCGACCCCGCAGACGGGACGAGTGTGCCCGCGGGCACCACGGTGAACCTCGTCGTCGCGTCCGGTCGTGTCACGATCGACGACGTCCGCGGCTACACGGTGGATGCCGCCACGCGGGAGCTCGAGGGACTCGGGCTCACCGTGATCCCGCAGGAGGACCCGAACTGCGTCGGGGCGAACCCACGGACGGTGTCCGCGCAGTCGCTTCCGCCCGGCGACGTCCCGGTGCACTCCGAGATCACCCTGACCGCCTGCACGGGCTCCTAGCGGGGCTGCGCCCGGCGAGGGCTCAACACCTGGCCGCGGGCAGCGGCATCCGTCACTCCGACGGTGACCAGCCAGTTGCCCAGCAGACGGTAGCCACCCTCGGTGAGCACGCTCTCGGGATGGAACTGCACGCCGTGGATGGGCGCGGTGCTGTGCGATACGCCCATGATCACGCCGCTGTCGGTGCGACTGGTCACCACCAGCTCGGCGGGAAGCGTGGCGGGGACGACGGCCAGCGAGTGGTACCGCGTCGCGGTGAACGGGTCGGGGAGTCCCTCGTACAGCGCCGATCCGTCGTGGTGCACGAGGGAGGTCATGCCGTGCATGAGCTCGGGGGCGTGGTCGACGGTCGCTCCGAAGGCCTCGGCGATCGCCTGGTGGCCGAGGCAGACACCGAGCAGCGGGATGCCGGAGCCCGCCGCCGCGCGCACCACCTCGATCGAGGCCCCCGCGTCGGCGGGGGTTCCCGGGCCGGGTGAGACCAGTACCGCCGGGCGTCCGGCGATCGCACGGGAGGCGTCGTCGATGGCGTCGGCCTCGACGAGCTCTGTGCGCGCGCCGAGCTCGTGCAGGTACCCGATCAGGGTGTGGACGAAGCTGTCGTGGTTGTCGACGACGAGGATGGGCGCCGTGGCGTTCACGACGTCGGCGGATCGGCCGGACCGAGGGGGAGGCCGACGGTGACATCCTGCGGGTTGACGAACTGGCTCACCCACGGGAACACGTAGAAGAGCAGCCCGTAGAGCACCGCCGCCACCAGGACGACGAGGATGAGCACCCGCACCCATGCGGGTCCGGGCAGCACCCGCCACAGCGCCGCGTACATCAGGCGACCGCCGCGAGGGATGCCGGCTCCCCGGCCGAGCGCGGGGTGAACGACTCGAACACGCTGTAGGCGACGATCCGCTCGGTCATCGCGTACATCGGACTGCAGCTGGTCATGGTCAGGTAGGCGGTGCCGGCGGGCACGTTCATGGCCTGCGGGACGGGCAGCAGCACCTCCACCTCATTGGGCCGCACGTACTCGAGCGTGCGGAAGCGGTAGGTGTACCAGCCGTCGGCCGTCTCGATCACGATCGCGTCTCCCACGTGCAGCTCGGCGATGCGGTTGAACGGCTTGCCCCACGTGGTGCGGTGCGCCGCGACGGCGAAGTTGCCGGCCTCGCCGGGCATCGGGGTCCCCGGGTAGTGCCCGATGCCGATCGGGTCGAGTGTGCGCGCGCGGGTCACGCCACCGGCCATCGGCACCGCGTAGTCGGATCCGAACCTCGGGATGCGCATCACGGCGAACTTCTCGCCGTCGGCCGGCTCGGGGATCACCGGCGGCGGCGCGGTGACAGGATCTGCCGCTTCGGTCGCCGTCGGCGACGGCGTCGGAGCGGTGGCGGCATGCGCGTCGTACTGCTGCTGCCACTCCTGTGAGAGCTCGGTGCCGGTCGCATTGCGCTCGGCGCCGTAGATGAGATCGCCGACCCACAGCTGCCACACGACATACAGGAGCACGACGACGCCGGCGGTGATGAGGATCTCGCCGATGACGCCGACGACCGAGACGCGTCGCCGCGGGCGCGTCGCCCGGGCGGATGCCCCACTGTCGGCGACCGCTTCCTCCACAGGGGGATTCTAGTCAGCACAGGCTGTGGCGCTGCTGGCAGTTAGACTCTTGTGCATGGCACGACCCGGCAAAGACGACGACTCGCTCGTCGAGCGCGCAGAAGGCGAGGCCGCACCCAATCCGGTGTGGTTCAAGCCGATCATGATCGGACTGATGCTCATCGGTCTGGTCTGGATCCTCGTCTTCTACCTGAGCGGCATGGCGTTCCCGATCCCCGGCATCGGGGCCTGGAACCTCGTCATCGGCTTCGGCATCGCCTTCATCGGCTTCCTGATGACGACGCGCTGGCGGTAGCGACTCCTTCACGGAAGAGCCCCGGTCTATGACGACCGGGGCTTTTCCATTTCCGGATGCCGCGCGAAGCGGCATCCGCCAGTTGTTAACAAGTCTGTTAACAGGTGTGAATTACACCGGTGTGATTCTCCCCAGGCTGTGGATGGGCCTGTGGATAACTTCGGCTCAGGCGATCACGAGCGCCGGGAAGAGCAGCGGAACGAACAGCAGCGCGACCAGCCCGGCGCCGACGGCGACCAGCAGACCGACCTGCAGCCCGCGCTGGCGCACGGCCTTCGTGCGCGTGAAGATGAACGCGACGAGCAGCCCGACCAGCAGGCCGCCGACATGCGCCTGCCACGAGATGTTCGCGCCGGGGAGGAACCCGATCAGCAGGTTGATGCCGAGCACGACGGCGATGCCCGCGATGTTCGCACCGATGTGCCTGCCGATCACGATCAGCGCGCCGAACAGTCCGAAGATGGCGCCGGATGCCCCCACCACCGGGGTGCCGAACGACAGCAGTGTGACCGCCACCGATCCGCCGAGCGCACTCAGCACGTAGAGCGTGAGGAACCGCCACCGACCGAGGAGCGGCTCGAGGCTGCGGCCGATCATCCACAGCGCCAGCATGTTCAGACCGACATGCCAGATGCTCGAGTGCACCAGCGCCGCCGTCAGCAGACGCCAGGGCTCGAAGTGGCCGGTGAGACCGGGGTACAGATACGGCGCCCAGTAGAGCAGCGCCTGCTCCACCACCTTGCCGAAGCCGCCGGGGATGAGCGCCAGCAGATACGCGAACGCCGTGACGCCGATGATCGCGTAGGTCACCACCGGCTGACCCGACGACGCCGACACCGCGCGCGGGCGCGACCACCGACGTTCCGCCTTCCGCTGCGCAGGGGACTGCGCCCTCTGCTGATCGCGCAGGCACTCGGGGCAGATCACGCCGACGGCGGCGGGGATCTGGCACTCCGGGCAGATCGTGCGCAGGCATCGTTGGCACAGCACGAAGCTCTGCCGGTCGGGATGCCGGTAGCAGAAGTTGTCGCGGTTGCGCTGGAAGTCGTCGGTGGTCACGCGGCGCTGTTCACCTGCGGAAGGGTCCTGGGCGCGGGGCGCTCAGACAGTGACGATGTCGATCGACTGGATGACGACGGGCTCGACCGGACGGTCGCCCGCGGCGGTCGGAACCTCGCTGATGGTGTCGACGACGGCCTTGGAGGCGTCATCGGCGACCTCGCCGAAGATCGTGTGCTTGCCCTGCAGCCACTCCGGGCCGCGGCCGCCCTGACCGGGGACCGTGATGAAGAACTGCGAGCCGTTGGTGCCCTCGGCCTGACCGGTGATGGCGTTGCGGCGAAGACCGGCGTTGGCCATCGCGAGCTTGTACGGGTCGGTGAAGGTCAGCTCGCCGTTGATCTCGTCGTTGAAGTTGTAGCCGGGGCCGCCGACGCCCTGACCGAGCGGGTCGCCGCCCTGGATCATGAAGCCGGAGATGATGCGGTGGAAGATCACGTCCTGGTACAGCGGGCCCTCGCCGGGCTTGCCCGTCGCCGGGTGCGTCCAGGCCTGCGAACCGTCCGAGAGGCCGATGAAGTTCTGAACGGTGCGGGGGGCGTGGTCGCCGAACAGGTTGACGACGATGTCGCCGTAGTTGGTGTGGATCGTTGCGACAGCGGTGTGAAGCGGCATGCGCTCATTGTCTCAGAGTTCCCTGCGACTCCTCCCGTGCGTGCAGGGGTCTGGCAAGATGGGGAGACCGACATCCCCACGAACGGGAGGGCAACCGTGAGCCTCAGCCGCAAGCGCAAGAAGGAACTCGAGAAGCTGCAGAAGCAGGCCGGCAACCTCTGGGAGGCCCAGCAGGTACTGGTCGGCGAGGCGGCGACGGTCGCCCGAGAGGCCAGTCGCCAGCTCGGACACTACGGACGCGAGCAGGTCAAGCCGCAGGTTCAGGCCGGCTACGACAAGTACGCGGCGCCATACGTCGACAAGGGCAAGCGCGTCGTCAACGGCACCCTGATCCCCGCCGCGGGCGCGGTCGTGGGTTCGGCCCTGTCGGTCTGGGATGCCGCCAACGAGCAGCGCGACCGGCTCGCCGGTACGCGCGGCGTGAGCCTTCCGGCCGCGTGGACGCGTTCGGCTCCGGCTCCGGCGCCGGCGAAGAAGGGCATGGGCGCCGGTGGCGTCATCGCCCTCATCCTCGGTGTCGCCGCGGCGGTGGGCGTGCTCTACGCCGCGTGGCAGACACTGCGCGCCGACGACGAGCTGTGGGTGGCGGACGACCCGCTGCGCGCACCGGATGCCTGAGCCCACGCTCGAGGGCGTCGACCGCGTCCGCGCGGCCGCCGCCGAGCGTGGTCTGTCGATCGAGATCAAGGAACGCCCCGCCGCGAACAGCCTTGCGGAGGCGGCGAAGATCCTGGGCATCGACCCGTCCGGGATCGTCAAGACCTTGGTGGTCAAGCGCAGCGACGACACGTTCCTGTTCGCGCTGATCCCGGGTGATCGCGCCATCTCCTGGCCGAAGCTGCGCGCCGTGGTGGGAGTGAACAAGCTCCAGCTTCCCGACCAGGAGCGCGCCCTCGCAGCGACCGGGTACGAGCGCGGCACGATCGTGCCGCTGGGCAGCACCCACGACTGGCCGATCTACGCCGACGGCGACATCGTCGGGCGACGCATCGCGATGGGGGCGGGAGCCCACGGCTACAGCATGTTCGTGGAGGCCGACGACCTGATCGCGGCGTACGGCGCGACCGTCGCCGACATCTCACAGCCGATGGACTGACAGCCGGGCCCACGCACCCGGGACCGTGGCCGTCACTGTCCGCGCGGGAGCTGCACCCCCGCCATGTCGAGGGCGATGTCGACGAGCTTCACACGCTGAAGCCCCGGCACGTCGGCGAGGGCGAACCATTCCGCGCGATCGGTGGAGCCGTCCACCTCGTTGCGCAGATGCCCGCCGACGACGCGGGCGCGATAGACGATCCGCAGGGTGTGCAGTGGCACGGTGGCATCCAGCGACAGCCGCCGGTTCGGCGGGACGACCCGCGAGTGGATGCCGAGAAGCTCCTGGATCGCGACGCGGTACCCGGTCTCCTCGAGCACCTCGCGGCGCGCCGCGATCTCGGGCTCCTCGCCGGGCTCGAGTCCGCCGCCGGGCATCGTCCAGGCGGCCCGGCGTCCTTCGTTCCAGTGGGCGAGCAGAATGCGGTCGTCTTCATCGACGACCACCGCGTACGCCGCGACGCGCAGGTCCATGCTTCACCCTACCCGCGACGGACGTTTCGCAGAACGACGGATCGCGCGTATCCGCGCCGGCGGTCATCGTCGCACCCGGCGAGCGAGGAGTCGATATCCTCGCAGGGGATCTGAGGGAGGAGCCCTGTGCGCACAGCGTCGATCGCGCCGGAGACGTCGCTGGGCCGGGGGACCCCTCGTCCGGTGCTGCGGAACCGGGGTGCGGCCGCTGTCGGCGTCGTCGCGTTCGCCGTCTCCCTCGCCGGATCGTGGGTTCCCTCGTACTGGTTCGACGAGGTCGCCACGGTGATGGCCGCCCGGCTCAGCTGGCGGGAGCTGTTCGCCTTCACCGAGCACATCGACGTCGTCCACGTCAGCTACTACGCACTCATGAAGGTCTGGATGGGCCTCTTCGGCGAGTCGGAGCCGGCCACCCGCTCGCTCTCGGCGCTGGCCGTCGGCGCGGCGGCCGCCGGCCTGGTCGTCCTGGTGTCGATGTTCACGAGCCTGCACGTCGCGGTCATCGCCGGTGCGGTCTTCGCGGTGCTGCCGCACGTCACGTTCATCGGCGCCGAGGCACGCTCCTACGCCATGAGTGCGGCGGTCGCGGTGTGGACCACGGTCGTCCTGCTGGTCGCGGTGCGCAGTGGACGTCGTCGCTGGTGGGTGGTCTACACGGCCCTGCTGATCGTCGGGGCTGCGATCTTCCTGTACTCCCTGCTGCTGATCCTGGTCCACGGGTTCCACCTCTGGCGCCACCACCGCCGACGCCGCGTCATCCTCTCGTGGCTGACGGCCGGCCTGCTCGCCGGTCTGGCCTCGCTTCCGCTGGTCCAGGCGGGCATGCGTCAGAAGGATCAGATCTCCTGGATCGCCTACCAGCCCCGCCGAGACCTGTGGGGGCTGCTGACGGAGCCCGCCTTCCAGCTGTCCCGTGACGTCGCGACGGGCGCGTGCGTGGTCGCGCTCGTGCTGATCCTGTGCTTCGCGCGCCGGCTCTCGGCCACACGACGGCGCCTGCTCGGTCTGGCACTGGCCTGGTTCTTCATCCCCTGGCTGATCCTGCTGATGGCGGATGCCGCGGTCGGCTCGGTGTTCACGCCCCGCTACCTGTCCTTCGCGGTGCCGGCGGTCGCGGTGCTGCTCGCTCTGGCCTTAACGATCACGCCGCTGAAACCGGTGGCATGGCTGCTGGTGGCTGCTCTCGCACTGGCGTGCGCACCCGGCTACGTCGCCCAGCGCACGCCACTGGCCAAGAACGACGGAAGCGATCTCGCCCAGATCGCCGACTACATCCAGCGGCATGCCGAGCCGGGCGACGGGGTGTTCCTGGAGGATCCCAACTTCGGCAACACGCAGCCTCGGCTGGCGCTCTCCGCCTACCCCGCCGCGTTCGCGGACACGACGGACGTCGCGTTCGTCCGCTCCTTCAAGACGACGGGCGGCTTCTCCGACATCACGCTCGGTTTCGACCGGCTCGGGTCGCGGCTGGACGGGATCGACCGGCTCTGGCTCGTCACGGCACGGCGTCCCGCGTCCGGAGAGCTCCAGGTGGCGCCGTATGCCCTGGGATCGCGCGGCTTCACCGCGGTGACCGAGTTCGAGACGAACCGGTCGACGATCGTGATGTACGAGCGCTGAGAACGGGGCCAGGAAGACGACGAAGCCGGTCCCGCTGCGGGAACCGGTTTCTGATTCTGTGGAGCCTAGGAGATTCGAACTCCTGACATCCTGCTTGCAAAGCAGGCGCTCTACCAACTGAGCTAAGGCCCCGGGGCTTGATGTGGGGCTACCAGGACTTGAACCTGGGACCTCTTCATTATCAGTGAAGCGCTCTAACCGCCTGAGCTATAGCCCCGTCTGTCACCGGAACTGCGTCCGGCAACCTCCAAGACTTTACCCGACGCGACCCGATTTCACGAATCGGGCTGATTGACTGGAGCCGTGGCGGAGACGACCCATCCTGATGAACCTCACGGCGCGCGTCTCGGACAGCGCCTCAACTGGCTGCGAGCAGGCGTCCTCGGCGCGAACGACGGTATCGTGTCGGTCGCGGCGCTCGTGGTCGGCGTGGCCGGCGCGACCACCGATACCGGGGCGCTGTTCACCGCCGGCATCGCCGGACTCGTCGGCGGCGCGATCTCGATGGCGTTGGGCGAGTACGTGTCGGTGAGCAGTCAACGCGACTCGGAGCGCGCGCTCATCGCCAAGGAGCGCGGCGAGCTGCGCGACATGCCCGACGAGGAGCTCGAAGAGCTCACACAGCTCTATCGCGATCGCGGACTGACCGACGCCACCGCACGCCAGGTCGCCGCCGAGCTCACCGCACACGATGCCCTCGCCGCACACCTCGAGGTCGAGCTGCACATCGACCAGGACGACCTCGTCAACCCATGGCACGCGGCGCTCTCGTCGGCCGTCTCCTTCACGATCGGCGCGCTGCTGCCGCTGCTGGCGATCCTGCTCCCGCCGCCGGAGTGGCGCGTGCCGGTGACGTTCGTCGCGGTGCTGATCGCCCTCGCCGCGACAGGCACCATCTCAGCGACGCTCGGCGGCGCACCACGCGCACGCGCTGCGACCCGCCTCGTCATCGGCGGGGCGCTGGCGCTGGTGGTGACGTGGCTGATCGGCACCCTGCTGGGCACCACGGTCGTCTAGGCGACCGCAACGCAGAAGCGCCGGCATCCGAATCTCGGATGCCGGCGCTCTCGCGTTGCGCGTCAGTTCGAGGTGAAGCCGACCAGCAGGCCGCCGGTCACCTTGACGGCGAGGTTGTAGATGCCCGCGATCACGGCGCCGAGCACCGTGACGACCACGAGGTTCAGGATGGCGACGACCGCCGAGAACGCCAGCACCTGCGGGAAGCTCACGAACGTCGACAACAGGATGCTGCCGTCGGAGAAGCTCGCGAAGAACTCGTCGGCCTTGGCGATCAGGCCCGTGGTCTGGACGACCAGGTACACCATCACGAAGGCGACGACGGTCACCACGGCGATCGCGATCGCTGCGAGGAAGGACAGCTTCACTGCGGACCAGAAGTCCACGTACACCAGGCGCAGGCGAACCTGCTTGGCGCTGGTCTTGTGACTCGACTTCTTGGCGAGCTTGTCGGCTACTGTGCTCATGCGTCAGTGCTCTCTTCGGGGGTCTCGGCCGAGGCATCCGTGCCGATGGGGGTCTCGGACGACGGCGCCGTCTCGGCGTCGTCGGCGGATGCGTCCTCGGATTCTTCAGCGAGGCCCCGTTCGCCGTTGCGCGCGATCGCAAGGATGCGATCGTCGTCGCTGGAGCGGGCGAACACGACACCCATCGTGTCTCTGCCCTTGGCGGGGACCTCGGCCACGGCAGAGCGTACCACCTTGCCGCTGGCAAGAACCACCAAGACCTCATCGTCCTCGGAGACGATCAGACCGCCCGCGAGATCGCCCCGATCCTCGCTCAGCTTGGCCACCTTGATGCCCAGTCCGCCGCGGTTCTGCACGCGGTACTGGTCGACGGCGGTGCGCTTCGCATAGCCGCCTTCGGTCACGACGAAGACGTAACCGTCGTCGGCGGCGACGGATGCCGAGAGCAGGCTGTCGCCGGCACGGAAGTCCATGCCCTTCACGCCCGAGGTCGAACGGCCCATCGGGCGCAGCGCCGAATCGGTGGCCGAGAAGCGCAGCGACATGCCGTGGCGGCTGATGAGGAGGATGTCGTCACCCTCGTCGACCAGCAGCGCGCTGACGACCTCGTCGTCGGGGCCGGCCTCGACCTCGTCGCCCTCCTCAGGCACCTGCCCGCGGAGCTTGATCGCGATGATGCCGCCCTGGCGGTTGGTGTCGTACTCGGTGAGGCGCGTCTTCTTCACCAGCCCGCTGCGGGTGGCGAGCACGAGGTAGGTCGCTACCGAGTAGTCGCGGATGTCGAGGATCTGCGCGATCTCCTCGTCGGGCTGCAGCGCGAGCAGGTTCGCGACGTGCTGGCCCTTGGCGTCGCGCCCGGCCTCAGGCACTTCATACGCCTTCGAGCGGTACACGCGGCCCTTGTTCGTGAAGAACAGCAGCCAGTGGTGCGTCGTCGTGACGAAGAAGTGCTCGACCACGTCGTCGGCGCGCAGCTGCGCGCCCTTGACGCCCTTGCCGCCGCGGTGCTGCTGGCGGTAGTTGTCGCTGCGCGTGCGCTTGATGTAGCCGTCGCGCGTGACGGAGATGACCATCTCCTCTTCGGGGATCAGGTCCTCCATCGACATGTCGCCGTCGAAGCCGTGCAGGATGTGCGTGCGGCGCTCGTCGCCGAACTTGTCGACGATGCCGGTGAGCTCCTCGCGCACGATGTCGCGCTGACGCTGCGGGGTGGCGAGGATGTCCTGGTAGTCGGCGATCTGACGCTCGAGCTCGGCGGCCTCGTCGATGATCTTCTGGCGCTCGAGGGCTGCCAGGCGACGCAGCTGCATCTGGAGGATCGCGTCGGCCTGGATCTCGTCGATCTCGAGGAGCTTCTGCAGTCCTTCGTTCGCCTCCTGCACGGTGGGCGATCGGCGGATCAGCGCGATGACCTCGTCCAGCGCGTCCAGCGCCTTGAGGTAGCCGCGCAGGATGTGCATGCGCTCTTCGGCCTTGCGGAGGCGATACGCGGTGCGGCGGACGATGACGTCGATCTGGTGCTCGAGCCACAGCGAGATGAACCCGTCGAGCGACAGCGTGCGCGGCACGTTGTCGACGATCGCGAGCATGTTCGCGCCGAAGTTCTCCTGCAGCTGGGTGTGCTTGTACAGGTTGTTCAGCACGACCTTGGCGACGGCGTCGCGCTTGAGCACGACTACGAGGCGCTGGCCGGTGCGGTCGGAGGTCTCGTCGCGGATGTCGGCGATGCCGGTGATCTTGCCGTCGCGGGCGAGATCGCCGATCTTCACCGCGAGATTGTCGGGGTTGACCTGGTACGGCAGCTCGGTGATCACCAGGCACGTGCGGCCCTGGATCTCTTCGATCGCGACGACCGCGCGCATCGTGATCGAGCCGCGGCCCGTACGGTACGCCTCACGGATGCCCTTGGTGCCGAGGATCTGCGCGCCGGTCGGGAAGTCGGGGCCGGGGATGCGCTCCATGAGGGCGTCGAGCAGCTCCTCGCGCGTGGCTTCGGGGTGCTCGAGCGCCCACAGCGCGCCGGCGGCCACCTCGCGGAGGTTGTGCGGCGGGATGTTGGTCGCCATGCCGACCGCGATGCCGACCGAGCCGTTGACGAGCAGGTTCGGGAAGCGCGCCGGCAGCACCGAAGGCTCCTGCGTCTGGCCGTCGTAGTTGTCGTGGAAGTCGACGGTCTCTTCTTCGATGTCGCGCACCATCTCGAGCGCGAGCTGAGCCATCTTCGTCTCGGTGTACCGGGGGGCGGCGGCGCCCATGTTGCCGGGCGAGCCGAAGTTGCCCTGGCCCTGCGCCAGCGGGTAGCGCAGCGACCACGGCTGCACGAGGCGGACGAGCGCGTCATAGATCGCGGTGTCGCCGTGCGGGTGGTACTGCCCCATGACCTCGCCGACGACGCGCGCGCACTTGGAGAACGACTTGTCGGGGCGGAAGCCGCCGTCGTACATGCCGTAGATCACGCGGCGGTGCACCGGCTTCAGGCCGTCGCGCACGTCGGGGAGCGCGCGGCCGATGATGACGGCCATCGCGTAGTCGAGGTAGCTGCGCTGCATCTCCAGCTGCAGGTCGACCTGATCGATGCGGCCGTGCTCGTGCCCGGCGTTCGCGTCGGGACGCTCGTCTTCTGCCATGTCTGTCTCTCGTGTTCTCTGTAGACCGGTCCCTGAACCTGACGGAACGTCAGATGTCGAGGAAGCGGACGTCCTTGGCGTTGCGCTGGATGAACGTGCGTCGGGACTCGACGTCCTCGCCCATCAGGACCGAGAAGATCTCATCCGCCGCGGCGGCGTCGTCGATGGTCACCTGGCGGAGCGTCCGCGTGCGGTGGTCCATCGTGGTCTCCCACAGCTCCTTGGCGTTCATCTCGCCCAGACCCTTGTAGCGCTGGATGCCGGAGTCCTTCGGGATCCGCTTGCCGTTCGCGAGCCCATCCGCAAGGAGCGCGTCGCGCTCTTTGTCGGAGTAGACGTACTCGTGCGGCGCGTTGGTCCACTTCAGGCGGTACAGCGGCGGCATCGCGAGGTACACGAAGCCCGCCTCGATGAGGCCGCGCATGTAGCGGAACAGCATGGTCAGCAGCAGCGTGGTGATGTGCTGGCCGTCGACGTCGGCATCCGCCATCAGCACGATCTTGTGGTAGCGGGCCTTGTCGATGTCGAAGTCCTCGCCGATGCCCGTGCCGAAGGCCTGGATCATCGCCTGGACTTCCTTGTTGGCCAGGGCCTTGTCCAGTCGTGCGCGTTCGACGTTGAGGATCTTGCCGCGGAGGGCGAGGATCGCCTGCGTGTGCGGGTCACGGCCCGACACCGCCGAGCCGCCGGCTGAGTCTCCCTCGACGAGGAAGATCTCGCTGATCGACGGGTCCTTGCTGGTGCAGTCCTTGAGCTTGTCGGGCATGGCCGCCGACTCGAAGACGCTCTTGCGGCGGGCGGTCTCGCGCGCCTTGCGCGCCGCCATGCGGGCGGTCGCGGCGTCGATGGCCTTCGTGATGACGCGCTTGGCCTGCAGCGGGTTGCGGTCGAGCCAGTCGGCGAGCTGGTCGCCGACGACCTTCTGCACGAACGCCTTCGCCTCGGTGTTGCCGAGCTTGGTCTTGGTCTGACCCTCGAACTGCGGCTCGGAGAGCTTGACCGAGATGACGGCGGTGAGGCCCTCGCGGATGTCGTCGCCGGTGAGGTTGTCGTCCTTCTCCTTGAGGAGGTTCTTCTCGCGCGCGTACGCGTTGATGCGCGTGGTCATCGCCGCACGGAAGCCCTCTTCGTGCGTGCCGCCCTCGTGCGTGTTGATCGTGTTCGCGAAGGTGAAGACGTTCTCGGTGTAGCTCGTCGTCCACTGCATCGCGAGCTCGAGCGAGATGTGCCGGACGGTGTCCTCGGACTCGATCTCGATGATCTCGTCGTTCACGACGTCCGCGTGGCGCACCTTGTTCAGGTACTCGACGTAGTCGACGAGGCCGCGCTCGTAGTAGAAGTCGTCGAACGGCTGACGCTCCTCGGAGCCGCCGCCCTCCGCATCGGCCACATAGGTGGACTGGGGGCGCTCGTCGGACAGCGTGATGCGCAGGCCCTTGTTGAGGAAGGCGGTCTGCTGGAAGCGGGTGCGCAGCGTGTCGTAGTCGAAGTTCACCGACTCGAAGATCGTGTCGTCGGGCCAGAACTCGATGATGGTGCCGGTCTCTTCGGTCGGCTCGCCCTTCGCGAGCGGCGCCTGCGGCTGACCGCCGTCGCGATACGACTGGCGCCACACGTGACCCTGGCGCTTGACCTCGACCTCGAGGCGCGTCGACAGCGCGTTCACGACCGACGAGCCCACGCCGTGCAGACCGCCCGAGACCGCGTACCCGCCGCCGCCGAACTTGCCGCCGGCGTGCAGCACCGTGAGCACGACCTCCACGGTCGACTTGCCCTCGGTGCGGTGGATGTCGACGGGGATGCCGCGACCGTTGTCGACGCAGCGGATGCCGCCGTCGGGCAGGATCGTGACGTTGATGGTGTCGCAGAACCCGGCGAGGGCCTCGTCCACGGAGTTGTCGACGATCTCGTACACCAGGTGGTGCAGGCCCCGCTCACCGGTCGAACCGATGTACATGCCCGGGCGCTTGCGGACCGCTTCGAGCCCTTCGAGCACCTGGATGGCGTCTGCCCCGTAGTCGCTGGGAGCCTTATCAGGCGTTTCGGGTTCCTCGAAGGCGTTATCGGGGTTGTCAGACGTCATCTTCGCGAGGGCTCCAGATCCTTCGACAGGGTGCCCCGACAGTCTATCGGGTAACGACCCGATCACAGCGCTCTACGCCCGTGTAAGGCCATGAAATGCGATCGGACGGCTCCTGAGGTGACTTATCCGTAGGTATCGCGCGGGCCGCGCCCTGGAATCGTTCTGGGACCCCATTTCCAGGAGGGGACGTCAGGCCCGATGAAGCGGACGGCGTCGACTCCCGCTTCAGGGAATCGCCGGACGATCTCCGAGAGGATCTGCGCACGCATCAGCTGGAGCTGCTTCGCCCATGCGGTGGAGTCGGCCTGCACCGTCAACGTGCCCTCCGAGAAGGCCACCGGACGCGTGTGCCGCGCGGTGTCCGCACCGGCGACCTCGTCCCAGGCCCGCACCACGTCTTCGCGGGCGAGCTGGGCGTCCCATCCGGCCTCGCGGGTGAGGTCGGAGAGCACATCGCCCACGCCGCGCGGATCCCGCCCGGGCGCGAACGGCATGTTCACGTCGTCGACGGTGCGCCGGCGGCGCTTGCGGTAGGACCGTGCCGACGGCTCGAGTCCGCGCAGCCTCAGGTACGTCGCGATCGTCTCGGGGACGGCCGTGCGGTCGAACGAGCCGTCCTTCGCGGGTGTTCCGGATGCCGCGTCCCGCGGCGCGTCTGCCGATTCAGGCACCGCTCGCCCCCGCGTCCACGTACTCCAGGATGCGGCCGGCTTCGACACGGACCATGCGCGCGCGCAGCCCCTCGGGGACGTCTCCCTCGACCGCGGCGGTCACCACGACCTGCTCGTAGTCGGCGGCGAGGTGCGCGAGGCGGGCACGGCGATCGGTGTCGAGCTCGGCGAAGACGTCGTCGAGGATGAGCACCGGATCGCCCAGACGCGAGTCGGCGCGCAGGAGCTCGGCCGAGGCCAGCCGCAGCGACAGCGCGACCGACCACGATTCGCCGTGCGAGGCGTACCCCTTCACCGGAAGGCCGCGGATCCGCAGCAGCAGATCGTCGCGGTGGGGCCCCACCAGCGTCAGCCCGCGCTCCAGCTCCGAGGTGCGCTTGGCCGCGAGAGCCTGACGGAAGAGTTCGGCGATGCGTGCGGTGGAGGCATCCGTCGCGCCGGAAGACGTGGGAGCGGCAGTGGCCGGCGCCGCGTCGTCATCGTCGTCGGTCTCGGCACCGGCGACGGAGAGCGCCCATTCGATCTCTGGGTTGTGGTCGGCGCCGGCGATCGCGGTGTACGCGGCCGCGAGCGGCGTGGCGAGGTCGGCGGCCAGCGCGACCCGCGCCGCGATGAGCTGCGTACCGAGGGCGACGAGCTTGTCGTCCCACACATCGAGCGTCGACAGCGCGTCGCCGCGGACACCCCGCGCCTTCGCGGACTTCAGCAGCGCAGTGCGCTGCTTGAGTACGCGCTCGTAGTCGGCGATGACGCCGGCCATGCGTGGGGCGCGCTGCACCAGGAGCTGATCGGCGAAGCGGCGTCGCGACGACGGGTCGCCGCGGACGATCTGGAGGTCTTCGGGGGCGAAGAGCACGACCTGCGCATAGCGCGGGAGCTCGGCGGGCTTCACGGGAGCGCCGTTGACGCGCGCCTTGTTCGAGCCCTGCCGATTGACCTGCGCCTCCAGCTGCACCCGGCGGTCGCCGTGGGCCAGCCGCGCGCGGATGATGGCGGCATCCGCACCGTCGCGCACCATCGGGGCGTCATTGGACACGCGATGCGAGCCGAGGGTGGCGAAGAAGCCGATGGCTTCGGCCAGGTTCGTCTTGCCCTGGCCGTTGCGGCCGACGAACACGTTGGGACCGGGGCCGAGCTCGACGTCGGCGACCGCATAGTTGCGGAAGTCGACCAGACTCAGGTGCTCCACGATCACCGGTCAAGCCTAATGATCGCGTCCGACGCTCGCGGGGTCAGCGCAGCAGCAGGTTGGGCTGCAGCAGGTAGCGGAACGAGTCCGAACCCGCGCGATCGACCGACGTCTGCGGCGTGATGAGCACCGGGCTGAGCTTGTTGGCGTTGTCGCTCGAGGTGAACGTGATGCGCACGAACTCGCTCTTGACGGCGCCGAGCGACTCCAGGAGGTACTGCGGGTTCAGGCCGAGGGTCACCTCGTCGCCGCCCAGGAGGGTGGCGTCGACCGACTCGGTGGCGCGCGCCTGCTCGGTGCCCGAGGCATCCATCGACACGCTGTCGGCCGTGAAGGTGAACCGCAGCGGCGCGGAACGGTCGAGCACCAGCGACACACGGCGCACGGCCTCGGCGAGCTCTGCGGTGTTCACGACCGCGTGGTGCTCGGTCTGCTCGGGGAACAGACGCCGCACCGGCGGGAAGTTGCCCTTGATCAGCAGCGACGTGACGGTCTTGTTGCCGGCGGTGAAGGCGATGATCTCGCGGTCGCCCGAACCGGAGAACGCGATCGAGATGTCGCCGCCGTGCGCGAAGGTCTTGCCGACCTCGGTCAGCGTGCGCGCCGGGACGAGTGCCGTGGTCGACTCCTCGTCGGATGCCGTGCCGCCGCCGTCCCAGGGGATCTCGCGCAGCGCGACGCGGTAGCGGTCGGTGGCGACGAGGCTGAGGCTCGTTCCCGAGACCTCCAGCTGCACGCCGGTGAGAACCGGGGTGACATCATCGCGCGATGCGGCGAACGCGACCTGCGCGATCGCGGTCGCGAAGTCTTCGGCGGGTACGAGTCCCGAGTCACCGGTGACCTCGGGGATCGCCGGGTACTCCTGCACCGGCATGGACGCCAGCGTGAAGCGCGCGGAACCGCATGTGAGCAGGATGCCGCCGTCGTCGTCGACCTCGATCTGGATCGGTGCGTTCGGCAGGCGGCTGGCGATGTCGGAGAGCAGCCGGCCGTGGACGAGGATCGTGCCCGGCTCGTCGACGGTGGCCTCGATGGTGGTGCGCGCGGAGGCCTCGTAGTCGAAGGCCGCCAGCGACAGGCCTTGATCGGATGCCTCGATCAGCACGCCCGCGAGGATCGGCTGGGGATTGCGCTGCGGCAGGAGTTTGACGACGAACGATACGGCTTCGCTGAACACATCGCGATTGACGTGGAACTTCACGAACGCTCCCTCTGCAGCGGTCCCGACAAAACTTCGGGCTCGGGGTTCTCATGGTAGCGCCAGGCTCGAGGATCGCCAGTCCGGTGTGCGGTGAGACCGGGTCGCGGTCCCGAAGGTGATCGGACAGGTTTCATCACAGAGATTTCTTGTCATGGTGTTAACGGCTGTGGAAACTGTGGACAACCTCCGCGACACCAGTCGAGAGATGGGAATCACAACTTTGTGAGTTGTGGACGGGGTGCGGACGGGGTTCGGGACGACGGATGCCGCGACCGCCGGCATCCGGATTCCATCCACAGGCTTGCCACAGCCATTCACAGCGGTTTCCGCAGTCTCGGGGAGTTATCCACAGGTTTTCCACACTGTGAAGAACCGGAATGATGGCCCTGCTCGGAGTCGGTGTCAAGAACTTCTTCCGGCATATGCACGAATGGGCCCGCGCGTCGTGACGCGCGGGCCCATCGAAGGGTGTACGGAGCTGTCAGCGGCCGTTTCGACCGAGCTGTGCGGTGATCTCGGTGACCTGGTTGTAGATCGACCGGCGCTCCTTCATGAGCTCGCTGATCTTCTTGTACGCGTACATGACGGTGGTGTGGTCGCGGTTACCGAAGAGCTGCCCGATCTTGGGCAGCGACAGGCTCGTGCGCTCCCGGCACAGGTACATCGCGATCTGACGTGCCGTGGCGACCGACTGCGACCGGCTGGACCCGTACAGGTCGTCGACGGTGAGCTTGAAGTACTGCGCGGTGGCCGTGATGATGTCGGTCGGCGAGATGACGTTGGCGTCGTCCTGATCGACGATGTCGCGCAGCACCGTCTGCGCGAGCGACATGTCGAGGGTCGAACGGTTCAGGCTCGCGAAAGCGGAGACGCGGATGAGTGCGCCCTCCAACTCGCGGATGTTGCTCGAGACGACGGTGGCGATGTACTCCAGCACCTCGTCGGGGATGTGCAGCCGCTCGGACTGCGCCTTCTTGCGGAGGATCGCGATACGGGTTTCGAGGTCGGGTGCCTGCACGTCGGTGATCAGGCCCCACTCGAACCGGCTGCGCATGCGGTCTTCGAAGCCGGTCAGGTGCTTCGGCGGCACGTCGCTGGTGATCACGACCTGCTTGTCGTGGTCGTGCAGCTGGTTGAACGTGTGGAAGAAGGCTTCCTGGGTCTCGGCGCGGCCCTGCAGGAACTGGATGTCGTCGATCAGGAGGACGTCGACGTCGCGGTAGCGCGCCTGGAACGCCGAGCCGCGGTTGTTCGCGATCGAGTTGATGAAGTCGTTCGTGAACTCCTCGCTCGAGACGTACCTCACCTTGATGCCGGCGTAGAGGCTGATCGCGTACTCGCCGATGGCGTGGAGGAGGTGCGTCTTGCCCAGTCCCGAGTCGCCGTAGATGAACAGCGGGTTGTACGCCTTGGCCGGAGCCTCGGCCACTGCGACCGCGGCGGCATGCGCGAAGCGGTTGGACTGGCCGATGACGAAATTGTCGAAGGTGTACTTCGGGTTCAGGCGGGTGTCGCTGCGCGAGATGGATGCCGGCTCCCCCGGTTCCTCCAGCGGCGGGCGGCCCATCGGCGGCGCGGTCTGGGTGCCCGGCGAGGCTGTGGTCGTGATCGGGATCGGCGCGGTCGCGTGGGCGTCGGCGAGATCCGGGTTCACCACGACGCGGAACGTCGACGCCGGGTTCTGACCGTCCTGGACGACGCGCGTGAGCGCCTCGAGGATCGGCGCGCGCATGCGCTTGGTGAACTGCGCGGCGGTGAGGTCGTTCGGGACGTCGAGGTAGAGAGTCCCGCCCATCACGCCCTGCGGAACGGCGAGACTGATGAAGCCGTGCAGCTGCGGAGTGATGCGGTCATCCCGCACGAGTTCGTCCAGAACGGCCGTCCAGACCGGTACATCTGGAACTTCGTGCGGTGTCATGGCCCCCCCGGGTTGTTGATGATTCCACCGGAGGCCGCGGAAACGTCGGTCCAGGCCTGTGGATAACTGCCGGAGCCACGCTAAGTCAGGATGCGTCGCGTGAGCAAACTCCACTGTAGAACCGGCCTGCGTGTCGGTGCCAGGGCCCGACGCACCACCGGTGGATAATGACACGTTCCGCGCTCGGTTTGAGTTCTCGGGCGTCTCGACGTAGCCTTAATCGGTTGACTTATGCCCTCGTGGCAGTCGCCCCTGTACACACGTCCCCGGTCTCGAGCGTCCCGGTGACACCTGATCGGAAGTAGTCCCCATGAGCAAGCGCACCTTCCAGCCCAACAACCGTCGCCGCGCCAAGAAGCACGGCTTCCGCGCCCGCATGCGCACGCGCGCCGGCCGCGCCATCCTCTCGGCTCGTCGCGCCAAGGGGCGCACCGAGCTCTCGGCCTGAGCCGAGCGGTGCTCGCGAGGCCGAACCGACTGACCCGCGGAGCGGAGTACAAGGCCGTTGTCCGTCGGGGTCGTCGTTGTGCCGGAGCGCATACCGTGACCTATGTCAACCGCGCCGTGACCGATGGTCCGGCGCGGTTCGGCTTCATCGTGAGCCGCCAGGTGGGCGGCGCCGTCGTGCGCAACACCGTGCGTCGCCGCCTCAAGGCGCTGTGCTACGAGTCGATCGACTCCGTCGCGGCCGGCAGTGACGTCGTGATCCGCGCGCTGCCCAGTGCCGCCTCCGCCTCCTACGCGGAGCTGCGCACCGACGTCGCGAAGTGCCTCGCACGGAGGGCCGCATGAGCGTCCTCCCCGCCTACGCCCTCGGAACCGCCGAGTTCGAGGCATCCGGTCTGCTTCGCAGCATCCCCCTCCTCCCCCGCAACGCGGTTCTCGCGTTCCTCCACGGGTACCGGGCGACGATCTCGCACACCTACGGCGACGTCTGCAAGTACTACCCCTCATGCTCGGCGTACGCCGTCGGCGCGGTGCAGCAGCACGGCGCCGTCGTCGGATCGGCGTTGACCGCCGCGCGCATCGCGCGGTGCCACCCCTGGGCGGTCGGCGGCGTCGATGACGTGCCGCCCCGCAAGAACTTCCGGCATGCGCTGACCCGCCACGGGTTCGTCGTGCCCGCCCCCACCGGAAAGGACTGATCCACCGCATGGATCTCTTGTCAGCCCTGGCCTCCACCCCCTCGCCCACTCCAGGCGCGACCGGCGGAGGGTTCGATCTCTTCGGGATCATCCTGTGGCCGCTGAAGTGGGCGGTCGAGGCGGTACTCGTCTTCTGGCACTGGCTGTTCACTGCTATCGGGATGCCGCCTGCCGACGGCATGACCTGGGTGCTGTCGATCGTCGGCCTCGTGGTCGTCGTGCGTTCTGCTCTGATCCCGCTGTTCGTGCGGCAGATCAAGAGCCAGCGCAAGATGATGGAAATCGCTCCTGAACTGCGAAAAGTTCAGGAGAAGTACAAGGGCAAGCGCGACCAGCTCTCTCGTGAGGCGATGAGCCGCGAGACGATGGCGCTGTACAAGAAGCACGGCACGACGCCGGTCTCCAGCTGCCTTCCGCTGCTCGTGCAGATGCCGGTGTTCTTCGCGCTGTACAGCGTGCTCAACGACGTCAGCAAGCACGCGCAGGCCGGCATCGGTGGCGTGGGCCTGTTGAACGCGGAGCTCACGCAGGAGTTCTACAACGCGAAGCTGTTCGGCGTCGCGTCGCTGCACGAGACGCTGATCCAGGCCTTCCAGACAGGCAACACCCCGGCCATCGCCATCCTCATCACGCTCGTGGTGCTGATGATCGCGTCGCAGTTCTTCACGCAGCTGCAGATCATCTCGAAGAACCTCTCCCCCGAGGCCAAGACCGGCCAGGCCTACCAGATGCAGCGCATCATGCTCTACATCCTGCCGCTGGGCTTCATCTTCTCGGGCGTGTTCTTCCCGCTCGGCGTCGTCATCTACTGGTTCGTGTCGAACCTGTGGACGATGGGTCAGCAGTTCCTCGTCATCCGCGAGATGCCCACTCCCGGCTCGGATGCCGCCAAGGCACGCGAAGAGCGTCTGGCCCGCAAGGGCAAGGCGATCGACGCCTCAGGCAAGGTCGTTCCGATGGAGAAGTACGTCGCCGAGCAGCAGCGCCTGTACGAAGAGGCCGAGCGTGCGAAGGCCACCGCGCCCAAGCGTCAGCAGCCGGTGAGCAAGCAGCGCGCCAAGAAGCAGGCGCAGAAGCAACCGGGCCAGAAGCCGGGCGAGACCGAACCGGGATCCGCCGGCTCGGGCTCGGCATCCTGACTCCGCATCAGACACGACTCCACACGAGGACCACGCCATGACCACGTCCCCTGAGTTCGCCCCCGTCGACACGCGCGACGAGCGGGTTCCCGCCACCGTCGCACAGCTCGAGGAAGAAGGCGACGTCGCCGCCGACTTCATCGAAGGTCTGCTCGACATCGCCGACATCGACGGTGATCTCGACCTCGACGTGCGCGCCGGACGCGCCTACGTCTCGGTCGAGGCTCCCGTCGGCGGATCGGTCGCCCTCATTGCGGCGCCCGACACGGTGCAGGCGCTGCAGGAGCTCACCCGCATCGCGGTGCAGAACCGCACCGGGCGCTTCTCGCGACTGATCCTCGACATCGGCGGGTCGCGCGACGTGCGCCAGCACGAGCTGACCGCACTGGTCGATCGCGCCATCGCGCGACTGGAGGACGGCGCGTCGCAGGCTTCGCTGCCCGCGATGTCGAGCTATGAGCGCAAGGTCGTCCACGACATCGTGGCCGAGCGGGGCTTCGTCTCGGAGTCCTATGGCGAGGGCGCTGACCGCCACACCGTCATCCGTCGCGGCTGAGCCGCACGTTTCACGTGAAACATGAGTGAGTCTGGCGACGCAGCGATGATCGAGATCGAGCCGGAACCCGCGGCCGCCGCCGAGATCTTCGGCGCGCGGATCGATGTCGCGCGCCGATTCGCGGACGCCCTCGGCAGGCACGGCGAGGAGCGCGGACTCATCGGTCCGCTGGAGCCGCCGCGACTGTGGTCGCGGCACATCCTGAACAGCGCCGTCATCGCCCCGCTGTTCTCGGGACGTGTCGGTGACGTGGGATCGGGCGCCGGACTCCCGGGTCTCGTGCTCGCGATCGCGCGTCCCGACGTGGAGTGGATCCTCATCGAGCCGATGGAGCGCCGCGTCGCCTGGCTGTCGGAGCAGGTCGAGGAGCTCGGACTCGACAACGTCGAAGTCCTGCGTGCGCGCGCGGAGGACTGGAAACGCGGCCCGGTTCTGGATGCCGTCACCGCCCGTGCCGTGAGCGCATTGCGGACGCTGGTTCCCCTGACCGCTCCCCTGGTTCGTGACGGCGGCGAGCTGATCCTGCTCAAGGGCACCAGTGCTGCCAACGAGATCGAAGCGGCCGAGAAGCAGCTCCGCAAGTTCAAGGTCACCGACGCTCGTGTCGAAGTCGTGGGTGACGGGGTGCTCGCAGAGCCCTCCCGTGTGATCCGAGCCACCGTCCGCTGAGGGCGTCGTCGGAGCGTTTCACGTGAAACGGCCGCGACGGCGCGCACCTGAAGGGCTGGGCCCGGTCGGTGGGTGTCGACCGCACACGGCACGCGAGCAGGGCTGAACGCGACTTGACCGGCGGGTTCGACTTCGCGTCGGCTGTCTGGGACTCGCGTAGGCGACCGCTCCCCCACCATGTCGGGTGTTGCGTGGGGGAAGCGCCGGCGCTGCGGTGGTCTCGCCCAAGACGTGACGGGGCTGACGGCGAGTCGACGTGCGTTGTTCTCACAGGCGCTGACGTGGATGCCGACGGTCGCCTGTGGCGCTCAGCCTGACACCCACCGGTACCGGTGGCGCAACCTGCGGTGGGGTGGCATCAGCTGTTCAGTTCCACGGCGGTCACCGCACCATCGAGCACCTCGGCAAGCACGTACACACCGTCATCCCGCGTGCCATAGGCGAGCGTGATGACAGGGTGCGGTGCTTCCGTCGCCCAGAATGCACTGAGCGAGACGACCTCGCACTTCGCGAATTCCCCCAGGTCGGCGTCAGCAGGCAGCTGCGCGGCGACGACGGAGTGAAGCAGAAGAGGTTCCATGCCGATGATATGACCGAATGCAGCACGTACTGTCGGCAACCTTCTCTCGAGCACGTCGTCGCTCCACGCGGCATCTGTGACGAGGCCCGACGAGAATCTGCTGCCCCACAAGGTCAGATGGCACCGAAAGAACGTCGGCAGATCACGCCGGAATGAGAGCTGATCTGCATCGGTCGGAAACGGCGCCATGCGACGAGCCTACGGTGGGCGTGGGCGTGGGCGTGGGCGTGGGCGTCGGAACGATGCCGCCTTTGAGTAACGCGTCCCGGCAGTGTGTGCTGCAGCCTGGACGCGCTCACCCGTCGACTCGGAGGACATGCTACGCCGTCGAGACCGGCCGCGGTCGAGTCGAGCGTTGGCGACAGCGGTCCGGTCCAGGCGTGTGCGAGGTGTGACGGAGCTGTTGTTTCACGTGAAACGTCTCCTCCGCGATGGTCCCGTCGCATGAGTGCGAGTCGTGGTGCGTGATGCCGCATGGGGCTGCGCACCTGAATCTCGGCTCGGACGGCGAGTGGTTTGCCATGACGGGTGACGCGAGGGTGTCCGTGGCTGACCTGCGAGCGCATCCGGCCGTCGACTCTGGCCGTGGTCGATTCGAGCGTTGGCGACAGCGGCCCGGTCCACGCGTGCGCGATGCGTGACGGAGCTGTTGTTTCACGTGAAACGTCACTTCCGCGATGGTCCCGTCGAATGAGTGTGAGTCGTGGTGCGTCATGTCGCATGGGGCTGCGCGCGTCCATGAAGGTTCGGGCCGCGGAGTGCCTCGATATGCCGCGGGACTGGAGGGTGAGCGGGTTTGATGCGTTCTCAGTGCGTCATTGAGGCGTCGAGTCGACGCGTCATCGGGCGAGCGTCGGATCTTGTGCAACACCGGCCGCCGAAACAGCGGCTTTGGCCGACTGAGGGTGGAGGGATGGCAACGCCGCCGCTGGGTGCGGCGGGTTGATGCGTCGCCGATGTTTCACGTGAAACGTTGCCTCCCTGACCGGGCTCTGGAAGAGTGCGTCGACGGATCCTCAGCTCCCGCCCGTAAGCGCACCCGCAAGCAATCAGCCGGCGCAGTGCGTCCCCTTACGGGAGTGGAGGGTTGGCTGTCTCGCCGGACGTGCCGCTGTCCGCGTGCTCCCCTCCCCTTGTGTGCCGCCTCTGGCATGAGCTCTTACCGCACGAGCCGAGGGCTCCACGGAGCGGTCATCCTGCGGCTGCCGCCTCCGTTCGCGGATCGACAGCTTCGCGGAGCGGAAGCACCGATGTCGGGTCCGGTCCGTGCGCGCCGCGCCGCGAGCACGCCGCATCCCATGCGGTGGTCCGATCTGCGTGGGCCGGCCCGAGCTCTGCTGTACCGCCTCACCTGCGTCCACGCGCACGGAACACCGCGAGCTGAAAGCGCCGATGGCGGATCCTGCCGATATGCGTCGGTGCCGGGCTTGGGCACCCCAATGTCCCCGGTCGCCCGATCTGCGTGGGCCCGTGCGCTCTACCGGGGCGCCTCACCCACGTTCCCGGCGGGGAAGAGGGCGAGGCTGGTGTGCCGATGTCCTGTCCGTGCGCGTCGTCCCGCGAGCGCGGCGCACCCCGTTGTCTCGTCGCCCGATCTGTCTGGGCCCGCGCGCTGCCGCGCCGCCTCATTCACGTTCGCGAACAGGGAACATCGCGAGGGCGGAAGCGCCGATGGCGGGTCCCCTCCCTGTGCGTCGACACCTGAGGGTGCGACGCACCCGATGTCCGGTCGCCACATCGGCGTGGGGTGCCTGACTCCCTGCTGTCACCCCTGATCCCCTGGTCGCGTGTGAGAGCACGGGCCATGCCAACGCGCGGGCGTGGCGTCCGATCTCTGCGGGTGTAGGCCGGAGCGGGCCGCGGTCAAAGGGCGCTGCGCAGATCGGTTGCCCTGGACGCCACTCCGCTCAACGCGTGTCACCGGGGCCGTTACGGGCCGCGGCGCGGTGCGATTGAACGACTCCTCGGCGGCGCAGCGATTGAAGCACGCAGGCGTTGAAGGCCGCGGGTGCGAGAAGTGTTTCACGTGAAACAGTGCACCGCGGTCCTCCACTCCCCTGCGCTTCCGCAGCCCTTTCGATGGACGGGTGCCGGTCCGAGCGCGTCGAGTGGTCGACGCAGCGGACGATCACGCGGCCATGCACGGGCGTGCCACTCGTCCGTTCTCACGCTCAGGGTCTGCGGTCTGACGCACCATCACGTCTGCGCCGAGCTCATGCTGCGCGGTGGGCGGGGAAGACGGTGTGCTTCTCATGGCGGAACCGAGGCAGCGCCCACAACCCGTCGACAACACACGCGACCCATCTCGAAGGGCGCCGTGGCGTACACCTGCGAGGCCTCCCGCCGGCGCCGGAACGCTGCTCGCGATTGCGCTCAGGTGCCCGCCCTTGCGGCGCGGGGTTGTGTGACGCAGCGCGATCCGCCGCCGGCCGGGTGCGGCTGCCACGTACGTTGGCCACATGGTCGGGGAACGAGAGCCGCGGTGGGAGACGGTCGGGAGCGCGGAGGTCTACCGCGGTCGCGTCAGGATCGTCGAACACACGGTCGTGATCGATGACGGGATCCGCGCGCGGTACGAGGTGGACGAGAGCGTTCCGTTCGCCGTGGCGACGCTCGTCGTCGACGGCCAGGACGTGATCCTCACACGCCAGTACCGGTATCCACTCGACCGATGGATCCACGACCTACCGGGTGGCGCGGGCGAAAGCGGCGAGACACCAGAGTCCGCCGCGCGCCGAGAGCTCGAGGAGGAGCTCGGGCTCATCCCCCAGGAGCTGATACCGCTGCACACGTTCGCCATGAACCCGGGACGCGCGGCGTGGCCGGTCCACCTCTTCTTGTGCACGGACGGTGCGCGCGAAGCAGAGGTGGACCTGTCGGATCCTGCTGAGCAGGTGCGGCGAGCCCGCATGACCATCGGGGCGCTGGATGCCGCGATCGCGAGCGGAGAGATCGTCGACCCCTCGCTCATCATCGCGCGGGCGTGCGCTGCCGCCAAAGGTCTTCTGCCGCCACTCTCCTTCGGGAGTGCCGCGAGTGGCTGAGGTCGCTTCGCCGCGAGCGGTCTCGGGCGGCGGCGATGTTTCACGTGAAACGCCCTGCGTTCCTGCGATGTCGAGAGCGAAAGCGACACCGCGGGCGGGAGGAGGCGGCTGGTGCATCATGGGGCGCTGAGGAATCGTGGTGCGCGTGCCTGTCCGGCATCCGGCTGGAGTGTGCCGCGCGATCCATCTGCACGAGTCCGCCCTCTTCCTTGGTCGCTCGACAGAGGAACCGTCGGCCGCCTCGCGCATCGTCCGCCGCGGCGAAGGATGGGTCAGAAGTCCGTGCACGCTCGGAACCACCCCGACTCGAAGCAGGGCGCCGGCAATGGACGGGAGCCGCACGTCGATATCACCCGTGGCGTGCCGGTCGCGAAGCGCCGCGTTGACCTGCCGTCCGCGGTGATCACCCTGGCGGGTCCGAGAGCGTCGCCGATGACAGCCTCCTTCAACCCGTCCCGCAGTGATCAGGTCCGCTGCCCGCCCGGTACCCTCAACACTGTGACGCTCGGACCCGCGGTGCCGCCCATGACGGGCCCCGGCCGGCCCGCCCGCGACTTCGTCCCTGAGTCTCACCGCCGCCTGCCGATGCTGCGGGTCCTCCTCCCCCTGATCGACCGCGACGACCGGCTCGTGCGGTGGTCGGACTATGTGTCGCTGGATGCGGAGCTGGCTTCTCTGAGCTGGTGGACCGTCATCGATCGAACCGCCCAGGACCGGCCGGAGGTGGGCGATCTCGTCTCGTGTCGGGGGGCGTTGGATGCTGCGACCCTGGCCGGTCTCGACGATGTCATCGGAGCCAGCGCGCTGACGGCGCTGCGGTGGGCGGGCTATGCCGAGCACCCGGTCACCGACCCGTCTGTTCGGGTATTCGGGAACGAGTTCAGCGCCGCGCCCCTGCGTCGCGGGGAGCTTCGCGTCGGGGAGCGAGTTCCTGAGTTCGCGTGGGACGAGGATGGCGCGATCGCGTGGGGAACCCACCTGTACCCTGACTCGCTGATCCTTGCAGGTGAGATCACCCGCATTCGGCGGGCGCATGCCGATCCGCGCCTGGACACGATCATCGTGCGCCCCGATGCAGACGTACTGCCCGCGAGCTGGGGGGACTGACCTCCCCGAAGCGCGCCCTTGCTGGGATCGACGGGGAGGATGCGGCATCCCGATGGCGACGTGGGCACAGAGTCGGCGGTCGCCCGCTCACACGCGCGGGCGCACGGTGATGTTTCACGTGAAACAGCGAGAAGACGGCCCCGGATCCGACGATCCACGGAGGGTCTGGGGGTGGGGCGGGATAGAGTGGAAGACGTTGTTCACCGGCTCGCGAAAGGGAGAGTGTTTCACGTGAAACAGCCCGACGAGACCGAAGCTCCGGCATCCTTCTCGTTCGATGACTCGCCGATCGCCCGGGAACTCGCGGATCTCTCCGCTCGCCGCAAAGCCCTCGACGAAGCCGACGTCAAGCTCTCCGGACGCACGCGCGTTCTGACGGTATCGAACCAGAAGGGCGGAGTCGGGAAGACGACGACCACCGTCAACCTCGCTGCGGCCCTCGCCGACCGCGGGGCTCGTGTGCTCGTGATCGACCTCGATCCGCAGGGCAACGCGTCGACGGCACTGAGCGTGCCGCACACCGCCGAAACCCCGAGCGTGTACGACGTGCTGATCGACGAATTCCCGCTCGCCGACATCGTGCAGGTGAGCCCGGAGTCCCCCAACCTGCTGTGCGCGCCGAGCACCATCCACCTCGCCGGCGCCGAGATCGAGCTGGTCTCGCAGGTCGCCCGCGAGCACCGGCTGCGCACCGCGGTCGAGGACTACCTCGCGAACCTCGAAGAGCGCATCGACTTCATCCTGATCGACTGCCCGCCCTCGCTGGGACTGCTGACCATCAACGCCTTCACGGCGGCACATGAGCTGCTCATCCCGATCCAGTGCGAGTACTACGCGCTCGAGGGCCTCAGCCAGCTGCTCGGCACGGTGCGGATGATCCAGAAGCACCTCAACCCGCAGCTGCACCTCTCGACGATCCTCCTCACCATGTACGACGGCCGAACCCGACTCGCGCAGCAGGTCGCCGACGAGGTGCGCGAGCACTTCCCCCACGAGGTGCTCGAGACCGTCATTCCGCGGTCGGTCCGCGTCTCGGAGGCGCCGAGCTTCGGACAGACGGTGATCGCATACGATGGGCAGTCCGCCGGCGCCATCGCATATCGCGAAGCGGCCGTCGAGATGATCCGGCGCGACAGCGCCTCGAACGAAAAGGACGCCTGATGGCAGCGAAGCGCACCGGACTCGGACGCGGAATCGGCGCACTCATCCCGACCACCGAGCAGACGGACGAGCGCCCCACGGACGTCTTCTTCCCGCGTCCGGTCGCCGTGGAAGAGATCCAGGACGACCTCATCGAGGTTCCCGGCGCTCACCTCGCCCACATCGACCCGCACGACATCGTGCCCAACCCGCGCCAGCCGCGGACGAACTTCGACCCCGAGCACTTCGCCGAGCTCGTGCACAGCGTCCGCGAGTTCGGCGTGCTGCAGCCAGTGGTCGTCCGCAAGAACGACAAGGGCGAGTACGAGCTCATCATGGGCGAGCGCCGCACCCGCGCCGCGCGGGAGGCCGGGCTCACCTCCATCCCCGCCGTCGTGCGTGACACCGCCGACGAGCACCTCCTCCGTGACGCCCTCCTCGAGAACCTGCACCGCTCCGAACTGAACCCGCTCGAAGAGGCATCGGCCTACCAGCAGCTGCTCGAGGACTTCGGCATCACGCAGGAAGAGCTCGCGACGCGCATCGGACGCTCGCGCCCGCAGATCAGCAACACGATCCGTCTGCTGAAGCTCCCGGTTCCGGTGCAGCAGCGCGTCGCCGCCGGGGTGCTCACGGCCGGCCACGCGCGCGCCATCCTGTCGCTCGAAGACCCCGCCGCGATGCAGCGCTTCGCCGACAAGATCGTCAACGAAGACCTCTCGGTGCGTGCCGCCGAGGCTGCCGCGAAGCTCCCGGATGCCTCCCCCACCCGCGCCGCCAAGCCTCAGGCCGGTTCGCGACGCGCGCACCTGGACGAAGTCGCCGACCGCCTCGGAGACCGCCTCAACACTCGCGTGAAGATCTCGTTGACGGCCAAGAAAGGCCAGATCAACATTGATTTCGCGAGCATCCAGGACCTGAATCGCATTCTCGAGGAGATCGGCGAGACGGGCTACGGCTCGGTCTGAGCGCCCGACCCTCCGGGACTTCTCGGGCTAGCCCGCCGATACCGACGACGCCTCGTCGGCCACGTCTGTGACGAGCGCCGCCGCGCGCCGGCGCAGCAGGGCCGTCTCGGCGTCGTTGCCCGGCAGCGCCGCGGCCTCGAGGAAGGCCGCGGCGGCAGCATCCTTCTTCCCCATGCGCTCCAGCAGCTCCGCACGCACCGCGGGAAGGGGACGGAAGCCGGTGAGCTCGGGCGCGAGCGCGTCGACAAGTGCGAGCGCAGGCTCGGGGCCCTGCACCATGGAGAGCGCGACCGCACGGTTCAGACGCACGACCGCCGAGGGGGCGAGCGACTCGAGCGCGTCGTACAGGCGGAGGATGCGGCGCCAGTCGGTGTCGGCGAACGTCGGCGCGGCAGAGTGGCACTGCGCGATCGCGGCCTGCAGGCCGTAGTAGCCCAGGCCGCGACCGGCGGCATCCGCTCGGCGCATCGCCTCGTCGCCCCGTGCGATCGCGGACCGATCCCAGCGGTGGCGGTCCTGATCCTCCAGCACGACCGGGAGGCCATCAGGTCCGACACGGGCAGCGAAGCGCGACGACTGGAACTCCATGAGCGCGATGAGCGACACGATCTCGGGCTCGTGCGGCATGAGTGCGGAGAGCTGCCGACCCAACCGGACGGCTTCGCGGGCGACGTCCGGGCGCAGGACCCCCTCCCCCTCTGCGGCCGAGTACCCCTCGGTGAAGAGGAGGTAGATGACCTGGAGCACGCTCGCGAGGCGCGCAGGGCGCTCCGCGCGATCGGGGACTTCGAAGCGGACGCCCTCCGCGGCCAAAGACCGCTTCGCGCGCACGATCCGCTGCTGCACCGTGGGCACGGTCATGAGCAGCGCACGGGCGATCTGCTCGGTGGTCAGGCCCGCGACCGTGCGCAGGGTCAAGGCGAGACGCGCCTGCGCCGGCAGCACAGGATGACAGGCGACGAAGACCAGCCGCAGCACGTCGTCATCGATTCGGTCGGGGTCTGCCTCGTCGGGTACCGGGTCCGACGTCTCCACCGCCAGCGCCTCGGAGACGAACAGCGGCTCGCGCTGCGCCATCCGCTCGCGCCGGCGCCAGCCGTCGACCGCGCGCCGCTGGGCGACCGACATGAGCCAGGCTCCGGGGTTGTTCGGGATGCCGGACTCCGGCCACGTCGCGAGGGCTTCGACGAGCGCCTCCTGGGCGAGGTCCTCGGCCCAGGCGAAGTCTCCCGTGCGTCGGGTCAGCGCGGCGACGATGCGCGCGGACTGCTCGCGCCACACCGCTTCGACCGCGCGCCGCGCGTGGTCGTCGTCGGTGGTCATGCTCTCAGCGTAGGCGTGCGAAGACCGGCGACGTCGGAATCGCGACGTACCCTTGACTGGTGGCAAAAGACGAGCAGACCCCGCGCCGGCGCGCGAGCCTGGAGCTGCTGCGCGCCGAGGCCGCAGACGAGTTGTCGGTCCTGATCACCGAGCGCCTGCGAGCCGGCGAGGATCCGTGGGAGTTCATGGACGACCTGCCGACGGTCGACGAGCTGGTCGTCTTCCTGCTGCGCGCGGAGAACATCGCCGAGAACGGCGGATCCCGGCCCAGCGCCAGCCGTCACTACCGCGTGCTGCGACAGATCGCCCTCGACTACCCGCCGTTGACGCGCGCCGTCTGGCGTCTGCTCGGAGATGCCGACACGCACCGCCGCTGGGATGCGACGGTGCGCGCGGACGCGAGCTGACGCGCGTGCGTCAGGAGTTGGCCGCACGCCACTCCTGCGCGTTGCTGACCCACTCGTCGTTCTGGTCGAAGTCGCTGAGCTCGTTCACGCGACGCACCTCGAGCGCCGTCCCGGGGCCCAGCGGGCACTTCCGCGCCCAGTGCTCGGCCTCTTCGCGGGAGGCGACCTCGAGGATCCAGAAGCCGGTGAACACCTCACGGGCCTCGGCGTACGGCCCGTCGGTCACGGCGGGCGGCACGGCGGAGAAGTCGACGCGGAAGCCCTCGGCCGCGTCCGAGAGGCCCTCGGCGGTGAGGAACACGCCCGCCTTCTGCAGCTCCTGGTTGTAGGCGCCCATAGCGGCGTAGGCCTCCGACATGTCGGTGGTCGCCGGGTCGAACGCCGCAGCCGCTTCGGCATCGACCTGCATGATGAGCATGTAACGCATGGGATTTCCTTTCGGTCTGGGCGTCCGCCCCGGTTCAGGCCCTCGTTCGGGGTCCTTCACCCGGTACGTCGAACAAGCCTGGTCCAGATCGACACCGTTCGGCGAGAAATCTTCAGCCGACTCGGATGCCGCAAACGGAATGTAGTGGAAATCCCTGGTAGAAAGGGAAAACCCCGCCGATGTCGATCGGCGGGGTTCTCTTCAGGTGTGTGAGCGGTGTCAGCCGATGTAGGCCGCGAGGTCCTGCTCGAGCGCGAACTTCGGCTTCGCGCCGATGATCGTCGTCTCGACCGCGCCCTTGTTGAACACCTTCATCGCGGGGATGGAGGTGATCTGGTACTTCATCGCGAGGTCGGGGTTCTCGTCGACGTTGAGCTTCAGGATCGTGATCTTGTCGGGGTGCTCCGACTGGATCTGGTCGAGGACGGGCGAGACCATGCGGCACGGCCCGCACCACTCGGCCCAGAAGTCGACGAGCACCGGGCCATCGGCCTGGAGCACGTCCTGCTCGAACGTCGCGGACGTCGTCGCCTTGGCGGTCATCTGTGTTGTCTCCTTCGATGGGAAAAGCCTGTCGCTGATGAGAACAGCGCGGATCGCGGGAACATTCCCGGGCGTGTCGCGGTGCGCCCGGGCGTCAGACCGTGGTGACCTCGGGCAGGCCCGCGATCTGGTCGCCCGAGGCATCCGGGGCGCCCGCCTCGCCGAGACCGGCGAGGAAGTGCTCGACGTCGAGGGCGGCGACGGTTCCGCTGCCTGCCGCGGTGACGGCCTGACGGTAGGTCGGGTCGATGACATCGCCGGCGGCGAACACGCCGGGAACCGACGTGCGCGAAGAGCGTCCGTCGACCCACACGGTGCCCTCGGAGGTGAGCTCGAGCTTGTCGTGCACGAGGTGCGTGCGCGGGTCGTTGCCGATCGCCACGAACACGCCGTCGAGCGGGAGCTCGCGGCGGGTGCCGTCCACGGTGTCCTCGAGCACGACGCCGGTCACCGCGTCGTCACCGAGGATGTCGACGACCTCGCTGTTCCAGACGAACTCGATCTTCTCGTTCTTGAAAGCGCGCTCCTGCATGATCTTCGAGGCACGCAGCTCGTCGCGGCGGTGGATGATGTACACCTTCGAGGCGAACTTGGTGAGGAAGGTCGCCTCCTCCATCGCGGAGTCGCCGCCGCCGACCACCGCGATCACCCGCTCGCGGAAGAAGAAGCCGTCGCAGGTCGCGCAGTACGACACGCCGCGGCCGGACAGACGCGACTCGCCCTCGATGCCGATCTTGCGGGGCGCGGAACCGGTGGCGAACACCAGGGCGTCGGCCTCGTGCGTCGCACCGCTGCCGAGGGTGATCTTCTTGACGGGCCCGTCGATGTCGAGCGACACGACGTCGTCGTAGAGCACCTCGGCGCCGAAGCGCTCCGCCTGCTCCTGCATCTTGGCCATCAGGTCGGGGCCCATGATCGCCTCGGGGAAGCCCGGGAAGTTCTCGACCTCGGTGGTGTTCATGAGCTCACCGCCGGCCTCGACCGAACTCGCCACGACGAGCGGGCTGAGGTTGGCCCGTGCGGCGTAGATCGCCGCCGTGTAGCCCGCGGGGCCGGACCCGATGATGATGACCTGACGCACGTGCGCACCTTTCCTCGTGAAGCCCGCGACGCGCCCGTGACGGACGCGATGGCTCCGGATGCCTCAACACATGGTAACCGCGCGGCATTCCACCGCCCGGCTCGGCGTCGGCGTGCTCAGCGACGGCCGGGGAGGAACCGCTGCACCAGGCCCTTCGCGACGGCGAGCTCGGGTGCGCGGAAGAGAGCGAGGATGCCGATGTACACGGCGATCACGACGACACCGATGACCGCTGCGCCCAGGGCGCCGAGGATCTTGTCGGACGCCATCCAGCCGTCCACGCCGCCCATGAGCCGGAACGCCAGCCAGCCGACGATCCCGGCGGGGATGGCGGCGAGGGCGAACCGACCGAGCGCGGACAGCCATGAACCGACGTGGATCCCGCCCAGGCGGCGGTGCAACAGCCACGTGGCGACGATCACCTGGACGACGCTCGCCACCGACTGCCCGAGCGCCACGGTGGCCACGAGCTGCGAAACGGGCAGGATGCCGGCTTCGAAGGCCCACAGTGCCCCCCACGCCGACGCGACGACGAGCGCGCACTGCAGGACGGTGAAGAAGAAGGGTGTACGGGTGTCGTCGTAGGCGTAGAAGGTGCGCTGCACGACGAACAGCACAGCGAGCGGGATGAGCCCGACGAGGTAGCACAGCAGCACGCCCGCTGCGCCGACGGCCTCGTCCGGGCTTCCGGTGAAGATGCGGGATGCCGGCACCGCCGCCGCCGCCATCGCCGCCGTGGCGACGACCACGAAGAAGCCGAGGGTGCGGATGCTGCGACCGATGTCGCCGCGCACCTCCTCATCGCGGCCGGCCTTCGCGTGCTCGCTGAGCTGGGTGAAGTAGGGGGTGCCGATGGACAGCACGATGATCGAGTACGGGAGCATGAACAGCAGCCACGCGTTCGCGGCGACGAACATGCCGGGGTCGCCGTCGGGGACGTTCGACATGACCTGCGACTGCACGAGGCCGGCGAGCTGGCCGGCGACGACCATGAGGAACGTCCAGCCGGCGAGCCGGCCGATCTGGCCGAGGCCCACGCCGCGCCACCGGAAATCGGGGCGGATGTGCAGGCCGGTGCGCCGCCAGAAGACGAAGAGGATCGCGGTCTGGGTCACGATGCCGAGTGTCGCCGTGCCGCCGAGGACGGCGACCATCTCGGGCGTCCAGACCGTCCCCTTGCCGGCAGGGCCGAACAGCCAGATGAAGGCGATGAAGCCCGCGATCGAGACGATGTTGTTGACGATCGGCGCCCACGTGTACGGCCCGTACACACGCCGCGCATTGAGGGACTCGCCGACCATGGCGAACAGCCCGTAGAAGAGGATCTGCGGCAGGCACCAGTAGGCGAACGCGGTGGCCAGCGCCTGCTGCGACTCGCTGAACTTCGGCGCGTACAGCTCGACCAGCAGCGGCGCGGCGAGAGTGGCGAGGAGCGTGGTGCCCAGCAGCACGACCGTGCCGAGGGTGAACAGCTTCGACACGAACGCCCGGCCGCCGTCGTCGTGGGCGGCGGCCTTGACGATCTGCGGTACCACGACGGCGCTCAGCAGGCCCGTCGAGATGATCGTGTAGATGTTGTTCGGCAGCTGATTGGCGACAGTGAATGCGTTGCCGCCGGCGCTCGTGGCCGCCACGGCCGAGACGAGCACGACCGACCGCAGGAAGCCGGTCAGGCGCGAGACGATCGTCCCGGCGCCGATCATGACGCTCGCGCGACCGATGCCGCTCATTTCCCGGTCTCCTCAGGCTCGCTGCCGTGTTCGTCGGTCTCCGCGGCAACCGCGTCGCCACTCGGTTCCTCGGGCTCGGCCTCCGGCGTCGCCGTGTCCTGTTCCTCGACGGCAGCCTCGGCGTCCGCGTCTCCGTCCGGCTCTTCCGCACCGGCCGGCTCGGCGGCATCCGCCTTCTTCCCGCGGCGGCGCACGCGCAGCACCGTGCGCGCGACGCCGATCACCAGGAGTGCGCCGACGAGCACCGCGAGGGCGGCGATGCCGACGCCCTCCCAATCGGCCCACACGTTGACCTCGACGGTCTCGGGATCGCCGATCGCCACGAACGCGGGGCTGCGCAGCTGCAGGGTCAGCGTCACCTCGCCGCGGCCGACGCGGGCCTGGACGGGCACCTCGACGCGCGTGTTGCTCTCAGGCGTCGCCACGACCGGGGTCTCGCTCTGCACGTCGATGCGCAGGTTGTCGCGGGTCGCGTACAGCACCAGGTTTACCGGGTAGGGCAGGTCGTTGCGCACCCAGAACTGCAGGCCGGCGCGGGATCCGTACAGGTCGCTGGGGCTCGTCGGCAGCAGCGCCACCGAGGTCAGCGTGTCGGCCGTCTGCGCGCGATGGTCAGCGAGTGCCGCCGGCCAGCCGTCATCGCCCACCCACGCGACGCCGAGGACCTGGAGGATCTCCGCACGCTCGGGGCCCGTCAGCAGCGCCGGGTCATCGAGGATCGTCGCGAACCGGCCGATCTCGCTCTCCTCCCCCACCAGGACGGATGCCGCGTCCGCACGACCGCTCGACGGGGCGACGTCGGTCAGCTCCACCGCGACGGGGTCGCCGGCGGCCAGGGCGGGGAGCGTCCGGGGCTCCACGCCGGGGGCGGTCAGCGCCGCGGAGATCGCCGCGCCCAGCCCCAGGCGGGTGCGGTCGTCGCCGCGGCCGACGGTCACCAGCAGCGCGTCACCGGTCTCTGCCGTCGCGAACGCGAGGTAGGCGGTGGCCGCGGTGAGGGGTGCGCCGCGCAGCCAGGACTCCTCGGTGCCGCTGGCGTCATCGAGCGCCGACGACACGTCGCTGTCGTACACGAGCACGTCGGCGTCGCCGACGCGGCCGTGCGCCGACACCGTGCCGCCGCCGGCACCGGTCCTGGTCGTGTCGGACGGCACGATCGTCGTCGCGGCGACATCGTCGGTGGACAGGTCGCCGAGGCTGCCCACGACCTCCGTGGTCGCCGTGCCGTCGGCGGGCCAGTAGACCGCCGAGCGCGTCGCGGGGCCGACGGCCAGGAGTTCGTCCGTGCTGGGGAAGACGCTGCCGGGGGTCGGGGTCGCTGTGGGAGTCGGGGTGGGCGTGCCGGTGGGCGAGGCCGTCGGGCCGGGCGTCGGCGCCGAGAAGTCCGACGCGTCCATGTAGGCGGTGAGCGACGTCGGTGCGAGCGGGCGGGGGAATCCCGCCTCCATCTGCGCCGTGACGTCGGCATCGCCGAACTGCAGGGCGAACCGCGAGTTCTGGAGGGCGTCGAGGCGGGTGAGCCAATCGACGGCGGACTCGGGCGCCGAAGACCCGAGCACGCGGATCGCGGCGGGGATCGCGGGGTCGACGGCCAGGATCGCGAGCGTCCCGGTCACGGCGTCGAGCTGCTCGGTGAGCTCGCCGTCCGCGGCGGTCAGTTCGGCGAGCTCGTCGGCCGTGAGGAGCCCCTCCCCGAGCGGGCCGGCGGTGATCGGCACGACGACGCCGATGCCGACCGCGGCGTCGTCGGCGCGCGGCACGATGAGGGCGCTTGTCGAGGTGACCACGGTCCCGGTGGCGTCCTGGTACGACGCGGCCAACGGGTAGACGCCGGCCCCGAGGCCGGCCAGCGCCGGATCGTCCGCGGCGACGGTGAGGCCGCGCACCTGGAAGGATCCGGGGTCGACCGCCTCGAGCACCCCGGTGGTGACGGGTTCGAGGGCGGGCGTCTCACCGGTGCCGTCGAGCCACGCGGTCAGTCGCGCACGGTCGGCGAGCGGGGTCCGCCCGAGCGACAGGGTCACCGTGGTGGCCGGGAGCTCGGCATCCGTCCCGTTCTGCAGTGACACCGTCACCGCGAGGACGCTGCCCGGGCGCACGACGCCGTTTCCGAGCGGCGACAGGGCGAACGCGGTCGTACCGGGCGCCAGGCTCGACGTCGGGGTAGGCGTGGGCGTAGGCGCGGGCGCCGCCAAGGCCGCCGTGGGAAGCAGCAGGCCGACGACCACTGCCGCCGCGGCGAAGGCGGCGGTCACGAGACGCGGTGCGCGGCGGGGGGGACGCCGCAGGGCTCGCGGTGGGGTCACGATCATCCTGTCGGGGGTTTCGCTCCTGTGCGATGTCCTGACCGCACGATCCAGGAGAGTCTACGGTCCGAGCCTCCGAGCCCGCCGGACGCCGGGCGGTGCGGGCGCAACCTGCAGATGCGGGCCATCGCCTCCCACGCGGCCGGGCACGCGCCCTCGTCCCCGGCGCGATTGAATGGACGGGTGCTGCCCGAACCGGATCCCGCCCTGTGCCGCGACCTCGCCGACGACCTCCGCGAGGCCGGATTCACCGCCGAAGCGCTCCGCGACGCGTGGGGCGCCGCGGCCGACGACGCCATCGCCCGGGGCCTCCGATCGCCGGCCGCGCGCGCACTCGGCGCGCGCACCGACCCGTTGGCCGTGCTGGCACGGCTGCTGGTGCTCGGGATGCCGCAGGCTGCGGCATCCGTCGATCTCGCGCTGACACGCAGCGGTGCCGACGGGCTCACCCGGCTGGGACTGGCCGCTGCCGCCGGCGACGAGGTGCGTCCGCTCGCAGTCGTGCGGCCGCAGTCGTACGCTGACGCGTCCGGAACCGGACAGTGGTGGATCGCGAGCGACCTGGACGAGGCGGCGCTGGGCGGCCCGCTGCCGGAGGACCACGTCCTCGGCGTGGGCGGCGCATCGCTGACCCTCGCCGGACTGCAGCTGCCCACTCCCGCCGCACGCGGGCTGGACGTGGGTGCGGGATGCGGCATCCAGGCCCTGCGGGCACGCGCACAGGTCGACGCGATCGTGGCGACCGACATCTCGGCGCGCGCACTGTCGTTCACGCGACTGAACGCGCTCCTCAACGGCGTCGACGGCATCGAGGTGCGCCTGGGCAGCCTGTTCGAGCCGGTCGCCGGCGAGCGATTCGACCGCATCGTCTCCAATCCCCCGTTCGTCATCACCCCTCGGGTGGCCGACGTGCCCTCCTACGAGTACCGCGACGGCGGGATGGTGGGCGATGACGTGGTCGCGGCGTTCGTCACCGGCGTCGGGGCGCATCTCACGCCCGGCGGGGTGGCGCAGCTCCTGGGCAACTGGGAGACGCGGGACGGCGTCGCGGGGCTGGATCGGGTGCGGGAGTGGGTCGCCGCATCGCCGGTGGCCCTGGACGCGTGGGTCGTCGAACGGGAGAGCCTCGACCCGTTGTCTTACGCCGAGCTGTGGGTGCGCGACGGCGGGACGCTCCCCGGCACGCCTGGCTTCGCACGGCTGGTGGATGCCTGGCTCGACGACTTCGCCTCCCGTCACGTGACCGAGGTGGGTTTCGGGTATCTGCTGCTGCGGCGTCCCTCCGAAGGCGCCGCCCCGACGCTGTCGCGCTACGAGACCCTGCACACCGCCCTGCCCGGCGACAGCCTCGGTGCGCACCTGGCGGCGGCACTGGAGGCCCATGACCGCCTGGAGGTGCTCGACGAGGCGGGGCTGGCGGCATCCGTCCTCACCGTCGCACCGGACGTCACCGAGGCGCGCCACCACCTGCCCGGCGCCGAGGACCCCACCGTCATCGAGCTGCGGCAGGGCGGCGGGTTCGGCCGCGCGCTCGGCGTCGATCCGGGACTCGCGGCACTCGTCGGCGCGTGCGACGGCGACCTCGCCGTCGGGGTTCTGATCGACGCGATCGCCGAGCTGCTCGAGGTCGACGCGCCGGCGCTGCGCGCCGACCTCCTGCCCCGCGTGCGCGAGCTGACCTTCACCGGGTTCCTGCGGTTCGCCTGAGCGAGCCTCGATAGGCTGGAACCCATGCTCACCATGGCCGAGGGCATCGTGCGCCTCGGCGCGCTCGCCGAGTCCCCCGTCGTCGCCACCCTGGCGCGCGCCTTCGCCGACGCCGGGTTCGACCTGGCCATCGTGGGCGGTCCGGTCCGCGACGCGCTGCTCGGCCGCGAGACCCACGACCTCGACTTCACCACCGACGCGCGGCCCGACGACATCCTGCGCATCGTCAAGCCCGTCTCGACCGCCCAGTGGGACATCGGGCGGGCGTTCGGCACGATCGGCGCACGCGTGCAGGGCGAGCAGGTCGAGATCACGACCTACCGCGCCGACAGCTACGACGGAATCACCCGCAAGCCCACCGTGGAGTTCGGCGACACCATCGAGGGCGACCTCGTGCGACGCGACTTCACCGTGAACGCGATGGCGCTGCGGGTCCCCGGCCAGACGCTGGTCGATCCCACAGGCGGTGTCGAAGACCTGCTGCGCGGCATCCTGCGCACCCCCGCCGACCCTGCCGTCAGCTTCGGCGACGACCCGCTGCGCATGCTCAGGGCCGCGCGGTTCTCGTCGCAGCTCGGGTTCGACGTCGATCCGGCCACGGTCGCGGCGATGGAGGACCTGCGCCAGACCCTCGAGATCGTCAGCCCCGAGCGCATCCAGAGCGAGCTGGCGCGGCTGCTGGCCACCGACCAGCCGGTGCGCGGTGTGCGCCTGCTCGTCGAGACCGGGCTCATGGCCGAGTTCCTGCCCGAGATCCCCGCTCTGCAGCTCGAGGTGGACGAGCACCACCACCACAAGGACGTCTACGAGCACTCGCTCACGGTGCTGCGTCAGGCGATCGAGCTCGAGAAGGCGCGGAACCCCGGCTCCGCCCCCGATGTGCCGCTGCGGCTCGCGGCGCTGCTGCACGACATCGGCAAGCCCTCGACCCGGCGTCTGGAGCCCGGCGGCGGCGTGACCTTCTACCACCACGATCTCAAGGGCGCGCGGCTGGCGCGCAAGCGGCTGCAGGCGCTGCGCTTCGACTCCGACACGATCGGGACCGTGACGCGGCTGATCGAGCTGCACCTGCGGTTCTTCGGATACTCCGAGGGCGCGTGGACCGACTCCGCGGTGCGCCGGTACGTGCGGGATGCCGGAGCCGAGCTCGAGCGCCTCCACATCCTCACCCGCGCCGACGTGACCACCCGCAACGTCAAGAAGGCCACGCGGCTCGCGCGGGCCTACGACGACATCGAGCGCCGCATCGCCGAGCTCGCCGAGCAGGAGGAGCTGGACGCGATCCGCCCCGAGCTCGACGGCAACCACATCCAGGAGGTGCTCGGCATCGGCCCCGGCCGCGAGGTCGGCGAGGCCTACCGCTTCCTGCTCGACCTGCGGCTCGACGAAGGCCTGGTCGGTGAGGACGAGGCCGAGAAGCGCCTGCGCGCGTGGTGGGCCGACCGGGGCTGATCCGCCTCAGGGGCAGTGGATGCCGCGGCCCCGCCGCTTCGCGGGGATCACCGGAGCGCCTGCAGGTGCGAGGACACCCGCTCGGCGAAGGCGGGGCAGCCCGCGTCGGCGAGAGCCTCTGCGAGAGGCTCGAGGCGGCAGTCTGCCCGCGTTCGCCGCCTGCCTCCGTGCTCCCGGGAGACCACCTCCCTCACGTCGGCACGCGCGCTGTCGTCGACGAGGCACAGGAACTCGTCGGGGGTCCACACCTCGAAGGGCAGCGCGGCGTCGTCGCTGATTCGACGAGGGCGGGAAGAGACCACCACATGGGCCGCGCAGGACGCGATCTCGGCCGCGACGAGACGACGAGGTTCGACCGCCTCGTCCAGGTCGATGTCGGCGTCGATGGCGCCGATCACCTCGTCGAGGCTGGCCGCGACGAGCGCAAGGCGTCGCCCCGCGGCGGTCCGGCGCGCAGGGTGTCGCCTCGACCACAGCCGGGCGGCGTCCGCCACGACGCCCGCGGACGAATGCAGCTGGAAGGACCCTGTCTGGTGGCGCAGGAGCGCGAGCCATTCGAACGGGGTGCGCGCGGCGAGGACGTCGCTGTCGACGAACACACGGTGCAGCACCCGGTCAGACTACCCAGCGGAGGTTGTCAATCCACCCCGAATCCTTCGTCGAGCTCGCGCAGGGCGTCGAGGGCTTCGCGCCGCTCACGCGCGCGGCTGCGTCGCAGCGCGAGCACGTCCGCCGTGCGCAGCCGCGTGTGGGTTCCGACGCGGTGGGAGGCGAGCTCGCCCGCCTGGACGAGCTTCATCAGCGTCGGCCGGGACACCCCGACGAGCTCGGCGGCCACGGTGGTGGTGACCTCCTCGGGGAGGGTGGCGACGGACACGCGTCCGCGCGCCAGGCCCTTGAGGACGTGGGTCAGGAACGAGCCCAGGTCCGTCGGGATCGCGGTCTCCGCTCCGCCCTCCGCAGCGACGGCGTACCCGAGGGAACCGAGGTCGGGCAGGCGCCGGAGGAGGTCCGCCGCCTGCTCGCGCAGACCTTCTTCGACGAACACTGTCCCGTTCGACAACAACACGCTCATGCGGCCCCCCGACCCGTGTCGCGCACCACCCCCGGGCGCTCTACCTGACGATCGTATCCGGTTGCAGTTGCACCTGCTTGCTTTGCAGATACATCTGTAAAGCGCTAGCGTCGCCCGAGATCGACTCGCCGATGGAGGGGACAGGAATCACGTGGATGCGGTAGCGCTCAAGCGGACCTGGAGTCAGGTCGCTGCCCACGGGGACGCGGTTCCCGGGTACTTCTACGCGCACCTCTTCCTCGCCCACCCCGAGACCCGCGACCTCTTCCCGGTCGCGATGGCGGCGCAGCGCGACCGGCTCGTCAAGGCGCTCGGTCACATGGTGAGCAATGTCGACCGTGTCGGCGACGTGGTGCCGTACATCGAGGATCTCGGACGCGATCACCGCAAGTTCGGAACGATCGCCGCCCACTACCCCGCGGTGGGCGCGTCGCTGCTCGCGACCCTGAAGCACTTCCTCGGCGACGCGTGGACGGCCGAGCTCGCCGCAGACTGGGCGGACGCGTACGGACTCATCGCCACGACGATGATCACGGCCGCGGAGGCCGTCGAGTCCCAGCCCGCCACGTGGGCCGCCGAGGTCGTCGCGACGGAGCGGCGGGGGATGGATGTCGGCACCCTCACGATCCGTCCCGACGACAGGTACCGCTACCAGGCCGGCCAGTCGCTGGCCGTCGAGATCCCTCAACGACCTCGGCAGTGGCGCTACCTGTCGCCCACGCACGCGCCGCGCGCCGATGGAACCATCACCTTCCACATCCAGCTCGTCGCCGGCGGCCAGGTCAGCGGTGCGCTGCTGCGCGATGTCGGCCCGGGCGATCGCGTCCGGCTGGGCCCGCCCATCGGCGAGCTGCTGACGCTCCCCTTCGACAGCGAGTGGCCCGACCTGCTCCTCGTCGCCGGAGGCACCGGGCTCGCCCCTCTGCTCGCCGTGATCGACCAGGTCGCCGCCCGCCACGCCGCCCGCGGGAACGGCCCGCGCGTCGCGCTGTACCAGGGGGTGCGGCATCCGTGGGGGTTCTACGCGAAGCCCGAGCTCGAGCGGTACGCCGACGCCACCTGGCTGGACGTCGAGTACGGCGTGTCGGACGACCCCTCCTTCCCCGGACGCCGCGGGCTGATCGGCGACCTCGCCGCCGCGGACGGTCCCTGGGACGACCGACTCGCGATGGTCTGCGGCTCGCCGCGCATGGTCGATCACACCATCGCCGTCCTGCGCCGCGCAGGGCTCGACGAACACCGCATCCGCAGCGAGAAGTACGAAGACCCGTTCACCCAGCAACCCAGCGCCGCCGCCGGACGAGCAGACTCCCCGGAGCTCGTCCGCTCCAGCGTCACGCAGGGCATCCAGTAGAGGGCAGACGATCATGACCGCGATCCAATCCGTATCCACCACGCCGGAGTCGCTCCGCTCCGCATCCTTCTCGGACGAGCGCCACGGCTACGCGCGCGGCGAGGTCCACGCGCTGCTGACGGCGGCGGCCGACGCCCTCGAGGTCGCCTGGCGCGAGAACGCGGCCCTGACGGCCAGCGGCGTGAGCTCCGACGAGGGCGAGATCTCCAGCCGCGCGGTGCTGCTGCTCAGCAGCGCCCAGCGCATCGCCGACGACGCGGTCGCCGAGGCCGAGTCGTACGCGAGCGACCTGATCGAGACCGCGCGCCGGCAGTACCGCGAGATCGTCGAGCGGGCGCAGCAGGCCGCCCACTCGATCGAGAAGCGGGCGGCGGCGCACCCGGGCCAGGTCGCAGCCGCCCAGCCGCCGACCGCGGACCGGTCGTCCGTTCTCGCGTTCGCGACCGACGATCTCGAGGTCGCGGGGCCCGCCTCCCCCGACGACGTCGTCCGAGCCCGCCAGTTCGCACGGATGGCCACCGCGCAGGTGCACTCGCTGCTCGAGTCGATCGAACGCGAGCTGGGGCGCCTGGGAGCCGGTGCCGCACGAACGACTCCTCCCGAGCCTGCCGTGATCGATCCCGCGGACGAACGCCGCCGGCGATCGAGCGACATCGACTACTGAACGACCTGTGACGACGACATCCCTCACCTCACGATCGGAGCACCCGCATGACTGACACGACGGAAGCGACGCTGTACCAGCGACTCGGCGAAGGCGACGGCATCGCCGCCGTGGTCGACGGCCTCTACCGCCGCATCATGGCCGACGAGACGCTCGCCCCATTCTTCGAGAGCACCCGCATGATCGAGCAGAAGCGGCACATGGCGCTGTTTCTCGCGGCCGCAGCCGGGGGCCCCGACGGGTACCGGGGCAAGGACCTGGGCGTCGCGCACGCCGGGCGCGGCATCACCGACGCCGACTTCGACCGTGTCATCGGCCACGCGGCGGCAGCCCTCGCCGAGGCGGGCGTCGACGCCGACGCGATCGACCAGGTCGCCGGGGCGCTGATGCCCCTGCGCGCGCACGTCACCGGCGCGGCAGCGTAGCATTCGCGGCATCCGGTCGGCGCGCCCTCGTCGGCCGGGTGGCGGATGCGCCGAACGCGGGGTCAGCCCGAGACCATGATCGCCGCGGCGGTGATCATGCCGACGGCGCCGAGCAGCAGGAGCAGCGTCACCGCAGCGGCGAAGATCACCAGCCCGGTGCTGCGGCCGGTCCGGGCCAGCACGATCGCGACGACGCCGAGACCCGTGAGCATGAGCATCGCGACGGCGAACATCCAGGTGACGACCACGTTGACGAAGTTCGAACCGGTCGACCACTCCGATCCCAGCGGTTCCGCCGAGGCTGCGGCCACGAGACTCAGCGGTGCGAAGGCGAGTCCGAACAGCAGCAGCACCGACGACACCACCGCCGAAGCCGCGCGTCTGCCGCCACCAGGCGCCGGCGCCGCCGCGACAGCCGGTGAGGGCTGCGGGCGAACGACCGAATCCGTGGACATGGGTTCACCGTAGCGGGCTCGTTCGCGGCGCCGCCGCGCCTACACTGGACGCACGCTCCACCGCCGTCGATCGGAGCCCGCCGTGTCGTCACCCTGGTCGCCGCGCCGGGAGGTGTCGCCCGAGACCTCCCGTCTGCTGATCGAGCGCGCCCACGACGAGCTGGTCGCGGGCAACGCGGGCGACGATCGCCTGCGCGACGTGCGCACCCTGGTGCGGGAGTCGTGGCGCCGCTCGCTCGACAGCTTCGTGGGCGCCGAGGCGCTGCCCCCGCTGGACCTCACCGCCGACGAGCTCGAGGCCTACCGGCGCGCCCATCCGCTCTCCGCCGTCATCGACATGGTGCGCGGCCTCCTGCTGCCGGGCGAGGCCTCGGAGTCGGGCGTGGTCGTGGCGGTGGGCGATGCGGCCGGCCGGCTGCTGTGGATCGAGGGCGACCGCGATGTGCGACGGCTGACGGGCGACATGGGCTTCGTCGAGGGCGCGAACTGGTCGGAGGACGCCGTCGGCACCGCCGCACCGGGCACCGCCATCGCCCTGGATCGATCGGTGCAGATCCACGGCGCCGAGCATTTCAACCGGCTCGTGCAGCCGTGGTCGTGCACGGCAGCGCCGGTGCGCGACCCCGAGACGCGCCGGATCCTCGGCGTGATCGACGTGACCGGAGGGTCGGAGGCCGTCACGCCGCAGGCCCAGCTGCTGGTGGATGCCACGGCCCGCGCGATCGAGGGAGAGCTGCTGGTCTCGCGGCTCCGCGCCCGCGCCGCGCCACCGGCGGCTCGGCGTGCCCCCGCGCGGCGCGTCGAACCCACGCGGGCGACGCTGCGGGTGCTCGGCCGCGACCGGGCGCAGCTGGAGGTGGTGAGCGCCGAGACCGAGACCATCACCGAGATCGGGCCGCGGCACGCCGAGCTTCTGCTCATGCTCGCCGTGCATCGGCAGGGACTGTCGGCGGAGCGGCTCGGCGACCTGGTGTACGGCGAAGCGGCCGGCGAGGCGGCGGCCGTCACCCTTCGCGCCGAGATGGTGCGGCTGCGCAAGGCGCTCGCGACGGCGGCTCCCGCCCTGGTCCCGGAGTCCCGGCCGTACCGGCTGGGCGTCGAGGTCGAGACCGACGCGCAGCAGGTGCTGTCGCTGCTGGATCGAGGGGCCCACCGTGTGGCCCTCGCCGCCTACCGCGGCGACGTGCTGCCCGACTCCGTCGCGCCCGGCGTGGAGGAGCTGCGCGACACCGTCCGCACCGCGCTGCGAGAGGGGCTGATGGCAGAGGCATCCGTCGATGTGCTGCTCGCGTTCGCCGAGACGGATGCCGGCGCCCGCGATCATGAACTCCTGCGGCTGTGCCTGTCGATGCTGCCGCCGCGGTCGCCGCGACGGGCGGGCCTGGTCGCCCGGATCGAGCGGCTCGAGACCGATCTCTGATCACGGACCGGATCTGTCCGCATTCGGCGGGAAGGTGGTCCCACCACAGAGAGGGATGACCATGCTCAACGGTTTCGCCACCCAGAACGTCTACTCCGCCGACCTCGACGCCGCGGCCGACTGGTACGCCGACGTGTTCGGCATCGACCCGTACTTCCGCCGCGCCGGGTACGTCGAGTTCCGCGTCGGACCTTATGAGCACGAGTTCGGCATCATCGACGCGGCCTACCGCCCCGACGCGCCGACGGCACCGGGCGGACCGATCCTCTATTGGCAGGTCGACGACGTCAGCGCCGCGCATGAGGCGCTGCTGGCCAAGGGGGCGTCGCCCTTCCAGCCGGTGATCACGCGCGGTGAGGGCTTCGTGACGGCATCCGTCGTCGACCCGTTCGGCAACCTCCTCGGCGTCATGGAGAACGCCCACTTCGTGGCCACGCGCGACCGCCTCGGCGCCTGACGCGCACCGCCTGCGGCCCCGCAACGTTCTGCAACGTCGCGGGGCCTACCTTCGACCCATCGCGACGACGACCGTCGCGGACAGCGTCGAAGGAGACCAGCAATGACCATCGTCGAAGAGGGCGTCTCGAGCGTCTACGCCGCACCCGGGCAGCGAGGATCGATCGCCGACTACCGTCCCCGCTACGGCCACTACATCGGCGGCGAGTTCGTCGAGCCGATCGAGGGTCAGTACTTCGAGAACATCTCGCCTGTCACGGGCAAGCCCTTCACCGAGGTCGGCCGCGGGACCGCCGAGGACGTCGACCGCGCGGTGGATGTCGCGTGGAAGGCCTTCGAATCCTGGAAGCGCACGACGCCCGCCGAGCGCGCCGTCATCCTCAACAGGATCGCCGACCGCATCGAGCAGAACCTCGAGCGGATCGCCGTCGCCGAGACGTGGGAGAACGGCAAGCCCGTCCGCGAGACGCTGGCCGCCGACATCCCGCTCGCCGTCGACCACTTCCGCTACTTCGCGGGCGTGCTGCGCGGCCAGGAGGGCTCGCTCAGCCAGCTCGACGAAGACACCGTGGCCTACCACTTCCACGAGCCGCTGGGCGTGGTCGGGCAGATCATCCCGTGGAACTTCCCCATCCTCATGGCCACGTGGAAGCTCGCCCCGGCCCTCGCGGCCGGCAACTGCGTCGTGCTCAAGCCCGCCGAGCAGACGCCCGCGTCGATCCTGTTCCTGTTCGAGATCATCGGCGATCTGCTGCCGGCCGGCGTCGTCAACATCGTCAACGGCTTCGGCATCGAGGCGGGCGCGCCGCTCGCGCAGCACAAGCGCATCCGGAAGGTCGCGTTCACGGGTGAGACCACGACCGGCCGCCTCATCATGCAGTACGCGTCGCAGAACCTCATCCCGGTGACCCTCGAGCTCGGCGGCAAGAGCGCGAACGTCTTCTTCGAGGACGTCGCGCGCGACACCGGCGACGCCTACTACGACAAGGCGCTCGAGGGCTTCACGCTGTTCGCCCTCAACCAGGGCGAGGTGTGCACGTGCCCCTCGCGGGCGCTCATCCAGCGCTCGATCTACGACGGCTTCCTCGGCGACGCCCTGGGCCGCGTGGGCAAGATCGTGCAGGGCAACCCGCTGGATCCTGCCACGATGATCGGCGCGCAGGCGTCCAACGACCAACTCGAGAAGATCCTCAGCTACATCGAGATCGGCAAGGCGGGCGGCGCGAAGCTGCTCGCCGGCGGGGAGCGCGTGGACCTCGGCGGCGACCTGTCGGGCGGCTACTACGTCGCGCCGACGGTGTTCGAGGGCACGAACGACATGCGCATCTTCCAGGAGGAGATCTTCGGGCCGGTCGTCTCGGTCACCTCGTTCGACGACTTCGACGACGCCATCTCCATCGCCAACGACACGCTCTACGGCCTCGGCGCGGGGGTCTGGAGTCGCTCCGGCGACACCGCCTACCGCGCCGGCCGCGCGATCGAGGCCGGTCGCGTCTGGACGAACACGTACCACCAGTACCCCGCGCACGCGGCGTTCGGCGGCTACAAGCAGTCCGGCATCGGCCGGGAGAACCACCTCAAGATGCTCGACCACTACCAGCAGACCAAGAACCTGCTGGTGTCGTATGCCGACGGAGCCATGGGCTTCTTCTGAGTCGGCGCCGGCCGGTCGCGCCTCCGGGGGGCGGCGCGACCGGCATCCCCGACCCGGGTGGAGCGGTCCCCAGACTCTCCGCCCGGGTCATCCTCTTCCTTCTGCAGAGACCGAGGCGAACCCGATGGCCGAGACCGGCACCCACTCCCGTGTGGCGGTGACGGATGCCGCGGCATCCCTCCTGCGACAGCTCACCGCCCAGCACGGCCCGCTGATGTTCCACCAGTCGGGCGGATGCTGCGACGGCAGCGCGCCGATGTGCTTCCCGGTCGGGATGTTCGTCGTCGGCCCCGCGGACGTGCGGCTCGGCGACCTCGACGCCGGGCTCGACGAGCCGATCGAGGTGTACATGTCGCAGGCGCAGTTCGAGTACTGGAAGTACACGCACCTCACGATCGACGTGGTCGCGGGGCGTGGGGCGGGGTTCAGCGTCGAGGGTCCGACCGGGAGCCGTTTCATCATCCGCAGCCGCATGCTGGACGAGTCCGAGCTCGCGCATTTCGGCCTCGGATCGGGCCTCTCGGGTGGCAGTTCGACAAGCTGAGCGACCGCGGAAGCGGCATCCGGCATCATCGCGCGCGGGTTTCAGTCTGGTTACGAATCCTTCACTGGATTGCCGTATCGCCGGGTCGGAGACAAGATAGCCAGCAACCGCGACCACCTGACGCGGACGGACACCACTACGCAGAGGTAGCACTATGTCACTGCACCACACCACGCGCGGGCGCGTCGGTCTCGCGATCGGGGCCTTCGGCGCCTCGGCACTCCTCCTCGCCGGTTGCGCCGGCGGTGGCGGCGGCAACGGCGGGTCCACGGACGGTGCCTCGGGCGAGCCCATCATCGTCGGCACCACCGACAAGGTCACCACGCTCGACCCCGCCGGCTCGTACGACAACGGCTCGCTCGCGGTGCAGACCCAGGTGTTCCCGTACCTCGTCAACACCGACTACAACAGCACCGAGGTCGTTCCCGACCTCGCAGAGTCGGCGGAATTCACCTCGCCGACCGAGTACACGGTGAAGCTGCCCGAAGGCCTCAAGTGGGCCAACGGCAACGACCTCACCTCGGCGGACGTCAAGTTCTCGTTCGACCGCAACGTGAAGATCGCCGACCCGAACGGCGCCTCGAGCCTGCTCTACAACCTCGACAGCGTCGAGGCCCCCGACGACACCACTGTCGTGTTCCACCTCAAGACGGCGAACGACCAGGTCTTCCCGTTCATCCTGACGAGCTTCCCGGGCGCGATCGTCGACGACGAGGTCTTCTCGCCCGACGCCGTCACGCCCGACCAGGACATCGTCGACGCGAACGCGTTCGGCGGCCCGTACGCGATCACGTCGTGGGACTTCAACAAGACCGTCGAGTTCACGCCCAACGAGAACTACAAGGGTCTGCTGGACGCCCCCGCCAACAGCGGCGTCATCCTGAGCTACTTCGCCGAGTCGTCGAACCTCAAGCTCGCGGTGCAGCAGGGTGACATCGACGTGGCGTACCGCAGCCTCTCGGCGACCGACGTCGACGACCTGAGCGGCAACAAGGACGTCCAGGTCATCAACGGCCCCGGCGGCGAGATCCGCTACATCGTGTTCAACTTCAACACGCAGCCGTACGGCGCGACGACCCCCGAGGCCGACCCGGCCAAGGCGCTCGCCGTCCGCCAGGCAGTGGCCGACCTCGTCGACCGCGAAGCGATCGCGACGCAGGTCTACAAGGGCACCTACACCCCGCTGTACTCGTACGTCCCCGAGGGCTTCGCCGGCGCCACCGATGCGCTGAAGGGCCTCTACGGCGACGGCAGCGGCGGTCCCGACGCCGACAAGGCGAAGGCGACCCTCGAGGCCGCCGGCGTGCAGACGCCCGTCGCGCTCAGCCTGCAGTACAGCCCCGACCACTACGGCCCCTCGTCCGGCGACGAGTACGCCCTGGTCAAGTCGCAGCTCGAGGAGAGCGGCCTGTTCACCGTCGACCTCAAGTCGACCGAGTGGGTGCAGTACTCGAAGGACCGCACCTCGGACGTCTACCCCGCCTACCAGCTGGGCTGGTTCCCGGATTACTCCGACGCCGACAACTACCTGACGCCGTTCTTCCTGACGAAGAACTTCCTGGGCAACCACTTCAGCGACCCGCAGACCGAGGAGCTCATCCTCCAGCAGGCCGTCGAGACCGACCCGGCGAAGCGCACGCAGGAGATCGAGGACATCCAGGGGCGCGTGGCCGAGCTGCTCTCGACCGTGCCGCTGCTGCAGGGTGCCCAGGTCGCCGTCGCCGGAACGGACGTGAACGGCGTCACCCTCGACGCGTCGTTCAAGTTCCGCTTCGCTCCGGTCACGAAGTAGCGAAAGATGATCGATGGGGCGGCCCGAACCCCGGGCCGCCCCATCGGCATTCGCCACCTCGGCAGTACGAACAGTTAGGCCCACGATGACGAGCGACGTCGCCGCATCCATCGATCAGCCGCCGGCCATGCTGGCGCGCCGCCGCCCCGCCTCGGGGGGCACCCTCGGCCGCTACCTCCTGGTGCGGTTCCTTCTGATCTTCCCGACCGTGCTCATCCTGGTGACGCTGGTCTTCTTCCTCATCCGCCTCACCGGCGACCCGATCACCGCCGCCCTCGGCGGACGCCTCCCCGCCGACCAGCTGCAGGAGCGCATCCACGAGGCCGGGTACGACCGGCCTGTACTCGTGCAGTACGTCGAGTACATCGGCCAGGTGCTCACCGGAAACTTCGGCACCACGATCACCGACAACCAACCGGTGACGCAGGTGCTGCTCACCTACGGCGCCGCGACCTTCGAACTCGTCACCTACGCCTTCCTCATCGCGTTCGTCGTCGGCATCCCCCTCGGCATGGTGGCCGCCGCGAAGCGCGAGAAGGCGACGGATGCCGGACTCCGCGTGGGCGCCATCCTCTTCTACGCGACACCCGTGTTCTTCTCGGGCCTGCTCGCCAAGCTCGTGTTCTCGGTGTGGCTCGGCTGGTTCCCGGTGTCGGGCCGCGCGAGCGTGCGCACCGAGATCGCGCTGACGCGCGAGGGTGGCACGGGCTTCTACCTGATCGACGCGATCAGGTCCGGCAATCCCGCGTACGTGCAGGACGTGCTGCTGCACGCGTTCCTCCCGTCGATGGTGCTGGGTCTGCTGACCGCGAGCGTCTTCCTGCGACTGGTGCGCACGAACGTCATCGGCACGCACAACATGCCGTACATCGACGCGGCACGCTCCCGCGGAGTGAGCGAGTACCGCCTGGTGCGTCGCCACGCCTACAAGCCGGCGCTGATCCCGATCGTCACCGTGATCGGTCTTCAGATCGCCCTTCTCCTGGGTGGCGCCATCCTCACCGAGACGACCTTCGAATGGCAGGGCATCGGCTTCCAGCTGGGCGAGTACCTGAAGTCCCGCGACTTCGTCGCGATCCAGGGAATCGTCGCCATGATCGCGATCCTCGTCGCCCTGACGAACTTCATCGTCGACGTGATAGCCGCGTTCCTGGACCCGAGGGTGAGGTACTGACATGGCCAAGGCTCGTCTCCTCGACCGCGTCCCGGTCGTGCACCAGCTGCGACAGAGCGTCGGCCTCCAGCGAGGGATGCTCGTGGCCGGCCTGGTGCTCACCGCTCTCTTCGTCGTCTTCGCGGTCTTCGCGCAGTGGATCGCACCGTACGGCTTCAACCAGCTGCGCGACGCGCAGGGCAACTTCGGCTCCACCCAGCCGCCGAGTGCCGAGCACTGGCTGGGCACGACCGTGGGCGGGTACGACGTGCTCTCGCGCACCATCTGGGGAGCGCAGACCGCGATCCTCGTCGTGATCGTCGCTCTCCTGCTTTCGGTGATCGTCGGCATCCTGCTCGGACTCGTCTCGGGGTACCTGGGCGGGTGGGTCGACCGCACGCTCGTGGTCATCGCCGACGCGATCTACGCCTTCCCGACGCTGCTGCTGGCGATCGTCGTCGCCATCGCGATCAGCGGTGGGCAGTCGGGCCTGTGGCCGGGGATCATGGCTGCGGCGGTGTCGATCACGGTCGTGTTCATTCCGCAGTACTTCCGTGTGGTCCGTGCCGAGGTGGTGCGCATCAAGGCCGAGGCGTTCGTCGAGTCGGCGAAGGTGATCGGCGCGCCGACCTCGCGGATCATGTTCGTGCACGTGCTGCGCAACGCGACCCGCACTCTGCCGCTGATCGTGACGCTCAACGCGTCGGAGGCGATCGCGACCCTCGCCGCGCTGGGCTTCCTCGGCTTCGGCATCGAGCCGTCGGCCGCCGCCGAGTGGGGCTACGACCTGCAGCGCTCGATCAGCGATGTGGCGGCCGGGATCTGGTGGACGGCGATCCCACCCGGCATCGCGATCGTGCTGGCCATCCTCGGCATGACGCTCATCGGCGAGAGCCTCAACGACCTCGCCGACCCGCGCCTGCGCGCCCGACGTCGTGCGACGAACCAGACACCGGCCGATGCGGTCGCGGCGAGCCAGCCCGCGTCGCGCGAGTTCATGGGAGAGGTGGAGTGATGTCTTCTGCGGCTCCCGCATCCGACGACGTCGCGGTCGACATCCGCGATCTCACGGTCACGTTCGCCAGCGACGGCGGTGACGTCCATGCCGTCCGGGGCGTGACCCTCGACGTGCGACGCGGAGAGGTGCTCGCCATCGTGGGAGAGTCCGGCAGCGGCAAGACCGTCACCGCTCGCACGATCCTCGGGCTCCTCCCCGACACCGCGGTCATGAACGGTGCGGTGGTCCTCGACGGCACCGAGATCGTCGGCCTCGACAAGAAGGAGCTCCGCGAGGTGCGCGGCTCGAAGGCCGCGATGATCTTCCAGGAGCCCTCGACCGCACTGAACCCGGTGTACACCGTGGGCTGGCAGCTCGCCGAGGGGCTGCGGGCGCACGGCAAGTACACCAAGTCCCAGGCGAAGGCGCGCGCGATCGAGATGCTGGGCAGGGTCGGCATCCCAGATCCCCAGCGCCGTGTCGACGACTACCCGCACCAGTTCTCGGGAGGGCAGAAGCAGCGCATCGTCATCGCGATGGCGCTCGCCCTCGAGCCGACGGTGATCATCGCCGACGAGCCGACGACGGCGCTCGACGTGACGGTGCAGGCCGAGATCCTCGACCTGCTGCGCAAGCTTCGCGATGAAGACGGGACGGCCATCGCGCTCATCACCCACAACATGGGGGTGGTCGCCGACCTCGCCGATCGCGTCGCGGTGATGTACAACGGCGAGATCGTCGAGACGGCGCCCGCGCGCGACCTGTTCGCGGCGCCACAGCACGAGTACACGCGCAAGCTGCTGGCCGCGGTGCCGCGGCTCGAGATCGTCGATCGCCGCCTGCCGGAGCCGGAGACCCCGGTCGAGCCGGTGGTGAAGGCGGACGAGCTCGTCATCGAGTACGGCGGCCGTTTCGGCCGTTCCGCCTTCCGCGCCGTGGACCGGGTGAGCTTCACGATCGCGCCGGGCGAGGTGCTGGGCCTGGTCGGCGAGAGCGGCTCGGGCAAGACGACGATCGGTCGCGCGATCGCCGGCCTCACCCCCGTCGCCGGCGGATCGCTCCGGGTGCTGGGCACCGAGATGCTCGGCGTGAAGGAGCGCGAGTTCCGTCGGCGCCGCAACGAGCTCGGGTTCGTCTTCCAGGACCCCGCGACGAGCTTCAACCCGCTGCTGACCATCGCCCGCAACGTCGCCGAGCCCCTCATCGTCCACGGCGGGCACATGGGGCCGGACGCGGTGCAGGCGAAGGTCGACGAGCTGCTCGAGGCGGTGCAGCTGCCGAAGTCGTACGGCGAGCGGTTCCCGCACGAGCTGTCGGGCGGTCAGCGGCAGCGTGCGTCGCTGGCCCGGGCGCTGGCGCTGGACCCGAAGCTGCTCATCGCCGACGAGCCGACGAGCGCGCTGGACGTCTCGGTGCAGGCGCGCGTGCTCGAGCTGTTCGGCGAGCTGCAGCAGCGCTTCGGCTTCGCGACGCTGTTCATCACGCACGACCTCGCGGTGGTCGACATTCTCGCGCACCACATCGTGGTGCTGCACCGCGGCACGATCGCCGAGGCGGGGCCGACGGCGCGTGTGCTGGGGGATCCGCAGGATCCCTACACCCGGCGGCTGATCGCGTCGCTGCCGGTGCCCGACCCCGACGAGCAGGCCGCGCGCCGCGCGGTGTGGGAGGCGACCCGCGAGGAGTGAGGCCACCGGCACCGGCCGGGCGTGATCGCCGGGCAGGATGCCGGGCCACGAATCGTCGACGCATGGTGCGCCGCGGGATCAGCCCGCGGCGCACCACGCGTCTCAGGCGCTGTCGCGGATGTCGCGTGCGAACCGCTGGGCGTGCGCGCGCAGAGTCTCGATGCGCCGCTGCCGCGCGGCCATCACGTCGAAGCCGAGGTACGCGGGCGGCATGGGACGCCGTGCGTTGGCCGAGCACTCGAACCTCTCGCACAGCAGGGTGCCGACGGTGTCGCCGTTGCGCCCGGCCTTGCCGGCGCGCTTGGCGCCGAACAGCACGACGTCGTTGGGCAGGGTGACGTCTTCGCACCACGAGCACTGCGCGCGGGCGCGGGTGCGCTGCTCGGTCTGGCGCAGCAGGATGCCGACTGGCTCGTCGTCGACCGGCACCACGATGAAGCCCGCGAGGGGCTGCTTGGGGTCGCGCCAGCCGAAGTAGTCGAGGCCGTCCCAGTCGACGGCGGCGAGGTCGGCGGGCACGACGAGGGAGTTGCGTTCGCGCAGGGAGGCGTTGACGAAGGACGCGCGGATGTCCTTCTCGGTGAATGCGTGCATGATTCCTTGATTCACGAAGGGTCGCCGAGAGGCGAAAGAGGGATGCCGCAGACCGGCGGTCCGCGGAGAATCGGGCGGCGTCGCTGCGGGCCTCAGGCCCGGCGGCGCGCGCGGCTACCTCCGCTCGGCGCTGAGCGCGCCGAGGACCCCCTCACGCCCGCGGGGCGTCGTGAACGTCGAATGCACGGGCACAGCATACGCCCGGCACCCGAGACGTGACCGTGACCGTGGGCATGGCCCAGGGCGGGGGTCAGCGCGAGAGCAGGCCGAAGGCGCCCGTCTGCGTCAGGATCCAGAACACCACGAGCGCGCCGCCCACGACGATCGGCAGCCACGGCACACGCTGGCGCAGGCGGCGGCCCTGCGCCGCGACGCCCGGCGGCGGGCGCAGCGCATCCAGCGGCGGGGTGAACGGGACGACGGATGCCGCGCCGCCGGCGTCGCGGGCGACCACAGGCGAACCCGCACCGAGCGCGGCGGCATCCACCGCGGCCAGCCGGTCGTCGCGCCAGCGGGACCACTGTGCGAACTTGTCGAGCAGGGCCCCGACGGCCGAGAACAGCCACGCCCACGTCTGCGGGTCGAGGGTGGAGAAGTCGCGCCGCGCGTAGAGGAACAGCCAGTCGTCGACGATCTCGACGTCCAGCGCCGCGGCGTTGTCGATGAAGCGCGCCATGATGTCGGGCGTGAACAGGTACAGCGCGTCGCGCTCGTAGTCGGCGGGGCAGTACAGCGCGAAGTGGCGGTCGAAGTCGCCCTCGAGGCTCAGACGCTGGTCCTTGCCGAAGGTGAGCGGCAGGTTCGAGCCGAACAGGCTGTCGTTGCTGGTCGCGTCGAGCACGATGTGCGGCAGCGGCGCGTCGAGCTTGACGGCGACGTAGCCCCAGTGGTGGGTCTGCCGGTTCTTGCCCGATCCGGTCGTGTAGCGGTAGTTCGCGAACTCGACGAACCGGGGCCGGTCGCCGCGGACCAGGTCGACCGCGTGCCGGGAGCTTCCGAGCGAGAAGATCATGCCCGGAAGCGGCGGGTCCTCGAGCCGGGGCAGGTAGCCCATGCCGTTCGCGCGCGCGAACCCGTCGAGGCGGTACATGCGCTCGTCGCCGCTGCGCGCGCCGCGCACGAACAGCGTGATGGCGACGGCGGCGATGATGCCCACGACCAGCAGCGGGAGGATCGCGAACACCAGTCCGCCCGCCGCGTCGCCGCCCTCGCTGAGCGCGCTCAGCGCGACCGGGATGATCATGGCCGATACCGACCCGAACACCAGCAGCACGGCCAACGCGACGAACACCACGATCAGGACGGCGCCGATGGACGTTCCCTGCAGGCGCCCGGTGCGGCGCAGCTCCTGAACGAACGCGCGTGCGACGCCGGGCGCGACCGGCTCCACGAGCGGCCGGGCGTCGAACGCGGACGAGGGTGCGGGGCCGGGGACGACGCGGGAATCGCTCACCCGACCACGGTACTCGGGCAAGATCGAGGGGACGCGAGGAGGCGCCATGACCGACACCCCCAGGGACCCCGACGACCTCGATGCGCTGCGCGCGGCATCCGATGTCCTCGGCATCGACGGGATGCTGAGCGCCCAGGAGCGGGCCACCCGCGACCGCGTGCGCGCCTTCGTCGACAGCGAGATCCGCCCGTACATCGCCGACTGGTTCGATCGCGCCCACTTCCCCGTCGAGCTCGCTCCCGCCTTCGGGCGCCTGGGCGTGCTCGGCATGCACCTCGAGGGGTACGGATGCCCCGGACGCAGCGCCGTCGAGTACGGCCTGGCCGCGCTCGAGCTCGAGGCCGGCGACTCGGGCCTGCGCACCTTCGTGTCGGTGCAGGGGTCGCTCGCGATGGGGTCGATCCATCGCTGGGGCAGCGAGGAGCAGAAGCGGCAGTGGCTTCCGCCGATGGCGGCGGGCGAGGCGATCGGCAGCTTCGGGCTCACCGAGCCGACCGCCGGGTCCGATCCGTCGAGCATGAAGACCTTCGCCCGCCGGGACGGCTCCGACTGGGTCATCTCGGGTGCGAAGCGCTGGATCGGGCTCGCCTCGATCGCGCAGCTGACGGTCGTGTGGGCCCAGACCGACGAGGGCGTCCGCGGCTTCATCGTGCCGACGGGCACACCGGGCTTCGAGGTCGGCGTGCTCGAGCCGAAGGGGTCGATGCGCGCGTCGATCCAGACCGAGCTGCGCTTCGACGACGTGCGGGTGCCGGCATCCGCTCTCCTTCCCGGGGCGAGGGGACTGCGTGGTCCCTTCTCGGCGCTCAACGAGGCCCGTTACGGGATCGTGTGGGGCGCGCTGGGCGCCGCGCGCGACAGCTACGAGGTCGCGCTGCGCCACGCGCTGCGGCGCGAGCAGTTCGGCAGGCCGATCGCCGGCTTCCAGCTCACGCAGCGCAAGCTCGTCGACATGGTCGTGGAGCTGCAGAAGGGCGCGCTGGTGGCGCTGCAGATCGGGCGGGCGAAGGATGCCGGCACCCTGACGCCGACGCAGATCTCCCTCGGCAAGCTCAACAACGTGCGCGAGGCGATCGAGATCGCACGGGAGGCGCGCACGATCCTCGGCGGCGACGGCGTGCTCCTGGAGAACTCGCCGATCCGTCACGCCGCGAACCTCGAGTCGGTGCGCACCTACGAGGGCACCGACGAGGTGCACACGCTCGTGCTCGGCCAGCATCTGACCGGGCTCGGGGCGTTCCGATGACAGCCGCCCCGGATGCGCAGGGTCCCTTGGCGGGGCTCATCGTCGCCGACTTCTCGCGTGTGCTCGCCGGGCCGTACTGCACGATGCTGCTGGCCGACCTCGGTGCGACGGTCGTCAAGGTCGAGAGCCCCGCCGGCGACGAGACGCGCCACTGGATGCCGCCCTCCCGCGACGGTGACGCCACCTACTACCTGTCGGTGAACCGCGGCAAGCGTGCGATCACGCTGGACTTCGACGATCCCGAGGACCTCGGGATCGCGCACGCGCTCGCCCGGCGCGCGGACGTCGTTATCGAGAACTTCAAGCCCGGGGGCCTCGCGCGGTTCGGGCTCGACTACGACGCGGTGCGCGCCGCGAACCCGGGCGTCGTGTACGTGTCGATCACCGGGTTCGGCGCCGACTCCGCACTGCCCGGGTACGACGTGCTCGCCCAGGCGCTGTCGGGACTGATGAGCGTGACGGGGTCGCCCGACGGCGACCCCGCCAAGGCGGGAGTGGCGATCGTCGACGTCGTGACCGGCCTGCACGCGGGCATCGGTGCGCTCGCCGCACTGCGCCACCGCGACGTCACCGGCGAGGGGCAGCACGTCGAGGTCGACCTGCTGTCGTCGGCGCTGTCGGCGCTCGTGAACCAGTCCGGCGCGTACGCGCTGGCCGGCGTGGTGCCGCAGCGGCTCGGCAACGACCACCCGAGCATCTTCCCGTACGGCCCCTTCCCCACCGCCGACGGTGAGCTGGTGCTCGCGGTCGGCAACGACGGCCAGTTCCGGCGGCTGTGCGAGGTGCTCGGCATCCCGGATGCCGCCGCCGACGCCCGCTTCGCCCGCGCGGCCGACCGCAGCTCCGCCCGCGACGAGCTGCGACCGCTGATCGTCGCAGCCCTCGTCGCGCGTTCCGCCGCCGAATGGGAGGCGCTGCTCGGCGCCGCCGGCGTGCCCTGCGCCCCGATCCTCGGCGTGGACGCCGCGTTCGACCGTGCCCGGGCGCTGGGCCTGGACCCCGTCGCCCACGCCGGCGTCGAGCGGATGCCGGGGGTTCGGCATCCGATCTCGCTCTCCGCAACGCCGCCCTCGTACCCGCTCGCACCACCGGCGCCCGACGCCGACCGGGCGTGGGTTCGGCGCCTGCTCGGGCATCCGCTACCATAGGAGGGTTGTCCGCACGCGTTCTATGCGCGGTGAGTCGGATGACGTGCAACACACCCTCCTGCTGCCGGGAAATGCCCGACAGCCGTTCTAGTCCGAAGGAGGTGGGTTAGTGACGCACCAGTACGAGCTCATGGTCATCCTGAACCCCGAGATCGACGAGCGCCAGGTCGGCGCCAACCTCGACAAGTTCCTGAAGGTCATCACGACCGACGGCGGCACCATCGAGAACATCGACATCTGGGGCAAGCGCCGTCTTGCTTACGAGATCCAGAAGAAGAACGAGGGCATCTACGCCGTCGTCAACTTCACCGCGACCGCCGAGACCACGCAGGAACTCGACCGCCAGCTGAACCTGAGCGAGCAGATCATGCGCACCAAGGTCCTGCGCGCCGAGGAAGCGATCGCGATGATCGCCTCCGAGAAGCAGCGCGCCGACGAGCGCGCCGCCCGCAAGACCGCCAAGGCTGCGAAGGCGTAAGGCAGATGGCCGGCGAGACGATCATCACCGTCGTGGGAAACCTCACGGCTGATCCCGAACTGCGGTACACGCAGAACGGCCTCCCCGTCGCGAACTTCACGATCGCGTCGACGCCTCGCAACTTCGATCGTCAGGCGAACGAGTGGAAGGACGGCGAAGCGCTGTTCCTCCGCGCGAGCGTGTGGCGCGAGTTCGCCGAGCACGTGGCCGGCTCGCTGACCAAGGGCATGCGGGTCATCGCGACCGGCCGCCTCAAGCAGCGCAGCTACCAGGACCGCGAGGGCAACAACCGCACCGCGATCGAGCTCGAGGTCGACGAGATCGGCCCGTCGCTGCGCTACGCGACCGCACAGGTCACGCGCGCCGCAGGCGGCTCGGGCGGCGGCGGCGGCAACTTCGGCGGTGGCGGCCAGTCCCGTCCGGCGCAGGTCGCCGACGAGCCGTGGTCGACGCCCGGTTCGTCGAACGCCGGCGGTGGCGACGCATGGGCTGCCCCTGGCGCCTACGGCGACGACACCCCGTTCTGATCTCAGAAGCAGATTCCGGATGCCTGAACACGAGGCATCCGATCATCAATACGTAAAGGAAACACCATGGCTGGAAAGGCAACCGGCGACCGCCGGAAGCCGCGGAAGGGCGCGAAGAACGCGGCCCCCGCGAAGGCGATCCGTGTCGGTCTCATCGACTACAAGGACGTCGCAACGCTTCGCAAGTTCATCTCGGAGCGCGGCAAGATCCGCGCCCGTCGTATCACCGGTGTCTCGGTGCAGGAGCAGCGTCTGATCGCCAAGGCGATCAAGAACGCGCGCGAAATGGCGCTCCTGCCTTACGCCGGCGCTGGCCGCTAAGGAGTACCCACATGGCAAAGCTCATTCTCACGAACGAGGTCGCCGGGCTCGGTAGCGCCGGTGACGTGGTCGAGGTCAAGAACGGGTACGCCCGTAACTACCTCATCCCCCAGGGCTTCGCGGTCGCGTGGACCCGCGGTGGCGAGAAGCAGGTGGCGTCGATCCGCGCCGCTCGCGAGGCGCGCGCGATCCACGACCACGAAGAGGCTGTGGCGCTCAAGAACGCCCTCGAGACCAACAAGGTCCGCCTGGCCGTCAAGGCCGGCGCCGAGGGTCGCCTGTTCGGCGCCGTCAAGACGGTGGACGTGGCCGAGGCCGTCAAGGCCGCGGGTCTCGGTGACCTCGACAAGCGCAAGATCCACATCACCTCCCCGATCAAGTCGGTGGGCGAGCACGAGGCGACGATCCGCCTCCGCGACGACCTCACCGCCGTGATCACGCTGCAGGTGGTCGCCGCCAAGTAATCCTCCGGGATACGGCGAAACGGATGCCGCGGACCTACGGGTCCGCGGCATCCGTCGTCGGACCGGCGGTTCGCCGGGTCAGAAGATCCAGTTCGCGCCCGCGGAGACCGGCCACGACCACGCCGCCGAGGCCGCGCGCAGTGCTTCGGGAGAGCGGACCTCGACGAGACCGGCCTGGGCGAGCCCTGCGAGAGTGATCGAGCCGAGGTGCGCGGCGCCGAGTTCGCGTACGTCGAGCACGAGGTCGGGCTCGGCGTCGGTGCGCGTCACCTCGGCGTGCTCCCACGCTCCCGCGTGCACCCGCCACCGGCCCCCGTTCGCGGGGAGCATCGCGTCGGCCACCTCGAGCACGACGTCGACGTCGGCCGCGTACCGCCGCTGGCCGAGCGCGGCGGGGAGGTCCACGATGCGGATCCAGCTGTTGTCCTGGTAGTCGGGGACGGCAGGGCGGATGTCGACGAGCAGCGTCACGATCGGGTCGTCCAGCGGCAGGTTGGCGATCTGCACGCGGGTGCTCAGGTCGAGGTCGAGCAGCACCGACCACATGCGGTGGGCAGCGGCAGGAGTGAGCGCGACTGCTTCGCGCACGTGCACGGTGCCTTCGGCGCCGGCCCGCTCCCACGACATCGTGCGCCGGAACGTCGCGAAGGCCACTGCTTCGCCGTTCTCGTCGCGCACGAGCAGCAGTCGCAGGGCCTCCTTGCCGCCGCGCAGGGCCGCCGCGTCGGTGTCGCGCGACGCGCGCAGCTCCGGCGTCTCGCGCGTAGCCCATCCGGGCCGCCCGAGCCCGGCGGGCAGCCGCGCATAGTCGCGATGGATGCCGGCCACGGCGTCGCCGTGGACCGCGGCATCCCACGACTCCAGCGTCACCTCGAGGTCGGCCGAACCCGGCACCGGGCGCAGCGCCGCCCCGCGGGGGATCGTCATGTTCAGCTGCGTCGAGGCCATGCCGTAGCCGAAGCGGCCGTAGATCGGGGTCTCGGCGGCCATCAGGCCCGAGATCGCCTCGCCGTGCGCGAGGCAGTCGGCGAAGTGATGCTCCATCATCGCGCGGAGGATGCCGCGCCGGCGGTGGCCGGGATGCACGCCGACCCACGTCAGCCACCCGCACGAGACCTCGGCGCCGGGCACCGGGTACGACCGCAGCGGGTACGCGCCGTGGAAGCCGGCGAGCAGCCCCTCGTCCTCGTCGCGCGCGACCCCGTAGGTGCGGTCCCAGCTGAGGGGGCTCGGCAGCTCGCGCAGCTTCGCGACCGTCAGCTCGGTCGGGAACGCCCACACGTCCAGGCGCAGCACGTCGTCGAGGCGTTCGGATCCGACGGGAGCGAGGCGGTAGGGCTCGGGAAGCGGCATCCTTCCACTCTGTCGAGCGGGGATCGGCCGCGCAATCCGGGAGCACGGAACGGATGCCGCGAGCCCCCCGGGTCGCGGCATCCGCTCGGTGCATCCGCGTCGCGGTGTCCGGTCCAGGCAGGGCGGACGCGTGCGATCGCGGATCATCGGCCGTCTCGGCCACGGCGTGCGGTCCAGGCGAGCCGCACACCGCGGCCGAGACGGGGTTTCGGGAAGGGTTCAGGGGCGGGAGGGCCTGGGGAGCCCTCCCGCCTGCTCACGCGGGTCGGGGCGAGGGCGTCTGGGGAACGTCGACTTGCCCCGTCGACTCACGCGGAGCGTCGCCGCGACGCGCGCGCGATGGCGCCCGCCGCCAGGAGCAGCAGCCCCATCAGCGCGAACGGGATCGCGCCCGTTCCTCCTGTCGCAGCGAGTGCGGTGGCCGTGCCGGCCGAGGCCGTCGATCCGACGGCGCCGCCGTCGTCCCCGGGGTTCGTCGGGTTCGCCGGGTCGGTGGGACCGGCCGGGTCGGTCGGATCCGTCGGGTCGGTCGGATCCGTCGGGTCGGTCGGGTCGGTGTCGCCGAGGACATCGGTCAGCAGATCGTCGGCGAGGCCGGTGGAGTCCACGGCGTCCGCGAGGTTGTCGCCGACGCCCTGCACGGCATCCGACACCGCACCCAGGACGTCGCCGCCCGTGAGCGCTTCGCCCACGACGGCTCCGACATCGCCGAGCGCGTCGCCGATGAGGCCGCCCAGGACCTGGTCAGCGGCGTTCTCCGACGCGTTCGTCACGGTCGTGCCGACGTCGGCGCCGAGGTCGGCCACCGTGGTTCCCAGATCGTCGACGACTCCGCCGAGGTCGCCGTCGAGCAGGTCGTCGACGGTGTTGTCGGCGTTGTCGACGAGGTCGCCCACCAGGCCGCCCTCGACGAGGATGCCGTCTCCGACGACATCGTTCAGACCCGAATCCTCGCCCAGCAGCCCGTCGAGCACTCCGGTCCCGGCCGTCGTCGCGGTCAGGCCGTCGAGCAGCTCGCCCACGGCACCGGTCACCGGTTCGAGTGCACCCTGATCGCCGAGGATCGGGTCGAGGACGCCGTCGCCGACCAGGCCGTCGATCAGCCCGTCGTCCTCGGTAAGGCCCGTCAGCAGCCCGTCCGCGTCGTCGACGGGCGCCGCCGGGGTCGAGGTGGGCCCACCCTCGAGCGTCGTGTCGAGGGCATCCTCCAGCAGGCCGGTCGTGTCGGTCGCGTCGGCGAGGTTGTCGCCCGCGTGCTCGACCAGGTCACCCAGGCCCGCGACCGGATCGCCGCCCGACAGCACGCCGGTCAGATCGGCGAGGGCGTCGCCCACGAGGCCGTCGATGACCTGGTCGTCGGCGTCGGCGGCGGCATCCGTCACCGTCTGGCCGACGTCGGAGCCGAGGTCCTGCACGGTGGTGCCGAGGTCGGTGCCGACGGACTGGGCGTCGCCGGCGGCGACATCGTCGAGGACCGCGTCGACGTTGGAGGCGAGATCGCCGGCCGTGCCCCCTTCGACGAGTGCGCCGTCGCCGACGACGTCGTTGAGGGCTCCTGCATCGCCGACGACCGTACCGACGATCGTCGTGCCGGCAGTGGTGCCGGTGACGGTGTCGACGATCGCGCCGACGGCGTCGGTCACAGGTGCGACTGCGCCGTCGTCGCCCAGGATCGGGTCGACGATGCCGTCGCCGACCACGGCGTCGATTAGGCCGTCGTCCGCGACCACCGACGAGAGCAGGCCGGGATCGGTGGGAGGTTCGGCCGCATTGGCGACCGTCGCGCCGAGCAGCGTGATGCCGCCGGCCAGGAGCGTGCCCAGGAGGGCGCGCTTGTAGAACGTGCGCATGGTTGTTCCCCTTCGTGGATCGATCGGTTCCGCAGCGCGCGAAGAGGCGCTGCGCGGCGCGTGAGGGCGCGCCGATGCTCTGCCACCTGAGGCTCCGAGGGAGCGACGAAGGCGGCGCGGAGCCGATCAGTCGGGGGAGACGTCGGTGGAGCCGACAGGCGCCGGCGGCGCGTGCTCGTCCTCAGGCCCCGCTCGGCGCACCCAGGCACGGTGTGCGGCGAGAGGACCGAGGGCGACCAGCGCCCAGGCGCCGGGACCCGAACCACCGGATCCCGCGGAAGAAGACGAAGCGGGCAGCGCCGGGCCGCCCGGAGAACCGGAGGCGTCCTCCACCGTGGACGCGGTGACGGCGGGGCCGTCGGATCCCGCGACCGCGAGGAATGCGATGCCGTGTGCGCCGGGCGCGCCGACGAAGATCGGCGACGCCGCCGCAGGCACGTCCGCCTGCCCGGCGGGAATGATCGCGCCGGTGTCGTCCGCGTCGGTGCGCGGGTCGAGGTCGGGAAGCCCGGGGATGCCGGGGAGCCCGGGGGAACCGGGCGCGGGCGGACGGCCGACGGTCGCGCCAGTGTCGTCCACGGCGCCGGCGACGGCGCCGAGCGTGTCGTCGACCGTTCCGCCCAGATCTCTCACCGCGTCGTCGAGGCCTGCACCCGACACGATGCCTCCGACGACCGGAACCTCGGTCACGAGGTCCACGACCGGCTCGGTGACACCGCTCAAGACACCGCCCGAGACGACGCCCGCCACGGGATGCGTCACCGTCGTGACGACGGTGCCGACGGCCTGGACGACCCGACTCACCGGCTGCTGGACGGGAGCGGGAGCCGCTGCCACGACAGTGTTCACAGCGCCCGTCACGCCGGCGGTGACGGTCGTCACGGTGCCGGTGAGCGTCGACGCGGTCCTGTCGACGACCGAGGTCACAGCGGCGAGCGCACCCCCGAGAAGCCCACCGTCGTCGGTGTCGTCGGCGTGCGCCTGCCCGAGCCCGAGGCCGAGGACCAGCGAGACGACGATCCAGGCGAACGCGGTCCCGACCCCGATGAGGGCCAGCCGCACGATCCTCGGCAGCTGCGAGGTTGCGATCTCCACGTTCACCTCCCACGACGAATGAGCCGCACGTTCCGAACGGATCGTGCGTGAGGGTGCCTGGACTTGGAAGGGTACCGGGTCCGCGCTCGCGGTGTCCAGGTGCATCTGCGGGTTCGGTCCCTCGCGCGCGCGTGCGCGCGTACGCGCGCACGCGCGATCGGCACCGTCCCGGAATTGTGCACAGCCCACAGCCCGGCGCCAAACCTTCAACCCGAACTTCAACCGCATCTCTCTCCACAGCCTGTGAAAACAGCAGACCCTGATCAGACGCGTTTTCGGTGAGATATCCCCCAGAACGCCGGGTAGTTCTCCACAGAGGTTGTTCACAGCTAGCGCGGCGTTTCGCGCAGGCTTTCCACATAGTTATCCACAGGGCGTGTTGCGTCTGTCGGAGGCCATCCTTAGCGTGGGGTTCGGCCCACTCGGGCGCGCGCCGTCACGGCACGCGAACGGCCGGAGATCGCGTGGAGGGAACGCGGCAGCGGGCGGGATGCCACGGCATCCCGCTATATGCCGTGTGTTCGCGGTGCGCGCGGCGAGCCGCCCCCGAGACACCATCAGGACTCGGACGATGTGAACGAACGATAAGGAGGGCGCACAGCCTATGTCGATCGCCGACATCTCCGAAGAGCGCATGGGAGGGCCTCGCGAGTTCGAGCGCACTCCCCCGCACGACCTGCTGGCCGAACAGAGCGCGCTCGGCGGCATGCTGCTGTCGAAAGACGCCGTCGCCGACGTCATCGAGACGCTGCGCGGCACCGATTTCTATGTGCCCAAGCACGAGCTGATCTTCGAGGCGATACTCACCCTCTACTCGCACGGCGAGCCGACCGACGTCGTCGCCGTCACCGACGAGCTCATCAAGACCGGCGAGCTGCAGCGCGCCGGCGGCGCCGACTACCTGCACACGCTCACCTCGATCGTGCCGACCGCCGCGAACGCCGGCTACTACGCGTCGATCGTGTCGGAGCGCGCACTGCTGCGTCGCCTCGTCGACGCCGGCACCCGCATCGTGCAGATGGGCTACTCCGGTCAGGGCGAGGCACTCGACCTCGTCAACAACGCGCAGGCCGAGATCTACTCGGTCACCGGTGCCGAGCAGGCCGAGGACTACGTACCGCTCACGATCGCCGTGGACGCGGCGGTGGAGGAGATCGAGGCCGCGCGCGGACGCGACGGCCAGATGACCGGCATCCCCACCGGCTTCTCGGGTCTGGACTCGCTGACCAACGGCCTGCACCCCGGCCAGATGATCATCATCGCGGCGCGACCGGCGATGGGTAAGTCGACGCTCGCGCTGGACTTCGCCCGCTCGGCGGCGATCAAGGCCAACATGCCGACGATCTTCTTCTCGCTCGAGATGGGCCGCAGCGAGATCGCGATGCGCCTGCTCAGCGCCGAGGGCGCGATCCCGCTGCAGTCGATGCGCAAGGGAACGCTCGACTCCCGCGATTGGACGACCGTGGCGGCGACCCGCGGCCGCATCAACGACGCACCGCTGTACATCGACGACAGCCCGAACATGACGCTCGTCGAGATCCGCGCGAAGTGCCGTCGGCTCAAGCAGCGCGCCGGCCTCAAGCTGGTCGTGATCGACTACCTCCAGCTGATGACCTCGGGCAAGCGCGTCGAGTCGCGCCAGCAGGAGGTCTCGGAGTTCTCGCGTGCGCTGAAGCTCCTCGCGAAGGAGCTCGGCGTGCCCGTCATCGCACTGTCTCAGCTGAACCGTGGGGCCGAGCAGCGCGCCGACAAGAAGCCGGCGCTGTCCGACCTCCGTGAATCGGGCTCGATCGAGCAGGACGCCGACATGGTGGTGCTGCTGCACCGCGAGGCCGCCTACGAGAAGGACTCGCCGCGCGCCGGCGAAGCCGACCTGATCGTCGCCAAGCACCGCAACGGTCCGACCGACACGATCACGGTCGCCTTCCAGGGCCACTTCTCGCGCTTCACCGACATGGCCCCGGGGGACTTCGGGTAGCTCGGGTCGCATCCGATCCCGGTCGCCGCAGGAGGAACCGAAGGGGCTTCCGTCTCGCCGGGCGTCTGCCTAGGCTCGGCGGGAGGCATCCGCTCGACACGACGATCCCGGTGCGCGACCGCGAGGCGGACGCGAAGGAGGCTGCTGTGCAGACGTTGACGGTCGATTTCATCATCTCTCTCGACGGCTACGGCTCCGCAGAAGGATGGCCGGGCTTCTGGGGCATGGAAGGTCCCGAATACCTCGGCTGGCTCGCGGAATCCCCCGACAAGGACGATCCGCTGCTGATGGGAGCCACGACGTACCGCGTGATGTCGGAACTGACTGCCGGAGGCGAACCGGGCACGGACATGCTCGGAGGCATCCGCAAGTACGTCTTCTCCGCCACCCTCGAGGAGCCGCTCGCGTGGGACAACTCGACCCTCGTGCGCACCGACGCGATCGAGTTCGTGCGGCAGCTGAAGGAGGACTCCGACAAGCCGCTGCGCACCCTCGGCAGTGTCGCGCTGTGCCGTTCCCTGCTGACGGCGGGGCTCGTCGACCGGTATCGCGTGGGCATCTTCCCCGTCATCACGGGCGCGACCGGGAGCGATCGGATCTTCGACGGCTACCCCGACGTGCGCCTCGACCTCGTCGAGGCGCGCACGTTCGACGGCCGGATCCAGCTGCTGGAGTACGTCCCGACCGTGCTGGACGGCCCTCCGGAGACCTGAGGCGCGGCGCGCGGGGAGTCGGATCAGTGGTCGGGGCCCTGGCCCCCGCCGCCACCGCCCGGGCCGTCGTCCGGCGGCGGCTGGTCATCGGGCGCCTTCGGGGGCGCCGGCGGAGCGGGCGGGCGTCCCAGGAACTCGCTGGGCGGCGGGGGGAAGCCTCCGCCCTGATAGAGCTGGTCGGCGACCACCTGGATGTCGCGGACGATCGGGAGCCGGAGGCTCGACAGTAGCCGGCCGTTGAACGAGGCGTGGAACACATCGCCGAAGCCATCGGCGTTGCCCACCCATGCCGCCGTCGTCACGCGTGTGCTCGACTCGACGAACCATGTCTGGAACTGCTCATGCGTTCCCGTCTTCCCGATCAGCGGCGTGCCGTCGTTCGGGTTGCCCGCGGCTCCCGTGCCGCCCGAGCGCGTGACGCCCTGCAGCGCGAACGCCGCCGCCGCCGCCACCCCTGGGCTGACCGCCTGGTGGCAACGGTCGCCGGGGACGGGCAGTTCGGTCCCGTCCGCGTCGACCACGCGCTCGATCACGCGCGGCACGCAGTAGACGCCGTTGTTCGCGATGGTGGCGTACGCCGCCGCCAGGGCGACCGGAGCGATGTTGTTGGTGCCGATGATCGCCGCCGCACCGTCGACGTCGATGGGGCTTCCGTCGCCGCGGGTCACGCCCAGGCGGGCCGCGACCTCCTCGATGTCGCAGAGGTCCAGCTGCTCCGCCATGCCGAGGTACCCGCTGTTCAGCGACTGCGCGGTGAACTGCATCGGCGTGCCGGTGTACCCCTTCACGCCCCCGAAGTTGCGGACGACGTGGTTCTCGCGGTTGATCCACGTGCCCTCGCATCGATCGGCCAGTCGTGGGATCACCCGCAGGCTGCCGTTGACGGTCTGGTACAGCGAGTGCCCCTTCTCGAGCCAGTCGACGAGGGTGAACAGCTTGAACGTCGACCCGGTCGGGAAGCCCTTCGAGGCGCCGTGGACGAGGTCTCCCGCGTAGACGAGCGACGTGTAGGCCGGATTGGATGCCGCGAGGTCGCGGTCCTCGGTGAACAGGTTGTTCTGGCTGATGGCAAGGATGCGCCCGGTCGTGGCCTCGATGCTGACCGACGCCGAACCGAAGTCCATCCCGGCCGCCGTCTCGGGCGCGTAGCGCCGCATCGCGTCCTGCGAGGCGTTCTGCAGCCGCGGGTCCAGGGTCGTGTAGATGTTGAGGCCGTCGCGCGTGAGCGATCGCTGACGGTCCTGCGCGGTCGCCCCGAACGCGCCCGCGTAGTCCGGGTCGGAGCGCACGGTGTTCACCACGTACTGGCAGAAGAACGGCGCCGACGAGGATGCGCAGCCCGTCAGCGCGGGCTGGATCGCCGGCGTGATGGGTTCGATGGCCGCGGCGACGTACTGGTCGTCGGTGATGCGGCCGTCCACGCGCATGCGGTCGAGCACGTAGAGTTGTCGCCCCTTGGTCGCACTGTAGGCGTCGCCGGCGGCGAGGTACTGCTCCGGGGTGATCCTGCCGTCCGCGAGCAGGGTGTCAAGGCCCGCGAGCGTGCCGGGGTCGACGTCATCGACCGAACCGTCGGCGGCCTTGTTGTAGGTGGTCCCGTCGCCGCCCGTGATGGACCCCGTAGGGCGGTCGATGCGGAACGTGTTGGGGTTCTGCACGATCCCCGCCAGGGTCGCCGCCTGCCCGAGCGTGAGCCCCGCCGCCGTGGTGCTGAAGTAGTAGCGCGCCGCCGCCTCGATGCCGTAGGTCGTGCCGCCGAAGTTGGCGATGTTGAGGTAGCCGAGGAGGATGTCGTTCTTCGAGTACTCCTTCTCGAGCTGGACGGCGTAGCGGATCTCCTGCAGCTTGCGCTCGTAACCGTCGACCCCGCTCGCGTCGGTGGCGTCGAGCCAGCACGCCCGCAGCACCTCGTCGCGCGTGCGGGTCTCGGTGGCGGCGGCATCCCGCTCGCATCGCTGCACGAGCACGTTCTTGACGTACTGCTGGCTGATGGAGGAGCCGCCCTGCGTCGCTCCGCCCTGCACGTTGCTGATGAGCGCGCGGGTCGTGCCGAGGATGTCGATGCCGCCGTGCTCGTAGAACCTCGGATCCTCCGAGGCCAGGATCGCGTCGTACATGACGACGGCGACCTGGTCGAAGGCGATCGGGACGCGGTTCTGGTCGTAGAACGACGTCAGCTCGACGTCCGTCCCGGTGGCGGGATCGCGGGCGTAGATCGTCGTCGGCAGCATCAGTCGATCGATCGCCAGATAGTTCGGCAGTCCGTCGAACAGCGAGACGGCGGTGCTCGCCGCGTGCCCGGAGATCGCGATGGCGGGGGCGAGGGGCGCGACGATCAGCAGACCCGCCACCGCGCTGAGCGCCACCAGACCCGTGAGGCCGCCGAGCACCCCGGCGAAAGTGCGCCGGTAGGGCGGTATGGGCGCGACCGGCGAAGGAACCTCTGATGGTTGCTTCACGACAGCTTCCAATGTGCGGTGGGACAAAGAATGACAGACCGGGAGAGGTTTGGCGAGAGGGATCGTTGCGGCCGTGGACCCCGCTGATCCCGGTGCGGCCGCGCACCACGTCGAGGACAGGATCTGTCCGGGATGCCGCCTACCTTCGAAGCACCGACGAAAGGACGCCACAATGGCCACTGCAGACCCCTCGACCCCGACCGGCTACTCGACCGTCGCGCCGTGGGTCGTCACCGACGACACCGGAGCGCTGCTCGACTTCATCGCGTACGCCTTCGACGGCGAGGAGCTCGCCCGGGTGCAGACGGAGGACGGGTCGATCGGTCACGGCGAGATCCGCGTCGGCGACACGGTGGTCCTCGCGTTCGATCGCCGGCCGGAATGGCCGCCGACGCCGAGCCTGCTGCGTGTGTGGGTGGCCGACGCCGACGGGGCGTTCGCCCGGGCGATCGAGCAGGGCGCGACCGTCGTGACGGAGCTCGGCGACAATGCCTTCGGCCAGCGCGGCGGCCGCGTGAAGGACCCGTTCGGCAACATCTGGTGGGTGACGCAGCAGGTGGAGACGGTGCCGGAGGACGTCATGTGGCAGCGCCTGCAGCAGCCCGTCTACGCCGAGAACATGCGCTACGCGCAGGAGTCGCTCGACGCCGAGCTGAGCGGCTCGAGCGCGGGGAGGGCCAGCGCCCCGCAGCAGCCCCGCTGAGCGGGGCCGGTCGGAGCGGGCGGCGGCGACCGGCGTAGGTTGGAGAGCATGGCTCGCATCCTCGCCGTCACCGGCGGCTACGTCGTCCCTGTCAGCTCCGACCCCATCCCGAACGGCACGGTGATCGTCACCGACGGGGTCATCACCGCCGTCGGCGGCCCCGACACCGCGGTGCCCGACGAGGCGGCGGTGGTGGAGGCATCCGGCAGCTGGGTCGTCCCCGGTTTCGTCGAGGCGCACGGGCACATCGGCGTCCACGAAGAGGGCGAGGGCTGGTCGGGCAACGACACCAACGAGATGACCGATCCGAACGGGTCGCGCTTCCGCGCGATCGACGGCATCGACATCGAGGAGGAGGGCTTCCGCGACGCGCTGCGCGGCGGTGTGACCACGGCGGTCATCAAGCCCGGCTCCGGCAACCCGATCGGCGGCCGCACGGTCGCCATCAAGACCTGGGGTGGCCGCACGGTCGACGAGCAGGTCCTCGCGACCGACGTGTCGGTCAAGTCGGCGCTCGGCGAGAACCCCAAGCGGGTGTGGGGCGACAAGAACCAGACCCCGGCGACGCGGCTTGGTGTGGCATCCGTCCTTCGCGACGCGTTCGTGGCGGCGCAGAACTACGCCGGCAAGCGGGCCGCCGCCGCTGAGAAGGACGAGCCGTTCGAGCGCGACCTCGGCAAGGAGACGCTCGCCGCGGTGCTCTCGGGCGACCTGCTGTGGGATCAGCACTGCCACCGTCACGACGACATCGCGACGGCCATCCGCATCGCCGACGAGTTCGGCTACACCCTCGTCGTCAACCACGGCACCGAGGCGCACAAGATCGCCGATGTGCTCGCCGAGAAGCAGATCCCGGTGATCTTCGGCCCGCTGCTGACGTCGCGTTCCAAGGTCGAGCTGCGCGATCGCGCGATCGGCAACCTGGCGCTCATCGCGGAGGCGGGCGTGAAGGTCGCGATCACCACCGACCACCCGGTGGTGCCCATCGACCAGATCCGCCTGCAGGCGATCCTCGCGGTGCGCGAAGGCCTTCCCGCGACGACGGCGCTCGAGGCGCTCACCGCGAACCCCGCCGACATCCTCCGCCTGAACGACCGGGTCGGCGCCCTCGAGACGGGTCGCGACGGCGACATCGTCATCTGGTCGGGCGATCCGCTCGCGGTGGAGTCGCGCGTGGAGCGCGTGTTCATTGAGGGTCGTCCCGTGTTCGAGCCGCGACCGGATGCCGAGGCGCCGCGCGTCGTCGAGCGCTGGGAGCGCTTCGACCGCGCGTCGTGGATGGGCTAGTCAACGGGGGACGGATGCCTCGGCATCCGGAACCGCGTCGACCTCCGGTTCAGCGGTGACATCCGTGCGCTCGCGGACGAACAGGGAGCACAGGAACGCAGCGACGATGGCGGCCGCGAGGACCGCGAACACGGCCTGCGTACTCGTGCGATCGGCGAGCATGCCCAGCAGCGGCGTCAGCAGACCGCCGAGCGCGGTCGCCATTCCGAGAGTGACCCCGCTCGCGGTACCGAGGTGCCGTGGCAGGAACGAGTGCGACAGCGTCACGTGCAGCGCGAACGGCAGGAAGAGCGCCCATCCGAGCACACCGGCGAGCACGATCGCAGCGGCCTCGCCGGGAGCGAAGAGATAGCCCACGGCCGCCGCCGCCGCGAGGGCGTACCCGAGCACGAGCACGCGGGTGCGTCCGAAGCGGTCGGCGAAGAAGCCACCGACCAGGGTGCCCAGTGCCGCCGCCAGAGAGAAGACGGTGAGTGCGACGGTGCCGATGTCGGCACTGGCGCCGAAGCGGTCCATGACGTCGAGCGCGACGAACGAGCGGGCGCCCACGTACGCGATCGACCACAGGCTCACGATCAGAAGCAGCCACGAGAACCTCCCCCACAGATCTCGAGGAAGCGGGACGGATGCTCCGCCGCGCGGCCCTTCCCCCACCGAGGTCGCCGCTCGCACGGTCGCACGGCGGGCCAGCACGAGGTAGACCAGCGCCACGACGATCGTCGGGATCAGCAGCAGCGGCGTGCCACGCAGTCCCACGACGCCGACGGTCAGCCCGACCGCGATGGGCGCGATCGCCGCCCCGACGGTGCCGCCGACGGAGAAGATGCTCATCGACCGGTTGGTTCCGCCGCCTGCCTCTTTCGCGGCCACGGTCGCGGCGGGGTGGTACGCCGCGACGCCGAGCCCTGAGATCGAGATGACGATCCACGTGAGCCAGTAGTTCGCCGAGGTCACGCCCGCGAGCGCGATCCCGATCGCGGCGATGAGCAACCCGATGACGACCAGCGGGCGGAGCGCGAAACGATCGGTCAGCCATCCGAAGACCGGCTGGAAGACGCTGGACAGCACGGTCGCCGCGAGCGTCAGCCCTGCGACCGCCGCATAGTCGTAGTGCCGCTCGATGACGAAGTACGGCAGCAGTGCCGCGGCTGCGCCGGTCTGGAAGTCGTTCATCAGGTGCGTGCTGACGAGCGACCAGAAACGCGCGCGGTCCGGAGCGAGGGCGGGGCTCGAAAAAGTCATGCGCGCCACCTTACTCCTCAGACAAGTTGACAAGTCAAGTCGACGACCGCGGTGCCGGGACTATGCTCGAGGTGCGCTCGAAGAGTGCGCATCAGACAAGCGGAGGACGTGAATGGCCTCGATCGTGCATCGTGCCCCGCTGGCCGTGCAGGCGGCCGAGATCCTGCTCGGGCGCATCAGGGCGGGTGAGTTCGCGCTCGGCCAGCGGCTCCCCGGCGAGACGACGCTTGCCGCGCAGCTCGGTGTCGGGCGTTCGACGGTCCGCGAAGCGATCCGGGAGCTCGCGGGCAAGGGCGTGCTCGATTCGCGCCAGGGCGCGGGCGTCTTCGTCACCGCGCTCGATACCGCCGAGGAGTGGGACACCGTACTGCGGCGGGCTTCGATCACGACGGTCCTGGAGGCGCGCATCGCCATCGAGGCCGAGGCTGCCGCGCTCGCCGCGGAGCGTCGCACGCCCGCGCAGCTGCGCGCGATGCGCGTCGCGCTGGCGGCGCGCGCCGCCGCCGATACCGCTCCGGAGCCGCACGTCGACGCCGACATGGCCCTGCACCGGCTGATCGTCGCGGCCTCCGGCAACGAGGTGCTCGTCGAGCTCTTCGACGGGTTCGTCCCGCGCGTGCGGACCGCGATGGTCGACATGCTCAAGATCCGGCCGACCGCGTCCCACGAGGCCGACCAGGCCGCTCATGCCGTCGTCGTCGACGCCATCGCCGACCGCGACTCCCGCCGGGCGTCCGAGCTCAGCCGGGCGCACCTCAGCACTCTGAAGTTCGCTTTCGAGTGAAGCGCCCTGACACGGTCACATGCCGCGCGCGTGCTCCACGAAGGCGTCCAGCGTCGTGCGCAGGGCGGGGGAATCCTCCTGCGTTCGGCGGTGCACGGCGAGCACATCACGGGTAGAGGCGGGCTGGACGGTCGGTATCGCGACCAGGTCGGGGCCGATGTCGCCGCGGCCGAGCCGCGGCACCAACGCGACCGCGCGGCCCGCGCGCGCGAGCTCGAGGTGATTCTGGAACTCCATCGACTCGTGCGCGATGCGCGGCGCGTTGGGGACGCCGTCGAAGAGCCGTCGGAGCCATTGGCGGCAGATCGTCGCTTCGAACGTCGCGACCCACTGCTCTTGTGCGAGCTCCTCGGGGTGCAGTTCCGCGCGGCCCGCGAGCGGGTGGTCGCGGTGCAGGATGACGTCGGCGACGTCCGTGAACAGCGGGGTCGAGACGAGGTGGTCCGGCATCGCGAGGGCGACGCCGCCCCACCGGTGCACGATGCCGAGATCGCGCTGACCTGAGGCGACCAGCGCGATCGTCTCCCACGGCTCGCTCTCACGCATGGGCAGCGTGAGGTCGGGGTGGCGTCGTGCCAGATCGCTCAGGACGGGGATGACGAGGCCGCGCACGACGGTCGAGAACGCCGCCAGCCGGATCTCGCCCACCACTCGGTCGTCGGCGCCGGCGGTGAGCTGGAGATCGGCTCGAAGGCGTTCGAGGTCGGCGAGGATCGGAGTGGACGCGACGACGAGGCGGGTGCCCGCCTCGGTGAGGATGACGCCGCGCCCGGCGCGTTCGAGGAGCGCGATGCCGGTCTCGCGCTCGAGTCGCTTGACCTGCTGCGATACGGCGGACGGGGTGTAGCCCAGGCTCGTCGCGGCGGCGACCACGCTGCCCTGCGTGGCGACCGCGCGAAGCGACAGCACGGCTTCCAGGTCGATCATGAAGCAACGCTATACGGTTTCATGAGAAAAGCATCGCTTGTTCTTCATCCATCGAAGCGATGGAGTAGGAGGCATGACGAGGCGCGACATGATCCTGGCGGCGGTGGTGGCATCCTTCTGGGGATTCAACTTCGTCGTGATCGACTGGGGGATGACGGGGGTCCCGCCTCTGCTGTTCGTCGCGATCCGCTTCCTGGTGGTCGCGCTCGCCGTCTTCGTCGTCCCTCGTCCGCGCACCTCATGGCGCACGGTGATCGGCGTGGGGCTCTTCATGAGCCTGGGGCAGTTCGGGCTTCTCTACACCTCGATGGCGCTGGGTCTGCAGCCGGGCCTCGCGGCGCTCGTGCTGCAGGCGCAGGCGGTGTTCACGATCCTGATCGCCGCGGCCGTGCTCCGCGAGCGCCCGACGGCGCCGCAGATCGTCGGCGTCGGGCTCGGCATCGTCGGGCTCGCGATCGTGGCCGCGGGCCGAGGCGGCGACGCTCCCGCGCTCGCGGTGGCACTGGCGCTCGCCGCGGCATTCTCGTGGGGGATCGGCAACGTCATCTCGCGCCGTGCCGGCGTCGTCGTCGGGGCGGGGCGGCTGGGTTCGCTGTCGCTCACCGTGTGGTCGGCGCTGGTCGTGCCCGTCCCCGCGCTGCTGCTGTCGCTCGTGGTGGAGGGGCCCGAGGCGATCGGTGCGGGGATCGCCGCGTTCGGCTGGCAGTCGGCGGTCTCGACGCTGTACACGGCGGTGCTGTGCACGATCGTCGGCTACTCGATCTGGAACGGTCTGCTCGCTCGCAACCCTTCTGCCGCCGTCGTGCCGTGGGTCCTGCTCGCACCGGTCGTGGCGATGGCCTCCGCCGCGCTCCTGCTCGGACAGGTCCCCACCCCGGCCGAAGTCGGCGGCGGCATCCTCCTTGTCGGCGGCGTGCTCGTCACCGGTCTGCGCGGTCCCCGACGGCGACCGCGTGTGGAGCGGGCGGTCCTGGCCGGCCGCGACGGCTGAGGGCCCAAGGCGTGGGTCGTATACCCGACCGGGGTATGCTCGACGGGTGGACACGTCGTGGAGAACTCGTAGCCGATCCGCCCGCGGCCTTGTCGCAGCGACGATCGCCCTGACCACGGTGCTGTCCGGCTGCAGCGGGATGGCGAACCCGACGGGCCAGCCGGAGCAGGCGTCGGAGCTCGATCTCGGCTCAGTCGGCACGGACGCTCGCGCGGTCATCGACCGGCTCGACGCCACCCGCGTCGAGGATCGCCCGGAAGGGGTCGTCGCGTCGGTGCGGCCGGGCGAGCTGGTCGTGCAGGATGCCGCCGGCGAGCGGTCGCTGCCGATGCCCGCGGACCTCTTCTATCTCTCGGTCGCGCCGTACGTCGACGGCACGCACGAGTGCTTCTTCCACAGCCTCACCACCTGCCTCGGCGAACTGCGCAACACCGACGTCGAGATCTCGGTCGTCGATGCCGCGACGGGCGAGACCGTCATGTCGCAGAGCGCGCGTACCTTCGACAACGGCTTCGTGGGCCTCTGGCTGCCTGCCGGCATCGACGCGGTGCTCACGATCACCGCCGAGGGGCGATCGGCGACCGCGGAGATCTCGACCCATGCCGACGACCCGACCTGTCTGACGACGCTCCAACTCGCCTGATCGCTGAGTCGTCGACAGCGCACGGGGACACGCGTCCTCCGGGCTTCAGAACGGTGCGACAGCCGCACCGGGCGGATGGTGGTCCGCGAACAGCCAGGGCTCATGCATCCGGCGCCGGACCCCGTTGTCGTCGGGGACGAACCTCACGACGGGTTCGGGGCGGTCCGTGTGCCTCCGCCCGGTCGGGCTCGTCCACACCAGGACACCCGGCGACACCTGCGCGACGGTCCACGCCGTCACGTGCTTCAGGGTGTGATGACGGCGGCAGAGGTGGGCGAGGTTCGAGTGGGCAGTGGGGCCGCCGAAGGCAGCATCGATGGTGTGGTCGACGTCGCAGCGCCAGACCGGTCGGCGGCAGCCTGGGAACCGGCACCGTTCGTCGCGCGCCGCGAGGAACCGCGAGAGCTCGGCACCGGGACGATATCGGTCGACGGCCAGCACACCTCCGGTCACCGGTGAGGTCATCACGCGTTCCCACCCCGACGCGCCGCGGGCCAGCGCCCGGGCGGTATCCGCGTCGATGGGCCCGTACCCCGCGAGAAGGCACGGCTCGTTCGACGCGCCGGTCATCGTGAGCACGGGAACGGTGACCTGCACGGTCGCGCGGATCGCGTCGAGCCCGTCGCCGGCGACGCATCGGCCGGGACCGGCGGTGAGCAGCGTGTCGGTGAGCACGTCCGCCCGCAACTGGCCCATCGTGCGGTCGTCCCCGTCCGCCTCTTCGCGCGCCGCGACGACCGACCGGGCCTGTTGCGTGAGGCGGTCATGGATGCCGTGGGCGAGCGTCGCGGGAAGCACCGCGGTGAGAGCCGCCATTCCGTCGCGGAGGTCGACGACCTCGACGCCGCGCTGAGCCGAGGCATCCTCGTGCCGCTCGTCGAGCGTGTGCTCGAGGAAGCGCTCGGCGATGGCTCGCAACGCCGGAGCCAGTCGTCCCGGCGTGAGGGACGACGCGCGATCGAGGGCGATCGCGACGAACTCAGCGCGAAGACGGTCGTCGTCGATCCGATCGCCGGCGTCGTGGATCACGCCGAGGTGCTGCCGCGAGACGTCCCCCCCGCGCGAGGGCGTCGACACCCGCGGCGAACCGGATGCACAGGTCCGCGGACTCCGCCAGCAGCCGCTGCACGGTCCACTCGGACACGCGTGCCGATGTCGCCAGATCGGCCACGAGGGCCCGACGGTCGACGTCGGCGCGCCGCACCTGCTCGGGAGTCGCCCCGGGCGGCGTCGCGACGGTCGCCGCCGCGGCGGCAAGCAGACGGATCTCCGCGGCATCCTCCGCGGCGCGCCGCCGTCGTCCGAGCTCGAATGCGTCCACCACCCGTTCGGACCGCATGATTTCCGGTGGCACGCCCTCGGCGGCACCGGGGTCGGACGACGAGATCGCAGGCATGGTGGGCTCGCAGACGCGGGACGGGACGCAGGAGAGACTCCGCACATCACCCGGACGCTGATTCAGCGGCTCTCGCCGCACCCGCCTTCGCCCCAGATCCACAGGGGCCGCTCATCTATCGAATCTCTGATCTACATGCTAGCAGCATCCGTGGATGGGGACCAGAACAAAAGAACGAGAACCCGAGGAAATCCACCCCCGAATCCCCGACATTCGTCCAGCGAAGCCCCGAATCGATTCGATACACTGATCGTCTGCCCACCGGCATCCGTCTCTGCTTCTCCTTCTCGTTCGAGAGTCGCCCCTCAATGACCACCGCCCTGACGACGGGCCGCCCTTGGCGCGTCATCCTCCTGTTCTCCGTCCCGCTGCTCATCGGCAACATCGTCCAGCAGCTGTACCAAGTGATCGACGCGATCGTGGTCGGACGCCATCTCGGCGTCGATGCGCTCGCCGCGGTCGGCGCGACAGGGAGCATGATCTTCCTGCTGCTCGGGTTCGCGTGGGGCATGACGTCGGGGTTCGCGATCCCGACGGCGCAGGCCTTCGGCGCGCGTGATTTCGCGGCCGTGAGGCGGTCGGTGGCGACGGGCACGATCCTCACCGGGTTGTGCACGGTGCTGCTCACGGCCGGTGCGCCGCTGCTGGCGGCGCCGCTCCTCGAGCTGCTGCGGACCCCCGCAGAGCTCATGGACGATGCCGTCGTCTTCGCGCAGATCAGCTTCCTCGGCGCCGGCGCGATGATGTTCTTCAACTACCTGTCGGCGATCATCCGCGCCATCGGCGACTCCCGCACCCCCCTCGTCTTCCTCACACTCGCGTGCATCCTCAACGTCGGTCTCGTGATCGTCATGGTGGGCCCGCTCGACTGGGGGGTGGGCGGCGCGGCGCTGGCGACTGTCGTGTCGCAGGCTGTCTCGGTGCTGCTGTGCCTCGAGTTCGTGCGGCGCCGGATGCCGGTGCTCCACGTCCACCGCCCCGATTGGCGCGTCAGCCGCGCCGAGGTCGTCGAGCACCTGCGGCTCGGCCTGCCGATGGGGTTCCAGGCGTCGATCATCGCCATCGGCACGCTGGCGGTCCAGGTCGCGCTCAACCAGCTCGGAGCGAGCAAGGTCGCCGCCTACACGGCGGCATCCCGCGTCGACGGGCTCGCGGTGGCGCTGCTGATGTCGCTCGGGCTCGCGGTGTCGATGTACGTCGCGCAGAACCACGGCGGCGGCCGCCCCGATCGCATCCGTCGCGGCGTGACGCAGGCGACGTGGATCGCGGTGGGCGCGGCCCTCGTGCTGGGCGGCGTGCTCATCGCGTTCGGTCCGGTCCTCGTCCGGCTGTTCGTCGGCGACGGCTCGAGCGACGTCGTCGACCTCGCGGCGCAGATGCTCGCGATCAACGGTGCGACGTACTGGATCCTCGGCATCCTCCTGGTGCTGCGCGGCGCGCTGCAGGGCCTCGGCCATGCGCTGATCCCCACCGTCACCGGTGTGGTCGAGCTGTTCATGCGCGTCGGCGCCGCCGTGATCCTGGGGAGCATCTTCGGCTTCATCGGCGTCGCGGCCAGCAACCCGCTCGCCTGGTTCGGTGCCGTCGTCGTGCTCGTGCCGGCGTACCTCCACGCGCACCGCAAGCTCGCGAAGACGCCGATCACGCCGACCGTCATGACGCCCACGACGCCGATCCCCGTCATCGGTCCGGTCGACGGGTCGATGACCGTCGACGCGGTCGTCACGGCGCCCATCGTGCTGCCGACGATGACGCAGACCGCAGGCCGACCGCGCCGCCGGCTCTTCCCGGCCGGACGGTCTCGCGCACGCAGCCGCGCGGGCGAGCCGAAGGACTGATCACGACGGGGAGGACGGATGCCGCGCCCAGCGGCATCCGCCCTCTCCACGGTCAGTCGTCGAAGACGTTCCAGCAGATCGCGCTGCGCAGCCGCTGGTCGTCGAGCACGAGGTCGCGGATCTCTGCGGGAAGCTGCGCGCGCTGCCAGTCCCGTTCCCGCAGCCGCGCCGTCTCGGCCTCCGCCACGACGGTGCCGACGCCCCCTCCAGGCGTGACCGGCGCGTCGCTTGGAGCCGCCCGGCGTGAGGCCTCCGCCGCCACCGCCCTGATCGCGTAGGCCGCCGCGCCGAGCTCGTGCGCCGGGACGTGCGCGACGGCGACCGCCTGGCCTGCCGCCAGTGCGGCGAACTTCACCGGGTCGGGCTGATCGCGCCCGGCCGCGTTGGCCACGAAGGCCTGCTGGTGCGCCGCCTTCATCGGCACCTCGCCGCGGATCCACGCCCGGCCGCGCGCGATCGCGTCGCGGGGGCGGGTGTCGCCCGGTCGCTCGGCCTCGAACAGCGGCAGCACGTGCTCCGCGCACACGGCGGCCCACTCCGCGAGCAGGCGATGGTGCTCGTCGGTCAGCGCGCCGCCGCGCCGGATCGTGATGAACCGGGGATCGCGCTGGGCGGGGAGGATCGGCATCCCCTCATTGTGATGCGCTCCCGCGGCCGGCGGGCCGATCGGGCCGTCCGGCGGCCGCGCACGGTGTCGAGGGGCGCCCCTAGGCTCGTAGGCATGTCCGTGACGACGCGCCGCATGCAGGATCTGACCATCGACGACCACATCCTCACCGTTCCCCTGGTGTGGTCCGACCCGGCGGACGGCCGCACGATCGACATCCATGCCGCCGTCGTCACCCGCCAAGGCGGCGAGAGCCTGCCGTACCTGGTGTTCCTCCAGGGCGGGCCGGGGCACGAGGCGCCGCGCGCGTTCCACTCCCCCTCGTCGCCGTACTGGCTCGACGCGGCGCTCGCGCAGTACCGCGTGGTGCTGCTCGATCAGCGCGGCACGGGGCTTTCGACGCCCGTCGGCGACGGCGACCTCGAGCGGGGCACGTCGGAGCTCGCCGAGTACATCACGCATCTGCGCGCCGACGCGATCGTGCGCGACTGCGAGGCGGTGCGGCAGCACCTGGGCGCCCAGACCTGGAGCGTCCTGGGGCAGTCCTTCGGCGGGTTCACCACCCTGGCCTATCTGTCGACGGATGCCGCCTCCCTCCGCCACGTCTACATCACCGGCGGCTTGAGCGCCGTCGGCCGGCACCCCGACGACGTCTACGCCCTCGCCTACGACAAGATGCGCGACGCGTCGGAGCGGTACTACCGTCGCTTCCCCGCCCACCGCGACGCGATGCGGCGGATCGTCGACCTCGCCGCCGAGGGTGGCATCGTGCTCCCGGGCGGGGAGGTCGCCTCCGTGTCGCGCGTGCGCTCGGTGGGCTCGGCGCTCGGCACGAACGACGGCTGGCAGACGGTGTGGAGCCTGCTCGAGCTCGACCCGCGCTCGAACGCGTTCCGCCACGATCTCGCCGCGGCCATGCCGTTCGACGCGCGCAATCCGCTGTACTTCGTCTTCCACGAGTCCAGCTACGCCGACGGCCACGCCACCTCGTGGTCGGCCGAGCGCACCGAACCCGCCGACTTCCGCGACGACCCGACGCTCTTCACCGGCGAGCACGTGCGCCGCGAGTGGCTCGACACCGTGCCCGGGTTCCAGCCGTGGGCCGACGTGACGCGGGAACTGGCCGACTTCGCGTGGCCGAAGCTCTACGACGCCGCGGCGATCGCGGCATCCGACGCCCGCGGTGCCGCCGCCGTCTACGTCAACGACGTGTACGTGCCGTTCGAGTTCTCGATGGAGACCGCCCGCCTGATGCCGGGCGTCACGCCCTGGGTCACCAGCGAGCACGAGCACAACGGCCTGCGCTCCGGCGACGTGCTGGGGCGCCTCATCGACATCGCGCACGGCGGCAGCGTGCGCTGACGCGGAAGGGGCCGCCCTGGTTCGACAAGACCTGGCAGCTGCCCGAGATCACGCGCGAAGGCTGACCCACCGCTGACGCGGACGGGGCGCGCCGTCGGAGAGAACCACAACACGTAAGAGTCGTCCTCCTCCGAGACGACCCCTCCCAGAAGGAGGCCTGAGGGTCGCGCGGCGTGAACACGAGCGCGCGCGAGATCGCCGGGCCGATGCGGGCGGCGTCGTCGAGGATGCCGCCACCGGGTCGGCTACGCTGGCCTGGCGTCGCGTGCCGGTGGCAGACCGTGTCAGGCATGGAGGCGCCGGATCCGAAGGAGTGACGATGACCTCGTCGATCCCTTCGTTCTCGCGTGACTGACCGCGAGACGACCAGGCTCGTCGCCTGGAGCGGTGAGCTGCGCCGCGTGCACGGACGGCTGCGCGATGCCCTGCGCGCGGCCCAGGAGGAGGCGCGCGCCGGCTTCCGCGACGACGCCGCGGCCAGAGAGCTGCTGCTGTACTGCCACGGATTCTGCGTGGCGCTGGACTCCCACCACCGCGGGGAGGATCGCGCGCTCTTCCCGGCGATCGAGGCCGCCCACCCCGATCTCGCCCCCGTGCTGCGCGCGCTCGAGCAGGACCACTCGATGATCGCCCACCTGCTCGGCGGGCTGCGCACAGCGGCGGACCGCGCCGCGCCCCCGGAGGAGATCGAGCGCCACCTCGAGGGGGTCGCCGCGATCATGGAGAGCCACTTCCGCTACGAGGAGCGGCAACTGCTCACGGTGCTCGACACGCTCGGACTGGATGCCGATCCCGCCGACGTCCTCGGCCCCTTGGCCGAACCGGTCACACGGCGGTGAGGAGGGCCGCCAGCGGCGGCGGCACGCGGTCCAGCGGCACCGCCTCCGCGAGCAGCCGCGCGTAGCGGGCCTTGTTGCCGCTGCGGCCGCCGAAGAACCGCGCCAGCTGCGCCTCGACGGGGCGGCCCCGCTGGAACGGCTGCCGCTGCAGCCCGCGGAACGAGTCCAGCTCGCCCTGCTGCGCGATCACCGCCTCGACGCCGCCGACGCCCAGCGCGCGCACGAACTCGGCCTCGAGGTCGGGCACGCAGACGAACACGGTGTCCAGGACGCGCTCGAAGTCGGCGCGCTCGCCGTCGTCGACGAGGCCGATCAGGCGCGCACCGGCGAGCTCGGCGGCCGCGCGCCGCGCACCCTTCGACCCGCCCACGACCCGCACCTGCGGCATCCGCACCCCCATCCGCTCCGCGAGGGTCATCAGTGCGATGCGATCGCTCTCGCCCTCGACGAGCACGACGGCCTGCCCGTCCTGCGAGCCGTCTGAGGTGGGGCGGTGATCCACGAGGGTCCTCCTCCGGCGCCGGGGTGCGGCATCCGTCGGCGCGAGTCTAGGCGCGCGACGGCCCGCGCGGCCGGTGTACGGGGACGAGGGCTAACCTGGACCGCGCACCACCGAGCGGCGCCCGACCGCCGCTCGGCCACCCGGATCGAGAGCGGACTGATGAAGACCATCGAACTCAACGGCGTCGACCGCCCGGCACCGAACGTCGTGCTCGGGCTCATGCGCATCGAGGACCTCGACGACGACGCGGTCCGCACCCTCGTCGGCTCCGCGCGCGACGCCGGAATCGACTTCTTCGACCACGCCGACATCTACGGCACCGAGCCCCACGACTGCGAGCGGCGGTTCGCGGAGGCGATGCGGCTCACGCCGTCCGAGCGTGCGCAGATCACGATCCAGACCAAGGCCGGCATCGTCGGCGACGGCCCGTACTTCGACTTCTCGTACGAGCACATCGTCTCGGCCGCGGAGGGGTCGCTGCGGGCCCTGGACACCGACTACATCGACATCCTGCTGCTGCATCGCCCCGACGCGCTGGTCGAACCCGACGAGGTCGCCCGCGCGTTCGACGAGCTCGAGGCGGCCGGCAAGGTGCGGGCGTTCGGCGTGTCGAATCACACGCCGCGGCAGATCGACCTGCTCAAGAAGTCGGTGCGTCAGCCCATCGTCGCCAACCAGATCCAGCTGTCGATCACGCACGCCCCGGCCATCGCGCAGGGGATCGCGATGAACATGCAGGGCGAGCCGCAGGCCACCACCCTCGACGGCGGCGGCATCGTCGACTACTGCCGGTTGAACGACATCGCGATCCAAGCCTGGTCGCCCTTCCAGGCGGGGTTCTTCACGGGCGTGTTCCTCGGCTCGCCCGAGTACCCCGAACTCAACGCCGTGATCGACCGGCTCGCGGCCGCCTACGACGTGCCGCCGATCGCGATCGCCGTCGCGTGGATCACACGGCATCCTGCCCGCATGCAGGTCGTGCTGGGCACCACCAACCCGGAGCGGGTAGCCGCCGCGGCGCTCGGCTCCGACCTGCCGCTCACCCGCGCCGAGTGGTACGAGCTGTTCCGCGCCGCAGGCTACCGCGTGCCCTGACACGCCCGGGCGGCGCAGCCGAGAGGGCTCGCCTTGACCCTCACACTGTGTCATCGTCGAGCGTGGTCTTCACCATGTACACCATCGGAGAGTTCGCCGCACTCGGGCGCGTCAGCGTGCGGATGCTGCGGCACTACGACGCGATCGGCCTCCTGGTTCCCGCCGACGTCGACGACCGCACCGGCTACCGCCGCTACGCCCCCCAGCAGCTCTCGCCGCTGCTGCGGATCGCGCAGCTGCGCGACCTCGGCTGTGCGCTCGACGACGCCGCGGAGGTGCTGCGGGCCGACGACGAGACGGCGGCGCTCACGCAGGTCCTGCAGCGCCGGCGTATCGACCTCGTCGCGTCCGTCGCCGCGGAGACCGCACGCCTGGCCCGTCTCGACGAACAGCTCCGAGTCCTGGAAGGAGAACAGAGCATGACCACCATCGAATACCGCAGCGTCGACCCCGTCACGGTCTACGCGGCATCGGGGGTCGCCGTCGGCGGCGAGAACGTCCCGGGAGCGATCGACCAGGTGCTGCCGCCGCTGCACGAGGCCCTCGAAGCGGCCGGCGTCGACTACCGCGAGCCCGGCATCTTCTGGTACGAGTCCATCGAGGGCACCGACGACCTCCGTGTGTGGGTCTCGTGGATCGCCGGCGGTGACCCGGTATCCGGTGACGGGTGGCAGGTCGTCGAGCTGCCGGCGTCGCCGCGCACCGCCGTCACCACCTACCGCGGCGAGATGTCGGGCATCGGCAACGCATGGAACCAGTTCATGCAGGCGGTGCTGGCCGACGGCGGCACGTTCACGGGACCCTGCCGCGAGGTGTACCTCCAGGCCGAAGGTCCGCAGTCCGACTGGGTGACCGAGCTGCAGCAGCCGGTCGCCTGATCCCGGAGCGGGCGGAGGGACGGATGCCGCGGCCCGCGGCATCCGTCTCCCTCATCGCGCGGCGAGCACCTCCACGAGTCGCCGCGCGGTGGCGAGGCTCGACTGCGGGTTCTGCCCGCTCACCACGGTGCCGTCGACGACGACGGTGACCGACCACGGCTCGCCCGGCTCGACGACGACGCCGAGCTCGCGCAGCCGTGATTCGACCAGATACGGTGCGCCGTCACCGAGGCCCCCCTGGCGTTCCTCGTCGTCCGTGAAGACGGTCAGCCGGCGCCCGACGAACGCGGACGAACCGTCTTCGCGCACGGCGCTGAGCAGTCCGGCCGGGCCGTGGCACAGCACGCCGACGACGGCGTCACGATCGACGGCGTCGACGAGGAGCCGTCCGAGGTCGGCGTCGGTCGCGAGATCGACCATCGGGCCGTGGCCGCCGGGCAGTGCGATCGCGTCGTATTCACCCGGCTGCACGTCGGCGAGGGCGCGCGGCTGTGCGAGCACCGCGTCGATCGTGGCCAGGTAGCCGCGCAGCTCGTCGCCGGTGTCTTCCCCGAGGCTGCCCGGGTCGACCGGTGGGCGCACACCGCCTGGTGTCGCGACGTCGACCTGGTGGCCCGCGTCGACGAGTCCCCGGTGCAGTTCGACGAGCTCCTCCGCCCAGAAGCCGGTCGGGTGCATCGTCCCGTCCGCGAGCGCGATGGCGTCCGCGCCGGTGACGACCATGAGTACGTGTGCCATGTCTCCTCCTGTTCAGCGACTCGTGCGAGCCGCCGAAGGACAGAACCGGGGATCTATCGGTGTCATTTCCTACACTGGTGCCAAGCCATAGATTTCTTGATGGATTGGATGCCGCATGCAGGAACTCGATCTGCTGTCCACCTTCGTCGAGGTGCATCGGGCGGGGTCCATCACCGCCGCTTCCGCGCGGCTCGGCCTCAGCCAGCCTTCGGTGAGTGAGCGCCTGGCCCGGCTGGAAGCCGAGCTGGGTACCGTCCTGTTCGTCCGCTCGGCGCGTGGGGTGGTCCCCACCCCCGCCGGGGAAGCGCTCGCGGTGCGGGTGGTGTCGTCGGTCGACGCGCTGCGCGAGGTCTGGTCGTCGCCGGAGGGAGGTGCTGCCGATGTCGTGCGGATCGGCGGCGCGAGCGACGTCGTCGCCGCTCGGGTCATCCCCGCGCTGGCTCCGCTCACCACGCAGGGGATCAGCATCGAGTTCAGCCTGGGCCTGGCCGACGCTCTGCTCGCGAAGCTCGCCGACGGCGGGCTCGACCTCGTCGTGTCGTCCGTGCGGGCGCCGATGCGCGGCATCCGCTATCGCGGCCTCGTGGACGAGGAGTTCGTGCTCGTGGGGGCGCCGATGCTCGCCCGGACCATCGACCGGGAGCGCTTGTCGCGGGAGCCGGCCGCGGCCATGCAGCACCTCCCGCTCGTCGCCTATGACGGCGACCTGTCCATCGTGCGCCGGTACTGGCGCAGCCAGTTCGGCCAACGCCCCGCCAACGCCGTGGCGATGATCGTGCCCGATCTGCGCGGTGTGCTCGCCGCCGTGATCGCCGGCGTGGGGGTCTCGGCGCTGCCTCGCTACATCGCCGAACCGGCTGTCATCGCCGGCACGGCGGAGGTGCTGCACCGGCCCGACGAGGTGCCGATCAACACGTTGCATCTCGCGATCCGGTCGGGCGAAGCCACCGTTCCTGCCGTCGACCGGGTCATCGCCGCGCTCGTCGAGCGGGCCCGCGAGTGGGACGTCCTCTGACTGGCGCGCGCGATCGTCACCGTTCCAGCGCGACGATGCCCCGGGTCCGCACAGACCCGGGGCATCGTCGGATACTCACCGGTCGTCGGTCAAGGCGTCCTTGACGTGCTCGCCGGCCTTCTTCACCTTGGCGCTGGCCTGGTCGGCCAGCCCCTCGGCCTGCAGGCGCTCGTTGTCGGTCGCGTCACCGACCGCCTCCTTGGCCTTGCCCTTCATGTCTTCCATGTTGTGCGCGATGTCGTCGTTGAGTCCCATGCCGGGTCCCCTTTCTCGATGGGAGCGCATCCGGCGGCCCGATTCCCGGGCGGCGCCGCGATGCCCATCCCGTGACGATAGGCGGCGCGGCCGAATGTCGGTCGGGGGTTGCCACGGGCGGGGGTGTGGCGTAGCCTGCGCGACTCTGCGAACGACGCGGAGGCGCTGCGCGGGCCCCCGCCCGGACGCCACCCCACCAGGAGCAGAATGGCCGATATGGAAGCCGTCGCCCCGATCCTGCGCACCGAGATGCCTCCCGCGAGCTACATCATGTCGGCCGAGGGGCACCAGATCGCGACGTATGCCTGGGGAGACCCGGATGCCGACACCGTGTTGTGCGTGCACGGATTCGCGTCGAGCTGCCGCGACAACTGGGTGGAGACCGGCTGGGTGCGCGCACTCACCGCCGCCGGCTATCGGGTGATCGGCGTCGACCAGCGGGGGCACGGCGCGAGCGACAAGCCGGACGATCCGCGGGCGTACTCGATGGGGGCGTTCGTCGGCGACCTGATCGCAGTCCTCGACACGTACCTCGTGGACGAGGTGCGCTACCTCGGATACTCGCTCGGCGCCCGGGTCGGCTGGCAGCTGGCGGTGGACGCGCCGGAGCACGTCGGGCGCGCGGTGCTCGGCGGCATCCCCGACGGGCGTCCGCTCGGCCGGCTGCGGATCGAGCAGGCGCGGGCGTATGCCGAGAAGGGAATACCGGTCGAGGACCCGGTCACGCAGAACTACGTGCGGCTGGCGGAGCGGGTGCCCGACAACGACCTGCGCGCTCTCATCGCGCTCGCCGAGGGCATGAGGTTCGGCGACGCGGACCCTGATCCCGAGCGCCCCCCGGTGCAGCCGGTGCTGTTCGCGACCGGGACCGAGGACGCCATCTTCGAGCGATCGCGGGCCCTTGCGGCGACCGCACCCCGGGGTCGGTTCGTCGCGATCCCCGGCCGCCACCACTTCAACGCGCCGGGATCGCGGGTCTTCCGCGACGAGGCGCTCGCGTTCCTGGCGGATCCGCAGACGCCGGAGGCGGGGCCGCAATGACTCCGCCTCGCGCGTGTGTGCCCGTCAGGCGACGGCGGCCTTCACCAGCGCGCTGACCCGTGCCTCGACCGCCGGCGACCACCCGAGCACGGCGAATCCGATCGGCCACATGTCACCGTCGTCGAGGTGGGCGCGATCCTCGAACCCGATCGTAGAGTAGCGGGTCTTGAACTTCTCGGCCGGCTGCATGAAGACGACCATCTTTCCCTCGGCGTTTGCGTAGCCGGGCATGCCGTAGTAGGTCTTCGGGAAGAGGTCGGGCGCGACCGCAGCGACGACGTCGACCAGCCCTTGCGCGATCTGCCTGTCGGAGTCGTTCATCTTGGCGATCGCCTCGGCGACCTGCTTCGCGCCCGCGTCGCGGTTCTTGCCCGCCTTCGCCTGCTCGCGCAGCTCCTTCGCGCGCTGCTTGACCGCGTCGCGCTCGTCCTGAGACAGCCCGTCGGATGCCTTGGTGTCAGCCATGATGATCTCCTTCACGCTTCCGGGGCTCGTTCGGCCCGTGACCCTCACGCTACGCGCGGCTCCGGCCCGGTGCTTCTCCATTCCTGCTGGATCACGCCGCGGCGCTGTTGCGTCGGAGCAGGCGGAGGCGCGAGGATCATGTTTACGTAAACAGCCAGCCCCGTCGGCACATCTGCCGGGGCTGCTTTCATGAGGAGGACCCGATGACGAGCAGTTCCCCGGCATCCGCGGCGACCGTCGTCGCAGCACCTGCTCCGATGCGGTCGGGCGACTGGTGGCGTGACGCGGTGATCTACCAGGTATACCCGCGCTCGTTCGCCGACGCCGACGGCGACGGCATCGGCGACATCCCGGGCATCATCGCGCGCTTGGACGCGCTGGAGGAGCTCGGCATCGACGCGATCTGGCTCTCGCCGTTCTACGTCTCGCCGCAGCGGGACGCCGGCTACGACGTCGCGGACTACTGCGACGTCGACCCGATGTTCGGCACGCTCGCGGACTTCGACGGGCTGCTGGATGCGGCGCATGCACGCGGCATCCGCATCGTCATCGACATCGTCCCCAACCACTCGAGCGACCAGCACCCCTGGTTCCAGTCCGCGCTCGCCGCGAAGCCCGGAAGCGCCGAACGCGATCGCTACCTCTTCGTCGAAGGACGGGGACCCGGTGGCGACGAACCGCCGAACAACTGGCCGTCGGGGTTCGGCGGTCCGGCATGGACGCGCGTCACCGAGTCGGACGGGTCGCTCGGGCAGTGGTACCTGCACCTGTTCGACTCGACGCAGCCCGACTTCAACTGGCGCAACCAGGAGGTGCAGGACGAGTTCCTGCGGGTGCTGCGGTTCTGGCTCGACCGCGGCATCGACGGCTTCCGCGTCGACGTCGCCAGCAGTTTGGTGAAGGCCCGCGGTCTGCCCGACATCACCGAGGACGACCCCGCGCCGATGGACGCGCAGCCGGAGGTCCATGACGTGTACCGCCAGTGGCGGGCGCTGCTCGAGGAGTACGGCGACGACCGTATCCTGGTCGCCGAGGCCTGGATCAAGCCGCTCACGCACCGCGCGGACTGGGTGCGGCCGGACGAGATGCACCAGGCATTCAACGATCTGTTCGATCAGTGGGATGCCGAGGGTCTGCGCGAGGTCATCTCGTTGACGCTGGCGGCCTTCACGCCCGTCGGCGCGCCGTCCACCTGGGTGGTGAGCAACCACGATTCGGTCCGCCAGGCGACCCGGCTCTCCTACCTCCACGAGCAGCCTTTCGGCGGTGTCGGGCCGCGCTCGACCGGCCTGCCGCGCCTGGAAGACGGCATCCGGCGCGCACGCGCCATGGCGATGATGATGCTTGCGCTGCCCGGGTCGGCGTACCTGTACCAGGGCGAGGAGCTGGGCCTGCCGGAGGCGGTCGACCTGCCCGACGACGTGCGCCAGGACCCCACGTGGTTCCGCACGCGGGGCGAGCAGTACGGACGTGACGGATGCCGCGTGCCGATCCCTTGGGAGTCCGCGGCGCCGTCATATGGCTTCGGCCCGGGCGAGAAGTCGTGGCTGCCCCAGCCCGCGGTCTGGGCAGAGCTGGCCCGCGACCGGCAGCAGGATGACCCGGCCTCGACGCTCACGATGTACCGCCGGGCGCTCGAGCTGCGACGCAGCCTCGGACTGGGCTCAGGCGGCCTGGAGTGGCTCGACGGGTACGCGCCCCACGTGCTCGCGTATCGCAACGGCGACGTGGTCGTGCTGTCCAACACCGGGACGGAGCCGGTGCCCCTCCCGGCCGGCGCCGTGCTGCTCGTGAGCGCCGCAGACGCCGGGGGCGGCAGGATGCTGGCACCGGACACCACGGTGTGGATGGCGATCTGATCCCGCAGGCGCGGCGCGCACCCCATGGCGGCTGGCCGGCGGCGATGTTCGCGATGCCCGGGGAACGGGGCGTCAGGAGACCGCGGAGCTCAGAAGGATGCTCGTCTCGCTGTCGCGCACGCCGGCGGTGCTGCATGGTGATGGATCGGACGGCGGAGTCGCGTGCGACGTCGTGGAGTCGCACCGAGAACGTGTATCCGCTGCGCACCGTCACCGGGTTCTTCGTCATCGTCATCGTGTGGGCGCTGCTCGGCGGCCTGGGTGGGCCCGTGTCGAGGCTTGGCGGTCGCCATGGTGTGTGGGCCGAATCCCATGTCAACGTAAACATGTTTGCGCTACCATTCAAGTGATCGCCGTCATCGCAGACCCATCGAGGGGACGGCGGCCGCGATGCCCACGGAGTCGTCGCGGACCGGACCCAGGACCAGAGGAGCGACCATGACTTCACCAGCCACCAGCGGCCGGACGCTCTAGATCCCAGTGCTCGTCCAGACGCCGCCGATGGGCTGGAATAGCTGGAACCAGGTCCGCTGCGAGGGGCTCACCGAACGGGTGGTCCTGGAGGCTGCGACCGCGCTCGTGGACCGCGGACTCGCCGCGGCCGGCTACCGCTACGTCGTCGTCGACGACTGCTGGCAGGGCGGGCGCGACGAGTCGGGCCGGCTCATCTCCGACCCCGTCCGGTTCCCCTCGGGCATTCCGGCCCTCGCCGCCCGCATCCACGAGCTCGGACTCCAGTTCGGCATCTACGCAGTCCCGGGGTCGCAGACCTGCGCGAACTATTACGACGCCTATCCCGACCTCGACCTCGGCAGCTTCGGGCGCGAGCGCCTCGACGCTGAGACCTTCGCCGGATGGGGCGTCGACTACCTGAAGTACGACTGGTGCCGGGCCGAGGAGACAACCCCGCACAGCCGGCCGGAGGCGTTCGAGATCATGCACGGCGAGCTCTCCCGCCTGGAGCGCCCGATCGTCTACGCGATCTCCGAGTACGGCCAGGGCGAGCCGTGGCGTTGGGCGCCGCCGATCGCAAACCTCTGGCGGACGACGGCCGACATCGCCCCCGAGTGGCCGTCGATCGTGTCGATCATCGCGGAGCAGGCCGAACTTGCCGAGTTCGCGGGCCCGGGCGCCTGGAACGATCCCGACATGCTGCAGTTCGGCAACGGCGCCCTCACCGCTGAGCAGAACCGTTCGCACTTCGCCATGTGGTGCATGCTCGCGGCGCCGCTGTTCCTGGGCACCAGCGTCGCGGGCCTTTCCGACGAGCTGGTCGATGTGCTCGCCAATCCGCGCCTCGTCGCGATCGACCAGGACCCGCTCGGCAGGCAGGCGCAGCGCATCGTGCACCTCGAGCCCGGCCAGATCTGGGTGCGCCCGCTCGCGGACGGCGACCTCGCGGTCGCGCTGTTCAACGAGTCGTCGGGCTCCCTGCACCTGAGCATCGGATACGAAGCGCTCGGGCTGGATGCCGGCGACAACGGTGCGGGCATGCGTCTCGTCGACGTGTGGACGGGCGACGAGCGTGGGGGCGCGGCATCCGTGTCGGCCGATCTCGCGCCCTTCCAGACGCGGGTGTTCCGGGTGCGTCGCGCCGACTGAGCCGCGGATCGTTCGAGCAATCAAGAGACCGCGGAGCTCAGAAGGATGCTCGTCTCGCTGTCGCGCACCCCGGCGGTGCTGCGGATCGCGGCGAGGGCGCCGTCGAGATCGCCGAGGCTCTCGCAGCTGAGTTCGGCCACGAGATCCCAGCGGCCGTTGGTGGTGTGCAGGGCGGCGATCTGAGGGATGCCGCGGAGCTGACGGATGGCGTCGCGGGCGTCGTGACCCTCCACGGCGACCATGGTGATGGCTCGGACGGCGGAGTCGCGTGCGACGTCGTGGAGTCGCACCGAGAACCCGGTGATGACCCCGGTCGCCACCAGTCGCTCGAGTCGCTTGTTCACCGTGGTGCGCGTGACGCCGAGCCGTTCCGCCAGACGCACCACCGACTCCCGGCCGTTGGCCCGCAACAGCGAGATCAAGCGTCGGTCGAGATCGTCGATGGGTGCCACCATGCGCAGAATGTATCCCGGTTGTGCGCAAAACGTATGCAAGACGACCGAATAGGCACTGGATGCTGATTGAAAAGCGCAGAGCAGCGCGCATAGCCTGGCTGCGCTCCCTCTGGAAGGAATCGCCGTGACCTCACCCACCGCCGCCGATCAGATGCACGCCATCTCGGTCGACACGCGTCACACCGTCGAGGACGTGCTGGAGTACGCGCGGCGGCGGGCGCTGTACGAGGACGTCCCGCTCGACAAGCCGATGACGCCGCGCGACCTGGACCGCCTCGCCTCGGGCTCGATCACCCCCGACGGCATCGGCTCGCGCCGGGCGATCGCGCTGTTCGAGAACGTGCTCGCCCCGGCGTGCGTGTCCACCGACCACCCGGGATACCTGTCGTTCATCCCCTCTGCACCCAGCAAGGCCTCGCTCGCGTTCGACGTCGTGGTGTCGGCATCCGCGATCTACGGCGGCTCGTGGGTCGAGGGCGCCGGCGCCGTGTACGCCGAGAACGAGGTGCTGCACTGGCTCGCGAAGGAGTTCGGGATGCCGCAGGACGCCGGCGGCGTCTTCGTCCAGGGCGGCACGATCGGCAACCTCTCCGCGCTGGTGACGGCGCGGGATGCCGCACGCCGCCGTGCGGCGGAGGAAGGGCGCCCGACGCCCTCGCGGTGGGTGGTGGTGTGCAGCGCCGAAGCGCATTCGTCGATCGCGTCGGCGGCCGCGGTGATGGACGTGGACGTCGCGACCGCCGAGGTCGACGCGAACGGCCGCCTCCACGGCGACGCGGTCGCACGCGTGCTCGACGAGCACGGCGACGCGGTGTTCGCCGTCGTCGCCACCGCCGGCACCACCAACTTCGGCATCGTCGACGACATCGCCACCGTCGGCGCGGTCGCGAAGGACCGCGGTATCTGGTTCCACGTCGACGGCGCGTACGGTCTGGCCGCGATGCTCGTCGAACGCATGCGGCCCACGTTCGCCGGCGTCGAGCTCGCCGACTCGCTCATCGTCGACCCGCACAAGTGGCTGTTCGCGCCGTTCGACGCGTGCGCGCTCATCTACCGCGAGCCCGCTCTCGCACTGTCGGCGCACACCCAGAAGGCCGAGTACCTCGACACCCTCACCGACAAGCCGGACTGGAATCCGTCCGATCTCGCGATCCAGCTCACCCGCCGTGCGCGCGGCCTGCCGCTGTGGTTCTCGCTGGCCACGCACGGCACCGCGCAGTACCGGGCGACGATCGACTACGGCATCGACCTCGCGCGCCGCATCGCGGACGAGATCGAGGCCCGCGACGGCCTGTCGCTGGTGCGTGACCCGCAGCTGTCGGTCGTGGTGTTCCGCCGCGAGGGCTGGACGCGCGCGGACTACGACATGTGGTCGGACCGCCTCCTCGAGGAGCAGCACGCGTTCGTGGTGCCCAGCTCCCACGCCGGCGAGCCGGTGCTGCGGTTCGCGATCATCTCCCCGCTGACCACGTTCGAGCTGCTCACCGGCATCCTCGACACCCTGGACTGACCGGCGTCCTCCGGGCGGTGCTGCGAGATCCCCTGATCCCGCGCACTTTCCGGAGGAGTCGGATGCCGCGTCCCGCGACCGACGTAGACTGGAGGCATCCGTTCTCGTCCGTGAGAACCCGCCTCTCGCAGGATCGCCGTGACCTCAGCCGAAATCCGCACGTTCGACGTGCGCCATGTGCAACTGGCGCGCGCGGCGTTCGCGGCGCTCGCGGCCCTCATGATCACGTTCTCGTCCGATCATTCCGCCGCCGTGGGCAGCGCGGTGTTCAGCGGCTTCGCGATCGCGACCGGTCTGGTGCTGCTGCTGTCGGTCTGGCTGGTCTACCCCGCCGGCCGCCGCTGGCCCTCCGCGGCCGTGGGAGGCATCGCCGTCGTCGCCGGCATGGCCGGCGGCCTGTACCCGCTGCGCACCGTCGCCGGGTACTTCGTCATCGTCATCGCGTGGGCGCTGCTCAGCGGCCTGGTCGAGCTCATCGCCGGCTGGCGCGGCCTCGCCGCCCGGGCCGAGCGCCGCGAGATCGTGCCCGGCGTCGCCGACGCCCGTCCGCCTGCACCCGTGTGGCCGCGGTCGGAGGCCCGTGACGCCGTGGTCGTCGGCGCAGTGACGATCCTGTTCGCCATCGCCCTGCTGTTCGTGCAGCCCGCCTACGCGCTGGACTACACGATCGAAGAGGCCCACCAGACGTTCACCCTCACCGGCATCACGATCGGCGTGGGACTGTTCGGCGGCTACGCCGCCGTCATCGCGGTGTACCTCGGCATCGCCGGCTTCTCGCCGCGCACCGCCGAGGCCCCCGCAGCGGACGCACCCGCCTCCGCAGACCCGACCCCGCAGAAGGACTCCGCGTGAGCCACGAAAGCCCCACCCGCCGCGACCTGTTGAAGCCCGTCCAGCTCCTCGGGCTGGCGTTCGTCGCAGCCCTGTTCGCCGGGGTTGTGACGCTCGTGTCGATGGGCTTCTTCCAGCAGCGCACGGCCGACGAGGCGCAGCGGGCCGTGGTCACCGCGCTGGTCATCGCGGGCATCAGCTTCATCGCCGTGCTGCTGATCGTGTCGCTGCTGCTCCTGGCGGTCGACCCCGCGCAGGTCACGAAGCAGATCGACAAGCCGGTGCTCTTCGACGAGGAGCCCGACGAGCAGGCGCCCGGCGAGAAGCCGGATGCCGCGGCATCCGGCGACCCGAAGGCCTGACGCGCTTCGTCTCGCTGCGCTCGCTCAGCGACCGGGGCACAGGTCCCGGTGTGCGTTGACGCGCTTCGTCTCGCTGCGCTCGCTCAGCGACCGGGGCACGGGTCCCGGTGTGCGTTGACGCGCTTGGTCTCGCTGCGCTCGCTCCGCGACCGGGGCACGGGTCCCGGTGTGCGTTGGCACGCTTCGTCTCGCTGCGCTCGCTCAGCGACCGGGGCACAGGTGCCGGTGTGCGTTGACGCGCTTGGTCTCGCTGCGCTCGCTCAGCGACCGGGGCACCCGTGTGTGCGTTGACGCGCTTGGTCTCGCTGCGCTCGCTCCGCGACCGGGGCACGGGTCCCGGTGTGCGTTGGCACGCTTCGTCTCGCTGCGCTCGCTCAGCGACCGGGGCACGGGTCCCGGTGTGCGTTGGCACGCTTCGTCTCGCTGCGCTCGCTCAGCGACCGGGGCACAGGTGTCGGTGACGGAGCGAACCCGGGATCCCGGTCCCTGAGCGAGGGAGCGCAGCGACCGAGACGAAGGGCGGCCGGGCTCAGCCCAGCTCGTCGACGAGCTTCGAGGCGAGGCCGTCGTACGTCGCCGGCGTGAGGGCCAGCAGCCGCTGCTTCGCCTCGTCGCCGATGTCGAGGCCGCGCACGAACTCGGCGAGCTCGGGTGCGCCCACGCGGCGTCCGCGCGTGAGGTCCTTCAGCAGCGCGTAGGGGTCGCTGATCTGCGAGCGGCCCGCCGCGATCTCGGCGCGCACGACAGTCTGGATCGCCTCGGCGAGCACCTCCCAGTTCGCGTCGAGGTCGGCCAGCAGCACGGCCTCGGCGAGGGAGATCTCCTTGAGGCCGCGCTGGAGGTTGTCCAGCGCGAGCAGCGAGTGCCCGAACGCGACGCCGATGTTGCGCTGCGTGGTCGAATCGGTGAGGTCGCGCTGCAGGCGGCTCGTGACGAGCGTCTGCGAGAGCGTGGCGAGCAGGCCGCCGGCGATCTCGAGGTTCGCCTCGGCGTTCTCGAACCGGATCGGGTTGATCTTGTGCGGCATCGTCGACGAGCCCGTCGCGCCGGCGACCGGGATCTGCGTGAAGTAGCCGATCGAGATGTACGTCCAGATGTCGGTCGCCAGGTTGTGCAGGATGCCGCCGGCGTGACGCACGCGGTCGTACAGCTCGACCTGCCAGTCGTGCGACTCGATCTGCGTGGTGAGGATGTTGAAGTCCAGACCCAGCCCTTCGATGAACGCGCGCGACAGCTCCGGCCAGTCGACGTCGGGAGCGGCCGACAGGTGGGCCGACCACGTGCCGGTCGCGCCGGAGAACTTCGCGAGGTACTCGCCTGCCTCGATCTGGTCGGCGACGCGGGTCAGGCGCCAGGCGAACACGCCGAGCTCCTTGCCCATGGTCGACGGCGTCGCGGGCTGGCCGTGCGTGCGCGAGAGCATCGCGGCGTCACGGTGGTCCACCGCGAGCTCGGTGAGCGCGGCGATGACCGTGCGCAGCTTGGGCAGCCACACCCGCTGCACCGCCCGCTGCACCGTGAGGGCGTAGGAGGTGGAGTTGATGTCCTCGCTCGTGCAGGCGAAGTGCGTGAGTTCGGCGATCGCGTCGAGCCCGAGCGTCGAGAGCCGGTCGCGCACCAGGTACTCGACGGCCTTGACGTCGTGGCGGGTCACAGACTCCCTCTCGGCGAGCCAGTCGATCTCGGCCTGGCCGAACTCGAGGTACAGCTCGCGCAGGCGCGCCTTGTCGGCGTCGGACAGCGGAGAGGTGCCGAACAGGGAGCGGTCGGTGAGGGCGATGAGCCACTCCACCTCGACCTCGACGCGGGCGCGGTTCAGGCCCGCCTCGGAGAGGTACTCGCCGAGCTCGCCGACCGCGGGGCGGTAGCGCCCGTCGAGGGGGCTCAGGGGCTGAGGGGGAAGAGAGGTCACGGTGGCTCCCGTCGGTATCGCGCCGAAGACGACCGTCGATCCGGCGTCAGGGCACCGGGCGGATGGCGGGTTCGAGTTGCCGGAAGAGCGCCCGGCTCGCGCTCTCGATCATACCGAGCACCTCGTCGAACATTCCGGGCCCGGCATAGTAGGGGTCCGGAACGTCCAGCGTGTGGGCCGACGGATCGAACGACAGCAGCAGCGCGATCTTGTCCGCATCGCCCTCGGTGCGGGCCCATCCGCGCAGGATCCGCTCGTGGCTGCGATCCAGCGCCACGACCAGGTCGCTGTGGGCGAAATCGGCGTGCGTGAACTGCCGGGCACGGTGGTGGGTCCCGTCGTACCCGGCGCGCTCCAGCGCCTCGATCGTGCGCTGGTCGGCCTGCTCGCCCACATGCCAGTCCCCGGTGCCTGCGCTCGTCGAAGCGACTCGCGCGCCCAGTCCCGAGGTATCCGCGAACTCCCGGAACACCACCTCCGCCATCGGCGAGCGGCAGATGTTGCCGGTGCACACGAACACGACGCGGAAGGGCGCCACGTCGCTCGCGGTCATGACGTCCATTGTGGACCGAGCCGACACCGAACGTTAAGGAGATCTCCGTCAAGGGTCTTCCGGGGACGGATGCCGCTCCCCTAGCTTGTGACGAATGGGGGCGACCAGCCCCCGCATCCGCAGCGCGGTTCCACAGATCCGCGCGATGTCACGTGGAGGTTCCGTGTCCCATTCGCCCCGCAGACTCACCGCCGCCCTCGCGGCCCTCACCCTGGCCGGCGCCGGCGTCGTGGCCTTCGCCGCGCCGGCGGCAGCGGCATCCGGCGATCTGCTCATCAGCGAGTACATCGAAGGATCGTCGAACAACAAGGCGATCGAGATCTACAACCCGTCGGCGCAGGCGGTCGACCTCGCGACGGCCGGCTACAAGCTCGTCCAGTACTCCAACGGCGGCACGACCGCAGGTCTGACGATCAACCTCACCGGCACCGTCGCCGCGGGCGGGGTCTTCGTCTTCGCGCACGCGCTCGCCAATCAGGCCATCCTCGATCACGCGAACCAGACCGCGAACCTCGGCCTGTTCAACGGCGACGACGCCGTCGCGCTGGTCAAGGGCACCACCGCCGTCGACGTGTTCGGTCAGATCGGCTTCGACCCTGGCACCGAGTGGGGCACGGGGCTCGCGTCGACGGCCGACAACACGCTCCGTCGCGCGGCGGCGGTCACCGTCGGCGACGCCGACGGCACGAACGCGTTCGACCCGTCCATCGAGTGGGTCGGCTTCGCGACCGATACGTTCGACGGGCTGGGCGTCCCCGGCATCGGGGCGAACCCCGGCACCGACCCGGAGCCCGGGACGGGCGCCGACTGCGCCGCGACCCCGGTGACGATCGGCTCAGTGCAGGGCTCGGGGGCGACCTCGCCGGTCGCCGGGCAGAACGTGCTCGTCAAGGGCACGGTCGTCGGCGACTTCCAGACCGGCGGGTTCGACGGGTACTACGTGCAGGACGGCGGCGACGGCGACCCGGCGACGTCTGACGGCGTCTTCGTCTACGCCCCTGCCGGCGCCGCCGTGTCCTCCGGCGACGTCGTGAGCGTCTACGGCGCGGCCAAGGAGCAGTTCGGCCTCACCGAGATCGTCGCGGCCGACGTCGAGGTGTGCGCGACCGGGCAGGCGCTGCCCACCCCGACAGGTCTGACGCTGCCGGCATCCACCGCTCAGCGCGAGGCGCTCGAGGGCATGTACGTCACGCTGCCGCAGAACCTCGCGATCGGCGAGACGTTCGAGTACGGCCGGTTCGGCACGATCACGCTGACCGACGGCCGCCTCGACACGCCCACTGCGGTCGTCGAGCCCGGCGCCGAGGCGAACGCCCTCGCCGCCGCGAACCTGGACGACAGCATCACGCTCGACGACGGCCGGGGAACGCAGAACCCCGACCCGGCGATCCACCCCGACGGCGCGGTGTTCACGCTCGACCACTCGTTCCGCAGCGGCGATCTCGTGCAGAACGCGACGGGCGTGCTCGACTACCGCTTCGACGCGTGGGGCGTGCAGCCGACGCAGGGCGCCGACTTCACCGTCGCGAACGCGCGGCCCGGGGTGCCGGACGTCGGCGGCGACCTGAAGATCTCGAGCTTCAACGTGCTGAACTACTTCACCTCGATCGACCCGACGCCGACGAACTCGAACGACGACGACTACTACCGCGGCGCGGACACGGCCGAGGAGTTCGAGCGCCAGCAGGACAAGATCGTCTCCGCGCTCGCCGCGATCGACGCCGACGTCTTCGGCCTGCTCGAGATCGAGAACAACGGCACGGCCGTCCAGGCCCTCGCCGACGCGCTGAACGCGAAGGTGGGCCCGGGCACCTACGTCCCCGTCACCACCGGCGTCGTCGGCACGGACGCGATCACCACGGCGATCATCTACAAGCCGTCGACGGTCACCCCGGTGGGCGAGCACCTGCTCATGACCAGCGCCGTCGACCCGGCGTGGTCGGACTCGCGCAACCGTCCCGCGCTCACGCAGCGGTTCGCCTCGACCCAGACGGACGAGGAGTTCGTGGTGTCGGTCAACCACCTGAAGTCGAAGGGCTCGGCATGCGCCGAGAGCCCCGACCTGGGCGACGGCCAGGGCAACTGCAGTGCGGTCCGCACGGCGGCCGCGACGGCGCTCACGAACTGGCTGAACACCACGGTGGCGCCGGACGGCCGGGCGATCGTGATCGGCGACCTCAACTCGTACGACCACGAGGACTCGATCGACGCGTTCGTCGCGGGCGGCTTCACCGACCTGGAGAAGCAGTTCAACGGTGAGCACGCGTATTCGTACGTGTTCGACGGGCAGCTGGGCTACCTCGACTACGCCCTCGCGCAGCCCGCGCTGCAGGCGGACGTGACGGGGGTCTCGGCATGGCACATCAACTCCGACGAGCCGAGCCTCATCGACTACGACATGTCGTTCAAGCTCCCGGCGCAGGACGCGCTGTACGCGCCCGACCCGTACCGCTCGAGCGACCACGACCCGGTGATCGTGGGGCTGGCCCTCACCCCTCCGGACACGACGGACCCCACCATCGAGGTGACCGCCGATCCCGAGACGGTGTGGCCGCCGAACAACAAGATGCGCACGATCGAGTTCACGATCGACGCCGACGATGACCGCGGCGACGTCACCGTCGAGCTCACCGATGTGAGCGCGACCGGTTCGAAGGCGTCGTGGACGCAGGTGGACGACGACACCTTCCAGGTCAAGGCCGCGAAGGGCGCCGTCTACCGGTTCACCTGGACGGCGACGGATGCCGCCGGCAACACCGCGACCGCCACGGCCGAGGTGACAGTGGGCAAGTAGTCCCGCAGCGCCAGGGGCGCCGTTCCGGAGGGACGGCGCCCCGTTGCGTTCCTCCACATCCCCGCTCCGACCGCGACCATCCACCGACCGGCCCGGCGCCGGCCTCGCCGCTCGCGGCGACCGGAACGATCGACCTGTGACGATCCCCCTCCCCGCAGACGCGGCGACACAGCAGCTCGCCATCGTGGTGCGCGAGCTCGCGCAGCTGATCGACAGGATCACGGATGCCGCGCTCGCCGCGCGCGGACTGGCCGAGGCGACCGACTGGCAGGCCAAGGCCGCAACGGCCTTCCATGACCGCGCCGTGACCTGGGCGGGCGACGTCTCGGGTCTCGGCTGCCTCGCCGAGACGCTCCGGTACGACGCCGACCGTGCGCAGGACCGCGCCGCCTGGGCGGCGCGTCTGGCAGCGCTGACGCCAGGGGGCGTGCGATGAGCTCCCCGACGCCGTCGCCCGAGCCGTGGTCGTCGGGCGGGGCGCGCGGCGCGACGGGCACGTGGGACCTGCCGGACGGCCTGGTGGGAACGTTCAGCGCCAACTGGCCGCGCCTGGACGAGCCGATGGAGATCCGCGGCGGCGGCGCGGTCGCGGTCGACACCGTGACCCTCCGCGCCGCCGCCGACCGCTTCGCCGCGGCCGAGGCGGACCTCGACGGAATCGGCAGGCGCCTGGCGTCGCTGCAGCATGCGTTGAAGGGCGTTCCCGAGCACACGGCGGACGCGCGGGCAGCGGCATCCGCTCTCCGGGCGAAGCTCGATCAGGCGCTGGCCGACGCCGCCGGGATCGCCACGGCGCTGCGCGAAGCCGCGTTCGCCTACGAGATCGTGGAGCTCGAGGCCGAGCATCGCGCCGCCGTGCTGGCGGGCGACACCGCACGGGCCGAGGAGCTCGACACCCGGGTGTCGCGATTGGTCGCGGAGCACCCCGACGCGTGGCGGACGGCGCTGTGGGCGGAGTTCGAGCGCGGCGTCATGTGGCCCTCCGAGCTGGTGCGGCAGGCGACGCAATGGGGCGTGGAGGCCGGAGGCTACGCGTCGGAGCCCGGTGCCCTCATCGGCGGGGTGGGGGCCGGTCTGCTGACCCTCGGCGGCGCCGCCCTGGCGGGCACGAGCGGCGCGGGCCGCCTCTCGCGGGACGCACGGCTCGCCGGCGCGGCGGGGCCGATCACCCTGACGCCGGTCGCCCCGGCGGCGCCCGGCACGGGGATGCCCACCACCCCGGCCGTGTCGGGAGCGCCGGCGGGGGCCTCGCGGGCGGCGTCGACGATCGCGCCGCAGAGCCTCGCGGCCGTCACGCAGCGGATGCCGGGAGCCGGCGCGTCGCAGGTGCGGGTCGAGCGCTATGCGATGCCCGACGGCACCCACCAGTACGCGGTGTACATCGCGGGTACACAGTCCATGGCCGTCGGCGGCGACGACCCGTGGGACAACGAATCGAACGTCGAGCTGTACTCGGGGCGGATGTCGGATTCGTACGCGGCGACCGTCGCGGCGCTGGAGGCGGCAGGCGCGCAGCCCGGTGACGTGGTGCACGCCTTCGGCCACTCGCAGGGCGGCATGATCGCCACCCACCTGTCGCTGGAGGGCGGCTACGACGTGCAGACGCTGGTCACGCTGGGCTCACCCGTCGCGGCCGATGTCGGCCCCGACACGCTGAGCGTGGCGCTGCGCCACACCGACGACCCGATCGCAGGGCTCGCCGGCGGCGGGTACGCCGACGCGGTGGGCGCCCCCGGCAGCTTCGTCGCGGAACGGGTGTCCGACCCCGACGCCGACCTCGACGACATCGCCATGCCGGCGCACCGCGTGACGGCGTACACCGAGACCGCGGCGCTCGTGGATGCGTCGACCGATCCGCGTGTGGATGGGCTGCGCGACGTGTTCGACGAGCTCGCGACCGCGGAGGCCGTCGAGGTCACCGAGTACGTCGCGACTCGCGGCTGAGGGCCGGGGAGGTCAGGACTTCTTGGGACGCAGGATGATGCCGAACACCCAGTTGATGAGCGAGATGATGATCGCCGCGACCACGCCCCACCAGAAGTCCTCGACGCGCAGACCCCAGTTCCACCAGTGCGTGAGCCATGCGGTCAGCCACAGCAGGAACGCGTTGATGATCAGGCCGATGAGCCCCAGCGTGAGGACGTAGATGGGGAACGCCAGCACCTTGATGACCGTGCCGATGATGGTGTTCACGAGCGCGAAGATCGCCGCGACGAGCAGCAGCGTCAGCACGAGCTGGAGCGTCTCGCCCGGCGGGAACGGGATGACGGTGACCTGGAGCGCGGGGATCAGGGTGACCACCCAGATCGCGAACGCGTTGACGACGACGCGGATGAGGAAGCCCATAGTCCGCCCAGTCTTCCACGCGCGGTCCCCTCGGCCAACGGGTCGCGACGGCGTTGCGCGCGATGCGTCCGCGGCCGGGACCCGCCGGGTGGGCCCGAAGGCGGGGGGCAGGCCGAGACGCGGCATCCGTCCGCTCGTAGACTCGACACGTGACCGACGCTCCCGAGATCCCCGTTCGCGTGCGCCCCGAGATCGCCGCGCTGCCGCCGTACAAGCAGGGCAAGCAGGCCGGCGCCGACGCGTTCAAGCTGTCGAGCAACGAGAACCCGTTCGACCCGCTCCCGGGCGTCATCGAGCGCGTGCGGGCGGCGACCTCGCTGAACCGCTATCCGGATGCCACGGCCGCACGCCTGCGCGAGCGCCTCGCCGCGCGGTACGGCGTCGGCCCCGACGCGGTGCACATCGGCGCCGGCAGCGTCTCGATCCTCGCCCAGCTCGTGCTCGCGACCTCGGGCCCCGGCGACGAGGTCATGTACGCCTGGCGGTCGTTCGAGGCCTACCCGTGGCTCGCGATCGTCGCCGGGGCGACGGCGGTGCAGGTGCCGCTGGGCGAGGGCGCTCGTCACGACCTCGACGCGATGGCCGCCGCGATCACCGACCGCACCCGGGCGGTCATCGTGTGCAGCCCCAACAACCCCACCGGCCCGATCGTCACGCAGGCCGAGTTCGACGCGTTCGTCGAGAAGGTGCCCTCCGACGTGCTCGTGATCCTGGACGAGGCATACGCCGAGTTCGTCACCGACCCCGACGCCGTCGACGGCGCTCGCGTTCTCGGCGGCGGTGCGCACCCCAACGTCGTCGTGCTGCGCACGTTCTCGAAGGCGTACGGGCTCGCCGGCCTGCGCGTCGGCTATGCGGTCGGGCACCCCCGCATCCTCGACGCCGCCCGCAGCACCGCCATCCCGCTGTCGGTGACGGCGCACGGCGAGGAGGCGGCGCTGGCGAGCCTGGACGCGGAGGACGAGCTCCTCTCCCGCGTGGAGGCCATCGCCGAGCGCCGAGACCGGCTCGCGACCGGGTTGCGCGAGGCGGGCTGGAACGTCCCCGACGCGCAGGGCAACTTCGTGTGGCTGCCCGCCGGCGACGAGACCATGGCCTTCGCGACCGCGTTCGAGGAGGCAGGACTGATCGTCCGCCCATTCGCAGGCGACGGCATCCGGATCTCGGTCGGCGAGGAGGAATCTGTGGAGAAGGTCCTAGGGATCGCGGCATCCGTTGTGAAGAACCTCCCCGAAGGCCATGCGGGAGTGCGGGCTAGCGTAGAACGGTGACTCCGCCTGAAGACTCGGTGACGACCGACGCTGCGGCGCTGGCCGAAGATCCTGCCCTCGTCCGCTTCCTCGAGGCGGACGGCACGTTCGCCCCGACCCCCGCCGCGGAGCGCTACCGCGCCGCCGTCGACGGGCTCGGCGATGCCGACCTCGAGACCTTCTATCGCGACATGGCCGTCATCCGCGCGTTCGACGTGCAGGCGACCAACCTGCAACGGCAGGGGCAGCTCGCGCTGTGGCCGCCGAGCTACGGCCAGGAGGCCGCGCAGGTGGGCTCGGCCCGGGCCGCGCGCGCGCAGGACCACCTCTTCCCGTCGTACCGCGAGCACGTCGTGACGAAGATCCGCGGCGTCGACCCGATCGACATCATCCGGGTGATGCGCGGCCTCACCCACGGCGGGTGGGACCCGACCGACCCGAAGAACGGCAACACCCACATCTACACGCTGGTGCTCGGGTCGCAGACGCTGCACGCCACCGGCTTCGGCATGGGGCTCGTCTTCGACGGGCGCTGCGGCACCGGCGACCTCGACCGCGACGAGGCGGTCATCGTCTACTACGGCGACGGAGCCTCCAGCCAGGGCGACGTGCACGAGGCGATGGTCTTCGCGAACAGCTACCGCACGCCCGAGGTGTTCTTCCTGCAGAACAACCAGTGGGCGATCTCGGTGCCCGTCGCGACGCAGTCGCGCTCGCCGCTGTACAAGCGCGGCGAGGGCTACGGGATGCCGAGCACGCTGATCGACGGCAACGATGTGCTCGCAAGCTGGGCCGTGACGCGCACCGCACTCGACGAGGCGCGCGCCGGCGGCGGGCCGCAGGCGATCGAGGCCATGACCTACCGCCTGGGAGCGCACACCACGAGCGACGACCCCACGAAGTACCGCACGTCCGACGAGGAGGAGTCGTGGCGCCGCCGCGACCCGATCGCGCGCATGAAGGCGTTCCTGCTCGGGCGCGGTGCGTCGGAGGCGTTCTTCGCGGACGTGGATGCCGAGGCTCAGGCGCTCGCCGACGACGTCCGCACGCGCACCAACGCCCTCGGCGGACTGGAGCGCGACGACATCTTCGCGCACGTGTACTCCGAGCGGCATCCGCTCATCGACGAACAGCGGCAGTGGCTCGCCGACTACGAGGCATCCTTCGAGGGAGGCGCATCGTGAGCACTTCGACCACGACGGCACAGACCGCCGGCGCGACGTCGACCGTCACGACCATGCCCTTCAGCCGGGCGATCAACGCCGGCCTGCGCGCGGCGCTCGCCGGCAGCGACCGGGTGCTGCTCATGGGCGAGGACATCGGCAAGCTCGGCGGCGTCTTCCGTGTGACCGAGGGCCTGCAGGCCGAGTTCGGCGAGCAGCGCGTGCTCGACACGCCGCTGGCCGAGTCCGGCCTCGTCGGCACCGCGATCGGACTGGCGATGGCGGGCTTCCGCCCCGTCGTCGAGATCCAGTTCGACGGGTTCGTCTTCCCGGCGTTCGACCAGATCACGACGCAGCTGGCGAAGCTCACGAACCGGCACGAGGGCGCGCTGCAGATGCCCGTCGTCATCCGCATCCCCTACGGCGGGCACATCGGCGCCGTCGAGCACCACCAGGAGAGCCCCGAGGCGTACTTCACGCACACCGCGGGCCTGCGGGTCGTGAGCCCCTCGACGCCCAACGACGGCTACTGGATGATCCAGGACGCCATCGCCTCGCCCGACCCGGTGATCTTCCTCGAGCCGAAGAGCAAGTACTGGCAGAAGGGCGAGGTCGACACCTCCGCCCGTGCGCTGCCGCTGCACGCGTCGCGCGTGGTGCGACGCGGCACCGACGTCACCCTCGTCGGCCACGGCGCGATGGTGACCACGATGCTGCAGGCCGCCGCGCTCGCCGAGGCCGAGGGCACCAGCATCGAGGTCGTCGACCTCCGCTCGCTGTCGCCGATCGACTACGGGCCGATCCTCGAGTCCGTGCGCCGCACCGGCCGCATGGTCTACGCGCAGGAGGCGCCGGGCTTCACCTCGCTCGGCTCCGAGGTCGCCGCGACGGTCATGGAGCGCGCCTTCTACGCGCTCGAGGCCCCGGTGCTGCGCGTGTCGGGGTTCGACACGCCCTTCCCCCCGGCCAAGCTCGAAGGCGTCTACCTGCCCGACGCCGACCGCATCCTCGAGGCCGTCGACCGGTCCCTCGCCTACTGACCCGAAGGGTCCCCGCATGAGCACCCAGACGTTCGTCCTCCCCGATGTCGGCGAAGGCCTCACCGAGGCCGAGATCGTCCAGTGGCGCGTCGGCCCCGGCGACACCGTGGCCGTCAACGACGTGCTCGTCGAGATCGAGACCGCGAAATCCCTGGTCGAGCTGCCGTCGCCGTTCGCGGGCACTGTCGGCGAGCTGCTGGTCGCCGAGGGCGAGACGGTGAACGTCGGCGCGGCGATCATCACGATCGCGTCGGCGACGGATGCCGCCCCCGCGGCCACCGTCGGTCAGTCCGAGCACGGCGAGCCGGCCGAGGCGGCCGGCGAGGGTGCGGTGCTCGTGGGCTACGGCACCGGCGGGCACGTCCAGTCGCGGCGACGTGGGCCCGCTGTTCCGGCGGAGGAGCGGGTCGCGGCATCCGTCGGCGTCGTCGCGAAGCCGCCGATCCGCAAGCTCGCGCGCGACCTCGGCGTCGATCTCGCCACGGTCACGCCCAGCGGTCCGGCCGGCGAGGTGACCCGCGACGACGTCATGGGCCATGCGTCGCAGGCGAGCGTGTTCCGCAACATCCAGACGCCGGAATGGGGCGATGTCCGCGAGGAGCGGATCCCTGTGCCCGCCCCGGCGGCGGTGAACGGTCCGGCGACCGTCGCCCCCTCGTCGCCCGTGCCCGACGCGGCCGGTCGCGAGGAGACCATCGCGGTGAAGGGCGTGCGCAAGGCCACGTCGTCGGCGATGGTGCAGTCGGCGTACTCCGCCCCGCACGTCACCGTGTGGACCGACGTCGACGCGAGCCGCACGATGGAGCTCGTCAAGCGGCTCAAGGCCTCGCCCGACTTCGCCGACATCAAGGTGTCGCCGCTGCTGATCATGGCGCGCGCCGTGATCTGGGCGGCGCGGCGCACGCCGATGGTCAACGCCGCGTGGGTCGACGCCGAGGGCGGCGCCGAGATCCGGGTGCGCCGGTACGTGAACCTGGGCATCGCCGCGGCGACGCCGCGCGGGCTGCTCGTCCCGAACATCAAGGACGCCCAGGACCTGTCGATGCGCGACCTCGCCCGCGCGCTGGAGAAGCTCACGCTCACCGCGCGCGAGGGTCGGACGACCCCGGCCGACCAGCACGGGGGCACCATCACGATCACCAACATCGGCGTGTTCGGCATGGACGCGGGCACCCCGATCATCAACCCCGGCGAGGCCGGCATCGTCGCTCTCGGCACCATCCGCCAGAAGCCGTGGGTGGTCGACGGCGAGGTGCGCCCCCGCTGGGTGACGACCGTCGCCGGCTCGTTCGATCACCGTGTGGTCGACGGCGACGGGATGTCGCGCTTCATCGCCGACGTCGCCTCGATCCTCGAGGAGCCCGCGCTCCTGCTCGACTGAGCGCAGCCGAGCGTGCTGCGGACGGGCTCAGCGCTCGCCGGAGCCGGCGGTCTCGTCGGTGCGGTGATGGTGGCCGGCCCGCAGCAGCGACGCGGGCGCGAGCGACTGCGGCCGGCGCAGGATCAGCAGCAGCGCGATCGCGAACAGGCCGCCCATGGTGCCCGCCATGATGTCCATCATCGTGTCCTCCAGGCTGCCGTTCTGGGACACGGTGCCGATGAGGTGGTCGCTGGCGAACTCGCAGATCTCCCACAGCGCGGCGAAGGCCATCGCGGTCAGCTGGATGACGGTGAGGCTGAACCACGCCGGGAGTGCGGCATCCACCCGCTCCTCCACGCGCCGGACCCACAGCATCCCGAGCCAGGCGACGAGCACTCCGGAGTCGAAGTGGATGAGGGTGTCCCAATCGGCGATGGCGACGTACACGTTCAGGGCGCTGCCCGCGAACGGGCCGAGGGTGATGAAGATCAGGTAGTGCAGCTGCAGCGCACGGGGCAACGTGGTGCGGAAGACCAGTTCGGCGGCCGCGGGCGCCCACATCGACAGGGCGAGCAGTGCCGTGAGCAGCACCTGCGCGGGGAACCCCGCCACCGTCAGGACCACGGCGATCGCCAGGATGCCGGCTTGGAACGGCAGCGCGAGAAGCAGGGAGCGACGGACGGCCTTCGGAAGCACGGCCCGAACATAGCAGTGCGGGCTTCTCGCGCCCGGGCGCCCCGCTCTGCGGGCCGTCAGTCCTCCGCGGCGCTGCGGGATGCTGCGGGATGCCGGTCCTCCCAACGCCGGAGCGCCTGCTCCCTGCGGCCCAGCACGCGTTCGAGTCGTCGGAAGTCCTGCGCGAGGATCGTGTGGGTCGCCCACCCCGGCAGCCACCCGAGCTGCCAGCGCAGTGAATCGCTCAGCCGCCCCGAATACTCCGCGCGGATGCTCGTGGCCGCGCCGGCCTCCCGGCATGCGTACTCGACGCGGGCGTTCCACGGCGCGGACGACAGCCACACCGCGCGCCGGTTCTCCTCGAGGCACTCCAATTCGTCGATGAAATGGATCCGGAACGGGCCGATGCGGTCGGTGGCACGCCACCTCGTGCCGACGCGAGGCGGCCCGTCGTCGATCTGCTCGCGGAACACCACGGCCGGCGCGAAGTCATGCCACCGCGTCGGGTCGGCGAGGTAGGGGAAGACCGCGTCGATCCGATGCCCGACGGTGGCCTTGACGACGACGCGCCGCTCCCAGCGACTTCCCGCGGCCGTGCTGATCTCGACCCCCCAGCGGCCGTCGAGATCACGCCCCGCCCAGGCGCGGTCATCCACGGTCGAGAGCCTAGAGCCCTGCTCGCGCCGCGCACAACGACCCTGCGCGCAGAGACCGGGGCACTCGGTACCTCCGCGTCGCATGCCCGGGCGCCCGCTCGCGGGGTGCCGCGAGGCGCCGCGCCGGGTGTAGCCTGCGGCTGTTCGCCAGGTGGGGACGGCGTCCGCCGATGTCCATGGCGAGATCGGAGCCGTGATGGCCGAGAAGCTGCCGTCGTCGGGGGCTCTGCCGAAGGGGCAGTCCCCGGGCTGCGATACGTCGGGACTGATCCTGGTGCATCGCATCTTCCGCTGGCTGTATCGCGAGCTCCCGATCCTCGTCCGGGAGGTGGAGCCCGGCGACACCGCGCGCGCGGCCGTGATCGGCGACTACGCCAAGCTCGACTTCTTCGCCCTGCATCTGCACCACGAGACCGAGGACCTGCTGCTGTGGGATCGCCTGACCACGCGGCGCCCCGGCTGCGCGGTGCACGTGGACCAGATGCGGGTGCAGCACGCCGAGGTCGCCGCGCAGCTCGCCGGCATCGAGCCGCAGCGCCTGCCATGGGTGGCCACGGCCGATGCAGGCCTGCGCGACGGGTTCGCGGGCGATATCGAAACGCTCCGAGACACGCTGTTCGTGCACCTGGGGCACGAGGAGGACGCCATCATGCCGGTCGCGGGAGAGGTGATGTCGCAGCAGGAATGGGACGGCATGGAGACGCACACGCGCGCCGAGCTGATGGCGCATCGCAAGGAGCTGCCGCGCGACGTGATGTCGCTGCAGCTCGGACTGCTGCTGGCCAGCGTTCCCGAGGCGGAACGGGAGGATTGGTATCGCACGAACGTCCCCGCACCGATCCGCGTGCTCTATCTCCTGCTGATGAAGCGGAAGTACGACAACGCCATGCGCGAGCTCTATCCCGACCGACCCGTGCCCGCGATGACGTGACGACCGCCGTCCGCCTTCGCCCGGCGCGGCCCGCGCGGCACACGATCCGTGCAAAGGTGGCAGCATGACGGCGCGCATCGTGTCCCTCGGCACCGCGGTCCCTCCGACGCGGGTCGACCAGGACAGGGTGCGCGACTTCTTCGCGGGGCAGCCCGGGATCGACCGCCTCTCGCAGCGGCTCATCGGCGCCGCCTTCGACGCCGCGGCCATCGCGCATCGGCATACGGTGATCACCGGTCTCGGCAACCCCGGAGCTGCCGCCGCGCCCGAGGGTGTCGACTTCGTGGAAGACGGGGCGGTGCTGCTCATGCCGACGACGGGAGAGCGCAACGCCGCCTACCAGCGCCTCGCGCCGGGACTGTACGCGAGTGCCGCGAGGGCGGCGATGACGGATGCCGGCATCCCGGCATCCGCTGTCACCCACGTCGTCACGGTGTCGTGTACAGGGTTCTTCGCGCCCGGCCCCGACTACCGCCTGGTGCGCGACCTCGGCCTGCGCGACACCGTGGAGCGGTACCACCTCGGCTTCATCGGGTGCGCGGCGGCGCTGCCGGCGCTGCGGCTGGCAGCGCGCATCACCGCCGCCGATCCGCAGGCGGTCGTGCTCGTGGTGTGCGCGGAGCTGTGCACCCTGCACGTGCGCCGGTCTACCGATCCGCAGCAGATCGTCGCCGCGTCGGTGTTCGCCGACGGGGCCGCGGCCGCCGTGGTCACCGCCGACGACGCCGTGGGGACGCCGGGCGGCCTGGAGATCGAGCGGTTCGGCACGGCCCTCACCGGCGAAGGCGAAGCCGACATGGTCTGGACGATCGGCGACCACGGGTTCGAGATGGTGCTGTCGGCCGAGGTGCCGCGCATCATCGGCCGTGAGATCCGCGGCGCGGTGGAGCGCTTCGTCGCCGACGACGTGCCGCCGGCCGTATGGGCGGTGCACCCGGGCGGGCGCAGCGTGCTCGACCGCGTCGAGGACGGGCTCGGGCTCGATCCCGACGCACTCGCGACCTCGCGGGGCGTGCTGCGCGACTACGGCAACATGTCGAGCGCGACGATCCTGTTCATCCTGCGGCGGCTCCTGCATGACGATGCGGTGGGCGACGGAGCCCGCGTCGCGGCGCTCGCCTTCGGACCGGGGCTGACCGTCGAGTCGGTGCTGCTGACGAAGCGCTCCGGCGACGCGGCATGAACCTCTCGCTGCGCGACGACGCGCTGCGCGAGCTCATGGACGACCCGGACTGCGACCCCGAGCGCCTCCGCGCGACGCTGCGGCGCTTCGGCGTCGTCAACCGCCTCGTCGCGGGGTGGGACGGCGTGTACCGCTCACGGATCCGTCCCGCGCTGGCAGCCCTGGGCCGGCCGGCGCGCGTGCTCGACATCGGCAGCGGCGGCGGAGACGTGGTCGTCCGCCTCGCCGCGCACGCCCGACGCGACGGTCTCGACGTGTCGTGGCTCGGTATCGACCCCGACCCTCGTGCTCATGAGGTCGCCGTCGCGCGCCGTCCGTCAGCGGAGGTGGCGTTCCGATGCGCGGATGCCGAGACGCTCCGGTCGGAGGGCGCCGTGTTCGATCTCGTGCTGTCGAACCACGTCCTGCACCATCTGGACGACGACCTCGCCCGCTTCGCGGACGATTCCCTCGCACTCGCGCGCGGGCCGGTCCTCCACGGCGACATCGAGCGCGGCCGCCTCGCGTACGCGCTGTACACGGTCGGGATCACGCCGTTCGCGCCCGGCACCTTCCTTCGCACCGACGGCCTGCGCTCGATCCGGCGCAGCTTCACCGCGGCCGAGCTCGAGTCCCGGCTCGCCGGTGCCGCCGGGTCGTGGCACGTCGAACGTCCGACCCGGTTCCGGCTGCTCGCCGTGGGCGAGGGCCGTGCCTGACGTCGCCGTGGTCGGCGCCGGCCCCGTCGGGCTGCTGATCGCGGGAGAGCTGGCCCGCCGGGGCCTGGACGTCGAGGTGTACGAGCGCCGCCCCGAGCCCGGTCCCGGCAGCCGCGCGATCGGGGTGCACGCGCCGGTGCTGGCGGCGCTGGAGCCCTCAGGCGTCACCGAGGCGCTCCTGGCCGTGGCGACCCGGGTGCCTCGCGGCGAGGCGCGGTCGGACGGCCGGCTGCTCGGCACCGTGCGGTTCGACCGGCTCGACACGCGGTTCGGGTTCGTCGCGACGCTGCCGCAGGCGGCGACCGAGGCGGTGCTCTCGCGCGACGCGCCGGAGCCGGTGCGGGGTGTCGCCGTGACGAGCGTCGCGCCGGTGGCGGCATCCGTCCGCCTCGCCGCGCAGCGCGGCACGGACCCGTTCGAGGTCGAGGCGCCGCTCGTGGTGGTCGCCGCCGGTGTGGCCGGCCGCGAGCTCGTCTATCGACCCGCGCGGCTCGCGGCGCGCGTCTACCACGACCGCTATCTGATGACGGATGCCGCGTGCCCGCCGCGCGACGATGACGACACCGCCGTGGTGAATCTCGAGCGGGAGGGCGTGCTGGAGTCGTTCCCGCTCCCGGGTGGGATGCGGCGGTTCGTGGCGTGGGACCCGCCGGGAGGAGACCCGGAGCCGGCGACCCGCGCGGACCGGCTGCGTGCGGCGCTGCGCGCGCGCGGAGAGCCGGAGGCCGCCGACGCGGTGCAGGCGGCGACGGCGTTCGGGGTGCGGCGCGCGGTGGCGCCGCGGCTGCGCCGGGGACGCGTGTTCGTGATCGGCGACACCGCCCACGAGGTCAGCCCCATCGGCGGGCAGGGCATGAACCTCGGCCTGCTCGACGCGGTCACCCTTGCGCCCCTGCTGGCCGCCTGGGCGCACACCGGCGATGCGCCGGAGCCCGAGCTGCTGCGGTGGGAGCAGCGGCGGGTGCGCTCGGCGCGCACGGCGGCGCGGCTCGCGACTGTCAACACCGCCCTGGGGCGCCCGCTGCCCGTGGCGATCCACGGCCTGCGCGCCGCCGCGGTGCGCGGGGCGCTCGGATTGGGGGCCGGCGGCATGCTCGCGCACGCGTACGCGATGGGCCTCGACGCCGACGCGTGACCGCACCGCCCCCGTCGGGATCCGCCCGACGGGGTCACCCGGTGAGCGCGTACCCGGTGGCCACCAGCTGCGCGGCCAGCAGAAGTGCGGCGAGCATGACGAGGCGGAACAGCACGCGCGACGGCGGCCGCAGCAGGGCCAGCGCGAGCGTCACGCCGGCCACGCCCACGACCCCGGCGAAGAACACCCATGAGATCGGCGAGACGTGCGACAGGTCCCCGCCCGCCGCGCCGACGAGCACCGAGATGGCGCCCACGACGACGGACCCCGCGGCCGCGACCGCCGAGAGGCGCGGCCCGAGGCGGTGCGGGAGGCCGCGCACGCCGGTAGCGGCATCCTGTTCCAGATCGGGCAGCACGTTGGTCAGATGCACGGCTGCTCCCAACGCAGCGCCGGCGATCCAGGCCCACGGCGGGGCGTAGCTCGGTGGCAGGGCGGAGAGCGTCGCGAGGCTCGGGAACGCCCCGAAGCTCACGAGGAACGGCACCAGCGACGCCGCCGTCGACTTCAGGCCGGCGTTGTAGGCCCAGGCCGATCCGAGGGTGAGGGCGTGGGCGGCCAGCATCCGCCATCCGAGCAGAGCCGACAGCGCGAGGGCGACCGCGAGGGTCAGGAACGCGGCCGTCCAGGCCACGCCGATCCCGGCGTCGCCGCGCGCAAGCGGTTTGTCTCGCCGCCCGACTGCGCGGTCGCGCGGCGCGTCGATCGCGTCGTTGGAGAGGCCGATCGAGAGCTGCCCGGCGAACACGGCGATCACCAGCAGCGCGCCGCGCGCGGCGTCGAGCCCGGCTGCCCAGCCGAGCGCCAGCGCGAGCGTCGTGACCACCAGCGTCGGCCCGGGATGCGACGATCCCCACAGCGCCCGAAGCGTGCTCACGCTCGATGGTCTCACAGGGCCTCGCACGCCAGTTTGAGAACGATTCTCATTAGCGTTAGAGTCGGAACATGACCTCGATGCGACGCCTGACCACCGTGCTCGGCCTGGCCGCGGCATCCGCTCTCCTCCTCGCGGGGTGCGGCGGCACGGCGCCGGACGCCGAGGCCGACGGCCGGATCGCGGTCGTCGCATCGACCAACGTGTACGGGCAGCTCGCCGAGCAGATCGGCGGCGACCTCGTCGATGTGACCTCGATCGTCGACAAGGCGTCGCAGGATCCCCATTCGTTCGAGCCCAGCGCCCGCGACCAGCTCGTCGTGTCGAAGGCCGACCTCGTGATCGAGAACGGCGGCGGCTACGACGCGTTCGTCGACGCGCTCATCGAGTCCAGCGGCAGCGACGCGCCCGTCGTCACCGCCGTCGAGTACTCGCACGACTGGCCCGAGAACGAGGGGCATTCCGACGACGCCGCCGAGGCCGAGGACCACGCCCACGACCACGGCGACCACGAGCACGTCGAGGGCTTCAACGAGCACGTCTGGTACGACCCGCACACGATCGCGCACGTCGCCGAGGCCATCGCCCAGGAGCTCGGCGAACTGAGCCCCGAGAACGCCGCGACCTTCACCGCCAACGCCGAGGCGTTCGGCGCCGAGGTCGAAGGCCTCGAGGCGTCGCTCGATGAGATCGCCGCGTCGCACGCCGGCGAGAAGGTCTTCGTCACCGAGCCCGTGCCGGTGTACCTGATCGAGGCGGCCGGGCTCGAGAACGCGACGCCCGAGGCGTTCAGCGAGGCCGTCGAGGAGGGGCAGGATGTCGCCCCCGCGACGCTCCTCGAATCCCTCGCGCTGCTGCGCGACGGCGGGGTGAGCGTCGTCATCACGAACGTGCAGACCGGCGGCGCCGAGACGCAGGAGATCGTCGACGAGGCCGACGGACGCGGCATCCCGGTGATCGCGTTCTCGGAAACCCTGCCGAAGGGGGAGACTTACATCTCGTGGATGCAGGCGAACATCGAGGCGCTCAGCGCAGCGCTGGACGCGTGACGCCGGCCGCCGCGGGCTCGCGCCCGGTGATCCTCAGCATCCGGGATGCCGCTCTCCAGCGCGGCGACCGGGAGCTGTGGGCGGGGCTCGACCTCGACGTGCACGCCGGCGAGCTGGTCGCGGTGCTCGGGCCCAGCGGGTCGGGCAAGACGACGCTGCTGCGCGCCATCCTCGGGCTCGAGCCGCTCTCGCGCGGCGAGATCACGGTCGAAGGTGCTCCGGTGGCCCACAAGGGCAGCCGCCGCCTCGGCTACATCCCGCAGGCGCGCCCGCTCCCCCGCGACACGTCGCTGCGCGGCCGCGACCTGGTGACCCTCGGCGTCGACGGCCACCGGTTCGGGTTCCCATTCCCCCGCCGCGGCGACCGCGCCCGCGTCGACGCGCTCATCGACGCCGTCGGCGCCCGCGACTTCGCCGATCGGCCGGTCGGGCTCCTCTCCGGCGGCGAGCAGCAGCGCCTGCGCGCCGGGCAGGCGCTCGCCGACGACCCGCCGCTGCTGCTGTGCGACGAGCCGCTCACGAGCCTCGACCTCGCCAACCAGCAGGCCGTCATCGGCCTCATCGACCGGCATCGCCGGGAGAAGGATGCCGCCGTCCTGCTCGTCACGCACGACATCAACCCGCTGCTGGGCAAGGTCGACCGCATCCTGTACATCGCGAACGGGCGGTTCACCCTCGGCACGCCGCAGGAGGTGCTGCGCTCGGACGTGCTCACGGCGCTCTACGGCGCCCACGTCTTCGTGCTGCGCGCGGGCGACCGGCTCGTCGTCGTCGGCGCACCGGACGCCGAGGAATCCCATCATCACCACGACCACGGGGCCGGCGCATGAACTGGAACGACATCGCGGACGCGATGTTCGGCGGGCTGCCGTACTACGGCGAGATCCTCGCGCTCGTGTCGAACTCCGTCTGGGCGGGCGCCGTGCTGGGCCTCGTCGGCGGGCTCGTGGGCGTGTTCGTCATGCAGCGCGACATGGCGTTCGCGGTGCACGGCATCAGCGAGCTGTCGTTCGCAGGCGCGGCGGCGGCCCTCCTCATCGGCTGGGACGTCGTGACCGGTTCGATCGTCGGCTCGCTCATCGCGGCCGCCATCATCGGCGTGCTCGGCACGAAGGCACGCGACCGCAACTCGATCATCGGCGTGCTGATGCCGTTCGGGCTCGGTCTCGGCATCCTGTTCCTCTCGCTCTATGACGGCCGCAGCGCCGCGAGCTTCAGCCTGCTCACCGGCCAGATCGTGTCGGTGCAGACCGGGCAGCTCGGCTGGCTGATCGGCATCGGCGCCTTCGTGCTGCTGGGGCTGCTGCTCATCTGGCGCCCGCTGCGCTTCGACTCGCTCGACCCGCAGTCCGCTGCCGCGCGCGGCGTGCCGACGACCGCCGTCTCGCTCGCGTTCATGCTGCTGCTCGGCCTCATCGTGGCCATCGCCGTGCACATCATCGGCGCACTGCTGGTGATGGCCCTGCTCGTCACGCCCGCCGCCGCGGCCATGAGGATCGTGTCGGGTCCCGTGTCGGTGCCGGTGCTGTCGGCGGTGTTCGGGTTCGTCTCGGCCGTGGGCGGCATCCTTCTTGCGATCATGGGCACGCTGCCGGTGAGCCCGTACATCACGACCATCTCGTTCGCGATCTACGTGGTGTGCCGCATCGTCGGCGCCCGCCGCGACCGCGTCACGAGGGTGGCGGCGTGACCTGGTCCCGGCCCGCGTTCAGGGCGCGCGGGTAGACTCCCGGGCATGGCCCAGCGCAACACGTGGCAGCGCGAACGCGTGCGCGAAGCGCTCTCGGACGCCCGCGGATTCGTCAGCGCGCAGTCGCTGCACGCGACCCTCCGCGACGAGAACACCGGCATCGGGCTGGCGACCGTCTACCGCGCGCTCGCCGGGCTCGCAGCCCAGGGCGACGCCGATTCGCTGCAGAGCCCCGAGGGCGAGGCGCTGTACCGCGCCTGCACCAGCACGGGCCACCACCACCACCTGATCTGCCGCTCCTGCGGACTGACCGTCGAGATCGAGGCGACGGACGTCGAGCAGTGGGCGAAGCGCACCGCCGAGCGCCACGGATTCCGCGACGCCGAGCACGTCGTCGACATCTTCGGGCTCTGCGCGAACTGCGCCGCCGCCCGGGATGCCGCACGTGACGCGGACTGACCCCTCGACCCGCACGGGTTCCGCGCAGCGCCGCGGCGGCCCGGCCATCGCGCGGCTCGAGCCTTCGCCGCAGGCCCGCGCGCTGCTGTGGATCGGCGTGGGCATCGTCGTCGTCGCCGGGCTCTTCCTCATCGACTGGTTCGCGCCGTCGCTGTTCCCGGCATCCCTCTCCACACGCGCCCAGGACGGCCTGACGCTCGCGATCAGCGTGCTCATCGAGTCGTTGCCGTTCGTCGCGCTGGGCGTCGTGCTCTCGATCGTCGTGCAGGTGTGGGTGCCGCCCGGCGTGATCGAGCGATGGATGCCGCGCCGGGCGTGGGCGCGCCGCGCGGTGCTGTCGCTCCTGGGCATGATCGTGCCGGTGTGCGAGTGCGGCAACGTGCCGTTCGCGCGCGGGCTGCTGATGCGCGGGTTCTCCGTGCCCGAGACGCTCACGTTCCTCATCGCGGCGCCGATCGTGAATCCGATCGTCATCATCACGACGCATCAGGCGTTCGGGTTCAGCGACGGCATCCTCATCGCCCGCATCCTCGGCGGGTACGCGATCGCGAACCTCATCGGATGGCTGTATTCGCGGCATCCGTCCCCCGACGCCCTGCTCACCGAGCGCTTCCGCGACACGTGCGACCTCGTGGTGCACGAGCCCGGCGGCAGGTGGCGCCGCACGCTGGCGCAGTTCGTCATCGAGCTGCGCGCGGTGATGCCGGCGCTCGTCGTCGGCTCCGCGCTCGCCGGAGCCGTGCAGGTCTTGATCCCCCGCGACGCGCTGCTGGCGATCGGGGCCAACCCGGCGCTGTCGATCGTCGCGATGATGGCGCTGGCCATGGTGGTGTCGATCTGCTCGAACGTCGACGCGTTCTTCGCGCTGTCGTTCGCGTCGACGTTCACGCCCGGGTCGATCGTCGCGTTCCTGCTGGTCGGGCCGCTCGTGGACGTCAAGATGCTCGCGCTCATGCGCACGACCTTCACGTGGCGCACGCTCGGCGGCATCGTCGTCGTCGTGCTGCTGTCGGCGTTCGCGATCGGGACGGCGGTGAACCTCCTTGCGTAGGGCGGGCTTCGTCGGCACGCGGTGGCTCGGGGTCGGGCTCGCCGCGGTCCTCGCCGTCGTCACGATCTCGCTGGCGGTCACCGGGCAGCTCGGGCTCTACATCAACCCCGACTCGACGTGGTTCGCGGTGTCGATGGCGGTGTTCGTGCTCGTCGGGACGGTCGCCTCGTTCGCGCTGCCGCTCGGAGCGGAGGCCGACCACGGCCACGATCACGGCGAGCCGGAGGCTCGGCGGACAGTGGCCGCATCCGAGATTCGGAGTTCCGCGCTCGATTCGGAGGCGGGGGTCGGGATGCTCCGCACCGACGCCCATTCTCCGAATCCCGTGAGCGCGCACGACGTCGATGACCACGACCACCCCCGGCACCCGGCGGCGGTCGCGGCGACGGCGATCGGCGGGATCGCGGCATCCGGCGTCGTCGTGCTCACTCTCGTGCTGCCGCCCGCATCGCTCTCGGCCGAGCTGGCGATGTCGCGAGACGTCGGCGCGACGCCGCTGTTCGGCGGGGCCGACACGATCCAGCTGGCCTCGACCGGCGACACGGCCTCGTTCGGGGTCGGCGAGTGGGCGACGGTGTTCGCCACGGCGACGAACCCCGACGCGTTCGACGGCGACCCCGTCGAGCTCACCGGCTTCGTCACCCCCGGCGAGGACGGCACGTTCGATCTCACGCGGCTCGTGATCACGCACTGCGTCATCGACGCGCAGCCGGCGAGCCTGCCCGTCGCGGGAGTCGCGCCGACGCCCGACACCGGGCAATGGGTCACGGTCACCGGCACGGTGCGCTCCTCGTCGGACGGACGGCTCGTGGTGGACGCGGCCGAGATCGAGGAGATCCCCGAGCCCAAGGACCCGTATGAGTACTGACGCGGGCTCGAGACGAGCGCGGTCGCGCCGACGTCGCGGGCGCGCGTTCGCCGGCGCGTTCGCGATCGTCGTCGGCGCACTCGCGGTGCTGGGGCTCGCCGGTGCGGCGGCCACCGTCGCCCAGGGGCCGCGGGTCACCGACGCGTACGTGGATCCGGCGGCCGCGGCGGCGGCATCCGGATCCCGCCTCATCGTCACCACGACCCAGTCGCTGCACGAGGTCGACGCGTCGCAGGTGACCGTCACCCCGCCGACGCCGTTCGCCGTCGACACGTCGGGGCGCAGCGTCGGCGTGCGGTTCACGCTGCCGCTGTGGGACGACACCGAGTACACCGTGCGCATCGACGGCGTCGCCTCGCTCGGCGGCGGGCCGGGCGCGACGATCACCGAGACGTTCCGGACGCCCCAGGCGGAGGCGTACCTGCTGCGCCGCGGCGGCGACGGCGACCTCGTCTTCCGGACAGACCTCTCCGGGCAGAACGCGGTCGCGGTGTTCCGGCACGACCACATCGAGGACTTCCGCGCGACCTCGTCGCACCTCGTGATGTCGGTGCGCACCGACGACGACCAGGCCGGCCTCATCGTCACCGACCTCGACGGGAAGCATGCCCACGAGCTGCCGCTGCCGGGCGACGGCTTCGTGTCGAACCTGCAGAGCGCCGACCGGGGCGAGCGGATCGGCTACACGTTCTCGGATGCGCACCTCGACGCCGACTCCGGCCGCGAGAGCCGGCTGTTCACGGCGTCGTTGGGCGACCCCGACGCGAAGCCGGTCGAGATCGCGGTCAAGGGCGCCGACCCGCGCGTCGCCGAGTGGCGGTTCGTGCCCGACACCGACAGCATCCTGCTGCTCTCGTTCGACGGGTCGCTGCTGCTGACCGGATCGGATGCCGGTGCCGGTCCTCCGACCGCGCTCGGCGCCGCGATGGGGATCGAGGGCATCGCGCGCGGGTCGAACGAGGCGGTCGTCGACCGCGTCGACCAGGCCGCGGTGATCGATCTCACGGATGCGAGCGAAGCACCCCTCGCGGCGCCTGACGTCGACCTCGGCGGCACGACCTCGGTGACGCCCCTCCCCGACGGTTCGACGATCCGCACCGCTGCGGTGATCGACGCCGACGGCATCCCGACCGGGCGCACCTCGGTCGCGCACGTCGGCGCCGACGGCTCCACGCGCATGCTCACCGAGATCGCCGACACGGATGCCGTGATCCAGGTGTGCGTGTCGCCCAGCTCCCGGTATGTCGCGGTGCTGCTGGCGCCGGATGCCGTGACCAACGCGTACGACACGTACCTGCACCCGCTGCCGGAGCACCCCGAGACGCGCATCCTCGAGGTGGCGGACGGGTCGCCGGTCGTGGCGCTCACCGGCGCCGCGATCTCGTGGTGCCAGGTGCCGCCGCGCTGACGCGGAACCCCGCGCGAGACGCCGGAACGAGGCATCCGGAAATCGGGGTTCGTATCTTCCTATTGACAATGGGAAGATATCTGCCTATAAATGGATCCATGAGACGGCGACCCGGGACCCTGCTCCCGCTCGAGGCGGAGATCCTCGACGCGGCCCTGCGGCTGCACCGCAGCGGCGAGCAGCGCTTCCACGGCTTCGGCATCGCGAAGCTGATCGCCGAGGGTGATGAGACGGCGACGCTCACGTCGCACGGCACCCTCTACAAGGCGCTCGGGCGGCTCGAGGCCGCCGGGCTCCTCTCCAGCGACTGGGAGGATGCCGACGCCGCGGCCGAACAGGGCCGGCCCCGTCGCCGCCTCTACGAGGTGACCGGCGCCACCCAGGTGGCCCTCGCCGAACACCGACTGCAGACTTCGCGCACCGCGCCCCTCGGGCGCGCCGCGTGGGAGACTCCGTGAACGGGCAGCTCGCCCCGGAGCGGAACCGGACGGCCGCGGCGACGGGTGTCGCCGCGCGCATCGTCCTCGCGTGGGTGGACTGCTACACGGGAGGGGTGAGCGCGCCGGCGGCCGAGCGTCGACGCGACGAGATCCACTCCGACCTGTGGGAGCAGCAGGCCGACGCACGGGCGAACGGGAGCCCGCAGATCGCGGTCTCGCTCTCGATCGCACGACGGGCGGTGTTCGGCGTTCCCGCCGACCTGCTCTGGGTACAGACACAACGCGCGGCATCACGGGGTCTGCCGGCCGAACAGAAGGCCAGATCCATGAACACCGCAACTCGAATCGTCGCCCGCTGGTGGTGGGTGCTCGGCGCCGCCGTGCTCGCCGTGTGGGGCTACGCCATGAGCGTCGGACAGCTCCTCGAACCCGGCATGCCCTACATCGAGGGGACCATCCAGGGCCTGACGATGTCGACGCTGCTGGTCGCCGGCATCGTGCTGCGCGCACCCATGCCGCGCACCGCCGGAACGCTCGTCGTCGCCGGAGCCGCCACGTTCGCGGCGCTGTGGTGGTCGCCGATCGTGATGGCGATCGGCATCGCCGTCGTGCTGGGCGCGGGCGTGTCGACCGTGCGTCTGATCGCGGGTCGTGACGCGGGTCTCGCCGCCCTCGCCTCCGTCGGGCTCATCGCCGTCGCGGCCGTGCCGATCGGGTACGCCGGGCTCGGCTTCGGCGCGGGCGCCGTCGGGCTCATGTGGTTCGTGCTGGGCGCGGTGGGTGTCGCCCTGCTCATCGCCGCGGGCGCACCGCGCTCGCGCACCGTCCACCCCGTCTGATCCTCACGCCCCGCGCGGGCGTGACGCACACTCCGACGCGGAGGGGCTCCGGCCCCGACTCCGTCCGCGTCGGCGCGCGTCCCGGGATGCCACTCGGCATGGCTTCCCGGGACGCGTTGCGTGTCGCCCGGGGTTCCTCGGCGGCTAGTCGCCCGGAGGCGGCGGGGAGGATGCCGCATCCGCCGGAGCCGGCTCGGGTACGGGCAGTTTCGCGGGCAGGCCGCTGGAGAGCATGAGCCCCAGCACCGTCAGGGCGAACACGAAGAACAGCGACTGCCGCAGCGACTCGACCTGCGTGTCGGCGTAGATCTGGGCCACCTCGGAGGCGGAGGCGGCGTCGGCGCCGGCATCCGTCAGCAGCTCCTCCGCCTGCTGCTGCGAGATGATCGGCGCGCCCTTGGACGCGGTGGCGACCACCTGCTGCTGCACGTCGGCGGGGAGCGTCGTGCTCTCCAGCACCGCGGTGGTGAAACCGGACGTGAGCAGCAGGATGAACACCGAGCCGACGATCGCGGTGCCGAACGACGAGCCGAGGTTCTGGAACGTGCCCTGGAGTCCGCCGACCTCGGAGGTGTCGGACTGCTCGACCGCCGACATGTTGACGTTGCCGAGCTGGGAGGCGAGCAGCCCGAACCCCGCACCCACCACGAACATGCCGGTGGCGAAGAGCCAGCCGGCGAGGTCGGGCTGGACCGCCGCGAACACCAGCAGCACGCCGACGCCGAGCGTGAGCTGCCCGATGCGGCCGATGTTCCGCGCCGAGCGCACCGTCGCCAGGCGCGACCCGAGCACCGAGAACAGGATGAGCCCCAGCGACAGCGGCAGGATCTTCAGGCCCGTCTGCAGGGCGTCGAAGCCGAGGATGGTCTGCAGGTAGACCGGGATGACGAAGAACAGCGCGGCGATCGCGAAGTACTGCGCCATGAACATCGTCAGTCCGCTGCGCAGCGCCGGGATCCGCAGCAGGCTGACCTTCAGCAGCGGCACTCGCCCGGTGCGCTCGAGCTGCTGCTGGCGTTTCACGAACAGCCACAGCACGAAGATCGACAGCAGGATCAGGTACGCCACCGGCGAGACGCCGAACGGCGCGACCGGCTGGCCGTTGATCACGGGCGGGTCCAGCGGGATGACCCATCCCCACGTCTTGGACTGCAGGATGCCGTACACCAGGAGCCCGAGCCCGAGGGCGGACAGCACCACGCTCAGCAGGTCGATCCTCAACGTCCGGTTGCCGGGGACGTCCTTGATGCGGCCCGACACGATGAGGACGAGGGTCATCACGACGGCCTCGGCGACGAACACGTAGCGCCACGACGAATAGGTGGTGACCAGGCCACCGATCAGGGGGCCTGCGGCCGCGGCTCCGCCGGTCACGGCGCCCAGCACGGCGAACGCGACCACCCGTGCCCGGCCTTCGTAGTTGATGGCGGCGAGGGCGGCGATCGCGGGGATCACCAGCACCGCTCCGAGGCCCTCGACGAGCGACCAGCCCAGCATCAGCACCGTCAGGTTGGGGCTGAGCGCCGTGGTCAGCGAGCCGATGCCGTAGATGACCGAACCGATGCGGAACGCGAGGCTGCGCCCCCACCGGTCGCCGAGCTTGCCGCCGGTGAGCATGAACGCGGCCATCGTGAGCGCGTAGAAGGTGATCGCCGCCTGCATGCCCGAGATGTCGGTGCCGAGGTCGTGCGCGACCGTCGAGATCGAGACGTTCATGACCGTGCTGTCGAGCACCATGATGAACTGCGAGACGCTCAGCAGGATCAGCACGAACCATTTGCCCATGGCCCGCACAGTAGCCCTGGCGAGGCACCGGCGTCCGCACCCCTGGCGCGACGCGCGGACATAGACTCGCCCCCATGGTGCGGGATCCCTGGCGAGCGGCGACCCGCGCCGACCTCCTCGGCCTTCCCGCCGACGTCGCCCCGCGGCTGCTCGGCGCGCGGCTGACCACGGTCGTCGGCGGCGAGACGGTGATCGTGCGGCTCACCGAGGTCGAGGCGTATCACGGCCTCGGCACGGGCCCGGTGCCCGACCCCGGGTCGCACGCGCGCATGGGGCCGACCGCGCGCAACGCGACGATGTGGGGCGAGCCCGGGCACCTCTACGTGTACCTCAGCCACGGCATCCACTCGTGCGTCAACGTCGTCTGCGGCCCCGAGGGGGTCGCCGGCGGTGTGCTGCTGCGGGCAGGGCAGGTGCTGGAGGGGACGGATGCCGCCGCCCGCCGCCGCCCGGCCGCCAAGACCCCGCGCGACCTGGCGCGCGGACCGGGCCGCTTCGGCGATGCGGTCGGGCTGCGGCATCCCGTCCACGACGGCATCGACGCGATCACGGGCATGCCGTGGCACGGCGCCGTCGCGCGGCTCGACCTGCTCGTCGAGCCGCTCGCCGACATCGCCTCGGGGCCACGCGTGGGCGTGGCCGGCGTCGCGGGCACCGCGGCCTTCCCGTGGCGGTACTGGGTCCCCGGCGACCCGACGGTGTCGCCCTTCCGGTGGGGCCGAGGAGCCGCGGCCGCGGGCTGAGCGGACCTCGCCGCGCCCCCTCAGCCGCGCCGGCGGCGCCGGCGGAACACGTCGAACAGGACGCGCAGGGTCAGGACCCCCGACGTCACCACGAGCAGGTAGCCGAACAGCTGGTGCAGCGTGAGGTCGTCGGTGATCTGCGGGCCTCCCGTGCTGGTCAGCAGCATCGACGCCATGATCCCGAACACGCCCGCGAGGAACGTGATCGCGGCGAGGTTGAAGAACTCCCGCAGCAGTGCCCGGTCGCGGTGGTCGGCGAGCAGGCGCACGTTCACGCTCAGCCGGCCGTCCGCGAGCGAGCCGCTGATGCGGTCGACCCGGTGCGGGAGCTTGCGCAGGAGCGGCACGAGTCCGGCAAGCTCGTCGGCGGCCGTCTGCGCGATCGAGCTCGGCCGCTTCGCCTCCGCGATGCGCTCCTTCGCGTAGGCGGAGGCCTCGGCGACGAAGTCGAAGTCGGGGCTGAGCACCCGCAGCGTCCCCTCGACGGTGGCCATGGCACGGAACGCCACCGTCAGCTGCGGCGGGGCGGTCAGCCCGTTGCCCGTGAGCACGGCCATCACCTCCGTGAACGCGGATGCGTCCAGTGCCGCCCCGGGGCCGAGGCGCCGCGACACGAAGTCGCCGATCTGGCGGCGGAGGGCGAACTCGTCGACGTCGTCGGGCAGCTCGACGAACGCGATGAGCGCGTCCGCGAAGGCGACCGAGTCGCCGCGCGAGAACGCGAGCAGCAGGTCGGCGATCTGGCTGCGCACCTGCGAGTCGAGCCGACCGACCGACCCGAAGTCGAGCAGCGCGAGCGAGGTGTCGGGCATGACCAGGATGTTCCCGGGGTGCAGGTCGGCGTGGAACACGCCGTCGTCCATGATCTGCGTCAGGATCGACCGCAGCAGCTGGGACGCCAGCGCAGAGCGCTCCTCGGGCGACAGCGCGGCGATCGACTCCGGATCGCTGATGGTGCGGCCCTCGAGGTACTCCATGACGAGCACCCGTTTCCTGCTCAGCGACGCGTGCAGCTTCGGCACCCGCATCCGGTGCGCCGGGGAGTGCTGCTCCTGCGCCGCCGCGAGGGCGGCGAGATTGGACGCCTCGATGCGGTAGTCGAGTTCGTCGAGCAGGTTGTCGGTGAGACTGTGGGCGAGATCCTCCACGCCGAACTGCTGCGCCCAGGACGTCGACTCGGCGATGCGGCTCGCGATGCGGCGGGTGATGTCGACATCCCGCTCCACCAGCGGCACGATCCCGGGCCGCTGCACCTTCACGGCGACCCGCTCCCCCGACGCGAGGGTCGCCAGGTGCACCTGCCCGATCGAGGCGGCTGCCACCGGGGTGTGGTCGATCTGCGGGAACGCCGAGGCGACGGGACGGGCGAGCTCGGCCTCGAGGACCTCGGACACCTCATCCCACGCGACCGGGGGCACGGTCTGCTGCAGCTCCCGCAGCGCCTCCGTGAACTCGTGAGGAAGCATGTCGGAGCGGGTCGAGAGCAGCTGACCGAGCTTGACGAAAGCGCCGCCGGCGTCCTCGAGGGCGGCGCGCAGTGCGCGCGCCTGCCGTGTGCGCTCCGCGACGCCGGCGCTGGTCTGCGCGGTGTGGGGCTTGAACGGGAGCAGCTTGTCGCGCGTCGCGATCCGGACCAGCTGCGAGTAGCGCCGTGCGCGCGCCGCAGTGCTGCGCGCCTCGTGCAGGACGCGGCTCGGGCTGGGCACGGTGCCCTGCGGGACGATCAACTCCGCCGCGACCAGGAGGCCGGTGGCGACGAGCAGGATGATCCCCACCTGCACCAGCAGCAGTGCCGGGTTGTACGTGGGGGCGGGCCAGATCGCCTGCGACTCGAAGCCCACCTCGGCGCCCAGCGCAAGGATCCCGGCGATGACGATGCGCACGGCGCTGACGCGCACACCGAGGACGCGGCGGGCGAAGGCGCCGATCAGCAGCATCGCGAGGACCGTCGCGACGGACATGAGGAGGATGTTCCCGACGATCTGCGCGATGTTCACGAGGCCAAGCACACCAGATCAGTCGCGAACGCGCATCAGCGGAACGGTGGATGCCGGTCGCGCAGAGGAGTTGCGAGGCGCCACGGGTTGCGGCATCCGCTCGCCGACCCGCTGAGATGCGGTGCGCGAGTCAGCGCAGCGACGCGACCGCCAGGAACGCCGTGCGCGAAGCCGCATTCCGGACACACCGGCGCCGAGACCACCGTGAAGCACGACGGGCACCGGTGCGCGTCGGCGAGATCGAACGGAGATCCAGGCCATCGAGGGGCCCCGTCGTGCGAATCGGTCATCTCTGCACCCCTCCCGCGGATGTGACCGATATGTTCCCCCGCGATCGGCAGCACGAGCGAGACTTTGTAGACACGCACAGGGGTCCGCGCCCTGCAGGCGGGCCGGTTTGGCGCACCTCTGAGGAGAGATTCCTGCCCCGGAATATAGCGGCGGACAGGGGGATCCGCCAGAACCTCGACGTGTGGAGGCCGATCCGGGCCGCGTCAAGCGCGACACGCCGCCCGTGCTAGACTGACTGTTTGTCTGCGCGCACTCCAGCACGCAGTACGTATCCACACTCCCCCGCCAGGCCGGAAACGGTCCAGTGAAGCGTGGGTGCAGACAAGGGATCTTGGGTGGGGCCGTCCGGCTCCACGGTACTAAGGAGACATCACCATGGCAGCAGTGTGCCAGGTGACTGGAGCAGTTCCCGGCTTCGGTCACAACATCTCGCACTCGCACCGCCGGACGAAGCGCCGCTTCGACCCGAACGTGCAGAAGAAGACCTACTTCGTTCCGTCGCTGGGTCGCAACATCAAGCTCAACGTCTCGGCCAAGGGCATCAAGGTCATCGACGCCCGCGGCATCGAGGCGGTCGTGCGTGACCTTCAGGCGAAGGGTGTGAAGCTCTAATGGCCAAGAAGGCACAGGACGTCCGTCCGATCATCAAGCTGCGTTCGACCGCGGGCACGGGTTACACCTACGTCACGCGCAAGAACCGCCGCAACAACCCCGACCGCATCGTGCTGAAGAAGTACGACCCGGTCATCCGCAAGCACGTCGAATTCCGAGAGGAGCGTTGATCCATGGCTAAGAAGAGCAAGATCGCGCGCAACAAGCAGCGCCAGGAGGTCGTCGACCGCTACGCCGCCAAGCGCCTCGAGCTGAAGAAGGCGCTCGTCTCGCCGACGTCGACCGACGAGGAGCGCGAAGCCGCTCGCGTGGGTCTGCAGAAGCTCCCCCGCAACGCGTCGCCGGTCCGCCTGCGCTCGCGCGACGTCATCGACGGCCGCCCCCGCGGTGTCCTCACGAAGTTCGGCATCTCGCGTGTCCGCTTCCGTGACATGGCGCACCGTGGCGAGCTGCCCGGCGTGACCAAGTCGAGCTGGTAAGCACCACAGCATCAGTCGGAAGGCCCGGAGTTCCTCGGAACTCCGGGCCTTCTGCGTTGCGAGGCGAGAGGATGGGGAGCATGCCGCTGGACCCGTTCTTCGCCGAGCGCCTGCGCGTGCACCGCAGATACCTGTTCGACCAGGCGCTCGGCTCGATGCGCACGCGCCTGTGGGCGCTGTGGCCGTTCGGGCGCACGAGCGTTCCGGAGCCGGTCAAGCCCGCGAAGCCGGCGAAGTCCGCGAAGGATGCCGGACTCGGTCCGCGCGCCAGGGCCCGCGCCAAGCACCGCCGGGCGGCGCTGGCATGGGACCGCACCGAGCTGCGCACCGTCGGCACGTCCGGTCCCGACCTGCGGATCACGGAGCACGAGGTGGCTGTGCCGAAGGCGCCGCCCGTGCGGGTGCGGATCTACCACCCCGACGGCGACGGCCCGGTGCCCGCCGTCCTGGCGTTCTACGGCGGGGCCTTCCGCATCGGGGGCATCGACTATCCGACGACGGATGCCGGCTTCCGCCGCCGTGCCGCCGACGCCGGCGTCGCGATCGCCGCGGTCGACTACGCGCTGGCGCCCGAGCACCGCTATCCGGTGGCGGTCGAGCAGGCGTACGCCGCCCTGGAGTGGCTGTTCGCCGAGGCGCCGGAGCTCGGCATCGACGCGGACCGCATCGGCGTGGCGGGCGTCTCGGCGGGGGCGAACATCGCGGCCGCACTGACTCTCGTGAACCGCGATCGCGGCGCGCACCCGCTGCGGCTGCAGGTGCTCGAGGTGCCCGTGGCCGACCTCACCGGCGCGCACCTGGACCTGAGCGCGACGCGGGCACTCGGCATCCCCCGGTTCATCGTGGCCCGTGAGCTGCGCTCGGTCGTGCGCACCTACTTGCCCTCGAAGCGTCGCGCGCGCGAGGCGTACGCGTCGCCGCTGCGCGCTGCGTCGCACGCTGATCTGCCGCCGGCCGTGATCCTCACCGCGGAGTACGACCCGCTGCGCGGCGACGGCGACGCCTACGGCGCGGCGCTGCGCGCCGCGGGGGTCGACGCGAGCGTCGTGCGGTACCAGGGCGTGACGCACGACACCCCGATCTTCACCGGCGCGCTTCCCGCCGCCCGCCGCTGGCACGACGACGTCGTCACCGCGCTGCGGCGCCTGCACGCGTAACCCGCCCCCGCCGGATTTCGGAGTTCGTGGGGGATGCCGGATGCCGGAGCCCTGGCGTCTCCGAATCACGCGGGGTTCTCCGAATTTCGGATGCGCCAGGCGGGTGTGCGGCGAGGGCCCGGGCTCTTGCGAGCACCGGGCCCTGTGTCCCACCGCGGACACCGGCCGAGACACCACTCGACCGTCGAGGCACCAGGCGGGCTGGTGGCTCGACGGCGGAGTGGGTTCCCGGTCGGCGCCGGGCGGGGCATCCGCCTACTTCGCCGCCTCCGTCTCGGGGGCCTGCTCGCCCTCGCGCACCTCGTGCGTGGTCGCCCACTGCAGGGCGTAGTCGGCGATCTCCTCCCAGCCGTCCTGGCTCACCAGGCGATGGGTGCGGCCCGCGTACTCCTTGTACTCGACGATCGCGGGGCTGCCGGTCTGGGTGTACTTCTTGACGATCGCCTCGCCGATCGCCGGCGGGACGACGTGGTCGATCTCGCCGGTGATGACCAGGAACGGCGCGCGGTCGGGGCGGCTGTAGTCGACGTGGGTGACGCCGCCCTTCTCGTTGAGCACGGAGGTCACGCCCTCGAAGAACACCCGGTTGTAGGAGTTCACGGCGTACTCCTCCCAGAGCTTGTCGGACTCCTCACGGGGCAGGTCGTTGCCGAACGTGAAGTGGAAGTGGCGCTTGCTGAGCGGCTTGGCGCCGTTGCGGCCGAAGGGGTTCGACAGGATCGGGGTGCCGGTCCACAGCGTCGACAGTGGGAGCGCGGTGACCCCTGCGGTCTGTCCGGGGGCGACGCCGACGTAGGCGACGCCGAGGCCGCGGTCGGCGAGCATCTGCGTGATCACTCCCCCGAACGAGTGACCGATGATGATCGGCTTCTCGGGGAGCGCGCGGATGATGCGCTCGTAATTGTCGGCGATCTGCTTCAGGCCGATGCCCTTGAGCGCCTCGGGGTTCTTGCGGATGTCCTCGACGGTGCGGTCGTCGATGCCGGGCCAGCCGGGGACGATGACCTGGTGGCCGGCGGCGCGGAAGCGCTCGGCCCAGGTGTCCCAGCTCTTCGGGGTCATCCAGAGGCCGTGGATGAGGACGATGGGGGTCTTGGTCGTGGTGGTCATGTCGAGCTCCTGGGGTGCGGTGTCGCGGTGGGTTCTGTCGTGGTCTCAGGTTCCGGTTCCTGGTGTGTTCCCGGCTGATGTAATCTGATGGTAGACCGAACGTTCTATCTACGCAAGACTATTCCCAGAGAACCTCGGAAAGATTCCGAAGGCCCTGTCGGCGTCGACCCCACGCCCCGGTCAGCGGGGGGAACGATGGCACGATGGAGGGAATGGAGGGGGATCCATGAGCACCGCCACCGCCGCGACGACCGCGGCATCCCGTCCGTCGTCCGCACGCCAGCGACTGCTGGACGCGGCCACCGATCTCTTCTACAACGAGGGAATCCACTCGGTGGGGGTGGACCGCATCATCGAGGAGGCGGGCGTCACCCGCGCGACGATGTACAAGCAGTTCGCCGGCAAGGAGGGACTCGTCCTGGCCTACCTCGAAGGCGAGGATCAGGTGCTTCGGGCGCTGTTCGGCCAGGCCGCTCAGGCCTCCGACGACCCCGACGTCCTCCTGGACCTCGTCGTGGCGGGCATCGAGCAGGACATCCGCGACCGGCACACGCGCGGCTGCCCCTTCATCAACGCCGCCGCCGAGTATCCGAACGAGGGGCCGGTGCGCGAGCTCATCGCCGACCACCGCGAGTGGTTCCGCTCGACCCTCCAGGCGCTGGCCGCCGGTGCCGGGTTGAGTGATCCCGAGGGTGTCGCGGCATCCCTCGTGCTGCTGCGCGATGCGGCCCTGGTGGGCGGCTATCTCGACGGGCAGGACCGCGTGGGACCGGCGTTCGCGCGCACCGCACGCGACGTCATCGCCGCTCATCGCGCCTGAACGCTGTCGGCGAAATCACGCCTCAGAAGTCACATTCGTCACTCCTGTCACGCGACACGCGGCCCCAAACGGCCGAAATCCGCAGAAATACGCGGATCTGTCGGCCGCTTCGGGTACATTCGGTCCCGGTCGATAGACCAGCCGGGGGGCGAAGCCATCCGGTCCGAGCAATGACAAGACGGCAGTCGTCGTCTCTGGAGGACATCCCACATGGCCGACAAGACCATCACCAAGACCGAGCTCGTCGCGAGCATCGCGAGCGCGACCGGCCAGAGCCAGTCCGCCGTCTCGGGCGTGCTCGACTCCCTCTTCTCCACCGTCTCCGAGGCGGTCGCCGCCGGCAGCAAGGTCTCGATCCCGGGCTGGATCGCGTTCGAGCAGGTCGCCACCTCGGCTCGCACGGGCCGCAACCCGCAGACCGGCGAGGAGATCAAGATCCCCGCGGGCAAGCGCGTCAAGGTCACCGCGGGCTCCAAGCTCAAGGCCGCCGTCAAGTAATCGACGAACGCCTCGGGAAGAGGGGATGCCGCGGCTCGCGGCATCCCCTCTCCTGCGTCTCACCCCCGTATCCGCGAGGCCTGCGGGAGGACGGCGGCGAACCCCGCGCAACGTAGGGTGGAAGGGTGAATCCCCGCGCCCTGCGGGCCGTCGGGCCCGCGCTCCTCGTCGTGGCGGCGCTCGTGGTGATGCTGTGGGCGCTCGCATTCGGCGGCGGCGCGGCACCCCTCGCGCTGGCCGACCCCGGTCCGTTCGTGCGCTGGGGTCTGCCGACCGCGACACTCGTGGTCAACCTCTCGGCCGCCGGCATGGTCGGAGCGCTCGTGACGGCGCTGTTCACGCTGCGCGCCGGTGAGCGCCCGTTCGACGTCGCTCTCGACACCGCGTCGATCTCGGCCGCGATCTTCACGATGGCCGCCGCCGCGACCGGCTTCCTGACGTTCCTCGCCGCACTCAACCCCGCGATCAGCCTGGGGCCGGAGTTCGGCGCCCAGCTCGGCCGATTCCTCATCGAGACCGAGCTCGGCCGCACCTGGCTCATCACCACCATCGCCGGCGCCGCGCTCACCGTGCTCACCTTCGCCGTGCGGTCGTGGACCCCGACCTTCTTCGTGGCCCTGCTGGCCGCGGCCGCCCTCGTGCCGATGGGAACCCAAGGTCATTCCGGCGAGGAGGCGTTCCATCACGAGGCGATGACCGCGCTGATCCTGCACATGATCGCCGCCGCCGTATGGCTCGGCGGTCTCCTGCTCATCGTGATCGTGCGGCCGCTGCAGTCGCGCCCCGACAGCGCCGCCACCGTCGCGCGCTACTCGAGCATCGCGCTGGCCGCGTTCGTCGTCGTCGCGGTGTCGGGCACCGTGCGCGCCGCGATCGGCCTGCAGGACTGGTCGGCGCTCGTCTCGCCGTACGGCGTGATCCTGGGCGTGAAGGTGCTGGCGCTCATCGCCCTCGGCGTGCTCGGCGCCTGGTACCGCACGCGCCTGATCGGCAGGATGCGGGATGCCGCGGCCGCCACGCGCGCCTTCTGGACGCTCATCGCGTTCGAGCTCGTGCTCATGGGCGTGGCCAGCGGCGCCGCCGCCGCGCTCGCGCGCACGCCTCCCCCGGTGCCGCCACTGATCCCCGTGACGCCGACGCCGGCGCAGCGGCTGACCGGTGCCCCGCTGCCGCCGGAGCTGACGATCGACCGATGGCTGACATCGTGGAACATCGACCTGCTGTGGGCGGTGGTCGCCGGGTTCGCGATCTTCTTCTACCTCGTGGGCGTGTGGCGCCTGCGCCGCCGCGGCGACGCGTGGCCGATGTACCGCACGATCCTCTGGGTGGCCGGGTGGGTCGTGCTGGTGTGGGTCACCGGCGGCGTCATCAACGTCTACCAGGACTACCTGTTCAGCATGCACATGGTCGGGCACATGCTGCTGACGATGGCGATCCCGCTGCTGCTGGTGCCGGGCGCGCCGATCACGCTCGCCGCCCGTGCAATCCGAAAGCGCGACGACGGTACGCGCGGCGGCCGCGAATGGATCCTGTGGGCGGTGCACTCGCCCGTCGCGCGGGTGCTGACCAATCCCTTCGTCGCCGCCGGCCTGTTCGTCGGGTCGCTCTGGGTCTTCTACTACACCGACCTGTTCCGGTGGTCGCTGTACGACCACCTCGGGCACGAGTGGATGGTCGCGCACTTCCTCATCACCGGCTACCTGTTCGTGATGAGCCTGATCGGCATCGACCCGGTCCCGTACCGCCTCCCCTACCCCGGACGGATCCTGCTCCTCATCGGCGTGATGGCGATGCATGCCTTCTTCGGCATAGCGATCATGATGCAGGAAGGCCTCATGATCGCCGAGTGGTTCGGGTCGATGGGACGCACCTGGGGCGCGACGCCGCAGGAAGATCAGTACACCGGCGGCGGCATCGCGTGGTCGATCGGCGAGATCCCCACGCTCATCCTCGCGATCACGGTCGCGATCCAGTGGAGTCGCAGCGACGACCGCGAGACCAAGCGCCGCGACCGCCACGCCGATCGCACCGGGGATGCGGAGCTCGAGGCCTACAACGCCCACCTCGCGGCCCTCGCTGAGCGCGATGCGAAGGCAGAATCCGGCCGCTGATCTGGGAGTCTCTGCACCCGGAGCGCGGTGGGATCAGGTCGTGTCGGGGCCGGTCACCACGATCGTCGCGGTGCCGTCGGGGCGGATGCTGATGGTGCCCTTGACGATGAAGGGGACGTCCTCGCTGACCGGGCGCACCCGGCCGTCGAAGAGCGAGCGGATGTCGACGTCGATGTGCGCGACAGCCTCGGACGGGAGGATCGACCAGCCCGCGCCGTCGGGCTCGACAGCCACCTTCGGCTGCTCCACGATCGACCAGCTGGGCAGCGAGTCGATGCGGTCCTGCACGAAATAGCCGAACGGGCATGCGGTCGGCTGGAGCACCTCCTGGGTGGCGCACGCGCTGAGGAACTCCTCCACCTTCTCCTGCACGACGCTCAGGAACTCCTCGGTCGGCTGGGCCTGGATCGAGATCGGGATGGCGTGGAACGGAGTGTCCGAGAGCACGGCCACGCCGGGCGTGCGCGAGATGGCGGTGTCGACGGACACGGAGTACAGGCCGGGGGAGAAGACGAGCAGAGACACCGGGGCGGAGGGATCGGCATCCGCGCCCTCCGGCGAGACCTGACGCTTGTCGAGCTCGAAGCCGTTGACCTCGAAGATCATCGAGCCCGTCACGGCGAGGTTGATGACGGCGAGCGGGGTCCTCGCGAAGCGCCAGGTGGGAGCCAGGCCCACCGACCCGGCGCGCTCGACGTCGAACGTGGTGCGGCCCTCGTGGCCGCGTGCCGTGTACTCGACCGTCACGTGCGTGACGTCGCCGTCCTGCTCCTGCGACACGACGTGCACGTCATCGAGCGGGGCGAGCGCGGCGCTGCGCAGCAGCGCCTCGTTGGCGGTGGGCGGCAGCCCCGCGGCCTCGAGCTCGGCCGAGCCGACCGCCACGCCGGGCACCGCGAGGGCGTCGGCGGCGCGGCCCTCGGCGAGCAGGTCGATGTAGTGCTCGACGAAGGCGGAGGGGCTGTAGAACTCGCGCTCGATCGCTCCCCATGCCGCGAACGCCGCCGCGACGACGAGCGTGCCCGCGATGCCCAGCAGGGTGAGATCCACCGCGAGGCGCCGGCCGCTGCGCGGCTTGCGCGGCGGCTGGATCAGCGTGGCGGCGCCGGGATCGCCGTCGACATCGGGGGTCGTCTCGGTGTCCGGAGGCGCACTCGCGCGACCGGATGCCGTGTCCACCGCCCCTTGGTCCACCCCACCAGTGTAGAAAGCCCTGACCGGGAGCCTCCTGTGGACGCGCAATCTGTGGACATGCGCCGGCGCGGTCAGGCGGTGAGGGCGTCGCGGATGGCGCTCGCGCCCGCGAGCTGACCGGAGGCGATGGCAGCGGCGAGCGACACCATCGGCCCCGGCACCGCCGCCACGTGGCACATGTCTCCGGCGGCATATACCCCGAGAACCGTCGTCCGGGCGAGCGCGTCGACCTCGACGCCGCCGCTGGGAAGCAGTGCGCAGCCGAGCTGCGCGGCGAACGGCGCGCGCTGGGCCGCCGTGGCACCGGTGAAGATCCCGGCGACGCGCTCGGCGGCGCCGTCCGCGAGCTCGAGTTCCAGATCGTCCCCCACCTCGACCACTCTGGCGACGTTGGCCGGGCGAACGATGACCGACGACGCGACGACGGGGCGCAGCATCCCCTCGATCATCCCGGCGTGCGCGCCGTCGATCAGGATGGCGACCCGTCGCCCTGCGAACTCGTGGCCGTGGCAGAAGGGGCACTGGGCGACGCGGCGCCCCCAGTGCTCGACGAGGCCGGGCACGGCGGGCAGCTCGTCGCGCATACCTGTGGCCAGCACGAGGCGGTGCGCGCGTTCGGGGCCGTCGCCCGTCGCCACCTCGAACGACCCGAGCGCGCCCGAGACGGCCGTCACCGTCGTGGTGCGCACCCGCACGGTCTCGTAGGCGGCCAGCTCGTCGCGTGCGATGCGGCGGAGCGCCGCCGGGTCGCGTCCGTCGTTGGTGAGGAGGTTGTGGGCGTGCTCCACCGTGGCGTTGCGGTACTCGCCGGAGTCGAGCAGCAGCACCGTGCGGTGCATGCGGCCCAGCGTGAGGGCGGCCTGGAGTCCGGCCGGGCCGCCGCCGATCACGATGACGTCGTACATGGGTGATCCTTCCGTCGGGTTGCGTCTGGATCGATCCTGTGACTTCATGTCGACATGAAGTCAAGCCTGTCGATCGGGGATGCCGCCGCGCGCTTCTCGCTGCCCACGCACGTGCTGCGGCACTGGGAGGACATGGGGCTGCTGCATCCCGATCGCGACGGCGCCGAACGACGCCGCTACGGCGCCGACGACCTCGTCCGCCTCGGCGTCATCGTGCGCAGCAAGGCGGCCGGCATGAGCCTCGAGCAGATCGGCGTCCTGCTGGACGAGCAGGCGCCACAGCGGCACCGCGTGCTCGAGGAGCACCTCGCCGACCTCGAGCGTCGCATGGCCGACATGGAACGGTCGCGCCGCATGACCGAGCACGCGCTGCGGTGCCGCTCCCACGACATCACCACGTGCCCGCGATTCCGCGCGATCATGGGCGAGGTCGTGGCCGGCACGGGACGGTGGCGCGACGCGGAGCCGCCTGTGGACGACGAGCGGGACTCCACGGATCGCGGCGCGGGCGGCCGGAAGGCGGCATCCGCTCGTTAACATGAATCGGTGAACACCCCGCCGCTGTCCGCCGAGCAGGAGGCGCTGTTCCGGCTCATCGAAGACACGCGGGAGCACGTGTTCGTCACCGGACGCGCCGGCACCGGCAAGTCGACGCTGCTGCAGCACCTCGCGTGGAACACCAGCAAGCAGATCGCCGTGTGCGCGCCGACCGGCGTGGCCGCGCTCAACGTCGATGGTCAGACGATCCACTCGCTGTTCAAGCTGCCGCTGGGCATCATCGGCTCCCATGACGAAGACCAGTCCGACGCGACCCGCAAGCTGCTCAACGCGATCGACACGCTCGTCATCGACGAGATCTCGATGGTCAACGCCGACCTCATGGACGCCATCGACCGGGCCCTGCGCAAGGCCCGGGGGCGCCGCGGCGAGCCCTTCGGCGGCACGCAGATCGTGATGTTCGGCGATCCCTACCAGCTGGCTCCCGTGCCGCCGCGCGGCGACGAACTGCGGTACGTGAACGACCACTACCGGTCGTTCTGGTTCTTCGACGCCAAGGTCTGGGTGGGGGAGGCCTCGGGCGACGGCATCCTCGATGTCGGCTCCTACGGTGCCGACCTCAACATCCGCGAGCTGGTCGACATCCACCGGCAGTCCGACCCCGCCTTCAAGGCCATGCTCAACGCGGTGCGCTACGGCCGGGTGACCGCCGACATCGCGCAGGTGCTCAACGACACCGGCGCGCGGACCCCTCCGGACCCGGCGGACGGCGAGCATCCGATCATCACGCTCGCCACGCGCAACGACATCGTCAACAACATCAACCGGCGGCATCTGAACGAGCTCGTCGGCCGTGAGCAGACGGCGATGGCGGAGGTCAACGGCGACTTCGGGCGGGGGGATGCCGCCTACCCGGCCGACGTCGAGCTGAAGCTCAAGGTCGGTGCCCAGGTGATGTTCCTGCGCAACGACACCGCGTCGTTCGGCGAGCCGCCCCGCTGGGTCAACGGCACGATCGGCACCGTCACGCGCATCGCGGGGGAGACGGTGCGGGTGGACGTCGAGGGCGAGGAGTTCGACGTCGAGCCGTCGGTGTGGGAGAAGTACCGCTACTCCTACAACCCGGGCTCGAAGCAGCTCACCCGCGACATCGTCGCCGAGTTCACGCAGTTCCCACTGCGGCTGGCGTGGGCCGTCACGATCCACAAGTCGCAGGGCAAGACGTACGACCGGGCGATCATCGACCTCGGCTCGGGGGCCTTCGCGCCGGGGCAGACCTACGTCGCCCTGTCGCGGCTGACGTCGCTCGACGGCCTGTACCTCTCGCGCCCGCTGCGGCCCCGCGACATCCAGGTCGACGACGACGTGCGCCGCTTCATGTCGGCCGCCGTGCGCGGCACGCCCGTCGCCTGACGCGGCGGCTCGGCCGGATCAGGCGACCTGGGCGGCCTTGGCGGCGGCGAGGTCCTCGAAGAGCTCGGTGTTGAAGCGGTAGGCCAGCAGCACCTCGTCGATCACGCGCTCCTGCTCCGCGGCATCCCACGGGGCGGCGTCCAGCTGCTCGCGGTAGACATCCTTGAAGGCCTTGGGGTCGGCGATGTCGTCGAAGACGTAGAAGCCGATGCCGTTCGTCTCGAAGCCGAAGCGGCGGGCCATGAGCCGCCCGATGAACTGGCCGCCCGACAGGTCGCCGAGGTAGCGCGTGTAGTGGTGCGCGACGAAGCCGCCCGCCCACGTGGCGCCGACCTCGTTGATGCGGTCGACGTAGCGCTGCGTCGTGGGCAGCGGCTCGACTGTCTCGCGCCAGTCGGGGCCGACGAGGAACTCGAGGTCGGCCTCCAGCGCAGGCAGTCGCGTGAGCTTGTCGCTGATGAACACCGACGCCACAGGGTCGTTGCGCATCCGACCCGCGGTGCGCTCGAGCGCCTCGTAGATGAACCAGTGCTGCACGACGAGCGCGACGTAGTCCTCGCGCGTGCCCTCGCCCTTCATGAGGTCCGCCATGAAACCGGCGTGCTCGCTCGACGAGTGCGAGCGGCTGGAGCGCTCGCGCAGCGCAGTGGAGAAGGGGATCGGGTCGCTCATACCTTCATGCTAACTGAAGATAAGGCGAACCTAACTCCACGTTCCCTATGCGTGCGGGCGGGGCTCGACTCCCAGGCGCCGGCACGACTCGTCGTACAGCGCGACGATCTCCCGCCTGACCTCACGACGCTCGGTGATCGGCCCCGACGGCCACGCGACGGCGATCTCGGCGGAGGACCCGTCGGCGAGAGTGGCCTCCCACACGCCGCGGTCGCCGTCGAACCCGATCATGCGGGATGCCGTGATCGCGGCGTCCGCCACACCCGCTTCGGTGGCGAAAGCGCGTGCGATCAGCAGGTTGTCGTCGCCGTGATCGCCGTTCATGTGGCCGAGCACACCCGTCAGGGCGGCTTCGTCGAAGTGGTGGGTCATGCTCACACCCTACGGATCGCCGTACCGCGTCAGCGACCGCGGTGTGTTTGAATGCATTGCACGATCATCGGGGGGTGAGGATGCGGTCACGACACACACACCGCCGCGCCACCGCGGCGATCGCCGGTGCGCTTGTTTCCGCGCTGCTCCTGGCGGGATGCTCGTTCGGCGGCGAGGTTCCCGTCGACGCCCCGCCGCAGGCCGAGTCCCCGCTTCCCGACGACACCGTCCAGCAGCTGCAGGATGCCGTCACCCACGCGATGGGCGTGACCGGTTCGTCCGGGGCCATCGTGGGCGTGTGGGCGCCGTGGAGCGGCAGCTGGGTCGCCGGGCTCGGTGCGCAGCGACCTGACGGGGGCGGGGAAGTGACCGCCGACCAGGTCTTCCGCGCCGGAAAGATGACCCGCGCGATGACGTGCGACGTGCTGTACGAGGTCGCCGCCGCGGGCAAGGTGAAGCTCGGCGACAGCGTCACCGAATACGTCGCCGGCGTGCCCGACCTCGCCGACGTGAGCCTTGCCGAGCTGTGCGACGGCACCTCGGGCGTCGGCTCGTACACCGGCCAGCTGTACGGGCTGTGGATGCAGAACCCCGAACGGCAGTGGGACCCGCGCTACCTCGCGAGCTTCGGTCTCGGCCAGCCGCGCACCGCGGCCCCCGGCCAGGCCTACCGCGACTCCGACGCCGGCTACCTCCTCCTGGGGCTCGCACTGCAGCGCGCCACCGGCGAGACCGCCGCCGACCTCTTCCAGACGTACGTCGCCGACCCGCTCGGCCTGGACGCGACGGCGCTCGGCGATCTGCCGACCACCGGTGTGCTCAAGGGAGGGCAGTCGGTGAACAACGCCGAGGGCGTGCTCGACTGCGCGCAGCCGGTCGACCTCACCGCCGTCTCGGGGACCACCGGATTCACCGACGCGGGTGCGGTCACCGACATCCACGATCTCGGACACTATGCGCAGGCGCTCGCGACCGGCGCGCTGGTCCCGTCCGACGAGCGCTTCGCCCACCCGCTCCCGGTGTCGCCTGACGGCCCGTCGTGGTACACCGCTGCAGGTGGGGCGCTGCAGGCGGGGTCGCTCATCGGCCAGTACGGCAAGGTGCCCGGGTACATCACGGCCGCCTTCGCGGACCCGCGCAGCGGGCTGACGGTCGCCGTCGTGCTCAACAACTCCGCCGCCGACGCGGCGGTGGGGGAGTACCTCGTCTGGGAGCTCGCGGCGATCGCCTCGAAGGCGCCCGCCACCGCGGGCCAGAAGGTGCCCGAGGCGGGCCTGCCGTGGACCCCCGAGCAGTATCGCGACGCGATCGCGGCGGCAGCGGTGTGCACGCCGCCCGCCGCGGAGTGAGCCCGCGACGCGACGCGGGATGACGGCATCCGCTCTGCGGCTCAGGCCCCCCGCGGGGGAGCGGTGGAGCCGCGCACGTTCAACGTGGGGTTCAGCACCACCCGGTGCACGGGCCGCGTCGGATCCTCGATGCGCCGGGCCAGCAGGTCGACGGCCGCACGACCGACGAAGTGGCGCGGCGGGCTGACCGCGGTGAGCGCGGGGGTGAACAGCTCGGCGACCTCGTCGTCGTAGGCGACGACCGACAGGTCGCCGGGAACCGAGATCCCGCGGTTCAGCGCGAGGTCGACGAACGCCATCGCCTCCGGGTCGGAGTGCACGAGAAGGGCGGTGACCGAGTTCGACAGGGCCGCGTCGAGGGTGGCATCGACGGCAGCGGAGAAGTCCGGACTCGTGCGGGGCGGCAGGCTCGTCTCGAAGTGATCCGACGGGGTCAGGCCCAGCTCGAGGCACGCAGCCTGCCAGCCGGCGGTGATCTTGCGGGACGTCGGCGATTCGCGCGCGATGATGAGCCCGACGCGGCGGTGGCCGAGTGACGCGAGATGGCGCGCGGCGAGCACCGCGCCCAGGGCGTGATCGGTCGTGACGTTCTCGACCGGGCTGCCCTCGGGCATGACGACGGCGTCGCGCTCCACGAGGACGAAGGGCACGCCGCACTCGTCGAGCCATTGCACGACGTCCTGCGCGTGCGGGGTGTCGGTGTTGGGCGCGACGACCAGCCCCCGCACACCGTCCTCGTGCACGAGCCGCTCGAGCACGGGCCTCTCGTCCTGGAGTTCGTACGACGCGCCGCGGAGCACGACGCGCAGGCCGTGACGGGTGGCCTCGGTCTCGGCGCCGCGCACGACGCTGGGCCAGTAGAAGCTCAGCGACGGCACGAGCATCGCGATCGAACCCGTGCGGGAGGAGGGAAGCGGATGCCCCGGCTCGACCTGGTCGAGCCCTGCCGCGGCGGGAACGGCGCCCCCGTGCACGCGGACCAGCAGGCCTTCACGCTCCATCTGGGCGAGGTCGCGGCGCAGAGTCACCGGCGCGACCCCGAGCTCGTCCATGAGCTGCGCGACCCGGACGGCACCGTCGCGTTCGAGCGTCGCCATCACGTGGGCCCGCCGTTCGGCAGCCAGCAGCGCCGGCGTCTGGTCGGTCATCGGGGGTCCTCCGCGTTCGTCTTGTCCAGTTCTATCGTGACCACCACGCTGTTGCGTGGCGTGACGTCGAGATCGAGTCGGGTCAATCGCTCGCCCCACACGTCCGCGAGCATCGGATCGTCCAGTTCGCGCACCACGAGCGCGGCTGCCACGTCGTGCGGCCACGACACCCGCAGCGGCGGGGCGCCGTCCAACGGGGTGACCACGACGGATGCCGCATCCCGGCGCACGTCGCCGGCGAGCAGCATCCTCACCTCGGTGCGCCCGTCGCCTCCGGTCGTCCAGGACTCCTCGATCTCGACGCGCCTGGACGACCTGTCCAGCCGCAGGCGGCGCCGCCAGGACGGGGCCTCGCGGTAGGCGCCTGAGAGGTCGAGCGCCAGCGACGTCTGATCGTCCTCGATCGAGATCTCGACGGCGGATGCCGCGAACCCGACCCCCGGGCTCTGCTCCCGCCCGCCGATCACCGGCACGTTGTGCCACCCGCTCTGCATCGTCCAGATGTCATAGCGGCCTGCGTCGAACGTCTGCCGCGTGTAGGTGGGCCGGCCGGCGTCGACGATCACGGGAACGCCGTCCGAGGCGACGACGAACGTGCCGACGTCGTTGTGGTTGTGATGCTCGCCGTTGTGCCCGCCCTTCGCCGCAAGGGTGAGCCCGGCGGGGGAGCCGGCGCGCTCCCGCGCCACGACCACCTCGGTCGAGCGGAGCCACACGTCGCGCGGGAAGGGGCTGGACGTCTGCGCCGCGCCGACCCATGCGGGGTCGGTGACACCGCGCAGGAGCCGGCCCCGGCCTTCGTGCTCTGTGGCGGCCGGTGTCCCGGCGACGCGATGGGCGGCTGCGTGAGCCGCGGCATCCGGGTCTCCCGCGCTGCGCGCCGCGCGATGAAGCGCGTGCCAGGGCTGGGTGGCCGGCATCCGCGCCTGTCCGTCGGCGAGATTGAGGTACCAGTCACGGCCGAGGTGCATGCGATGGGGGAAGGCGACGGTCTTGCGCAGCGCGGGGAGGCCGGAGGCGTCGAGGACTCCGCCTGTCGCGTGGCGCACGATCTCGAGCGCTTCGAGCGCGCGGCAGGCGCCGTTCCACCAGTACGCGTAGCCCTCGTCGATCGCGCCGTCGGCCGGGAGCGCGGTGACGTAGCGGTCGAGCCCCTCGACCGCGAGGGTGACGATGCGCGCTCGCTCTGCGGCCTCGGCAGGGTCGTCGAGCAGCCGCAACGCCGCGGTGAGCACGTTGCCGTGGATCCACGGGTTCCAGTTGTGCACGTCGCCGTCGAGGCCGAGCCAGTGCCAGTCTCGGCGCTGCACGAACGGCTCGAACACGCGCACGCGCGCCTCGTGGCGGATGCGGGGGCGGATGCCGGGGTACCGCGCCTCGAGACGGTCGCCGAGCAGGTGATCCACCCAGCTCAGCAGCGCGACGGCCTCGCCCGCCCCGAGGTCGAGATAGGGCGATGTCACCGTCGGCAGCACCGATCCCCGTTTCCGGAACGCGTCGTCGTGGGCCGGCCAGCACCACGAGCTCTGCTCGCAGACGAGCCACACGCCGTCGAGGACCTCGGCGAGCCAGGCTGGGCCGAGCTCGGCGTGGTCGGCGTGGTGCGCGGCGGCGACGGCGGCACGGGCGAGGCGTCGCTGCCGTGCGAAGACGATGCTCTCCCAGCCGTCGCGGTCCCCGTCGTCGTGGAGTCGGGTGGCGGCCGTCGCGCGAGGCACAGGCCACGCCGTGGACCGGTCCGCCTCCGCGCGGGCGAGGACGTCGTCGATCGCGATCCGATCAGCGCTTCCGCCGGGCCCCCACACTGTCCGGTCGTCTGCGGCGGCGACCGGCAGTGCGCGGTCGGGGGAGGCGAGGACTGCGGCGACGGCCGCCTCGAACGCGTCGGCACCGACACCGGCCTGCCGATGGAAGGCTGCGGCGAGCTCACCCTGGAACGTCACGTTGCCTCCTTGTCATCGGCGTCGCCGGATTGTGTGGGGAGTCCGGGTCCCGAACTCTTAAGCGATCATAAACGATCATAATAAAACTCAAACAGTCTTGCAATGAACGAAACAGGTTGCTACAGTCCCAATCGTTCGCACACTGCCGTACGCACGAACGGCGCAGGACCAGGCATCGAAGGAGATCCCACTGTGACCGTCCCGCACAGCACGACGCCCCGCATCGCGACGCGGTTCGACTGGACGCGGGACGAGTGGATCGCCTACGCCGACCGCCTGATCGACGGCGCACGCGCATTCGCGTCGCCCGGCGCCGGGTGCATCCGGTTCCCGGGCGCCGAGGGCGGCTACGGGCACGCGGTCGACGGACTCGAGGGGTTCGCCCGCACCTTCCTCCTCGCCGGGTTCCGCATCGCGGGTGCCGGTGGCGAGGGCACCGAGGAGCTCGCCGACTTCTACGGGCGCGGCATCGTCACCGGCGTCGACCCCGAGGCCGAGGATCGCTGGGTCCGCCTCGAGGAGCACCCGCAGGCCAAGGTCGAGGCGGCATCCCTCGCGCTCGTGCTCGACATGACCCGCCCGTGGATCTGGGATCGCCTCGACACGGTGACGCAGCAGCGCGTCATCGGCTACCTCGCACCCGTCGTCGGCGACACGACCTACCCCCGGACGAACTGGCTGTGGTTCCGCGTCGTCGTGCAGACCTTCCTCCGTTCGGTCGGTGGCCCGTGGTCGGCGCAGGACGTCGCCGACGACCTCGCCCTGCACGATGCGCTGGTGCGCGAGGACGGCTGGATCTCGGACGGCTTCGAGCGCTCGTACGACCACTACGTCGGCTGGGCGCTGCACACCTACCCCGTGCTGTGGTCGCGCATGCAGGGCGCCCAGGAGCTCGCCGAGGGCCGCACCCCCGGCGACATCGCGCGCCTGGATCGCTTCCTGCAGGATGCCGTCGCCCTCGTCGGCGCCGACGGCTCACCGCTCGTGCAGGGCCGAAGCCTCATCTACCGCTTCGCCGCCGCCGCGCCGTTCTGGGCGGGTGCGCTCGCCGGAGTGCCGTCCGTGCCGCTCGGGCAGCTGCGCCGTGCCGCGAACGCCGTCGTCGCGCACTTCGACGCGCAGGGCGTCCCGGGGCAGGACGGCGTCCTCACCATGGGCTGGCACCGCGAATGGCGTGAGCTCGCGCAGTCGTACTCCGGCCCCGGCTCGCCGTACTGGGCGGTCAAGGGCCTGCTCGGCATCCTGCTGCCCGCTGACCACCCGGTGTGGGCCGCCGGGAGCGAGCCGCTGCCCGTCGAGGTCCGCGACGAGCTGCGCGCTGTGCGGCCCGCTGGATGGGTGATCTCCGGCACGCAGTCCGACGGCATCGTGCGCGTCGTCAACCACGGCACCGATCACGCCGCCGCCGGCAGCCTCGTCGGCGACTCGCCGCTCTATGCCCGCATCGGCTACTCCACCGCCGCCGGCCCGCTCGCCGACCAGCGCGCGTTCGAAGAGCCCCTCGAGCAGTCCGTCGCGCTGGTCGACCCCGCCGGCCGTGCCACCCATCGCGCGGCGATGGAGCTCATCGACGTGCGCGTGCAGGACGACGAGGGCGGTCGGGTCGGCATCGCCGCCTCGACCGCCCGCGCCCACTGGATCACACCACGCCCCTCGGTCGTGCGCCACGGCTCGGGCATCGACGGCGACATCGACCTGGCCGGTGTCGTGACCGTCCACTCGCTCGTCCGGGGCCCCTGGGAGGTGCGCCTCGCGCGCGTCGACTCCCTCGAGCCCGGCGTCGACGGCGACCTGCTCCGCCTCCGCGTCGGAGGATGGGCGCTCGCATCCGGCACGGTGGAGCACGAGGCCGCCTCCGCCGTCGCCTCGGTGTCGGCGAACGGGCTGCGCAGCGGCATCCGTCCTCTCATCGGCGTCGGTGCGCCCTCCGTCGAGCTGCGCGAGGACGCCAGCCCGCTCGGACGCGTCGCCGCGGTGCCCGTCGTGACGTTCTCCGTCGAGGCGGGGGCGTGGATCGCAACGCTCATCGAGCTCACCGCCGAAGACCTCGCAGCGAACGCCGATGCGACCGTCGCCCTCGACGAGGACGACGCACAGACCTCCGTCACGGTCACCTGGCCTGACGGCACGGCGACCTCGAGTCGCCTCGCACCCCCCGGAACCGCGTCCGTCGCCAACCGGTAACCCCCGATGGACCCGAAGAGGGGTCCGCAATCACAAAGGAGTACCCCCAGAATGAAGCGCTCATTCGCTGCCGCGGCCGGTGTCGCCGTGGTCGCAACGCTCGCTCTCGCCGGCTGCAGCGGCGGCGACGACGCCGCCGCCCCCGAGGAGTCGTCGGGTCCGGTCACGCTCACGATGTCGGGCTGGAGCCTGGACACCACGCCCGAGTTCCAGAAGCTCGCCGACGCGTACCACGAGAAGAACCCCGACGTCACGATCGAGCTCAAGGGCTACGACGCGGCCGAGTACAACACGCTCGTGACCGCCGACCTCGCCGCGGGCTCCGCCCCCGACATCATCACCCAGAAGGAGGTCAAGTACGTCCCGACCTTCGTCAACGGCGGCCAGCTGCTCGACGTGTCGGACGTCGAGCTGCCCGACGGCATCAGCGGCGCCAAGTCGTACGAGGTCGACGGCACCGCCTACGCGGTCCCCTACCGCAACGACTCGTGGGTGCTCTACTACAACAAGGCGCTCTTCGACCAGGCCGGTGTCGACTACCCCGACGGCACCTGGACGTGGGACGACTACGCCGACGCCGCCGGTGCGCTGACCGAGGGTCTCGCCGCCGCCGGCAGCGCCGCCAAGGGCGCGTACCTGCACAACTGGCAGTCGACCGTCCAGGGCTTCGCCAACGCGCAGACCGACAGCGACATCCTCAAGGGCGAGTACGACTACATGGAGCCCTTCTACGAGCGCGTGCTCGCCATGCAGGACGCCGGCGACCAGGTGGACTACAACACCGCCAAGGCCAACCAGCTCACCTACCAGGGCGAGTTCGGCAAGCAGAACGCCGCCATGCAGCCCATGGGCACGTGGTTCGTCGCGACGCTGATCGCCCAGCAGGCATCGGGCGACGCCGACACGTTCGACTGGGGCATCGCGCCGATCCCGCAGGAGTCGTCCAAGACCACTGGCCTCGACAACACTCCGGTGACCTTCGGCGACCCGACGGGTCTCGGCATCAACGCCGCGATCGACGAGTCCAAGGTCGCCGCTGCGAAGGACTTCCTCGCCTTCGCCGCCGGTGAAGAGGGCGCCCAGGTGCTCGCGGGCATCGGCATCACGCCGGCGCTGCTGACCGACGCGGTCGTCGACACGTACTTCGCGGTCGACGGCGCTCCGAGCGACGACCTGTCGAAGTTCGCCTACTCGACGCACGAGGTCCACCCCGAGAACCCCACCTCGGACAAGACCGCCGCGATCCAGGGCATCCTCGCCGACATGCACACCGCAATCATGTCGGGCTCCCAGTCGCCCGCCGACGCCATCAAGGAGGCGCAGGACCGCGTCGCCAACGAGGTCGGCACCGACTGACCCCGCTCCTTCGACGGGCTCGGGAAGCCCTGAGCTCAGTACCGCTCCTCGAGCCCGTCGAAGACCTGAGACCCGGTGCCCGGACCGCTCCCGCGGGTGGGTCGGGCACCGCACCAGCATCCACTCCCGACAGGCCCCTTCTGGAGGTCCGCCATGGCGACCATCACCGCCACCGAGACCGGCACCGCGCCGCCGCCCGTGCGCCGCCGGCGCTCGAAGCTGCGCCTGCGCAACACCCTCATCGGGTGGAGCTTCATCCTCCCCAACTTCATCGGCTTCGGCGTCCTGACGCTCGTGCCGATCGTCATCCTCTTCTACATGGCGTTCACGAACTGGAACGTCTTCGGCAAGGCCGACTTCGTCGGTCTCGCGAACTTCACCCGCCTCATCGGCGACGGCAGCTTCCGCACCTCGGTCGTCAACACCCTCTACTACTCGGTGATGCACATCCCGCTGACGATCGCGGTGTCGCTCGGTCTCGCGCTTCTGCTCAACAACAAGCTCCGCGGCGTCGCGTTCTTCCGCACCGCCGCGTTCTTCCCCTACATCACGTCGATCGTCGCGATCGCCGTCGTGTGGAACCTGCTCTTCAGCCCCGAGTACGGTCCGATCAACGAGTTCCTCAGGTTCATCGGCATCCAGAACCCTCCCGGGTGGCTCACCTCGCCGGAGTGGGCGATGCCCGCCGTCGTCATCGTGTCGACGTGGCGCGACATGGGCTACTACATGATCCTGTTCCTCGCGGGCCTGCAGACCGTGCCCCGCGAGCTGCACGAGGCGGCGCGCATGGACGGCGCGAACGCGTGGCAGCGGTTCACCAACGTGACCCTCCCGAGCCTGCGTCCGACCATGTTCTTCGTCACCGTCATGCTGACGATCAACTCGTTCAAGATCTTCGACCTGATCCTCGTCATGACCGACGGCGGTCCCGGCCAGTCGACGCTCGTGATGTCGCAGTTCATCTATCGCAAGGGCTTCGAGGAGAGCCAGTTCGGCTATGCCTCGGCCGCCGCGGTGGTGCTCTTCTTCATGTGCATCATCGTGACGATCATCCAGTTCCTGTGGAACAAGAGGGGGAGCAAGTGATGGCCGAGCAGCTGGAGAAGGACGCCGCCGACCGTCTGGTCTCGGACTTCACGCCTCCCACGGCCGCCGTGCGCAGCCTCCGCAAGCTCGCCGACCGCAAGCCCGTCACGCGCGACGCCGACGGCGAGCGGCTGACCCCCGGGCGCCGCATCGCCCGCATCCTCATGTACGTCGCCCTGGTCGTCTTCGCGATCGGCCTGCTGACGCCGTTCGTGTGGATGGTGCTCAGCTCGTTCAAGTCGTCGAACGAGGTGTTCTCGGTGCCGATCAGATGGCTGCCCGAGACGTGGGTGTGGCAGAACTACATCGACATCTGGACCCAGTCGAACATGCTGGTCTGGATCCGCAACACGCTGTTCCTCGCGGTGGTCGTGACGTTCCTGCAGGTGCTCACCGGCTCGTTCGCCGCCTACGGCTTCGCCCGCATGAAGTTCCGCGGCCGCGACATCCTGTTCCTGCTGTACGTCGGCACGATCGCCGTGCCGTGGCAGTCGTACATGATCCCGCAGTTCATCATGCTGTCGAACTTCAAGGTGTCGAACACCCTGTGGTCGATCATCCTGCTGCAGGCGTTCGGCGCGTTCGGCGTGTTCCTGATGAAGCAGTTCTACGAGACGATCCCCGAGGAGCTCTCCGAAGCCGCGCGTCTGGACGGCCTCAGCGAGTACGCGATCTGGCGCAGGATCATGCTGCCGCTGTCGGTGCCCGCGCTCGCGTCGCTCACGCTGCTGACGTTCGTCGCCACCTGGAACGACTACCTCGGGCCGCTCATCTACCTGCGCAACCCCGACCTGTGGACGATCCAGCTGGGGCTCAAGGGCTTCGTCTCGAACCTGTTCGACACGAACTACGCGCTGCTGTTCGCGGGCCTGACGATCTCGGTCATCCCGATCGCGATCATCTTCCTGCTCGGCCAGAAGTACTTCGTCGAGGGCATCGCGACGAGCGGACTGAAGGGCTAGGCCATGAAGAAGCTCAACCTGCTGGTGTCGCACGAGACATGGGCGTCCCTCATCGGGATGGTCTACCTCGGGCTCATCGTGAACCTGCTGCTGGTGGTCGCCTGCCTGCCGCTGGTCGCCGTGCTCGTCACGACCGACCCGCTGCACTCGTGGCCGCTCATCGCCGTCGCTGCGCCGCTGGCGGCACCGGGGCTGGCCGCCGCGTTCCGCGCATTCCGCGAGCACGCCGGCGGCGGACTCGGCCCGATCCGCGCGTTCGCCGCGGGGCTGCGCGCGACCTGGCGCCGCGCCCTCGCGATCGGCGCCGCCGTGACGGCGGTCGTCGTGGTGTTGCTCGTGGATGTGCGGATGCTGTCGAACACGGCGGTCGCCGTGTTCACCGTCCCGCTCCTCGGCGTGCTGGCGCTGGTCGCGATCGCGGTGGGGCTCGTCGCCCTCGTCGCGATCGCCGAGGTGCCCGCCGCGCGCCTGCGCGACGTGCTGCGGGCGAGCCTCTACCTGGGCCTGCGCCGCTGGTATCTCACGGCCGCCTCGCTCGCCGCATTCGTGGCGCAGATCGCCGTGTTCGCGACCGCACCCGCACTGGGGCTCGGGCTCACGGCATCGGCTGCGCTCTTCTTCGCGTGGACCAACTCGCGCTTCACGCTGCGCCCCGTCCTCGACCTCGACGAGAAGGCGGCCGTGCCGGCGTGAGCCCGCGGCATCCGCTCTCCACCCACACTTCAGAAGGATTCCCTGCCATGACGTCCACCTCGCCCGCCTCGGGCACCCGCGCCCCCGCCACCGACGCCGCACTCGCCGCCGCGCTGGCGACCGTCCGTCGCAACATCGCGACGTTCGGGGGCGCATACCCCGACGACACGACCGTCGACGACCGCTACGAGCTGCGTCCTGCCCACGGCGGCATCCCGCTCGGCGGCAACCGCGGCTGGACCACGAGCTTCCGTACCGGCATGCTGTGGCTCGCGTGGGAACTCACCGGCGATGAGGACTATCGCGATGCCGCCCGGGTCGACGCGCTCGACTTCGAGCGCCGGGTGCGCGCCGAAGAGGACCTCGACACGCACGACCTCGGCTTCCTCTACACGCTGTCGACGGTGGCCGCCTGGCGTCTGGAGAACGACGAGCAGGCGCGCCAGGCGTCGCTGGAGGCCGCGGACCACCTGATGCGCCGGTTCCTGGAGCCGGCGGGGATCATCCAGGCCTGGGGCGACCTGTCCGATCCGGCGCAGCGCGGTCGCACCATCATCGACAGCCTCATGAACATGCCGCTGCTGACCTGGGCGCACGAGCAGACCGGTGAGGAGCGGTTCGCCGACGCCGTCGTGCGCCACACCGCGCAGCTGCGCGAGCACATCCTCCGCGCCGACGACTCCACGTTCCACACGTTCTACTGGGACGCCGAGACCGGTCGGCCGCTGCGAGGCGGCACCGAGCAGGGCGCGGCCGACGAGTCGTGCTGGGCGCGCGGCCAGGCGTGGGGGATCTACGGCTTCGCGATGAACTACGCCGTGACCGGCGACGAGCGTCTGTTGGAGGCATCCCGTCGCTGCACGGAGTACTTCCTGCGGCACCTGCCCTCGGACGAGGTGCCGTTCTGGGACCTCGTCTACACGGACGGCAGCGACGCCCCGCGCGACAGCTCCGCCGCCGCCATCGCGGTGTGCGGCCTGCTGGAGCTGGCGACGGTGGAGACGGATGCCGCGCGCGCGGCCGAGTGGACGGCCCGGGCGCACGCGATCCTGGCGTCGCTCATCGCGCACTACGCCCCGGCGCGCGCTGAGGACTCCGATGCCCTCCTCCTGCACTCGGTGTACGACATGCCCAAGGGCAACGGCATCGACGAGGGGACGCTGTGGGGCGACTACTTCTACCTCGAGGCGCTGATGCGCGTCGCGCGACCCGAGTGGAGGAAGTACTGGTGAGGCTGGTCACATATGCGGCACCCACCGGCAGGCGACCAGGGGCGGTCGTCGCGAGTGCCGACGGCGACCGCATGCTCGATCTCGGCGGGATCGCAGGCTCGGTCACCGAGCTGCTCGCCGATGACGCGGCCCTCGCCGCCGCACGGGCGGCGGTGGCGGCATCCGATCCGGCCTCGCTGCCGGAGCTCGCCGCGGACGCGCTGCTGGCGCCCGTCGTGCCGGGCAAGATGCTGTGTCTCGGGTACAACTACCGCGGGCATGTTCCCGACGGCGTGGATCCGACCGCGAACGACCCCGAGTACCCGGACGTGTTCGTCAAGACGTCGAACGCGCTCGCCGGACCGACCGAGCCGGTCGTGATCCCGCCCGGAGCGACAGACGTCGACTACGAGGGCGAGGTGGCGGTCGTCATCGGCCGCCGCGCACAGCGCGTGCCGCTCGAGGACGCCCTCGAGCACGTCGGGGGCTACACGATCCTCAACGACGTGTCGGACCGCGCCTGGCAGCGCCGCCAGAGCCAGTGGGCTCTGGGCAAGTGCTCCGACGGCTTCGCGCCGCTGGGGCCGTGGGTCGTCACGCCCGACGAGGTGCCCGACCCGCAGGACCTCCTCGTCGAGGTCGTGCGCGACGGCGCGGTCACCGTGTCGCAGTCGACGTCGACCACGATCTTCAGCGTCGCGTTCGTCATCCATCACCTCAGCCAGGTGCTGACCCTCGAGCCCGGCGATGTCGTCTCGACCGGCACGCCGCAGAAGCTGCCGGCCGCGCAGGACGCGCACCGCCCCCTCGCCGACGGCGACGCCGTCACCGTGCGCATCTCGGGGATCGGCGAGCTCACCACCCGATTCATCGCCAGCCAGGAGTCCGCCGCATGATCCTCGATTCGTTCCGCCTCGACGGCAAGGTCGCGCTCGTCACGGGGTCCAGCCGCGGCCTCGGCCAGGGAGCTGCGCTCGCGCTCGCCGAGGCCGGCGCCGACGTCGCGCTCCTCGACCGCGGCGACGCGTCGGCCACCGCCGCGCTCATCGAGGCCACCGGCCGCCGGGTCCACCGCGTGCAGCGAGACCTCGTCTCGGCGACTCCCGACGAGCTCTCGTCGGCGGTCGAGGAGGTGATCGCCCAGCTCGGCGGCCTCGACATCCTCGTGAACAACGCCGGCACCATCCGTCGCGCGCCCGCGGCCGAGTACCCGCTCGCGGACTGGGACGACGTGCTCGCGATCAACCTCGACGCCGTGTTCCACCTGTCCCAGGCCGCAGGGCGACACATGCTCGCGCAGGGCGGCGGGCGCATCATCAACGTGGCGTCGATGCTGTCGTTCCAGGGAGGCATTCTCGTTCCGGCATACACCGCCTCCAAGCACGCCGTCGCGGGACTGACCAAGGCCCTCGCGAACGAGTGGGCGGCGGGCGGTGTGACCGTCAACGCCGTCGCACCCGGCTACATGGCGACCGACAACACCGCCCCGCTGCGCGCCGACGAGGACCGCGCAGCGTCGATCCTGTCGCGCATCCCCGCAGGGCGCTGGGGCGAGGCATCCGATCTGCAGGGAGTGTTCGTCTTCCTCGCTTCGGATGCCGCCGCGTACGTGACCGGCGCCGTCATCCCCGTCGACGGCGGCTGGCTCGTCCGCTGACCCGCACTTCATGCACAACCAGGAGAGAACCGTGACCGAGACGCACATCCCGCAGCGCTACGCGACCAACCCCGCCCAGATCCCGGGCATGACGACGCAGGACCTGCGCGACACCTACCTCATCCCCGACGTCTTCGTTCCGGGCGAGATCCGCCTCACGTACACCCACCACGACCGGATCGTTCTTGGTGGCGCCGTTCCCGCGGGCTCGGTCCTCGAGCTCGGCGGCTACCCGGAGATCCGCAGCGACTACTTCCTCGAGCACCGGGAGGCCGGCATCATCAACGTCGGCGGCACCGGCACGGTCACCGCGGACGGTGAGGTGTACACGCTCGTCAAGGGCGCGTGCCTGTACCTCGGCCGCGGCATCCGTTCGGTGTCGTTCGCCGATTCGAACGGTGATGCTGGCGCGCAGTTCTACCTCTTCTCGGCGCCAGCACATACCGCCTACCCGTCGGCGCTCGTGTCGCCCGGCGAGGGCACCGTGCGCGAGCTCGGCGACCAGCTCACCTCGAACCGCCGCACGCTCAACCAGTACATCCACGAGAACGGCGTCAAGAGCTGCCAGATCGTCATGGGCGTCACCGAGCTGCACCCGGGCTCGATGTGGAACACCATGCCGGCGCACACGCACGACCGCCGCACCGAGTGCTACCTGTATTTCGACCTCCCCGAGGATGCCCGCGTCATCCACCTCATGGGCGAGCGCGAGGAGACGCGCCACCTCGTGATCGCCGACCGTCAGGCCGTCATCTCGCCCTCGTGGTCGCTGCACTCCGGCGTCGGCACGTCGGCGTACACGTTCATCTGGGCGATGGCCGGTGAGAACCAGGCGTTCGACGACATGGACGCCGCCCCCGTCATCGAACTGCGATGACGGTGCCCGACTACGTACGCTGAGACCGTGCACCGTACTCTCCTCGCGATCGGCGAGACCATGGCCATGGTGGCGCCCGTCGTCGCGACTCCGGTGACGGATGCCGACGTCTTCCTCGTCGACGCCGGCGGCGCCGAGTCGAACGTCGCGGCGCATGTCGCCGCCCTCGGCCATCGCGCCGTGTGGTTCAGTGCGCTCGGCGCCGACGCTCTCGGACGCCGGGTCGCGCGGCAGCTCGCGGCACGAGGTGTCGACGTCTCGCGCGTGCGCTTCGACGACGCCCACCCCACCGGCCTGTACGTCAAGGACCCGGGCAACGGCGTGCTCTACTACCGCGGCGGATCCGCGGCGGCGCACCTGAGTGCGGCCGACGCCGACGAGGTGTCGTTCGAGGGCGTGGACCTGCTGCACGTCTCGGGGATCACGGCGGCGATCTCGGAATCCGCCTGTGACTTCCTCGCGCGGGTCATGGAGCGGGCGCACGAGCACGGCGTGCCCGTCTCATTCGATGTGAACCACCGTGCGCCGCTGTGGGATGCCGCCATCGCGGCGCCCGTGCTGCTCGAGCTCGCCCGCAGCGCCGACATCGTGCTCGTCGGCCGCGACGAGGCCGAGACGCTGTGGGGCACAGCGACGGCGGCCGAAGCCCGGGCGCTGCTGCCCGACGTCGCCGAGCTCATCGTCAAGGACGGCGACGTCGGCGCCACTGCGTTCGTCGGCGCCGACGAGGTGTTCGTCCCGGCGCTGGCCGTCGAGGTCGTCGAGCCCGTCGGCGCGGGCGACGCGTTCGCCGGAGGCTACCTCGCCGGGCTCCTCTCGGGCGCACCCGTCGCCGACCGGCTGCAGGCGGGGCACGGGCGCGCCGCCCGCACGCTCCAGACCACACGGGACTCGATCGACGAGCCCGCCGCACGCTGACCGGGGTGCCCGCTCACACGGACACCGCACCCATGCACGAAGGAACCGCGATGACCTCACACACGACCCAGACGGATGCCGCTGCGCAGTGGTTCGATGACGCGTTCGCCGGGGCGCCGCTCATGGCGATCCTGCGGGGGATGGGGGTCGAGCGCTCGGTGCGCCTGTCGGAGACCGCGTGGGACCTCGGCATCGACTCCGTGGAGGTGCCGCTCCAGACCGAGGAGGACGAGCGTGCGCTCCGGGAGGTCGCCGTCCTCGCCGCCTCTCGCGGCAAGAGCGTGGGAGCCGGCACGATCCTCACGCCGGCCCAGGTGGTGCTCGCCGCGGATGCCGGCGCCGCCTACCTGGTTTCGCCGGGTCTGGATCCCGTGGTCGTCCGGGCGGCGCAGGGTGCGGGCATCCCGATCCTCCCCGGCGTGGCGACGCCCAGCGAGGTGCAGCTGGCGGTCTCGCTCGGGCTGACCTGGCTCAAGGCCTTCCCCGCGACGTGGCTGGGCAGCGGATGGTTCAAGCACATCCGCGGTCCCTTCCCGCAGGTGCGTTTCGTCGCGACCGGCGGGCTCGACGCCTCCAACGTCGAGGAGTTCCTCGACGCCGGCGTACGCGTGGCCGCCGTCGGGTCGGCGCTCGAAGACGCGTCCCAGCTCGAGCGCCTCGCGGCCGTGCTGCGGACGCGCGCCGGCGCGCGCTGAGAGCCGGCCTGCGCCCCGATGAGGGCCTCGCCGGGCTGGTTGAATGATCCGATGCCCCTCGTCTCCGACGCCCGCGTCGCCGTGTGCGGACCTGCATCGTGGAACCACCTGATCCACCTGGACCGGCTGCCCGAGCCGGTGCCGCACATGCAGTTCGCCCTCGGCGACCTGCACACTCTCGGCGGCACCTCCGCGGGCAAGGCGCTGCACCTGGCCGACCTCGGCGTCGCGGTCACGCTCCACGCCCTGTTGGGCGCCGATGACGACGGGCGTCGTGCCGCATCGGCGCTCACGGCGGCGGGCGTGCGTGTCGAGGCCCACACCTCGGAACGCACCGAGCGGCACACGAACCTGATGACGGCAGCGGGGGAGCGCGTGAGCCTGTACCTGGCCACGCCGTCTCCGGCATCCGTCGACGCGCTCGAGCGCATGGAGGCCGCCGTCTCGGCCGCCGACATCGCGGTGGTGGATCTGAGCGAAGCCGGCGCCGTCCTCGTCGCGCGGCGTCTCGCGGCTGGTGCCACCGGCGCGCCGATCTGGACCGACCTGCACGACTACGACGGGGAGGCGGCGTTCCACGAGCCGTTCCTGCGCGCCGCAGACGTCGTGTTCATGAACGACGACGCCACCGATGACCCGTGGGCGCTCCTGCAGAGCTGCCTCGACCGCGGACCGCGCCTGGCCGTGTGCACCCTCGGCGCGCGCGGCGCGATCGCGCTCGCCGCCGACGGCACCCGGGCGACCGTCGCCGCGCACCCCGCGACCGTGGTCGACACCAACGGTGCCGGCGACGCATTCTTCGCGGGCTTCCTCGCCGCCACTCTGGCCGGCGGCGACCTGCACGGATGCCTCGACTCCGGCGCGCGGCAGGCCGTCGTCGCGCTCGCATCGCGGCACCTGCACCCGGAGCTCGGCGAGCACTGAACGGGAGTCGCCCGTGAAGCACCGGGCCGGGCGGACGCCCGCCGTCATCCCGGCCTGCGCCGGCCCGGAGTGCGCTGGTGCCCGTCAGCCCTGGTAGGGGGCTGTGCTCGATCGGATCACGAGGGTCGCGTCGACCTCGGCGGATGCGGACGGCGCGGTCGGTTCGTCGATACGGCGCAGGAGGTGCTCGACCGCGAGGGCCGCGATCTCACCGAACGGCTGTGCCACCGTCGTGAGGGCGGGACTGCAGTACGCCGCCAGGGCGATGTCGTCCACGCCGACGACCGAGACATCCTCCGGTACTCGGCGGCCGAGTTCGTGCAGGGCGCGGATCGCACCGAAGGCCATCTCATCGCTGGCCACGAAGACGGCGGTGGCCTCGGGGATGCGGCCGAGCACGAGGCCCGCTTGATAGCCGGACTCAGGCGACCAGTCGCCGTGCAGGAGCGGCGGCACATCGCCGCCCGCCGCCTGCAGCGCCGCACGCCAGCCGGCGGTGCGCCCCGTGGAGTCCAGCCACCCATCGGGGCCGGCGATGTGCCAGACGGTGGGGTGTCCGAGCGAGAGCAGATGCTCGGTCGCGAGTCTGCCGACGTCGAACTGGTCGATGGCCACGACCTCGCTGGACGCGGTGCGCGAGCCGTCGATCGTGACGGTGGGGATGCTGCGGGCGATCGCCTCGACGGCATCCGAGCCCGTCGGCACGGGGACCGCGAGCACGATGCCCTCGACCGACTGGTCGTCCAGGCGGGTCATCGCCGCGGCGATCGCGGTCGGGTCGAGGGAGCTCGCGGTCGAGATGCTGACCGTGTAGCCGGCGCGACGGGCGGCGGCTTCGACGCCGTGTGTGACCGCCGAGCCGGAGAAGTGGACGTTGGGGAGCACGACGACGCCGATCGTGCGCGTGCGACCCGACGACAGTGCGCGCGCCGCGCTGTTCATGCGGTAGCCGAGCTCGTCGACTGCGCGCAGCACGCGGTCGCGGGTCGCGCTCTGGACGTTGGGGTGGCCGCTCAGCACGCGCGAGACCGTCTGCGCCGAGACATCGGCGTGGCGGGCGACGTCGGCCATGCTCGGCGAGCGTGTGCGGCCGCTGGCATCGAGCCGCCGGATGCTGGTCATTTAGAGCAGTCCTCCTCGTGGTAGCGAAAACATGCTATCGCGATCTGGTCGTGAGAAAGCGCTCAAAATTACGGATCATTTGAGTTGTTAGCGGTAACAACGTGTGGCACCATCGATCACGCCCCACAGAGCTCGCACACCCGAGACCGCGTGGGCCTTCATCGGTGCACGACGCATTCCGAGCTCATTCAAAGGAGAGGCAGCAGTGAAGAAGACAGTCATGCGCATGGCAGGGATCACCGGCGCGTTGGGCCTCGGCCTCGCGATCGCAGGGTGCTCCGGTGCCGCCGACCCCGCCGCTTCCGGTCCCGCTGAGATCACGTTCTGGGGCTGGGCCCCCGGTTACGCCGACGCGGTCGACGCGTTCAACGCCTCGCAGGACGACGTGGTCGTCACCTACGAGGAGGTCGCTCCCGGGGCGAAGGGCGGCTACGACAAGATGCTGAACGCCGTCACCGCGGGAAATGCCCCCTGCCTCGCGCAGGTCGGATACGAGACGCTCACGAGCTTCGCCGCGCAGGGCGCGCTGGAGGACGTCTCGGAGTTCGCGAGCAGCAACGAGGACGAGTTCACCCCCGCGAGCTGGTCGGCGGTGAGCATCGGCGACGCCGTCTACGGCGCGCCCGTCGACCAGGGGCCGATGGCGCTGTTCTACAACAAGGAGGTGTTCGACTCGCTCGGGATCGCCGTGCCGACCACGTGGGCCGAGTACCAGGCCGCGGGCGAACAGCTCAAGGCCGCAGGCAAGTCGCTCTCGGCGAGCTACCTCAACTACGACTACGCCGGCTTCGACTGGCAGGCCGAGGCACCGTGGTTCTCGGTCGACGGGGACAGCTGGAAGGTCTCGATCGACTCGTCCGAGGGCCAGAAGGTCGCCGCCTACTGGCAGGGCCTCACCGACGCCGGCCTCATCAGCCCGGCGCCGATGTGGGACCAGTCCTGGTACACCGGCCTCGGCGACGGCTCGATCGCGACCCACGTCGGCGCGGTCTGGATCGCCGGCGTCCTCAAGGGCAGCGCGCCCGACGGCGCCGGCAAGTGGGCCGTCGCGCCCATGCCGCAGTGGGAGGCCGGCGAGAACAAGGTCGGCAACGTCGGCGGCTCCGCCACCGCCGTGCTGAAGGGATGCGCCGACCCCGAGGCCGCGTGGACCTTCGCGCACTTCATGAGCACCGACCCCGACACCTTCGCGGGCCTGGTCGATTCGGCCGCGCTGTACCCGGCGGCGACCGCGCTGCTTGATCTGCCGGCGCTCACCCAGCCCGACCCCTACTTCGGCGGCCAGGTGATCTTCGACGTCTTCGCCGAGGCTTCGCCGAACGTCACGAGCGGCTGGACCTGGGGTCCGAACATGCCCGAGACGGTCGGCTTCCTCGACGACGGGCTGGGCAGCGCCTGGTCGGGGAAGGGCACCTTCGCCGACGCCCTGACGAGCACGCAGCAGCAGACCGTCGATGCGCTCGAGGCGCAGGGCCTCTCGGTCTCCGAGTAGCCCCTCAGCCGGGGCGGTGCCCGTCACCGCCCCGGCCTTCCCATCCCCAGCATCCACTGACGCAGGACGACATGGTCACCTCATCGACTCGGGCGGTCACCACCGCCGACACCGGGCGGCGCCGGCTCACACGCCCCTCGGCACCCGCGCCGGGCGGCCGCACCCGCCGCGCCGGCGGCCGCTGGCGCACACCGCTGCTGTTCCTGCTGCCCTTCGGCGTGCTGTTCGTCGCGATGTACCTCGTGCCGATGGTCTTCGCGTTCCTGCAGAGCATGTTCACGCTCCAGCGCTCGGGCCTCGGACTGGAGGCGCCCACGCTCGAGTTCACGCCGCTCGCGAACTACGCGCGCCTGCTCGGTGACGACGACTTCATCGCCTCGCTCGGACGGGTCGCGCTGTTCGGGCTCGTGCAGGTGCCGGTGATGCTCGGCGTCGCGCTCGTGCTGGCTCTTCTGCTCGACTCGCGCTCCGCGCGCGGAAAGGGCTTCTTCCGGCTCGCGGCCTTCCTGCCGTACGCCGTGCCCGGGGTCATCGCCGCGGTCATGTGGTCGTTCCTCTATTCGCCCGTGACGAGCCCGATCAACACGCTGCTCGAGCGGGTCGTCGGCACCGGCATCCCCTTCTTCGCTCCCGAGATCGTGCTGTGGGCGGTCGCCAACATCGTCACCTGGGGCTGGACGGGCTACAACATGCTCATCATCTACTCGTCTCTGCAGACGATCCCCGCCGAGACCATCGAGGCGGCGCGCCTCGACGGCGCGGGCGCGCTTCGCATCGCGTGGAGCATCAAGATCCCGATGGTGCGCCCCGCGCTGGTGCTCACCGCGGTGTTCTCGATCATCGGCTCCGCCCAGCTCTACAACGAGCCCAAGGTGCTGCAGACCATCTCGGGCGGCGCGATCAGCAGCACCTTCACTCCGCTGATGGCAGCGCAGGCGCAGGTCACGGCCCAGAACTACCCGTACGCGGCCGCGCAGTCGGTGGTGCTCGCCCTCCTGGTCGGCGTGCTCTCGTTCACCTTCTTCAGACTCACGAATCGAGGCGAGCGATGAGCGCCCCCACGCTGGTGTCGGCCGAGCGGCCGCCGCGTACCGACCGACCGGAGGGGTCGCCCCCGCGCCGTTCGCGGCGCGAGGACGATCTCGCGAGTCGATTGGGGGTCTTCGCCCTCCTCGGCCTCTCGGCGTTCTACTTCATCGTGCCCATCTGGTGGCTCATCGTCGCGGCCACGAAGCCCGTGGGCAAGCAGTTCTCCGAGCCCGGGCTGTGGTTCGACGGCTTCGGCCTGTTCGACAACATCGCTCTCGTGTTCGCCGAAGCCGACGGAATCTTCGGCAGGTGGATGCTCAACAGCGCCTTCTACGCAGGCGTCTCGGCACTGCTCGGCACGCTGCTGTCCGCGCTGGCCGGCTACGCGCTCGCGAAGTACGAGTTCCGCGGACGCGGCGTCGTGTTCGGCGTGATCCTGGCCGCCGTGCTGATCCCGAAGGTGATGTTCACCCTGCCGCTGTTCCTGATGTTCAACCAGGTGGGTCTGCTGAACAACCCGCTCGCGGTGCTGCTGCCGAGCATCGTCAGTCCGTTCGGCGTCTACCTCGCCCGCGTGTTCGCCGCCCAGTCGGTGCCCGACGAGCTCATCGAGGCAGGCCGGATCGACGGTGCGGGGGAGTTCCGCATCTTCTTCTCGGTCGGCATCCGGATCATGTCCCCGGCGCTGGTGACGATCTTCCTGTTCCAGTTCGTCGAGGTGTGGAACAACTATCTGCTGCCGCTCATGGTGCTCAACGACAGCTCGCTCCAGCCGGTGACGGTCGGCCTCGTCGGCTGGGCCGGCAGCAACGGGCAGGTGCCGGCGGGTACCGTCGTGGTCGCCGCGCTGCTGTCGGTGGTCCCGCTGATCATCGCGTTCCTCGGCCTGCAGCGCTTCTGGCGCGCCGGCCTGACGGCAGGAGCCGTGAAATGAGCCCGTCGACGGCGACCGTGACGAGCGCCCTCACCATCGCCGACGGCGTGATCCTCCGTCACGGTCGACCGCACCGCATCCTCTCGGGCTCGCTGCACTACTTCCGCGTGCATCCCGATCAGTGGCGCGACCGTCTCGAACGGCTCGTCGCGCTGGGGCTCAACACCGTGGACACGTACGTCGCCTGGAACTTCCACGAGCGGCGCCCAGGCCACGTCGACTGGACGGGCTGGCGCGACCTCGAGCGGTTCATCGCGCTCGCCGCAGAGACCGGACTCGACGCCATCGTGCGGCCCGGCCCGTACATCTGCGCCGAGTGGGACAACGGGGGCTTTCCGGCCTGGCTGTCGGGCACGCCTGGCATGCGCCTGCGGTCGAGCCACCCGGCCTTGCTCGACGCGGTCGATGCGTGGTTCGACGAGCTCCTGCCGCGGTTGGCACCCCTTCAGGCGGCCCACGGCGGCCCCATCGTGGCGGTGCAGGTCGAGAACGAGTACGGCAGCTACGGGGACGACGCGGACTACCTCGCCTGGTTGCGCGAGCGACTCGCGCTGGGCGGGATCACCGAACTCGTCTACACGGCGGATGGGCCCACCGAGCTCATGCAGGACGGCGGCAGCCTGCCCGGCGTGCTCGCGACCGCGACGTTCGGGTCGCGCGCCGCGGAGGCGGCGTCGATGCTGCGCGATCGCCGCCAGGGCGAGCCGTTCATGTGCGCCGAGCTGTGGAACGGGTGGTTCGATCACTGGGGGAACCCCCACCACGTGCGCACGCCCGAGGGTGCGGCGGGCGTCGTCGCCGACATCCTCGCCGAGGGCGGGTCGCTGAGTCTGTACATGGCGCACGGCGGCACGAACTTCGGGCTGTGGGCGGGCGCGAACCACGATGGTGTGCGTCTGTCGCCGACGCAGACGAGCTACGACTCCCATGCCCCGATCGCCGAGAACGGCGCGGTGACGGAGAAGTTCCACCGCATCCGCGACGTGCTGGTGGATGCCACGGGGCACGTGCCCCCTGAGGCATCCGCGACCCCTCGGGTGCTCCCGGCCGCGCGGCTGCCGCTGCGGCAGGTCGCCGGCCTCCTCGAGCTGGTACGCGGAACCGGCGCGGAGGTGCGCACCGCGATGCCGCCGAGTTTCGAGGAGCTCGGGCTGGACGCAGGCCTGGCGCTGTACCGGGCCGAGCCGATCGTGCCGCGGGGCGGCGCCCTGCTCACCGTGCGCGGCCTCCGCGACCGCGCCGTCGTCTTCGTCGACGGTGTCCGCGTCGCCGTGCTGGACGCGGAGCAGGCGACGGCCGGTGTGCGGATCGCGGGCGACGGTCGCGCCGTGGTGCTCGAACTCCTCGTGGAGAACCAGGGGCGCATCAACTACGGCCCGCTGCTCGGCGAGGGCAAGGGGATCCTCGGCGGCGTCCAGCTCGACCGCCGGCTCGTGCATCGCTGGGTGACGCGGGCGCTGCCGCTCGACGAGTGGGACGCGCAGACGCTCGCCACGCTCGCGGAGACGGCAGCACCCCGCGACGCCGTCGGCGCCGACCGGGACGGTCTCGCTACCGCGGCGCTTCATGTCGAGGAACCGGCCGACACGTTCCTCGCGTTCCCCGGCGCCGGGAAGGGCTTCGCGTGGGTGAACGGGTTCCTGCTCGGTCGGTATTGGGAGATCGGTCCGCAGGTGACGTACTACGTGCCCGCGCCGTTGCTGCGCGCGGGGGATAACACCCTCACGGTGCTCGAGCTCGAGCGACTCGGCGACGTCGTCGAGCTGCGCGAACGGGCCGAGCTCGGCCCCGAACAGGAGTACATCGAGACCTTCGGGTGACCCTCGCGGGGTGTGGCCCCGGCGGGCGGTCGTCACCCCACCTGCATTCCGCGGCGGTCGCTCCGCCGCCGGCTCCGGGCGGCACCTCCCGGTCCGCCCGAACAAGCGCCTCTATGCTGGAGCCGCCACGGGCGACCGTCGGGGACGGCATCCGGCTCAGGGCGTGACGTGACGGGGATGGGATGAATGGCGCGACGAGGAACGAACCTGCCTGCGGTCAGCCAGTTCAACCAGGCGGTCGTGCTGGACATGATCCGTCGGGCGCCCGAGGGCATCAGCCGATCGGAGATCGCGCGGCAGGCCGGGCTCTCGGGACAGACCGCGTCCAACGCCGCTCGTAAGCTCATCGACGACGGCCTGGTCGTCGAGACGGGCACACGGATCTCCGGACGCGGCAAGCCGTCTGTGCTGCTGCAGCTTGTCGGGAGCAGCCGGTACGCGATCGGCGTGCACCTCGATCCGGCGTACGTGACCTACGTGCTGATGGACCTCGCGGGGACCACCGTGCTGAAGCATCGCTCGCGCACACCGTCGGTCGCGGATCCCAGCACCGTCGTCACGGAGATCGCCGGGAGTGTAAGACACCTCATCGACGAGTCGTCCGTCGATCCGGATGCGATCGTCGGCATCGGCCTCGCCGTGCCCGGCCCGATCGACATCGACCGCGGGATCATCGTGGATCCGCCGTTGCTCGACGGGTGGAGCAACGTGCCGCTGCGCGAGGAGCTCGCCGCACGGACCGGACTGCCCGTGCTCATGGCGAAGGACGTCAATGCGGCCGTCATAGCCGAGAACTGGGACGCGGGCTCGGAGTCCGGCCGCGACTTCCTGTTCTGCTACTACGGCTCCGGTGTCGGGATGGGCATCTCGTACCGGGGCGATGCCCTCGTCGGTGTGACCGGCAATGCCGGCAACGGCGGCGGTCTCGTCGTGCCGGCGGCCGGCCTACCGGCCAAGCGTCGCAGCGACATGCTCGGCCACGTGGCCGGGGCGTCGTACCTCGTGGAACAGGCCCGCGACGCAGGGGTGCTCGACCCCGACAGCGATATGGATCGAATCGTCGCGTTCGGCGAGCTGATGCGTCGCGCGTCCGAGGGGGACGCCGACGCGTGGATGCTGGTGGAGCGGGCATCCCGCAACATCGCGGCAGCCCTGATGGGCGCCGTCAACCTGCTCGACGTCAACGACATCATCTTCGGGGGGCCGTACTGGACGCTCCTGGAACCCCTCGCCGTGCCGATCATCCGGCGCGAGCTCGCCTCGTCGCCCTACCTGCTGACTCACGCCGAGGTGAGGATCCTCCCGTCGCGTCTGGGTGAGGAGGCGGTCGCCATCGGCGCCGCCGTGCTCACGCTCGACGCGTTGTACACACCGCGATCGACCTCGCTGCTGATCTGACCCGGCGTTTCGCGTCGACATCCGATGTTTCCCGTTCCATTCGGGAGCCCCGATCGCGCACACCCGAAATCAGGGGTGTTGACATCCGATGTCTGATTGCTAACCTGTGGCAGGAATAGTCCTAATTATTTGGATAAATCGTGCGTCGAGGTCGACGCCGATCCGCAGGCCGAACGTCATCGGGTGAGCTCAGCCGGGCACCGTCGATGCGATGCGGCCTGCCCGCGGGACTTGTACATCGAATCGAGGAGGATCTGCATGTCGAATTCCCACCGATTGCGCCGTTGGAGCGCGGTCACTCTCACCGCGTGCATGGCCGCCGGCGCGCTGACGGTCGCGGCGGTCCCGTCCGGTGCGTCCGCGGCAGCCGATCCGGCCGCCGACTGGGAGCGCATCGAGAGCATCGTCGGCGGCATCCAAGGGCAGTGGACGGGCGACGCCTATTCCGGTGCGATCACCGACGGCATGCCCAACACCGCACTGCTCGGCAACGGCGACCTGGGTGTCACCTCGTTCGGCGCGGCCGGCGAGAAGACCTTCCTGCTGTCGAAGTCGGACTTCATCTCGGCGGGCAACCTCCGAGGGTCCTTCGGCAGTGGCGACGACACCACCAAGCCGCTGCCGATCGGCGGCATCACGATCCGCGAGCAGGCGCCGGACGACGAGGTCGACCCCTCGACCAACCTCGCGCCCCGCAACAGCGCGGCGACGGCCAGCGGCGTCCACGAGGCCTTCCGTGCGGAGAACGCGGTGAACGGGAAGTTCACGCAGTCGCCGAACGGCTACGGCTGGGTGACCCCCATCGGCAAGACGCACTGGCTCGAGGTCAGCTTCGCCGAGCCGATCACCGTGCAGCGCTGGCTGATCCGCAACGACGGCGCGGTGCGGGCGGGGTTCAGCCAGAACAACACCAGCGACTTCCGCCTGCAGGTCAGCGACACCGGCGGTGCGGGCGCGCAGTGGACCGATGTCTCGACGGTCACGGACAACGCCGCCGACGTCTTCGAGCAGAACCTCGACGCCCCGGTGACGAGCGCGCACTTCCGCCTTTATGTGACCGAGCCGCTGCAGAAGTCCAACCGCGACCCCAACCCGCGCGCCCGCATCGGCCAGCTCGAGCTGTTCGCGGAGACCCGCGAGCTGCCCACGCCCGGTGAGAACGTGACCACGACGGAGAAGCAGGACATCCTGAACGCCCGGATCGACACCACGGTCGGCATCGGCGGCGTGCCTCTCGCGATGCAGTCGTGGCTGGCGCCGAACGAGAATGTGATGGTCACGGAGGTGACGTCGAAGGGCGAGGAGCCCGTCGACCTCGAGGTGGCGACCTGGGGCAAGCGCGGCAACGCGAAGTTTCCGGTGACCAGCGCCGTCGAGGACGGTGTCGCCACCGCGACGCGGTCGACGTTCAACAACGCGCCCCAGAACGAGAAGTCCTGGACCTCGCGGGCGACGCTGGCGACGGCGGTCGTCGGAGCGGATGCCGACACCGCGGCCGATGCCGCCAAGGGCGAGGGCACGACGTCGTTCCGGCTCGAGCCGGGCGCATCGGTGCAGATCGTGACGGCCGTCGGCGGGGGCGGACAGACGCTCGCCTCGGACGGCACGCTGAAGGGCGCCGACCCGATGGCCGAGGCGCTCCAGCTCCTCGGTGACGCGACCGCGCCGTCGGGCGTGCAGGCTCTGGATGCCGAGCGCGCGGCGTGGTGGAAGGACTTCTGGTCCGCGTCCTACATCGACCTGCCGAACCGCCCCGAGGTGATGCGCTACTACTACGGGGCGCAGTACCTGCTGGGCAGCACGGCGCGCGAAGGAGAACTCGCGCCGGGGCTCTACGGCGTGTGGCACACCACCGACACGCCGAGCTGGGCATCCGACTACCACCTGAACTACAACTTCATCGCGACCTTCTACGGGACGAACTCCAGCAACCGCACCGAGCTCACGCTCCCCGCGGTGGAGGCGATGCGGGGCTTCATGGAAGAGGGCAAGCGTCGCGCGGCCGATCCTGCGCAGCTGCGTCGCATCAGCGGTTCGTTCATCGACAGTCGTCCCGATCTGCAGAACGGCATCGAGGATGCGCTGCTGTACCCCGTGGGCATCGGCCCGTGGGGGACGGTCATGGACGACAGCTACCACAACGAAGCGCTGAACGCGTCGTACTCGGCGTTCCCGCTGATCGAGTACTACCACTACACCCAGGACGAGCGGTTCCTGGATGAGGAGGTGTACGACTACCTGGTCAGCGCCGTGAACTTCTACGACGCGTGGATCGACAAGACGGCCAAGCCCTACACGCTGTTCGCCGGCTACAACGAGGGCTCGTGGGCGAAGAACCCCGCGGTCGAGCTTGCGGCGCTGAAGAACGTGCTCAGCGAGCTCATCGATGCGAGCGTGCTGCTCGATCGGGATGCCGATCGCCGAGCGGGGTGGAAGGACCTGCGCGACAACCTCGCGGCGCAGCCGACCAGCACGTGGAACGGCAAGCAGGTGTACTCGCTCGCGGAGCAGGAGTGGCGGGGCGGTCAGTGGGTGCCGCTGGCCAACCCCGTGCCGGGCGACGGGAACATCATTCCGCTCGACATCGTGGTGCCGGGCAACCAGCTCGGCTACTACTCCAGCGACGCCGAGCAGCAGGTCGCGCGGAACACGATCGACGTCTTCGGCAGCAACGCCTGGCGGCAGATCAACAACTTCCCGCGCATCTTCAACGACGCCGTGCAGAACCGCTACCCGGCCGAGGGCGTGCTGTCCAACCTCACCACCACCATCAAGGCGCAGCTGCAGCCGAACCTGCGGATCAGCGACGGCGTCCACGGCGTGGAGAAGATCGGCGCCACGGCGGCGGTCAACAACATGCTGCTGATCGCGGACCGAGGGGTGACGAAGGTCTTCCCCAACTGGGTGAAGGGCGAGGATGCCTCGTTCGCACGTCTGCTCGGCGAGGGCGGGTTCGAGTTCACCGCCGCCTACGACGGGCAGTCCGACCGGATCGGTGACGTCACCGTCACGAGCACGGCGGGCAAGCCGCTGACGCTCGCCTCGCCGTGGGCCGAGGGTGCCGACGTGTTCGACTCGCGCGGCGTGCAGGTGTCGACCATCGCCGGGACGGCGCCGAACTGGGAGAGCGAGAAGACGATCGCGTTCGCCACCGAGAAGGGCGAGACCTACACGATCAAGCCCCGCACCGGTGAGATCCGCGTGCTCGACGCGACGGTGTCGAACAACGGCCACTTCGCGATGATCGGCTTCGACATCCACAGCGCGAACGGCAAGGGGTACACGCTCTACACCTCGGCGAGCGGGCTGCCCGGCACGTTCGAAGCGACCGAGGGCGTGAAGTTCAACTCGCGGGGCGCGCGGTTGAGCGGCTTCGAGGGCGAGCTGTTCGCCTACCTGGTGTACCGCCAGGACGGGCGGATCCTCGATGAGACGAAAGTCGTGAAGCTCACCCGCTGACCGGCCGTCGCGCGACGGGGGCAGGGCGTACGCCCTGCCCCCGTTGGCGTGGGGGCGGCCGTGCGCCGGTACTCCGAGGACATCGGACATCTCGCGTCCAGAACCTCGAGGATTCGACTGCCACATGGGCAACCGAGTCTTGACATCGGATGTTTGGCTGCGTACGATTTCGATTAGCGCGAAAGTTTTGGCTTAATCGAGTCTCTCCCGAAGTGGCAAGAAGTCGACGTCCTGCGCAGCTCTTTGATCAACGACGCTGGGGAGCACCGACAATGGCCACCATCACCGATGCGCGCGCCTACCTGGTCGACCTCGAGGTCGAGACCGTTCGCACCGACGCCGTCCAGTCCTTCCTCAAGCAGGAGACCGTGTTCGTCGAGATCACCACCGACGACGGGCTCACCGGCACCGGGTACTCGTACACCATCGGCACCGGCGGCAGGTCCGTGCTCGCGATGCTCACCGAGCACTTCGTGCCCCAGCTGCGGGGATCGGATGCCTCACTCATCGAGGCCGTCTGGTTCCAGCTGTTCGCCTCTTCCCATGCGACGACCGTCGGGGCCATCACCTCCCTCGCGCTCGCCGCCGTCGACACCGCGCTGTGGGATCTCAAGTGCAAGCGTGCGGGCGAGCCGCTGTGGCGGGTCGCCGGCGGATTCCGCCCTACCGTGCCGCTGTACGACACGGAGGGCGGCTGGCTGCACCTCAGCACCGACGAGCTGGTGCAGGGCGCCCTGAGCTCGCAGCGGGCCGGCTGGCACGGCGTGAAGCTGAAGGTCGGCAAGCCCACCGTGCAGGAGGACCGTGAACGGCTTCAGGCCGTGCGCGACGCCGTCGGCCCGCGCCTGGACATCATGGTCGACGCGAACCAGTCCATGACCGGCGCCGAGGCGATCCGTCGTGCGAAGGCGTTCGAGGACGTCGACCTGTTCTGGTTCGAGGAGCCGCTGCCCGCAGACGACGTCGCGGGGCACGTGCGACTGGCCGAGGCGACCAGCATCCCGATCGCCGTCGGGGAGTCGATGTACTCGATCGGCCAGTTCCGCGATTACCTGCAGCGCGGTGCCGCGGGAGTCGTCCAGGTGGATGTCGCCCGCATCGGCGGGATCACCCCGTGGCTGAAGGTGGCCCACCTCGCCGAGACCTTCAACGTCGCGGTCTGCCCGCACTTCCTGATGGAGCTGCACGTGAGCCTGGTCGCGGCGATCCCCAACGGCCGCTACGTCGAGCACATCCCCCAGCTTCGCGCCATCACTCGCACCGAGATGACCGTCGCCGACGGTCACGCCGTCGCTCCCGAGACCATCGGGCTCGGCATCGACTGGGATCCGGACGCGATCGCCGACCGGATCGTGGGATGACCACGATGCCGTAGCCGTACCCGCAGGACCGAAGTACCCGATAACCACACAGCACGACCCGACAACCACAGCAGTACCCGCAGCGCGGAGGACCCCTTCGCGTGAACGCACCACCTCCGCACGGCGCAGGCCGCAGCGGAGCGGATCAAGGAGGATGAAGTGAAGCGTTCCCGTATTCTCGGCCTGGCCGCCGTCGGCGCCACCGCCGCTCTGGCGCTGAGCGCCTGCTCGACCACCGCCCCCACCGGGGGCGACGGCGATACGGCCGAGCTCACGTTCATGACGTTCGAGACCCCGGCCGTCACCCCCGAGTTCTGGGAGGCGTCGATCGACGCCGCCGAGGCAGAGGTCGACGGCGTCGAGATCAAGCGCATCGTGAGCCCGGATGCCGACCGCAATGCCTACGCGAAGAAGCTGCAGGCCACCGGTCAGTTCCCGGACCTGCTCGCCTCGATCAACCCGCGCGACTTCGAGGCCGCAGGACTGCTCGTCCCCTACGAGCAGGAGTGGCTCGACGAGAACTTCGTGCTCCCCGAGGACGGCGCCATCAACGGCAAGACCTACATCCCGCCTACCAACGCCCAGGTGCTGCCGCTGGTCTATTACAACAAGGCGATCTTCGCCGAGAACGACATCGAGGTGCCGACGGACTACGCCGGGTTCCTCACGGCCGTGGACGCGCTGAAGGATGCGGGCGTCACGCCGATCGAACTCGCCGGAGCCGAGCCGTGGTCGGCGAGCATGCCGATCGTCGCGCTCGCGAGCGCCGACGTGATGGGCGGCAACCCCGACTGGATCCAGGAGCGGTACGAGGGCAAGACCCACTTCACCGATCCCGAGTTCGTGGACGCCATGCAGAAGTACGTCGACCTCATCGAGCAGGGTGCCTTCAGCTCGGGTGCCCTGAGCGTGGACTTCGCGACGGCGAACAGCAACTTCCTCGACGGCAAGAGCGGCATGTACATCATGGGCAGCTGGTTCACCGGCTCGGGCTACATCACCCCCGAGCAGGCCGACAACCTCGGCGCCTTCCCGCTGCCCACCGACGACGGCACCGTCGTCGTGCCGTTCAACGTCGGCGGCACCATCTCGGTGAGCTCGAAGTCGGCGAACGTCGACAAGGCCGTGGAGTTCGCCAAGGCGTGGTCGCTCGCACCCGAGAGCCTCGAGCCGCTCATCGAGGGCGACGGTTCGTTCCCGCTGATGAAGAAGCTCACGATGGACGACTTCGACGTCAAGGTCAACTCGCTGTTCACCGCCACCTACCCGCTGGTCACCGACGACAACCTCAAGGTCGCAGCCTTCGGCTGGGTCAACAACGACGACTCGCTGGCCCCCGGGATCAACGACAAGTTCTACGCGCTGGCGCAGTCGTTCTTCTCCGACACCGACGTCGCCGGCCAGCTGGCGACGCTCGACGCGGAGTGGGACAAGGTCGCCCCGTAACACCCATGCGCGCAAGCGAGGTGCCGTCCGGCGTACCCGCGCCGGACGGCATCTCGCTTCAGATGAAAGGAACGCCGATGACTGCTCGTACACGTCTCGGGCGCCAGACCTGGGGGCTCGCCCCGATCGCGTGGGTCGCGATCGGCCTGTACCTGGTCTTCCTGGTGTACCCGATCCTCCGCAGCATCATGACGAGCTTCACCGACCGCAATCCGCTGCAGGCGGAGAGCGCCTTCGTCGGCTTCGACAACTACGTCGAGATGTTCAACGACCCCAACCTGACGCGGAGTCTCGGGTTCACGCTGGTCGTGGTCGTCGTCGTCACGGTCCTCTCCAATGCCTTCGGCATCCTGTTCGCCATCCTGCTGAACAAGACCACCACCAACTTCCGCGTCATGCGCACGCTGGTCTTCATCCCCCAGGTGCTCTCGGGGGTCATCGTCGCCTTCATCTGGCGCAGCATCCTGACCCAGGACGGCCTGCTCAACTCCGCGCTGACCGGAATCGGACTGATCGACAAGCCGATCTCGTGGATCGGCACCCCGGAGCTGGCCACCATGTCGATCTGCGTCGTGGTGTCGTGGGTGACGATCGCCTTCACCACCGTCGTCTACACGGCCTCGCTCCAGGCGGTTCCCGCCGAGCTCTACGAGGCCGCACGCATGGACGGCGCGGGCGCGTTCTCGCGCTTCTGGAACGTGACGTTCCCGATGATCGCGCCCGGGATGACGATCTGCGTCGTGCTCTGCATGATCACCACCTTCAAGCTCTACGACATCATCGTCGTGCTCACCGGAGGCGGGCCCGCGGCATCCACGCAGTCCGCCGCGTTCTACCTGATCGACGTCGCCTTCAACAGCAACCGCTTCGGCTACTCGTCGGCGATCTCGATCCTCCTGCTCGTCCTGACCGCCGCGGTCGCCTACGGCGTCACCGCGCTCCTTCGTCGTCGGGAGGCCCAGCTGTGAGCACCGTCCGTTCCCAGAAGAAGCCCGAAGGCAGGCTTCCCGCCGCCGGCGCAGGAGCCCCCTCCTCACGTCGTGAGCGACGCGGCGGCCCGGTGCCTGCCGAGACCCCTCCGCGGTCGGAGAGCGCGACGGTGAACACCGCCCGCTCTCGCAAGAAGAAGCTCGGCACCTGGGGCCACCTCGTCACGGCGTGGCTCGTGACCTTCGCGTTCATCCTCCCCGTCTACATCGCGTTCTCCAGCGCGTTCAAGACGCAGGAGCAGATCCTCACGAGCCCGCTGTCGCCCCCGATTCCCTTCACGTTCGACAACATCCTCGACGCCATCAAGCGCCCCGATCAGCTGATCCAGGGCGGCCTGACGAACTCGATCCTGGTGACGGCGCTCACCGTCGGCATCCTCATCCCGATCGCGTCGGCGCTGAGCTTCTACATCTCGCAGCGGACCCCGAAGGTCAAGGCGCTCCTCCTCGCGGTCGTGGCGCTCGGCCTCATGGTGCCGCCGCAGGTCGTGCTGCTGCCCGTCGTCGAGCTGCTGCAGGCCGTCGGACTCGCCAACACCTACGTCGGACTGATCCTTTCGAACATCGGCGGCGGGTACATGTCCTTCGCGGTGTTCGTCTATGTCGGATTCCTGCGCAGCGTGCCGCAGGAGATCATCGAGGCCGCCCGCGTCGACGGCGCCTCCGAACTGCGCATCTGGTGGAAGATCGTCATGCCGCTGGTGCGCCCCGCCACAGCGACCGTGGGCATCTTCCTCGGGCTGTGGGTGTGGAACGACTTCCTCAACCCGCTGTTCATCCTCGGCCCGCTGCAGGGCCAGACCATCACCACCGGCATCTACATCTCGCTGGGCCAGTACTCGACCAATTTCGCGCAGCTGTTCGGGATCATGTTCCTCGCGGCGATCGTCCCGCTGGTCGGCTACCTCGTCAGCCAGCGCGAGTTCATCCACGGCCTCATGTCAGGAGCATCGAAGTGACGTCGTCCGACACCCCGGGAATCGGTGGCCGCAAGCCGATCTCGGAGATCCTCGTCCTTGCCCACAGCCACCTCGACGTGGGGTACACCCACTCGCAGCCGCTGATGTGGAACTTCCAGGTGGAGTACATCGACGAGGCGCTCGACTGGCTCGAGGACACGGCCGACATGCCCGACGGCGCGCGGCCGAAGTGGACGTGCGAGGTCACCGAACCGGTCGAGCGCTGGTTCGCGCAGGCCTCGTCGATCGACATCGCCCGATTCAAGGCGCTGTACGACGAAGGGCGCATCGGCATCGGCGCGCTGCGCTGGAACACGGCGGCGCTGGCCGACCGCAAGGGCCTGAACCGGCTGCTCGACGGCAAGAAGCGCCTGGAGGCCGAGCTCGGCGGCGCGATCACCGTGGCCAGCCAGCACGACGTCAACGGCATCCCGTGGCCGCTGGCGGACGAGCTGATGGACAACGGCATCGACTTCTTCGTGATGGCGATCAACCCGCACCTCGGCAAGGCGGTCGCGCCGCGGCCCGGCATGTTCATGTGGGAAGCGCCGTCGGGCCGTGAACTGCGGGTCTTCAACGGCAACCACTACACGATGTTCGACCAGCTTCTGTATGCCTGGGACGACTCGGTGGAGCGGATGCAGGAGGGCTGGGGTGAGCTGCACGCCCGCCTGACCGAGCTCGACTATCCGCTGGACTTCGTCTACCTCACCAGCACCTGCTCCCCGGTGCTGTGGGACAACGCGCCGCCCAACCCGTTCATGCCGCCGCTCATCCAGCGGTGGAACGAGACGCAGGCCGGTCCCGGCATCCGCTATGTCACCTATGAGGATCTGCGGGAGACGGCGATGCGGGTGCCGGAGGCGGAGCTCCCGCACCTGCGCGGCGACTGGACCGACTATTGGAGCTTCGGGTACGGCAGCGCACCCCGCGCGACGGCCAGCAACCAGCTGTCCAAGGCGCTCGTGGATGCCGGAGCCGTGCTGCTCGGCGGTGCCGAGCATACGCAGCTCGACCTCGCGCGCGAGAAGATCGACCTGTACGACGAGCACACCTGGGGCTACTTCGACGGCAACCCCGCCCATCCGCAGGCGCAGGCCAGCGAGGCGATGAAGGATGTCGCCGCCTTCGAGGGCGAGGAGGCTGCCGCGTTCGCCGTGCTCGACGCCCTCGAACGACTGGCGGGCAATCCGCCGGCGGACAAGGGCATCAAGGGTGTGCTCCTGGCCAACCCGGCCCCCTACCCGGTCGCGATCCAGCCCGTGCTGCCCGACGCGTGGTTCGCCGACTCCGACAACGCGATCGGCCGCACCTACCGTGCCAGTCGCATGCACTACCAGGGTCGCTCCTGGGGGCACGAGTTCCCCGGCGACAGCGGCCGCGCCTTCGCCTCGGTCACGCTGCCGCCCCAGTCGTGGAAGAGCATCGCCCTCGGCGACCTCGTGCCCGTCGCCGACACGTCCCCGGTGCTGTCGCACACCATCACGACGACATCGCAGCGCGGCCGTGAGCTGAACTTCGCCACCGAGACGGTGCGCTCGAAGCAGACCGGCACCATCGTCTCGCCGTTCTTCGAGCTGACCTACGAGACGGGCTCCGGGCGCATCCTTTCGGTGCGCGACGTCGTGCGCGACCGGCACCTGCTCGCGCCGCGTCGTGGCATCGACCTGTTCTCGTTCGTGCGCGAGCGGCCCGACCCGCTGGTCGACGGCACCCGGCAGGCCTACTACCGTCGCGATCTCGACAAGGAGAAGGTCGACCAGTCGTGCTGGGTCGAGGAGTGGGACCCGATCCATGAGTCGGCGACCCGCGTCACCTCCTGCACGGTGAGCGAGAGCGCGGGGTCGATCACGCTGACCCGGCGTTTCGATGCGCCGGGCGTGGTGGCGCTGGCCCAGCGGATCACGCTGCACGCCGACGATCCCACCCTCGACATCGAGGTGACGATGGAGCTGGAGCCCGAGACGGCGCCGCAGGCGATCTATTTCGCCGTGCCGCTGGCGCTCGCCGGCGGGTGGCGGGCCGGCTTCGACACCGCGGGGCAGTTCGTCGGCCTGGACGAGGACCAGCTTCCGGGTGCCTGCCGCAACTGGGCCACCGCGGAGACCATGGCCGTGATGTGGGACGACGCCGGCGGCGTGGCCCTGTTCCTGCCCGACGCTCCCGGCGTCCAGTTCGGCGACTTCGGCTTCAAGAAGCCGATGGATGCCGTGCCGCGCGACGCCGACCCGCTGCTGCTCGCCTGGCCGGTGAACAACTACTGGGACACGAACTTCGCGCAGCAGCAGACCGGCTCGAACACGTTCCGCTACGGGCTGCGATCGTTCGCGGAGATGGATGCCGTGGCCCTCAGCGAGCAGTCGCACCATTTCCGGATGCCGGGCTTGGTGTGGCCGATCACGACGGGCGGCATCGAGCCCGGTGAGGGGCGCCTGCAGGATCGCGCGGTGTGACGGCCGTGCGCATCACCCGCTCGGCGGGCGGCGACGCATGGTTCCTCGAGACGGCGACCACGATGTACGTCGTCGGGATCTCCGAGCAGGGCATCCCCGCCCAGCGCTACTGGGGACCGCGGCTTCCCGCCGCCGATCGGGACAGGCTGGCGCACGGGATGCGGTCCCGCAGCCTCCACAGCCACGGGTCGCGGCCGTCCGAGGTCGAGGAGGAGCTGCTCGTCGGCGGCGGTTCGCGGTGGGGTGTGGTGGGCCTGGATGTCGTCCTGCCCGGCGCGGATCGCGCACCGGAACTGGTGTTCGCCGCCGACGAGATCGAGCCCCAGGAGGTGGACGGCACCCTCGATGCGATCACGCTGCGACTGCGGCTGCGGGATTCGCGCGGGCCGCTGATGGTGACGCTGTGCTACCGGCTGCGGGCGGGGACCGACGTCATCGAACGTTGGAACGAGCTGTCGCTGGATGCCTCGGCGCCCGGTGATGCGCTCCTGCACCGCGTCGACTCCGCGAACTGGTTCATCGAGGACCAGAGCGACTACCGCTACTCGGCGGTGAACGGCTACTGGGCTGGCGAGACGCAGCTGGAGCGCAAGGCGCTACCGGTCGGCGAGCTCACCTTCACCAGCCGCACCGGCACGACCAGCCACGGCGCCAACCCCTGGGTGATGATCGACGACGGCACCACGACCGAGGACGTCGGGCTCGTGCGGTCGGTCGCCCTCGGGTGGAGCGGGACGTGGCGTCTCACCGTGCAGCGCCGCGCCGAGGGCGGCGTGTCGGTGAGCACCGGATTCGGGCACGACGGCGTCGTGCTGCGGCTGTGCCCCGGGTCGTCGCTGACCACCCCGTCGTCGTTCGGCCAGGTGAGCTCCGGGGGGTTCGGCGCCGCGTCGCGCGGGTGGCATCGCTTCGTGCGGGAGCGGCTGCGGCCCACCGGCGACCAGGTCAACCCCGTGCTGTACAACTCATGGGAGGCGACGGAGTTCGACGTCACCGAGGAGGGGCAGCTCGCGCTGGCGCGGCGGGCCGCCGATATGGGCGCCGAGCTGTTCGTCGTCGACGACGGCTGGTTCAGCACCCGCACCGACGACACCAGCGGACTCGGCGACTGGTGGCCCGACCCACGCCGATTCCCGGCGGGACTGCGCCGGCTGCGCGACGAGGTCGCTGCCCTGGGCATGCGGTTCGGCCTGTGGGTCGAGCCCGAGATGGTGAACCCCCGCAGCGAGCTCTACCGGCGGCATCCCGAGTGGGTGCTGCATGTCGATGGCCGCCATCGCGCCGAGCGCCGCAACCAGCTGGTGCTGAACTTCGCCCGTGACGACGTGCGCGAATGGGCGTTCGGATGGCTGGACCGGCTGGTCGGCGACAACGCGATCGACTACCTGAAATGGGACATGAACCGGCCGTTCAGCCAGGCGGGCTGGCCCGAGAACGCGACCGATCAGGACTCGCTGTGGGTCGGGCACGCGCGTGCGGTGCACGACATCATGCGGCGGTTGCGCGTGGCTCATCCGGGACTGCGGATCGAGTCGTGCGCGGGCGGAGGCGGCCGGGTGGACCTGGCGATGGCGGCGGTGGCCGACGAGTTCTGGACGTCGGACAACACCGACGCGATCGACCGGCAGCCCATCCAGCACGGCTTCAGCCAGCTCTACCCCGCGATCGCGATGTCGAACTGGGTGACCGATTCGCCGAACCCGCTCACGTTCCGCGAGGTGCCGCTGGAGTACCGCTTCCACGTCGCGATGGCCGGTTCGCTCGGCATCGGCGGCGACCTCACCCGGTGGAGCCCGCACGAGCTCGAGACGGCCACGGCATTGATCGCGCAGTACAAGCGCATCCGCGAGGTCGTCCAGTTGGGGGAGCAGTACCGCCTCGGCGGGCTGCCGGGCCGGGACCGCTCCGCGGTGCAGTACGTGCACGGCGGCCGTGTGGTCGTCCTCTGCTACGAACCGCGCCGATCGCTGGACCGGGGCTCCCGACACGTGACGCTGCGCGGACTGGAGGAGGATGCCCGCTACCGAGACCTCGCCACCGGCGAGGAGTACGGCGGCGGCTACCTGCACCACCGCGGCTTCCCGTTCCACGAGGATGAGCTCGTCATCCCCGCCACCGGTTCGCTGCGGTTCTCGCAGCGCGACTTCCTCAGCTCGATCGTCGAGTTCGAGCGGGTGTGACCACGCGAAAGGCCCATCGCACCGACTTCGTCGGCACGCTGGGCCTTTGGAGGGGCTGACGGGAATCGGCCACTCCGCCCCTCCACGCGCCGCTTCGCGTCGCGCGGAGCCTCTGGCGGAGCGGGACCCCCCGAAGCGGATCCGATCCGACATCAGACGCTCGAATGCCTCAGGGGCGCGACCTTCGGCCGCGCCCCTGAGGCTTTGGAGGGGCTGACGGGAATCGAACCCGCGCTGTCTGCTTGGGAAGCAGAAGTTCTGCCATTGAACTACAGCCCCGCACGCCGGATTACGGCGTCCGGCCAGCATAACAGGAGCGCCCCGATAGGCTGTTTCCGTGCTGCTCAGTGACCGCGACATCCGGATCGAGATCGACGCGGGGCGCATCGGGCTCGACCCGTGGGAGCCCTCGATGGTGCAGCCGTCGAGCGTCGACGTGCGGCTGGACCGCTACTTCCGGCTGTTCGACAACCACAAGTACCCGTTCATCGATCCCGCCGAGGACCAGCCCGAGCTGACCCGCCTCATCGAGGTCGACCCCGGCGAGCCCTTCATCCTCCACCCCGGCGAGTTCGCGCTGGGGTCGACGTTCGAGCAGATCACGCTGCCCGACGACATCGCCGCGCGCCTGGAGGGCAAGTCGTCGCTCGGACGCCTGGGCCTGCTGACGCACTCGACCGCCGGCTTCATCGACCCGGGCTTCACCGGCCACGTCACGCTCGAGCTGTCGAACGTGGCGACGCTGCCCATCAAGCTCTGGCCAGGGATGAAGATCGGCCAGGTCTGCTACTTCCGCCTCACCTCGCCCGCCGAGAGCCCGTACGGCTCGGGTGCCTACGGCAACAGGTATCAGGGCCAGCGGGGGCCGACGGCATCCCGCTCCTTCCAGAGCTTCCACCGCACCGACGTCGGGGCGACGGATGCCGGGCGCCGCGGCGCCTGACCCTCAGGACGTGGGCGGGGTGACGAGCGGCTCCTCGGCGTAGACGTGCACCCGGCCGTCTTCGAGCACGAACTGCAGCGCCGTTCCCTCGGGGAATCGGTCGCGCAGCTCCTTGGGGGAGTCCCGGCTCACCACGAATGACGTGACGGCGGGGAACCGGCCCGCCCCGCACCCGCTGCCGGCGTAGATGATGTTGTCGCCCTCGCCGCCGAAGATGGCCATGCAGGGCAGCGTGTCGCCCGCCGAGCTCCACTGCTGCGGCTGCGAGATCACGGTGAGCCCGAAGAACTCCTCGAACCCGATCGCGTCCTGTGCGTCCGGTCCGCCCCAGATGGCGTCGGACCACTCGGCGTCGGGGTCCGGCGCGAGAACCGCCACGGCGCCGGATTCGAACGACTCGATCGCCAGTGTCGCGCCCGCGCCGAGGATCAGTGCCGCCACGACGGAGCCTGCCCACAGCAGCGGCATCCGCCGGCGCCACCACGGCGCTGCGGATGAGGGCTGCGCGGCGGGCGCGTCGGTGGCGGGTGCCGGGATGCCGGTCCCCGCGTCGGCCGCGACGTCGGCCGCGAGGGGTTCCGCGAACGGGGCTTCGACGTCGGCGTCCTCACGCGGCGGGACCGGCGCCGGGGGGTCGACGAGGGCGACATCGACGGGCGCCGGGGAAGCGGCATCCGGCTCCGATGCGGGAACCGGCGTCGCGACGGCCCGCGCCTGCGCTTCGAGCTCCGCCAGTCGCGCCATCGCGGCGGGATCGGCGTGGATATCGGCAGTGGGCCCGTATGCGCGCTCGCGGAGACTGTGGAGCTCGTCCAGCGGGAGATCGGTCGGCGTTGACATCGAGGCCATCCTGCCGCACCGCGCTCTGCCCGCTAGCGTCCGACGACCAGCGCCAGGGACGTGTCGCCGCAGGCGAGCACGAACGTCCCGTCGGGCAGCCGCACCGGCTCGGGCGACAAGGTCCGCACGGCGGCTGCCAGGCCGTCGGCGCGCAGCATGGAGCCCGGCTCGCGCCGCGCATCGGTCGAGGTGACGACCCTCCCCGAGGCGTTGACGAGCGTGGCGGGGGTCTCGCCGGTGCGTAGCACCGGCAGGAGCACGCGTTCCAGGCGGTCCACCAGTGCGTCTGCGCCGACGACGCCGATCATCTCGTCGCCACGCCGGACGGGCGTGGTGATCGTGACGGTGTAGTCGTCGGTGCACACGTAGTCGACGTACGGCCCAGTCAGGTGCCGTGCGCCGGTCGTGGCCGGAACCCGCCACCACTCCAGGGCGGTGTAGTCGCGGAACTGCTCGTGCGCGGGGTCGTCGATGGTGGCGAGGCGACGGACGACCCGGGAGGTTCCGCTCGTGCCGAGCCACCATCCCAGGTGCCATTCCGCGTCGCTCAGCACGCCGGGCGCGGCGACGAACCCCGCCCCGGTGAGCAGCGTGTCGCCCGAGACGGCGGGCACCGCGAACGTCTCGACGAGCGGGTCCACGGCCTCGGCGGTGAGGGCGCCGCCGTCCGCGAGCCGCTCCTCGAGCAGTGCGCGCCAGCCGTCGATCTTGGCGAAGATGCCGTCGATCGTCACGGCGACGTGTGCCGCGACATCGGCCGGCGACCGGGTCGCGATGGTGGTCATGGGAGGTCCTTCAGGTCGGATGCCGCGTCCTCGCTGCGCGCGTCGATGCGCGCCCGCTCGTCGATGAGCCATTCGAAGGCGCTGTTGATATGTGCGATCGTCGCCGCACGCGCTGCTTCGGGCGAGACGTCGCGGATGGCGTCGACGACCTGCGAACGTGCGATGGCGCTGCGGTCACGGTACTCCTGCTCCCGTAGGCAGAGCCAGAGGAGTGGTCCCGCCTCGCTCTGCAGGCGCATCTCCTCGTGTACGAGCCGGGGGGACTGGCTGACGGCGGCGACCTCCAGCTGGAACCGGCTGACCGCGCGCCGGGCACCGCCCGCCGTGCTCAGATCCGCGGCGTCGGCGATGCGCACCAGCGTCTCGACGTCGTCATCGCTCGCGCGGCCGGCCGCGGTCTCGGCGGAGGTCCCGGCGATCGCCGAGGCGTGGAGGGCGAAATCGCGCAGCTCGATGCGGCTGTGGTCTCGGAGGCGCCGCTCGAGGTGGCGGGTGGCCGAATCGCGGTCGAACGTCACGAAGCTGCCGCCGTCGCGGCCGCGCCGGGTCTTCACCAGTCCCTTGTCGCGCAGCACCTCGAGCGCCTCGCGCGCGGTGACCAGGGCGACCCCCAGACTGCGGGAGAGGTCGGACTCGCTGGGCAGCCGTTCGCCGTCGCGGAGCACGCCCGAGACGATCGCGTCCGACAGGCGTTTCTCGACGAGTTCGGCGCGCCCGCTGCCGTCCAGCGGGGCGAACACCACCGCGCGGGCGGCGTCGACTCTTCCCGTGGCGTGCGGCATGGAACTCCCGAGGTCGGCGGTTCGGCGTCGTCCTCGACGACCGTGACACGACCGTAACACGCAGTCCCCCCTTTTGACATATGGATCCATATGATTTACTTCCATCGACATCGAAGGAGACGTCATGACCGAGCTGCAGCCCGCCATCCGGCTCACCGGACTCACCAAGGAGTTCGGCGCCGTCACGGCCGTCGACCACGTCGACCTGGAGATCGCCGCGGGGGAGTTCTTCTCGATGCTCGGTCCCTCGGGCTCGGGCAAGACCACCGTGCTCCGCCTCATCGCGGGCTTCGAGCAGCCCACCGGCGGGACGATCGAGCTGTTCGGGCAGGACGTCACGAAGAAGGCCCCGTTCGACCGGGACGTCAACACGGTCTTCCAGGACTACGCCCTCTTCCCGCACATGAGCGTGCTCGACAACGTCGCCTACGGGCTCCGCGTGCGCGGCGTGGGGCGCGCCAAGCGTCGCGACCTGGCGATGAAGGCGCTCGCCGCAGTGCGCCTGGAGCAGATGGCCGCTCGCAAGCCGTCACAGCTCTCGGGCGGGCAGCGCCAGCGCGTCGCCCTGGCCCGCGCCACCGTCGTCCAGCCGAAGGTGCTGCTCCTGGACGAGCCCCTCGGGGCGCTGGACCTCAAGCTTCGCGAGCAGATGCAGGTCGAGCTCAAGCAGATCCAGCGCGACCTCGGCATCACGTTCATCTTCGTGACGCACGACCAGGAGGAGGCGCTCACGCTCTCGGACCGGATCGCGGTCTTCCACGACGGGCACATCGTGCAGCTCGGCACTCCGCAGGACCTCTACGAGCGCCCGGCGAGCCACTTCGTCGCCGACTTCGTCGGCACCTCCAACCTCTTCGACCGCGAGCGCTCCGCCGCGCTCATCGGCCGCGACGGCGAGCACTCCATCCGGCCCGAGAAGCTCACGCTGTCGTCGTCGGCCGCGAGCGCACCCGGCGAGCGCTCCGCCGAGGGCACCGTCGTCGAATCGATCTACGTCGGAAGCGGCATCCGTCGCGTCATCGACCTCGACGCCGGCATGCGCGTGACGGTGCTCGAGCGCAACGACCGCAGCCGCGTCTCCGACGACGACCGCGGCGATCGCGTGCACGTCATGTGGCACGACGAGGACGTCGTCTCGCTCATCCCGCCGGGCACCTGACCCGCTCACACCTGGGCGCCCACGCCCCGGATCACCCACCACACAGCACATCGAGAGAACAGCACCCGAGAGGAAAACACCATGATGCGCATGTCACGCGGATCGCGGATCGCCGCGACCGTCCTGGCGGCCGGATCGATCGCGGTCCTGGCCGGCTGCGGCACGTCCAGCGGCGGCAACACCCCGACCCAGGCCGTCGAAGAGCTCGGCGAGGGCGAAGGCGAAGTGTCGATCATCGCCTGGGCGGGCTACGTCGAAGACGGCAGCAACGACCCCGACTACGACTGGGTCTCCGGCTTCGAGGAGAAGACCGGCTGCCAGGTCACCTCCAAGACCTTCAACACGTCCGACGAGGCGGTCACCCTCATGAAGACCGGCGACTACGACGTCGTCTCGGCCTCCGGCGACGCGTCGCTGCGGCTGATCGCGGCCGGCGACGTGCAGCCGGTCAACGTCGACCTGGTCCCGAGCTACGAGGACATCTATCCCTTCCTCAAGGACCAGCCCTGGAACACCGTCGACGGCGAGCACTACGGGGTGCCCCACGGCTACGGCGCCAACCTGCTGATGTACAACACCGACGTCGTCCAGCCGGCACCGACCTCGTGGGATGTCGTCTTCGACGGCGCGAGCGCCTACTCCGGCAAGATCACCGCCTATGACAACCCGATCTACATCGCCGACGCCGCCGTCTACCTGATGGCGCACCAGCCGGACCTCGGGATCGAGAACCCGTACGCGCTGGACGACACCCAGTTCCAGGCCGCGGTGGATCTGCTCAAGGAGCAGCGCCAGCACGTCGGCGAGTACTGGTCGGACTACCTGAAGGAGATCCAGGCGTTCGAGACCGGCGACTCGGTCGCCGGCACCACGTGGCAGGTCATCCAGAACGTGCTCGCCGGCGAGGAGGCGCCCACCGACGTCGTGCTGCCCGAGGAGGGCGCGACCGGGTGGTCCGACACGTGGATGATCTCGTCCACCACCAAGCACCCGAACTGCTCGTACATGTGGCTCGACTGGATCGCCAGCCCCGAGGTCAACGGCGTCGCCACGTCGTACTTCGGCGAGGCGCCCTCGAGCCAGGCGGCGTGCGACCACCGCGAGGACTGCGAGGCGTACCACGCCGGCGACGCCGACTACGCGTCGAAGATCTGGTACTGGACCACCCCGATCGCGGACTGCCTGGACGGACGCACCGACGTCGAGTGCAAGGACTACTCGGCCTGGACCGCGGCCTGGTCGGAGATCAAGGGCTGATCCGGCCCGCACCCGCCGGGGGCGGCGGCATCCGTCGCCCCCGGCATCGACAGAGCACGACTCCCGGAGACCCTCGATGACCCAGACCAGTCCCGTCGCCACGCAGACTGTCCGCACCGTCCCCGCACCCCGCGCCACGCCGGCGCGGCGCGCGTCGGCGTGGCTGAGTGCGCATCCCCGGTTCCGGCTGGTGTTCCTGCTGAGCGCGCCGCTGTTCTGGCTCGGCGTCGTGTACATCGTGGCGCTCGCGCTGCTGCTGATCACCGCGTTCTGGCAGGTGGACTCGTTCACCGGCGAGATCATCACCGACTGGACGCTCGACAACATCATCACCGTCGTGACCGGATCGCTGTATCAGACGGTGACGCTGCGCACCGTGGGGATCGCGCTGCTGGTGACGCTCATCGACGTCGCCATCGCCCTGCCGATCGCGTTCTACATGGCCAAGGTCGCCTCGCCCCGCGCGCAGCGGCTGCTGGTGATCGCCGTGCTCATGCCGTTGTGGGCGAGCTATCTCGTCAAGGCCTACGCGTGGCGGGCGGTGCTGTCGCAGGAGGGGATCCTCGAGTGGATCCTCGCCCCGTTCGGCCTGCACACGCCGGGGTACGGGCTCACCGCGACCGTCATCACCCTGTCGTACCTGTGGCTGCCGTACGTGATCCTGCCGATCTACGCGGGCCTGGAGCGCGTGCCGGACTCACTGTTGGAGGCATCCGCCGATCTGGGGGGCAAGTCGTGGCGGACGCTGGGGTCGGTGGTCCTGCCGCTGGCGTTCCCGGCGATCATCGCGGGCACGATCTTCGCGTTTTCGCTGTCGCTGGGCGACTACATCACCGTCAACATCGTCGGCGGCACGAACCAGATGCTCGGCAATCTCGTCTACACGAACGTGGGCGCCGCCAACAACCTGCCGCTGGCTGCGGCGATCGCGCTCATCCCGATCGTGATCATCTTCGGCTACCTCGCCCTCGTGCGCCGCACCGGCGCCCTGAACAACCTCTAGGACCCGGCGATGCGACTCTCGCGACTGTCCCGCACGGTGCTCGGCATCATCACCGTCCTCATCCTGCTGGTCGTCTACCTGCCGCTGTTCGTCGTGCTCGTCAACTCGTTCTCGACGTCCACCTCGCTCAGCTGGCCGCCTCCCGGGTTCACGTTGGAGTGGTGGGGCAAGGCGTTCCAGAGCACCGGCGCACTGGAGGCGGTGGGTACGAGCGTCGGGATCGCCATCGTCGCGACCCTGATCTCGCTCGCGCTGGGCACCCTCATCTCGCTCGCGCTGCAGCGGTTCGAGTTCTTCGGGCGCGACGCGATCTCGCTGCTGATCATCCTGCCCATCGCGCTGCCGGGCATCATCACCGGCATCGCGCTGAACAACTTCTTCCGCACGATCATGGGGGTGCCGCTGTCGATCTGGACGGTGGTGATCGCCCACGCGACCTTCTGCATCGTGACGGTGTTCAACAACGTCATCGCCCGGCTGCGACGCACCGGAACGAATCTCGAGGAGGCCTCGGCCGACCTCGGCGCCGGGATCTGGACGACCTTCCGGCTCGTCACCTTCCCTCAGCTGCGCTCGGCGCTGCTCGCCGGCGCGCTGCTCGCGTTCGCGCTGAGCTTCGACGAGATCATCGTCACGACGTTCACGGCGGGATCCGGTGTGACCACGCTGCCGATCTTCATCCTCAACAACATGTTCCGGCCGAACCAGGCGCCGATCGTGTCGGTGATCGCCGTCGTGCTGGTGATCGTGTCGATCGTGCCGATCTACCTGGCGCAGCGGCTGTCGGGCTCGGAGCAGACGCGCCGCTGACGCGGGCAGTGGTGCGGCGGGCGATCCCCAGATCGCCCGCCGCGCGGTGGGCTTCGTCCCCACGCTGGGCCCACCACAGGCGCGGTCCGTGCCCCCGCTGGTTCCCGCGCGCGGTTACTGCAAGTCGCAGTATAGGGTCGGAGCGGCCCCTGCGGGATACTCTTTTACCTTCCGCGACGGCGACCCGATGCCGAAGGGGAAGGAGGACGCGGTGCCTGACCGTGAGCTGTCGATCACGGGGTACCTCACCCTGGGTCTCCTGGCCGCGCGCGACTGGTCGGCTTACCAGCTGGCGGAGCAGCTCGGGCGCGGGGTGTCGCAGCTGTGGCCGTCGGCCGACCGGGGCCGTTACGCCGTGCTCAAGCGTCTGTCGGCAGATGGTTTCGTCGGCACCCGCCAGGAGCACACCGGCAAGCGCGCCCGCACGATGTACTCGATCACCCCGGCCGGCCGCGAGGCGCTCGCGCAATGGCTGAGCACGCCGGTGCACCCGCCGTCGGTCGAGTTCGAGGGCATGGTCCGCGTGCTGCTGGCCGACCAGGGCTCGGTCGAGGACCTGCGCCGCACCCTGACGCAGACCCGCGAGCAGGCGCTCGCCCATCGGGAGATGTTCGCGCGCTACGCCGCCTTCATCAGCACCACGGGCGGGACGTTCCCCGAGCGCCGGCATCTGTTCGCCCTCGCGAACACGTTCATGATCGGCCACTACGACCACATCGTGGCCTGGGCGGACTGGGCGGCGCTGCAGATCGAGGACTGGCCCGACACGGTGACCCCCGCCGTGACCCACGAGTCCCACGTTCACGACATGCTCGCCCCGGGCCGCAAGGCCTGGGAGGCAGCCCACCCGCCGGAGGACTGACCCCGTTCAGTGCGCGGTGCGCACGCCGACGAGATCGTGCACGAGCACGGCCGCCGCGCGCGCACCCTGGCCTGCGGCGACGATCAGCTGCTGCGGACCGGGGGAGGCGGCATCCCCCGCCGCATACAGGCCGGGCACCGACGTACGGCCCGAGCGGTCGGTGACGAGGTTGCCGAACACGTCGCGCTCGAGGTCGATGCCGGCGACGAAGTCCAGCGCGGGGTGCCACTGCGGCCGGACGAACCCGCCGTCGACCTCGACGCGCGTGCCGTCGGCCAGGCGCACCGCCGAGACCGCGCCGCGCTCACCCTCGAGGTCGTCGATGAGGCGGCGCTCGACGATGATCCCGGATGCCGCGAGCTCAGCCTCTTCGACCGTGTCGACCGCGTCGGAGCCGTTCGTGAAGACGGTGAGCCGGTCGGTCCAGCGGGCGATCAGCCGCGCCCGATCGGCGAGGTCGGGCGTCTCGCCGATGAGGGCGAGCGGACGGTCCTGCAGCTCCCACGCGTCGCACGCGGCGCAGCTGAAGACGGTCATGCCGTAGAAGGCGCGCAGGCTGGGCAGGTCGGGCAGGGTCTCGCGCAGGCCGGTGGCCACCAGCACCGAGCGGGCCGCGACGGCGGGTGGGATGCCGGCGGCCCGGCCCTGCAACGCCGCGATGAAGCGCTGCCCGCGCTCGCCGCCCGTCGCGATGAGCCGCGTGACCACGGTGCGGTCGAGCACCCGCACGTTCGGGTAGGCGGCCAACTCGGCGCGGGCGAGCTTGCGCAGCTCGAGCGGCGGGACGCCGTCGCGGGTGAGGAAGCCGTGCGAGCGCAGCGTGGCGGCGTTGCGGGGCCGGCCGGCGTCGACCACGACCACCGAGGCACGCGCGCGGCCGAGGTTGAGCGCGGCCGACAGCCCTGCCGGGCCGCCGCCGACGATGACGACATCGACCTCGGCCGAGGGCGCAGCGTTATCGGTCATCGTGGTCTCCTTGGGGCGGGAGCGCCTCGATGATCGGGTGGTCCTTGTGGATCACGCCGACCTTGGCGGCGCCGCCGGGCGAGCCGATGTCGTCGAAGAACTCGACGTTGGCCTTGTAGTAGTCCTGCCACTCGTCGGGCAGGTCGTCTTCGTAGTAGATCGCCTCGACGGGGCACACCGGTTCGCAGGCGCCGCAGTCCACGCACTCGTCGGGGTGGATGTACAGCGACCGGTCGCCCTCGTAGATGCAGTCCACGGGACACTCGTCGATGCAGGCGCGGTCCTTGACGTCCACGCACGGCAAGGCGATCACGTACGTCATCGGACGAGCGCTCCGCGCGAGATCCGCACCTGCTCGTCACGCGGCACGACCTTGACCCGCTCGCGCGTGTGGAGGTGGGTCGCACCGAGCTCCCGCTCGTGCGCGTCGAGGGCGCGCCAGCCGTCCCACGTCGTGTACTCGACCTCGCGCTCCTCGAGCAGGTCGAGCACGTCGCCGTCCACGCTCGGAGCCGACAGACGTCCGCGTTCGACGTCCGACACCAGGTGCGCGACCGTCTCCATCGCGTCGGACTTGGTGTGGCCGATGAGGCCGACCGGTCCTCGCTTGATCCAGCCGGTGGCGTACAGCCCGTCGATGACGGGGGCGTCGGCGTCGGCGGTGCGGGCGCTGTCGGTCACCCGCCCCTCCACGTTCGAGACGACGCCCGCCTGCGCGTCGAACGGGGCGTCGATGACCGGCGATCCGTAGTAGCCGACGGCGCGGTAGACCTGCTGGACGGCGATCTCGCGGAACTCTCCGGTGCCGCGCACCCGGCCGTCGCCGGCGGGCTCCGTGCGCTCGAAGCGGATGCCTTCGACCCGCCCGTCGCCGAGCACCTCGACGGGCGAGTGGTAGAAGTGCAGGTGCAGGCGCCGGCTCGCGCCGGTCGCTTCGCGGGTGCGCCAGCCGTTGAGGACGCGGAGCATCACCTTCAGCTGGTTGTTCGCCGCGTTCGCGGGGTCGGCGTCGGCGAAGTCCTCGTCGTGCACGACGATGTCGACGTCGGGGACCTCGCCGAGCTCGCGCAGCTCGATCGGCGTGAACTTGATGTCGGCAGGTCCTCGGCGGCCGAAGACGTGCACGTCGGTGACGGCGGAGGCCTCGAGGCCGGCGAGCACGTTGTCGGCGATCTCGGTGGGACGCAGGTCCACGGCGTGCTTGGCGAGCACGCGCGCGACGTCGAGCGCGACGTTCCCGTTGCCGATGACGGCGACCTCGCGCTGGTCGAGCGGCCATGTGGCCGGCACGTCGGGGTGCCCGTCGTACCAGGCGACGAAGTCGGCGGCGCCGTACGAGCCGTCGAGGTCGATGCCGGGGATGTCCAGCGCGGCGTCGCGGATCGCGCCGGTCGCGAGGATCACGGCGTCGTAGCGCTCCTGCAGCTCGTCGATCGAGATGTCGCGGCCGACCTCGACGTTGCCGACGAACCGGGTGGTGCCGGCATCCAGCATCTCGTGCAGCGAGTTCACGATGCCCTTGATGCGGGGGTGATCGGGGGCGACCCCGTACCGGATGAGCCCGTAGGGCGCGGGGAGCGACTCGAAGAGGTCGATCGCGACGGTGCCCCCGGCATCCGCGACGGAGTTGGTGAGGATGTTGCCCGCGTAGATGCCGGCGGGACCGGCGCCGACGATCGCGACGCGGAGGTTCTGGAGGCTCGAAGAAGTCACGGTGGTTCTTTCGGGTCGGGCGGAGACGATGAACGGCCGGTCGCCTCAGGGGCGACGGGCGTGCTCGGGGGTGAGCGGGTCGTACGCGGAGAGGTCGAGGGTCGCGAGCTCGGTGGGGGCGTACGGGCTCAGCCGCACGACGTCGCCGACGACCACGACGGCGGGGGAGCGGATGCCGCGCTCGGCCGCCTGATGCGCGATCGTCGCGAGCGTGCCCACCGTGACCCGCTGCCGCGGGCCGTACCCGTCCTCCACGACGGCGACCGGGCAGTCCGCGCCGCGCCCGCCGCGGGCGAGCGTGATCGCCGAGTTCGCGAGCGTGCCGATGCCCATGAGCAGCACCACGGTGTGGTCGCGACCGCCGCCGAGGTCGGCGATCTGGTCGTGGGCGGTGGCGACGGTGAAGGCGGTCGCGACCCCGCGATGGGTGAGCGGGATGCCGGCCACCGCCGGCACCGAGACCGCACTGGTGATCCCGGGCACGACCTCGACCGCGACACCGGCCTCCTGGCAGGAGTGCAGTTCCTCGCCGCCGCGCCCGAAGACGTACGGATCGCCGCCCTTGAGGCGCACGACGGTCCGGCCGTCGTGGGCGAGCTGGACGAGCAGGGCGTTGATCGCGTCCTGCGGCACGGCGTGGTGCCCGGGTCGCTTGCCGACGTCGACCACCTCGGCACGGAGGTGCACGCCGTCGGCGGCGAGCCCGTCGAGCACCCCGCGCGCTCCGAGCCGGTCGGCGACGATGACGTCCGCCGCCTCCAGCGCACGCAGGCCCTTGAGGGTGAGGAGTCCGGCGTCGCCGGGACCCGCGCCGACGAGCCACACCTTGCCGGTGGCCGTGGCACCCGTGCTCTCGCGGGGGCTCATCGCGCACCTCCCGTGACGAGCAGGCCGCGGCGCTTCAGCATCCGCCGCTCCAGTGGGCCGAAGAAGAGGAGCTCGATGAGCACGCCGATCGCGAGGATCACCAGGATCGTGCCGAGGACGCCGGCGAGGTCGGCGAGGTCGCGGTTGTTCTGCAGCATCGAGCCGAGCCCGAAGCCGATCGTGCCGCCCATCGCGATGATCTCGGCAGCCATGAGGGAGCGCCATGAGAACGCCCACCCCTGCTTGAGGCCGGCGAGGTAGCCGGGGAGTGCGGCGGGGAGGATCACCGCGGTCGCGAGCTGCCAGCGCGATGCGCCGAGCACGGTGCCCACGCGGCGCAGCTGCGGCGGCACCTGATCGATCCCCGCGATGAGGCCGTTGACGATCGAGGGGATCGCGCCCATCAGGATCACGAAGTAGACGGTCGCATCCGACAGGCCGAACCAGATGATGGCGGCGGGCACCCACGCCACCGACGGCAGCACCTGCAGTCCCGAGATCAGAGGGCCGACCGCGCGCCGGATCGGGCGCACCTCCGCCAGCAGAAGGCCGATCGGCGTGCCGACGACGATCGCGATGAGGAACCCGATGACGCCCCGTTCGAGGCTCGTCGCGACGGCCTCCTGCAGGCGCCCGGAGTCCCAGGCGGCGCCGAGGGCGGCGGCGACGTCGGCCGGTCCGGGGATGATGTCGGGACGCGGGTGCGCGATCACGACGTACAGCTGCCACGCGATGACGAGCAGGATCACGAAGACGATCGGCGGCACGACGCTCGCGGCGAAGCGGCGCCAGCGGCCGGGGCCGGTGTCGGCGTCGGTCTGGAGGCGGTCGAGGCCGGCTTCGAGCGAGCGCAGGTCGTCGGAGTGGACGGATGCCGCGGCATCCGTCTTCGACAGGGTCAGGGTGTCATGCGGCATTGCGGCGGATCTCCTTGCGCAGCTGCTCGGTGATCTCCACCGACAGGGCGGCGACCTCGGGCGACTCGATGCGCCGGCCGGTGGTCTTGGCGATCTGCCACTGCTGCACGACGCGGCCAGGGCGGCTGCCCAGCAGTACGACGCGCTGACCGAGGCGCGCGGCCTCGCGCACGTTGTGGGTGACGAACACGATGGTGCGGCCGGTGGCGCGCCACACGCGCTCGAGCTCCTCGTGCAGCAGGTCGCGGGTGATGGCGTCCAGCGCCGCGAAGGGCTCGTCCATCAGCAGCACGGGCCGGTCCTGTGCGAGCGCGCGGGCGAGGGCGACGCGCTGGCGCATGCCCCCCGAGAGCTCGTGCGGGCGCTTGTCTGCGGCATCCGCGAGGTTGACGGTGTCCAGCAGCGCGAGCGCCTTCTCGCGGCGCTCGCCGCGGGGGACGCCGCGCAGGCGCAGGGCGAGCTCGACGTTCTTGCGGGCGGTGAGCCAGGGCATGAGCGCCGACTCCTGGAACATCACGGCCGAGCCCTCGGCGGGGGTCTCGATGCGCCCCGCGGKGGGGCGATCGAGACCCGCGACGAGGTTCAGAAGGGTGGATTTGCCGCATCCCGACGCGCCCAGCAGGCACACGAACTCGCCCGGCGCGATGTCGAGCGACAAGTCCTCGAGCACGACCGGCCCGGCGCCGAAGCGCTTGGAGACGCCGTCGATCCGCACCGCGGGCGCGGGGGCGGGCGCCGCGACCGGCACCGGAGCGACGCTGTCGAAGCTCGGCGCCAGTGGCTTGGTCGTGCCCGTCGTGGCGGGCGCGCCCGCCCCCGGGGTCGCCGGCGCGTGAGTTGCCTTCGAGCCCTGTGCGGCACCGGAGGCGGGAGCGGGAGCGGTGCTCATCTCAGTCCTCGCCGAGTCCTGCGGCCGAGACGGTGTCTTCGCCGTCGGCCTCGAGCTGCTTGTTGAGCAGGCGCAGATCGAACAGGCCCTCGATCGAGCCCTTCTTCTGCGTGCCCGCCTCGATGCCGTTGTCGACGAGCGTTTCGAAGGTGTCGGCGTGCGGGTCGACCGAGAACGACACGTGCTCGAGGGCGCGCGCGATCACCTCGTCGGACAGCGGCTTGCCGGTCTCCTTCTCGATCGCGCCGTTGATGACGGCCGGCGCCTGGTCGGGGTTGTCGGCGATCCACTGCACGGCGGCCTCGTGGCCCTTGAGCAGCTCGGCCACCACGTCGGGGTGCTCGTCGAGGAACTGCTTGCGCACCAGCAGCACGGTCGTCGGGAACTCGCCGTCGTCCCAGAGGTCGGCCTCGTCCTGCAGCACGTGCGCGCCGGCGTCGATGACGAGCCGCGAGACCCACGGCTCGGGCAGCCACGCGCCGTCGAGCTGGCCCTGCTGGAACAGCGTCAGCGTCTGCGCGTTCTCGGTCGGGGTGATGTGCACGTCGCCGCCACCGGCCGTGTCGGTGGTGAAGCCCTGGTCCTTCAGCCAGACGCGCGCCGCGACGTCCTGCGTGTTGCCCAGCTGCGGCGTCGCGATCGTGGTGCCCTCGAGGTCGGCCGGGTCGTCGATGCCGTCGCGGACGACGAGCGCCGCGCCGCCGGTCGCCGCGCCGGCGATGATGCGCGCCGACTCGCCGCCGGACTGGATGAACGTGTTGATCGACGGGTTGGGTCCGATGTAGGTCGCGTCGATCGCGCCGGCCGAGAGCGCCTCGATGGCGGCCGGTCCGGCGTTGAAGACCTGCGTGGTGACCTTCACGTCGCCCAGTGCGTCGGCGAACAGCCCCTCCTCCAGGCCGACGAGCGCCGGCGCGTGCGTGACGTTCGCGAAGTAGCCCAGGCGCAGCTCGCTCACCGACGGGGTGTCGGCGGCCGCCGACGACTCGCTCGGCGCGGCCGCCGCGGAGGCGCAGCCGGCCATCATGGCCGCCACGAGTCCCAGAGATGTGATTGCGGTCGCGGTGCGGATGATTTTCACGGTGTCGCCTCCTTAGATCGGGTGGTGCTCAGTGGGATTGACGTGCGCGACCGGTCAGTCGCGCACGATGCCGGCGGCGAGCGTCGCGCCGTCGGACGGATGGATCACGAGGAACGAGCCCCCGTGGCGGCTGGCGGCGTACGGCTCGAGCGGCAGGTCGGCCGCGAGCCGCAGCCGCACGCGGCCGATGTCGTTGGTCTCCAGCGTCTGCGCCGGCTCGTGCGTGAGCGCGTCGAGGTCGTAGCGCGACTCGATCTGCGCCACGATGGCCTGCACGGTCGCGGTGCCGTGCTTGACGAGGACGCGGATGCCGGGTGTCAGCGCCCGCGCGTCGAGCTGGAACAGTTCGGCCCCGAACTCGCGGCGAGCCACCGGCAGCGACCCCGCGGCCACCACCAGCGCGCCGCGCGCGGTGTCGATGTCGTCGGCGAACTCGAGCGAAACGGACTGCGGGGCTGTCGCGTCGTCGACCTCGGCACCGGCGGAGCGGATGCCGGTGACCGTGGTGGCGGAGCCTCCGGGGAAGACCTCGACACGGTCGCCCACGCGCACGACGCCGCCCGAGATCCGGCCGGCGACCGCGCGGTAGTCGCGCAGGCGCTCCGCCTCGGCGGGGTCGATGCCGGGCGCGAGGCCGCCCTGTGGCCGCAGCACCAGCTGCACCGGGAGGCGCAGCGGCTCGAGCTCCTGCTCGAGCTGGTCGGCGGCCGGCAGGGCCTCGAGCAGCTCGAGCAGCGCCGGGCCGTCGTACCAGGGCGTGCGCTCCGAGCGGTCGACGATGTTGTCGCCCTCGAGGGCCGACACCGGCAGCACGTGGAGGTTCTCGATGCCGAGCTCTGCGGCGACGGCGCGGGCCTGAGCGGCGACGTCGGCGAAGGCATCCTCCGAGAAGCCGATCAGGTCGATCTTGTTCACCGCCACGATCACGTGCGGCACGCGCAGCAGGGCGACGACCGCGAGGTGCCGCCGGGTCTGCTCGAGCACGCCCTTGCGCCCGTCGACGAGCACGATCACGGCGTCGGCCGTCGTCGCGCCGGTGACCATGTTGCGTGTGTACTGCACGTGACCGGGGCAGTCGGCGAGGATGAACGACCGCGCACCCGTCGAGAAGTAGCGGTAGGCGACGTCGATCGTGATGCCCTGCTCGCGCTCGGCGCGCAGGCCGTCGGTGAGGAGGGCGAAGTCGAACGCGCCGTGCGCGAAGCCGCGGTCGGCCGACGTGCGCGCGACCTGCTCGAGCTGGTCGGCGAGGATCGCCTTCGAGTCGTGCAGCAGCCGGCCGACGAGGGTCGACTTGCCGTCGTCCACGGAGCCCGCCGTGGCGAAGCGGAACAGCGTGCCCGTCTGGGTGAGGGTCGCGGTCATCAGAAGTACCCGTCCTTCTTGCGGTCCTCCATGGCCGCCTCGCTGAGGCGGTCGTCGGCACGCGTCGCGCCGCGCTCGGTGAGGGTCGAGACGGCGACCTCGGCGACGATCGCGGCGAGGTCGGCGGCATCCGACTCCACCGCTCCGGTGCAGCTCATGTCGCCGACGGTGCGGTAGCGGACGGTGCGGCGCTGGACGGTCTCGTCCTCGCGCGGCGGCGAGAACGGGCCCACGGGCCGCCACATGCCGTCGCGGGCGTACACATCGCGCTCGTGCGCGAAGTACAGCGGCGGCAGCGCGATGCCCTCGCGCTCGATGTAGCGCCAGACGTCGAGCTCGGTCCAGTTCGAGATCGGGAACGCGCGCACGTGCTGGCCGGGGGTGTGGCGGCCGTTGTACAGGCTCCACAGCTCGGGGCGCTGGTTGCGGGGATCCCACTGGCCGAACTCGTCGCGCAGCGAGATGATGCGCTCCTTGGCGCGGGCCTTGTCTTCGTCGCGACGGGCTCCGCCGAAGACGGCGTCGTGGCGGCCGGCCGCGATCGCGTCCAGCAGCGGTACGGTCTGCAGCGGGTTGCGGGTGCCGTCGGCGCGCTCCTGCAGGCGGCCGTCGTCGATGTAGTCCTGCACGCGGGCGACCTCGAGACGGATGCCGAGGCGCTCGACGGTCTCGTCGCGGAACGCGATGACCTCGGGGAAGTTGTGCCCGGTGTCCACGTGCAGCACCGGGAACGGCACGCGGCCGGGTGCGAACGCCTTGGTGGCCAGGTGCAGCACGACCACGGAGTCCTTGCCGCCGGAGAACAGCAGCACGGGCCGCTCGAACTCGGCGACGACCTCGCGGATGACGTGGATGGCCTCGGCCTCGAGCAGGTCAAGGGTCGACAGCGCGGTGGCGGGCGCGGTGATCGTGTCGGTCATTCGTGGAGCCCGCATTCGGTCTTCGAGAGCCCGGCCCAGCGGCCGGATCGTGGGTCTTCGCCGGGCGCGACCGGCTTCGTGCACGGCTCGCAGCCGATCGACGGGTAGCCGAACCCGACCAGCAGGTTCACGGGGGCCTTGTGCGCGGTGGCGTAGGCGAGCACGTCGTCGAAGCTCCACGCCGCGACCGGGTTCACCTTGACCAGGCCGTTGCGCTCGTCCCACGTCACCAGCGGCGTGTTCGTGCGCGTGGGCGCCTCGTCGCGGCGCACGCCGGTGAACCACACCTCGTAGCCGCCGAGGGCGTCCTGCAGGGGCGCGACCTTGCGGCGCGCGCAGCACAGCCCCGGGTCGCGCTCGAACAGCTTGGCGCCGAACTCGGCGTCCTGCTCGGCGACCGTCTGGTCGGGCGTGATGTCGACGATCCGCACGTCGAGCGCGCGCTGCACCTCGTCGCGCGTCGCGTAGGTCTCGGTGAAGTGGTAGCCGGTGTCGAGGAACAGCACGTCGACGCCGGGCAGCTGCTCGGCCACGAGGTGGGGCAGCGCGGCGTCGGCCATCGAGCAGGCGACGGCGGCGGCATCCATCCCGAAGTTGCGCGCGACCCACGCGACCACCTCGGCAGCGGATGCCTCGTGATCGGTGAGGCTGCCCAGCTCGAGGTTGCCCTGCTCGGCGAGGGCGGCGAGCTCTTCGCGCGATCGCTTGACGGCGGCGCGGGGGGCGAGCGAGACGGTCATGCCTGGGGCTCCTCGTACGTTCGAGGCGTTTCGTCTCGCTCGTTCCTCGCTCGCTCAACGACCGGACCAACCCGGCCGTTGAGCGAGCGAAGCGAGACGAAACGCGTGGACGCGATGCTCACTGGAGGGCCTCCTCGTCGGCGCGGTGCGCCCACTGGGCGAACGTCTCGTCGGCCTCTACGTCGCGCTCGGCGAGGAACCGCTTGACGACGCGCTCGGTGTAGTCGGCGATGCCGTCGGCGGCGACCTTCAGTCCGCGCACGGTGCGGCCGAGTCCCGCGTCGTCGCGGTCGGCGTTCACCAGACCACCGCCGAGGTGCACCTGGTAGCCGGGCACCTGCTCGCCGTCGATCGTGACGAGCTGGCCTTTGAGCCCGATGTCGGCGGTCTGGATGCGCGCGCACGAGTTGGGGCAGCCGTTGACGTGGAGGGAGATCGGATGCGGCAGCTCGAACTGCTCGAGACGCTTCTCGAGGTCGAGCACCGCCGCCGTCGCGTAGGCCTTGGTCTCGACGATCGCCAGCTTGCAGAACTCGATGCCGGTGCACGCGATCGTGCCGCGGCGGATGAGGCTCGGGCGGGCCGACAGGCCGAGCTCGTCGAGGCCGGTGATGAACGGCTCGACGCTCTCCTTCGGGATGTCGAGGAACACGAGCTTCTGGTGGGGCGTGGTGCGCAGACGCGTCGAGCCGTGGGCTTCGAGCAGGTCGGCGAGCTTCGCCAGGGTCGGGCCCGAGACGCGCCCCACGATCGGGGTCGCGCCGATGTAGAAGCGGCCGTCCTTCTGTGGGTGCACGCCGACGTGGTCGCCCTGCGTGAGCGGCTTCGGCGCGGCGGGGCCGTCGGGCAGCGCGTAGCCGAGGTACTCGTCCTGCAGCACCTGGCGGAACTTCTCGGCGCCCCATTCGGCGAGGAGGAACTTCAGCCGTGCCTTGTTGCGCAGCCGCCGGTAGCCGTAGTCGCGGAAGATCTGAGCGACGCCGTGCCAGGCATCCGCCACCCGATCCGGCGAGACGAACGTGCCGAGACGCTCGGCGAGACGCGGGGTGGTCGAGAGGCCGCCGCCGACCCAGAGGTCGTAGCCGATGCCCAGCTCGGGGTGCTCGACGGCGACGAACGCGACGTCGTTGATCTCGTGCACGACGTCCTGGCTCGGGTGGCCGGTGATGGCCGACTTGAACTTGCGGGGGAGGTTCGCCAGCGACGCGTCGCCGATGAAGCGCGACGTGATCTCGTCGATCTGCGCCGTCGGGTCGATGAGCTCGTCGGCGGAGATGCCGGCGACGGGCGAGCCGAGGATGACGCGCGGCACGTCGCCGCACGCCTCGGTGGTGCCCAGGCCCACGGCCTCGAGACGGCGCCAGATCTCAGGGACGTCCTCGACGCGTATCCAGTGCAGCTGGATGTTCTGGCGGTCGGTGAGGTCGGCCGTGCCGCGGCCGAACTCGGTCGAGATGCCGGCGATGACGCGCAGCTGCTCGGTGGTGAGCTGGCCGCCGTCGATGCGCACGCGCATCATGAAGTACTCGTCCTCGAGCTCTTCGGGGGTGAGGGTCGCGGTGCGGCCGCCGTCGATGCCGGGCTTGCGCTGCGTGTAGAGCCCCCATACGCGGAACCGGCCGTGCAGATCGGTCGGGTCGATCGACGCGAAGCCGCCCTTCGAGTATGTGTTCTCGATGCGCTCGCGCACGCTCAGGCCGTCGTCGACCTGCTTCCACTCCTCGTTGCCGTTGAGCGGTGCCGTGCCGTCGATCTTCCACTGGCCGTTCGGCTTCGACGACGCACGCGGCGGCCGCACGGCCGCGCGCGGGCGCTCTGCGCCTGCGAGCGCTTCGGTGTCGCTGATGGTCACGGGGCCTCCGGGGTCGAACCCGGGGGTGCCCCGGGCGGGACCCTATCGAGTCCATTCCGTGAGGCTAGAAGCGGGCGGCCCGCCGGCCTATCCCGACGTCAAGAGGCGTTAACAGACGTAATCGTGCGACACACAGTTGCACCGCACCGCTTTGTGGACTCAGTCCGACAATCCGATCGATCCGTTGTAGCGATCGACGACCAGGTCGACGAGGGATGCCGGCGGCTCGTCGTCGCCGAGGAGCGGCGGCGCCACCGGGGCCCCGCCCGCCAGTCGCACCGCGAGGTCGTGGAAGTAGCCAGGGGCGAGGAGGTAGTCGGCCACCACCACCCGGCCGCGGTCGCCCACCCGTGCCGCCACCGCCGCGTCCAGGCGTGGGTCGGCGGCGGCGAGGAAGCCGACCTCGACCTCCTGCCCGAGGCGTTCGCCGAGCAGCCGGGCAGTGGTGCGGCAGTCGTCGTTCGCCCGCTCGTCGCTCGAGCCCGCGACGGCGAGCACGATCGCGTCGTCGGGCGTGGCGGCGAGAGGCGCGAGCCGCGTCGCCAGCGCGTCGACCAGGCGGGCGTCGGGCCCGAGGGCTTGTGCGATGACCACGCCCTGGCGTCCTGCGGACTGCGCGACGAGGTCGACGCGCACGTGATAGCCCGCCGACAGCAGCAGCGGCACGATCACCACCGGCATCCCCTCCGGGATCGCGTCGAGGGATGCCGCGACATCCGGCTGCTGCACGTCCACGTGCCCGAGGCGCACCGTCACGCCGGGAAGCCGGCGTGCGACGGCGGCGACGAGGCCGGCCACGGCGGCCTGGCCCGAGGGCGACGACGTGCCGTGCGAGACGGCGAGGAGCGCGGGCGCGGTGGTCACGAGCCCCATTGTGCCCGCCGCAGATGACGGCGGTGTTGCGCGCGAGAACGGGGCCCGCCCGGAGCTTCGTCGTGAAGTCGCCGGCACGGGCCCCGTGCTGTCGTCGCGGATCGCCGGTTCAGGCGGCCCCGGCCTCGCGGCCGCGGCTGAAGCCGGCGTCGAAGCCGCGCTCGTACGCCCGCTGCGAGCGGCGCCCGCCGTGACCGTGGTCACTGTGACCGTGACCGTGACCGTGACCGTGGTCACCGTGGTGGCCGTGGTGGTGCGGGTGGCCGCCCCAGCCCTCGTGGTCGCCGTGGCCGTGGCCGCCGTGCGGGTGGTGCCCGGCGCAGTCGTCGTCACCGCCGCGGTAGGGCTCGTCGAACCGCTCCGCCGGGTGCCCCGGCCGACCCGGCGCGAAGCCGCGGTGCAGGTTGGGTCCGAAGCCGTAGCGGAAGTCGCGGCCGAAGGGCCCCGGGCGCCCGCCGAAGCCGGGACCGAAACCGGCGCCGGGTCCGAAGCCGGGGCGCCCGAAGCCGCCGAAGCCGAAGCCGCGCTCGCGGCCGGCGGCGGTCTCGTCCCAGCCCAGCTCGCGGGCGATCGCCTCCAGCGAGGAGGTCAGCGCCGAGTACTGCTCGTCGCCGACGGCGCCGACCACGCGGGAGCGGATGCCGTCGACGATCCCGCCGAGGCGCTCCTTCTCGGCGCGACCGAGGTCGGTCAGCGCCCAGGTGCCGTCGCCCTGCTCCTCGACCCAGCCGCGCTCCTCGAGGCCGCGCAGGCGCTTTCCCTTGCGGGCCAGGCGCTCGCGCAGCTCGGGGGCGTCGATGTCGCCCGAGAGCACGTTGAGAAGCATCCAGTCGCGTCGCGTGACGCCCTCGGTCTCGAGTGCGGTCGCGAACTCGCGCGTCAGCATCCCGTCGACGGCGCGCAGCCAGTAGCCCAGCGGTCGCTTGTCGGCGGGGCGGGGAGCGTCGTCCTTTTCGTTCTGATTCATGTCCTCCATGAGAAGTCCTTTCGTGAGCGGTCTGGGGGGCCGTCGTCATTACATGTCGAAGTGCATGTACATGCAGTGTGACATGCAGTTGGGATACATGTCAAGTCGCATGTAAATTGGGTGCATGCCCTCGCCCTCCGACGACCCGTCCGACGCCATCGCGGCCGCACTCGCTCGCCTGCGCGGACGGAGGATGCCGCGCCCGCCCTGGGCCGACGGCCCCGGCCCGCACGGTGCCGGCCCGCACGGGCACGGGCACTCCGGTCCGCACAGTCACGGCGCGGACGGCGCGGAGCACGTCCACGGCGACGGATCGATGCACGGCTTCGGCGGTCGCGGCGGTCCGTGGGGCAGGGGAGGACCCGGACTCGGCGGCCCCGGATTCGGCGGTCCGCCCTGGGGTGCGGGCGGCCGCCTCGGCGGGCCTGCACGCATGAGGCTGCTCGAGGCGCTGGCGGCGGCATCCCATCCCCTGTCGGTCGGCGAGATCGCCGACGCGGTGGGGGTCGATCAGCCGCGCGCGTCGCGGCTGGTGCAGCAGGCCGTGGAGTTCGACCTCGTGCGCCGCGAAGCCGACCCCGACGATGCCCGCCGCACCCGTGTGGCGCTGACGGATGCCGGAACCCGCCTGGTGCGCGGATTCCGCGGCGAGCGGCGCGAGGCGATCGATGCAGCGCTGGCCGCCTTCACCGACGAGGAGCGCGCCGAGCTCGCGCGGCTGCTCACCAAGCTCGCCGACTCCTGGCCGCGCGGCTGAGGACGGCGCCCCGGATCAGAAGCTCGTGACGAGGTCGCCGAGCACCGCCTCGAGCTTGGACGGATCCGTCGCGTCGTAGTAGTGCGCACCGGTCGCGCTCGAGATGGACTGCAGCGTGGCCACGTCGGCGTCCGCGCCGTAGGCGAGGGTGAAGATCAGCACCGGCGTCGAGTGGTGCATGTCCTTCAGGTTCGCGATCAGCTGGTCGGCGCCGATCGTCGGCGCGTTCGGGGTGTCGTTCTCGCCGTCGCTGAGCAGCACGATCGCGTTGATGTGATCGCTCGACCACGACGCCGCCTGCTGCGCCGCGAACGTGTCGACAGCCTGGTACAGGGGCGTGTCGCCCATCGAGGCGAGCCCACCCAGCGCACCGCGGAACGCGTCGCGCGAGGTGGCGATGTCGGCCACCGGAGAGACCAGCCCTGGCACCAGGGAGCCGTCCGGCGCCTGCGCGAAGGCGGCCAGCCCCACGTCGTCGCCGTTCGTGAAATGGCCCAGCGCCGCCTCGATCGCCTTGCGCGCCTGCGTCAGCTTGGTGTCTGAGGCGGAGATCGGCTCGTCCATCGAACCCGACACGTCGAGCAGGAACAGCACGTTCGCGCGCTTGCGCACGTCGGGGAACGTCGTCTGCACCGCCGTCACGACGTCGGAGCCGGGGAATGCGAGTGCCGGCGTCAGCGCACCGCTGAGCTGCCCGACCTTCTGCACGCTCTGGTCGAGGGCGTGGTTGAGATCGCGGTAGCCGGCCGATCGCACCACCGACTGGCCCTGGGAGGTGAGCGCGAAGCGGATGAAGTCGGCGGCCGCCTCGGACTCCACCGGATCGATCCACGACCCGGTGAGCCGCATCGCCGGGTTGTCGGCGGCGTAGAAGCCGTCGGAGGGGTAGATCGGGATGAGCTGCTCCAGCGGCGGATCGGCCTGGGTGCGGTTCACGCCGTCGCGGCTGGTGATGCCGCGGTTGTAGTCCCACACCGACTTCTCGTCGACGATCACGGCAGACAGGAAGTCGGCGGAGGACCCGGATGCCTCCGCCTGGCGCGCGTGCCAGAGGAAGTGCTCGGGCGTGGCCATGTAGTGGCTGGTCGCGAGCTCGTTCTCGTGCACCGTCGCCTGCACCGACGGATCGGCGACCTCGGCCGCGGTGAGGTCGGTGAGCGATCCGGCAGCGGTGCCGTACGACGCGAACATCGCCGCCTCGCCGGAGGTCGCCACCAGCGGGCTGGTCTTGCCGAGCTTGAACGCGCCCCACTCGGGGTGCCCGAGGCCGCTCCACAGCTCGGAGTCGCCGGCCGCCTCGAAGATGTCGGACCAGCTGGGAGCCTCGGCATCCCACCCGATCGCCTCGGCGAGGGGCTCGGGCATCGCCAGCACGATGTCGGAGATCGCCACGCTCGTGCCCTCGGCGCGCAGCGCGGTGGCGCCGTCGGCCTTCGCCACGTCGAGCCACGTCGACGAGTCCGGCAGCCACACCGTGGGCTTCTGGTCGTCGGGCTGGTTCGGGAACCCGCTGGCGACGACCGCCGCGGCCACGCCGGACTTGTCCTTGGCCGTGGTGACCGTCACGCACGAGCCCGCGACGTTGCGGGGCTGGCTGTTGTACGCGGTGGCGAGGCTCTCGACCATCTCAGCGTTCTCGAACGAGGTGAGCACCCGCACGGTCGCGCAGGGTTCCGCCCCCGGGGTCGCCGCGGGCTCGTCCAACGGGAAGGTGATCGGCTTGACGGTCGCCGGCACCTGCGGGGGCGGGTCTGCGGCGGCCGGGTCGGACCCGGAGATGTTCGAGACGATCGCGTACGAGACGGTGCCGATGGAGCCCACGAGCACCACGATGCCCACGATCGTCGTCCACAGCAGTGCGATGCGACGGCGCTTGCGGCGGCGCTCTCGACGCGCGTCGATGGCCGACGGCTTCTTCGGCGTCGCTGCCGCAGGGGTCGCGATGGCCGCGGCCGGTGCCGCGTCGGAGACGGATGCCGCACCGTCGGCGGGAGCGGATGATGCCGGCGACGCCGCCGGCACCGGTGCCGTCGGCGGATGTGAGGACTGCCCCCGGCGGGGTCCGGGCGCGTCCTCGTCGCCGCGCGTGCGATCGCGCATGGGTGTCCTCGAGGTCGTGGCAGGCCGTGAGGCCGAGTGGGGGGTTTCACCGGCCGGGGACGTCCGGTAAGGCTAGAGCCTAACCCGACGGGGGAGTCGAGGCGAGCGCCCGGACGCCGTGAGATCACCCTGAAGCGGTGTTCAGCATCCCGATCAGCACGGCCGTCCACCAACCGGCCTGCGACACGACGGCGCTCCACACGCACCACGTCTGCAGGCGTCGCGGGAGCATCGAGAAGCGCACGCGACCGGGCAGTCGCGCCAGTTCGTCGGTGAGCCGCGTCATGGCCACGCCGTTCATCGCGGCGATCAGCACGGCCAGCATCTTCAGCGCGGTCAGCGGCTGGGTGACGTCCGGCTGCAGGAAAGCGCCGGTCGCCAGCAGGCCGGGCGATGCCGAGCCAGGCGAGGGCGCTCACGGTGCGCTCGACGCGCCGGAGGTCGTCCAGAGTGGAGCGGCGCAGCATCCAGAGCAGTCCGCTCATCTCCAGCAGCACGGCCGAGCCGAGCCCGACGATCACCGAGGCGAGGTGGCCGAATAGCGCCGGGGTGTGGATCCACTCCTGCGGGACGACCGTGGAGCCGATCCACAGCGACAGCGTCAGCGCCAGCAGGACGCACCAGTACCCGAGGGCGCGGCGGTGGCGGGCGACGCGTCGTCTCTCGGTGAGCGGGATCGTCACGGTGCCTCTCGGGGTCGGGCTGGCGCAGAAGTATGTGCGCGACGGCCCCCCTGTCGCACCGGTGAAGACCACCGCAAGCGAGGTTATCGGATGCCGGACCCCCGGCGGCCCGCCGCGGGGGAGCGGGTCATCGCGCGATGTCGCTGGGCTTGAGCTTGACGGGCAGGAGCAGCAGCAGGCCCGCGATCAGCACGATCACGATGCCCAGGATGCCGTAGTGCGTCGCCCCGAACCACGCGATGAAGGCCGACCACAGCAGCGGCGACAGGAAGCTCATGACGCGACCGGTCGTGGCGTACAGGCCGAACACCTCGCCCTGCATGCCGGTCGGGGTGACGCGGGCCAGCAGAGACCGGCTGGATGCCTGGGCGGGACCGACCGCGGCGGAGAGGATGATGCCGCCCACCCAGAACACCGGCTTGCCGCCCTCGCGAAGGAAGAAGACGAACAGGGCGCTCACGATGAGGATCGACAGCGCCGTGATGATCACGGCACGGGCGCCGAAGCGGTCGTCGAGGCGGCCGGCGATGATCGTGGACACACCCGCGACGAGGTTCAGCGCGATGCCGAACGCGATGACCTCGGTCGGGCTGAACCCGAACGAGACCGCGGCCAGCACGCCGCCGAACGCGAACACGCCGGCGAGGCCGTCGCGGTAGACCGCGCTCGCGATGAGGAACCAGAACGTCGGCCGGTGGTTGCGGAACAGCGCCACGATGTCGTGCACCAGGACCACGTAGCCCTCGAAGAACCCGACCTTCCTGCGGTCGGGGTCGGCGGGCGACTCCGGCACCAGGAAGACGAAGGGCAGGGCGAACAGCACGGTCCACACCGCGGCGCCGACCGCGATGAGGCGGTAGGCGAGTCCGCCCGACACGTCCAGTCCGAACCAGTCGAAGGTGTTGAGCACGACGACGAGGGCCAGCGCGAGGATGCCGCCGATGTAGCCCAGCCCCCAGCCGAGACCGCTGACACGGCCGATCGTCTTGGGCGTGGACACCTGCACGAGCATCGCGTTGTAGTTGACGCCGGCGATCTCGGACGAGACCGACCCGAGGGCGACGAGGATCGCGCCCAGCCAGAAGAACTGCGGCTGGGCGTAGACGAAGAACAGCGCGAACTGCAGCAGCGCCAGCACCGCGGTCGCACCCACGACCCAGCGCTTCTTGGTGCCGGCCGCATCGGCGCGCTGGCCGAGCACGGGCGCCAGCAGCAGGATCAGGATGCCGGCGCCGAACGTGACCCAGCCGTACCACTCCGACAGATCGGCCAGCGCCGCGCAGTACGCGGTCGCCGCGTCCGCGGCGCTCGAGCACACCATCTTGCCGTCGGCGTTCTGCGCGGCGACGTCGGCAGGAAGGAAGCTGTCGGACACCAGATACAGCGACACGAAGACGAACGTCAGGATGACGGAGTTGAACGGCTGCGTGGCCCAGTCCCACAGTGCCCACGCGAACACCCGGCGACGCGGCACCGGCGTGTCGTCGAGGCACTCGGTGTTGAGGGCGGCGGTGGACAGCACGTGCTCGGAGGGCTCGGCGGCGCGGCCGGGCTCCTCGGATCCGGGGGCGGGAGAGCTCACGTCGGACACTTAAGACCCCTTCGGTGAACGGCTGGTGCGGATTCACCGTAGCGCTCGGAAGGCACCGGGTGGTTGGCTTCGTTCATGACAGGCGATTCCGCGCCGGCGACGACCTTCAACGGCCGCCTCGCGATCCTGCTCGCGATGGCGATGTTCGTGCTCGTGGTCGACACGTCGATCATGAACGTGTCCATCTCGGCGGTGGTGCGCGAGCTCGACACGACCGCCAGCGGCGTGCAAGGGGCGATCGCCCTCGAAGCGCTGGTGTCGGCCGCCTTCATCCTCATCGGCGGCAAGACGGGCGATCTCATCGGTCGCAAGCTCGCCTACATCCTGGGCCTGCTCGGCTACGCCGTCGGCGCGGTCGCCATGACCTTCGCGCAGAGCCTCACCGCCGTCATCATCTTCTGGGCGGTCATCGGCGGGATCGGCGCCTCGCTCCTGCTCCCGTCGATGCAGTCGCTCATCCACGGCAACTTCGCCGGAGACCATCAGAAGCGGGTCTACGCGCTGGTGGGGGCATCCGCCGCCATCGCGGCCGCTGTGGGACCGCTCCTGGGCGGGTTCATCACGACGTTCTGGTCTTACCGCGTCGCCTTCGGGCTCGAAGCGGTGATCATCGCCGTCGTGCTGCTGGGCATCGGCCTCGTGAAGGACGTGAAGTACACCGGCGACCGCTCCATCGACCTGGTGGGCGCCGGCCTGTCGGTGATCGGCATGGGCGGTGTCGTGCTCGGCATCCTGGTGTGGCAGGAGGGCGGCGGCTACGTCGGACTGCTCATCGGGCTCGGCGTGGTGGCGCTCGGCGGTCTCGCCTGGTGGCTGAACTCGCGCAAGAAGCGGGGCAAGCCGGTACTGCTGGACCCGGCGCTGTTCTCGTCGAAGCCGTTCCGCACCGGCGTGAGCGGTCAGCTGCTGCAGCAGATCGCCCTCGGCGGCACGATGATCGTGCTCCCGCTGTACCTGCAGATGGTGCTCGAGTACAACGCGCTGTGGGCCGGGCTGTCGATCGCCCCGCTGTCGCTGAGCATGTTCGCCGTGGCGATCTGGGCCGGTCGCCGCGGCAAGGGGCGCCCCGCCAACCTCATCCTGCTCGGATTCTCGCTGGCCGCGGTGGGCCTGGTGGCGATCGTGCCACTGGTGCCGATCGCCGATTCCGGCTGGTACCTCACCGTCCCGCTCATCATCGCCGGCTCGGGCCTCGGGCTCCTCGTCTCGCAGCTGAACAACTACACGCTGTCGCCGATCTCCGACGAGCGCGTGAGCGAGGCCGCCGGCGTCAACTCCGCGGCCGGCTCGTTCGGCCTGTCGTTCGGCCTCGCCTTCGCCGGTGCGATCATGCTCGCCACGCTCGCGCTGTCGTTCACCACGCTCGCCTACCAGAGCACCGTCCTCTCGTCCGAGCAGCAGGAGCAGGTCGCCACCGTGCTCGAGGAGGACGCGCAGCTCATGTCGAACACGGGGCTGGAGGAGCTGCTCGCGGACGAGCCGCCCGCCGCCGCCGACGAGGTCGTCCGCATCAACACCGAGGCGCGGCACATCGCCCTTCAGGTGGCGCTCGGGATCCCGATCCTCGCCGCCCTGCTCGGCGTGGTCAACGCCCTCCGCATGCGACGGCTGCCCGATCCGAAGCCGAACGAGGCCGCCGAGGGCTCCCTGCTCGGGTGAGCGCGGGCGGGAGAGAGGACCGCTCATGACGGAGAACGGCGCCGGAGCGCGGCCGCTGTCGCGCAAGCAGCAGCGGCGCCTGGCGGGCTTCGACGGCGACGCCGACGCGTTCGTGAGGTACTTCAAAGAACGCGTGTATGCGACGTTCACGGGACTGGCGATCGTGCTCGTGGTGTCGGCGAGCGACCACCCTGAAGCCGACCATGCGTTCTTCGCGCTCGTGCTCGGCGTCGTCGGGATCACCGCGGCGGGCTTCGTGTCCGACATCGTGTCGCATCTCGCGGTGCACCAGGAGTTCCCCGGACGTGCCGAGTTCGCCCTGCTCGGCCGCATCGCGGGCGGCGCGCTGAGCACGGTGGTCGTGCCGGCGATCCTCGTGGTGCTGGCCTGGACCGGCGTGCTGCACCTGGACACCGCGCTGCGGATCGCGTCGATCGTCTACATCGCGACGCTCGGCGTCATCGGCTGGATGGGGGTCGGCCGCGCGCGTCTGTCGTGGCTGCAGAAGCTGATCGCGCTGGCGATCCTCGTCGCGCTCGGGCTGCTGGTCATCGCGCTGCAGACGCTCGCGCACGCGGTCTGATCCGGAGCAGGTCAGACCGGCGTGGTGTCGCGCGGCGGGTTGTGCATGAACTCGATGCGGATGCCGTTCGCGTCCTCGAGGAACGAGGCGTAGTAGCGGTCGTTGAACCGCGGGTACGGCTTCGGCTCGCGCACCGCCGTCCAGCCCGCATCGAGCGCGATCGCGTGCAGCCGGTCGACGTCGGCACGCGAGTCCACCGCGAAGGCGAGGTGCTGCCAGCCGACCCGCCCGTGCCGATGGGGCCCCGAGCCGGGCTCGCGGGCGGGGAACAGGATCAGCTCCACGTCGCCCTCGGCGTACCAGGCCACCGAGGCCTCGGCGTCGGTGCGGGTGAACCCCAGCGCCGACATGACCGGGTCGAACTGCAGGATCGAGTGGTCGAGGTCGTCGACGGTGATGCCGAGGTGGTCGAAGACAGGCATCCCGGCAGTCTGTCGCAGATGCCCGGCGAGGGCCAAGCCCTCCGTCAGCCGCGCCACTCCCGTTCGAGGATCGCGTAGTGACCGGTGTCGGTCCACTCGCCCTTCAGCCACATGTGCTCGAGGTGGTGGGCCTCGTGGCGCATGCCGAGCCGCTCGCAGATGCGCACCGACCCGGCGTTGCGCGGGTCGAGCTCGGCGTAGACGCGGTGCAGGCCCAGTTCGCCGAACGCCAGGTCCAGCAGCAGCCGCGCCGCCTCCGTCGCGTACCCGCGCCCTTGCGCTGCGGGCGTGAGGATCCAGCCGATCTCGGCGGTGCGGTCGTCCACGCTCGCGATCGTGAAGTACATCGTGCCCAGGAACTCGCCGGACTCCCCGCGGATCGCCGGCTGGACGTAGTCGTCCTTGGCGGCCAGGCGCGTGGCGGCGGCATCCCGTTCCAGGATCTCGGCCACCTTCTCCCGCGACCGTGCCTCGTAGAGGAGGTACCGGCAGACCTCCGGATCGCCCTGCATGGCGGCGAGGTCGTCGAGGTCGTCGTCGCGGAGCAGGTCGAGGGTCAGGCGCTCGCCGCGCAGCGGGCGGAAATCCCAGGGGAGAGGCATCCGTCCATCCTTTCCCGAACACTGCGTCGCGCAACTTGAGTCGAGTCATATCAACTTTGATTTGACGGATGCTGCACCCCGGGCGTATCGTTGAGTCATCGCGACTCAACCTTCGGTCGGGTCGTGAGAAGACTTCCCGTACACCCCGGGCGCCGGCATCGGTCTGCGCCCACACGAAGGAGAGATACACATGGCACGTGCTGTCGGAATCGACCTCGGTACGACCAACTCGGTCGTGAGCGTCCTCGAGGGCGGCGAGCCCAAGGTCATCGCCAACGCCGAGGGCTTCCGGACGACCCCCTCGGTCGTCGCATTCACCAAGGACGGCGAGGTGCTGGTCGGCGAGACCGCCAAGCGCCAGGCCGTCACCAACGTCGACCGCACCGTCTCGTCGGTCAAGCGCCACATGGGCACCGACTGGGGCTTCGACGTCGACGGCAAGAAGTGGACGCCGCAGGAGATCTCCGCGCGCATCCTCCAGAAGCTCAAGCGCGACGCCGAGCAGTACCTCGGTGACACCGTGACGGATGCCGTCATCACCGTCCCCGCGTACTTCAACGACGCCGAGCGTCAGGCCACCAAGGAGGCCGGCGAGATCTCGGGCCTGAACGTCCTGCGCATCATCAACGAGCCCACCGCGGCCGCTCTGGCCTACGGCCTCGACAAGGGCAAGGAGGACGAGCTCATCCTCGTCTTCGACCTCGGTGGCGGAACCTTCGACGTCTCCCTCCTCGAGGTGGGCAAGGACGACGACTTCTCGACCATCCAGGTGCGCGCGACCGCCGGCGACAACCGCCTCGGCGGCGACGACTGGGACCAGCGCCTGGTCGACTACCTGATCAAGCAGTTCAAGGACACCACCGGTGTCGACGTCTCGGGCGACAAGATCGCCCTGCAGCGCCTCAAGGAGGCCGCGGAGCAGGCGAAGAAGGAGCTCTCGAGCTCGACCTCGACGTCCGTGAACCTGCCGTACCTGTCGCTGACCGACTCGGGCCCCGTGTCGCTGTCGGAGACGATCACGCGCGCGAAGTTCGAGGACCTCACCAAGGACCTCCTCGACCGCACCAAGAAGCCGTTCGAGGACGTGATCCGCGAGGCCGGCATCAAGGTCGGCGACATCGACCACGTCGTGCTCGTCGGCGGTTCGACCCGCATGCCCGCCGTCTCCGAGCTGGTGAAGCAGGAGACCGGCAAGGAGCCCAACAAGGGTGTGAACCCGGACGAGGTCGTCGCCGTCGGCGCCGCCCTCCAGGCCGGTGTCCTCAAGGGCGAGCGCAAGGACGTGCTCCTCATCGACGTCACCCCGCTGAGCCTCGGCATCGAGACCAAGGGCGGCATCATGACGAAGCTCATCGAGCGCAACACCGCCATCCCGACCAAGCGGTCCGAGACCTTCACCACCGCCGACGACAACCAGCCGTCGGTCGCGATCCAGGTCTTCCAGGGCGAGCGCGAGTTCACCCGCGACAACAAGCCGCTGGGCACGTTCGAGCTGACCGGCATCGCCCCGGCGCCGCGCGGCATCCCGCAGATCGAGGTCACCTTCGACATCGACGCGAACGGCATCGTGCACGTGTCCGCCAAGGACAAGGGCACCGGCAAGGAGCAGTCGATGACGATCACCGGCGGCTCGTCGCTGCCGAAGGACGACATCGAGCGCATGGTGCGCGAGGCCGAGGAGCACGCCGCCGAAGACAAGAAGCGTCGTGAGTCGGCCGAGGTCCGCAACCAGGCCGAGACGCTCTCGTACTCGATCGAGAAGCTCATCAAGGAGAACGAGGACAAGCTCCCCGAGGACGTCAAGTCCGAGGTCCAGGGCGACGTCGACGCTCTCAAGACCGCTCTCGCCGGTGACGACGACGAGGCCGTGAAGACCGCGTTCGACAAGCTCAACCAGAGCCAGGGCAAGCTGGGCGAGGCGATCTACGCCGCCGGCCAGGCTTCGCAGTCCGCTCCGGATGCCGCAGCCGGCGACGCCGGCGACGCCCAGGGCGCGACGGCCTCCGACGAGGACGTCGTCGACGCCGAGGTCATCGACGACGAAGACGAGAAGAAGTAGTCATGGCGAAGAAGGACCACGAACAGCCGAACGACGGCGACGAGGTCCGGCCCGAGGGTGTGGGGTCGGAGGCGAACGCCTCCGGCCCCGCGCCGCAGGACGGGCAGGACGAGCTCACGGTCGACGACATCCTCGGCGCCGAGCAGAACGCCGACGCCGCGGCAGAGGACGCCGTGCTCGCCGACCTCGAGTCGGCGCTGCTGAACGACCTCAAGCGTCTGCAGGCCGAGTACGCCAACTACCGCCGCCGCACCGAGGAGCAGCGCGAGGTCGAGATCGAGCGCGCCCAGGGCGCGGTCGCCAAGGGCCTGCTGCCGGTGCTCGACGACCTCGACCGCGCTGAGAAGCACGGCGATCTCGAGGAGGGCTCCGCCTTCGCCGCGATCGCCGTGAAGCTGCGCGGCGTGGCCGAGCGCATCGGCCTGGTCACCTACGGCGCGGCCGGCGAGGTGTTCGACCCGCAGCAGCACGAGGCGATCTTCCAGGTGCCGACCCCGGGCCAGACCGACCCGACGATCCTCGAGGTCGTCGAGATCGGCTATCGCCTGGGCTCGGTGGAGCTTCGTCCGGCGAAGGTCGTCGTCGCAGTTCCCGCCGAGTAGCCGAAGGAGGACCCATGGCCAGTCAGGACTGGTTCGACAAGGACTTCTATTCGGTGCTCGGCGTCTCGAAGGACGTCAGCGAGGCCGATCTCAAGAAGACCTACCGCAAGCTCGCGCGGACGTACCATCCGGATTCCAACCAGGGTGACGCCAAGGCGGAGGCGAAGTTCAAGGAGGTCAGCGAGGCCTACTCCGTGCTCTCCGATCCCGAGCAGCGCAAGGAGTACGACCAGATCCGGGCGATGGGCTCGGGCGCGCGCTTCACCGCGGGCGGTCAGGGCGGCGCAGGGGGCTTCGAGGACGTCTTCTCGATGTTCAACCAGGGCCGCGGCGCCCGCTACCAGAGCGCCGAGGACTTCGACGACATCTTCGCGATGTTCAACCAGCAGCAGGGCGGCGGGAGCTTCGGCTCCGGGCGGTTCGGGCAGCCGAGCGGCGGATACCGCGGCTACGGCGGCCCGACCCGCGGCGCCGACGTCACGGCGCGCACGACGATCGACTTCGTCACCGCGACCAAGGGCGAGACGATCTCGCTGCAGGGCGAGGACGGCAAGCCGTTCAAGGTGAAGATCCCCGCGGGGGTCTCGGACGGCCAGAAGATCCGGCTGCGCGGGCGCGGGCGTCATTCGCCCGACGGCGGCGAGAACGGCGACATCGTCGTGCAGGTCACCGTGCGCCCGCATCCGGTGTTCACCCGCGACGGGCTCAACCTGCGCGTCACGGTGCCGGTGACGTTCACCGAGGCGGCCCTGGGCGCCACCATCGAGGTGCCCACCCTCGGCGGCGACCCGGTGCGGCTGCGCGTGGCTCCTGGCACCCCGTCCGGACGCGTGCTGCGCGTCAAGGGGCGCGGCGTCGAGACGACCAAGGGCACCGGCGACCTCCTCGCCGAGGTGCAGGTCGCGGTGCCGTCGCACCTCGACGACGCCGCCCGCGAGGCGCTGGAGCGCTTCCAGAGCCTGGAGCCGAAGGAGAATCCGCGCGCCGAGCTCATGGCCAAGGCGCAGGGCTAGGAGAATCGGTCGTTGAGCGAGCGAAGCGAGACGAAACGCCGCGTGGCCAACGCCGATCGTCGGTTCAAGGCGCTTCGTCTCGCTCGTTCCTCGCTCGCTCAGCGGCCGGCATCAAGGAGGTGACGAGAATGGCCGAGGACGACATCGACGAGGATGCCCCGATCTTCGCGATCGCCGTGGCCGCCGAGCTGTCGGGCATGCACCCGCAGACCCTCCGTCAGTACGACCGGCTGGGTCTGGTGGTGCCGGCTCGCACGCAGGGCGGGTCGCGGCGCTACTCGCTGCGGCATGTGGAGCAGCTGCGCGAGGTGGCCCGGATGTCGTCCGACGGCATCGGGCTTCCCGCGATCGTGCGCATCCTCGAGCTGGAGAACCGCGTGCAGGAGCTGCACGGCCGCGTCCGCGACCTCGAGGACCGCATGCGCGCGGAGCTCGAGAAGCGGCCGGGCGCTCGTGTGTTCGCCGCGGGCTCGACGGGCGCCGTCGTGACGCTCCGGCACGGCACGCGCGTCCGCCGCGCGACCGAGGTCGTGGTCTGGCGACCCCGCACGCCGATCGCGCCGAGCGATGACGCGGACGCCCAGGGCGGGGCATCCGCTCCGCGAGGAGAACGCTGACCGCACCGTCGTGCGGGACGGCGTTTCCGCGCGCAGGAACGTGAAATCGATTTCGCGAATCCGCCTTCCCGACGTATCGTGACATCGACGATCGAGGAGGATCATGTCACCGTCGCGCTCCCGTGCCCGTGCCCGCCGCGTCGCCGCGGTCGCGGCATCCGCTGTGCTCGTCGGAGGGCTCTCCGCGTGCGCCGCTCCGGGGCTGCCCGTCGTCGATTCCGACGCCGACAAGCCCTTCGTGCTCTCCGGGGTGTCGAACCTCACCCAGATCGCACAGCTCACCGGTCCCGACGGGATGAACGACACCGAGTCCGCGGCCGTCGCCGGGACCGACCTCGGCTCGATGACCAACCTGGGCGACCGAACCTACTTCTTCTTCGGCGACACGTTCGGGCAGCGCGACCCGGACTCGATCGGCGGTCAGGGCGGGGTCTGGCGCTCCAACGTCTCGGCCTGGACGACCGACGACGACCCGTCCGACGGCATCAGCTTCGACGGCTGGGCGCCGGTCGACGATCTCGGGTGGGCGCAGGCGCTCGTCGAGGGCGAGCACGACATCAACGACGGCGACGGCGAGGTCACGAAGATCCCGACGCACGGCTTCGCGATCGGCGACACGCTCTACATCTCGTACATGTCGGTGTCGTACTGGGGAGAGCCCGGCGCGTGGGACGCGAATTACGCCGGTCTCGCGAAATCCACCGATCAGGGCCGCACCTGGACGCCCCTGGACGAGCCGCGGTGGCCGGGGGAGTCGAACTTCATCCAGGTCGCGCCGGTGCACGTCTCCGACGGCGGCGAGGACTACGTGTACTTCTGGACGATCCCGTCCGGCCGCTTCGGCGGGGTCGCGCTCATGCGCGTGCCGGCCACGGAGGAGGCGGTCGAAGACCCCGGCGCCTACTCGTACTTCGCCGGCACGGACGCCGACGGCGCGCCCCGCTGGGACCCCGACATGGATGCCGCCGAGATCGTGGTCGACGGCACGATCGGCGAGCTGTCGGTGATGCGGTCGGACTACCTCGACCGCTGGATCATGACCTACTCCGACGGCGGCGACGCCTACATCCGCGAGGGCGTGACGCCGTGGGGGCCGTGGAACGATCCGGTGCTGTTGGTTCCCGGCGCGGACTACCCGGGGCTCTACTCGCCGTACCTGAATCCGCGCTACGTCGCCGAGGGCGGCAAGCGGATCTACTTCACGCTGTCGCTGTGGGGGCCGTACAACGTGTTCTGGTTCTCGGTGGACCTCGAGAAGACCCCATGACCGCCGTCGCCGTGCGTTGTGAAATCGATACAGACCGAGCGGATGCCGCATCCTGCCGTCGCCGTGGGCGTCTCGGTTGGGCCGATCACCGCGGATCGCAGTTTGCGCCCATTGCGCATGAAATCGATTTCGTCTACTCTGACCGTGACGAGGTCACCGGCGATCCGCGCAGGACGGCGGCAGCGCCCGATCCGAACGGATCGGGACGCCGTGACCGGCCACAGCTCCGACTCACCGAAGAGTCGTGTTCCTGAGGAGGGACGAATGCACAAGAGAAACAGCAGGCTCTTGCTCGCCGTCGCGGCAGCGGCGGCGGCGGGAACGGTCCTCGCCGGCTGCAGCGCCGGCGGCGGCGGCGACGCCGGAGGGGACGGGGTCACCACCGTCCAGTTCTGGCACCGCACGTTCACGCCCGTCGAGAACGAGTGGTACGCCGACATCGTGAAGCAGTTCAACGCGTCGCAGGACGAGATCAAGGTCGTCGACACCGAGGTGCCCGCCGACGCGTGGGACCAGAAGATGAAGTCCGCGCAGGCCGCGGGCAAGGCGCCCGACATCTACACGTTCTCGGCGAGCATCACCGACGCCGTCAACGCCGGGCAGCTGCACGAGCTCAACGACCTCGTGCCGCAGGACAAGCTCGACGAGATCATCGACGCGGCCCAGCCGATCTCCCAGATCGGCGGCAAGTACTACGCGTACCCCCTCCTGCTCGAGCCGCAGACGGTGCTGTTCTGGAACAAGGACCTGCTCTCGGCAGCGGGCCTGGACCCGGAGACCGGCCCGACCACGTGGGACGAGCTGCTCGACATGTGCGCGGCGATCAAGCCGACGCTCGCCGACGGCCAGTACTGCATCTCGCCGGCCAGCGACGCGGTCACCTTCGCGTGGTCCTCCGTCGGTCAGCAGTACAACTTCGCCGGCCACACCGCGCTCAACGAAGACTGGACCGCGCCCGACATCGACAACGACGGCTATCGCCAGCTGATGGCCAACTACAAGACGCTGTGGGACGAGGGCTACATGCCCCAGCAGGCCCTGGACGTGTACGTCGGAGGCAAGGACTTCGGCGAGGAGAAGGTCGCGTTCAAGGTGTCGGGCTCGTGGATGATGTCCGAGATCGGGTCGGACTACCAGGACGTGCTGCCCAAGACCGGCGTCGGCGCGTTCCCCAACGCGGCGGACGCCGACGGTCGCGGCGCGACCACCCTGGGCAACTTCCGCTGGGTGATCGACGCCAAGTCGAAGAACGCGCAGGCGGCGGCCGACTTCCTCACGTGGGCGCTCGCCGGCGACCCCGAACTGCTCGTGCCGTTCTTCGTCGACACCCAGTTCACGAAGGTCCCGGTCCGCACGGCCGTGCAGGACGCCGTCACGGCGGACGAGGCCAGTGCCGATGCACCCTGGTCGGGCATCGTGATGAACGACATCGTGCCGACGGCGATCCCCGAGCCCACCTACCCGTGGGACGTCTCGCTCGCGGTCGGAACGGCGATGGAATCCGTCATGAAGGGCGCGGCGTCTGCGGACGACGCCATCAAGACGGCGGAGGATGCCATCAACACCGTGATCCAGCGCGACGACCTGCCCAGCAAGGCGCCGAAGTCCTAGCGAACGGATGAGGTCCGGGGGCCGGTGACATCGGCCCCCGGACTTGTGCCCGGGCCCACAGCGAGGTGAGGAAATGACCGCGACGCAGACGATGATGACCGAGACGGAGACCATGGTGCTCCCCGGTCGATGGCAGGAGAGGCGCCGGCACAACCGCTTCCGGTACCGCGACGGCAGGATCGCGTACCTGCTGATCCTCCCGGCGGTGGTGCTGCTGGGGATCTTCGTGATCTGGCCGGCGGTCTACGCCGGGTACCTGTCCTTCCAGGACTGGAGCTTCTACAAGGACCCCGAGTTCGTCGGCTTCCGCAACTTCACGAATGTGCTGAGCGACCCGCTGTTCTGGGAGTCGATCGGCCGCGGCTTCGTGTTCGTGGCGATGACGGTCCCCCCGATGCTGCTGCTCGCGTTCTTCTTCTCGAGCCTCGTGGTGAGCGTGTCGCGCTGGTTCGCCGGCACCCTCAAGGTGAGCATCTACATCCCGACGATCATCTCGTCGGTGATCACGTCGATCATCTTCGTGCTCATCTACAACTACTCCGGCGGCATCCTCAACGCGATGCTCGACGGCTTCGGCATCGACCCGATCGCGTGGATCGGCGACCCGGCGTGGGCGCTGCTGGCCATCGCGATCCCGGCCATCTGGCTCGGGATGGGGCTCACGTCGCTCATCATGGTGGCCGCGATGGTCGACATCCCGTCCGAGTACTACGAGGCCGCCGCCATGGAGGGCGCGAACTGGTGGCAGAAGACCCGCTACATCACGCTGCCGCAGATGAAGAACGTGTTCCTCTACCTGCTGATCACCGGGTTCGTCGCGGCGATCCAGCAGTTCGAGCTGCCGCTCGTGATGACCGGCGGCGGGCCGCTGAACTCGACCACGCTGCCGAACCTGTTCATCTTCAACCACTTCCGCAACGACATCAACGTGGGCTACTCGATCGCGGCGGCGCTGCTGCTGTTCGTCGTGCTCGGCACCGTCTCGGCGCTGGTGTTCCGTTTCGTCAACTCCGAGAGGCTGGTGGACTGACGTGACCGCCGTTCAGGAAGCCCCCGCCATGACCGCGCTCGCTCCGCGGCGCCGCACCCGCGACCTCAGCTGGTGGTTCTACGCGATCGGCAAGGCGCTGGTCGGGATCGTCTTCATCGCCGCGGCGCTGTTCCCGCTGGCCTGGATGGTGATCGCCGGCTTCAAGTCGAAGACCGAGGTCATCCAGACCCCGTTCCAGTTCTTCCCCGAGGTCTGGCGCTGGGAGAACTACGCGCAGATCCTCGCCGACCCGACGTTCACCCGCACGATGCTGTGGACCTTCTTCGGCGCCGTCCTCTTCACGCTGCTCGCCCTCACGGTCAATTCGCTCGCCGCGTACGCGTTCGCCCGCCTCGACTTCCGGTTCAAGCGGACGCTGTGGGTCATCGTCATCACGACGATGTTCATCCCCGGGATGACGATCCTGCTGACGAGCTTCATCGTGGTGACGAACCTCCAGATGCTCGACACCCTCGCCGTCCTGGTCGTCCCGGGAGCGGCCAGCGCGGGGATGATCTTCTTCATCCGGCAGTTCTACCTGAGCATCCCGTCCAGCCTCGAAGAGGCGGCGATGCTCGACGGCTGCGGACGCATGCGCATCTTCACCAAGCTCTTCCTGCCCCTGTCGAAGCCGCCGTTCGTCGTGATGGGCATCACCGCGTTCCTCGCCTACTGGAACTCGTACGTCTGGCCGATCATGACGATCACCACGCCGGACCAGTTCGTGGTCCAGCAGTACCTCGCGACCTTCCGCTCCGAGCGCAGCACCGAGCTCGGTCTGCTGATCGCCGGGTCGGTCCTCGCGGCGGCGCCCGTCATCATCCTGTTCCTCATCTTCCAGCGCCAGATCATCGGCAACATCAAGATGGCGGGTCTCAAGTAGCTGAATGCAACCCATCCCCGAGCCGTACCAGGAGCCGCCGAGCGCAGTGACGCCCGCCGGCTTCCTGGCGTGGGTGACACGGCTGCAGTGGACGACCGTGCTGCAGGGCACGGTGTGCGACGTCGTGTGGCTGCTGGGCCTGGCGCTGACCCCGTGGGCGATCGGGCAGGCGATCGACCAGGGGCTCGTCGCCGGCGACTACGCCGCGTTCGCCGTGTGGATGGCGGTGGTGCTGTGGCTGCAGCTGCAGCATTCGCTCATCCAGGGACTGCGTGATCGCGCGGGCTCGATCAACTTCTCGCGTGCCGAGTCGCGCGTCGGCCAGGTGCTCGCGCACGCGTCCACTCGCGTGACGACGGCCGCAGACCGTGCCCTGCAGCCGGGGGCCGTGGTCACGATGGCCTCCGAGACCTGGCCGGTGAGCTTCCTGCCCATCAACGTGGGATCGCTGGTGTCGGCGACGGTGTCGTTCGTCACGGTCGCGGTGCTGCTGCTGCGCGAGTCGGTGCTGCTCGGCGTCCTGGTGCTCGTGGGCGTGCCCGTCTTCGCCACGCTGTCGTTCGCGCTCGTGAAGTCGCTGCACACCCGGCAGTCCGCGGCATGGGAGGCGAGGGCCGCGATGAACACGGTGGCCCTCGACAGTGTCAAGGGCCTGCGGGTGCTGCGGGGCGTCGGCGGGGAGCGCCGATTCCTCGCGCGCTACCAGGAGCACTCCGCGCAGGTGCGCGATACCGGGGTCCGGGTCGCCTGGCCGCTCGCGGCCGCCGAGGCGATGAACGTCCTCGTCGCGGGGATCTTCGTCGCGCTCCTCACCTGGATCGGGGCGATCCTGGTGGTGGACGGGCACCTCCAGGTGGGGGCGCTGGTGGCGTTCTACGGGTACGCCGGCTTCCTGCTGCTGCCGGTGGCGCTGGTCAACCAGGTGCTGACCGTCGGCGTCGCCGCGCACGTCAGCGCCAAGCGCATTGTCGGGCTGCTGCGGGTCGAGCCGCTGTGGGAACGGGATGCCGTCGCCCCGGCGCGCGAGCCGCACCCTGGCGTCGTCCTCATCGAGGACGCCACGACCGGCCTGCGCGCGGGCGAGGGCGAGCTGCTCGGTGTCGTCGCCACGGACGCCGGTGCGGCCCGCGCGCTCGTGGACCGCCTCGGCCGCCTCGTCCCCGACGTGCCGGGGGCGACGGTGCGATGGCGCGGCGTGGAACTCTCCGCGTTCCCGGTCGAGGAGGTGCGTCGCCGCATCGTCGTGTCGGACCCGGTGCCCTTCCTCTTCAGCGGCACGCTGCGTGAGCTGCTCGACCCGTGGCGGCGCCACGACGACGACGTGATCCTCCGTGCCGTGGCCGCCGCGGAGGGGGCCGACATCGTCGAGGCTCTCGACGGCGGGCTCGACGTCCTGGTGGGGGAGCGGGGGGTCGAGTTCTCCGGCGGACAGCGCCAACGCCTCGGCGTCGCCCGTGCGCTGCTGGCGGAGCCCGAGCTGCTGGTGATGCTCGACCCGACCTCGTCGGTCGACGCGCCGACCGAGGAGCGCATGGCCGACGGCATCCGTCTTCACCGCGCCGGCGCCGCGACGGTCATCGTCACCACCAGCCCGCTCGTGCTCGCGCGCGCCGACCGCATCGCGTTCATCTCGGGCGACCGCGTCGTCGCCGAGGGGACGCACGACGAACTGCTCGGGTCGGCGGAGTTCCGCGCGGTCGTGCTGCGGGCGGAGGGGGCCCGATGAACGGTGCGGCCGTGCCCACGGCGAGCCCGGCGCGGGTGCGCGCGGCGCTCGTGGGCATCTGGCGCGAGCGGCGCGGCCGGTTCATCGGCGTCATCGTGCTGTTCGGGGTGTCGGCGTTCGTCGGCATCCTTCCGCCGCGGCTCATGGGGCTGCTGGTCGATCGGCTCACCGCCGGTGCGACAGCCGGCGAGGTGGCGCTCGTGTGCGGCGGGATGCTGCTGTGCGCCCTCGTGCAAGGGGCGCTCATCGTGATCGCCACGCGGACGGCCGCGGTGCTGGGCGAGGACGTGTTCGCCCGGCTGCGGGACGACTTCATGGCCAGCGCCCTGCTGCTGCCGATCGGCCTCGTCGAGCAGGGCGGCACGGGCGACCTCGTCACCCGCACGACCCAGGATGTCAGCGCGGTATCGGGGACGGTGCGCCGGGCGCTTCCGGAGTCCACGATCGCGGTCGTGACCGTGGTGCTGACCCTGTCCGCCACGGTGATCACCGCGCCGCTCATCGCCCCCGTCTTCCTGCTCGGGGTGCCCATCCTCGTGCTGGTGATGCGCTGGTACGTGCCGCGTGCGAGCGCCGTGTACCGGCGGATGGGGGCGAGTTACGGCCCGTTCTTCGCCTCCATCAACGAGACCGCGGGTGGTGCGCGCACGGTCGAGGCGTTGAGCCTGCAGGACGCGCGGGTGCGCTCGACGGGTGCCGCGCTCACCGAACGGTGGCTGGCGCAGCTCGGGCGCATCCGGCTCCGGCAGGTGATGCTGCCCTGGTCGAACCTCGCGTTCGCCATCCCGGTGTTCGCGTCGCTCGCGTGGGGCGGATGGCTCGTCATCGAGGGGGTCATCCCGATCGGCACCGTGGTGACGGCATCCCTCTACGCGGCTGCGCTGGTCCCGCCGCTCGAGTCGCTGATCGGGTGGACCGACGAGCTGCAGAAGGGGGTCGTCTCGTTCGCGCGCATCCTCGGCGTGTCGGAGCTTCGGGAGCCGGAGACGGATGCCGCTGCCCGGCCCGTCGGGCAGGATGTCGAGCTGCGCGACGCGCGCTTCGCCTACCGCGAGGGGCACGAGGTGGTGCACGGGGTGTCGCTGCAGGTGGTGCCCGGCGAGCGGCTTGCGGTCGTCGGCCCGTCCGGCGCCGGCAAGTCGACGCTCGCGCGCCTGCTGACCGGCATCGACCGCCCCAGCTCCGGACGCGCGATCGTCGGCGGCGTGGACGTCGTCGACATCCCGCTGGATCGGCGGCGCCGCGAGATCCTCCTGGTGGCGCAGGAGAGCCACGTCTTCGCGACGAGCATCCTCGAGAACGTGCGCTTGGCCCGTGCCGAGGCCACCGACGAGCAGGTGCGGCACGCGCTGGCCACGACGGGAGCGCTGGCGTGGATCGGTGCGCTCGACGACGGCTGGGACACCGCCGTCGGCGCGAACGGCCATCCCCTCACCGCGGCGCAGGAGCAGCAGCTCTCGCTGGCGCGTGTCGTGCTCGCCGACCCGCACACGCTGATCCTCGACGAGGCGACCTCGGCGATGGACCCGCGTGCGGCCCGCGACCTCGAGGCCGCGCTGGGCGCTGCCCTCCACGGACGGACGGTGATCGCGATCGCCCACCGGCTGTCCACGGCCTACGACGCCGACCGCATCGCCGTCGTCGAGGCGGGTCGTGTCGTGGAGCTCGGTTCGCACGACGAGCTGCTGACCGAGGGTCGCGCCTATGCGCGGTTGTGGGACGCCTGGAGCGACGACGGGGCATCGGAGTCCGCGGGTCGCGACGGGCAGCAGGATCCCGCCTGAGTGAAATCGATCCCGAATTCTGGTCCGCCTCCCCGCGGGACCAGAATCACCGATGCGTGTTGATTTTCCCGCAGGGAATCGCTGGTCACGCATGTGATCGCTCTCGAGCTGTGGTCGGAAGTACCCTCAAACGCCTCTTGCGTCTGAAATCGATTTCGCGCTAGTCTCCCAACCACTGTGACCGATGAGGGCGCGTGCCCGGGACGTCGTCGCGGCCGGCCGGGCCGTCGAGGGTGGGGCCCGCGCCAGGAACCGGAAGCCCCAAAGGAGATGCAATGACGCATTCGTTCCCGAGGATCGCCGCCGCCGCCGTCGTGGCCGGAGCGGTCTTCACCGTGACCGCCTGCGGCAGCGGAGCCCCGGACGAGGGATCCGACGGCGCCGTGACCGTCGAGTTCTGGCAGAACCAGTTCTCGGACGAAGACAACGCCTGGTACAAGGAGACCGTCGCCGCGTTCAACGAATCGCAGGACGACATCCACGTGAAGCTCACGGTCGTGCCCGGCGACGCGTGGGACCAGAAGCTCAAGTCGGCACAGGCTGCCGGCAACGCTCCCGACATGTACACGATGAACTACTCGGCCGTGCCGATGAAGGCCCGCAACCAGCAGATCGCACCCATCACGGAGTACATCGACGACAGTGCCTGGGCCGACCTGGACACGCGCTTCCTGGATGCCGTCACCGTCGACGGGGAGCAGTTCGCGTATCCGTTGCTCTACGAGCCCAGCGCTCTCCTCTTCTACCGCACCGATCTGTTCGAGGCCGCGGGGCTCGACCCGGCGACGCCACCGCAGACCTGGGATGAACTGCTGGCCGCCGGCACGGCGCTGAAGGATGCCGATCCGGACGTGGTGCCATTCCAGATCGCGCAGACCGCGGTCGAGCTGTCCTGGTCGACGTGGGGCGCGCAGTTCGGCACCGCCGGTCACATGCCGATCTCCGATGACTGGTCGGAGTCCCTGGCGACCGACCCGGCCTACCGGCCGCTGTTCGAGTTCTATCGCGATCTCTACGGCGACGGAATCCTCGCGAAGCAGCCGCTCTCGCCCTACGGCGATGCGGCGCCGCTCGGCGAGGGGAAGCTCGCGATGATGGCGAACGGGTCGTGGGGGATCAGCCTTCTCCTGAACGATTACCCGGACATGGTGGAGAACCTCGCGGTCGCAGCGATGCCCAGCGTCGACGGCGACCCGAGCCGGGCCACGGCGACGCTCGGCGGCTGGACGATCGGCGTCGACGCGAAGTCGGAGCGCATCGAGGAGGCGGCCGCCGCGATCAGCTGGATGCTCGCGGAAGACACGGCGCTCCCGAAGGACTACTTCGTCAAGACGAAGTTCACGAAGCTCTCGCCCCGACTGTCGCTCGCCGAGGAGCTGGCGGCCGATCCGGGCGCCGACGTGGACCCGTTCTACGAGGTGCTCGTCGACTCCACGAAGTCGGCGATCCTCGAGCCGACCTACGACTGGCAGGTGAGCCTCGCATTCGGCACGGCGCTCGAGAAGGCCATGCGTGGCGAGGACATCGATGCCGCGGTGAACGAGGCCGACGCCACCATCACCAAGCTCATCGGCGACCTCGGGCTCGCTGAGCAACTCCAGTAGGACGACAGGAAGGCAGGAACCTCATGCGACATGCACGAAGAAGCACAGCGGTCACGGTGGCGCTCGCCGCGCTCGTGATCGGCGCGATCGCTCCCGTCGGGATGACGGCCGCGTCGGCCGCCGCCCCCGACGCCGTCGCCGCGGCATCCCCGGATCACTCCCCGGCCGTCGTCGTGGCGAAGATGACCGGTCCGAAGTCGACCAGCGCCACCGATGCGCGCTGGAAGGTGACGGGCACCGACCTCGGCATCATGTGGGACAACGGCCAGGGCGAGATCCTCACCGCGTTCGGCGACACATTCGGCGACTGGAACGGTCCTGGCGGCGGAGGCGGCGACTGGCGGTCGAACGTGCTGCTGCGCAGCTCCGACACCGACCTGTCCGACGGCATCACGTTCGACTCGGCGGTCGAGGACGCCCCCGGTCACGCCGGCGAGATCATCCCGTCGCTCAAGATCAACGGGCAGGAGATGACGACGATCCCGACGGCGGGCATCGCCGTGGGATCGCGCCAGTACCTCGCGTTCATGTCGGTGCGCCAGTGGGGCGCGCCGGGCGCATGGGACACGAACTTCAGCCGCATCGCCTACTCCGACGACAACGGCCAGACCTGGAACTCGACCGACGGCCCGCAGTGGACCAACACGGCCGATGGGCAGCATCCGTTCCAGATGGTCGCGTTCGAGAAGCACGACGGCTACGTGTACATGTTCGGCACGCCCAACGGGCGCTTCGGCGCGGCGCACGTCGCCCGCGTGCCCGAGGCGCAGGTGCTCGACAAGTCGGCGTACTCGTACTGGAACGGCACCACGTGGGTGCTCGGCGACGACACCGCCGCCGTCGCGATCGTGCCGCCGAACGTCGCCGAGCTGTCGGTGCAGTACAGCGAGCACACCGGCGGATGGCTCATGACCTACCTCGATCAGAACCTCGACCTGGTGCTGCGCACGGCTCCGTCGCCCGAGGGCCCGTGGGCGCCGTCGCAGCGGCTGGCGAGCTTCGCGGACTACCCGGGCCTCTACGGCGGGTACATGCACCCGTGGTCGCAGGATGGCGACCTGTACTTCGCACTGTCGCAGTGGGAGCCGTACAACGTCTACCTGATGCGCGCCGAGATCGACGAGGACGGCACCGTCGTGAACCCGAACCTCATCGAGGACCCCGGGTTCGAGCGCGCGACGGGCGGCGGGATGCCGGCGCCCTGGGCCTGCACGGGCAACTGCGGCATCGACACCAACCACGCCTGGGCGCACGGTGGCACGAAGCAGGGCTGGATGCGCTTCAACGCCGGCTGGATCGACGTCCACCAGGACGTCGCCGTCGAGCCGAACACCACCTACACACTGACCGGATTCGTGGTGACCGGCGGTGCACCCGCGCAGGGATCGATCGGCGTGCGTGACCTCGGCGCGGGCGGCGCGACGATCGGCGAGACGACGTTCGAAGCGGTCGGAGCGTACACGCGGTATTCGGTGACGTTCCACAGCGGCAACCGCACTCAGGTGCAGGCGTTCGTGGGCACGAACCTGAACGGCGACCGCTGGGTGCAGATCGACGACATCTCGCTCGTGAAGGCGAAGGAGCAGCTGCCGGGGCTCTCGGTCACCGTCTCCTCGAATCCGAAGGCGGGCACCGAGGTGGTGCGCGACGACGTCGTGACCTACACGGTGCGCGCGTCGACCGACAGCGCGGGGCCCGAGGGCGTGGCGCTGGCCGTCGACCTCGCCGGACTCGTCGACGACGCCACGCTCAACCCGGCCTCGCTGCGCTCCTCGATCGGCGCGCCGGTGCTCGACGGGTCGACGCTGCGGTGGACCGGGGCGATCCCGGCGGGCCAGACGCTCGAGGTCACCTTCGCGGCGACGGTGCGCAGAGATGCCTCGCGAACCGACTCGCAGCTCGTCGTGACGACCGCCGCGACGGCCGACCGCGCCATACTCACCTCGTGCGAAGGATGTGCGCTCACGCTCAAGGCGGTGCACTACGACCCGCGCAAGCCGCGGCCGGAGTTCCCCGACAAGCCCGGCAAGCCCGACAACCCGGGCAAGCCCGACAAGCCTGGGAAGCCGGGCAAGCCGTAGTCGGCTGAGCTCAGGTGCACGCCCGCCGTCCGACCCGACCGGGTCTGGCGGCGGGCGTTCCGCCGCGTGGCGGGCGATGAACGCTCGGGCGCTGACCGGCCTACGGATCAGCGATCGCCGCGGAGCCACACCTCGAGCTCGGCGATCGACGTGTACCGCATCGGCCCGCCAGGGTTGCCGATCAGCCGCACGCCGTCGGCGCACACCTCGGCGAAGTCGAAGACGTACTCGCGCTCCTCGAGCGCCGTGAAGTCGTTGCGATACGCGGGAGCGACGGATGCCGCCACCTCACGCCACTCACCCTCCACCCGGACCTCGATCCGGGGGCCGTCGGAGAACCATCCGCCCATCGAGTCCTGCCCGCCGGGCACATAGACGACGCGGTCGAATCGGCGCGGGGAGGGCCACTGGTAGCCCCACGCGTCGTCTCCGGAACCCGGTCCGCGGCTCGAGTCCTCGGCGAGATCCCGCCGCCCGTCGTTGAGCACCGACGTCTGTCCGTCGGCGACACGGGAGACCAGCGGCCGGGTGTCGGGAGCCAGCGCGAGGTTGCCGGTGGCGGCCGGGGCGACGGCATCCGTCCCCGGATCGAATCGCACCCGGCGCAGGCCGAAGGTGTACGCGCGGCCGCCGCGGGATCCCGCCTCGAAGAACCAGTTGCTCTGCAACCACAGGTCGCGGCCGTCGTCCGAGAGGAACTTCGAGGGCATCGTGGGGGCGTAGCCGCCGTGCTTCGCCAGCGGCGACCGAGGTCCCTGCCAGGGGAAGCTCCCGTAGTCGGCGGAGTGCAGATGCCGCCACGGTCCCCACGGTGCCGGGGCTTCGAAGAACTCGTGCGTGTACTCGCTCCACGAGGAGTAGAGGTACCGTCCGAGCCCCGGGTTCCACACCACCCCGCCCTGGGCGATCGTGGTGAAGCCCGACCTGCTCCCGTCGGGCGGCGGTACGGGGTACATGCGGCGCTCGTCGACCAGCACGGGCGCCTTCGCGGCGATGGCGGCGCTCCAGCGCGGACCGCCGCCGGCGTCGCGGCCGGCGAAGAACTCCCACGCCCCGCGGTCGAGAACGGATGCCGCGGGCACCCGTGCCAGGAACAGCTCCGTCGGGTCGGGCACGATCCGCGTGAACGACGTGCGCCAGTTGCCGTCGAGGCCGTACGCGTAGACCCACGGGCTGCCGCCGTTGGACTGCCCGAGGTCGAGGAACATCACGGTCGTGAACACATGGTCGCGGAAGAGCGGCTCGTCCGCCCACGTCCAGGTGCGGCCGTCATCGGCCGAGCGCACCACGGTGGCAGTGGGCGCCTCGTCGAACACGCCCTCCTCGCCGCCGCAGCGCAGGTCCTGCACGGCGAGGTACAGCTCGTCGTGCCCGTCGCCGTCGCCGTCCACCGCGACCATTCCGGTGGGCTTGCGGTTGAAGCGGGGTGGGTCCCAGATCGGCGCGACGGCGTCGCCCGCCGCGAGCGGCGTGCCGGTCATCCCCGACGTCGGGTCGCCGTCGATGCGCCCGACCAGGATGTCGCTCCAGCCGTGGCGGGCGAACCCGGTGCCGTCTCCGGCGGCCGCGTACAGCGCGCCGTCGCCCGCCCACGCCGAGGGCCACAGGTCGCCGTCGCCGTCGGCCCACACCGTGTTCGCCTGGTCGACGTGCGCGACGCGCAGGCGCAGGGGGGAGGGATCCGGGTTCACCGGCGCGCCGTCGATGCGCGGGAACGCCGCGTCCGACGACGGATCGGTCACCGCGCTCAGTCCTGGGGTGCGCGCGGCGGCGTCGAGCCGATGTCAGGCACCGGGGCGGTGCCTAGGTGCACCTCCATGTCGTCGGCGCTGGGCGACTTCGGGCGGCGCGCCGTCGGCCGGTCCAGGTAGAACATCGCGGTCGACGCGATGTCGTCGCGCAGCGGCAGGTAGCGCCAGCCGCTGCGCCAGCCGAGCGCCTGGATGTCGACCTTCGGGATGCCGGAGCTGAAGAAAATCGGGTCGAGCAGGTGCCAGCGGTACATGCCGAAGCGCTGCTGGCTGACGTACAGGCCGTCGGGGCGGATCACCTGGGGCATGCCGAGGTAGGGCGTGGAGAACTCGGTGTAGCCCTTGCCGGGGATGTCGAAGTTCCACGCGCCGCCGAAGTAGTCCTCGGTGCCGGTGCCGCAGATGGTCGGGTAGTCGGTGTCGTCGTCGAGGTAGAACTTGATCTCGCCCTCGCCCCACCAGCCGTTGGAGTTGACGCCCCACGCGATGTACGTGCCGACGTACTGGCCGCTGCCCTCGATGCCCTCGAGGATCGTGTGCGGCACGAGCTCCTCGAGCGGGTTCGAGCGCCGCCACTGCGCGTGGAAGTAGCCCTCGTTCGAGTAGTCGCCGCCGATCTCGTAGGTGACCTGGTAGTAGACGCGCACGTCGACGACGGACGTGTTCTCGATCGTGAGCCGCGCGCCGCTGCGGAACGGCATCGGCCAGTACGAGTTGAACCCGCCGTGCGGGTTCGCGGCGATGGGCTGCGAGTTCACCTGCGCGAACACGCCCCAGCCGTTGCAGAAGAAGTCGCCGTAGGGCACCTCGACGGCGGGCTCCTCGGCGCCGTCCCAGTACGCACGCAGGATGAGGGTGCGCCAGTTGTCGGTGTGCGTCGTGATCCAGATGTGGGTGATCTTCCCGCCGCCCTGGATGTTCGCGAGGTCGAAGGTCTCACCGGCCTTGATGTCGACGCTCGGCGAGATCTTCCAGCCCGGGCCGAGATCGCGGGCGCAGGACGCCCCGGTGCCCTCGGTCGCGCGTCCGCCGCCCCCAACGGCGCCGTCGAAGTTCTCGGGCGAGATGGAGCGGGTCTGCAGCGACCGCAGCGACGCGATCGAGGAGAGGTCGGGGGAGGGGAGCTGGGGAGCGTTCATCGGCGGGCGCGTCCTCGGGTCGGTGCACCGCAGAGCGGTGCGATCGTTCGTTCGGAACCAGATATGTTGGAATCGATTTCAACACTGTATTGTTGGCTGACCGGCATGTCAACGCGAGCCGGCGCGAGGGCGAGCGAGGTGACATGGCCACGATCTATGAGGTCGCGAAGCTGGCCGGCGTGTCACCGGCGACCGTCTCCCGGGTGTTCAACGGCATGGGCGTGTCGGACGAGAAGACGCTCGCCGTGCGCGAGGCGGCGCGCCAGTTGAAGTTCACGCCCAACCGCACCGCGCGGTCGCTGCGGCGCCAGGCGTCCGAGGTCATCGCGCTCGTCATCCCCGACATCGAGAACCCCTACTTCACCGAGATGGCGCGCGGCGTCGAGGATGTCGCCTCCCAGGCGGGGTACTCCGTCGTGCTGTGCAACACCGACGCGCAGATGGAGAAGGAGGCGACCTACCTCCAGATCGCGATCTCGGAGCAGATGGCGGGCGTCATCCTCGCGGCGGCATCCGACCACACCAACCTCGACGAGCTGATGGCGACCGGGCGTCCGGTCGTGGCCGTCGACCGCGGAACCGGATACGACATCGACGGCGTCGTCATGGCCAACCGCACCGCGGGCCAGGCGGCGACCGAGAACCTGGTGCAGGCGGGCTACCGCCGCATCGCGTGCATCACCGGACCCCAGCACATCGAGACCGCGTACGAGCGTGCGCAGGGGTGGCGGGCGGTGCTCGCGCGCCACTTCCCGGATGCCGATCCCGACGAGCTCCTGCGGTACTCGACGTTCCGCGTCGACGGCGGCCGGGAGGTCATGGAGGAGCTGCTCGCCCTTCCCGATCCGCCCGACGCCATCGTCGCCGCCAACAACCTGCTCGGCGTCGGGGCGATTCAGGTGCTCACCGAGCACGGCCTCACACCGCCGAAGATCGGCGTCGCCGTCGTCGGCTCGCTGCCCTTCACGACGCTCAGCCCGACGGCCGTCACCGTGGTGCGGCTGCCGGCGCGTCACATGGGCGTGACCGCCGCGAAGATGCTGCTCGAGCGCATCAACGGCGACGACCAGCCCGCCCGCACCGTCGTGCTCCGCAACGAGGTGCAGCCCGCCCGGGCCTCCGTCCGAGGCTGACACCGCAACCGCGGTTTCAGACCGAGCGGCGTTTCGCACGGTTGATCATGAAATCGATTTCGTCTACAGTGGACGCGTTCGCCAGACCCCAGATCGTGATCGAGGAGGATCCGATGACCGTCCGCTGCACCCTCGGTGTCGACATCGGCACGTCCAGCAGCAAGGGCGTGCTCGTCGACGAGGCCGGCGCGATCGTCGCGACCGCCACGCGGGAGCACGAGGTCTCGCGTCCGCGCCCCGGTCAGGTCGAGATGGATGCCCGCGTGTGGTGGGACGAGTTCGTCTCGCTGGCCGCGGAGCTCCCTGCGGTCGCCCGGGCGGGTGGAATCGATCCCGAGATCGTCGCGGTCGGCGTGAGCGGCATGGGGCCGTGCGTCGTCCTCGCCGACGAGCGCGACGAGCCGGTGCGCCCCGCGATCCTCTACGGCGTCGACATGCGCACGGGCGAGCAGATCGCCCGTATGACCGACGAGCTCGGCGTCGAGGCGATCACGCGCGTGGGCGGCTCGACGCTGACGTCGCAGGCGGCGGGGCCCAAGATCGTCTGGATCGCCGACGAGGAGCCCGAGGCGTACGCCCGCGCTCGGCGGCTGTTCATGCCCGCGTCGTGGCTGGCGCGCAAGCTCACCGGCGCGTACGTGCTCGACCACCAGTCGGCCAGCCAGGCCTCCCCGCTCTACGACGTCGAGGCGGGCGCCTGGCACGAGCCGTGGTGGCGCCGCTTCGCCCCCGGCATCCAGGCGCCGGCTCTCGCGTGGGCGGGCGATGTGGCGGGAACGGTGACGGATGCCGCGGCGGCGGCCACCGGCATCCGTCCCGGCACGCCCGTCATCGTCGGGACGATCGACGCGTGGATGGAGGCGGTCAGCGTCGGCGCGCACGAGGTCGGCGACCTCATGCTGATGTACGGCACGACGATGTTCCTCATCGCGACCGGTGCCGACACGCTGCGTACGCCGTCGATGTGGACGACCGTCGGCGCGTTCCCCGGGACGCGCAACCTCGCGGGCGGCCTCGCGACCTCCGGGGCGCTGACGGCGTGGCTGAAGCGGATCACGGATGCCGACTACCCGGCGCTGCTCGCCGAGGCCGCGGCGTCGCCGCGCGGCGCGAACGGGCTCGTCATGCTGCCCTACTTCGCCGGCGAGCGCACGCCCATTCTCGACCCGGATGCGCGCGGCGTGATCGCCGGACTCACCCTCGACCACACCCGTGGCGACCTCTACCGCGCGGCCCTCGAGGCGACCGCCCTCGGCGTGCGCCACAACGTGGAGACGATGCGGGCGGCCGGCGCCGACATCCGCCGCATCGTCGCCGTCGGCGGCGGGACACAGGGCGCGCTCTGGCTGCAGATCGTGTCGGATGCCACCGGACTCGTCCAGCAGGTGCCCGAGACCACCATCGGCGCGAGCTACGGTGCCGCGTTCCTTGCGGCCGTCGCGGTCTCCGAGGAGCCGCCGCGCATCGCCGACTGGAACCCGATCGCCACGACGGTGCGCCCCGACCCCGCGGCCACCGGGTTCTACGAAGAGCTGTTCGACCGTTACCAGCGCCTCTACGCGTCGACCAAGGAGCTCGTCCACGAGCTCGCGGCCGACCAGCGCCAGGTGCTGCCCGAGGAGGCGATGGCATGACCGGCGAGAACCCGACGCGCCGGAGGGCGCGCGGCATCCCGCACACCGCCGGGCGCGCGGCCTTCCCGCTGGGCGGCATCGGCACCGGCAACGTGTCGCTCGGTGCGCGCGGCGAGCTGCGCGACTGGGAGTTCGAGAACCTCCCCGACAAGGGACGGATCAACCCGTACTCCTTCTTCGCGATCCACGCGGCTCCCGCAGGCGGCGAGGCCGTCACGCGCGTGCTCGAGGCGCGCATCACCGGCCGCCGCGACATCGATGCCGGCTTCCTGTTCGAATGGCAGGCGGGCCTCCCGCGGCTGCAGGCGGCGACCATGCACGGGGAGTACCCCGTGGTCGACATCGACTTCCACGACGACGTGCTGCCGGTCGAGGTGTCGCTGCACGCGTTCACGCCGCTGGTGCCGCTGGACTCCGACGCCTCCGGCATCCCGGCCGGGGTGCTGCGCTATCGCGTCACGAATCCGTCCGCGGTGCGCGTGCACGTGACGGTCGCCGGCAGCGTCAGCCACACCGCCGGCCGCGGCGACAGGCCGTTCGGCATGCGCGCGCAGCAGACGGTGCGGTGGCGCGAGGAACTGGATGCGAACGGCGGCGGGGTGCGCGGCCTGGACTTCGGCATCCGGCTCCCCGAGGACGACCTCGGCTACGGCACTCTGAGCCTCACCACGACGGATGCCTCCACCACGGCCAAACCGCAGTGGGTCACGGGGTTCTGGCCCGACGGCCCGCGGCTGTTCTGGAACGACCTCTCGGACGACGGACTGCTCGAGCCCGAACCTCGGCTCACGCTGGAGGACCGCCCGCGCGGCCTCTTCGCGGACTCGGCGGCGCCCGGCCCGATGAGCGAGGAGGAGCTGTGGGACCGGCTTCCGCGGCTGCGCACCGGATCCCTCGGCATCGTGCACGAGCTGGCACCCGGCGAGAGCCGCGACTTCGAGTTCGTGCTGGCCTGGAGCTTCCCGAACCGCCACCGCTCGTGGCGCGGGCACATCGTGGCCGACACCCGCACCGACGAGGGCGTCGTCCGCAACCACTACGCGTCGCTGTGGCCCGACGCGTGGGCGGCGGCATCCCATCTGCATCGCGGGCTGCCCGCCCTGGAGGCGACCACCGACGCGTTCGTCGAGGCGCTCTACGGCGGCAGCGTCGACCCCGTGATCGCCGACGCGGTCGGGGCCAACATCGCCGCCGCGCGCTCGACCACCGCGTTCGTCGTCGAGACGCCGAACCCCGAGCTCGGCGAGGGCCCGGTGTTCGCGGCGTGGGAGGGCTCCTTCGACCACGGCGGCTCGTGCGAGGGCACGTGCACGCACGTGTGGTCGTACGCGCAGACCGTCGCGTGGCTCTTCCCATCGCTCGAGCGCAGCGCGCGCCGCGTGGAGTTCCTGCTCGAGACCGACGACGACGGTGCGCAGAAGTTCCGCAGCAACCGCGTCTTCGGCGGCGAGTCCTGGTTCATGGGCCCCGCCGTCGACGGCCAGCTCGGCACGTTCCTGCGCCTACACCGCGAGTGGCGGTTCTCGGGCGACGACGGCTTCCTCCGGGAGTCGTGGCCGGCCGCCGTGCGTACGCTCGAGCACGCGATCCGCGAATGGGACCGCGACGGCGACGGCCTGCTCGACGGCGAGCTGCACAACACCTACGACATCGAGTTCCACGGGATCGATCCGCTCGCCAACGGCATGTTCGCCGCGGCGCTGCGGGCGGGCGCGCGCCTGGCCGCGCACCTGGGCGAGACCGAGCGGGCCTCCGACTGGCTCGACCGTGCCGACCGCGTCGCCGCCGGGATGGACGGGACGCTGTGGAACGGCGAGTACTACCGGCAGGTCGTCGACGACGTCGACGCCCACCGCTACCAGTACGGCGAGGGGGTCCTGTCGGACCAGCTGCTCGGCCAGTTCCACGCGTGGGTCAACGGGCTGGGCGACCTGCTGCCCCGCGAGCGGCTGCGCAGCGCCCTCGGCGCGATCGTCGCCCACAACCACCGCTCCGACCTCACCGCGCACGAGAGCACGCAGCGCGTCTATGCGCTGAACGACGAGGGCGGGCTGCTGCTCGCGTCGTGGCCGCGCGGTGGTCGACCCGCGATCCCGTTCGTCTACTCGGACGAGGTGTGGACCGGCATCGAGCACCAGGTCGCGGCATCCCTCGCCTACGCGGGCATGGTCGACGAGGCGCTCGAGGTCGAGCGCACCCTGCGGGCCCGCTACGACGGCGAGTTCCGCAACCCGTGGAACGAGATCGAGTGCGGCAACCACTACGCCCGCTCGCTCGCGTCATGGGGACTGCTGCTCGCCTTCAGCGGCGCGCAATGGGATGCCCCGGCCCGCACGCTCTCGTTCGACCCGGCCGGCGACGGCCCGTTCCGCGGGCTGTTCACCGCGGGCGAGGCGTGGGGCCGCGTCGAGATCGACGGCGACGAGCTCACGCTCCACGTCGACGGCGGCACGCTGACCCTCGACCGCCTCGTGCTGCGCGGACGCCCGCTCCGCCCCGACTCCGAACCTCTGACCCTGACGGCCGGCGGGCGCGTCACCGCGCGCTCCGCCGCCGTCGCCGACCCCTCACCACAGGAGACGCCATGACCGGCTATGCCCTTCCCCCCGTTCGCGAGCGCCGTGCGGCGGCCCCGAAGACGGCCTACCTCGTCGCATCGGGAGACCTCCGCGAGTCCGCGAACGTGGCCGGCTGGCCGACGCAGGTCGAGCTCGAGGCGGGCGTCACCCGCGTGCTGAACGAGCTGGGGTGGCAGGTGATCCGCGCCAACGACGTCGATCCCGCGACCGGGCACGGCTTCATCTCGAGCCAGCGCATGGGCCTGGAGGTCTTCAAGACCATCCCGACCGATGCCCCGCTCATCGTCGCCGAGGCCGTGTGGCAGTACTCCCACCACGTGCTCGCGGGCCTGCGCACCCACGAGGGCCCGATCCTCACCGTGGCGAACTTCGCGGGGGACTGGCCGGGGCTCGTGGGCCTGCTCGGCCTCAACGCCGGCATGACGAAGATGGGCAAGGAGTACGCCTCGATCTGGTCGGTGGACTTCACCGACGACTGGTTCGCCGCGGGCATCAAGGAGTGGACCGACACCGGCCGCATCACCCATGACGCCTCGCACGTGCGCGCCCTGCCGGCGCTGCCCGACACCCCCGAGGTCGCTCTCGGCCGGGCGCTGGGCGACCAGCTCCTCGCCGACAAGGCCATCATCGGCGTCTTCGACGAGGGCTGCATGGGCATGTACAACGCCATCTTCGACGACGAGCTGCTGAACGCCACGGGCATCTACAAGGAGCGACTGTCGCAGTCTGCGCTGTACGCCGAGATGCTCACCGTGACGGATGCCGAGGCCGACGCCGCGCGCGACTGGCTCACCGACCGCGGCATGACGTTCCGCTTCGGCACCGACGAGGCCACCGAGCTCACCGAGTCTCAGGTGCGCTGGCAGCTGAAGATGTACGTCGCGGCGCTGCGCATCGCCGACGACTTCGGCCTCGACGCCGTGGGCATCCAGTACCAGCAGGGCCTCAAGGACCTGGTTCCGGCATCCGACCTCGCCGAGGGCATGCTCAACACCACCGAGCGTCCGCCGGTGCTCTCGCGCGACGGTTCGCGCGAGCTGTTCGCCGGGCGTGCGTTCCCGCACTTCAACGAAGCCGACGAGGGCGTCGCGGTCGACGCGCTCGTGACCGACCGGGTGTGGACCGCGATGGGGCTCGTGCCCGACAACACGCTCCACGACGTGCGCTGGGGCGAGGACTTCGACGGCGAGTTCGTGTGGGTCTACGAGATCTCGGGCTCGGTGCCGGCATCGCACCTGGGCGGATGGGACAAGGCCGAGGGGTGGCGTCAGGGTCCGGTGTTCTTCCCCGCGGGAGGATCGACGATCAACGGCATCTCCAAGCCCGGCGAGGTCGTCATCTCGCGCGTGTTCATCGCCGACGGCATCCTGCAGGCCGACATCTTCCGCGGGAGCGTCGTCGAGCTCCCCGCTGAAGAGACCCAGCGCCGCAAGGACGCGACCAACCCGGAATGGCCGATCGCGCACGTCGTGCTGCACGACGTCTCGCGCGACCAGTTCATGGCACGTCACAAGGCCAATCACGCGCAGGTCGTCTACGCCCCCGACGCCGAGACCGCGGACAAGGCCCTCGTGGCCAAGGCCGCGATGCTCGACCGCATGGGCATCAAGGTCAACCTCGTCGGTCGCGTCAACGGCCTCTGAAAGCGGCATCCGCGAGAGAAGGAGGACGGATGCCGCAGGACGCCCAGGGCCGCGAATGGACCGAGGCCGTGACCGACGGGCGCTGGCTGCGCCCGGCGGCGGTCGACGGTCCGCGCGAGCCGAGGTGGGGGCATCCCGAGGGCATGCAGCTCGGGCTGCACCCGCTGTCGGGCCCGCGCGGACTGCTGCGGCTGTACACGCCCTACCTCGGCCAGCCGCGCGACCGGCTGCTCAACTTCATCGCGGTCGAGCCGATCCCGGCGGGCAGCACCGAGCGCGGCTACTCCGAGCTCGAGCGCAGCCGCCTCGACGACGTGCCGGGGCTCCGGATGTGGTCGACGGACGACCCCGACGACGCGCGGCCGCGCGATCCGAGCGACCCCGCTCGCGGCGTGGTGTCGGTGGTCGACGGGGTCGAGGCTCTGACCGTCGACGTGGTGGTGGAGCCGTTCGCCGACGGGGCGGACGTGCGGGTGCGCGCGGTGTTCCGCGCCGACCGACCGCACGAGATCTCGGTCGCCGCCTACCGGCGCGAGGGATCGGCCGAGCTGACGGCCTGCATCCTGACCGCGACGATGGGCAACTGGGCGCGGCTGCGCACGCTCCGCCTGGCCTCAGGCGAAGCGTCGGCGGGCGAGCTGTGGCCGGACTACACCGACGTCCATTTCGCGCCGCACGCGCGGTTCGGGCTCGATCGGCTCGCGCGGGACGACGGCGCCGCGACGGTGTCGGCGGTCCCCGACGAGGCGGCTCCGCACCTTGCCGAGTACGCGGCGGGCACCAACGAGGGCTGGCATTTCGTCGGCGTCCCGGCGGTGCAGACATGGCGGGCGGACGACCCCGACCCCGCGTTGGTCGCGCAGGTCAACGGCCGCTTCACGTACTGGATGAGCGCGGCGCCCATCCCCGGTGGCATCGCCTTCGAGAACTTCGAGCTCGTCGAGCCGTTCCGCCAGGGCCGGGCCTTCACGTTCTCCGCCGAGCCGCTCGGCGAGGGTTCCGGAGCGGATGCCGCGATGCCAGGATGACCGCATGCGCTTCATGCTGCTGCAGAACTACGGTCCCACCGCATCGGGTGCCCCGCCCATCATGGAGTGGGAGCCCGCGGACATCCGGGCGCACATCGCCTTCCAGCAGGAGATCAACGAGCGGCTCGAGGAGCTCGGCGAGCTGATCGACGCGGTGGGGCTGGCCGGGCCCGAGGCGGCGCGGTTCGTCACCTCCGACGGCGAAGGCCCGCCGGTGGTCACCGACGGGCCGTACGCCGAGGCGAAAGAACTCCTCGCCGGGTACCGCCTCGTCGACGTCGACACGTGGGAGCGCGCGGTCGAGATCGCCGCGCTCGTCTCGGCCGCTCCGGGACCGCGCGGCGAGCCGATCCAGGAGCACATCGAGGTGCGTCAGGTCATGGGCGCGCCCACGACCGACGACCTGTGACCGCCTCGCACGACGACCCGGGCTCCGGGCCCGCCGGGCCCCCGATCGAACCGCTGCTGCGGGAGCACGCGCCGCGGGCGCTCGCGATCGTCGCCGGCCGCTACCGCGATTTCGACGGCGCCGAGGACGCCGTGCAGGAGGCGCTCATCGCCGCCGCAGAACAGTGGCCCTCCGGCATCCCGGACGATCCCCGCGCGTGGCTGGTGACGGTCGCCTCGCGGCGTCTCGTCGACGCCTACCGCTCCGCGGATGCCCGCCGGCGCCGTGAACGCGAGTCGTGGGAGGAGCACACCGCTCCGGCCGCCGACGAGGTCGAGGCCGACACCGACGACTCGCTCACCCTCGTGCTGCTGTGCTGCCACCCGGCGCTGACGCCGGCGGCGGCGATCCCGCTGACGCTGCGCGCGGTCGGCGGTCTCACCACCCGTGAGATCGCGACGGCGTTCCTCGTGCCGGAGGCGACGATGGCGCAGCGCATCAGCCGTGCCAAGGCGACGCTCCGCGCGGTGGGCGGCCGGTTCGAACCCCCGCCGGCCGAGGCGCGGCACGAGCGCACCCGCTCGGCGCTGCACGTGCTGTACCTGATGTTCAACGAGGGCTACGTCGCCAGCGAGGGCGAAGACCTCGCCCGGCCCGATCTCGCCCGGGAGGCGATCCGCCTCACCCGGATGCTGCGCGCCTCGCTCCCCGCCGACCCCGAGGTGACCGGGCTGCTGGCCCTCATGCTGCTCACCGAGGCGCGCCGGCCCGCCCGTGTCGACGACGCCGGCCGGCTCGTGCCCCTCGCGCAGCAGGACCGCACCCGGTGGGACGGCGCGCTCATCGCCGAGGGCGTCATCCTCCTCACCGACGCGATGCGGCGCCGTCAGGCGGGGGAGTACCAGCTGCAGGCGGCGATCGCCGCGATGCACGACCAGGCGCCGACGTACGCCGACACCGACTGGGCGCGCATCGCCGGCCTCTACCGGGCGCTGGCCCGGCTCACCGACAACCCGATGGTGCTGCTCAACAGCGCGGTCGCGATCGCGATGACCGACGGCGTCGCGGCGGGACTGGAGGCGACGGATGCCGCGGCTGCGGCCGTCGGCGACCACCACCGCGTCCACGCCGTCCGCGCACACCTGTACGAGCTCGACGGCGACCCGACGCGCGCGGTCGCGGAGTTCCGTGCGGCGGCCGCCCGCACCGCGAACGAGGCGGAACGGCGCTACCTCGCGGAGGCGGCATCCCGTCTCGAATCGGACGCTCGCAGCGAATCCCGAGATCTCTCGCGCGCGGATGTCGAGAACGGCGGATCGGCTCCGACTCCCTGATGAAGCCGCCCACCGGGCGGCGTGACGAAAGGAACGGACATGCCTCGCATCACCCCCAACCTGTGGTTCGACACCCAGGCGCTGGACGCCGCCGAGTACTACGTCTCGGTGTTCCCGAACTCGCGGATCACCGACGTCAGCCGGATGGGCCCGGACGGCCCCGTGCTCACGGCCTCGTTCGAGCTGGACGGCCAGCCCTACCTCGCCCTGAACGGCGGCCCGCAGTTCCGCTTCACCGAAGCGGTGTCGTTCGTCATCGACTGCGCCGACCAGGCCGAGGTCGACCGCTACTGGGACGAGCTCGTCTCCGGCGGCGGCGAGGAGGGCCAGTGCGGCTGGCTCAAGGACCGCTTCGGCCTGTCGTGGCAGGTCGTGCCCCGCGCCCTCGTCGAACTGCTCACCGACGCCGACCCCGGTCGCGCGATGCGGGCGGGCATCGCGCTGCAGAGCATGCAGCGCATCGACGTGGCCGCGCTCGAAGCGGCCGCGGACGCCGCCGCCTGACCGGCGGTGCGAGGGAGGGGACGGATGCCGCCCCCTCCCTCACGCGGCGCCGTCGGCGCATGATGGGCTCATGGCGACTCTGGACGACGTCCGCGACATCGCACTCGCACTCCCCGGCGCCGTGGAGCGCGTCGCGGGACACCGGGGAGGGCTGTCCTGGCGCACCCCGGCCGGGGGCTTCGTCTGGCAGCGCGGTCCCACCGGTCGAGATCTCGAGCAGCTCGCGGCGCTCGGGCGCACCTGGCCGGAGGGCGAGGTCGTCGGGGTGCGCACCGACGGCGTGCAGGTGAAGGAGGCGCTGCTCCAGACCTATCCCGAGCAGTTCTTCACCATTCCGCATTTCGACGGGTATCCGGCGGTGCTCGTGCGTCTCACGGCGATCGGCCGCGAGCAGCTGCGCGAGGTCGTCACCGACGCCTGGCTGCTCAAGGTCACCAAGCGCGTCGCGAACGAATGGCTCGCCGCGCACCCGCCGGGGTCGTGACCCGCGTCGCGGCGTCAGAGCCCGGCGGCCTCGTGCACCGTACGGCCCGCCACGACGGTGCGCATCACGCGCGCCGTCAGCAGCGACTCGGGGCCTGCGGAGAACGGGTCGACGTCGACGATCGCGAAGTCGGCGGACAGTCCCGCCTCGAGCCGGCCGCGCGTCGCGCCGTCGCCGACCGAGGCGGCGGCATCCCGAGTCGCGTGCCCGAGCGCCTGCGCGAGCGGGAGGGCGTAGTGCGGGTGCTGCGGTGCGAACGAGGCGTCCAGCGCCGACTTGCGGGTCGCCGCGATGTACATGTTCGGGAGGGCCTCGTGGGGTGCGGTCGGCGCGTCGGTGGAGAACGCCAGCAGCGCGCCGGCGTCGACGTACTCGGGCCACGCGAACGCGCGGTCCACACGCTCGTCGCCGAGCATCGCCGCCCAGTTGTCGTAGATCGCGGGGTCGGCGTGCACCGGCTGCATCGACGCGGTCACCCCGAGACGGGCCATCCGCTCCGCCGTGCCGGGGGCGGCGTACTCGAGGTGCTCGATGCGATGCCGCCGGTCGCGCGGCCCGTTGACCTCGGCGGCGTGTTCGAGGGCGTCCAGGGCGATGTCGCTGGCGAGGTCGCCGATCGCGTGGAGAGCGACCTGCAGCCCCGCGGCGTCGGCTGCGGCGACGACGGGCTTCGCGGCGGCGAGGGGCCAGATGGGGTCGGCATTCGATCCGTCCGCATACGGATGCCGCATCGCGGCCGTGCAGGCGTCGATCACGCCGTCGAGCACGAGCTTGATGCCGACGATCCGCAGCCACGGCGACTGCACGGCGCCCGCGAGCTCGGCGGCGCGCGCGACCTGCGCGAGGTTGGCCGCCTCGTCGCCGGTGTTCTCGACGAACCAGTGCGCCGCGACGCGGACCGGGAGGGTGCCGCCCCGGCGCGCGGAGGCGCGTTCGAACGCCGCCAGGCCGAGCTCGTCGAACGCCATGTCGACCACGCCCGTCACCCCGGTCGCGGCGTACGCGGCGAGCGTGCGCTCCACCGCGGCGTCGCGGTCGGCGTCGGTGGTCTGCTCGGCCAGGAACGACCACGCGTGCGCCTGCGCCGCGGTCTCGAACAGCATGCCGTCGGGCTCGCCCTCGGCGTCGCGCCCGATGCGACCGCCGATCGGGTCGGGGGTGTCGCGGGTGATGCCGAGTTCTGCGAGGGCGGCGGAGTTCACCCAGCACGAGTGATAGTCGTTGGCGTCGAGGTAGACCGGCACGTCGGCGACGGCGGCATCGAGCATCGCGGCGGTGGGCGCTCCGCCGGGCACCGAGTCGAACAGCCAGCCGCGGCCGAGCACGCGCGGGGCGTCGGGCTGCGCGGACCGGGCCGTCCGCAGGCGGGCCTTGATCTCGTCGACGCTGCGCGCATCGGTGAGGCCGACGCGGCCGAGGGCCTCGCCCATCATCACGAGGTGGGTGTGGGCGTCGGTGAACCCGGGGAGGAGCAGGCGACCGGCGAGGTCGACCGTCGCGGCATCCGGTCCGGCCGCGGCCGTCGCCCGGGCGGCGTCGCCCGCGAACACGACGGTGTCGCCGTCGACGACCAGCGCCTCGGCCCAGGGCTCTGCGCCGGCGGTGAAGATGCGGCCTCCGGTGTAGACGGTCGCGGTCATGCGGGAACCTCCTCGTGCCCCAGGCCGCGTCGCGACCCGTTAAACGAATGACGTTCGTTATTATGCCTCATGGAGGACGGATGCCGAGACCCAAGGTCAACCTGCTGTCGGTCGATCTCATCGCCGATGCCGCGATCGAACTTGCCGACTCCGGCGAGCGGTTCGGCGTCAACGCCCTCGCCCGGCGCCTCGGCGTGACGCCGTCGTCGCTGTACAACCACGTCGACGGCAAAGACGCCATCATCGAGCTCATGCGCGGACGCCTGTCCCGCCGCTATCTGCCCGAGGTCGTGGCGGGGGAGTGGGACGACGTCATCGTCGGCACGGTCCGCGCGCTGCGTCGCCTCTACGCCGAGCACCCCCTCATCGTGCCGCTCATCGTGGGCAAGACCATCACCGACCCGGGCGTCGTCGCCGGCTACGACCGCCTGGCGACGGCGCTTGTCGACGCGGGCGTGCCCGACGACGAGGTCCTCGCGATCGTCGCGATCGTCGACGCCTACGCGATCGGCTTCGGGCTCGACCTCGCGTCACCCGACGAGATCTGGCGTCCGGACACGCCGACCGCGACCCTGGGGCGGCTGATCACGGATGCCGAGCGCGGCGCCGAACGCAGCGACCGCGCCTTCGAGATCGGCCTCGAGATGCTCGTGGCGTCGCTCCGGCTCCGGGTGGAGAGCCGCCGCCGCTGAGCCTCAGGCCGCGGTGTCCACGCCGCGGTGCGTGCGGAACAGCTTCCAATCGGCGCGGGAGACGTCGGCGTAGGCGTACGCCCACTCCAGGATCGCCTCACCGGCCGCGCGCCCGCCGCCGACGTATCCGGCCACCGACGACGACAGCGGGGATTGGCCGTGGGCCCGGGCCAGGGTCGCCGCGCACGCGTCGGCGTACCAGAGGAAGGCCGAGTCGTCGAGCTCGTCCATGTCGAACCCGCCCTTCTTGTCGCGGAACTGGCGGACATAGAAGTCGCGCTGCGCGCCGTACGTCGTGCGCCGCACGAAACCGAGGAAGGGGTCCGACACCGACTGCAGGATGCGCTGCATGCCGACCACGCGGCCGCCGTCGCCGTACTGGTCGATGAACCGCGTGACGACCTCCGGCTGCTCGGCCCTGCCGTACTCGATCAGCACGCTCGTGCCCGCCTCCTTGCCCTGGAGGAGCAGCACGCCGTCGTCGCCGTCCTGCATCGACACGACGAAGCACCGCGTCCCGACACTGCCGACCCCGACGACCCGCAGAGCGATGTCGGAGAGGCGGTACTTCTGCAGCAGGGCGCGGATATCGATGTTGGCCGTCTGCACGTACTGGTCGAAGACGCTCAGCACCCGCTGCTCGGACTCGGCGTCGACGTGGGTCATGGTCGGCGGGGCCTCGATGAAGACGATCCTGCCTTCGTCGTCGAGCTCCGTCATCTTCTTCGCCGCGCGGGCGCCGGTGCGCTTCTCGGCCTCCTTGATGGCCGCGTCGATGGCCGCGCGGGTGTCGTCGTCGACGGCCCGCTCCGCGGCCAGGGCGTCGAAGCGGTCGTAGTAGCGCTTGAGCGGACTGCGTTTGGCGCCCGTACCGATCGCCCGTGCGTAGACGCGTACCGCATCCAGTGATGCCTCACGCACGACGGAGTCCGCGCGTCCGGTCGACTGCCCTGCGATGACGATGCTGGTGACCAGGCGCTTCACGTCCCACTCCCACGGCGCCCAGGCGGCCTCGTCGAAGTCGTTGAGGTCGAACACGAGGGTGCGCTGTGGCGACGCGTACAGGCCGAAGTTCGACACGTGCGCGTCTCCGCACGACCCGACGCTCACACCGCTGCTCGGCGAGCGGGCGAGGTCGGCGGCCATCAGCGCGGCAGTCCCGCGGTAGAACGCGAAGGCGCTCGCGGCCATGCGCTCGGTGCGCAACGGCACGAGCTCGGCGACGCGGTCCTCATCCTGCGCGTCGAGGATCGCCATCGGGTCGCGATCGTTCGTCGGCAGCTCGGCGAGCGACTCGCGAGGATTGCGCTCGCGAGCGGTGCGGCCCTCGGCGAGGTGGTCTGCGTGCGACGGCAGAGGGGCCCACGTGCGGCCGATCGGCGAGTCTTCGATCCGAGACATGGGCCCAGTGTGGCACTGAGCGGGACCGGGCCGGAAGAGCGGTACCCTGACGCCGTGACCCGCCCCGCGCAGCCCGCTCCACCCCCCGTGCTCTCCCCGAGCCTGCGCGTGCTGCTCGGCCTCGCGGCCGCCGTCGTCGTGCTGGCGGGCGTGTACTTCGCCCGCGACCTCGTGGGTCCGCTCGCCCTCGCGATCGTGCTCGTGGTGATCTGCGAGCCGGTGCGCCGCCCGCTGGAACGCCGGGGCTGGCCGCGCTGGACGGGCACCACGGCCGTCATCGTCGTGGCCTACCTCGTGCTCGTGGTCATGGGACTGCTGCTGTGGGTCGCGGGCGTGCAGTTCGCCCGGCTCGTCGCGGACTACCTCGACACCCTGCGTGACAGCCTCGACGACCTGCTGGCCTGGCTGCAGTCCGTCGGGCTCGATCAGCAGGCGACGGATGCCGCAGCCTCGGTCCTGGACCCGAAGGCGATCCTCGGGCTCCTGTCGAGCTTCGGCGGCACGGTCGTCGCCGTCGTCACGGCGCTGTTCTTCGTCGTGTCGTACATCATCTTCAACGCCGCCGACGCCGCGCGGTACCGCGACGCGGAGCGCGTCTTCGGCGCCGGGCGCCGACCCGTGCTGGCGCGGATCGGGCGGCTGAACACCGGCATCCGCCGCTACTACGTCGTGAACGCGTCGTTCGGCGCGATCGTGGCGATCATCGACGGTCTCGCGCTGTGGGCCTTGGGCGTGCCCGCGCCGATCGTGTGGGCGGTGCTCGCGTTCGTGACGAACTTCGTCCCGAACATCGGTTTCGTGCTGGGGCTCATCCCGCCCGCCGTGCTGGCGTTCGTCGTCGGCGGCTGGCCGATGCTGTTGGCCGTCATCGCGATCTACTGCGTCGTGAACGTGGTGCTGCAGGTGCTGGTGCAGCCGAAGTTCGTCAGCGACGCGGTGGACCTCAGCCTGACGCTGAGCTTCTTCTCGGTCGTGTTCTGGACGTTCGTGATCGGGCCGCTCGGCGCGATCCTGTCGATCCCGCTCACGCTGTTCGTGCGCGCGCTCGTCCTCGAGGGCGATCCCGGCGCGCTGTGGCTGCGATGGCTGTCGGGCGACCGCACCGCCACGCCGGCCGCCGCCGCGCGCGACCCGCTCGCACACTCCTGACCCTCCCCCTTCCGCACCACCGCACCCCGGAGGCAGCCATGACCCAGACCTCGCTCGACCAGGCCGCGCCCGCCGACGCCCCGGCATCACGGCGCGAGCGCACCACGGCGCGCCTCATCGACCGTTCCAGCGAGCGGTCGCTGGAATCGCTGGCGCTCGGCGTCGGGGCGACCGCGTTCGTCGTGGTCATGCTGGTCGCCCTGATCGCGTTCGGGTTCCAGTCCGCGCCGATCTCGGGGCCGGGTTCGGTCGGCCAGTTCGCCGCCATCGCGTCGGGCGTGGTGGCCCTGCTCGCCGTGATCGCGGGCCGGTTCCTCGTCCATGAGCGGGGAGTGCACCGCCGGCTGGGCGTGCTGGACTACATCGACGTCGTGGCCCTCGCCTTCGCCCACGGCGTCATCGCGCTGCTGGGCTGGACGCTGCTCGCGGTGATCCTCGAGAAGGCGTTCATCGGCGCCGAGGTGTTCGCGCTGCCGGTGCTGATCCTGTCGGGTGCGGCGGCGGCGATGACGGCATACATCGCGTTCTACTCCGCGACCCACATGGACCTGCAGCTGCTTGCGGTCGTCCTGGCCGTCTTCCTCGTCTTCGGCGTCCTGGCCAGCATGCTCACCGCGAGCGACCCGGACTGGTGGAAGGACAACCTGAGCGCGCTGGGCATGTCGTCCAACGTGTCGGCCTTCGCGTTCAACATCACGATCATCGTGGCCGGGTTCCTCGTGACCACGCTCGCCCGCTACTCGACGCGCGGCATCCCCACCACCAACCCCAAGGGCATCGGGCGGGTGCGGGTGTGCCTGATCGTGGTGGGCGTGTTCCTCGGCATGGTCGGCGTCTTCCCGGTGGACCAGTTCTTCGCGCTGCACACCGGCGTCGCGTCGGGGATGGTCGCGGCATTCGGCGTGCTGGTCATCGGACTGCCGCGGTGGATCACGGGCATCCCGCGCGCGTTCGTGGCGCTGGGCTGGCTGTTCCTCGCGGTAACGCTGCTGCTGGCGGTCTTCTTCGCCGTCGGCTACTACACGCTGACGGCCGTCGAGCTGGTGGCCGGCATCCTGGTGTTCACCTGGATCGTGCTGTTCATCCGCAACGCCGCCGCGCTCGAGCAGGATGCGCGGCAGGAGCCGTCAGCGGACTGACCCCGGAGTCTCACGCGCGAGGTCGGCGGGGGTGATGAGCATCTCACGGGCCTTCGTGACCACCAGCCACGCGGGCAGCACGATGATGCACAGCATCGGCAGCACTGTCACGTCGCCGACCATCGCGACCGCGATGAAGATCGCGATCCAGCCGTCGCGGGCGATCGCGAGCGTGAGCCCGAGGACGCCGCACGCGACCGCGAGACTCATGGGCACCGCGGGCAGGAGTGCGTGACCGATGAGTCCGGCGGTGACCCCCAGGAACACCGCGGGGAACACGCGTCCGCCGCGGAACCCCGCACCGGCGGCGATCACGAGCGCCAGCATCTTGATCACCAGGATCACGACCAGCTGACCGAGGCTGTATTCGCCCGGGTTCTGCAGCAGCTCCTCGCTCTGCTCGAGGCCCTTGAACAGCGTGATCGGGCCGCCCAGCATCCCGAGGACACCCAGCAGGATGCCGCCGACAGTGATGTAGAGGAACGGATGCCGCAGCATGCGGAACGCGCGATGCACCGGCGGCAGCAGGTACACGCCGATGAGGCCGAAGGCCGCCGCGGCGCAGGCGATGACCGAACCGGTGAGCAGGTCGAACGGCTGCGGGGCGCCGTAGGGCTCGCCGGAGTATCCGGCCCCGAACCCTCCGCCGAGCAGGTACGTGGTCACCGATCCCGCACCGGCGGCGACCAGCGGCAGGAACAGCCGATCCCACAGCGAGCCGCCGGTCTTGAAGCCGGCCACGATGCCCGTGAAAACCAGCGCCGCGGCCACGGGGGTGCCGAACAGGGCCCCGATCGTCGCCGAGGCGGCCATGGCCGCGATGATCGGTGTCGGGGCGGCCTTGGCCATCCACGCGCCGATCCCCACCGCGAGGGCGGTGTTGACGGCGATGATCGGGTTCTCCGGGCCGAGGCTCACACCGCCGGCGAGGCTCAGGATGACCGCGAGCAGCAGGCCCGGCAGCACCGACAGCTTCAGCGGCGGGGCGACCAGCTCGGTGGTCGCCGAGTCGACGCCGGCGTGACCCGGCACCAGCCACACCGTGAGGCCCACCGCGATGCCGGTGAGGGTCAGGATCGTGAAGATCCACCACGGCGCGTCGCCGCTGATCCCGAAGGCGGCGGGGGCGTTGGTCCACAGCACATCGTGCAGGAGCCCCGCGACGTAGTCGACGAGCCACAGCGACAGCGCCGACACCACGCCGATCACCAGGGCCGGCACCGACATCAGCAGCAGCTGCCGGACGCTGACGGGTGAGGGGGGTGCGGCAGGTTCTCCGGTCATGAGGGCACGATATCGGGCCGGGAGCATCGCGAGCGACGGGGTTGCGGGCGCGCCCCTGCGGCTGGGGCGGCCGGGTGCGCCACAATTCGGCTGTGGACGAGAGCACCTGGCACCGACGCACCGAGACGCCGTTGATGGTCGCGGGGCTCGCGTACCTCATCGCGTACTCCTGGCGGGTCATCGCCGACCTGCAGGGCCCGGGCCGGATCGTCGCGACCGTCGTGATCACGGTGACCTGGGCGCTGTTCATCTTCGACTACCTCATGCGGCTGGCGCTGGCCAAGCACCGGTGGAAGTGGTTCCGCACGCATCTGACGGCGCTGGCCTTCGCCCTCATCCCGGTCCTGCGTCTGGTGCGCCTGCTGCGCTTCCTCACGCGCGTGCCCGGGATGAAGACCACCGCCGGCGGCGTGCTGCGCACCCAGATCCTGGTCTACGGCGCGGGCGCGTCGATCATCCTGGTCTACATCGCCTCGCTGGCGGTGCTCGAGGCCGAGCGCCATGCCCCCGACGCCAACATCACGACTTTCGGCGTCGCGATGTGGTGGGCGTGCACGACGGTGACCACCACCGGGTACGGCGACTACACGCCGGTGACCGATGCCGGCCGCTGGGTCGGCGTCGGGCTCATGCTCGGCGGCGTGGCGCTGGCGGGCGTCATCACCGCGACCCTGGCGTCGTGGGTGCTCGAGCGTGCCTCTCGCGACCACGACGACGAGGAACCGGCCACCCGCGCCCAGGTGCGCGTCCTCATGGAGAAGATCGAGGCGCTCACCGCGGCTCACAACGGATCGAAGGGTGCGGCCGGCGACCCGCCCCATGACCACGGATCGATCGGCAACGGCGGCGACGACCGTCCCGGCGGGTGAGCCGCGGCATCCGCACTCCGCTCGATGCGAAGAGGGCCGCACTCCTCGGGAGTGCGGCCCTCTTCGTGGTGCGGACGGTCAGGCGAGCAGCTTCGCCTTCGCCGCGGCGAACTCGTCGTCCGACAGGATGCCCTGAGCGTGCAGCTGCGCGAGCTGGCTGAGCTTGGCCATCATGTCGTCGCCGGCGGCCGGCGCGGCCGGAGCCGCGGCCGGAGCAGCGGCCTGGGCGTTGGCGACGGCCTGTGCCGCCGCCTGGTCCATGGCCGCCTGCTGCTGCTGGGCCTCGTACGCCTGCTGCTGCGACTGGTCGTAGTACTTCTGCTGCTGGTGACGGGCGACGCTGCCGGAGACGGCGGTCGCGGTGCCCGCGACGACCGCGGTGCGCGCCGCCATGCCGATCAGGCCGGGGCGTCCCATTCTTCCGAGTGGCATGTCTTCCTCCTTCAGTCTGCGTTCTCAGCGAGGAACGCGTTGACGATCGGTGCGGGGATGCCCTCGCGCGCGATCACGGCGCCGCCGGCGTCGTACAGCGCGGCCGCGAAGGACTTCGCCCACAGCAGCTCGATGACGAGGATAGCCGCCGAGGAGCCGGGCTCGAGGTTCTCCGCGAGGAAGAGGATGTCCTCCTCGCCGGCCAGACCGGCGAGGTCCAGCGCCGGAGCGCCGTCGTCGACGGTGTCGGACAGCTCCATCACCTCGAGCTCGCCCTCCGGCGAACGCCGGGCGAAGACGAGGTCGAGGACGTTGACGGTGCCCGTCGCGACGAGGTCGTCGATCGCCTGGAGCACGGCAGGCCCGGGACGGTCGCCCTCGAACCCGATGGCGTAGAACTCGATCGGGCCGTAGTCGAAGGTCGTCATGAGTGTTCTCCTGTTCCGATGCCGGCTAGGACGCCAGCGCCTTGGACTTGAGGGCGTCGTACTCGGCCTGGGTGATGGCACCGGAGTCGAGCAGCGACTTCGCCTTCGCGATGTCGTCTGCGGCGCTGGCGCCGCCCGAGCCCGCCGTCTGGCGGATGTAGGCATCCTGTGCGGCGCGCAGCTCCTGCGCCTGTGCGATCGAGCGCTTCTGCATGCCGGATCCGCGGGCGATGAGGTAGACCAGTGCCGTGATGAAGGGCACGAAGATCAAGAAGATGATCCAGACGGCCTTCCACCATCCGTTGAGCTTGTCGTCGCGGAAGAGGTCTCCGATGATCGAGAAGATCACCATCAGGTAGGCGACGAAAACGAAGATCCAGAACATCCAGACGATGAAGTCCCAGAAGCCTCCACCCATGCCACACCAGCTTTCTCGACGGGACGAGCCGTCGGTATCGATTTATCGAAGGCGAAGCGGGCGTTCCCGCCCCTCCACCTTCGCAAACCGTACTCCCAAAACGGGCTGGAGGACCACGAAAAACCCGTGCCGCGTCGGACTGTTCATCGCGCGTTGTAAGGGCCCATAGTTATGGCATGACCGACGACGCCGAGCCCGCAGCATCCGTTCCGCCCGCGGCCGACGCCGTTGCGGTCGCACCGGAGCGCCCCAGGAGGTTCTCGAACATCCTGGCGGGGGTCGACCATCCGCTCGCGACCGGGTTCCTCGTCACGCTCGGCGTGCTGGGCGCGCTCGTGCTCGGCAGCGCGATCGGATCGATCTCGACGATCCTCGTCTACATCGTGCTGGCGATGTTCCTCGCCGTCGGGCTCGACCCGATCGTCCGCATGCTCGAGCGCCACAAGGTCAAGCGCGGCGCGGGCATCGCGATCGTGTTCTGCGGCTTCGCCCTCGTGGCGATCGCGTTCTTCGTCTTCGTGCTGCCGCCGGTCGTGGCGCAGGTCGCTCAGCTGGTGCAGGCGATCCCCGAGGCGGTCGCGAAGATCCCGCAGAGCGACTGGTTCTCGGCGCTGGACGCCGATACGCAGGCCGCCGTGCTCGCGAGCCTCGAGCAGGTGGCCGACTGGATCTCGGCGCCGTCGACGCTCGCCACGCTGGGCGGGGGAGTCCTCGCGGTCGGCATCGGCTTCGTGGCCGCGATCTCGGCGAGCTTCGTCGTGATCGCGCTCACCCTCTACTTCCTCGCGTCGCTGTCGGCCGCCAAGCGCGCGCTGTACGCGCTCGCGCCGGCCCGCAGCCGCGTGCGCCTGGAAGACCTCACCGAGCGCATCACGGGCTCCGTCGGCAGCGCCCTCATCGGCTCGGTGATCCTGTCGTCGCTGAACGCCGGCGCGGTGTTCGTGCTGCACCTGGTGATCGGGCTGCCGTTCCCGGCGCTCATGGCGGTCATCGCGTTCGTCATCACGCTGATCCCGCTGTTCGGCTCGGTGATCTTCTGGATCTTCGCGTCGATCATCGCGTTGTTCTCCAGCCCCACGCAGGCGCTCATCTTCTTCATCGCGTACCTGATCTACATCCAGCTCGAGTCGTACGTGATCAGCCCGCGCGTCATGAACAAGGCGATCGAGATCCCCGCCGCGCTCGTCCTCATCGGCGCGCTGGCCGGCGGTGCGCTGGCCGGGATCGTCGGCGTGCTGGTGGCCCTGCCGGTGATGGCCTCGATCCTGCTCATCATCCGAGAGGTGGTCGTGCCGCGTCAGAACCTCAAGGTCTGACGCGAGCGGATGCCGGGGGCCCCGGCATCCGATCCTCCTTCTCGGCGTCGCGTGGGCCGTCGCGGCGGCCGCGTGCCCGAGTTGCGGCCATGTGCCGAGCTGCGGAGCGAAGGCGGGGGGTCGCTCCGCAGGCCGGCACGATCCCTCATGTCGGGACCTAGGCGGACCTCGATTCGGGACTGGACGGCGAAGCCCGCGGGTCAACGGGCGAGGTGCAAGCCCTGCGCCACCGCATTCATCACGAGCTGCTGCACCGACGGCCAGTCGTCCATGATCTGGCGATACCCGACACGGATCACGTGGTAGCCGCGGAGCATGAGTTCGGCGTCGTGTCGATTGTCCGACTCGCGTTGCGCGTCGACGTGGTGTCCGCCGTCGATCTGCAGCACCAGGCGTTCACCGATGAGGAAGTCGACCCGATGCCCGTACAGCCACGCCTGATTGATGATTCGCAGGCCGAGCCAGCGCAGACGGTGCCGAAGGATCGTCTCGAGACCGGAGTCGGCGAAGGGCGTGCACGCTCCCAGCAGCTCGCGGGCGACGGCGGGCAGACGCAATCGCGCGAGCAGGTCGCGGTCGATCAGCCCCTTCCGGAGGGCGGAATCCCAGGTCGCGAGTGCCTGCTCGAAGGGCCGGCACCGGGCGATGGTGACCAGCGTGTTCTCGATCCCGTCCTCGAGGGCATGAGGTGGGCGGGGAAGGACGGGCGTGAACCAGTGGGCGACGGCCTTGGGAAAGAGGGTCCGGGGGTCCGCTTCGATCCGCACGCCGCCAGAACGCGGCGGCGCGTTCACGTGGGGCCGCTCGGTGTCGCCATGGATCCACAAGCCGAGCCGCTCGGCGCGCGTGATGCACCCGAGCACGACTCCGGCCCGCGCCGCTGACAGGAGAAGTGGGTCGGCATCGGGCAGCGCCAGCCATGACCGGCGTATGCGGATCAACGAGCCGGCGGCGACCGCGCCTTGCAGCTCGCGTTTGGTGGCGCCTGTTCGGAGCAGCTCCGGCTGCCGGGCGATCCCGCCACTGTCGCGCACGATCGCGTGCCACGCACTCTCCATCTTCACGGATCGAGCGTCGCGCCGTGCCGTCAGCGGCAGGTCTGCGAGGCCGAGACTGTGGACGCCGCGCGATCCATGAACGGGGTGGAGGAGCCTCGTCGGAGCCGAAGGCCGCAATCCGTGCTGGGCCGAGGAGATGTGCGGGAATGCGGGACGAAAGCGGGGTCAGGGTCCGCATTCGGGCACATCTCCTCGATTCGGGACGAGCGGCCGGCGTCGACGCGAAAACGAGCGGATGCCGGGCCCCCCGGCATCCGCTTCGTCCTGACTAGTTCAGGGCCGAGGTGAGGCGCATCAGGCCGTCGAGGAACGTCGCCTTGGCGGGCTCGCGGTTCCACTCCTCGAGCGTGAGCTCGCGCCCGGCGTCGCGGTAGGCCTGCTCGACCTCGCGCATCCCGGCGACGAACGACTCCCCGCGCACCATCAGCGAGACCTCGCTGTTGAGGCTGAACGAGCGGATGTCCATGTTGCTCGAGCCGATGACGGCGATGTCGTCGTCGATCGAGAAGTGCTTCGAGTGCAGGATGAACGGCGCCGGGTAGAGGAAGATGCGCACGCCCGCCTCGAGGAGCACCTGGTAGTACGAGCGCTGCGCGTGCCACACCATGAACTGGTCGCCGATCTCGGAGACGAACAGCTGCACCTCCAGGCCCCGCTGGCAGGCGCTCGTGATGGCGTAGACCATCGCCTCGTCGGGCACGAAGTACGGACTCGTGAGGATGACCTTCTCGGTCGCGCCGTAGATGAGCGACAGGAACAGGCGGAGGTTGTTCTCGGTGTCGTAGCCCGGCCCGCTCGGCACCACCTGGCACTGCACGGAGTCGGCCGCCGTCGACTGCGGCAGCTGCGCGGCCGGCACCTGCTCGGTCTGAGAGAGGTCTTCGCCGGTCTCGATGAGCCAGTCCGACAGGAAGACCGTGTTGACGGATGCCACCACCGGCCCGGTCAGCCGGGTCATGAGCTCCTGCCATTTGAGGCCGCGCTTGATGTTCTTGGGCGAGTCGTACGTGCGGTCGATCAGGTTCTGCGAGCCCATGAAGCCGACGCGGCCGTCGACCACGACGATCTTGCGGTGGTTGCGCAGGTCGGGGCGCTGGTACTTGCCCTTGAACGGCTCGACGGGCAGCATCCACGCCCACTTCACGCCGATGCGGTCGAGCTCGGCGAGCATCGCCTTGCAGCCGGGGACCTTCTTGGTCGCCACGTAGTCGGCCAGCAGGCGCACCGTGACGCCGCGGGCGACGGCGCGCTCCATCGCGGCGAAGAATCCGCGGGTGGTGTCGTCCCAGCCGACGATGAAGAACTCGATGTGCACGAAGTCGGTCGCGGTGTCGAGCTCGGCGGCCATCGCGTCGATCGACTGCTGGTAGTCGGGCAGGAGCGTGGCCTCGTTGCCGCTCGACGCGGGAAGGGCCGTCAGCGCCTGGTTCTGCTGCACGACCCGCTGGAACCAGCGGGGCCACGAGGCATCCGTCTCGTCCAGGGCGTTCTCGGTCACCCGGCCGCGGATGAGCTCGTCGATGCGCGCCTGCTCCGCCCTCCGCTTCGCCGGCAGACGGAAGTTGCCGATCACGAGGTAGAGCACGACCCCGATGCCCGGGAGGATGACGATCAGCAGGATCCACGCCATCGCCGCCGTGGGCTTGCGGCCGCGAGGGATCACGATGAGCGCGGTGACGACGATCGCCGCGTGCACGAGCACGGCGAGCGACCAGGTCAGGTTGGCGAAGAGTCCGGAGTCCACGACCACAGTGTGCCCTGTCGCACCCGTCTTGCGTCACGGAGGGCGCAGGAAACGCCGAAGACGGATGCCGCGAGGCGCGCGGCATCCGTCTTCGCGGACGGTTCTGGTCAGTCGCGCGCGTACGCCGCCGCGAGGTGCGCCTCGAGGTCGAGGTACGCGTCGTCGGCGATGTCGAAGATCACCTTGGAGATCTCGCCGCCGGTGAAGTCGAACCCGTAGCCGTACAGCGACGACACCGGATCGGCGCTGTCGCGGCCGATCGTGAGGCCCTCGCCGCACAGCGAGAAGTGGCCGAGCACGGTGCGGATCTGCTTCTCGCCGACCTGCTGCTCATCGATGTAGAGCCGCACCGGGCCGACGCCCTCGCGGTACTCGCCCATGCCCTCCTTGACGAACTCCACACCGATGATGTGCTTGCCCGACGTCGGGACGGGCGCCGAGACGCGATCCTCCGGCGGGATGCCGAGGAAGTTGTACACGTAGTGCACCTGGCCGTCCTTCACGACGAGGGCGTGACCGCCGAAGCGCGAGCCGTGCGCGAAGATGACGCCCTGCGTCTCGGGTGTGAACTCGATCTCGGCGGCGATCTTGTACGAGACGCCGTGGACGTTGGCCGCCGACCGCTCGGGGATCTCGGTGTGGTAGAGCTCCCACTCGTCGTGGTCGAACCCGCTGATCCCGCTCACCGGGCCGTGCACGGCGACCGCCTTCCCGCCTTCGTGCCAGATCCCGCGACTGCCGAGCATCTCGTAGTACTGCGTCTGCTTGTCGGTCGGGCCGTCGGGCGCGGCGCTGAACGAGGACACCATCGAGACACCCGACCGCGGCGTCTGCTCGACGCCGTTGTAGGTGTCGGGGAAGGCCACGCCGCAGGCCTCGAGGATCGTCGGGACGATGTCCACCGAGTGGTGGTACTGGTCGGCGAGGGTCCCTTCCTGCACCCTATGGGCGGCGGTGCGGCGAAGGAAGGGCGCCGCTCCGCAGCGGCGGGGTTCTGCTCAGGCGTCGGCGGCGCAGCGGAAGCCGATGTGCGACATCCCGGTGTCCTCGGCCTGCGGGGAGCGGGCGGCCGGGCGGAAGCGCAGGCAGTAGTCGGGCGAGCACAGGTGCGAGCCGCCCTTGAGCACGCGGCGCGGGATGGCGGGGAAGCCGTCCTGGGCGCTCGCCGCCGCCAGCAGGTTCTCGCGCTTGCCGGCGTCGACGGGCTTGTCCGACAGGCGCAGGTGGCGCGGCGTGTAGAAGTCGGTGGTCCACTCCCACACGTTGCCGGTCATGTCGAAGAGACCGTAGCCGTTGGGCGGGTAGGAGCCGACGGGGGCGGCATCCCCCACTCCCTGGTTGTCGTACGGGAAGCGCCCGAGCCACGAGTTCGCCTGGGCGGCCCCGCCGGGGTAGGGCTCGTCGCCCCACGCGAACCGCGCGCCGTCGAGTCCGCCGCGGGCGGCGAACTCGTGCTCGGCCTCGGTGGGCAGGCGCAGCCCCGCCCAGTCCGCGTAGGCGGTGGCGTCCTCGAAGGCGATGTGCACGACCGGATGCCGCATCCTGTCGTCGACGGACGACTCCGGTCCGAACGGTCGGCGCCAGTACGCGCCCGGATGCCACCGCCACCAGTTGCGCCAGTCGCGCAGGTCGACCGGACCGGGCGTGGGCGTGAACACCATCGCGCCGGGGACCAGGTCGGCGGGGTCGGCTCCCGGGAAGTTCGCCGGGTCGAGCTCGCGCTCGGCGACCGTCACGTAGCCGGTGGCGTCGACGAACGCGGCATACTGCGCGTTGGTGACGGCGTACCGGTCGATGCGGAACGCCGCGACCTCGCGCTCGTGGACGGGCCGCTCGTCCGGGTAGAACTCGTCGGAGCCCATGCGGAACGTGCCGCCGTCGAGCAGAACCTGGTCGTGCGTCGCCGAAGTCACCGCTCCACCGTAGCCCGGGCGCGTTTCGTCTCGCTTCGCTCGCTCGACGACCGGAGGCGGAGTCAGAAGCTGCCGATGCCCTTGCCGATGAGCGAGACGCCGATCACGAGCAGCAGCACCGCCATGATGACGGCGTTCTCCTTGCCGAGCCACACCCGCAGGGCGTCCAGCGGCCCGCGGAGCTTGTCGGCGGCGATCAGGTAGCCGACGACCGGGACGAGGACGGTGGATGCCGCGATCAGCGTGAAGATCGCGATCACCAGCACGATTGACCCGGTGTCGAGTCCGGCCGAGCCGATGTCGACGCCGGCGCCGGCGGCCATGAGGAGGTTCTTCGGGTTGACGGCGGACAGCAGGAAGCCGAGGCCGAATGCGACGGGGAAGGTGACCTTGTCGATCGCCTGCATCCATTTCGGCATCGTCGGCTCCTCGCCCGCCTTCGGGCGGCCGCGCCACTGGCGGACGGCCAGCAGCAGCAGGAGCGCGCCCAGGATCAGCTGGATCACGCCCTGGATCGGCTTCGAGGCATCGGGGTCGCTGTCGGGCAGCACCGATGAGAGCAGCGTGAACGCGGTCACCGCGACGACGATGCCGAGCACCCAGCCGAGCAGGAACCCGACGCTCGTCACGCGCGCCTTCGGCGACAGGAGCATCAGGATCGCCGCGATGATCGGGATCGGGCTGATCGCCACACCGAGGGCGAGGGGAAGGATGTCTCCGATGACGGCGCCCATGGGCATGTCTCCTGGTTCGTCGTGCGATGCGGCCTCGGCTACCGTATCGGCACGCGCACGTCAGGCGCCGTTGATCCGGTCGCGCCACTCCAGCAGCGGCATCACCGGCGACAGGTCGTAGTCGGGGCCGTCGATCGCCGGGACGATGAGGCGGAACCCCAGCTCGTACAGGCGGGAAGGGGCATCCGTCTCCCGCAGCGGTCCGAAGCCGCGCACCGTGAACCCGGTGGACAGCTCGATGCTCGACGGTTCGCGTCCCTCGCGCGCGCACCACTCGTGCAGGACGCCGATCTTGCGGCCGAGGTCGTCCAGCGGGGTGAAGGTGTGCCAGATGTCGGCGTGCTGGGCGACCAGGCGCAGCGTCTTGCGCTCGCCCTGGCCGCCGATGAGGATCGGGATCCGCCGCGTCGGCGCCGGGATGAGCCGGTCCCAGCGGGCGCGCACGCGGGGCAGGTCGTCGGCGAGGGCGTCCAGCCGCGACCCGACGGTGCCGAACTCGTACCCGTACGCGTCGTAGTCGGGCTGCGCCCAGCCCGATCCGGTGCCGAAGATGAGCCGGCCGGTGCCCGTCGCGCGGGCGCTGATGTGGTCGACCGTCCGCGCCATGTCCGCCTGCAGGTCGGGGTTGCGGTACGAGCTGCAGTTGACGAGCGGACCGAACTCGACGCGCTCGGTCTGCTCGGCCATCGCGGCGAGCACCGTCCACGCCTCGAAGTGCTCCGCCTCGAACGGCTCGGTGAGGGGGAAGAAGTGGTCCCAGTTGAAGACGACGTCCACTCCGAGGTCCTCCGCGCGCAGCACGGCGTCGCGGTAGGCGGTGTACGACCCGTGCTGCGGCGCGAGCTGCACGCCGATGCGCACGGGACGATGGGCGGCGGGATGCCTCGTCTCGGTCACGTCGGGGAGTCTGTCAGCTCTTCGGCTCGATGCGCAGCACCTCGGGCGACTCGCCGACGGTGAGGTCGTCGACCACGCGGAGCGTCCGGGCGAGGTCGTCGACGCTGCCGATCACGGTGCCGAAGCGCTCCCGGTCGGAGCACACCGCGGTGACCGTGACGAAATGCGTCCCGGTGTCCCACGTGTAGGTGGCGAAAGGAGGCGTGCGGGGGTCGGGCGGCAGCGACATCTCGAGCTTCTCGCCCACTCCGAGGTAGGGGTTGCGGAAGGACTCGGTGTCGTCGTACTCCATCGGCATCATCGCCCGCGCGGCCCTGAGATCGTGGGTGGCCTGCTGCATCTGCGCCATGACGACGACCAGTTCGGCGTCGGCCTTCCATACCCACACCAGCACGCGGCCGGCCGCCCTGCGCATCAGGAACGGTGCGGCCTGGCTCATCGCCCATGCCGCGACGGTGCTGCCGGGACGCGCCTCGGCGCCCATCGCGGAGCCGGCCTGGGTGAGCAGCATCCGGATCGCCGCCTTGCGGTGGCGGCGGCCGCGGAAGCCGAGGGATTCGGTCACCGGGACCCACAGATTCGGGTCGGCGTCGGCCTGCAGTCGGGGCATGGCTCCAGGTTACGGTGCGGGTCTGGCGCGTTCCTGGGGAGGCCGCAGAAGCCGCTCGGGTACAGTGGATGCCGCGCGGCGACCAGCCGCTGCCGCGCGCCCGCCGCACAGACAGGCCCCCAACCCCGTGACCGATCCTGCGACGCCCGACGACACTTCCGCCGACGCCGCGAGCCCTCGCCCTCTGAAGATCCTCATCGGTGCCGACACGTTCCTCCCCCACGTGAACGGTGCCGCCCGCTTCGCCGAGCGCCTCGCCGCAGGCCTCGTCGCGCGCGGCCACGAGGTGCACGTTATGGCGCCGAGCAAGACCCATCGCGAGCACGGCACGTTCACCGAGGTGATCGAGGGTCAGCCGATGACGATGCACCGGCTGCCGTCGTGGCGCTGGTACCCGCACGACTGGCTCACGTTCGTGATGCCGTTCCGCTCCAAGCACTACGCGCGCCGCGTGCTCGACGAGGTGAAGCCCGACGTCGTGCACATCCAGTCGCACATCGTGATCGGCCGTGGCCTCTCGCGAGAGGCGGCCAAGCGCGGCATCCCGATCGTGGCCACCAACCACGTGATGGCCGAGAACATCCTCGACTTCACGACGCTGCCGCCCTTCCTCGACAAGGTCGCCGTGAAGCTCGCGTGGGACGACGCCAAGCGCACGTTCGACCTCACCCGCGCCGTGACCACGCCGACCCGCAAGGCGGCGGACTTCCTCGAGTCGACGATCGACATCACGGGGGTCATCCCGATCAGCTGCGGCATCGACGCGAGCAACTACACGGCGGACCTGACGCCGCGCGACGCCCACCGCATCGTGTTCGTCGGGCGCCTGACGACCGAGAAGCAGATCGACGTCGTGCTGCGCGCGATCGCGACGCTCGACCCCGCGCTCGACGTGCGCTTCGACATCGTCGGCAGCGGCGATCAGCGCCGCAACCTCGAGCAGCTGACCGGCGAGCTGGGGCTGACCAGCCGCGTGCACTTCCATGGTCACACCACCGACGACGAGCTGCGCGGACTGCTGACCGACGCCAGCGTGTTCGCGATCGCCTCGATCGCCGAGCTGCAGTCGATCGCGACGATGGAGGCGATGGCCTCGGGCCTGCCGATCGTCGCCGCCGACGCGGTGGCGCTGCCGCACCTCGTCCACGACGGCGAGAACGGCTACCTCTTCCGTCCCGGCGACGTCGACGACCTGGCCGAGAAGCTGACGACCGTGCTGACCGCACCGCACGACGAGCGCGTGCGCATGCAGCAGGCCTCGCTCGAAGGCGTCAAGATCCACGACATGCGCCGCACCCTCGATACGTTCGAGGCGCTGTACCGCGACGAGCCGCTGCCCGAGTAGGCGCCGTGCATGTCGTGATGTTCGGCGACCAGCACGCCGAGTCCCTCGGCGGGGCGCAGGTCTCGATGCGACTGCAGCGCCGGTTCCTCGAGAAGGCCGGCCACACCGTCACCATCGTCGCGCCGGCGATGCACGGCCCGCGCGGGCGGGCGGCGGCATCCGATCCCTCGTATGTCGACCTTCCGTCGATCCCGATCACGTTGGACCGCGAGTACTCGATGACGTGGCCGGGGCGGCGCACCGACAGATGGCTGGATGCCGCACTCCGGCGCCGGATCGCCGAGACGGGGCGCTCGCGGGTCGACGTCGTGCACGTGCAGGCGGACTTCTGGGGCGCCTACATCGGACACCGCTTCGCCCGCCGCCACGGCCTGCCGGTGGTGCACACGATGCACAACCGCGTCGACGTGGGGATCGAGGCGACAGCGCCGTTCCCGAAGACCGTGCTGCGGGTGCTGAACGCGTGGCAGCGGCGCGTGCTCGGCGGCTTCGACAAGGCCGGGTCGGCCGGCCACGACGGCTGGGCGTACCTGCGTCGCTTCGCGCACCGATCGGATGCCGTCACCGCGCCGTCGTCGCACTTCGCCCACCGGCTCGAGGCGCACGGTGCGCTCCCGCAGGGGCGCCATGCCGTTCCGTCGGGCACCGACGCGGCCTCGGCGCCTGCCGTCGACGTGGTSTGGAACGGGATCGACGACGATGTGCTCGACGAGGTGCTCGCGGAGGCCCCCGTCGACCGCGTGCCCGGACCGCCCCGGTTCGTGTGGCTCGGGCGCATGAGCCCCGAGAAACGACTGCTGCCCTTCCTCGAAGCGCTCGCCGTCTCGGGCGTGGAGGCCGATGTCGAGATCATCGGCGGCGGCGGTCAGCTGCGCGCCGCGCGCCGGATCGTCGACAGGCTCCGGCCGCGTGCGACGGTGACCTTCGCCGGGCGGATGCCGTATGCCCGGACCCTGCGGCGGATCGCGGCCGCCGATGCCGTCGTGCAGACCTCGATCGGGTTCGAGACGCAGGGGATGACGATCTTCGAGGCGGCCTCGCTCGGCACGCCGGCCATCGTGAGCGACCCGGACCTCGCCGCCGAACTCGGCACGGGGTACTGGGCGGTCGGCGGCGACGCCGCACCGGCCGCGTCGATCGACGCGCTGGCGGATGCGCTGCGGGAGGCGGCATCCGACATCTCCGGGGGAACGGCGCGCGTGCCCGACCCGGGGATCCGCGAGCGGTTCCGCCAGTCGTCGCGCACCGCCGCGATGATCGGCGTGTACGAGCGCGTCACCGCCTGACCCGGGCCGCCCCGACGCGCGAACGGCAGGCTCTCGCGCACTCGACGTGCGTGATGCCTGCCGTTTCGGCGTACTGCCGGATCAGGGAAGGCGGGCGGGGTCGGTGGGAATCCGACGGTAACCGTCGGAGCGAAGGGCGGCGATCGTCGATCCGAGCGCCACCGCTGACAGGGCTGCGAGAAGAATCACCATGAACATGGCAGAAACGCTACGCTTGCGCTAGGAGTGCCACGAGTGGCAGAATAGCCACGAATCGCAGGATTACTGCCACTCTGTTACCGCCGAGGGAGATTCCCGATGAAGACCGTCGCCTGCATCGTCACGGACGGGTTCGCACCGTTCGAGTTCGGAGTCGCGTGCGAGGCGTTCGGCCTCGACCGTTCCGACGACGGCATCCCGAGCTTCGACTTCCGGGTGGTCACACCCGATCCCGGCGTCGTGGAGTCGAAGATGGGCTTCTCGATCAACGTCGACGCCGATCTGTCGTTCGCCTACGAGGCCGATCTGGTCGTGGTCTCGCCCGTTCCCCACCAGTACTGGGGGCGCGCCGACGAGCGCGTGCTCGACGTCATCCGCGCCGCCGTCGCCCGCGATGCATGGGTGCTGAGCGTGTGCAGCGGATCATTCGTCGTCGCCGCTTCCGGCGTGCTCGACGGACGCCGCGCCACGACGCACTGGATGTACGCGCAGAAGATGAAGGAGATGTACCCCTCCATCGACGTCGACCCCGACGTGCTCTACGTCCAGGACGGCCGCATCATCACCAGCGCCGGCACCGCGGCGGGCCTCGACGCGTGCCTGCACCTGCTGCGTCAGGAGCTCGGTGCCGAGATGACCAACATCATCGCCCGTCGCATGGTCGTGCCGCCGCAGCGCGACGGCGGCCAGGCGCAGTTCATCGCCAACCCGCTGCCGGCCACGACGTCGCTCTCGCTCTCGCCGGTCACCGACTGGATGCTCGACAACCTGCGGCTCGACCTCACCGTCGACCAGCTCGCGGCGAAGGCGCACATGTCGCCGCGGACGTTCGCGCGACGGTTCAAGGCCGACTATGGTGCGACGCCGGCGGCGTGGCTCGCCCGCCAGCGCATCATCCACTCGCAGCGCCTGCTCGAGAAGACCGATCTCGGCCTGGACCGCATCGCGTATGAGAGCGGGTTCGGCTCGGCCGCGGTGCTGCGCCAGAACTTCGCCCGCGTGCTCGGCACGACGCCCACCGCCTACCGTGCGCGTTTCGCGTGCCACCTCGACGAGATCACGGTCCCCACGCCCACTCCGAACGCCGCTGGCGCGGCGTTCGGAGCCTCGGGGCGCGTGGGCCCAGCCCCGGCCTCCGCCGAAGCGGGGGTCGAGGCATCCGTTCTCGAATCGGTCGCGTAGGCGCGGTTCTCGTTCGCCTACGGCGGGCTCAGGCCTTCCTGGCGTCGATCTCGTTGCCGTGGACGGTCAGCGCGTAGAGCACGACGAAGTCCAGGGCGATCAGGGTGAGCGACAGCCAGGGCTGCACCGAGATGAGCGAGACCTGGCCGATCGCGTTGAGCGCGACCAGGACGATCGCGGTGACGCGCGCCCACGTCGCGCCGGCGAGCAGGAAGATGCCGACCAGGATGAGGAGGGCGCCTGCGATCAGGTGCCACCACCCCCAGCTCTGGACGTCGATCGAGAAGAGTCCGACCTGACCCAGGAAGTAGGCGGTGTCAGGGCCGATGAGGGCCTGGAGGCCGTGGAACGCGTCGATCGCGCCGCTGACGATCAGCACGACGGCGGCGAAGACGCCCCATCCTGCCCATCCAGTGGTCGCGGTGTTGTTGTCGGTCATGAGCGATCCCTTCACTTTCGCGAGGTGTGGGCGCGGTCGAGAGGCCCTCGGTCACGTCCGGTGACGGTGCTTTCTGTCGCACTTGCGGCACACACTAGCGAACCTGGGAGAATCCTGAACAGATGTCGTCACGGCGCGCCGCGCGACGTCATGAGCCGACTGCGTCTGGCGTACGACCGGCCCTGGGTCGCGGGGCCATGGTTCGTTAGCGTGTGACCGTGGGGTTCAATCCGCGGACGTGGTTCTCTCGCAAGACGCTGGGCAAGGACGCCCTCGCGGGGGTGGTCCTCGGCGTCGAAGCCGTTCCGGACGGGCTCGCGGCGGGGCTGCTGGCGGGGGTGAACCCGCTCGCCGGACTCTACGGCTACCTGTTCGGCATGGTGGGAGCGGCCGTGCTCACCAGCAGCGCGTTCATGGCCGTGCAGGCCACGAGCGCGATGGCGCTCGTCGTATCCGACGCCGGGCTCGATTCGCTCCCCGATCCCGATCGTGCGCTCTTCACGCTCGCCGTCCTCACCGGCATCATCATGATCATCGCGGGGCTGCTCCGCGGCGGACGACTCATCAGCTTCGTGCCGACGGCGGTCATGACCGGGTTCGTGACGGCGATCGGCGTCAACATCATCCTCGGTCAGCTCTCGAACTTCACCGGCTACCAGGGGCAGGGCGCCAACCGTCTGCTCAAGACCATCGACGTGCTGGTGCACGTGGGGCAGTGGAGCATCCCCTCCCTCGTCGTCGGCGTCGTCTCCGTGCTGGTGATCGTGGTGCTGCTGCCGACGCGCGTCGGCAGCATGGGTCTCGTCGTCGCCGTGGTGGTGGGCTCGGTGTGCGCGGTGCTTCTGAACCTGTGGGTACGTGACTCGGTCGTGCTCCTGCGCGACATCGTCGACGTGCCGAACGGGCTTCCCGCCCCGGTGCTCCCCAGCATCGCCGATGCGCCGACGCTCCTCATCCCAGCGCTCTCGCTGACGTTCATCGGCCTGGTCCAGGGTGCGGCGGTGTCGGCCGGCATCCCGACCGCCGACGGCAGGCGTGCCGACGCGAACCGGGACTTCCTCGGGCAGGGGCTCGGCAACATCGTGTCGGGGCTCTTCCAGGGCATGCCGGTCGGCGGGTCGATGTCGGGGTCGTCGCTCATCGTGCAGGCGGGGGCGAAGACGCGGCTCTCGCTCTTCGTCGCGGGAGCGGTGATGGCGGTCGTGGTCTTCCTCGCCGCCGACATCGTGGCGTACGTGGCCATGCCGGCGCTTGCAGGCCTGCTCATCGTCGTGGGGTGGCGGGCGATCAAGCCCAGCCGGGTGTACTCCGTCATCAAGTCCGGCCTCCTGCCGACCACGATCATGGCGGTCACGTTCGGGCTCACGCTGATCATCCCGCTGCAGTTCGCGGTGCTCGTGGGGGTGGGGCTCGGCGTCATCCTGTACGTGGCCGAGCAGTCCAACCACGTGCGCGTGCGCGCCGTGCACCTCGAGGAGAACGGCCGGATGCGCGAGGGCGATCCGCCCGCCGTCGTCCCGGCCGGTGAGGTGCTGGTGCTCCAGCCCTACGGCAGCCTCTTCTTCGCGAGCGCGCCCGTGTTCGAGCGGCAGCTGCCGGAGGTCAGCCGCGAGTCGAGCGGGTCCGTCGTCATCATCCGGCTGCGGGGCACGGATCAGATCGGCCTGTCGCACGTCGACGTGCTGCGACGCTTCGCCCACGAGCTGAACGATGCCGACTCTTCGATGAAGGTCGTCGCCACCGCGGAACGCGTCATCGGGGAGCTCGACGCCGGCGGGCTCACGGCCGACATCGGCGAGGAGAACGTCTATCGCGGGTCCGAATGGGTGGGGGAGGCGCTCCGTGTCGCCTACGCCGACGCGCGAGCGGAGCTGGACAGGTAGGCGACGTTGATCCGGATGCGCCCTGCTGGTAAACTTGAGCCATGACGACTCAACTTTGACGAAGAGTTGAGATCCCACAGATTTCAGGAGACATATGAACGCCACACAACAGCCCGGACAGGAGGACGCGCAGAGCGCCCTCGAGCAGTTCGGCATCAACCTCACCGACCGTGCCCGTCAGGGCAAGCTCGACCCCGTCATCGGGCGGGACAGCGAGATCCGTCGCGTCAGCCAGGTGCTGACCCGTCGCACCAAGAACAACCCTGTTCTCATCGGCGAGCCCGGCGTCGGCAAGACCGCCGTCGTCGAGGGACTCGCCCAGCGCATCGTCGCGGGCGACGTCGCCGAGTCGCTCAAGAACAAGGAGCTCGTCACCCTCGACATCTCCGCGCTCGTCGCCGGTGCCATGTACCGCGGCCAGTTCGAGGAGCGCCTGAAGAGCGTCCTCAAGGAGATCACCGAGTCCGACGGACGCATCATCACGTTCATCGACGAGCTGCACGTGCTCATGGGCGCGGGGGGCGGCGAGGGGTCGGTCGCGGCATCCAACATGCTCAAGCCCATGCTCGCCCGCGGCGAGCTGCGCCTCATCGGCGCCACCACGCTCAACGAGTACCGCGAGTTCATCGAGAAGGATGCCGCGCTCGAGCGCCGCTTCCAGCAGGTGTACGTCGGCGAGCCCACGGTGGAGGACACCGTCGCGATCCTGCGCGGGCTCAAGGAGCGGTACGAGGCACACCACAAGGTGGCGATCGCGGATGCCGCCCTCGTCGCCGCGGCATCCCTCAGCCATCGCTACATCCCGAGCCGGCAGCTGCCCGACAAGGCCATCGACCTGATCGACGAGGCCGCGTCGCGGCTGCGCATGGAGATCGACTCGGCGCCGTTGGAGATCGACGAGCTGCGCCGCCATGTCGACCGGCTCAAGCTCGAGGAGCTCGCCCTCAAGAAGGAGAAGGACGACGCCTCGCGGGAGCGCCTGGCGGCACTGCGCGAGACCCTGCGCGTCGAGCAGGAGAAGCTCGGCGAGCTGCAGGGCCGCTGGGAGCGCGAGCGTGCGTCGCTGAACCGCGTCGGCGACCTCAAGACCAAGCTCGACGCCGCCCGCATGGAGGCCGAGCGCGCGCAGCGCGAGGGCAACCTCGAGAAGGCCTCGCGGCTGCTGTACGCCGAGATCCCGGCGCTGGAGCGACAGCTGGTCGAAGCCGAGCGGGAAGAGCCCGCCGGCGACCGCATGGTCAACGACCAGGTCACCGAGGAAGACATCGCGGCCGTCATCGCAGCGTGGACCGGCATCCCCGTCGGTCGGCTGATGCAAGGCGAGACCGAGAAGCTGCTGCACCTCGAGTCCGAGCTGGGCAAGCGCCTGATCGGGCAGAAGGATGCCGTCAAGGCGGTGTCCGACGCCGTGCGCCGGTCGCGCGCGGGCATCAGCGACCCGGGCCGGCCCACGGGCTCGTTCCTGTTCCTCGGCCCCACCGGCGTCGGCAAGACGGAGCTCGCCAAGGCGCTCGCCGAGTTCCTCTTCGACGACGAGCACGCCATGGTGCGCATCGACATGTCGGAGTACGGCGAGAAGCACTCGGTCTCGCGTCTGGTCGGCGCCCCTCCCGGGTACATCGGCTACGAGCAGGGCGGCCAGCTCACCGAGGCCGTGCGCCGGCGCCCGTACTCGGTCGTGCTGCTCGACGAGGTCGAGAAGGCGCATCCCGAGGTCTTCGACGTGCTGCTGCAGGTCATGGACGACGGTCGCCTCACCGACGGCCAGGGCCGCACCGTCGACTTCACGAACGTGATCCTGATCCTCACGTCGAACCTCGGCTCGCCGATCCTCATCGACCCGACGCTGTCGGCCGACGAGAAGCGCGACGCGGTGATGGCGATCGTGCGGCAGGCGTTCAAGCCCGAGTTCCTCAACCGCCTCGACGACATCGTGATGTTCGCGGCGCTGAGCGAGGACGACCTCGCCCAGATCGTCGAGCTCGCGGTGTTCGCGCTGCAGCGGCGACTCAAGGACCGCCGTCTCAGTCTCGCGGTCACCCCGGACGCCCGCGCCTGGCTCGCCGAGCGCGGCTACGACCCGGTGTTCGGCGCGCGGCCGCTGCGCCGGCTCATCCAGTCGGAGATCCAGGATCGCCTCGCGATGGCGCTCCTGTCGGGCGGCGTGCGCGACGGCGACGTCGTACGCGTGGATGTCGCAGCCGACGGTTCGTCGCTGGTGCTGACCAGCGACGGCCCCGCCACGGTGGAGCCGGTCGCAGAGGACGACGACGACGTGATCGAGGCCGAGCTCCTCGACGACTGACGCCCCGGCACGGCCAGGACGAAGAAGCGGATGCCTCCCCCCGACGTCGGGGGGAGGCATCCGCTTCGCGTGTACCGGGGTCAGTCGTTCACGAGCACCGACTCGGCGGCGGGGCGGCGCACGCGCGGAGCCGTCTCGCGGGACTGCAGTTCCTCGGAGGCGGCGCGGATGTCGCCCAGCTCGCCGACGGCCATCACGGTGACCGGCGTGAAGTCGGAGCCGAGACCGAACCCGGCCGAGATGGCGTCGCGGTCGAACCCGCCCATCTGGTGGGTGGACAGGCCGTCGGCGTGCGCCTGCACGGTGAAGTGGGCGGCGACCTGACCGGTGTCGTACTGCGCCCACGCCATGGGCCTGCCCTCGCGCGTGGTCTCGGCCACGAAGACGACCAGCGCTGCGGCGTCACCGGCCCACGCGCTGTTGAAGCCGGCGAGCGCTGCCATCACGGTGGCGTGCGCCGCCGAGCCGCGGCGGGCGACGATGACGCGCCAGTCCTGCGCGTTCGCGGCGGTCGGAGCCCAGCGCGCGGCCTCCAGTGCACTGGCCAGAGCGGCCTCGTCGATGACCGACTCGCGGTCGAAGATGCGCGTGCTCCAGCGCTCGGCGAGCACGTCGATGATGGGGGCGTCGGTGTCGGCGATGCGGTCGATGACGGTGGACATGGGGTCTCCTCGGGGTAGCAGTGCCGGGACGCCGTCGGCCCAGGTCTATGCAACCGAATGGATCTGCGGAGCATTCCCACCGAGACGAGCGGATGCCTCGACCCGCGCCCTGCACGCGAGTCGAGGCATCCGTGTCTTCAGTCCGTCGCGGACTCGCTGTGCACGTCGGGCAGCTCGCGCATCGTCCAGAACGGCGCGATCACGACGAACAGACAGGCGAGCACCTGGCCCACCGCGCCGATCCACATCGTCGGCACGACACCGAGCCACGTGCCCAGCGCGCCCGACAGCAGTGCGGCGATCGGCATGACGCCCCACACCACGAAGCGCACCGATGCGTTCATGCGGCCGAGCAGTCGTGCCGGGGTGATGCGCTGACGGAAGGTGACCTGCGTGATGTTGTAGAGCAGCACGGTGAAGCTCGCGATGAAGGACTGCACCACCAGCAGCGGGAACGCCACGGCGGGTACCAGTGCCGCGATCGGCAGGAGGGCTGCGACGACGCTCATCGCGATCGCGCTCACCGGGATCGCGCGCCCCTCTCCGATCCAGCGGACGATGTGCGGGGTCGCGATCGCCCCGACGAACCCGCCGATCGCGCCGAGCGAGAACACCAGCCCCATCGACGCGGGGGTGAAGCCCAGCTCGCGCAGCAGGAAGATCGGCAGCAGCGTCGTCGCGAGGGTGTTGAAGAAGTTGCCGGTGGCGGTGAAGCCGACGATGCGGCGCAGCAGCTTCTCGGTGAAGACGAACTTCAGCCCCTCCCGGATCTCGTGGAGGATCGGGGCGTGGTCCTCGGGGGCCCGGCGCTCCTCGTGGTCGCGGGTGAACAGCAGTGCGACGAGCGAGAACACGTACGTGCCGACGGTCGCGAGGATCGCGAACGGCGCCGTCAGCACACCGATCAGCCACCCGCCGATGCCGGGGCCGGCGATGTTGGCGAGCTCGTACGTCGACTGGAGCTTGCCGTTCGCCTCGGCGATCTGGTTCGGTCGCACCAGGGACGGGATGATGCTCTGATACGACACGTCGAAGAACACGGTCGCGACGCCCATCACGATCGCCACCGCGATGACGTGCCACATGTGGAGGGCGCCCGCCCACCACAGCAGCGGCACGGTGGCGAGGGCGACCGCCCGGACACCGTCGGCCCAGATCATGACGTGGCGCTTGCGCATGCGGTCGATCCACGCGCCCGCCGGAAGCCCGATGATCAGGAAGGCCGCGACGTTGGCCGCGTTCAGCACGCCGACCTCGAATTCCGTCGCGTTCAGCAGCAGTACGGCGAGCACCGGGATCGCGAGCTCGGTGATCTGGGCGCCGAACTGGCTGAACGCCTGCCCGGACCACAGGGTCAGGAAGTTGCGGTCGTGCCACAGCGACCCTTTCCGCGCCGGCGGAGCGTCGGCGGGGGAGGCGGCGGCATCCGTCGCCTGGTCGGCTTCGACGGCCTCGTCGACGCGGGAGCCGGGAGAGGATGCCTCGGCCCGCGCCTCTGCGAGCACGCCGGCGTCGAGGTCGCCGGTGACCGACCGGTCGTCTGATTGGGACATGTCAATCAGTGTGCGGTACTGATTGAGATCTGTCAATCACTAGCGTACGCTGACATCGTGACGGATCAGGCGGAGCGCGTCGAACTGCATCGGGGAGACCCCGAGGGGGAGGCGCGGATGCGGGCGCTGAGCTCTCCGCTGCGGCTGCGCGTACTGCGGCTGTGCGCCTTCGAGTCGCGCACCAACAAGGAGCTCGCGGGGCTGCTGGGCGTCAACCCGGGAACGATGCTGCACCACGTGCGCACCCTCGTGCAGACCGGCTACCTGGTCGCCGAGCCCGAGCGCGCGGGTACCCAGGGCGCGCGGGAGGTGCCGTACCGCTCCACCGGATTGTCGTGGCGCACCTCGATGCCCGGCGGGTCTCCGGTGCTGATCGAGACGTTCCTGCAGCAGATCGAAGGCGTCGACCCCGACGAGCTGGACACCACGTGGCTGGGGCTCAAGCTGAGCCCCGCGCACAAGGAGGAGTTCCAGCAGCGCCTGTACGAGCTGGTCAACGAGTTCAAGGAACGCGGCCCCGACCCCGACGGCGACACCTACTCCTTCTTCAGCACGCTCCACCCCGACGAGAACCCGCCGGCCGCGCACTGAACGCCGTCACGGTCGCGGCGGGAAGACGCCTTGCAACGCGATCACGAAGTACATCGCGAGGAACGGCGGCAGGTTGTTGTGCGATGCCCCGCCACCGGCGGGTGCGAGGGGCGCCATGTCGACGGAGGCGCCGGGAGCGGCGTACGCCGGCCGCGGTGCGCGCCCCAGGCGGGGCTGCGCCCACGTCGAACCCGGCGCGTTGCCGGTCGTCCCGGTCGCGCTCGAGCCCCGCGCCGCGTGCGTGTGGCGCGGCATCTCGGCCGTGGTGAGGGTCACGACCCTCGACCCGCCGATCTCGCCGATGTCGCGGGGCGTGAGCCCTGGCCCCTGACCGGGTCCGATCACCATCGCACCGTTGAGGTTCGGCAGTGCGAAGGTGGTCGTGCCGTTGCCGCCGTACTGGGCGCCCAGCAGCGAGAACAGCGGGGTGTTCTGGGCGATCGGCAGTATCTGCCCGTTGCACATCGCCCACCCGGCGGGCGCGTAGCTGAAGCCGATGGTGCGGATCTCGCCCACATAGGGATCCATGCGTGTCCTCCGTTCAGTCCCGCGGCGGGAAGACGCCCTGCAGCGCGATGATGTGGTTGATGACCGTGTACGGCGGCATGTTCTCGTGCGGCTGGTTGCTGCCGGCGACCGCGATGGCGGCGGCATCCATCGACTGCCCACCCGCTGCCGCATACGCGGGCTGCGGAGTGCTCGCCCAGGTCGCGCCCGCGGGATCCGTGGTGGTGGCGGACGCCGTCGTCGCCAACGGGGTGTGCGTGTGCGGGGGCATCTCGCCGGCGGTGAGCGCGTGCGTGGCCTCGCCACCGACCTGGCCCCACGGCATGGCGGTTCCCGCTCCGAAGGGGATGCGTCCGCGCAGGTCGGGCAGCGCGAACGTCGTCACGCCGTTCCCGCCGTAGGTGGTGCCCAGCAGGGCGAACAGCGCCGCGTTCGTGTTGATGGCGAGCGTCTGCCCGTCGCACAGCGCCCACCCTCTCGGGGCGAAATCGAACGCGACGCGTCGGATCTCGCCGACAAACGGTTCGGCCACGTGTCACTCTCCGTTCTGCGGGTCGGGATGCGGGAATGCCCCGGTCAGGGGCGAGAAGGAAAGATGCCCTCGACGGCGATGATGTACGGGACCGCGAGGAACGGCGGCATGTTCTCGTGCGGCTGTCCGCCGCCGACGGCGCTGACGGCGCTTCCCGCGAGCGCGGCGGACCCCGTCGCCGCGCCGAACGCCGCAGCGGACTGCGACGACCACACCCCGCCGGCGGGGGAGGCGGAGGTGGCGCCGGTCGCCGCTGCGGCCGTGTGGGTGTGCGCGGGCAGGTTCCCGCCCGTGAGCGTCACGGCTTCGGCACCGCCGGTCGCGCCGGGAAGCAGACCCGGTCCCGCATGCACCGGCGCCCGGCCGCGCAGGTCGGGGAGGGCGAAGGTGGTCTGGCCGTCGCCGCCGTACGTGGTCCCGATCAGGGCGAACAGGGCGTCGTACTGGCTGATCGGGAGCGGTCGGCCGTCGCAGGGCAGCCACCCCACCGGCGCGAAGGTCCCAGCGAAGATGCGGATCTCTCCGATGAATGCCTCGCTCATCGGGTGCCCTCCTCAGGCTCGGGGACGGATGCCGGCTCCCGCCGCAGCGCACGATGCAATGCGCCCGGCTCCTCTGGCTCGGCTGCCGGTGTGAAACCGCGGGCGAGGTAGAGGCGCTCGGCGTCGCTCGCCGGGGCGACGGTGAGCTCGACGGCGCGGCCGGCGGCATCCGCTCGCTCGGCCAGCTCGTCGAGGAACCCGGTCGCGACGCCCGAGCGGCGGAAGGCGGGGTGCACCACGAGGTCGACCAGGCGGATGGCGGTGCCGGTGTCGTCGACGATCGCGTAGCCCGCCGTGTGCCCGTCGCGCAGGAGGAGCCAGGCCATGGCGCGAGGGTACGACGCGGTGAAACCGCCCAGCCGTGCCCGCACCTGCAGGTCGATCAGCGTGTCACGGGCGGGGCCCGCCACGGCCGCGAACTGCTCGGCGCAGTGCTTCGCCAGCACGCGGGCGAGCTCGTCGGTGATGAGCGGATCGTGCAGCGGCGTCGTCCGCGACCGTCGCTCGGGCGCCGCCGTCGCCGGCGTCATCGGGTGCGGTCCACGATGGCTTCGAGGATGCCCGGATCCGGACCGATCCGCCCGAGATAGAGGACGTGGCTGGAGCCGCTCGGAGAGGTGAGGTGGTAGATGCCGTCGCGCGCGGAGCCGTCGGTGGAGAAAGCCAGGCGGTATGCGTGCTCGGCGTCGCCGTCGGTGCGCAGATCGTGGATCGCCTGCAGGCGCAGGCGGTGGGGCGACCACGGTGAGGAGCCGTCGTAGACCGCGTCGAGGTGCGGCGCGAACTCCGAGCGCACCGGGCGCGCCGGGTCTCCCGGACGTGCGTCGGCGGCCGCGGCGGCGGACGACACCGGTCCCGACGCCCCACCCGACGTCGGACGGACGGCTGCCGCGGCCGGCTGCGCTGCGGCAAGCGCGACGGCGCCCGCCGTCGCGCCGAGCACCACTCGGCGAGAGATCTCGGTCCCCACGATCGACCCCCTTCCGTGGCGAGACTAGTGCACCCGGCGTGTTTCGCCCCGCATCGCAGACGACCGATAGCATTCGGCGAGGACTGTAGCCACGGGGGGCTCTTTTTTATGCGCAAAGTGGGGCTTCCGTCGCGTCTGACGGTCATCGGAGTCGTGTTCGGCGTCGTCGTCGCGGCCGGCGCCGTGTTCGCGACGCCTGCCTACGCAGCCACGATCACGGTGAGCACGACGGCAGACGGCGACGCCTCCGGCGCGTGCGCCGACGGCAGCGTCACCACCCTCCCGGCTCCGCCCGTCTCGCTGCGCACCGCGCTGTGCGTGGCCGGCAATCTGGGCGGCGCCCAGGTCGTCGAGGTGCCGGCGGGCGACTACACGCTCACCGAGGGCGCCCTCGTCGTCGGCACGGCGGCCGGGGCGTCCGTCGTCGTGTCGGGACCGTCCACCGGCACCGCGCGCCTGATCGGGAACGGCTCGACGCAGCTGCTCACGGTCGATCCCGACCTGGTGGGCGATGTGGCCGTCACCGTCGAGGACCTCACCTTCCAGGGCGGCCGCGACAGCCTGTACGGCGGCGGCGCGATCATCGCCGGCTCCGCGGGGGCCGGCGCCGGCGACGAACTGACGGTGCGCCGGTCGACGTTCGTCGACAACCGCTCCACGGCCGCCGCAGCCCCCGGCGGTGCGATCCAGTTCATGGGCGGCTCGCTGACGATCGAAGACTCCACCTTCACCGGCAACGACAGCGGCACCTCCGACGGCGGAGCCGTCTTCTACCTCGCGATGAGTGCGACGGGTGAGGCGCTGGACATCACGGGATCGACCTTCACGGGCAACACGGCGCACGCCGCAGCCGGCGTCGCCGCGGGCGGCGGAGCCGTCGCGTACTCGGTCGACGCCGGGGCGTCGGCATCCGTCACGATCAGCGGCAGCACCTTCGCGAACAACACCGTCACGACGACGGATGCCTCGCCCACGCGCGGCGGCGCGATCCGGCAGCAGGGCGGCACGGCGACGGTGACCGAGAACGCGTTCACCGGCAACTCCGCCGGCGCCGGGGCGGCGATCGATGCGACCGGCGGGCGCCTGGACGCGCACTTCAACCTCGTGGCGGGCAACACCGGCACCGCCGTCTCGACGGCAGGGACCACCGCCGACCTCACCCGCAACTGGTGGGGCTGTGCGACGGGCACAGGCACCGCGGGCTGCGACACCGTCGCGACGTCGGGGGCGACCGCGCCCCACCTCACGCTCACCGGGTCCGCTTCGCCGTCCGCGGTCGCGGCGGGCGGCTCTGCGACGCTCAGCGTGTCGCTGCGCACCGACTCCGGCGGGGGTGCGGTCGCCGCATCCGATCTGTCGGCCTTCACCGGGCGTGCGGTCGCGTGGACCGGCGCGACGCCCGCCGGATCGTCGGTCGGATCGTCCTCGACCTTCGCCGCGGGCATCGCGACCACCACCTACACGGCCGGACCCGCGGGTGGCCCCGGCGGCGCTACCGCCACGTTCCACAGCGCGAACGTGCCGATCGCCGTCGCGGTCAGCCAGCCGCCGGTGTTCGCCGCGTACCCGTCCGAGGTCACGCTGACCGCAGGATCGGCGATGCCGACGCTGACCCTCACCGCCACGGGCAGCCCGACCCCGGCGATCATCATGACGGGATCGCTGCCCGACGGGCTGACCTTCACGCCGAGCCCGGGCGGCGCGACCGTCACCGGCACGCCGACCGGTGCACCGGTCCAGGCGGGAGCACCGCTGTCGAGCACGGTCACCTTCAGCGCGCTCAACGGCGTGGGAACCCCCGCGGTCGCGACGGTGACCTTCGTCGTAAACGACAGGCCCGCCATCACCAGCGCCGGGTCGGCCATCGCGCAGGCGGGCGCCCCGTTCACGTTCACGGTCACCGCGACCGGACGGCCGACACCGGGCCTCGCCGTCGCACCGCTCCCGGCGGGCCTGTCGTTCGTCGACAACGGCGACGGCACGGGGACGCTGTCGGGCACCCCGAGTGCGGCGCTGTCGGGGGAGAACATGCTGACGATCTCCGCGCAGAACACCAGCGGCACCGCGGTGCAGTCGTTCCTGCTCACCGTCCGGTCGGCGCCGGCGTTCACGAGCCCCGACACGGCGACGTTCGCGGTCGGCACGGCGGGCACCTTCGTGCCCACCGTCGGATCCGCCTACCCGGCAGCGGTGACGATCGTCTCGTCGGGGACCCTTCCCGCGGGCATCGTCTTCACGCCGGGTGCTGCCGGATCCGCACAGTTCTCGGGAACACCGGCGGCCGGCGCCGGCGGCACCTACGACGTTCAGCTGACCGCGACGAACGCCGCAGGATCGACCACGCAGGACCTCACGCTGACGGTCACCGAGGCCCCGGTCGTGACGGACGACCCCGACGACGTCTCGGTCCGCGTCGGTGCCGGCGTCACCCTCACGGCGGCGGCGCGCGGCTTCCCGGCGCCGACCGTGCAGTGGCAGCGCTTCGACGGCGCCTCATGGGTCGATGTCGCCGGCGCGACGTCGAGCACGCTGACCTTCACCGCCGCGCTCGCCGACGACGGCGCCCGCTTCCGCGCCGTGTTCACGAACTCCGCGTCCGCCGCCACCTCCGCGGCGGCGACCGTCGTGGTGTCGGCCGCACCGGCGATCGCGCCGGTCGCCCCCGTGACGGTGCTGCCGGGTGCACCACGGAGCATCGAACTCGCCGTGACGGGGCATCCGTCTCCGGTCCTGTCGGCCGTCGGCCTCCCGGCGTGGTTGACGCTCACCGACAACCACGACGGCACCGCGACCCTCTCCGGCACGCCCGGCGTGGGCGACGTCGCAGCGACGGATGTCGTCGTCCAGGCGACCAACTCCGCGGGCACGGCGCTGACCACGGTGTCGATCACGGTCGCCCTCGACGTCGCGCTGCCCGGCACCGTCCCCGCCGGCGACGGCCCCCTCGGTGGCGTCCCCGGCGCGGTCGTGCCGGGTCAGGTCGTCACGGTGTCGGGGGACGGCTACCTCCCGGGGGCGTCGATCGCCATCGGGATGTACTCGACGCCGACCTCGCTCGGTTCGGCGACCGCCGACGCGAGCGGCGCGTTCTCGGCGGCGGTCACCGTCCCCTTCACGGCGGTCCTGGGCTCCCACACCCTCGCCGCGACGGGCGTCTCGGCTGCCGGAGACGTGCGCACGCTCGTGGCAGCGGTGAACGTCACCGCGGCCAGTGGCGGCTCCGGGGGCTCCGTGCCGGGCGCCTCGGGGTCGGGCGCGCTCGGCGCGACGGGCGGCACCGTGCCGTGGTGGGCCGTCGTCTCGGGACTCCTCGCGATCGCTTTGGGCGCCGCCCTGGCGGTGCGCTCGCGCCGCGCCCGGTAGGTCGACCCCGGGTTCGAGGAGGGGGAGGCGCGGAGAAATCCGCCGCCTGTTCCGCAACCGCGAAATCCGGTCGGTTCTTCCGGCCGCCAGCCGATGTGCCGCCCGGGCTGCCTCGCCTACGGTGACAAGCATGACGATCGCCACCGCCGACCTGTACGACGAACGCGGCGACGAGCTCGACTCGCTCGCCCTCCAGCTGCACGATTTCGGCGGCCGTGCCGCCTTCGACGGACCGATCCGCACGGTGCGCTGCCACCGCGACAACGCGCTCGTGAAGGCGGTCCTCGCGGAGCCGGGCGACGGCGCCGTGCTCGTGATCGACGGCGGCGGATCGCTCGAGTCGGCGCTGGTCGGCGACCTCATCGCCGGATCGGCCGTGCGCAACGGCTGGGCGGGGATCATCGTGCACGGCGCGATCCGCGACCGCGTCGCGATCGGGGGCCTCGATCTGGGCGTCAAGGCGCTGGGGTCCAACCCCCGCAAGAGCGCCAAGGACGGGCTCGGCGAGGTCGATGTGCCGGTCACGATCGCGGGTGTCGCGTTCGCACCGGGCCGGCACGTGTGGGCCGACGCCGACGGGGTGCTCGTCGAGCGCTGACGCCCCGGGCGGCCGGGGTGGTGCGCCGCGGCGCGCTCGCTCGTAGGGTGGAGGCCTGATGTCCTCCACCGACGGGGAGCCCGCCCGTTATCTCGCCCGGGCCATCGAGATCGCCATCGGCAACGTCCGCAACGCGGGCGGTCCGTTCGGCGCCATCGTGGTGACCGCCGACGGCCAGGTGTTCGAGGGCGTGAACCGCGTCACCGCGGACCTCGATCCGTCCGCCCACGCCGAGGTCACCGCCATCCGCGGGGCGTGCCGGGGGATCGGCACCTTCGACCTCACCGGGGCGACGCTCTACTCCAGCTGCGAGCCCTGCCCGATGTGTCTGGGCACAGCACTGTGGGCGCGGATCGACCGTGTGTACTTCGCGGCCGACCGCGACGACGCCGCCGCGGCCGGGTTCGACGACGCGTTGTTCTACCGGTACTTCGACGGCGGGCCCGGCCATCGCGACATCATGCCGCTGGAGACGGTCGCGCTCGCTGCCGACGAGCGCATCGCCCCGTTCGAGGAGTGGAAGCGCAACTCCACGCGCATCGACTACTGAGCGCGCGCGGCGGCAGCCTCCTCGATGAGCTGCAGCATCCGCGCCGCCACGCTCACGGCGATCGTGGCCGGCTGCTTGCCCGAGATCTCGGGCAGGCCGATGGGGGTGGTGACGCGCGCGAGGGCCGCGTCGCCGTGGCCGGCATCCTGCAGTCGTGTGCGGAACCGCGCCCACTTGGAATGCGAGCCGATGAGGCCGATCGAGGCGATGCCACCGGTCCGCAGCGCCAGGTCGACGATCGCGAGGTCCTCGCTGTGGTCGTGGGTCATCACGAGCACGTGGGTGCCGGGCGGCAGGCCGGCGATGACCGCCTCGGGCACCGGCGCGTGGTGGATCGCCACGTGCGCCACCGCGTCAGCGAGCGGCCCCGGCGCGCCGTCGACACCGAGTCGTGCGGGCTCGAGCATCTCCGCGCGGGAGTCGACCAGGTGCAGGTCGAGTTCCTGACGGGCCAGGATGCGCGCGACCTCGAGGCCGACGTGTCCCATCCCGAACACCGCGATCGAAGGGACGACCCGCACCGGCTCGAGCATGAGCGTGACCTCTCCGCCGCAGCACTGCACCCCGTACTCGGTGATCGCCTTGTCGCTGAGCGTGAGCGTGAGCAGATCGGGCTCCGCCGTGCCCGACGCCAGCATCTCGCGGGCGCGCGAGAGAGCCGTGGCTTCGAGGTTGCCGCCGCCGATGGTGCCGAACACCTCGACGGGGGCGACCACCATCTTGGCGCCGCCGTTGCGCGGTGCGTGACCGCGCACCATCGCGAGCGTCACGATGACGGCGGGGGTGCGCGCCGCCCGCAGACTCTGCAGGGCATCGAGCCAGTCCACGGCAGGACCTCAGCGCTCTCTGCGAAGGAGGTCGGGCTCGGCCGCCCGCTCCGCAGGGCGTGCGCTCGCGTCGGCGGCGCGCGCCGCCTCGATCGCCCAGAACACCGCCTCGGGGGTGGCGGGGGAGGCCAGCTCGACGCTGCGCCCGGCGGGACCGAAGGCGCCCACCGCCTGCCGCAGCGCCTCGCGCACGCTGAACGCGAGCAGCAGCGGCGGCTCGCCCACAGCCTTCGAGCCGTAGACCGCGCCGTCCTCGCGGGCGTTCTCGAAAAGCCGCACGTGGAACTCCTCGGGCATCTCGGAGAAGCTCGGCAGCTTGTACGTGCTGGCCGAGGGCGTCTGCAGGCGGCCGCGGGTCGGACCGTCGCCGGTGTCCCACCGCAGGTCCTCGAGCGTGAGCCAGCCCGTACCCTGCACGAACCCGCCTTCGATCTGCCCGATGTCGACGCGGGGCGACAGCGAGTCGCCGACGTCGTGCACGATGTCGACCCGGCGCAGGCGGTAGGCGCCGGTGAAGCCGTCGACCTCGACCTCGGCGGCCGCGCAGCCGTAGGCGAAGTACTTGAACGGCGAGCCCTGCTGGCGGGCGGCATCCCAGTGCAGCCCCTCGGTCCGGTAGTACCCGGTGGCGAACAGCTGCACGCGCTGCAGATAGGCCGCGGCGACCACCTCGGCGAACGGCAGGCCGCCACCCGTGTCGCCGAGCGCCGCGACGCGCCCGCCGGAGAAGCGCACGTCGCGCTCGTCGACGCCCAGGAGGCGCCCGGCGACGGCGGCGAGCCGGCCGCGGATCTCCTCGCACGCGAGCTTGATGGCGCCGCCGTTCAGATCGGCGCTGGAGGACGCCGCCGTAGCCGACGTGTTGGGCACCTTGTCGGTGCGGGTGGGCGCCAGCCGCACCTGGTCGGGCTCGAGGCCGAGCGCGGTCGCGGCGACCTGCAGCATCTTGGTGTGCAGGCCCTGGCCCATCTCGGTGCCGCCGTGGTTGATGAGCACCGAGCCGTCCTTGTAGACGATGACGAGGGCTCCGGCCTGGTTGAACGGCGTGAACGTGAACGAGATGCCGAACTTCACCGGCGTCATCGCGAGGCCCCGCTTGCGGTGCGGGTGGGCACTGTTGAACCGTTCGATCTCGCGGCGCCGCGCCTCCAGGTCGCTCTCGGCGCGCAGCTCATCCCACATCGTCGTCAGGCGCGCGGCATCCTTCACCGGCTGGCCGTAGGGCGTGGTGTGGCCGGGCCGGTAGAGGTTCTTCCGGCGCAGCTCGAGCGGATCGATCCCCAGCACGGGCGCGGCGCGGCCCAGGATGTCCTCGATCAGGAAGGACCCCTGCGGACCGCCGAAGCCGCGGAAGGCGGTGTTCGAGGGCTTGTTCGTCTTCGCGATGCGGCCGTGGGCGCGCACATGCGGGATCCAGTACGCGTTGTCGACGTGGCACAGCGCACGGCCGAGGACCGGCTCCGACAGGTCGAGGCTCCACCCGCCGTCCGAGGTGAGGGTCGCGTCGAGCGCCTGCAGCATCCCCTCCTCGTCGAAGCCGGCGCGCCACACCATGTGGAACGCGTGCCGCTTGCCGGTCATGGTGATGTCCTGGGTGCGGTTGAGCCGCAGCCGCACCGGGCGGCCGGTCAGCTTCGCGCCCAGCGCCGCGATCGCCGCGAACCCGTGCGGCTGCATCTCCTTGCCGCCGAACCCGCCTCCCATCCGCAGGCACTCGACCGTCACCTCGCTGGAGGCGATGCCGAGCACGTGCGCGACGATCTCCTGCGTCTCGGACGGGTGCTGCGTCGAGCACTCCACGAAGTAGCGGCCGTCGGGCTCGCGCACCGCGAAGGACGCGTGCGTCTCGAGCGCGAAATGCTCCTGCCCGCCGACCTCGCTCACCCCTTCGAACACGTACGCCGCGGAGGCGAGAGCGGATGCCGCGTCCCCGCGCTGCACGGTGGGCGACACGCCCTGGAACGAGCCGGCATCGATCGCCTCGGGGATCGTGATGATCGACGGCAGCGTCTCGTAGTCGACCGACACCGCGGCAGCACCGAGCCGCGCCGCTTCGGGCGTCTCGCCCAGCACCCACACCAGCGCGTGCCCGTGGAACATCGCCTCGGAGGGGAACAGCGGCTCGTCGTGCTTGACCCCGGCGTCGTTGATGCCCGGCACGTCGGCGGCGGTGAGCACGCGGACGACGCCCGGCACCTCGTAGGCGGGCGAGACGTCCACCGTGACGAGCGCGTGAGCGGAGGTCGAGCACACCGGCCACGCGGTGAGCACGCCGTGGGCGCGCGCGGCGAGGTCGTCGGTGTACGCGGCGGCACCGGTCACGTGCAGCGCCGCGCTCTCGTGCACCGCGGGGCGGCCCACGACGGGGTTCGGCGGCCGGTCGGCGAGGCTGCTCATGTCGTGGCCTCCTCCGCCGTGTTCGCGTACAGGGCGCGCAGGGCGTTGCCGAGCATGCGTGCGCGGTATGCGGCGCTGGCGCGGTGGTCGCTGAGCGGCGTCCCCTCCGTCTCCAGGACGACGGATGCCGCGTCCACGGTCTCGGTGTTCCAGGGCCTCCCGACCAGTGCCCGCTCGGTGGCCAGGGCGCGCAGCGGGGTGGCAGCGACTCCGCCGAGCCCGATGCGGGCTGCGGTCACCACGCCGTCGTCGAGGTCGAGCGCGAAGGCGACGGCATCCGACGAGATGTCGTCGTAGCGCCGCTTGGCGATCTTGTGGAACGCGGTGACGGCAGCCCCGCGCGCCGGGAACCGCACCGCGCGGATGAGCTCGTCGGGGCGCCGCACCGTGGTGCGATAGCCGGTGAAGTACTCGGCGAGGTCGATCTCGCGCTCGCCGTCGTCGGCGGAGGCGAGCACCACCCGAGCGCCCAGCGCGAGCAGTGCCGGTGCGGCGTCACCGATGGGCGACGCGGTGCCGAGGTTGCCGCCGAGGGTGGCGCGGTTGCGGATGAGAGGCGACGCGAACTGGGGGAGCAGCTGCGCCAGGATCGGCACCCGGCCCGCGAGACGCCGGCCGAGCTCGCTCAGCGATACCGCGGCGCCGAGCTCGACGACCTCGGTGCCGACCGTCACCTTCCGCAGCTCGTCGAGTCGGTCGATGGCGATCACGAGCGGCGAGCGCGCGCCGCGGAGGTTCACGTCGACGCCCCAGTCGGTGCATCCGGCCACGGGCAGTGCGTCCGGTTCGTCGCGCAGCAGCCGCAGCGCTTCGGCGAGGGTCGCCGGGCGCACGAAGCGCGCGCCGTCGACCACGACGTCGGTGGTCACGGCGTCGGGCGCGGGCGTGTGCAGGCGCTGGAGGAGCGGATCGTCGGGAAGCGGCATCCCGAGCGCGAACGCGGCATCGCGGATCGGCCGGTACCCGGTGCAGCGACACAGGTTGCCGCTGAGGGCGTGCAGGTCGAAGCCGTTGGCACCCTGCTCGGGCGCGGCGTCCTGCGGGGCGCGGTCTGCGCGGTAGAACTCGGCCGCCATGCTGCAGACGAAGCCGGGAGTGCAGTATCCGCATTGCGATCCGCCCGCGGCGGCGAGCTGCGCCTGCACGGGATGCAGGTCGTCAGGCGAACCGAGCCCCTCGGCCGTCACGATGTCCTGGCCGTCCAGGGCGTGCGCCGGCACCAGGCACGCGTTGACCGGCATCCACTCGGTGCTGCCGTCGGGCGCCGTGGTGGCCACGAGGACCGCGCACGCGCCGCACTCGCCCTCGGCGCACCCTTCCTTCGCGCCGGTGAGCCCGATGCTGCGCAGCCAGTCCAGCGCGGTGGCGTGCGCGACCGTGCCGGCGAGCGGGACGACCCGCCCGTTGACTGTCACAGCGGTGTCACGGTTCGTGCGGATGCCGGGAGTCTACGCCGCGCAGAGCATGGGACGGCCGGCACGGGCACCGATGTCCCTGCGGACCGCCGGGTCAGCCTGCGCCGGGATCCGGGGTCGATCCGGGTGCCGGGGGCGCCGTGGCGCGGATGTCGCGGATGATCGCGATCACCGGAAGCGCGACGAGGATCACCGTCGCCCCGACCATGGCGGGCGTGGCGTCGAACTGCCCCGCGATGCAGAGCCCGGCGACGGCCGCGTCGCCGACGATGGCGAAGCGCACGGAGCGGCTCCTCGTGGCGGCCGCGGCGAGCGCGAACGCCGGCACCGAGAGCCCTACGACGACCCATCTCACGGCGGTGTCCGGCCCCGGCACACTCCACACCGCCGCGATCCCCGCCGCGACCGCGATCAGCGGCCACATCCATCGATTCACATCCCCAGTCAAGCATCGCGGCGGCGGCGCGCGCGGCGGGGTGTCTGCGCGAACGGAACCCCTGGACAGGCCGTGGGGGCAAGAGGATCGTGGTCGTGGGGACGATCACTGGGAGGATGACATGTTCACCACGCAACGGGCCTATTCGAGCTTCGCCGTACCCGACATCGACGCGGCTGTGGCTTTCTATCGCGACACGCTGGGGCTCGACGTCACCGTCTGGGAGGAGATGGGCGGTGGGTTCACCTTCAAACTCCCCGCCGGTGGGAGCGTCTTCGTCTACCCGAAGGAGGACCACCAGCCCGCCGTCTTCACGATCCTGAACTTCGGCGTCGACGACGTCGACGCGGCCGTCGACGACCTCAACTCCCGCGGCGTCGTCACGAAGATCTACACCGACCCCGACTACGGGACCGATGAGAAGGGCATCTCGCGCGGCTTCATGGGCGGTCCTGACATCGCGTGGTTCCGCGATCCCGCGGGCAACGTCATCTCGGTCGGCGTGATGACGCCGGAGATGACGGGGAGCTGAAACCGCAGACATGCGGATGCCGCGGCCCGGTGCAGGCACACCGAGCCGTGGCATCCGCCTTCCCGTGCGTCCGGCGAGCGCTTCCGAGAGCTTCGTGGGCCGGCGTCGAGTCCGATCGCACGCGTGGTCGATCGCGCGGTGGGTCAGCCCTCCAGCGGATTGCTCGGCTCGTAGGTGACCGCGACGATCTGGTCGGTCGGCAGCACGGTGATCCACTGACTGAAGACCTCGTTGGCGGGTAGGCCGGCGTCGAAGCCCTGGGCGAGCGGATCGAATCCGCTCTCGAAGACCTTGTCGGATTCGAGGGTCTGCCCGATGTCGGCGTTGCGCAGGCCGAGCTTCTCGGCGATCTTCTCCAGGACGTAGCCCAGCTGCGGCGGATTCCCCTCGGCCTGGACCTCCGCCACCAGGGCGGAGTCCTCCGCGTTCGCGGGAACGAAGGTCGCATCCCATCCATCGCCTTCGTTGCCTTCGATCGCCTTGAGCCAGTTCAGCGCCGCGCTCTCGCGTCCGGGACGGATCGGCACGATCGCCTTCACCCACGGCGCGTTGAGGAACGCGTTCCTCAGGTTGTCGCCGTCGAGCTGCAGCAGCCAGCCGAGCGACGATCCGAGCCGGGCGGGCTCGGACTCCTCGGTGATGCTGTAATTGTCCGCCCGCGCGGGGACGTCGTCCCAGCGCACCTTGTTCTCGTCGTTGAGATTGACCGTCTGGTCACCGACCGGCACGTTCGGGTTGAAGGTATGCGCGGTCTGGTGCTGTCGAGGCATCCACCACTCCGGGGCGACGAAGTACAGCATCGCGTCGACGTCGAAGATGGCACGCACGATCTCGGAACGCACGTGGTTGAGCCGCCGCTGGCTCTCGCTGTCTCCGCTCGCCCAGCTGTCGAGCATGAGCTGGCGCAGCAGCCCGCGGTAGACGATCGTGCGCTCCTCCTCGCGAAGGTCCCACGAGGGGCGCGACGCGATGCCGTGCGCGGCCTTGATGCGGTCGCGCACGCTGTCGGAGTACGACTGCTTGACCAGGCGGAGGACCTCGGCGTCGTACTTCTCGTCGGCCTTCTTCTTGAGGGCTTCCCACGCGGTGATCGCCGCGCCGGTCGGGCGGTAGACGAGCTCGACGTCGAACCCGATCTGCTTCTGCCCGTTGAACTGCATCTGATGCATGACGATGTGGAAGGAGCCGTCCGGCTTGCCCGCGCCATCCCGATGCATCGGCCAGTCCTTGACGACGCCGAGCTGTCCGCTCTGGGGGCCGATCGGTCGCACCTCGGCGAGCTCGTAGCCCGCCTGCGGGGTCGGGGCGTGGAACGTGAACGGGCCCATGATGATGCGCTTGTCCTGCTCGTCCTCGTCGTCCGTGTTCATGCGGTTGCCGTAGTGGTTGCCGTCGGGATGCTGCCCCCGCCACTCGTACAGGGCCCCGCCGTTGTCGTCGGTGTTCTCACCGTGGAACTGGAGCGGAAGGGTCATCTTGCTCGTGACTTCGGCCGGGTAGGGGATCGGATCGGGCTGCTTGATGTTGGCCAGGTCGGGGGATTCCGCGTAGTGCACGAGCTCCGCGAGCCCCAGGCCCGCGCCGGGGTCGTCCACGAACACCTGCCAGCACAGCTGGGTTCCGAGGTCCTGCAGCTGAACGCCCACGCGGCGCATCTTGCGTCGTAGCTCGTAGTTCACGAGCTCGAGTCCGGGATTGCTGAGCAGGTAGCGCTTGGTGCGCGTGTCGGTCGTCTCGGTCACGGTGCGGAACACCGACTTGAAGCTGCGCTTGATCTCGCTCGACAGCTTCTCGGATTGCTCGCGGCTCTGTTTGTGGACGCTCTCGCGGGCGTCCTTGCGGGCACTGTCGACGTTGACGCTCGCCGTCGCGGACCCCTGGTAGACACCGAACGTCACCGAGTTCGTCGTCGATACACCGAGCTTCGTGCTCGAGTCGGTCTCGGAGCGGATGGCGTCGCTCAGCTCGTCTTTCACAGCGGACGACTGCTCGCTGCGCTTGGTCGTCTCCATCAGGCTTTCCTCGGTGCGCTCGATGAGGGTGCGGCGCGTGCTCACCTCGATGAGCTCCGTGGTGGTGCCCGGCGCGAGCCAGATGTGCTCGACCGGTTCGCCGAGGAACGTGCCGAGGTCGAAGAAGTACTGTCTGAACAGGTGCACGAAGCCCACCGGCGACAGCACGCCGCTGCGATCGTTCGGGTCGATGTTCGCCAGCGGGTCGGTCGGGGCGAAGAGTGCGTCCAGCGGCGGCGCCGTCGACACCGCGAAGAGCTTCGCGAGCGAGTCCGGCGCGTACTCGCCCTGTCCTTCGGCGTGGAAGAGCAGCATGGCCGCGATCTGCGATTCGTACTGCATGAGCTTCAGGTGCTCGGCCAGCGCGGCCTTGATGGCGTCGGCGGGGATACCGGCCGGGTGCAGCACGTTCAGTCGATCGAAGATCTGGGTGCGATGGCGGTCGTTCACCACGCGGAGGGGACCGGCATCCTGATTCATGAGGTCGTTGATCTCGATGAGCTGATTCCACTCGGCGCCGGTAGGAAGGCGGCCGGAGTTCTGCTCGACGAACGTCTGCACGCGGTCCCGGATGACCTTCATCAGCTCGCTGCCGAGGTCGTTGAGCAGGCTCACCCGCCAGGGATGCCTGCCCGAACCGGGTTCGAGCGGTTCGGCGAGGAAGTCCGTGTCGGACGTCGGCCCCGGCTTGATGCGACTGCTGAGGATGGCGCTCAGGCGGGGATCGACGACGCGCGCGCCGCGTCGGACCCACTCCTGCGTCAGTCGGGAGCGCCACCCGAGCAGAGGCTGATACACGCCGAAGTGCTCGCTGGCGTAGGGCGGGATGCCCTTGTAACGGTCGAGGTCCTTCTTCAGGTCAAACATGACTTCTCCATGGTGGGAAGCGGTTCGATCCGGGGGATTCGTGCGCACAATAGCGCGAAATCCGTGCGCGCGGCAGGGGTCGCCGTGGCACGCTGCAGCCGGGAGTCAGCGCGCGACCGCGAGTCCGCTCATGCCGGCGGCGTGGCCGAAGAAGATGCGGGGCATGAGTTCGTGCGCGCCGGCGGGAAGGAGTGCGGGTTCGACGGCGGACGTCGTGCCGGCGGGAGGTCCGAGGACGAAGGCGTCTTCGAACGACGCGGCGGTCCACCGTCCGTCCAGTCCGGACGCCACGGCGGCGCGCACTTTGCCCTCGCCACGGACGACGGGCGAGGCGCGACGTGCCAGCGCACTCCAGGCCCCGGGCCGACGGGCGAGGAAGTCCCAGCCTCCCGTGAACCGGGTCTTGTAGATGCGGAGGTGCCGGTCGCTCTCCTGCTGCAGCCAGGTCGCCGCGGCATCCGTGTATGCCGGAAAGCCGCCGGCGACGCCGTCGATCGCCCATTGCTCCTTCCACACGTGAGCGAAGTCGCGAGCGTCGTCGGATGCCCCGTCCCTCGACGTGGTCCACCAGGTGGGCGAGTCGTAGTGCGGCTCCGGCGTGCGCGGGAGCATCAGCGTGTGCAGCCGGGGAACGCTGGCGCTGAAGCCGCTGACCGCCACGCGTCGGACCACGGGAGGAGGCGCATGGACCACCGCGTCGGCGCCGCGCGGGAAGTCGCGCGGGATCCACAGGCACAGCTCCCTGAGCAGCCGCATCAGGGTCGACGGGTTCTCGAAGACCTCGAAATGGCTCGACGGTGCCACAGGGATGACGATGACGGCGTCCCGTCGGGCGGCAGCGAGCTGGTAGGCCAGGAAGTGCTGGCTGAGCAGGTGGAAGATCGGGATGTCGAGGAAGCGCTGCGATGCGACGGCCGTGCCCGTGGGGCCTTTGACCGCGATGAGTCCGTAAGGGTACGGCTGCCGGAACGGGTACTGCACCTGGGGCATCACGATCGGATTGTTCGTGTGGGGGTGGAGCCAGACGACGAAGTCCAGCTCCGTCACGCGGGGATCGTGGAGCCGGGCCGGAACCCACACCCCGATGGCGAACCGCGGTCCGCCGCTGGGTTCTGCACCGACCTCGCCGTACTCGAGCACGTACAGCCGGCCCGCGTGTGCGGGGTCGACCCGGTGCGCGGTCGTGGCGAAGCGGCCCCATCCCGCGGCCTCCGGGGTGTCGGAGAGCAGAGCCGGCGCCGCGACGTGGAAGCTCTCGATCACCCGTTGCAGAGCCGCCTGCGGTCGGTAGGCACTTCGGTCCTCGGTCACGAGGGCGTTGGGCTGGTCGAAGTCGAGTGGCGCGAAGATCCGCTCGGACGCCGGGCGCTTCCGCCGTGCCTGGGCCGCATTCTTCCTGTCCGCCTCGTCGAGGGTCGCTTGGAGTTCCCGCGCGCGACGCGCGAGCTGATCCTCCGGGACGTACGCCAGCGGCGCAGGTCGCAGCCGACCGAGAGTCGCGTGGACGGTGACGTCGGTGCCACTCGTCCGGACCCGCCGATTCGGGTTGGTCCAGCGCCACGTCCCTTCGCCGGCGACTCTCACCAGGTTCATCGCGAGGGTCGCGTAGCGCGCGTGGCGCAGCTCGCACACCACGTTCAGAGTTGCTTCCGGCACATCGAAGGAGTAGGCGGCGCCGGCGATCGTGACCTCCGGCATGGGCTGGACCTGGCCGCCCGCCCACACCCGCCGGACGAGGCGTGCGCCGTGCACGGGCGCGCCGCCGGCGTTCTCGACGACGACCGATATCCGCCAATCCGCCATGTGAGGATCCGCTCGACTTCTACTGCGCGTCCACTGGTGAGCCTTGCAATGAATCAGGCGCCCGCTCCGAGCGCCGGCGGCTCGCAGTGTACGCCTCGACAGGGCCGGCGGCGAGCGGTAGGTCCTGTCCAGCTCCTCCTTCGCGCGCCGGAGCCATCGGGGCTAATCTGGCGCGCGTGAGCCAACCGCACTCGCTCGCACGCGCCTGGATGGGGACGATCGTGTTCCTCTTCCTCGCGCCGGGCATCGTCGCGGGGCTGATGCCGGGTCTGATCGCGGGCTGGCAGTGGCACGATTGGGGCGGTGCGGCGTGGTTCGTCCTACCCGTCGCATGGTTCCTCATCGCGCTCGGTGCGGCGTTCCTCGTGTACGCCTTCGGCTTGTTCGCCCTGCAGCGCGGAACGCCTGCTCCCGTCGCTCCGACGCGGGCGCTCGTCGTGACAGGGGTGTACCGCTTCGTGCGCAATCCGATGTACCTCGCGGTGCTCGCGATCATCCTGGGCCAGGCGCTGCTGTTCGGCAGCGGGTGGGTCGTGCTCTACGCGGGCATCGTTCTCACCGCCTTCGTCGCGTTCGTGAAGGGCTACGAGGAGCCGACCCTTTCCCGCACCTACGGCGAGCAGTACCTCGAGTATCGCCGCCACGTCCCGGGGTGGTGGCCGCGGATCACGCCATGGCGGGGGTGAGCTCTGGACCGGCAGCGAAGGGGACACCGGGCAGCGTGGACTCCGCGGCCGGAGAAGTGAGTCGTCACATCGTCGGGCGGACCGGGAACTCAGGTCAGTCCTTGCCGGGCGGGTACCGAGGTCGTGGTGCTGATCGTCAGCCTTCGTCGAGGAAGACGCCGATCTGGTCGCCCTGTCTCACGAACTGGATGGCGCTGTCCGGGTAGGCCGTTCGCAGCTCCTCCGGGGCGTTGCTGTCGACGATCAGCTGGACGGTGGCAGGGAAGACTCCGACGCGGCACGCGCTGTAGATCTGCCCCGAGAGAGACCAGGAGTCCTGGTTGGACTCCTCCGCCTTCGGGATCTCCTCGGTCGTGACGACGGCGAAGCACTCGCCGCCGTTCGCGTTTCCGAACATCCCGCTGCTGGTCTCGAACAGGGTCAGACCCTGGAACTCCCAGACGCGGGAGCTGGGACCGGCGCCGAACCATCCGGGCGGGACCTCGACGAGCGGAGTCGGACGCAGCGTCGCGATCTGGGGGGCGCCGCTGGACGCCGATACGGGTGTCATGGCGACCAGTCCGTACGTGCCGGCAGCCGCGATGCCCGCCGCGGCGAGGATCGAGCCCGCCCACAGCAGGCGGACATGCCGCGACAACCGCCTCCGCCGAGGCCGGCCGTCCTCCGCGGCCTTCGGCGTGGCGCCCGGCTCATCGTGACCGGAGGTTCGCGTGCGATCGGGGTCGGGTGCCGACGTGGTGTCGTGCGCGCTCACTCGGGGCGGGACGTCCGCCTCCGCAGCGGGTTCGTGCCCGCGGTCGGCATGCGTATCGTCGACGGTCGCAGACGTGTCCCGCGGAAGGGGTGCGGGCACTCGGACGAGACCTTCCAGCTCACGGAGCCGCTGTTGCGCGGTCGAGTCCGTGTGGATGTCCGCGGACGGCCCGTACGCACGGAGGCGAAGAATCTGAAGCTCGTCGGCGGTGTCGCTGTCCATCTGCGGCATCGTCTCATGAGATTCCGTGCCGATGCACGAGCAACCTTCCTCCCGTGTTGCCGCCGCCCGCGAACGGCTTTACTGCTCCGCGGCGGGAGCGGGCACGACCTGCGGGGCCCCGTCGCCGGCGGCGAACGCGATCTGAAGCGTGCCGATCAGGACGGTGGCGATCCCGGCGAGGATCACGATCCACAGCATCGGATTCCATCCGGTGATGCCGGTCTCGTCGGCGACGATGCCGTAGCTGTACAGTGCTGCGCCGCCGGCGACCGTGACGATCACGCCGAGGCCAACCACGATCGCCGCCAGAGTCATCCGCATGCTCCGCACCCTCCCCGCCGATGTTCCCCGATCATAGGTCGACGCGGTGGACGGATGCCGCGACCCGGTGCAGACGCACCGGACCGCGGCATCCGTGTCCCGGCTCAGCCGGCGAGGGCCTCCGAGAGCTTCACGCGGCCGCCCATGCGCAGCAGCGAGTTCTCGTAGATGCGGGCGGCGACGAGGATCGCGACCACGCAGGTGGCGACGAGGATCGCCAGCGACACCAGCGGCTCCCACCACTGCGCGTCGCCGAGGAAGATGCGCATCGGCATGCCCACCGGCGCCGAGAACGGCACGTACGACATGATCGCGAGCACCAGCGGGTTGTCGTTGAAGAAGATCACCAGGAAGTACGGCGCCATCACGAGCATCGTGATCGGCATCGTGGTCGAGCCGATGTCCTCCTGGCGCGACACCATCGACGCGGCGGCCGCGAACAGCGACGCGAGCAGGATGAAGCCGAACAGGAAGAAGATCGCGAACCAGGCGATCGGACCGCCCAGGCCCTGCAGGAGCGCCGTCTGATCGGTGACGGTGAGGCCGATCACCGCGATCGCCGCGAGGATCAGGATCTGGCCCATCGCGAGGATGGTGTTGCCGATCACCTTGCCCGCCAGCAGCGACCGCACCGGGATCGCCGAGATCAGCAGCTCGACCACCCGGGTCTGCTTCTCCTCCACCACGCTCTGCGCGATCGTGCCGCCGAACAGCGACGCGGCCAGCAGGAACACGATGCCGAACCCGATGGCGGCGATGTAGCCGAGCGCGGCATTGCCCTGGTCGGGGTTCAAGAGCTCGACGGGAGGCACCTGCGCCAGTTGCAGCAGCAGCTGGGTGGGCGCCGACGAGTCGGCGATGACGGCGAAGCCCATCGGCGACGACGGGTCGCCCACCACGGCGGCGTCGACATCGCCGTCCTTCACGAGCGTCTCGGCCGCGGCGCGGTCGGCGACGTCGGTGACGTCGAGTCCCTGCGCGCTCGCGACGTACTGCTGGGCGTCGGCGGTGACCGCCACCGGGGTGCCGCTCGCGTTGGCCGCCTGGAAGCCGCCCCACAGCACCAGCGCGAGGGCGCCGACGAACAGGATCGCGGTCGAGATCACGAACGCCTTGCTGCGCAGCTTCGAGCCGATCTCGCGCTCGGCGACGAGCCAGATCGCCTGGGCGGCGCCGAGGCCGCGGTTCTCGGTGGTGCTCACTGGATGACCTCCTTGAAGATCTGGGCGAGAGACGGATGCTGCGGTGCGAAGCTCGCGACATCCCCCTGTGCGACGGCACGACGCAGCACGCGCTGCGCCGTCTCGTCGCTGTCGGCGTCGAACACGGCGAACCCGCCGTCGAAGTCGAGCACCTCGACGCCCGGCTCGCTGCGCAGCCACCCGGCGTCACCCGTGGACACGAGCTCGAAGCGGCGCGTGGAGTGCTCGGCGCGGAGGGTGTCGCGGGCGCCGGCCGCACGGATGGTGCCGCCGGCGATGATGACGAGGTCGTCGCACAGGCGCTCGACGACGTCGAGCTGGTGCGACGAGAACAGCACGGCGGCGCCCGCCGCGGCCCGCTCCTGCAGCACGCCGGCCACGACGTCGACGGCCAGCGGATCCAGGCCGGAGAAGGGCTCGTCGAGAATCAGCACCTGCGGGCCGTGCACCAGGGCGGCGGCGATCTGCGCGCGCTGCTGGTTGCCGAGCGAGAGCGTCTCGACGTTGTCGTTGAGGCGCTCGCCGAGCCCGAGCCGCTCGAGCAGCGCGCGGGCGCGGGTGGTGCCATCCGCCTTCGAGAACCCGTGCAGCCGCGCGAGGTAGGTGATGTGCTCAAGCACCTTCATCTTCGGGTACAGGCCGCGCTCCTCGGGCATGTAGCCGAAGCGGCGGCGGTCGGATGCCGTCACCTCCGCGCCGTCGAGCGTCACCGTTCCGGCGTCCTTGCCCAGCACTCCCAGCACGATCCGCATGGTCGTGGTCTTGCCGGCGCCGTTGCCGCCGACGAAGCCGGTGAGCCGGCCCGGGCGGACCTCGAACGACACGTCGTCGAGCACCCGGCGACCGCCGTAGCTCTTGGTGATCCCGCGCAGCTGCAGCATCCCTGTCTCCTCTCGTTCCTTCGCGATCGACGCTACGCACCCGTGCGGGGGACGTCCTCCCCCCGGAGGGGGATTCCGCGGCGCTCCGCCGTGCGGGGGAGGTCCGCGCATGAGAGACCTTTCATGCGCCGGAATAGAACTCAGGTTCATGTGCTTGCATGGAGGTGGAACGTCCACGGTGGTCCCCACCGGGACGCCTTTGCTTTTTCAAGGAGAGAACAGAATGTCCGAGCGGACCATCGGCTACATCGTCGGCAGCATCTCGTCGACCTCGATCAACCGTCGCCTGGCGAAGGCCCTCGAGCGCCTCGCCCCCGAGGGCACGACGCTGGTCGAGATCCCGATCGCAGACCTCCCCTTCTACTCGCCCGACTTCGACGCCGACTATCCGCAGGTCGCCCGCGACTTCAAGAAGGCCATCGAGGACGTCGACGGCGTCATCATCGTCACGCCCGAGTACAGCCGCTCGATCCCCGGCGTGCTGAAGAACGCCCTCGACTGGGCCGCCCGCCCCTGGGGCCAGGGCTCGTTCAACGGCAAGCCCACCGCGGTCATCGGCACCTCCGGCGGCGGCATCGCCACCGCGGCGGCGCAGCAGCACCTGAAGGCGATCCTCAGCCACTACAACGCTCCGACGCTCGGACAGCCCGAGGGCTACGTGCAGACCACCCCGGGTCTGTTCACCGAGACCGGCGAGGTCACCAACGACCAGACCGCCGAGTTCCTGGTCGGCTATCTCGAGGCGTTCGGCGCCCTGGTCGACCGCTACACCCAGGTCGCCGTCGCGGCCTGAGCCCCCGGATCGGCCGCCCGAGGCCGATCTCGTTCCAGCCGATCGGATGCCCCGACCCGGCGCCCCCTCGCGGGCGCAGGGCCGGGGCATCCGTGGTTCTAGGCGAGGCCGTGCCGGTGGGCGTAGACGACAGCGGCGACGCGGTCGCGGGCCCCGAGCTTCTGCAGCACGTTCGACACGTGCGTCTTCACGGTGGCCTCGCCGATGTACAGGCGCTGCGCGATCTCGGCGTTGCTCATCGCCTGGGCGACCAGCTGCAGCACCTCGGCCTCGCGCTCGGTGAGGTCGACCACCGGCTGCCCGCCCGTGACGACCCGCGCCGCGGTGGCGCCGACCGTGGCCGCGGGGGCGGTGACCGGGGCCTCCGCGAACCGCGCGATCACCCGGCGGGTCACCTCCGGGGCGAGCAGCGCGTCGCCGACCGCGGCCACCCGCACAGCGGCGATGAGCTCCTCGGGCCCCGCGTTCTTCAGCAGGAAGCCGCTGGCTCCGGCGGCGAGCGCGTCGAACAGGTAGTCGTCGCGGTCGAACGTCGTCACCACCACGACCGCCGCGTCCACGTCGGGGTCGGCGACGATCAGCCGAGTGGCGTCGAGGCCGTCCATGTCGGGCATCTGCACGTCCATGCAGATCACGTCCGGACCGAGAGCGGATGCCGCGGCCACCGCCTCCACGCCGGTCGACGCCTCGCCGACGACGACGATGTCGCCGGCGGACTCGAGGATCATCCGGAAACCCGCCCGCATCACGGCGTGGTCGTCGACGAGCAGCACGCGGATCGGCCCGCTCATGCGCCGACCTCCACGCGTGCGGCCAGCGGCACGCGCAGGCGCACCAGGAACCCGCCCCGCCCGCGCGGTCCGGCCTCGAGCTCTCCGCCCGAGGCGACCGCCCGTTCGCGCATGCCGACGAGGCCGAGCCCCGGACGCATCGGCGCGGTGACGGCGCGGCCGGTGTTGACGACCTCCAGCTCTAGGGAGTCCGGCGCGTAGCGCAGACGGACGTCGGCGGCGGCATCCGGTCCGCCGTGGCGGCGCGCGTTCGTGAGCGACTCCTGCGCGACGCGGTAGACGTTCACCTGCACGAGCTCGGGCAGCTCCACCGGGTCGCCGACGACCGTCAGCGTCGTGGGCAGGCCGTTGTCGTTGGCGTGGGCGACGAGGTCGGACAGGCCCGACAGATGCACCGTCGACCCGCCCTCGCCGTCGCCGGCGGGGGTGCGCAGGGTCTCCAGCAGCTGCCGGAGCTCGACCAGGGCTGAGCGGGCGGATGCCTCCACTCCGAGCATCGCCGAGCGAGCCGCCTCCGGGTCGCGCTCGAGCACGGCGCGCGCGGCGCCGGCCTGCACCCCCATCGCCGAGACGTGATGGGCGACCACGTCGTGCAGCTCCCGCGCGATGCGCACGCGGTCCAGCGCCACCGCCTGGGCGGCGGTCACCTCGCGTTCGCGTTCGAGCTCGCGGGTGCGCTCCTCGAGAGCCGCGCGCGAGAGCGCGGCGGAGTAGGCGCGGTCGCCCATGTAGTACGCGCCGCCGAAGAAGGCCGCGTTGATGAGGAGCTGGATGAGCATCATCGCGGCGAACGGCGAGAACAGGCCGGCCTTGGAGAGGCCGTCGTCCGACGGGTCGATCGCGGCCTGGAACATCGTGATCAGCAGCCACACGAACATCGCGACGACCACGCCCACGCGCACCCACATCGCGCGGCGACGGTCGTCGACCCACGCCCCGACGGTGTACATCGCGATGAACATCGAGATGTTCGTCACGTACAGATCCGGGATGCGCAGTGTCACGCCCACGAAGAACACGATCGCGACGACGACCACCACGATCTCGGGGAAGCGGCGCCGCACCGCCAGCGGAGCGGTGAGCCCGAAGCTGTACAGCAGCGCCCACTGCATGCCCGCGGTGGCGTCGGCGCCGTAGACGCCGGCGACCGAGCCGAGTGCGGTGCTCAGCACGGCCGCGACGAACAGCCCGGCGGCGAGCCAGATGTCGTTGCGCAGGTCGCGCGAGTCCGCGGGCGGGCGCAGGACCGGGTGCGCGGAAGGGAGGTCGGACATGCTTCCACGGTACGGACAACGAGGGGGCGCGGCATCCGTCTCACGGGGGAGGAGATCGCGAGTTGCTTGCTATTGACAAGCAGACTTGTTTTTTGCAACCATTGCACCACCAGGCAGTCAGGAACCCAGAGGAGCAAGGCAATGACGCACATCTTCGTCAACATCCCGACGAACGACCTCGAGCGTTCGAAGGCGTACTACACCGCCCTCGGGTGCGAACTCAATCCGCTCTTCACCGACGACAACGCGGCGTGCATCGTGTGGGACGAGAACGTCTTCTTCATGGTGCTCACGAAGGAGTACTTCTCGACGTTCACCGACAAGGAGTTCGCCGACCCGAAGACGTACGCGCAGGTGCTGCTGTCGATCAGCCGCGAGTCCCGCGAAGCGGTCGACCACACCGTCGAGGCCGGCGTCGCCAACGGCGGCACCGCGCCGGGCGACCCGCAGGACTTCGGCTTCATGTACAGCCGCGACCTCATCGACCCCGACGGGAACGGCATCCAGTTCATGTACATGGATCCCGAGGCCGCCGCCAAGGGGCCCGAGGCCTACATGGCGGAGCAGGCGCAGGCGTAAGTGGCGTCCCGCAGCTACGGGCAGTACTGCGGGGTCACGACGGCCGTCGAGCTGATCGGGGAACGGTGGGCGCTGCTCATCGTCCGCGATCTGCTCGTCGGGCCTCGCCGTTACACCGACCTCAAGCAGGGGCTGCCCAAGATCCCCACCAACATCCTCTCCACGCGGCTGAAGGAGCTGCAGGAGGGCGGTGTGGTGCGCCGCGTCCCGTTGCTGCACTGCGGGCTCGTCTACGAGCTGACGCCGTACGGGCGCGGGCTCGAGCCGATCGTGCTGGCACTCGGCCGATGGGGATTCGCGCAGATGGGTGACCCGCAGCCCGACGACGTCGTGACGGCGGACTCGCTCACGATGGCGCTGCGCACGGCGTACCGAGCGGATGCCGCAACCCTCCCGCCCGCCGACTACGAGGTGCACGTCGGCGACGTCGTGCTGCGCGTGCAGGTCGACGAGGCGGGCCTGCGCATCGCCCAGATCGCGCCGGCCGGGCGCCCCATCGACCCGAGACTCGGGACGCAGGCGTCCACCGACGGGACGCCGGATCTGGTCTTCGCGGCGGGTCCCGGCATCCGTCGCCTCATCTCGGGCGAGCTGACACCGGCCGACGCGATCGACCAGGAGGTGCTCGCGGTGGTCGCGGGCGACGCGACCCTCCTCGAGAGGTTCGCCCAGACGTTCCACATCGACCCGGGGCTCGTGCTCGTCGCGTGAGCAGGCCCCCGTTGGGAAGGAGTCGACCATGACCGGTCGCATCTTCATCGATCTGTTCACCACGCTCGACGGCGTCGCGCAGGCGCCCGGCGGCCGCGAGGAGGACCCGTCGCACGGGTTCGCGTACGGCGGCTGGCAGGCGCCGTTCCCCGACGAGACCATCGGGAAGTCGGTCTGGCAGGGCATCTCCGAGCTCGACGCCCTGCTGCTCGGTCGCCGCACCTACGACATCTTCGCCGCGTACTGGCCGCGGCACGCGGGCTCCGACAGCAAGATCGCCGACGTCTTCAACGAGGTGCCGAAGTACGTCGCCTCCCGCGGCACGCCGGCGCTCGACTGGGCGGGCACCACGCAGCTGGGTCCCGACACGGCCGCGGAGGTCGCCGCCCTGCGCGAACGCCACGAGCACATCCACGTCATCGGCAGCGTCGACTTCGTGCAGACGCTGCTGAAGGAGAAGCTCTTCGACGTGCTGACGCTGTGGGTGCACCCGGTCGTGCTCGGCCGGGGGAAGAAGGTGTTCCCCGACGGCGCCGATCCGGCGAACTATCGGCTGCTCGAACCCGCCGTGGTCGGTCCTCTCGGCGTGGTGCAGCTGCGTTACGCCCCCGCCGCGGGCCTGCCTGAGACGGGTGACGTCGGCGACTAGTCCGTGGTGACCGCGGTGGGCGAGGTCGCGTGGACGGTGACCGTGGTGGCGCGCCCCTCGCGACCGGTCGCCGCGTCGACGTAGCGGATTCCGATCACGTGGTCACCCGGTGCGAGGTCGTACACCACACGCCGCAACGGGTGGCCGAGCAGCGTGTGCAGGTTGCCTGTCCAGACCCCGTCCACCGACACGGCGACGCTCCGGTGCGGCAGCCCGTCGATCAGCAGGAACAGGTCGTCGGCGATGCCGTCCGCGTCGGCGTCGGCGAGCGGCACGTCGAAGGTCCCGTCGTCGCCGGTCACCGAGGGCACCGGGAAGGTGAAGGGGCCGACCGCCGTGCTCGGCGTGGACGGGCGCTCGTCCGGCGCGGTCTGCACGGCGTGCACGCTCATGCCGTCGTGGAGCGCGTCGCCCGGGATCACGGCCACGAACCGGCCGTCAGCGCCCACCGTCGCTGTGGCGATCACGGTGCCGGTCTCGTCGAGGAGCGTGACGCTCGCGCCGGCGACACCGCTCCCGGTCAGTGGTGCGGGTACGGGCTCGTCGAGGTGGTCGGGTGCATCGAGCAGGGGAGCCGCGGTCTGCGCGGGAGGCGTCGGAGTCGGCGTGGGGGTCGGCACGGGAGCCGGAGCGGGCGCAGGCGCGGGTGAGGGCTGCGGCGCCGGCGCGGGGCGCGGGGCGGGTGCCGGCACGACCTGGGGGGTCTCGGGCACAGGCGCGTCGGCAGGTTCGATGACCGGCGGCGCGGGCGGCGCCGCGACGTCGTCGTCGGCATCCGTCTCCACCGGCGCGATCACGGCCGCGACGGGCTCTTCCACGGGGGCGTTCCAGGGGGCGATCGCCATGACCACCGCGGCGATCGCGACGGCAGCGGCCACGCCGATGCCCACCGCGATGCCCGCGACCGGGTTGGCAGTGGTGSCGGCGCCCCCCGCGCCGSCACCCCCGCCTGAGGCGTCCCCAGACGCCGTTCCCCCGGAGCCGGATGCCCCGCCACCCCCGGTGGGCGATCCGGCCACCACCGATGCCACGGCCGGAGTGGCATCAGCGGTGTAGGCGAGGGCCCCAGCCCCGCCGAGTACAAGAGGCAGCAGCACCACACGGAGCTTCTGCGACACGTGTTCGATGTCGGCCGCGACGATGCGGCACGCCTGGCACTCGCGCAGATGCGCGTCGAGGCGGCGCCGGTCGCCGCGGCGCACCGGCTTCTTCTCGCTCGCGACGAGCAGTTCGCACACCCAGCGGCACTCGGCCGGCCGGGCCGGGTCGCTGATGTGTGCCTGCAGCCACGCCTGCTTGAACCCCTCGCGGGCGCGATACGCGAGCGCCGAGACGGCGTTGGCGCTCATGCCCAGCAGCGGCGCGACCTCGCGCGGCTTCATGCCCTCGACCTCGATGTACCACAGCAGCGTCCGCCAGCGGGCGGGCAGCTCCCGGAACGCCTGGGCGAGCACGGAGCGGTCGGCCACCAGCTCGGCGAACTCGGCCGCGGAATCCGCCGCCCGCTCGTCGAGGTCGTCCAGCGGCACCTCGGACGTGCGCCGGCCCCACGACGCCGCGGCGTTGCGCACGGTCGCGAACAAGTAGGGGCGGAAGCCGTCCTGCGGACCGCCGCCCTTGCGGATCGCAGAGAGGATCGACGTGAACGCCTCCGAGACCAGGTCGTCGGGATCCGCCTGCGGACTCACGGCCCGCGCCGCGCTGCGTGCGCTGCCGACATGGCGTTCCCACAGCACCGCGTACGCGGCGTCGTCGCCCGCGCGCGTGGCGATGACGAGGTCTTCGTCGGATCGCTCCTGCAGCGGGCCGTCGGCGACGGCACGGTGGGGGGTGGTCACGATAACTCCTGGCCGGTTGGCGCAAATCGGGGGGTCGGCCGGCGACGGCGGGTTCGCGCCAGGCTAACGAGGCGTGCTGGGAAACCTCTGGTGAGCAGAGGGAATCAGCACGTGAAACGGGGGGTCTCACAGTGCAAGACGTCCCCGGAGCGAAAACGTGACGCGGGGAGCGGAAAAAGTTCAGAAAAGTTCGACCCGGCCGCCGGGAGGGTCGTCGTGCGTCAGAAGATCATCGGGCGATCGTCGTCGTCGGGACCCTCGAGATCGAGGTCGACGACGACGGGCACGTGGTCGCTGGGCGCCTCGCCCTTGCGCTCGTTGCGGTGGATCGTCGCCCCTGTGACGGCGTCGGCCACCGCGTGGGAGCCGAGGATGAAGTCGATGCGCATGCCCTCGTTGCGGGGGAAGCGCAGCTGCTTGTAGTCCCAGTACGTGAACCCGGTCGGCACGAGCGGACGCACGACATCCTGAAGGCCGGCGGCCTCCAGCGCCGCGAACGCCTCGCGCTCTGGCGGCGAGACGTGGGTCGCGAACCCCTGGACGACCGTCGGGTCGCCGTTGTCGGCATCCGTCGGGGCGATGTTGAAGTCGCCGACCAGCGCCAGCGGCAGGTCGGGATTCGCCGCGAGCGCGTTCGAGGTGTACTCGGTGAGCGCCGACAGCCAGTCGAGCTTGTAGAAGTAGTGCGGGTCTCCCAGCGAGCGGCCGTTGGGGACGTAGAGGCTCCACACCTCGACGCCGCCGATCGTCGCGCCCATCGCGCGGGCCTCCTGCGGGGCATCCGGCCCGTTGTGGCCCTTCGCGAATCCCGGCATGTCGGGGAAGGCGGTGCGCACGTCTTTCATCGGCTCACGGCTGGCGATCGCGACGCCGTTCCACTGCGAGAAGCCGTACGCCTCGACGTGGAAGCCGGCCTCCTCGAAGCGGTCGAACGGGAACTGCTCGGTCTTGCACTTGATCTCCTGCATCGCGAGCACGTCGATGTGCTCTCGCACCGCGAAGTCGACGATGCGGTCGACCCGCGCGCGGATCGAGTTGACGTTCCAGGTGGCCAAGCGCATGGATCCAGCCTAGGCGGGGCGGCCGACGTCAGACGGACCGGGGCAGGCGGCATCCGTAGAATCGACGGCATGACCGCCGCCTCCACGCCCGAGCTCGAAGCCGACCGCCAGCGCCTGATCGGCCTCATCCAGGACGAGGCGGTGTTCCACGGCGACTTCACGCTGTCCAGCGGCAAGAAGGCGACGTACTACGTCGACATGCGCAAGCTCACGCTCGACCACCGCGCCGCCCCCGCCATCGGGCGCATCATGCTCGATCTCATCCGCGACGTCGACGGCATCGTCGCCGTCGGCGGCCTGACGCTCGGCGCCGACCCCATCGCCAACGCCGTCATGCACGAGTCGGCGCGCACCGACACCCCGCTGGACGCGTTCGTCGTGCGCAAGGAGCCCAAGGACCACGGCCGCGGCCGCCAGGTCGAGGGAGCGGATGTCGCGGGCAAGCGCGTCGTCGTCGTCGAGGACACCTCGACCACCGGCCAGTCGGCCCTCAAAGCCGTCGAAGCGCTGCGCCGTGAGGGCGCCGAGCCCGTCGCCGTCGCCGTGATCGTCGACCGCAAGACCGGCGCCCAGGCGGCCGTCGAGGCGGAGGGGCTGCAGTGGCTCGCCGCGATCGACCTCGACGATCTGGGCCTTCAGCCGCAGTAGTCCTGCGAGGCGTGTCACACGCCGGCCGCGGCCGGTGTCTCCATGTGCGAAGGACCTTTCCACGACATGGAGGAAGACATGACCAGCACCACTCGCATCCCTGCGGCGGAGATCACCGGACTGAAGGGCGCGGCCATCAAGGCGGTCGCCCGGAAGATGGCAGGCAAGGTGCCGGACTCCCTCGGCGTGCTGTGGCACCACCAGGGCGTCATGAAGGACTCGATGAGCATCGGGCGCAAGACCGAAGGCTGGCACGAGCTCGACCCGAACCTCGCGTCGTACGCCGTGATGGCCGCCGCCGCGACGATCGGCTGCAGCTTCTGCCTGGACTACAACTACTTCATGGCGCACAACCACGGCCTCGACGAGGCCAAGGTGCGGCAGGTTCCACGCTGGCGGGACGCGACGGTGTTCACCCCGCTGGAGCGCCGCGTCATGGAGTACGCCGAAGCGGCCAGTCAGACCCCGCCCGCCGTCACCGACGAGCTCTCCGACGCCCTGCTGGCCGAGCTGGGCGCCGCCGGGCTGGTCGAGCTCGCCGCCCGCGTCGCGTTCATGAACATGTCGGCGCGCATGAACGTCGCCCTCGGCATCCACTCCGAGGAGTTCGCCGACGCGTGCGGACTCGCTCCGCTGGCCGAGCGGCCCGTCGTCGTCGCCTCCGCGTAGGCTCCCGGCCATGAGCATCGCCGACGTCGACGACCCGTTCGTCGCGCACCGGAGCCTCCTGTTCACCGTCGCGTACGAGATGCTCGGCTCGGCCGCCGACGCCGAGGACGTGCTGCAGGAGTCGTGGCTGCGCTGGGCGGCGGTCGACCGGGCCACGGTGCAGGAGCCGCGCGCGTATCTCGTGCGGATCGTGACGCGTCAGGCGCTCAACCACCTGCGCACGGTGTCGCGGAGGCGGGAGGACTACGTCGGCGAGTGGCTCCCCGAGCCGCTGCTCACGAGCCCCGACGTGGCGGAGGACGTCGAGCTCGCCGAGAGCCTCTCGATCGCGATGCTCACGGTGCTCGAGACGCTCGGCCCCGCCGAGCGGGCGGTGTTCGTGCTGCGCGAGGTGTTCGACGTGCCGTACGACGAGATCGCGGATGCCGTGGGCAAGACGCCCGCGGCGGTCCGACAGATCGCGCACCGCGCCAAGCACCACGTCGCCGCGCGGCGACCGCGCGTGCGGGTCGGGCCCACGGAGCACGAGGAGGTCGTGGAACGCCTCGTCGCCGCGCTCAACAGCGGCGACCTGCAGGGCCTCATGGATGTGCTCGCGCCCGACGTCGTGTCGGTCGCCGACGGCGGCGGCAAGGTCCGCGGCGCGGCACGACGCCCGATCGTGGGAGCAGAGCGTCTCGCCCGCTACCTCGTGGGCGGCATGGCGAAGGTCGAGGGCACCCTCCTGGCCGCGCCGACGTGGGTCAACGGGCAGCCGGGCATCCGCATGGAGCTCGACGGCGTCCTGGTGGGCGTGGTGAGCCTGACCGTCGAGGACGGCCGCGTCACGCAGGTGTACTCGATCGCCAACCCCGACAAGCTCGGCCGCGTGGACGCGGAGGCGCTGATCGCCCGCTGAACGCCGGACGCTGCGCGCGCCGCGTCAGTCCTTCTTGCCGCGGTTGCGCCACCACTGCCAGATGATGACCGTCAGCGTGCCCAGCGTGATGAGGGCGGCGGTCAGCAGGAGCAGCGTCTGCTCGGTGTCGGAGATCACGGGCGCTTCCCTTCGTCGGCGTCGGCCACCAGCTTCGCGATGCGTGCCGCGCGGGTCTCTGGCCGGCGCGCGCTGTCGACCCCGGTGATGCCGAGCTTGCGGCTCGACGGCGGGAAGGCGTCCCACGCGGCGCGGGCGGCGGGCGAGGCATCCAGCGCCGCGGCGAGGTCATCGGGCTCGCGCAGCGCCTCGGCGTTGTCGAGCACGGTCCAGCTGCCGTTGCCCTTGGCGATCTCGATCGCGCGGCGCCCGGCATCCGTCATCTCGCCGGACGCCTCCAGGCGCTCGACCCGCGCCTTGTTCGTCGCCGCCCACCCGCTCGAGGCGCGTCGCGGCGCGAACCAGAGCCCGCCGCGCTCATCGTCGAACGAGCGCACCGGGCCGTCGATCCAGCCGAAGCACAGCGCCTGCAGGATCGCGTCCTCGTACTCGACGAACACGAGCCCCGATCCGGGCCGCGCCCGCACCAGCCATGCCCCCTTCGAGGTGCGATGGTTCGCGTCGAGCCACGTGCGCCAGGCCGCGGCATCCGTCGCCTCCACCTTCTCGCCGTCATCGAGAGCACCCATGCGGCGACCCTATCGGGCGGCGCCGACCTCGTGCACGACGGCGGCGAGCACGTCCACCGCCTCCTCGACGAGCGGGTCGGCGAGGTCGCCGTAGCCGAGCACGAGGCGCTCGGGCGCGGGCGCGTCGGCCGAGACGCGGTACCGCAGGATGTCGGTGAGGCCGAGGTCGCGCGGCTCCGCGAGGCGCACGACGTCGGCCGCCCGCACCCCCTCGGGCAGGTCGAGCACGACGTGCAGGCCCGCGGCCATCCCCGAGACGCGGCACTCCGGCAGTGCCCGCGCGAGCGCCGCCAGCAGCGCCTCGCGCCGGCGCCGGTAGCGCGTGCGCGCCCCGCGCAGGTGCCGGTCCAGGCCGCCGCTGGTGAGGAAGCGCGCGAGCGCCAGCTGGTCGAGCGTCGACGGCGCCGCGGACCCCGCGTCGCGCACCGCGCCGCGCAGCCACGGCGGCAGCACCAGCCAGCCGATGCCGAGCGCGGGCGTCGCGGTCTTGCTGAGACTCCCGGCGAGCACGACCCGGTCGGGCGCCATCGCCTGCAGCGCGCCGATCGGGCGCCGGTCGTAGCGGAACTCGGCGTCGTAGTCGTCCTCGATCACGACGCCGTCGACGGCCCTCGCCCACGCCACGAGCCCCTCGCGCCGCTCGGCCGACAGCGGCACGCCGACGGGGAACTGGTGTGCGGGCGTGACCAGCGCGGCCCGCGCGCCGGTGCGGACGGATGCCTCCCGCAGCGCCGCCACGTCGACTCCCTGCTCGTCGACCGCGACCGGGACCGCGGCGAGCCCCTCCGCCGCGGCGACCTGCCGCATGCGGTGCCAGGACGGGTCCTCGACGAGCACCGCCTGGTGGCCCAGGTCGCGCAGGGCCCCCGCGACGCGCCGCATGCCGTCGGCGGCGCCGTGCGTCACCACGACGGCATCGGCGTCCGCGCGGGCGAACCGCGACCGCGACAGGTACCCGGCCACCGCCGCCCGAGCCGCCGGCACGTCGCCGTCCCGCCGGAACAGCTCGGCATCCGGGGTCTCGGCGAGCATCTCGGTCATCGCCCGCAGCCACAGCGCGCGCGGCGCATGGCGCAGATCGGGCACGCCCGGGGCGAGATCGAGGCGCGGGCGCCGCAGTGCCGGGGCCGGATCCGGCGAGGCCCGCGGGGCTGTGACGGCGACGGATGCCGCCACCCGCGTCGCCGATCCCGTCCGGGCCTCGAGGATGCCCTCGGCCGCGAGGCGCCCGTACACCTCGGTCACCACCCACCGCGAGACGCCGAGCGAGGCTGCGAGGAGCCGGCTCGGGGGGAGCGCGGCGCCCGCGGGCAGGCGGCCGGTGGCCACGGCATCCCGCAGCGCCAGCTCGAGGCGCACATGACGGGGTCCCTCGAACGCGTCGAGGTCGAGCAGCGTGTCCCACGCGACGAGATTGGTCTGGACTTGAGCCATCGAATCGGATCGTACTCCCAGACCGTTCCCGCTCCACCATGAAGAGGCGCCCAGGAGAGCGGGGCGCCAGGAAGGGAGACCCCATGCAGTACCGCACCATCTCCGACGGCACCACGAGCTTCGAGGTCTCGGGCCTGTGCCTGGGCACCATGTTCTTCGGCACGCGCACCGACGTCGCGACGTCGCTCGAGATCCTCGACCGCTTCGCCGACGCCGGCGGCACGTTCGTCGACACGGCCAACAACTACAACGCCTGGGTCGGCGGCCACGGCCGCGACAGCGAGGACGTGCTCGGCGAGTGGATCCGCCGCCGAGGCGGCCTCGGCGACGTGCGCCTGGCCACCAAGCTCGGCGCCGCCAAGAAGGACCCCGCCCTGCCGCTGCAGAACGTCGAGCCGACGAACTTCCAGGGGCTGTCGGCCGAGGTGGTCGCGGGGGAGGCGCGCGAGAGCCTGCGCCACCTCGGCATCGAGCGGCTCGATGTGCTCTACGGGCACGTCGACGACCGCGAGACGCCCATCGCCGAGACGGTCGCCGCCTTCGGCCAGCTGCAGCGCGATGGGCTCGTCGGCATCTCGGGCATCTCGAACGTCGCCGTGTGGCGGCTCGTCGAGGCGCGCGAAGAGGCCCTCCGCCAGGGCGTGGACCCCTACGGCCTCGTGCAGCAGGGCTACAGCTACGTGTACCCGAGCCCCGGGTTCGGCCGCACCAACGACGTGTCGCCGGACCTGCTCGACTACGTCGCCGCCGTCGGGACCGAGGGGCGTGCGCCGCTCACGATCACCGCGTACTCGCCGCTGCACCAGGGCGCGTTCACCCGCGGCGACAAGCCGATGTGGGCGCCGATGCGCCACGCCTCGAACCGGGAGCGGGTGCACGTGCTGCACGACGTCGCGGCCGAGATCGGCGCCACGCCCAACCAGGTCGCGCTGGCGTGGCTGACCGGCAGCGCGGTCCCGGTGATCCCGGTGGTCGGCATCTCCAGCGTCGCCCAGCTCGACGAGGCGCTGGCCGCCGCCGACCTCGTGCTCGATGCCGAGGTGCGCGCGCGGCTGGACGCCGCCGACCTCGACACGCGGGCGCTCGCCGCGGTCTGAGCCGGACGTGAGGGGAGAGCGGATGTCGGGGGCTCCGGCATCCGCTCTCCTGCCGTCACAGCAGCTCGGGGTCCTCGGACTCGACCGGCCCGGCGTCGAGCAGATCGGCGACCGAGGTCAGCACCTCGTCGGGACGGAACGGGTAGCGGGCGATCTCGACGGCGTCGCTGATGCCTGTGAGCACCAGCACCGTGTGCAGGCCCGCCTCGATGCCGGCCACGACGTCGGTGTCCATGCGGTCGCCGATCATGCCGGTGTTCTCGGAGTGCGCGCCGATGCGGTTCAGGGCCGAGCGGAACATCATCGGGTTCGGCTTGCCGACGACGTAGGGCTCCATGCCGGTGGCCTTCGTGATCAGCGCCGAGATGGCGCCGGTGGCCGGCAGCAGGCCCTCCGTCGAGGGGCCGGTGGCGTCGGGGTTGGTCGCGATGAACCGGGCGCCGGCGCCGATGAAGCGGATGGCCTTGGTGATCGCCTCGAACGAGTAGTTGCGGGTCTCGCCGACCACGACGTAGTCGGGATCGGTCTCGGTCATGATGAAGCCGGCCTCGTGGAGGGCCGTCGTGAGGCCCGCCTCGCCGATCACGAACGCCGAGCCGCCCGGCATCTGCGACTTCAGGAAGTCGGCCGTCGCGAGTGCGGAGGTCCAGATGGACTCCTCCGGGACGATGAGCCCGGAGGCCCGCAGCCGGGCCGACAGATCCCGCGGCGTGAAGATCGAGTTGTTGGTGAGGACGAGGAACGGCGTGCCCTGATCGCGCCACTGCTGGAGCAGTTCCGACGCGCCCGGAATGGGCGTGTTCTCGTGCACCAGGACGCCGTCCATGTCGGTGAGCCAGCATTCGATGTCGGACCGCGTGCGCATGCGTCCAGACTAGGTGTCCGGCGGGCGTAGGGTCGAAGCCGTGACGTGGGACCCCCGCAGCCTTCCCGACCTCTCGGGCCGCGTGTTCCTGGTGACCGGATCGAACGCCGGGCTCGGGTATTTCGCGTCCGAGCAGCTCGTGCGCGCGGGTGCGCGCGTGATCATGTCTGCCCGCCATCCGAACCGGCTGTCGGCCGCACGCGCGGCGATCCGGCGGAGGGTTCCGGATGCCGCCCCCGACGCCACCGAGCCCCTCATCCTCGACACCTCCAACCTGGGGTCGGTCCGTTCGGCAGCCGCGAGCGTGCGCGGACGCGGAGCGCTGCACGGCGTCCTGCTCAACGCCGGCATCGTCCACGCCCCCAAGGATCGCGAGACCACGATCGAGGGGCACGAGAAGGTGTTCGCGACCAACGCACTCGGCCACTTCGCGCTCGCCGGGGAGCTGCTGACGGCGCTGGCGGAGGCATCCGGTCGCATGGTGTGGGTCGGCAGCATGTCGACCTCGCTCTCCCCCTACGACCCGGTCGATCCGCAGCTGGTCGACGGGTACTCGGCCTGGCGTGCGTACGTGCAGTCCAAGGTCGCCACCACTGCGCTCGGGTTCGAGGCCGACCGGCGGCTGCGTGCCGCAGGAGTGCCGGTGGCGAGCGTCGTCGCCCACCCGGGGTACTCCACCGGGGGCCGCACACCGGGCATCGTCGGCGTCAACGAGCCGTCGCGGGCGAAGCGGTTCGCCGACAACCTGCAGGCGTTCATGGCGCAGTCCAAGGAGCACGGCGCGTGGCCGCTGGTGCGCGCCCTCGTCGACCCCGACGTGGAGGGCGGCGAGTTCTGGGGCCCCCGCACCGGCTCGCGCGGCGAGCCGCGGCGGCAGACCGCGTCGAAGATCACGCGCGATCCCGCCGTGGCGGCGCGCCTGTGGGACGTCGCCGAGAAGGCCACCGGCGTGCGCTGGCCGTTCGAGACCGCCGCCCGCCGTCCCGCCGCCTGACGCTGTGTCGTCGGCGGATGCCGGCGGCCCCGCTGACAGACTGGGCACGGGAGGTCGCATGGCCGAGGTCGCCCCGTCGCTGTGGGCCCGCTTCGTCGCGCGGGTGCGAGAGGCGAACTGGGCCATCGACGCCAACGACGGCATCATCGCCACCGCGGGTCTGCTGCAGGGCTTCGCGGGCGCGGGCGCGGGCGACCGGCTGCTGCTGTTCACCTCGATCGCGGCGATGCTCGCCGGCGGGCTCAGCGCCGGCGGCGCGAAGTGGGCCGAGGTCGCGGCCGAGCGCGAGGCCGAGCTCGAGCTGGCCGCCGAGGAGCAGGCCGAGCTGGAGCGCGACCCGGCGGGGGAGCTGGCCGAGCTCGCGGCGCACTGGGAGTCGCGCGGGCTCGCACCCGACCTCGCACTGGAGGTCGCGCAGCAGCTTACCGCGACCGACCCGCTGGGGGCGCAGCTGGACGCCGAGCACGGGCTCGAAGAGATCACCCACCGCTCGGCGCCGTGGTGGGCGGGCCTGGAGACGGCGATCGCCTTCATGATCGGGGCGGCGATCCCGGTGCTCATCACCTTCTTCGCCCCGGTGGCCATCGAGACCTGGGCGATCATCGTCGCCGTCGTGGTCTCGCTCGCGCTCACATCGCTCGTCGCGGCGGGGGTGGGGCGCCTCTCCGCGCTGCGCATGCTGATCCGCAGCCTCGTCGTGGGCCTGGGCACGATGGCCGTCAGCTACGTCGCGGGCGTCGTGTTCTTCTGAGCCACCCGCACGACGTCGAGGTCTCCGGCGACAGGCCGGGTGACGGCATCCGCGAACCGGCGTGTCGGGCAGGACTTCCGATTCTGTGCCGCGGGACGGGTCAGGCGCTGAGCCACACCGCGTCGGCGGCGGCCGCGGGCAGCACCACGTCCGACTCGGCGATGCGCAGGGTGGCGGCATCCGTCACCGTCACGGTGGCGCCGACGGCCACGCCCGAGGCCTCGACGGCGCGCAGCAGCTCGGGGTCGCGGTCGCTGACCCGCAGCACCCGGCCGGTGTGACCCACCGGCGCCTGGCCGAGCAGGACGAAGGGCTCGCGGTGGACGTGGCCGGCGGCATCCGGGATCGCATCGCCGTGCGGGTCGAAGCGCGGGCGTCCGAGACGCTCGTCGATGCCCTCGAGGAGCCGGTCGCTGATGGCGTGCTCGAGCACCTCGGCCTCGTCGTGCACCTCGTCCCACGCGTAGCCGAACTCGCCCACGAGCCACGTCTCGATGAGACGGTGGCGGCGGATGATGGCCGCCGCCCGGCGCTCGCCCTCGTCCGACAGCGCGATCGGGCCGTAGGGGCGGTGGGTCACCAGGCCCTGCGCGGCGAGCTTCTGCACCATCTCGGTGACGCTCGACGGTGCGAGCCCCAGCTCCGCGGCCAGCTGCGACGGCGTGATGCGCTCGTCCTGCCACTCGGTGTGGTGGTAGATCGTCTTCAGGTAGTCGTCGATCGCGGGGGAAGGCACGGCCTCCAGGCTACCCGCGGGTCATCCGCCGGTGAGGACGAGGTACAGCAGCACCCCGTTGAGCGCGATGAGGAACACGGATGCCGCCACCCCCGCGATCGTCGTCCACACCCGGTTGCGGTACGCGCCGAGCACGTCGCGGTTCGCGGTGAGCGAGACCAGGGGGATGAGCGCGAAGGGGATGCCGAACGAGAGCACCACCTGGCTCAGCACGAGCGCGCCGGTGGGGTCGAACCCGAGCGCGAGGATGATGAGCGCGGGGATCAGGGTGACCAGGCGCCGGGCCAGCAGCGGCACGCGGATGTGGAGCAGGCCGTGCATGATCTCGGCGCCCGCGTAGGCGCCCACCGACGTGCTGGCCAGGCCGCTGGCGAGCAGGCCGACGGCGAACAGCGTCGCGACGAGCGGCCCGAGCCCGGCGTACAGCGCGGCGTACGCGCCCTCGAGCGAGTCGGTGCCGGGGACCCCGGCGAGGTTCGCCGCCGCGAGCAGGAGGATGCAGAGGTTCACGGTGCCGGCGATGAGCATGGCGATCGAGACGTCCCACTTCGTCGCGCGCAGCAGGCGCGGCGTCGAGATGCCGCGCAGCTCCGCCAGCGTGGGGTCGGTCGGCGCGGAGATCCCGGCATCGGCCGGACGGGTGCCGCGCGGAACGACGCGGTCGCCGTCGGGTGCGCCGCCGGTGCGGGGCGGTGCGAACCGGTCCCGCGCGAGGGCGCTGTGCGCATAGATCGCGTGCGGCATGATCGTCGCGCCGAGGATCGAGGCCGCCAGCAGCACCGAGTCGGTGCCCTCGAAACGCGGCACGAGCCCCGCGACCACGCTCGCGCCGTCGGGCGGCGCGACGAACACGCCGAACGAGAAGCCGATCGCGATGATGACGAGCAGGCCGATCACGACGAACTCGAAGGGGCGCGCACCGCGGCGCGACTGGATCAGCAGCAGCGCGATCGAGACCGCGCCGGTGATCGCGCCGCCCCACACCAGAGGGACGCCGAACAGCAGGTTCAGTGCGACGGCGCCGCCGATGACCTCGGCGATGTCGGTGGCCATCGCGACGAGCTCGGCCTGCAGCCAGTAGGCGCGGCGCACCCACGGGTTGCGGATGCGGGCGCCGAGCGTCTCGGGCAGGCTCCGGCCGGTGACGATGCCCAGCTTGGCCGAGAGGTACTGGATGAGCCACGCCATCACGTTGCCGAGCACGACGACCCACACCAGGAGGTATCCGTAGCGTGCGCCGGCGGTCATGTTGCTCGCGACGTTGCCGGGGTCGAGGTAGGCGACGCCGGCGACGAGGGCGGGGCCGATCAGCCACGCCAGGCGCGGGAGGCTGGGCGGGCGGCGGCGCAGGCTCGCGGCAGGGGCGGGCCTGACCCCGTCGTCAGTTTTCGGCACACCGAAATCCTAGACGTTTTTCGGCGCACCGAAAAGTCCCCGGCTGCCGTCGAGGGACGCGCCGCGGCTAGCCTGGGCCGGTGACCTCACCCGACCCCGCCGCCGAGCCCGCCGAGCCGACGCTGCCGGTGGGGGTGGGGCCGTGGCCCGGCGGACCGGACGCCTGGCCCGACGATCCGCGGTACGACCGGGAGCTGCTCGCGCACGGGGACGCCCGCAACGTCGTCGACGCCTACCGGTACTGGACGATGGACGCCATCGTCGCCGACCTCGACACCCGCCGGCACGCGTTCCACGTCGCGATCGAGAACTGGCAGCACGACATGAACATCGGCTCGATCGTGCGCAGCGCCAACGCCTTCCTCGCCTCCGAGGTGCACATCATCGGCAAGCGCCGCTGGAACCGCCGCGGCGCCATGGTCACGGACCGCTACCAGCACGTGCGCCACCACGAGACCGTCGAGGCGTTCGTGGCGTGGGCGGATGCCGCATCCGTCCCCGTCATCGCGATCGACAACGTGGAGGGCTCGCAGCCGCTGCCCGCCGCCGACCTGCCCGAGGCGTGCGTGCTGCTGTTCGGTCAGGAGGGCCCGGGGCTGTCGCCAGAGGCGCTGGCGGCGGCATCCGGAACCATCCAGATCGAGCAGTACGGCTCGACGCGCTCCATCAACGCCAGTGCCGCGGCCGCCGTCGTCATGTACGAGTGGTGCCGACGCTGGGCGTGAGCCCGCGGACGGGCCTCAGTCGCCGGCGGTCAGCCACGCCGACCCGCGCACCCGCCAGCCGAGGGTGAGCAGGCGCGCGAGCATGTAGACGCCGAAGAACGCGACGGCGAGCCACGCGAGACCCGCCGCGCCGACGGGGTGGAGCACCGCGACCAGCACCAGCGCCGGGACGAAGGGCACCAGGTTCAGCACCCCGACGATCGCGAGGTACCGGGCGTCGCCGGCGCCGATGAGCACGCCGTCGAGCACGAACACGACGCCGCACACCGGCTGCGCCACCGCGAGCACGATGAGCGCGGGCTGCACGAGCACGGCGATGCCGGCATCCCCCGTGAACAGCAGCCCGATCACCCCCGAGAGCGCGCCGATGATCACGCCGGTGATCACCCCGAACCATGCGCCCCACGCGACGGTGCGGCCGAGCACGCGGCGCACCAGCGGGGTGTCCTCGGCGCCGAGCCCCTTGCCGATGAGGGCCTGCGCGGCGATCGCGAGGGCGTCCAGCGCGAACGCGGCGGTCGAGAAGATCGTGAACGCGACCTGCCAGCCGGCGAGCTCGACCGTGCCGAGGCCCGTCGCGACGGCGACCGTCGCCAGCAGCGCGACCCGCAGCGACACGGTGCGCAGGAACAGCCAGCCGCCCGAGCGGGCAGACCCGCGAACGCCCTCCCGCTGGGGGAGGACGGATGCCTCGTGCCGGCGCGCGAGCCGCCCCACCACGAGCGCGTAGGCGCCGACCATGCCCCACTGCGCGACGACCGTGCCCACCGCGGAACCGGCGATGCCCCACCCCAGCCCGTAGATGAACGCCCAGTTCAGCAGGGCGTTGGCGGCGAAGCCCAGGCCGGCGATCCACAGCGGCGTCACGGTGTCCTGCATGCCGCGCAGGAGCCCGGTCGCCGCGAACACCACGAGCATGGCGGGCAGGCCCCACATCGAGATGCCGAGGTAGATCTCGGCCTGCCGGGCGACCTCCGGGGTCGCGCCGAAGAGGCCGACCAGTGCCGGCGTCGCGACGTAGCCGACGACGGCGAGCACCGCGCCGAGCCCGAGCGCGAGCCACATGCCGTCGATCCCCACCGATACGGCGCGGGACGGATCCCCGGCTCCGAACCGGCGCGCGACGGCCGGCGTCGTCGAGTACGCGAGGAACACCATGAGCCCGACGATCGTCTGCAGCACCGCCGACGCGATGCCGAGTCCGGCCAGGGGCTCGACGCCGAGATGGCCGACCAGGGCCGAGTCGACGATGAGGAACAGCGGCTCGGCGATCAGTGCGCCCAGCGCCGGCACCGCGAGCCGCAGGATGTCGCGGTTCAGGGTGTCGGTGGCCACCCTCAGAGCCTAGAAGGCGCCGCCGACGCCGCGCGCCGACGTCAGCGCCGGCGAGCCGAGGCGGACGCGGCATCCGCTTCATCACAATGCGGTCACGACAGCCGATGATTCCCCCGCCGCAGGTTCTGCTCCGCCGGGACGGCTACCCTGGAACGCATGACCGACGCCCCCCGCTCCGGTCTCGCGCTGGAGGAGTTCAGCGCCGAGATCCGCCCCCAGGACGACCTGTTCCGTCACGTCAACGGCTCGTGGCTGGAGCGCACCGAGATCCCGGAGGACAAGGCGCGGTGGGGCTCGTTCCACCTGATCGCCGAGCAGGCCGAGAAGGACGTCCACGCGATCGTCGAGGAATCGCAGCAGGCCGATCCCGGCACCGAGGCGCGCAAGATCGGCGACCTCTACACGAGCTTCATGGACACCGAGAACATCGAGGCGCAGGGCGCCGCACCGCTGGCCGACACTCTCGCGCGCGTCGAGGCGATCAGCGACATCCCCGGGTTCCTGCGCACGATCGGCGAGTTCGAGCGCGACGGCATCGCGGCGCTCATCCACCTCTACATCGAGCCCGACCCGGGCAACCCGCAGCGCTACGTTCCGTTCTTCATCCAGGGCGGCCTCTCGCTGCCCGATGAGAGCTACTACCGGCTGGAGAACTTCCAGGAGACGCGCATCGCGTTCCGCACGCACGTGCACCGCATCCTCGAGCTCGCCGGCGTCGCCGAGGCCGAGGCATCCGCCGACCGCATCGTCGCGCTCGAGACGGAGCTCGCCACCCACCACTGGGACAACGTGGCCAGCCGCGACGCCGTCAAGACGTACAACCTCAAGACGTGGGACGAGGTGCAGGAGCTCGTCGGCGTCGACCTGACGCCGTGGCGCGAGGGCGCCGCCGACGGGTACGCCGAGGCGTTCGCCGAGGTCAACGTCTACCAGCCGAGCTTCTTCGAGGGCCTGGGCGCCCTGCTCGTCGAGGACCGCGTCGAGGACTGGAAGGCCTGGCTGCGCTTCGCCGTCGTGCACTCCGCCGCGCCGTTCCTGTCGGAGGAGTTCGTCGCCGAGAACTTCGGGTTCTACGGCACGCAGCTCACCGGCGTCCCGGTCAACCGCGAGCGCTGGAAGCGCGGCGTGAGCCTCACCGAGGCCGCCATGGGCGAGGCCATCGGCCGCGTCTACGTCGAGCGCCACTTCCCGCCCGCCGCGAAGGACGCGATGGACGAGCTGGTCGGCAACCTCATCGAGGCGTACCGGCAGTCGATCACCGACCTGGAGTGGATGAGCCCCGAGACCCGTGAGCGCGCGCTCGCGAAGCTCGACGCCTTCACGCCGAAGATCGGCTACCCGGTGAGCTGGAAGGACTACTCCACGCTCGAGATCGACGCGGAGGACCTCGTCGGCAACGTCCGCCGCGCGCACGTCTGGGAGCACGACCGCCAGCTCGCCAAGGTCGGCCAGCCGATCGACCGCGACGAGTGGTTCATGACACCGCAGACGGTCAACGCGTACTACAACCCGCTCATGAACGAGATCGTGTTCCCGGCGGCGATCCTGCAGTTCCCGTTCTTCGACGCCGAGCGCGACGCGGCGGCGAACTACGGCGGCATCGGCGCGGTCATCGGCCACGAGATCGGCCACGGCTTCGACGACCAGGGCAGCCGGTTCGACGGCGACGGGTCGCTGCGCGACTGGTGGACCGACGACGACCGCGCCGCCTTCGAGGAGCGCACCAAGAACCTGATCGCGCAGTACGACGCGCTCGTGCCGCAGGGCCTGGCCGACGAGAACCACGTCAACGGCGCGCTCACGATCGGCGAGAACATCGGCGACCTGGGCGGGCTCGGCATCGCGATCAAGGCCTACGCGCTGTCGCTGGACGGCGAGGAGGCCCCCGAGCTCGACGGGTTCACCGGCATCCAGCGGCTGCTGCTCAGCTGGGGACAGATCTGGCAGCAGAAGGGCCGGGATGCCGAGACCATCCGCCTGCTGACGATCGACCCGCACTCGCCCAACGAGTTCCGGTGCAACCAGATCGTCCGCAACATCGGCGCGTTCTACGACGCGTTCGACGTGACCGCGTCGGACGCTCTCTGGCTCGACGAGGACCAGCGCGTCACCATCTGGTGACGGACGGGCCGTCCGCGGCCCGCCACGCCCCGCCATCACACGTACGGGAGGGACACTCCGTGGGCATGGAGCCCAGAAGGGACGCCGAGTCGCTGCGGGGGGCGCGACGGAGCACCGGACGACGGCTGCCGAAGAGGGCGGCGGCCGGACGTCGATCATTCACGTCGACGCTCAAGGCGCTCGACGACCTCGCCGCATCCGGCGCCAAGATCTCGGTGCGCATCACCGACCTCGACCGCGGCACGTCGGTGCTCTCGGGCGACGACTTCGTGACCCTGCCGGTGGCCGGCCTCGGGGTGGTGCCGCTGCTCATCGAGGTCGCGGCCGCCTTCGAGTCGGGGCGGCTCGAGCCGCTGGAGATCATCGACCGCGCGCACCTGGAACCGGTCGGCGTCGGCGGGGTGTGGCAGCATCTCAAGGCGCCCGCGCTGCCCCTCACCGACCTCGCCGTGCTGACCGCCGCGACCGGCGATGCGCTGGCCGCCAACGCGCTGCTGCGGCGCGTCGGGCTTCCGGCGGTCCGGTCCCGCATCGAGGAGCTGGGCCTGTCGCGCTCGGCGCTGCTGGACCGCTTCCGCGACGAGCGCGGTCCCGACGACGCGCCGCACTTCGCCCTCGGCTCGGCTCGCGAGCTCGCCGAGGTCTTCGCGGCCCTGGTGAACTCGCAGGTCGTCTCGCCCAGCGTCAGCGCCCAGGTCGCGGAGTGGCTGAGCCTCAACCACGACCTGTCGCTGGTGGCATCCGCGACCGGTCTCGACCCGTTCTCCCACGAGAACGACGAGCACGGGCTGCTCTTCATCAACAAGACCGGCCGCGACGCCGGCGTCCGCGTCGAGGCCGGCGTGCTCGCGGGCCCCCGCGCCGGGGTGTCCTACGCGCTCATCGTCTGTTTCGACGACCTGTCGATCTCGCACCGGCTGCGTGCGCATGAGGCCTTCCGCGTGCTGGGCACCGACCTCATGGAGTACGTGTTCTGACCGGGATGCCGCGGCATCGCGGTCGCGCCGGGCACCGGCGCCGGGCTCACCTCAGATCGCGACGCAGCGGCGCGATGACGGCGGCCGTCGCCGCGACGAGGGCGTAGGCGATGAGGATCGCGGCGCCGACGGCAGGAGAGGTCAGCGGCGCGGCGCCGAGGGACGTCTGCTCCGCGATGGTGTCGGTCAGGAAGGTGAAACGGGTCAGCGACGAGGTGGCGCCGCCCGGCAGGAACGCATAGACCGCGTTCACGCCGGGGATCAGCATCAGCACGTGCTCGAGGAAGTAGAAGTAGCCCATCACGATCCCGATCGCCAGGAGCTGGTGGCGGGCCAGCGCCCCGATGGCGACGCCGAGCACCATGTAGACGGCCGAAGCGACCGCCAGCTGCGCGAGCGTCACCATGAGCTGCTCGACCGTGAGGCCGATGTCGACGCCGCGCACCGCGGCCGCGCCGAGCAGGGCGAGCCCCGACGAGACGGATGCGACGACGCCGTAGAGCAGCCCGAGCAGCGTGTAGACCGCGAGCTTGGCGAAGAGCACGCGACCGCGCCGCGGTACGGCCAGGAACGTGGTGCCGATCGTGCGATGACGGTACTCGCCGGTGATCGCGATCGTGCCGATGAGCGCCGGGACGAACAGCAGCAGGGCGCCCAGGCCGACGACGAGGCCGGCGCCCTGCGCCGTGTCGATGCCGGGCATCGGCGTGGTGGAGTTCTCCGGGCCGATGAGCGCCAGGAGGCCGGTCATGCCGCCGCCGCACGCGACGGCGGCCAGCAGCGTCCACAGCGGAAGCCGGGTGGAGAACAGGCGGACGAGTTCGCCATGGATCGCATTCATCGTCGTGCATCTTCCTGGGTGAGGTGGAGGAAGGCGTCCTCGAGCGACGGCCCGGTCCCGAGGGCCTCGGCGAGGGTGCCGGTGAACGAGATCCGTCCACGATCGATGAGGACCACGTCGTCGACGGTGTGCTGGAGGTCGTTGAGGAGGTGACTGGAGATCAGCACCGCCCCGCCGGTGGACGCGAAGTGGCGCAGGAAGCCGCGCAGCCACGCGATGCCCGCCGGATCCAGGCCGTTCGACGGCTCGTCGAGCACGAGGATCCCGGGCTCGCCGAGCAGCGCCGTCGCGAGCGACAGGCGCTGGCGCATCCCCGTCGAGAATGTGCCGATCAGCCGGTCGGCGAACTCTTCCGCGTGGACCATGGCGAGGACCGCGTCCACGCGCTCGTCGGCGAGCCCCGCCAGGGCGCAGTAGGTGCGCAGGTGGCCCCGCGCGGTCATCCTCGGATGAGCGGAGGCGATGTCGAGGACGGCGCCGACGGTACGGAAGGGAGTCGCGAGGTCCACGTAGTCCTGTCCGTGGAGTCGGGCGGTGCCCTCGTCCGGGCGGATAAGACCGAGCAGCATCCGCAGCGTCGTCGACTTCCCGGCGCCGTTGGGACCGAGGAACCCCACCACGCGCCCCGCCTCGACGGCGAAGCTCACGCCGTCCACGGCGTGCACCGCTCCGAACCGCTTGCTCAGCCCCTTCACCTGGATGGCGGGCTCGGCCGCGGTCCCGCCCGGCGTCATCGTCTGCATCCCGTCGTCCGCACGTCGTTCTCCTCGTGGTGCTCGTAAAATCGTTCCTATGAGGTGGAACATTATCACGATGATAATAATGGTGGAGGAGCACGCGTGAGCGACTCCTCGATCGCCGACGTCGTCCTGCACCCGGTGCGGCTGCGGATCATCCAGCAGTTCGGCGGCCGCAGCCTGACGACCGCGCAGCTGCGGGAGACGGTCCCGGACGTGACGCAGGCGACGCTGTATCGGCACGTCGCCACGCTGGTGGATGCCGGGATCCTCGCCGTCGTCGAGGAGCGGCGGGTGCGCGGCGCCGTCGAGCGCACGCTCGCGCTCGGCGAGCGGATGGCGCACGTGGATCAGGGCGCCCTGCGCGCGATGAGCGACGTGCAGCTGCGGTCGGCGCTGCTGACCTTCCTCGGCTCGGTCGCCGCGGACTTCGACAGGTTCGTCGACAGCGACGACGAGGGCCTGCGCGACTTCGTCGGCTTCGGCCGCGTGCCGCTGTACGTCGATGCCGACGACCTCGCCGCCATCCAGTCGGGTCTCGCCGAGCTTCTCGGTCCCTACCTGTCGGACCGCGGCGGGGATCGTCGGCGCGTCGGCTTCGTGACGCTGCTGGTGCCCGAGGCGGACTCTCCCTCAGCGACCGGCTGAGCGCCGGGCGGACGACGGGATCAGGGCTTGCCGTACCGCGCGCGCAGGTCGGCCTTGCGCACCTTGCCCGACGCCGTGCGAGGAAGGTCCTCGACGACCACCACGTTCTTCGGCAGCTTGTAGCGGGCCAGCAGCCCGTCCAGCGCCGCGCGCACGCTCTCGGTGTCAGCCTCGGCGCCCTCCCGGAGCGTCACGACGGCCCACGGCACCTCGCCCCATCTCTCGTCGGGCACGCCGACGACGGCCACCCCCGAGATGCCCTCGATGTCGGCGATGAGACTCTCGACCTCGGCGGGATAGATGTTCTCACCGCCGGAGATGATCATGTCCTTGAGCCGGTCGGCGATGTACAGGTAGCCGTCAGCATCCAGATAGCCCAGGTCGCCGGAGCGGAACCAGCCGTCGTCGGCGAACGCCGCCGCCGTTGCCTCGGGCAAGCCGTGATAGCCGAGGAAGACATTCGGGCCGCTGACCTCGATCTCGCCGACGGTGCCGCGCGGCACCACGTCGCCGTGCTCATCGGCGATGCGCACCTCGGTGAAGAAGTGGGGGAGACCGACACTGCCCTGCTTCCGTCTCGTCATCGCCGGCGACAGCGACGTCGCCCCCGGGGACGTCTCGGTCATGCCGTACCCCTGCGAGAACGACAGGCCCCGCTCCTCGTAGGCGTTGAGGATGCGCGTCGGCACAGCCGAACCGCCGCACGTCAGCTTGCGCAACGTCGACAGATCGGTCGACGCCCACGCAGGATGGTCGGCCATCAGCTGGTAGGTCGTCGGCACCCCGCTGAGCATCGTGACGCCGCGCTCGTGGATGAGGGCGAGTGCGCGTCCGGGCTCGAAGCCCTTCTCCAGCACGAGCGTCGCGCCCTTCATGAGCACGGGCAGGGCGCCCATGCCGAGCGAGGCGACGTGGAACAGCGGCGAGATCATCAGCGACACGTCGCTCGAGACCACGTCGTAGTCGACGATGCAGTTCAGCGCGGCCCAGGTGAGATTGCCGTGGCTGAGCACAGCCCCCTTCGGGCGCCCGGTGGTGCCGGACGTGTAGATGATCGCGGCCGGCTCGTCCAGCGCGACCTCGGCGACGGTGTGGCCGCCCGGCGCGTCGGCGACGAGCCTCGCGAGTCCTGGATGCTCGGGGGTTCCGTCGCCGGTGACGATGACGTGGGCGATGCGCGCGGCTTCGATGCCGGGCATCGCCCGGCCGAGGAACTCGGCATCCAGCACGACCGCCCGGGCGCCCGAGTCGACGAGCACGTGCTGGATCTCGGGCGCCGCGAGCCGGGTGTTGACCGGTGTGAACACCGCGCCCAGCTGCGCGGCGCCGAACATCACCTGCAGGAACTGCGGGCTGTTCTCTCCGATGTAGGCCACGACATCGCCCCTGCGGATGCCGCGATGCCAGAGCACGGCGGCGACGTGGTCTGCGGCATCCGCCAGCTGACGATAGGTCAGCTCGTCGTCGCCGAACACGACAGCAGGCGTGTCGGGGTTCTTCAGGCGCCGCTTGGCGAGCCAGAAGCCGATTCCGGAGTGCATCGTTGCGTGTCCTCTCCCTCGAGGCGTTTCGTCTCGGTCGCTGCGCTCGCTCGCTCAACCACCGGCGGCCTCAGGCGTAGAAGCGGTACAGGCCTCGGGCGGCGACCGCGGGCTTGTCTGCGCCCTCGATCTCGATCGTCTGGTCGACGGCGAACTGGTAGCCGCCGCGCACCTCCGTCACCTCGTCGATGACGGCGGTCATGCGCACGCGTGCCCCGACCTTGACGGGGGAGACGAAACGCACCTTGTCGAGGCCGTAGTTCACGCGCGTGGTGACGCCGGTGACGTCGAACAGCTCCGACCAGAACCTCACCGCCAGCGACAGCGTCAGGAAGCCGTGGGCGATGGGTGCGCCGAACGGGCCGTCAGCGGCTCGCTCGGGGTCGACGTGGATCCACTGGTGATCGTCGGTCGCATCGGCGAAGAGGTTCACGCGGTCCTGCGTGACCTCGAGCCACTCGGTGCAGCCGAGATCGGTGCCGGCGAGCCCGGCGACGTCGGCGTAGGCGACGGTGGTGGTCATGGTTCTCCTTCGATGGACGGGGTCCTGGGTGATGTGCGTCGCCGGGCCCGGCGACGTCCGGTCAGGTGAATGCGGAGGCGCCGGTGAGTCCGCGGCCGACGATGAGCGCATTGATCTCGTGCGTCCCCTCGTACGAGTAGACGGCTTCGGCGTCGGCGAAGAAGCGGGCGACGTCGTGGCCGAGCAGGATGCCGTTGCCGCCGAGCACCTCGCGGCCCAGCGCCACCGTCTCCCGCGCCAGGCGCGCGGTCTGCATCTTGGCGAGCGCCGAGTTCTCGTCGGCGAACGCGCCGGCATCCTGCCGCGCCGACAGCTGCACCACGAGCGACAGCGAGGCGACCGTGTTGCCGAGCATCCGCGCGAGCTTCTCCTGTACGAGCTGGAAGCCGCCGATCGGGCGATCGAACTGGTGGCGCTCCCGCACGTAGCGCACGGTCGCGTCGAGCGCGCCGGCCTGCAGCCCCGCCGCGATCCACGCGACATCCGACCTCATCGCGCGGAGGATGCGAGCCACGTCGCGCCAGCCGTTCACGTTCTGCAGCCGCGAGGTGTCGGACACGCGCACGCCCGAGATCGTGATGAGCGCGTTCTGCATCGGACGCAGCGATACCTTGCCGCCGATCGCCTCGACGCGCACGCCGTCGGCTCCGGTCGGCACGAGGAAGGCCTTGACCGCGTGGTCGTCGACATCGCGCGCGAACACGACGAGGACATCGGATGCCGCGGCGCCGCCGATCCACATCTTCCGGCCGTCGATCACCCATTCGTCGCCCTCGCGGCGCGCCGTCGACGCGAGGCCGCCCGCGATGTCGGAGCCGTGCTCCGGCTCGGTCAGGGCGAACACGCCCTTGACGTCGAAGCTGCGCACGCGGGGGTCGAGTCCCGCGGCCTGCTCCGGCGACCCTCCGAGCTCGATCGTCGTCCGGAACAGGCCCGACTGCGCGTTGTACAAGGTCGCCACCGACACGTCGGTGCGGGCGAGCACGTAGTTGCGGAAACCGGAGAACACGCTCGACCGCGCCTCGGCGGCATCCACCCCCTCCGGCTGCATGAGATCGAGGGGGATGAGCGCGTCGAGCACGCCGGCCGGCATGGTCGCCGTCTCCCACGCGTCGGCGAGGAGCGGGCGGATGTCGCGCTCGAGGGTCTGCTGCAGACGCCCGAGCGCGATGCGTGCGGCGGGGCTGAGATGCGCGGCCGCGATCGCGTAGGGGTCGAACCCGAACGTCGTGTCCGCCTCGAGCGCCGGCACGTCAGCTTCCGAGGCCGAGCAGGCGCACGGCGTTGGCCTTGAGGATGCCCGGCATGGCCTCGGGCGTGAAGAGGGCGGACGCGTCGGCATCGCGCGTCCAGCGCTCGGGAGTCAGCAGCGGGAAGTCCGAGCCGAACAGCACGCGGCCCTTGAGGTACGAGTTCGCGGCGCGCACCAGGGACTGCGGGAAGTACTTCGGGCTCCAGCCCGACAGATCGATCCAGGTGTTGTGCTTGTGGGTCGCGACCGACAGCGCCTCGTCCTGCCACGGCACGGACGGGTGCGCCATCACGATCTGCAGGTCGGGGAACCGCGCGGCGACCGGATCGAGCAGCATCGGGTTCGACAGGCCCAGGAGGAGCCCGCGGCCTCCCGGCAGGCCTGCGCCGATGCCGGTCTGGCCGGTGTGGAACAGCGCGACGACACCGGCGTCCTGCAGCACCTCGTACAGCGGGAAGTGCGCATCGTCGGACGGGTCGAAGCCCTGCACGGTCGGGTGGAACTTGAATCCCCGCACGCCGGCGTCCTCGATGAGGCGTCGTGCGCGCTCGAGCGCGTCGGGGCGCCGGGGGTCGACCGAGCCGAACGGGATGAGCACGTCGTTGTTGCGCGCAGCGCCCTCGGCGACCTCGGCGCTGGAGATCGGCGTGTGGCCGAGCTGCGTCTCGGCGTCGACCGTGAACACGACGGCGGCCATCCGCCGCTCGCGGTAGTAGTCGGCGACCGAGTCCAGATCGGGCCGTGGCCCGTCGGTGCTGAAGTACCTCGACGCCGCCGCGGCGAGGTCGTCGGGCAGCGAGGCGTGGCCGTGCCCGTCGATCTCGATGTGCACGTGCACATCGATCGCCGTCAGTGCGTCGAGGTCGATCGCGGGTTCGTAGCGGGTCACGAGCGCTGGAGCTCCTCGGGGAGCGCCGGGAACTTCTCGCCGACCGACTGCAGGTCGCCGACGGCGCCGGCGAACCCGGCCGCGAGGTGGTCGTACGACCAGCCGCCCTCGCTGTACGCGGTCGCGACCGCCTCGGGGTGCGACCACAGTTGCAGGCGGTCGCCGCCGATGCCGATGGCCTGGCCGGTGACGGCGGCTGCGGCATCCGATGCCAGGTAGGCGATGAGCCCCGCGACGTCGTCGGAGGTTCCGAAGCCGAGGTCGCGGCGGAAGAACGCGGGCATGGGCTCGCCCGCCGCATCGGCCTCGACCGCGGCGGCGAAGTAGGGCACCGTGGCGGTCATCGCGGTCGCGGCGACGGGGATGACCGCGTTCGCGGTGATCCCGGCCCGCTTCAGTTCGAGCGCCCACGTGCGCACCATGCCGACGATGCCGGCCTTGGCCGCGGCGTAGTTGGTCTGGCCGAAGTTGCCGCGCTGGCCCGTGGGGGAGCCGATGCAGATGATCCGGCCGGCGATCTCGTTGTCGCGCATGTAGCCGGCCGCTTCGCGCACGCACGTGAAGGTGCCGCGCAGGTGCACGCCGATGACGGTGTCGAAGTCGTCGTCGCTCATCTTCCACAGCACGGTGTCGCGGAGGACTCCCGCGTTGGTCACCAGGATGTCGAGTCGGCCGAAGGTGTCGACCGCGGTCCGCACGAGCCGCTGTGCCGTCGCGGTCGGACCGACGGGCGCGACCACGGCGACGGCGCGGCCGCCTTCGGCCTCGATGGCAGCGACGGCCTCGGCCGCCGTGGCATCGTCGACGTCGTTGATCACGACGGATGCACCCTGCCGGGCGAGCTCCTGGGCGTAGGCCAGGCCGAGGCCGCGGCCCGAGCCGGTGACGATCGCGACCTTGCCGTCGAGAGGACGAGACATGCGGGGGCTCCTTCGTGTCGGGACCGCGTGGGGGATCCGGCATCCATTGAAATCGCAACAGTTGAAAAAGTCAATCATTCTGGATCTCTACGAGTTGAGATACGATCGACAGATGCCGAAGCCCGCCGACGTCGCCGCTCCGGCGGGCCTGCGGTCGTCGGCGCTCACCGACGATCTGAGCTTTCTGCTGGCCCGCGCGAACGCGTACGCGCTCGCCGCCGGCAACGCCGCGCTCGCCCAGCACGGGCTGAAGGTCCGCTCGTACTCGGTCCTCGTGCTCGCCTCCGGCCAGGCGCGTCCGTCGCAGCGCGAGCTCGCCGAGTTCCTCCGGCTCGACCCCAGCCAGGTCGTGAGCCTCGTCGACGAGCTGCAGTCGCGGCGCCTGGTCGAGCGGCAGCCCGATCCCTCGGATCGTCGCGCCAACGTCGTGGTGGCCACGGATGCCGGCCGCGACCTCGTGGCCGCCGCGCGCGAATCCGCACGTGCCGCCGAGGAGCGCGTGCACGCGCAGCTGAGCCCGGCCGACCGGGAGGCCCTGGCCGTCCTGCTGCGCACCTTGGCCTTCCCCGAGGACTGACCCCCGTTCCCGGATCGACGCGTCGCGGCCGCGAGCGTCCGCACACGCCATGGCGTCGGCATCCTCCGAGTCAGCGCCGTGCGAGCACGAATCGGTCGCGCCCGGCGAACAACCCGACCGCGGTGAGCGCCACGAGCACGCCCAGAAGCATCGCCAGCGGCGCGATCCAGCCGCCGGTGAGGCTGTGCAGTCCACCGAACACCACGGGACCGAAGGCGGCGATGACGTAGCCGACCGATTGGGACATGCCCGACAGCGCGGCCGACGTGTCGTGGTCGCGGGCCCGCTGCGCCATGAGGGTGAGCGACATCGCAAGCGTCGCGCCGCCGGTGAATCCGATGAGGGACGCCCAGGCGAGGATCGCGCCGGGGGCGAGCATCATGCCGGTCACGCCGGCGATCGCCAGCGAGGGGATGAGGGCGGGGGCCCAGCGTTCGAGTCCACCGCGCAGGATGAGGGGCAGCAGCAGCGAGCCGCCGAGCGAGAACAGCTGGTAGACCATCACGTCCACGCCCGCGACGACCTCGGAGCGGCCGAGCGACATCGACATGGGAGCCAGCCAGGTGACGAACATGTAGAACATGGATGCCTGCAGCCCCATGTAGACGGCGACCTGCCACGCGACCGGATCGGTCCAGATGCCGGTGCGCCCGCGGCGTGCCCTCGAGCGGTCGTGCGCCCCGGCGGCTCCGCGGTGCGCCCACCACCACGCCACGAGCGCGAACGGCAGCAGCGCGGCACCGGTGACCAGCAGGGCGGATCGCCAGCCGGCGGTGTGCCCGCCGACGTCGAGGTGCGAGATCGGCACGACGACCCCCGACGAGACGGCGCCCATACCGGCCAGCAGCGCGGTGTACGTCGCGGTCACCGCGGGGACGTGCCCCGCGAACTCCCGTTTGACCACGGCGGGCATGAGCACGTTGATGATCGCGATGCCGATGCCGACGATCGCGGTGCCGACCCACAGGCTCACGATGGGCCCGGGGACCGATCGCACGAGCGTGCCCGCGAGCAGCACGAGCAAGGACCCCAGCAGCACGCGCGGCTGTCCGTGGCGTCTGCTCAGGTCGTGCGCGAGCGGAGAGAACAGCGCCCATGCCATCAGGGGCACCGCGGCCAGCAGCCCGAGCGCGGTCGTCGACATGCCGGTGTCGGCCCCGATCTGGTCCAGCAGCGGCCCGAGCCCGGTGATCGCCGGCCGCATGTTGGCCGCGACGAGGCACACCGCCGCGAGGAGCATCGCCACCGCCGCGCGGCGTGACGGGGCGGCGGTGGCGGGCGCTGGTGCCGGGGCCGAGGGCGACCGGTGACGGTGGGATCCGGATTCGCCGTTCAGGCCAGGCCCTCCAGCGGCCAGCCCGTATACGCCTCGGCGAGGTAGCGGCTGCCCGCCTCGGACTCGACGACCGAGCGCAGCTCGCCGAGCTGGCGGAGCCGGTCGAAGTCCGATGCGTCGGGCGCGACGTGCAGCATGTTCGTCATCCACCACGAGAAGTGCTGCGCCTTCCAGATGCGGTGCAGCGCCGTCGCGGGGAACGCGTCGATGAGACGGTCGTCGTTCTCGAGCAGCAGCGCCCGCAGAGCTCGCTCCAGCACCAGTACGTCCGCGACGGCGAGGTTCATGCCCTTCGCACCGGTCGGCGGGACGGTGTGGGCGGCATCCCCGATCAGCGCCGCGCGACCGCGCCGCAGCTCGTGGGCGACGAAGCTGCGGAAGCGCAGCACGTCGCGCTGGAAGATCGGACCTTCCTTGAGCGTCGTGCCGGGCACGCGCGCCTGCAGCTCGTCCCACAGCTGCGCCTCGCTGTACGCGGCGGGGTCGGTCTCGGGGTCGCACTGGAAGTACATGCGCTGCACGGTGTCGCTGCGCTGGCTGATGAGTGCGAACCCGTCGGGCGAGTTGCTGTAGATCAGCTCGTCGGCGCTCGGCGGCGCCTCGCACAGGATGCCGAACCACGCGAAGGGGTACTCGCGGAAGTGGCCGCCGGTCGCCGAGCCCGTCACCGCCTCGCGCACGACGCTGCGCGACCCGTCGGCGCCGACCACGAACTCCGCCTCGATCTCCAGCGGCGCACCGTCGGCGTCGGTCGCGATGACGCGCGGCCGATCGGATGCCGCACCCTCGACGCGTAGGGCGGTGACGCCGAATCGGAGGTCCTGGCCCCGGTCGAGCCGCACTGCGATGAGGTCCTTGAGGACCTCGTGCTGCGGGTACAGCCACACCCCGCGGCCGACGAGGTCGGCGAAGTCGATGCGGTGACCCGCGCCGGCGAAGCGCAGCTCGATGCCGTCGTGACGGTGGCCGACCGAGCGGACGCGGCTGGACGCGCCGCTGGACTCGAGCACTTCGACGGTGCCCTGCTCGAGGATGCCGGCGCGGATGGTCGTCTCGACCTCGTCGCGGGTGCGCTGGTCGATGACGACGGAGTCGATGCCGGCTGACGCGAGCAGGTGCGACAGCAGCAGGCCGGCGGGCCCGGCGCCCACGATGGCGACACGGGTGCGGATGGGGGTGGTCATGCGGTCTCCTTCGACGACGTGCGCCACCCATCGTGCGGGTGAGGACGACCTCGGGATCCGCGACTCCCATTCAACGGGATGCCGCGAGACGAGGATCAGCGCCGGTAGCCCATGGCCCGCTCGATGTCGCGTGCCGCTCGGTGCAGCTCCTCGAGGGCGAACGCGGTCTGCGCGTCGCGGGGGAGGACGACCGAGAGCGCCGCGACGGTCGCCCCGGTCTCGACGCGCACGGGCACGGCGAGGCCCGTCGACACCTCCTCGATGTAGCCCGGGGCGATCGCGTGCCCGAGCGATCGCACCTCGGCGAGCTTGCGGCGCAGCGCGACCGGGTCCACGAGGGTCGACGGGGTGAGCGCCCGCAGCGGGCGCGCCAGCACCCGCTCGCGCAGCTCGTCATCGGCGAACGCCATCAGCACGAGCCCCGAGGAGGACGCGTGCAGCGGAAGCCGACCCGCGACCCGCGTCACGTTCGCGCCCGCGCCCTGACCGCTCAGCCGTTCCAGGAACAGCGCCTCGTCCTGCTCGAGGATCGCCAGCTGGGTGTGCTCGCGCACGCGCGCCTGCACGCGCTCCATGAACGGCAGGGCGGCCTGCCGCAGCCGCAGGGCGTGCGAGGAGCGCGTGGCGAGCTCCCACAGGCGCATCCCGACCCGGATGCGCCGGTCGTCGTCGCGCTCGAGCAGGCCCGCATCGACGAGCTCTCCGACGATGCGGTGCGCGGTCGAGGGGGGAAGACCGCTGCGTCGGCCGATCTCGGCGGCGGTCTGCGCGGTGCGGGTGGGGGTGTAGGTCTCGAGCACGCGTACGAGTCGATCCGTCATCGAGTCGCCGGACGGGGAGTTCGCCACGCGGCCAGTCTGCCACGGTCGAGGAAGCGAGTCCCATTCATCGGGAGGACGATGACCTCGGGCGATCGCTGCGTCGCACGATGGTGAGGGCTCGCAGGTGAAGCCCCACCCGAGCCCGTGTCGAAGGAGACCGTCATGGATGCCGCGCCCACGGCCGCAGCGCCCGAGTCGCTGCTGGCCTCACCCGACCAGCCGCCGCAGGCCGAGATCACCCGCGAGATCGCCGACCACCACGCGGCGACCGCCCTCCGCGAGGGAGCGGGGGAGGCGCTGCCGCCCACGCTGCACGACTTCCCGCCGTATCGCTCGAGCCTGCTCCGGCATCCCACCAAGAACCCCAAGCTCGTGGACCCGGAGAGCATCGAGCTCTGGTCCCCGGCCTTCGGTCAGCGCGAAGTGGCCGCCATCGAGTCGGACCTGACCGCGCAGCACGCCGGCGAGCCGCAGGGCGAGCGCATCACCGTGCAGGGGCGCCTTCTCGACTCGTGGGGCCGGCCGCTGGCGAACCAGCTCGTCGAGATCTGGCAGGCGAACGCGGCGGGCCGCTACATCCACCAGCGGGACCAGCATCCTGCCCCCCTGGATCCCCACTTCACCGGTGCCGGCCGCGCCGTCACCGACGACCACGGGTTCTACCGCTTCACGACGATCAAGCCGGGCCCCTACCCGTGGCGCAACCACGTCAACGCGTGGCGGCCCGCGCACATCCACTTCTCGGTGTTCGGCTCGGGGTTCACCCAGAGGCTGGTGACGCAGATGTACTTCCCCGGGGACCCGTTGTTCCCCCTCGACCCCATCTACAACAGCGTCTGGCGGCAGCAGGATCGCGACCGCCTCATCGGCGTCTACGACCACGACCTGTCGGTGCCCGAGTTCTCGATGGGCTACCGCTTCGACATCGTCGTCGACGGCCCGGACGCCACCTGGTTCGAGCCCGAGGAAGGGGACCGCTGATGGCTGTGATGCGCGACCTCGGTGCGAAGACCCACGAGCCCACCCCCGGCCAGACCGTCGGACCGTTCTTCGCGTTCGGCCTGGACTACCCGAAGAAGCACGAGGTCGTCTTCCCGCACAGCCCGGGCGCGATCGTGCTCGGCGGGACGGTGTTCGACGGCGCAGGAGCGCCGATCCCCGACGCGGTCGTCGAGATCTGGAGCGCCGACCGCAACGGCGCCATCCCCCGTGCGCACGGCGCGCTCGGTCGCGACGACCACACGTTCACCGGGTTCGGGCGCGCGGCGACCACCGACGTCGGCCGGTACGAGTTCTGGACCTGCGACCCGGGACCCGTCGACGGCCGAGCGCCGTTCTTCTCGGTCGTGGTGTTCGCGCGGGGCCTTCCCGACAAGCTCGTGACGCGCATCTACCTCCCCGAGCACGACGAGCTGCGCGCGGCGGACCCGCTCCTGTCCTCCCTCGACGAGAGCGAGCGCGCTACGCTCATCGCGACGCGCCTGCCGGGTGGCCACCTGCACCACGACATCCACCTGCAGGGCGAGAAGGAGACCGTGTTCCTTGCGTTCTGACCCTCACGGCGCCCCGCTGGACGCGGGGCTGCTGTCGCCGGTGACCGTCGGGCACGACGCGACGGTGACGGATGCCGCCTGCCTCGACGCGCTGGTGACCGCCGAGGTGGCGCTGGCCCGCGCCTACCGCGAGGCCGGGGTCGCCCCGGCTGCGGCGGTCGACGAGATCGAGGCGGAGTTCGGCTGGCTGGGCGGACTGCGCGGATGCCCCGGCCACGGCGTGGACGGCGTCGCGCTCGCGGCGGATGCCGTCGCCGGCGGCAACCCCGTGATCCCGCTCGTCGGGCTCATGAAGAACCGGGTCTCGCCCGAGGCGGGCGCGTGGCTGCACCGCGGGGCGACCAGCCAGGACATCCTCGACACGGCGCTGATGCTGATCGCCCGTGCGGCGACGAGCCGGATCGTCGCCGCGCTCGCGCACATCGAGGTGTCGCTGCGTTCGCTCGCCCGCTCGCGGCGCGACGAGGCCGCGACGTCGCGGACGCTCTCCCAGCACGCGGTGCCGACGACCGTCGGCGCCCGGGCGGCGGGATGGCTGCGCGGCGTCGCACGCGCGAAGACCCGGGTCGAAGAGGCCCAGCGGCGCCTGCCCGTGCAGCTCGGCGGAGCGGCCGGGACGCTCGCGTCCTTCGCCGAGATCGCGGGCGCCGACGTCGCGGCGGCGCTGCCCGCCCTGTACGCGCGAGAGCTCGGCCTCGCCGCCCCCGACGCGCCGTGGCACACCGAGCGCTGGCCGGTCACCGAGCTCGGCGACGCCCTGGTGCAGGCGATCGACGCCGTCGGCAAGATCGCCGCGGACGTCGCGACGCTCAGCCGCACCGAGATCGGCGAGCTCGCCGAGGGCGCGGCCGGCGGGTCGTCGGCGATGCCGCAGAAGCGCAACCCCGCGGCATCCGTGCTCATCCGTTCCGCGGCGCTGCGCGCGCCCCAGCTCGGCGCGACGCTGCACCTCGCGTCGGCGCTCGCCGTGGACGAACGACCGGACGGCGCCTGGCACGCGGAGTGGCCGACGCTGCGGGAGCTGCTGCGCCTGGCGCTCGGCGCGACGGCGCACGCGGCGACGCTCGTGGCCGGCCTGCACGTCGACACCGACGCCGTGGCACGCAATCTGGCCGCGACGCGGGGCCTCATCGTCGCCGAGCGGCTCTCGATCGTGCTGGGCCCGCGTATCGGCCCCGAGCGGGTGACGCGACTCGTCGCCGACGCCGCCGGCGGAGGCGACCTCGCCGCCGCCCTCGTCGGGCTGCCCGAGGTGACCGCGCTCGCCGCCGAGCGGGGCGTCGCCCCCGACCTGCTCGTCGCCGACCTGCTCGATCCCGCCCGCTACACCGGGCTCGCCGGCCGTCTGGTCGACCGGGCCGTCGACCACGGAGCGACCGCTCCCCGAGAGGAGGACGGGTGATCCCCACCATCTCGCTGACCGTCCCGGTCGGTGCCGCGCACGCCCCGCTGCTCGTGCTCGGGCCGTCGCTGGGCACGTCCACGCTGCTGTGGGACCGCGCGATCCCGACGCTCGCCGATCGGTACCGCGTCCTCGCGTGGGACCTTCCTGGGCACGGCTCCGCGCCGGCGGCGACCTCGCCGTTCACCGTCGCAGAGCTCGCCGACGCCGTCGCCGACGCCGTCGACGGGCCGTTCCTGTACGCCGGGGTGTCGCTCGGCGGCGCGGTCGGCCTCGAACTGCTGCTGCGTCACCCCGACCGCGTGGGTGCCGCCGCGATCCTGTGCTCGGGTGCGGCCATCGGCACCCCCGACGGCTGGCACGAGCGTGCGGCGCAGGTGCGCGCCCAGAGCACGTCGAGCCTCCTCATCGGCTCCGCGCAGCGCTGGTTCGCGCCGGGGTCGATCGGCCGCGACCCCGACACCACCGGCCGGCTGCTGCACGCACTGCAGGACGCCGACGACGAGAGCTACGCGCTGTGCTGCGAGGCGCTGGCCGCCTTCGACGTGCGCGATCGGCTCGGCCTCATCGCCGCCCCGGTGCTCGCGGTGTGGGGCGATCACGACGCCGTCACGCCCGAGGCATCCGCCCGTGAGATCGCCGCCGGCGTGCCGCGCGGCCAGGCGCTCGGGATCCCGGATGCCTCCCATCTGGCGCCCGTCGACGATCCTGCGGCCACCGTGACCGCCCTGCGCGGGTTCTTCGACGCGATCGTGGCGGAGCGTGCCGCATGACGCGTCCGGAGGGTGAGGGCCTCACCGACCAGGAGCGGTACGACCAGGGGATGACGGTGCGCCGCGAGGTGCTGTCGGACGCCCACGTCGACCGCGCCGTCGCGCGCACCACCCCGCTGACGGCGGACTTCCAGGACTTCATCACCCGTGTCGCATGGGGCGACATCTGGTCGCGGCCGGGGCTCGACCGGCGGTCGCGCTCGGTCGCCGTGCTCACGGCGCTCATCGCGCTGGGGCACGAGGAGGAGCTCGCGATGCACCTGCGGGCCGCGGTGCGCAACGGCCTGACCGTCGAGGAGATCACCGAGGTCATCCTCCAGGCGGGCCTGTACTGCGGCGTGCCCGCCGCGAACACGGCGTTCCGCATCGCGGGCGAGGTGTTCGCCGACGGGGTCTGACACTCCCTCGTCGCGTCGTTCGTCCCGGCGGCATCGGGCTGTCCGGCGTGGGCGAGCGCGTCCTGCGTCCGCGGTTCCGGGACTTCCCGAAGCGACGCGGGTTGCGTAGACTGGGCGCATAACGAACGAGTGTTCGCACAGCGAACATGAGGAGATCGCATGATCGACAAGACCGTCGCGACCGTCGAAGAGGCGGTGGCCGGCATCCCCGACGGGGCGACCGTCATGATCGGCGGCTTCGGCCGTGCCGGCCAGCCCGTCGAGCTGATCGACGCGCTGATCGCGCAGGGCGCGACCGATCTCACGATCATCAACAACAACGCCGGGAACGGCGACGTCGGGCTCGCGGCGCTGCTGGCGCATCGCCGCGTGCGCCGGATCGTCTGCTCGTTCCCGCGTCAGCACGACTCGTGGGTGTTCGACGGGCTCTACCGCGCCGGCGAGATCGAGCTCGAGCTGGTGCCGCAGGGCAACCTCGCCGAGCGCATCCGTGCCGCCGGCGCCGGCATCGGCGCCTTCTACTCGCCGACGGGCGTGGGCACGCAGCTGGCGGACGGCAAGGAGATCCGCGAGATCGACGGCCGCAGGTACGCCCTCGAATACCCGCTCGCGGCCGATGTGGCCCTCGTCTCGGCGCGGCAGGCCGACCGCTGGGGCAACCTCGTCTACCGCGAGACCGCCCGCAACTTCGGGCCGATCATGGCGGCCGCGGCGACGACCACCGTCGTGCAGGTCGACGAGATCGTGCCGCTGGGGGCGCTGGACCCCGAGGCCGTCGTGACGCCGGGCATCTTCGTCGACCGCGTCGTGGCGGTGGGGGAGCGCGCGTGGCTCGACGGGGGCGCGTTCGTCGGCGGCGTCGACATCGAGGGGCGTCCGGTGGCGGCGGCCGGAACGGCGGCGGGCGCATGAACGCCGTCGAGACCACGCGTGAGGCGACGCGCCTGTCGCGGGAGCAGCTGGCCGCCCGCGTCGCCCGCGACATCCCCGATGGTTCGTACGTCAACCTCGGCATCGGCGCGCCGACGCTGGTGGCCGACTACCTGCCGGCCGACCAGGAGATCATCCTCCACACCGAGAACGGGATGCTGGGCATGGGTCCCTCGCCCGAGCCGGGCGCCCTCGACCCCGACCTCATCAACGCGGGCAAGCAGCCCGTCACGGCACTCGCCGGCGCCTCCTACTTCCACCACGCCGACTCGTTCGGCATGATGCGCGGCGGCCACCTCGACGTGTGCGTGCTCGGGGCCTTCCAGGTCTCGCAGGGCGGCGACCTCGCCAACTGGTCCACGGGGGCGCCCGGGGCGATCCCCGCCGTCGGCGGCGCGATGGACCTCGCCATCGGCGCCAAGAACGTCTACGTCATGACCGACCTGCTGACCAGGACGGGCCAGTCCAAGCTGGTCGAGGCGTGCACGTATCCGCTGACAGGCGTCGGCTGCGTCACCCGCATCTACACCGACCACGCCGTCTTCGACGTGACGCCGGAGGGCTTCGCGGTGCGCGAGGCGTTCGGCGACAACACCGTCGAGCTTCTCGCCGAGCTCACCGGCGTGGAACTGACGGATGCCGGGGCCACCGGCATCCGGGAAGGCGAATGACATGGCCACCTACGTGTACGACGCCGTCCGCACCCCCTTCGGCCGCGCCGGCGGCGCCCTCTCGGGCGTCCGGCCCGACGACCTCGCCGCCGTCGTCATGAAGGCCACGATCGAGCGCACCGGCCTGGACCCGGCGCGCGTGGACGACGTGATCTTCGGCGACGCCAACCAGGCCGGGGAGGACAACCGCAACGTGGGCCGCATGGGCGCCCTGCTCGCGGGCTTTCCGACGTCGGTGACGGGTGTCACGGTCAACCGGCTGTGCGCCTCGTCGGTCGAGGCAGTGATCCAGGGGTCGCGCGCGATCGAGGCCGGCGACGCCGACATCGTGCTCGCCGGCGGCGTCGAGTCGATGAGCCGCGCGCCGTACGTCGTGGAGAAGTCACCGCGGCCGTGGCCGAGCGTGGGCAACCAGACGATGTGGAACACGTCCATCGGGTGGCGGATGACCAACCCCGCGCTGCCCAAGCACTGGACGATCTCCAACGGCGAGTCCGCCGAGCAGATCGCGCGCGAATGGGGGATCACCCGGGAGGCGCAGGACGCGTTCGCCGTGCGCTCGCACCGGCTCGCCGCCGCGGCGTGGGCGGACGGCGTCTACGACGCCGAGGTGGTGCAGGTGCCCGGCGCCGCGCTCGCGCGCGACGAGGGCATCCGCGACGACACGTCGGTGGACAAGCTCGCGGGGCTGAGGGCGCTGTTCGCCGCGGACGGCGCCGGCACGGTGACCGCCGGCAACTCGTCCCCGATCAACGACGGCGCCTCTGCGGTGCTGCTGGGCCGCGAGGGCGCCCTCCCCGGCGAGCCGCTCGCGCGGATCACGGGCCGCGCCGCCCACGGGGTCGATCCCGACCAGTTCCCGATCGCGCCCATCGAGGCGGCGAACAAGGCCCTCGCCCGGGCCGGGCGCACGTGGGCCGACGTCGACCTGGTCGAGCTCAACGAGGCCTTCGCGTCGCAGTCGCTGGCGTGCCTGGCCGGCTGGCCCGACCTCGACCCCGCGAAGCTCAACATCCACGGCGGCGCGCTGGCGATCGGGCATCCGCTCGGCGCCTCGGGCGGGCGCATCATCGGGCATGCCGCCCACGAGCTCGCCCGGCGCGGCGGCGGTGTCGCGGTCGCCGCGATCTGCATCGGCGTGGGTCAGGGGCTCGCGGTCGTCCTCGAGCGCTGACCGGGGTGGATAGGGTGAGCCGGTGACCGTGACAAGTGACGACGCCGCCGCGACCGGGAACGACACCGTGCAGTCGCTGGCGCGGGGGCTGGCGGTCATCCGCGCGTTCGATGCGGAGCATCCCGACCTGAGCCTCAGCGACGTCGCACGCCGCGCCGACATCACCCGCGCCGCCGCCGGGCGGTTCCTGCGGACCCTCGAGCAGCTGGGCTATGTGCGCGGGACCGACGAGCGCTCCGGGCGGCGGTTCTCGCTCACGCCGCGGGTGCTCGAGCTCGGCTTCAGCTACCTGTCGGCCCTGTCGATCCCCGAGATCGTCCAGCCGCACCTCGAGACCCTGTCGCGCGAGATCGGCGAGAGCGTGTCGGCGGCGGTGCTCGACGAGCACGAGATCGTCTACGTCGCGCGCGTGCCCACCCGCCGCATCATGAGCGTGCGCATCACCATCGGCACGCGGTTCCCCGCGTTCGCGACGTCGATGGGCCGCGTGCTGCTGGCGGGGATGCCGGATGCCGCCCTGGACGCGCTGCTGGCGGCATCCGATCGCCCCTCCCTCACCGAGCGGACCGTGACGGACGCGCCCGCGCTGCGCGCCGAGATCGACCGCGTGCGGGATCAGGGCTGGGCGCTCATCGACGGCGAGCTCGAGCCGGGCCTGCGCTCGGTCGCCGTTCCGCTGCACGACCGGCGGGGCGACGTGGTCGCTGCGGTGAACGTGTCGACGAGCGCGACCCGCGACAGCGTCGACCGCATCGTCGCCGAGTACCTGCCGCGGCTGCAGCGCGCCGCCGCGGTGATCGACGCGGAGCTGCGCCTGGTGTGATCCCGGATGCCGCCCACCGGCCGCGCGCGGCCGGTTCGGCGGGTCAGAACACGATGGTGTGGTTGCCGTGGCGGATGACGCGGTCCTGCGCGTGCCACAGCACGGCGCGCGAGAGCACCTGGCGCTCGACGTCGGCGCCGCGGCGGGCGAGCTCTGCGGCGGAGTCGGCGTGGGTCACCCGCACCGTGTCCTGCTCGATGATCGGGCCTTCGTCGAGGTCGTCGGTCACGTAGTGCGATGTCGCGCCGATGAGCTTGACGCCGCGCTCCTTCGCCTTCTTGTAGGGCTCGGCGCCGATGAAGGCCGGCAGGAACGAGTGGTGGATGTTGATGACCGGGACGCCCAGCTCGGCGAGGAAGTCGCCCGAGAGGATCTGCATGTAGCGGGCGAGCACGACGAAATCGACGTTGCCCTTCAGCAGCTCCAGGATCTTCGCCTCGGACGCCGACTTGTCGGGGCCCGGCGCCCCCGGCACGTGGAAGAACGGCACGCCGAACGAGCGGACGTCCTCGGCGGAGGTGGTGTGGTTCGAGATGACCATCGGCACCGTCACCGGCAGGTCGCCGCGGCGGTGGCGCCACAGCAGGTCGAGCAGGCAGTGGTCCTGCTTGGACGACAGGATCGCCATGCGCTTGGGCACCGACTGGTCGGTGAGCGACCACTCCAGGTCGAACCCGGCGAGGGTCTGGGCGATCTCCTCCTCGATGGGCGGGCGCGCGGCGGCGAAGCCGGGGCGGTGGAACACGACGCGCTGGAAGTAGGCGCCGCCCTCGGGGTTGTCGGAGTACTGGTCGAACGCGACGATGTTGCCGCCGATGCGCGTGATCATCGCCGAGACCGCGGCCACGATCCCCGGCCGGTCGCTCCCGTGGACGATGAGGCAGGCGTGGTCGGGGTTGAGGTGCAGCGGGACGGCCATTGTTCGATTCTGCCCTGTCTGCCGGCCGGCGGCGGGCGGGCGGGTGCGTGCCGGGCGGGCGGATGCCGCTAGGCCGCGGACACGGCCTCCTGGCGAAGGAGATCTCCGTTGCGGGTGAGTTCGAGGTACTCGGCGACCGCATCGCGGCTCTTGGTGAGGCACGCGAGGCGGTCGTCGAGGGCGGTCAGCTCGGTGGCGAGCATCTCGGCCAGCTCGCGGGAGCACGTCGGCTGCGCCATCGCGCACTGCCGCTCGACGTCGAGCACGACCTTCGCCAGGCGCGTCGACAGGCCCGCCTGCACGAGCCCGCGCGCCCGGGTGGCGCGCTCGACGTCCGCCTCGTCGTAGGAGCGGTAGCCGTTGGCCGAGCGCTCTGACGCGAGCAGGCCCTGCTCCTCGTAGTACCGCAGCATGCGCGGGGGGATGCCGGTGCGCTCCGACAGTTCGCCGATCTTCATGCCGGGCTCCGTCCCGTTTCGATCCGTGTCGCACGAAAGCTTGACATTGACATTGATGTCAAAGTTTAGCCTCGCTCCATGACGACGTCCACACCCTCCCCGACCCTTCCCTCCCCGCCCGCCCCGCGCATGCCGATGGGCGCTCTGCTGCTGCTCTCGCTCGGTGTCTTCGTCACCGTGACGGCCGAGTCGCTGCCTGCCGGTCTCATGCCCGAGATGGCGGCCGACCTCGGCGTCGACCCCCTCCGGATCGGGCTGCTGGTGTCGGTGTGGGCGATCGTGGTGATCGGCACCAGCCTGCCGCTGACCCGCGCGACCCGGGCGGTGGACCGCCGCGTCGTGGTCGCCGCCTCGCTCGCGGTGTTCGCGCTGGCCAACGTGGCCACCGCTTTCGCCCCGACCTACGAATTCGCCTTCGCGACCCGCGTCGTCGCGGCGATCGCGCACGGCGTGTTCTGGGCGATCGTCATCGTCTACGCATCGTCGCTGCTGGCCGGGTCGCAGCTCGGCAAGGGCCTCGCCCTCGTCACCGGCGGTGGCACCGCCGCGACCGTCCTGGGCCTGCCCGCGGCCACCGCGCTCGCGCAGCTGACCAGCTGGCGGGTCTCGTTCGCCGCGATGGGGATCGGGATGCTGCTGCTCGCGGTCGTGGTGCTCCGCCGGCTTCCCCGCTCGGTCGTGGCACCCGTGCCCGCCGGGGCGCGCGAGCCGCTGCGGCAGGATCGGTCGATCCCGGCGCTCCTGGCCCTCGGGATCTCCGGCCTGCTCATCGGTCTCGCGCAGTTCCTGTCGTTCGTGTACATCCGTCCCTACCTCGCCGACGCCGCCGGCATCGCCGACGGCTGGGCGAGCGCGCTGCTGTTCGTGTTCGGCGCGGCGGGGATGGTGGGGGTGACGGTGGCCGGGTGGCTCGCCGACCGGTTCCCGCGCGCGGCGCTCACGGCGACCCTGCTGGTCTTCGTCGTCGCCTACGCGGTGCTGGCCGCGCTGCCGCACGTGACGGCCGTCGTGGTCGTGGGGCTGGCGCTGTGGGGAGCCGGCACCGGTGCGGTATTCCCGCTGATCCAGACGGCGCTCATGCGCGCGGCATCCGATCGCCTCCGTGACCTCGCGAGTTCGGCGATCGTCGTGCTGTTCAACGTCGGGATCGCGTTCGGCTCGTGGGGCGGCGGGCAGCTGGTGACCGCCTACGGCCCCACCGCCAACATGGCGGTGTCGTCGATGGCGGTCCTGTTGGCCGCGGGGCTCGCGGCGCTGGGCATCGCGCTCGCCGCCCGGCGCAGCTCCGGGCGCGCGGCAGTGGACCCGGCTGCCGTGGCGGAACCGGCCGACCCGGGTGATCCGCCGATTCCGGAGGCGGTCGCAGTGCCGGAGGGGGTTCTCGCGCCGCAGCCGAGCGTCCGCTGACCGGTCCGCGTCCGTTCTGAGTCGCCGCCCGTCCCATGGGGATTGCGCCCCATGGGACGGGCGCGTCGGCCACTGTTACGCTCCGGATGCACGACCTGTGGGGAGCGAGGGGCAGAGATGGCGTTCTACGGTGCCGATGTCGAGGCGTTGCGCGAGTTCGGGCGGCAGCTCGCGGCGGGCGCGGACTCGCTCGACGACGCGCGCCGGGCGCTGCAGTCGCGTGTCACCGCTGTTCGCTGGGGCGGGCCGGACGGCGACCATGTGCGAAGCCAGTGGTCGGGCGAGCTCGGCCCGTCGCTCGCCGGCGCCGCCGCCACGCTGCGCCACGCCGCCGACCGGATCCGCGCGAACGCCGCCGATCAGGAGCGCACCAGCTCCGCAGGAGGGGGCGGCGTCGCCGGTGGACACGGCGGAGGTACGACGGGCGGCACCCACGGCGGCGGGGCGCACGGCGGAGCGGGCGACGACGACAGCGCCGCCGGCGGGTCGAAGGTCGACGTGAAGGACTCCCACAAAGTCACCCTGGGGGGCGAAGACGAGGACGCGGCCCAGGGCACGGATGCCAAGCTCGGGGGCGGCGTGAAGTACGACCCCGAGACCGGCGAGACCACGTACTCCGGCAACGGATCCCTCGAGCAGTGGGCGAAGGGCCCGGGCGATTCGAAGGTCACCTTCGGGGTCAACGGCGGCGCCGACTACACGACGGGGGAGAAGACCGAGGACGGCTTCACCACGTACACCTCCAAGTCGGACGTGTCGATCGGGGTCAGCGGCGGCGGCGAGGTCAAGGGTTACGGCCTGGACGGCGGGCGCACGTGGGGGGTCGAGGCCGAGTACAAGGTCAAGGTGCCCGAGGGCGCGGACGTCGACCCCGCGTCGATCAACCCGTTCGACCCGCACAGCATCCCCGTCGGCGGATCCGTGACCTCCAACGGAGGCGACTACGTCAAGACGGAACTCAACGGCGCCTTCCACCAGATCGCGGTGGACTCGTCGGTCAAGGACTCCAGCGGTGTGAGCAGCGTCGTCGAGCGCATCGACGACGACACGGTGCGCGTCACCGCCGGCCCGACAGACGCGCTCGTCAACAAGGCCGGGCTGGGGCTGGACGTCTTCGGCATCAAGGCGATGCTGACGGGGACCGAGACGTTCAACGGCAGCACGGTGCGCACCGCCGACTTCGACATCTCGACGCCCGAGGGGGCGGCGGCGTACGCCCACTATCAGGCGACGGGTGAGCTGCCCGGTTCCGAGTCCGCAGGCGTCTCGGGCACGACGAAGATCCAACGCCTCGACTACGACGACATCGCGAAGCTCGGCATCGAGACTCCGGTGGGCGCCGTCGGAGACACCGAGATCGGACACAACTCCGGGTCGAAGGTCATGACGACCTATCCCGACGGCAGCGCCGAGATGATCACGAACGCGAAGTACGGCGACACCGGCGACTTCCGGATGGAGCAGAGCTTCGACGCCTCGGGCAAGGAAGACATGTCGTCTCGGACGTACTCCTATCAGGTCACCGCGAACGACCTCACGGCGCAGTACCTCAACAGCGGCGATTGGTTCCCGCAGGGCTCCGTGCCCGACCACGTGTCTGCTGGTGAGAAGGTGACCCTCACGTTCACCGAGGCGCAGATGGAACGCCTGGCAGGCTATGCCGAACGCGCCGATCCGACTGGCGACAACACGGGCCTGCTCGGTGACAAGATGACGGCGTTCGACCTTGCGAGGAACTTCGCGATCAACTCGATGGACGAGCAGGAACTCATCGACCGGATCTCACGCGTCTACCAGTCGCGCTGATGAGGAGAGCGGATGCCGCGGGCCGCGGCATCCGTCGGGTGACCGGCGCTAGCGCACGCCCCGCATCAGCTTCAGCACCGGCTTGACCGAGGCCAGCAGTGCCAGGCCGAGCACGATCGCGATGCCGCCGAGGATCGTGAAGTAGGGCACCTCGTCCTCGGGGTTGTAGAACTGCGCCAGCCATCCGGCGATGGCGGTGCCGAGCGCGATCGAGAGGAAGTACAGCGCCACCATCTGGGTGTGGAAGCGCCCCGGGGCGAGCTTGGTCGTCACCGACAGTCCCGGGGGCGAGATGAACAGCTCGGCGATCGTGAACACGAACAGGATCAGGACGATCGCCAGCAGCGGCGTGGAGTTCGGCGCGCCGTTGGCCCACGGCAGGAACAGCAGGAACGCGACGCCCATGATCATCGCGCCGAGCGAGAACTTCACCGGCGCCGAGGGCGCGCGGTCGCCGAGCTTCGTCCAGACCGCGGCGAAGACGCCCGACAGGATGATGACGAAGATCGGGTTGATGGAGTTCACCCACGACACCGGCATCTCCCAGCCGAGGATGTTGCGGTTCAGGCGCTGGTCGGAGTAGATCGTGAGCACCGTGAACTGCTGCTGGTACAGCGACCAGAACCCCACGTTGACGATGAACAGCGGGATGAAGCCGACCACCCGCGAGCGGGCGTCACCGTCGAGGTGGCGCGACGAGATGATCACGGCGAAGTACGCGATCGCCGCCGCGAGAGTCACCAGGATCACGACGCCCGCGAGGTTGTCGGCGCGGATGACACCGGTGAGCACCAGCACCACGATGAGCAGGAGGCCGGCGACGCCGACGCCGATCATCAGGCCACGGCGGTTCGCCGGCAGCGGGTTGGAGACCACGCGCGACGAGGCCGGCAGCTGCTTGCGGCCGAACGAGTACTGCGTGAGGCCGATCGCCATGCCGATGGCGGCGGCGCCGAAGCCCCAGTGGAAACCGACGTTGGTCTGCAGGAACCCGGTCACGATGGGGCCGAGGAAGGCGCCCAGGTTGATGCCGAGGTAGAAGAGGGAGAAGCCCGCGTCACGGCGCGGATCCTTGGCGCTGTAGAGCGTGCCCACGACGGAGGTGGCGTTGGCCTTCAGGCCGCCCGAGCCCACCGCCACGAGGATGAGGCCCACCCCGAGCCCCCACACGCTCGGCAGCAGCGCGAGCGCGATGTGCCCGGCCATGATGACCCAGGCACTGAAGAACAGCACGCGCTCGGAGCCCAGCAGCCGGTCGGCCACCCACGCGCCGAGGATCGTCGACAGGTAGACGGTGCCGCCGTACGCCCCGACGATGCCCGTCGCCGTCGCCTGGTCGATGCCGAGGCCGCCCTCGGCGACCGAGTAGTACATGTAGATGAGCAGGATGCCCTGCATGCCGTAGAAGCTGAACCGCTCCCACATCTCCACTCCGAAGATGTGCGCCAGCGCCCACGGCTGCCCGAAGAAGCGGGCGTCGTGGTCGGCGCCGTCGTCGGCGACCGCGACGGCGGCGGCGCCGGGCTCGGCATCCTTGGCTCCCACGCTCGCCTCGCGGCCGGCGGCGGTAGCCCCGTCGGGCGGGCCGACCGGCTCTTGGCGGGACTCCTCGCCGTCCCCCTGATGTCCCTGCTCTCGCCCGTCCATGCCTGTGCTCCCGTCGCCCCCGGTTCCCGTCAGGCTAGCGAGGACGCGCAGTGGCGCGATAGACCTGCCGGGGGAGCCCCGTCGGATCGCGGCGCTCGGAGAGGGTCGGCATGCGCATCGGCATCATCGGCGGCGGCACCGCGGGGCTCGTGAGCGCGTGGCTGCTGGAGCAGGACCACGACGTCACGCTCTTCGAGAAGGACGCGCGTTTCGGTGGCCATGCGCACACCGTCGACATCGACGTCGGCGGGCGGGCCCTGAGCGTCGACCTCGGCTTCCAGTTCTTCGCCCGCAGCGCCGCGTATGCGACGTTCACCCGCCTCCTCGACGTGCTCGAGGTCCCCCGGCGGTCGTATGCGGCGACCCTCACGGTCGCGCGCGCCGACGGCAGGAGCGCGATCGCGATGCCTCCGGTCCGCCGAGGACGGCCGATGTGGTCGTCGCTCACGCCGCGGGCGATCGCGCACCTGCTGCGGCTGCGCGCCTTCCTCGCCGACATCCCCGCCTTCCTCGCCCGCCACGACACGACGATGACGATCGAGGAGTACGTCGCGCGCAAGCGCCTGCCCGCGTCCTTCGTCAACGGCTTCCTGTTCCCCCTGCTGCAGGCCTTCTGGTGCGTCGAGCTCGCCGAGTTCCGCCGGTTCGCGGCGTACAACGCGCTGTACTACCTGGGTGCGAACCTCCCGCACGGGCTGACGCCGCCGACGCAGAGCGAGATCCCCGGCGGCCTGCGCGTCTACGTCGACGCCCTCGTCCGCTCCCTCGAGCGGGCGCGGCTGCACAGCGACGCGGCGGTCGATTCCGTCGCCAGGGACGCCGACGGCACGCTGCTCGTCGACGTCGCGGGGACGCGGCATCCGTTCGACCACCTCGTGCTCGCGTGCGACGCGCGCACGGCGCACGATCTGCTCGCGCCGCTGCCCGAACAGGCGGAGCTGACGCAGCAGCTCGCCCGCTTCCGGTACTTCGACACCACCATCGCGATCCACGGCGACCGCCGTCTCATGCCGCGGGATCGCGCGGCGTGGTCGGTGGTGAACGTGCGCGCCGGCGACGGGCGCAGCGCGCTGTCGGTGTGGGCGCCCGCGCGCGGCGGCGACGTGTTCAAGAGCTGGGTGACGTACGAAGCCGAACCCCCGCGGCCGCTGTACGCCACCGCGAGCTACCGGCACGGGCTGATCGACACGGCCTACTTCGACGCCCAGCGCCGGCTGCGCCCGCTGCAGGGGCGGGAGGGCGTGTCGCTCGCAGGGCTGTACACCGCCGACGCCGACTCCCACGAGAGCGCGGTCCGCTCCGCGGTCGCCGTCGCGGAGCGCCTCGCACCCGCCGCACCGCGTCTGGAGCTGCTGCGCGGCTGAGGTGCCGGACCTCATTCCGGGAGGGACGGATGCCGCTCCTGCGGCGCGTGGCGGCGTGGGATGAACAGCGCCACCACCAGGGCGACCACCGCGGCCGCCCCGCCCAGCAGGAACGAGACGTGGAACGCGTCGGGCGTCGGGACGACGACCCCGTCGAGGTCGGTGGCGAACGTCGCCAGCACGGCGCCGATCACCGCGGCGGCGGTGCTCGTGCCCAGCGAGCGGAACAGGGCGTTCAGACCGTTCGACGCACCTGTCTCGGACTGCGGCACCGAGCGCATGATGAGCATCGGCATGGCGGCGTACCCGAAGCCGATGCCGAACCCGATGCCGATGTTCGCGGCGAGGATCTGCCACACGTGGTCGGACGCCACGAGCGTGAACCCGTAGGTCGCCACCAGTGCGAGCGCCCCGAGCACGAGGAGGAGCTTCGGCCCCACCGTGCGTGCCAGGCGCCCCGAGAACGGCGAGAGCACCATCATCACCAGGCCCGCCGGCATGACGACCAGGCTGGCGGCCACCAGCGACAGCCCGAAGCCGCCCGCGGCCGCCGGCAGCTCGAGCATCTGCGGGTAGACGACGTTCGACGCGAACAGCGCGAACCCGAACGCGACGGAGGCGAGGTTGGTCAGCAGCACCGGCCGCCGGGCGGCGACGCGCAGGTCGAGCAGCGGCTCCGCGATGCGCAGCTCGTACCAGCCCCACACCAGCAGCACGGCCAGGCCGCCCAGGCCGCAGGCGAGCACCGCGGGCGAGGTCCAGCCCCACTCGTTGCCGCGCGAGACGGCCAGCAGCACGCCGAGCAGGCCCACCGCGAGCCCCGCGGTGCCGACGAAGTCGAACCGCCCGCCGGTGCGCAGGGCGCTGACCGGCACGATCCAGGCGACCAGGGCGAAGACGATCACGCCGAGTCCGGCCGCGACCCAGAACAGCACGTGCCAGTCGCTGCGCTCGGTGATGAGGGCGCTGATCGGCAGTCCCAGGGCGCCGCCCACGCCGAGCGTGGCGCTGATGAGGGCGATGGCGGCGTCGACGCGGTCCTCATGCAGCACGTCGCGGAGGATCGAGATCCCGAGCGGGATGACGCCGGTCACGGCGCCTTGCAGCGTCCGGCCGATGATCACCCCGATGATGCCGGTGGAGACCGCTGCGATGACGGAGCCCGCCACCAGCAGCCCGAGCAGCACCAACACGATCCGCCGCTTGCCGTACATGTCGCCCAGACGGCCGGCGATCGGGGTCATCACCGCCGCCGCCAGCAGCGTCGAGGTGACCACCCACGCGGTGTCGTCGCGGCTCGCGTCCAGCAGCTCCGGGAGCTTCGACTGGATCGGCACGACGAGCGTGAACATGAACGACGAGGCCAGCCCTGCGATGGCGAGGACCGCAACGATCGCGCCCTGGCGCGGCATCCGGGTGAGTCGTCTTCTCTCGTCGTCTCCCGCGCCCATCCGTTCAGGCTATCGGCGCTGTGGGACACGGTCTCCGCGGGTGCAGACTGGATCCATGGCCGAGACCGCGACGCCGCCGGGCATCGACATCCGTCCCCTCGACACCGTCGAGCAGGTGTTCCGCGCCTCCGAGGTGCTGGCTGAGGTGTGGGGCGGCGACCGCGGCGGGATGCCGCCGAATCTGCTGCGCGCGCTCGCCCAGTCCGGCAACTACGCAGTCGGCCTGTACGACGGCGACCGCATGGTGGGGGCATCCGTCGCCTTCTTCGCCGCTCCGGCGGAGCGCTCGATGCACAGCCACATCACCGGCGTGCTGCCCGACCACCAGGCCCACGGGCTCGGGCGTCTGCTCAAGCAGCATCAGCGCGAGTGGGCGCTGGCGCGCGACGTCGGCCACATCACCTGGACGTTCGATCCGCTGGTGGCCCGCAACGCCCACTTCAACCTCCGCGTGCTCGGCACCCGGGTGACCCAGTACCTGGTGAACCACTACGGGCCGATGGACGACGGCGTCAACCGCGGCGACGAGACCGACCGCATCATGGTGTCGTGGGCGCTGGCCGCGCCACCGGTGCCGACACCGGCGGACGAGCTGGTGATCGCCTCGGTCGAGGTCCCGCACGACATCGAGGCGCTGCGTCGCGATGCGCCGACGGATGCCGCCGCCTGGCGACTGCGCGTGCGCGAGGAGCTCGTCGGGCACCTCGCCGCGGGCCTCGTCGTCGGCGGCTTCGACGACGCCCGGGGCTACCTGCTCGTCCGGCCCTGACACCGCGCCGGCGGAGGATTCCTGCCAGATCCTCCGGCATCGGCGCCATTGTCGGGCACGGACGCGTCGTGCGGATGCCGCGCCCCTAGGCTGACGCGCATGCCGACCTCCTCCGCGCAGTACCGCGCCCACTTCGACTTCGACATCCGCTTCGCCAACGGCGGCGGCCTCGCGGGGACCGGGTTCCGGCTGGACCTCCCCGATGCGGATGTCGCCGAGGGCGAGATCGCACGGCTGCTCGTCGCGCACCTCGGCCTGGCGCTCGTGGACGAGGTCGAGCTGCGCGGCGTGCGCGTCGTCGAAGAGCCGCATCGCGGCAGCCGCGGCGTCGACACCGCGGCAGGGTCCCCGGCTACCGGCGCGACACGCGTGGTCGACCTCAGTCATCCGATCCGTGCCGGGCTCGTCACCTACCCCGGGCTTCCGGCCCCGACGATCGCGCCGCACCTCACCCGCGAGCAGTCGCGCGCCCGCTACGCGCCCGGCACCGAGTTCGCGATGGACGTCATCACGATGATCGGCAACACCGGCACCTACCTCGACTCGCCGTTCCACCGCTACGCGGACGGCCCTGACCTCGCCGGGCTGGACCTGTCGTCGCTGGTGGGCCTGCGCGCCGAGGTGTTCCACCTCGAGGACGCGTGGGATGCCGGGCGTCGCGGCATCCGCTCGGCCACGCTCGCCGATCGCGACCTGCGCGGCGCCGCCGTGCTGCTGCACACCGGGTGGGACCGGTGGTTCGGGCGCCCCGAGTACGGCGCGGGGGCGCCCTTCCTCACCGGCGAGGCGGCGCAGTGGCTCATCGACGCCGGCGTCGCGCTGGTCGGCATCGACTCCGTGAACATCGACGACACCGAGTCCGGCGGCGAGCGTCCCGCGCACTCGCTGCTGCTCGGAGCCGGGGTGCACGTGGTGGAGCATCTGACGAACCTCGGGTCGCTTCCGCCCCGCGGCGCGCGGTTCACGGCGGCCCCGCCCGCGGTGGAGGGTTTCGGCACCTTCCCGGTGCGGGCGTTCGCCGAGATCCCGGTCTGAGCCCCGCTCAGGATGTCGGAGGCCCCTCCTAACGTGGGGTCATGAACGAGTTCGTGTCAGGGCTCGTGGCGGGCGAGGCGCAGCCGGCGCTCGTGGACGAGCTCGCGCTGTTCGGGCGCTTCATCGGATCGTGGCAGGTGCAGAACCGCTACCGGGCCGGCCCGACGGCGGACTGGATCACGGCCGAGCGCACCTGGGTCTTCTCGTGGATCGCCGGGGGCCGCGCGGTGCAGGACGTCATCCTCGGCGGCCCACCCCGACGCGAGGTCGCCGGCACGACCATGCGGGCCTACGACCCGCGCATCGGTGCCTGGCGGGTGGACTGGTTCGGCACGGCGGCGGCGAACTACTGCTCGCTGATCGCCCGGCCGCACGGCGACGACGGCATCCGTCAGGACGGCGTCGAGCACACCGCCGACGGCGACATCCCGATCCGATGGAACTTCAGCGCGATCAGGGTCGACGCGTTCACGTGGGACGGCTGGTCGTCCGCCGGCGCATCCGCCCGGTCCTCGCACCGCGCAGGGGGCCGTGGGTCATGGTGGCTCGAACAGCACATGGACGCCCGGCGCATCTCCTGACGTCCGGCAGTCGGACGACCAGGCGACGTATCAGCGCCGGGGCATGCCGCTCCTCCTCAACGAACCTGGAGGAATCATGCACGAGTATCTCGAATCGCTGATCGAGGCGTGGGAGCAGCGGATACGGGCCCACGAGGGACCGGCCGCTCAGACAGAGCCTCGTCACCGCCGCCCGCGACGCGCGCGTACGACCTACGTGCCGGTGCGCCGAGACGCCGCGGGCACGCGTTACGCGCACTGACGTGGACGGCTGCGGCCCGGGCGTACGCTGAGCGCATGCCCATCGCCCGGCCCACGGCATCCGTCGCTCTCGAGGGTTTCGAACTGCGCGTGCTGCATCTGCCGCTCGTGTCCCCGTTCACGACGTCGTTCGGCACCGAGACGGTGCGCGAGGTCATCCTGGTGCGCGCCTTCACCTCCGACGGCGAGGGCTGGGGCGAGATGGTGACGCAGGCCGATCCGCTCTACTCCAGCGAGTACACGCAGGGCGCGTGGGATGTCGCACTGCGCTTCCTCGCGCCGGCCCTGCTCGATCGAGGGCGCATCGCGCCCGAAGAGGTCGCCGGTGTGCTGGAACCCTTCAAGGGCCATCGCATGGCCAAGGCGGGGCTCGAGCTGGCCGTGCTCGACGCCGCGCTGCGCGCCGAGGGGCGCAGCTTCGGCGAGTACGTCGGCGCGACGCGCGACCGGGTTCCCAGCGGCGTCTCGGTCGGCATCCAGCGCGACCCCGCCGCTCTCGTCGACGCCGTCCACGGCTACCGCGACGAGGGCTACGTGCGCATCAAGATCAAGATCAAACCCGGTCGGGACGTCGGCGACACGGCCGCCGTGCGCGACGCCTTCGGGGCGATCCCGCTGCAGGTCGACGCGAACTCGGCGTACACGATGGCCGATGCCGACACCCTGGCCGAGCTCGACCGGTTCGACCTGCTGCTGATCGAGCAGCCACTGCAGGAGGACGACCTGGTCGACCATGCGACGCTCGCGCGGCGCCTGCGCACGCCGGTGTGCCTGGACGAGTCGATCGTGTCCGACAAGGCCGCCGCCGACGCGCTCGCGCTGGGCTCGGCGTCGGTGATCAACATCAAGGCGGGCCGCGTCGGCGGCTACCTCGAGGCGGTGCGCATCCACGACCGGTGCCTGGCCGCCGGAGTGCCGGTGTGGTGCGGCGGCATGCTCGAGACGGGCATCGGCCGCGCCGCGAACGCCGCGCTCGCCGCCCTTCCCGGCTTCACGCTGACCGGCGACGTGTCGGCTTCCCGTCGCTTCTACGCGCGCGACATCGTCACCGAGCCCGCCGTGCTCGAGGACGGCCATGTGCGCGTGCCGACCGGCCACGGACTGGGCGTCGAGATCGACCCGGTCGCCCTGGCGGACCTCACCGTCGTCCGCGAGACGCTGACGCGGTAGTCACCGAGGGCTTCCGGCGATGCGGCGCGCAGCACTCCTCCGGGACGGGGAACGGATGCCGCGCCTCGCCGCCGGACGCACCCGCGTCGCACTCGCGATCGCGCTGGCCGCCGTGCTCGGTCTCGTGGGGTGCGCGGCGACTGCGGGACCGGCGCCCGCGGCGACCCTTCCGGCGGGAGTCGTCGTCGAGCTCGCGCAGCTGCGCGCCGACGTCGCTTCGCGGCAGGCCGAGGTGCACGTGGCCAACGGGTCCGACGCCCCGCTCACGGTCGGTGCCGTCCGCATCGAGGACGCGCGGTTCGACGGCCCGGCGACCCGCGTGATGGCCGACCGGGTGAGCACAGTCCCCGCCGGCGGCGCGGTGGACATCCGCGTGCAGCTCCCGCCGGTGGACTGCAGCGCGCCCGACGACGGCGAGGCCGCGGTGGTGCTCGAGCTCGTGGGGGAGTCCGCGACGACCGAGGTGACGGCATCCGCTCCCGATCCGCTCGGGTTCCTCGTGGAGCTGCACGCCCGCGAGTGCCTGCTGGAGCAGGTGACGGATGCCGCAGCCCTCGCGTTCACGGGGTTCACGCCGTCTCCTGCCGGGCAGCCTGCCGCCCTCGAGCTGACCATCTCGCCGACAGGCGCCGGGGCGGCCACCGTCGTCGGGGTGGCGCGCACCAACCTGATCGATTTCGCCGGGACGCCCGCCGAGGAGGTCTATCCCGTCGGCGTCGAGGTCGCGAAGGGCGACACCGATCCGATCGTGGTGCGAATCCCGATCGTGCCGTTCCGCTGCGACCCGCACGTGGTGCAGGAGGACAAGCGCGGCACCATCTTCGACGTGCCCGTCGAGCTCGACGGGAAGGGCGGCGAGGTCGAGCTGTTCGTCGGCGACGAGCTGCGCGGGCAGATCCTCACGTGGGTCGGCGCGTGGTGCGGCTTCGGCCAGGGGTGAGCGGGATCCGCCGGGCCGCGACCCGTGCGTAGGCTGACCGCATGGCTCAGAGCATCGACGCTCCCGACGACCCCGCGGCCGCCTCGCGCGGCATCTCGCGGCGGACCCAGTCCGACATCTACCGCACCGGCATCAGCGGCATCCGCCCCCGGGTGCCCGTCGACGTCGACGGGCTCGAGGCGGCCGCCCGCAAGGCGCTGAGCGCCGAGGCGTTCGCCTACATCGCCGGCGGCGCGGGCGCCGAGCGCACGGTCGCCGCGAACCGTGCCGCCTTCGGCCGCTGGCAGGTGTGGCCGCGCCCGCTGCGCGACGTGTCGGTGCGCGACCTGTCGATCGACTTCCTCGGCGTGCGCCGAGCGACGCCGCTGCTGCTCGCACCGCTCGGCGTCATGGAGATGGCTCATCCCGAGGCCGACCTCGCCGTGGCGCGGGCGGCGGCATCCCTCGGGGTCCCGTACACCCTCTCGAACCAGGCGTCCCTCCCCATGGAGGAGGTCGCCGCGGCCGCCCCGGGTGGATCCCGGCTGTTCCAGCTGTACTGGTCGGCCTCCGACGAGCTGAACGCGTCGCTGCTGCGCCGGGCGGAGGCATCCGGGTGCGAAGCGATCGTGGTGACTCTCGACACGCACCTGCTCGGCTGGCGCACGCGCGACCTCGACCTCGCCTACCTGCCGTTCACGCGCGCCATGGGCATCGCCCAGTACACGAGCGACCCCGTCTTCCAGCAGCTGGTGCGCGAGCGGTCGCGCGCGGCGGCCTCGGCGCCCTCGCCCGACGAGGCCGCGCCCCCGGTCAAGGTCACGCCGAAGGCCGTGGCGGCCGGCGTGCGGATCGCGCGCAAGGGCGCAGCGCTCACCGGGTCGCCGAGCCTGCGCGAGAACCTGCGCTCGCCGCTGCCGCGCGCCGCGGTCGAGACGTTCCTCGACGTGTTCTCGACGCCCGCGCTCACGTGGGACGACCTCGCCAAGGCCCGGCAGTGGACGAGCCTCCCGATCATCCTCAAGGGGATCGTGCACCCCGACGACGCGATCCGTGCCCTCGACGCCGGCGTCGACGGCATCTGGATCTCGAACCACGGCGGGCGGCAGGTCGACCAGTCCGTTCCCACCCTCGAGGTTCTGCCCACCATCGCCGAGCGCGTCGCGGGACGGGTGCCGGTCGTGTTCGACTCGGGTGTGCGGCAGGGCTCCGACGTGTTCATCGCGCTCGCGCTCGGTGCCACCGCCGTGGCGCTCGGGCGGCCCTACTCGTACGGTCTCGGCATCGCCGGTGAGACGGGCGTGCGCGAGGTCGTGCGCAACGTGCTCGCCGAGCTCGACATCACCCTGGGACTCTCGGGGCACACCTCGATCGCACGGCTCGGCCGCGACGCGCTGCGCGAGGCGTGAGCCCTAGTCTGGGGCGGTGACGACTCCTCCTCCCCAGTACCCGTACGCCGCCGCGCCCGTGCAGCCGATGAGCCCCGCCGACGAGAAGCTGTGGGCCACGCTCGTGCACCTCGGCGGCCTGTTCTTCGGGTTCCTGGCTCCGCTGATCGGCTACCTCGTCCTCAAGGACCGCGGGCCGTTCGTGCGCTCCCACACCGCGACGGCGCTGAACTTCCAGCTGACGCTGCTCATCGCCTACGTCGTCGGGGCCCTGCTGAGCATCGTGCTGATCGGCTTCTTCATCATGTTCGCGGCGTACGTCCTCAACATCGTGCTCTGCATCGTCGCCGCGGTGAAGGCCAACCGCGGCGAGTGGTACACCTACCCGATGACCATCGCGTTCCTGCGCTGAGCGCGGTCATCGCGGCTCGCCGTCCTCGGTGAAGCCGAAGACCGGGACCGCTCCGGCGGGCTCGGCGGCCGGCAGCGCCGCGTGCGAGACCGGATCGCCGGGCGAGCCCGGATAGAGGATCGCCGTCAGCGCCACGGGGTCGCCGGCGTGGCAGGAGCTCTCGGCGTGCACGCTGATCGCGTCCGCCGATGCCTCGCCGTCGCGGATCTCGATCACGAGTCCGGCGACGCCGACCGCGCGACCGGATGCCTCCACCGCGACATCGCCGTCGGCCTGGGTGGCGGCATCCTGCGCCTTCCAGCCGTGGTCGGTCAGCCACCGCGCGAGGCGGTGGCCGGTCGTCGTCGCGTCGGCCGACAGGGTCCAGCCCTCCGGAGTCGTGCGTCCCATCGTGAACCCGTAGCCGCCGTCGCAGCCCACGGGCAGATCGCCGTACTCCTGCACCTGCCAGTCGCCGTCGTACAGGTGCAGCTGGACGGTGGCGACCGCCGCCTTGAACAGCAGGTTCGCCTGGCGCGCCGTCTCGTAGAGTCCGTCGGACGCGGGGGCGGCGATGCAGCCGGCCAGCGTCGTCGCGACGACGAGCGCCGCGGCCGCCGCTGTCCGGCGGGCGGCGCGGCGGGCGCTGTTCTCGGGCACGGTGCTCCTCCGGATCGGGGCCGACATCTCGGGTTCAGGGGTCCAGCCGGTAGAACCGGAACGCCGAGAACCCCTCGATCGGCAGGACACCCGTTGCGCGGAAGCCCGCGTCGCGTGCGTAGCGCTCCAGCGTGGCGGGTCGCATCACCGTGCCGGTGGCGACCGAACCCGGCGTGGACATCGAGTCGGGGAGGCAGATGAAGACGCTGTAGCCGTACATCACCCGTTCGATCGCGTCGCCCGGGGCGGTGAACTCCGCGCCGACCGCTTCGTCCATGATCACGACGACCCCGTCGGGTCTGATCGCCCGATGCATCGCGGCGAGCACCCCGACCGGGTCGGGCATGTCGTGCAGCGCCTCGAACACGAACGCGGCGTCGTACGCGCCGACCCGGTCGTCGGCGATCCGCTCACCCGGGAGCACCTCGAAGGCGACCCGCTCGAGACCCGCGGCGTGGTTGCGCGCGGCCGCGACCGACGGACCGTCGAGATCGAAGCCGTCCACTCTGGCCGAGGGGTAAGCGCGGGCCAGCGCGACGGTGGACCAGCCATGACCGCATCCGACATCCGCGATCCGCGCCGTGGGTCGCGACAGCACCGCGTGCACGTCGGGCACCGAGGCCAGGGCGTCCGCCAGTGCGGACTCGAACCACGGCCGGTTCTGATCGCCTTGGGCATCCCTCGCGTCGTCCCCGAACTCGGCCCATCCCACCCCGCCTCCGGTGCGGTACGCCGTGAGGAGCTCGGGGAGGCGGGATGCCGCCGCCGCCAGCATCCGCGCGAGCGGTGCCGCGTAGGCGAGAGAGGCCGGATCGGCGAGCACGCGGGCGTGCGCGGCCGGGAGGCGGAACCGGCGGGCCTCACCCTCGCCGTCCACGTCGACGAGCCCGGCCACAGCCTGATGCTCGAGCCACTCGCGTGCGTACCGTTCGTGGATGCCGGCGCGCGAGGCCAGCTCGTCGACGGTCAGCGGCGAATCGAGCAGGGCGCGGTACAGGCCGAGCCTGTCGCCCACGTAGATCGACAGCATCTCCATGCCCCCGAGCAGCCTTTCGAAGACCTCGCCGGCGAACGCGTCGACGGCATCCTCGGCCGCGTGCGCCCCGTTCTCCTGGATCGACATGACGAGCCCCTCCCCAGCGCCCCGGGCGGCACCGCCCGGGGCTGACGCCGCACATGCTAGACCCGCGCGCGGCGCACGGCGAGAGGGGTCTCCACATGTGGTCGGGAGCGGTCATGCGGCCGATCGCGGCGGGACTTACGCTGTACCCATGGCCCCTCGCCGCCCGCGGTCCACCGCCCGCTCCGAATCGCCGACATCGACCCGGAGCGGACGCCGACGTGTCGTGCGCGCAGCCGGGGCCGCACTCGCACTCGGGGCGACGATCATCGCGCTGACCGGGTGCTTCGCGCCGAGCACCGACGAGGGTTTCGGTGACGGCGACGGCGATTTCGTCGACGACGGCTGCACGAGCGTCGTCGTGGCGACATCGTCCGAGAAGGTCAACATGCTGGACGCCCTCGCCGACGCGTTCAAGGAGTCGCCGCAGCACGCCCAGCTCGACGAGTGCGCGACCGTGCACCCGATCAACGTGTCTTCGGGCGACGCGACGCGGTTCCTCACCGCCGGCGGCGACTGGCCCGACGACGACACCCGCCGTTGGCCGACGATGTGGTCGCCGGCGTCGACGGTGTGGACCGACCGCGTCGCGGCCGCGGCATCCCCTTCGCTCGTGGGCGAACCCGAGTCGTTCACCCACACGCCGGTCGTGTTCGGCGTGCCCGAGACGATGGCGAAGGCGCTCGGCTGGCCCGACGCCGAGATCGGCATCGCGGACTTCGAGCGGCTCTGCCAGGACCCGCAGGGCTGGGCGAGCGTCGGCAAGCCGCTGTGGGGTTCGTTCAAGATCTCCAAGACCAACCCGAACACCTCGACCACGGGCCTGTCGGCCATCCTCATGCAGTCGTACGAGGCGGCCGGCAAGACGGCAGACCTCACCGCCGCCGACGTGGCCGCGGCCGAGGAGTTCTCGCGGGTGTTCGAGGAGTGCGTCATCCACTACGGCGACACGACAGGCAAGGTGCTGACGCGGCTGTACGACGAGACCGAGAACGGTGCCGGAGGCTCGGGCTACGTCTCGGCCGTGGCGCTGGAAGAGACGTCGCTGCTCAACTACAACCAGGGCAACCCCGACTCGCACACGGTGCAGCCGGGCGAGACGCTGACCCCGCCGAAGGAGAAGCTGGTCGCGGTGTATCCGTCCGGCGGCTCGATGTGGTCCGACAACCCCATCACCGTGCTCGGCGCCGACTGGGTGACCGACGCGCAGGCGACGGCGGGCGCCGCGTTCGCGGCGTTCCTGCAGACGGAGGCGGCGCAGAAGATCCTGCCCGAGTACGGATTCCGTCCCCTCGACGCGTCCGTGCCCCTGGGCAAGCTGTTCACCACCGCGTACGGCGTCGACCCCGCCGGCCCCGCCGTCACCCTGCCCAAGCCCGCGGTCGACGTGGTGTCGGCGGCGATCGACCAGTGGACGCAGATCCGCAAGCCCTCGTCGGTGCTCGAGGTGATCGACATCTCCGGCTCGATGGACGAGCCCATCGGCGACGGCCGATCGAAGCTGGACGGCGCCATCGAGGGGGCGCAGGCCACGCTCGGCCACTTCCGTTCGTCCGACGAGGTCGGCGTGTGGGCGTTCACGACCGGGGTCGAGTCCGAGGCCGGCAAGAACCTCGTGGTGCTGCGCGATGTCGAGCCGCTCGCCTCCGACCGCGAATCGGTCGGGTCGGCGCTGGACGACCTGCGCTTCGCGCACCGCGAGGGCACGCCGCTGTACGACGCGATCGCCGCGGCCTACGACGAGATGGTGGCGCGCGCCCAGCCGGGCCGCATCAACGCGATCGTGCTGCTGTCGGACGGCCAGGACACCGACTCGGCGATGTCGCTCGACTCCCTGGTCGCCAAGATCGGCGCCGCGTCGAAGGAGGGCGGCGACGACGCGCCGGTGCGCATCTTCCCGATCGCGTACGGCGAGGGTGCCGACACCGGCGCCCTGCAGCGCATCGCGGAGGCGACCGGCGGCCAGTGGTTCGACGCGTCAGACGCCGCCAAGATCGACCTCGTCTTCGCGTCCGTCATCAACAACTTCTGAACGGCCGCGAATGCCTCACGAATTCGGCCTCGATGCGGCGGACGTCTACCTCGACGACGCTGCCGAGGGGCTCGCGAACAGCAACGTCTACGTCTCGAGCGACGTGTCCGGCGCGGCGCAGCTGCAGCAGACGCTCGACCAGCAGGTCACCGACGAATCGATCGCGGTCGTGGTGTTCCCCGACAACGAGGCTTTCGACATGACCGGTCGGGAGATGGTGGCATCGCTCGCCGGCCGGACCGACTACGACACGATCATCGTCGCAGTCGGCGACGATCTCTCGGCGGGATCGCACGTGCTGGTGTCGGGCGAGGCGATGCGCATCGCCAATGAGGCGGAGAGCTCGGCCGACTCCCTCGACTCGGCGATCGTGCAGACGGTCGAGGGCGTCATCGCGGCCTACCCCTCGGATCACGTGCCCGACCAGGGCGGCGTCGACGGCGGGCTGATCGTCGGCGGTGCGCTGGGACTGGTGGTCCTCGTCGCCGCGGGTGGCGCGCTGTGGGCGCTGATCCGTCGGCGCCGGCGCGGTGCGCCCGGGCAGCACGCACCGCTTCCGGACGCGGTGCGCCCGCTCGTCGCGCGGCTGCGCACCCTCAGCGGCGAGTATGCGACGGCCGGGGCCGCCGGCAATCGTGACGCCATGGCGGTGGCCGGCGAGATCTCGACGGTCGCGAACAACACGGTCGAGCTGTTCGACCGGCTCGGGCGCAAGGGCGACGAGGGCCAGCGGGCGACCGCCGCCGTCGAATACCGCGAGACACTGCGCAAGCTCACCGCCGCCCTGGACCGCGACTACCTGCTCGACATCCTGAAGCACCCAGATCTGTGGGACGACCCCGCCGACCGGGTGCGCGAGGTGCGCACGGCGCTGACGTCGTTCGGCGTCGAGCTCGTCGAGAACATCAAGCAGGTCAACGCCCGCAGGGGGCTGCACTTCCAGGTGTCGCTGGACGGGCTCATCGGCCGGCGCAAAGAGCTGCAGGAATGGGATCGCGCGTTCGAGCGCGCCGACGGCGAGGCCGGCCCTGCGACGGGCGCCGACACCGCGGGCTGACCAGCTCGTCGCGGAGCCGTGCGGCGCGATCCCGACGACGCCGCGCTCCTCGAGAGCGGCGCTCAGGATGACGGGCGACGGCGTCGCGACCACGCCAGCGCGACGATCCCGACCATCAGCAGCAGCGACCCGGCCAACGGCGACAGACCCGGACCGGCTCCTCCGGTGGGGGGAAGCGCTCCTCCGCCGGTGTCGGGCGGAGAGGTCGCCAGCACCGATGCACTCGCCGTGAGCGTCGATATCGGGAGCAGGGGGGTCGATGAGGTGATCGTCGCGGTGTTGTCGAAGGTGCCGACGGCCGAGACGATCGCGACGACCTCGATGGACACCGTCGCGCCCACCGCGATGGTGCCCAGATCGCAGGTGAGCGTCGCGGCGGCGACGACGCATCCGCCGGTGGGCGACGACGTCGGCATCACCCCGGTGGGGAAGGGGTCGACCAGTCGGACGTCGGCAGCCTCCGCCGGCCCCGCGTTCGACACGGTCATCGTGTAGAGCACGGCTCCGCCGGCCTGCACCGACGGGCGGTCGACCGACTTGGTGACGTGCAGCTCGGCAGGACGCGGGGTCGCCGTGACGACCGCCGAGGCCGTGTTGTTGGTGAGGTCCGGGTCGAAGATCGGGGCGTTCGTGCGATCCGACGTCGCGGTGTTCTCGAACGTGCCGTCCGCGTCGACGGTGGCGACGATCCGCAGCGTCCCATGAGGTGGCGGCGCGTCGCGGCCGAGTCCGGGGAGGTTCGCAGGAGCGAAGCTCGGCAGCAGCCACACTCCCGTCACCGCGTCGTAGGTGCCGACGCTCGCCTCGGACGACACGTAGGTCAGGCCTGCCGGAAGGATGTCGTTCACCACGACCGGACCCGAGGGGTCCGGGCCGTAGTTCCAGACGTCGACCGTGAAAGTGATCTGGTCGCCCACGTACACCGTGGGCTGGTCCACGCGCTTGGCCACCACGATGTCGGCCGCCGGTACGAACAGGTCGGCGTCGTCGACGTTGTTCTCCAGGTCGGGATCGGTCTGATCGAGGCCCAGCACCACGACGACGTTGCGATGCCACCCCGGGTTCTGCACGACGATGACGACGGTCAGCACGGCGGAATCGCCGACTGCGAGCGTGCCGATGTCCCACCTGCGCGTGACCGGATCGAAGGTGCCCACCGTGGCGTCGACGCTCACGATGACCGCCGCGGGCATGAGGGGATCGAACGCCACGACGCCGGTCGCGTCGTTCGGGCCGTTGTTGGTCACCGTGACGGTGTAGGTGACGTTCGCACCGGGACGGGATACCGCCGGCGACACGTCCTTCACGATCTGAAGGTCGGCGACGACGAGCCCGATGACCCCGGCGGATGCGCTGTTGTTGGTCGGGTCCGTGTCGTTCTGGGTCAGCGATGTGAGGGTGACGGTGTTCACGTACGCGATCGGCTGCGTCACGGTCGCCACGATGGTGTGCGTCGCGGTCGACCCCGACGCGATGGAGTCCAGCGTCCAGAGGCCGGTGGCCGGGTCGTACGTCCCGTCGCCGCTGCTCGAGACGAACGTCAACCCGGTGGGCAGGATGTCGGTGAGGACCACCTCGGTCGCGGCATCCGCCGTGGGGCCGGGGATGTTCTCGGCCGTGATCGTGAACTCGACCTGCTCGCCGACGGGCACCGCGTCGGGCGATGCGCCGGAGGGGACCGACACGGACTTGCCGACGGCGATGTCGAGGTCGGGCTCGCCGGAGGTCACCGTGGCGGCCGAGGAGTTGTTCAAGAGGTTCGGATCGTCGACGACCGGCGAGGAGATCGTCGCGGTGTTGACCAGCGTGCCGGGTGCCTCGATCCGAGCGGTGACCGTGGCCGTGATCCCGGTCTGGCCCGGCGTGATCGTGCCGATCGTCCAGGTGCCCGCATCAGCGCTGATGGTGCCGGTCGTCGTCGTCGCGCTCAGGATCGTCACGCCGGCGGGGAACACGTCCCCGACCGTCACCTGCAGCGCGGTGTCGGGGCCGAGGTTGCTCGCCGCGAGCTGGTATGTGACCTCCTGTCCCACCGTGACGACCTGCGGGAAGACGGCCTTGACGATCGCCAGGTCGGACTCGGGCCTGACGACCGTCAGGGTCGCGGTGTCGGAGTTGTTGGCGGGGTTGATGTCGGGCGGGCTCGGGTTGCCGGTGAGCGCCGCGATGTTGACGAAGGTCCCGAGGGCGGTGCCGGTGACCGTGATCGTTCGGGACACCGTCTGGTTCACGCCGAGCGCGCCGATGGCCCAGACCCCGGTCGCGGGGTCGTACGCGCCGGGACCGCTCGACGAGGCGAAGGCGAGGCCGGGCGGGAGGAGGTCGCTCACCTGCACGCCGGTCGCTGCGAACGGGCCGTTGTTCGTCGCGTCGATCGTGAACACCGCGGTGCCCCCGAGCGGGATCTGGGGTTCGTCGACCGACTTCGTCACGGCGATGTCCATCGTCGGCGTGATCGGGTTGACCGTCGCCGAGGCGCGGTCGTTGTTCGGGTTGCGGTCGGGCTGGTCGGTGCGCGTGCGCGTCGCGCTGTTCGTGAAGGGCGTGCCCGTGTTCACCGTGGCGGTGATGGTCAACGTGACGATCTGACCCAGAGTGAGGGACGGGATCGCCCACGCACCTGTCGCCGGGTCGTACGTCGTTCCGGCGGTCGTCGTCGACGACTGGTAGACGACGCTGCCCACGGGGTCGCCATCAGGCAGCACGTCCGAGATGATGACGCCGGTCGCGACGGACGGGCCGTTGTTGGTGGCGGTGACGGTGAACGTGACGTTCTGGCCGACGAGCGGGGCGGCGTCGTCGACCGTCTTGGTCACGCCGACGTCCGTCGAGACGGGGATCTGCGCCTGTACGGGGCCCGCGGTGACGATCTGCCCGATCGGGGTCGCCGAGCGGACGGAGGCCGTGTTCACGAGGTAGCCGGCGGCGTTGATCTGCCCGGGCTGGATGGTGTGGGTTCCGGTGCACACGGTCGACGCGCCCGGCGCGAGACGCGCGACCGGACACGAGATCGACGCCAGCGGCACGCGATCATCGGTGATGACGATGCCCAGCAGGTCCGAGCCACCGGTGTTGGTCACCGTGTAGCTGTACGAGACCTGCTGGCCGATCGCATACGGGGGTGCCGTCGCCACCGTCTTCGCGATCGAGATCGAGGCGACGAGCGGGATCGTGACGGTCGCGGGAGGCGAGACGACGGTTCCGCCCGACTGGGGGGCGGCGTGCGCGGTGGCGATGTTGACGACCTGGCCGGCCGCGACGTCGGCGGCGGTGACGGTGTACGAGCCGCGGCACACGGTGCTGGACCCGGGAGCCGGCGCCGTCGTGAGGGACGTCGCATCGCACGTGATGCTCGCCGTGGGGATCTTGTCGTCGGTGATGAACATGCCGGTGACGGGCTCGCCCGTGTTGGTGACCGTGTACTGGTACGGGATGACGGTTCCCGCGGTGATGACGGGTGGAAGCGCAGCACCCGTGCGATCCACCTGCTTCTCGAGCTGCAGGTTCGGCAGCGGGAGGATCGTGTCGATCTGGGCGGCGCGGATCAGGTGGACGTCGTTGTTGCCGCCCGTCGAGGCCGAGAAGCCGAACTTGTACGTCGTCGGGGCGTCGGGCGGGGCGGGGATGTCGAGCTCGGTGATCCATGGGCCGCCGTCCACGTACTGCACCTGCACGATCACACGCGGCACGGGGTTGCCTGCAGTCACGGGCGTGACCTGCACGTTCACCGTCCGCTTGGACGCCGCGAGCGTGTCGGCCCGCAGCGTGCCGGTGCCTCCGTTGAGAGTCGTGCCGGGCTTGGTGGGATTGGTGATCGGCTTCGGCACCGTCGAGTCGAGCCAGCAGTAGCCGATCAGACCCGAACCGCGCCCGCGGAGAGTGATGACGTTCGGAGCGATGGGACCCGTCACCGTGGTCGGCGCCCGCTGCCCCGCCGGGCAGCCGGCGCCTCGGCCCTCGCCGTCGTTGTAGAAGTTGCCGTAGGCGTCGAGGCCCACCCCGAGGTAGCCGCCGACGACGCCCGGCTCGCTGTTGCGCTGGGCATAGCCGAGACTGCCGCCGAGGCCGCCTGTGGCGGTCAGCGACGTGGAACCGTCCACCAGGAAGAAGCCGATCCCGTCCGCGCCGTTGCCGCCGTACTGGTACTGCTCGAAGGTCACCGAGACACCGGCGCTGGCAGGGATCGGCCGGTTGTACAGGATGCTGCCGGCGCGGTTGCCTGCGGTGTCCGTCAGCTGCAGGTAGCCGTTCGGCGCTCCGCCCATCGGCGGCACCGGCCCGTTGCGGTGGGCGACGCATGACGGGATCTGGGCCGCACCGGCAGGAGGCGTGGCGCCGGAGGCGGCGCCCGTGAGGCACGTGTCGCCCTGGATGCTCCAGCCGGCGTCGGGCACCGTCGCCCCGGTGAACGTCTCGTCGACGATCGTGGAGCCGCCGGTCGGTGGGTCGGCGGATGCCGGACTGGGCAGGCTCAGCGCCGTCATGCTCGCCCCGAGGAGTCCGCCGACCACGAGGAGCGTCAGGACGCGCCGGCCTTCGCGGACCTCACGCGGTCCCTCGACGCGCCACGGCACTGGCATCCGGCCTCCTCGACGAGGACTTTTCGCGAGTCAACCACATCCGCGCGTCGAGCGCACCGATCGTCTGCGCGTCGCAGCGGGTCCGGGGTGCGGCATCCGCTCAGTAGAATCGACGGATGCCGTGTTCTGCGGCATCCGCACTCTCGTGCACCTCTATCCCGACCATTGGAGCCACCGTGGCCGAGCAGTCTCGCCTCGACAAAGTCATCGCCCTCGCCCGTCACCGCGGGTTCGTGTTCCAAGCGGGTGAGATCTACGGCGGATCCCGGTCGGCGTGGGACTACGGTCCCCTCGGCACCGAGCTCAAGGAGAACATCCGCCGCCAGTGGTGGCAGACGTTCGTGCGCGGCCGCGGCGACATGGTGGGCCTCGATTCGTCGATCATCCTGCCCAAGCGCGTGTGGGAGGCATCCGGTCACGTCGCGACCTTCACCGACCCGCTCGTCGAGTGCCTGCACTGCCACAAGCGCTTCCGCGCCGACAACCTCATCGAGGACTTCGAGGCGCGCAAGGGCCGCAAGGCCGAGAACGGCCTGGCCGACGTGCCGTGCCCGAACTGCGGCACCAAGGGCCAGTACACCGAGCCCAAGGAGTTCTCCGGTCTCGTGAAGACGTACCTCGGCGTCGTCGACGACGAGTCGGGCCTGTACTTCCTGCGCCCCGAGACGGCGCAGGGCATCTTCGTGAACTTCTCGAACGTGCTGACCGCGAGCCGCAAGAAGCCGCCGTTCGGCATCGGCCAGGTGGGCAAGGCGTTCCGCAACGAGATCACCCCCGGCAACTTCATCTTCCGCACGCGCGAGTTCGAGCAGATGGAGATCGAGTACTTCGTTCCGCCCGCCGAGGCGCAGGAGTGGTTCGATCACTGGGTCGACGAGTGCTGGGACTGGTTCATCGATCTCGGCATCGATCCGGCCAACATGCGCCGGTTCGACGTGCCCGAAGAGGACCGCGCCCACTACTCCGACGGCACGATCGACGTCGAGTACCGCTTCGGCTTCGCCGGCAAGGAGTGGGGCGAGCTCATGGGCGTCGCCAACCGCACCGACTACGACCTGAGCTCGCACTCCGAGGCGTCGGGCCAGTCGCTGTCGTACTTCGACCAGGCGTCGGGCGAGAAGTACACCCCGTACGTCATCGAGCCCTCGTTCGGTCTCACCCGCGCCATGATGGCGTTCCTCGTCGACGCGTACCACGAGGAGGAGGCGCCGAACGCGAAGGGCGGCACCGACACCCGCACCGTGCTCAAGCTCGACCCGCGCCTGGCGCCCGTGAAGGCGGCCGTGCTGCCGCTGTCGCGCAACGAGCAGCTCTCGCCGATCGCCCGCGAGGTGGCCGAGCAGCTGCGCGGCGACTGGAACATCGACTTCGACGACGCAGGCGCCATCGGCCGCCGCTACCGCCGTCAGGACGAGATCGGCACGCCGTTCTGCGTCACCGTCGACTTCGACTCGCTCGAGGACCGCGCCGTCACGGTGCGCGACCGCGACACCATGGGCCAGGAGCGCGTCCCGCTCGAGGGCCTGCACGCCTACCTCGCGGAGCGTCTGCGCGGCGCCTGAGCCCCTGTCTCGAACGGATGCCTCTGCCCTTCGGGGCAGGGGCATCCGGCGTCCCGCCGCACCCGTATCCCGTGCGGGTGCGCCGACGTACATTTGCCGCATGAGCATGACCTACCGCGGCACGACCGCCCTCATCACCGGGGCCAGTGCGGGACTGGGCACCGCGTTCGCCGAGCAGTTCGCCGCGCGCGGCGCGGACCTCGTGCTGGTCGCGCGACGGGAGGACCGCCTCCGGTCGCTCGCCGACCGCCTCCAGGCCGCCCACGGCATCACCGCGGGCGTGATCCCGCTGGACCTGGCGAGGACGGATGCCGCCACCGCGCTGCGCGCCGGGCTCGACGAGCGCGGCATCCGCGTCCAGACGCTCGTCAACAACGCCGGCTTCGGCATGAAGGGCGCCTTCGTCGACGCCGACCCGGCGCGCATCGCCGAGATGGTGCAGGTCAACGTCGCGACGCTGGTGGGCGTGACGCGCGCCGTGCTGCCGGAGCTCGTCGCGGACGGCAGGGGAGCGCTCGTCAGTGTGGCGAGCACCGGCGCCTACCAGCTGTGCCCGAACATGGCGGTCTACGGCGCGACGAAGGCGTTCGTGCTGAGCTTCACCGAGGCGCTCGCCTACGAGACGAAGGCCTCGGGGCTGCGGGTGCTCGCCCTGAGCCCGGGGGCGACGCGCACCGAGTTCTTCGACGTGGTCGGCACCGCCGACGCCGCGGTGGGCCGGTATCAGTCCCCGACCCAGGTGGTCGAGCTCGCCCTGCGGGTGCTGGACGGCGGCCGCAGGCCCAGCATCGTCTCCGGTCGCCTCAACGCCGCCAGCGCGAAGCTGGCCGGCCTCATGCCGCGCCGACTGACGCTCGCGGTGAGCGGTCGCGTCCTGCGCTGAACACCGGCCGGGGCAGACGCGGCGGCCCGCCGGTGCGAAGACCGGAGGGCCCGCGCGCTGTGACGCGGACCCCCGGGTGCCGAGATGCCTCTCTCGGCGTGGCGGGCGCGGCCTGCTGGAACTTGGGGAGCGTCCCCCGGGCCGCGCCCGCGGTCTCAGTCCTGCATGCGACGGCGTCGCACGAGGAACGCGGCCACTGCGCCGCCGGCCAGCAGCACCGCGCCCGCGAGGGCCAGCGGCAGGACGGGGCCGGAGCCGGTGATCGCCAGCAGACCGCTCGGCGTGCCGGTCGACGTCGGCGGGGTGACCGGCGGGGTCACCGGTGGCGTGACCGGGGGTGTCGCCGTCTCGCGCACGAACCGGTTGACGACCGCGAGGGTGGCCGCGGCATCCGGGGTCACCGTCACCGACGCCGACGTGACCTCGTAGCCGTCCCAGCGGAACGTCGCGTCGGTGAAGTCGCCCTTCGCTGTCGTGACGTCCTCACCGTTCACCGCGCAGTCGGCGCCCACCGGCAGGTCGGCGACGGTCGCCGCAGCGCCGATCGTCACGGCCGCGGTGCCGGCGGCCACGGTCTCACCGTCGAAGGTGCACGCGTAGTCCACGTCGAACACGCGGTCGTCGCCACCGGTGAAGCCGTCGGCCGGCGTGCCGTCGCGGGGCGTCACCGTCTTGGTGATCGCGAGCGAACCGCGCGGGTCGAACGTGTTCGTGTAGGTGCACGTGATCGGTGCGGACGCAGCGTCCGCCGCCGCGAGAACGCCCGTGAAGGTGACCGTTCCGCCCGAGACGATGTCGAGCGGTGCGTCGGTGCCGTCGACGCACGTGAGGCTCGTGAACGACCACGGCGCCGCGGTGGCGTCTTCGGTGATCGTCACGGTCTCGCCGACGACCACGTCGCGGGTGACGGATGCCGCACCCGCGGCGCCGAGTCCGGTCGGGGTGAGCGCCGCGTCGGCGTCCCACGCCGAGCCGGGGGTGTCGACCGTGGTGGTGAAGCCGAACGCCGGGATCGAGGCCGGAGCCGAGTACGGCGCCTCGGCGACCTTGGTGACGGTGAGGCTGCGGACCTGCTGGATCGTGCCGTAGAGGCATCCGTAGGTCGAGGTGCGCTCCACGGTCTCGAAGCGGTTGATGGCGTCGCCGGGCGCGTCGAGCGTCGCGGCGCACGTGCCGTCGCCCAGCGGCGATGCGAATCCGCTCACGACGAGCGTGTAGCGGTTGCCGTCGGGGCCCTCGAACGAGGTCTCGCTGACCGTGTTGACGAACTCGAGCACGTCGTTGTTGGCCGGATCCTGGGGCGGGTTCACCTGATTGGGCGTTTCGTGCAGGCGCCAGGCGTACGACAGGTCGATGCCGAGCAGGCGCACGTCCATGACGCCCTGGAACCACTGGTTCGACGTGTACACCGGGTTGTTGCGGTGCACCATGCGGCCGAGGTTGAAGGCCACGCCGGTCTGCACCGACGGGACCGCGGCGGGGGAGAAGCCGACCGCGCTCTGCGACGACAGGTCGAGCTGCGTGCTGCAGCCCGAGCCGCCCCTGCCGTGGGCCGAGTAGGCCGTGTCGTCGTACGTGACCCAGTCGGTCGCGCCGTCCGCCCAGGCGGCGGCCTCGGTGCCGGCCGAGCCGCCGGGGTTGGCGATCGGGCCGGTCGTGACGCTGTCGGCGGCCGAGCCGTAGCGCACGCAGTCGCCCGTGTTCGGAGCAGGCGCGACGTCGGCGTTCCAGCCGGTGTGCGAGGTCATGCGTGCCTGCACGTCCTCCGTCAGCGGGATCGACAGCTGCGACGCCGACGCGGGCGCGGCATCGGCCATGACCCCCACGGCGACGGTCGCCGGGGCGATCAGCAGCGCCGCGGTGAGCGTCGCCATGAGGCGCCGCGACCGGTGGGCAGGTTGTTTCAAGGCGCGCGGGCGCGCGTGAGCAGGACGCATCGGAGAACCCCCAGGTAGGCGCCCCGTGCGGGCAGGGCGCGACGATACATCGCACCCCGTTCGGGCAGGGTGCGACGGTGCATCGCACCCCGTTCGGGCGGGGTGCGACGGTGCATCGCCCGCCGCCGCTTTCGGGTCGGCGACGAGCGCTCTTCACTCAGCAAGACGTCCATGCCGGAGGTTCATGACGCGCGCCCCGAAGAATGTTCGGGAGGAGCCGGGATGCCGGGCTCCCGCGTGACAGCGCTGTGACAGCGCGGCGGCAGGAGGAGGCATCCGTCGACAGCGTCGCGACAGCGCCCGCGGCGCACTCTGGGTGACGTCGAAAGGCGAATCCCATGACCATCACCAGTTCCGCATCCCGCACCCCCGCGGTCCGCGCCGAAGGGCTCGTGAAGAGCTTCGGCAGCAACCGCGCGGTCGACGGCGTCGATCTGACCGTCGAAGCCGGCACCGTCTACGGCGTGCTCGGCCCCAACGGCGCGGGCAAGACCACCACCATCAGCATGCTGGCCACCCTGCTGCGCCCCGACGCCGGCCGGGCCGAGATCTTCGGCTACGACGTCGTGCGCGACCCGCAGATCGTGCGCCAGCTCATCGGCCTCACCGGGCAGTTCGCGTCCGTCGACGAGACGCTCTCGGCCACCGAGAACCTCGTCATCTTCGGGCGGCTCCTCGGGCTCTCGCGCACCGACGCGAAGCGCAAGGCGTCGGAGCTGCTCGAGGAGTTCTCGCTCACCGAGGCCGCCACCCGGCCGTTGGCGAAGTTCTCCGGCGGCATGCGCCGCCGGCTCGACCTCGCGGCATCCCTCATCGCGCAGCCGCCGCTCATCTTCCTCGACGAGCCGACCACCGGCCTCGATCCCCGCACCCGCGGGCAGATGTGGGACACGATCCGCCGCCTCGTCGCGACCGGCTCGACCGTGCTGCTGACCACGCAGTACCTCGACGAGGCCGACCAGCTCGCCGACCGCATCGCCGTCATCGACCGCGGCACCGTGGTCGCCGAGGGCACCGCCCTCGAGCTGAAGGCCTCGGTCGGTCAGGCGTCGCTGCTGCTGCGGCTGCGCGCCGGCTCCGACATCGCCGAGGCGCAGCGCGAGATCGCCCGGGTGCTCGGCGTCACCGCTGTCGTGTCGCCCGAGGCCGCGCGCCTCACCGTACCGATGAGCGACCCCGACCGGGTCGCCGACCTCTTGGTCGCCTTCCGCGAGGCCGACCTGCACCTCGAGGAGCTGAGCGTGCAGCAGCCGACGCTCGACGAGGTCTTCCTCACCCTCACCGGCAAGGGCGTGCCGGAAGACGACGAGGCCGCCCACGCGACGGCCGACGACCTGGAAGGAGTGCGCGCATGACCGCCATCGCGACCCCCATCGTGCCGGTGTCCGACCGGCGCCTCTCGAACCGCACGAGCCTGACGCTCACGGTGCAGAACACGCTCACCATGGCGTGGCGCGGCATCCTGAAGATCCGTCGCACACCCGAGCAGCTCATCGACGTGACGGTGCAGCCGATCATCTTCACCCTGATGTTCACGTACATCTTCGGCGGTGCGATCGCCGGCGACGTGCAGAACTACCTGCCGATCATCATCCCGGGCATCCTCGTGCAGACCGTCATCACGACCTCGGTCGTCACCGGCGTGCAGCTGCGCGAGGACATGGACAAGGGCGTGTTCGACCGGTTCCGGTCGCTGCCGATCGCGCGCATCGCGCCGCTGTCGGGAGCCCTGCTGGCCGACACCCTGCGGTACACGATCGCGACGACGCTCACCTTCACGATGGGATTCATCATGGGCTTCCGCCCCGGTGGCGGACTCGGCGGCGTGATCGCGGCCGGCCTGCTCGTGATCGCCTGCTCGTGGGCGATGAGCTGGATCTTCGCCTTCTTCGGCGTGATCGCGCGCACCGCGTCGAGCGTGCAGGGCATCTCGATGCTCATCCTCTTCCCGCTGACGTTCCTGTCGAATGCGTTCGTCCCCGCCGACACGATGCCCGACTGGCTGCAGTGGTTCGTCGAGATGAACCCGGTCTCGCACCTCGTGACGGCCGTGCGCTCGCTCGTCAACGACGGCGTGGTGACCGGCGACGTCTTCGTCGCGCTGCTCGGCGCGGCGGTCATCGTGGCCGTGTTCGCGCCGCTCACGGTGCGCGCGTACATGCGCAAGGCATGAGCGGATGCCGGGACCCGTGGCGAGAGCCGCGGGTCCCGGTGGGCGGGCCGGAGTGGCGTGAGGCTGCTCCGGCCCTTCCCTGTTGAGCGGGGCGGCGCGGATCCAGACCGGTGTGTGCGAGCCGTCTAGATTCGCACGATGACGGGATTCGTCCGCTTTCAGAGCCTTGTTCCGAATCGTCGCGGCCGGTACCCGGGGGTGTTCGCCCTCGTGAACGGCCTGGCGAGCGAGAACCAGCTGTCTTCGCGGGACGCGAGGTGGGTCCGTGAGTCGAATGATCACGCCGAGGCGACTTATCCAGACCCATCGAGAGCGGTGCCGGACTGTTACGACCCGATCGTGAACCCGGGAGCGAGATCCTGGTTCAAGTCATCGGCGCACGAACTCCTCGATCTCACGCGGGGATACCTCGATCTCTTGGATCGCTATGGAGTGCGATGGGTCGAACTGCGGAGGACCGCTCCCGGAAGAGTCACGTATGAGGGTGATGTGCAGGTCGTTGCGGTGCCCTTCACGTATCCCGATGACTGGCCATTCGGGCGCTGACAGCCCGCGGGAGCGGCCCTCTGGTGTGCGCTCCACCTTTCAGCGCGCTCGGCTGCCAGTCGAGAGATGACCGCCCCCTGTCCCTGAGACTTTGCTGGCGGGAGGGTTACGAGATTCGTAACTATGTTCTATACTGGGGCTCTGGATCGGACTCGTGCCCACCTTCGTTCGATCTTCCGTCGCACCGTCTGTGGCGCCGTTCTGCGGGAGAGACATGGGGCACGAAGTCGGCACCGGCGACGCGGCCTGGGGTGCACTGGAGCGGGTGGTCTCGGCGGTGCAGGCGACCAGGTCTGAGATCGCACGCCTGCAGGCGGAGGAGGCGCGACTGCTCGACGAAGCCTCCGATGTCGTCCGCGCACGCGAGGAGGAGCGGCGCATCGCCGGCCGGCGTACTGCTCACGAGCTGCCGCTGCGCGAGGTGTCGAGTGAGCTCGGCGCGGCCATGCGATTGAGCGACCGCACCGTCCAGGCACGGATGTCGGCGGCGAGCACTCTCGTCGAGGCGTTCGCGAAGACGTTCTGCGCACTGCGCGAGGGGCAGATCGACTTGGCGCACGCGATGGCGATCACCGACAGCGGCGCCGCGATCAGCGATCAATCGATGCGCGCCGAGTACGAGCGCATCCTGCTCGAGGCCGCCGAGTTCGAGACGCCCGCCCGGCTGCGGGCGATCGCGCGTGTCGTCGCGGCGCGCATCGATCCCGAGATGGCGGCGGAGCTTCGTCGACGTGCTGCTGCCGAGCGCCGCATCCGCCTCATCGATCTCGATGACGGAATGGCGCGCCTGCTCGCCGACCTGCCGGCGGTCCTCGCCCACGCCATCTTCGACCGCCTCACCCGGATGGCGGAGGAGGAGCGTGCCTCCGGAGATCCGGCGGACGGAGCGGATCGCGGCGCAGCAGTACGCGATGGGTCCGGCGCGCACAGCCGTCGACCGCAGGCCGCTGCGACGCCGGGAAAGGAGCCGGCGTCGGCGGCGGCCGAACCGTGCGCTGACGCGGACCGGGCGGCGACGTCGTGCACCGGACCGACGGGGGAGAGTCGAACGCTCGATGAGCTTCGAGCCGACATCTTCGCCGATCTCGTTCTCACCGGAGCGCCGACCGCCCATGGGGACGGCGATGCTCTGGCGGCGATCCGCGGCCACGTGCAGATCACGATCCCGGTGCTGACCGCGGCGGGCCAAGACGACGAACCCGCGCTCCTGACGGGATACGGGCCGATCGACCCCTCGACGGCCCGTGAGCTCGCCGGCGGTGCGAGCGGCTGGGATCGCGTCATGTTCCACCCGCATACGGGACTTCCGCTGGCGGTCGACAGGTATCGTCCCAGCGCTGAGCTTCGCCGGTTCCTCCGGGCGCGGGACGAACGATGCCGGTTCCCGGGCTGCTCGCGCCGTCCCACTCGGTGCGACATCGACCACACCGTCGACCATGCCAGGGGCGGATCGACGCAGGACGCGAATCTCGCCCACTTCTGCCGACGCCACCACACCCTGAAGCACGCGAGCCCATGGCGCGTGCGACAGCTCGGAGGTGGGGTGCTCGAATGGAGGAGCCCCACCGGGCGCCGTCACCTCGACAAACCGCCGCCAGTGGTCCGGTTCGTGCCGTCGAGCGTGTTCGCGGAGATGCTCGTCCGCGGGTCGCGCGATGCCCCGTTCTGAGCAGCCGCGTGCCGAGCGCTCAGCCCAGGAGCGCGGTCAGCACCGCGAGGTCATCCTGCGCCTCAGCGGGCGAGCTCGGAAGCGCACCGGGTCCGGTTCCCGCTTCGGCAGCGCCGCTCGCACCGACTGCGGCCGTCGCACCGTCTCCCGGCCCGACCTCGCCTGCCGGCAGGTCCGCGTCCGCGGCGATCGCCAGCGAGCCCGTGCCGAGCCGTTCGCGCATGACGCGCAGGAACGGTTCGCGAGCGTCGACCCCGCCGCGCAACGTCGTCGCGGCCTGCAGCGCACGCCGGGCGTCAGCATCCCTCCCGTTCGCAGCGAGCCAGCCGGCGATCGAGACCGCGGTGTCGGAGATGATCGGGTGGTCGCCGCTGCGCGTGGCGGCGGGCAGCGCGACGCGCAGGGCGGCGGCGGCATCCGGAAGACGTCCCAGCAGGATCAGCGCCTGCGCGCGTTTGGACTGCGACCACGCCTTCAGCTGATCGGGGAACGAGGCCCCGCTGACGTCGACGGCCTCGAGCAGGCGCAGCGCGGCATCCCCGTCGCCGACGGCGATCTCGATGGCGGCACCGTCCAGCTGGGCCTGCGCGATCGCCTGCGGCGACTCCTTCGCGCGGGCGAGCTGCATCGTCTCGGCGAGTCGGGTGCGGGCCTCGTCGACGCGGCCGAGCCGCAACAGCAGCCCGGTGCTCTGCGATCGCTGCTGGACCGCGTCGGCGGTCGAGGTCAGCCCCAGCAGCGCCGCGCTGGACGTGTCGGCGACCTCCAGCGCCTCCTCGAGGTCTCCCGCGAGCTGCAGCCACTCCGACCGCATCTGGCTGGCGAACGCCGTGCCCCACACGTCACCGAGTTCGCGGAACATCCTGAGCGACTTCTCGCTCTCGACGCCGAGCGTGGCGGTGTCGCCCGCGTTCTGGGCGACGGCCGAGCGCAGCATGCTCACGAAGGCGCGAGACCACTCGGGTGCGTCCGGCCCCAGATCCTCGATCGCCGTGTTGCGCGGCCAGGGGTTGCCGGGAGGCGTCGTGCGGATCGTCGTCAGGATGCCGCGAAGCAGCGGACCGACCACGGCCGAGAGCTCGCTCGGGTGCGCGGCAGCGGCGGCGACGACCGCGGGTGTCTCGCGTTCCAGCAGCTCGATCCCGGAGGTGCGGATCCGGTCGCCGTCGTCACGGGCCGGATCCGCGGGCACGACGGGGCCGATCGGTCCCGCGGCATCGCCTCGACTCTCGCCGAACGCGCGGCCCAGCAGCCCGACGCCGCGCACGACGACGGCGGGCTCGGAGTCCATCGCCTCCGCGGCGTCGAAGAAGCGGGAGAGGCCGGAGACGAGCTCCTCGAAGCGCTCCCGCATGAGCCACGCCCACAAAGACGCCCGGACGAGGCGCACGCCGACCTCCTCCAGACCCGGCTGCTCGGAGCACGCCCGCAGGGCCGCGCTGAGGTTCTCCTCGTCGGCGTCGAACCACGCGAGGCCCTCTCGCACCTCGGGTCCGCGGAGCCGCGCATCCTCGCGGGCGGCGAGTCGTGCCATCGTCCGTGCCTGCACGGCGCGGAACCCGGCCTCGCGTCCTTCCGTCCGCAGCCGGTCGATGCCGTACTCGCGCACCGTCTCGAGCATGCGCAGGCGCCCGTCCGTCCGTCGCAGCAGGGACTTGTCGACGAGTCCCTCGAAAGCGTCGGGGTCGACCCCGAACCCTTCGGCGACCGCGGGGATGTCCCGCACGTCCACGCCGTCCGGGAACACCGCGGCGGCACGCAGCGCGGTGCGCTCGGCATCCGTCAGCGTCTCCCAGCTCCAGTCGATGAGCGCGCGCAGCGTCTGATGCCGCGCCTCGACCGCGCGAGGGCCGGTCGCCAGGAGGGCGAACCGGTCATCGAGGCCGCGGTCGATCTCGGCGATCGTCAGGGTGCGCGCCTTCGCGGCCGCCAGCTCCAGCGCCAGCGGAAGCCCGTCGAGCCGCGTGACGATGCGCGCGACGGCCTCCTCCTCGTCGGGCGACGGCGGCGTACCGCGTGCCGCCCGCACGCGACGGGCGAACAGTTCGCGCGCGTCGGCGCCGGGAAGCGGGCCGAGGTCGACGAACGCCTCCCCGGCCAGACCCAGCGGTTCGCGGCTGGTCGCGAGGATCCGTGCCCCCGGCGCACCCCGCAGCAGGTCGAGGGCGACGTCCGCCGCCTCGAGCGAGACATGCTCGCAGTTGTCGAGCACGACGAGCAGCGTCCGGCCCGCGAGCGCCTCGGCCACACGTTCGCGCGCGCTCGTCGACACGAGTTCGCCGACACGGATGCTGCGACCCACCGCACCGGCGACGGCCGCCCACACCTCGCCCGGCGCCGCCGGGGCGAGCTCGACGACGATGGATCCGGGCCGGCGACGCGCGGTCTCGAAAGCGAGCGTGGTCTTGCCCGCGCCGCCCGGGCCGATCAGGGTGACCAGCCGCTCGGCCTGGAGCTGCTCGCCGATCGATTCGAGCTCATGGCGCCGCCCGATCAGCGGGGTCAGCGACGCGGGAACGGCCGACTCCGCGACCGACGCATGCACGCTGCGCTCATCAGCGGCTTCGCCACCGGCGGAAGAACCCCCGCCTGGTGCGGGCTCGCCCGCCGCGTGCGGCGCAGCCTCGCCCGAGGACCCGTTCGCGGCGATGCGCTCGGCGTGGGCGCGGTCCTCGAGGAGGTCGCGCACGACCCAGTCGAAGCCCTCGCCGGGCGTCCACGGGTCGCCGTGCCACAGATCGAGAGCGGCCCGGGCATCCGTCGCGGCCTCGGCCGGGTCTTCCGCGCGCCGTGCGCGGGCCACCAGGTCCTGGAACCGCGCGATGTCCACGTCGTCGCGGGAGACGGCGAGCCGGTATCCACCGGGCACGGCTTCGAGCACCCCCGTAGGGAGCACGCGGCGCAGCCGTGAGGCGAGCGACTGCAGTGCGGCGCGCGGGTCTTCGGGAAGATCGTCGGGCCACACGTCCTCGGCGAGGGAGCGGTAGGCCACGGTGGTACCGGCGTCGAGGGCCAGACGCAGCAGCAGCGCCTCCTGCCCGCGCCCGCGGACCTCGAGCGGGGCGCCGTCCGCCTCCGCCGCGAGCCCTCCGAAGAACCTCAGCCGCACGTCGTCCACCTTAGGACGCGCACCCGCCTCGACCGGCGTGCACGCCGCGACCCGACGCACGCGCGCCGGCACCCGACGTACGCGCAGTCGCCGTCCCGTGCGCGACCTCCGTGCATCCGCGATGCTGGGACGATGAGCGGCACGCCTGACGGGTTCGAGTTCGCGGTCATCGGCGCCCAGGTGGAGATCCGACACCACGGCCGACGGGCCGCGATCCTCCGCAACGCCGCGGCGCAGAAGTTCCTCGCCGACGTGGAGCGCGGCGACCCGCAGCAGCTGATGGCCCGGGTGACGGGCGACTACAAGCGCGGCAACGAGCGCGCCCGCCGCACGGCCCGACCGTCAGGCGGGTGAGGCCGTCGGTGCGACGTCAGTCCGTGACGGTGATCGTCGCGGAGCCGGTGTCGCCCTCGAGGACGCGACGGTAGTCCTCGGCGACGATCTCGCGCAGCACCTCGGTGTCGACCTGGTCGAGGTCCTTGATGTAGAGGCATCCGACACCCGTGTCGTGCGGGCCCAGCTTCGCCAGCTGCGCGGTGTGCGCCCCCGTGTCGAGCAGGTAGACCGTCGTGGCCTGCCGCCGCGGGGCGAACGCGGCGACGGGCATGTCGCCCTCGGTCCCGGTCGGATACCGGTAGTGGCACGAGCCGAAGCCGACGATCGTCCCCCACATCTCGGGTTCACGCCCGGTGATCTCCCGCAGGAGCGCGACCATCGTGGCGGCATCCCGCTGCCGCTTCACCGGCGCGACGGCGGCGATGAACTCGTCGACGACCCCTCCGGTCTTCTGCATCAGACGCCCCCGCCGCCCTTGGCCGCGGCCTTCATGGCGCGCTTGTGCTCGCGCACCTTCACGAGCGAGTCGGCCGAGACGATGTCGGCGACGCTGCGGTGCGAGCCGTCCTCGCCATAGGGAGCGGATGCCTCCCGCCACCCGTCGCCGGTGTACCCGTACTGCTTGCCCAGCAGCGCCAGGAAGATCTTGGCCTTCTGCTCGCCGAAGCCGGGCAGCGCCTTCAGCCGCTTCAGCACGGTCGCGCCGTCCGGCTCGCCCTGCGTCCAGATGGCGGCGGCATCACCGCTCCAGTCCTGCTCGACGGCGGCGCACAGCGCCTGCACGCGTGCGGCCATCGAGCCCGGGAACCGGTGCACGGCGGGCGTCTTCTTGAACTCCTCGACGAACGACTCGGGGTCGTAGCCGGCGAGAGTGGCGGCATCCAGGCTTCCCACGCGCTGCTCGATCTTCAGCGGCCCTGCGAAGGCCGTCTCCATCGCGACCTGCTGGTCCAGGAGCATGCCGATGAGCAGTGCGAGCGGGTCGTCGGTCAGGAGGCGATCGGCGTCGGCGTCGCCCGTGATGTGGAGCGTCATGCCGTCAGTCTCCCATCCGCGCCCGGTGCTCCACAGCCGGGGATGCCGTCCCGAGCGTGAGGAGCGAGCGTCCGTTAGGTTGGCAGGAGCCCACGTCAGCGACCGACGAACCGCGGAGGACCGAGCCCATGCCCGATCATCGCGCGGCGTCGCGATCACGCGCCCTGTCCGGCGCACGCCTGCTGTGGATCCGCTCCGCGGCCCGCGCCGGGCTCCTGGGGAGCACCGCGGCGACGGTCGCCGTCGCGGTCGCCACCGTATGCCTCGCGCTCGCATGGCTCTCCCACGCCGTCGCGATCGCCGGCGACCCGCCCCCGCCGGGCGTCGACCCCGACGAGGTCGCCGCGCAGGTCGCCGACGGGGCCGCGGCGCTCGCATCGGCGGCGCCCGCACTCGTGATCCTGGTGGCCCTCCTCGCCGGCACGGCGGTGGCGCAGCTGGCCCGCCTGGTCGCCGCGGCACGCGAGTACGAGACCGCGACGATCCGCGCACGCGGCTTCTCCCGTGCGCAGGCCTGGTGGACGGATGCCGCAGAGGGCGCCGTCGTCGCCCTCGCCGGCACCGCGATCGGGTTCGTGCTCGCCATCGGCGCCGCGCCGCTGGTCGGCGCCGTGCCCTCGGACACGCTCGCCTCGTGGCCATGGGCTGCGGGGACGGGGCTCCTCCTGGCCGTGACCTTCGCGATCGCGCTGCGCCGCGGGGAAGGGCGCTCCTCGCGGGGGACGCGCGCGACCACGGCTGCCCTCGTCGTCGTGCTCCTCCTCGCATCCGCGCTGGTGGTGTGGCAGCTGCCGCTCTCACGGGGGGCGGGCTTCGATCCGATCGTGGCGATCGCTCCTGCGGTCGTGCTGATGGCGGGCGCCGTGGCCGCGCTCGCGGTGTTCGGCGCTGCGGCGGTGGCGTGGGCACGCCCGGCCGCCGTCGCGCCGGCGCTCGAGCCGGGCTATCCGGCACGACAGGTGGCCCGCCGCATCCCGATCTTCGCCGTCGCGGTGCTCCTTGTGGCGCTCACCGTCGCGCAGGCGGTGTTCACGGCCGCGTACACCGCGACGTGGACGGCCATGACGACCGATTCGGCCGCGGTCGTGGCTGGCGCCGACCTGCGCGTCGACACCGAGCCGCAGACGGTCTCTCCGGCCGATGTCGCGGACGCCGCCGCCGTTCCCGACATCGTCGCGGCCGCCCCCGCGCTGGTGGCCGACGTCGAATCGGGTTCCCTCGACGACCTGCAGCTGGTGTCGACGCCCGCGTCGGCGATCGATCCCGTCGTGACCTCCGCGGGCGGCCTGGTCGACAAGGCCGCGCTCGCCGCGACTGCGGACGAAGCCGACGGGGTCGTCAGCCCGGCCCTGCAGGACCTCGGGGATGCCGCGACCGGCGTGCGCGTCACGCTCGCCGTCGACGGCTCCGCCACCGCGGCCGACTCCATCGTGCTGACCGCGGTGCTCGTCGATGCTCAAGGGACGCCCACCGCGTTGACCATGCCGGGCGCGCGGATCGAGGGCCCGGCGGGCGGTGTCGGGTACGTCGCCGAGGTCGGCCTGCCGCAGGGCGGCGCGCCGTGGCGTCTGCTCGGACTGCTGCTGGGCTCCGCGCCGAGTGCCGCCTCCCCGAACCTCGGCGTCGCGATCACCGCGCTCGAGGCCGTCGGCGGCGAGGCCCTCGACGTCTCGGGCGAAGCGGAGCTGCGCGGCGGCACGACCGCTGCGGTGCTGTGGGTCGGCGACGGTGGTGCGTTCGCGTCGGGTGCGGCCGGCGCCGATGCGCTGCCCGTCGCCGCGAGCGTGACGACCGCGCTCGCCGAGCGCCTGGGAGCCGGCATCGGCGACGAACTGGAGTTCCGCTACACCGGCACCGGGCGCCGCGGGGTCGCCGTCATCACGTCGATCGTCGAGGTCGTGCCGGGGGCATCCGCGCCGCGCGCTCTGTTCGTGCCGCTCGAGCAGCTCCTGGTGTCGCAGCTGCAGCGGGGCACCTCGATCGTGCCGCCGGGATCGGTGTGGGCTGCGGGAGCCCCTGAGACCGACGACGCGCTGAGCGCGGCCCTCGGCGACCGCCCGGTCGCGACCTCCGCGCCGGGGCTGACGGCGGGTGTGGTCGGTGCGCTGGTGCCGGGATGGTGGATCGCGACGGTCGGATCTGCCGTCCTCGCCCTCATCGCGGCGCTCGCGATCGTGCAGACGCTCGCGATCGCGCGCCGTCGCGAGGTGGGCGTGCTGCGGGCGCTCGGAGTCACCCCGCGGCGGCAGGCGCGCATGCGGGCGGCCGAGCTCGGCGGGGTGTTCGCCGCGGCAGTGGTGCTGGGAGGAGCGGCCGGCGCGCTCGTCGCGCTGCTGATCGTCCCGGCGCTGGTGCGGGCGGTGACGCCCGGCATCCTGCCCGCCGCCGGCGGCGTCGACATGTCGTGGCTGCTGCTGTCCATCGCGGTGGCCTGCGTGGTCGTGGGGCTCGCCGTGATCGTCGCCGCGGCGGCGGGCGGCGTGCGCCGGGTGGCACGCACCGCGACGGTGGGGGAGGAGTCGCGATGAGCCGGCGCGTGTCGACGCGTGCGCTCGTCGCACACCACATCCGGTCGGGTCTCGGCGGAACGGGCATCGTGGCTGCTCTGGTGGCGGTGCTCGCCTTCCTCGCCACGGTGGCGCCGATCGCCCTCGGGATCATGGGCGATGCGGCGCTGCGAGACCGCCTCGACGGCCTCGCGCCCACCGAGCGCGACGTCGTGTCGGAGAACCCGGGCGGCTTCCCGCAGGTGCCGTACACCGCCGTCCCGCTCACCACCGACGAGGTGTGGGGCGGCTTCCAGCAGGCGGTCGAAGGCATCCGCGGGGGCGCCGACGCGCCGCTGCCCGACACCCTCCAGCCGGCGCGCATGATCACGACCAGCCGCGACAACCAGGTGCTCGAGTCGCGCACGCAGGCGCTCACGGTGGCCTTCGATCCCGGGTACGAGGACGAGATCCGCGTCACCGAGGGCCGGCTGCCGGAGGCCGCGGTGACCACTCTCACTCCGCCGCCCGAGCTCGGCGGGGAGGCGAACAGCGCAACCCAGGTCATCCTGCCGGAGCCCACGGGATCCGGCTTGATCGATCCGGAGTCCGGCCTCGAGGTGCCGCTGTACAACCGCATCGAGGCGGTGGCCTCGACGGATGCCGCGGCCGAGGTCGACTGGAAGGTTGGCGAGGTGCGCACGATCGGGATGCTCAGCATGCCGGTCGAGGTCGTCCTCGTCGGGCTCTTCGAGGCGGTCGACCCGAAAGCGGACTACTGGCAGCACGTGCCGTCGGTGCTGACGCCGAAGATCTTCGACGACGGCAATCGCGCGAGGGTGGTGACTCCGACGGTGTACGCGGCTCCGGCGTCGCTGGTCGCGGACGGCCTTGGTGGCACGTACGCCACGAAGGTCTGGTATCCCATCGACACGGCGACCATCGACGGCGAGGACGCCGAGCAGACCGTCGCGGCGCTCAACAAGCTGACAGCCGTCTCGCACACCGTCGCCGAGTCCAGCGGCGGGGGCGGCATCCTGGCCCTGCGCTTCGACGCCGACATCACCACCGAGATCGAGTACGCGCTCGCGCAGGAGGCGTCGACCGCCGCGGTGATCGCGATGATCGTCGCCGGCCCCGTCGGCGTCGCGATCGCGGTGCTGGTGCTGGGGTGCCGACTCATCCTCGAGGGGCGCCGCGCCGGCCTGCGGCTGCTGTCCGCGCGCGGCGCGTCGCTCGCGCAGCTGCGCCGCCTCCTCGCCGTCGAGGGCGTCCTCGCGGGAACAGTGCCCGCGGTCGTCGGCGCCGTCGCCGCGGTCCTCGTCGGCACGCTCGTGCTCGGGGCGACGCCCGGCGTCGCCGGCCTCGTCCCGGCGATCGTGCTGGCCCTCGCGCCCATCGGCATCCTCCTGGTGCTCGCGCCGTCCGTCGCGGAACGCCAGGTTCGCGCCGACCTCGGCCAGCGCGGGTCGCGGCTGCGGCTCATCTCCGAGGGCGTGCTCGCAGGCCTCGCCGCGGTCGCCCTGGTGCTGCTGTTCGTCCGCGGCTACAGCGACGGCGTCGACCTCCTGCTCGCCGCGACGCCGCTCCTGCTGGCGCTGGTCGCGTGCCTGGTGACGCTGCGGCTGTATCCGATGCCGCTGCGCGCCGTGCTCGGCCGGGCACGCGCCGGTGCCGGCGCCGATGCGTTCCTCGGATCCGCCCGCGCGCTCCGGGAGCCGTCGATCGGCCTCGTCCCGGTGCTCGCGCTGGTGGTCGGCGTCTCGGTGGCGGTGTCCTCCGGTGTCCTGCTCTCGGTCCTGCAGACCGGGATCACCGAGGCCGCCCGCGCCCAGGTCGGCGCCGACGTGCGCATCACCGGCGCCTCGTTCACGCGCGACCAGCTCGATCGGCTGGCCGAGGTGGAAGGCGTCGCCGACGCCACCGGCATCTCGGGCGCCGAGCCGGCGAAGCTCGACATCGACGGCGTCAAGCGCGGCACCTCGGTGTTCGTCGTCGACGCGGCCGATCTGCGCGCCGTGCAGGGTGATGGGCCCGGGATGCTGCCGCCCGGCGTCTCGCTCGAGCCCGGCGCGTCGCCCATGCCGCTGGTCGCCTCGGGCGCGGCCGCCGACCTGATCGGCGATGCCGAGCCTCTCGACGTCGACGGCGTGGACGCCGAGGTCGCGGGCATCACCCGCGGACCGGTGCCGATCGGGACGCGGGAGAACTGGGTCGCCATCGACTCCTCGTACGCCGAGGACGTGCTCGGGCGCGACCCCACCGACCGCACTGTGCTCGTGCGCCTGGACGAGGGCGTCGCGGTGTCTGCCGTCGAGGACGACCTGCGCGCCGTCGTCGGAGCGGACGTCCGCGTCGACACCCCCGACGAGATCGCCGACCGCATCGGATCCGGACCGGCGGTGCAGGGTGTGCGGTGGGCGCTGCTCGCGGCGACCGCCGTCGCCGCGCTCTTGAGCGCCCTCGCGATCGTGATGACGCTGGCGCTCGCCTCCGGACCGCGCGCCCGCGTGCTCGCCCTGCTGCGCACGCTCGGCGCGCCGCGCAGGTCGGCCACCTCCCTTGCCGTCTGGGAGATCGGACCGCCCGCGGTCGCCGCGGTCGTGGCCGGGGCCCTGTTCGGCGCAGTGGTGCCGTTCGTGGTGCTCGCGGCGGTCGACCTGCGGCCGTTCACCGGCTCGCCGCTGGCGCCGGCGTACCGGCTGGACCCCGGCATCCTGCTGCTCACCCTCGGCGGGTTCCTCGCGCTGGCCGCACTGCTCACCGCCATCGCACTGCTCGTCTCCCGGCGCATCCGCGCCGCCGGCGCGCTGCGCAACGTGGAGGAAGGATAAGACGATGGACTCCGACATCCTCTGTGTCGACCTGGTTCGCATCTTCAAGGTCGCCTCGGGCGCCGGCCCCGGCGTCGAGGTGCAGGCGCTTCAGGGCCTGAACCTGCGCATCGAACCCGGAGAGCTCGTCGCCGTCGTCGGCGCCTCCGGCTCGGGCAAGTCGACGCTGCTGTCGATCCTGTCGAGCATCGACCAGCCCACCGCCGGCGTCGCCCGCGTGGCCGGGCACGATCTGCTCACGATGACCGAGAAGGAACGCGTGGTGTTCCGCCGCCACAGCGTCGGGTTCGTGTGGCAGCAGACCTCGCGCAACCTGCTGCCCTATCTCTCGGCGAGCGAGAACGTCGCGGCGGCGCTCGCGATCCCCGGAAAGGTGCGCGGCACCGCCGCCCGCCGCGCGCGGGTCGCCGAGCTCCTGGACCTCCTCGAGGTCTCGCACTGCGCCGAGCGCAAGCCCGCCGAGATGTCGGGCGGCGAGCAGCAGCGCGTGGCCATCGCGGTCGGCATCGCGAACGACCCGCGCGTGCTGCTGGCCGACGAGCCCACCGGCGAGCTGGACGACACCGCGAGCGCCCACGTGCTGGAGGCGATGCGATCGGTCAACCGCGAACTCGGCGTCACGACGCTCATCGTGACGCACGATCCCGGCGTCTCGGAGCACGTCGCCCGCACCGTGCAGATCCGCGACGGGCGCACCTCGACCGAGGTGCTCCGGTCCACGCGGCTCGACGAGCACGGCGCCGAGCACCACGTCGCCGAGGAGTACGCGGTGCTCGACCGCGTCGGCCGGCTGCAGCTGCCCGACGAGTTCGTCACCGCGCTCGAGCTGCGCGACCGTGTGCGGCTCGCGCTCGAACCCGACCACGTCGGCGTGTGGCCCGGGCAGGCCGCCGCCGCCGACGGGCACAAGCCATCGGCATCCGGCCCCACGGAGGAACCCTCATGACCGCAGCACTGCGCGGCGAGAAGCTCAGCCGCACCTTCGCGTCGGCGGCGGGCGACGTGCACGCCTGCGTCGACATCGACATCGAGGTCGCCCCCGGCGAACTCGTCGTGGTGCGCGGCGCATCGGGCGCCGGCAAGACGACGCTGCTCAACATGCTCGGCGGGCTCGACACGCCCACCACCGGCCGCGTCTGGATCGGCGACGTCGAGGCGACCGCGCTCGACGACGACGCGCTGGCGACACTGCGCCGCGAACGGCTCGGCTTCGTGTTCCAGTCCTTCGGGCTCATCCCGATCCTCTCTGCGGCCGAGAACGTCGAGCTGCCGCTGCGCATCGCGAAGACCCCGCCCGCCGAGCGCGACGCCCGCGTCGCCGAGGCCCTCGCCCTGGTGGGCCTCGCCGGCCACGCCGCGCAGCGGCCGACCGAGCTCTCCGGCGGCCAGCAGCAGCGCGTCGGCATCGCCCGCGCGATCGCGGTGCGTCCGCACGTGCTGATCGCCGACGAGCCGACCGGCCAGCTCGACTCCCGCACCGCGGCGACCGTCATGGACCTCATCGGCGACCTCGTCCACACCCAGGGGCTCGCGGCGATCGTCTCGACCCACGACCCCCTGCTGGTGCAGCGGGCCGACCGCGTCGTCGAGCTGCACGACGGCCGTGTCACGTCGGTCACCGGCAAGCCGACGGAGCACGGCGGCGCCGCCGAACCTGCGGGGCCGCGGACGCGGGCCGAGGCGCGCGAGCTGCGGGACGCCGCCGCCGACTGACTCCCAGGGTCCGGGAGGGCGCGGATGGAAGGATGGATGCCGTGACCGACGCCGAACCCTTCCAGGACCTCGTCGACCATGCACGCCACACCCGCGTCATCGTCGTCGGCGGAGGCATCGCCGGGCTCGTGGCCGCGTGGGAGTGCGCCAAGGTCGGCATGGCCGTCACCGTGGTGGAGGCATCCGACTCCCTCGGCGGCACGATCGGCGCGACGAGCATCGCCGGCCTCGACCTCGATGCCGGCGTCACCTGCTGGTCGACGCGCGGCGGCGCCGTGCGCGCGCTCGTGGACGACGTGATGCCGGATGCCGTCATCGTGCGTCCGCGCGAGGACCGCTCCTGGATCGCCGGGTTCGGCAAAGGCGGCGCCGCGCCGCAGCCCGCCGAGCAGGTGCTGGGGATCCCGGCGAACACGTGGGACGAGAGCGTGCGCCGCATCATCGGGTGGGGCGGCACCTGGCGCGCCTACCTCGACCGCCTGCGCCCGCCGCTGACGATCGGCACCGAACGCAGCCTCGGGCGCCTCGTCCGCAGCCGCATGGGCGACAAGGTGCGCGACCGCCTCGTCGCACCGCTCAGCATCGACCGCTTCGGCCTCGAGCCCGAAGACGTCGATGTCGAGGTCGCCGCCCCCAAGCTGAGCCCCGCCCTCACCCGCACCGGGTCGCTCGGCGCCGCCGTCTCCGAGCTGCTCGTCGACGCCGCGGGCACGCCGGTCGAGAGCCTGGACGGCGGGATGCCGCAGCTCGTCGCCGCGCTGCGCGCACGGCTCGACGAGCTCGGCGTCACGGTGCGCACCGGCGCCCCTGCGGCCAGGATCGCGCGGGCCGAGGGTCTGTGGACGGTCGACCTCGACGCGGACGACGGCGCCGACTCCGACTCCCGCGACCCGCAGGCGCTCGTCGCGGAGGCGGTCGTGGTCGCCACCGGCGAGGCGACCGCGCGGCGGCTGGTCGGGCCCGTACTCGGGTCGGCCGCCTTCACCGATGCGGCCCCCGCCGGCATCGCCCGCGAGGTCGTGACGCTCGTCGTCGACGCACCCGAGCTCGACGGCGCGCCCCGCGGCGCGCACGTGCACGCGGTCCCCGGCGCGCTGCGCGCGACCGGCCTCGTCCACGAGACCGCACGGTGGGAGTGGCTCGCGCGCGTGGCCGGCCCCGGTCGGCACGTGCTGCGCGTCTCGTTCGGCGGGCCCGGAACCCCACCGGTCACCGCCGGACGCAGCGACGCCGAGGCCGCCGCGATCGCGGGGCAGGAGGCATCCGCTCTCCTGGGCGTGCCCCTCGGCGCTGAACGGATCGCGGGCGTGCATCGGGCTGCGTACACCCTCGTCCCGCCCGTGTCGGCTCGCGGGCATCACGAGCGCACCGCCGCCACGCGGACCGCCGTGAGACGCGTGCCGGGCCTGGCCGTCGTGGGTGCGTGGCTGTCGGGGAGCGGGCTCGCGCAGGTCGTGCCCGACGCCCAGGAACAGGCCGATCGGCTGCGCCGCAGCGCGTTGTGGGGCGGCGCGATACAGCAATGACGGCCGCTGTCAAGGGTGGATGCCGGAATCGGCATACAGGACTACCCTGGGAAGGTCGGCAGGTGCACACCGAGCGTGAGGAGACCCCATGAGGGGCAAAGCAGGACTCGTCGTCGGACTCGCCATCGGGTATGTGCTCGGAACGAGGGCGGGCCGCGAACGCTACGAGCAGATCAAGGCGCAGTGGCTGAAGGTGTGGAACCTCGACCCCGTGCAGGAGCAGGTGGGCAAAGTCAAGGACTTCGCCAAGACGCAGGCGATGGCGCTGCCCTCGACGCTCTGGGACTCCGCCGTCAAGGTCGCTCAGGCCGCCGGCTCGAAGGGCACGCCTGGGCAGAAGCTGGATGCCGCGATCAAGGTCGGCAAGGACTCCGCCGACGAGGTGGGCGAGGCCGCGCAGACCTCCGCGCAGGCGGTGAAGGACGCCGTCGTCGACGCCGTCGATGAGGCGGCGGACGGCCGCGGCGGGGCCTGACGTGCAGACGCGCCCGCGTGGCTTCCGCGACCGCGCGGACGACAGCCTCCTGACACTCGTCGGCGAGATCCCGGAACTGATCCGCAACCTCGTCATCGCCGAGATCGACGCCGCCAAGGCGTGGCTCGCCCGCACCGCCAAGGACGGCGGCTGGGGCGCCCTGTGGGTGTTCGCCGCGCTGTTCGTGCTGTTCTGGTCGGTGCCCGTCCTCGGGACGTTCGTGATCGCCGGTCTGTCGTCTTGGTGGCCGGTGTGGCTGTCGGCACTGGTCGTGTTCTTCGCGATGCTCATCGTCACGGCCGTGCTGGCATGGCTCGGCATCCTCCGCTTCAAGAAGATCGGCGAGCGGCAGAACCCCGTGCAATCGATCGCCCAGGACGTGAAGGAGGTGCGCGATGAGCTCTGACGCGCCCGTGCCGCAGCACCCTGCCCAATCCGTGGCGCTGCCCCGGACCGCCGTTCCGCTCGGAATCGGCGATCCCGTCGAGCAGGCCAGGGCCGAGCTCAAGGCGGCACTGGCCGCGATCGAGGAGAAGGCCAACGTGCCCCGCCGTGTCGGACGCGCGGTCGACGAGAGGGTCGCGCAGGCGCGCGCCTTCCAGCGTCGCAGCCCGGGCCTGGCCGCCGCGGCCGTCGTGGTCGGCGCCGTCGCCGTCGGCGCCGCGGTCTGGGGTTTCGTGCGTCTCTACACGCGCTGATCCCGCGTTCGGACATCCCGTCAGGGGTGAGGTCCGCGCTCCCAGCGATGAGGGGTATGCTCAGGGATCAAGGCAGTGCAATGGTGCGTATGCTGCCGATCGCGCGAACCCGATTCGTATCGCGCATCGGCTGCCTCATCGTCTTGGGCGGCCGACTGGGCACCACCGAGAGTCGACCCCCCATGAACACAGCCGCTACACAGCACCAGTCCGCCAAGCCCCTGACCGGCTGGCGCGTTCTCGTGCCCCGCGGCGGCCCCTGGGGCGACGGTGTCGCCGCCACGCTGCGCCGCCAGGGCGCGACCCCGGTGATCGCGCCCCTCATCAACTTCGCCCCGACGAACGACCAGGCCACGCTCGACCAGGCGCTCGCGGACCTCGCCGCCGGAGCGTTCGACTGGCTCACCGTCACGAGCGCCACCACGGTGGACGTGCTCTACGCGTACCGGGCCGTCGTCCCGCCGACCACCAAGGTCGCGGCCGTCGGCGAGACGACCGCGGCGGCGCTCCTGGCCGTCGGCTACCGTGTCGACCTCGTCCCCGAGCGCGACAACTCCGCCGCAGGCATGGCCGAGCAGCTCATCGGGCTCGAGCCCGAGCCCCGCGACATCCTCACCCTGCGCAGCGAGATCGCCAAGCCCGTGCTCACGCGCATGCTGACCGAGGCCGGTCACCGCGTGCGCAGCGTGGTGGCGTACCGCACCGTCGGGGTGCCGGTCACCGACCGCATCGCGGAGGACGTCCACTCCGGTCGCATCAACGCGATCCTCGTCACCAGCGGCTCGGTCGCCGAGCAGGTGCACGAGCAGTTCCCCGACATCCCCGACACCACCCTCATCGCCGCGATCGGCCCCCGCACCGCCAAGGATGCGCGCCGGGCGGGGCTGGATGTCGATGTCATCGCCGATGCGCAGACGGTCGACGCCCTGATCGACGCGGTCGGCAAGTTCTCGCTGCCGCACGCGGCCGACGAGTTCGCCCCGAAGACCGGCGTGCTGCCGCAGCTGCGCGGCGAGCGAGGCTGACGCGAACGTGACCGGCGCGCCTCGCATCGTCGTGCTCGCGGGCGGGGTCGGCGGATCCCGTTTCGTCCTCGGTGTGCGCGCCGCGCTGCGCGCCCGCGGCGTGGACGACACGACCGCGGCGCTCACCGTCGTCGTCAACACCGGGGACGACCTGTGGCTGTCGGGTGTCCGTCTGCAGCCCGACGTCGACTCCATCACGTACGCGCTGGCGGGCGTCAACGACACCGAGCGCGGGTGGGGGCGACAGGGCGACAGCGAGCGGGTCAACCACGAGCTGCAGGAGTGGGGCGCCGGCTGGCCCTGGTTCACCCTCGGCGACCTCGATCTCGGCACCCACCTCGCCCGCACCGGCTGGCTGCGCGACGGCCTGACCCCGACCCAGGTGCTGGAGCGGATGTCGCACCGGTGGGATCTCGGCGCGCGCCTGCTGCCGATGACCGACGCCGAGGTCGACACCCAGGTCTTCGTCGAGGACGGCTCGTGCCTGCACTTCCAGGAGTGGTGGACGCGGCATCGCGCGACCCTCGCGCCGGTCCGGTTCGCGAACCCCGGCATCGAGACCGCGACCGCGGCGCCCGGCGTCGCCGAGGCGATCGCCGCCGCGGATGCCGTGCTCGTCGCGCCGTCGAACCCCGTCGTCTCGATCGGCCCGATCCTGGCGGTCCCCGGCGTGCGAAGCGCGATCCGCGACACCGGCGCACCCGTGGTCGGCGTCTCGCCGATCATCGGCGGCAAGGTGGTGCGCGGCATGGCCGACGTCTGCCTGACCGCGATCGGCGTCGAGACCTCCGCCACAGCGGTCGCCGGGCACTACGGGGCGCGCGCGGACGGCGGGCTCCTGGATGCGTGGCTCGTCGCCGAGGAGGACGAAGCGGCGGCCGCAGCGGTGGCCGGGCTCGGCATCCGCCCGCTCGTGCGCCCGCTGTGGATGACGGATGCCGAGCGCAGCGCCGCGCTCGGCGAGGCGGCGCTGGCCGCAGCCGGCCTCTGACGTGCCCGATCTCGCCTGGTGGGCGTGGGCTCTGCTCGGCGTCGGTGCGCTCGTGGTCGGACTGTCGAAGACCGCCGTCCCCGGCGCCGGGACCATCGCCGTCGCGATCTTCGCGGCCGTGCTCCCTGCGAAGCAGTCGACCGGCGTGCTGCTGCTCCTGCTCATCGTCGCCGACCTGTTCGCCGTGACGATGTACCGGCGTCACGCGGATTGGCGGACGCTGGCGCGCCTCGCGCCCGCCGTGGTGGCGGGCGTGCTGGTCGGGGTGGTGTTCCTGTTCTTCGCCGACGACCTGTGGGTGAAGAGATCGATCGGCGTCATCCTGCTCGCCGTCATCGCGATCACGCTGCTGCGCCGCCGGTTCGGCGCGGGCGTCTCGGATGCCGGTCCCCACCGGGTCGCCGCGGCGACCTACGGCACGCTCGGCGGCTTCACCACGATGGTCGCCAACGCGGCGGGACCGGTGATGTCGATGTACTTCCTCGCGGCGCGGTTCGAGGTGAAGGCGTTCCTCGGCACGGCGGCGTGGTTCTTCGCGATCGTCAACCTGTTCAAGGTGCCGTTCTCGATCGGCATCGGCATCATCACGGTGCCGGGCCTGCTCATCGACCTCGTGCTCGTGCCGCTCGTGGTGGTGGCCGCCCTCCTCGGACGATGGCTCGCGGACCGTATGCCGCAGTCCGTGTTCGAGAAGCTCGTCATCGCGTTCACGATCGTGGGCGCGGTGTACCTGCTGGTGGCCTGACGGGCCGACTCAGCTCCAGGGCGAGGGGCGCTCCGGGTCGCGGCGGCTGTCGTCGGGGAGGTGGGGGAGCTCTTCGCCGCCGGCGCGGATGCAAAGCCAGCGCAGCTGCCCGGGGCTGTCGGGCGTCGCGCGCCACGTGCGCCAGACCCCCTGACCCACGCGCACGACGGTGCCCGCCTCGACGTCGACGATGTCGTCGTCCAGGCCCATCTGGCCGCGGCCGGTGAGGAAGACGTAGAGCTCCTCGATGCTCGCGTGCGTGTGCCAGTAGCCGGCCTGCTCGCCGGGTTCGAACGCGTTGGCCGTCATGCCGATGTACTGCATCGTCATGTCGTGGTCGACGACGCGTCGCCCGTCGCGCGAACGGTCCGGCGTGAACCCGCCGAAGTGGCTGCGCCACTGGTCGAGTCCGCCCATCTCCAGCACCTGGTAGTCGCTCATCGTGCCAGGCTATCGGCGCTGCGAAGGCCTTCGCCGGCGCCGGGAGCGGGTGGCGGGAACTGCGGGGCGGTTGGCAGGGAGAGGGCGTCGCCTCGGTCAGCCGCGACCCTTCAGGAGCGCCGCGGTGCGCGGCCCGAGGCCCAGGGCCGCCGCGGCGTGGAGCTGGTCGGCGGTGTCGACGTCGCGGCGGAGGGTGGAGGCATCGGGGATCCCCAGCGCCGCGCACCCCAGGGCGACGTGGCGCGCGAACGAGCCGTCGCCGAACGACGATGTCCACGCCACCTCGGCGGCCGCGGTCACCAGCGTCGAGCCGGTGCCCTCCGCGTCGGCCACGACGGCGCGGGGGACGGATGCCGCCTCCCGCAGCGCGTCGGCGAGATCGCCCGGGCGCAGGGCGGGGAGGTCGCCGAGAAGGGCGGCGCGCGGCATCCGTCCGTTCGGATCGATCGCGGCGACGCCTGCCGCCACTGCGGCATCGAGCCCGCCGGCGTCGCCCTCGGGGACGAACCGCAGCGCCGGGATCATCGCGGCCTCGCGCGCCAGCGTCGCGTCGTCGGTGACCACCACGACCTGGGCCACCAGCTCGCACGCGGTGGCCGCGGCGAGCGTGTCGAGGGCGATCGCACGGGCGAGATCGGCGCGGCCGACGCCGGGCACGTCGAGGCGCGACTTCGCGCGCGCCGACGGCTTGACCGGCACGACCACGACCCACTTCGGCGAGGGGGGCTGCGGCTGCTCGTCCTGTCGCGGGCGTCGGCGGAAGAGCGGACTCACGCGCCGTACTTCGCGCGCAGGCGCGGCAGGATCTCTTCGCCATACATCCGCAGGAAGGCGCCCTGGTCGTGACCGGGGTCGTGGAACACCAGGTGGCGGAAGCCGAGGCCGATGTACCAGCCGATGCGCTCGACGTGCTCATCGGGGTCGTCCGACACGATGAAGCGCGAAGCGGCGCGCTCGATGGGGAGCTCCTCGCCCAGTCGCTGCATCTCGATGGGGTCGTCGACGCCCATCTTCTCCTCGGGGGTGAGCGCGAGCGGAGCCCAGAAGCGGGTCTTCTCCTTCGCAGCCTCGATCGTCTCGGCCAGGGAGACCTTGATCTCCATCAGCGTGTCGATCGCGTCGGCGGGGCGGCCGGCCTTCTCCAGGCCCTCGTGCAGCGCGGGCAGCAGCGTGTCGGTGTAGAGCTCGCGCTTCTTGCCGCTGGTCGTGATGAACCCGTCGGCGATGCGACCGGCCAGACGCGTGGCTGCGGGACCTGCGGCGCCGATGTAGATCGGCACCGGCTCGGGCAGCTTGTCGTAGATCGTGATGTTGCGCGCGTGATAGTAGGTGCCGTCGAAGGTGACGCGGTCTTCCGACCACAGCCGCCGGATGAGGCCGATCGCCTCCTTGAGGCGCTGGAACCGCTCCGGCGGGTCGGGCCACGTGATGCCGAGGTTCGCCTCGTTGAGCGCCTCGCCGGTGCCGACCCCGAGGATCACGCGTCCCGGGTACATCACGCCGAGGGTCGCGAAATCCTGGGCGACGACCGTCGGGTTGTAGCGGAACGTGGGCGTGAGAACCGACGTGCCGATCAGCACACGCGACGTCTTCGCGCCGAGGGCGCCGAGCCACGGGACGGATGCCGGCGCGTGGCCGCCGTCGTGCAACCACGGCTGCAGGTGGTCCGAGATGAAGACCGAGTCGAACCCGGCCTCCTCGGCCTGGATCGCGTAGTCGAGCAGCTCGGCGGGGCCGAACTGCTCGGCCGAGGCCTTGTAGCCGAAGCGCAGGGGGACGGTCATGCGGGGCTCCCTTCGAGAGCGGGTTCACGTTCGGGACGGGAGCCGGGCGAGGGCAGGAACTCCGAGCCGTCGGCGCGGGCGAGCCGCTCCCGGAAGGCGTCGACCGTGCCCGGCCACAGCAGGGTGAGCCGGCCGGAACGTTCGTCGACGTACCAGTTGCGGCATCCGCCGGTCATCCAGCGGGTGGATGCCGCAGCCTGCGCGATCTCGTCGGTGTAGGTGCGCTCGGCGACGGGGTCGACCCGCAGCACGCGGCCGGCGCGGCCGGCGAGGACGCGGGTGACGTAGCCCGCCTGCTCCTCGATCATGAGCACCGACGACGAGTGGCCGAGCGAGGCGTTGGGGCCGTTGAGCACGAAGAGGTTGGGGAAGCCGGCGACGACCGTCGAGGCGAACGCCGTCATGCCGCCGGACCAGTGCTCGGCGAGCGTCCTGCCCTCTTCGCCGGAGACGAGCTCGGCGTAGGGCTGGCGGGTCGAGGCGAAGCCGGTCGCGAGGACGAGCGCGTCGACCTCGTGGCGGGTCCCGTCGGAGCCCACCAGGGTCGACCCCTCCACCGCGGAGAGGGCGGCGGGAACGAGCGAGACGGCGTCGGATGCGACAGCGGGGTAGAACTCGTCCGAGAGCAGCACGCGCTTGCACCCGAACGCGTAGTCGGGGGTGAGCGCGGCGCGAAGTGCGGGGTCGGCGATCTGCCGCTCGAGGTGTGCGCGTGCCACGGCCTCCGCCTCCGCGGCGGCGTCGGAGTCGCCCGACCGCGACGCGAAGCGCGCCTCGCCCTCGGCGTAGAGGTCGGCGCGCAGCGCCTCGAGCGCGGCGGGATCGGTCACGAACCGGGCACGCTCGGCGTCGGAGTAGGCGTCGCCGCCGCGCGGCACGATCCAGGCGGGTGTGCGCTGGAAGAGCGTGACGTGCGCCGCGGTGCGGGCCAGCTCCGGGACGATCTGCACCGCGCTGGCCCCGGTGCCCACGACCGCCACGCGCGCGCCGGCGAGATCCGCGGAGTGGTCCCACCGCGCCGAGTGGAACAGCGGCCCCGGGAACTGCTCGAGCCCGGCGATCCGCGGGATGGTCGGCTCCGTGAGCCGCCCGCACGCGAGCACGAGCACGTCGGCGACGATGACGTCGCCGGCAGCTGGAGAGGAGGCGCCGCGCGTCGTGACGTCGATCCGCCACACCTCGTTCTCGGCATCCCAGCGTGCGCCGCGCATCATGGTGCGCAGGCGCAGCCGGTCGCGCAGCCCCTCGGCGTCGACGACGTGCTCGAGGTAGGAGTGGATCTCCGCGCCCGTCGCGTAGGTGCCCGACCAGGCCGGGTTGGGGTGCGCCGCGAAGCCGTACAGGTGCGAGGGCACGTCGCAGGCGATGCCCGGATATGTGTTGTCGCGCCACGTGCCGCCGACCGACCCCCCGCGCTCCAGCACGACGAGGTCGTCGCGGCCGGCGCGGCGCAGCGACGAGGCCACGCCGATGCCCGCGAACCCGGCGCCGACGATCGCGACCTCGACGCGGGTCATCGCGTGACCTGCCCGTAGGTGGTCGTGCGCAGGCGGAACGGCCGGAACAGGCGCGACACCAGGGTCGCGGCATCCGACGCCGGCAGTTCGAGACCGTGCTCGATGCCCGCCTCGGGTTTCACGCGGCCGTCGAGGAGCGTGCCGCCGAGGTCGTCGCCGCCGGACTGCAGCAGGACCGCGGATGCCTCGCGCCCGACGCGCGTCCACGGGATCTGCACGTGCGGGATGCTGCCCGAGAGCAGCAGGCGCGACACGGCGACCATGGCGCGGTGCTCGTCCAGCGCCGCACGGCCGGCGACGAGGGGGACGCCGCCCGCGGGTCCGGGGAGCGGGATCGGCACGAACTCCGTGAACCCGCCGGTCTCGGACTGGATCGCGCGCAGCCGGCGGAGGTGGGCGACGCGCTCGGCGGCGGTCTCCACGTGGCCGTAGAAGAGGACGCTCGTCGACCGGAAGCCCGCGCGGTGCGCGGCGGTGATGCCCTCGACCCAGCGGTCGATCTCGAGGTCGCCGGGGGCGACGAGCCCCCGCACACGCTCGCTCAGCACCTTGACGCCGGTGCCGGGCACGGTGTCGACGCCCGCCTCGCGCATCGCCGCGAGCGCCGCGTCGAGCGTGATGCCGGAGCGGTCGGCGTGGTCCCGCACGTCTTGCGGGCGGTACGCGTGGAGGTGGATGCCGGGGGCCCCCGCCTTCACGGCGCGGGCGATGTCGAGATACCCCGACGGTTCCTCGGCCACGGGGAGCAGCCCCTGCACGCAGATCTCGGTCGCGCCGAGGTCCCACGCATCGGCCGCGATCGCGCCGACGTCCTCGAGGGTGAACGTCGCCGGGTCGTCGGTCGCGGCCCGCCGCAGCCCGGTCGAGGTGAGGTTGCGGTTCACGACGAGCGTGACCGCTTCGCCGACGGTGTAGCGGCGCACATCGTCAGCGGTCGCCGCGAGCACGTCGAGGTCGTCGCCGGCGGCCTCGAGGAGGGTGGCCCACTCGGCGTCGTCGAGCGCGAGCGGGTCGGCGGCCGCGGCCTCGGCGAGGGTGCGGACGGAGCGGTTCCCGCTGGTGCGCTCCGTCTCGTCGCTGCGCTCCTCGCTCAGCGACCGGGGACCCGGCGTCGGATGCGCTGAGGCGGCCACCTCGGTCGCCGCGCCGTCGTCGGCGAGACGAGGCTTCGCCGCCGCGAGGCCCGTGGCAGGGTCCGCCAGCGCCGTGACCGCGGGGCGCAGCGCGGGGTCGATCCACGTCTCGGCGTCGAGCACGAACTCGGGCTGCGCGGTCAGACGCTCGCGCAGCTCGAAGCCGAGTTCGGCGGTCATGCGGGCGAGGTCGTCGAGGTGCGGCCACGGGCGCTCGGGGTTGACGTGGTCGGCCGTCAGCGGCGAGACGCCGCCCCAGTCGTCGGCGCCTGCTCGTACGAGCAGGCCGAACTCGGTGGCGTCCGACAGGTTCGGCGGCACCTGGATGCGCATGTGCGGACCCATCACGAGCCGGGCGACGGCGACGGCGGCGACGTACTCCAGCAGATCGGCGTCGGGCGCGCCCTGCATCGCGGTGCGGGGCTTCGCGCGGAAGTTCTGGACGATGACCTCCTGCACGTGCCCTTGCCCGTCGACCTGGTGGCGCTCGTGGGCGTCGCGGATCGCGACGAGCGACTCGGCACGGTCGTGGACGGTCTCGCCGATGCCCACCAGGATGCCGGTGGTGAACGGCACGCGCGCGCGCCCGGCATCCTCGATCACGGCCAGTCGCACCGCTGGGTCCTTGTCGGGCGAGCCGAAGTGCACCTGCCCGGGCTCTTCGAACAGCCGCCGCGAGGTCGTCTCGAGCATCATTCCCATCGACGGCGCGGTGGGACGAAGCATCCGCAGCTCCTCCGCACTCATCACGCCCGGGTTGGCGTGCGCGAGCAGCCCCGTCTCGGCGGTCACGAGGCGCGCGACGTGAGCGACGTAATCGATCGTCGACGTGAAGCCGTGCTCGTCGAGCCATGCGCGCGCTTCGGGCCACCGCTCCTCGGGACGGTCGCCGAGGGTCAGCAGCACCTCCTTGCACCCCATCGCCTGGCCCTGCCGCACGACGGCGAGCACCTGCTCAGGAGACATGTACGCCGGCTTGTGCTTCTTCAGGAGCTGCCCGGGAGTGTCGACGAACACGCAGTAGTGGCAGCGGTCGCGGCACAGCGTCGTCAACGGCACGAAGACCTTGCGCGAGTAGGTGATGACGCCGGGACGACCGGATGCCGCGAGCCCGGCATCCCGCAGCGCACCGGCGATCGCGAGCAGGCGCTCGAACTGCTCCCCGGTCGCGCCGAGCAGCGCTTCGGCAGCCGCCACGTCGAGGCGCTCACCGGCGGCGGCGCGCGCGAGGGCCTCGTCGACGAGGGAGGCCGGCGGAGAGGTGACGGAGGGGGACACGACGGTCACCGCTCCAGTCTTGCACCGCCCGCCCTCGTCGGGGCCGAGGATCGTTGCCCTCCCGTAAGCAAATGAGGCCTGTTCCCGACGACGCCGCTGGCAGACTAGGCACATGGTGACGCTGCTGCTCGACTCGACGCAGCTCGAGGTCGTGCTGTCGGGGTCCGAGCGCGCGCTGTCATTCCGCAAAGGGAATGTGGTCATCGAGCGTTCCACGATCACCAAGGTGCAGCTGACCGACGACGCGTGGACGTGGCTGCGCGGCATCCCCAGCCCCGGCACGCACGTGCGCGGCGTGGTCGCGATGGGCACCTGGCGCTCGGCCGGCGGCGAGGACTTCGCCGTCATCCGCCGCCGCAGGCCCAGCGTCGTGATCGACCTCGAAGGTCACCCGGAGTTCCAGCGCGTGATCCTCACGACCCGTCACGGGCTCGCGCTCGTGCAGGCGCTGCGCGTCGAGGTCGCCGAGGAGCCGGTCGACGTCGTCGAGATCGCGGCCGAGACGGGCACAGTCCCCGCCGCGCCCGAGAAGAAGCCGCGCAAGCGCAAAGCCCCCTCGCCGGCTCCGGCGGTCTGAGCCGCCCGGTCAGCTGACGTCGCGGCGCCAGCTGACGAGCTGCCCCAGGACGACGAACACCACCGCGTACCCGAGCAGCACGAGCCCGCCCACCCACCACTCCAGCGGGTCCGCGGAGCCCTGCGGGATGCCGACGGCGTAGACGCTCGCGCCGACGAGCGCATCGCTCGCGGCCCCGGGGAGGAAGCGGGTGTAGTCCGACAGCCCCTCGACGAACGCCGCCGCGGCGCGTCCGATGGGCTCGACGAACTGGGTGAACACGAGCACCCCGACGATCGCGCCCACCTGGTTGCGCACCAGCGCGCCGACCCCGACGCCGATGAGCGTCCACAGCACATAGGCCAGCAGCATCCGTCCGAGCATCGCCCACGTGTCGGGCGAGGACAGCTCGGTCTCCAGCGAGAACCCGGCGAGGAAGGCGGCCGAGATCCCCACCGAGGCGACGATGCCGATGACGCCCAGCACGACGCCGATGAGGATCCCGACGGCGAGCTTGGCGGCGAGCACCCGGCCGCGCCGGGGAGTGGCGAGGAACGTCGGCGTCAGGGTCTTGTGCCGGAACTCGGCCGTGACCATGAGCGTGCCCACCAGCAGCGGGAAGACATAGCCCACCGTCGTCGCGGTGCTGTAGAGCGTGGCCGCGAGACCCTCCTCAGGGAGCGGCGGCGCGTCGCCCGGGAGCGACCCGGACGCGGCGGCCGCGTAGACGAAGCCGAGTGCCGCGGCCGTGAAGCCCACGTAGACGAACAGGACGATCGCGAGGATCCACCAGATGCTCGTCGAGAACAGCTTGGTGGTCTCGGCGCGGGTCGCTGCGGTGAGGCTCATCGCGTGCCCCCTTCGTCGTGGCGCTGCTCATCGGGTTCGTCGGACGATGGTCCCGGGGGAGGAGCGGATGCCTCCTCCGCGGCCACGTCGATGCGCGGCGCCTCCCCGGTGTCGAACGCCGCGAAGAACGCGTCGGCCTCGATGTCGGCATCCGTCTTGACGTACGTCTCCCAGGGGCGGTCCTCATCGGCATCGGCCGGTTCCGGCGGGGAGAGCTCCTCGTCGATCTCGCCGATGGCCTCGACGTCGGGGTCGGCGTCGAGGGGAGCCCACGCGTTGCCGGGCGCCGCGGCGCCGGGCTCGGGGTCGGGATGGGGCGCTGGCTCGGGTTCGGGTTCGGGTTGGGGCTCGGGTTCCGGCTGCGGCTCGGGTGCCGGTTCGGGTTGCGGCTGGGGTTCCGGCGCGGAGAGCTCCTCGTCGATCTCGCCGATCGCCTGGACGTCGGGGTCGGCGTCGAGGGGAGCCCAGGCGTTCTCGACGACCGGGCCCGTGGCGACGGAGGGTTCGGGCTCCGGCTGGGGTTGGGGTTCGGGCTCCGGCTGGGGTTGGGGTTCGGGCTGGGGTTGAGGCTCCGGCTCGGGCTGGGGTTCGGGCTGCGGTTCGGGCTCGCGCTCCGGCTGAGGTTGGGGCTCCGGCTGCGATTCGGGCTGAGGTTCGGGCTGGGGTTCCGGCTGCGGTTCGGGTTGCGGCTGCGGTTCGGGCTGCGGTTCGGGTTCGGGCTGCGGCTCGGGCTGCGGCTCGGGCTCCGGTTGCGGCTGCGGTTCGGGTTCCGGCTGAGGTTCCGGCTGAGGTTCCGGCTCTGGCTGGGGCTGGGGTTCGGGCTGCGGTTCGGGTTCGGGCTGGGGCTGGGGTTCCGGCTGTGGTTCGGGTTCGGGCTGCGGTTCCTGCTGCGGCTCCGCGGGTGCCTCGGCGGGGACGATGTCGATCACGCCGGTGCTGGCCACCGCGTACGCGACAGGAGCGGACGGCGGTTGGACCGGCTCTGCATCCCCGACGGGCGGGACATCGGGCGCGGCGGCGGTGGCCTCCGCACCCCGGTCGTCGTCCGCGACGGCCCATGCCGCTCCCGCGGCGGCGCCCAGCGCGGCGGCGGCGCCGGGCGCGCCGGTCGCCTCCGCGTCGAGCTCGGCCGCGGTGAGCGCGGACTCGTCCGCTTCGCGAGCATCCTCGTCTGTGGCGGCATCCGTCGCGGCTGCGGCGACGACGGCGGCCGCGACCGTCGAGTCCTGCACACGGGGCGCATCCGTCGTGGCTGCTGCGGCGACGGGTGCGCCCGGCGCACCCTGGGCGCTGCGGTGCACCCGCGTGCCGTTGACGAGGTCGAGGAAGACCTCCTCCAAGGCCGGCCCGCGGCGGTGCAGCGACGACAGCGCCACGCCGCCTGCCGCGGCGGCCGCGCCGACGGATGCCGGATCCAGGCCGCGGACGGTCAGCCCCGACCGCAGCACCTCGAACCGCACCCCCGCGGCCTCCAGCGCCGACGTCAGCGCCGCGCGGTCGGGGGCGTCGACGATGGTCGCGTACTCGTCGGAGTCGGCGAGCTCGTCGATCGATCCCTGGAACACGAGACGGCCGCGCGAGATGATCAGCAGCGCGTCGACCGTCTGCTGCACCTCGGCGAGCAGGTGCGACGAGACGAGCACCGTGCGTCCTTCCGCGGCGAGCTGCCGCAGGAAGCCGCGCATCCAGATGATGCCCTCGGGGTCGAGGCCGTTCGCCGGCTCATCGAGCACGAGCACGCCGGGGTCGCCCAGCAGCGCGTAGGCGAGGCCGAGGCGCTGGCGCATGCCGAGCGAGTAGCCGCCGACCTTGCGGCCGGCGGCATCTGCCAGCCCCACCAGGCCCAGCACCTCGTCGACGCGCGCCCGCCCGATCGAGGCGGCCTGCGCATAGATCGCGAGGTGGGCCGCGCCGGTGCGACCGGGATGGAAGCTGGATGCCTCCAGCACCGCGCCGACGCTCTGCAGCGGCCTGTCGAGTTCGGCGTAGCGCCGGCCGCCGATGGTCGCGCGGCCGGCCGTCGGGCGCACCAGGCCGAGCAGCATCCGCAGTGTCGTGGTCTTGCCTGCGCCGTTGGGGCCGAGGAATCCGGTCACCCGCCCCGGATCGACGCGGGCGGTGAGATCGGAGACGGCGGTGACCGCGCCGAAGCGCTTCGTGACGCCTGCGAACTCCAGCGACTGACCGTCGGGCATGCCGTTCCCTCTCGTGTTGTGAGCAGACACCTCGCGCTGCGGAGGACGGTGCCGCTTCGTTGCGGGATTCCTGCGGAACTCAGTCCCATCCTGGCGGAAATCCGGCACCGACGTGGGAGAACTTCACAGGCCCGGTAACGTTGCGCCCGTGACCGATCTCGCCCCGCAATCCGCCGAGCCCACCGTGCTCGTCCGCATCGGCCGGGGGCTGGGGCGCCTGACCCTCAACCGCCCGCGCGCGATCAACGCGCTCGACCTGGGCATGGTCCGGCGTCTGCACGAGGCGCTGGACTACTGGGAGGACGACACCGAAGTAGACCTGGTGCTGCTGGACGGCGCCGGGGAGCGCGGGCTGTGCGCGGGCGGCGACGTGCGGGGACTGGCCGAGCAGGTCACGACCGGCCGTGCCGAGGATGCGGCGGTGTTCTTCCGCGACGAGTACGCGCTCAACGCCCGCATCGCCGAGTACTCCAAGCCGTTCGTCGCGTTCGCCGACGGCATCACGATGGGCGGCGGCATCGGCGTGGCCGGCCACGCCGCCATCCGCATCGTCACCGAGCGCTCGCAGCTGGCGATGCCCGAGACCCGCATCGGGTTCACCCCCGACGTGGGCGGCTCGTGGCTGCTCGCCCACGCGCCGGGTCGGATCGGCGAGTATCTGGGGCTGACCGGGGCCGTGATGGATGCCGCTGACGCGGTGTACGCCGGATTCGCCGACCACTGCGTGCCCCACGAGCATCTCGACGCCCTCCGCGACGCGCTCGAGACCCGGGCCGATCCGTCGAGCCCGACCGAGCTCGTGCTGCTGTTCGACGAGACCCCCGGCCCGTCCAACCTGGAGCGCTCGCGAGAGTGGATCGACGACGCCTTCGCCGCCGACACGGTGGCGGGCATCGTCCAGCGGCTGCGCGCGCGCCCGGAGCCTGAGGCATCCGCCACCGCCGACCTGCTCGACGAGCTCTCGCCCACCGGGCTCGCCGTCACGCTCGCCGCCGTCCGCCGGGCGCGCGAGCTGCCCGGCCTGCGCGAGGCGCTGGAGCAGGAGTACGGGCTCGTGATGTGGTTCGCCACCACGCAGCCCGACCTTGCCGAGGGCATCCGCGCGCAGGTGATCGACAAGGACCGCTCGCCGCGGTGGCAGCCTGCGACGATCGCGGACCTGCCGCCGGACCTGGCGGCATCCGCTCTGGCCTACCGTCCCCAGATCCCGCTCTGGGACTGACGCCGCGAACGAGGAGGGATCGTGAGCACCCGGCGACGCACGTACTCGATCGGGGTGGCGGTCGACTGGTTCTTCTTCGTCTTCGCGGGGATCGCGGCGCTGTGGCTGGCCTACCTCAGCCTCACCGAGACGTTCCACGTCGGCTGGTGGGGCATCCCGTTCTTCATCGTGTTCTGGGTGCTGCTGGCCTACCTCGTACTGCCGCGGCTGCACCGCATCCTCACCACGATCTACGTGCCCGACTACTTCATCGGGCGCACCCGCACCAGTGACGGCCTGCTCGGCGACCCGGTGAACCTCGCGTTCCTCGGCTCGGCGGAGCAGATCGAGGCGGCGATGACCGCGGCCGGGTGGACCCGCGCCGATCCCGTCACCCTCGCCTCGTCGTGGGGCATCATCCGCTCCACGCTCGCCCGCCGCAGCTACGACGAGGCCCCGGTGAGCCCGCTGTTCCTGTTCGGCCGCCAGCAGGACTTCGCCTACCAGCAGGAGGTCGACGGCAACCCCGCCCAGCGCCACCATGTGCGCTTCTGGCGCTGCCCCGACGGCTGGCTGCTGCCCGGCGGTCGCCGCGTGGACTGGCTCGCCGCAGGCACCTTCGACACGCGCGTGGGGCTGTCGCTGTTCACGTTGCAGGTGACCCACAAGATCGACGCCGACACCGACGTCGAGCGCGACCACATCGTGCGCACAGTGGCGGATGCCGATCCCCGCGTGGCGGTCGATGTCATCGCCGACTTCGCCACGGGGTACCACGCCCGCAACGGCGGGGGCGACAGCATCCGCACCGACGGCGACCTGCCGATCGTCGACGTGCGGGCCGTCGCGGAGGCGGTGTCATGAGCGCGCCCGGAACGCCGGCGACGCCCGAGCCGCGCAAGCGCCCCGCGTACGAGCCCGCCGCGCGGCTGCTGCGGCCGCCGCGCGGCGACCCCGACATGCCGCGGCCGGCGTCCATCGTCGCCGGAGCGGTGCTCGTGCTGCTGCGTGCGCTGGCCGGGGTGCTCGTGCTCGCCGGGATCGCGCTGGAATGGCAGGGGATCCTCGCCGATCCCGACGTCCAGCTCGCCCTGGAGGGGATCGACACGGCGACCGCCCAGATGTGGGGGCTGGTCACCGTCCTCGTCGTCGGCGGCATCACGGTCCTGATCGACGTCGTCCTGGCCGTCTTCGTGCTGCGCGGCCGCAACTGGGCGCGCGTGGTCGTGATGGTCGTCTCGGTGGTCTCGATCAGCACGTCGTTCTTCGCCTGGTGGGTGCAGGGGCAGGAGATCCGCGTCGACGAGACGTTCGTGTCGCTGGCCTTCGACATCCTCGTGCTGCTCGCGCTGTCCAGTCGCAGCGCCGCCGCCTACGCGCGACGCAACGAGCGGCGCGCGGAGCCCGCCTCCGCCGGGTGACGTAGCCTGTTCTGGCCGCGACGCGCGGCAGGACGATCCGGGGGAGGGTGCGTGTTCGACAGTCCGCTCTCGGCGTCCGCCTACGAGGTGCTCGCGGTCGATCCCGCCGTCGACGAGGAGGGCCTGCGCAAGGCGTATCGCCTGCGCCTGCGCCAGACGCACCCCGACACCGGCGGCGACGCCGCGCTGTTCATCCAGGTGCAGCGGGCGTGGGAGCTCGTCGGCACCTCTGAGGCGCGCGCGGCCTACGACCGCGGGCACGGCTTCGGCGAGGCGGCGGCTCCGGAATGGTCGGGGTGGCGCCCGCCGGCGGCGCGGACCGACACGCGCCCCCGCGCCCGCTCGTACGGTCACCCCGGCGGCTGGCGGCGTGAGCGCTACCTGACCCTCATCCGCGAGTGGGTGGGGCGTGGCGTCACCCTCGACGACCCGTACGACCCCGCGCTCGTGCGCTCGGCGCCCGTCGCGCTCAAGCGCCTGCTCGCCGACGCGCTCGCCGAAGAGGCGACCGCGCGCATCGTCTCCGACCTGGGCATGGGGTACACGGTGTGGCACGACGTGGCCGCCTCCGGCCGCGACGCCGACCCCGACGCCAAGATCGACCACATCGTGCTCGGCCCGAGCGGCCTGTACGGCATCCTGTCGGAGGACTTCGGTGCGCCCGCGCGCCTGCGCCGGGGCGAGTTCATCGGCGACGGCGTGCCCGGTGCGCCGATCGCCGAGCTCCTCGCCCGCATGCGCGTGATCTCGCGGGCCGCGGGTGTGCGCTTCAGCGGGGCGATCGTGGTGCTGCCCGACGAGGACGTCGAGACGCCCATCGACGAGCTCGGCAAGCTGCGGGGCGTACGCGTGGCCGTGGCCTCGCGCAGCGCGCTGACCACCGTCCTGCGCCGCGGCATCACCGGCGCGCGCGACATCGGCGGCAACGAGGTCTTCGACGTCCGCACGCGTCTGCAGCAGACGGTCCGTTTCGCCTGAGCGCGGCCGGCGCCCGTGGGCACCGGCCGCGCGGGCTCAGCCGATCGGCGACAGCCTCGTCTGCAGCACCACCGCGCCGTCGAGGTCCCTCAGGGTGACGAGCAGGCCGGATGCCTCCGCCACGGCCTCGGTCCAGGTCGCGGCCTCGGGCGAGCCGGGGTCGCGATCGGGGCCGCCGGCCACGAGCTGGGCGTAGGGGAAGGCGTCGTCGGGCGCGAGCAGAGCGGGCTCGTGCGTGTGCCCGGACACCACCAGCTGCGCCCCCCACTCCACGAGCGAGTCGTGCCACGCGTCGCGGCTCATCCGGCTGAACCAGTCATAGCCGCCGTCGTCGTAGTCGACCTCGGACTCGTCGGTCCAGCGCAGCGGGATGTGGCAGAACACCAGCCGATACTGGGCATCGCGGATCTCGGGGCGCGCGACGGCCTCGCGCAGCCACTCCGCCTGGAGGGCGCGCAGCGGCTCGAAGGCCACCCGCCCCTCGAAGCTCGGGTGATCGTCGGGCTTGTCCTCGCCGGTGTGCAGCAGGATGCACGCGATCGGGCCCACGCGGAACGCCGAGTAGGGCCGGCCGTCCGGTGTCGCCACGTACTCCTCGAGCCGGTACGCCCACGTGCCGCGCACGTCGTGGTTGCCGACGACGATCGTGAGTGGCCGGTCGGCGCTGACGTCCAGGCCCTCGGGGCTGAGGACGGTGGCCGTGAACGAGTCGTCGTCCTTCCAGTCGTTGCAGAGGTCGCCGTTCCACACGAGCAGGTCGACCGGGGGTGTGACCTCGTCCAGCGTGCGCAGCGTGTCGCCGTGCTGGTGGGTGTCGTTCCACACGGCGATGCGGGCGCTCGGAGCCTCCGCGTCGAGCGTGCGCACGCGCTTCCACGGCGACTCGTGGCGCTCGGGGGCACCGAGGATCGCCTCGGTGATCGCGCGCACCTCCACCTCGCTGCCGGGGGCGAGGTCCGACAGGCGCACGCGCAGCACGCGGTCGCCCTGCGGCACCATGCCGAACGCGTCGGCGCGGGCCACCCCCGACCCCGCGGCGCCGCGCCACTCCAGGCGGCCGCGGGCGAGCCGCCCGACGCTCCAGACCACCTCGAACCCGTCGGCGCGCGGTGCCATGACCACCGGAGGACTCGTGACGAGCCCCGGGGTCGCGGCATCCGTCATCGGCCGACCTCGAGCTCGAAGCGGTAGCGCAGGTCGTCCTCGAACCACATGCGGAAGTTGGTGCCCCACACGTTGTTGTGGAGGTTGACGTGCACGCCGTCGTCGGGGCGTGCGACGCGGTTCTCGAAGCGCAGCAGCTGCGGCTCGCCGACGGCCACCAGCGGCGCGTCGGGGGTGCGCAGCACGAAGGCGCGCTCGCCGCGGCACTCCACGGCCGAGACGGCGTGCAGCGTGCGGTTGCCGTTGCGCACGACACGGCGCGGGTCGACCTTCGTGCCGAGCTTGTCCAGGGCCCACCCGTCGTCCGCCGTGCGCGGACGGAAGCCCAGCCAGCTCGCCTCGGGCAGACGCGAGGCGTCGCGATCCTGCGCGTCCAGGACGATGGCGATCGGTCCGGCACCGTGCGGGAAGCGGTACTCCAGGCGCAGCGTCCGCGGAGCACCCCACAGCGCGCTCGCCGCTTCGGGCAGCTCCAGCTGCAGCGCGACGACGTCCGCGTCGGCGTCGGCATGCAGCGCGGCGCTCACGACGTGCGGCGCGAACACCTGCGCGGGCTGGGTGTCGGCGATCGCGAGGCCGGGCTTGGACTGGTCGGGGATCGCCCAGAATCCGTGCTCGTCCATGTCGCGGCAGTACTGGTCCATCCAGGCCTGCTCGTCGCGCTCGTCGAACGTCTGGTAGCGGTAGGCGGCGAGCCGGTTCTCCGAGCCCGCCCACTCGGTGCCGTCGCGGTCGACGAGCGACACGAGCGACCCGTCGTCGCCGAAGCTCACGGTGAACCGTCCGAGCCGGTGCGCCTCGCCGGCCTCGACGACCAGAGGGACGGATGCCGCACCCGCGGTCGCCGCGGGGCGCAGCTCGTCCAGGGCGGCCCGGGCGGCGAGCTCGCGTTCGGGCGCGAGCGCGGCGACGGCCCGCTCGAGGTACTCGCGCTGCTCGGCCCACGAGGCCTCGAAGCCCGAGTAGCGCAGCCCCTGCGGCGTCGGGTGCTCCTCGTAGGCCCACGCGTACGCCTGGGTCGGGGCCGGGTTGCCGGCGAGGTCGATCTCGTCGCGCGCACGCGCGGCGATGAAGTCGGCCTTCGTATACGAGGCGTAGTCGGGGAGGAAGGTCTTGAGGTCCTCGCCCCAGGTGTGCTCGGCGATGAGCAGCAGCGCGTCGCCGAATCGCTGCGCCTCGTCGGAGTCGGGGTCCAGCGCACCGGAGGCGACCCACTCGGCCCGCAGCGTCAGCATCCGTCGCAGTCCCGCCGTCAGCAGCGGGTCGCTGCCGACGCCGTGGATCCACGAGTCGCCGATCTCGTCGGTGAGCACCGGCAGCGCGTCGCGCACGGCGACCACCGCGGAGGCGAACTCGTCGAGGGTGGAGGCCACGATGCGCGCGTCCGGGTATGCGGCCGCGAGGGCTGCGAACAGCTCCTCGACCTCTTCGGCCGGCGGCGGGCCGAAGTTGTCGCCGGTGTGGGCGAGGTGCAGTGCGTCCGTCCCGCCGGGCACGACGGCAAGACCCAGGTCGGTGGCGCCGTAGCTGCGCGCATAGTTGACGACGACCTCGCTGCCGTCCGGCGCCTGCCAGCGGAAGAACTCCGGCACGTCGGGCACGGCCGAGGCGCCGTTGACGCCGATGTGCAGGTACTCCAGTCCGGATGCCGCAAGCAGCGGGACGAGCCCGATGGTGTGGCCGGGGACGTCGGTCATCTTCGCCGCGACGGTGTGCACCCCGAAGCGCTCGTCGAGGCGCCGGCCGATGCGGATGCCGTGCTCTACGAGCCCGGCGTCCATCACCTCGGTGTGGGTCGTCGCCGGCAGACCGTGCCAGCGGATGCGTCCCTCGCGGATCGCACCCTCCAGGCGGTCGCGCTCGGCGGGCGTTCCCGCGCGCAGTGCCTCGTGAATGAGCCAGGAGCCGGTCGTCCACACGAACCGGGCGTCGCCGCCTCGGCGGTCGAGCTCCTCGGACAGCTCGATCGCGCGGGGCAGATATGAGCGCACATACCGTTCGGCGACGTTGGCCGCGAGGTCGGTGAAGCCGATGTCGAGGTGGGTTTTGAAGACGACGTGGATGGTCGAGATCACGCGGGGGGCTCCTTCGCCGGGAGGGGGGTCAAAACTGTGTTTGCGTAAACACGATCATCTCGTATACTCCGATGTGAACGCAAACATTCACGAGGAAGTGGGTCCGCACATGAGCGACTCCAGTGCGACGACGGAGCGTGGCCGGTGGCAACGATGACCATCGCAGCGCCGTCGACCAGCCCGTCCGGTGCATCCACTCCGGCCGCGCCGACGGTGCGCAACCGCAAGCGACTGCGTCGGGACTGGGCCGGCTGGTGGTTCATCGGGCCGTTCATGCTCGTGTTCACGGTCGTGCTCATCGCGCCGCTGCTCTACGCGATCTACCTCAGTCTCTTCCACGAGTCGCTCATCGGCGGCACGCGTTTCGTCGGGCTCGAGAACTACGCGACCGCGCTCACCGACCCGAAGTTCTGGGACGCCACCCTCCGGGTGACGGTCTTCCTGCTCATCCAGGTGCCGATCATGCTCGCCCTCGCACTGGTCGCCGCGCTCGCACTGGACAGCGCGCGGCTGCGCTTCGTGCCGCTGTACCGCCTCGGCATCTTCCTCCCCTACGCGGTCCCCGGCGTCGTCGCCGTCATGATCTGGGGCTACATGTACGGGTCGCAGTTCGGCCTCGTCGCCGACATCAACCACTGGCTCGGCACGGCCATCCCCTCGCCGCTGTCCGACAGCTTCATCATGGTCGCGATCGGCAACATCGTGACCTGGGAGTTCGTCGGCTACAACATGCTGATCTTCTTCTCCGCGCTCAAAGCCGTGCCCAATGAACTGTACGAGGCCGCCGAGATCGACGGTGCCGGGCCCTTCCGCACGGTGTTCAGCATCAAGATCCCGTCGATCCGCGGGGCGATCGTGGTGGCCACGATCTTCTCGATCATCGGCAGCTTCCAGCTGTTCAACGAGCCGGCCGTGCTGCAGTCCATCGCGCCGAACGTCATCACCAGCTACTTCACGCCGAATCTCTATGCGTACAACCTGTCGTTCGCGGGTTCGCAGTTCAACTACGCCGCGGCGATCGCAATCGTCTCCGGCCTCATCACCATGGTGATCGCGTTCTTCGCGCAGTCCACCGGCAACCGCGGGGAGAAGATCCGATGACCACCGAGACAGTCGTCACCGGCGGTCGCCGTCCGAGCCGGCTCGCCAGCGGTCGCATCGCGCCGCGCCCCACCCGCGCCGTGCACAGCCCGCGCCACCGACGTGCGTCGATCAGCCTCACCGTCGTGATGGTGCTGATGCTGATGTACTGCTTGGTGCCGCTGTTCTGGCTTCTGGTCAACGCCTCCAAGACACGTGCCGATCTGTACGACTCGTTCGCGCTCTGGTTCACGCCCGACTTCGCACTGTTCCAGAACATCGCCGCGGTGTTCGCCTACGACGACGGGATCTTCCTGCGCTGGCTCGGCAACACGCTGCTGTACGTCGTGGTGGGCGCGGGCGGCGCGACGCTGCTGGCAGCGCTGGGCGGTTACGGACTTGCGAAGTACCGGTTCCCCGGCCGTCGCGCGGTCTTCGCGATCATCCTCGGCGCCCTCGCGATCCCGGGCTCGGTCCTGGCCGTACCGCAGTTCCTCATGTTCAGCGGCCTGGGGCTCACCAACACCCCGTGGTCGGTCATCATCCCGTCGCTCGTGAGCGCTTTCGGGCTCTACCTGGTCTGGGTGTACGCCGCCGAGGCCATCCCCGACGAATTGCTCGAAGCGGCACGCCTGGACGGCGCCGGCGAACTGCGCATCTTCTTCTCCATCTCGGTGCGCCAGCTCGCTCCCGCGCTGATCACCGTGCTGATGTTCGCCGTCGTGGCGACGTGGAACAACTACTTCCTCCCGCTGATCATGCTGAGCGACCCGCAGTGGTACCCGCTGCCCGTCGGTCTGAATCAGTGGATGGCGCAGTCCAGCTCGATCGGCGCGCAGCCCATCCCGCACTTGGTGATCACGGCAGCCCTGCTCACCGTCCTCCCGATCTCTGCGGCTTTCCTCTATCTCCAGCGCTACTGGCAGTCGGGGCTCACCGCGGGGAGCGTCAAATAGGCCCGGCTCCGGCCGAGCCGCCTGCAAGACCCACTCATCACACTCCATCAAGAAGAAACACCCGAAGGGAACTGCACGTGAAGAACAACAGCACCCGCTTCTGGCAGCGGGCCGGCGTCATCGCCGGCACCGGCGCACTGCTTGTCGGCGCCCTCGCCGGCTGCGCCAGCAGCACTCCGGAGTCCGCCGACAGCGGCACCCAGGCCGACATCGACGCTGCGGTCGAGAACGGCGCCACGCTGACGTGGTGGACCTGGAGCGACTCGACGCAGGACCAGGCCGACGCGTTCATGAAGGAGAACCCGAAGGTCAAGATCAAGGTCGTCAAGCTGGAGAACCCCGACGCGGTCGTCACGAAGCTCCAGAACGCGATCAAGGCCGGCTCCGGCGCCCCGGACATCGTCCCGGTCGAGTACCAGACGATCCCGCAGCTGGCGCTCGGCGGCGCGCTGGCCGACATGAGCAAGTTCGGCCTCGACAGCTACGACGGCGAGTTCACCGAATCGACGTGGAACTCGGTGCACTTCGGTGACGAGCTCGTCGCGATCCCCGGCGACTCCGGCCCCATGGTCATGATCTACAACAAGGACGTCTACGACGCCGCCGGCATCACCGCTCCGCCGACGACGTGGGACGAGTTCGCTGCCGCGTCTGCCGCCATCCACGCCGCGGACCCCGAGGCCTACATCGCCAACAGTGGCGACGCCGGCTTCATCACCAGCATGCTGTGGTCGGCGGGCGCTCAGCCGTTCCAGGTCGAGGGCGAGAACGTCACCATCGACCTGCAGGACGAGGGCTCGAAGAAGTTCGCCGACTACTGGGGCACGCTGCTGCAGAACGGCGAGCTCTCGCCGCTGCCGACGTGGTCGGACGAGTGGAGCAAGGCGCTCACGCAGGGCAAGCTCGCCACGTTGATGATGGGCTCCTGGATGATCGGCGGCATGGACGACTACAGCACCGGCAACTGGCGCGTCGCGCCGATGCCGTCGTGGGACGGTCAGCCCGCCTCCGCCGAGAACGGCGGCAGCGGCCTCGCGGTCACGTCGCAGAGCGCGAATAAGGCGGCCGCGGCTGCGGTGCTGCAGTTCTTCGCCGACGGCACGGGCCGCGAGCTGCAGAACGCGACCGGGTTCCCGGCGACCAACGCGGCGTTCGACAACCCCGAGTGGGCCGACGTCGAGTTCCCGGCGTACGACGGTCAGCAGGCCAACCAGGTCGGTGCCGCGTCGGCCAAGTCGGTCATCGCCGGCTGGCAGTACCTGCCCTACCAGGGCTACGCGAACAACGTCTTCGCCGACTCCGTCGGCAAGGCGCTCGGTGAGCAGGGCGACCTGAACGCCGCGTTCCAGGAGTGGCAGGACACCCTCGTGGAGTACGGCAACTCCCAGGGCTTCTCCGTCAACAAGTAATCCCCATCGATGACGCGGGGGATCTGCTGACAGGCAGGTCCCCCGCGGCATATGCCTTCCGCGACCCGAAAGACCCCCGCATGCCCTCCTTCTCCATCGGCGACACCGACTTCCTCCTCGACGGCGAGCCGTTCCAGGTGATCTCCGGCGCCATCCACTACTTCCGGGTGCACCCCGAGCAGTGGGCCGATCGGGTGCGCAAGGCGCGGCAGATGGGGCTGAACACCATCGAGACCTATGTGGCGTGGAACGACCACGCTCCCACGCGCGGCGAGTTCCGCACGGACGACCGGCTCGACCTCGGCCGCTTCCTCGATCTGGTGCATGCGGAGGGGTTGCGCGCCATCGTGCGCCCCGGCCCGTACATCTGCGCGGAGTGGCACGACGGCGGGCTGCCCGGCTGGCTGGTCTCCAGCGATGTCACCATCCGCTCGAGCGACCCGGCCTACCTCGCGGCCGTCGGCGAGTACCTCGACGAGGTCTACCGCATCGTCGTGCCGCGTCAGATCGACGCCGGAGGACCGGTGATCCTGGTCCAGATCGAGAACGAGTACGGTGCGTACGGGGAGGATGCCGACTACCTGCGCGCGCTCGTGGACCGCACCCGCCGTGCGGGCGTGACGGTGCCGCTCACCACGGTCGACCAGCCACTGGACGACATGCTCACCCGCGGCAGTCTGGACGAACTGCACCGCACCGGTTCCTTCGGCTCGCGTGCCACCGAGCGGCTCGCCACCCTGCGCGAGCACCAGCCGACCGGCCCGCTGATGTGCTCGGAGTTCTGGTGCGGTTGGTTCGACAGCTGGGGCGAGCCCCATCACATCACGGCGGCGGCGGACTCGGCCGCCGAGCTCGACACGCTCCTGCGTGCGGGCGCCTCGGTGAACATCTACATGTTCCACGGCGGGACCAACTTCGGCTTCGCCGCGGGCGCGAACGACAAGGGCATCTATCGCCCGATCACGACCTCCTACGACTACGACGCTCCGCTGGCGGAGGACGGCACGCCCACCGAGAAGTACTGGCGGTTCCGCGAGGTGATCGCGCGGTACGCCCCGGTGCCCGACGACATGCCCGCCGAGCGGCAGGACGCGCCCGTGCTCGAGGCATCCCTCGATCGCGCGGTGCCGCTGCTGGAGGCCGGCCTTGTCCGCTCTTCGCGCTTCGACGCACTGCCCGACGCCGCGGCGTTCGGTTCTCCCCGCGGGTTCTCGGCGTATGCGACGACCGCCCCGCACGGCGGGCTGCTCGCGTTCGGCGAGGTGCGCGACCGCGCACACGTCTTCGTGGACGGCGTCCGGGTCGGCACGATCGACCGCGAGCAGGGCGAGCGCGTGCTGACGCTGCCGCCGGCGGGCGGCGAGCTGTTCGTGCTCGTCGAGCACCTCGGTGGCGTCGACTACGGTCCGCGTTTGGGAGAGACGAAGGGGCTGATCGGCCCCGCGACCCTGGACGGACGGCCCCTCGGCCCCTGGCAGGCCGGCCCCCTCGACCTCGAAGGCGCCACCTTGTGCGCCGCGCTCGCGGGCGCGGGCCGCTCACCAGTCCCGGGCGCCGCCGTGGCGGGTCCGGCGCTCGTGGCGGGCTCGTTCGCCCTCGACGCGCCTTGCGACCTGCATCTGGACACCACCGGCTGGGGTGCGGGAGTCGTGTGGATCAACGGCTTCTCGCTCGGCCGTTACTGGAGCCGCGGCCCGCAGAGCACGCTCTACGTGCCCGGCCCCGTGCTGCGTGCAGGAGCCAACGACATCGTGGTGCTCGAGCTGTCGGGCATGGCCGAGGCATCGGTCCGTTTCGCCGCGCGGCCGGATCTCGGCCCGACCGAAGTGTGAGCGGGCGCGTGGAAACCGCGGCACCGCAGGTGGCGCCCGGTCGGCGAGGCTCAGACGGTGCGTGCGGGACCGGTGCTGTCGCGCACGACGAGATGGGTCTGCACGAGGTGCTTCTGACGCTCGGAGCCCTGGCCGTCGATGAGCGCCAGCAGCAGATCGGTGGCGCGGTGTCCGACTTCGTCGAAGTTCTGGTGCACCGTGGTGAGCGCAGGCCAGTACGCCTTCGCCTCGTCGATGTCGTCGAAGCCGACCACGCTGATGTCCTCGGGGATGCGCAGGCCCGCCTCGTGGATGGAATGCATGATGCCGAGCGCCATCTGATCGTTGCCGGCGAAGACCGCCGTCGGCCGCGTGTCGGATGCCAGCAGCCGACGACCCGCCTCGAGCCCGGATGCCGTGGTCCAGTCGCCTTCGATGACGGGCGGCATGGCGAGGCCTGCGGCGGACATCGTGTGGTGGTAGCCGTCGAGGCGTCGCTTGGCCGAGAAGGACTTCGCGGGACCGGACACGTGCACGATGTCGCGGTGCCCGAGTGCGATCAGATGCTCGAGGGCGATTCGCGCACCCTGCTCCTGGTCGGTGTCGACGATGCTGTACGGCAGGTTCGCGTCGGAGTCGACGATCACCAGAGGAAGGCCGGCGGTGAGCGACAGCTCGTCGATGGGTCCGACTTCGGCCGACATGACGAGGATGATGCCGTCGACCGCCTGCTCTTCGAGGCGGCCGAAGGCGCCGACGACGTCGAGCTGGGTGGGATCGGCGACCGACAGCAGCGTGGTCGTGTAGCCGGCGGCCTCCGACGCGGCGGCCACCGCGTCGAGCGTGCGCGCGTTGCCGACGGTGGTCAGGTTGAACGTGACGAACCCGATGCTGCGGAAGCGGCCGGACTTCAGATTGCGGGCGGCGCTGTTCGGGCGGTAACCGAGAGCCTGCATCGAGGCGCGCACGCGGTCACGGGTGGCCGGGCGCACGTTCGTCTGGCCGTTTGCCACGCGCGACACCGTCTGCGCCGACACGCCTGCGTGGGCGGCGACGTCGTTGATGGAGGCGCGGGTGGCAGTCGACTTCATGGCAACGTAAACACTATCCGACGTACTAATTCAAGAGGAACTATCGATGTCATCCTTCCCTGACTGCGTCGTCGCGCTGCGCTCCGGCGGCGTGTCGCTCGTCCTCGAACTGCGCGACGGCGGACTGCCCGCCGTCGCGCATTGGGGCGCCGACCTCGGGGCGCTCACTGCCCTCGAGGCCAGGACGCTCGCGGTGGCGGGGATCCCCGCGGTCGCGGAGAGCCAGGCCGACGGGCCCGTCCCGCTGTCGCTCCTCCCGGAGCAGACCCGGGGCTGGGTGGGCCGTCCGGGGCTCAGCGGCTCCCGCGCGGGCGCGGCGTGGGCGCCGCAGTTCACCGTGACGCGAGCGGTCCTGGACGGCGTCGATCTTGCGAGCGCACCCGGTGCCCCCGCGGGGGACCCGCAGCTGTACGGCGACGGAGCAGGCGTGCTCGTGGTGGAGGCATCCGATGCCGTCACCGCGCTCGGTCTCACCCTCACGGTGGAGCTCACTGCGGACGGCGTCGTGCGCACCCGTGCGGTGGTCGAGAACCTCGCCGACACGCCGTACCAGGTGGATGAGCTGCTCCTGAGCCTGCCCGTGCCGCTCTTCGCCGACGAGGTGCTCGACTTCGCCGGACGCTGGGGACGGGAGCGCGCGCCGCAGCGCCGCCGCATGACCGCCGGGCAGCACCGCCGCGAGGGCCGACATGGTCGCACGGGCCTGGATGCCGCGACGCTGCTGTTCGCCGGAACCCCCGGCTTCGGCTTCGCCGAGGGAGAGGTCTGGGGCGTGCACACGGCATGGTCCGGCAACCACGTGCACCAGCTCGAGCGACAGCTCGACGGCCGGCAGCTCCTGGGCGGCGGTGAGCTGCTGCTGCCCGGCGAGATCGTGCTGCAGCAGGGCGAGCGGTACGAGAGCCCCTGGGTCTACGGCGTGCACGGGACGGGTCTGGACGACGCGGCACGACGCATGCACCGGATGCTGCGCGCCCGGCCCTCGCACCCGCGTTCGGCGCGGCCGGTCACCCTCAACGTGTGGGAGGCGGTCTACTTCGACCACGACCATGACACCCTGACCGAGCTCGCCGACGTCGCCGCGGCGGTGGGTGTCGAGCGGTTCGTACTCGACGACGGCTGGTTCGGCGCGCGCCGCAACGACCAGGCGGGTCTGGGCGACTGGACGGTCTCGCCTGATGTGTGGCCGACGGGACTGGGGCCGCTGGTGGATCATGTACGCGGGCTCGGCATGCAGTTCGGCCTGTGGGTCGAGCCCGAGATGATCAACGTCGACTCCGACCTCGCGCGCGCACATCCGGAGTGGATCATGTCGGCGCGTGACCGCCTGCCGGTCGAGGCGCGCAACCAGCAGGTGCTCGACCTCGCGAACCCTGATGCGTACGCGTACATCCGCGATGCGCTGGTGGCGCTCCTGGACGAGTACGACATCGCCTACCTCAAGTGGGATCACAACCGTGACCTGGTCGATGCGGGCACGGGCCCCGACCGCCGGCCGGGCGTGCACGGCCAGACCGCCGCGTTCTACCGGCTCGTCGACGAGCTGAAGGCGCGCTATCCCGGACTCGAGATCGAGTCGTGTTCGTCAGGCGGCGGGCGCGTGGACCTCGGTGCGCTCGAGCGCACCGACCGGGTGTGGGTCTCCGACAACAACGACCCCCTCGACCGCACCGAGATCAACCGCTGGACGACCCAGCTGGTGCCTCCGGAGCTGATGGGCACGCACATCGCGTCGGCGTCCTCGCACACCACCTGGCGCACGCACTCGCTGTCGTTCCGGGCCGTCACCGCGCTGTTCGGGCACCTCGGCGTCGAGTGGGATCTGCGTCAGGCGAGCGAGGCCGAGCGCGCCGAACTGGCGGACTGGGTCATGCTGCACCGCCGCCACCGGGCGCTCCTGCACAGCGGCGACCTGGTGCGCCTGGATCACCCGGAGGGTTCGTTCGCGCTGCACGGCGTGGTCGCGCAGGACCGGTGCGAGGCGCTCTACGCCTACGTCGGCCTCACCCGTTCGCCGCTGTCGGGCGTCGGACGGGTGCGTCTGCCCGGGCTCGATCCGGCCCGCCGCTACGCGCTGGAGCCGGTGCGCGTCGGCTTGCAGCCGCAGGAGCACGAAGCCCCGCGCTGGTGGTGGGACGCTCCGATCGTGCTCAGCGGCGCGGCACTGTCGACGGCCGGGGTCGTGCTGCTATCGATGCCGCCCGAACAGGCCGTGCTGCTGCACGTGAGGGCGGTGGACGCGTGATGCCGAGGTGAGCGCGCTGGTCCTCGGGGCGGTCCTCGGGGCCGCGGTGCTGCACGGCGCGTGGAACGCCATCGCCAAGGCGATCCCCGCGCGACTGGTCTCCTCAGCCCTCATCGGACTCGTCTACCTCGTCGCGGGGGCGATCGGATGCCTCGTCCTGCCGCCGATCGCCCCCGCGGCGTGGCCGCTGCTCATCGCCTCGGCGGCGGCGCAGACGCTGTACCTGGTGCTGCTGACCGCCGCCTACGCCCGCACCGAGTTCGGCCGCGCGTACCCGATGACGCGCGGACTGTCGGTGCTCGGCATCACGCTGGCCGCGACGACGCTCCTGGGGGAGCGGCTCACGCCGCTGCAGCTGGGCGGGGTGGCCGTCGTGGCGGTGTCGCTGCTGGTGCTGTCGTGGCCGCCTCGCGGCACCCGGCACGACAAGGTCGGCACCCTGCTCATCGTCGCGGTGGGGGCCACGGTGACGGTCTACTCCGTTCTCGACGGGGTGGGGGTGCGGGCGTCGGGCCAGCCGCTGAGCTACGCGGCGTGGCTCTTCCTGCTGCAGGGCGCCGCGATCCCGGTGGTCTGCCTCGTGCTCGCCCGCGACCGACGGGCGTTCCTGCGCGGACTGCGCACCCATGCACCACTCGGGGCGACCGGCGGGCTCATCTCGCTGGTCGCCTACACGATCGTGGTGTGGGCGCAGTCGCAGGCGCCGCTCGCGGTCGTCTCAGCGGTGCGCGAGACCGGCGTGATCGCGGCGGTCGTGATCGGGTTCCTGGTCTTCCGCGAGCCGCTGAAGGTCTCCCGCGCGCTGGTGAGCGTGTGCGTCGTCGCCGGCATCGTCGCGATCCGCGGGGGCGGCTGACCGCGCAGGCGCGGGCTCAGGCGTCGCGCGCCTGGCGGAGCCAGCGTTCGACGCCCGAGATGTGCGCCGTCGTGAGGGCGCTGGCCAGCTCGACGTCGTGCGCGGCGATCGCCTCGGCGATCCCGGCATGTTCGCGCACCGTGCGCTCGGCGGCGCCGGACTCGGTGAGGCCGCGCCACACGCGGGCGCGGACGGTCTGACTGCTGAGGCTCGCGATGAGGCTCGACAGGTATCGGTTGCCCGCGAGCTCGACGATCGCGGTGTGGAACCGCAGGTCGTGCTCGACGAGCGTCTCGATGTCGGTGACGCCGGCGGCCGAGGCGATCTCGTCCTCGAGGATGCGGACGTCGTCGTCGCTCGCGCGCGCGGCGGCGATGCCGCTGGCCTGGGACTCCAGCATCCGTCGCACCTGGAAGATCTCCAGCAGCGAATGGTCGTCGTGCAGATCGACCACGAACGAGATGGCCTCCAGCAGCAGTTCGGGTTCGAGGCTCGTCACGTACGTGCCGTCGCCGCGTCGCACATCGAGCACGCGGATGACCTCGAGCGCCTTGACCGCCTCGCGCATCGAGCTGCGCGACAGGCCGAGGCGCTCGGCGAGATCCTTCTCGGGAGGCAGGCGGGATCCGGGCGTCAGCTCGCCGCTGACGATCATCTCTTTGATCTTCTCGATCGCTTCATCGGTGACGGCCACGCGCCCATCATAGACATCGGATGTCCGGCGTCCGCGGAGGCGGCATCCGCGTGGCGTTCACGGCATGATGGGTGGCATGCGCGTCGTGGACGGACACCTTCACCTGTGGGACCCCGCGGTCCTCGACTACGAGTGGCTCGAGGGCGAGCTGCTCCGACCTTTCGGCCCGGACGAGCTGCACGCCGCTCTTGCCGAGGCGCCGGACGCCGGGTACGGCTTCGTCTTCGTGCAGGCGGACTGCGTGCCCGAGCAGTCGCTCGCCGAGGTCGACTGGGTCGCCGGCCTCGTGCCGCAGGTCGCGGTGCGCGGCATCGTGGCGCGCGCGCCCCTGGAAGACCCGGCGGCCACCGACGAGCACCTCGCCGCGTTCGCGACCAGGCCGCTCGTGGTCGGCATCCGGCGGAACCTGCAGTCCGCGCCCCTGGGCTTCTCGGCGACGCCCGGTTTCCGTGCCTCCGCCAGGGCGGTGGCATCCGCCGGGCTGACCTTCGATGCGTGCATCCTCCGCCACCAGCTGCCGGACGTGATCGCGCTGGCCGACAGTGTTCCCGACCTCACGATCGTGCTGGACCACCTGGGCAAGCCGGAGGTGGGGACACCGGATGCCCCGGCCCCTGCCGACGGCACCGAATGGGCCGCCGCGCTGCGCGCGGTCGCGGAGCGGCCCAACGTGGTGTGCAAGCTGTCGGGGCTTCCGGCCGAGTCCTCGGGGGAGTGGTCCGACGCGCAGCTGTGGCCGTTCCTCGACGTCGCACTGGATGCCTTCGGCCCGGAGCGCCTGCTCTTCGGCAGCGACTGGCCGGTGTCACGGCCGTTCGGCCAGTGGGTGCAGACGGTCTCGGACTGGCTCGACGACCGCCTCGGCGAGAACGGCCATCACGCCGTGCTCGCCGAGACCGCGGAGCGGGTCTACCGCCTGCGCTGACCCGCCCGCCGGTGCGCGGGCAGGTCAGCGCCGCGGCTCAGGAGCCGGCAGGGCGCAGGCGCAGGCCCGACATGCCGCCGTCCACCTCGATGCAGGTGCCGGTGGTCGAGCCCGACAGCGGGCTCACGAGGTAGAGCACGGCGCCGGCGACCTCGTCGGCCGACACCAGGCGCCCATGCGGCTGGCGCGCTTCGAGCGCCGCGCGCTCGGCGGCGGGGTCGGGGGCGCTGGAGAGCAGCCGGCCGACCCACGGCGTGTCGGCGGTGCCGGGGTTCACCGCGTTGACGCGGATGCCCTCGCGCAGGTGGTCGGCGGCCATCGCCCGCGTCAGCGAGAGCACGGCGCCCTTGGACGCGCTGTACAGCGCACGCTGCGGCAGGCCTGCGGTGGCGGCGATCGACGACGTGTTGCAGACCGCCGCGGACGGCGACTTCCGCAGCCACGGCAGCGCGGCCGTCGTCACCCGGGCGATGCCGGTGACGTTGATCGAGAACACCCGGGCCCACTCGTCGTCGTCGTTGGCGGCGATGTCGCCCTGCGCGCCGATGCCGGCGTTGTTGACGACGATGTCGATGCGGCCGAAGCGCTCGGCGACCGCGGCGATCGCACGCTCGACGGCGCCCCGGTCCGACACGTCGGCGGCGAACGCGGCGAACCGCGGGTCGGCGCCCGACGGGTCGCGGTCGAGGACCGCGATCTGCGCGCCCTGGTCGGCGAGGGTGGCCGCGATCGCGGCGCCGATGCCCGACGCCCCACCGGTGACGACGGCGACGAGGCCGTCCAGCTGCTGCCCGGTCATCGCGTCGCCTCCCAGGCCACGAACTCCTGGCGCTGTGCGCCCAGGCCGTCGATCTCGACGTCGACGACGTCGCCCGCCTTCAGGTACGGGAACGTGCCGCCGAACGCGACGCCCTGCGGGGTCCCGGTGAGGATGAGGTCGCCGGGTTCGAGGGTGACGTACTGCGAGAGGTGGTGCACGATCGTGCGCACGTCGAAGATCATGTCGCTCGTGTTCGAGTCCTGACGGGGCTCGCCGTTGACGAAGCTCTTCAGGTCGAGGTTCTGCACGTCGACCTCGTCGGGGGTGACCAGCCACGGGCCGGTGGGGTTGAAGCCGTGGGCGATCTTGCCCTTCGACCACTGCCCGCCCGAGACCTCCATCTGGAAGGTGCGCTCCGAGACGTCGTTGGCGACCACGAAGCCGGCGATGTGCGCGTCGACCTCGTCGAGGCTGTCGAGGTAGGCCGTGCGGCGGCCGATCACGACGCCGAGCTCCACCTCCCAGTCGGTCTTCTCGCTGCCGCGGGGGATCGTCACGGTGTCGTTGGGCCCGACGACCGTGTTCGGGGTCTTGAGGAAGACGATCGGCACGGTCGGCGGCTCGGCGCCGGACTCGCGGGCGTGCGCCGCGTAGTTCTGGCCGATGCAGATGACGGCGCTCGGCCGGGCGATCGGAGCGCCGATGCGCAGCTGCGCGGCGCCGTCCAGCTCGGGCAGTGCTCCGTCGGCGATCGCCGCGGACGTGCGGCCGACGGGGTCGTCGGCGAGGAAACCACCGTCGACATCGGATGTGAGCGGGCGCAGATCGAGGTAGCGGTCGCCGTCGAGCACGACGGGGATCTCGCTTCCGGACTCGCCGAGGCGCGCGAACTTCATTGCTCTCCTGGATTCTCCGTGCGGGGCGGCGTGAAGTCCGTCGTTCCCGCGTTGCGTGATTGACAGTATAGACATCCGATGTTTACACTTCGAGCGGTTCGACTCCCCGAACCGGAACCCGCAGGAGAACACCCCGTGAGCCGCATCGTCGCCTTCGAGACGACAGACATCCGATTCCCCACGTCGCTGAGCCTGGACGGCTCCGACGCGATGAACCCCGATCCCGACTACTCCGCCGCATACCTGCGGGTGGTCACGGATGCCGCCGACGGCGTCTCGGGGCACGCCTTCGTGTTCACGATCGGCCGCGGGAACGACGTCCAGGTCGCCGCGCTCGACGCGCTGGCCGGGCATCTGGTCGGGCGCGAGCTCGAGCCGCTGCTGGATGACATGGGCGCGACGAACCGCGAGCTCATCGGCGACTCGCAGCTGCGCTGGCTCGGCCCGGAGAAGGGCGTCATGCACATGGCGATCGGCGCGGTGGTCAACGCGCTGTGGGACATCAAGGCCAAGCGCGCGGGGCTGCCGCTGTGGCAGCTGCTGTCGCGGATGACGCCGGAGGAGCTCGTCGACCTCGTCGACTTCCGCTACCTGACGAACGCGCTCACCCCCGAGGAGGCCTTGCAGATCCTGCGCGACGCCGCCCCGGGGCGCGCCGCGCGCGAGCAGGAGCTTCTCGCGACCGGGTACCCCGCCTACACGACGAGCCCCGGTTGGCTGGGCTACTCCGACGAGAAGCTCACGCGCCTGTGCCGGGAGGCGATCGCCGACGGCTTCGGGCAGATCAAGCTCAAGGTCGGCGCCGACCTGGAAGACGACATCCGCCGCTTCCGCGTGGCCCGCGAGGTGTGCGGCCCCGACTTCCCGATCGCGATCGACGCGAACCAGCGGTGGGAGGTCGCACAGGCCATCGAATGGGTGAACGCCCTGGCCGAGTTCGACCCCGCATGGATCGAGGAGCCCACCAGCCCCGACGATGTGCTCGGCCACGCCGAGATCGCGCGCGGCGTCGCGCCGGTGCGGGTGGCCACGGGAGAGCACGCGCAGAATCGCGTGATCTTCAAGCAGCTGCTGCAGGCGGGCGCCATCTCGGTCATGCAGATCGACGCCGTGCGCGTCGCGGGCGTCAACGAGAACATCGCCAACCTGCTGCTGGCGGCGAAGTTCGGCGTGCCGGTGTGCCCGCACGCCGGCGGGGTGGGGCTGTGCGAGGCCGTGCAGCACCTGTCGATGTTCGATTTCGTCGCCGTCAGCGCCACGCGGGAAGGCCGCATGATCGAGTACGTCGATCACCTGCACGAGCACTTCGTCGTGCCGACCGACATCCGTCGGGGCGTGTACGTCGCCCCGCTGGCTCCGGGCAACGGCATGGAGATGAAGGCCGAGAGCCGGGTCGAGTACGAATGGGAGAGCGCCCGTGTCGCCGTCTGAGTCCACCTCGCTGTCCGAGCGCGCGGCGCGCACGCCGTCCCTGACCGCGCTCGGCTACGGCGCCGCGAACGTCGGCAACCTGCACCGCGAGCTCACCGACGATCAGGCGTGGGCGATCCTCGACGCGGCGTGGGAGAGCGGCATCCGCTACTACGACACCGCCCCGCACTACGGCCTCGGCCTCTCGGAGCGGCGTCTCGGCGCCTTCCTGCAGACCAAGCCGCGCGACGAGTTCGTGGTCTCGACGAAGGCCGGGCGCCTGCTGCGGCCGAACCCCGACGCCAAGGAGCTCGATACCGACGGGTTCCACGTGCCGGGCACGCTCCACCGCGAGTGGGACTTCTCGGCCGCGGGCATCAAGGCGAGCCTCGACGAGTCGCTCGAGCGGCTCGGGCTGGACCGTGTCGACATCCTGTTCCTGCACGACCCCGAGCAGCACGGCATCGACCTCGCACTGAGCGACGCGTTCCCGGCGATGCAGCAGCTGCGCGCCGACGGCGCGGTCGACGCGATCGGCATCGGGTCGATGGCCTCCGACGCCCTCGCCGCCGCCGTCCGCGGCGCCGACCTCGACATCATCATGGTCGCCGGCCGCTACACGCTGCTCGAGCAGCCCGCGGCCGACGACGTGCTGCCGGCATGCCACGAGCGGGGCACCGGCGTGGTCGCGGCATCCGTCTTCAACTCCGGCCTGCTCGCGAAGGACGAGCCCTCTCGCGACGACCGGTACGAGTACGGGCGGATGCCGGAGGAGATCTGGGAGCGCCTGCAGCGCATCGTCGCCGTGTGCCGCGCGCACGAGGTGCCGCTGCCGGCGGCGGCGGTGCAGTTCGCTCTGCGAGACTCGGCAGTGCGCTCGGTCGTGGTCGGGGGCAGCCGCCCCGAGCAGCTCCACCGCAATGCCGAGCTGATGGCGATCGACATCCCCGGCGCGCTCTGGGAGGAGCTCGCCGCCGAGGGACTCATCCGCTGACGAAAGGACCGCCATGCTCGAGGGCATCCACCCACTGCTGACCGGCGAGCTGCTGCTGCACCTGGACCGGATGGGTCACTCCGACGCCGTCGTGATCGCCGACGCGCACTTCCCCGCGTGGGCGATCGGGGAGCGGGTCGTCGATCTTCCGGGCACGACGACCCCCGAGGTCGTCGCGGCGGTGCGCACGGTGCTGCCGCTGGACGATGCGCCGGCCCTGGACCTCATGGCCTCGGCGGACGGCGAGGTGCTCGACGTGCAGGGCGAGCTCGCCGCCGCGGCGGGCACCGATGCGCCGCGCTACGTCGACCGGTTCGAGTACTACGAACTGGCCAAGAGCGCCTACCTCGTGCTGCGCACCGGCGAGACCCGCAAGTACGGCAACGCGCTGCTGCGCAAGGGCGTCGTCGGCCACCCGCCGGTCTCCTGAGAGCGGATGCCGCCGCCCGTCGTCGCCGGGTGGGGCGGGCGCGTCAGCCGTTGAGGCCGAACAGGTCCAGCGGGTGCGTGAGGCGCCACAGCGGCGACGGGTCCGAGATGTCGGCGGCGAGCTTCAGGTCGACCGTCGTGTCATCGAGCGGCCCCGTGACGCTGAGGCTGCCGACCTCGTCGCCCGCGTCCCTGCTGTCGCCGAGGTCGTAGGTGGTGCCGACCGTGCCGGTCGCGCCGTTCCACAGGATCACCGACGCGTCGCCCGACGTGACCACGTCGACCTTGTCGCCCCACCGGGTCTCGACGATGCCGACGACGGTGCCCGCCGTCACCGACGGCTTGAGCTGCAGCTCCTGCTCGAGCTGCGCGTAGATCGCACGCGACGCCGCCAGGCGCGTGTCGTCGTCGGGCTGCCCCAGCACCGACGCGTAGAGGCGCACCGTCGTGTCGCCGACCGTGATGTCCTTAGCGGACAGCAGGTTCCAGGCATCCAGCGTCCCGGTCTTCACCCCGACGACGCCCGGGTCGGCCAGCAGCTCGTTGGTGTTGACGACGTGGCCGGCGCCCGGCAGATCGACCGACGCCGTCGCGACGATCTCGGCGATCACCGGGTTGGCGAGCGCCTTCTGGGCGAGGGTGACCAGCGCCTCGGGGCTCGCGGTGTTGCGCTTGTCCATGCCGGTCGGCTCGTAGACGGTCACCCCGGGCACGCCGTGCGTGCTCAGCCACGCGGAGGCCGCGGAGGCGAAGACCGCGTCCGAGGGCCACAGGCCCTGCGCCAGGCGGTCCGCGTAGTTGTTCGCCGAGCCGATCAGCATGCCCTGCAGCATCTGGTACTCGGTGAGCGAGCCGCCCACGGGGACGTCGAGAGCGGATTCGCCGCCGCGCCGGTACGACCAGTAGTTCGAGCGGTCGGCGGAGGTGAAGCGGTACTCCGGCCCCTGTTCGCCGGGCGCGAGCGGCAGCTGGTCCAGCACGAGCAGCGCGGTCACGACCTTGGTGATGCTCGCGATCGAGTCGGGGTCCGCCGTGGAGGCCAGCGTCCCCGAGATTCCGGCGACGGCCTCGGCCGCGCTGCCGGCGGCAGGCCACGCGGGCGCGGCGGCGGGTGCGGCGACCGGCTGTGCCTCGATCGCGGTGATCGTCGGCTCGACGGCGTGCAACGGCCACAGCAGCGTCGTGGCGGCGTAGGCGCCCACGATGCCCGCGATGATGAGGGTCGGCACGACGACGCCGGCACGCAGCGGGGAACGGCGCGGCGGATTGGCGAGCAGGTCCTTCTCGACCGTCACGTACGGGGTGGCCGCAGCGGACAGATCGCCCGGCGCGCCGCCCTGCGCGATCGACGCCTCGTCGACCCACCCCAGCGCGACGTGTCCGCTCGCAGCGGCGGTGTACGTGGCGCCCGCCGGCTCGGCATCCGGTTCGTCGTCCGGGACCAGGCCGGGGATCAGCGACGTCGTCGACTCGGCCGCCGGCGCGAAACCCGGCACGGTCGGGGAATCCGCCACCGGTTCGAACACCGGCACGGTCGGAGCGACGGCGGTGGCGGCGTCGGCGGGCGGCACCGCGTCGATGGTCAGGATGCCGTCATCGGCCGATCCGGCCGGCGTCGCCGTCGAGAGCGCACCGGTCTGCGCGCGCCGCTCACGGCGCGTGGGGACGGGGGGCTCATCCTGACTCACCCGCTCAAGATACCTCGCACCACCGCGGATCACGGAAAGCAGCGGCGGTATACTCGGCCTCACAACCACGGGAGTCCGGTGAGCCGGGCTGAGAGGAAGCGACCCACGCTTCGACCGTCGAACCTGATCCGGATCATGCCGGCGCAGGGAGGAGTTCATATGCACGCGTCCACGTCCGCACCCACGGCCGCGACGGGAACCGCTTCGCGCAGTCTGCGCTGGCGGGTCGTCGACATCGTCGTCGCCAGCGTCATCGGGGTGGCAGCGGGTCTGATCTTCCTGTTGTGGAACATCGGCTATCTCGGCCCGAAGACGCTGCTCGAGCCGCTCGCGCCGGGACTGCAGGGCCTCCTGGACGGCCCGTGGCTCTTCGCCGGTGTGCTCGGTGCGCTCATCATCCGCAAGCCCGGCGCCGCGATCTACACCGAGACGCTCGCCGCGGTCGTCTCGGCGCTCGTCGGCAACACCTGGGGCGGCTTCCTCACCATCGAGGCCGGCCTCGTGCAGGGGCTGGGCGCGGAGCTGATCTTCCTGATCTTCCTCTACAAGAAGTGGAACCTCCCGGTCGCGATCCTCGCCGGCGCCGGTGCCGCCCTCGCCGGCGGGATCAACAACCTCGTCCTGTGGTTCGCCGGTGCCGATGCGCTGTTCACGACGGTCTACCTCTTCAGCACAGTGCTCTCCGGCGCCGTCATCGCGGGAGCGGGGTCGTGGCTCATCGCGCGTGGGCTCGCCGCGACGGGCGCGCTGGATCGGTTCGCCTCGGGCCGCGAGGCCCGGGCGCGCGTCTGACGCGAGTGGACCGCTGGGCCTCGGCCGCCGCCCATCCTGCCGTCGTCGAGGCGCGCGGGTGGGGTTGGCGACACGCCTCCCGGCATGCGTGGGCGGTGCGGGATGTCTCCTTCCGCATCGACCCCGGCGAGCGGGTGCTGCTGCTCGGTGCGTCCGGGTCGGGGAAGTCCACGCTGCTGCACGGCCTCGCCGGCGTCCTCGGCGGTGACGAGGAGGGCGAGGCCGAGGGCGCGCTGCTCATCGACGGCGTGCCGGCCGCGCAGGCCCGCGGCCGCGCCGGCCTCGTGCTGCAGGACCCGGATTCGCAGGTGATCCTCGCGCGCGTCGGCGACGATGTCGCGTTCGGCTGCGAGAACCTCGGCGTCCCGCGCGACGAGATCTGGCCCCGGGTCGGCGCCGCCCTCGAGGCGGTCGGACTCGACGTGCCGCTCGACCATCCGACGAAGGCGCTGTCGGGCGGGCAGAAGCAGCGGCTCGCGCTGGCCGGGGCGCTCGCGATGCGACCCGGGCTGGTGATCCTGGACGAGCCCACGGCGAACCTCGATCCCGACGGCGTGGGCGAGGTGCGCGACGCCGTGGCGGCGATGCTCGCGGCTCAGGACGCGACGCTCGTCGTCGTGGAGCACCGCGTCGACGTGTGGCTTCCGCTGGTGACCCGTGTCATCGTGCTCGGTGACGGCGGGGTCGTCGCCGACGGTGCGCCCGACGCCGTCCTCCGCGAGCGCGGGGCGGAGCTGGCCGCTGCCGGCGTGTGGGTTCCCGGCATCCCGCCCGCCTGGCCCGCGCGTGCCTCCGTCGCGCCGGGGGAGGTGCTGCTGGCGGCGCGGGACGTCTCCGTCCAGCGGGTGAAGGGACAGCCGGTCGCGCACGGGATCCACCTCGACGTGCACGCCGGGGAGGTGCTCGCGATCACCGGCCCCAACGGCGCGGGCAAGTCCACGCTCGGTCTCACCCTCGCCGGGCTTCTCGCCCCGGCAGCGGGCGAGGTCTCGGCATCCGCGCACCTCTCGGGCGACGCGGGCCCCTCGCCGATCCGCTGGTCGTCGCGTCAACTGCTCACCCGGATCGGCACCGTGTTCCAGGATCCGGAGCACCAGCTGCTCGCGCGCACCGTTCGCGAGGAACTCGAGGTCGGTCCGCGGGCGCTGGGACTCGATGACGACCAGATCGCGCGCCGCGTCGACGAGCTGCTCGAACGGCTGCGGCTCGACAGGCTCGCTCGGGCGAATCCGTACACACTCTCCGGTGGGGAGAAGCGCCGGCTGACAGTGGCCGCCGCGCTCGCCACCGCGCCGCGTGTGCTGGTGCTGGACGAGCCGACGTTCGGTCAGGACGCGCGCACGTGGGCCGAGCTCGTGGCGCTCCTCGCACGACTGCGGGACGGCGACGTCGGTCACAAGGGCGGATCGTCGATCGTGGCGATCACGCATGACCTCGATGTCGTCGCCGCGCTCGGCGCCTCGCGCTTCGAGCTGGCGTCACAGCGCGAGGAGACCCGGTGACGCTCCTCGACGCGCGCGCTCGCACCGGGACGGTCGCCCGGATCAATCCCGTCGCCAAGCTCGGCGCAAGCGCCCTGATCGCCTTGCCTCTCGTGCTCACGCTGGACTGGGTCTCCGCCGCTGTGGCGCTCGTGCTCGAGTGCCTGCTCTTCCCCTTCGCGGGCCTCGCGTGGCGGGAGTTCTGGGTGCGCACATGGCCGGTCTGGCTCGCCGCGCCGCTCACAGGGCTGACGATCGCGCTCTACGGCGAGACCTCGGGCACCGTCTACGTCGACTGGTTCGTCGTGCGCGTCAGCGAGGGGTCGCTCGAACTGGCGCTGGCCACGACGCTCCGAGTCCTCGCGATCGCCCTGCCCTCCGTCGTGCTGTTCGTCACGGTGGACCCGACCGATCTCGCGGACGGACTCGCGCAGATCGTGCGCCTGCCCGCCCGGTTCGTGCTCGGTGCGCTCGCGGGGCTGCGGATGGTGGGCCTGTTCCTCGACGACTGGCGTGCGCTCGAGCTCGCTCGGCGGGCGCGCGGGGTCGCCGACCGGGGCCGCATCCTCCGGTTCCTCGGCATGGCCTTCGCCCTGCTCGTCCTGTCGATCCGGCGAGGCGCCAAGCTGGCCACGGCGATGGAAGCGCGCGGCTTCGGCGCCCCTGGCCGCCGCACGTGGGCGCGCGAGTCGCGCTTCGGCGCACGAGAGTGGGCGCTCATGGCGATCGGGCTGGGGATCGCGCTCGTCGCGGTCGCCGCGGCCGTCGCGGCCGGCACCTGGAACTTCATCCTCGGCCCTGGCGCGTGACGGGAGGGGCACCCGGCCCGGCGAGGCCGCGGTATCAGTCGCCGGCGACGAGCCGCTCGTACCCGGCCTGCAGCGCCGGGAAGTAGTCGTTCCAGTCCACCGTGGCGACGTCGACGCCCGCCTGGGCGGCCACGAGCCGATCGAGGTAGTACTCCCAGCCCGGGCCGATCGACCCGACATCCTCACCGGGGTTCAGCCGCTGGCCGAACGTGAGGACGGTGTCGCCGGGGGAGTCCTCGGCGAGCTCGAACCACAGGTGCCAGGAGCCGGAGCCGGCCGACGTGTCGCCGGCGAAGCGCCGCGGGCGGTCGCACTCCAGGATCGTGTACTCCTCGCCGGGTGCGTCGGCCGCCTCCGCGGTCATGAAGAACGTGACGTGCCCGCTACGCGGGTCGCCCTCCCAGCGGCCGATCCAGCGCTCCAGGCGCGTGGAGTCGGTGAGTTCGCGCCACACCTCCTCGGCGCTCACCGGGAACCGTCGCAGGATCACGAGGTGGGGGTGTCCGTCGATCTTGGTCACGGTGCCGGTGATGTCGGTCATGTCGCGTTCCAGAGGTCTCGGTAGTACGACAGGCGTTCGCGATCGGGTTCGACCCCGTACGCCTCGATGAGGGCGTCCTCCCATCCCTCGCCATAGTTCCACGCCGTCGACATCGACGCCACGGCGATGTCGGCCCAGCGATCCGCGACCCCCAGCGTGCCGAGGTCGACGTGCCCGCTCCACCGTCCGTCGTCGCCGATGAGGGTGTTCGGGCAGCACGCGTCGCCGTGGCACACCACGAGCCGGTCGACCGGCGGCGCCTCGCGCAGCGCATCGGGGACCCGGATGCCGCGCCGCGCGGCATTCTCGATGCGCACCGGCACGCTCCACTCGAACGGGCACTCGTCCACCGGCAGCGCGTCGTGCAGCGCCCGCAGGCCCTCGCCCACGGCGCGGACGGCGGTGGCGGCATCCGCGATCCAGCGCGGGTCGACCGCCGACAGTCCGGGGAGGGCCGCCGTCACCATCCACTCGTGGGTGTCGTCGCCGCCCTGCTCGAGCACCCGCGGAACCACGATGCGCGCGGACGCCCAGCGCAGGCGCTCGGCCTCGCCCGCGAACGAGGACTCGTCGTTGCGCGGACCGAACTTGATGAAGCGCCCGTCGCCGGCGCGGAAGGTCAGTCCGCCGTAGTCGTTGCGCCAGACCGGGGTGAGATCCGCCCCCAGCGCGAGGCGCTCGACCGTGGGCGGGACTGCGACGTCTTCGACGGGGATCGACACCCGTCCACTCTCCCACTCCCGCCGCGGTCAGGCCTCGAGAGCCTCCCGCAGGAGCCGGGCGTGGTTGTGCGTCTCGTCGTGGGCGCCGTAGACCAGCGTCACCACCGGGTGCGGATCGAGCGAGGTGCGCAGCGCGTCGACGGCGGGCAGGAGCGGCCCCGCGAGTTCGGCCCGGTACGCCGCCTCGAACTCGGCCCAGGGCATGCCCTCATGGTGGAACGCCCTTCGCAGCTCGGTCGAGGGCGCGGCATCCTTCGCCCACAGGGCGATGGCCGCGCGCTCCTTCGACAGGCCTCGCGGCCAGAGCCGGTCGACCAGCACGCGGAAGCCGTCAGCTGCGGCCGGGTCGTCGTACACGCGCTTGAGCCTGATCTCCATGCGCCCATCCAACCTGCCCGCCCGTGCCGCCCGCCACCGGCATGGTGGGATGGGGAGATGCCCCCCACCCGCGCCACCCGTCGACGAGGACCGCTCACGGCGCTCGAAGGCGCGGAGCCGGCGGTCGCGATCGGGGATGCCGCCGCGCGCCACGTGCGGCTCACTCCCGAAGGGCTCGCGCGTCACGTGGGCGAGCCGCAGTATCAGTTCGTGCCCTGGGCGCAGGTGCACGCGGTCACGGTGGAGCCGCCGGCCACCTGGTGGCCGTATCCCGCGCTCGCCGACACGGCAGCGGCTCTGCTCGGCGGCGCGATCGGCGGCGTCGAACTCGGCGAGGCCGGCGAGACGCCCACCTTCGCCGTCGTGATCATGACGATCGACGGGGATCGGCTGGAATGGCGTGCCACCCAGCACTACCTCTCCGGCTACCGTCGGGCCGACGCGCAGGCCACGACGCGCCTGGTGGAGTACCTGACCGCACGCGGGGAGGCGCGCCTGCTGCTCGCCCGCCCCGCGGAGCTGCTCGATCGCATCGCCGCCCTCACGCGCAGCGGGCCCCGCATCGGGCCCTGACGGCCTCGGCGGCCGCCCGTTAACCTGGTGCCGTTGCCCGCCCGTTGACGAGCGGTGGGACTGAGTCCCGCGTATGCTGATACGCGGTTCCGCAGAATCCGGACTTCGAAGGAGAATCCATGGACCTCACCGGTGCCGCAGCCCTCGTGACCGGCGGTGCGAGCGGGCTGGGCCTGGCCACGGCCAGGCGCCTGGCCGACGCCGGCGCGACCGTCACCATCGTCGACCTGCCGACCTCGGCCGGCGCCGACGTCGCGGCAGAGCTGGGCGGGTCGTTCGCGCCCGCCGATGTCACGAGCCCGGAGCAGGTGGCGGCCGCCGTGGCGCAGGCCGCGGCATCCGGACCCCTGCGCGTCGTCGTCAATTGCGCCGGCATCGCGCCGCCGGCCAAGGTGCTCGACCGCGAGGGCGACCCGTCGCCGCTGGAGGGCTTCGAGCGCATCATCCGGGTGAACCTCATCGGCACCTACAACGTCATCGCGCAGGCCTCGGCGGTCATGGCCAAGGGCGAGCCCACCTCCGACGGCGACCGCGGCGTCATCGTGAACACCGCGAGCGTGGCCGCGTTCGACGGCCAGATCGGGCAGCCCGCGTACTCCGCCTCGAAGGGCGGCGTGCACGCGATGACCCTGCCGATCGCCCGCGAGCTCGCCCGTTACGGCATCCGCGTGGTGACGATCGCCCCCGGCATCATGGAGACCCCGATGCTGATGGGCCTTCCGCAGGCGGCGCAGGACTCGCTCGGCCAGCAGGTGCCCTACCCGCAGCGGCTCGGCAAGCCCGACGAGTACGCGCGCCTGGTCATGTCGATTGTCGACAACGGCTACCTCAACGGCGAGACGATCCGCCTCGACGGCGCGATCCGCATGGCCCCGAAGTAAGGAGATCGCATGAGCGACTCGATCCTCGTCACCCGCGACGGCGCCCTCGCCCGCGTGACCTTCAACCGCCCCGCGTTCCTCAACGCGATGGGCTTCGAGATGGGCCGTCGCTGGCGCGACGTCGCGCACGAGCTCACCTCCGACGCATCGGTGGGGGCGATCATCCTGGATGCCGTCGGCCCCGCGTTCTGCGCCGGCGGCGACGTGATGGAGATGGCGACCTCCGGCGCCTCGGGCGCCGACGTCACCGGCGCCGCGCACACGATCCACGACGGCATCCGCACGTTCGTGGAATCCGACAAGCCGATCGTCGCCGCCGTGCAGGGCGCGGTCGCGGGCGGCGGGATCGGGCTCATGCTCGCCGCCGACTACATCGTCGCGGCGGAGCACGCGAAGTTCGTGAGCAAGTACGCCAACATCGGGCTCACCCCCGACCTCGGCGTCTCGACGCTGCTGCCCGCCGCGGTCGGCCAGCGCCGTGCGCTCCAGCTGCTGCTGCAGGACGTCACGATCGACGCCCCGACGGCGCTGGACTGGGGCCTGGTGACCGAGGTGGTCGCGCCCGACGCCGTCGCCTCGCGCGCCGAGGCGGTCGCCCGGTTCTGGCTCGACAACGCCACCGGAGCGTTCGGCCAGGCCAAGCGCCTGGTCCGCACCGGCGCCGGCCGCTCGTTCGCCGAGAACCTCGACGACGAGGCCCGTTCGATCGGCGCCCGCTTCGACACCGACGAGGCCAAGGCCCGCGTCGCCGCGTTCGCCGCGGCATCCCGCAAGACCAAGGAGGAAGCATGAGCCTTGCCGGCAAGACCATCCTGATGTCCGGCGGCAGCCGCGGCATCGGCCTCGCGATCGCGCTGCGCGCGGCGCGCGACGGCGCGAACATCGCGCTGCTGGCCAAGACCGACACGCCGCACCCGAAGCTCGAGGGCACGGTGCACTCGGCGGCGGAGCAGATCCGCGCCGCCGGCGGCAACGCGCTGCCGATCGTCGGCGACGTGCGCAACGACGACGACGTGACCGAGGCGGTGCTGAAGACCCAGGGCGAGTTCGGCGGCATCGACATCGTCGTCAACAACGCGTCGGTCATCGACCTGTCGCGCTCGCTCGACCTCGATGCGAAGAAGTACGACCTCATGCAGGACGTGAACGTGCGCGGCACGTTCATGCTCTCGCGCGCCGCGGTCCCGATCCTGAAGGATGCCGAGAACCCGCACATCCTCTCGCTCTCGCCGCCGCTGAACCTGTCGCCGAAGTGGCTCGGCGGGCACACCGGGTACACGCTCGCCAAGTACGGCATGACGATGGCGACCCTCGGGCTCGCCGCCGAGTTCGCCGAGGCCGGCATCGCCGCCAACACGCTGTGGCCGCGCACGACGATCGCGACGGCCGCGGTGCGGTTCGCGCTCGGCGGCGACCGCATGATGAAGGTCAGCCGCACCCCCGAGATCTACGCCGACGCGGCGTACGAGGTCGTCACGAAGCCGTCCCGCGAGTACACCGGCCAGACGCTCATCGTCGAGGACGTGCTCGAGGCGGCCGGGGTCACCGACTTCTCGGGCTACGCGGCGGTGCCCGGCACCCCCGACTCGGCGCTGTTCCCCGACATCTTCCTGGACTGATCCCACGCGATTCCCCGGTCTGCCCGAGACCGGGGAATCGCCGTGGAACGCGTGCGCCACCTCGGTTCCGACGCTGATCCCCTGTCTCGTCGGAGCGCGCGGACGTAGGGTGGGGCCATGGCGGTGCGGAGCCTCTTCCCCATTCTGCTGACTCGCGAACTCCCGGATCTCGTGCGGTTCTACGAGAGGGCGCTCGGCGGCGTCGTGGACTACCGGTTCGCCGATGAGCACGGCGCCGACGCGTACGTGTCGCTGAAGATCGACGGGGTCTCGCTCGGGATCGGGCGCGACGAGAACGCGCTGGCGCCCGGTGCGGGCGAACGGGTCGCCCTGTGGTTCTACGTCGACGACGTCGACTCATCGTATGCGGCGTGGGTCGCCGCAGGAGGCCACCCGATCCAGCCGCCGGAGGACATGCCGTGGGGCGAGCGCGTCGCTCAGGTGCGCGATCCCGCCGGCAACCTCGCGAACCTCGGCGCGGAGGGCGCAGCCGCCGAGAGCTGAGGTGCCGCCGGTGTCGGCAGAGGCCGGCTCAGATCAGCTCGAGGCGTCGCAGGGCGTTGGCGACGCCGTCGTCGAGCACGTCGGTGGTGACGAAGTCGGCGAGCTCCTTGAGCTCGGGCTGGGCGTTGCCCATCGCCACCGCCGTGCCGCACACCTGGAACATCTCGACGTCGTTCCAGCTGTCGCCGATCGCGACGGCGTCGGCGGCGTCCATGCCGAGGTGGCCCAGCAGCAGCTCGATCGCGGAGCCCTTCGTGGTGTCGCGCTCGCTGATCTCGCCGTTGGAGCCGCCCGGCAGCGGCATGCTCCCCGGCACGATGAGGAACTCGTCGCCGAGGTCGGCGCGCAGCTCGTCGATGCCCTCCTCGTGGTCGCTGACGAACACCGCCTTGTCGATGCGGGTGAGGTCGGCCTCGTCGGCGCTCGGGAACGTCCGCTCCGCCAGGCCCACCAGCGAGTCCTCGGGCCGCACCTCGGCGCCGGCGGCGATGCGGGCGTTCAGCGCCGCCGCGTAGTCGCGCATCAGCTCGGCCATGCCGCCCGACGCGTAGACGCCGTCGCGCGTCTGCAGGAAGTAGCGGATGCCGCGGCCGTGCAGCGCCGCGAGCAGCCGGTCCGTCGCCTCCGGTGACAGCGGGCGGTCGACGAGCACGTCGTCGCCCGACGTCACGAGGGCGCCGGAGTTGGTGATCGCGCCGTCGAAGCCGATCTCGGCGACGCGGGGGTGGATGTCTGCGGCCGATCGCCCGGTGCTGAGATACACGAGGTGCCCGGCGGCGCGCGCCGCGCGGATGGCGGTGGCCGTCGAGGGCGCCACGTGCGAGCCGTGCTCGAGGATCGTGCCGTCGACATCGATGAACACGATGCGCCGGGCGCCGGCAGGGGTCGTCATCGTCGCGTCCTCCCTCAGTGCCTGTTGCCCGTGAACAGCAGGATGCCGCCCAGGCCGATCATGAGCCCGCCACCGGTGGCGGACAGCGTGGCGATGCGCTTGGGGGAGCGGCCGAACCACGACCGCGCGCCGGCGGCGACCAGCGCCCACGCGCCGTCCGAGAGCAGCGCGATGATGAAGAACACCAGGCCGAGCTCGATCATCTGCAGCGGCACCATGCCGGCCGACAGGTCGACGAACTGCGGGAGCACCGCGACGAAGAACGCGATGGTCTTCGGGTTGGTGACGCCGACGACGAACCCCTCGCCGAGCTGACGCCACGCCGACTTGGCCAGGACGGCGCCGTTCGCCTGCGCGGCGGCGCGGTTCCGGTGCCGGATCGCCTGCACGCCGAGGTACATCAGGTACAGCGCGCCGGCGACCTTGAGGATCGTGAACAGCACGATCGACTGCGCGACGATGCCGCCGACGCCCAGGGCCACCAGGCCGATGATGGGCAGCAGCCCGAGGGCGTTGCCGAGCACGCTGAGCAGTCCTCCGATGCGGCCGAGCGCGAGGGCGCGGCCGATGGTGAACAGCACGCTCGGGCCCGGGATCACGATCAGCACGAGCGCGGCCAGCGTGAAGGCCAGGAGGTTCTCGACGGGGACCACGAGTCGACGATAGCCGCCGCAGGCGACGCGCGGCGGGGCGCGGCATCCGCTTCGGCGATCGCCCAGGCGCGCCCGCGTACCCTTGAGGGCATGACCGAGTCCTCGCCGGTGCGCAGCACCAAGCCCCGCCAGGTGCGCCCGGCGACCGAAGGTTGGACCCAGAAGAAGGATGCCGAGGGCCGGCCGCTGCTGCAGTTCGCCAGCCCCAAGCGCGGCAAGCCGCCGGTGCACATGGCCGACTTCACGCCGGAGCAGCGCGTCGAGAAGGTGAAGGAGCTGGGGCTCCCCGGCTTCCGCGCCAAGCAGCTCGAGAAGCACTACTTCCAGCACTGGACCCACAACCCCGCCGACATGACCGACCTCCCCGCCGACGGGCGCGAGGAGTTCGTGCACGGCATGCTGCCGCCCCTGCTCACCGAGGTGCGGCGCCTGGAGACCGACCGCGGCGACACCATCAAGTTCCTGTGGAAGCTGCACGACGGTGCGCTCGTCGAGTCGGTGCTCATGCGCTACCCCGGCCGCATCACGCTGTGCGTGTCGAGCCAGGCCGGCTGCGGCATGAACTGCCCGTTCTGCGCGACCGGCCAGGCGGGCCTGACCCGCAACATGTCGGCCGCCGAGATCGTCGAGCAGATCGTCCGGGCCAACCGCCTCATCGCCGAGGGCGGCCTCGGGGGCAAGAAGAAGAGCGACCACTCCGCCGAGCGGGTGTCGAACATCGTGTTCATGGGCATGGGCGAGCCGCTCGCGAACTACGCGCGCGTCATGCAGGCCGTCCGCGTCATGACCGACAAACAGCACGGCCTCGGCATGAGCGCGCGCGGCATCACCGTCTCGACCGTCGGCCTCGTGCCGGCGATCACCAAGCTCGCGAACGAAGACATCCCGGTCACGTTCGCGCTGTCGCTGCACGCCCCCGACGACAAGCTGCGCGACGAGCTCATCCCGGTGAACTCCCGCTGGAAGGTCGACGAGGCCCTCGACGCCGCCCGTGCATACTTCGACAAGACCGGGCGCCGCGTGTCGATCGAATACGCCCTCATCAAGGACATGAACGACCACGGCTGGCGCGCCGACCTCCTCGCCGAGAAGCTCAACGCCCGCGGCCGCGGCTGGGTGCACGTGAACCCCATCCCGCTGAACCCGACCCCCGGCTCGATCTGGACGGCGTCCGAGGTGCCGGTGCAGAACGAGTTCGTGCGACGCCTCAACGACGCCGGCATCCCGACGACCCTGCGCGACACGCGCGGCAAGGAGATCGACGGCGCGTGCGGGCAGCTCGTGGCCACCGAAGAGGACGAGGCCGTCGCCGCCGCGACCCCGCTCGAGGACTGAGATCGGGGATGCCGCGGCCGCGGCATCCGGGTCCTCTCAGAATCCTCTAATACACCTGCCGCACAGGTAGACCGCTCTATGGTGTCCGGATGTCTTTCTCCGCACACCGACCGGGCAGGTTCGGCTCCGACGGTCGCATCGAGTTCGAGACGGACGGCGAGCAGACCGAGGATCTCTACCTCGACGACGTGCGCGCCCAGCAGGCCGCCGGCGAGCCCGCCGACGAGCGTCTCGACGCCGACGGGCCGGAGGACCCGTTCCCCGTGACGCGGGATCTGCTCGAGGACGCGCTGGCGATGAACCCGACGCAGCCGGTCACCGTGACGGAGCCCGTCGTGACCGATGGGCCGACGACGATCGGCGAGTGGGGCGCCGTCGACGAGCCCGCCGCTGATGGACCGGTGGCCGACGAGGAGCCGGTCGAGGAGGCATCCGCTCCTCCCGTCCGTGCCAAGCGTGCGAAGCGCCGGAAGGAGCGCGGCTCCGCCTGGCGACGGCTGGCGATCCTCGGCGGCGCGGACGGTTCGGTGCTCGACCAGGTGCCGACCGAGACCCCCCGCTTCGTGCAGATGTTCTTCGTGATCGCCGGCACCGCGCTGATCTCGGCCATCTCGATGTACTTCGCGCTCACCACCGGCGTGCGCATCGTCGCGTGGGGCGCGCTGCCCCTGGCGATCGTGTGGGCGCTCATCATCTTCAACCTCGACCGCTTCCTCACCTCGACGATGCGCTCGACCCACAGCGTCGGGCGCCTCATCGGGCTGGCGATCCCGCGTGTGATCATGGCCGCCGTGATCGGCATCGTCGTGGCAGAGCCGCTCGTGCTGCAGATCTTCCACAACGACATCGCCCGCGAGGTGAACGCGACCAACATCACGCAGGCGCAGTCGGATCAGGATGCCGTCACCTCCGGCCCCGAGAAGCAGGCGCTGGATGCCGCGACCGAACGCGTCGCGGCTCTGGAGAGCCAGGCGGCCAGCGGCGTCGTCGCCGGGGCCGACACGACCTCGGCATCCGCGGCCTCGGCGCAGAAGACGGTCGACGACCTGACCACGAAGCTCGCCGCGCAGCAGCAGGTGATCGACCAGGCGCGCGCGATGTACCAGTGCGAGCTCACCGGCCAGGGCGCCGGGGAGGTCTCCGGGTGCAGCGGCGTCGCGGGCGAGGGCGCGAGCTCCGGCGCGGCGAAGGACCAGCTCGCGTCCGCGCAGGCGGCGTACGACGACCTGGCGTCCCAGCTGACGACCGCCCAGTCGGACCTCGCGGCCGCGCAGGCCGCGGGCACGGCAGACGCCGGCGCCTCGGAGGCCGCCAACAAGCAGCAGGCCAAGGACGAGCTGCCGGCGGCGCGCGAGCAGTATCAGGCCGCCCGCGCGGCCTACGACGCCCGGGCCTCCGAGATCGCAAGCGGCAACGCGGGGGCGATCGGCCTCCTCAGCCAGATCAGCGGCCTCGAGCGGCTCTCCGCCCGCGAGCCGACCCTGTCGTGGGCGCACTGGCTCATCGCCGGGCTGTTCTTCATGATCGAGCTGCTGCCGGTGCTCGTGAAGGTGCTGACCAGCTACGGCGACCCCTCGCTCTACGAGCAGGCCGACGCGCTGCGCCGCCAGGTCGCGCTCGACCGCGTGACCGCCCGCAGCTGGCGCGAGCGCGCCGACATCGCCCAGGGCGGCGAGGCCTGATCGGCTGACGCCTCGGGGACGGGATGCCGCGGGCCGCGGCATCCGCTCTCCGAGGCGTGCGGCGTCAGTCGGTGGGGGCGACCAGCCAGCCGCGGACCCTCTCCAGCACGTCGGCGCCCGAGTCGCGGTCGACGCTCGCGACCAGGTCGGCGACGCTCACGCCTGCCAGCGACGCACGCCAGGCCTGCTCGGCGGCGAGCATCGCGCGATGGACGGCGCACGCGCGCAGACAGTCCTCGGGGGAGGCCGCCAGCGGACCCCGCTGCCGGATCTCGGTGCAGGTGAACTGCGGCTCGCGTCCCTCGATCGCCAGGACGATGTCGAGGACCGAGATCTCGTCGGCGGGGCGCGTCAGGACGTAGCCGCCGGACTTGCCCTGCACGGAGTGCACGATGCCGGCCCGTGCGAGGGCCTGCATCTGCTTGGCGAGGTACGACATCGAGACGTCGTTGAGGCGCGCGAGCGTCGCCGCGGGGACCGGCTCGGTCACGCCGGTGAGCGCGACGCAGCAGTGCACCGCCCACTCGACTCCACCCGACATCTTCATATCCGAAACCCTACTTGACTCGGACAGGTGGTGTCCGAGTAAGTTGAACTCGGACAATATCAATCCGAGTTTGGAGAGACCGATGAAGATCGTGGTGCTGGGCGGAACGGGGCGGATCGGCGCGCGCGTGGTGGCGCTGCTGGCGGAGCGCGGTCACGAGGTCGTGGCGGCCTCGCGGTCGACGGGGGTCGATGCCGTGGCGGGGACCGGGCTGGACGAGGCCTTCGCCGGCATGGACGTCGTCGTGGACGCGACCGAGTCGTCGGCATGGGACGAGGCGGGCGTGATCGCCTTCTTCCACGCCGCGACGGGCAACGTGCTCGCCGCCGAGGAGCGCGCGGGCGTCGGGCACCACGTCGCCCTGTCGATCGTCGGGATCGACCGCAACCCCGACGCTCGGGGGTACCTCGCCGGCAAGGTCGCGCAGGAGCGGCTCGTTGCCGCGAGCGCGGTGCCGTCGACGATCGTGCGTGCGACGCAGTTCTTCGAGTTCCTCCCGCAGATCGCCGATGCGAGCACGGCGGACGGTGACGTGCGCGTCGGCACGGCCCTGCTGCAGCCGGTGGCGGCTGAGGCCGTCGCCCGGGCGCTCGCCGACGCCGCCGAGGCCGCTCCCGGCGGTGCCGTCGACGTCGCAGGGCCCGAGCGGGCGCCACTGGCGGACTTCCTCCGCCGCGACCTCGCCGCCCGCGGCGATGCGCGATCGGTGGTGGTCGACCCCGCCGCGGGCTACTTCGGCCGCGTCGTCGGCGAGACGAGCCTGGTGCCCGCGGGGGACGCCCTGATCGACGGGGTCGGGTACGAGGAGTGGCTCGCCGCGCGCTGACGCGGAGTGCGGCATCCGCTCTTCACAGGACACGATATATCGTGTTACAGTGACGGGCGGATGTCGCCGGCCACGGCATCCCACGTCCAGGATTCGCCCTCCGCGAACGGGGCTGCCGCGATGTCGGCGGCCCGTGCGAGGGTGAGAACACACCACCTCAAGCGCGCGCGTCCGCGTGCTTTTCCACGCCCCAGGGATCCTCGTGCTGGCAAAACTCCTCGTCCGATATCTGAAACCGTACGGCTGGCTGCTGCTCGGCGTGCTGCTGTTCCAGTCCGCCTCCGCCATCGCCTCGCTGTACCTGCCCAGCCTGAACGCCGACATCATCGACAACGGCGTATCCAAGGGCGACACCGACTACATCTGGCGCACCGGCATCGTCATGCTGACGGTCTCGCTCGCGCAGATCACCGCGTCGATCATCGCGACCTACTTCGCCGCACGCGCGGCGATGAAGCTCGGCCGCGACATCCGCGACGACATCTTCGAGCGCGTCTCGGGCTTCTCCGAGCGCGAGGTCACCGGCTTCGGTGCCGGCTCCCTCATCACCCGCAACACGAACGACGTGCAGCAGGTGCAGATGCTCGCGATGATGGGAGCGACCTTCCTCGTGACGGCGCCGCTCCTGGCGATCGGCGGGATCGTGCTCGCGATCGAGCAGGCCGCCTCCCTGGCGTGGATCATCGCGATCGCCGTACCCGTGCTGCTGGTCGTCGCGGGCCTCGTCATCGCGCGCATGGTGCCGCTGTTCCGCAGCTACCAGGGCAAGCTCGACGGCGTGAACCGCGTGATGCGCGAACAGCTCACCGGCATCCGCGTCATCCGCGCGTTCGTGCGCGAGCCCATCGAGGAGGAGCGCTTCCGCGAGGCCAACACCGACATCATGGTCGTCGGCCGCAAGGTCGGGTCGCTCTTCGTGGTGCTGTTCCCGGCCGTCATGCTGATCCTCAACGTCACCGTGATCGGCGTGATCTGGTTCGGCGGCATGCAGGTCGACAGCGGAGAGATCCAGATCGGCACGCTCTTCGCCTTCATGCAGTACGCCATGATCATCCTCTCCGGCGTGATGATGGCGAGCTTCATGACGCTGATGATCCCTCGCGCCGCGGTCTCCGCCGAGCGCGTCGGCGAGGTGCTCGACACGCACTCGTCGCTCGAGCGTCCCGCCGACGCGGTCTCCGACTTCCCGGCGCCCGGCACGATCGAGTTCCGCGACGTCGCCTTCACGTACCCCGGCGCCGAGCACCCGATCCTCTCGGGCATCAGCTTCCGGGCGACGGCCGGCGAGACCGTCGCCATCGTCGGCTCGACCGGCGCCGGCAAGACCACCCTCGTCTCGCTGATCCCGCGCCTGTTCGACGTCACCGACGGCGTCGTCGAGGTCGGAGGGGTCGACGTGCGCAAGGCCGACCTCGAAGCGCTCTGGAGCACGATCGGCCTGGTGCCGCAGCGGCCGTTCCTCTTCACGGGCACGATCGCGTCCAACCTGCGGTTCGGCCGCGAAGAGGCGACGGATGCCGAGCTCTGGCGCGCGCTCGAGATCGCGCAGGCCAGCGACTTCGTGAGTCAGATGGAGGCCGGGCTCGACGCCCCGATCGCCCAGGGCGGCACCAACGTGTCGGGCGGGCAGCGGCAGCGCCTCGCCATCGCGCGCGCCATCGTCCACCAGCCGAAGGTGCTCGTCTTCGACGACTCGTTCTCCGCACTCGACCTCACCACCGACGCGCGGCTGAGGCAGGCGCTGTGGCGGGAGCTTCCCGACGTCACCAAGATCGTCGTCGCCCAGCGCGTCTCGACGATCACCGACGCCGACCGCATCGTCGTCCTCGACGACGGCGGCATCGTGGGGATGGGGACGCACGAGCAGCTGCTCGAGACGAGCCAGACCTATCGAGAGATCGTCGAATCCCAGCTCGGAGCGGAGGTCGCCCGATGAGCGACGACAAGACCACCCGCCGGCGCACGCGCCAGGCCGTCGCAGAGCTGAGCGCCGAGGAGAAGGCCGAGATCGAGCTCGGCGAGCAGGCGCGCATCGCCGCCGACGACTGGAGCGGCGCTGTCGCACCGGGCAAGGCCGCGCATTTCTGGCCCTCCTTCCGCCGGCTCATCGGGCTGCTGCGCCCGAACGCGTGGGCGTTCGTGTTCGTGTCGATCCTCGGCTCCATCGGCGTCGTGCTCGCCGTGCTGTCGCCGAAGGTGCTGGGTGAGGCGACCAACATCCTCTTCGAGGGCGTCGTGTCGGGGATGGCGCCTGCGGGCGCCACGAAGGAGCAGGTCGTCGCAGGCCTCGAGGCGCAGGGCCAGCAGGACCTCGCCAACATGGTCTCGGCGATGGAGCACTTCGTGCCCGGAGCCGGCGTCGACTTCATGGCCCTCAGCCGTGTGCTGCTGATCGTGCTCGCGCTGTACTTCGCGTCGTCGCTGCTGATGTGGCTGCAGGGCTACGTCATCAACGTGATCATGGTGCGCGTCATGTGGCGCCTGCGCGAAGAGGTCGAGGCGAAGATCAACCGCCTGCCGCTGCGCTACTTCGACCGCGTCCAGCGCGGCGAGCTGATCTCGCGCGTCACGAACGACATCGACAACATCACGCAGATGATGCAGCAGTCGCTGTCGCAGGCGCTGACGAGCGTGCTCACCGTGATCGGCGTGCTCATCATGATGCTGACCATCTCGTGGCAGCTGACCCTGGTGGTGCTGATCAGCTTCCCGCTCATGGGCGTGCTGTTCGGCGTCATCGGCCCGCGCTCGCAGAAGGCGTTCGGCATCCAGTGGCGCAAGGTCGGCCGCCTCAACGCCCGTGTCGAGGAGTCCTTCTCGGGTCACGCCCTGGTCAAGGTCTACGGTCGCGAGCAGGCGTCGCGCGAGGCGTTCCGCGACGAGAACGAGGAGCTCTACCAGGCCTCGTTCAAGGCGCAGTTCCTCTCGAACATCATGATGCCGGCGATGATGTTCATCGGGAACCTGACCTACGTGGGCATCGCGGTCTTCGGCGCGCTCATGGTCGCCGGAGGCCAGCTGCGACTCGGCGACGTGCAGGCGTTCATCCAGTACTCGCAGCAGTTCACGCAGCCGCTGGCCGAGCTCGGCGGCATGGCCGCGGTCGTCCAGTCCGGCACGGCGTCGGCCGAGCGCGTGTTCGAGCTGCTCGACGAAGACGAGCAGGAGCCCGACGCCCAGGACGCCCCGGCGCCGGTCGAGGGCGACGGCACGATCGAGTTCCAGGACGTCGCGTTCTCGTACTCGGCCGAGCGGCCGCTCATCCACGACCTGTCGTTCCGGGTCGAGCCCGGTCAGACCGTCGCGATCGTGGGTCCGACGGGGGCCGGCAAGACGACGCTCGTCAACCTGCTGATGCGCTTCTACGAGCTCGACGGCGGCCGCATCCTCCTCAACGGGCAGAACATCGCCGAGCTCACCCGCCGCGACATCCGCGCCGAGACGGGCATGGTGCTGCAGGACCCGTGGCTGTTCGCCGGAACCATCCGGGAGAACATCCGCTACGGCCGGGCCGACGCCACCGACGACGAGATCCTCGCCGCCGCGCGGGCGACGTACGTCGACCGGTTCGTGCACTCGCTGCCCGACGGGTACGACACACTCCTCGACGAGGACGCGTCGAACATCTCGGCGGGCGAGAAGCAGCTCATCACGATCGCCCGCGCGTTCGTGGCGCAGCCATCGGTGCTGATCCTCGACGAGGCGACGAGCTCCGTCGACACCCGCACCGAGCTGCTGCTGCAGCACGCGATGGCCGCGCTGCGCGAAGGACGCACGTCCTTCGTGATCGCGCACCGCCTGTCGACGATCCGCGATGCCGACCTGATCCTCGTGATGGAGAACGGCGGCATCGTCGAGAAGGGCACGCACGACGAGCTCATCGCGGCGCAGGGTGCGTACTTCCGCCTCTACAACTCGCAGTTCGAGCAGGCGGCGACCGATCTGGACGAAGAGGCACGCGCGCTCGCCGAGACGGCCGACGCTGCGGAAGCCGCCGAGTCGGCGGACGACGCCATCGAGGACGAGACCGCCTCGGTGGTCTGATCCGCGCCGACGGACGCACCGTCCGATCGCATCCACAGCAGCCCGGGGCGCCCGCCCCGGGCTGCTGGCGTGAACGGGGACGCCGGATCAGCGGCCCTCGCCCTCCTCTCTTCCCGTCGCGAAGTGCCTTCGGTGTTCGACGAGAAGCATGCGGCCGAGCGCGGGTTGCGCCCCGGTCGTCGAGACCGAATCCGTCATCGTGTGACGGGACGCCGGCCGGATCGCCGAGGCGTCCGCGCGGGCCGGTAGCGTCGTCCTATGGCCAACTACCGGTACCTCGGCAACAGCGGTCTCAAGGTCAGCGAGATCACGTACGGCAACTGGGTCACGCACGGCTCGCAGGTCGATGACTCGGCCGCCATCGCGACGGTCCACGCGGCGCTCGACGTCGGCATCACGACGTTCGACACCGCGGACGTGTACGCCAACACCGCCGCCGAGGTCGTCCTCGGCAAGGCGCTCGCCAGTCAGCGTCGCGAGTCGCTCGAGATCTTCACCAAGGTCTACTTCCCGACCGGTCCGCAGGGGCCGAACGACACCGGTCTCAGCCGCAAGCACATCTTCGAGTCCATCAACGGATCGCTCCGGCGCCTCGGCACCGACTACGTCGACCTCTACCAGGCGCACCGCTTCGACTACGAGACGCCCCTGGAAGAGACGTTCCAGGCGTTCGCCGACGTCGTCCGTCAGGGCAAGGCCCTCTACATCGGCGTCTCGGAGTGGACCGCCGAGCAGCTGCGCGAGGGCCACGCGCTCGCCAAGAGCTACGGCATCCAACTCATCTCGAACCAGCCGCAGTACTCGGCGCTGTGGCGCGTCATCGAGGGCAAGGTCGTCCCGGCGTCCGAGGAGCTCGGCATCTCGCAGATCGTGTGGTCGCCGATGGCACAGGGCGTGCTGTCGGGCAAGTACCTGCCGGGTCAGCCGGTGCCCGAGGGCTCGCGCGCGACCGACGAGAAGAGCGGCGCGCGCTTCATCAAGGACTTCCTGCGCGACGACGTGCTCGAGGCCGTGCAGCGCCTGAAGCCGGTCGCCGAGCAGGCCGGGCTGTCGATGCCGCAGCTCGCGATCGCGTGGGTGCTGCAGAACCAGAACGTGGCGTCGGCGCTGGTGGGGGCATCCCGTCCCGAGCAGCTCGCCGAGACCGTCAAGGCCTCGGGGGTCGTCCTCGACGCCGATACGCTCGCCGCGATCGATGCCGCGCTCGGCGACGTCGTCTACCGCGATCCCGAAGACACCTACACGGTGTCGCCGAAGACGCGCCTCGCGTAACGCCGACATGCCGCACACGACCAGCGCCGGCATCCTGCTCTACCGGCTCGAGCCGCAGCTCCACGTGCTCATCGCGCACATGGGCGGCCCGTACTGGGCGGGCAAGGATGCCGGCGCGTGGTCGGTCCCCAAGGGCGAGTTCGTCGAGGGGGAGGAAGGCGCGCTGGATGCCGCGCGCCGGGAGTTCCGCGAGGAGCTCGGCGTCGACCCGCCCGAGCCGCCGTACGCCGAGCTCGGCACATTCGCGTACTCATCGGGCAAGCGCGTGACGGTGTTCGTCGTCGACGGCACCGGCTTCTCCCTCGACGACCTGGCGTTCGGGGAGTTCGAGCTCGAATGGCCTCCCCGATCCGGGCGGACGGCCCGATTCCCCGAGGTCGACCGGGTCGAGTGGACGTCGACGGATGCCGCACGCGAACGTCTGGTGAAGGGGCAGCGTCCCGTGATCGACGCGCTCGAGAAGCACGTGGCCGAGGCGTCCACCGGCTGAGCGAGGACCTTGTGAGTGCGGCCGCGGCGGCGGAGACTGACCGCGTCGGAACGTACGAGAGGACCCCACCATGGCTCACGGCGACATCACCCACATCGACATCCCGGTCAGCGACTTCGCGAAGGCGAGCGCGTTCTACTCCGGGCTGTTCGGCTGGCAGATCGCGGAGGTGCCCGGCTTCGAGGGCTACCCCATGTGGCAGGCGCCGAACCAGATCTCCGGCGGCGGTCTCGCCCCGCGCGACGACGGATTCACCCAGCCGCGCTCCTACGTCGAGGTGGACTCCATCGACGACACCGTGGCCAAGGCCATGCAGGCCGGCGGCGCCGTGCTGATGGAGAAGAGCGAGATCACCCCGACGAGCTGGTGGGCGGTCATCCGCGACCCGGACGGCAACGCGATCGGCCTGTACGAAGGGGCCATGGGCGGAGACGCCTGAGTCCCGCTCCGCCGCCGCGGCGGCATCCGCTCGTCACGCGGAACGGATGCCGACGCCCGGGAGGTCGCGCACGCGCACGTCGCGCAGCGCGGGGTCGGCGCGCAATCGGCGTGCGATCGCGCGAACGAGCGGGACAGGGGAGCTCGGCGTGAGCGCCGTGGCCTGCGACCCCGGGAGCGCCGCGTCGACCGCGGTGAGCAGCGGCAGGAGCGTCTCGTCGCGGCTGCGGGTGTCGTCGGCCGCGATCCACGACAGAAGCTCCTGAGTGGTCCAATCGGTGAGAACTGGCCTGCTGTGGACGGCTGAGCTGGCGTGTGTGCGGAACATTGGACCAGAATGCGGGGGTATGACGACGCTTGACAGTGCCAATGAGCGGCTGGTGGACCATCGGGTGGCACTCGGCGGGACGGTGGAGGCCTCCCGGCTGGCCGCGCGCCTGGGGCGGTGGGCCCACGGCGACGGAACGCTCACGGTGCGCCTCGCCCAGGCCATCGCGGCGCTCATCGAGGGCGGCGAGCTCCGCCCGGGCGATCGGCTTCCTGCCGAGAGGGCGCTCGCGGGTGCGATCTCGGTGTCGCGTGGAACCGTGGTCGCCGCCTACACGCTGCTGAGCGAGGACGGACTGGTCGAACGCCGGCAGGGGAGCGGGACCCGCGTGGCCGGGCATCTGGGCGTGGCGCCTCCGGTGCGTGAGCGCACTGCCCGCGGAGAGGGACTCTTCTCGGCGCTGCCCTCCGGCATCGACCTGCTGCGCGCCGTGCCGGCGATGCCGGCGCTCGCGGTCGAGATCGTGCACGCCCACCGGCCGGTGCTCGATCCGGTGACCCTGGCCGAGACCGATCCCGCCGGCCTGCCGATCCTGCGCACGCGCCTGGCAGCGCTGTTCGAGGAGGAGGGCACGCCGGCAACTTCGGCCCAGATCCTCGTGACCCACGGCGCGCAGCAGGCCATCAGCCTCGTGGTGGACGAGCTCGTCTCACCCGGTGACGTCGTGCTCACCGAGTCGGTGACGTGGCCAGGGCTCGCCGACTCCGTGCGGCGCAAGGGCGGGCGCGTGCACGGCGTGACGATGGGCGCCGACGGCATCGACGTCGACGAGCTCGAGGCGGCGATCGTCGCCCTGCGTCCGGTGCTGGTGGCCGTGAATCCGCACCACCACAACCCGACCGGCACCCGGCTGCCGGCGGCGGCGCGGCAGCGCGTGGCCGACCTCTCGGCCGAGTACGGCGTGCCGGTGCTCGAGGACCGCGTGCAGGCGCACATCTCGTTCGACGGCGTCGTGCCGCCGACGCTCGCGGCGCTGCGCCCGGATGCCCCGGTCATCGTCGCGGACTCGCTGTCGAAATGGTCGTGGTCGGGCCTGCGCATCGGCTGGCTGCGGGCCGACCCGGTCCTGGTGCGGCGTCTGCGCGCCGTGCGCCAGCTGATCGACCAGTCCACGAGCGTCCCCGCGCAGCTGCTCGCGCTCGATCTCGTCGACCAGGCCCGGGCCCTGCGGGTGGCGACGGGGGAGACGCACGCCGCCGCCGCGCAGCAGCTGCACGCCGCGATGCGCGAGCACCTGCCCGACTGGCACGCGATCCCGCCGCGCGGCGGCCTCACGATGTGGGCGCGCCTGCCGGTGGGCTCGGCGACGGCGTTCGCGCGCGTCGCCTCGATGCACGGCGTCTCCGTGGCCGGCGGCACCGAGTTCACGGCATCCGTCACCTACGACGACCACATCCGCCTGCCGTACACCGCCGCAGAGCCGGTGCTGCAGGAGGGGGTGCGACGCCTCGGCGAGGCCTGGCGCGAGTACCGCGCGCGGCTCTAGCGGTCAGCGACCGTTCTTCGGGCGCTCCGAGACGTCGATGCGATCCTGCGCACCCAGCGACGACCACGCGCTGGCGATCCCTTTCGCGGCGTGCTCGGAGGCGCGCACCGCGCGCTCGTCGGCCCACGCGTTGAGCACGTGGCCGGAGTGGCCGCGCACGTGCTCGAGCACGACGTCGGGCATGCCGGCAGCGCGCCGCGCGTCGCGCGCCACGATGAGCTGCTCGAGGATGTCGACGTTCTTGGTGGGCGCCCCGGTCGAGGTCTTCCAGCCGCGCCGGCGGTGGCCGTCCATCCACTTCGTGTACGTGTCGATGGCGTACTTGGAGTCGGCCTGCACGACGAGGTTCGCGACGTCCGCGTGGTCCTCGATCGCCTTGAGCAGGCCGGTGAGCTCGCCGATGTTGTTCGTCCCCACCGGGATCGCGCCGGCGGCCCAGTGGCCGTCCTCGCCGACCCACGCCCAGCCCGTCGGTCCGGGGTTGCCCTTGCAGGCGCCGTCGGTGGCAACGATGTAGCGGGGTGCGTCGGTCACCCGGGCAAGGCTACCCGGCCTCGGCCTCCTCCTCGGCCGCGGCCGCCTCGCGTTCGGCCCGCCACTCGTCCACGAGCTGCGGCATCCGCGTGGCGAGATACCTCATGAAATCGGCGATGTCCCGCGCCCGCTGCACGGATGCCGGAGCCTCCGCGTTCTCGTCGGCGATGCGGTCCATGAAGCCCGCGAGGCTCGAGTAGAGGGGAGCGTTCGCGGTGATCATGCCGAGCCACGCATCGCCGGTGAGGTCGTACCGGTCGCGCCGGTCGCCGGGGCGCGAGAGCCGATGGATGAGGCGCATCGAGGTCAGATAGCGCACCGCGCCCGACACCGCCGCAGCCGAGACGCCGAGCCGCTCGGCGAGGTCGGCGGCGGTGTAGCCCTCGTCGGGGGACCCGACGAGGGCCATCAGCACGCGCGCCGGCATCCGCGCCATCCCGGCCGCCGTCAGCATCGCCGCTGCCTGCTCGGCGGGTTCGACGCCCGCGTGCTCCACCGTCATGTCATCCCCCTACCCGGCGGATGCCAGTTCACGCCGTCGCATGAGCGTAAGGGATGCCGCGGCCCCGACGCCCACGACCAGCACCAGCCACCACATCCCGCGCAGGTCCACCTCGCCCCCGCTCGGTACCGGGGCGACCGAGAACGGCGACAGGTTCGTCACCCACTCCGGGAGGCCCAGCAGCGGCCCGAAGAGCCCGAACACGATCGCGGCGGTCACGAGCGTCCAGCCGAGCGGGATCGTCCACCGCGGCGCGATCGTGAAGACGAGCGCCGTCAGCACCAGGAACACGGATGCCGCGACCACCTGCCCCCAGGCGGCGACGAACGCGTCGGTGGTCAGGTCGGTGCCGTTGTCCAGGCCCGCGGCACCGGCCCACGCCCCGACGAATGCGGCGGCGCACGTCAGCACGATGGCGACGAATCCGATGACGACGAAGTCGGCGAGCCACCGCACGCGCTGCACGGGGGTGGCGAGCACCGGTTCCGCGGTGCCGTGCGCCTCCTCCTGCCGGGCGCGGGCGACCGTCTGCACGCCGGCGCACGCCGCCAGCAGCCCCACCATCGTGAAGAACACGACGACGACCGCCTGCTCGAGGTCGGCTTCGGCCGACAGCGATTTCAGCATGTCGGCGACGGCGGGGTTGTCCGAGCCCATCTCGTTCACGACCGCCCCCAGCGACGTCGAGAGCGCGCCGGCGAAGAACGCACCGGCCATCCAGCCGATCGTCGAGCCGCTCGCCAGCCGCGTGACCAGCGCCGTCGGCGACGACAGCGCCGGACGCGCGTCGGTGCGGCCGCGGCGCTCCGGGACGATGCCTGCGCCGAGGTCGCGCACGGCCTGCAGCGCCAGCGCCGCCCCCGCGAGCACGACGAACAAAGCCAGGCACAGCAGCGCCGGCCACCACAGGTTCTCGTCGAACGCGCGGGTGTTCTCGGCCCATCCGAACGGCGAGAGCCAGGTCAGCCAAGAGCTCTCCATGTGGGTGAGGTCGTCGCTCGGGGTGCCGAGGGCGTTGCCGATGCCGGCGATGAAGAAGGTCACCACGAGCACCCACACGGCGAGGGAGTTCGCGCCGCGCGACGTGCGCATGAGCTGCGCCGACAACAGCGCGACGCCCAAGTACGTCAGTCCGCCGCACGCGGCGGTGAATCCGGCGAGCCAGGACCCTTCGGCGGGCGCGCCGCCGGTGAGGAAGGCGGCGGAGACGAGGATGCCGAGGACGAGGTTCGCGAGCACGCCGTGGACGATCGTCGCGACCGTCGGCATGGTCCTTGCCGCCGTCGTCGCCGCGACCAGTTCGAGACGCCCCGCCTCCTCATCGCCGCGCGTGTGCCGCACGGCGAGGAACGAGCTCATGAAGGCGGCCATCATGACGAGGAACGGCATGAGGAGGAAGACGATGAAGGCCTGCTCATCCGGGCCTGACGGGAGCCCGCGGAACAGGAGGATCACCGGGTTGGCCATGACGGTGGCCAGCAGCGCCGTGCGCTCCGTCTCGCTGCCGTAGGTGCTCGCGGCGCCGGACAGTCCCGCGAGCGCCAGTGCCATCGTGCCGACGATCCACAGCGTCAGCTGCAGCCAGTCGCGCCGGAGCCGCTGCGCGAGCAGCGTCGTGAGACGGCTCATCGTCCGTTCCCCTCCAGCGCGGCGAGGTCGTCGCCGTAGTGGCGCAGGAAGAGCTCCTCGAGCGAGGGCGGGGCCACGCGCAGCCCGGCGACCCCGAGGCGCGAGAGCTCGGGAAGCACGCCGGTGACCTGGTCGCTGTCGACTGTGAAGCGCACGCGGCCGTCCTCGACGAGCGCGTCGTGCGCTGCGGCCAGCGCGGCGACGGGTGCGGCATCCGTCCCCTCGTACGAGACCTCGGTGCGGGTGAGGTGGCGCATGTCGGCGAGGGTCCCGCTCTCGACGATCCGCCCGGCGCGGATGATCGAGACCCGATCGCACAGCTGCTCGACCTCCGACAGGATGTGGCTCGACAGCAGCACGGTCGCGCCCGCGGCGTGGACGCGCGCGACCTCGCGCCGGAACATCACGTCCATGAGCGGGTCGAGGCCGCTCGTCGGCTCGTCGAGGATGTACAGGTCGGCCGGCACGGCGAACGCCGCGATCAGCGCCACCTTCTGGCGGTTGCCCTTGGAGTACGCGCGACCCTTCTTGCGCGGGTCGAACTGGAACGCCTCCATGAGGCGCGCCTTCTCGCCGAGATAGGCCTTGTCGTGGCGTGAGGCGCCGCGCAGGCGCGCGAGCAGGTCGATCGACTCGCCGCCGGAGAGGTTCGGCCACACGCTCACGTCGCCGGGGATGTAGGCGACCCGCCGGTGGATCTTCACGGCGTCGCGCCACGGGTGCAGACCGAAGACGGATGCCTCACCCCCGGTCTTGCGTGCGAGTCCGAGCAGCACGCGGATCGTGGTGGACTTGCCGGCGCCGTTCGGTCCGAGGAAGCCGTGCACCTGACCCTCCTCGACCGTGACGTCGAGCCCGTCGAGGGCGTGCACGCGGCCGTAGTGCTTGGTGAGGCCGCTGGTGAGGATGACTGTGGACATGGCGCAGACGCTACGCCGAATTCACAATCTTCTGAATATTCCTCACGCTTTCCTCACGGCGGCGCCGCGAGACCCGTTGCTGGGTTCAGCCGCCGGGGCAGTCGCCGGTGGTCCCGAAGCACACCGGGTGGTCGCGCACGTCCTCGACGGGAGCGGGTCTCGGGACGAACCGGCCCTGCGGCACCTGGAACAGCAGGGCGCCGATCACGGCGCACCCCAGGGCCACCGCGGTCAGGACGATGAGCCCTCGGCCGCGGCGCACCACGGCGACCACGAGCGCGGCGAGCAGGAAGGCGAGCGCGAGCCCCCCAGTCCACAGATAGCGGATGCCGTCCTCCGGCGTGGGCGGCGGGGGCGCGTCCCAGATGGCGAAGTACACGTCGAGCCACTGCGTGGGCAGGGCGAAGGCGAGGGCGGATCCGACCACGAGGAGCGCGAGGGTCGCGCCGGTGAGCATCCGGCGGCGGCCGGGTGCGGCGGGGCGCTCGACCGCGGCGTCGTCGGCAGCGGTCTCGTGCGCGTCGCCGGTGGTGTCGTCCCTGGCGACGCGAGGGCCGGCATCCTGAGCGACGCGGTTCCGGTCGATCACTCCTGCGATCGCGCCCACCAGGGCGGCACCCGCCAGCCCCGCAGCCTGCCATGCCAGGACGAGGAGCAGCGGACCGCCATAGGCGGCCGAGGGCGCGTTGGCGATGAGCGTCGCCACGGGGGCTGCCACCACCGCCCACGCCGCGAATGTGCCGGAGCGCGCACGCGGGAGCGCGAGCGCGAGCACCCCGACGAGTGCGAGCCAGACGAGGAGCGGGAGCGAGAAGACCCCGGCGGCGATGTTGACAAGCGCCTCGCCCTGGTACGTGACCAGCCCGGCGACCACCGTACCGACGACGAAGGCTGCGGCGCCCACGATCGCGGTGACGGCAGCCTGGCGGCCCGTCGCGCGCGGGGGACGTGACGCGGGTGGTGCTTCGAAGGGGTGAGGCTCCGGTGCCGTCATGGGTGAATGCTAGCCAGGGGTGCATCCGTCCCTCGGCATACACATCCACGTCATCGCGCCATGTATACCAAAGAGGGCCTGGTTGCGCCTAGGTGGCGCCGCAGGTGGCTTTATGTATACACTGACCGAGGTATGCGGGACGAGGAGGGGGTGCGGATGCGCGCGAGCGACCGGGCCTATGCGACGCTTCTCGACGAGATCCAGTCCGGCATCCTTCGTCCTGGCGCGGTCCTCGGCGAGGTGGAGCAGGCCGCCCGTCTCGGGGTGAGCCGCACGCCGCTGCGCGAAGCCCTGGGACGCCTCGCCGCCGACGGGCTGGTCGCCCAGCAGTCGCCCCGCGTCACCGTGGTCACCGCGATCGACGCCGACGACATCCGCGAGATCTTCGAGGTGCGCCGGGCGCTCGAGGAATCGGCCGCCCGCCTGGCAGCGGAGCGGGGGGATGCCGCCGCCTTCGCCGACCTGGCCCGCGACTTCGCGCATGTCGACCTCGTCGACGACGCGGCAGGAGACGGCCGCGACGCCTACTACGGCCTGATCGCACGCTTCGACCTCGCGCTGGACGGCGCCGTCGTCAACGACTACCTCACCGCGGCGCTGCGCACCGTGCGCACCCACCTGGTGCGTGTGCGCCGGCTCGCCCGCGACAACCCCGACCGGCTCGCGGCATCCGTCGCCGAGCACCGCCTGATCGCCTCGGCGATCGCCGCACGCGACGCGGACCTCGCCGCGCACGCCACGCACGTGCACCTGCACAACGCCCTCACGAACATCCTCGAGTCCCTCGAGGCATCGCGACACTGAAAGGCCGGCAATGACCGTCATCCACCACCTCCGTGTGCACCGCAGCGACGAGAACCTCGCCCGCGAGGGGCAGCTGGCCTGGCACATCGCCGAGGTCGCCGCCGACCCCGTCGAGGTCGACCAGGACGTCGTCGACATGATCGTCAACCGCGTCATCGACAACGCGGCCGTGGCCGCGGCATCCCTCACCCGCGCTCCCGTGAGCGCCGCCCGCCAGCAGGCGCTCGACCACGCGGTGTCGGTCGGCGGCTCGGGCGCGACCGTGTTCGGCTGCGCCCTCGACCGCAAGACCAGCCCCGAGTGGGCCGCCTGGGCGAACGGCGTCGCCGTGCGCGAGCTGGACTACCACGACACGTTCCTGGCGGCGGAGTACTCCCACCCGGGCGACAACATCCCGCCGATCGTCGCCGTCGCGCAGCACGTGGGCGCCGACGGCGCCGCACTCGTGCGCGGCCTCGCGACCGGCTACGAGATCCAGATCGACCTCGTGCGCGCGATCAGCCTGCACAAGCACAAGATCGACCACGTCGCCCACCTCGGCCCGTCGGCCGCCGCGGGCATCGGAACCCTCCTCGGCCTCGACGTCGAGACCATCTACCAGGCCGTCGGCCAGGCCTTGCACACCACGACCGCCACGCGCCAGTCGCGCAAGGGCGAGATCTCGACGTGGAAGGCCCACGCCCCCGCGTTCGCGGGCAAGATGGCGGTCGAGGCCGTCGACCGTGCGATGCGCGGCGAGACCTCGCCGAGCCCCATCTACGAAGGCGAGGACGGCGTCATCGCGTGGCTGCTGGACGGACCGGATGCCTCCTACGACGTGCCGCTGCCCGCCGCCGGCGAGTCCAAGCGCGGCATCCTCGACTCCTACACGAAGGAGCACTCGGCCGAGTACCAGGCGCAGGCCTGGATCGACCTGGCACGCAAGCTCCACGGCGAGCACCCCGAGCTGCTCGACCCGGCGAACGTCGAGGCGATCGTGCTGCACACCTCGCACCACACGCACTACGTGATCGGCTCGGGTGCGAACGACCCGCAGAAGTACGACCCGACGGCATCCCGCGAGACGCTCGACCACTCGATCCCGTACATCTTCGCGGTCGCGCTGCAGGACGGCGGCTGGCACCACGTCGACTCGTACACCCCCGAGCGCGCCGGCCGCGCCGACACCGTCGAGCTGTGGCAGAAGATCACCACGGCCGAGGACGAGGAGTGGACGCGCCGCTACCACTCGGAGGACCCGAGCGAGAAGGCGTTCGGCGGCCGCGTCGAGATCCGCCTCACCGACGGCGAGACCATCGAGGACGAGATCGCCGTGGCCGACGCCCACCCGCTCGGCGCCCGGCCGTTCGTCCGCGAGGACTACGTGCGCAAGTTCCGCCTGCTGGCCGAGCCGGTGCTCACGCCGGAGGAGATCGAGCGCTTCCTCGACCTCGCGCAGCGCCTTCCCGAGCTCACCGCCGACGAGGTGCAGCAGCTCACGATCGTCGCCAAGCCCGGCGTGCTGGCCGGGGCTCCCGCCCCGAAGGGCCTGTTCTGATGCTGTACTCCGCCGTGCCCGCGCACGAGAAGCGGCGGCTCTTCCGCGAGCGGCTCGCCACCGGCGAGCTGCTGCGGTTCCCCGGCGCGTTCAATCCGCTCTCCGCCCGCCTCATCGAGCGCAAGGGGTTCGAGGGCGTCTACATCTCGGGCGCCGTCCTCAGCGCCGACCTGGGCCTGCCCGACATCGGCCTGACGACGCTCACCGAGGTCGCCGCGCGCGGCCAGCAGATCGCGCGCATGACCGATCTGCCCGCGATCATCGACGCCGACACCGGGTTCGGCGAGCCCATGAACGTCGCCCGCACGATCCAGACCCTCGAGGACGCAGGCCTGGCAGGCACGCACATCGAGGACCAGATCAACCCGAAGCGCTGCGGCCATCTCGACGGCAAGGCCGTGGTCGACGAGGGTACGGCGATCAAGCGCATCCGTGCCGCGGCCGATGCCCGCCGCGACCCGAACTTCCTCATCATGGCGCGCACCGACATCCGTGCCGTGGAGGGGATGGATGCCGCCGTCGATCGCGCGAAGGCGCTCGTCGACGCGGGGGCCGACGCGATCTTCCCGGAGGCGATGCGCACGCTCGAGGAGTTCGCCGCGATCCGCGCCGCCGTGGACGTGCCGATCCTCGCCAACATGACCGAGTTCGGCAAGTCCGACCTGTTCCCGGTCGACCAGCTGCGTGATGTCGGGGTCAACATCGTCATCTGGCCGGTCTCGCTGCTGCGCATCGCGATGGGTGCGGCATCCCGTGCACTCGATACGCTCTCAGACGAAGGGCACCTCACCTCCAAGCTCGGCGAGATGCAGCATCGCGCCGACCTGTACGACCTCGTCGACTACGAGCAGTACAACCACTTCGACCAGGACGTCTTCAACTTCCAGATCACGAGGGACTGACATGACCGAACCCGACATCAAGAAGGGCCTCGCCGGCGTCGTCGTGGACTACACGGCGGTCTCGAAGGTCAACCCCGAGACGAACTCGCTGCTGTACCGGGGCTACCCGGTGCAGGAGCTCGCGGCGACCCAGTCGTTCGAGGCCGTCGCCTACCTGCTGTGGCACGGCGACCTGCCGACCGAGGTGCAGTTGGCGCAGCTGCGCGCGACGGAGCGCGCCTACCGGCACCTGCCCGCAGACGTGCGCGCCGCGATCGACCTCGTGCCGATCGACGCGCACCCCATGGACGAGGTGCGCACCGCGGTGAGCCTCATCGGCGCCCGCGACCTCGCAGGCAGCGGCTCGGTGCTCGACGCGAGCGGAAGCGAGGAGGAGAACCTGGCGCGCAGCGTCCGCCTGTTCGCCGTGCTTCCCGCGATCGTCGCCTACGGTCAGCGTCGCCGGCGCGGCCAGCAGCCGGTCGCGCCCCGCGACGACCTGGACTACGCCGCCAACTTCCTCTGGATGACCTTCGGCGAGGAGGCCGACGAGGTCGTCGTCGACGCGTTCAACCGGTCGATGATCCTGTACGCCGAGCACTCGTTCAACGCCTCGACGTTCACCGCCCGCGTCATCACCTCGACGCTGAGCGACCTGTACTCGGCGGTCGTCGGCGCCATCGGCGCGCTCAAGGGCCCGCTGCACGGCGGTGCCAACGAGGCCGTCCTGCACATCTTCGACGAGATCGGCACCGCCGAGAACGTCGGTCCGTGGCTGGACACCGCCCTCGCCGAGAAGCGCAAGATCATGGGCTTCGGCCACCGCGTCTACAAGCGCGGTGACTCGCGGGTGCCGACGATGAAGGCGGCGCTGGACACCCTCGTCGAGCACTACGACCGGCCGGATGTCGCGGCGCTGTACGACACGCTCGAGAGCGAGTTCGTGAGCCGAAAGGGCATCTACCCGAACCTCGACTACCCGTCGGGCCCGGCGTACAACCTCATCGGCTTCGACACGCTCACCTTCACGCCGCTGTTCGTCGCGGCGCGGGTCACCGGCTGGACCGCCCACATCATGGAGCAGCTCGCCTCGAACGCACTCATCCGCCCGCTGTCGGAGTACAACGGCCCGGACGAGCGTCACATCGAGGGCTATGTCCCGGATGCCGCGACCCTGGCCGCCGTCGAGCGCGAAGAGGAAGCCGCAGGGTGAGGTCGTGAGCCTGTGGTTCGGCGACGTCGCCGGCGTCGATCTGACGGCGATGGCCACCGGGACCCTGATCGAGCACCTGGGCATCCAGATCGTCGAGATCCGCGACGATGCGCTGGTGGGACGGATGCCGGTGGACCACCGCACGGTGCAGCCGGCCGGCGTCCTGCACGGCGGGGCGTCGGTGGCGCTCGCCGAGACGCTCGCGTCGTGGGCGGGGTACCTCGCGGTGGACCGCGAGCGGTTCCACGTCGTCGGGCAGGAGATCAACGCCAACCACATCCGGCCGATCTCGTCGGGATGGGTGACCGCGACGGTCACGCCCGCCAACGTCGGCCGTCGCGCGCACGTGTGGGAGATCCGCATCGTCGACGAGGCCGGAAAGCTGGTGTGCATCTCGCGGTGCACGCTCGCCGTCATCGAGCAGCGCAGCACCTACGCGACCCCCGACGCCCGCGCCTGAGCGGTTCGTCCGCCCGGTGAGCGCGGCCCTCAGCCGCGCTGCGCCGTCCTAGGCTTCTGAGCAGGAGGTTCTCATGCCGCACGCTGTCATCGTCGACGTGGTCCGCACCCCTTCCGGTCGCGGCAAGCCCGGGGGAGCGCTGAGCGGGGTGCACCCGGTCGACCTCGCCGCCGGGGTGCTCACGGCGCTGCTCGAGCGCAACGGGCTGGAGTCGCGGCAGATCGACGACGTCCTGATGGGCTGCGTGAGCCAGATCGGCGATCAGTCCCTCAACATCGCGCGGCAGACGGTGCTCGCCGCCGGCTTCGACGAGACGGTCCCGGCCGTGACGATCGACCGGCAGTGCGGTTCGAGCCAGCAGGCCGCGCACTTCGCGGCGCAGGGCGTGATCGCCGGTGCGTACGACATCGTCATCGCGGCGGGCGTCGAGTCGATGAGCCGCGTCCCGCTGGGGTCTTCGGCGCACGGCGGCACGGTCTCGCAGGGGGTCGCGCACCGCTACCCCGATGGCCTGGTGAACCAGGGCGTGTCGGCGGAACTGATCGCACAGCGCTGGGGGTTCGGCCGCGACGAGCTCGACGCGTTCTCGGCCGAGTCGCACCGACGGGCGACGGATGCCTGGAACCGCGGCGCCTTCGACGCGCAGGTCGTGCCGGTACTCGCGGGGGAGGAAGCTGTCGCGTTCGATGAGACCGTCCGGGCGGGCACCACCGTGGAATCGCTCGCCGGCCTCGGCCCCGCCTTCCGCACCGACGCGCTCGCGGCGCGGTTCCCCGACCTTCAGTGGAGCATCACCGCGGGCAACTCGTCGCCGCTCACGGACGCGGCATCCGCTGCTCTCATCATGAGCGAGGAGAAGGCCGCCGAACTCGGACTCACGCCACGGGCGCGCTTCCACTCGTTCGCGGTGGTCGGCGACGACCCGATGATGATGCTCACCGGTCCCATCCCCGCGACGCGGCGGATCCTGGAGCGCAGCGGCCTGTCGATGGGCGACCTCGACGTGTACGAAGTGAACGAGGCGTTCGCGTCGGTACCCCTCGCCTGGCGGCGCGACCTCGACGCCGATCCGGCGAAGCTCAATCCGTGGGGCGGCGCCATCGCGCTCGGTCACGCGGTCGGCGCGTCGGGCACCCGGCTGCTGGGCACGCTGGTGTCGTACCTGGAGGCGACGGGCGGCCGGTACGGGCTGCAGACGATGTGCGAAGGCGGCGGCATGGCCAACGCCACCATCATCGAACGGCTCTGACTCACCCGCTCAGCCGGTCCGGACCCCCGCCGCGAGGACGCGGAAGTTCTCGCCCTCGAAGGACCATGTGTCGGGCCAGACGGAGATCACATGGTCGCGTTCTGCCGGATCCGCGGTGTAGAAGTGGTGCAGCGCCTTCGGGCTCCAGAAGCGTGCGACGGCGACCGTATCGGGTTGCGCTGACGCCGGCGGATAGACGTAGTACGCCACGCCTTCATAGCTCCACGCGTCCGGCCATTGGGCGAGCACCTGGTCGCGCTCCGCCGGATCGGCGGTGTAGAAGTGGCCGCGGAACCGCGCGCTCCAGAACCGGAAGAGGGGTATCGTCCCCGGCACCTGGGTCGTGTAGGCGGTGTAGCGCTGCCCTTCGTACGACCAGATATCCGGCCAGGCAGATCGCACGCGATCCCGCTCGATCGGATCGACGGTGTAGAAGTGGCCCTGATACACGGGGCTCCAGAACCGGTAGACGGCCGCTGCCGTCACCGTGATGCTGGAGACGGGCACGTCCGCGCCGCGGTACTCGACGTGGAGGTGGTCGCAGGCATCGTCGAACCGTACCCACCCGGCGGGCAGCGTGAAGCTCTGGCCGCAGTTGAGCTGGCCCACCCCGGCGGGGGTCGGCAGCACCCCGACGAGCGCGCGCACGAAGTCGGCGTCCTGGGCGGTGGCACCGGTCGATGCGACCCCGTTCACTCTGACCAGATCCACCGCATGGCCGCCGCCGTTGACGATGTGGTACTGCCACCACGCCGTCGGCTCGCTGCCTTCGCACCAGCGGTTGAGGGAGATGATCCGGATCGAGAAGCCCTGATCGACGACGACCTTCCGCAATGCGTCGAGGAGGACGTCGTTGATGTTGCAGGCGCGACTCGTCCGAGGGTTGATGTACTCCGAGCCGTTCGCGTACGCCTGGATCTGCGCCTGAGGTGAGGACGAGCCGAAAGTGACGCGTCCGCTGTCGAGCATCGCCCGTGCGTTCGACTGCGCCGTCGCCGCGACGGCCGCGGCCTGCGCAGGCGGCGCCTGGCCGAGAAGTACGCCCCCCAGCAGCGCCAGCGATATCCCAAGTCCCGCCGCTCGCAGCCGGGTGGTGTGCCGCATCCGAGGTGCCTTCCGTTCGGAGGGAGGCGCCACGTGATCCGTCCGGCTCGCGCGATGTCGGCCGGATGCGTGCCCCCGCTCTCAACCTATCGGCGGCTTCGGCGATCTCGTCAGCATGCGGAGCGCCATCACCCCGGATGGCGGCTGTGGTCCGCGGTGTCGGGGTCCGCGCGCAGGCGGTCGGCGATCTCCTCTTCCGGGCGCGGGGCGATCGTCTCGTCCTCCTCGAGCTCGGGGATGGTGTGCTCGCCGGGCGCAGGGACGTGCGGCTCGTGCGACTGCTCGTCGGGGGTCGACACCACGACTCCTACCGGGCCTGGAGTCCGGCCTGCCACCGGTGGTGCTCTCGCACGACGAGCAGGGCGAGGATGCTCCAGACGCCGAGGTCGTCGGTGAATCCCAGCGGTCCGAGGACGAGCTCGGGGATCAGGTCGATCGGCGAGACGGCGTAGACGACGGCCGCGGTCGCGGCGACCCACGTCGTCGGAGCGACGCGGTGCTGCCCGCCCTTGAGCGCCTTGAGGAATCTCCACCACATGCCCCCCAGTGTGCGCCGCGGGCGGGCCGCCTGGGCCGGCCGGTATCAACTCGTGATCTCCGCGGCCCACGGTCTGTCTGCAAGCGGTTGCGCAAACGGGGGATGAGCGGATGCCTCGACCCGCGGCATCCGTTCGATGAAAGGTCTCTCATGATGTAAGCGCTTGCAGTATCTGCGATCGCGCTGCTAGCGTCGGCCGCACAACTGCACCGCGGGCACGTCGGCGTGCCCACCGCCCCACCTCAGGAGCTCCCGTGTCGAAGTCGACCTCAGGACGTGCCCGCATCCTCACCGCCAGCCTTGCCGCGGCCGCGCTCATCGTCACGGGGGGAGCGGTCGCGATCGCTCCCGCCGCCGCTGCCGAGCGCACCTTCGCGCTGGTCGGGAGCCTGCAATCGGAGCTCGGGTGCGCCGACGACTGGAAGCCCGAGTGCACCGCCACCGAGCTCGTCGCCACCGGCACCGCGGGTGTCTACGCCGCGGAGTTCGATGTGCCGGCGGGCTCGTACGAGTACAAGGTCGCCGTGAACGACGGCTGGGACGAGTCGTACGGGCTCAACGGCGGTAATGACAACATCCCGCTCACGATCGGCGGGCCGGCGACGCTGCGCTTCGTGTTCGACGACAACACCCACCGCGTCGGCGTCGAGGCGAAGAGCCTGCGGGCCGGCTACACGCCCGACGACGACGCCCTCGTCGCGGCGCCGGTGCGCCAGCCAGGCAGCCAGGAGCAGTTCTACTTCGTGATGACCGACCGCTTCGCGAACGGCGACACGTCCAACGACCAGGGCGGGCTCACCGGCGACCGGCTCGCCACCGGCTTCGACCCGACCGACAAGGGCTTCTACAACGGCGGCGACATCGCGGGGCTGCGGGAGAGCCTCGACTACATCGAGGGCCTCGGCACCACCGCGATCTGGCTGACCCCGAGCTTCAAGAACAAGCCCGTGCAGGGCGAGGGCGCGAACGCGAGCGCCGGTTATCACGGCTACTGGATCACGGACTTCACGCAGATCGACCCGCACCTGGGCACCAACGCCGAGCTCGAGGCGCTGATCTCCGAGGCGCACGCCAAGGGGATCAAGGTCTACTTCGACATCATCGCCAACCACACCGCCGACGTGATCTCGTACGCCGACGGGCAGTACGGCTACGTCGACCAGGCTACGAGCCCCTACAAGGACGCGGACGGCAAGGCCTTCGACCCGGCGGCGTACGCGGGCACCGACGCGTTCCCGACGCTCGACCCTGCCACGTCGTTCCCGCACGCCCCGGTGATCGCCCCGGAGGACGCCGACGCGAAGACGCCGGCGTGGCTCAACGACCCGACGCTGTACCACAACCGGGGCAACTCGACGTGGGCGGGGGAGTCGGTCACTTACGGCGACTTCGACGGCCTCGACGACCTCATGACCGAGAACCCGACCGTCGTGAACGGCTTCGTCGACGTGTACCGGGACTGGATCGACCTCGGGATCGACGGCTTCCGCATCGACACCGCCAAGCACGTGAACTTCGAGTTCTGGCAGACCTGGACCACCGAGGTGCTCGACTACGCGCGCACCGTCGCGAAGAAGCCCGACTTCTTCATGTTCGGCGAGGTCTACGACGCCGACCCGGTCAAGCTCTCGCCGTACGTGCGCGACACCGATATGAGCTCGGTGCTCGACTTCACGTTCCAGTCGTCGGCGGTGGGCTACGCCGGAGGCGGCAACGCCAAGGCGCTGCAGAACCTCTACGCGGGCGACGACCACTACACGACGCCCGACTCGTCGGCCACCGCATTGCCGACGTTCCTCGGCAACCACGACATGGGCCGCGTCGGGTACTTCCTGAAGGATGCCGGCGACGCCGCCAGGCGCGACCTGCTCGCGCACGACCTGATGTTCCTCGGTCGCGGACAGCCTGTCGTCTACTACGGCGACGAGCAGGGCTTCGTCGGCACCGGCGGCGACAAGGACGCGCGCCAGACGCTGTTCGCGACGCAGGTCCCGTCGTACCAGAACCAGAAGCTCATCGACGGCACCACCGCCGGATCGGTCGACCGCTACGACACGGACGCGCCGGTGTACGCGCGCATCGCCGACCTCGCCGCGCTGCGCGAGGCCCACCCCGCCCTGGTCACCGGCGCCCAGATCGAGCGCTACGCCGACGACGGCGCCGGCGTCTACGCGTTCTCGCGCGTCGACCGCGACGAGAAGGTCGAGTACCTCGTCGCCCTCAACAACACGACGTCCGATAAGACGGTGAGCCTCACGACCCTCACCGCGGGTGCGTCGTTCGCCCCCGTCTACGGGACCACGACCGGGATCTCGACGGATGCCGCGGCCGCGGCATCCGTCACCGTCCCGGCTCTGTCGGCCGTCGTCTACCGCGCCGACAAGGCAGTGACCGCGCCGGCCGAGGCGCGCGCCGTCACCGTGAAGGCGCCGGCCGCCGGCGCGGGGGTCACCGGCTCGACGGCGGTCGGCGCCGATGTCGACGACGCGACCTGGCAGGAGACGAGCTTCTCGTGGCGCGTCGTCGGGTCGGACCAGTGGCACGCCCTCGGCACCGCTGAGGACACCGACCCCGGCGTCTTCCACGACGTCCGCGGGCTCGCCGACGGCACCCTGATCGAGTACCGCGCGGTGACGACGGATGCCGCCGGCCATCGCGCCGCGTCCTCCACCTACGCGTCGGTGGGGAACAAGGTGAGCACCGGGGTCGAGGTGACCCCCGAGGAGCCGGAGGAGCCCGAACCGCAGACGCCGACGGAGTACGGCGCGGTCAGCGTCCCCGGCAGCTTCGACGCGAAGGCGGGCTGCCCCGGCGACTGGCAGCCCGACTGCGACGCCGTGCAGATGACGAAGGTCGACGGCATCTGGACCCTCGCGCTGGGCGATCTCGCGGCCGGCACGTACGAGTTCAAGATCGCGACCGAGAAGAAGTGGGACGAGAACTACGGCGCCGGCGGCGTGCAGAACGGCTCGAACATCACCGTGACCCACGCGGGCGGACCGATCGGGTTCTTCTTCGATCCGCGCACCAAGAACATCCGCACCACCGCGGACGGACCGGTCGTCACGCTGCCGGGCAGCCTCCAGAGCGAGCTCGGCTGCGCGGGCGACTGGATGCCGGAGTGCCTGGCGACCATGATGTTCGACCGCGACGGCGACGGCGTCTTCCAGTTCACCACCGACGACCTGCCCACCGGCTCGTACGAGGTGAAGGTCGCCCACGGCCGCAGCTGGGCCGAGAACTACGGCGCCGGTGGCGCCCCGGGCGGCGCGAACATCACGTTCAGCGCGAGCACCGGCAAGGTCGTGACCTTCCGCTACACCCTCGACACCCACGTGCTCACCGTCAAGGCGAGCGACCCGCCGCTGGCCGGCACCGGCGAGCTGCGCGCGCACTGGATCGACGCCGCGACCATCGCCTGGCCCGCCGACCTCGGCGCCCCTGCCGCCGGTGCGGCGTGGCAGCTGTACGGATCTCCGGCAGCCTCGCTCGCCGTCTCGGCCGACCGCGAGGTCACCGGCGGAACCGATCCGATCACCCTCACGCGCATCGACGGCGGTCTCACCGCCGCGCAGAAGGAGCGGTTCCCGTCGCTCGCCGGCTATGTCGCCCTTCACGTCGACGGCGTCGACCGCGAGGCCGCGGCCGCGCTGCTGAAGGGCCAGCTCATGGTGGCGCAGCACGGCCCAGGCGGCGCGCTCGCCGCCTTCACCGGCGTGCAGATCCCGGGCGTGCTCGACGACCTCTATGCGGACGCCGTCGCCGACGCCGACCTCGGGATCGCGTTCAAAGCCAACAAGCCGACGTTCCGGCTGTGGGCGCCGACGGCGCAGCGCGCGACGCTGCTCACCTGGGATGCCGGTGCCGACGGCGACCCGGTGCGCCACGACGCGACGTGGGACGCGGCATCCGGGATCTGGGCCGTCGCGGGCACGAAGGCGCTGAAGGGCGACGAGTACCGGTGGGAGGTCGTCGTCTACGCCCCCACGACGGGGAAGATCGAGACCAACGACGTCACCGACCCTTACTCGGTGGCGCTCACGACGAACTCGGAGCGCTCGGTCGCGATCGACCTCGACGACAAGCAATGGCGCCCGAAGGCGTGGGAGAAGACGAAGGCGCCGGTGGTGGCGCGACCGGTCGACCGTGCGATCTACGAGCTGCACGTGCGCGACTTCTCGATCACCGACGAGTCGGTGCCGGAGGCGGAGCGCGGCACGTACGCCGCGTTCACCCGCGACAGCGCCGGCACGAAGCAGCTGCGTCAACTCGCCGACGCGGGCATCAACACGGTTCACCTGCTGCCGACTTTCGACATCGCCACGATCGAGGAGGACCGCTCGAAGCAGGCGGTGCCCGACTGCGACCTCGCCTCGTTCGCACCCGACAGCACCGGGCAGCAGACGTGCGTCGAGAAGGTCGTCGACGCCGACGGCTTCAACTGGGGCTACGACCCGTACCACTACTCGGTCCCCGAGGGCTCGTACGCGGTCGACCCCGATGGCGGCGCACGTATCGCCGAGTTCCGCTCGATGGTCGGCGCCCTGCACGGCATGGGACTGCAGGTCGTGCTCGACCAGGTGTTCAACCACACCTCCGCGGCGGGCCAGGCCGACACGTCGGTGCTCGACCAGGTCGTGCCCGGCTACTACCAGCGACTGAACGCCGCCGGCGCCGTGGAGACCTCGACCTGCTGCCAGAACGTGGCCACCGAGCACGAGGTGGCGCAGAAGCTCATGGTCGACTCGGTCGTGCTGTGGGCCCGCGAGTACAAGGTCGACGGCTTCCGCTTCGACCTCATGGGCCACCATTCGAAGGCGAACATGCTGGCGATCCGGGCGGCGCTGGACGAGCTGACGCTCAGGGACGACGGCGTCGACGGGTCGAAGATCTACCTCTACGGCGAGGGCTGGAACTTCGGCGAGGTCGCGGACAACGCGCTGTTCGAGCAGGCCACGCAGGGGCAGCTCGGCGGCACCGGCATCGGCACGTTCAGCGACCGGCTGCGCGACGCCGTCCACGGCGGCAGCCCCGTCGCCGGCGAGACGATCCAGCAGCAGGGCTTCGGCACGGGCCTGGGCACAGACCCCAACGGCGCGCCGATCAACGGCACGACCGAGCAGGCGCTCGCCGACCTGGCGCACCAGACCGACCTCGTCAAGCTCGGCCTCGCGGGCAACCTCCGCGACTACGAGCTGACGGCGTCCGACGGCACCGTCAAGGCGGGCGACGAGCTCGACTACCGCGGTTCGCCGGCCGGATACGCCGACCAGCCCGACGAGATCATCACCTACGTCGACGCGCACGACAACGAGACGTTGTACGACCTCTCGGTGCTGAAGCTCCCGGCCGACACGTCGATGGCCGACCGCGTGCGCATGAACACGCTCGAGCTCGCGACCACGACGTTCGGGCAGACCCCGTCGTTCTGGCACGCCGGCACCGAGCTCCTGCGCTCCAAGTCGCTCGACCGCAACAGCTACAACTCCGGCGACTGGTTCAACCGCATCGACTGGACCGGCCAGGAGTCGACCTTCGGGTCGGGCCTGCCGCGCGAGGCCGACAACGGCTCGACGTGGGCCATCAAGCAGCCGCTGCTGGCCGACCCCGCCAACAAGCCGGGTGCCTCCGACATCGCCACGGCCGAGGCATCCGCTCTCGACCTGCTGCGGGTGCGCGACGAGGTGGGGCTGCTCCGGCTCGGGTCCGCCGGGCTCATCGAGGAGAAGGTCTCGTTCCCGAACAGCGGGCCGGATGCCGCACCCGGCGTCGTCGTGATGCTCATCGACGACCTCGTGGGCAAGGATGTCGACCCCGCCCTCGACGGCGCGCTGGTGGTCTTCAACGCCGGCACGGAGCCCACGACGCAGACGGTGGACGAGCTCGCGGGTCGCGGCTTCGCGCTGACGCCGGCGCTCGCGAAGGGATCGGACCCGGTCGTCAAGACCACAACGTGGGATGCCGCCACCGGAACGGTCACCGTCCCCGCGCGCACCGCCGTGGTTCTGGTGGACCGTGAGCCGATCGGAACCCGGACCGTGGTGGCGCCCACGAAGCTGCTCGTGAAGGCAGGCAGCGCGGTACCTGTCGTGGGCACCGTGACGACCGACGACGGATCACCCGCGATCGGCACCGTGACGATCACCGACAACGGGAAGGTCGTCGCGACCGTGGAGCTCGACGCGGCGGACAAGGGCCGGGTGACGGTCGGCGTGAAGCTGTCGGAGCGGGGCGTGCACATGATCCGCACGACGTTCACCGGCGTCGGCGATCACCAGGACTCGCGCGCGATGATCCCGGTGCCGGTTCTCGTCTACTGAGCTCTGCGCAGCCCGCGAACCGACCGCCGGAGGATCCGCCCGATCCTCCGGCGGTCGGTCACAGCGCGTCGAAGAGGCCGGCGCCGAACACCGCGATCGCGGCGATCCCGACACCCGCCACCGCGAGCGCCCCGATCGCGATCACGAGGATGTTGCCGCCGATCGTGAGCAGCAGCGCCGCGGTCGAGGAGAGTTCGTGGCGCCGCGAGACCCGGATCGTGGACGTGCTGCTGGTCATGTCTTCGACGCTACGGAGCGCTCGCCGACGGCGCGTCCACCGAGAGTCTCATCGGCCTCCACCTGGAGGATGATCTGGATCGGGACGAATTGTCGATCCGCTGCCCGGCCGGGCGACGACCTGAGTGAGGCCGGCATCAGCCCGCCCGCAACGGAAGGATCCGAAATGAAGTACATGATGTTCGTCGTCACCTCGCTCGAGCCCGACGCCGAGGTCGACGACTCCGACGTCGACCTGTGGGTGGACCCGCTCGACGCCAGCGGCAAGCGGGTCATCGGCGAGGTGCTCGCCCCGCAGGCCGACTCCACCGTCGTGAAGGTGCGCGGCGGCAAGGTGCTGACCTCGCGCGGCCCTTTCGTCGAGACCGCCGAGGTCATCTGCGGGTTCGACATCCTCGAGGTCGACGACCTCGAGGAGGCGATCGAGATCGCGTCGCGGCATCCCATGGCCCGCAACGGCCAGCTGGAGCTGCGCCCGTTCATGGTCTGGCCGGACTGATCGCCGCGACACGCACCGGCCCCGGGAACGCCCGGGGCCGGCGCGACCATCGGCGGCCTCAGCGCGTGAGCGCGATCTCGTAGACCGTCGTCGTGCCCGACACCTCGTTGCCGACGGTGAGCAGGGGCGCTCCGGTCGGCGACGTCGGGGCGGGGATGAACGCGATGCCCTCCGGGCCGAGGTCGCCCGCCGCAGCGGTGGTCGGGTCGGCGCCGAAGTCCCGGTTGTCGACGTACGTCACGAACCGGGATGCCGCCGGGTCGGTGATGTCGAACACCATGATGCCGCCGACGCGCTCGAGGCCGATGAAGGCGTACGTGCGCCCGTCGACCTGACCGACGGCGACGCCCTCGGGCTCGGGGCCCTTGTCGTCGCTGCGGCCCTCGAAGTTTTTCTCGGTGTGGTTCGAGTTCACGAATCGCGGCGCCGCCGCGGCGGTGATCTGCTCGAACTGCGAACCGGAGTCGAACACCTGGGTCCCGCCGGTGGTCCAGATCGAGAACGAGCGCCCGCCGTAGGCGAAGAGCTCGTCGTAGCATCCCGCGGCCGCGTCGAACCCGTCCTCGATCGAGACGTTGAGGCGTCCGAGCTCCGTGTCGCCGAGCGCGCCGGCCAGCGGGCTGTCGGCGCACACCGGGCCGTGGCCGTCCTTCGCGAGATCCTTCACGCGCGCCACGTCGGCGTAGTCGCCCCACTCGCGGGCGTCGCCCTCGTTCGCGGTGACGAGGTAGGTGGTGCCGCCGGCCGTGTACGAGGCGATGCCGTCGGGCATGTACATGCCGTTCAGGCCCGCGTAGGTGCGCAGCGAGAACCGCTTGTCCTTGTCGCTCGGGTCGAGCGCGTTCGGTGCGAGACCGAAGTCCTTCGTGCCGAGGGGACGGATGTCGGTGACCCGCGCGCTCGGGATCTGCACCACGGCGATCGAGTTCGCCTCCTGCAGCGACACGTAGGCGGTGTTGCCGTCCACGGCGATGTACTCTGGCTCGAGGTTGCGGCTCACCGGGTGGTCGGCGCCGTGCGGCTGCGGCCCGAACACGCGCACGCCCTCCGGGAGCGCCCGGCCACCGGCCTCGTACGCGTGGAAGTCGGCGGTCTTGACGTCCTTCTGCGCGGCCGCGGCGACCTTGCGGGGGAGCTTGACGACGCTGACCGAGCCCTCGGGGTCCACGGAGAAGTCGTCGGCGGGCTCGCCCTCGTTCGCCACCAGCGCGTACTTGCCGTCGGGCACGACGGTGACCATGTCGGGCAGCGCGCCGACTTCGACCGATCCGAGCACCGCGGAGGCGGCATCCTTCGCGTTCGCGTCGAAGAAGAGCAGGTGGCCGGGGTCGGTCTTGACCTCGGCCTCGAAGGCGACCACGCCCAGGCCGTCGGCACGGACGGCGACCGAGTTGGCGACGCCGGCCGAGCCGATGGCGAACTCCTCCGACATGGCCGAGGGGTCGGCCGCGTCGAGCACGCTGACGGAGCCTGCCTGGGCGTTGACGACGAACAGCCGGTCGCGGTAGGCGGCGACGATCTCGGAGGCGCCCTCGTCGAACGCGCCGGTCTCGAACGTGCCGATGGGGGCGAGCGAGAGCGCGGCGCCGGGGGCGGACGTGGTGATCGGATCGGGCACGATCGCCGCGTGCGCGGCGGCGAGCGGGATGAGCGCGAGGGCGCAGGCGGCGACGGTCGTCGTCGCGACGGCGGCGATCCGGCGGGGTGCAGGCGAAGGCATCGGGATTCCTCGTTCGAAGGGAAGGGGGTGTTCCCCCGTGCTTATCGCCGGCGGGTGTCGCCCCGGTGAACAGTCCGCGAACCGATCGAGTGGAAGGAGTGCCTGTCATTTACGAGGACGTCCATGTAAAATCAGCAGGGTGCCAATGACGGCACGATCGCGTTGATCAGGATGCCTCACAAGGGCGTCACTGCATCACTGAAGGAGCAATGGTGTCCACGATCACCCCTCTGACCCCCGCCCCCCTGACGACGGAGGAGCGCGCGGCGATCCTCGACGCGGTACGGGACTTCGCACAGACCGAGCTCGCGCCCCACGCGCTGGAGTGGGACGCTGCCTCGCATTTCCCGCGTGAGACGCTGCACCGCGGCGGTGAGCTCGGGCTCGGCGGCATCTACGTCCGCGAGGACGTGGGCGGCTCGGGCCTCTCGCGCTCCGACGCGGCGGCGATCTTCGAGGAGCTCGCACAGGGCGACACCGCCATCGCCGCCTACATCTCCATCCACAACATGGTCGCGTGGATGATCGACACCTACGGCACGCAGGCGCAGCGCAGCCGGTGGCTGCCGCTGCTGACCTCGATGTCGGGCTTCGGCAGCTACTGCCTCACCGAACCGGGCGCGGGATCCGACGCCGCGGCCATCGCCACCAGCGCCATCCGCTCGGGCGACGAGTACGTGCTGACGGGCGTCAAGCAGTTCATCTCGGGCGGGGGCGAGGCATCCGTCTACATCGTGATGGCCCGCACCGACCCGGCCGGCGGCGCGGGCGGCATCACCGCGTTCCTCGTGCCCGCCGACACCGCGGGGCTCTCGTTCGGCGCCGTCGAGCACAAGATGGGCTGGAACGCCCAGCCGACGCGACAGGTGATCCTCGACGAGGTCCGCGTGCCGGCAGAGAACATCCTCGGCGTCACCGGGCAGGGCTTCAAGATCGCGATGTCGGCGCTCGACGGCGGCCGCATCAACATCGCCGCGTGCTCGCTGGGCGGGGCGCAGTGGGCGCTCGACCGTGCGCTGCGCTACGTGCACGAGCGGTTCACCTTCGGTGAGCCGCTGGCCGAGAAGCAGGCGGTGGTGTTCGCGCTCGCCGACATGGCCACCGAGCTGCGCGCGGCCCGCGCACTCGTCCGCGACGCCGCGGCGGCCGTCGACGCGAAGGCGCCCGACGCCTCGATGCAGTGCGCGATGGCCAAGCGCTTCGCCACCGACGCAGGCTTCACCGTGGCCAACCAGGCGCTGCAGCTGCACGGCGGCTACGGCTACCTCCACGAGTACGGGATCGAGAAGGTGGTGCGGGATCTGCGCGTGCACCAGATCCTCGAGGGGACCAACGAGATCATGCGCGTGATCATCGGGCGCCAGCTGCTCACGCAGTGACAGCCCCGACGACGAGGAGATCCGAAATGAAGATCGCATTCCTGGGGCTCGGCCACATGGGTCTGCCCATGGCGAGGAATCTCGCCGCCGCGGGCGACGACGTCGTCGGCTTCGACGTCTTCCCCGCCGCGGTGGACGCGGCCCGCGGGGCCGGGCTGGCCACCGCGGCGTCGGGGACGGATGCCGCGGACGGCGCCGATGTCGTCATCACGATGTTCCAGACCGGCGCGCAGGTGCTCGACGCCTATCGTGGCGCGGACGGCGCCGACGGACTCCTGGCCGTCGCCGCGCCCGGCGCCCTGTTCATCGACTGCTCGACGATCGCCGTCGACGACGCCCGGTCCGCGCACGCGCTCGCCGAGGCGGCGGGGCACCGCTCGCTGGACGCCCCGGTGTCGGGTGGCGTGGTCGGCGCCGAGAACGCCACCCTCGCGTTCATGGTCGGCGGCACCGACGAGGACTTCGAGGCCGCACGGCCCCTGCTGGAGACCATGGGTCGGCGTGTGGTGCACTGCGGCAGCGCGGGGCTCGGCCAGGCGGCGAAGGTCTGCAACAACATGATCCTGGCGGTCTCGCAGATCGCCGTGGCCGAGGCCTTCGTGCTGGGGGAGCGGCTGGGACTGTCGCATCAGGCGCTCTTCGACGTCGCATCGAACGCGTCGGGCCAGTGCTGGGCGCTCACCACCAACTGCCCGGTGCCCGGGCCGGTGCCGACCAGCCCCGCCAACCGCGACTACCAGCCCGGCTTCGCCGGCGCCCTCATGAACAAGGACCTGGGCCTGGCCGAGCAGGCGGTGCAGCTCACCGGCGTCGACGCCCGCATGGGCATGCTGGCGCGGGAGATCTACGCGCACTTCGCCGAGGGGCCGGGGGCGGGCCAGGACTTCTCGGGGATCATCACCTCGATCCGCGAGTTCTCGGACTGACGTCGGGCCGACGCCTCACCGGCCGCCGGCGGCCGTGGCACAGGCATGCGCCGAGGCGGCAGGGCAGGCCCGCGCAATGCGTACGATCGGAACGTCGCGCCGACGCGACAGGGACGGAGCACCATGACCGAGTACGAGACGATCCTGGTGGAGACCCGCGGCAGGGTGGGGTGGATCACCCTGAACCGCCCGGAGGCGCTGAACGCGCTGAACTCGCAGGTGTGCCGCGACGTGGTGGCCGCGGCATCCGCGTTCGATGCCGACGAGCAGATCGGCGTGATCGTGGTGACCGGCTCGGAGCGGGCGTTCGCCGCGGGAGCCGACATCAAGGAGATGGAGTCCAAGTCCGGGCTCGACATGCTGATGGGAGACCACTTCGGCGGGTGGACCGACTTCGCCGCGGTGCGCACGCCGGTGATCGCCGCGGTGTCGGGGTATGCCCTGGGCGGCGGCTGCGAGCTGGCGATGATGTGCGACATCATCCTCGCCGCCGACACGGCGAAGTTCGGGCAGCCCGAGATCAACCTCGGGGTGATCCCGGGGATGGGCGGCTCGCAGCGACTGGTGCGCGCCGTCGGCGCCTACAAGGCCGCCGACCTGATCCTCACCGGCCGGATGATGGATGCCGCCGAGGCCGAGCGGTCCGGACTGGTGTCGCGAGTGGTGCCCGCGGCCGACCTCCTCGCCGAGGCGCAGAAGACCGCCGAGACGATCGCGGCCAAGAGCCTGCCCTCGCTGTACGCGGCCAAGGCGGTGCTCGACGCCGCGCTGGAGACCTCGCTCGCCGAGGGGCTGCGCCTGGAGAAGCACGTCTTCGCGAGCCTCTTCGACACCGAGGACCAGAAGGAGGGCATGGCCGCCTTCCGCGAGAAGCGCACCCCCGACTTCACCGGCCGCTGAGCCGCGGCGTCAGAGCGGGTCGGGCTGGGGGCGGGGGTCGGTGAAGTCGCCCGCCTCCTTGCGGAACCGGGCGATGATCCGCACCAGCTCGGTCGTGTCGTCGTCGTTCAGGCCGGGGCTCTCGAACACTTCGGTGTTCAACGCCGCCGTGGCCCGCTCCACGAGCTCCCGCCCGGAGTCGGTGAGCACGAGCATCGCCGCGCGTCCGTCCCCCGGGTGCGGCTCCCGCGACACCAGACCGTCGCGCGCGAGGCGCTCGACCGTGTTCGTCACGCTGGTCGGGTGCACCTGGAGGCGGACGATGGCGCTGGCCATCGGCATCCGCCCCTCCCGTGTGAAGGCGAGCAGGCGCAGCATCTCGTACCGCGCGAACGACAGGCCGAACGGCTTGAGCGTCGCGTCGATGCGGGCGAACAGGAGCTGCTGCGCACGGATGATCGAGGTCACCGCGGTCATACCCGCTGCCGCCGGTTCCCAGCCGTGCGCGATCCACTGACGCTTGGCCTCGGCGATCGGGTCGACCGGGAGACGCTTGGGTGCTGCCATGTCGACCTCCTTCCTCCACCGTACCGGTCGGGGCTCGCAGGAGCGGAGAACGGATGCCGCGAATCGGCGTTTATGTATACACACAGCGGGTCAGACCTCGTCATCGTCGGTTCATTTCGCTCGATTGGGTACATTGCGCCGCGAGCCCTAGACTCGTGCCCAGCGTGAGGAGATCGTCATGAAGATCGTCGTCCTGGTCAAGGAAGTCCCGGATACGTACGGGGATCGCAAGCTGTCGTTGGAGACCGGCCTGGCCGATCGCGGTGCGAGCGAGAGCGTGCTGGATGAGATCGGCGAGCGTGCCCTCGAGGTGGCGCTGTCGTACGCCGACAAGAACCCCGGGACCGAGGTCGTGGTGCTGTCGATGACGCCCGAGTCGGCGTCGGCGACGGTGCGCAAGGGCCTGGCGATGGGAGCGTCCTCGGCCGTGCAGGTCATCGACGAGGCGCTGCTGGGCGCCGACCTGGGGCTGACCGCCGAGGTGCTCGCGGCCGCGCTGCGGCGCACCGGGTACGACCTGGTGATCGCAGGGAACCAGTCCACCGACGGCTCGGGCGGGGTGCTGCCCTCGATGCTCGCCGAGATGCTCGACGTGCCCAGCGCCACCTACCTGAACGCCGTCGAGATCGGCGCCGACGCGGTGTCGGGGACGCGTGCATCGGACGGCGCGACGCTGCAGGTGACGGCATCCCTCCCCGCGGTCATCTCGATCACCGAGGCGCTGCCGGACGCGCGCTTCCCCAACTTCAAGGGCATCATGGCGGCCAAGAAGAAGCCGTTCGAGACCCTGTCGCTGACCGACCTCGAGATCGACCCGCACGCCCCCGACGCGGCGCGGTCGATCGTCATCTCGCTGAGCGAGAAGCCGGCACGTGTGGCCGGCGTCAAGATCGTCGACGAGGGCGACGCGGGCGACAAGCTCGCCGAGTTCCTCATCCAGAACCGGCTCGCGTGAGGAAGGCTGCCATGACGTTCGCAGATGATTCGATCCTGGTCCTCCTCGACACGACGCCCTCGGGCGAGCTGGCGAAGTCGGCGGCCGAGGTGCTCGGCGCCGCCGCAGCGGTCGGCACGCCGGTCGCGCTGATCGTGGGCGACGCGGCGCGCGCGGCGGATGCTGCGGCCCTCGGTGCGTCGGCCGTGCTGGTCGCCGCACCCGGCGAGGGCCTGAGTGCTCCCGCCGTCGACGCGCTCACCGCCGCTGCCGACCTGGTCCGCCCCGACGCGGTGCTGGTGTCGCACTCGATCGAGGGCCGAGAGGTCGCCGGCCGCTTCGCCGCGCGCACCCGCTCGGGCATCGCCGTCGACGCCGTCGGCGTCTCGCGCGACGCCGAGGGCGTGGTCGCGCACCACTCGGTCTACGGCGGCGCCTACAACGTCGACTCCGCCGTCACGTGGGGCGCACCCGTCATCACCATCCGCCAGGGCTCGGTCGACGCGCGCGCCGACGCCGTGGCAGGTGTCGAGGCGGAGCCTCTCGAGGTGCGCGCCTCCGGGCGGCGTGCCGCCACCGTCAGCTCGGTCGACGAAGCGGTGGTGTCGTCGTCGCGGCCCGAGCTGCGCGGCGCGGCCAAGGTCGTCTCAGGCGGACGCGGTCTCGGCTCGGGCGACAAGTTCGCGCTCGTCGAGCAGCTCGCCGATACCCTCGGCGCGGCCGTCGGCGCCTCGCGGGCCGCCGTCGACGCCGGATACGTGCCGCAGTCCTACCAGGTCGGCCAGACCGGTGTCTCGGTGTCGCCGCAGCTGTACGTGGCGCTCGGCATCTCGGGTGCGATCCAGCACAAGGCCGGCATGCAGACGGCCAAGACGATCGTCGCGATCAACAAGGACGCGGACGCGCCGATCTTCGAGATCGCCGACTTCGGCGTCGTGGGCGACCTGTTCCAGGTCGTGCCGCAGCTGATCGCCGCGCTCGAGGCGAAGAAGGCGTAGCGGCGCATGGCGACGTACGGTTCTGCGGTGCGGCGCGGCCTGCCGCGCGTGCCCGGCGGTCAGCCGTGGCCCCCGGCCGGGGCCGCCCCGGTGGCCGAGGCGGCGGATGCCGCGGCCCTCGGCGCCGCGGATGCATCGGTCGCCGTTGCTCCGTCGGTCGAGACTGCCGCGGCACCGGGGGCGGCTCCCGTCGTCGCCGACGCCCCCGCCGCGGCTCCCGTCGTCGCCGACGCCCCAGCCGTGGCTGCCGACGCGTCGGCCGCGGCTCCGGCCGTGGAGGCGGAGGTCTTCGCAGGGGCCACGGCGGGCCGTGCGATCCGTCGCGGTCTGCCGCGCGTGGCCGGCGGCGAACCGTGGCCGCCGGCATCCGCTGTTCCCGCTGCGGCGGCTGCCAGTGCCGTTGCTGCGGCGGCGGCCCCTGCTGCCGCCGCCGTTTCCACCGCTGCCGCCGCTGCACCGACGTCGGAGCCTGTGGCGGCGCCGGCCGTCGCGGAGGCGGCACCGGCCGCGGTGGCGCCGGCCGCTGCCGACGGCACGAAGGCACTGCGCCGAGGTCTTCCCCGTACGCCCGGCGGCGAGCCGTGGCCGCCGGCCGGGTTCGCTCCCACCCTCGCCACCGCACCTGTTGCCGCCGCCGCTGAAACGACCTCGGCCGCGCCGGAGGCCCCGGCTCCCGCTGCGCCTGCGGCATCCCTCGCTCCCGCGGCACCTGTCGCTCCCGCCACCCCGAGGACGGCGACCGGCGTGCCGCTGTCGCAGCCGCTGCCGTTCCCGCGGACCGTGTGGGCGGGTGCGAGCGCCCGCACGCGTCCTGCGCCGCCCGCGGAGCCGAAGCGCATCGGTCCGTTCACCCGCGGGCAGTGGGCGGGCGCCGTCATCGTCGGCGGTGCCGGCCTCCTCTACGCGGCCGGGATGGCCGTGCTGGCCGTACGGTGGCTGCTGTCGACCTCGTGGGGCGTGGACTTCCTCGCCGCCTTCCCCGGCGAGTACCACCTGCCCGAGGGTGCGCCGATCGGGTTCCCGGCATGGCTCGGGTGGCAGCACTTCTTCAACGTGTTCCTGATGGTCCTGATCATCCGCTCGGGGCTGCAGGTGCGCACCGAGAAGCGGCCGAGCGTGTTCTGGTCGCCCCGCAACAACGGCAAGCGCAAGATCAGCCTGAACCTGTGGTTCCACCAGTCGCTCGACATCCTGTGGCTGGTCAACGGCGTCATCTTCGTGGTGCTGCTGTTCGTCACCGGTCAGTGGCTGCGGATCGTCCCCACGTCGTGGGAAGTGTTCCCCAACGCGGTGTCGGCGGCGCTGCAGTACGTGTCGCTGGACTGGCCGACCGAGAACGGCTGGGTCAACTACAACGCGCTGCAGCAGCTGGCGTACTTCACGACCGTGTTCATCGCGGCGCCGCTGGCCGCGATCACCGGCGTGCGCATGTCGGGGATCTGGCCCAAGAACGCCGCGGGCCTCAACAAGGCGTACCCGGTGGAGTGGGCGCGGGCGGTGCACTTCCCGGTGATGCTGTACTTCGTCGTCTTCATCGCGGTGCACGTGTTCCTGGTGTTCGCGACCGGGGCGCTGCGCAACCTCAACCACATGTACGCCGCGCAGGGCTCGGTCGACCCGAACGCCTATGCCGACAACTGGACCGGGTTCTGGCTCTTCGCCGCCTCGATCGTCGTGATCGCCGCGGCCTGGGTGGCCGCACGGCCGCTCGTGCTCGCCCCGATCGCGCGGCTGTTCGGCAAGGTCTCGGGCCGCTGAGGCAGCCCTTCCCCCGAACCGGGCTGCGCGTGCCGATCGCTATTCGACGGTGAGGCCCGCCAGGTCGGCGAGCGCCGGCGCCATCGGCTGCAGCTGCTCGGGCGAGATCGTCGCTCCGCGCAGGCCCTCGAGTCCGACCACCTGGCCGATGTCGGCGCCGCGCAGATCGGCGTCGGTCAGCCGGGCTCCGCTCGCGTTCACGGTGCCGACCCGCGACGACACGAACGCGACGCGGCGGGCGGCGGCATCCAGCAGATCGATCTCGTCGATGGTGCAGTCGACGAACGCGACGTCCAGCAGTTCGGACGCGCGCAGGTTGACGTAGCCGAGTTTGCAGCGCGTGAAGCGGATGCCGCGCCACGCCGCGTCGTACGCCTCGAAGGAGCCGAACCGGCTGTCGCGCACCTCGACGTCGCGCCAGCCGGTGCGGGCGCCCGAGACCACCGGGATGTTCGCTCCGGCGATCACCGACTCGACCACGCGGGCACCGCGCAGCGCCCACGTGCCGAGCTCGAGACCGTCAAAGCGACAGGCCTCGACCGTGTCGCCGGAGCCGAGCTCCCACCCGTCGCCCATGACCCCGGCGTAGGCGACACCCTCGAACCCGGCGTCGCCGAATCGTTCGGCGTCGCCGGCCTCCAAGGCCCCGAGGGCGGACTCGTCGAAGTCGAAGGAGGGCGGCTGCGTGCCCTGGCGTTTGCGGGATCCGGTGGGTGACATCGCCGAAACACTAGCCCGTGCCACCGACGCCGGGCGCGCGGCGGTCCGCTGCACGGGGTTGAGGCGGTACGCGCGCTCCGACGAAGGGGGGGATAACCCGAAGGGAAGACTACGGATGCCTCGGGCGCGCGGAGCGCCGCGCGCGCCTACCGTAAGGGGCATGACCTCCTCGGACTCTCCTCCCGTCCGCCCGGTGACGCGGCCGGCCCAGGTGGCGGGCGCGATCGCGCAGCTCGCCGCACTCGGTGTCGTCGGCGCCGCAGCCTTCTCGCTGCTGTTCACGCTGCTGGGACTGGGTATCGGGCTCGTGTTCGTGCTCGGCATCGGCCTCGTGGTGCTCGTCGGGCTCGTCTATGCGCTGTTCGCGCTCGGCTGGCTCGAGACGGCGCGCGTCGATGGCCTGTACGGGTTCGGCATCCCCGCACTGCGCCCCCGTTCGAGCGGACGCCCCGGGTTCGGCGGCTTCCTCCGCACGCTGTGGATGCAGACCATCGACCCCGCCACGTGGCGCGCGATCGCCGACCTCGCGATCGCGACGATCCTCGGCTGGGTCGTGGTCGCCCTCGCCGGCCTTCTGGTCTCGGGCGCCGTCCTCGCGTTCGCGCCGCTGTTCGCGGACGCGAACTCGGTGCGGCTCGCGCGCACCGGCATCGAGGTGCCCCTCGCGTGGGCCGTTCCGGTGGGTGTCTTCGCGGTGCTCTTCTCCGCCGCGGCCCTCATCGGTCTCGGTGTGCTGCACGGCATCATCGCCCGGGCGATCATGGTCCCTTCGCGTGAGGCGCAGCTCGCCGCCGCGGCACGGATGTCGAGCCAGCAGCACGCGGGTGCGGTCCGCGCCGCCGATGTCGAGCGCACGCGTATCGAGCGCGACCTCCACGACGGCGTGCAGCCGCGGCTGGTGTCGGTGGGCATGACCCTCGGTCTCGCGCAGCAGAAGATCGATGCCGACCCGGAGGCGGCGAAGGCCCTCATCACCGAGGCGCACACCTCGACCAAGGCGGCCATCACCGAACTGCGGCAGCTCGCCCGCGGCATCCACACCTCCGTCCTCGACGATCGGGGACTGGATGCCGCCATCTCGGCCCTCGTCGCACGCTCGGTGGTTCCCGTGCAGACCGACGTCCGGCTCGACGGCCGGTGCAGCCGTGACACCGAGGCCGCGGCCTACTTCGTGATCGCCGAGGCGCTCACCAACGCCGCCAAGCACTCGCGGGCGACCGAGGTGCGCGTGGTCGCACGACTGCGCGAGCCGGGCACGCTGTGGGCCCGGGTCGAGGACAACGGCGTGGGCGGAGCACGGGTCATCCCCGGCGGCGGCCTCGACGGCATCGTCAACCGCGTGCTCGCAGCCGGCGGCGAAGCCCGCATCGACAGCCCTGCCGGGGGGCCCACGAGCGTGGAGGTGACCATCCCGTGCGCATCCTGATCTGCGAGGACTCGGCGCTGCTGCGCGCCGGCCTGGTGCGGGTGCTCGAAGACTCCGGCCACGAGGTGGTCGCCGCCCTCCCCGACGCCTCGCGTCTGGACGAGACAGTGGACGAGACCGCGCCGGACCTGTGCATCCTCGACGTGCGGCTGCCGCCGACGTGGATCGACGAGGGCATCCGTGCAGCGTTGTCGCTGCGGGCGCGACTGCCCGAGCTCGCGGTGCTGGTGCTGTCGCAATACGTCGAGGAGCGGTACGCCGCCGACCTCATCGCGTCCAGCGGCGGGGCGCTCGGCTACCTCCTCAAGGACCGCGTCGCCGACGTCGCCGACTTCCTCGAGGCGATCGAGCGCATCGCCGCGGGCGCCACGGTGCTCGATCCCGAGGTCGTCGCGCAGCTGTTGAGCAGACGGACGCGGGACGAGCGGATGCTGCGCCTGACCGACCGCGAGGCCGCGGTGCTCGCGCTCATCGCCGAGGGGCGCTCCAACCAGGCCATCGCGAAGACGCTGCACGTGACGGAGGGCAGCGTCGAGAAGCACATCACCGCGGTGTTCCAGAAGCTGGACCTCGAACCCGACGAATCGGGCAACCGGCGCGTGCTCGCCGCGATCGCCCACCTCGAGCATGGCGGCCCGACATCGCCGCCCCCCACGACACCCGGCGGCCGCGGGCCGCAGACAGGAACGAACCGATGAGCACGACCCTGACCCCTCCTCCCGTGGTGCCCGAGCGCCCCGCCGAACCGCCCCGGCCGCCGTCGGGCGGCTCGCGCGCCGTCGCCATCGTCGTGATCGTGCTGGGCGGGCTCGTTCTGCTGGGCGCGACGATCTCGGCCGCCGTCGGCACCGTCGCCTCGGCATCCGTCCACACCTCGACTCGCACGCTCGCCGCGACCGGCGTCGAGGAGCTGGACATCGAGGCCGCCGCCGGCACGCTGCGCGTCGAGTTCACCGACGTGCAGGAGGCCGAGCTGGAGGTGACCAGCTCGTGGGACGCGGACGCATGGCGGCTCGAGCGCGACGGCGACACGCTCCACGTCGCCTCGCCCGACCGCTCCGGCTGGTTCGGCTGGCGCAGCTGGTTCGGGGACGGGGGAGCGGACGCCGTGCTGCGTCTGCCGAGCTCCCTCGCGGGGCTCGATGCGGACGTCTCGCTCGCCGCAGGCGAGTTCGTGACCGACGGCGAGTTCGGCGAGCTGGACCTGGAGCTGGCGGCCGGGGCGTTCGACGTGTCGGGCTCGGCCCGGTCGCTGAGCGCCGACGTCAGCGCCGGGCGCGGCACGCTCGAGCTCGAGGGCGTGCGTGAGGCCGACCTCACCGTGAGCGCCGGTTCGCTGGATGCCACCCTGACCGGCACGAAGCCCGACTCCGTCGAGCTCGGCGTGAGCGCGGGCTCGCTGCGGCTCACGGTCCCCGAGGGCGACTACGACGTGCGGTCGGACGTGTCGGCCGGCCAGTTCGACAACCGCATCGGCTCGACCCCCGGCGCATCGAGCACGATCAGCGTGCAGGTGTCGGCAGGCCAGGCCGTGCTGAAGTCCGGGCGCTGAGCCCCCATACCTGCCGCCTCGACGTCGACCCTTGCGCGCCGTCGAGCCGGCAGGTGAGGGTCAGGGGGACACGGATGCCGCGCCCGCGGCGAACCCCTCGGCATAGGCCTCGTCGGCGCCCAGGCGGAACATGTCGCGCTCGGACGGGCGCACGATGGACCGCGCGCCCGGCAGGTCGAGGGCGCCGACGAGGTCGGCGCGGCCGCGGACCACGGCGACCGGGAGTCGGGCCGCCTTGCCCTTCACGAGGTCGGCGGCGGCAGCCAGCTCGTCCCCGACGCACGGCATGGTCACCACGAGCGGGCGGCCCTCGGCATCCGTTCCCCCGCGGAGGTCCTCGAAGACCAGCACGCCGCCGGCGCCGATCGCGTGATCGGTCTGGCCCTCGCGCCAGGCGCGGCCGAGCGTGTCCGACACGATGACGCCGACCTCCACGCCCAGGCGCTCGCGCAGGCCCGCGGCGATCGCCCGTGCGGACGCGTCGGGGTCGAGCGGCAGCAGCAGCACCGTGCCCTCGGGGGTGTTCGAGGCGTCCACGCCGGCGGCCGCCGACACCATGCCCAGCCGGTTCTCGACGATGCGGGTCGTGGAGCCGTTGGGGGTGATGCGGGATGCCACGACCCTCACCGTCTCGGAGGTGATGGCGTCTTCGCGGTCGTCGGCCACGACGAAGCGGCCCTCCGCCTTCGACACGATCTTCGACGTGACCACGAGGATGTCGCCGTCCTGCAGATCGTCGCCGGCGGCGTGGGCGATGACGTCGACGAGGTCGCGGCCGGCCTCGATCTCGGGGATGCCCTCCAGGGGCCAGACGGTGAGCGCGGTGCGGGGCGGCATGCGTCCAGTCTTGCGGATGCTCGGACGCTCGGCGCGCCCGCGGCGGAGCATCCACGCCTGTCTCTTCTGGTTCGGGGCGCGATTCGTCGGTTGGGGCGCATCTGTCACGCCCCAACCGGCGGAATGCGCCCCGAACTCGGCGAACCGGGACTGTGCCGGCGCGGGTGAGAAACGACGAGGGGGCGTGACCGGCAGACCGGACACGCCCCCTCGAGGACAGCAGGATCAGCGCACGAAGCGCACCTCGGTGAGGGTCTCGCCGAGGAAGGGCTCGGTGTGCGAGGCCCCGTCGAGAGCGAACCCGTTGCGCGTATAGAACCGGTGCGCGCGGGGGTTGTCGTCGGCGACCCACAGGTACAGGCCCTCACCGGGCTCGACGACGGCGTCGAAGAGCCGCTGGCCGATGCCGGTGCCGTGGTGGGCGTCGAGCAGGTAGATGAAGTACAGCTCGCGGAACCGAGGGGCGTCCTTGTCGCGGGCGGGACCGGACCCCGCGAACCCGACGATCTCGCCGTTGACGAGCGCGGCGAACATCTTGAACTCGGGACCCTGGACGGCCCAGTGGGTCCAGAGCTCGGCGAGGCGCTTCGGTGAGACCGCTTCGAGGGCGGCCTTGCTGATGAGGTGGTCGTACGTCTCGTGCCAGGCGGTCGCGTGGACGCGACCGAGGGCCTCCGCGTCGACGTCGCGCACCGGACGGACGACGATGTCGGTCTGGGTTTCGGCTTCCATGGGCGAGACTCTACGCGCGTCGGGCCGAGACCCGAAATCCGTGGAACGCCGCGTGAACACGCTGTGACGAACGGATGCCGGAGCCCCGTCAGCCGGGCCGTCGACGACGTTCCTTCACCCCTGCATGTACGTATTCGACAAGCGAATCGGTGATCGGGTCGAGGATCGCTACCATCGCACCTCGTGAACGTGATGTGGCGCACCCTCCTCGTGATGCTGTCCGCGCGACAGCGCCTCCGCCGCGGCGGGCACCTGGCCCCGAACGGCATCAGCCGCATCCGGCTGACGACGCTCCCCACCGACATCGACCTGCTGCGTCACATGAACAACGGCCGCTATCTGTCGCTGTTCGACCTCGGCCGCTGGGATCTGCTGGTGCGGACGGGGCTGTGGGACGTCATGAAGGACCGCGGCTGGTATGCCGTGGTCTCCAGCGAGACGGTGACCTTCCGCAAGTCCCTGAACCTCTGGCATCGCTTCGACGTCGAGTCGCGCATGATCGGCCACGACGACAAGGCGGTCTACCTCGAGCATCGCGCCGTCGTCGACGGCGAGGTGTACGCCCGCGCCATCATCCGCGCGCGCATGATGAAGCGCACGGGCGGCACGCTGTCGCACGACGAGCTGTTCGCGGCCGTGGGGCGGCCGGAGGGCGTGCCCGAGGTCGACGCGTGGGTGCACGAGTGGGCGGCGGCATCCGCTCTTCCTCCCACGCGCGCGCAGGCGCCGAGCGTCTGGGGCTGAACCCGGTAGCGCACGCGAGGCCCCGACGCAAGCCGTTTGCCCGACGCCGATGCGTGCGGTTGCGTAGACGGTCCGAGCGCGGGCGACCTGCCGGCGCGGGAGGGGAAGGAGTGCGCCATGGACCGGAGCACCCTGATCTGGATCATCGTGGGCATCGTCGTGCTGCTCGTCGTCGTGGCGGCGGCGCTGCTGCTCACGGCGCGCGGGCGACGCGAGCGCCGTATGGAGCACCAGCACGACCGGGCGGAGAAGCTGCGCGCAGACGCGCGTGAGACGCAGCTGCAGGCCCGCGAGCACGAAGCGGAGGCGGCGCGCGCCCGCGCGGACTCCGCAGCCGCGACCGCGGCCGCGGAATCGGCGAAGGCCCGCGCGGCCGAGGCCTCCATCGACGCCGAACGCCGGGCCGCGACGATCGACGACCATCGCGCCGAGGCCGAGAGCCTGCGTGAGCGCCAGGCAGAGACGCTGCGCAAGGCCGACGACGTCGATCCCTACGTCGATGCCGACGCCGGCGAGCAGGCGCCGATGCGCCGCTCCGCGTCGACCGATCCGCGCGAGGCCGATGCCCCTCGCGTCGCGGTCGGCGACGGGATGACCGCGGACGGCCGTCCCGTCGCGGACGAGCGCGCCCGGCAGGACCGGGACGAGGTCGCGCCGCCCACCCGGGCCGATCGCGGCTGACCCGCGGATGCCGCCGGCCCGCCCCGAGCTACGGCCGCGGGTGGGCCGGCACCGTCGGGAACGCGTCGCGCAGGGCGCGACGGACCTCGAGGATGCCGGCACGCTCCCGTGAGGCGGCGCGCTGCGCCGTGAAGACCTCGCGTGCGGGCCTGCCCGGCAGGTCCACCAGCGACACCGGCGCGGGCGAGCCCGCCCACAGCAGGTCCGGGAGCACGGCGACCGCCCGCCCCGCGGCGACCAGCCGCGCGTGGGCGGAGAGGTCGGCGAGCTCGTACCGCACGTCGGGCTCGAACCCCGCCGCCCGGCACTGCTGCACGGCCCACAGCTGCGCGGCGGTGCCGGCGGGCTCCATCACCCACGGCCGCGCGCGGAGGTCTGCCAGCGAGCGGACGGGGTCGCCGGATGGCACGGCCAGACGGATCGGGTCGGTGCCGAGGGTCTCGCGCTCGAGGCCCGCGACGTGGGGCCTCGTGTGGCCGGGGTACTGCTCGGCGATCACGAGGTCGACGCCCCGGGCCTCGAGTTCGAACAGACCGAGTTCCGGCGCCATCTCGACCAGCTCGACGCGCAGCGCGGGCGCGCGGTCGGCCAGCAGCCCCAGCGCGGTCGGGACGATCGCCAGCGCCGCGGTCTGCATCACCGCGACCCGCACCGGCGCGAGCCCCGGGTGCAGCGACTCCAGTTCGCCGCGCGCCTGCTCGTCGAGATCGAGCGCGCGGGCCGCGTGCGCGGCGAGGACCCGACCGTGCTCGGTGAGCCGCACGCGCCTCCCGTCGGGCACCAGCAGCGCGACGCCGGCCTCCTTCTCGAGCTGGGCGAGCTGCTGCGAGATCGTCGACGGACTGTACGAGAGGGCCTGCGCCACGGCCGCGAGGGTGCCGCGCAGGGCGAGCTCGTGGAGCAGTCGCAGTCGTCGCAGCTCGAACATCGGCATCCCATCGAGAATCTCGAACGATATCGATCGTAGATGATCGCTTTTCACGAATGAATGGATGCCTCACCCTGGACTCCATGCAGCACGTGCAGCACATTGGGGTGCAGTCTGGAAGCACCGAGATCTTCGACGGGACATCTGGAGTGCGAATGGAAGACGGACCGGACGGGCGCCTCGCCGACGAGGCGGTGGCGCTGGCTCAGCGGTGGACGGTGGAAAGCGCCGAGGTCGAGGCCGATCCCGCCGCCGAACGGCTCGCGGGCGTGCTGAAGGACCCCAACGGACTTCCGTTCACGATCGGGTTCGTCGACGGCGTGATGCGCCCCGAGAGCCTGTCGGCCGCGGCATCCCACCTCCACCGCGTCGCGCCGCTCGTGCCCGACTTCCTGCCCTGGTACCTGCGCGGCGCCGTACGCGTGGGCGGCGTGGTCGCCCCGGTGCTGCCGACGCCGGTGGTGCCGATCGCCCGCCGCGTGCTGCGCGAGATGGTCGGGCACCTCGTCGTCGACGCGCGACCCGACAAGCTCGGCCCGGCGATCGCCACGCTGCGTGAGAGCGGCGCGCGGCTGAACCTGAACCTGCTCGGCGAGGCCGTGCTCGGCGAGGACGAGGCGCTGCGGCGGCTGAAGGGCATCCACGAGCTCATCCGCCGGCCCGACGTGGACTACGTCTCGGTGAAGGTCTCGGCCATCGCGAGCCACATCTCGATGTGGGCGTTCGACGAGGTCGTCGATAAGGTCGTCGAGCGCCTGCGTCCGCTCTACCTGACCGCAGCCTCCGACGGCACGTTCATCAACCTCGACATGGAGGAGTACCGCGACCTCGACCTCACGATCGCGGTGTTCACGCGGCTGCTCGAGGACCCGCGGCTGAGGCTGCTCGAGGCGGGCATCGTGCTGCAGGCCTACCTGCCCGACGCCCTCCCGGCGCTCCAGCAGCTCACGGCGTGGGCGCAGCAGCGCGTCGCCGCCGGCGGCGCACGCATCAAGGTGCGGCTCGTGAAGGGCGCGAACCTCGCGATGGAGCGGGTGGATGCCGTCATGCACGGGTGGACGCTCGCCACCTACGGGGCGAAGGTCGACTCCGACGCGAACTACATCCGCTGCCTGCGCTTCGCGCTGCGCGGCGAGAACGCCGCCGCCGTGCGCATCGGCGTCGCCGGGCACAACCTCTTCGACATCGCGTACGCGTGGCTGCTCGCCGGCGCGACCGGTGTGCGCCCCGCCGTCGAGTTCGAGATGCTCCTCGGCATGGCCCAGGGCCAGGTCGCCGCCGTCACCCGCGAGGTCGGACATGTGCTGCTGTACGTGCCGGTGGTGCGCCCCGACGAGTTCGACGTCGCCATCAGCTACCTGGTCCGGCGTCTGGAGGAGAACGCGTCCAGCGACAACTTCCTCTCCGCCGCGTTCGACCTCGTCGACGACCCGTCGATGTTCGCGCGCGAACGCGACCGGTTCCTCGCCTCGCTGACCCGCGCCGACGACCCCGCCCTCGAGACCGGTGCGCGGCGTGTGCAGGACCGGGGCGCGACGCCCACGACTCCCGCCGAGTCGCCCCGTGCCCAGGCGCGGCTGCGCCGTGCGGCGGCGTCCAGCGAGGACGCCGGGCTCACTCAGGCCGTGATGGGCATCGCGCGTTCGGCCGCGGCGACCGACACGGCCCCGGTCGAACGGGCCGTTCCCGAGCAGGTGTTCGCCGCCGATGCGTTCGTCGAGACCGCCGTGTTCGCGCCGCGCGAGACCGCGCCGGCGGCCGGGGCCCCGGGCTTCCGCAACGCCGCCGACAGCGATCCGGCGCTGCCGGGCAACCGTGCATGGGCCCGCGGCATCCTGTCGCGGATCGAGACCTCTGTCGCCGGCGACGCGACCGTCGCCGCGGCACGGATCACCGACGAGCCGACGCTCCAGGGCGTGATCGGGCGGGTGAGGGATGCCGCCGCCGTGTGGGGTGCGCTGCCCGCGGCCGATCGCGGGCTCGTGCTCGCCGCGGCCGCACGCGCGCTCGAGGCCCGTCGCGGGGAGCTCATCGAGGTCGCGGCGTCCGAGACGGGCAAGGTGTTCGCCGAGGCCGACGTCGAGGTCAGCGAGGCCGTCGACTTCGCCAACTACTACGCGGCCACCGCGCGCGAGCTCGACCGCGTGAGCGGTGCTGTGTTCGAGCCGGCGCGGCTGACCGTGGTCACGCCGCCGTGGAACTTCCCGATCGCGATCCCCGCGGGCGGCGTGCTCGCCGCGCTCGCGGCGGGCTCGGGCGTCGTGTTCAAGCCGGCCCCGCAGGCGCGACGCTGCGCGGCCGTCGTCGCCGAGGCGCTGTGGGAGGCGGGGGTGCCGCGCGAGGTGCTCGCACTCGTCGACATCGACGAGGGCGGCCTCGGGCGGACGCTCGTGTCGCACCCCGACGTGGACCGGGTGATCCTCACCGGGTCGTGGGAGACGGCGGCGCTGTTCCGCTCGTGGCGCCCCGACCTGCCGCTGCTGGCGGAGACCAGCGGCAAGAACGCGATGATCGTGATGCCCACCGCAGATCTCGACCTCGCGGCATCCGATCTCATCAAGAGCGCCTTCGGTCATGCCGGCCAGAAGTGCTCGGCGGCCTCGATCGCGATCCTCGTCGGCCCGGTGGGGCACTCGCAGCGCTTCGCGCGTCAGCTGGTGGATGCCGCCACCTCGCTGCGCGTCGGCCCGCCGTCCGATCCGCTCAGCGAGGTCGGGCCGATCGTCGAGCCGCCGCGCGGCAAGCTCGCATGGGCGCTCACGACGCTCGAGGAGGGCGAGGCGTGGCTCGTCGAGCCCAAGCCCATGGACGCCGGACCCGAATACACCGGACGCCTGTGGAGCCCCGGCATCCGCACCGGCGTGCAGCCGGGCTCCCGCTTCCACCGCGAGGAGTTCTTCGGGCCGGTGCTCGGCATCATGCACGCAACGTCGCTGTCGCACGCGATCGAGCTGCAGAACGCCGTCGACTACGGCCTGACCGCGGGCCTGTACACGCAGGACCCCGCAGACCTCGCGACGTGGCTGGACCGCGTCGAGGCCGGCAACCTCTACGTGAACCGCGGCATCACCGGCGCGATCGTGCAGCGCCAGCCGTTCGGCGGCTGGAAGCGGTCGTCGGTGGGAGCCGGAGCCAAGGCCGGCGGGCCCAACTACCTCGTCGGGCTCGGCCGCTGGCGTGCGACGTCGGGCGCCCCGGCGTCGGCGACGCTGCACCTGCGCGGACTCGACAGCCGCATCGCATCGGTCATCGAGGCGGCCCAGCCGTCACTGGACTACGAGGCGTTCGAGTGGCTGCGTCGCGGCGCGCTCTCGGACGCCATCGCGTGGGATCGCGAGTTCGGGCAGGTCAAGGACGTCTCGGCGCTCGGTGTCGAGCGCAACCTGTTCCGGTACCGGCCGATCTCCTCGGTGGCGCTGCGCGCGACGGCGGATGCCTCGTGGCAGGCGGTGCTGCGCGCTGTCATCGCCGGCATCCGCGCGGGATCGACGCTCACGCTGAGCGCGCCGGTCGGCCTTCCGGCCGCGGTGCGCCGCGTGCTCGCGGACGACGGCGTCGCGGTCTACGTCGAGACCGACGAGCAGTGGATCGAACGCCTCACCGCCGTCGACCTGGTGGCAGCCGTCGCCGACGCCGATCCCTCGCCGCGGCCGTCGCGCGTGCGCCTCATCGGCTCGGCCGACTCTGTCGCAGACCTGCACGGCCGTGTCGCCGACGCGTTCGGGGGAGACCCCGATCTCGCGATCTACGACAACGAGGTGACCACCGCCGGGCGGCTCGAGCTGCTCCCGTTCCTGCACGAGCAGTCCGTGACCATCACGGCGCACCGCTTCGGCAACCCCGACAACTGGTCGGAAGCCGTCATCTGACGGGATCCATCCGGTGTCAGCCCCAGAAGTCGAGCAGGCCCGGGCCGAGCGACAGACCCTGGTCGTACCCGGCCCGCGCGGCTGCTGGACGCAGCGCCGGGTTCATCGCGTTCACGCCGAACAGGTGGTCGGCGTCGGCGTCGGGGGTGATCGCCTCGACCCGGCTGCCGCCCGCGCGCAGGTCGTCGATCTGCGTGGCGAGATCCAGTCGCCAGGCCGCAGGGGTCCGGGTCCTTCCGCCGAACGGCGAGAGCGAGAGCACCCGCGCGTACCCGGCCGCGAGGTCGGCGTTGTCGGCGTTCGAACGGTAGCCGCCATCGATGTACGCGGCGTCGCCGATGCGGTACGCGACGGAGCTCGAACAGCTGGCGGCCACCGCGTCGGCGAGGTCGATGCCGCTGTCGCGATCGAAGACGACGGGCTCACCGGTGGCGGCGTCCACGGCCGTGATGAGTACGCGCTGCGCGGGCCACTGCTGACGCGGGAGGCGCGCTGCGACCGTGCTGCGCCAGCGCGCGGAGAAGTCCGGCACGGCGTCTGCAGCGAGGGCGGCGGCGCCCATGCGGCGGCGCATGTCGGCGGCATCCGTCGCGGCGGCGAGGATCGCATCCGCCCGCTCGAGATGGCTCGAGACGGCGCGGGAGGGCGCCGGTGCGCCGGCGGGCCGCGGCGGGCGCGGGGGAATCGTGGCGGTGAGGATGTCGGCGAGCAGTGCGGCCGGTGCGGCCCCGGTGATCTGGGCCGCCGCGGTGGACCCGGCCGAGGTGCCGATGATCGCATCGGCCGCCGTCGCGTCCAGCCCGGCGTCGGCGAGGCCGGCGATGACGCCGATCAGCCAGGCGTTGCCGGTGGATCCGCCGCCGCCGAGCACCAGTGCCCGACCGGACGGGGAAGAGGAGGGAGTCGTGTTCATGGGAGTCGCCTTTCGCGAGTGCGTGCGGGGCGCTCCGGGTGGCGACTAGCTCTGTCGCGCGATCGTGCGCTGCGGGGGAGCACCCCATGCTGTCTGTGCGTTCATGGGTCTCACCTCCTGCGGTCGGGTCACGATCGCCACGACGCTAGCACGCGGAGGCTGGCCGCGTACGGAGTGTAAAGAATTCTTGACAGTCGGCTCCCCGCGGCGTAGCGTCGGTGTCAAGAATCTTTTACAGGCGGGAGGGGTCATGGTCTACGAGGAGCGCAACATCTGGTCGAGTCTCATCGTCAGCGTGCTCGGGGTGATCGTGTACGTCGGGCTCGTGCTGCAGCAGGCGGGCGGCGGGTCGCTCACCGACGTCGACTGGGTGCCCCTCATGCTCTGGACGATCGGCGCGAGCATCGTGGCGGCGATCGTCGTCAGCATCGTGTGGGGGATCCTCGCGGGAATGCGAGACCCCGACGGCGTCGGCAAGAGCGATCAGCGCGACCGCGACATCGCCCGCATGTCCACGCGGGTGGGGCAGGCCTTCCTCGTGATCGCGGGGCTCGGCGTCATCCTGCTGTGCGCACTCGAAGCCGACTGGTTCTGGATCGCGAACACGATGTTCTTCGGCTTCGCACTGTCGTCGATCATCGGCGGCGTGGCGAGCGTCATCGCCTACCGGCGAGGACTCGTCTGATGGTCAAGCCCACCCGGGTCACCAACTCGATCCGCGCCGTCCGCGAGGCCGCCGGGATGACCCAGGCGGACCTCGCCCGCCGCGTCGGCGTGACGCGGCAGACCCTCATCGCCATCGAGCAGGGCCGCTACTCGCCCACGCTCGAGCTGGCCTTCCAGCTGAGCCGCGCCTTCGGCGTCGGGCTCGACGACCTCTTCGACTACCCGGAGGAATGACATGTCCGACGACACCCGTGCGGGCCTGCGCACCGACACGATGCCGGCATGGCGTCAGGACGCCTACGGCGGCCCCGAGGTCGTGCGCCTCACCGACGTCGAGGTGCCCGCGCCGGGCCGCGGGGAGGTGCTGCTCCGGCTGCGCGCGACCGGGCTCAACAACGGCGACATCCGCGTCATGCGCGGCGAACCGCTGCTCGTCCGCGTCGCGTTCGGTCTGCGCCGGCCACGGCAGCCGGTGCGGGGGATGGATGCCGCAGCCACCGTGGTCGCCCTGGGCGCGGGTGTCACCGACCTGGCGGTCGGGGACGAGGTCGTCGGGGAGCTTCCCGGCGGCGGTGGCCTCGCGCAGTACGCCGTCGCTCCGGCGGCGCGGCTGGTGCCGCGCCCGCCGGGCCTGGACCCGGTCGTGGCCGCGGCGCTGCCCGTCGCCGGTGGCACCGCATGGCAGGCGCTCGAGCTCGCCGGCGTGACGGGCGAGAGCGGCGGCGCTCGGGAGCGCCTGCGGGTGCTCGTCATCGGGGCGTCCGGCGGGGTCGGCGCGTTCGCGGTGCAACTGGCCGCGATGCGCGGAGCCGAGGTGTGGGCGCTGTGCGGCGAGCGCAATCGGGTGCTCGTGGATGGCCTGGGCGCGGTGCGCACGTTCGACTACCGGAAGGTGCGGCCGGGGTCGCCCGAGCTCCCGCCCAGCACGTTCGACGCCGTCGTCGACATCGCCGGCACCGCGGCGCTGCGCGCCCTGCAGCAGCTCGTGCACGACGGCGGGCGCGTCGTGCTCGTGTCGGGGGAGGGCGGGCGCGTGCTGGGTCCTCTCGGGCGCATGGCCGGCGCCGCGCTGCGCTCGCTGGGCTCCAAGCGCCCGTTGCGCGCGCTCGCGGCGACGGCGAAGCCCGACGTGCTGACGCAGCTGCTCGCCCTGTCGGCGACCGGCTCCCTGCGGCCGGTCATCGAGCGCCGCTTCGCGTTCGGCGAGGCCGCCGACGCGCTCGCCCACCTCGCCGCCGGCCACGCGGTCGGCAAGACGGTGGTCCTCGCGGCGCCGTGACCCGCGTTCGCGGCATCCGTTGTCCGGGATATCCAGGCGGCTCCCAGGCTCCATGAGACAATGGGTGAGGCGTGCCCGGTTGTCGGCTTCCGCAGCTCCGCCGGGCCTCTGGACAGCGTCCGCCGCGCCTCTACAGGAGCAAGATGTCCACGCAGAACCCCGCGCCCGCATCCGAGACCACTGCCGCGGCGACCGCCGGTCGCATCCAGCAGGTCCGCCGCTACCTGATGTGCCGCCCCGAGCACTTCACGGTGAGCTACACGATCAACCCCTGGATGGAGCCGGCGAACCCGACCGACACGGCGCTGGCCGTGCGCCAGTGGCAGGTGCTGTACGACACCTACCTCGCGCTCGGGCACGAGGTGCACCTCATCGACCCGATCGAGGGCCTGCCCGACATGGTGTACACCGCCAACGGCGGCTTCGTGATCGACAACGTCGCCTACGGCGCGAAGTTCCGCTTCCAGGAGCGCGTGCCCGAGGGGCCGGCGTTCATGGACTGGTTCCGCGACAACGGCTACGAGGTCGCCGAGCCCGTCGAGGTCAACGAGGGCGAGGGCGACTTCCTGCTGGTGGGCGACACGATCCTCGCCGGCACCGGGTTCCGCTCGACCGGCGACAGCCACCGCGAGCTCGCCGAGGTGTTCGGCAAGGAGGTCGTGAGCCTCAACCTCGTCGACCCGCGCTTCTACCACCTCGACACCGCGATCTCGGTGCTCGACCCGGTCGAGGGCCCCGGCGGCGTCGAGAAGGCGAACATCGCCTACCTCGAGCACGCGTTCGACGAGCGCAGCCAGGCGATCCTCTCCGAGCGCTACCCCGACGCGATCAAGGTCGCCGACGAGGACGGCGCCGTGTTCGGCCTCAACTCGGCCAGCGACGGCCTCAACGTCATCATCTCGCCGCGTGCGAAGGGCTTCGAGGCGCAGCTGCGCGAGCGTGGCTACAACCCGGTGCTCGTCGACCTGTCCGAGCTGCTGCTCGGCGGCGGCGGCATCAAGTGCTGCACGCTCGAGCTGCGGCGCTGACCGAGCGGAAAGAGGAGCATCATGACCGCCACCCCCACTCCGCTCGACACCGCGATGGCGCAGATCATCGCCGGTGAAGAGGAGCACGTCGCCCACAACTACCACCCGCTTCCGGTGGTGATCTCGCGCGGCGAGGGCGCCTGGGTGACGGATGTCGAGGGCAAGCGGTACCTCGACCTGCTCTCGGCCTACTCCGCCCTGAACTTCGGCCACGGGCATCCCGCGATCCTCGCCGCCGCACAGGAGCAGCTGAACCGGCTGACGCTCACCAGCCGCGCGTACCACAACGACCGCCTCGGGCCCTTCGCCGCCGCGCTCGCCGAGCTGTGCGGCAAGGACCTCGTGCTGCCGATGAACACCGGCGCCGAGGCCGTCGAGACCGGTATCAAGGTCGCGCGGGCGTGGGGCTACCGCGTGAAGGGCGTGGCGCCCGACGCCGCGAAGATCGTCGTCGCGCACGGCAACTTCCACGGCCGCACCACGACGATCGTCGGCTTCAGCGACGACCCCGACGCGCGCGGCGACTTCGGGCCGTTCACGCCCGGTTTCGCCTCGGTGCCGTTCGGCGACGCCGCCGTGATCGACGCGGCGATCACCGCCGACACCGTCGCGGTGCTCATCGAGCCGATCCAGGGCGAGGCCGGCGTCGTCGTCCCGCCCGAGGGCTACCTGCAGAAGGTTCGCGAGATCTGCACCCGCCGCGGCGTGCTGTTCATCGCGGACGAGATCCAGTCCGGCCTCGGCCGTGTCGGCGAGACGTTCGCGTGCGATCGCGAGGGCGTCGTTCCTGACGTGTACCTGCTCGGCAAGGCGCTGGGCGGCGGCATCCTTCCGCTGTCGGCCGTCGTCGCCGACCGCGACGTGCTGGGCGTCATCCGTCCCGGCGAGCACGGCTCGACCTTCGGCGGCAACCCGCTGGCCGCGGCCGTCGGCCTGCGCGTGGTCGAGATGCTGCGGACCGGCGAGTTCCAGAACCGCGCGAAGCTGCTCGGCGAGCACCTCGAAGGCACGCTCCAGGAGCTCGTGGGCAACGGCGTGACCGCCGTGCGCATCGCCGGCCTGTGGGCAGGCGTCGACATCGATCCTGCCGTCGGCACGGGTCGTGAGATCGCCGAGCGGCTCATCGCGCGCGGCGTGCTCGTCAAGGACACGCACGGCCAGACCATCCGCATCGCGCCGCCGCTGGTCGTCCGCGCGACCGAGCTGGACTGGGCGGTCGAGCAGCTGCGGGTGGTGCTCGCCGGCTGAGGTCTGCGGAGCCCTGCAGCCGCCGGCTCGTGGCGATCAGCTTCTGCATTGCGACGCGACCGCTCCCCGGACCTGAGGACACGGAGAGGTCGCCGCCGCGACGGCGTCGCTCAATCGAAGACCGTCACCGTTCGCCAGTGCCAGCCGGTGGCCCCGTCGGGGGCCGGCGGCGCTGTGTCCTCCGTCTGCACCTCGCCTGCCTTGCTCGTCGCGCGACACTGGATGACGTGGTCGCCCGTGGTGGCGGCCCAGGGGGTGCTCCATTGCACCCACGTGTCGTCGGAGATCGCGCTGGCGAGCGTCGCCGGCATCCACTCGCCCTCATCGATCCGCACCTCGACGCTCTCGATGCCCACCTGCTGCTGCCACGCGACGCCGGCGATCACCGCCTGCCCGGCCTTGAGCCCCTGCCCCTTGCGCGGGACGTCGATGCGCGACTCGAGCTTGATCGGCCCGCGCTCGGACCAGCCGCGGGTCGTCCAGTAGGCGGTCGCGTCGGCGAAGCGCGTCACCTCGAGATCGACGACCCACTTCGTCGCCGACACGTAGCCGTAGAGGCCCGGCACGACCATGCGCACCGGGAAGCCGTGCTCGAGCGGCAGGGGCTCGCCGTTCATCCCGACCGCCAGGATCGCGGCCCGGTCGTCGGTGAGCACCTCCAGCGGAGTGGATGCCGTGAACCCGTCGACGGACCTCGACAGCACCATGTCGGCGTCGGCGTCCGGCCGGGCACGCGCGAGCAGTTCGCGGATCGGGTAGCCGAGCCAGCGGGCGTTGCCGATGAGGGTGCCGCCCACCTCGTTCGACACGCAGGTGAGGGTCGTCCACGACTCCTCGAGGGGCAGCGCCAGCAGGTCGTCCCACGTCAGCTCGACCTCGTTCGCGACCTTGCCGTGGATGCGCAGCCGCCACTGCGACGGATCCACCTCCGGCACGACCAGGGCGGTGTCGATGCGGTAGAAGCTGTCGTTGGGCGTGACGACCCGCGCCAGTCCGGGGATGTCGAGCTCGGCCCCCTCGGGGACGGCGGATGCCGCCACCGCGGGTGTCGGCAGATGCAGCGCCCGCCGTGCCGCCGCAATGCCCGCCGAGGCCGTGGTCCGCAGGCTCCCGAAGACCGTCGCGAGGACCCCGGCGGCCACGGCGGTGCCCGCCCACGCGAGGAACACGCGCCGAGTCTGCGGCGCCGGCGTCGCAGCCGCCTCGGACGAACCGACCTCCGACGCAGCGGCGGCGGGGAGCGACAGCATCCGTGCCAGCATCCACAGCGCCACTGCGCCCGCCGCGCCCGCGACGGCCGCAGGCAGCCAGGCGAGGCCGCTCGCGCTCGGCCGCGTGACCGCGAGGATCGCGACGGCCACGCCGATGACGGCGACCAGTACGACGCCCCACGGCGGGAAGTGCACCTCGATCCATCCGGCGAGTGCGGCGAGCACGAGCAGGACCAGTGAGATCCCGATGAGGAGGGCCGCCTTGTCGCCGGTGCCGAACAGGGCGATCGCCGTGTCCTTCGCCCACGGCGGCGCGAGATCGATCAGTGTGGAGCCCACCACCGCGATCGGGCTCGACGCGGGGGCGACGAGCCCCGCGGTGAGCTCGCCCAGGCCCGTTCCGAGCACGACCGCCGCTACGCCTGCCACCCACGTCAGGGGGGCCGGGATGCCGCGGCCCGAGGCCTTCGCCGCCATGGTGCAAGAGTACGTCCGGTGGGCGGCCACAGGCAGGACGGCTCGGAAACACGAGCGCAACGAGCGCCGCATTAGGCTCATGGCATGGGTGATCTGTTCGACGGCTACGGCTCGACGCTGACGCCGCGCAAGACGCCCTCGGGTGTGCCCGCGTTCGACGAGATGTTCGGGAGCCCCGCTCACCCGGGCGCCCCCGCCGAGTCGCGCGAGGCCTATCGAGAGCTGTACCAGGCGCTGGCCCAGATGACCCAGGAGGAGCTGCGCGGCCGCACCGATTCGCTGGCCAGTTCGTACCTCGCGCAGGGCGTCACGTTCGACTTCGCGGGGGAGGAGCGCCCCTTCCCGCTGGATGCCGTACCCCGCGTGATCACGTACGACGAGTGGTCGCGCATCGAGGCGGGCGTCAAGCAGCGCGTGCGGGCGCTGGAGGCGTTCCTCGACGATGCGTACGGGCACCAGTTCTGCGTGCGCGACGAGGTGCTGCCGGCGGGACTCATCGCGTCGAGCCAGTACTTCTACCGCCAAGCAGCCGGCATCCAGTCCGCCAACGGGGTGCGGATCCAGGTGTCGGGCATCGATCTCATCCGCGACGAGCACGGCGAGATGCGGGTGCTCGAAGACAACGTGCGCGTGCCGTCGGGCGTCAGTTACGTCATCTCGAACCGCCGTGTCATGGCGCAGACCCTGCCCGAGCTGTTCGTGTCGATGCGGGTGCGCCCGGTGGGCGACTACCCGAACAAGCTGCTGGCGGCGCTGCGGGCCTCGGCGCCGGCCGGCATCGAAGACCCCAACGTCGTGGTGCTCACCCCCGGCGTGTACAACTCGGCGTACTTCGAGCACACGCTGCTGGCGCGCCTCATGGGCGTCGAGCTCGTCGAGGGCCGCGACCTGCTGTGCGTGGGCGGCAAGGTCTTCATGCGCACTACGCGCGGACCCAAGCGCGTCGACGTCATCTACCGTCGTGTCGACGACGACTTCCTCGACCCGCTGCAGTTCCGTGCCGACTCGATGCTCGGCGCTCCCGGGCTCATGCTCGCGGCGCGCCTGGGCAACGTCACGATCGCCAACGCGGTGGGCAACGGCGTGGCCGACGACAAGCTGCTCTACACGTACGTGCCCGACCTCATCCGCTACTACCTGGCGGAGGAGCCCATCCTCAAGAACGTCGACACGTGGCGCCTGGAAGACCCGAACGCCCTCGAAGAGGTGCTCGACCGGCTCGACGAGCTCGTGGTGAAGCCGGTCGACGGCTCGGGCGGCAAGGGACTGGTCGTAGGGCCGGATGCCTCGCCCGCCGAGCTCGAGAAGCTCCGCCAGCGCCTGCTCGCCGACCCGCGCGGCTGGATCGCGCAGCCCGTGGTCATGCTCTCGACGATCCCCACCCTCGTGGAGGACGGCATGCGTCCGCGCCACGCCGACCTGCGGCCCTTCGCGGTCAACGACGGCGAGGACGTGTGGGTGCTCCCCGGCGGGCTCACCCGCGTCGCACTGCCCGAGGGGCAGCTCGTCGTGAACTCCAGCCAGGGCGGCGGCTCGAAGGACACCTGGATCGTCGGCGGCTCCGCGCCCTCCCAGGTCGAGTACGGCCAGAGCCAGACCGTCGCCGACCTCGTCGCCGATCAGGCGGCCACCGTCACCGCGGCCGTGCCGGTCATCTACGACGCCCAGACCGAGCCCCTGCACTCGCCGCAGGACCGCCCGCGCTCCCGCGTCGAGCAGGTCGAGCAGCAGCAGCAGTCCGCATCCGATGACGTTTCGTCTCGCTTCGCTCGCTCAACGACCGTGGATCCGGTTGAGCGAGCGAGGAACGAGCGAGACGAAGCGCGCCGAGTCGTCGAGGACACCTCATGCTGAGCCGCATCGCCGAGTCGCTGTTCTGGATCGGGCGCTACATCGAGCGCAGCGACGGCACCGCCCGCATCCTCGACGTGCACCTGCAGCTCCTCCTCGAGGATCCGTGGATCGACGAGGACACCGCGTGCCGGTCGCTGCTCAGCGTCATGGGATCGGCCCCGCCCGAAGGCGTGGAGCAGGTGCGCCGCGAGGACGTGCTGGCCCGTCTCGCCGTGGACCGCATGAACCCGTCGAGCATCGCCTACGCGCTCACCGCCGCCCGCGAGAACGCCCGCCGCGCGCGCGAGATCGTCTCGACCGAGCTGTGGGAGACCCTCAACACCACGAGCGCACGGATGCCGCGACGTCTGCAGAACGACCGCGTGCACGAGTTCTTCCAGTGGGTGCGCGAGCGCGCGGCACTCGCCGTGGGCATCGTCGACTCCTCGACGAGCCGCGACGAGGCGTGGCAGTTCTTCACCCTCGGACGCAGCATCGAGCGCACCGACATGACGGCGCGCCTGCTCGCGACGCGCTCGCTCACCGAGGCATCCGGTCCCTCGTGGACGACCATCCTCCGCTCGTGCGGCGCCTACGAGGCGTACCTGCGCACCTACCGGGGCATGCCGAGCGCGCGCAACGCGGCCGAGTTCCTGCTGCTGGACCGCCTCTTCCCCCGCTCGATCATCTACTCGATCCAGCGCGCCGAGGAGTGCATGAGCGCCATCGACCCCCGTGCGGATCGCGTCGGCCACTCCAACACCGTGCTGCGAGCGCTCGGGCAGATCCGCAACGACCTCGAGTACCGGCCGATCTCCGAGATCCTCGGCGAACTGCCGACGCACATGGACCGCGTGCAGACGGTCACGCGCGAGGCGTCCGAAGCCATCCGCGGGCGGTTCTTCCCGACGCAGGCCGAGCCCAGCTGGATCGGAGAGATCTCATGATGGTTCGTCACGCTCACCAACCGGGGGGCCGCTCCCGCAAGCGGGAGCGCAGCGCATGAAGAGACTGCGCATCGAGCACCAGACCGGCTTCAGCTATCACGGCGACGTGACCGCGTCCTACAACGAGGCGCGCATGCTGCCGGGCTCCACCGACAGCCAGTTCGTGCTCAACTCGTCGCTGGACATCGAGCCGTCCACGTCCGTCAACCAGTACGTCGACTACTTCGGCACGCGGGTCGCGGCGTTCGACGTGCTCTCGCCCCACTCGTCGCTGACGATCACCGCCCGCTCCCTCGTCGAGGTGCGCCCCCGGCCGCTCGAGCACATCGACATCACGTGGGACGACCTCGCCCGCGAGGCGAACCGCTCGCTCGAGACCGTCGAGCAGCTGTCGCAGACCGGGCGCACGCGTCCCCACCCTGAGGTCGTCGAGCTCGCGCGGTCGATCGCCGCGCAGCACGACCACCCCGGTCGTGCGGCGCACGCGATCGCGGTCGCCGTCGGCGACGCCGTCGAGTACATGTACGGCATCACCGGCGTCCACTCGACCGCCAGCGAGGCCTGGGAGGCGCGCAAGGGCGTCTGCCAGGACATGGCCCACATCGCCCTGGGCGCGCTGCGCGAGGTCGGCATCCCCGCTCGCTACGTCTCTGGCTACCTGCACCCGAGGCCGTCGGCCGAGGTCGGCGTCGCGGTGACCGGTGAGTCGCACGCATGGGTGGAGTGGTTCGCGGGCGAGTGGCAGGGCTTCGACCCCACCAACAACATCGAGATCGGCGACCGCCACGTGCTCGTCGGCCGCGGCCGGGACTACGGCGACGTGCCGCCGCTGCGCGGTGTCTACGCCGGTCCGTTCAAGTCGAACCTGCACGTCAAGGTCACGATCACCCGCGAGGCGTAGCCGCGATCCACGTCGCGCCGGCGCCGTCGCCGAGAAGGAGCCGGGATGCCTCGCAACTGGGCAGGAACGTACGAGTACACCGCGGCGCGCATCGTCGAGGCGACCTCGGTCGACGACGTCGTCCGCGTGCTGCGCGAGCCCGGCCGGGTGCGTGCGCTGGGCACGCGGCACTCGTTCACGGACCTGCCCGACACCCCCGGCACGCTGGTGGACGTCACCGGCTTCGCGCCCGAGTTCGAGCTCGACGAGGCGGCGGGCACGGTGACCGTGCCCGCCGGCATCCGCTACGGCGTGCTGGCCGTCTGGCTCGACGAGCGCGGGTGGGCGCTGCGCAACATGGGGTCGCTGCCCCACATCAACGTCGGCGGTGCCACCGCGACGGGCACGCACGGTTCGGGCGACGCGAATCCGGTGCTGTCGGCATCCGTCCGCGCCCTGCGCTACGTCGGCGCCGACGCCGAGGTGCACGAGGTGCGCCGGGGCGATCCCGACTTCGACGCCCTCGTCGTCGGGCTCGGCGCCTACGGCATCGTCGTGGCCGTAACCCTCGACGTGGTTCCCTCCTTCCGGCTCCGGCAGGACATCTACACCGGCGTGACGTGGGATGCCCTCCTCGCCGGCTACGACGGGCTGACGGCGGCGGGGTACAGCGTGTCGGTCTTCACGCGGTGGGAGGCGCCGGCGGTCGGGTACGTGTGGGTGAAGACCCGGCTCGACACCGACGCGGACGCCGTCCCCGACACGATCCTCGACGGCACCCGCTCGCTCAGCGGGGACTCGCCCCTGGGCGCCGAGGACAACGTCACCGAGCTCGCCGGCGTGCCCGGACCCTGGATGCTGCGCCTGCCGCATTTCCGGCTGGACGCGCAGCCGTCGTTCGGCGACGAGATCCAGAGCGAGTACTTCGTCGACCGTGCCGACGCTCCTGCGGCGCTGGACGCGGTGCGGGCGCTGGGTGACGGCATCCGCCCCCACCTCATCTGGACCGAGCTGCGCACCGCCGCCGCCGACGAGCTGTGGCTGAGCCCGGCCTACCGGCGCGACGTCGCGATCATCCACTTCACATGGCGCAACGAGCCCGACGACGTCGCGGCCGCGGTCGCGCGCATCGAGGCGGCGCTCGAGCCGTTCGCGGCGCGCCCGCACTGGGGCAAGCTGCACGGCTTCGACCGGGCGGCGATCGAGCGCGTGCACCCGCGGCTGGCCGACGCGCGCGCCGTCTTCGAACGGCTGGATCCGGAGGGGCGCTTCACGAGCGCCCACCTGGAGCGCGTGGGCGTCCGCGAGGCGCGCTGACCCGACCCGCGCGCGGGCGCGCCGAGCCGGTGGCCGTCAGCTCGCGCGGGCGGGCACCGTCTTCGGCTCATCGCCGGGGAGCACCCGGATGGGCGTCGTTCCGGCGACCTCGTCGCTGAAGTCCTCGGGGGTGACGACGGTGAGCGGCCGCGTCTCGTCGAGCGTGAGGAGGAACCTCTTCTCGTCGTGGCGGCGCAGGCGGCCAGAGGCGATCAGCCACGTCGCGCCGATGCCGAAGGCGACCAGCGCCGCGACGGCGCCGAGGAGGATCGCGGTGCGCGGACCGAACTCGGCGGCGACCCACCCGACGATCGGGGCGCCGACGGGGGTCCCGCCCATGAGGATCGCCATGTAGAGCGCCAGCACGCGGCCGCGCAGTGCCGGATCGGTGGTCGTCTGCACGTAGCCGTTCGCGGTGGTCAGCATCGTCACGACGGCGAACCCGGTGAACATCAGCGTGACGGCATACGTCCAGTAGGTGGGCATGATCGCCGACACCGTCGCGGCGATCGCGAACAGCAGCGTGCCCATGATGACCACGCGGATGCGGGCGCGGTCGCGTCGGGCTGCGAGCAGTGCACCGGCGAGCGAGCCGACCGCGAGGACCGAGCTGAGCAGGCCGTAGCCATCGGCCTCCTGGCCGAACTCCAGCGCCATCGTCGAGGCGAAGATCGGGAAGTTCATGCCGAACGCGCCCACCAGGAACACCATCGCGAAGGTGACCATGAGGTCGGGGCGCCGCCCGACGTAGCGGAAGCCGTCGGCCAGGCGCGACGCCTTCGAGGCCTTGATGCGGGGGATCAGCTCATCGGTGCGGATGAGCAGCAGCGCCACGATCATCGCGCAGAACGTCACGCCGTTGACCAGGAACACCCATCCCGTGCCGATCGCGACGATGACGACGCCGGCGACGGCGGGACCGATCATGCGGGCGCCGTTGAACGACGCGGCATTCAGGGCGACCGCGTTCGACGCGCTCTCTCGTGAGACCAGGTCCGAGACGAACGCCTGGCGCGCCGGGTTGTCGAAGGCGGCGATGATACCCAGGCTGAACGCGAAGACGTACATCAGGGGCAGGGTCATCACGCCCAGCAGCAGCAGGATGCCGATCACCACGCCGACCGTCAGCAGCAGGCTCTGCGTGACGACGAGCAGTCTCCGCCGGTCGAATCGGTCGGCGACCCAGCCGGTGACGCCAACGAGCAGCAGCGGCGGCGCGAACTGCAGCGCCATCGTCACGCCCATCGCGGCGGCGTCGTTGTCGGTGAGCTCGGTGAGCACCACCCAGCTCAGCGCTGTCGCCTGCATCCACGCGCCGATGTTCGACACCAGCGCGCCGATGAACCAGACCCGGTAGTTGAAGGCGGAGAAGGACCGGAACATCGCACTCATCGCGTGGCCATCCCCGCCATGATCTCGGCGGCACGGACGATCGTCGCGCGTTCGTCGTCGGTCAGTTCGGCCAGCGCGGTCTCGACCCACGCGTCGCGGCGCCGGGCCGTCTCGTCGACGACGGAGCGGCCGGAGTCGGTGAGGGAGATGACCACCTTGCGCCCGTCGTTCTCGTCGGCGCTGCGGGTGATCCAGCCGGAATCCTGAAGGCAGTTGACGGTGCGGTTCATCGACGGCGCCGACACGCGTTCGCGTTCGGCGAGCTCGCCCAGCGTGTGCGGCCCGTTCTTCCACAGCGCCGCGAGCACCGCGAACTGGCCGTCGCTCATCGAATCGACGGCGCGCTGGGTGCGCATGCGTCGTGCGAGGCGGAAGGTCGCGATCCGCAGCTGCGAAGCCGCCGCCGAGAGGTCGGAGTGGTCGCCGATCTCGGTGCCGTCGTCTGTCGTGGGGGTTCCGTTGCTGCTCATTCGATTATTTAGCATAGCTCATTAGCTTTGCTAAAGAAAGTGCGGACCGGCAGGATCCAGCGGATGCCGCGCCCCGCGCGCCCTAGACTCTCGCCATGCCCGAGTACCGCGACGCGCACGGTGTCACGATCGTCTACGACGTCCACCCCGCCATGACCGAGCCGCGAGCGGTCGTGCAGCTGCTGCACGGCGTGGGGGAGCACGCCGGCCGCTACGCAGCCCTCATCGACGCGCTCACGGCCGACGGCTTCATCGTCTACGCCGACGACCACCGCGGCCACGGCCGCACGGGCGCGAAGCAGCACGGCGGCGACGCGTCGAAGCTCGGGAGGCTCGGTCCCGGCGGCTTCCGCGCGGCCGTCGCCGCGGTATGGCAACTGACCGAGCTGATCCGCGACGAGAATCCGGGGCTGCCGCTGGTCCTCCTCGGCCACTCCTGGGGATCGTTCATCGCCCAGAAGCTGATCAACGCGCACCCCGCCGCCTATGACGCACTCATCCTGAGCGGCTCGTCGCTGCTGTGGCCGGGGTCGCTCAACTCCGGCGACCTCAACCAGCCGTGGAGCGGCGAGGGGTCCACGGGCGTCGAGTGGCTCTCGTCGGATACCGCCGTCGGGGACGCGTTCCTCGCCGACCCGCTCACCACGACCACGTCGCTGCCGAAGCTGTTCGGGGTCATGGACACGCTGCGGCTGCTCGGCAAGCCGCGCAAGAACCTGGGGCGCGACATCCCGACCCTGCTGATGGTGGGGCGCGATGACACGGTGGGGGGCCCGCGCAGCGTGCATCGACTCGCCGACGCCTACCGCAAGCGCTCCGGCTTCACCGACGTGACGACGCTCGTCTACCCGGGCGCGCGCCACGAGATCTTCAACGAGACGATGCAGGAGGACGTCCGGGGCGACCTCCTCGCGTGGCTCGACCAGCGCATCGCCGTGCGCGACTGACCTGCCGGCCGATGACGGCCCGGCAGGTGCGGGCGAGCGACCAATAGGCTGAATGCATGCACGGCGAATACAAGGTGCCCGGCGGAAAGCTCGTCGTCGTCGACCTCGAGGAGCGCGACGGCCGGATCGCGGACTTCCACCTCGCGGGCGACTTCTTCCTCGAGCCCGACGAGGCGCTGCTCGACATCGATGCCGCGGTCAACGGCCTGCCCGTCGAGGCGGATGTCGCGACCATCGCCGCCGCCGTGCGCTCGGCGCTTCCCGAGGGTGCGCAGCTGCTGGGCTTCACCCCCGAGGCGGTCGGCACCGCGGTGCGCCGCGCCCTCGTCACCGCCCCGGGATGGCGTGACTTCGACTGGGAGATCGTCCACGAGCGGCCGGTGTCGCCGCGCATGAACCTCGCCCTCGACGAGGTGCTCACGGGGCGCGTCGGCGACGGCCGGCGGCGCCCCACGCTGCGCATCTGGGAGTGGGACGAGAGTGCCGTCGTCATCGGCTCGTTCCAGTCGCTGCGCAACGAGGTCGATCCGGACGGCGCCGCGAAGCACGGCTACGACGTCGTCCGCCGCATCTCGGGCGGCGGCGCGATGATGATGGGTGCGAACTCGATCGTCACCTACTCGCTGTACGTGCCGGCATCCCTCGTCGCCGGTCTCACCTTCGCGGACTCGTACGCGTTCCTCGACGACTGGGTGCTGCAGGCGCTGCGAGCCCTCGGCATCGAGGCGACCTACCAGCCGCTCAACGACATCGCCTCGCCGCAGGGCAAGATCGGCGGGGCCGCCCAGAAGCGCCTGGCCAACGGGGGAGTGCTGCACCACGCGACGCTCAGCTACGACATGGACGGCGAGGTCATGACCGAGGTGCTGCGCATCGGGCGCGAGAAGCTCAGCGACAAGGGCACCACGTCGGCGGCCAAGCGCGTCGATCCCCTCCGCCGCCAGACCGGACTGCCGCGCGAGGCCATCATCGCCAAGCTCGAGGAGACCTTCACCACCCTCTACGGCGCCGTTCCCGGCCGCATCACCGACGACGAGTACGCCGAGGCCGAGGCGCTCGTGGAGTCGAAGTTCGCGACCGACGCGTGGCTGCGCCGGGTGCCGTGAGCGAGCCGGCCCAAGGGCTGGGTGCGGATGCCGCGACGCCCCGGCCCGTCGGCCCCGGCGACGTAGAGATCCACGAAGGCGACAACCTCGAGGTCGTCCGCGGGCTGCCGGACGGCTCGTTCACCCTCATCTACCTCGACCCGCCGTTCAACACCGGGCGCGTGCAGGAGCGGGCACTCGAGACCGCGCGGGCTCCGCAGGAGGAGCGGGAGACGGCATCCGTCATCCGGCGCGGCTTCCACGGGCGCGAGTACGAGCGGATCCGCGGCGACCTGCGCGGATACGACGACCGGTTCGACGATTACTGGGGCTTCCTCGAGCCGCGGCTGCTCGAGGCATGGCGACTGCTCGCCGACGACGGCACGCTGTACCTGCACCTCGACTACCGCGAGGCGCACTACGCCAAGGTGCTGCTGGACGCCCTGGTCGGGCGCGACCGGTTCCTCAACGAGCTCATCTGGGCCTACGACTACGGCGCCAAGACGCGCAAGCGCTGGCCCACCAAGCACGACACGATCCTGGTCTACGTCAAGGACCCGAAGGCGTACTGGTTCGACTCCGAGGCCGTCGACCGCGAGCCGTACATGGCACCCGGGCTGGTGACGCCCGAGAAGGCCGAGCGCGGCAAGCTCCCCACCGACGTCTGGTGGCACACCATCGTCCCCACGACCGGGCGAGAGAAGACCGGGTACCCGACGCAGAAGCCCGAGGGCATCCTGCGGCGCATCGTGCAGGCGTCGTCGCGCCCGGGCGACCGCGTCCTGGACTTCTTCGCCGGCAGCGGCACGACCGGAGCGGTGGCCTCGGCGCTGGGCCGGAACGCCGTGCTCGTGGACCACAATCCCGAGGCGATCGCCGTGATGCGCGAGCGGATGCCGCACGCCCGCGTCGTCGCGCGCTGAAGCCGCCGGCGGCCGCGGCCGCGGCATCCCGCGCCGCCTTAGGCTGGTGCCCATGCGCTTCGGAACCTTCATCCCCCAGGGCTGGCGATTCGATCTCGTCGGCATCGACCCCGCAGAGCAGTGGGCGGTGATGAACGGGCTCGCGCAGCGCGCCGACACCGGGCCGTGGGAGTCGCTGTGGGTCTACGACCACTTCCACACCACCCCCGTCCCCAGCGACGAGGCCACGCACGAGGCGTGGACGCTGATGGCCGCGTTCGCCGCGTCGACCAGCCGGATCCGCCTCGGCCAGATGTGCACGTGCATGGGCTACCGCAACCCGGCGTACCTCGCCAAGATGGCGGCCACCGTAGACATCGTCTCGGGCGGCCGCACCGAGATGGGCATCGGCGGCGGCTGGTACGAGCACGAATGGGAGGCGTACGGATACGGCTTCCCGCCGGTTCCGGAACGGCTGCGGATGCTGCGCGAGGGCGTCGACATCATGCAGCAGGCGTGGACGACCGGCCGGGCCACCCTCGACGGCCGGCACTATCAGGTCGAGGGGGCGATCGTGCAGCCGCAGCCGCTGCAGCAGGGCGGCATCCCGATCTGGGTCGCCGGCGGCGGCGAGAAGGTGACGCTGAAGATCGCCGCGACCTACGCGTCGTACACGAACTTCAGCGGATCGCTCGAGGACGTCGACCGCAAGAGCGCGATCCTGCGGGGCCACTGCGACGCCCTGGGCCGGGACTTCGCCGAGATCACCCGCAGCTCCAACTTCAACACGATCGTCGGCGCCACCGAGGCGGAGGCCCGCGATCGCCTGGCGGCGGTCAAGGCGCGTCTGCTGCCCCACGTCGGGCAGGAGCGCGCCGACCACCTCGAGCACGACTACCTCACCTCGCCCGCGTTCGGCTCGGTCGACCAGGTGATCGAGCGGCTGGCCGAGCGTGAGCGCCACGGCATCGCGTACGCGATCCACTACTTCCCCGAAGCGGCGTACGACCTCTCCGGCGTCGAGCTCTTCGAGCGCGAGGTGATCGGCGCGCTGGCCTGACGCCCGGCCGGAAACGGCAGAAGGGTGGATCCCCGCCGGCCCGATGAGATCGGCGGGGGTCCACCCTTCCTTGTCCCTGCGGGCGGGTCGGGCCCGCCCGCAGGAACCATCGCCGGGGGTCTACAGGGGCCCCGCGGCGATGAGTCAGAGCAGCGAGGCGATCGCCGCGTAGCCGTCGGGGTCGACCGCCGGTGCGCCGGCGGGACCGCCGAACACCCGGGTCGAGCCCGGCGCCGCCGACCAGGCCGGCCAGCCCGGGTCGCCGCCGACGACGAGGTCCACCGCCGCGCGGTGGGTCTGGTCGGCCAGCGACTGCGGCGGGTTCGGGCCGGTCAAGGGCTCGATCTTCACCGAGTCGAGGCAGTCGAACCAGAACGGCACGTCGATGCAGTGCACCGCCGCGTCGTGCACCATGCCCGGCTGCGTCGAGCGGAACGCGTAGCGGTACACCCACGTGGGGGCCGCGCCGCGGGCGCGTGCGGTCTTGACGACGGCGGTGCGGAACATGCGGTCGGTGATGTAGCGGCCGACGACCGCGGCGTGGCCGCGGGCCACGACATCGCGGTTGGCGGCGACGTACGCCTTGCGCTGGGCGCCCTTGAGCCCCGACTTGCCGAGGAGGATGCCCAGGGGGATCCACCGCAGCGTCTTGGCGGATCCCGCCACGACCATCGAGAACTCATCGTCGGTCGCGCCGAGGACGAGCGGCTTGTCGGCCCCGACGCCCGCGGCGAGCGACTCCGTGGTCGGACGCGTGATCAGGTCGCCGTCGATGGACGGCCCCAGGGTCAGCCCCTCGTCGAGCATCTTCGTGATGGCATCGGGCCCCGACACATCAGTGGCCGCCTTCTGCGCCTCGATGAGGCGCTCCTCGGACACCGTCGACAGCGCCGCACGCGTCGGCGCGACCCCCACCCGCGCGGCGACGTCGCGCCCGATGCGCTCCCACGTCGCGGGGGTGACGTCGGCGGTCGCGCCGGACAGCGCCCACACGCCGTGGAACAGGTGCTGGGCCGCCGGCATCCCGAGCAGGGTCAGCACCGCCCCGCCGCCCGCGGACTGCCCGGCGATCGTGACGCGTCGTGCGTCGCCGCCGAAGTTCGCGATGTTGTCCTGCACCCACTGGAGCGCCAGCAGCCAGTCGCGCACGCCGCGGTTGGACGGCGCGTCCTCGATCCAGCCGAAGCCGTCGAACCCCAGCCGGTACGAGATCGTCACGGTGACGACGCCGTCGCGGTTGAACGAGCGTCCGTCATACCAGAGGCTCGCCGGAGAGCCGGCGAAGTAGCCGCCGCCGTGGATCCACACCAGCACCGGGAGAGCGGCATCCGTCTCGCCCGGCACAGGGGTGAAGACGTTCACGTTGAGCGTCGAGTCGCCGGGGATCGACGGTTCGGGGATCAGCGTCACACCGGGGTCGCCGCGCTGCGCCGTCGCGCCGAATTCGCGCGCGTCGCGCACGCCCTCCCACGGCTCCACCGGCACCGGGGCGGCGAAGCGCAGCTCGCCGACCGGGGGCTTGGCGAACGGGATGCCGAGGAACGCGGCGCTGCGCGTCTCGGAGCCCGGGATGCCGCGCCACGCGCCGCGGACGCGGCCCGCCCGGGTGTCGACCTCGACGAGGGTCTGGGTTTCGGTGTCTGTCATGCATCCACTCCTATCGCATGCAGGTGGGGTTTCATCGGACGCTCTTGATGGGGGCGGTGGCCACGGCGCCCAGCACGACGAAGACCGTGGCGAACACGAACAGCATGGCGTAGCCGCCGAGCGCGCTGATGATGAGCAGCGCGATGGACGGGCTGAGCGCCTGCGGGATGTTCGTTGCGACGTTCAGGATGCCGAGGTCCTTCGCCGCGGCACCCTCGGGGTTGGGGAGCACCTCGGTCATCAGGGCCGCGTCGACCGACATGTAGATGCCGAAGCCGAGTCCGTTGACGATGCTCATCGCGATCATGCCGTTCATGTCCGGCATGAAGACGGGGATCAGGAACCCGACAGCCATGATCGCGGACGCGACGTAGATGAAGACCTTGCGGCGGCCAACCTTGTCGCTCCACCACCCGGACAGGCCGATGGCGATCAGCGTCGGCACGAAGGCCACAAGCGTGAGGGTCAGCACGGCCCCCTGCGCGTCTGGCAGCGAGAGGCCGATGTACTTCTGCAGCATGTAGAGCTGGTAGCTCGACACCACGAAGTAGCCGAGGATGAGCAGGAACCGCGCGGTGAAAGCCCAGAAAAAGTCGGGGTGCTTGCGCGGGTTCACCCAGAAGCCCTTGAAGAATGCGCCCCAGCGGAAGGGCTCGATCGCGGCGTTCTTCGACGACCAGTCGCGGTTGACGAGCACGAAGAGCAGGGTCACGACGATCACGGTGATGCCGAACACCGAGTACGCGACGCCGAACTGTGCCGCCAGCGCGCTCGCGACCATGACCCCGAGCATGCCGCCCAGCTGCATGCCGATGCCGAGCATGGCGCTCGCGCCGCCGCGCTTCGAACGCGGGAAACGGTCGGCAGTGATCGTCGTCAGCGGTGCCTGAAGGAAGTTCAGCGCCACCTGGATCACGACCCAGAAGACGGTGAGCCAGACGAGCTGCGTCAGCGAGCCCATGCCGAGCAGCAGGATGCCGCCGATCAGCGCGCCGATCACCATCCACGGTGCGCGTCGGCCGAAGCGCGAGCGGGTGCGGTCGCTGAAGGCGCCGGCGAGAGGCTGCGCGAAGAGCGTGAAGACGAACGAGACCGTCGTGACGATCGCGAAGTTGGCCTCGGCGTTCTCCGCGCCGAAGAGCACCTGCACCTGGGTTGGGAGCAGGATCGCGATCAGCCCCGCATAGGTGGCGAACAGGGTGAGCCCGGCGACGAGCATGCTCGGCAGCAGGCGCTTGTTGGCGGGCGGGCTGGCCGCGGGTTCGCCGGAGGCGGGAGGCTCGTTGCGGATGAGGCCGGTGGCGGCGATGTCGATCGCCGGGTCGGGCGCGGGCTGCATGGTCACGGAGGACTCCTCTTCGTCGAGACGTCGGGGTGTGGTCGGGTCGAAATGCGAACAGCGTTCGGGAAGTAGTGTGACGCATCCGTCCATAAAGTTCAAGACGTGAACTATGTGTAACGATTCCACAACGGGGTGACGGCGCGAAAGCCGAGCTCCACTAGCGTTTGAGCCGTTTCTATCGAAGGAGATGACATGGCACGACTGCTTCCCCGGATCGCCCTCGCGACCGCGGCCATCCTCGGCGTCACCGCCCTCGGCGGGTGGACCGCACCCGCCGCCAATCCCGCCCCGTCCAAGCGCGACGCCGTCGTGCAGGTGTACTTGACGCGGCACGGCGAGACCATCCTGAACTCTCTGCACCTCGTGCAGGGCTGGTCGGACTCGCCGTTGACCGCGAACGGTCGCGCGACGGCGACCACCGTCGGCGCGAACCTCGGTGCGGCCGTCGGCAAGATCGACGAGGCCTACTCGGCCGACATGGTGCGCCACTACGAGACCGCGACGCTCATGTTGCAGGGCGCGGGCTCCAAGCTTTCCGTCACGCGCGACGAGGGTCTGCGCGAGCTGAACTTCGGCGGCTGGGAGGGCGCCAAGCAGAGCACGATGGGCGGCGCCGTCTTCGGCTACCTCGGTCAGCAGGGCATCACCGACCCGACGCTCGGCCAGATGACCGACGCCATCGTCGCCACCAACCCGGTGGCCGCGCTGCCGGCCGAGAACTGCGACGCCGTCGCGGACCGCATGCTGTCCTCGCTGAACAGGATCGCCGCGGATGCCGCGAAGCACCGCGACGACAACGTGCTCGTCGTCTCGAGCGGCCTGTCGATCTCGTGCCTGCTGGTCGACCTCGGCGCGGAGGCTCAGCTGCCCGAGACCGGCATCGCCAACGGTGCGGTCAACCTGCTCGAGTACAAGGCGGGCGTCTGGACCGTCAGGTCGGTCAACGACACGCAGTACGCCGGTTGAAAGACCGGCCCCGGGCGGGAGGCGTCATCGACCCTTCCGCCCGGAGCCTACGATTGCGGTCATGCCCCTCGCCACGCCCGATGTGCGCCGACACAACCTCGGCCTCGTGCTGGCGCAGGTGCTCGACGGCGACGGCGCCGCCCGCGCCGACATCGCCACCGCGACCGGCCTCTCGCGCGGCGCGGTCACCTCCCTCGTGACGGAGCTCATCGACGCCGGGCTCGTAGAGGAGAGCGAGATCGTCGCCCCCGTCGGGATGGGGCGCCCGCGCACGATGCTGCGGCCGGCGGCATCCGCTCCCTGCGTCCTCGTCGCGCTCCTGGATGCCGACCACGCGACCGTGGTCGCGAGCACGCTCGCCGGCGAGGAACTGGTTCGCTCGGCTCCGCGGCACGGCCGCCCGATGGGCGACCCAGGTGCGATCGCCGACGTGCTCGGCGGCGCGATCGACGACGTGGCGACGGCCGTCGCCGCCACCGGGCGCCGGATCGCGGAGGTGTGCATCGTGGTGTGGGCACCCGTCGGCGGCACCCCGGTGCGGGTCATCGCCGACACCGATCTGGGCTGGGGGCAGGTCGACCTCCTCGAGCTCCTCCGGACGCGATCGACGTTCCTGGCGCGGTTCGAGGCGGAGGGTGCTCGCCCACGCCTCGTACCGGATGTGGAGGTCGCGGCGCTCGCCGAGCACGACTCGGTCGGCAGGCCGGAGACCCTGCTCTACCTCAAGGCCGACTCGGGCATCGGCGGTGCACTGGTGTTCGCCGAGGACGACGACCGCGGCGCTCGCGTGGTCGGTTCTGCGCTCGGTCATCTGCCGGTGGTGCCCGACGGGCTCGCCTGCACATGCGGTCAGCGCGGCTGCCTGGTCACGGTGGCCGGCCCCGACGCGCTGCTGGAGGCGTCGGGGCTCGACGGCCTCGCCGCGGAGGACGGACTGACGGCCGCGCTGGAGGAGTTCGTCGCGCAGGTGGGGGCGGGGTCCGAGCCGGCGGCATCCGTCTGGCGCCGGGCGGCGGGCGAGCTCACCCGGACGCTGCAGATCCTCGCGGTGTCGCTCAGGCCCGACGTCATCGTGCTCGGCGGCTTCGTCGCCGCGCTCGCCGAGGACATCGCGTCGGAGTTCGGCGCGATCCAGCCCGACGTCGCCTACACGGACGACTTCGGGATCGCCGAGGTGCGCGGCAGCAGCCTCGGCGCGGACGCCGCCCTGCGCGGCGCGCTGCGCGATGCGCGGATACGGTTCCTGGCGGATCCGCTCGCCTGATCAGGCGGACGGACCCTCGCCGTCACGAGCGCGCGGGGTCATGAGCTCGAAGAGGGCGTCGACGACGGCGGCCATGTCGATCTCGGGCTCCAGCATCCACTGCACCTGCATGCCGTCGGCGACGGCCTGGAAGATGCGGGCGAGCGTGTCAGGGTCGACATCGGCGGAGATCTCGCCGGATGCCTGACGCTGGGCGATGTCGGCCGCGAACAGCGTGCGCAGCCCCTCGCCGCGCGAGAGGAAGAACTGGTGCGCCGGGTGGTCCGGGTCGGCGGCATCGACCGACAGCCTGGCGAACAGGTGCACGAGCCCCGGCACGTCGGCGTTGTGGCGGATGACGCCGAGATAGCCGGTGCGGATATCGGCGAGCTCGCGCCCCGATGCCGCCGTGAAGCCGTGCTCGATGTCGCCGACCAGTCCCTGCTCGACGGTGTCGATCTCGTCGCGCTTGCGGAGGATCTCGGTGAACAGCTCCTCCTTGCTGTCGAAGTAGTGCAGGAGCCCGGCCTGACTGAGGCCCACGGCTTCCGCCAGTTCCTTCACCGACGCGCCGCGGTAACCCTCGCGGGCGATCACTTCGAGCGCGCGGGCGAGGATCTCCTCGCGTTTGGCGACGCCCTTCGCGTAGGAGCCTCGTCGCCCTGTCCGGCTTTCTGCCATAGGAGAAGTAAACCCGAATGATGCTTGATTTCTCAAAACCAAGTGACATATGGTTTTCTGCGAGTCGCTCACCGACGAGACCCTCACCCACCCGAAGCAAGGACCGTCCATGACAGTGCCGTCACAGAACACCGCACCGATGACCGAGAACACGTTCGTCGCCACCGCCGCCGGCAACGACGACCCGCCGCCGCCCGTCAAGGGCCTGCGGCGGCTGATGTGGTCGATCATCCCGGCGAACATCGCGATCTTCATGGTCTGGGGCGCCGTGCCGGGCATCCTGCTGCCGCAGCAGATCACGCTGGCTTTCGGCGAAGAGAACCAGATCAACGTCGCCAACCTCGCAATCGTCTCCACGATCGGCGCCTTCGCGGCGATGATCGCCCAGCCCATCGCCGGCCAGCTTTCCGACCGCACGCGCTCGCGGTTCGGCCGCCGCGCCCCCTGGATCATCATCGGTGCGCTGACCGGAGCGCTGTCGCTCATCGGTCTCGCCTTCGCGGGAAGCCTCGTCGGCTTCATCATCGCGTGGGTGCTGGTGCAGGTCTGCTTCAACTTCGCGCAGGGACCGCTGTCGGCGGTCATGCCCGACCGGGTTCCGCTCAAGCGACGGGGCACCTTCGCAGCCCTCTCCGGGATCGGACTCATGGTCGGCGCTCTCGGTGGCCAGATCGTGGGCTCGATGTTCTTCAGCAACATCGCCGTCGGCTACATCACGTTCGCAATCCTCTCGGTCGTCATCCTGACGCTGTTCGTGATCTTCAACCCCGACTACTCCAGCACCAAGCTCGCCTCCGAGCCCTTCAGCTTCGTCGAGTTCCTGAAGACCTTCTGGGTCAACCCCGTCAAGCACCCGGACTTCTTCTGGGCCTTCACCGGCCGCCTGCTGCTGTACACCGGCTACTTCGCCGTCACCGGTTACCAGCTCTACCTGCTGCAGTACTACTTCCACGTGGACCACCCTGAGTCGGTCATCCCGCTGCTCGGCCTGCTGAGCCTGGTCGGCATCATCATCTCGACGGTGGTCTCCGGACCGCTATCCGACAAGGTCGGTCGTCGTAAGCCGTTCGTGTTCGCGTCGGCGGCGGTCGTCAGTCTCGGGTTCCTGCTGCCCTGGTTCTGGCAGGACCTGAACGCGTGGATGATCATGACGTTCATCGCCGGCTTCGGATTCGGCATGTTCCAAGCGGTCGACACAGCGCTGATCAGCGAGGTGCTCCCGTCGGCGAAGTCCTTCGCCAAGGACCTGGGCGTCGTCAACATCGCCGCCACCCTTCCGCAGACGCTCGCCCCGGGTGTCGCCGGCCTCATCGTCCTGCTGTTCGGCTACCAGGGCCTGTTCCCGGTCGCGATCGTCCTCGGCATCCTGGGGGCGTTCGCGATCTGGCCGATCAAGTCGGTGCGCTGATGACATCGACGATGAGCGCGACGACGGATGCCACCCGCCGCCGTATCCGTCGCCCCGCCGCGCTGCTGTGGTGGTCGCTGGGCCTGCTCGCCGCCTTCGTGGCGATGGGCGTGGCCGTCGGGCTGAACCCCGAAGCGCCCTTCACCCAGGGACTGGACGACGGGTGGCGCGCGTTCGTCGGCGCGGCGCCGGACGGGGGCGCCCACACCTGGGCGCTGCCGATGCTGTTCCAGTACCTGGGCGAGCTTCCCGGCGCGGTGCTCACCGTCATCCTCATCCCGCTCGGGCTCGTCGTCGTGGGGCGCTGGCGGTCGGCGCTGTTCTTCCTCTCGGCGACGCTGGTGTCGGCGGGACTGCTCTCGCAGGGCATGAAGAACCTGGTCCACCGCCCCCGGCCCGCCGACGACGCGGCACTGGGACTGTACGCGCCGCTGTTCCAGGTCGACCACGGGTCGTTCCCGTCCGGCCATGCGGTCTCGGCCGCGGCGCTGGTGTTCGGCATCGCGGCGCTCATCCCGGCCACCCGCGTCGTCGCCCGCCGGATCTGGTGGATCGTCGGCGCCGTCATCATGCTGGGCATGATGTGGCAGCGCACACTCATCAACGCCCACTGGCTGTCGGACACCGTCTTCGGCCTCGTGGCCGGCGCGGCGGGCGTCCTGCTCATGTGGTGGGCGTTCTGGCCCTGGTTGCAGCGGGACTACGGCCGGCCGGTGTGGTTCCTGCACGACCGACGCGCCGCGGTCGCGGCATCCTGACCCCTGAAACCCCGATGAAAGGAACTCCATGAGCATCCCCGATGTCACGGAACTGACCCTCGAAGAGAAGGCGTCGCTGACCAGCGGCGCGAGCTTCTGGTACACCAAGCCGGTGGAGCGCGTGGGCGTGCCCGCGATCATGGTCACCGACGGTCCGCACGGTCTGCGCAAGCAGCGCGAGGGCGGTGACCACCTCGGCATCGGCGACAGCGTGCCGGCCACCTGCTTCCCGCCCGCCGTGGGCCTGGGCTCGTCGTGGGACGTCGAGCTGATCCACCGCGTCGGCGAGGCCCTCGGCACCGAGACCTCGATCGAGAACGTCGGCGTGCTGCTCGGCCCGGGCATCAACATCAAGCGCTCGCCGCTGTGCGGCCGAAACTTCGAGTACCTCTCCGAGGATCCGATCGTCTCGGGCGTGCTGGGTGCCGCGATCGTCAAGGGCATCCAGTCGAAGGGCGTGGGCACGTCGCTCAAGCACTTCGCCGCCAACAACCAGGAGAACGACCGGATGCGCTCGTCGAGCGACATCGACCCGCGGCCGCTGCGCGAGATCTACCTGCGCGGCTTCCAGCGGGTCGTCGAGGACGCCCAGCCCTGGACGGTGATGTGCTCGTACAACCGCATCAACGGCGTGTACGCGTCGGAGGACCCGTGGCTGCTCACGCAGGTGCTGCGCGACGAATGGGACTTCGAGGGCCTCGTGGTGTCGGACTGGGGCGCGGTCAACGAGCGTGTGCCGGGCCTGGCTGCGGGCATGGACCTCGAGATGCCCTCCTCCGGTGGCGCCACCGACGCTCAGATCGTCGCCGCCGTGAAGGACGGCTCGCTGGATGAGGCGGTGCTGGATGTCGCCGCAGGACGCGTGCTCGACCTCGTGCGCAAGACGACCGACGGTGCCGGCGCCGCGCAGGGACCGCTCGACGTCGACGCGCACCACGCGCTGGCCCGCGAGGCCGCCGGCAGCTCGATCGTCCTGCTGAAGAACGAAGGCGGGCTCCTGCCGCTGGCCGAGGACGCGAAGCTCGCGGTCATCGGCGAGTTCGCCGCCAAGCCCCGCTATCAGGGCGCCGGCTCGTCGCTGATCAACCCGACGCGTCTGGATGTCGCGCTCGACGAGATCCGCGCGCTCGCCGCCGGTGACGTGGCCTACGCGCAGGGCTTCAGCAACGCGCTCGAGGTCGCCGCCGACGAGGCCGCGGCGCTGCGCGAGGAGGCGGTGGCCGCGGCATCCGCCGCCGACGTCGCCGTCGTGTTCCTCGGGCTGCCCGCGCGCCTGGAGTCGGAGGGCTACGACCGCGAGGACATCGATCTGCCGGCCGCGCAGCTGGAGCTGCTGGAGGCGGTGCTCGCGGTGAACGCGAACACCGTCGTGGTGCTCTCCAACGGCGGCGTCGTGGCGCTGCCCTTCGCGGATCGCGTGCCGGCGATCCTGGAAGGGTGGCTGCTCGGCCAGGCCGGCGGCGGCGCGACCGCCGACGTGCTGTTCGGCGCGGTCAACCCGTCGGCCAAGCTCACCGAGACGATCCCGCTGCGCCTGGAGGACACCCCTGCATACCTCGCGTTCCCTGGCGAGTTCTCGCACGTGCGCTACGGCGAGGGCCTGTTCGTCGGCTACCGCTGGTACGACGCGCGCCGCATGGACGTCGCGTTCCCGTTCGGTCACGGCCTCTCGTACACGACCTTCGCGTACGGGGACGCCGCCGCCGCGGTGAACGCCGCCGGTGACGTCGAGGTGACGGTGGCCGTCACCAACACCGGCGAAGTGTCGGGGCGCGAGGTCGTGCAGGCCTACACGTCGCTGGCCGGGTCGTCGGTGCAGCGCGCTCCGCGCGAGCTCAAGGCGTTCGCGTCCGTCGCGCTCGAGCCGGGCGAGACCCGCGAGGTCGTGCTGACCGTGCGCCGCAAGGATCTCGCGTACTGGGACATCCGCGCCGACCGCTGGATCGTCGAGGGAGGCGAGTACGCGATCGACGTCGCGGCGTCGAGCCGCGACATCCGCTCGTCCGTCACGGTGACGATCGACGGCGACGCCCTGCGCGTGCCGCTGTCGCGCTCGTCGTCGATGGGCGAGGTGTTCGCGCACCCCGTCGCGGGCCCGATCGTGCAGGCCGCGATGGCACAGATGATGGGCGGCATGGGCGAGGCCACGGCATCGGTCATGCCCGAAGGCGTGGACATGTCCAAGATGATGGACTCGTTCCCGATCGGCCGCATCGGCATGATGGCCGCGCTCTCGGGCGACGGCGCAGGGGTCTCTCCCGAGATGATCGACGGGCTCATCGCGATGGCGAACGCCCCGCAGCAGGGCTGATCGACCGAACGGATGCCCCGGCACCGGGTCCCTCGCGGGCCCGGCGACGGGGCATCCGTCGTGTGTGCGTCAGTCGGCGAGGAAGGCCAGCAGCGCCTCGTTGACCTCGGCGCCGTGGGTCCACAGCATGCCGTGCGGCGCACCCTCCAGCTCGACGTAGACGGCGTCGGGGAGAAGCTCCCGGAATCGGCGGGCCGTCGCGTCGATGGGCAGGATGTTGTCGGCGGTGCCGTGCACGATCAGCGCCGGGACGTCGATCGCGGCGATGTCGGCGCGGAAGTCGGTCGGCCAGGTCAGCGGCGCCGCGGCGATCGCGGTGTTGCCGGCGAGGTTCGCGACCTGCACGCTCGCGTCGACCGCCTCCTGAGAGATGCGCGAGCCGAGCGTCTGGTCGAGGTTGTAGAAGTCCTTGAAGAACCCGCCGATGAACGCGTAGCGATCCTCGCGGACGGACTGCGCGATGCCGTCGAAGAACTCCTGCGGCCCGGCGCCGCCGGGGTTGTCGTCGGTGATCAGCAGGAACGGCTCGAGCGAGCCGAAGAACGCCGCCTTGGCGACGCGTCCGCTGCCGTACCGGGACAGGTATCGGGCGACCTCGCCGGTGCCCATCGAGAACCCCACGAGCACGGCGTCGCGGAGGTCGAGATCCTCCATGAGCGCGTGCAGATCGGCAGCGAACGTGTCGTAGTCGTAGCCCGAGCCGGCCTTGCTCGACGCCCCGAAGCCGCGGCGGTCGTACGCGATCACGCGGTATCCGGCATCCCGCAGCGCCGCCTGCTGCTTGCCCCAGGACTCGCCGTTCAGCGGGAAGCCGTGGATCAGCACGACGGGCTGTCCGTCCGCCGGACCCTGGTCGGTGTAGTAGATGTCGACGTCGGCCGAGTTCTCGGTCCCGACGGTGATGTACGCCACGATCGCTCCTTCCGGGACCGGGAACGGATTCCTCGTCTCGTGCCTCGATCAGCACGAGTGCCGCGGCCCCGCGTCCGACGCTAGGCCGAGGCATCCGCCACCGCCAGTGTCCGGTGCGTGCGTGTCGGGGCTGTTCACGCGGAGTTCAGCCCCGGTCGCCGGCATCCGTTCGCCCGGCGACGGGCACCGGTCGTCGAGCGAGCGAGGAACGAGCGAGACGAAACGCCCCGGAGCCGGCGCGGAGGTCAGGCGTCGCGTGCGGCTCCCGGCGACGGCACGACGGTGAAGATCGTGGGGGCGGCGAACCCCGCGGCGGCGAAGGCCGCGGTCGCGGCATCCGTCACCGCCGACACGCGGTCGTGGGCGACCAGGGCGATCGCCGCGCCGCCGAACCCGCCGCCGGTCATGCGCGCGCCGACGGCACCGGCCGCCAGCGCGGCCTCGACCGCCGTGTCGAGCTCCGGCACCGAGATCTCGAAGTCGTCGCGCATCGACGCGTGGGAGGCGATCAGGAGCTGCCCGATCGCGGTGGGGCCCTGCTCGCGGAGGGTGCGCACGGTGTCGAGCACGCGCTGGTCCTCGGTGACGACGTGGCGCACGCGCCGGAAGGTGACCTCGTCGACCAGCTCCGCGAGGCGCGGGAGGTCGTCGGGGGTGACGTCGCGCAGCGCGGGCACGCCGAGCGCCGCGGCACCGCGCTCGCACGCCGCACGGCGCTCGCCGTAGCCGCCGGTGGCGTGGGAGTGCTTCACGCCGGTGTCGATGACGACCAGCTCGAGGCCGGCATCCGCGAAGCCCAGGTCGACGATCTGCGCGTCCAGCGATCGGCAGTCCAGGAAGATCGCGGAGTCGGCGCGGCCGAGCAGCGACGCCATCTGATCCATGATGCCGGTGGGTGCGCCGACGGCCTCGTTCTCGGCGCGGCGGCCGACCTTCGCGAGGGTGACCCGGTCGATGTCCAGCCCCCAGGTCTGGGCGAGCGCGACGGCGGCCGCGCCCTCGATCGCCGCGGACGACGACAGACCCGCGCCGACGGGCACGTCGGAGGCGAAGGCGAGATCGACGCCGGCGACCGACGCCGGGTCGGTTCCGGATGCCGCCAGCAGCGCCCACGCCACGCCCAGCGGATAGCGGGCCCACTCCGCGATGTCGTCACGGCGGGCGGGGAAGAGCGCGTCGAGCTCGGCGAGGGCGACCTCGACCGCGGCGTCGTCGAAGGTCGACACGACGCGGATGCGGCCGTCGCCGCGCGGGGCCAGCGCCACGTGGGTGCGGTGCTGGATCGCGAACGGCAGCACGAACCCGTCGTTGTAGTCGGTGTGCTCGCCGATGAGGTTGACGCGTCCCGGGGCCGACCAGGTGCCCACCGGCTCGGTGCCGAAGCTCTCCGCGAAGAGGGAGCGGGCGGCGTCGGCGGTGCGGATGTCGGTGGCGGTCACAGGGTCTCCTCGGGGATGGATGCGATGGCCTCCCGCAGCTTCGCAGCGGCCGTCTCGGGCGGGATGTCGCCGATCCAGGCGCCCATGGCGGCCTCGGATCCGGCGAGGAACTTGAGCTTGTCGGCGGCGCGGCGCGGTGACGTCAGCTGGAGGTGCAGCCGCGCGGTGTCGCGGCCTCGGTGCACCGGCGCCTGGTGCCACGCGGCGATGTACGGCGTGGGGGAGTCGTACAGGGCGTCGACGCCGCGCAGCAGCCGCAGGTAGAGCGGCGCGAGCTCGTCGCGCTCGGCATCCGTGGTCTCGGCGAAGTCCGCGACGTGACGGTGCGGCAGCAGGTGGATCTCGATCGGCCAGCGCGCGGCGAACGGGACGAACGCCGTCCAGTGCTCGCCCTCGAGGATCACGCGCTCGCCGGCGCGCTCGAACTCGAGGATGCGCGCGAACAGGTCGGGCCCCTCGCGATCGATCGACGCGAGCAGACTCGTGGTGCGCGGCGTGATGTACGGGTACGCGTAGATCTGGCCGTGCGGGTGGGGGAGGGTGACGCCGATCGCCTCGCCGCGGTTCTCGAACGGGAAGACCTGCTCGATGCCGGGGAGGGCCGAGAGGGCTGCGGTGCGGTCGGCCCACGCCTCGATGACGGTGCGGGCGCGCGTGGCGGACAGCGACCCGAACGAGCCGGAGTGCTCGGGGCTGAAGCACACGACCTCGCAGCGGCCGACGCTGGTGCGGGTGCGGCCGAGTCCGGGCGTGACGAGGTCGTCGAGGTCGCGCGGCGCGTCGACTCCGGCGGGGGCGTCGCCGTGCGCGACCCCGAGCGCAGGGCCGAACGACGGCGACTTGTTCTCGAACACCGCCACGTCGTACAGCGACGGGATCTCGGACGGGTTCGTCGGCGTCTGCGGCGAGAGCGGGTCGAGCTCGGCGGGCGGGAGGAACGCCCGGTTCTGGCGGGCGGCCGCGATCGACACCCAGTCGCCGGTGAGCACGTCGCGTCGCATCGTCGCGGTCTCGGGGCGGGGCGCGAGCTCGCGCGCGTCGATCGCGCGCTGCGGCCCGAGCGTCGTGTCGGGGTCGTCGTAGTAGATCAGGTCGCGCCCGTCGGCGAGGCGGGTGGCGCGTTTGACGACGCCGGCGCCGAGCGTGCGCGACGCGGGCGGGTCTCCCTGAAGCGTGTTCACGTCAACACGCTAGCAAATCCGATATGTTAGCGTCAACACGGATGCCGCGCCACAGCGCCCGGCATCCCCGACGGATCGGGGTGCGCATGGTGGACAGACGCGTGTCGATGGCGGATGTCGCAGAGCGCGCCGGCGTCTCGGGCCAGACGGTGTCACGCGTCGTGAACGCGAGCCCCCGCGTCGACCCCGAGACGCGGACGCGGGTCGAGGCGGCGATGGCCGAATTGGGCTACCGCCCCCATCGCGCCGCGCGCGCCCTGCGCACCGGGCGCACGCAGACAATCGGCCTCGTCGTGTCGACGCTCGCGTCCGTCGGCAACTCCCGCATGCTGCAGGCGGTGGCCGATGCCGCCGCCGCCCGCGGTTACGCGCTCACCGTCGTGACGCTCGGCGCCGACGGTGACGTGGTGGCGGCGTTCGAGCGCCTCGCCGATCAGGACGTCGACGGTGCGATCGTGCTCAACGAGGCGACGGAGCGGGTGCGCGGGGCCGACCTCCGCGCGGCCGGGATCCGCCTCGTCGTCGTCGACTCGCCGCGCGACGACCGCTTCAGCGTCGTCGAGACCGAACACGCCGGCGGTGCCCGCCTCGCCGTCGAGCACCTTCTCGGGCTCGGGCATCGCGCCGTCCACCACCTCGCGGGCCCTGAGGGCTCGTTCGCCGCCGCCGAGCGCGAGCGCGGCTGGCGCGAGGCGCTGACCGCCGCCGGCGCGACGGTGCCGCCGCTGGTGCGCGGCGACTGGACGTCCGCGTCGGGGCATGCCGCGGCATCCGCTCTCCTGGCCGCGGGCGCGACGGCCGTGTTCGCCGCCAACGACCAGATGGCACTCGGCCTGCTCCGGGCGTTCGCCGAGGCGGGGCTCGAGATCCCGCGGCAGGTCAGCATCGTGGGCTTCGACGACATCGCGGATGCCGCCGACTACCGCCCGCCGCTGACGACGGTGCACCAGAACTTCGACGCGCTCGGATCCCGCGCGGTCGCCGCGCTGGTCGAGGGGATCGAGGCCGACGCCGCGGCGGTGTTCGAGACGGTGCCGACCCGGCTGGTGCTGCGCGAGAGCACCGCGCCCGCACCCTGACCGCCTCCGCGGGCTCGGTGTCCGAGCGCGCCACCGGAATTCGGAGGATCCGCCCGGAATCGGTGACCGGCGTCCGGGTAGTTCCGAAAACCGGTGCGAACTCCGAATCTCGGATCGGCCGCGCGGCCACGACGGCCTGGCGCACACGCGCGAGCGCCGCACCGTGAGGACGGTGCGGCGCTCCTGGTGCGGGGCTCAGTCGGCGGCCCGACGGGCCTCCCAGCCGGTGCGGACCATCTCGTCGACGGTGTAGCGGTTCATCCAGTCGAGGTCGCGGGCGGCCAGCTCGCCGGTCGCGACGATTCGGTCTGGGTCGCCGGGGCGGCGCGGACCGATCTCGGGCGTGAAGTCGATGCCGGTGACCCGTGCCATCGCGTTCATGATCTCGCGGACGCTCAGGCCGTTCTGCGAGCCGAGGTTGTACGCCGGCTCGATGGGCCGGTTCGCGAGGAGGCGCTGCGCGGCCGCGACGTGCGCGGCGGCGATGTCGGCCACGTGCACGTAGTCGCGCACGTTCGTGCCGTCGGCGGTGTCGTAGTCGTCGCCGTTGATGCGGGGCGTCCGGCCCGCGAGCAGCGCCTCGAACACGAGCGGGAAGAGGTTGTGCGGGCTGCTGTCGTACACCGCGGGGTCGCCGGAGCCGACGACGTTGAAGTAGCGCAGCGCGGTGTAGCGCAGCGCGTGCTCGGACGCGGCGGTCGCGATCGCCTGGTCGCGGATCAGCCACTCGCCGATGAGCTTGGACTCGCCGTACGGCGAGGCGGGACGCTTCGGGAGGTCCTCGGTCACCAGCGGCACGTCAGGGGTGCCGTACACGGCCGCCGACGACGAGAACACCAGGTTGGCGACATCCGCCGCCTGCATCGCAGCCAGGAGCGCGCGCGTGCCTTCGACGTTCTGCGCGTAGGTGTGCAGCGGTCGCTGCACCGAGACGCCGGCGTACTTGTAGCCGGCGAGGTGGATGACGCCCTCGACCGCGTGCTCGCGCAGCGTGCGCTCGACGAGGTCGGCGTCGAGGATCGAGCCCCGCACGAACGGGACGCCTTCGGGCACGAAGCCGGCGTGCCCGCTGGAGAGGTCGTCGATGACGACGGGCGTCAGGCCCGCGTCAGCGAGCGCACGGACGATGTGGGCGCCGATGTAGCCGGCGCCTCCGGTCACGAGCCAGGTCATGTCACTCCGGGGGTCGGGGTCGCCGAACGGCGCCGCTGTCCATTCTGCCGGGTCCATCTGTCGCGTCGGGACCGCACCGCGTCGAGGAGAATCGCCGTATGGCCTCCACCGTCGTGATCGCGCCCGACTCGTTCAAGGGCACGCTGGGGGCCGCCGCGGCCGCCGAAGCGCTCGCGGCGGGCTGGCGGCGGGCGCGCCCGGGCGACGAGGTGCGTCCGATGCCCATGGCGGACGGCGGCGAGGGCACGGTCGACGCGTTCGCGGCGGCCGTTCCGCACGCGCGCCGGATGCCGGTGACCGTCACCGGTCCCGAGGGGGCGGCGGTCGACGCATCCTGGGTCCTCCTGCCGCCTGCCGCGGGGCTGCCTGGGGGCACGGGCGTCGTCGAGCTCGCGAACACGAGCGGGATCGAGCTGCTCGGCACCCCGCCGCGCCTGCGCCCCTTCGACGCGCACACGCGCGGTTTCGGCGAGGCGATCGCCGATGCCCTGGGGCACGGCGTGTCGCGGCTCGTCCTCGGCATCGGCTCGAGCGCGTCCACCGACGGCGGGGCGGGCATGCTCGCGGCGCTCGGGGCGCGATTCACGGATGCCGCGGGCGCGCCGATCGCGGCGGGGGCGCGGGGGCTGGCCACGGTGTCGACCGTCGACCTCTCCGGGCTCGCACCGCTGCCGCCCGGCGGAGTGACCGTGCTCAGCGACGTGACCAATCCGCTGCTCGGCGCGAGGGGTGCCGCCGCCGTGTTCGGCCCCCAGAAGGGCGCCGGGGCCGCGGAGGTCGCACAGCTCGACGCCGGGCTCGCGCGGCTCGCGACACTGATCGACGCGGACGCGGATGCCGCCGGCGCCGGTGCGGCGGGCGGAACGGGCTTCGGCCTGCTGGCGTGGGGCGCGCGGCTCGTTCCGGGGTCGGCCGCGGTCGCAGAACTCGTGGGACTGGACGCGGCCGTGGCAGCGGCATCCGTCGTCGTCACCGGGGAAGGGGCGTTCGACGGGCAGTCGGCCGCAGGAAAGGTACCCGCTCACGTCGCCGCAGTCGCCGCCGCCGCCGGAGTGCCGGTCGTGCTCGTCGCGGGGCGCATCGCGGAGGGCGCCGACACCTCGGGCTTCGCGGCGACCGTGTCGCTCACCGACCTGGCCGGTTCCGGCGAAGAAGCCATGGCCGACCCCGGCCGCTGGCTCTCGCAGGCAGCGGAGCGGCTCGCGCGCTCCTTCGGCGCGCGATGACGCAGAAGCCGGCCCACCCCGAGGGATGGACCGGCCTCTGCGAGCGGATCAGGCTCCGGCGAGCGCCTCGGTGACGACCACGCGGGCCTCGGCCTGCACCTGTGCGAGGTGCTCGGGGCCGCGCAGCGACTCGGCGTAGAGCTTGTACACGTCCTCCGTGCCCGACGGGCGGGCGGCGAACCACGCGTGCTCGGTCTGCACCTTGAGCCCGCCGATCGCGGCGCCGTTGCCCGGCGCGTGCGACAGCTTCGCGGTGATGGGCTCGCCGGCGAGCTCGGTCGCGGTGACCGCCTCGGGGGCGAGCTTTCCGAGCGCGGCCTTCTGTGCGGGCGTCGCGGGGGCGTCCACGCGCTGGTAGGCCGACGCCCCGAACTCGGCCTCGAGCTCCGCGTAGCGCTGCGAGGGCGTCTTGCCGGTGACGGCGAGGATCTCGGAGGCCAGCAGGCACAGCAGGATGCCGTCCTTGTCGGTCGTCCAGACGCTGCCGTCGAACCGGAGGAACGACGCACCGGCGGACTCTTCGCCGCCGAAGGCGACCGATCCGTCGAGCAGGCCGGGGACGAACCACTTGAAGCCCACCGGCACCTCCAGCAGAGGACGCCCGAGCGACTCCGCGACGCGGTCGATGATCATCGAGCTGACCAGTGTTTTGCCGACCGCGGCATCCGCGGGCCAGTGCGGCCGGTGCGAGTACAGGTAATCGATCGCGACGGCGAGGTAGTGGTTGGGGTTCATGAGGCCGGCGTCGGGCGTCACGATGCCGTGGCGGTCGGCATCCGCGTCGTTGCCGGTGAGGATGTCGTACTCGTCGCGGCGGCCGATGAGCCCCGCCATCGCCGACGGCGACGACGGATCCATGCGGATCTTCTCGTCCCAGTCGAGCGTCATGAACCGCCACGTCGGGTCGACCTCGGGGTTCACGACGGTGAGATCGAGGCCGTGCACCTCGGCGATGAGCGCCCAGTAATCCACCGACGCCCCTCCCAGCGGGTCGGCGCCGATGCGCACGCCGGCGCGGCGGATCGCCTCGACGTCGATGATGTTCGCGAGGTCGCGGACGTACGCGTCGCGGAAGTCGTACTGGCCGAGCGCGTCGAGGTCGATGTCCTTGTGGAGCTTCCGGCTCACGCCGTCCAGGCCCGCCGCGATGAGCTCGTTCGCGCGGTCCGCGATCCAGCCGGTGGCGTCGGTGTCGGCCGGGCCGCCGTTCGGCGGGTTGTACTTGAAGCCGCCGTCGCGCGGCGGATTGTGGCTGGGGGTGACCACGATGCCGTCGGCGCGGCCGGGGTCGGCGGCATCCTTCCCGCGGTTGTACGTGAGGATCGCGTGGCTGAGTGCGGGGGTCGGCACCCACGAGTCGCGGGCGTCGACGCGCACGTCGACGCCGTTCGCGACCAGGACCTCGATCGCGCTGCGTTCGGCCGGCAGCGACAGGCCGTGGGTGTCGCGGCCGAGGAAGAGCGGCCCCTCGATGCCCTGCGACCGGCGATAGTCGACGATGGCCTGGGTCGTGGCCAGGATGTGGGTCTCGTTGAAGCTCGCCGACAGCGACGATCCGCGGTGTCCGCTCGTGCCGAACGCGACGCGCTGCTCTGGCACGGCGGGGTCTGGCGCGATGTCGTAGTACGCGGCGATCAGCTCATCGATGTCGATGAGGTCGGATGCTTCGGCCGGCTGTCCTGCGCGAGTCATGGCCCCTAGTCTGCCGTTCCCGGCTGTGACGCGCACAGTCCTGGTCATCGACGGAGCGAATAGGCTGGCACGCGTGACTTCCGAGGTCGTCGCCCCCGAGGCTTCCGTTCCCGTCCGCCGCACGTACAGCTATCTGGGCCCGGCGGGCACGTTCACCGAGGCGGCGCTCGCCCAGGTGCCGGAGGCGCGCGGGCACGAGTGGCGCCCCGTGCGCAACGTCGGCGAGGCGCTGGCGGACGTGGTCGAGGGGCGGTCGGATGCCGCGATGATCGCGATCGAGAACTCCGTCGACGGCGGGGTCTCGACCGCGCAGGACGCACTGGCGACGGTCCCCGGCCTGCGGATCGTGGGGGAGTACCTCGTCCCCGTCGAGTTCGTGCTCGTGGGGCGCCCCGGCGCGCGCATCGAGGACGTCTCGCTCATCGCCGCGCACCCCGTCGCGTACGCCCAGTGCCTGCAGTGGCTCTCGCAGACCCTTCCCGCCCACGCGCACGTCCCCGCCGCGAGCAACGTCGCCAGCGCCATGGGGCTGCTCGACGGATCCAGCGACGCGGATGCCGCGATCGCCCCGCCCGGCATCCTCGAGCACCACCAGCTCGAGCTGCTCGCCTCGAACATCGGCGACAACCCCAACGCCGTGACCCGCTTCGTGCTGGTGAGCCGCACCGTCGTGGCCCCCGCGCCGACCGGCGCCGACAAGACCTCGCTCATCGTCGAGCTGCCCGACGACCACCCCGGTGCGCTGCTGGAGATGCTCGAGCAGTTCGCGACGCGCGGCATCAACCTGTCGCTGCTGGCCTCGCGCCCGATCGGCGACGAGCTCGGCCGGTACCGGTTCGTCGTCGACGCCGACGGGCACCTGGAGGACGAGCGCATGGCCGACGCGCTGATGGGCCTGCGGCGGTTCAGCCCGCGGGTCACCTTCCTCGGCTCGTACCCGCGCGCCGACAGGGCCGTCGTCCACTACCCCGAGCGGTACGCCGACGACGTGTTCGTCGAGGCCAGGGACTGGCTGCGCGGCCTCCTCTCGGGCGAGCCGGAGGTGCAGGAATGACCGCGTTCACGCTCGACCCCGCCGACGAACGGCACGCGAAGGCCCTCGCGCGGCTGGAGAGCGAGGAGATCGGCTGGCTCGGCTCGGTCGGCCGTGACGGCTTTCCGCACGCCGTGCCGCTGTGGTTCCTCTGGCACGACGGCGCGGCCTATGTCTTCAGCCAGCCGGGATCGGTCAAGGTGAAGAACCTCCGCGAGAACCCGCGCGCGCTGCTGCATCTGGAGGCGGGCGACGACGGCGAGCAGCTGCACGTGCTGCAGGGCACCGTCGAGCTCTCGGACGAGCCCACCGTGGCGTGGCTCGACCGCATCGGCGAGCCCTACCTCGCCAAGTACGCCGGGGGCATCGCCAACCTCGGCTGGACCAACGACCGCATGTGGGCCGAGTACTCGACGGTCCTGATCTTCCGCCCCCACAAGCTCATCGCGTGGTGACGAGCCCCGGTCAGACCGTCGGCTGCAGCTCGGCGGCCAGCAGCTCGAGGGTCTGCAGGCGGCCGGGAGAGGCATCCATCGGCTCGTTCTCGTAGGAGCCGGCGATCGGAGAGATCATCACCTCGTCCACTCCGTGGCGGGCGGCGAAGGCGCGCAGATCGGATGCCACGGCCCCGGCCGTGCCGACGAACCACTTCGCGCGCGCCGACGCCATGAACGTCTCGCCGAGCCCGGCGAAGTCGGCCGCCCCGGCGATGGACTGCTCGACGGTCTCGAGCGCGACCAGCGGCCGGTTGGTGCGCAGGCGCGCGGTCATGCGCAGGTTGGGCAGGGCGCGGGCCTCGGCCTCGTCCTGCGTGGGGGCCACGAGCACGTTGGCGGTGAGGAACGTGCGCGGGGCGGCGAGCGCATCGGACGCCACGAACGCCGACCGGTAGAGCTCGAGCGCGCGGTCCAGTCCCTCGCCCGAGAAGTGGTTCGCGAACACGTACGGCAGGCCGAGGGATGCCGCCAGCTGCGCGGAGTAGTCGCTCGACCCGAGCAGCCACACCTCCGGGGTCGTGGTCGCGGCCGGCGTGGCGTGCACGTCGTAGGTGCCGCCCGATGTGAACCGCAGCGCCGCGCCGTCGGGGGCGACCAGTGAGAGGATGTCGCGCACGTGGTCGGGGAAGCGCTCCACGTCGCTGGTGGTCCCGCTCTGGCGCAGCAGCTGCGTGATGACCGGGTCCGACCCGGGCGCGCGTCCGAGGCCGAGGTCGATGCGTCCCGGGGCGAGCGCCTCGAGCGCGGCGAACTGCTCGGCCACGACCAGCGGCGAGTGGTTCGGCAGCATGACGCCCCCCGATCCCAACCGGATGCGGGTGGTCCGTGCCGCGGCCGCCGCGGCGAGCACGGGCGGCGTCGTCGAGGCGACCGCCGGCATGTTGTGGTGCTCGGCGAACCAGTAACGGCGATACCCGAGGCGGTCGGCCGCGTCGACGAGGGACAGGGATGCCGCGACCGCCTGCGCGCTCGTCTGCCCGGTGCGCACCGGAACGAGGTCGAGGACGGACAGGGCCGGGGCGGTGGTCGCAGTGCTCATCGTCATCTGCAACCACGCGCCCCGGCATCCGCATTCCGGATCGCACCCGAACCGTGCGCGATCCGCGTGCGCATCACGGGAGACGGTTCCGGAATTCGGAGATTCGTCCCGTTATCGGTGCCTCGCCCGCCTCGGCGCCCGAAGAGCGACGAGTTGTCCGAATCTCGGATCCGGTCCCGCGGATCAGGGGAGGCGGTTCGCCTTCGCCAGGTTCTCGCGCAGCTCGCCGGCGGTCTGGCGGGTGACGTAGGCCGGACGGTCGCGCTCCAGGCGCCACGACTCGCTGAGCGGGCCGGCGCTGACGGTGTCGTAGCCGAGGGCGTCGTAGATGCCGGTGACGACCTCGACGGCGTCGTCGTGGTCGCTCGCGGTGCCGAGCGCGCGTCGGTCGGCGGTGCCGGCCGGGAGTCCCGTCGTGTTGATGTCGGACGCGAGGATCTGGTTGAACGCCTTCACGACCTTCGACGTCGGCAGGTGGTCCTGCACGAGCTGCGACGTCGTGGTCTCGCCGCGGTCGAGGGCTTCGATGTGGCCGTCGCGCTCGAAGTAGTAGTTGTTGGTGTCGAGCACGACCTTGCCCGCGAGCGGTGCGACCGGCACGGACCACAGAGCCTTCAACGGCACCGTCACGACGGCGATGTCGGCGGCCGCGGCGGCCTCGGCGGCGGTGGCAGCGGTCACATTCGGGCCGAGCTGCGCGACCAGGCCCGCCAGCGTCTCAGGGCCGCGCGAGTTCGAGATCACGACGTCGTAGCCGAGCCCCGAGAAGGCTTGCGCGAGGGCGCTGCCGATGTGTCCTGCACCGATGATTCCGATTGTCGTCATGACGGTGCGCAACCCGTGCGCGTGGAGCCGGTATTCCGGCATCCCTCACTTTCATCGACTTGCGCGATTCTGCAAGTTCTTGCGTACACTGAGCGCATGTCGAAGCGTCTCGCCGAAGTGGCGCGCAAGGTCGGAGTCAGCGAGGCCACCGTCAGCCGCGTGCTCAACGACAAGCCCGGGGTGTCGGATGCCACCCGCCAGGCGGTGCTGACCGCGCTCGACGTGCTCGGCTACGAGCGGCCGACGAAGCTCCGCGGCGAGCGGGCGCGGCTGGTGGGGCTCGTGCTCCCCGAACTGCAGAACCCGATCTTCCCCGCGCTCGCCGAGATCATCGGCGGCGGGCTCACCCAGAACGGCTACACGCCGTTGCTGTGCACGCAGAACGCCGGCGGCATCACCGAGTCCGACTACGTGGATCTGCTGCTGCAGCAGCAGGTGTCGGGGGTGATCTTCCTCGGCGGCAACTACAGCCAGGCCGACGCCGTGCACGACCACTACGAGCGCCTGCGGCAGGTCAACCTGCCCACCGTGCTCGTCAACGCCCGCATCGACGCGCTCGACTTCGCGACAGTCTCCACCGACGACGGCGCGGCCGCCGAGCAGGCGATCCAGCACCTGCACCAACTCGGCCATCGCCGCATCGGCCTGCTTCTCGGGCCGCTCGACCACATCCCCTCGCAGCGCAAGCTCGCCGCCGCCCGCCCGCTGCTCGAGCGCCTCGGCTCGCCCCTCGACGACGCGCTCGTCGTGCGCGGCCTGTACTCCCTGGAATCCGGCCAGGCCGGGGCATCCCGTCTCTTCGCCGCCGGCGCGACCGCGATCGTGTGCGCGAGCGACCCGCTGGCGCTCGGTGCTGTGCGCGCCGCGCGCCGCGCAGGCCTGCGGGTGCCGGAGGACGTGAGCGTGGTCGGCTTCGACGACTCGTTCCTGATGAGCTGCACGGAGCCGCCGCTGACGACCGTCCGCCAGCCGATCGAGTCGATGGGCCGCACCGTCATCGAGCTGCTGCTGTCGCAGATCGCCGGCACCACCGAAGCCGGCGACGAGCTCCTCTTCGAGCCCGAGCTCGTGCTGCGCGCCTCCACCGGCCCCGCCGCCGCCTGAGCTCGACCCGGCGCCGCTGCAGCCGGGGCCGGGAGGCGCTTCGTCTCGCTCGTTCCTCGCTCGCTCAGCGACCGGAGGCCGCGACGCCCGACGCGGCGCGCCGGTCTCTCCCTCTCTCCATCCGTCTCTCCCTCTACCGCGTCACGCCCCGCCCGTCCAACGCCTGCCGCGGCGCAGGCGCAGCGGAACGGGATCATCCGTAGAGCGCGCGGGCATCCGGGACTGGCGGGCACCGCCGAGACGCCGGAGCGGGTGAGCGCGCCGGCGGATGATCCTGCGCAGCGGTCTGCTCCGTCGTTCACCACGATATGTAATCGTTATCTTGCGTGATTCTGTTCAAGACTTGCGAAGCCGAGTCGACTCGCATACATTCGTCGCATCGAGTCCTTCCATCGACGACGAGGAGTCACGTGGACACCGAGGTCCTCACCCGCGGCGAACGAGCCGTTCCCGCGAGCGACAACCCGCTGTGGTGGCGGTCGGCCGTCATCTACCAGGTCTACGTGCGCAGCTTCGCGGACGGGAACGGCGACGGCACCGGCGACCTCGCGGGCGTGCGGGCGCACCTCGGCTACCTCAAGGACCTCGGCGTCGACGCGATCTGGTTCAACCCCTGGTACCCGAGCCCGCTAGCCGACGGCGGCTACGACGTGCAGGACTACCGCGACATCGACCCGCGCTTCGGCACGCTCGAGGAGGCGGAGCTGCTGATCCAGGAGGCGCTGGCCCTCGGCATCCGCACCATCATCGACGTGGTTCCCAACCACATCTCGGATCAGCACCCGTGGTTCCAGGCGGCCCTGGCCGCAGGCCCGGGCAGCCCCGAGCGGGAGCGCTTCTGGTTCCACCCCGGCAAGGGCGAGGACGGGTCGGAGATCCCCACGCACTGGGTCTCGAGCTTCCAGGGCGAGACGTGGACGCGCACGACCAACCCCGACGGGACCCCGGGGGAGTGGTACCTCCACATGTTCACGCCCGAGCAGCCCGACCTCAACTGGAACCACCCCGACGTGCGCCGCGAGCACGAGGACATCCTCCGGTTCTGGTTCGACCGCGGTGTCGCGGGTGTGCGCATCGACTCGGCGGCCCTCCTGATCAAGGACCCCGACCTGCCCGAGGTCGGTGAGAAGGAGGGCCCCGGCCAGCACCCCACCGAGGACCGCGACGAGCTGCACGACGTCTACCGCTCGTGGCGCGCGATCGCCGACTCGTATCCCGGCACGCGTGTGCTGGTCGGCGAGATCTGGGTGCCCGACATCGTGCGGTTCACCAACTACCTGCGTCCCGACGAGATGCACACCGCCTTCAACTTCGACTTCCTGGCGCGGCCGTGGGGTGCGGCATCCTTCCGCGACTCCATCACCGCGACGCTCCAGGCGCACGCCCCCGTCGGCGCACCGTCGACGTGGGTGCTGAGCAACCACGACGTCACGCGTCCGGTCACCCGCTACGGCCGCGAGGACACCGCGTTCGCGTTCCTCAAGAAGCGGTTCGGGGTGCCCACCGACCCCGAGCTGGGCCTGCACCGCGCCCGCGCGGCGGCGCTGATGGTCGCGGCGCTGCCGGGGAGCCTCTACATCTACCAGGGCGACGAGCTGGGCCTGCCCGAGGTGGAGGACCTCCCGCTCGAGCTCATCGAAGACCCGATGCACTTCCGCTCCGGAGGCACGGACCCGGGTCGGGACGGATGCCGCGTCCCGCTGCCGTGGACGGGCGAGCAGGCTCCGTTCGGCTTCAGCCCCGACGCCACCCGCACCTGGCTGCCCCAGCCCGAGGGGTGGAGCGCGCTCACGGTGGCCGCCCAGGAGGCCGACCCGGCGTCGACCCTCAACCTCTACCGCGACGCGCTGCGGCTGCGACGGGAGCTGCCCGAGCTCGGCGACGGCCCCCTCACCTGGTGGGACGACGCCGCTCCGGGCGCGCTCGCCGCCGACATCCTCGCGTTCCGGCGTGGCGATCGCTTCGCGTGCGTCGTCAACACCGGCGAAGACCCGGTCGCGCTTCCCCCCGGCGCGACCGTCCTCCTCTCGAGCTCGCCGCTCGAGGCCGGGTCGCTCCCCGGCGACGCGGCCGCCTGGCTGCGGCTGGACACCCCCGTATCCGACTCCACCACCCGCACCACCACCTGGGAGACCTCCGCGCCGAGAGGCTGACGCGGAACCTCCCCTCAGAAAGGAAAGACGATGAAGTCACCAGCAAGGGTCCTGCTCGCCGGTGTCGCCACCGTGGCGACCGTCGGCGCGCTCGTCGGCTGCTCGGCGGCCGGCGGCGACAGCAACAGCGACGGCAAGATCGAGCTGCGGGTCGCGACGTTCCCGCCCGGCGCCGATGCCGCGGCCTACGACGCGTTCGCCACGCAGGAGAAGCAGTTCGAGAAGGAGCACCCGAACATCGACATCATCGGTGTCGAGTACGAGTGGGAGGGCCCCACCTTCGCCGTGCAGCTGGCCGGCGGCAGCCTTCCCGACGTGTTCACGGTGCCGTTCACCGACTCCAAGACGCTGCTCGAGAACGGGCAGCTCATGGACGTCACGGCGGAGATGAAGGACCTCGGCTACGAGGACAGCTTCAACCCGATCATCCTCGACGGGGTGACCGACTCCGACGGCAAGATCTACGGCTTCCCGCGTCAGGCCTACGCCATGGGCCTGCACTACAACCGCGACCTGTTCGAGCAGGCCGGGCTCGACCCCGACCAGCCGCCGACCACGTGGGACGAGGTGCGCGAGTACGCCAAGAAGATCCACGACGCCACCGGCAAGGCCGGGTACGCGCAGATGGCCACCAACAACACCGGCGGCTGGCAGCTGACCGCACAGACCGTCGCCCGCGGCGGCCGCACCCAGACCGACAACGCGGACGGCACCGCCACCTCGTCGATCGACAACGACGCCACCAAGGCCGCGCTGCAGTTCCTGCACGACCTGAAGTGGGAGGACGACTCGTTCGGCTCGAAGGTCGACCTCGACTGGGGCACCATCAACCAGGAGTTCGCCGCCGGCAACATCGGCATGTACACGTCGGGCTCCGACGTGTACACCGCGCTCGTCCGGGACTTCGGGCTCGACCCGGCCGTCTATGGTCTCGGCGTCGTGCCGATCGAGGGCGACGACCCGGGCACGCTCGGCGGCGGCGACATCGCGGTCATCAGCCCGACGGTAGACGACGCCACCAAGGAGGCGGCGGTCACCTGGATCGACTGGTACTACATGCAGAAGCTGCTCGACAAGGATGCCGCGGTGCAGGACGCCAAGGCGCTGGCCGACTCCGACCAGGCGGTCGGCACGCCCGTGCTGCCGGTGCTCAGCCGTGAGCTCTACGAGGAGTCCCTCACCTGGATCGAGCCCTACATCAACGTGCCGCGCGACCAGATGACGTCGTTCACCGACAACATCTGGGACCAGACGCCCGTCGGTGAGCCGAAGAAGTCGACCCAGGAGGTCTACGCTCTGCTCGACACCGTCGTCCAGACGGTCCTGACCGACCAGAACGCGGACATCGACGCCCTGCTCGCCCAGGCGCAGACCGACGCTCAGGCGCTGCTCGACGAGTAGCAGAAGAGCGGATGCCGCGACCCGGCGCTGGGCGCTGGGTCGCGGCATCCGCCCTCCACCGCGTTTCGTCTCGGTCGCTGCGCTCCCTCGCTCAACGACCGGGAGCTCGGTCGCTGGGCTGCCTCGCTAAACGACCGGGAGCTCGGTCGCTGGGCTGCTTCGCTCAACGACCGGGAGCTCGGTCGTTGAGCGAGCGAAGCGAGACGAAACGCCATGGACCCAACAAGACACCCCCGACACAGCAAGGCCAACGATGACCGCGACCCTTCCGGAGCGTCCCGCATCCGCTGCGGCGCCGCCGCCCGCCGCACCGCCGGTGCGGCGCAAGCCCCGACGCACGCCGCTCACCTGGTACCGCGGCGGAGGGCTCACGAACCTGCTGTTCGTGCTGCCGATGGTGTTCGTCTTCGCCGTCTTCTCGTGGTCGCCGATCGTGCAGTCGGTGATCATGAGCCTGCAGAAGACGAACCTGCTCGTCTCGGAGTGGGTCGGCTTCGACAACTACATCGCCGTGCTGAGCGATCCGCAGCTGGGCCGTGCGGTCATCAACACCGTCTACTTCGCGTTGCTGGCGCTGCTGTTCGGCTTCCCGCTGCCGCTGCTGGTGGCGGTGCTCATGAGCGAGGTGCGGCGCGGCAAGGGCCTGTACTCGGCGCTCGCGTACCTGCCGGTCGTCATCCCGCCCGTCGTGGCGGTGCTGCTGTGGAAGTTCTTCTACGACTCGTCGCCCAACGGCGTGTTCAACACCGTGCTCGGCTGGGTGGGCATCCCGCCGCAGCCCTGGATCTCCTCGACCGTGCAGGCGATGCCCTCCCTCGTGATCGAGGCGACGTGGGCGGCCGCCGGCGGATCGATCATCATCTACCTCGCCGCGCTGCTGTCGGTGCCGCCCGAGCTGTACGACGCGGCCGAGGTCGACGGCGCCGGCATCTGGCGCAAGGTGTGGCACGTCACGCTGCCGCAGCTGCGCGGCATCCTCTTCATCATGCTGATCCTGCAGGTCATCGCGACCGCGCAGGTGTTCCTCGAGCCGTTCCTGTTCACCGGCGGCGGGCCGGCGGGGGCGACCAAGACGATCCTGCTCTACATCTACGACAAGGCGTTCCGCAACAGCCTGGGCGGCGACTACGGCGAGGCCACCGCGGTGTCGGTGCTGCTGGCGATCGTGCTCGCGATCCTGTCCTGGCTGTACTTCAAGCTCACGAACCGCTGGAGCACCTCATGACCACCTCGATCACGAACGCCGAGCGCCGCGAGGGCATGCGCGGCTTCCTCTCGCGCCGCAACACCGGTGGAGGCCGCAAGCGCGACTCGATCGACGACATGTCCGAGCGCTCGATCATCTCCACCTCGGAACGACGCCGGCCGGGAACCCGATTCGGGATGTCGGTCACCCACGTGTTCCTCTCCGTCTCGCTCGTCATCGCGGGGCTCGGCCCGATCCTGTGGCTGGCCAAGTCCGCGATCACCCCGACGCAGGACACCATCCAGCAGCCGTTCGCGCTGTGGCCCAACGGCATGGACTGGGCGAACCTGTCGACGGCGTGGAACGACATCCACATCGACCAGTACTTCTTCAACACCATCGTGATCGCCGCCGGCGCCTGGTTCACGCAGCTGTTCATCGCGACCACTGCGGGCTATGCACTGTCGGTGCTGCGGCCGAAGTACGCGCCGGTGCTCAACGCGCTGGTGCTGGCCACGCTCTTCATCCCCGGCATCGTGCTGCTGGTGCCGCTGTACCTCACGATCGTGTCGCCGCCGCTGCTCGGCCGCGACGCGAGCATGCTGAACAACTACCTGGCGGTGTGGCTGCCCATGGCGGCCAACGCGTTCAACATCCTGCTCGTCAAGCGGTTCTTCGACAGTCTTCCGCGCGAGGTGTTCGAGGCCGCCAAGACCGACGGCGCGGGCCCCTTCCGGCTGTTCTGGTCGATCGTGCTGCCGATGTCGAAGCCGATCCTCGGCGTGGTGTCGGTGTTCGCCATCATCGCGGCCTGGAAGGACTACCTCTGGCCGATGCTGGTGCTGCCGAACCCGGCCGTGCAGCCGCTGTCGGTGCGGCTGCCTGCCGTGGCGAGTCAGACCGAGCTGGACGTGTTCCTCGCCGCATTGGCGATCGCGACGCTCATCCCGATCGCGATGTTCCTGCTGTTCCAGTCCGTGTTCCTGCGCTCGGCCGGGCTCGGCGGCGCCGTCAAGGGCTGAGCCGCGCTACAGGCGCTCGGTCGCGTGCCCCGGCGGGATCACGACCAGCAGCGCACCCGGGTCGACGCGCACGCGCACCGCCACCGCGTGGCCGAACTCGTCGCCGTCGAGCTGCACGGGGTGCGGTTCGTGCGCGGCCAGCTCGATGCCGGCGCCACGCGAGTAGCGCACCGCGTTGTCCTTGGTGCGCAGTGAGAGCACCCGGCGCCCGGCGCGGAAGCGGCGCAGCACGCTGTTGTCCCACGCGACGCGGCGCCACACGAACAGCCAGCCGAACAGCCCCTTCGGCTCGAAGATCACCACGTCCAGCGCGCCGTCGGCGACCGACGCCTCGGGAATCAGCTCCAGGCCCGCCGGCAGCGACCCGCAGTTGGCGAACAGCACGCTCTGCACGCGCGCGGAGTGCAGGCGGTGGCCCGGAAGCTCGTACATGACGCGGAACGGCTTGGCGGCCGGCAGCGAACGCGCCGCGCCGTCGACGTAGGCGACCCAGCCCACCGCCTTCTTCAGCTGCGGGTTCGTATTGGCGATCATCGCCGCATCCAGGCCGATCCCGCCCATGACCACGAACGCGTGCTCGGCGGTCTCACCGTCGGCGCGGGTCACCCGGCACCACCCCACGTCCATGGCGAGCGTCTCGCCCGCGAACACGGCGCGCACGATGGCGGCAGGGTCCGACAGCGGCAGCTTGAGGTTGCGCGCCAGCAGGTTGCCGGTGCCGCTCGGGACGATCGCCAGCGGGACGCCCGACCCGCTCATCGCCTCCGACACCGCGCGCACGGTGCCGTCGCCGCCGGCGACGAGCACGGCATCCGCTCCCGCCTCCAGCGCGGCGCGCGTGACGCCGTCGCCGAGGTCCTCCACGGCAGTCTCGAAGTACCAGGGTTCGGCCCAGCCGGCCTCCGCCGACAGCCGGGTGACTGTCGCGCGCAGGCTCGCGGCGTCGACCTTGACCGGATTGCAGACGAGCGCCGCCCGCTTCGGGAGTGCGGGGGCATCGGTCATGCAGACACCCTATTCCCGTGGCGCGACGGGGGCCCGCGGGCCCACCAGCCGGACGGATGCCGCGTCCCGCGCCCTGGGGGATCCCGCCGATGCGCCGTCCCGGCCCCCGACTAAGCTTGCAGGGTGATCGATCCCGTGCTGCTTCGCGACAATCCCGAGCTGGTCAAGCGCTCGCAGGAGGCGCGGGGCGAGTCGCCCGACACCGTCGATGTGGCGATCGAGGCCGATCGTGCCCGCCGCAGCGCCATCACGACGTTCGAAGAGCTCCGCGCCGCGCAGAACGCGCACGGCAAGAAGGTGGCCCAGGCTCCCAAGGAGGAGAAGGCCGCGCTCGTGGCCGAGGCCAAGGAGCTCAGCGAGCGGGTGAAGCAGGCCCAGCACGCGGCCGCCGCCGCGGAGGAGGCATCCGTCGACGCGTTCCGCGCGATCGAGAACATCGTCATCGATGGCGTGCCCGCGGGCGGCGAGGACGACTTCGTCACCCTGCGCACCCACGGCGCGATCCCCGCGTTCGACTTCGAACCGCGCGACCACCTCGAGCTCGGCGAGCGTCTCGGCGCGATCGACATGGAGCGCGGCACGAAGGTGTCGGGGAGCCGCTTCTACTTCCTCACCGGCATCGGCGCGCGGCTCGAGATCGCGCTCATGAACCTCGCGCTCGACCGTGCGCTGCAGGCCGGTTTCACCCCCGTCATCCCGCCGACGCTGGTGCGCCCCGAGGTCATGCAGGGCACCGGGTTCCTCGGCAAGCACGCCGCCGAGGTCTACCACCTCGAGGACGACGACCTCTACCTCGTCGGCACGAGCGAGGTGGCCCTGGCCGGCTACCACATGGACGAGATCCTCGACCTGTCGCGCGGCGCCAAGCGCTACGCCGGCTGGTCGACCTGCTACCGCAGCGAGGCCGGCTCCTACGGCAAGGACACCCGCGGCATCATCCGCGTGCACCAGTTCAACAAGCTCGAGATGTTCGTCTACACGACCCCCGAGGACGCCGAGGCCGAGCACCTGCGCCTGGTCGCGATGCAGGAGGGGATGCTGCAGGACCTCGGCCTCTCGTACCGCGTGATCGACGTCGCTGCCGGCGACCTCGGCTCGAGCGCGGCGCGCAAGTACGACATCGAGGCGTGGGTGCCGACGCAGAACGCCTACCGCGAGCTCACCTCGACGTCGAACTGCACCACCTACCAGGCGCGCCGCCTCGACATCCGCTACCGGCCCGACGGCGCCAAGACGCAGCCCGTCGCGACGCTCAACGGCACGCTCGCGACCACGCGCTGGATCGTCGCCCTGCTCGAGACCCACCAGCGCGAGGACGGGTCGGTGACGGTGCCCGAGGTGCTGAGGCCCTTCCTGGGCGGGCTCGAGGTCATGGAGCCGATCGCGTGACGGAGGCGCACCTGCCGGCGACGGGGTCGATCAAGGTCGTCAGGCCGAAGAAGGCCGCGAAACTCGTCGAGCGGGTCGCGCGCGACACCGAGAACCCGAGGGTCGCGACCTCCCGGCTCCTCATCGCCCTCGACATCGACGGCACAGTCCTCCTCGAGGACGAAACGCTCAGCCCGGGGGTCGTCGAGGCCGTCGAGCACGCGCACCGCGCGGGCCACGAGGTGATGGTCGCCACCGGTCGCAGCTGGGAGGGCACGCGCGGCATCCTCCGGGTGCTCGGCATCGCCCCGGAGTTCGTGGTGTGCTCCAACGGCGCCGTCGTGCTCAAGCGCCTCGAGGCCGACGAGCTCGGCTACGAGCGCTGGCACGTCGAGACGTTCGACCCCCGCGAGGTGCTGCAGCAGCTGCGCGAGCACCTGCCAGATGCCCGCTATCTCGTGGAGCTTCCCGACGGCCGCCGCCTGTACACCGAGTACCTCGAGGACTGGAACCTCGTCCACGCCCGACGCGTGCCGTTCGACGAGCTCGGCGCCCAGCCGGTGTGCCGCATCGTCGTGGTCGCCCCCGACAAGGGCGAGCAGGACTTCGTCGACCTGGTCTCACGCATCGGGCTGCACCAGGTGTCGTACGCCGTCGGCTGGACGGCCTGGCTCGACATCGCGCCCCACGGCGTCGACAAGAGCACCGGCCTCGAGCTCGTGCGCACCGAGCTGGGCATCGACGCCGAGCACGTTCTCGTAATCGGCGATGGGCGCAACGACGTCGGCATGTTCCGCTGGGCGCTGGACAACGGCGGCCGTGCCGTCGCGATGGCGCAGGGCCCCCAGGAGGTACGGGATGCCGCCGGCGAGACGACCGCGTCGGTGCACGACGGCGGCGTGGCGGCGGTCCTGCGCCGTCTCTGACACCGCGGCGCTGCTGGCGCGTCCCTCAGAGGATTGCCAGGCGGCGTTGGAAGAATGAGTCGACAGTGCTGTCGGCTAGACTCGACGCCTGTTCGACGGGTGCTTCCTCACAAGGGCGGCACCGGTCGGGAGGGTTGTCCGAGCGGCCGATGGACCTGGTCTTGAAAACCAGTGGGCAGTGATGTCCCGTGGGTTCGAATCCCACACCCTCCGCAGACGATGTGCCGGGGGGCGAACCGCAGCAGAGCAGCATCCCCGAAAGGAACCGAGTGAGCTCGACGCACAAGCCGACCAGGCGCGGCCGCCGCACGGTGGCCCGTCATGGTGAGCTGTCGTCCCCGAGCCCGCTTCGCTTCATCCTGTCGATGGTCGCCGTCGTGGCCGCCGTCGTGCTCGTGTCGGGTGCCAGCGTCGCCGCGTACGCGGCCTACGACCTCACCGCGAGCTTCGCGGACGACGCGGTCGAACTCGAGGGTCAGGGCCCGGTTCCGCCCGACATCGGCGCGATCGAGGGCGGCGTCGACCTGCTGCTGGTGGGCACCGACGAGTGCGAGCCCGAGTACGCGTACCTCTTCGGCGCCCGCTGCACCGGTGCGGATGCCGGCGGGCAGCTCAACGACGTCAACATGCTCGTCCACATCTCCGACAACCCGCGACGGGTGACGGTGGTGTCGTTCCCGCGCGACCTCATGATCCCGATGCCGTCGTGCACGCGGGAGGACGGTTCGACGACCTCCGCGACCCGCAAGACCCAGATCAACGAGGCCTGGGGGCGCGGCGGCCTGTCGTGCGTCGCCAAGACGATCAGCGAGCTGAGCGGCCAGAACATCCCGTTCGCCGCCAAGGTGAGCTTCGGCAACGTGATCAACATCACCGACGCCATCGGCGGCGTGGACGTCTGCATCGGCAACGGCGGCATGAAGGACAAGTACACCAGCATCAACTGGCCGGCGGGTCCGCGCACGATCCAGGGCGTCGAGGCACTGCAGTTCCTGCGCACCCGTCACGGTCTTCAGAACGGCAGCGACCTCGCGCGCATCTCGAACCAGCAGCAGTACATGTCGAGCCTGGCGCGCAAGCTCGTGAGCGACGAAGTGCTGTCGAACCCGGCGACGCTGTACAAGCTCGCGACGACGGCGGTCGATAACATCACGCCGAGCAAGTCGCTGACCAACCCGATGACGCTCGTGCAGATCGCGCTCGCGGTCAAGAACGTGCCGTTCGAGGACATCGTCTTCGTGCAGTACCCGGTGTTCACCGACCCCGACGACGACGACCGTGTCGTGCCCGACGAGAAGTCCGCCGACGCGCTGTGGGCGGCCCTCGCCGCCAACGAGTCCCTCGACATCACGCATGACCAGGATCAGACCGGAGGAGTGATCGTGGCCGACCCGCAGCCCACCCAGGCGCCCGCCGACCCCAACGTCACCGCAGACCCGGGCGCGACACCCGCCCCGACCCAGTCCGCCGTCGAACTCCCGAACAACATCCCGGGTCAGACGGCTCTGGACCAGACCTGCTCCGCCGGTAACGTCAGGGCCAAGAACTGATGGCGGCGACGAAGCGGCCCTCCCGCGAGGGCCGTGCTCCTCTGGCGCGTCACGGCGTGCTGCGGTCGCGGCATCCGCTCGTCACGATGCTCTCGATGCTGGGTGTCGTGCTCGCCGTCGTGGGCGTGAGCGCCGCAGGTATCGCCGCGTACAACGTGTGGGACGCGACCCAGACGGTCGCCGCGAACGCCGTCGTGCTCGACGAGGAGAAGCCCCTGCCGCCGTCGCTGGGCGCGATCGAGGGCGGCGTGAACATCCTGATGGTGGGCACCGACTCGTGCGAGGGCGCGAACAAGGACCTCTCCGCCGCGTGCAAGAACGGCGACACCGAGGGCGAGCGCAACGACGTCACGATGCTCGTGCACATCTCGGACGAGCCGCGCCGGGTGACGGTGGTGTCGATCCCGCGCGACATGCTCGTGCCGATCCCCGCCTGTCCGAAGGAGGACGGCGACGGCTCCTACTCGGCGATGTCGTCGCAGATGATCAACGCGTCGTACCAGTACGGCGGGCTGGCGTGCACGGTGAAGACCGTGGAGGCGCTCATCGACGACAAGATCGATTTCGCCGCCGCCATCCGCTGGACCGGCGTCATCAACATGTCCGACGCCATCGGCGGCGTCGACGTGTGCGTCGCCGACGACATCAGCGACAGGAACACCGGACTCAGCCTCAGTGCGGGCACCCACACACTGCAGGGCGCTCAGGCTCTGCAGTTCCTGCGGATCCGCCACGGTATCGGCGACGGCTCCGACCTCGGTCGCATCTCGAACCAGCAGCAGTTCATGTCGTCGATGGTGCGCAAGCTCCAATCCGACTCGGTGCTCGCGAACCCCCCGGCGCTGCTCAACCTCGCGACGACCGCCATCAACCAGGTGCAGCAGGAGCAGCTCGTGCTGAGCTCCGGCCTCACCAACCCCACGCTGATGGTGCAGATCGCCATGGCCGTCAAGGACGTGCCGTACGAGGACATCGTGTTCGTGCAGTACCCGACGCGCTATGTGTCGGACGGCGGACCCAGCAGCCGGGTCGTGCCGGTGAAGGATGCCGCGCAGGTGCTCTTCGACGCGCTCAAGGCGAACCAGCCGCTGACGCTCACCGGAGATGCCAGCCAGGGATACGGCGTCGAGGTGACAGGGGAGGTCGTCAAGCCCCCGACGACGCCGACGCCGGAGGCCACAGCGGATGCCGGGGCGACGCCCGCCGCGGGTGAGACGCCTGCTGCCGAGACACCGGTCGCCGAGACCCGTGTCGAGCTGCCGTCGCAGATCGCGGGTCAGACCGCGGCCCAGACCACCTGTACCCAGGCGCAGCGGTAGCGGGTTCGTCCTCGTCCTCCTCCTGCTGAGGACGGGCCGTCGAAGGTTGTCGCTCTACGCCGGGTGGCCCTGGGCGTCCGTACGGTCGCTCTGAGTCGAGAACTTCGAGATGAACACGAGCCAGGTGCCGTCGGGCTGCTGCGTCGCGACGGCGCCGTCCTGCCAGATGCCGTTCTCGGGCCACCATTGCGAGCCCGCCGGGTCGCCTTGATTCTGGTGGACGTTGTGGATGCCCTCCACCGAAGCGGTCGCCGCGCCCTCGGGGAACGGCTCGCCCCAGACGAACGTGGGTGCGCCGACGCGGAGCGTCGCCTCCAGCGCCTGCGACGCCTGGAGCTGGTCGCCCGATCGCCAGGGCCGGAGGAACGGGATCCAGAACCACGTCCGGGCGGCGGGGACGGCATCCTTGACGCGCAGCACCCACAGCAGGATCCGACGGATCCCGATCACGCGAAGCTCGGGGTGACGGATCACGTCGATCGCACCGACACCGGGCGCGGAGGTGAGCAAGGTGACTGCCGGGGGAGGGGGCGTCGGCCAGCCCAGCTTCGCGCCGGTCGTGCGGATCGTCTTCCACTGGACGCCGACCGCCGAACTCTTGCTGTCGACGTCCACGGCCACCCGGTACTCCCGCGTCCCACTTCGCAGCTTCAGGTTGACGTGCCACCACCGGCCGAACTCGTCCGGATCATCGCGCCGGTGCGACATGAGGGTTCCACTGAGCACTCCATACTGCGTGAACGGCATGACAGGAAGAGTCATCGGTCGGCGACGATGATACGGCCGAACGGACGGTCCGCCCTCGAGGCTTCACACACGGTGCAAGATGCGGTGCGCGTGTCGGTTATGATTGCTGGGTGCGTCCGGGACCTCGTGGTCGTCGGGCGCCTGGAGACGTCGCATAGTCAGGCCTAGTGCACCACCCTGCTAAGGTGGAGTCCTCGCAAGGGGACCGAGGGTTCAAATCCCTCCGTCTCCGCACTCCTTCCCTGGCCAACGCCGTTGATCCTTCTGGGTTCTCCAGCGGCTCGGACGGCCGATCGAGCGTCATCGCTGCCGATGCATGGCCGAGCAGCCGTTGAATAGCCTTCACGTCGGCGTTCCCGTCGTGACGCGATTGATGAAGAAGGTCTTCACGACGAAGCCCGATCCCGCGAACGCGAAGCCGCGGGACCTGGAGCAACGCAGGTTCATCGCCGTCGCGCCGCGACGGCGCTGGGTCGCGGACGTGGCGACATGGTGCTGATTCGCCTTTGTCGCTTTCGTCACCGACGTGTTCTCCCGCCGCATCGTCGGGTGGAGCGTCGCCTCTACCCTCAAGGCCGACGTCCTGCCGCTGCAGGCGTTGAACATGGCGGCGTGGGCCGCCGACGGGAACCGCGACGGGTTCGCCGTCGAGAGAAGGCGATCCTGGCGCGGCTAGCGGCCGAACAGGCGCGCGAAGAAGCCCTGCGCCGGCTCGTTCTCGTGGCCGGCGCAGCGTTGCGAACGCGGGATGCCTCGCATGACCTGATCGACGTGCTGGCCGCATCCGGCCCACGTCGGCTTTCCGCATTTCCGGCAGGTGACGGCTCGACACATGGTGGTGCTCCTCAGATTCCGCGGGCGGGGTAGGGCGGTCGGTCTGGACTCAGCTCGAGTGATCGCCGTCGCACCAGTCATCGGCCGGGACGTAGGCCTTCACGTCCTCGACGTGCTGGCCGCAGCCGGCCCAAGTGGTCTTTCCACAGTCGCAAGTGACGGGGCTGCACATGGTGTTCTCCTTCGGGTTATCGGTGGTCGAGTGATTGATGAGAGCGATGGGTCCGGCGTCAGGCGGCGAGCTCACGGGACGGGAGGCTTCGTGCATCCGCGCCGGCTTTCCAGGTGAGATACCCGCCATCGAGGTTGACGGCGTCCCGGCCGTGCTGAGTGAGCAGACGTACCGCGGTGTGGCCGCGCTGTCCGACCTTGCAGTGGACGATGATCCGGCCCTCGGGCAGCTCGTCCAGACGACCGCGCAGCTCGTCGAGCGGAATCGGCAGCGAACCGGGGATGGCGCCGGCAGCGACCTCGCCCGGTGTTCGAACGTCGATGACCGTGGCTCCGGCCTGCACAGCCGCCTCGACCTCGTGCCATTGGATGGAACGGGTGAGACCGTCTGCGGCGTTCAGCGCCACGTATCCAAGCATGTTCACCGGGTCTTTCGCTGAGGAGTACTGCGGCGCGTAGGCGAGTTCGAGGTCGGCGAGCTGAGAGGCGGTGATCCCGCCTGCCATTGCCGTTGCGATGACGTCGATGCGCTTGTCGACCCCCTCACCACCAACCCCCTGGGCACCGAGGATGGTGTCCGTCTCGGCGTCGACGAGGAGTTTGAGAGACATGGACTGAGCGCCCGGGTAATAGCCCGCGTGGGAGGCGGGGTGTGTGTGCATAACTCGGATGCTGCGACCGCGCGCCCGGAGCAGCTTCTCGCTCCAGCCGGTTGCGGCGACGGTCAGCCCCATGACCCCGACGACCGCGGTGCCAAGGGCGTCGCGCACACGGATGTTGCGCCCCATGATCGCGTCCGCCGCTAGTCGCCCGTGACGGTTCGCCAGGCCCGCGAGCGCGACGATCCGGTGATCACCTGTGATCGCGTCGACCTTCTCGACGCCGTCGCCGAGCGCCCAGATGTGCGGGTCGCTGGTGCGCAACTGGTCGTCGACCCGCACGCCGCCGCGCTCGCCGAGCTCGAGGCCTGCGGCCGCCGCGAGAGAGGTCTCCGGTCGAACCCCCACCGACCCCAGAACGAATTCGGCCGGGACGACCGAGCCGTCGTCAAGGACGGCGGTGTCCTCGCCGAGGGCGACGACGCGGGTGCCCAGGCGCACATCCACCCCGGCATCCATCAAGCGCTGCGCGACCGGCCACGCCATTTCTTCGTCGATGGGAGGCAGCACCTGATCGGCGAGCTCCACCATGGTCACGCTGAGGCCGCGATGAACCAGATTCTCGACCATCTCCACGCCGATGAACCCGGCGCCGATGACAAGCGCGGTGCGGGGCTTCATATCGAGCTTGGCCATGGCCGCGTCAACATCGTCGATGTTCCACAGCGAGAGCATGCGCTCACCACCATGCATCGAAGGGCGGATCGGCGTGGAGCCGGGAGAGAGCACGAGGGCGTCGTAGGGGAGCGCAGTCTCTTCGCCGGTCGTCAGATCCCGCGCGGTGACCGTGCGTGCCTCGCGATCGATCGCGACCGCTTCGGTGTGCACTCGCACGTCCAGGCCGAAGCGGCGGGCGAGGGATTCCGGCGTCTGCAGCAGCAGGCTCGAGCGTTCGTCGATGACGCCGCCGAGGTAGTAGGGCAGACCACAGTTCGCGAACGAGACAAAGCCGCCCCGTTCGAGAACGGTGATCTGCGCATGTTCATCAAGTCGGCGAAGCCGCGTCGCCGCAGACATACCGCCCGCGACACCGCCGATGATGACGTAGTTCTGTGAAGTCATGCACCGACCGTAACAATACCCCGGGGGTATTGTCAAAATACCCCGATGGGTATGCAGCTGTCGTATGACGGGTAACCGCCCGTGGCAGCGTCACGCGAGCGAGAGGAACAACTTCTCCAACTCGTCGAAGGTGAGCTGCTCTCCCGCCTGTGCATCCGAAGCCTCGCCGCTGATCTGCCCCGTGGCGCAGTCCTGCATCGCACTGGAGATGATCGCGAACCCGGCCCGATCCAGTGCGGAGGAGACGGCGGAGAGCTGAGTCACCACCACCCGGCAGTCGGCGCCGGACTCGACCGCATCTATCACGGCGTTCAGCTGGCCGCGGGCACGCTTGAGTCGGTTCGCGATGCGGCGTTGGGCGTCAAGGGACGCGTTGGTCATGATGCACCTCCAAATAGTCGGGTCCATGTGTGAGATCCCGGGGTCGGACCAAGCCTCGGAGAATTCTGCAGACTACGGGACGATCTGCACCCCGGTGGCGTCTGCGGCTTCCTGCATGGATCCCGCGTCCGTGACGTCCAGGCCCGCTTCCTCCAGCATCCGAGCGGCCTGGCTCGAGCGGTTCCCGGACTTGCAGTAGACGACATACTCGAAGTCGTCGTCAAGCTCGGGCACCTGAGCTGCAAGTTGCCCCGACGACACATCCAGGTTCACGGCGCCGTCCAGATGTCCTGCGGCGAACTCACCGGCGGTGCGGACGTCGATGAGGATCGTGTCGGATGTCAGCTCGATGGGCTCGGCGGCGGCACACCCCGCAAGTGTGAGGGTGAGGGCGCCAGCTGAGGCGAGAAGAATGGTGCGGAGCTTCTGCATGCTCCCATAATACCCCGTGGGTATTCTGATATGCGTCCTCGCATGGCTTCTTTGGCGATCACCGACGACAACTTCGAGACCTCGATCCGCGAGAACGACACCGTGCTGCTCGACTTCTGGGCCGAGTGGTGCGGTCCTTGCCGTGCCTTCGCGCCCGTTTTCGAGCGTGCCTCCGAGCTGCATCCCGACGTCGTGTTCGGCAAGGTCGATACCGAGGCGGAGCAGGCGTTGGCCGCGGGCTTTCGCATCACGTCGATCCCTACTCTGGTGGTCTTCCGGCAGGGCATCATCGTCTTCGCGCAGCCTGGTGCGCTGAACGCAGCGCAACTGGAGCAGGTCGTCGAGCGGGCGCAGGCCCTCGACATGGACGACATACGTCGGCAGCTCGCCGACCAGCACGGTCCCTCGGCCGGCGCAGCGTGATGGCGGCGCTCTCGCGCGCGAAGTCACGCAGCTGTCCGGTCGGCCGAGGCGAGCGGCTGCTGCGCGGACTCGCCGCCGCTCTTCTGGTCGCGTTCGCCGCGACGAGCCTCGACAACCTCTTCTGCGCCGTCCCCGCCGCGACCTGCGCGGCATTCTTGGCCATCGGCGCCATCACTGGATGGTGCCCCGCCAACCTGCTCTCGCGCACTTCCACGCCGACCGAACCCAACGAGCTCGGCTACCCCGAGGCGCCGCAAGAGCTTCTGCCCTGACCTCCCCCACGTGATCCGGAGAGCTCATCGCCCGCGCCTCACAGTGGATCCTCGCCGGGGCTCCCCTCATCGAGCGCCGGTCCTCCGTCGCCTTCTCCACGCCACCGCGCTGAAGACCAGTCCCGCGACCACCAGGGCAACACCGGCAGGGGTCGGATCGGAACCGCCGAAGCCAGTGCCCGGGAGAGCGCCCTGGGTCGGCTCGGAGGGTCCGGGCGTCGCACTCGGCGTCACTCCAGGCGTGACAGGGACGTCGTCGTTGGTCACGGTGCAGGTCGTGTCTGTCCCTCGAGAGATGCTGACGGTGTCTCCGACCACCTCGAGGGGATTCCCCTCCGCGTCGACGCAGCTCCACCCCTCGCTCGCGTAGCCCTGAGGACCCGACTCCGACAGCACGTACGCGCCAGGCAGGACATGGACGCCGGTGACTTGCGACGACCCGGCGGCGCCGCCGACCGGAGTCGGCCCCTGCGCCGCGAGCCGGAAGTCCGACGGCTCAGCGGTACCGTCGTTGTCGTTGACGAGGACCTTCACGAGGGACAACATGGTCGGGCACGTCACCGAGTTGGTCACCACAAGGTGCCTGAAGGGGAGGCCTGCTGCCGTGGTGAACGGCAGCGGGTCCGTCGCGGGTATGTTGTCGACGGACGTGACAGTCGCAGCGTCGAGGGTGCACCCCTCGGGCACCCCCGCATCCTCATCCACCTCCACTGCCTCCGCGACGTCGTACCCTTCGCGGGGCTCAGCCCACGGCTGCGGCGACGCAGCGGATCCACTGGGACCGGTGAGGCTCAGTGCGGCTGTGAACCCCTCGGGCTGCGTCCCCTCTGCGAAGCTCTCTCCGTCGATCACCCACACCTTGTCGACGACGATCCCGGCCGAAGCCCTGTTGTACATCGTGCAGGAGACGTGGCCGGTGGCCGGAACATCGACCGTGAACCCTGGATCGGCCGGGTCCTCGACGTTGACGACAGTCACTGGATCGCCCGTGGACGTGTCGACGCACACCGCGTTCTGACCGTTCGGCGCGACAAGGGTGTAGCCCTGTTGCTGTGATTCGGTGACCGATACGTCCGCCGTGGGCACGCCGGCAGGGTACCCGACCTCGAAGCTGACGCCCCCGGTTTTGTCGCCGGATGTGGTCGCCGTGCCTGGTTGGACCGTGGCGCCCTGGACGTCGGTTGTCGCGGTGAACTGCCAGCCGGCGCCGGCCAGCGTGGCACCGGTGATGTCGTCGCCGTTGTTGCGGGCCGGAACGATGCTCTTGAAGACGCTGATGGAGCCCGCGCACTGCGAGAGCACCAAGTTGCGCAATGCGTCACCCGCCTCCGCGTAGTCGCCGGCATCCAGGTAGTCCGCGTCGAGAATGTTCGTTCCGTCGAAGAAGGTGGGGCCGGAGAGCGCTCGCAGGTTCAACCGAGTCACGTCGTCCACCCCGGTGCCCACGCCGACTGCGATCAGTCGGGTGCCCTCGGCCTTGACCGCGTTTGCCGAGTAGATGCCGTTCTCGACGTCGCGAAAGTGTGTGGTGCCGCCGCTGCCGAGCATGGGATCGGCGCTGAAGCGGGTGGGGTTGCCGTCGGTGATCACGACCGTGACCTCATAATGGGGCGCTGCCTCGGCAACCGCCCAGATCCCGCGGTCCCAGTTCGTGCCACTACCTGTGGTCCAGTTCCCGTAGAGAGCCTTGAAGCTGTCGGCGTCTGTCTGGGTCGAGACATTCATGAGGTCGGGGTGGTTCTCTCCGACGCTGGAGCTGGGTGATTGACCGTCGAACGAGAACACCGCCATCCGCGAGGGAGTGCCGACAAGGGCGTCGGCGAATGTGTCGGCGGCTGCCTTCAGCTGGACCAGTTCGCTCGAACTGACGGATGCCGACAGGTCGAGAACGAGCGCAACGTCCAGGCCGCATTGCGCAGGCAGCGCCGGGTTCATGCGGGACTGCTGCCACACGCCCTCGGAGTCTGTGAGAGGGGTGCTGCTGGATGCGCTTCCGAACATGAAGTCGCTCGTCGAGCGATAGGTCGCGCCACCGCTGAGCGACGGTGTCTGAAAGACGTACGGCTGATCCACAGACCCCGAACCTGACCCCGCTCCGGTCCTCAGCGACGGATTCGCGAACCACCCGGCGGGCACATCGAGCTGACGTACCCACAACCGGGCACCGGCCCAGGCTCCGCCGACGCCGGTGTCGGGGATGACGAAGTTGCAGTCGCCGTCAGCGTCAGAGACGCAAACTCCCCACCCTGGATCAACCGGTTCGGCCGCGTCGGCCGTAGCGAACAAGCCGAGCGTCACACCGGAGAGAGGCGCCACCGTGCGAGTGCCGGTACGGTCGCCGCCCACTGCCACCGTGACCACCGACTGGTCGGCGGCAGGAGCGGGAACCGCGGCGGGAATCACGGCGGGCCCAGCGGGGTGAACCACGCCGGCGTTTGCCACGGCACCGCCCGAGCCCAACCCGGCCAGCGTGAGCGCCATCACCGCGCTCACCCGCAGGGCAACTCCCCGCGAAGTTCTCGTACGCACCGCCGCCCCCTCACCGGCCCGTCTCAGCGAGTCGACCACTTCAGGGTTGCACAACACTCTCGTCGACGTCGAGGGCGCAGCGGAGACCCGCCCAGAGGCCAGCGTTCTGACGGTCCACACGCCTCATCGAGGTCATCGAGGCTCGCGCGGTCGACGCAGACGCTCTCGCCCACTTCGACTCACCCCATCACCGCCCGTGCGCCGCATCCGCAGCCGGCGATGCGCCCGCACAGGCGCGGCCTGGGGCTCGGGTCCGAATCACGAGCACTGGGCGATCAAGCCGAAGTGAGGATGGCAGCCACCCGGCCCGCGTCCGAGATGCGCGGGCAGCGCTCGCGTCGGGAACAGTCCCGAGACGCCCAGGCCACGAATGTGCGGGCGGGGTGGCTGTCACCTCGATGGGTTGTTGATCGGTCAGCGTGAAATGGCCGTTCTCTGCGGGGGCGAGCGCTCGGATGCCCGTGGGATGCAGTCCGTCCACTGCGCGCGGATTCTCGTCGTGAGCGCACGATGCGAACGCGCGCCAACGGTTTCGTGACGTTCACGGTGCGCGACCTCCGTCGCGGACGGCGCGTCTGCCCACGCGGCAGAGACGATCGCCTCGAACTGGGCGTCGACCAGTGCGTCGACGGTGCAGACCAGATCGATGAACTGCGCGTCCAGGCCCGGGTCGATCGTGCTGCCGGTTGCGGGTGTGTCGATCATGACCGCCCCTGGACTCAGGCTCGAATGGCCTGCATCTGCTCGCTCTTGCCGCTGGTGACGGCGATCTTGCGCGGCTTCGCTTCCTCGGCGACGGGAATCTGCAGCGCAAGCACGCCGTCGTCGTAGCGGGCGCTGATGTTCCCGGTGTCGAGATTGTCGCCCAGCACCAGTTGGCGACTGAAGATCCCTCGCGGGCGTTCCGCGGCGATGAGCTCCGCGTCGATCGGGCGGATGGATCGCTCTGCCCGAACGGTGACCACGTTGCGTTCGACATCCAGGTCGATCGAACTCGGATCGACACCGGGAAGATCGAACTCTACGTGGAAGGTCTCCCCATCCCTCCAGGCGTCCATCGGCATGACCGATGGACGGGCCAGGGTTCCCTCGCTTCCGAACATCTGCTGGGTGAGCCGGTCCAGTTCGCGGAACGGATCAGTGCGCATCAGCATCGTGTCCACCTCCATGTCGTCTCATGTTGATGCTCTCTGCGGCGCAGACCGCACTAGCAGATCTGTGCCATGCGCTATAGATTTCTTATAGCACTACGAACAGATAGATGCAACAGAAAGATCGATGAAGGGGCGGACGCCATGAAGGATGCCGGACTCGGGGTGTACGGCATCTCGGTCGCCGCGGAGCTGGTGGGGATGGGCGTGCAGAACCTGCGAGCCTACGAAACGCGAGGGCTGCTGGTGCCTGCCCGGACAGAGGGAGGCACCCGCCGGTACAGTGCTGACGATCTGGATCGGCTGATACGCATCCGCGACCTGCTCGCGGATGGCCTCAACCTTGCCGGCATCGCCCTCGTCTTGGACCTCCAAGACGAGAACGGTCGACTGCGCGGGCAGATCGCCGATCAGTCCAGTCGCTCCGAAGCCACACTTCCTTCCGTGCCGTAGATCCGAGCCTCTCCACCAGGCGGCGCGGTGCGTCGTGGGGCGGCCAGGGTACGGGTACGCCGCTCAGCGCTTCTCGGTCTTCGTCCCGCAAGCGGAGCGGCGCTGTTGCTCTGGCGTCGTCGCTGACGCGGGGCAGCTCGGCCGGTGTTCGTCAACCCCCGCGCAGAAACCCGAGTCGGGACGTAGCGTCCACAGCATGACTGATCATGAGCAGCACAACACAGACGGAGTCGCGGACGAGGATGCCGACGCCGATACGGCGTCTGGTGGTGCCCCTGAGCCGCACGATCCCACCGACGAGAACGGCAAGCCTGTCGACAACCCCTCTGGAGGCTGACCATGTCCAAGCCCATCGTCCTGATCATTCTGCTGGGAGTGGCCGCCGTCGCGTATGTGGTCGGAGCGAAGGCCGGCAGCAAGCGGTTCCGAGAGATCAGCGGGATCGCGAAAGACGTCTGGAACGACCCCGGCGTGGCGAAGGTCCGCGACCGCGCTTACCGCAGGATCGAGTCGACCGCCAAGCGGGTGGCGAAGAAGATCTGAGCCGCGCGGACGTCGACCGCGTAGCGATCTCGTCCCGTTTTGCCGACAGACTGTCGGCAAAACCATGTATCCTGTCCTCTCGTGACGACCGGTACAGACCGATTCCATCGCCTCCGTTGGTGGGGCCTCGCCGCGATCTCGCTGGGCGTGGCGCTGATCATCATGGACGCGACCATCGTCGCGGTCGCGATGCCGAACATCATCTCGGCGCTCGATCTCAGCACGACGCAGGTGCAGTGGGTGCAGGAGGTCTACACCCTCGTGTTCGCCGCTCTGCTCATGGTGTGGGGAACCATGAGCGATCGGATCGGCCGGCGAAGGCTGCTGATCATCGGACTCGTCACCTTCACGGGGGCGAGCCTCCTGTGCGCGTTCGCGCCGACGGGTATGTGGCTCATCGCGGCGCGCGCCGTTCAGGGGGTCGGTGGGTCGATGATCCTCCCGACCACTCTCGCGCTGTTGAACGCCACCTTCCGGGGGAGTGAGCGCAGCATCGCCTTCGCTGTCTGGGGGTCCACGATCGGCTCGATGGCGGCGGTCGGGCCGGTCCTGGGCGGCTGGCTCACGACGGCCTTCTCCTGGCAGTGGGCGTTCTGGATCAATCTGCCGTTCGGCGTCCTGGTCGTGATCGGCGTGCTGATCTGCATCCCCGAGTCCCGCCAGCGCGAGGCGGGACGCTTCACCGACTGGGTCGGAGCGGCAGCCTCCATCCTCGGCTTCGGCATGCTGGTGTTCGCGCTGATCGAAGGCCGGGCGTACGGATGGTGGGAGGCCGCGGAATCTGCTCCGGTCAGCGTCGGCGAGTTCAGCATCATCCCGGTCCTGTTCCTGCTCTCCATCGTGGTGCTCGGAGTACTGGTCCTCCGAGAGCGATCGCGGGTCGCGGCGGGCAAGTCGGTGTTGCTGGATGTGACCCTGTTCCGCATCCCCTCGTTCAGCAACGGCAATGTCACAGCCCTCGCCGTCTCTCTCGGCGAGTTCGGGTTGATCCTGTCGCTCCCGCTGTGGTTCCAGTACGTGCTCGGCATGGACGCGCTCCAGGCCGGCCTCGCGCTCCTTCCGCTCGCGGTGGGGTCGTTCGTGGCGAGTGGATCCGTGCACGCGCTGTCTCGGCGCCTCACTGCGGTGCAGATGGTGCGTCTCGGCATCCTTCTGGAGATGGTCTCGCTCGCGGTGATGGCGATCCTCATCCGTCCCGACTCGACGCTCTGGGTCACCGGCGTGCCCCTGTTCTTCTACGGAATGGGCGTCGGGCTGGCGACCGCGCAGCTGACTCAGCTGATCCTCGTCGACGTGCCGGTCGACAAGTCCGGGCAGGCCTCGTCGACCCAGTCGACGGCCCGCCAGGTCGGCTCGGCCCTCGGCATCGCCATCCTGGGAACCGCGTTGTTCACAACGCTGCGAGTGGGGACGGAGGCCCGTCTGAGCGAACAGATCGCCACGAACCCCGACGTCGATCAACTCGTGGCCGGGGTCTCCGATTCGGCCGGTGCACTCATCGCCGAGCTTGCGCCGAACCCCGCGACCGCCGCGATCGCGGACGCAGCCCGGGAGGCGCTCACCCAGGGCGTGTCGGTCGCCGCGTGGGTGGCGATCGTCGCCCTCGGGGTGGGGCTGCTCACCACCCGCTCGCTCGGACTACGCGCGCCGGAGCTGACAGGCCATGGACGCGAGTCGATCGCAAGCGGGAATTAAGGCGACACAGTGTCGGTAAGATGGCGTTGTGGAAATTCTCAAGAACGTCGTCCTTGCCCTGCACATCATCGGAGTCGCCGCACTTCTCGGAGGTGTGCTGTATCAGGTCGGGGCGATGCGCGCGGGCAAGGCTCGCATCCTTCCCGCGATGATGCACGGCGCCTGGACGATGCTGATCACCGGGATCCTGCTCGTCGGGCTGCAGTACCCGCTGGGTCACGACGTCAACAACGCGAAGATCGCCGTCAAGCTCGGCGTGCTCGTCGCGATCATCGTGATCGCTCTGGTCAACCGCAGACGCGAAGCGGTGAACGCGTGGGTGCTGCCCGTGATCGGCGGCCTGACGGTGGTCAACATCCTTCTGGCCACCGTCTGGAGGTAGACCGCGCGGAGGGGTGATAGGGCGCCCTCCTACGGGCGTGATCTTTCGGGTGCGGCGCCGCGACCGAGGATAATGACGGCATGCCCAAGATCTCCGCGCCGACCGTGGCAGAGCATCGCGCGACGCAACGCGCTGCGCTCATTCGCGCCGGCGAGGCGGTACTGCTCGAATCGGGGCTCGCGGGAGTGATACCTGGGGCCGTGTGCGAACGCGCCGGGATGTCGCGCTCCAGCTTCTACGACTACTTCGCCACAAAGGATGACCTCCTCGTCGCGATCGCCATCGACGCGATCGAACGGTGGGATGCGGAGATCGAGCACGCGTTGTCCACGGTGGAGCCTGGGCTGGCGCAGTTGCGCAGACTCGTCGACGCGACGATGGCCATGACGGCAGAGGGCAAGCACGAAATCGCCGGTGCTCTCCGTGAGGCGGATCTCAACCCGAGTCGCTACGAGGACCTGATGGTGCTGCACGACGCGCTGCTGCGTCCGCTCGTGCGGATCGTCGCCGACTTGGGGCTGGCCACGTCACGATCCGCGGCGACGCTGGCGCAGGGCGTGCTGGGAGCGGGGGTTCAACTCGTCTCTCACGGCATGGACCACCGCGCCGTCGCCGACGACGTCTTCCGCCTGCTCAGCCGGGGCTTGACCGTCTGACCGCTGGGACGCGCGCGCACCCCGGTTCACCGCACGAGCTGGTCGCGACGGCGGATGAGGTACGCCCGCTCGGCGGGGTTGCCGGCGAGGTGGATCGCCCTGTCGTACGCGGCCCGCGATTCGCCGCTCCGCCCCACCCGCCGCAGGAGGTCGGCGCGGGCGGCGTGATAGGCGTGGTACCCGTCCAGGGTCTTGCCGAGCCGGTCGATCTCGGCGAGCGCGACGTCTGGGCCGTCCACCTCGGCGACGGCGATCGCGCGGTTCAGCCGCACGATCGGAGAGGGATCGAGCGCGATCAGGCGGTCGTAGAGCGCCACGATCTGCGACCAGTCGGTGTCGCGTGAGGACGGGGCATCCGTATGCACCGCGTTGATCGCAGCCAGCAGCTGATACCGCCCCGGCGGCTCCGCGCCGGCGGCGACCGCGGCGATCCGCTCGCGCACCAGGGCGTGACCCTCGGCGATCAGCTCCTGGTTCCACGCGCCGCGGTCCTGCTCGTCGAGGGTCACGAGCTCGCCGGTCTGCGACACGCGTGCGGTGCGTCGCGCGTCGGCGAGGAGCATGAGGGCGAGAAGGCCGGTCGCCTCGCCCTCATCGGGGAGCAGCTCGCGCAGCAGGCGACCGAGGCGGATCGCCTCCTCGGTCAGGTCTGCGCGCAGCGGATCGTCGCCGGCGGTGGCCAGGTACCCCTCGTTGAAGATGAGGTAGACCACCGCGAGCACGCCGGCCAGCCGTTCCCGGATGTCGGTGGCCGACGGCACCCGGTAGGGGACGTGCGCCGCCTTGATCTTCGCCTTCGCGCGAGTGATGCGCTGCGCCATGGTGGTCTCCGGCACGAGGAAGGCGTGCGCGATCTCCGCCACGGTGAGCCCACCGAGAAGGCGCAGCGTCAACGCCACCCTGGCCTCCATGGCGAGGGCGGGGTGGCAGCATGTGAAGACGAGCCGGAGCCGGTCGTCCTCGACGGGCCCGGTCGGCTCGGGAGGGGTGTCGTCGGACAGCATGTGGGCCGCCTGATGCTTGACGTCGCGTCGGGACTCGCGGCGCAACCGGTCGATCGCCTTGCGCGTCGCGGTCGTCGTGAGCCAGGCGCCGGGGTTCGGCGGCACGCCGTCGCGCGGCCACCGCTCCACCGCGGCGACGAACGCCTCGGCTGCGGCATCCTCAGCGAGGTCGAGGTCGCCGAAGCGGCGGGCGAGGCCGGCGACCACCCGCGCCCATTCATCACGGTGGGCGCGGGTGATGGCCTTCTCGGCAGGCGAGTCCGTCACGACTCCCGGAGAGCGTCGGCGGATGCCTCGGACTGTGCGGCGTCGACGCTGCCCACGGGCATGTCTCGTGCCACGTCACGCGCTCTCGGGCGCGGCGTGCCGTTCGATGATCTCCGTCATGCCCGAAGGGAAGCGGTGCACTTCCTGGGGCCAGTCCAGCGAGACCGCCAGGCGTCCAGCCCAGTAGCGGGCGGCTTCGTCATCCGCCACCTCCACGACGGTGAACCCGCCGAGGTGCTCCTTCGTCTCGACGAACGGCCCGTCGGTGAAGACCGGCTGGCCGTCCTTGCTCACGACGCTGAAGATCGCGGTCGAGGCATCGATGCCGCCTTCCGCGAAGAGGAAGACGCCGGCCGCCTCCATGTCTTCCATGACGGCTCGGGATGCCTCGCTCTTGCTGCGCAGCTCGTCAGCGGTGTGCGCAGGCACCCACTCGTCGTTGAATGCGATCAGGTACTTCGGCACTTTCGTCTCCTCTGCTCGGGACGGGAGCCATGTCGTGGCTCCTCGGTCGCGGCGACCCGGAATGGGGCCGCACACCTCATCCACGAACGGCGACGCTCGAATACGACACTATCCCCGGAGGAAATCCGATGGACCCCGCGGAGTGCACCCGGCGTGGCCCCTATGGTGGGCACCGTGACGAACCAGGACGTCGCCCGGGCGTATGGGCTACGAGCGGCCGAGTACGTCGAACTCTTCGGAACGATCGACGCGGCACACCCGGACGACCGGCAGCTGATCGGCGAGTGGTCGAGCACCCTGAACGGGCCCGTGCTCGACGTGGGGTCGGGCCCCGGGCAGTGGACCGACTTCCTGGTCAGGAGCGGCGCACCCGCCGAGGGGATCGAGATGGTGCCCGAGTTCCTGGCTCACGCGCGGTCCCGGTTCCCGACCGTGCCGTTCCGGCCGGGTCGGCTGCCCGTGCTCGACATCCCGGATGCCTACGCGTCGGGAATCCTCGCGTGGTACTCGCTCATCCACACCGCGCCCGACGAGATGCCGGCTGCGCTGGCCGAGCTCGCACGCGTGACGCGAGCCGGCGGGAGCATTCTCGTCGGCTTCTTCGAGGCACAGCGCATCGAAGCTTTCCCGCACGCCGTCGTGACGGCCTACTACTGGCCGACCGAGGAACTCATCCGCCGGCTGACCGATGCCGGCTTCACGACGTCGGGGGGATGGTCCCGGCGAGAACCCGGTGTGCGACATCAGGCGGCGGTCATCGCCCACCGGCGCGGGCGCTGACCGGAGCCCGCGCACGCGGTCCCGAGCCGACCGGTGTGCTGCGCTCTGCCAACCTTCCGAGCTTTCTCCGCCACTCTTCGCGCTCGCGGCCGCGATCGTCGTCGCGGCGCGTTCGCGTGGGCGAGACTCCTCAGTAGGCCCGATCGCAAAGGAACCTCGATGATCACCGTCCACCTTCGCTACGAGATCGATCCCGACAAGCTCGACGACTTCACCGAGTACGGCAGGGAGTGGATCCGACTGGTCGACAAGCTCGGCGGCACACACCACGGCTATTTCATGCCCAGCGAGGGCGACAGCGACGAGGCGTTCGCGTTGTTCACCTTTCCGTCACTGGCCGCGTACGAGGCCTACCGGAACGCCTCGAAGACGGATCCGGAGTGCCAAGCGGCGTTCGAGCTCGCGCGCACGACCGGCTGCATCCGTCGTTACGAGCGCCGGTTCCTCTCGCCGGTGTTCTCCTAGCGATGGTCACCGCGCGATGCCGGAGACGGTGATCGCGCCATCCTCGATCATGAACCGCAGCGTCGAGCCGTCCACCGTGCGCTCCACGGTGGCGCGCGTCACGCCCAGCGAATCGCAGGCGATCTCGCCCCAGCCGTTGTGGTCAGCCGCGCGGATGAGGATGCAGTCGCCGTCTCCGTCGGCCAGGGGAGCGGTCCACGGCTCGATCCCGGCGACGCTCTGAAAGCCCTGGATCATGTCGGCGTCGATCCCCTGATCCTCGAGCCACGCGTACGAGCCGAGCAGACTCTTCACCGTCAGGCACGGGTCGAGCTCCAGGATCAGATGCTCGCCCGGGGCGGGTGGCGTTGCTTCGAGGAGCGACGCGCGGGGGAAGTCGGAAGGCTCGCACCACTCGGGCGGCATCGTATGTGTGGGGCCGGGCGACGGATCCGAGCCGGCGGGCACCTCATCAGAGATGTTCGCGGGCGACGCCGAGGCGGCGATGACCTCCGCGCCGGTCCCCGCAGAGCAGCCCGTGAGCACCGCGATCACGACTGCCGCGCCGACGCCGGCGAACGCGATCGTCGTCGCTCCCCATCCGCGTCGATCCGGTCCTGCCATGGTCGGTCTCCCCATCGGCCGCGTGGTGAAACCCGACAACCCCATGCGCCGGGCCCACAACTGACAGAAGCATGCCAGTCGGCACAACGCCCCACAATGGGGCCGAGCGACGACATGAGGATGCCGGGGCGGCGACCGCCCCGGCATCCCGATGCCGGCTCGCTGCGATCAGCCCGAGAACACCCCCAATTCCCGGATCGAGTAGCCGTAGTTCGTCGTGCGCTCGGTGCACAGCACCCGGACGTAGCGGGCGCTCGTGGCCGGGAACGCGGCGGTGTCGAGACCGCCGTCGCCCGTCGTCGTGGACCAGACGGTGCGCCAGGTCTGCGCGTCGTCCGACACCTGCACCTCGTACGCCTTGGCCGCAGCCTTCTCCCAGTTCACCGTCACCCGCGAGAGCGGCACCGATGAGCCCAGGTCCACGCGCAGCCACTGCGGCGACGTGCCCCAGTTGCCGCTGGCCCACCGGGTGTCGGTGCGTCCGTCGACGGCGCGACCGGCGGCGAAGCTCGTGAACACGCTGAACTCGTTCGAGCTCGACGACGCCGGCGCGCCCGTGGCGAGGTTGACCGAGCTCTCGTGGGACCTCGTCGCCTCCCACGTCTGCAGGTAGGACTCGGCGCCCGACATCAGGTCGTCGACGAGCTCCTGCCCGCCTCCCGCGAGCCGCAGCTGCTCGATGTAGTCGGGGGTGAGCCCGGTGTGCGCGAACCCGTCGGTGTTGATGTCGAACGTGCGCTGACCGCTCACCTGCCGGTCGACGACGGTGCTGCCGTCCACAGCCGTGAACGGGTACTGCACGGCGACCGGTGCGGTCCCGCCGGCCGGGTGGCTGCCGACGCCGTTGAAGTCCAGCCCGAAGCCGTACCCCTTGCCGTACTGGTCGCGCAGCGCCGCGTCGTCCCGCCACTCCTGCAGGAAGCCCGCGGCGGCGTGCGGATACCCGGTCTTGAAACCGCCCAGCCGGTAGACGCGCTCGGTCCAGGTGTCGTCCATCCAGCTGTGGCTGGAGAGCACACCCGGGTAGTCCTCGGCCTCGAGCACGTCCAGCGCACGCCCGGCGGCCTTCACGCTCATGTGGTCGAGCTCGACCATCATGTTCCGCGCCATCATCGCCCGCAGTGCGTACTCGCCGAGCGAGGTCAGCCCGCGCTTGTTGCACTGGGCGCCGCTCGGATAGGTGGGCGGGTCGACGTCGGGCAGCCCCTCGGGCACCGGCGCGTTGCCGATGGGGTTGTCGTGCGCCGCTCCGGTGCACGCCTCGGTCTGCCACCAGGTGCCGGTCGAGTAGAACTGGCCGACGTTGATGATGGTGCCCTGGGTGCCCGTGTCGAAGCGCACTCCGCACAGGGCGTTGTCGAACTTGTGGCAGAGGAACATGCTGCTGATGCCCAGCTGCGCGAACTCGTCGAGCCCCCGGTCGATATCCGCCTTCGAGCACTGGGCGACGTCCATGATCATCTTGCAGCCGAACGGCTCGGACATCTCGACGCCGAGCACGACGGCGAGCTTGCCCTGCTGGATGACCTCGCGCGCCTGCGCGGGCGTGGTGACGATGCGGAAGAAGCCCTTCCCCGCACCTCCGTAGAGGCTGTCGATGTAGGCCTCCATCTCGCGCGCCTTCTGCGCCTCGAGACGGATCGCGCCCATCTCATCGCACGGGCGGTCCTTCGCCATGATGGGCAGCGAGCAGATCACCCCGTTGGTCACGAGGTCGTTCACGAGGATGCGCTGACCCGAGCGCCAGGCCCGCTCGATCCAGGCGTAGTACGAGGCCTGGTGGCTCATCGACGTCGTCTTCGGCCAGTCCGCGAAGGTCGGCCAGCCGACGGGGTCGTGCGTGCCGTCGGGGTCGCTCGTGAGGTTCTCGAAGATCGCCAGGCGCCCGTCGGGGTAGTGGTCGGGGCAGTCCTTGAGGGCGTCGGCCACGCCGTTCGGCGAGAACGGCGCACCGCAGATGAGGCGTCCGCCGAAGCCCTCGTTCGAGTTCAGGTGGGTGTGCGAGTCGATGAAGCCGCGGACGGGCTGTCCCGGTGCCGACGTGAACGGGGCACCCTCGACGTCGAGCTCGACATCCTCGGCAGGGCGGTTCGGAGCATCCCACCAGTCGGATGCCTCGGCAGCGGCGGGGGCGGCGGCCCACGACGCTGTGGCGGGGCCGAAGGGCACCACTGCGACGGCGGCCAGCACGGCCACGGCCGTCGTCGCGAGTGCGGTGCGGAGCGACGGTGTTCGCCGTCGTCTCGTACGGACAGCAGGGGAAGTCTGGGGAACACGACGCCACATATGAGCCTCCTTGCTCGGTTGCCTGGAGCGTAATGTGGGACGAATGTCCAGGTCAACCGACCCAGTAGGATGCCGCGCGGCGGCTCACGAGGTCGGTGGCACGTCCTCCGGGAGGTGGTCCGGGGTGGTCTCCGCGAGACTGGCGACGGCGCGCGCCGCGGCCATCACCGCCTCCTCGATGCCTTCGTCGTCGCGATTGACCAGCCAGTTGAGCGTCAGCCCGTCGGTGAGCGCGACGAGCAGTCGTGCGACGGTGGGCAGCGGGACGCTCCAGCGGACACCGGAGTGCTCGGCGGCGAGCGTCAGCGACGCCAGGGCGATCCGTGTGTACTGGGCATACTGCTCCTGAGCGAGGGCCGGGCGCGTGCGCAGCGCGTGCTGGGTGAGTTCGAGCATGGCCTGTTCATGCGTAGGGTCGGCGCGAAGGTGGTCCACGTAGCCCATCAGGGCGTCGGCGATCAGCTCGGTGAGCGTCTTGTCGAGGTCGGTGGGGACGACCGCCTTCTCCTCGCCGGCGAGCACCTCGACGATCAGGCGATCGATGAGCGCGTCGCGCGACTCGAACGCGTAGTGGAAGCTCGCCAGCGACATGCCCGCTTCCGCGACGATCGCCCTCGTCGAGGCCTCGTGGAGGCCGCGTGCGGCGATCACGCGCAATGCAGCAGCCGCGAGGGCTTTGCGGCGGACTTCGACGGGGGTTCTGGCCATGGTTCCTCCCTAGCACGTTCTGCGCGTCCGGCGGTTGATCTCGGGGGGACGTCACGTCTATGCTGACCCAGAAGTGGGACACTTGCCCCACTTCGGACATCCCCCCCGCACGTCGACGCAGACGGCCGTACCTCGGCCCGGCTTCCCGTGCACCGAGGCGACGAGAAGGCCCTCCAATGACGACGACGACAGCGACCACCACCCGGGCGTGGGAGAACTGGGGCCGCACCGTCCGCGCGCATCCGCGCTCGGTGGTCGCCCCGACCTCGGCCGAGGAGGTGCGCGACGCGGTGCGGGAGGCGGCCGCGGCCGGTCGTCGAGTGAAGGCGGTGGGGGCGGGGCACAGCTTCACCGCGATCGCCCAGGCAGACGACATCCTCATGACCCTCGATGGGGTGAGCGGACTTCTCGCGGTCGACCGGGACGCCCGCGCGGTGACGCTCGGCGCGGGGACGCGGCTGCACGCGATCCCGGCACTCCTGGCGCCCTACGGCCTCGCGATGGAGAACCTGGGCGACATCGATACACAGTCGATCGCGGGGGCGGTCTCCACAGGCACGCACGGCACGGGTGCGGGCTTCCGGGGGATCGCCGCGCAGATCATCGGGGTGGTTCTGGTCACCGGGCGGGGCGAGCTGCTTCGCGTGGACGAGCACCACAGCCCCGAACTGCTGCCTGCGGTGGCGCTCGGCCTGGGCGCACTGGGGATCCTCGTCGAGGTCACGATCCGCTGCGTGGACGCGTTCGATCTGCGGGCGAGCGAGAAGACCGAACCGCTCGAGGCCGTGCTCGAGTCGCTCGACGAGCGGGTGAGCGGCAGCGACCATTTCGAGTTCTTCTGGTTCCCGCACACGGACCTGGCCTTGACGAAGTCGAACACCCGGGTCGCGGCAGGCGACGGGCGCGCGCCGATCCCCGCGGTGCGGCGCTGGTTCGACGAGACGCTCATGGCCAACGGGGTGTTCCGTGCGACCTCGGCGATCGGCCGCGTCGCGCCGGGCGGCGTGCCTGCGATGAACCGTGCGGCCGCGCGTCTGTCGGGCAGCCGGTCGTTCTCGGACGTCTCCTCGAGCGTGTTCGCCACGCGACGCACCGTGCGCTTCACCGAGATGGAGTACGCCATTCCCGCGGACCAGGTCGTGGACGCCTTCGCGGAGGTGCAGGCGGTGATCGCGGAAGAGGGATGGCGCATCTCGTTCCCCGTCGAGGTGCGCTTCGCGGCGGCGGACGACCTGTGGATGTCGACCGCGTATCAGCGCGCCTCCGCCTACATCGCGGTGCATCGCGTGGCCGGCGAGGACCCCGAGTCGTACTTCCGCGCCGTCGAGCAGATCATGCGGGCCCGAGGAGGAAGGCCGCACTGGGGCAAGATGCACTGGCGCGAGGCCGCCGATCTGGCGGGGGTGTATCCGCGATTCGGGGGCTTCGTCGATCTTCGAGCCGACCTCGATCCCGAAGGAGTCTTCGCCAACGACTACCTCCTGCGCGTGCTCGGCGCCTGACCTGCACGCGGTCGCTCTCACGGCACAGCGATCGAGCTCGGTGGTCGCCGCGCCGCGGAGCGGCGTATCCGCCGCCCCGCGGATTCGGGCGGCTATTGCTTCATCATCGCGACCGCGAACTTGTGGTCGTCGTCGATGAGGTGGGAATGGTCGTCGTCGCCGAGGTCGATGCGCACCCAGTCGATCGCGCCGGTGAATGCGTTGCCCTGCGCGGCGTAGTCGGTGGAGACCGGCGACGCGAGGTCGCAGCCGACGTCGACGGTCTCGTCGAAGGTGAACTGGAACGGAATGGTCTTCTCGATCCGGCCCTCGCCGATCCGGTGATCACCAGCGAAGAGCGTCACGGTGCCGCCCTTGCCCAGCCCTCCGCCGTCGTACTGGAAGTGGGCCCGCACCTCCTGGGGTCCCGACGGCACCGTCTCGTCCGAACGCACGATGTCCACGCTGATGCCCAGCAGGTTGTACGCGAATGCGAGCTTTCCGGCGGTCGCGTAGAACGACCAGCCGCCGTAGGCGCCGCCCTGGGCGATGAGCACGCCATCGGCTCCGGCATCCGGGATCGTCACCTTCGCCGTGACGGTCCACGACTTGTTCTTGATGTTGATCGTGGTGTTCTCGCTCAGTCGCCGCATGCCGGGGTAGAACTTCTGCGAGTCGCCCAGCGAGAGGACGGGACGCCCCGCGAGGTCGGGGTTGAACCGCTCGGCGGTGCGGATGTCGAGCGGCAGCACGTTGAACCGCGCCGCCTGGATGAGGAAGAGCTGCTGCAGGTGGGCGAGCTTCGCGGGCTCCTGCTCGGCGAGGTCGTTGGACTGGGTCCAGTCCTCGTCGACGTTGTAGAGCTCCCAGCGGTCCTCGTCGAGCCCGTGGTCGGAGCCGAGCCACGGGTCCTTGTGCTTCGCGACGGCCGTCCAGCCCTTGTGGTAGATCGCGCGGTTGCCGACCATCTCGAAGTACTGGGTGACGTGGCGCTCCTCGGCATCGGCATCGGCGAACGTGTAATTCATCGCGGTGCCCTCGTACGGGCGCTGCGTCACGCCGTTGACACTCGTCGGCTCCGGGATGCCGGCCGCCTCGAGGACGGTCGGCGCGACGTCGATGACGTGGGCGAACTGATTGCGGATCCCGCCCTTCTCCACCCCGCCGTTGGGCCAGCTCACGATCGTGCCGTTGCGGGTTCCGCCCCAGTGGCTCGCGACCTGCTTCGTCCATTGATAGGGCGTGTCCATCGCGTGCGCCCAGCCCACCGCGTAGTGGTTGTACGAGCGCGGGGTGCCGATGTCGTCGATGTGGTCTGCGACGTACTGCTCGGTCTCGATCTCGTTCATGTGGTTGATCGTGAAGCCCTCGTTCGTCGTGCCGTGCATCGACCCCTCGGCGCTCGCGCCGTTGTCGCCGATGATGACGTAGACGAGCGTGTCGTCGAGGATGCCGAGCTCCTCGTACGCGTCCAGCAGGCGCCCAACGTGGTGGTCGGCGTAGGCGAGGAAGCCCGCGTAGACCTCCATCTGCCGTGCGAGTGCGGGCTTGATGAGGTCGCTCATCTCATCCCACGCGGGGATGCCGGGGCTGCGCTCGGTGAGCACGGCATCGGCGGGGATGACACCGAGCTCGAGCTGGCGCGCGAAGGTCTCTTTGCGGACCTCGTCCCAGCCCTGATCGAACCGACCCTTGTACTTGTCGGCCCACTCCGCGGGAACGTGGTGCGGGGCGTGGGTGGCGCCCGGAGCGAAGTAGGTGAAGGCGGGCACGTCGGGCGCCAGCATCTTCTGCTCCCGCGTCCATGCGATCGCCTTGTCGGTCATGTCGCCCATGAAGTGGTACCCCTGCTCGGGCGTGCCCCACGGCTCGACCGGCGTGGTGTTCTCGTAGATCGCGGGGTACCACTGGTTGGTCTCGCCGCCGATGAATCCGTAGAAGTACTCGAACCCGTTGCCCGGCGTCGGCCAGCCGTCGAACGGGCCGATCGCACTCGCCTGCCACACCGGGACCTCGTGGCACTTGCCGAACTGGGCGGTGTTGTACCCGTTCAGCTTGAGTGTCTCGGCGAGCGGCGCGCAGTTGTTCGGGCGCACGGAGCTGTAGCCGGGGGCGGATGTCGCGATCTCGGTGATGCCGCCCATGCCGACGGTGTGGTGGTTGCGACCGCTCAGCAGGGCAGCGCGCGTGGGGGAGCAGAGGGCCGTCGTGTGGAACCGCGTGTACTTGAGGCCGGCCGCGGCGACGCGCTCGAAGTTCGGCGTCTGCACCGGCCCGCCGAAGGCGCTCGACGCCCCGAACCCGGTGTCGTCGATGAGGATGACGAGCACGTTGGGCGCGCCCTGCGGCGGGCGCACCGGGGTGATCGGCGGGTAGTGGGTGTCGGGGTCGGTGGCGTCGTACGTCACAGTCCCCGTGTACGCCAGATCGGGGATCGGCAGACTGGAACGCTGAAGCTCATCGGACATGCAAATCTCCCAACTCCCGGCGGCGCGTTCGCGCGCGCCCGGTCGCCAGCCTAGGGGGATCCCCGAAAGGGACGCCGCGCGCGCCCGTCGACGGGCAGACGCTTCGGCGCATCGTTCGCGAGTCTGGCGGCTCCTCGACGGGTGCGATGAGATGGCACGGTGAACACTCCCACGCTCGCGATCAAGATCGCCGCGCTGTTCGGCCGGCCGATCGCGGTGTCGACGCGGCCCGCCGCGTTCGACGACACGGGCGGCATCCGCATCGCCGCCGATCGCCGCGACCAGCTGCCGCGGGCGCGCGGACTGCGATCGAGGAACGGCGTCGAGTACGCCCGCCGGACGCGGCCCGACGGTTCGCTCCGCCGGCTGCGGCTGGACCTGGTCCGCCCGGAGGCCGCCGGGCCGCTGCCGCTGGTGGTGTACCTCCCCGGTGGCGGCTTCGTGCGCGCGATCCGGCTCGGGGGCAGGCGCCTGCGCCGGCGCGTCGCCGAGGCGGGCTACGTCGTCGCGAGCGTCGAGTACCGGACGACGATGGATGCCGCCACCTACGTCGACGGCATGTCCGACGTGCGGGCGGCGATCGACCATCTGCGCAGGCATGCCGACGAGTACGGCATCGACCCGGGGCGCATCGCGCTGTGGGGCGAGTCGGCGGGCGGCTACCTCGCCGCCATGGTCGGCGTCGGCGCGGATGGCACCGACGATCCGGCGATCCTCGCGGTCGTCGACATGTTCGGCGCCTCGGCGCTGGACCGGGTCGCCGAGGGGTTCGACGATGCCATGGTCGCGAAGGTCGCGGAGCCGGGCGACTCGATCGCCCGCTACGCGCAGGGACCCGACGCCCGCCACGTCGACGACGACGAGGCGCGACTCCGCGCCGCCGATCCGGTGTCCCACGTCTCGGCCGCGGCCCCGGCATTCCTGCTGTTCCACGGCAGCGACGACCGGATCGTCTCGCCGGTGCAGACCGGCATCCTGCATCGCGCGCTGCGTGCGGCCGGCGCCGACAGCACATGGTGCATCGTCGACGGCGCGGGTCACGGCGAGATCGCGGTGAAGCCGGGGGAGGAGAAGGACTGGACGACCGTGCCGATGATGAAGCGGGTCACCGACTTCCTCGAAAGGACGGTCCGCGAACGACCGCTGCCGAGCGTTCCCGCGGGTCCCGTCGAACCGTGATCGCGCGCCCGGCGTCGCGGAGCCGGCGCGTCCCGGTCAGTCCGCGCGGCGACCGTACACGCTCGTGGCGCAGCCGAAGAAGTGTCGCCGCGTGGTGACTCGCAGCGCGCCGTGCGCCGTGAAGGCGTCGACGGAGCGGCGGCCGTCGCCGTAGGCGGCGAGGTAGCGGTGCAGCATCCGGTACTCCGTCGGATCGGACAGGAGCAGGATGCCGGCCACCGGCACGATGCAGCGGAGGTAGAGCCGGTATGCGGCCCGCAGCAGGCGGGACGGCGGTTCGGTGACGTCGACGAAGACGAAGGATCCGCCGGGCCGGAGGACGCGCGCGACCTCGTCGGCCAGCCGCTCGGACTGCGCCGCGTCGAACGTCTTCAGCCCGTACGCGCTCACGACGACGTCGATCGATCCGTCGGCGATCGACGTGCGCAGCGCGTCCTCGCAGAGGACCGCCACGTCGCCGTCGTGCGCCGCGCGGTTGCGGGCGTCGGCCTGCGCCGACATCCCCTCCGAGAAGTCGACGGCGGTGATCCGAGCTCCGGGGAAGCGCCGCACGATCTCGGACCAGGTCTCGCCCCGGCCGCTCATGAGGTCGAGGACCCTCACCGGCGTGGGCGCGCGATCGACCAGCGCGAGTGCCTGTCGTCGCCAGAGGGCGGAGAAGCCGAGCGACATCACCAGGTTCATGCGGTCGTAGGACGCCGCCATCCGGTCGAACAGCCGCCGCACCTCGCCCTGGTCGTACAGCGCGTCGTCGCGTGAGACGGCGAGGCACCCGGCGACCGCGCGAGCGGCGGTGACGGCGGTCATGCGCTCGCCCCGTGGGCGATGTCGACGAGCGCGGCCTCGAGGTCGGGGTGCGTGAAGGGGAAGCCGGCATCGAGGAGGGATGCCGGCAGCACCCACCGGCTCTTCAGCACCAGCTCGGGCTCGGTGCGCAGGGCCCACATGGCCGGCTCCAGCATCCATCGCCTCGCCGGCAGGCCGACGGGTGCCCCGACGACGCGCCGCAGGGTGCGCATCAGCGTGCGGTTGTCGGCAGGATGCGGCGAGGCGACGTTGATCGGGCCGGCGAGCTCGCCGTGATCGCGGATGAACCGGATGGCGGCGACCGCGTCGTCGAGGTGCACCCAGCTGAACCTCTGGCGACCGCCGGTACGGTGCCAGGGAGCGCGGTCGGGGCCGGTGGGATGGTCGCCGATCCCGCGATACCGGCGGTGCGGCGGGCACCACCCGTCGAACTGCGTCCCGCCCAGCCCACCGCGGGCGAGTGTCAGCAGCATCCGTGTCGCCGGCCCGTCGCCCAGCACGATCGCCATGCGCAGCGCGGCACGACGCGTGCCGGGAAGCGTGCCGGCGAAGAACTCGCGTTCCCACGAGGTCGCGACGTCGACCGAGAACCCGGCGCCGATCTCGCCGTCGGCCTCGGTCTGGGGCCGGTCCATGGCGTGGCGGTAGATGGTCGCCGTCGAGGCGTTCAGCCACACGCGCGGCGGATGCGTCGCACCAGCGACCGCCTCGCGGAGCATGCGGGTCGTGTCGATCCGGGAGTCGAGGATCGTCCTGCGGTTGCGGTCGGTGTAGCGACGGTTGACGGATGCGCCGGCGAGGTTGACGAGGACGTCCGCACCATCCACGACCCGCTGCACGCCGTCGGCATCGGCCCAGCGGATCGGCCCGTCGCGGCCGATGAGGCGCAGCTCGTAGCCGTCCGCCGCGAACGCATCGGCGACCGCGCGACCGACGAACCCGGAGCCGCCGGCGATCACCGCGACCGGGTGATTCTCACTCATGCCGCGACAGTACCACCTTTTTGAACATGTTCAGAAATGGATCGACGACGCCGGAGCCCGCTGTCGGAGGCACGGTCTACGCTCGCTCCATGTCCACGCTCGACGATCTGCGGCGCACCGCGAACGTGCTGCCCGGCAGCGAGGAGCGGGCGATGACGGGCGGCGCCGCGTGGTTCGTGCGCGGCAAGCTCTACGCCTGGGAGTGCCACCCCTGGCCGAGCATCCCGGACGATATGAGGGCGATCATCGCCTCCGAGCTCGTGGTCGGGGTCAAAGTCGCCGACGCCATCGATGCGCTCGCCCTCCGGGAGATGGCGCCCGACGTCTTCCTGCGTGCGACCACGAGCTGGGGAGAGCCCAAGGTCGCGTTCCGGATGGCCGGTGTCGACGACGAGCACCTCGCCGAACTGGTGACCGAGGCCTGGCGCACGCAGGCTCCGAAGTACCTGCGCCGGGCGTTCGACGACGGCGTCGACGGGGCGGCGATCCGGCCGGCCTGAGGCGCCGGATCACCGGCGCAGCGTCACGCCGCAACAAAATCATTCTGAACCCTATGTATTCGGGGTCGCGGGTGTTAGCGTCCCTCTGTCCTTCCCACAACCCGAACGACAGGGATGCAATGACGCATAACCACATCGAGACGGACACGTCTCTTCAGCGCGCGGTCGAATACGAGGAGCACGCGCTCCAATCCGGCGGCGTCTCCAAGCCCGGATCGACCCTCATGGCGGTCGCCGGCAGCGCTCCGGCGTACTCGATCGCCGCCAGCACCGCGCTGCTGATCGGCGCCGCAGGCGTCGGCGCCCCGGCCGCCCTGCTGTGGTGCGGCATCCCGATGCTCGGCATCGCCTTCGCCTTCAGCTACCTCGCGCGCGTCGACAGCCACGCCGGCGCCTCCTTCTCGTGGGTCGCGCGCGGACTGCACCCGCTGCTGGGCTTCTTCGCCGGCTGGGCGGTGGTGATCTCGGCGACGATCTTCATGGTCGCCGGCGCGCTGCCGGCGGGTGCCATGACGGTGTCGCTGTTCGCCCCCGAGCAGGCCGACAACACCCTGCTGGTCACGATCGTCGGCGCCGGCTGGTTCCTCGTCATGGCGGCCGCGGTGATCTTCGGCGTGCACACCACCGAGCGCGCGCAGTGGATCATGTCGGTCATCGAGGTCGGTATCCTCGTCGTGTTCGCGGCGATCGCGATCCCGCGGGCGATCGCGACCGTCCACCCGGGCGAGGCGTTCTCGTGGGACTGGTTCGGCTTCGGCCACCTCACCAGCGCGGGCGTCTTCGTCTCGGCCGCGCTCATCGCCGCCTTCTACTACTGGGGCTGGGACGTCACGGCCAACCTCGGTGAGGAGACGAAGAACGCGCACAAGACGACCGGCCTCGCCGGCATCCTCGGCATCATCATCGTGTTCATCCTGTTCGAGATCTACACGTCCCTGACGCTCGTGATGCTCCCGGGCGCGACCATCGAGGAGAACGCCGCGAACGTGCTCGGCGTGCTCGGCGACGCGATCATGCCGGGCATCGGCGGCAAGATCCTCATCGTGGCGGTCGCGCTGTCGACCATCGCGACGCTCGAGACCACGCTCGTCCAGGTCAGCCGCACGCTGTTCGCGATGGGCCGCTCGCGCGTCATCCCGTTCTCGTTCGGCCGCATCAACCGCCGCTGGAAGACGCCGGTGTTCGCGACCCTCGTGGTGGTCGTCGTGTCGCTGCTGCTGTTCGTGCTCGCGAACGTGTTCGGCGACAGTGTCGGCCAGATCCTCGGCTGGGCGATCTCGTCGATCGGCCTGCAGATCGCGTTCTACTATTCGCTGGCCGGGTTCGCGGTCGTGATCGGGTTCCGCAAGGTGCTCTTCAGATCCGTCAAGAACTTCCTGCTGATCGGCCTGTGGCCCTTCGCGGGGGCCGTGTTCATGCTCTACATCTTCGTGATGGCGATCCCGAACAACGAGCTCGCGGTGAACATCCTCGGCCTGGGACTCATCGTGGTCGGCGTGATCCCGCTGGCGCTGTTCTACCGCAAGGCGAAGGAGACGTACTTCACGCGTCGCCCGCTGGAGGTCCCCGAGGACTTCAAGGCGTAGCATCCGCTCGTTCCGACGCCCCCGCCGTGCCTCTGCACCGCGGGGGCGTCGGTCGTGCCGGCGCGATCACGACGCGCGGGCCGGGATCGCGGATGCCGCGCCCCGGCGCAGCGCGACGAGCGCATCGCGCAGGTGCTCGAGCACCGGCACGGCCTGTTCGAGCGCGGCCAGCTGGTCGGCGGTGAGCGCGGCGGAGACGTCGGCCATGATCGCCTCGGATGCCGCATCGAACCGGTCGAAGTACTCCAGCGCGGCGCCGGAGGCGGCGACGTCGACCCGGCGACCGTCGTCGGTGCGCGTGCGGCGGGTGATGAGGCCGGCCCGTTCCATCGCGGCGAGGAGGTTGCTCACGGTGGAGCGCCCGAGGCCCAGCGACGAGGCGAGTTCACCCGGCGACGAGACCGTGCCGCGTGGGAGCGCCCGGAGGATCTCGATCTGCGCGTCGGGGATGTCGGGAAGGCCCTCGCGTTCCCGGGCGGCGGCCAGCAGCGTCCGCCGCAGCGGCGAGATGACGGCGGTGAGCCGTGTGCCGTCGAACCTCACGGGCGCACCGTGAGCGACGACCGCTCGTTGAGCGCGTCGGGGTGGAACCCGGCGGCGCGCTTGTAGTCCGCGGCGATCTGCGCGAGTTCGTCGGCGGGGATGACGTCGTGGATGTCGGCGAACCCCTCGGGTGCGCGCTCCCGTGCGATGAGCATCACCCGCTCGGGCCCGGTCTGGCGCGTCATGTCGAGGAGCCGCGCTGTCGCCGGACGCCGTGCCCCGTCGTACGCGGTGAGAGCCTGCTCGACGGAGCCCGCGGAGGCCAGCTGGTACGCCAGCGTGCGCGCGTCGATGATCGCCTGCGACCCCCCGTTCGAGCCGTTCGGGTACATCGCATGCGCGGCGTCGCCGAGCAGGGTGGTGCGGCCGAACGACCACCGCGGCAGCGCGTCGCGGTCGACCATGGGGTACTCCAGGATCTCGTCGGCCGATGCGATCGCGGCGGGGACGTCGAGCCACTCGTACGTCCAGTCGCGGAACAGCTCGACGATCGGCGCCGGGTCGACCGCGCGGTTCCAATCGGCGTCGGGCGATCCCGCACCGCGGCGCTCCGCGATGAAGTTCACCCGCTGACGTCCGTCGGCGCCGGCAGCGGCGAGCGGGTACGCGACGAACTTCTGGTCGCCGTCGCCGGCCATGATCATGGTGCGGCCGTCGAGGAACGTCGGCACCACGGCGGTGCCCCGCCACAGCGTCAGTCCGCTCCACGCCGGGTCGCCGTCCGCGGGATAGCGCAGCGCGCGGAGGGCGGAGTGGATGCCGTCGGCCCCGACGAGCACGTCGGCTTCGACGTCCACCGGGCCCACGGCGGTGGCGAATCGGGCCGTCACGACGTCGCCTTCGTCGACCACCGCGGAGAGGCGATGGTCGAGCCGGACGACGTCGCCGAGCCGTTCGCGGACCGCGTCGAGCAGCGTCAGCTGCAGCCGGCCGCGATGCACCGACAGCTGCGGCCAGTGGTAGCCGGCCTCGAGCCCGCGCGGCTCGCTCCAGATCGGCTGGCCGAAGCGGTTGTAGTACGCGAGGGTCGACGGCGCCACGCCGAGGGCGGCGATCCGCTCGTCGAGACCGAGTTCGGTGAGCTCGCGCATCGCGTGCGGGAGGAGGTTGATCCCGACGCCGAGTCCGCGGATCTGCGAGGCGCGCTCGTAGACCGTGATGTCGCGGAAGCCGGCGGCCTCCAGGCTGAGGGCGGCGGCGAGGCCGCCGATCCCGGCGCCGGCGATGGCGATGCGCATATGAGACTCCTTCGTCGGACGCGATGAGGCTCACTTAGTTTTGTCTATGAACTACCCGGTTGTCCAGCGGCAGCCACGAGACGCACCAGATCGTCGTGCACCTCGGACATGCCGGGGTTCGCCAGGCGCGGATCGTCCGGCGTACGTCCGGCCAGGACGGCGTCCAGGTACCGGCGGTCGGCGTCCACGCGGGCGACGGCATCCCGGCCGGGAGCACCGTGGCCGGGGATCACGACGTCCGCGTGCGCAGCGAACCCGGCGAGGAGGTCCAGCGCCGCGAGGTAGGCGGGGATGTTCTGGGGTTCGTAGGGGAGCGGCAGCTCGATGTCGCTCAGCATGTCGCCGGCGACGAGCACCCTCTGATGCGGAAGCCACACCGCGGTGTGGCCGGGGGCGTGCCCGTCGTGCACCACGAGTTCGGGAGCGAACCCCGCGGGCACCGCGTCGGCGGGGAGCGCGGCATCCGTCCCCTCCACCCGCCCCATCAGCGCGACCAGCGGCGCGGGGAAGTCCTCACCCAGGTGCGCGACCAGCGCCTCACGCTCGTCGCGGGCCAGCGCCGCCGTCGCCGTCGACGCGAAGCGGCGCGCGTCGCCGAACCGCGGATGCCACAGCAGGTGGTCGTGGTGCGCGTGCGTGGCGATTCCGCCGACGACGCGGAGGGCGCGCGCGTCCAGCGCGTCGGCGAGTCCCTCGAGCTCGTCCGGACGCCACGACGGGTCGATCAGCAGCGCGTCCCCCTCACCCACGAGCACCGTCGACGTCGTCGACATGATGCGGCTGGTGGCGACGAACACGCCGTCGGCGACCTCGATCATCTCTCGCATCACCCCATCCTGCCCAAGGTGCCGTGCGAGACCGATTCCCCGCCGCTCGGGCCTGCTCGCCGCGCGGCGGGCTAGCATCGCACCGACGGAACGCGTGCGACGAGAGGCAGGCGGATGAGCCTGGACCAGATCGATCCGACCATCCCGCCCTCGGGTGCGGGCTGTGCCGACTGCGACGAGGTGGGCGGCTGGTGGGTGCACCTGCGCCGATGCGGCGTGTGCGGCCGGGTGCGGTGCTGCGACACCTCGCCCGCCCAGCACGCCACGGCGCATTTCCACGACACGGGCCACAGGTACGTGCGCAGCTTCGAGCCGGGCGAGGACTGGTTCTGGGACTACGTCGCGCAGGACTACATCGAGGGGCCCCCGCTCGCGCCACCGCAGTCGCGGCCGGTGACCCAGCCCTCGCCCGGGCCCGCCGGGCGGGTGCCCGCCGACTGGCGGCAGCTGATCCACTGATCCATGGGCGGGCGGATGACGCGGCGGGAGGTTCTGCGATGAAGCCGAGCGAGTTCGAGCGCATGATGAAGCCGGCGCTCACCGACGAGCAGTGGCACAGGCTGCTCGCCTTCGGTGAGGTGCACGACGTCGCCGAAGGCGAGCATCTGTTCCGCGCCGGCGATCAGGACTACGACCTGATCCTGGTCGAGACCGGCGAGGTGGAGCTCGTCCGCGTCGCCTTCGGGTGGGTCGAGGAGACCCGCATCGGCGTCATGGGTCCGCGCAGCTTCGTCGGCGAGCTGGGGCTGCTCAACGGTCAGGGCGCGTTCCTGACGGCGCGCGCGGCGACGGCGGGGCGGATGCGGCGCGTGAGCCGGTCGCGCCTGCGCGTGCTCATGGCCGAGGACGACGAGCTGTGCGACATCATCCTGCACGCGCTGTGGGCGCGACGGGAGATCCTGCGGCGCGGGCCCGCGGCGCTCACCCTCAAGCTCGTGGGGCCGCGATCGTCCCGCGACTTCCTCGCGCTGCGCCGCTTCGCCGATCGGGTCGACCTCGTGCACACCGCGATCGAGCTGGCACCGGGAGACCTCTGGACGCTCGGCGAGCACGGCATCGGCCTGGACGACCTGCCGGTCGCGTTCATCCAGGGCGAGCCGGTGAAGAACGCGACGCCCGGCATCGTCGCCGAGCGGCTCGGGCTCAGCTACCAGGCGCGTGCGGACGAGGTGGTGGACCTGGTCGTCGTCGGTGGCGGGCCGGCCGGACTTGCCGCGGCCATCTACGGCGCGTCCGAAGGGCTGAGCACGGTGCTGCTGGATGCCGTCGCCCCGGGCGGACAGGCCGCGGCGACGTCGCGCATCGAGAACTTCCTCGGGTTCCCGTTCGGCGTGAGCGGGGGCGACCTCATCGGGCAGGCATCGCTCCAGGCGCTCAAGTTCGGCGTCCGGGTGTACGCGCCGTGCGAGGCGGCCGACCTGCGGCCGGCGGGGAACGACCTCGACGTCACGCTCACCGACGGCCGCGTCATCCGCGCCCGCACGGCGATCGTGACCTCGGGGGCCGCATACCGCACGCTCGATCTGGACCGCTGGAACGAGTTCGAGGGCGCGGGCATCTACTACGCGGCGACGCCGCTGGAGCTGCGGCAGGTGTTCGAGTCCCCGGTGGTGGTCGTCGGCGGCGCGAACTCGGCCGGACAGGCGTCGCTGTACCTCGCGGCGAACGGATGCCCGGTGCACCTCGTCGTGCGCGGCGCCGACCTCGGCGGCCGCATGTCGTCGTACCTCGTGGATCGGCTGCTGGAGGACCCGCGGATCGACGTGCACACGCAGTCGCGGGTCGTCGCACTCGGCGGAGGTCCATCCCTCGAGAGCGTGAGCATCGACTCGGTCGGCGACGTCGCGGCGCGCGGGCTGTTCTGCTTCATCGGCGCCGAGCCTGCGACGTCCTGGCTCGCCGAGCTCGATCGCGACGCCGACGGGTTCCTCCGCACCGGCACCGACGTGTCGATGCAATCGCTCGAGCGCTGGCAGGGCCTGGGTCGCGAACCGCTGCCGTTCGAGACCTCCGTGCCCCGCATCTTCGCGGCGGGCGACGTGCGTCGCGGATCGATGAAGCGCGTCGCGGCGGCGGTGGGCGAGGGCTCCAGCGCCGTGGCGTCGGTGCATCGCGCTCTCGCCGACATCCGCTGAGAACCCACGGGGGTTCTCGCGGTACCTGTCACACCGGGCACTCCCGCGCGCAGTCTTGCAGGAGTGGGATGGAGGATGCCGCGGGGGAGCCCCCGCCGGCCACGAGGAGGATCCATGCACACCAGGAAGCTCGGTCAGGGACTGGAGGTCTCGGCGATCGGCATCGGCGCCATGGGGATGTCGATGAGCTACGGCCCGAACCCCGGCGACCGCGACGACATGATCGCCGTGCTCCGCTACGCGGCGGACCACGGCGTCACGTTCATCGACACCGCAGAGGTGTACGGACCCTACGACAACGAGGTGCTCGTCGGCGAGGCGATCGCCCCGATCCGCGAGCGCGTCGTCGTCGCCACGAAGTTCGGCTGGAACATCGTCGATGGCAGGATGCACGGCACCGACTCGCGCCCGGAGCAGATCCGGCGGGTCGCCGACGGCTCGCTCCAGCGTCTCGGCGTCGAGGCGATCGACCTGTTCTACCAGCACCGCGTCGACCCCGACGTGCCCATCGAGGACGTGGCCGGCGCCGTCGGCGAGCTCGTCGCCGCCGGCAAGGTGAAGCACTTCGGGCTCTCCGAGGCCGGCGCCGCGACCATCCGTCGCGCGCACGCGGTCTTCCCCGTGACGGCGGTGCAGAGCGAGTACTCGCTGTGGACCCGCGATCCCGAGGCGGAGGTGCTGCCGACGTGCGCCGAGCTGGGCATCGGGTTCGTGCCGTTCAGTCCGCTGGGCAAGGGGTTCCTGACCGGGACCGTCTCCGCCGACGCCACGTTCGGCGCCGGAGAGATCCGCGGTCGGGTGCCGCGGTTCGAGCCCGACAACCTGCGCGCGAACCAGGCCGTCGTCGACGGCGTCCGCGAGGTCGCCGCCGCACACGGGGCGACGCCCGGCCAGGTGGCTCTCGCATGGCTGCTGTCGCGGCATCCGTCCATCGTCCCGATCCCGGGCACGCGCCGTCGTGAGCGGGTCGACGAGAACGCCGGTGCGACCGCCGTGGCGCTGTCGGCCGACGACATCGCGACGCTCGACGCGCTCGCCGCGGCCGTGGTGGGCAACCGCTACGACGATGCCGGCATGGCGATGGTGGGGCTGTGATGACCGCCTGGGATGCCGAGGAACTGCGTCGCATCGGGGCGGCGACCGAGCTGCGCATCTCGTCACGGCGCCCCGACGGGTCGCTGCGCCCCGCCGTCACGATCTGGCATGCGACCGTCGGCGACGCGCTCTACGTCCGCTCCGCGCACGGTCCCGACAACGGCTGGTTCCGCCGTGCGGTGCGATCCGGCGCCGGCCGCGTGACAGCGGGCGGCGTCGAGAAGGACGTGACGTTCCGGATCGCCGACGCGGCCGTCGCTGCGGACGTCGACGCGGCGCTGCACACGAAGTACGACCGCTACGGTCCCGGTCCCGTCGGCGCGATCACCGGCATGGATGCCGCGACCACGACCCTGCTCGTCACGCCGGTCTGATCGACGGCGCAAGGGTCGCGTCGTGGGCGGCGAACTCCGCCGACTGCGTCGCCGCCCACGAGGCCAGGAGCTTCAGGGCGTCCGCCGAGGCGGAGTCCGCCGGGGCGGTGTAGACGTTGAGCACGAGCCCGGGTTCGCTGGGCAGGTCCATCGACTCGTAGTTCAGCTCGAGGTCGCCCACCACGGGATGGTGCAGGCGCTTCACGCCGCTGCGGTGGAACTTCACGTCGCGGGACGCCCAGCGCTCGCGGAACAGCTCGCTCTGCGTCGACAGCTCGCCGACGAGCCGGATGAGATCGCGGTCGTGCGGGTTGCGTCCCGCCTCCATCCGCAGCATCGCGGCGGAGTCGTGCGTGATCTGGTCGTAGTCGCGCCAGAAGTCGCGGGCCGCAGGGTTCAGGTAAACGAAGCGCGTGGTGTTCACGGGCCGGCGCGGGTCGTCGAACACGGGGGAGTAGAGCGCCCGCGCGAGCAGGTTCGCCGCGAGGATGTCGTGGCGGCCGTTGCGCACCCACGCCGGAGCCTCGGTGAATGCGTCCAGCACCTGCTGCACGGCCGGTCGCACCGTCGTCGTGGTCCGCCGGGACGGCCTGCGACCAGGACCTGCCGCGCGAGCGAGGTCGAAGAGGTGCTCGCGCTCGGCCTCGTCGAGCTGCAGCGTGCGGGCGACGGCATCCAGCACGCTCTCCGACGCGCCGGCGAGATTGCCGCGCTCGAGGCGCACGTAGTAGTCCACCGAGACGCCCGCCAGCATCGCCACCTCTTCGCGACGCAGGCCCGCGACGCGACGGTTGCCGCCGTAGGCGGGCAGCCCCGCCTGCGCGGGTGTGAGCCGGGCGCGGCGGGAGCTCAGGAACTCCTTCACCTCGGCGCGGATGTCTGCCATGACCTCCACGCTACGTCGCGGGATGCCGCGGTGACAGGTTCTGCGAATCCCCGTCAGCGCCGGAGGCGTCACCTGCGCCTGGTACGGTGTGCGCGACAGCGCCTAGGGTTCCGGAGCTTCGGCTCGACTGGTCCGAGCGGCGCCACGGCTGCCCGCCCGTGCGGACGGCCGTCATCTGACAGGACAAAAGCCCGGAGGACCCGGTTCGTCGCGCCCGCGGCGGACGGAAGGGTCTCGCATGTCCGGTCTCGCCATCGTCCTGGTCCTCGCCGCGGCCGTCGCCCACGCGACGTGGAACGTCATCGCGCACGGCGCCAGCCGATCCGGGCTGCCGTTCCTGTGGGCCGGGTCGCTGGTCAGCACGCTCCTCTGGCTGCCGGTGGTGCCCTTCACCGGCGGTCTCGGGGCGGCGCAGCTGCACGGCTTCGCGGTCGGTGTCGCCGTGTCGGCGGCGCTGCACGTCGTCTACATGCTCGTCCTGCAGCGCGGCTACGCCGTCGGCAATCTGTCGACCGTGTACGCGACCGCGCGGGGGAGCGGGCCGCTGCTGACGGTGATCGTCGCCGTCGCCGTGCTCGGCGAGCGTCCGTCGCCGATCGCTCTGGTCGGGGTGGCCGCGATCCTCGCCGGTGTCATCGGCATCGGGCTGATCGATCGCGGCGGATCGCGGGGCCGCGGGATGGACCCGGCGATCGTGTTCGGACTGCTCACGGGCGCGGCGATCGCCGCCTATACGCTGTGGGACGCGCAGGCGCTGCGCACGTGGGACATCTCGCCGGTCGCGTTCATGGTGGGGTGCACCGCGCTCGAGGTCCCGGTCTTCACGGTGCTCCTGGGTCGGCGCCTGCCCGAAGGCGTGAGGATGCTGCGGCGCGACGGGCGGCGCCTGCTCGTGTTCGGCATCCTGTCGCCGCTGTCGTACATCCTGGTGCTCGCCGCGGTCACGATCGCGCCGGTGTCGATCGTGGCGCCGATGCGCGAGGTGAGCGTCGTGCTGGTGAGTCTGTTCGGTGCCTTCGTGCTCCGTGAGGGGAGGCCCGGCGCACGCCTCGCGGCCTCTGCGGTCGTCGTGGCCGGCATCGCCCTGCTCGCGGTGTGACCTCAGGCGCTCCCCAGCGGGCGCACGTACGCGTCGCCTTGGCGGGAGCGTCCGGAAGCGGAGACCGTGAAGCGCACGATGTCGCTGAGGTAGCGATCGTCGGATGCCTCGAACGTGCGCCCCGCGGCATCCCGCGCGATCCGCCGCAGGCGCAGCACGGGCGCGCCGAGCGGAACCTCGAGCAGCCTGCTGTCGGCCTCGTCGGCGGCGACCGCGTCGATCTCGTGGTCGACGTCGGCCGACGCCGTGCCCTGGTCCTCGAGGTACTCGGTGATGGAGACGCCGTCGAGGTCGACGCCGAACAGCGCGCGGCCGACCGGCTCGATGTAGGTGAGGCGCTCGAGCATCGTGGGGCGATCGTCGAGCAGGCGCAGGCGGAGGACGTCGACGACGAGGTCGCCCTCGGGGATGCCGAGGAGGGCCGCCTTCTCGGCATCCGCTCGCCGCAGGCTCACCTCCTGGGTGCGCGCCCCCGGCACGGCGCCGATCTCGCGCGCCCAGCGCGTGAACGGGATCGACACGTCGACGGCCTGGTGCGCCTTGCGGGCGGTGACGCGTGCGGGTCGCCCCCGCGTGGTCTCGATGAGACCCTCCTGGCGCAGCGTCGCGAGAGCGTTGCGGATCGGGCCGCGCGACGTGTGCCACCGCTGGGCGAGCTCGGCCTCGGTGGGCACGTCGTCGCCCGGGGCGAGGCGCCCGCTGACGATGAGTCCGCGCAGATCGTCCGCGATCAGCTTGTACACCGTGTCTGCCACATGGGAATACTACTCACCGCACTCGCATCCCGAGACCCGGGGCACCGAGTGTTCTCGTCGCGCTCAGTTAGGTGAACAACCTTTGAACATTCACGACGTAGGTATATACCTCGTTCTACCGAATGCGAGAGTTCTGGAGGTTCTTCATCCCTCCCACTCCCGAAAGGCTGTCATGAACCTCCGTGCAAAGAACGCGTCGATCGCCCTGGCCGGCGCCGCACTCCTCGCCCTCGGTCTCTCCGCCTGCTCCGGCAGCGCCGGCGCTGCCGAGGACACCGCGACCACGACGGGCTACGCCGTGGACGCCGACACCCTCGTCTTCGGCGTGGTCCCCGACTCGGCCGACACCGAGACCAACTACCAGCCGCTCATGGACTACATCGCCCAGGAGACCGGCAAGACGGTCGAGTACCACGAGTCCACCGACTACGCCGCGCTCATCGAGGCGGCCATCGCCGGCAAGATCGACGTCGCCTCGTTCTCGGGCTTCACCTACGTCACCGCGACCAACAACGGCGCGAAGCTCACCCCGATCTCGTCCATCGTCACGGAGGAGGGGCAGGAGCCCGGCTACTTCTCGCAGGCGATCGTGCCCACGGGCAGCGACATCCAGACCCTCGCCGAGTTCAAGGGCATGAAGGTCTGCTTCGTCGACCCGTCGTCGACCTCGGGCTACCTGTTCCCGTCGTACAACCTGCTGCAGGAGGGCATCGACCCCGAGAAGGACGTCACGCCGGTGTTCGCGGGCAAGCACGACGTGAGTGTGCAGAAGGTCGGCGAGGGCGTCGAGTGCGAGGCCGGGTTCGCCGAGGACAGCGAGGTCGAGAAGTCCGACAAGGTCCGCGTCATCGACGAGACCATGGTGCCCGGCGCCCCGCTCGTCTACTCGAACACGCTGCCTGCCGACGTGCAGAAGCAGCTCGTCGGCATCCTCGGCGAGGTCACGATCGACGACATCATCGCCAGCGGCGTCGACAGCGCCGACACCGACGGCTTCCGCAGCGTCTTCTACGCCACCAAGCCCGTCGACGACGCGTACTACGACCTGATCCGCGACATCTGCGCGGAGACGAACGCCACCCAGTGCCAGGGCTGAGCCCGGCGCGTTGACGAGGACCCGAGCAGCCATGAACTCCACCGCACCCGAGACGGTCGTCCGCCTGGACGGTGTCACCAAGCGCTTCGGCGCCACCACCGCCCTCGACGACGTGTCGCTCACCGTGGACCGCGGCGAGATCGTCGTGCTGCTCGGGCTCTCGGGCTCCGGCAAGTCCACTCTGCTGCGGCACCTCGACGGACTGGAGACACCCACCTCCGGTTCCGTCGAGGTGCTCGGCGCGGACGTGCCGCGCCTCTCCGGCCGGCGCCTGCGCACCCTGCGTTCGAGCGTCGGCTTCATCTTCCAGCAGTTCGAGCTCGTGCCCTCGCTCACGGTGCTCGAGAACGTGCTCACCGGTGCCCTCGCCGGCGTGCGGGGTCCGCGGCTGGGACTCTGGTCGTACGCGCGGTCGCGCCGCCTCGCGGCGCTCGAGCACCTCGACCGGGTCGGGCTGCTCGACCGCGCGTACCAGCGTGCCGACACCCTCTCGGGCGGTCAGCAGCAGCGCGTCGCGATCGCGCGGGCGCTCATGCAGAACCCTCGCGTGCTCCTCGCCGACGAGCCGGTCGCTTCGCTCGACCCGGAGTCGAGCGACCAGGTCATGGCGCTGATCCGCGAGATCGCCGCCGACGAGGGTCTCACCGTGGTGTGCAGTCTCCACCAGGTCGACCTCGCGATCTCGTGGGCCGACCGCATCGTCGGGCTCCGCCACGGGCGGGTCGTGCTCGACCTGCCCACCCGCGACCTCACCAAGGCGCAGGTGATGGAGATCTACGGTCGGGTCGCGACATCCACCGCCGAGCTGCGCGCGGTCCAGCACGAACTGCTCGAGGCCGACGCGGAGCCGGTGCGATGACCACGACCGTCGACCGGCCGCGGGTCACCTCGTCCTCGCCGTCGCTGCTCGAGCGTGCACCCCGGCATCGCGTCTCGCCCGAGCGCGTCGCGGCAGGCCTCACTCTCGTCGCGCTTCTCGCACTCGCAGCCGCCGCGCTCGCCGAGGTGCAGATCTCGATCCCCGACATGGTCGCCAGCTGGGGCAACGCCGAGCGGTTCTTCGCCCGCGTGGGCGCCCTGTCGTTCCCGGAGCCCGCGGAGCTCGCATGGCTCATCGCCCTGACCGTCGGCCTCGTGCTGACCGGCACACTGCTGGCGGCGGTGCTGTCGGTGCCCATCGCCTACCTCGCGGCCGCCAACACCACGCCCGGGAACGGCTGGCGCGCGGCCGCGCGGTTCGTGGGCGTGCTCACGCGCGCCCTGCCCGATGTCGTGCTGGCCATGGTCTTCGTCCTGATGTTCTCGCTCGGCGCGCTCCCCGGCATCCTGGCGATCGGCATCCATTCCATCGGCATGATCTCCAAGATGTTCGCCGACGCGATCGAGCAGATCGACGAGGGGCCGCGGCTGGCCATCCGCGCGGCGGGCGGCACGCGGACGCAGGAGTTCTTCAGCGGCATCCTTCCCCAGGTGCTGCCGTCGTGGGTCGCGACGGTGCTGCACCGCAACGACATCAACCTGCGCGGCTCGGTCGTGCTCGGCTACGTCGGCGTCGCGGGACTTGGCCTCGAGATGTCGTACGCGTTCAAGTCGCTGAACTACGGGCTGGGCCTGGGCATCGCGCTGGTGATCTTCGTGCTCTGCGTCGTGATGGAGATCGTCTCGAGCGTCGTGCGCGCGGCGATGCTCGGCCGCGTCGGCGACCGCGGCTCGTGGGCCGACCGCCTGGTCGGCCGCCGGCTGCGCAGGAGCGGATGGGATGCCGCCACCCGGCCGGCGCCGGCCCGTGCGGGTGCGCCGTGGGCCGGGTCGCCGGAGGCCGCGCTGCGACGGCCGTGGACCGCGGCGCGCGTGCGCGACGTCGCGGCCGGATGGCTCGCGGTCGCCGTCATCGTGGCCGGCGTGTGGGTGTGCCAGATCAACTGGGGCGACTTCCTGACCTTCTGGGTGAAGCTCCCCGCCGTCGCGGTGCAGTTCTGGCCGCCGACGTTCGGTGTCTACGGCGCCGAGATCATGTTCGAGGCGCTGCGCGAGACCATCGCGATCGCCCTCGCCGCGACGCTGCTCGCACTCGTTCCGTCGATCGTGCTGGGCTCGTTCGCCGCGCGCAACGTCGCCCCGAACGGCGGGATCCGCGGCACCTCGCGCTTCGCCCTGGTCGGCATCCGCGGCATCCCCGAGATCATCCTCGCGATCGTGCTCATCGTGATCACCGGCCTCGGCATGCAGGCCGGCACGATCGCGCTCGCAGTCGGCGGCATCGGCCTGCTCGGCAAGCTCGTCGCCGACTCGCTCGAGGAGGTCGACCGCGGTCCCGAGCGCGCGCTGTTCGCGACCGGCGCGACCCGCCTGCAGGTGTACGCGGGCGCGACCGTGCCGCAGGGCACGCGGGCGCTGATCGGGCACTCGTTCTACCTGCTCGACACCAACGTCCGCGCGGCCACCATCCTCGGGATCGTCGGCGGCGGGGGCGTCGGGTACTACCTGCTCAACGCGAGCCAGGGGGCGAACTACGGCATGGTCACCGCGATCGTGCTGATGATCCTCGTGACGGTGCTGATCGTCGAGGGGATCGCGATGTGGATGAGGAAGGTGTTCCGATGACCCGGGCCTTCGACGTCGCCGTGATCGGCTCGGGGATCGTCGGACTCGGCGCCGCGTACGCGGCCGCCCGCCGCGGCCGCCGCGTGGTCGTGATCGAGCGCGGGCCCGAGGCGCTCGGCGCCACCGTCCGCAACTTCGGACACCTGTGCATCGGCGCGCAGACGGGCCTCGCCCGCGAGTACGCGGACGCGTCGCGGCCGCTGTGGCTGCGGCTGGCGCACGACGCCGGGTTCTGGCTGCGCGAGTCGGGCACGCTCGTCGTCGCCCGTCATTCCGACGAGCTCGCCCTGCTGGAGGCGGCGGCGCGGGAGGGCGGGATCGACCTGCTCACCGGGGCCGAGCTCGAGTCCCGCGTGTCGGTGCGATCCGGCGTCGCGGTGGGCGGGGCATGGATCGCACCCGACCTGCAGACCGACCCCCGCACCGCCGCGGCCGCGATCCGGGCGCACCTGGAAGCGCTCGGCGTCCAGTTCCGCACCCGCACCTCGGCCGGCGCGGTGCGCACCGGCCGCGTCGAGACGACCCGCGGTCCCGTCGACGCGGGCCTCGTCGTCGTCGCCGTGAACCACGACCTCGACCAGCTGCTGCCCGACCTCGCCGAGGCGGCGGGCGTGGTGCGCTGCGGCCTGGACATGATGCGCGTGCGCGGGGAGGGGGCATCCGTTCCCGCTCCGATGCTGACCGGCTGGTCGCTGGTGCGCTACGGCCGATTCGCCGGACTGCCGGAGGCGGCAGGCGTGCGGGAGCGGCTGCACGCGGAGCGCCCCGACCTCGCCGCGCTCGACCTCAACCAGATGTACACGCAACTGCCCGACGGGTCGGTCATCGTCGGCGACACCCACTACAAGGGCGTCGGCATCGCGCCGTTCCAGGCCGAGGCGGCCGCCGACCTGCTGCTCGAAGAGTTCGAGGCGCTGTTCGCGGCGCGTCCGCGGGTGATCGAGCGCTGGCAGGGCGTGTACGCCAGCGGGCGCGCCGACTTCCTCGTCGCCGAGCCCGAACCCGATGTGCTCGCGCTCGCCGCGACGACCGGCATCGGCATGACCACCGGTCTCGGTCTCGCCGAGACCGTCCTCGCCCCACGCCTGGGCGCCGACGTCGGCGCCGTCACTCCGGAAGGAACCCACCGATGACCCTCCCCGCCGACGCCCTCGCCCCCGCGCTCCCGCGTGGGATCGCACCCGAACTTGTCGTGCTCGACATGGCCGGCACCACCGTCCGCGACGACGGTGTCGTGGAGCGCGCATTCGAGCGCGCTGCCACAGAGACGGGGGTGGCCGAGCGGATGCCGTGGCCCGACGCCCTCGACTACGTCCGGCGCACGATGGGTCAGTCCAAGATCGACGTGTTCACGCACCTCGCCGGCGGCGACGTCGCGCGGGCGACCGAGGCCACCGCGGCGTTCGAGCGGGCGTATGCCGACCTCATCGCGACCGAGGGCGTCGAGCCGATCCGCGGTGCACGCGAAACGCTCGAGCGGCTGCGCTCCGCGGGGCTCGCGGTCGTGCTCACCACCGGCTTCGCCCCGGCCACGCGCGACGCGATCCTCGACGGACTCGGCTGGCGCGCGCTCGTGGACGCCGCGCTCTCGCCGGTGGACGTGGGCCGCGGGCGACCCGCCCCCGACCTCGTGCTGGCCGCCGTGACCCGGGTGCAGGCGTCGGCGGTGGCATCCGTCGTCGTGGTCGGAGACACCACCAGCGACGTGGCCGCGGGACGCGCCGCCGGTGCAGGCCTCGTGGTGGGCGTGCTCAGCGGTGCCCACGACCGCGACGCGCTCCTCGCGGCCGGAGCGGATGCCGTGATCGATGACGTGACGGCGCTGCCGGCGCTGCTCGGAATCGACGCCTGACGTGGCGTCGCCGCTGGCAACGCCGCCGGTGGCCACGCGGGATGTGTGCCTCACACCCCCCGCCACCGCGATGGTGTGGCTCGGCCAGGGGCGCCCCCACGAGGCGATCGCGGTGCCCGGCGTCCGGCTGTCGGAGGGCGACGTGCTCGTGGAGCTCGAGCTCGCGACGGTGTGCGGGTCGGATGTGCACACCGTGGCGGGTCACCGGAGAGCGCCGACGCCGCTCGTGCTCGGCCACGAGTACGTCGGCCGCGTGGCCGCCGTGCTCGACGACGTGCGCAGCGTGGACGGTGTGCGGCTGTCGGTCGGCGACCGCGTCGTCTGGTCGATCATGGCCGCGTGCGCGCGGTGCGACCGGTGCGCGCGAGGCCTGCCGCAGAAGTGCCGCGAGCTGCGCAAGTACGGCCACGAGCGACTCGTCCCGCGCTGGGAGCTGTCGGGCGGCTTCGCGACGCATGTGCACGTGCGCGCCGGCACCGCGATCGTGCGGGTGGGCGAGGCGGCGCCCGCCGCCGTGCTCGCACCCTCGGCGTGCGCCACCGCCACGGCGTGGGCCGCGGTCGACCGCGCCGCCGACATCGTCGACATCCAGGGGACGACGATGCTCGTCACCGGCGCCGGCCTGATCGGGCTGACGGCGACCGCGATCGCGACCCGTGCCGGTGCGCGCGTGATCGTCGCCGACCCCGACCCCGCCCGTCGCGCGCTTGCCGGCTCCTTCGGCGCCGTCGCAGGCGTGGATCCGGCCGACCCCGCCGAGCTCCCCCGAGCGCTGCGGCGGCTGCGCGCGCGGGAGATCGACATCGCGATCGAGGCGTCCGGCGCCTCCGCGGCTGTTTCGGCGGCGATCGACGGCATCGGCGTCGGCGGCGTCGTCGTGCTGGTGGGGAGCGTCTCGCCGATCCCCGCATACGCGCTCGAGCCCGAGCGGGTCGTGCGGAACCTGACGACGATCCGCGGCGTGCACAACTACGACGCCGACGATCTCGCGGGCGCCGTGGCCTTCCTGGAGGAGCACGGTCACCGCTACCCGTTCGCACAGCTCGTCGGGAGACCGCATCCGCTGTCCGAGCTGGACGTGGCGCTCGAGCGCGCCGCCGCGGCGAGCGACGTGAGGGTGGCGATCGACCCGCGCCGGTGAGGGTGGCGGCCCGGCGTCACCAGCCGCCGCGGGTCGGCGTGTGCCCCTCGCGGGCGTCATCGGGCATCGCCATCTCGGCACGCACGCCGAGGAGGCGGATCGGCCTGCCGGGCTCGATCTTCGCGACCAGCTCCATCGTGCGCGCCAGGACGACCTCGCGGTCGGAGGTCGACGGGATCTTCTTCGTGAACGTCTTGGTGAGAAACGGCGCGTAGCGCACCTTGAGCCCCAGCCCGACGACCGGCCGGCCGTCGGCGGCGACCTCGTCGAGCACCTCGCCGAGCAGCCAGCGGGCGGCCGCGGCGATCTCTCCCGGCTCGACGATGTCGATCTGGAACGTCGTCTCCTTGCTGTGGCCGCGGGCGACCCAGGGCGTGTCGTCGACGACGTTCGAACCGTCGCCGCGACCGAGCTGCCGATACCAGAGGCCCATCCTGGGCCCGAACTCGCCGGTGAGCGCATCGGCGTCGGCGACGGCGAGCTCGGCAACCGTCTGGATGCCGAGCAGCGCGAGCCGTTTCGAGATCTTCGAGCCCACGCCCCACAGCGCGATCGTCGGGCGGTGCCCCATGACCTCGAGCCAGTTGTCGGCGGTGAGGCGGAAGGTGCCGCGGGGCTTGCCGAAATCGGTGGCGTTCTTGGCCCGCACCAGGTTGTCGCCGATGCCGACGCTGCAGTGCAGCCGGGTGCGGTCGAGCACGTCCTGCTGCAGCCTCTGGGCGTACGCCTCCGGGTCGTCGGTCTCGACACCGACGAAGGCCTCGTCCCACCCGAGCACCTGCACCACCGCTCCCGGCTGCGCGCGCAGCGTCGCCATCACCTCCTCGGAGGCCGCGAGGTACAGCGGTGCGTCGACCGGCAGGATGACGGCATCCGGGATCTTGCGCGCGGCGATGCGCAGCGGCATGCCCGACCCGACACCGAACTCGCGCGCCTCGTACGACGCCGTGGACACGACGGCGCGCTCGGTGGGATCGCCCCGCCCGCCCACGATCACCGGCTTGCCCGCCAGCTCGGGGTTGCGCAGCACCTCCACGGCGGCGATGAACTGGTCGAGGTCGACGTGCAGCACCCACGGCCGCACGGCGGCCCCGCTCATGAGCTCGCCCTCCGCGACCGGCGCATGTGTCGAGACTAGGGCGCGTCACCGACACGCGCAGGAGGGGCGGATGCCGCAGGTCGCGGCATCCGCCCCCCGCTCACGCGTAGGCGAACAGCGGCGGGAACACCACGACCACGAACGCCGCCCACGCCAGGTAGACCGGGATGAAGCCGGTCTGCCAGCGCTCGAGGCGCTCGAACGGGGAGCGGTGCATCGCGAAGCGCAGCTGCAGCCAGCCGGCGCCGACGAGGTTGGCGAGCAGGATGATGTTGAGCCCCAGCGAGGCGAGCTTGTTCGGGCTCGCGCCGTACTCGGCGATGCGTCCGATCATCGCCACCAGCACCATGATGTCGACGACGAGGGCCGCGACGACCATCACCAGCTGCATCCTGTCGAACCACGACGGCGGCGCGAACGGATCGCGCGCCGACAAGGCGTACAGGAGCAGCCCCACCACGACGATCAGCACCACGTCGAACAGGATCAGCAGGTCGCGCTGGCCGAACGTCTCGGTGCCGCCGCCGTCGACCAGGTTTCCCTGGAGGAAGCCGGCGACGATGAAGGCGAGCAGCAGCAGCGTGAACAGCGGGGTGAACAGCTTGGTGAGCACCGGGGCGATGTTCTCGATGACGCTCTGCTTCGCCTCCACGAGCCACGCGGCGATCACCACGGCGCCGGCGATGCCGCTGGGCAGCATCCACTCGGTCACGAACCGGCTCGCGTCGAGATCGATCGCCGAGAACACGCCGAGCGTCAGCCCGATCAGCACCGCGCCGCCGAGGGCGATGAGCGCGAAGTACACGACCCACTCGCCGGTGAACCGGATGAAGTCCATCCGGGCCCGGCTCGAGGTCACGCGCCCGTCGACATATGCGATGCCGGTCACCAGCCACAGCGCGACCGCCGCGTGCACCGATGCCAGCATCAGCGTCGCGGCGTCAGACGCGAACGGGTACACCGACAGCAGGATCGCGGTCAGCACGAAGGGCGCCGCCACCACGGCGATCGTGCGCCACGACGACCGCCGCCGCACCAGGAAGTACGCGGCCAGGAACGGCAGCACGAGCAGAGCGAAGTACCGGCCGTAGAAGTCGCCGTCCTGGGCCCAGCGGATGCCGAACAGCGCGGGGATCTGCACCGCCAGCGCCGCGCCGACGGCGAGCCCGACTGCGAGCACGAGGCCGCCTGCGCGTGGCGCGCGCGGCTCGTCGGCGAACATCAGCTGCTTCCACAGCCGGTCGGAGTGCTCGCGGGCGAACTCCTTCGAGAGGGCGTCGAGGCCGCCCAGTCGCTTCACGGCGACAAGGAACGCCTCGTCACCGTCGAGGCCGGACGCCTCCAGCCGGTCGATCTGGCCGCGCAGGTGGTCTTCCAGCTCGTCGACGTCGCGGCCGTCGATCGCGTCGCGCCGCGACACGTAGGTGCGCCACGTCGTGATCTGGTCTTCGATGCGGGGGTCGAGGTCTTCGGCCATGTCAGGCACCTCCGAACGCGGGCAGTCCGGCGAAGTCGGTGCCGCCGTCGCGGTCGGCCCACACCCGCTGCAGCGCCTTGCTCACGACGGCCCACTGGCGTCGCTGCTCGGCGAAGGCGGCCTTGCCGCTCGCGCTCAGGCGGTAGTGCTTGCGCGGGCGACCGCTGGGGGAGGCGCCCCAGGATGCCTCGACATGACCGAGGCGCTCCAGGCGATGCAGCAGCGGGTAGAGCATGCCGTCGCTCCATTCCAGCTCGCCGCCGGACAGCTCGCCGACGCGCTGCAGGATCGCGTACCCGTACGACTCGCCCTCGGCGAGGATGCCGAGCACCATCGGCGTCGCCGCGGCGGCGACCAGGTCCTTCCCGATCTTCATCCGTCCTCCATACCTAGAACCTCTTTATACATAGAGGTACAAGTTACCTAGAGCCACAAGGTAACACGGATGACGCCCGATGACACCGCAGGGTGCCGCGGGGGAATGCCGCGCCGCGCGCCGTGTTGAGATGGTGAGCGATACCCCCGCACCCCGAAGAAGGACGGCATGACCCTTCCCGCGACCTCCGGCACCGTCGACACCGCGCGCTGGCGCGCCGTCTCCTCCGCGCACGGCATCGCCGCGCTGCGCCACACGCACTGGCTCGACGGCGAACCGCGCACCTACGAGGGCGCCCCCGGCCGGTGGCGCGCGCAGGACGGCCGGGTCGTCGGCGCGGGCCTTCAGACGGATGCGCCGGATGCCGCCACCGACGACGTCGCGCTGGCACCGGGGGAGACCGTCGACGTCGGACGCCTGCGGCTGAAGGCGATCAGCCGCGAGGGCGCCCTGGCGCTGCGGGTCTTCGACCCCGAGACGCCCGGACGCACCGCGCTGCGCGGCATCCTGTCGTTCCCGCAGAACGACGCGTGGGTGCTGCCGGGAGTGTTCCGTCCCGCCGCCGAGGGCGAGATCACCGTGATCGAGAGCGTCGACGGCTACGAGCGCGAGGAGCCCGCCGTGGGCACGGTGGTGATCGAGGTCGCGGGTGCGACCGTCGAGCTGACGGTGACCGGCGACCCGGCCGACGAGCTCAGCGCGGTCATCGCGGATGCCACCAGCAACGTCGACGCGTACCGGTTCCGGTTCCTCGAGATCGGGGCGCCCGCCGCCGACGGCTCGGTGACCGTCGACTTCAACGACGCGTACCTTCCGCCCTGCGCGTTCAGCGACCACTACGTGTGCCCGCTCCCGCCCGCGAACAACCGGCTCGCCGTGCGCGTGGAGGCGGGGGAGCGCCTGGCCGAGCGCGGCTGATCCCGGCATCGTCCTCGCGGGCCGAAGCGAGGACAATGGGGGCTCAGCCGGAGCGCCTCCGGTCCCGCCGACCTGAGGAACCGCCATGGCCCGACCTCTCTCCCAGGCCCGCGAGCGTGCGCGCGCCCGTGCCGCGGCACGCGCCGCCGCGCGTTCGGAGCTGAAGAACACCGCGTACGAGATCTTCATCGGCGCGCTGTCGATCCTGTCGATCGTGAACCTGGTGCTCGTCTACGCGATCGCCGGAGACACCGCGCTCGAACTCGTGCTGTCGGTCATGAACGCGCTGTTCAGCCTGATCTTCCTGGGCGACTTCATCTACCGGATCTCGACGGCGCCGTCGGCCGGACGCTACTTCTTCCGCGGGTTCGGCTGGGCCGACCTCCTCGCGAGCCTGCCGTTCCCGCAGTTCAAGATCCTCCGCCTGTTCCGGCTGCTGCGGGTCTTCCGGCTGCTGCGCGAACTCGGTCCGCGGACCGTCTGGTCGACGCTCATCCACGACCGCGCCAACAGCGCCCTGATGACGCTGCTGCTGATGGGCGTGCTGGTGCTGCAGTTCGGCAGCATCACGATCCTCGCCGTCGAGGAGGACGCCGAGGGTGCGAACATCACGTCCGCCTCGGATGCGCTCTGGTACACCCTGGTCACGATCTCGACCGTGGGATACGGCGATCAGTATCCGGTCACCAACGCCGGCCGGCTCATCGGCACGCTCATCATCGTCGTCGGCGTGGGCATCTTCGGCACGTTCACCGGCTACCTCGCGAACCTGTTCCTCGGTCCCCGCAGGAACGGTGAGGCCGCGGCGGAGACGGATGCCGAGACCGACGTGCCGAGCGATGCCGACGCCGAGTCCGCCGCCGACTCGCCGCAGCCCTCGATCGCCCGGCACGCGGCCAAGGGCGTCGCCGCGGGAGCGGTCGCGGGAGCGGTCGCCGCGGGCGTCGCCGCGAACGCGGCGGGGTCGGCCGATGCGACCACCCCGGGCGATGCGCCCGCGGCCCCGGCAGGCGTGCCCGACGCGGGCGCCGACGACACGGTCGCGCGCCTGCAGGACCTGCTCGCCCAGTCCGAGCAGACGATGGCCGAGATCCGGCGGCTGCTCGCCGAGTCGGCGCGCTAGGCGCTCACGGCGACACGGCGCGACGCGACGGCGTTCCAGACGCCGGCGCCCAGCACGACCGTGGCGGCCATGAGCGGCGCGACCAGCGCGGTGCCGGCTCCGGCCGCGTCGGCGACGAGGCCGGTGAGAGCGGATGCCGCCGACTGGCCGACGACGACGGCCGAACCGAGCATCGTCATCACGGTGGCGGAGCGCCCGCGCGGGCTGAACGCCGCGGCGAGGCTGTACTGCGTGACGAGGGTCGGGCCGATGCCGACCCCGATCACGAGGAGGCAGATCGCGATCGCGCCCACGCTGCCGACGAACGGCAGCGCGACCGTGCCGGCGACCAGGATGGTCGCGAAGGTCAGCCAGCGCGCCGCCAGCGTGAACCGGGCGGGGAACAGCGCCACGCCGAGCGCGAGCGCCGCCGACCCGATGCCCATCGCGCCGTAGACGAGGCCGGCCTGCTCGGGCACGCCCCGCTCGGCCATGAACGCGGTCAGCGAGGTGAGCATCGCGCCGAAGAACAGGCCCATGCCCAGCGCCCCGGCGGTCGGTGCGAGCACGCGCGCCCGGAACAGCTCGCGCACGGGCGCCTGCTCGGGGCGGTCGCCGGCGGCTGCCGCGGACGCCTTGGCGGTCGGGTGCAGCGCGAAGGCGCTCACGAACACGAGCGCGAGCACAGCAGCTCCGATGACAGGCGCGGCAGGGTTCATCGTCGTCGCGAGGAGGCCGACGATGACCGGGCCGAACACGAACACGATCTCGTCGGCGGCCGACTCGTACGCCATGGCGCCGTTCACGACCCCGGTGCGGCGGTCCCTCGGGTATGCCCGTCCGATGATGCCGACGAGGCGGCTGCGCGACATCGGCGACACCTGCGGCATCGACGCGCCGATGAAGAACGCGGTCGCCAGGAGCGCGGCATCCGGAACCGGCGCGAACGCGAGCCACGCCATCGTGGCCAGCAGCGCGCTGTTGATGACGCCGGAGATCAGCAGCACACGCCGCTGGCCGAAGCGGTCGGCGGCGGCGCCGAGCAGCGGACCGATCAGGGCGGTGCCGAGGCCGGTCATGGCGCTGGTCGCGCCGCCGAGGGCGAGCGAGCCGCGCGCGGACACGACGAGTGTGAGGATGCCGACCACCATCATCGCGAACGGCAGTCGCGCGATCAGGGCGATCGGGAAGTACGCGTACCCGGCCTCGCGGATGAGGCTCGGTCTGCGCGTGGACGGGCGCGTGGACGCGTCCGTCTGGACGAGTGAGGTGTGCATCTTTCTCCTGGCCGTGCGCCGAGGGTCGGCGGCTGTTGGTGCCGCCTTGTCCGCAGCCCGGAGCCGCAGACAGGTAGATGCACATCGAAATGGGCGAGCCCAGTCTACCGGGTGCCACCTGGGCAGGGCCTGGCCGGCGGCCTCGGTGTCCTCCTGGGGCGCCGCGCGGTTCAGAGCACGGCGCCGACCATCGCCTCGCCGAGGGGCGTGCGCCGGTGCAGCATCCGCGCGCCGTCGCGGGTTGCGGCGAGCAGTCCGGCGTCGCGCAGGATCGTGAGGTGATGCGACGCCGTCGAGATCGCCACGCCGCTGTCGCGCGCGACCTGGGACGTCGTGCGCGGCTCGTGCGCGTCGAGCAGGATCCGGGCACGGGCAGGTCCCAGCAGTGCTCCGAGCGTCGTCGCGACGTCGGCGGGGTCGCGCGCCCACGTGGCGGTCACGCCCTGCGCGGGATAGAACAGCGTCGGCCGCGCGGGCGGCTCGGTGAGGACGAAGCATCCTGTCGACCCCATGACCGACGGCACCAGCACCAGGCCGCTGCCGCGGCAGTCGACCACCTCGCTCCAGATGCGCATCGTGACGCGCACGGCGCCGTCGGCCCAGTGGACGCGGTCGTGCAGCGTGCCGATCATGGCGCCGATGCCGCCCTCGGCGATGCGCCGCGAACGCACCGCGATGTCGGCGCGCAGCAGGCGCTCCAGTTGCGGCCACACCGGTTCCACCGCGGTGCGCCACACCGACATCCACGCCTCCGCGATCACCGCACGGGCGCGGTCGGGATGATCGAGCATGCGCTGCACCGCGACACGGCGGGCGCCGTCGCTCCGATCGAGCACCTTGGTCATGTCGACCTGGAAGCGCGCGTCGTCGATGGCGCGCAGCCGCTCCGCCTCGGCCTCGGGGGTGAGCTCCCACGTGGGCGTCGTGGTGAGGAAGTCCGGGAAGTAGCCCTCGTCGCGGATGAGCAGCGCGAGCACCTCGAAGTCGTCGCGCGGGATCGCGCCGCGCGTCGCGCGCATCCACCCCCACTGCAGCGGGTACTCGTCGGGGCGGAGGATCGCCCGGACCGCGTGGCACAGCTCATGGCCTGGTGAGACGCCGAATCGGATGGCGGTGAGGTCGTCGGGGGCGAGCTGGAAGTCGACGAACTTTCGATCCACATCGAAACTATAGGACGACGAGACCGAGGCCGCGAGGCTGGGAGCACACAGACCGCCACCCACCGAGCGGAGGGCACCATGACCACCCAGACCCCCACGATCGTCCCCGCGACGGACCTCGGCGTCGGCACCGGCCGCACGCGCATGTTCGTCGGCGCCGAGCACGAGGCGGCCGTGTCGTACTTCCTCGTCGACAACGAGCCCGGCCAGGGTCCCGACATCCACAGGCACCCCTACGCCGAGACGTGGGTCGTGCTCGACGGCGAGGCCAGCATCACGATCGGCGACGACGTGCTGCACGCCGTCGCCGGAGACACCGCCACCGCGCCCGCCCACGCCTGGCACGGTTTCAAGAACAGCGGGACCGGCCGGCTGCGCATCCTGTGCATCCACGCGTCCGACCGCATCATCCAGGAGTGGAAGGATGCTCCCGGAGTCCTCGACATCCCCACCGGCAACCGATAGGAGCAGTCCATGTCGTTCCAGGCATATCTCGACAATATCGAGACCAAGACCGGTCTCACGCCCCGCCAGCTCGTCGACAAGGCCCACGAGAAGGGCTTCGACGAGAACACCAAGGCGACGCCCATCGTCGAGTGGCTCGCCGCCGACTACGGGCTCGGTCGTGGCCACGCGATGGCGATCGTCCACGTGATCACCAAGGGGCCGCAGATCAGCGACAAGCACGTCGGCACCGACACCACGCACTCCGATCCGTCGAACACGCTGTGGCTCGACGGCAAGGCCACGAACCCGAATCCCTGAAAGCGGGCTCCCCGGCACAGGGGAACGAACGGATGCCGCGCCTCAGGCCTCGCGCCGCCGCCACCACGCGCGGCGGCGGCCGGGTGCGGCATCCGTCTCCGCGAGCGGCTCAGCCGCCACGCGTGCCTCGCGCCGCTCGCGCCACGCGGCCACCTCGGCCTCGACGTCGCGCGTCGGCGTCACGACGGGTGGTCCGCCCTGGAGCTGCCGCCGCGCCTCGACGATGCGGCGGTTGAAGTCCTCGAGCGCCTCGCGGACGTCGGCCTCGCGCGGGAGCGCGTCGAGCTTCGTGTCGAGTTCGACGTTCTCCACGCGCAGCATCAGCGCCGGCGGGCCGAGTCCGGTGAGCTGCTCCGTCTCGATCTTGCGGCGGATCCACCAGTCCGGATCGTGGGTCTCGCCCAAGCCCGGGATCGGCTTGCCCGCACCGGGAAGGTCGTCGAACTCGCCGCGGCGGATCGCCTGCTGGATCGCCGTCTCGACGACGGCGGCCCGATCGGCAGCCGAGTACGCCCGCGCGGCCGCCGTGGGCGGGGTCGCGGCATCCGACTCTCCGTCTGCACCCGAGCCCTCGCCGTGCTGTTCGGCGCGGTAACGGGCGGCGGCCTGACGCGGGTCCTCGCTCATGATCCCGGGATGTGGTCCCGCCACGAGTGCTGCGGCTCGTAGCCGAGCAGGCGGCGCGCCTTGTCGATGGACAGCAGCGTGTCGTGCTCGCCGAACGCGCGCGTCTCGACGCCCGGGAACACCTCGGCGACGAGTTCGGCGTTGGGCCGCGACATCACGGTGTCGGCGGCGGCGATGATGTACGTCTCGAACCCGGCCGGGGCGACCTCGAGCGCGCGCTGCACGGCCTGGGCGCCGTCGCGGGCGTCGATGTAGCCCCACAGGTTCCACTTGCGCTTCGAGGCGTCGTCGTCGTACGACGGGAACGCCTCGTAGTCCTCCGGCACCATCACGTTCGAGAACCGCAGACCCGTGATCGACAGGTCGGGGTGCCAGCGCACGAGCTCGACGGCCATGCGCTCCTCGAGGGTCTTCACCAGCGAGTACACCGACTCGGGCCGCGGCGGGTACTCCTCGTCGACCGGGATGTACGGCGGCGGCACGTCGAACGGCAGACCCAGCACGGTCTCGCTCGACGCGTACACGAGACGACGGATGCCGAGCCGCACGGCCGCCCAGAACACGTTGAACGTCGCCGTCATGTTGTTGTGGAAGGTCGCGACATCGGAGCGGATGCCGGGGGCCGGAATCGCGCCGAGATGCACGACCGCGTCGAACCCGTCGTGACGGTCGTTGACGGCGGTGAGGGCGTCGATGACCTGGCCGTAGTCGGTGAGGTCGACCTGCACGAATTCCGGGCCGCGTTCCCCGACGACGTCGAGGCCGATGACGTCGTGGCCGGCGGCGCGCAGTTCGCGGGCGACCACGGTTCCGAGCTTTCCGGACGAGCCGGTGAGGGCGATGCGCATGCCTCCAGCCTGCCACGCACGGAAGGCCTGCGGACGAGACGCGGGCGAGCCCCGGGTACTGTGATCTGCGGCCGTCTTCCCCCGCTCCAGAGGATCCCCACATGGCACGTCCCCCCGCATCCGGTATCCAGCACGCGCTCCGCGCCGGCGACTATGAGGCCGTCGTCGCGAGTGTGGGCGCCTCGCTGCGCTCGCTGACCTACCGCGGACGCGACCTCGTGCTGCCGTTCGACGCCGACGAGGTGCGCCCGGGCTACCAGGGCGTCACGCTGGCGCCGTGGCCGAACCGCGTGGTCGGCGGGCGCTACTCGTTCGGCGGCGAGGACTTCGAGCTGCCGCTGACGGAGCCTGCCCGTTCGCACGCATTGCACGGGCTCGCGGTGTGGCTCGACTTCGAGGCGATCGACAAGGGCCCCGACCACGTGACCCTCGCCGCGGTGATCCAGCCGCAGACGGCCTACCCGTGGCGCATCGTCGTCACGACGACGTTCACCCTCGGCGCCGACGGGCTCACGCAGTCCGTGACCGCGCACAACGAGGGGGAGCGCCCCGCGCCCTGGGGCACCGGTCCGCACCCGTACCTGGTCGCGGGTGAGGGGCGTGTCGACGAGTGGACGCTCGAGCTCCCGGCGACTCAGGTGCTCGCCGTCAGCGGCGAGCGTCTGCTCCCGGCCGGCCTCGGCGCCGTGGACGCGTCCGAGCCGGAGCGCTTCGATTTCCGCGTCGCACGGCCGATCGGCGCGGCCGAGATCGACCACGCGTTCACCGGCCTGGTCCGGGACGCCGACGGCCTCGCCACAGTGCGGGTGACCGACGCCGCCGGTACCGGCGTCGAGATGTCGTGGGATGCCGCGTGCCCGTGGGTGCAGGTCTACACGGCCGACAGCTCCGACCCGGCCCAGAGCCGTCTCTCGCTCGCGGTCGAGCCGATGACGTGCGCGCCGGACGCCTTCAACGCGTCGGCCTACGAGTACGACACAGGGCTCATCGTCGTCGAGCCGGAGGCATCCGTCACCGCCTCGTGGCGCATCGCGGCGATCGGCTGAGATCGGGCGCGCGGGCTCCGCGGCGGTGCCGAGGCCTGGCCCTATGCTGAGCGCATGACCACAGCCCTCGCCCTCCTCAGCGCCTCGGTGACGACCACCGCCGACCAGTCGCTCCAGTACGTGACGTGGAGCATCCTCGCGTTCCTCTGGTACGTCCTCGTCGCCATCGCGCTCTGGTCGCTGTTCGCGAAGGCCGGGTATCCCGGCATCCTCGCGATCATCCCGATCGTCAACCTGTTCATCCTGGTGAAGATCGCCGGCTACTCGGCCTGGCTGGGTCTGCTGTACCTCATCCCGATCGTGAACATCGTGTTCTCGATCATCGTGGCGGTCCGGGTCGGTCGCGGCTTCGGCAAGGGCGGCGCGTGGTCGTTCTTCCTGCTGTGGCTCATCCCGTTCATCGGCTACTTCATCATCGGATTCGGCAAGGCCACCTACACCAAGCCCGCGTGATCCGACGTCCTCCGCCCCTGGTCCGTGCGCACGGGTCAGGGGCGGAGCCGTGTCAGCGCACCGGCGTCGTGGTGTCGATCGCGTCGCGCAGCGGCCGCCGCATCGGCACCCAGTAGCGGGTCGGGGTGATCCGCGAGAGCACGTCGACCAGCCGCGCCTCGCGGCCGACCATCGTGCGCGGCCGGCGGCGGATCGTCGCCTCGACGATGCGGGCCGCGGCGTCGGCGGGCTCGGTGTGGTACATCGCGGCCTGCGCCGCCGCCGCGCGATCGGCGATCGCGGGGTCGATCGCGGCGGCGTACCGGCCCCGCAGGATGATGCCCGTCTTCACGCCCGCGGGGTAGACCGCGCCCACCGACACCGTCGAGCGCTCCAGTTCATGGCGCAGCGCCTCCGTGAACCCGCGCACCGCGAACTTGCTCATGGCGTAGGGGATGCGTCCCGCCGGCGCCGCGAGGCCGTAGATCGACACCAGGTGCGTGATGTGTGCCGCGGGTTCACGGCGCAGCGCCGGCAGCAGCGCCTTGGTGATGTTGACCGTGCCCCACAGGTTGACGTCCATCAGCCAGCGCATCTCGGCCATCGTCAGCTGGTCGATGTCGCCGAGCATCGACGAGCCGGCGCAGGTCACGAGCGACTGCACGTGGGGATGGGATGCCTCGACCTCGGCCGCGAGGGCCGCCACCGCGTCGTCGTCGGTGAGGTCGACGACGTGCGTGGTGTGCCCCGTGCCGGGAAGGCTCGCGGCCACGACGGCGAGCCCGTCGGCGTTGCGGTCGACCAGCGCGATGCGCGCGCCGCGGGCGGCGAGCTGACGCGCGACATCCGCGCCCATCCCGGCCGCCGCGCCGGTGATGACGGTCGTGCGTCCGCGCACGTCGAGGGGTCGGGTCTTGGCCATGTGCTGCCTCCAGATCACGGCCGTCGACGTCGACGGCCGGCGACTTCGATTCTCGCCGACTCTCGGGGTGCTCGCGGACGCTAGCCTCTTCGGAGGGAGGTGCGATGGGCAAGACCGCAGAGGCGATCGCCGAAGGGGTGTCCATCGCGTCCGCCGCCGCTCGGCTGGCGATCCGCAACCGCATCCTCGTGGAGACGATCGCGCACGACGAGCACTTCGACGTGGCCGCGTTCGCGCCGTTCGCGCGAGAGACGCTCATCGCGCTCGCCGACGAGCAGGACGAGGCCGCTGCCCTCGTCAAGCGCCAGCGCAAGAAGGCCTGGGGCAAGTTCACCGACCCCGACGGCACGCACGACTACCGCGATCGCGACACCCGCAACCTGCGCCGGCGCGGCCGCCAGTACTCCGGTGTCGCGCAGGCGCTGCGGCGCATGGCCGACGACCCGCACGTCGTGCGCACGCTGGTCGAGCAGTCGAGGGATGCCGCCTGGGGCGACGTCGAGGCGAACCTCCAGCGCCGGCTGCGGGTCGAGGCGATGCGCCCCGACCTGGATCCCGACTACGACCGGATGCGGGCCGCCCGCATGCAGTCGATCCGCCTGGTCGACCTGCCGCGGCTGGCCGCGCACAAGCGCCATCTCGAGACGGGCGAGCAGGATGCCGCCGCCCCTGCGGAGCCGGCGGCGCCGTCGCCGCGCGTCTCGGGCGTGGACGTCAGCGAGCTCGAAGGCTGACGCCGGGCTACGCTCGCGGTGTGGACGGCGACGCGGCTCGTTCGATGTGGTTCCCGCCTGATCACCCGCTGGTGGTGCGGATGCGGGGACTGTGCGCGTCGTACCCGGAGGCGGTCGAGGCGATCTCGCACGGGCGGTGCACGTTCCGCGCCGGCAAGCGCCAGTTCGCGATCGTCGGCGTCGACTCGCAGCCGGCGGTGCTCTTCATCCCCGACGACCTCGAGCGCCCCGTGCTGGTCGAGCGCGACGACGTCTTCGTCCCGCCCTACGAGGGCGCCTACGGATGGCTTGCGATCCGTGTCGAGTCGGACGCCGGCGACTGGGAGCTCCTCGCCGAGCTCATCGACACGTCGTACCGCCAGGTCGCGCTGCAGCGCCAGCTGCGTGCCCTCGACGCCGATGAGGCGTGACGATTCGGAGGCGGACACGCCCGGGATTCCGGCATCCCGGCGTCGATTCGCGCCGATCGGGACCGTGGGGTATTCTTGACGAGTTGTGCGCGAGAGCGAGCAACATGCGCCCGTAGCTCAATGGATAGAGCATCTGACTACGGATCAGAAGGTTAGGGGTTCGAGTCCCTTCGGGCGCGCACTGTGTTGAGACAGTACTGATCGAAAGCCCGCGGATCTCCGCGGGCTTTCGTGTTTCTGGCGCGGGTCACATCCTTCTGATTCCCGCGGAGGCGCCGTCCGGCGGCGGTCGTCGAGGCATGGACCCAGGCGACCGACGATGGTTACCGTTCGACAGAGGCAGCGGCCGGCCCTGGGGCGTAGCATTCGTCCGCGCCGCTGGCAACCCCCCTCGGTTTCCTGCTCGGTCACGGGTGGCGCGCGTACGATTGCGCGACCGCACCACGAAGGGAGACGAGAATGACCGACACCCAGGGAAACTCCGAAGCCACACAGGCGGCGCGAGATGCCGCCGAGCGAGTGCGCATGTCGGCCGCCGACGGTGCAGAATCGTTCGGCGCCACGGCGGAGCAGATCGCTGACGAGGTCTCGGCTGGCGCGCAAGCCACGAAGAGCGATGTCGCAGGAACCGTGAGCGACATCGCAGACACGGTGAGCGAGAAGGCCGGGGACGTCGTCGATGGAGCCAAGAGCGCTGCGTCCGAGGCGAGGGCCGCGGCCGGAAACCTCGCCGATGCCGCCGTCGATGCCGCCAAGGCCGCAACCGCGAGTATCAAGGATGCGGCCGACAACGTCGACGTCGACAGCCTGGTCGCCCAGACCAAGACGGTCGCGGGGGAGTGGGCGGACAAGCTGAAGCAGGCCTATCGTGAACGTCCCGGCCTGGTGATCGCCGCAGCCGCGGGCGCTGTGGTGGTGCTGGGCGCGATCGTGCGTTCGATCGGTCGTCGCTGACTGTCTCCAGGTCGCACCGGCTTGGCGGCTATTTCGGGCTCGACGCTCGCCTGTATCAGCGGGCGTTGTCGCCGAGGGGCCGGGACCACGCGACTTCGCGGTCGAGCTGGCCCGTCTCAACGAAGAGAAGCACCTGGTGCGTTTCCGGCAGAGCCGCCGCGAGTTGCTCACGGTCGGCGCGCGTGAAGCCGAGGTTCTGCCAGAACGGCCCGGACCGCCGCGAGAACAGCCACGCGCGCGTAGCGCCGGCTTCGTGCGCTCGCTCCATGGCAAACTTCGCAAGACGCGATCCGGCCCCAGCGGATCGGCGCTGCTGCGCCACCGCAACGCTTCGGATCAGGGCGTGCTTCCGATTCGCGCTGAGCTCGAATCCCGCGCTGCCGATGATCTCCCCACATTCATCGCGCCCGATCCAGAGTTGAACAGTGGGGGCTTCGAGGCCGGCGAGTGTCAGATCGGCTTCGCGAAGGAACGCGCGAATCGCCTCGAGATCGACATCCGATACTCGCTCGATCTTCACGAGCCAATTGTCGCCGCCCCGGTCGACCTGGGCCGCTTCGCGTCGCCGATGTGCGGTCCATCAGTGAGCCGGCCCAGGGCGGAGCCGCCGTGCCGGTCAGCTCGAGCCTCACCAGGGGGTGCCGCGCAGGTCGATCTCGCCGGCCGGCCACTCGCGTCCCCGGATGGGGAAGACCAGCAGCGGACCGTCGGACGACACCACCGTCGACCGGGGATCCTGCATCGATGTGTGGCGCTCGACGGCTCGCACTCGCTGCCACCCTGCGCTCTCGTAGAACGGAATGACTGTCTCTCGGCAACCGAGGTAGCCGAACTGTATTCGCTCGTCCTCACACATCGCTTCCTGCGCGCGACGCATGAGGCGCCGACCAAGCCCGCTCCCGCGCGCAACCTCGTCCACCAGGACGCCGCCTGTGCCGGCGACCGTGACTTCCGCTTCCCCGACGGTGATCGTCCGTATCTGAAACCCGACGTGGCCCACCAGTGCAGAGCTCACGACGGCGAGGGTGTGCACGCTGGCAGGCGAGTATCCATAGGGCCGATACGGATCCCACGCTCCGTACGCTGCGAAGTACTCCCGGTCGAACAACCCACGCAGAGCGGAGAGTTGTGAGGCGGTCAGTGCGCCATGCGACACAACGCGAAACTCCTCGGGCATCCGGCAAGCCTAAACGGGCGGTCCCTGCCGAGACCCAGCCCACTCACGCCGGTCGTCAACGCGCTCGGAGCGCCCTTGACGCACTCATCTCCCACGGGCCACCGGGCGTTGGCCGCGCTACGCGCCCGGCTTCTTCTGCGCCACCACAGCCGCACCGATCAACCCACCCGCAGATGCCAGCAGCACGAGGGCTCCGGCGATCATTGCGATCTCAACGGCCATCGGCAACTCCAACGCCACCGATAGGACGCAGAGAACAACGGCGAGACTCGCGACACACGCCGCAAGGGCGCCGACCGACTTCGTCTCCATGTTCGAACTCTACCGAGCGAACGCGCCACCCCTCGCACGTCAGACGCCGGAGCCAGGCGGGCGGCACCGAAGTCCCCATCGCCGCCCGGCAATGGGTCTGTTAGTGCGCGGCGATCGTGTGGCCTGGATGCTCGCCGCGAGGCGCCGATTGTGCAGCGGAACGACGGCAAGGCCCGGCATCAGTGCTAACGCGATGCCGGCAACTGACCAGTAGCGATCGCGAAGGCCAAGAAGCTGGCTCATGGAGGCGCTGCTCCTTCGCGCCGGGGACCGCAGCCAGCGCCTCGGGATGCGGTCAGGCGGCGGGCGCGGCACCCTGAGTCAGCACGATGAGCGGACTGTGCGCGATCATCTCGTCGACATCGTCTCTGCGCCATCGGCGTGCGGCGGCCTCGATGAGTGGGCGAGCTTCGTCGGGATCCGTGACTACCCGCGCCGTGGCAGGAACGTCGGCCTCGATGCCCTTCTTCAAATGCACGATGACATTCGGGTCTGCCGTGATGTTGTGTATCCAGTCTCTTGTGCGGTCTCGACGCGGCATCCCGGTGATGAACAGCACGCCGTCCGCATCGTGCAGGAAGATCTCGATGCGGCGAGGTAGCCCGCTACGGCGACCGGTCGTCGTCAAGTCGATCAGCTGACTTCGGTGCAGGGCCGCGCTGACCTCATTGTTCACACCTGTTGAAGCAATCTCGCTGCTGTGCACATTCCACACGATCGGTGAGACATTCCGAGCGCAAACGCCGGGGGCCGACGTTCCTGGTAGCAAAGCCGAGTATTTCGCCAGCGGGTCGTTGAGCGCTCGATCGCCGCGCTCAAGCCGGCCCGGCGGCCCCTCAACGCGCGGGACGATGCTTCCGCGCCGCGTAACGGGGACGTCCTGGGATGGACCGTCGCCCGCGTTCGCCGGCTGTCGCCGCGACCGTTGAACGTACGATCAGCAGATGGATGACGAAGACGTCTCGGAGCTGGTTGACAGCGCAGCTCCTGCGCCGGTGAAGATCGCTCGCCTGTGGTGGGTGGTGTCGGCGGCCGGCGCGTTGCTGCTTGTCGTTCTGCTCGGTGCGGTGATCTTCTATCGCCAGGCGGACAAGCCGTTCGGTTTCGAGGTGGAGTGGATGGGAGAACTGGTCGAGGCTCGCGCGCCGGTGTTCACGGTCCCCGCGCTGGCCTTGAATTGGATCGGCGGGGGCATCAGCGGGGTCGCGATCGTTCCGCTCGTCATCATCGCCGGGCTGCTCATCTGGCGACGGCCGTGGGCGGCGCTCTATTTCGTCTGTGCCTCGATCGCGAGCGCGCTGGTGGTCCTCGTCATGAAGAACCTCGTGGGTCGTCCGCGTCCGACGGATATCCTCGTCGCGGCTGACGTCGGCTCGTTCCCGTCCGGCCATAGCGCGAATGCAGCGCTCATCGCCACAACGCTGGGAATCATCTTCTGGCGGACCTGGGTATGGATCGTCGGAGCCGCCTACACACTTCTCATGATGCTGAGCCGCACCTACGTCGGAGCGCATTGGATATCCGACACCGTCGGGGGGATGCTGGTCGGAGTCGGTCTTGCGGTGATCATCTGGGCCCCGTTTGCGTTTGTGCTCTATCGCGAGCGACGCAAACCACATCCGCCGATTTGGGTGAAGGTCGCAACCCCCGCGGCGGCGATCGCTCAGCCTGGAGAGAGCTCACACTGACCTGCTCCGACACACCGAGGGGCGTAAGAGCCCGGGGACCCTTCACGTCGGGAACGACACAACCCGCCTCCGAGCGTGCCGTTCCGGAGCGCGGATGCAGGCATCCCGCTCGACCTTCTAGAGTCGCGACATGCGGATCGTCGTCTCAGGGACCCACGCGAGTGGCAAGAGCACGCTCGTCTCGGACTTCGCGTTGCACCACCCGGAGTTCACGGTGCTGCCTGATCCGTTCGAGCTGGTGGACGAGGCGTGGGACAGCCCGAACGCCGCCCTGTTCGCCGCGCAGCTCCGCATCTCCGCCGACCGGCTCGATCCGGACGAGTCCGCCGAGCACCTCATCGCCGAGCGTGGCCCCATCGACTTCCTCGCCTATCTGCTGGCGCTGGACGAGCTGAGCGGCACCTCCGGCGCACGCGAGCTCTTGGAGCGTTCGACGGCGATCACCCGCCACGCGTTGGAGAGCGTCGACCTTCTCGTCGTCCTGCCGCTCACCGCCGGGGATGAGATCGTGGTCGACGCCGACGAGCACCTGGCGCTTCGGGACGCGATGAACGACGCCCTCCTCGATCTCATCGACGACCCGGATGTGGTCGGCGAAGGCGTGGAGGTCGTCGAGATCACCGGCGATCGCGACCAGCGGCTGGCTGCCCTCGAGGCTCTGGCCATCGCGCCGACCGGCTGACGGCCCAGTGCTCGGGGCAGCCGGACAGAGGCGGCACCCGTCAGCAGCGGCATCCCTTACGGGCAGACGCGAACGCTCCGCCCCTCGAAACTGACGACGTCGCCGAGCTGCAGCTGCCGGCCACGGCGGCGATCGACCTCGCCGTTGACGAGCACGTAGCCGTCGATGATCGCCTCCTTCACGTTCCCACCGGAGTCGAGCAGGCCGGCGAACTTCACGAACTGCCCGAGGCGAATCATCTCGCCGCCGATCGATACGTCGTCGGTCGGAGCCGGAGTCATCATCCCCGAATGCTAGTCGACCAGGTGTCGCACGAAGCCCGTTGACTCAGCGGCGCACATGAGGAATAGTTAGGCATATGCCTAACTATTCTGCGGAGCTCGATGCGGTTCTTCGTGCTCTCGCAGACCCCACTCGGCGGAGGGTCGTGGAGCGGCTCGCGGTGTCGCCGGTGATCGTCTCCGACCTGTTGGCGCCGTTCTCGATGACGCTGCCCTCGTTGCTTCAGCATCTGCGCATCCTCGAGGACGCGCGGGTGGTGACATCGAACAAGCAGGGCCGCGTCCGCACCGTGAGCCTGCGACCGGGCGGGCTCGATGTCCTGCACCTCTGGCTGGACCAGCACCGGACCCCCGCCGAACGCCAGGCGGATCGCCTCGGCATCCACCTCGCCCGTGCAACCCGCAAGGAGATCTGACATGACCCGAGTTCGCATCGACCTGTTCTCGTCGCTCGACGGCTATACCCCGGCTCCCGATCCTGGCGCTGAGAATCCCATGGGCGAGGATTGGGGACCCCTCACCGCGTCGTACGCGGCCACGCGCACGTTCCGGCGCAAGATCTTCGGCGACGACAGCGGCGGAGGAACGACCGGCATCGACGAGTCGTACGCCCAGGCGTTCTTCACGGGCGTGGGCGCCGAGATCATGGGGGCCGCGATGTTCGGGCTGCACACGTATCCCGACGACCCCGACTGGAAGGGGTGGTGGGGTGACACGCCGCCGTTCGGCGGGCCCGTCTACGTGCTCACCCATTCCGCACCCCGCCCGTCGATCGACATGGACGGCGGCACGACCTTCCACTTCCGCAGCGGCGCGATCGAGGAGGTCCTCGTCGAGGCGACCGCTGCTGCCGGCGGACTCGACGTCCGGGTCGGGGGAGGGGTTCGCACGGCTCAGGAGTTCCTGCGCGCCGGCCTCGTCGACGACCTGCACGTCGGGATCGCCCCGATCGTGCTCGCCCGCGGCATCCGCGTGTGGGACGACCTTCGCGGCCTCGAGCACACGCACACGGTGACGAGCGAAGTCGCCGAGAGCGGCACCATCCACGTCACCTTCACCCGATAGGACCCACCCGATGACGACCGAGCGCCGACTCGCCCACGCCGGCTTCACCCTCACGCGCGACTATCCCGTACCCGTCGAGAGGGTCTGGCAGGCGTTCGCCGACGAGCAGCAGAAGCGCAACTGGTTCGGCGACGGAGACACGTTCGACTCCGTCGAGTGGGCGTTCGATTTCCGCGTCGGCGGGCGCGACGTGGACGAAGCGAAGTTCCACGGCGGACCGCTGTCGCGATACGAGGCCGTCTACACCGACATCGTCGAGCATCACCGCATCGTCACGACGTATGACATGTGGCTCGACGGCGCCCACATGTCGACGTCGGTGGCATCCTTCGAGTTCGAGGAGACCCCAGACGGAACCCGACTCACCCACGCCGAGCACGGTGTCTTCTTCGACCAGTACTGGACGGACGGCCCCAACAGGGAGGAAGGGTCCCGAGGCATCCTCGCAACCCTCGGTCGCCACCTCGAAGAGGGAACGGTGCTCGAGGCCCTCCGGCGCTCTTCGCGATGACAGGCCCGCGGTCGTTTGATTTCGTCGGGTCTCTTGCGAGTATGCGGGTATGAGTGACAAATCCGATTCCGAGCAGATCGACGACATCATCGCCCAACTGAGTGGGTGGAAGCAGGACGTCGTCGTCACGCTTCGCGCCGCGATCAGGGCCGCCGACCCGAACGCGGTCGAGGTGGTCAAGTACAAGAAGCCCTCCAAGCCGGAGGGCGTCCCGTTCTGGACGCACGACGGCGACGTCTGCTTCGTCGACGTGCTCAAGAGCGCCGTGCGACTGACCTTCTCCAAGGGCGCGCGCATGAAGAGCAGCGACCTCTTCAACACGCGCCTGGACAGCAAGGTCGTCCGAGCCATCGACTTCGTCGAGGGCAGCTCCGTCGATGACGCAGGAGTGAAGGCGCTCGTGGCGGAGGCCGTGGGGCTCAACGTGGGCGGCAAGTGACCGGGTCGCCGCGGCGCTTCGCGTGAGGAGCATCGTGCCGCGGATAGGCTCGGAGCACCATGACGGGGGCAGCGGGCAGCGGAAAGAGGGTCACCCTTCGCGACGTGGCGGCCCATGCCCGGGTATCGGTCGCAACGGCGTCGTACGTGATCTCCGGTGCTGAGAAGGCGGCGGCCCGCTACACGGATGAGACCGCGGATCGTGTGCGCCGCTCTGCTGCCGAGCTCCACTACATGCCCAACCGGATGGCCCGATCCGTGCGGACCGGCCGCACCGGCATCATCCAACTCGTCCTTCACATGCTCAGCGACCCGTGGTCGCAGAGCATTGCGGAATCGTTCAACGAGGCGACGTCGGGACTCGGCTGGACGACGTTGATCGCGATGGACTCCGACTTCGCTGCCGCACTCTCGCGGAGCGAGTTCGATGCCGCTTTCGTGGCTGCCACGGGGATCGCGGATGCCGCGCAATGGCGCGATGCGCTCGGACCAGTGGCTCGCAAGGTGGCCGTCTACTCGCACGACCTCGAACCCGACGGCTTCGATGTCATCCGTTTCGACCAGCGTCGTGCCTCCCAGGTCGCGATGGACCATCTGCTCGAGCATCGTCGACGAGTGGGATGCCTGATCGTCGAAGGCGCGGCGGATCGCCCGGAGGACGGCGTACGGCGGGACGTGTACGTCGACGCGATGCGCGGGGCGGGGCTGGACGTCCCCGACGGCTACATCGTGGAGCATCACAAGGACCTCGTCGACCCGTACCGCGCAGCGCGGCTGCTGCTCGACCGTGACGACCGCCCCGATGCCGTGTTCGCGGGGGCCGACTTCTCCGCATTCGCGGCGGTTCACACCGCGCGCGAGCTCGGGCTGCGGGTGCCGGAGGACGTGGCCGTCGTCGGCATCGGCGACTCCCGCCAGGCGGCTCTCGCCGGCATCAGCTCCGTGGGCGCGGTGGATATGGGCGCGCGCATCGTCGACTTCGTACTGCAGCGCGCGCGGGATGCCGCGACCCCGACGAACCGCATCCTCGAGCTCGAACCGGTGCTGTTCGCCCGCGCGTCGACGTCAGCCTGATCCGCGCCTTGCGGTCGTGTCCTCTCCTGGTCCCGGGTGGGCCCCAGCTCGCGCCGGCGAAGGCCCTGCGTGCGGGCGCGGCATCCTCAGCCGGATGACCGCGACCATCCCCGCGAGGGTGAGGCCCACGCCTGCAGCCTGGAGCAGATCCGGCGGGGCGGCAAGGCCCGACATGGCCGACACCACCCCGACGAGCGGGGGGACTGCCAGCGCGAGCAGGGACGCGAAAGCAGGGCCGGCGGTCACGATGACGCGGTGCTGCACGAGGTAGGCCGGGACGTAGATGACGATGCCCAGCACCGCCAGGACGGCGATGCTCCCGAGCGCGATCGCGGTACCCGACACCGTCTCCACGATCGCCCACATCGCAAGCGGGATGCTCCCGACGGCGAAGATCGGGACGAGGCGCGGGGTCATCGGGCCGTCGTATCCGCGGTTGAGATGCGCGAAGTACAGCCCGTAGGCGGCCATGGACGCCATGGCCCCGATCGCTGCGAGGGCACCCAGACCGACTCGGGGCGTGCCGACCCCTTCCAGTCGTGGGGCGATGTAGAGCGCCGCGCCGGCGACCGCGACGCAGGTGGCGACGAGGATCCCGCGACGGATCGGCTTCGCTGCGATCGCGGCTTCCGCGATGAGGACCACTGCTGGTGAGAGTGCCATCACGAGGCTGGGGAGCGTGGGTCCCGCGAGGTCGATGGCCACGGTCGACAGCACCGTGTAGCCCGCCACGCCGGTGCCTGCGAGCACGAGAAGCTGCGTCGGCGTATACGCGACCGGCCGAGCGTCGTCGGCACGCGCGCGAGGGCGCGAGCGATCGGTTCGGGTCACCGTCGCAAGGAGCAGCAGGCCGAGGCTCGCGAACACGGTCCGTCCTGCCGACACGGCTCCCGTCCCGGTATCCGTCAGGGCGAGACCGACGATCACCCATGTGGAGGCGAGAAGGATGACGAGCGCGACGGATTGCGACGCGAGGCGTACGCCCGGCGACCGCCAGCGACTTCCCAGCAACGGTGCTCCTCGATTAATCGATTAACACCGTAGGGCATGCGAGTGCGTTCGCCTACCCCTGGCCATCGGAAAGCGCTGATCGTGCGGTGATCCCGGGCGGTGTTGGCGGGCACAGGCCTTCATTCCGAGTGAGCGATCACGCGGTTCCGGTTGACGCAGCGCTCCCGAACGGCTTAAACGATTAGGCAGGAGATCGAATTTCGCGATGCATCGGTCCGTTTCGCGATTTCGCCTGCGTCTCGACGAAGAGAGGAACACGCAATGAAACGTCCACATCCCGTCCGGCGGGTCGCGGTGGCGGCCGCGGCGGCGGCCGCCGTGGTGGCCGCCGTGGTGGCCACTGCTCTCGTTTCGCCGGCGCTGCCGGCATCCGCGCTGCAGACAACCGGCACCGCTCCCTATCTGAACCAGTGGCTGGTCTCGGGCCCGTTCACGACGCCCGTCGTCGAGGGCGCGGGATCAGCCCTCTCGCCTGCGCTCGGAGGCAGCGTGTCTGCGCCTGGGGGCGCCGAGTCGTCGAGCTGGCAGTACTTCGACGACCGGATCTTCAACCGGAACTACGACGACTACAACGACCTGATGGGGTACTTCGACGTCAAGCAGGGGCAGCCCACCACCGACAAATGGGTGCTCGCGGCGGGGTACGTCTACAGTCCCACCGCCCGCGACGTGCAGTGGCAGGTCGGCGGTTCCGGGGTGTACCGGGCATACGCCAACGATGCGCTGGTGGGAACCCAGGCGTCGGCCGCCGGGCGGGTGAGCAAGTCGGGCACCCGCTACGCCGTGGCCCTCAAGGCCGGCTGGAACAAGCTCATCATCGAGATCCAGCACAAGAATCCCAGCGCGAACAAGAACTTCCTCGGGTTCTACTCGCGCATCTCGGACGCCGGTGGCAACGCGGTGCCCGACCTCACCTACGCCGCATCCGTCGGTGGCGGCGACAAGCCGACGATCGTGACGACGGGCCTCGACGTCGACGAGACCGCCTTCGACGAGCGCAACGCGAACGTCCCGGCCAACGACTACCCCGACAACGTCCTGCCGTACGCCTACGACGAGAACCCCTACGTCGCGATGACCGCCACCCTGGACGGCAAGCGGAACACCTCCGGCATCGCACCGCAGGCGTCGCCGTTCACCTTCCAGGCCTCGGGCGGCGCGCCGGGCTACTCCTGGAGCGTCATCAAGGGCGAGCTGCCTCCCGGCCTGAAGCTCACGGCATCCGGATCCATCGAAGGCACGGTCGCCGATGGCGCACACGGTGCGGATGCGAAGGACTACGCCTTCACCGTCAAGGCCACCGATGCTGCGGGCGCCACCGCCACGAAGAAGTTCACCATCACGGTGAAGCGCAATCCCGTCGACTGGTTCATCGACGGCAAGATGTCGGCGCTCTCGCACACCACGGGAACCATGCCCAATCTGTACGACCCCAACTACAACTACGACGAATGGGCTCGCACGGCCAAGGAGATGGGCATGACGATGCTCTCCACCGAGACCATCCAGAACACCGTCTACTTCTGGCCGTCGCCGAACGCGAACCTCACGCCGAACAACGGCAACAAGCTCTTCATGTACAACGCGCTTCAGCAGGGCGCCGACGGCACCTGGGCGGTGCGCGATCGCGTGCAGCAGGCGAAGGATGCCGCCGAACGCTACGGGCTGAGGTTCGGCGTCTACGTGTCGTCGCAATACGAGGGACGCGACATCCTCGAGACCGACATCCAGGGTCTCGTCGCCCGGTACAACCCGTGGTACCTCTTCGCCGATGGCGGACCCGAGTCGTACTCCAACACGGATGTGGCCTGGAGCTCCGCGCGCAACTTCAACGACCGCGTCCTGATCGACGCGAACCCCAACGCGCAGACCGGCGACCAGGACATCACCCTGTACGAGCGGCCGTTCTGGAACAGCGAGCCCTACAACGACGGGGGCTGGGTGAACGGCGTACGCACGCAGGGCCGCAAGGTCGCGCACGAAGAGTGGAACGATCCGTACACCACGGCGCTGGACGTCTGGACGCAGTACGCGAAGGGCAATGAGCGCGACGCGTGGCCGGAGGCGACGAAGGAGCTCATCAACCAGTACGGCCACGGCTACGTGATGAACTACGACTCCTCCATCACCGTCACCCGCGGCATGGACAACCTGAAGAGCAACCTCGACAACGACAACATCTTCTCGATGGTGCCGATCTCGTCGCAGCAGCTGTCGGACATGCGCCAGGGGATCGTGGGCTGGATGGACAACCCCGCGGGGCCGGACCTCCGGGAGTCGCTCTACGGCACCCGCCCGTACACGCTCGACTACGTCCGCAAGCCGGGCTGGTTCGAGGACCCGAAGAAGGCGACCGCGTTCGGACAGGGCCCCGAGTGGGGCTACGCGATGAAGCGCGACCAGTTCGTGTACCTCCACATGGTCCAGAACCAGATCTCGGGAACCGCCAAGACCGGCTTCACGGGTCAGGACCGGATGGATGCCGTCGGCCCGTTCACGCACCCGATCGCCAAGGTCGAGTGGCTCAACAGCGACGTCGCGCTGCCGTTCACCACGCGGAAGGACGGAGACAAGTACTACGTCGACATCGATACGTCTGCAGTCACCGCCGACCCGATCGACACGGTGATCAAGGTCACGACGAAGGACAAGACGCGTGAGTACAAGCTCACCGGCGTGAAGGTGTTCAGCAGCCAGAAGGATGGTCGCTCGCTCAAGCTCCGCGCAGAGAGCTACCTCAACGGGTTCACCAACGTCCTCGCTCCGGCCAAGCTCACCTTCTCGAGCGACAACCCTGCGGTCGCGTCGGTCGCCGGCTCGAGCGGCAAGATCCGGGCGCAGCAGGACGGCACGGCGACGATCACCGTCACCGCGACGTACAAGGACGGCGTGAACGAGCCCCAGGTCGCGCGCGACACCTACCCGGTGGTCGTCCGCGACGGCGTGATCTCGCCCGACCTGCCCCTGGTCGGCGTCGAGATGTCGACGGGAGGCGCGCAGTTCTGGAAGGAGCTGCAGGCGCGACAGCAGGTCCCGGTGACGTTCGAGGGCTACACCGAGAAGGGCGGCTCGATCGACGTCGTGAACCCCGCCGAGGTGGCTTACCACTACGCCACCGTGGACGGCCGTCGCGACAACCCGACGGGGAAGGTCGACGTCCGCGAGGTGCCGGCCGATCAGGTGCCGTTCGTCGTCGCCGACGGCGAGCTCCAGGTCACCGGCGCGGTCGATCGCTCGACCATGTACGCCTACTGGGCCGACATCACGGTCAACGGGAAGACGTACACGTCCACCCGCAACTTCGTCAGCATCCTCCCCGACAGCAACGTCGCGGCGGGGATCGTGCCGGAGGTCACGACCGATCCTGAGCACGCCGCCGGCCTGTCGGACGGTGTGATCAACGAGGCGACCGGCGGGAGCAGCGGGAAGTGGGTGGCCGGGTCCGGACAGGACGACAGCATCACCTACGACCTGAAGGCGCCGCAGGAGCTCACCCGTGTGAACCTCTTCTTCAACCACCGCATGCCGAACGCCGACAACGTCACGTACGTCAACGCGCCGCAGCAGGTGAAGATCGAGTACAGCATGGACGGCGAGGCGTGGACGACCGGGACGCAGACCACGGACGTCTCGGGCGGCGGGCTGCCGACATCCAGGAACACCAAGGCCGTTCCTCAGAACGACGTGACGCTCTACGGCTGGGAGCAGGACGGGCTGTACTACAACTACCCGGTCGACCCGGCTCACCCGAGCGTGCAGGCGCGCTACGTGCGCGTGTCGTTCCCGCAGGGCGGTCAGAAGGGCAGTCCGATCGACCTGCTCGAGGTGCAGGTGCATTCGCTGCGCGATCTCACGCAGCTGGCGGGCCTCACGCTGGATCCCGGCATCGCCGACAGCGGTCGCAAGGCGAAGATCGGTGTCGCCGGAACGTCCTTCCTGGACGAGCCTGTCGAGCTGAAGCGGAACATGATCACGTTCAGCAGCTCCGATCCGTCCATCGCGACGGTGGATGCGAGTGGGCGCGTCACCCCGGTGTCGGAGGGTCGGGTCAAGATCGCCGTGTCGGCCGAGCGGAACGGGTACCGTGCGAGCGCGGAACTGTATCTGGCTGTCGATGCAGGTGGACGCCTGTCCGTTCCGACCTGGCTCACCTCGGTCGAACTGAAGCTCGACAAGGCCGAGATCCGCGCCGGGGCGCCGGTGGTGGCCTCTCTCGAGGGGACGCTCAACACCGGTGAGAAGGCCAACCTGTCGGAGGCGACCGTCGACTACGTCCTCAGTGACGCCCGTTTGCAGCACGTCGAGGGGAGCGGGGTGATCCTGCTCAAGGAGCCGGTCACGCAGCCCTTCGAGGCGACGGTGCACGCCGTGGTCACCCTCGACGGCGTGACGGTGTCTTCGGGCACGAGCGCCCTGAGCGCCCGCGGAGACAACGCGTCGACGGACGCGACGGCGACGACATCCTCCGTGCGCGATCGCAACGGCGCCCCCAACGGCGACAACCAGGATGCGCGATACGTCGGCGCGAAGGCCGCCGACAACGACAGGTCGACATCGTGGGCGGCGAAGAAGGCGGATGCTACCCCCTCGATCACGCTGCGATTCGACAAGCCGATCACGACCGACCGGATCAACCTGGTCGACCGGGCATCCCTCGTCGATCACGCCGGCGAAGGCCTCCTGGAGTGGGAGGGCGGAAGCCGCATGATCACCGACATCAAGTGGGAGGGGCAGCCCGACAACGTCGTGACCTTCGATACGCCGATCACCTCGTCGTGGTTCCGGTTCACGATCGATCCGAACAAGACCTACGACAACGTCGCCGTCGGCGGCGAGAGCGGTCTGGCCGAGTTCCAGGTGTACGAAGCCGCGCCCCAGCGCACGGTGGCCGACACCGTGGACGTGGTCACGGAGACGACGGTGGGTGTCGCGCCTGCGCTTCCGGGTGAGGTCGACGCGGTCTACACGGACGGGACGATCGGTGCGCTTCCGGTCACCTGGGCGCCCGTGGACGCGGGAGACCTGGCCGAGCCGGGCTGGTTCCGCGTCACGGGGACGATCGAGGGCACGTCGGTGAAGGCCGAGGCGGTGATCACCGTGCGCCCGTGACGCACGAACCCGGCCCGGCCGGTCGGCCGAGCATCGTCGGCAACGGAGAAGCGCCCCGCTCGCGGGGCGCTTCTTCCGTGCGCGGCGGGGTGGTCTCAGGCGACGTACGGGTCGATCAGCAGCGCTCCGCGGATGTCTCGCAGCGTGTCGACGAGCCGCTCGAAACCCTTGCGGTTCCAGGCCGCCAGCCGCAGGTCGTAGGGCCCGAGCGGCTCGAGCTTTCCGGTGCGGATCCGGATGACCTCCCATTTCGCGGCCCGCAGTGCGCGGTCCTTGCGGCGGTCGGCGTCCTCGCGCTTGCCGACGTGCTCCAGACCGTGCCGGCCGGTGGTGTCGTACTCGATGGCGACCCTCAGTTCCGGCAGAAGGATGTCGGGCCACACCTCGACATGGTCGAAGAACGGTCGTGCGACTCGCACGGCGTTGAACCCGGGCGTCACCGAGAGGCGCGCGAACACGTCGGCCCGCAGCTGCGCCTCGACCGCCGACGCGGGCTTCGGCGCGCACTCCGAGCGGAACGGCTCGCCGACGGGCAGGTCGGGGGTCTTCGGGCACAGCCGCAGCTTTCGCGGCGGCGTGCGCGGACGAAGCACCGTGCGCCCGAGAGGGTTGGCGATCGCGGCCGGAACGGGGGATCCCGGGAGGGTCACCACGTCCCGCATCGGCAGCGCCCTCGCGGGGCGGGCGAGATCCGTGCACTCCGGGCACCAGGCGGAGCGGCGGCGCTCACGACCGGGCCGGTGGCGCTGCTCGTCGGGTGTCGCGGCGAACTTGTGACCCGCCTCGCACTGCCACAGCAGCAGCACGTCGGCCGCAGGCGGGATCTGGCTCAGGACGATGCCGGCATTGAGCTCCGGATGGTACTGGCGCACGAGAGCGGGGAACGACGCCCACGCCTCGCGATAGCTCCCCACCGGGTAGGGCACCTCTGTGCCCTTGGAGAACTGGCGGCGGGCCCACCACAGTTCGACACGCTCCGGCATGCCAGCAGAGTAAGCGCGGCCGGCGACATCGCCGGGGTGCGAGGCCGCCGGCATCCGCTCCCGGCGTCACTCGTGCTCGGGGAGCACGGGGGTCGACCAGCCCGGGTCGCGACCGAGCTGCGCGGCCCGGGAGACGGATGCCGCGCCGAAGCGGTCTCGCACCGCGTCGAGCACGGTGTCGAGGCGCTCGCCGTCGTCCCAGTCGATGGGCAGTTCCGGCGGGAGGGTGTCGGCGCGCGCGAGCTGCGACAGGGAGATGCCGATCAGCGTGATGCCGCGTTCGGCGATATCGGGCTGCGCGGCGGCGAGCAGCCCGCGCGCGACCATGAGCAGCACCGCGGTGCGGTCGGTGGGGGCGCGGAGAGTGCGGGAGCGGGTGGCCTTGGCGTAGTCGCCGTAGCGGAGCCGCAGTACGACCGTGCGGCAGCCGCGGTCGCGATCGCGCAGCCGCCGGGCGAGGCGGTCGACGATCTGCGTGAGGATGACCTCCAGCTCCTCGGCCGACCGCGGACGGTTGCCGAGTGCGCGCTGCGAGCCGATCGATCCGCGGCGCCGGGTCGTGTCGACCGGGCGCGGGTCGCGCAGCCGGGCCAGCGCGTGCAGGTGCACGCCCGCCGCCCTGCCGAGCAGCCGTTCAGCGGTCGCGGCTTCGAGCTCGGCCAGCTGCCCGACGGTGGAGATGCCGAGCCGGTGCAGCTTCTCGGCGGTCACCGCACCCACGCCCCACAGTCGTTCGACCGGCAGCGGCAGCAGGAACTCCTGCTCCCGGTCGGGCTCCACCACGAGCAGGCCGTCGGGTTTGCTCACGGCGCTGGCGACCTTGGCGAGGAACTTCGTCCGCGCGACCCCGACCGAGATGGGCAGCCCGACCTCGGCGCGGACGCGCTCGCGCAGGCGCACCGCGATCTGCTCCGGCGTGCCCGCGATGCGCCGCAGCCCGCCGACCTCGAGGAACGCCTCGTCGATCGAGAGCCCCTCGACGAGCGGTGTCGTGTCGCGGAAGATCGCGAACACGTCCTTGCTGGCGGCGGAGTACGCCTCCATCCGCGGCGGGACGACGACGGCATCCGGACACAGGTCGCGCGCCTGCCGGCCGCCCATCGCGGTGCGCACCCCGCGCGCCTTCGCCTCGTAGCTGGCCGCGAGCACCACGCCGCCGCCGACGATGACCGGCCGGCCGCGCAGCGTGGGCTCGTCGCGCTGCTCCACCGACGCGTAGAAGGCGTCCAGGTCGGCGTGCAGCACGGTCGCCTCGCCCCGCATTCCGCCCTCCCCGCCGAATGTCCGTCACGCGGATCATCGCACCCACCGACGACATGGCCCGCGGGCGGTGGGCTCTAGTCGGCGGGGAAGAGCACCCCGATGGGGGTGTCGCCGGCCCCGTTGACCACGAGGTTGCCGCCATGGATGAAAGCGGATGTCGCACCGTCGAGCCACGTGTCGACGCCGTCGCACGCCGCGCTGCCCTCGACGGTCAGCGACAACATGATGAACTCGTCGTCGCCGGGCTTCCAGGTGCCGCGGAGGGGGTTGCAGCCGTCGAAGCCTTCGACGGAGTGGTCGGACGCGACGGTGAGCGTCGACGCGGGCTGCGACACGGCTTGGGCGGTCCACGAGCCGGTGGGGTCCGGTGGCGGGGGCGACGGCGGCTGGTTGCCGTCGCTGATCCGTGCGTTGCGGTCGTACATGGGCTGGAACCCGGCATGGAGCGCAGCGGTCGCTCCCGCGAGGACCGCGATCACCAGTGCGATCCCGGATGCCGCCACCCACGCCGTCCGCCGCCCGCGCAGGAGCACCACCGCTCCGACGACGATCGGAGCGACGACGGCGAGGAGCAGGAGCCACGGGTAGACGCGGTACGTCGTGAAGATCAGCTCGTCGCGACATATGCCCTCGCACCCGTCCAGGCTCATGCCCATGAAGGTCACGGACAGGTACCCGCCGAACGCGACAAGCGGGGCGACCACCCACAGCACGAGCTCAGGCCATCCGACGGACGGCGTCCGGCAGGTCACCGCCTGCTCCTGCTGTTCGCGATCGGCCATCCTGCCTCCGAGCGCCAGTGTACGAGGGTACCCCGTAGAGGCTTGCGCCGCCTGTGGACGGGCGCCGCCGGGGATCGTGCCGCCGCCCGGATCGCGTTGCATGTTGGTACAGTGCGCTCACGCCGGCAGAGAATCGTGCGCGGCGTTCCCCTGCCGACTGATGAGAAGGACGTGATGCCGTGCAGCGTGTCGCCTCGGTCATCCGACTGCGCCCCGAGCACGAGGCCGAACACCTGCGGCTCCATGCGGAGGTGTGGCCCTCCGTGCTCGACCAGATCACGCGCAGCGGCATCACCAACTACTCGATCTTCCTCCGCGACGGCTACCTGTTCTCGTACTACGAGTACGTCGGCACCGACCTCGCCGCGGACATGGCGGCGATGGCGGCCGATCCCGTGACGCAGCGGTGGTGGGAGCTGTGCGATCCGTGTCAGGAACGTGTGTCCACCGCAGCGCCGGGCGAGCACTGGGCGCCCATGCGAGAGGTGTTCCACCACGCGTGACGCACCGTCATGACGGCGTGGAAGGATGAAGCCATGGCCGCCTCCGTGCTCGACGCGCTCCACCGCAGGATCTCGGACGAAGGGATCCTCGACGACGCCGCCCTCGGAGACGGCATCGTGTACGGCCGGGCCCGCTTTCACGGTGCCGGCGCCGACGTCACGGTGAACGTCGATCCGGAGCTCGACGACGTGTCCGACCCCGACTCCGATGCACTCATCGACGGTGTCGAGCGGATCCTGGCGATGACCGAGTCGCGGTGGACCGCGCTCATCGAGACCGTGGCCACGGAGATCGAGGACAGCATCGCCGACGACCAGGTCGTGGAGCAGACGGATCTCCGCGTCGACCTCGAGGCTGCGTCGGTCGTGGTGTTCGCGGACGCGACCCTGCTCTCGCTGGCGGCGCCCCGCCAGTTCCCCGACTCGCGCATCCTGGTGCAGCTCGGCGAGGACTTCGAGATCGAGAACGTCGAGGTCGCCGACGGCGACGGTGCCGAGACGATCGGGTTCGCTTCGCTCGACGACCTCCTGGATCACATCAGCGGCCCCGACGCCGACTGACCCTGCGGCTCAGCCCGCGGACGTGAGCACGCGGCTGATGCGGTTGGGTGCACCGGGCGCGGCGTCGCCGAGGTCCACCACGATCGGCCGGTGCCGCTGCAGCTCCTCCCGGTCGTACGCGCCGTAGGACATGACGATGACGACATCCCCGGTGTGGACCAGGCGGGCGGCGGCGCCGTTGATCTGCACGACGCCGGAGCCTCGTTCGCCCGCGATCGTGTACGTCTCGAACCGCGCGCCGTTGTTCACGTCGACAACGTGCACCTGCTCGTTCTCCAGGATGTCGGCCAGCGCCAGCAGGTCGGCGTCGATGGTGATGGAACCGACGTAGTTCAGGTCGCTGCCCGTCACCGTCGCACGGTGCAGCTTGGACTTCAGCATCGTGCGCAGCACGGAGACCTCGCCTCGGTATTCATGGACTGCATCCAAGAATAGGGTGGCGTCGGATCGCCGCGCGCCATATGACGCGGCCGACGGGCCTATGAGCTGCTGCGCCGCCTGCGGGCGATCCCGATCCCGATCAGCACCAGGCCGGCGATGAGCACGATCGGTCCGACCGTCGCCCACAACGGCGAACCGCTCATCGCGGACCCGCCCAGCACGTTGAGGCCCTGCAGGGTCCAGATCAGCCCGACGGCGCCGAGGATCACACCGGGCACCACGAACGGCCACATCCGTTTCACGCCACCACGATAGGCCCGCGGCGTCGCGGGGACCAGGGGTGCGGGATCGGTGGCCCGGAGTCAGTCGTGCGGGACCGCGTCCACCACGGCGCCGGCGATGGTCGCGCCGTTGGGTGCCTGGTACGAGAAGGTCGCGCCGGGGAGCAGTCCGGCGATGGCGCGGCCGAGCGGCGAGTCGGGCGAGTACACCGCGACGTCTCCGGCGGCGCCGAGCAGCGCGCGCGAGCCGAGCAGGAACGTGTCCTCCGAGCCGTCGGCATCGAACCGCACGGTCACCCGCATGCCCGGCTCCACGATCCCGTCGTCGGGGCGCGCACCGACCTGGGCGCGGCGCACGATCGCGCGCAGCTCCAGGACGCGGGCCTGCGTCTGGTCGTCCTCGGCGCCGACGCGCACGAGCTCGTCGAGCTCGCCCTGCACCTGACGCAGAGCGTCGTGCGTGAGCCAGATGGGCTCTTCCACAACAGACACGGCAAACCTCCCGGGCCGGAACAGATGAAGTTCCCGAGCCTACCCGTTCCCCGGGTGCGGTGCGAGGCCGGCCGGATCGCGGATGCCGTCACTTGCGGTGCTCGACGACCCCCGCGGTGATGGGCACGGCGACGGCGGCGCCGATGCACAGCACGCCCGCGATGAACACGAGTCCGGGCAGCACCGGCGAGGCGAACGAGATCCCCACCAGCACCATTCCGCCGATCAGCAGGATCAGATACAGCACGAACAGCATCGTCCACCTCCAGAGTCGCTTGCTCCTCCTTGATACTCCTCGGGGAGTCGCCGCGGCAGGGGCTTCGCTGGCACGGTCGCGTGCGCGCCAGAATGACGCCATGAGACTTGTGCAGGTCGCGCAGCACGCCGACGACCTCGAGGCCGCCGCCGTCTTCTACACCGCCCTGGTCGGGGCGCCGTACACGGCGGTGTTCGACCCGCCCGGGCTGCTCTTCTTCGACCTCGACGGCGTGCGCTTGCTGCTGGACCGCAACGCGCCGTCCGCGCTCATCTACCTCCGCGTCGACGATGTGCGCGAGGCGCTGACACGCATCGCCGAGCGCGCCGAGGTCGTCTCCGAGCCCCACGTGATCTTCACGCACGAGGACGACACGCTCGGTCCCGCCGGTCATGACGAGTGGCAGGCGTTCGTGAAGGACCCCGCCGGCAACACCGTGGGCCTGGTCTCGTTCGCACCGCGCGCGTGAGGCGGCACAGTGCTCTCGCGGATGCCGGGGGCCGAGGCATCCTGCCCCTATCGACTCGGTAACGGCGCGCAGACTGCCCTCCGCCGGCGTTAGCCTGGTGGTGATGAGCGCCTATGTCTCGGCGTTCGAGCTGTTCTCCATCGGCGTAGGACCCTCGAGCTCCCACACGGTCGGACCCATGCGGGCCGCCCACGACTTCGTCGTCCACCTCCGCGAGGCCGGGCTGCTGCCGCAGGTCGGACGCGTGACGTGCACCCTCTACGGTTCGCTCGGTGCCACCGGCATCGGCCACGGCACCCCCGACGCGGTCGTCGCGGGGCTGCAGGGCCTGGAGCCCGAGACGGTGGACCCGGATGCCGTCCGCGCGGCGTGGAGCGCGTGGCCCGAGGGGCGCGAACTCCACCTCGCGGGCCTGCGCGCGGTGCCGTTCGACCGCGGCGACGTCGTGTTCGCGCCGCGCACGCGGCTGCCCGGTCACCCCAACGCCATGACGCTCGAGGCGTGGGCCTCACCCGACGACGGCCCCGCCCGCGCGCAGGCTCCGTCCGGCGTGCGCGAGACCGGGGCTGCGGCGCTCACCGAGACCGCGCAGGCACCGAGCTCCGACGCCGGACTCCTCGCCCGCGAGACGTACTACTCCGTGGGCGGCGGGTTCATCCGCCGCGAGGGCGAGGCGCCGCAGGTGCGTGCCCACGCCTACCCGCTCGACTTCGCCAGTGCCGAGCAGCTGCTCGCCCTGTGCGACGAGCAGGGGCTCACGATCGCCGAGGCGGCGCGACGCAACGAGGCGGCACTGCGCGACGACGAGGAGATCGCCGAAGGCCTCGACGCGATCTGGGACGCGATGGCGGCCTGCGTGAACGCGGGTCTGCACACCGACGGCGTGCTGCCGGGGATGCTCGGGGTCAAGCGTCGTGCGGCATCGATCCGCGCGCAGCTGGAGGATGCCGAGGCGGACGGCCGCCGCGAGCTTCCGGGGGAGTGGCTCGGTGCCTTCGCACTGGCCGTGAACGAGGAGAACGCCGCGGGCGGGCGGGTCGTCACCGCACCGACGAACGGCGCCGCCGGGATCCTGCCGGCCGTAGCGATGTACTGGTGGCGCTTCCTCGCAGACTCGGGACTCGGGGCCGGCAACGCCGTCACGCCCTACGGCGAACTGGTCGGCAGCGCCCTGCTCGGCTATCACGGTCACGCCGTCGCCCCCGCGGAGGCGGCCGGCTGGGACGACGAGGAGGTGGCCGAGGCGAACCGTCGCCGCGGCATCCGTCGCTTCCTCCTCACGGCGGCCGCGCTGGGTTCGCTGTTCAAGGCGAACGCCTCGATCTCGGGCGCCGAAGGCGGGTGTCAGGCCGAGGTCGGCTCGGCGTGCGCCATGGCGGCGGGCGGACTGACCGCGGTGATGGGCGGGACGAACCGTCAGATCGAGAACGCCGCCGAGATCGCGATGGAGCACCACCTCGGCCTCACGTGCGACCCGGTCGGCGGGCTGGTGCAGATCCCGTGCATCGAGCGCAACGCGATCGCCGCGTCGACCGCGGTCACGGCCGCGCGCCTCGCGCTGCGCGGCGACGGGTCGCACTACGTCTCGCTGGACGCGGTCGTCGAGACGATGCGGCAGACCGGCATCGACATGTCGCACAAGTACAAGGAGACGAGCGAAGGCGGCCTTGCCGTCAACGTCATCGAGTGCTGACGGCTACGCGGGCGCGGCGCCGGTGAAGTGGCGCCGGCAGCGCGCCTGGTAGGACTCGACGCCTCCGACCTGCGCGGCAGTGGGCACCCGCGGGTCGCCCGCGACGTCGGCCGCGATCCGCTGGTGGAAGGCGGCATCCTCGCCGCACACGGCGCACACCGCGGTGAGCTTGAGCACGTCCTCGGCGACCGCCATCAATGCGGGCAGCGGCTCGAACGGGCGACCGTCGAACGTCACGCTCAGGCCGGAGACCACGACGGTCAGCCCGCCGGCCACGAGCGCGCCGACGGCGTCGACGAGCCCCGGACCGAAGAACTGCGCCTCGTCGATCGCGACGAGGTCGAGCTCTCGCTCCTTCACCGCGGCGACGAGCGCGTCGACGTCGGCCACCGACCGCGACGGCACGCTCAGGCCGGAGTGCGAGCTGATCAGACCCTCGCCGCGGCGGTCGTCGAGCGCGTGGCTGACGACCTCGACGGCGAGCCCGGCGATGCGCGCGCGGCGCACGCGGCGCAGCAGCTCCTCCGACTTGCCGGCGAACATGGGTCCGGCGACGACCTGCAGCCTCGCCTGGGTGCGCGTGTGCATGGCGTCAGACTACGGCGCCCTAGGATCGAACCACCCGCCCCCGGACCGTCAGCAAGGATGCCGATGCCCGAAGACCTCTCCGCGCCTGCGCCTGCGCCTCGCCACCCCGCGCCCGCTCCCTCGCGCCCGGAACGCCCTCGGCGGCTCGCGCCGCTCCCCGGGCGCACCTGGGTGACCGTCGTCGTGCTCGGCCTCGTCGGCCAGCTCGCCTGGACCGTCGAGAACATGTACCTCAACGTGTTCGTGTACGACACGATCACCTCCGACCCGACGGTGATCGCGACGCTGGTCGCGGCATCCGCCGTCGCTGCGACGCTGGCCACGATGCTCGTGGGCGCCTGGTCGGACCGTGCGCGCACACGACGCCCCTTCATCGCCGTGGGCTACGTGCTGTGGGGACTGACGACGGCGACCTTCGGCTTCGTGCAGCCTGCGGCGGGAGCGGATGCCGCGCTCGCCGTCGGCACCGCGGTCGTGGCGATCGTCGCGCTGGACTGCGTCATGTCGTTCTTCGGCTCCGGCGCCAACGACGCGGCGTTCAACGCCTGGGTGACCGAGTCGACGACGCCGGCGAACCGCGGCCGCGTCGACGGGGTGCTGGCGATCATGCCGCTCATCGGCATGCTCGTGGTCTTCGGCGCTCTCGACGGCCTGACGCAGGCGGGGCAGTGGACCCTGTTCTTCGGGATCGTCGGCCTCGTGACGGCCGCGGTGGGCGTGCTCGCCTGGTTCCTGGTGCGCGACCCGGAACGCATCGAGTCGGCATCCGGCGCGTATCTCGCCTCCGTCGTGCACGGCCTGCGCCCCAGCACGATCCGCGCCAATCCACGGCTGTACCTGCTGCTCTTGGCGTACGCCGTGGTGGGCACGAGCACGCAGGTGTTCATCCCGTACCTCATCATCTACATCCAGCGCTATCTGCGGATCGACGGCTACGCGATCGTGCTGGCGAGCGTGCTCATCCTCGCCTCGGTCGCCAGCGTGCTGGGCGGTCGCGTGATCGACCGCGTGGGCAAGGTGCGGGCGATCGTCCCGGCGACCGCGATCCTCGTGGTGGGCCTGGTCGCCATGTTCTTCGTGCGCGACATGCTCGCGGTGATCGTCGCCGGCACGGTCATGATGGGCGGGTTCATGCTGTCGGTCGCCGCGATCTCGGCGAGCGTGCGGGACGCGACCCCGACCGACCGCGTCGGCGTGGTGCAGGGTCTGCGCATGATCGCCGCGGTGCTCATCCCGATGGTCGTCGGCCCGTTCCTCGGCGCCGCCGTGATCGTCGGCGCCGCCGAGACGTACATCGACCTCGGGGTCGTGAAGCAGGTGCCGACGCCCTGGATCTTCCCCGCCGCCGCTACCGTCGCGGTGCTCGTGGTGATCCCGGTGACGCTGCTGCAGCGCGTCGATCGACGGGACGCGACACGCACCCCCGTGGCGGAGGAGCAGGCATGACCCTCCTCACGCCCTGGGCCGAGACGCTCGACCCCGACGCGCCGCTGCCCGAGTATCCCCGGCCGCAGTTGGTGCGAGGCGACTGGGTCAACCTCAACGGCCGGTGGGACTACGCGATCGCGCCCTTCGCGGGACAGGTCGCCGATCCGCTCGCGGTCGCCGACCCTGCCACCGCCCCCGCCGACTGGGACGGGCGCATCGTCGTGCCGTTCTCGCCCGAGACCACGCTGTCGGGGGTCGGGCGCACGCTGCGGGCCGACCAGACGCTCTGGTACCGCCGCGGCTTCGCGCTGCCGCGGCCGCTGCGCGACGGCGAGCGGGCGATCCTGCATTTCGGCGCGGTCGACCAGTCCTGTCGCGTCGCGGTCGACGGCGTCGAGGTGGGCGGCCACACCGGCGGCTACCTGCCGTTCGCGCTCGACATCACCGCCGCGCTCGCCGCCGGGACCGCGCACGACCTCGTCGTCGCGGTGCGCGATGTGACGGATGCCTCGTGGCTCGCGCGCGGCAAGCAGTCCGGCCGTCCCGGAGGCATCTGGTACACCCCGCAGTCGGGGATCTGGCAGACGGTGTGGCTCGAGATCGTGCCGCGCGTGGCCGTGGACGCCCTCCTGCTGGCGCCGGATCTCGCGGCGGGAACGGTCGTGGTGACCGTCGCCGCCGCGCACGCGACCGGCGCCGACCGTGCGCACGTCGAGGTGCGCGGTGACGGGCGGGTCGCGGCATCCGTCGACATCCCGGTCGGAGAGGCCACCGCGGTGGCGCTCGACGGACCGGTCAGGCCTTGGAGCCCCGACGACCCGTTCCTCTACGACGTCACGGTCACGCTCGGCGACGACCGGGTGGAGTCCTACGTCGGCATGCGCTCCTTCGGCGTCGGGGTCGACGACCGCGGTTTCCCTCGGCTTCTGCTCAACGGCGAGCCCCACCTGCCTGTGGGCCTTCTCGACCAGGGGTACTGGCCCGACGGCGGCTACACCGCGCCGTCCGACGCGGCGCTGGAGTACGACATCCGGCTCGCCAAGCGCATGGGCTTCACGATGCTGCGCAAGCACATCAAGGTCGAACCCCTCCGGTGGTACCACCACTGCGACCGCCTGGGCATGCTGGTGTGGCAGGACGCGGTCAGCGGCGGGACGGCGTACAACCCGCTCGTGGTGTCGGCCCCCGCGATCGCGTCGCCGACGCTCGACGACCGCAAGCACGCCCGGTTCGGGCGCGCCGACGCCGCCGGTCGCGCGCAGTTCGAGGCCGAGCTGCGCGACATGGTCGCGCACCTGGGCGGCGTGCCGTCGATCTCGCTGTGGGTGCCGTTCAACGAGGGGTGGGGCCAGTTCGACGCGGCCCGCATCGCCGGCGTCGTGCGCGCCCTCGACCCGACGCGCCCCGTCGACCACGCGAGCGGGTGGCACGACCAGGGCGCCGGCGACCTGCGGAGCCTGCACATCTACTTCCGCCCGGTGAAGGCGCCGCGCGGCGCCGACCGCCGCGTGCTCGCGCTCACCGAGTACGGCGGCTACAGCCTCGCGGTGCCGTCGCACACGTGGAGCCCGACGTCGTTCGGGTACAAGAAGTACCGCACCCGCGACCAGCTGGTCGCGGCGCTCGAACGCCTGCACGACCGCGAGATCGTGCCCGCCGTGCGGCGGGGCCTCGCAGCCACCGTCTACACGCAGCTGGCCGACGTCGAAGAGGAGGTCAATGGTCTCGTGACCTACGACCGGCGGTACGTCAAGGTGCCCGAAGCTGTCATGCGGGCGATCAACGACCGGGTGCGGGCAGCGGCCCGATCCCCACGGGAGGACTCCGAATGACCGAGCGCGAGCTGACCGCCCCGGTATCACTGACCCTGTCGAACGGGCGGGTGAATCCCGACGCGATCGGGTGGGCGCGCCAGCCCATCGTCGACACGTCGGGCATCGGCCGCGGTGCCGGTCGAAACAAGCGATGGGAGTACTGGAACGTCACGACGCCGACGCACATCCTCGGCCTGACGGTGTCGTCGATCGACTACGCCGCCGTGCACGAGGTGTGGGTGTTCGACCGGGCCACCGAACGGACGTGGGGCAAGGGCGCGACGGTGCTGCCTTCGCGGGGCGTCGAGCTCGCGGCGAGCCTCAGCAGGGGCGTCGGGCCCGATGGCCACGCGCGTGCGCGTGCGAAGGACCTCGAGATCGACATCGACCCCTCGGTGAGCCCGGACGCCGTACCCGGCACGCGGCTGCAGGCGCGGATCCCGGATGCCTCGTTCGACGTCGTCGCGGCCCTCCCCGCGGGGCATGAGCGTCTGGCGGTCGTGGTGCCGTGGAGCAGCACACGGTTCCAGTACACCGTGAAGGATGTCGCCCGCCCCGCGACCGGATCGGTCACGGTCGAGGGGGTCACCTACGACGTGCCCGCGGGCCGGTCGTGGGCGGTGCTCGACCACGGTCGAGGACGCTGGCCCTACGACATCCGGTGGAACTGGGGAGCGGGCTCCGGGATCTCCGACGGCCGGACCATCGGCATCCAGGTCGGCGGGAAGTGGACGGAGGGCACCGGCTCCACCGAGAACGCCTTCTTCGTGGACGGGCGGCTCCACAAGATCCACGACGAGCTGACGTGGGAGTACGACATCGCCGACTGGCGGCGGCCGTGGCGGGTCGCGGGCGGCGGGCTGGAGGCATCCTTCTTCCCGTTCTTCGACAAGGTCACGCGCACGAACCTCGGGGTGGTCGCCTCGCGCACCGACCAGTGCTTCGGCCACTGGTCGGGAACCTTCACGCCCCCCGGCGGCGAGGCCGTCGCGTTCGACGGGATCCTCGGGTGGGCGGAAGAGGTCCACAACCGCTGGTGACGGTGCCGACGTAGGCTGTGGCCGTGGCGGAGTATGTCGTGCCGACGCCGAAGCGGCGCCGCGGACGCCCGCGCGCCGGTCAGTCCGACGCGCGCGACCGCATCCTCGCGGCCGCGATCGACGAGTTCGGCGACCTCGGCTACGACGGCGCCACCGTGCGCGGCATCGCGGCGCGTGCCGGCGTCGACTCCGCTCTGGTGCACCACTACTTCGGCACGAAGGCCGACCTGTTCGGCGAGAGCATCGGGGCGCCGATGCGCCCCGATCTCGCCCTTCCCGAGATCCTCGCCGGGCCGCGCGAGGCCGTCGGCGAACGCATCGTGCGCTACGTGCTGGACGCGTGGGAGCAGCCCGACGTGCGGCGCCGGGGCGTCGTGCTGTTCCGCACGGCGCTGGGCAACCGGCTCACGACGCCGCTGCTGGCGGGGTTCCTCTCGAGGGAGCTGCTCGGGCGCATCGCGCGGTCCCTCGACCGCCCCGACGCCGACCTGCGGGCGGCGCTCGTGGCATCGCAGATGGCGGGGCTGCTGATCACCCGGTACGTGCTGCGGCTGCCCGCGATGGCCGAGGCATCCGTCGACGAACTGGTCCGCCATCTCGCACCCACCGTGCAGCGGTATCTGTTCGACGACATCGCTTGACGCGGGGCGGATCCGGGCGCACTATTCATCACGTGATGAATAATGCGGCGACGGATGCCGTCAGCATCCGCGGACTCCATGTCCGGCGCGGCAAGACCGAGGTGTTCGAGAGCCTCGATCTCGACATCCCCCGCGGCCAGATCACGGGCCTGCTCGGGCCGTCCGGCTGCGGCAAGACGACGCTGATGCGTTCGATCGTCGGCGTGCAGAAGGTCGCAGGAGGAACCGTCACGGTGCTCGGTGAACCGGCCGGTTCACGTGCGCTTCGCCTCCGCGTCTCGTACGACACGCAGGCCGCCTCTGTCTACGGCGACCTCACCATCCGGCAGAACCTGCGCTACTTCGCTCGACTGCTGGGCGCACCCCGCAGCGACGTCGACCGCGTCATCGAGGAGGTGGGGCTCGCCGACCAGCGCGACCAGACCATCGACTCGCTCAGCGGCGGCCAGGAGTCGCGGGTGTCGCTCGCGGTGGCGATGCTCGGGACCCCCGAGCTGCTCGTGCTCGACGAGCCCACCGTCGGCCTCGACCCGCTGCTGCGTGCGGAGCTGTGGGGAGTCTTCCGCAGCCTCGCCGAACGCGGCTCGACGCTCGTGGTCTCCAGCCACGTCATGGACGAGGCGCTGCGCTGCGACCGGCTCATCCTGATGCGGGCGGGGCGGATCGTCGCCGACACGACCCACGAGCGCCTGCTCGCCGACACCGGCACGACCGATCCGGATGCCGCGTTCCTGGCGATCATCGAGAACGACGTCCGCGTCGGGCGCGCCGCCGGCGCGGGTACCGACGCCGCCGGGGCCGATCACCCGCTCACCCGGCGCGAACTGCGGGAGGCGCAGACCGGCGAGTCCCATGCGCACGACGACGACGAGGGGAGCGGCTCGTGAACGGCGTGCGCACCTTCGCGACGGCGGGTCGCGTGCTGCGTCAGCTCAGCCACGACCCGCGGTCGATCGTGCTGATGCTGGTGGCCCCGAGCCTCCTCGTCGGCCTGTTCGCCTGGCTGTTCAGCGACCAGGAGGGCGTGTTCGACCAGTTCGGCGGCCCGATCCTCGCGCTGTTCCCCTTCATCGTGATGTTCCTCATCACCTCGATCACGACGCTCCGCGAGCGTCGATCGGGAACCCTCGAACGGCTCATGACGACGCCCGTCGCCAAGGCCGACTTCATCGTCGGCTACGGACTCGCCTTCGGGCTGATGGCGACGCTGCAGGCGGTCATCACGGTGACCTTCGCGGTGTGGGTGTGCGGTCTGCAGGTCGACGGGCCGATCTGGCAGCTGGGGCTGGTCGCCGTGGTCGACGCCATCCTCGGCACCGCACTGGGGCTGCTGGCGAGCGCGTTCGCGCGCACCGAGTTCCAGGCGGTGCAGTTCATGCCGCTGATCGTGTTCCCGCAGATCATCCTCGGCGGCCTGTTCATGCCCCGCGAAGACATGCCCGACGCCCTCTACCAGATCTCGAAGATCCTGCCGCTGAGCTACGCCATCGACACCATCAACGCCGTCACGGCGGGCGACGAAGGGTGGGACGTGTTCGGGCCGCTCCTGGTGGTCGTGGCCTTCGCGGTCGGCGCGCTCATCCTCGCGTCGCTGACGCTGCGGCGGCGCACGCCGTAGCCGAGGGGCTCAGCAGGTCGGCTGCTTCTTGCGCAGCTTCGCCGTGAGGTCGCGCAGCTGCGCGAGCTCGTCGTCGGAGAGCAGCGACATCCGCTCGGCGATCGCCCTCCCGTGCGCGCTGGCGATGCGGCGGAACAGCGAGGCTCCGGCATCCGTCGCGTGCACGAGCGATCCGCGCCCGTCGTCGGGGTCGGCGCACTTCGTCAGCAGTCCGCGGGCGACCATGCGGTCGACCAGCCGCGACACGCTCGGCTGGCTGATGAGCATGTTGGCGGTCACATCGCGCAGGCGTGCAGTCATGTCGACGCCGCGGGTGACGGTGAGCAGCACGTCGTACTCGGCCTGGTTGAGGGTCTCTTCGTCGAAGTCCTCGTTGATGTCGCCGAAGACCTCGTGCTGCGCGCGGAAGAGGCTCTCCCACGCGTCGATGGCGAGGCGGCGATCAGTCATAGCGTCAAGAGTAGAGCCTGGCGCGGACCGTAGGCTGGCCCCATGTTCACAACTGCCGTCGCGTCGCCGCGCGGGCGCCGCCTCGGGGTGGCGGGCGTGCTGCTCGCGGTGTTCGCGGGACTGCTGCTGGTGCTCGGGATCGCCCCGCCGGCGCACGCCGACGTCGACGACTTCTCGTTCGAGAGTCTCGACGTGGAGTATCAGCTCGGCCGTGCCGACGACGGCACCAGCACCCTCACGGTGGTCGAGACGTTCGTGGCGGTCTTCCCCGACATCGACCAGAACCGCGGCATGCGCCACTCCATCCCCGACACGTACCAGGGCGCGCCGCTGAACCCGCAGCTCGTGTCGATCACCGACGAGAACGGCGCGGCGCGAGAGGCCGAGACGGAGTCCGACGACGGCTTCTTCACGATGACCTCGCGCGCGGACGAGTTCGTGCACGGCCGCCAGACGTACGTCTTCACCTACACGCTCGAGAACGTCACGCGGCACTTCGCCGACACGGCCGCCGACGAGTTCTACTGGGACGTCAACGGCACCGCCTGGCCGCAGCCGTTCGGGCGCATCACCGCGCGGGTGACGATGACGGACGAGCTGGATGCCGCCCGCACCGGTGCGCAGGCCTGCTACGTCGGGTACGAGGGCGACACGGGGACGTGCGCCATCTCCGACGTCGACGGGGCGGTGGAGGCATCCGTCACCGACGTGCAGCCGTACCAGACCATGACGATCGCGATCGGGTTCCAGCCCGACACGTTCGCCGAGTTCGACCCGGACTACCTGGCCTCGCCGTGGGGATGGCTGCAGGCGGGCGTCGCGCTGCTGGGCCTCGGCGGCGCGGTCCTGCTCGCGGGCATCACCCGCTCGAGGCACCTGCGCGACGAGCCGGGCCGGCCGGTCATCATCGCCGAATACACGCCGCCGCGCGAGATCGACGCGCTCGAGAGCGCCGTGCTGCTGGATCGCACGACCAAGGCGATCCCCGCCGAGGTGCTCGAGCAGGCCGTGGTCGGCAGCATCCGCATCGAAGAGGGCCCGCCCAAGATGTTCGGCGGGACGCGACTGAAAGCGGTGCTCGTCGATCCGTCGCGGGCCGACGGCGACGGACGGATGCTGCTTCCCGGCCTCTTCCCCAACGGCGTGCCGGGCGAGGAGTTCGAGTTCGGGCGCACCGACACGCGGTTCTCGTCGACGGCGCACAAGGTGCTGACGGCGGCCGCCGCGGAGCTCGTGACCCGCGGGCTGCGGCGCAAGGTGCCGCTCGGGCCGCGGGTGTGGCCGGTGGCGCTCGCGATCGTGGCGGCGGGCCTCGTCGTCGTGTTCGGGTTCGCGGCGCTCGCCGGGTTCGTGACCGCGTGGGTGCCGATCCTGCTCATGATCGCGGCGGTGCTCGTGGTGATCCTGGTGGCGGGCATGGTCGCCCGCAAGCCGCTCACCGCGGCCGGCGCGGAGGTGCGCGACCACCTCGCCGGGCTGAAGGTGTTCATCGAGTGGGCCGAGGCCGACCGCATCCGCATGCTGCAGTCCCCGCAGGGCGCGGAGCGGGTGCGCGTCGACGTCTCCGACCCGCGGGTCAAGCTCAAGCTGTACGAGAAGCTGCTGCCGTACGCCGTGGTGTTCGGCCAGGAGAAGCAGTGGTCGCAGGAGCTCGCGGTGCTCTACGGCGACGGCAACTCGCCGGTCTGGTATGCCGGCACCTCCGGCTTCAACGCGGCCGCGTTCTCGGCGGGAATCTCCAACCTGTCGGCGTCGGCATCCTCGTCGTCGTCCTCGGGCGGCTCGTCGGGCGGCGGGTCAGCCGGCGGCGGAGGCGGCGGTGGCGGCGGGGGCGGGGTGTAGCCGGATGCCGGGACTCCACCACATCGAGCTCTGGATCGCCGACCTCGACGGCGTCCGCGACGAGTGGACGTGGCTGCTCACACGTGTGGGCCTCACGCTCCACGACGAATGGGCTGGCGGCGGCCAGTCGTGGGGCTGGGATGGCGCGTACCTGGTGCTGACGGGTTCGCCGAACCTGTCGTCGGCCCCGCACGACCGACGGGTCCCGGGACTGAACCATCTCGCCTTCCGTGCGGGGGCGCGGGCGGCGGTCGATGCGATCATGAGCGACGCGCCCGCGCACGGCTGGCACCCGCTGTACCACGACCGCTATCCGCACGCGGGCGGCCCCGAGCACTACGCCGGGTGGCTCGAGAACGCCGCCGGGTTCAAGGTGGAGATCGTCGCGGATCCGGTGTGACGGCGCCGGCCCTCAGCGGTCGGCATCCGGACGCGGCGCCGCCTCCGGCACGTGCAGGCGCGTGAGGAAGCGGTCGGTGCCGCGCGGGATGCCGCGGCGATCGCCGCGCGAGACGAGCACCGTCACGAGCACCGCGAGCGGCACCGTCCAGGCCGCCGGCTGCTCGAGGAACGGGCGCAGCGCCGGCAGCCCGGCCGAGACGACGCCGCCGCCGAGGATCGCGACGCCCGACAGCACCGCGCCGGTCAGCATGCCGGCGATCGCGCCGCGCGCCGTGAGGCCGCGCCACCAGATGCCGAGGAGCAGCACCGGGCAGAGGGTCGACGCGGTGAACGCGAACACGAGCCCGACGCTGCCGGCAAGGCCCGCGGGCTCGGTGGCCAGCGCCACGATCAGCGGCACGAGCGACGACAGCACCGCCGCGATGCGGAATCCGCGGACGCTGCCTCCCAGCAGGTCCTGGCTGATCACGCCGGCCAGCGACACGACCAGGCCCGACGACGTCGAGAGGAAGGCGGCGAAGGCACCCGCGATGACCAGCGCCGTCAGCACGTCGCCGAGCGGGCCGGCGATGAGCCGGTCCGGCAGCAGCAGCACGAGCGCGTCGGCGTCGCCGGAGGCGGCGAGATCCGGCGCGAACGTCCGGCCGAGCAACCCGAAGGCGGTGGGGAACAGGTAGAACACCGACAGCAGGACGAGCACGATGACGGTCGTGCGTCGCGCGGCGACCCCGTCGGGGTTCGTGTAGAAGCGCACCAGGACGTGGGGGAGCCCGAGCGTGCCCAGCAGCAGCGCGACCATGAGCGACACGGTGCGGTAGACCTCGAGCTCGCCGGGACCGGCGCTGGGCGGGAACGCCTCGATCGGCGGCAGCGCGGGCTGCACATCGCCGACCAGGAGCAGGATCGCGACCACGGGGATGGCCAGTGCCGTGAGCTTGAGCCAGAACTGGAACGCCTGGACGAACGTGATCGAGCGCATGCCGCCGGCGGCGACGATGACCGCGACGAGGACGGCGACCGCGACCGAGCCCACCCAGGCCGGCAGCCCGGTCGTGATCCGCACGGTGAGCGCCGCGCCCTGCAGCTGGGGCACGATGTAGAACCAGCCGATCACGATGACGAGCGTGCTCGTGACGCGCCGCGCCCACGCCGAATCCAGTCGTGCCTCGGTGAAGTCGGGGATCGTGTACGCGCCCGAGCGGCGCAGCGGCGCCGCCACGAACAGCAGCAGCATGAGGTAGCCCGCCGTGTAGCCGATCGGGAACCACAGCGCCGACGAGCCGGTGAGGAGGATGAGGCCGGCGATGCCGAGGAACGACGCCGCCGACAGGTACTCGCCGCCGATCGCGGACGCGTTCCACCACGGCCGCACCGTGCGGCTCGCGACGTAGAAGTCGCTCGTCGTGCGCGACACCCGCAGCCCGTAGAACCCGATGAGCGCCGACACGACCGCCACCGCGGCGATCGCGACATAGCCGACGACCGGGTTCACTCGTCCTCCGTCAGTGACCGGTACCGCGACTCGTTGCGCGCCGCCGCGCGCACGTAGAGCGCGCCGACCGTGATCGCGAGGGGATAGACGCCCACCCCGAGCAGCAGCCACGACAGCGGCACCCCGGCCACGAAGGTCTCGTCGAGTGCGGGCACCAGCGCGATCGCGAGGACGAACAGGGCCGTGGCCCCCGCGAACCCCACCGCGAACACGACCCCCAGCCGCAGCTGCGATCGGATCAGCGACCGCACGTACACCCCCGCGATGTCGCTCGTCGGCTGGTCGGCCGAGCGCGCCGCGATGGGGCGGGCGGATGCCGCCGGCGAACCGGCGCGCGGTGCGGTGACACGCACGCGCTGGGCTGGGCGCCGGGGGCCGGCATCCGTCTCCTCCCGCCGCTCGTCCGCGCGCTCCGGCACCTCGTCGCCTGACGACGGTCCGTCCGCGCTCGACGGTTCCGGGGTCATGGCCGCGGCCGGATCGTCGTGGACTCGAGGCGCTCGCGCAGCGCGGGGAGCAGCCGCCGGCTGACGGGCAGCTCGGCCCCGCCGACCGTGACGCTCGGGTGGTCCCCGCCCAGCCGCAGCCGGGTCAGGTGCGGGATCGCGACGAGGTACGAGCGGTGGATGCGCACGAACGCGTCGGACCACTGCCGCTCGAGGTCCGACATCGGCACCCGCACGAGGTAGCTCGCCTCCTCGGTGTGCAGCCGCGCGTAGTCGCCCTGCGCCTGCACGTAGCGCACCTCGTCGCGACGGATCATGCGCGTGGTGCCGCCGAGGGTGACCGCGATCATCTCGGGACGAGCGGATGCCGCGGCATCCGTCGCGGGTGCTGCCTGCGCCTTCAGCGCCTCGACGACCCGCGTGATCGAGCGCTGCAGGCGTTCGGTGCGCACCGGCTTGAGCAGGTAGTCCACCGCCGCGAGGTCGAAGGCCTCGAGCGCGCTCTCCTCGTCGGCGGTCACGAACACGAGAGCCGGACGGTGCTCGAACCGCTGCAGGGCACGGGCGAGGTCGAAGCCGTTGAGACCGGGCATGTGGATGTCGAGGAACGCGGCGTCGACGCTCTCGCGGGTGAGCAGCCGGATCGCCTCGGCTCCCGAGGCCGCCTGGTGGATGACCCCGATCCGGGGATCCTGGCCGAGCAGGAACGCGAGCTCGTCGATCGCGGGCTGCTCGTCGTCGGCGATGAGCACGGAGATCACGGTTCCCGCCTCCCTTCGAGGTCGCCCGGGCGGTCAGGTGCCGTCACGCGGGAGGGACCGGTGGATGCCGCCGCCCGCCCGGGCTGCGACTTCGGCACGCGCATCCGCACCAGCGTGCCCGCGCCGACGTTCGTCTCGATGACGAGCCCGTGCTCGTCTCCGTAGACCTGCCGCAGGCGCGCGTCGACGTTGCGCAGGCCGACGTGCTCGCCGGGAGCACCGCCCGCGAGCGCGCGTTCCAGGACGGCCGGGTCGATGCCGACGCCGTCGTCCTCGACGCTGATCTCGGCGAACGCGCCCTGGTCGGACGCCTCGATCGTGATGCGCCCGCCGCCTTCCTTGCCTTCGAGCCCGTGCCGCACCGCGTTCTCGACGAGCGGCTGGATGGACAGGAACGGCACCACCGTCGAGAGCACCTCCGGAGCGACCTGCAGCGTCACCCTCAGGCGGTCGCCGAAGCGGGCGCGCTCGAGCCTCAGGTAGCTGTCGATCGAGCGCAGCTCCTCGGCCACCGTGGTGAAGTCGCCGTGCCGGCGGAAGGAGTACCGCGTGAAGTCCGCGAACTCGAGCACCAACTCGCGCGCCTTCGCGGGATCGGTGTTGATGAACGAGGCGATCGCGTTCAGCGAGTTGTAGATGAAGTGCGGGCTGATCTGCGCCCGCAGCGCCCGCACCTCGGCCTCGGCGAGCGCCGCCCTCGAGGCGTCCAGCTCGCCCAGCTCGACCTGCGCGGCGACCCAGTCCGCGACCTCGCCCGTCGCGCGCACCAGACCCGCCCGGGCACGCGGGGCGAACGCGACGATCGCCCCGGCGGGCGCACCACCAGCGAGGATCGGTGCGGCGACGGCATCCGTCTCCCGCTCTCCGATCCGGATGCGTCGCTGCATCTGCGCCCGGCCAGAGGCGCGTGTCTCGGCGGCGAGTCGCCCGGCGACCTCGCGCACGGCGTCGTCGCCCTCGACCGTCACGTGACCGGACGGATCGACCAACGCGAGCGTCTCGCAGCCGAGGAGGGCGCGCAGGTGCCGCCCGGCGCGGGTCGCGTCGCCCTCGGCGATGCCGCCGCGCAGGTGCTTGGCGGCGCGGCTCGCGAGATGGAGGGTCTGGTACGTCGCCTGTTCGACGTCGGTGCCGAGGTCTTTCGAGGTCACCACGACGCGGCGGAGCAGGATGATCACGCCGACCGCGAGTGCCCCGGCGAGGACGCCGGCGGCAGCGGCGAGCATCATCGACTCGGGCATGCGGCCAGCGTAGCCGTCGTTCGTCGGAGCCGATCCGCCGTTCGTCGCACCGTGGATGCCGTTCACCGACGACGAGCGGCGACGGCCCCCGGCGTGGTCCGCGCAAGACGAGCATGGTCGCACTGTCAACGCAGCGGCGTGGTCGATGGCCTCGCCGACCCCCCTCGAAGGAGAGACGCCATGGGCAACGAAGCCCCGAGCGCCACGACGAACCTCGCAGAGGTCGACTACGGCGCGGTCCAAGCATCATCAGAGTTCCAACGGCTCCGGCGCACGCATCGGAGCTTCGTCTTCCCGGTCCTGGGCGTGTGCCTCGCCTGGTACTTCGCCTACGTGCTGCTCGCGAGCTACGCCCACGACTTCATGTCGACTCGCGTGTTCGGCAGCGTCAACATCGCGATGGTGCTCGGCATCGCCCAGGTCATCACGACCTTCGCCGTGACCACGTGGTACGTGCACTACGCCAACAAGCGCCTGGACCCGCTCGCGGAGGAGATCCGCGACGAGATCGAGACCGGCGCGTTCGAGAACGAGGGGGCGCGCTGATGCGTCACATCGCAGCGGCCAGCACCTCGCCCGGCGAGCCCTGGCTCAACATCGCCATCTTCGGCGCGTTCGTCGCCGTCACGATGTTCATCGTGTTCCGCGCCAGCCGGAACAACAAGACCGCGGCCGACTACTACGCCGCCGGTCGTTCGTTCACCGGTGGCCAGAACGGCACCGCGATCGCGGGCGACTACCTGTCGGCGGCGTCGTTCCTCGGCATCGTCGGCGCGATCGCGATGACCGGCTACGACGGGTTCCTGTACTCCATCGGGTTCCTCGTCGCGTGGCTGGTCGCCCTGCTCCTCGTCGCCGAACTGCTGCGCAACACCGGCAAGTTCACGATGGCCGACGTGCTGTCGTTCCGTCTCAAGCAGCGCCCGGTGCGCATCGCGGCGGCGACCACCACCCTCGTCGTGTGCTTCTTCTACCTGCTCGCGCAGATGGCGGGCGCCGGCGGTCTCGTGTCGCTGCTGCTCGGCATCGGCGACCAGCTGGGCCAGGCGGTCGTCATCACGGTGGTCGGCGCGCTGATGATCGTCTACGTCCTCATCGGCGGCATGAAGGGCACCACGTGGGTGCAGATCATCAAGGCGGTGCTGCTCATCGCGGGCGCCGGCGTGATGACGGTGTGGGTGCTCGCCCTCAACGGGTTCGACTTCTCCGCGCTGCTCGACAAGGCCGTGGCGGTCGCCGAGAACCCGGCGATCCTCGACCCCGGCCTGAAGTACGGCGTCTCGGACATCTCGAAGGTCGACTTCCTCTCGCTGGGCCTCGCGCTCGTGCTCGGCACCGCGGCACTTCCTCACGTGCTGATGCGGTTCTACACGGTGCCGACGGCCAAGGAGGCGCGCAAGTCGGTCGTCTGGGCCATCTGGCTCATCGGCATCTTCTACGTCTTCACGCTCGTCCTCGGCTACGGCGCGGCCGCGCTCGTCGGACCAGCGGTCATCGCCGCCGCCCCCGGCGGACCGAACTCGGCGGCGCCGTTGCTCGCGTTCTCGCTCGGCGGACCGCTGCTGCTCGGCCTCATCTCGGCGATCGCGTTCGCGACGATCCTGGCGGTCGTCGCCGGCCTCACGATCACCGCGGCCGCCTCCTTCGCGCACGACATCTACGCGTCGGTCGTGAAGAAGGGCAAGCCGGAGCCGGGCGCAGAGGTCAAGGTCGCCCGCCGCACGGTGGTGATCATCGGCATCGTCGCGATCATCGGCGGTATCGGTGCGAACGGCCAGAACGTCGCGTTCCTGGTGGCGCTGGCGTTCGCCGTCGCGGCATCCGCGAACCTGCCGACCATCGTGTACTCGCTCTTCTGGAAGCGCTTCACCACCAAGGGCGCACTGTGGAGCATGTACGGCGGCCTGATCTCGGCGATCGTGCTCATCGTCTTCTCGCCGGTCGTCTCGGGCTCCGAGACGTCGATGCTGAAGACCGAGGCGATCGACTTCGCGTGGTTCCCGCTGTCGAACCCGGGCATCGTCTCGATCCCGCTGGCCTTCCTGCTCGGCTGGATCGTGAGTGTGCTCGACAAGACCCCCGAGGACCCGAAGAAGCAGTCCGAGATGGAGGTGCGCTCGCTCACCGGCATCGGCGCCGAGAAGGCGGTGAGCCACTAGCGGATCAGGGTAAGAGTAAGGGCCGGTCGGAGAGGCTACCGACCGGCCCTTGTCCCTTGCACCAAGAGTGTCCTGCAATCACATGCCGGTAGCTGCCACAGCAAAACAACTACCGTGCAAGCACTCTATAACGGCCAGATAACGCTGACAAGGGTCTGTCGTTATCTTTTTGTGATTCATCGGCGACGCATTGCAAACGCTCAGAATCGGGGAGCGGACGTCACCGGATGAAGCCCTCGCGGACCCGGCCGCCGGCCATCATCAACTCCTCGTCGACGCGGTCGGCGAACGCACGAAAGTCCCCTCGGAGGAGCGGTGACGTGAGCTTCTCGGTGCGAGTGCGGCTCAGCTCGCGCAGACGCCTCGGGAGGTACTTTCCTGTCCCGATCCAGCGTCGATCGGTAAGCAGCATGAGCTCGCCGAGTTTCTCGAAGAGAGTCCACGCCACGGCGCTCTGCTCCAGCTCGTCGCTCGCGTCGCGAAGGTCATCAACGAGATCAGTGATCGCGTAGCGACGAACTGCAAGGTCGTGCTCGCTGACGGATGGACCCTCGGCGAGCTGGGCCCTCCATCGATCGCGCATGACGTCGAGCGCAGCTCCTCCTCTTACCTCCCTGCCTTCGACGAGCATGTGGACGATGACCGGTCGGTGTCGTTCGATCCCCCTGCGTGCCCACTCCGAGTAGGCATCGTGGGAGTACGCGAACACTTCGAAGACCTCGCCGCCGTACGAGTACGTCGCCGCCAGGCTGGATCGGCCATCCGTGAAGACTCCGTCGCCGATGACGAGGAGGTCGACGTCGCTGGATGCCGTGCGCGTGCCGCGCGCCGTGCTGCCTCCGATCACCGCGATATCCGCGGTCGGGAACTCCTGCTCGATGAAGCTCTTGCACAGTTCGACGTAGTCCATGCCCGAATCGTAGAAGCTCGCGGTTGGGCGATGATGGCCGGAGGTGGCGTCCTCACGCGCGATGCGCCACGCGCAGCGCCGCTGCAAGACCTGCGCATGGAGTGGCGCTGCGGTCGACGAGGCCGGCCGAGAGCCCGGCAGTGCGTGCTCCGGCGATGTCCTGGTCGGGGTGATCGCCAATGAACACGATCTCCGCTGGCGGGACGTCCAGCCGCGCGGCGAGGGTCTCAAACGCGCGTCGATCCGGTTTCTGGAATCCGATCTCATCCGACGTGCAGACGACGTCGATGAGAGGCATGATGCCGATCATGGTGAGCTTGTCGATCTGTTGCGCGTGATCGCCGTTCGTGAGCACACCGATGCGCGCGCCCTCCGCCCGCAGTCGATGCAGGACCGGCACAGCGTCGTCGAAGGCTCGCCAAGCTCGGCGGTATCGAACCAGGTAGCGCGTGAAGAGGGCGCCCGCCGCGGCGGGATCGCGGGGAACAGGCATCCCCATCAGCTCGAGGAAGTCGTTGATGCGCAGCCTTCGCTGGTCCGCGAACGAGACTCGCCCCGCCCGCCATGCCTCGAAATGCCTGGCTTCCAGGTCGAACCATGCGCGCACGACATCCGGAGCGGGTTCGCCCCCGAGCTCGGCGAGGAAGCCCGTCACCGCCTCAGTGGCGGCTCCGCGGTGGTCGAAATGGGTCCCGTCGAGGTCGAAGCCGACGGCACGCCAGGGAGCTCGTGCTCGAGCGGCCGTACGGATCACACCGTCATCTTGGCAGTGCCTCCACGCGGGGTGGTTGGATGAGGACGTGTCCACCGTTGCGCCGCCTGCCGAGGGAAGGGTCGCGGGTGAGGGCGGCGAGTCGTCGCGCTACGTCGTCGTAGCCCTGTTCGCTCCCCTCGAGGTGGGTGCGTCGATCAGCCGAGCGCGGTGGCCCGCCCACGTGACCGTCGTCGCGAACTTCGTCACGGCGTCCCCGGTCGAAGAAGTCGAGGGAGTGGTCCGGGAGACGGTCGCTCTCGACGCGCCGTTCGTCGTCCACCTCGAGGGTCGCGACCTGTTCGGTCCGAACCGTGACGTGCCCGTGCTGCTCGTGCGCCCTGGGCGCCTCGACGAACTCCACGGGCGGTTGGTCGTCGTCCTCGAACCGCTCGGCGCGGTCGCCGAAGAGCCCGCGTACTGGCGTGAGGGGTACCGTCCGCATCTGACGCTCGGATCCGCGGTCGAGGGCGAGGAGGGGGAGCGTCGGGTCGTGAGCCACCTCGCGATCGTGCGCCTCGACGAGGAGACGGCGACGACGCTGAGCCTCATCGGGCTCCGGGCCGACGCACCGGCGAACCGCTCCGCCGAAGCTGGGATGCAATGATGCCGCCGCGCATGCTCGTCGCGACCGACCTCGATGGGACGCTGGTCCCCAGCGGCAGCGCCGAGCTTCGGGCGTACACCGCGAGCGTGCTGCGCCGCCTCGACGACGCGGGGGTACCGGTGGTGTTCGTCACCGCCCGGCCGCTGCGATGGATGGTCGGCCTGTGGCCGCACGTCGGGAGTCATGGGTCGGCTGTCGTGTCCAACGGTGCGATCACCTTCGACGTGCGGTCGCGGGAGATCATCGACATCTCCGGGATCGCGGCCAGCGTCGGCATCCCCCTCTGCGAGGCGATCAGAGCCGAACTGCCGGGGGCGCGGTTCGCCATCGAGTGCGTGGACGGCATCCGCCTGGATTCCGGCTACGTCGATCCCTATCCCTCGCCCGACGTGCCGCGGGGAACGCTCGCCGAGATCTGGACGGAGCCCGCGGTCAAGCTCCTGGTCCGGCATCCGGATGCGCCCGTCGACCAGTTCCACGAGCGGGTGAGCATCGTCGTCGGCGAACGCGCGACCGCGACCTGGTCCGTCCCGGGGCTGGTGGAGATCAGCGCCTCGGGGGTGACGAAGGCCAGTGCCCTCCGCAGCCTCTGCGACCGGATGCGGGTGGACGCGCGTGATGTCGTCGCGTTCGGCGACATGCCCAACGACATCCCGATGCTCGAGTGGGCGGGTACGTCGTACGCGATGGCGAACGCGCATCCCTCCGTGATCGACATCGCGGATGACCTCGCGCCCGACTGCGAGGAGGAGGGCGTTGCCCAGGTGCTGGAACGCCTGGTGTCGGACCTCGAGCACGGCGTCACCCGAGGCTGACGCGCTCCTGGCGACGGACCGACTCCGTCGGCATCCGCGGCAGCCCCCCTTGACGCGTCCCACCCGATGTGTACAGTGTGAACATATCCGTCCGCACTCCGGAGGTTCCGATGTCGAGCACGACCCCCCAGGCACTGCCCCCCGTCGTCGGCGCCGAGTCGTGGCGTCGCGAACTGGACGAGCTCCGCGTCCGCGAGAAGGCCGCGACACGAGAACTCGACGCGATCGCGGCGCAGCGCAGGCGCCTGCCCATGGTCGAACTGCCGGATTACACCCTCGTCGGCGAGGAGGGGCCGGTCCGCCTGGCCGACCTCTTCCAAGGGCGGTCGCAGCTCATCGTGTACAACCACATGTGGTTCGAGGGGAAGCAGTGGCACTGCCCGGGATGCACGGGCTACACGTCGCAGTTCACCCGCCTGGAGTTCCTCGAGCCGTACGATGCGCGGTTCGTGATCGTCACTCAGGGGCCGATCGACGAAGCCCTCGCGTACAAGGAGCGCACCGGCAACCGCATGGAGTGGTACTCCACAGCGGACAGTCCGTTCGGGGCCGACATGGATGCGCCGGCGGGCGGTGGATTCGCCGTGAACGTCTTCCTCCGCGACGGTGACACCGTCTATCGCACGTGGCACACCAGCGGGCGCGGCACCGAGCAGCTCAGTCACACGTTCCCGCTCATCGACCTGCTGCCGTACGGACGCCGAGAGGACTGGCAGGACTCGCCGGAGGGATGGCCGCAGACCCCCGCCTACGACGGATGGTTCACCTCGCAGAAGGTCGCCGAGCTCTACGGTCCCGGTCACGGCTGATTTCCGCAGGGGCGGAGCCGTCTGAGCGCAGCGTCGGCGGATCCGCCATGATGGAGCGGATGAGCGCTCCCTCCCGCACCCGCATCCTCGTATCGAGCCTCGTGGCGGGAGCGCTGTGGCTCCTCGTCGCGGGCATCGGACTGGCCATCGGTCAGATCCCGAGCGGCGCCTCCCAGCTGGGCGCGGCGATCCCCGACCTGATGCCGCCGGCGGCGAGGCTCTGGCCCGCACCGTGGCCCGTCGTCGCGCTCGTGCTCGGCGCACTCGCCGTCGTCGTGTGCCACGCGCTGTTCACGGCACTGACGACGCGTGAGGCGACGGCATCCGTCGTCGGCGCGTGGTTCGCCGCCGTCGCCGCGGGCGCGGCCGTCGGCCTCGCGTTCGACATCGCCCTGGCCTGGGAGTCCGTGGCCATCGTCGGGCCACGCGGACTGCTCAGCGGCGAGTTCTCGGCGACGGCGGCCGCGGGCGCGCTGTGGGGACTGGTGACCGGATGGATGCCGGGCCTCGTGGTCGTACGGTCCGCGCAGCGTGACACCCCAGAACGCCCGCGCTTCGGGTGGCTCGTCGCTGCCGCCGCGCTCGGCGTCGTCGCGATCGTGGCGAGCGGGCTCGCGGGCGAGCGCGCGCAGAGCGACGCGATCGCGGCGGAGGTCGAGGCCAGGCGGCAGGTCGAGGCGGCGAACACCTTCGGGGCGCTTCCGGATCCGAACGCGAAGGGCGAACCCGTGCCCACCGCGGCTGCGGCATCCGGCACCTTCGAGCCCGGCTGGTGCACGCCAGATGTCGCGACGCCGCTGAAGGGCGAGCCGGATGCCGCGACCGGCCACCGCGGGCTTCCGATCGAGCTGATGAACTTCTCCGAGGAGCCCTGCGTGATCGAGGGGTATCCGGACGTCGCCTTCGGCGATCAGAACGACCACCTGCTGGACGTGACGATCGAGCAGGGCGGGTCGTTCATGACGCAGGACCCGGGTCCGCAGCGGATCGAGATCCCGGCGGGAGGCACCGCGGTGATGTACCTGGGGTGGGACGCGGCATCGCCGCACGGCGCGTTGGTCACCAAGACCGTCTACGTGGCCCCGACCGCCGGCATGCCGCGCGGCTCCTGGCCCATCGAACTCGACATCGTGGAGGGGTCGACCGTCAAGGTCACCGCCTGGCAGCTCGGCAGCGCCCCCGTCATGCAGTGATGCCGCACCCCGACCTCGGGGTCGGGGTGCGGCGGGGCCCACGCACCCGGAGGCTCCGCCAGCGCGCGAGCGCTGGTGGAGGGGATGTGGGGACAGCTGTCCGCGTCAGCGCCGCGAGGCGCTGCGGATCAATACCAGTCGGTGGCCTGCGAGTGACCCCACGCGGCGCACGGAGTGCCGTAGGAGCCGGCGATGTAGCCCAGGCCCCACGCGATCTGCGTGGCGGCGTTGGTCTGCCAGTCGGCGCCGGCGCTGGCCATCTTGTTGCCGGGGAGGGACTGCGGGATGCCGGTGGCACCGCTGCCGGCGTTGTACGCCTGGTAGTTCCAGCTCGACTCCTTGTTCCACAGCGACTCGAGGCACGAGAACTGGCCGTCGCCCCAGCCGTACTGCGAAGCGGCCATCTGACGTGCGGTCGCCTTGGCGCCCTCGGGGGTGTTCGCGGCGGCGAGGGCGGCGGCGGCCGCCTCGGCCTGGCGCTGGGCCTCCGCCGCGGCGGCGGCGGCCGCCTCCTCGGCGGCCTTCTTCGCCTTCGCGGCGTCGAGGTGCTCGCGCAGGTCGGCGATGCGGGCCGAGACCTTGGTGGTCGAGCCGGTGGTGTCGTCGGCGAGCGCGGGCACGAGCAGCATCGGCACGACGTCGAACTTCGAGAGGTTCTCGGTCGCCTTCGCGAGGGCGGTCGTGTCGATCGAGGTGTCGGCGACGCCGATGTCCAGGCCCGAGGAGGCGATGTCGGCGGTGAGCGCATCGGCCTCGGTCAGCGCGACGCGGGCGGCCAGCAGCGTGCTCTGCGCGTGGGTGCGGATCTGGCGCAGCGTCTCGGCGGTGGCCTCGGGCGCGGCGACCGACGCGACGGCGGTGGCGGCCAGCGGGGCCGCGGCAGCGAGGCTCGGCGAGGCGAGGGTCAGGCCGGTGGTCAGGGCGACCCCGAGTGCCGCTCCGGCGGCGACGGCGGGGACGAAGAAGCGGCGACGGGGGCGGCGGGCAGGGGTGAACGGGGCTTTTGAGTGCATGACGAACGTAGATCCTTCGAGCTTCCGCGCAGGAGCGAACCTGCGCTGCGCGCCCTCGGGTCGGACGCACAAGTCCACGAGTCTGCCTCATCGCCTCTGGACGACTCCCGGTGTTTTCCTGCGAGAACCGTGGGAGCGGTTCTGCGCGAAAGTCCTGATCCCAGGCCGGAGATTCCCTCACGACGGCGGGGTTCGGCATCCGGACACGCGCACCGGCGCGGGTATACCCGGGGCCGCAGGCGGGCCGCTAGCGTAGCGCTCGACGGGCGCGGCGATGCGCTCCGTCGACGCCGTGCACGATTCCTCGAAGGAGCGATCCATGGTCACAACGCCTGCAGCAGACATCGTCCGGGCCGTCGGTGGCGCCGGCAACATCGAGAGCCTCACGCACTGTGCGACCAGGCTCAGATTCCAGCTCCGCGACGCATCCGGCGTCGATCAGAACACCGTCGAGGCGATCCCGGGAGTCATGGGCGCCGTACCCCAGGCCGGCGAGCGGTTCCAGATCGTGATCGGCGGCGGCGTGCAGAACGTCTACAACGACATCATGGCGCTGCCCGAGATGGTGGACGGCGGTGGGGCCGCGGCGCCGGCCGACGACGACATCGACGCGATCAAGGCACGTGAGCGGGCGAAGGGCGTGCGCGGCAAGGTCGCCTGGATCGACTCGCTGTTCGAGTTCCTGTCGGACTCGTTCCGCCCGATCCTCGGAGCCCTGCTCGGCGCCTCGTTCTTCATCACGTTCATGGCGCTGCTGGCCACCCTGGGCGTCATCCCGGACTGGAACGCGCCCGGTGTGACGCTGGAGCCGTCGTGGGCGTTCGTCAACCTGATGTGGCAGTGCATCTTCGTCTTCCTGCCGCTGATGGTCGCCTACAACGCGACGAAGAAGGTCGGCGCCGACCCGTGGGTGGGCTTCGGCATCATGGCCGTGCTCATGCTGCCGGGCTTCCTCGCGCTGGGCGAAGGGGTCGAGCCGACGAAGTTCCTCGGCGTCGAGGTCACGATCGTGCCGATCTTCGGCTTCCCGCTGACGATCTTCGACTACAGCTCGCAGGTCTTCCCGCCGCTGCTCATGGCCGCCGTCATCGGCCCGCTCTACAAGCTGCTGCGCAAGCTCATCACCGCGAACCTGCAGCTGATCTTCGTGCCGTTCTTCGCGATGCTCATCATGATCCCGCTGACGGCCTTCATCATCGGCCCGATCGGCGTGTACGCGGGCGCGGCGCTCGCCGAGGGACTGAAGGCGATCAACCAGTTCTCGCCGTTCATCTTCGCGATCGTGATCCCGCTCGCGTACCCGTTCATGGTGCCGCTCGGCCTGCACTGGCCGATCAACGCGGTGATGCTGCTGAACATCCAGACGCTCGGGTACGACTTCATCCAGGGCCCGATGGGCGCGTGGAACTTCGCGTGCTTCGGCGCGACCGCCGGCGTGCTCGTGCTGTCGCTGCGCCACCGCGACACCCAGATGCGGCAGACCGCCACGGGGGCGCTCGCAGCGGGCCTGCTCGGCGGGATCTCCGAGCCGTCGCTGTACGGCATCCATCTGCGGTTCAAGCGGATCTACCCGCGCATGCTCGTGGGCTGCTTCGTCGGCGGTCTCACGATCGGCATCGGCAGCCTCATCATGGGGCTGCCCGACGGGGTCACCACCCAGGCGTTCGTGTTCACGTCGCTGCTGACGATCCCGGCGTTCAACCCGATCGGGCTCTACGCGATCGCGATCGGCCTCGCGTTCTTCACCTCGATGTTCCTCGTCATCTGGTCGAACTTCCGCACGCCCGAGCAGCAGGCGGAGTTCGAGGCGACCCGCGATGCGGCCGAGGCCGCAGCGGCCGCCGAACACGTGGCTCCCGCCGCGGTCGAGGCGAGCGAGCCGCGGGCGATGGACGCATCGGACGCCGCTCCCGCCGCCGCGGCCGTGCCGACGGCCACCGCGGTGCTCGAACGGGCCGCCATCGAGGTGCTCTCCCCGCTGGCGGGCAAGGTCGTGCCGCTGTCGGAGGTGCCCGACCCGGTCTTCGCGGGAGGGGTCATGGGGCCGGGCGCGGCGATCGAGCCCGTCGGCGACACCGTGTTCTCGCCCGGCGCGGGCGTGATCGCGGCGGCGCAGCCCACCGGGCACGCGTTCGGCATCGTCCTCGACGGCGGGCTCGAACTGCTGATCCACGTCGGCATCGACACCGTCAACCTCAAGGGTGAGGGGTTCGACGTCAAGGTCAAGAACGGCGATCGGGTCGAGCTCGGCACGCCGCTGGTGACGTTCGACCGCGACGTGATCACGAAGGCGGGCTATCCGCTCATCACGCCGGTCATCGTGCTGAACGCCGACGACTTCGGAGAGGTGTCGCCGGTGCTGGAGGGCGAGATCGCCGTGGGCGGCTCGCTCATCACCGTCGAGCAGAAGGAGTAGAGCGGGCGGATGCCGGGGGCCGACGCTGGCCGTCGGCTCGCGGCGTTTCGTCTCGCTTCGCTCGCTCAACGACCGGGGTCATGGTCTCGGTCGTTGAGCGAGCGAGGGCGGTGCCTGGGTCTCGGTCGTTGAGCGAGCGAGGGCGGTGCCTGGGTCTCGGTCGTTGAGCGAGCGAGGGAGGGCGGTGCCTGGGCCTCGGTCGCTGAGCGAGCGAGGGAGCGAGGGCAGTGCCCAGGGGTCTCGGTCGTTGAGCGAGGGAGCGCAGCGACCGAGACGAAACGCGCCGAACCCGACGCGCTAAGCCTTGCGGTGCGCGGCGTAGTACGCGAGGAGGGCCCGGGTGGAGGCATCCTGTGCGGCGATCGCCGCCTCGTCACCCTCGATGGCCGGTGCGATCTGCAGGGCGAGCTGCTTGCCGAGCTCGACGCCCCACTGGTCGAACGAGTTCACGCCCCAGATGACGCCCTGCGTGAAGGTGATGTGCTCGTACAGCGCGACGAGCTGGCCCAGCACCGAGGGTGTGAGCGCCGGCGCGAAGATCGAGGTCGTCGGCTTGTTGCCGGCGAACGTGCGCGCGGCGACGAGGGCGCCGGTCGTGCCCTCGGCCTCGACCTCTGCGGCGGTCTTGCCGAAGGCGAGCGCCTTGGTCTGCGCCAGGAAGTTCGACAGGAACAGGCCGTGCACGTCGCGGCCGCCGTCCTCCAGCGGGTAGGCGGGGTTCGCGAACGCGATGAAGTCGGCGGGGATGAGGCGCGTGCCCTGGTGGATCAGCTGGTAGAACGCGTGCTGGCCGTTGGTGCCGGGCTCGCCCCAGAACACCTCGCCGGTGTCGGTCGTCACCGGACTCCCGTCCCAGCGCACGGACTTGCCGTTGGACTCCATCGTCAGCTGCTGCAGGTACGCGGCGAAGCGGCTCAGCTGCTGGGCGTAGGGGAGCACGGCATGCGACTGGGCCCCGAGGAAGTTCGAGTACCAGACGTTGAGCAGGCCCATCAGCACCGGCACGTTGGCCTCGAGCGGCGTGGTGCGCACGTGCTCGTCGACCGCGTGGAAGCCGGCGAGCAGCTCGCGGAAGGCGTCCGGTCCGAGCTCGATCATGAGCGAGAGGCCGATGGCCGAGTCGACCGAGTAGCGGCCGCCCACCCAGTCCCAGAAGCCGAACGCGTTGTCGGTGTCGATACCGAAGGCGGCGACCTTGTCGAGGGCGGTCGACACGGCGACGAAGTGGTGGGCGACGGCATCCGTCCTCGCCTCGTCGCTGCCGTCGATGGCGCCGGAGGCGGTGAGCCCGGCCCAGAGCCAGTCGCGCGCGAGGCGCGCGTTGGTCAGAGTCTCGAGTGTCGTGAAGGTCTTCGATGCGACGATGAACAGGGTCGTCTCGGGGTCGAGGCCCTTCGTCTTCTGTGCGAGGTCGGTCGGGTCGATGTTCGAGACGAAGCGGGCCTGGATGCCGGCGTCGGCATACGGCTCGAGCGCGGCCGAGATCATCACCGGGCCGAGGTCGGAGCCGCCGATGCCGATGTTGACGATGTGGGTGACCTTCTTGCCCGTCACACCCGTCCACTCACCCGAGCGCACGCGGTCGGCGAAGGCGGACATCGCGGTCAGCACCGCCTGCACGTCGGCGTCGACGTCCTGGCCGTCCACGACCAGCGCTGGCTGCGCGCCCGCCGGCCTGCGCAGCGCCGTGTGCAGCACCGCGCGGTCCTCGGTGGTGTTGATGTGCTCGCCCGCGATCATCGCGGCGTACCGCTCGGCGACGCCGGTCTCCTCCGCCAGGCGCACCAGCGCGGCGAGGATCTCGTCGGTCACGAGGTTCTTCGACAGGTCGACATGGAGATCGGCGAGCTCGAAGCTGAGGCGTTCGGCGCGTCGCGGATCGATCGCGAACCAGTCGCGCAGATCGGGGGCGAACGAGTCGCGGATCGAGCTGAGCTCGGCCCAGGCGGACGTGGCGGTGGCATCGACGGGAGCGGTCACGCCCCTAACGTACTCGGGACGATGCGCGCGGTGGTTTCGTATTGCTCACCGGTGGCCTGCTGCTCCCGTGAGCCCGCCTACGCTGGAAGCGGAGGTGCCATGCCCTTTCCCTCGCCCGACCTGCGCCTGATCGCCGTCGACATGGACGGCACACTGCTCGACGGTGACGGCCGCATCCCCGACGGGCTGTGGCCGCTCTTGGATCGGCTTCACGCCCGCGGCATCCGCTTCGCCCCCGCGAGCGGTCGACAGCTCGCGACGCTGCAGCACGCCTTCGGCGACCACCTCGACGACATGGTCTTCATCGCCGAGAACGGCGCATACGTCGTCGAGGGCGGGAGCGAGATCAGCTCGGACGCGCTGGATCCCGCCTTCACCGCCGCCCTCGTGACGCGGCTGCGCGCTCTCGCGGCAGCGGGGCGCGACATCGGCGTGGTCGTCTGCGGCAAGCGCTCCGCCTACATCGAGCGGGCCGACCCGGAGTTCCTCGCGGAGGCGCGGAAGTACTACGCGCGGCTCGAGACCGTCGACGACCTCCTCGCGGTCGACGACCAGATCCTCAAGGTCGCGATCTACGACTTCGACTCCGCGGCCGACGCCGCTCCCGCGCTGGAGGACCTGCGCGCGACCCACCAGGTCGTGGTCTCGGGCGAGCACTGGATCGACGTGATGAACCCGGGCGTGAACAAGGGCGTCGCCCTGCGGCGGCTCCAGGCCGCGACGGGGATCACCGCGGCCCAGACGGCGGTGTTCGGGGACTACCTCAACGACCTCGAGATGATGGATGCCGCACACCTGTCGTTCGCGATGGCCAACGCGCACCCCGAGGTCGTGGCCCGGGCACGGTACCAGGCGCCGTCGAACCTCGACTACGGCGTCATCACGACCATCCACAGGCTGCTCGACGGGGAGCCGGGGGTGGATCCGTCCGCGCCGTAGGGTGAGGGGATGTTCGGTGGGCGCCTCCTCGTCCTGATCCTCGTCTACGGGCTCGCCGCGGCGGCGCTGTTCGGCGTCGTCTACGCCGCCGTGAGGCTGGGCGCCTTCCATGCCATGAAGGCGCACACGCGGTGGGTCGACCGAGGCAAGCCCTGATCCCCGCCTAGGCTCACCGTCATGGCGGTGAGTCAGACCCGGCGTGCGCGCGCCTCCCGGCGGCGGGCGCGCCGTGTCGCGGCCGCCGACAACGACCTCACCGCCGACGAGTGGGAGGCGCTGGTCGAGGCGTGGGGTGCGTGCGCCTACTGCGGCCTGACCGCGGGGCCCTTCCAGAGGGACTGCGTCCTGCCGATCTCGCGCGGCGGCCGCTACACGTTCGAGAACGTCGTGCCCGCGTGCCGCTCGTGCAACGCCAGCAAGAGCAACGACGAGGTCACCGGCTGGCTGCGCCGCAAGCGCCTCGACGAGCGCGCGTTCCTGTTGCGACACGTGGAGGTGCTCGCGGCGTGGCGGGGCGCGTCGGTGCACGAGGAGACACCATGACCGTCGGCATCCGTCCCTACGAGTCCCGCGACTGGGACGACATCTGCCGCATCCACGACGCCGCCCGCCTCGACGAACTGCGGGGCGCGGGCCTGCTCGACGCGTACCTCGACCTCGCCGACACCTACGAGAACGAGGGGCTCTTCGACGACGAGGTGTGGGTCGCCGAGGTCGACGGCGCCGTCGCCGGATTCATCGCCGGCTCGGCGTCGGAGGAGGGCGGCGAGATCACCTGGATCTACGTCGACCCGGACCTGTACCGACGCGGCGTCGGCCGCGCGCTCGTCGAGCAGTTCGTCGCGCGCTCCGGCGGACCGGTGGAGCTCGAGGTGCTCGACGGGAACGCCGCGCGCGACTTCTACGAGGCGCTCGGCTTCGTGCACGCTTCGACGACGTCCGGAAAGCTCGCCGGCAACGAGGCATTCACCGCCACCGGTCACACGCTCGTCTGGTCCCCGCCGCGGCTGTAGACGCGCCGCGGGACGGGAAGCGGCCCGCGTGCTTCGGGTGCACGCGGGCCGCTGGTCCGGGGACGGATGCTACTGCGCCGCGTAGCCGCCGTCGACGAGGTGGTAGCTGCCGCTGACGAAGGTGGCGGCATCCGAGGCGAGGAACGCCACGAGGTTCGCGACCTCCTGCGGGTCGCCGAGGCGGCCGAGCGCGTGCTTGCCGGCGAGGGCCGTCTGCGCGTCGGCGTCGAGGTTCGCGTCGACCAGTGGCGTGTGGATGAAGCCGGGGCCGACCGCGTTCACGCGGACGCCCTGCGCGCCGTACTCGAGGGCCGCGTTCTTGGTGAGGCCGACCACGCCGTGCTTGGCGGTGACGTAGGCGGACGACATCGGGATGCCGACCGAGCCGAGCACCGACGAGATGTTCACGATCGCGCCCCCGCCGTTGCGCGCGATGGCCGGCGCCTGCGCGCGCGTGCCGTAGAACACCGCGTTCAGGTTGATGTCGATGACCTTCTGCCACGAGTCGATCGGGTACTCGCCGATAGGGGCGGCCGCGCCGCCGATGCCGGCGTTGTTGACCGCGATCCGCAGGGGCGCGAGGGCTTCGGCGGCGTCGACGGCCGCCTGTCCGACCGCCGGGTCGGACACGTCGCCGACGAACGCGACGGCTGTGCCGCCCGCGCCGGTGATCTCGGCGGCGACCGCGTCGGCGGCCTCCTGTCGCACGTCGGCGACGAGCACTGCGGCGCCGTTGGCGGCCAGGGTGAGGGCGACCGCCCGGCCGATGCCGGATCCTGCGCCGGTGACGATGGCGGAACGCTCCGCGACATCGTACGTAGCCATGATTACCTCCGTTGGTGGCGTCATCGCGTGGCGCCGATCACTTCTCCGACATTTGTCGGTTATGTATGAGTTAACCTACACCTGTCGAAAAGATTCCCGGAGGTGGGATGGACCCCCGCAAGCAGCGCAGTCGCGACCGTCTGTACGCCGCCGTGCTCGCGCTCGCCGCCGACCGGCCGATCTCGGATCTGACGGTCACGCAGATCGCCGACGCGGCCGGCGTGCACCGCTCGACGTTCTACGAGCACGCCGATTCGCCCGAGGCGCTCGTCGAGGCCGCGCTCACCGCGGAGCTGGACGTCCTGCGCGACGAGCTCATGAAGGACCGAGCGGATGCCGCCGCCGCGCTCGCGACCGTCACCGAGCGCGTGCTCCACCACATCCTGCGGCACGTCGCCATCTACCGACGGGAGCTCGCGGACGGCGGGGGAGTGCTGCACGCGATGCTCAGCCGCCACTTCCGCGGTACGACCGAGACGCTCCTGGAGCGCGGTCGCGTCGAGGTCCCGATCGTGGTCGACGGCGTCTCCGCCGCGCGCGTGTCGGATGCCGCCGCGCGGTTCCTGGCGGACGGCACGGTGGGGATGATCGACGGGTGGCTGCGGCATCCGTCACCGCGGGTCGCGGACTTCCTGCGCGTGTATCTCGCGCTGCTGCCGGACTGGTGGCCCCACCGGCCCACCGCCTGACCAGGAGCTACCCCGCTGCGGCAGCCGCTCCGGTGAGCACCGTGATGCCGTCGAGCACGGCGCGCTGTGTCGAACGGGCGCCGAGCACCCGGAAGTGCCCCGACGTCGGCACCGCGATGTTCGTCGCCCCGTCCAGGGCGCTGCCCTCGGGGATGTGGGGATCCCAGGGGCCGAAGACCGACACGATCCGTCCGTTGACCGACGTCTCGCGTCCGAGGGTGAGGATCGTCTCGTCCTGCGGGCGGAAGGCGCGGATGCTCGGCACGACGAACAGGCGCGCGAGCCGCGAGCCGCCGAACGGCGTCGCGACGGCGACGAGGCCGATGACGCCCAGCGGCTGCCCGTCGTCGGCCGCGCTGGCCGCGCCGTCGGCGGGGTCACCCCCGGCGGCCGCCTCGGCGACGGCGCGCGCGGCCGCCCCCGACGAGACGAGCAGGTGCTTGCCGATGAGCCCGCCCTTGCTGTGCGCCACGAGCACGCGCCCGGCGGCGGGGGCCGGGGTCCGCGCCAGCAGCTCGCCGAGGCGATCCGCGGTGGAGGGGATCGTCCGGCGGTTCACCCCCAGGCCGTGGACCACGCAGACGCGGTGCCCGGCCGCCGCGAGCGCATCGCCCAGCGGCCGCAGGAACGTCCAATGCTCGTACACGCCGGGCACGAGGTACACCTCGGGCAGTGCGGGATCGCCGCTGCGCCAGCTGCGTGGAAGGGGGCGAGGGCGCCCGATCGCCCACGGGAACGAGAAGACCGCGAGCTGCCGCCGCGCGGCGTAGACGTAGTCGCCCGCCCACCACAGCCCGCGCTTCACGAGGGGCAGGCGCGCGGTCGTCGTCGGCTCCGGCGTGGGCGGCATGGCGAAAGTCTAGGAGTCCCGTGGCCGCCGGCGGTGTCCGCTCAGACTGCGCGCATGCTGTTGTTGCGCTTCTCGTGGGTGAGCTCGGCCAGTCCCAGCTCCTCCAGGAGCGGCGGCAGGTACATGCCGAAACGCCCCCGGTAGCCCTTGCGCAGGCCGTACCAGCCGCCCACGGGGTTGCCGACATCCCGTGCCCACGCCTCGACGGTGCCCTCGGCCGCGGGCTTCTGCTCGTCGGCGGCACCCAGCGGCACCCAGTCGCCCTGCTCGCGCAGCCACGCGGCGAGGTCGTCGACGGCGCTCAAGTGGTAGCGCAGCGTCGTCGTGCCGACCTGGCACACCAGTGCCGGCGGATCGGCCGTCTCATCGCGGTGCATCGTGTACTCGCTGGTGCCCGGCGCCGTGGTCAGCCGCCACGGATCGTCGGCGGTCCCCGAACCTGTCATGTGCCCACCCCCTCGGACGGGAGTCTGCGCCCCGGCCGCCCGTCGCGCAAGCGCCTAGGCGACGGTGCCGGCGGGGGCGGGCGCCGGTGCGCCGCGCACGCCGGTGATCGCCGATTCCACGACGGCGGCGGCGAGGGCGTCGATGACGGATGCCGGCTGCCACCGCACCGGGCCGTGCACCGCGATGTCGGCGAACCCGTGGACGGCCGACCAGCACGCCCATTCGGCGTACGGCCGGCGTTCGGCGGCGAGGGCCCCGGCATCCACCATGGCGTCGAGCGTGTCCATGAGCAGCCGGAACGGAGCGACGATCTCGTCGTCGAGCGTGACGATCCCCCCGTTCGCGTGGGTGTCCTGCGTGAAGAAGGCGGTCTCGAACCACCCGCGCTCGGCGCGGGCGAAGGCGATGTACGCCAGGCCCACGCGGCGCAGGCGTTCGACAGCGGCATCGGCGGGGGAGAGCTCGCCCGGGGTCTCGTCGACGCGCGCGGCGATCGCGCCCGCGAGCGCGAGCTGCGCCTCGCGGGCGACGGCCCGCACCAGCGCGTCGCGGTCGGCGAAGTGGCGGTAGGCGGCGTTGGGCGAGACCCCGACCGCACGGGTGGCCTCCCGGAGCGTCACCGCGGACGGGCCGCCGCTGCGGGCGAGCTGCAGTCCCTCGGCGATGAGGGCGTGCCGCAGGTCGCCGTGGTGATAGGTGCGCACCGGTGAAGTCATTGCGCCGCCCCGCTCAGGTGTGTACGGTGTGAACATCGAATGTGAACGGTGTCCACATTCAGCTTAGGCCCTCGCCCGTCCGCCCTCGACCGCGAACACGCCGGAGGACAGTCCCATGAGCCAGCCGACCCCCGTGGAGGTCGCCGGATCCGAGAACCCGCACCAGGGGCCCGCGACGGTGCGCGCCTTCCACCAGGTCCTCGTCAACACCGCCGTGGCGAACGTCACGACCAGCTACCTGTGGTTCGGCCTCACCTTCTGGGTGTACCTCGAGACCCAGTCGGTGCTGGCCACCGCGATCATCGGCGGGTCGTACATGCTGCTGGTCGCCGTCTTCGGCGTGGTCTTCGGCGTGATCGTCGATCACATGAAGAAGAAGGCGGTCATGCTGCTGTCGAGCATCGTGACCCTCGCCGCCTACCTGATCGCCGGCGCGATGTTCCTCGCGTTCCCCGAGAGCGTGCTGCTGGACTGGGGTGGACCCTGGTTCTGGGTCTTCGCGGGCGTCATCCTCGCCGGCGGCGTCGTCGAGAACCTCCGCAACATCGCGCTGTCGACGACGGTGACCCTCCTCGTGCCCGCCGAGCGCCGCGATCGCGCCAACGGCCTCGTCGGCGCCGTGCAGGGCATCGCCTTCATGGTCACGAGCGTGTTCTCGGGGCTGTCGATCGGCCTCCTGGGCATGGGATGGACGACGGCGATCGCCATCGCCGCCACCGCCGTCGCGCTGGTGCACCTGCTGTTCGTGCCCATCCCCGAGCGCGGTGTGGCCCACGTGGAGGGCGATGCGCCGAAGGGCTTCGGCTTCCGTGGCGTGATCCCCGCCGTCATGGCGGTGCCCGGTCTTCTCGCGCTGATCCTGTTCTCGACGTTCAACAACCTCGTCGGCGGCGTCTTCATGGCGCTGATGGATCCGTACGGGCTGACGCTCTTCTCCGTCGAGATGTGGGGCATCGTGCTGGGGGTGACGAGCTTCGGCTTCATCATCGGCGGCGCGCTGGTGGCGAAGTTCGGCCTCGGCAAGAACCCCGTGCGCACCATGCTGCTGGTGAACATCGGCATCGCGCTGCTGGGGATGACCTTCGCGATCCGCGAGTGGTGGTGGCTGTACGGTCTCGGCATCCTCGTCTTCATGGCGCTGATGCCGATCGCCGAGGCGTCGGAGCAGACCATCGTGCAGCGCGTCGTGCCGTTCGAGAAGCAGGGGCGCGTATTCGGGTTCGCCGCGAGCGTCGAGTCGGCCGCCGCTCCCGTGTCGGCGTTCCTCATCGGGCCGATCGCGCAGTTCTGGCTCATCCCGTTCATGCAGTCGCCGCAGGGGCAGGATGCGTTCGGCTGGCTGCTCGGCGAGGGCGAGGCCCGCGGCATCGCGCTGGCGTTCGTCGGCGCGAGCCTGGTGCTGCTGCTCGTCGTGCTGCTCGCATTCGTGTCCAAGCCGTACCGCGAGCTGTCGGACGCGTACGCCGCGGCAGCGCCGCCAGAGCCGCTCGAGGACGCGTCGAGCGAGGATGCCGCAGCCGCAGCCGCAGCCGCAGCCGCAGCCGCAGCCGCAGCCGCAGCCGCAGCCGGAGCCGCCGCCGTCGGCGAGGCCGGAGAGGATCTCCGCTCCAGCCTGCGGTGAGTCCGTCGGCCTGCCGAAACCTGGGAATACCCTGGAGGGGTATCACCGTTGCCTTCCAGCAGGCATACCCATAGGGGGTATCTCGAACGGAGGAGAACGCCGATGAGCACCCTGACCCGCCCCACCCCGGCCGTGCGCCGACGGTGGTGGGGCCTCGCCCTGATCGCCGCGGCGCAGTTCGTCGTGATCATGGACACGTCGATCATCGGCGTGGCCCTCCCCGACATCCAGCAAGCCCTGGGCTTCACGCCCGAGACGCTGTCGTGGGTGTTCAACGCCTATGTGGTCGCCTTCGGCGGACTGCTGCTGCTGGGCGGGCGCCTCGCCGACGTGTTCGGCGCACGCCGCGTCTTCATCACCGGCTGGCTGGTGCTCCTGGCCGGATCGATCGTCGCAGGCGCCGCCGGCGACGTCGCCACCGAGATCGTGGGGCGTGCCGTGCAGGGCGCCGGCGCCGCGCTCATCGCGCCCGCCGCGCTGGCGCTGCTGATGACGCTGTTCGGCGGCACGGCGGACCTGCCGCGGGCCTTCGCCGTGTACGGCGCCGCGGCCCCCATCGGCGGTTCGGTGGGCGTCTTCCTCGGCGGCGTGCTGACGCAGTACGCGGGCTGGCCCTGGGTGTTCTACGTGTCGGTGCCGATCGCCCTCGCGGTGGTGCTGCTCACCCCCGTCGCCCTGCCCGCCGCGCCCAAGGCGGGCCGCGTCGGACGCCGGCCGCGGATCGACGTCGCCGGGGCGCTGACCTCGACGCTCGGCCTCGCCGCATTGGTGTTCGCGATCGTGCGCGCGCCCGAGGCGGGCTGGCTGAGCGCGGCGACGCTCGTGCCGCTCCTCGGCGGCGTGCTCCTCCTGGTCGCGTTCGCGGTGATCGAGCGTCGCGTGCGCGAGCCGCTGCTGCAGCCCTCGCTGCTGCGCCGTCCGCTGCTGGCAGGGGCGAACCTCGCGCAGCTGCTCCTCGGGGCGGCGTGGGTGTCGATGTGGTACTTCCTCAACCTGCACCTGCAGAACGTGCTCGGGGCGACCCCGTTCCTGGCGGGGCTGGCGCTGCTGCCGATGACCGCGCTCATCGTCGTCGGCATGACTGCCGTCTCGCCGCGACTGGCCGCGCGGTTCGGCACCCGCGCCATGGTCGGGTGGGGCTTCGTGCTGCTGACCGCCGGGCTCGTCTGGCTGGCCTTCGGGGGCGCCGACGGCTCCTACGTGCTTGCGGTGCTGCCGGCGTCGCTGGTCGCCGCGGCGGGCATGGCGCTCGCGTTCGTCCCGTCGCTGAGCGCGGCGATCTCGTCGGCGCCGCCGGAGGATGCCGGAGTCGCGTCGGGTCTGGTCAACACGAGCTACCAGATCGGCTCGGCGCTCGGCCTCGCGGCGCTGACCGCCGTCGTGGCCGCGCTCCCGCAGCCGGCGGGCGAGGTCGCTTATGGCGGCGGCTTCCTCGGCGCCGCGATCGTCGCCGCGGTCGGCGCGCTGGCGGCGTCGGCGCTGCTGCGGACGCCCGCGGCGCGATGAGCATCCGCGCGGCCGTTCGGTGACCACGGGCGGCGACAAGAGCGAGGGGGACGGATGCCGCGGCATCCGTCCCCCTCGTCCGCCCGCCGGGCGGTCGTCAGAAGCGCGTGAGCCCCGCGATGGCGGCCTCGTCGGGACGGCCGGGGAACACGTCGAGCGCGAATCCCGCGGTGTCGACGGCGACCGTCAGCAGCGTCGCCCACTGGTCGATGCGGGGGAGGTCCGGATCGGGGGTGAGGCAGATCTCCGCCGCCGCACCGGCTCCGCCGCACGCGGCCGCTGCGCGAGCCGTCGGCCCGAGTCCGGCGAGTCCGCCGCGTACCGCCTCGAGGTGGGCGAGGCGTTCGGCGGTGGTGGAATCGGCGGGCATGATGTCGCCCTCCGCCAGCTCGGGGTCGAGGAAGTGGTTCGTGTGCAGCAGCCAGCCGTCGGCTCCGGGGGAGACCACCGCGACGCCGGCGGGGGAGACCTCGATGGAGGCCGCGCGGGAGCCGGTGGCATCCGTCGTGAACACGGTGAACACCGTCGACGCGCTCACCGTCGCGCTCTCCGCGATGCGGTGCGCGTCCTCGACGGTCCGTGCCTCGTCGAGGATCCGGCGCGCGATGGCGTGCACCGGGACCCCGCCGGCATTCGAGTCGGTGCGGTGCGACAGGATGTTGAAGTGCACGCCGAGGCCCGCACTGTTGACGCCGATCTTGGCCGCCGTGCCGAACTCGGTGAACATCCTGACGTCCAGGCCCGCGTCCGAGGTGTATGAGACGAGCAGCCCCTCGGGAACGAGGAAGTCGTGCCAGTCCCACGTCTGGATGGACTCGGCGGGCACGCCGGGCCCGACGTGCACGGCGGTCGAGCATTCGCCTTCGCCGCGCGGCGGCGCGGCCGCGAGCACCTCGGTGCGGGCGCCGACGGCCGCGAGGTCCACCGGGTCGATGCCGGCCGTCGCTGCGGTCGCGTCCGCCTCGATCGCGAGCGTGGGCGCCCATTCGGCCAGCGCGTCCCGGCTGCGCGCGGCGATCTCCCGCACCTCGTGCGACGGGATGCCGAGCTCGGCGAAATGCGCGAGGTACAGCTCCACGTTGCGGCGGTACTGCGACGCGAACGTCGTTCCCAGCTCAGCGCCGCGCGCGGCGGGGTCGCCGGCGGTCGGCGCGGTGGTGCGAAGCTCCATTGCTCTCCTCGGGTCGGGGTAGGTGGCTCACGCTCGACGGTAGCGGGCGCGGTCGTGCGGGGTGCGCTTCGTCTCGGTCGCTGCGCTCCCTCGCTCAGCGACCGAGGGCGTTTGCGGGGTCTCGGTCGCTGCGCGGGCGCGGTCGTGCGGGGTGCGCTTCGTCTCGGTCGCTGCGCTCCCTCGCTCAGCGTCCGAGGGCGTTTGCGGGGTCTCGGTCGCTGAGCGAGCGCAGCGAGACGAAGCGCGGGCGTCAGTCGAGCTCGGGCGTGCGCGGCGGCGTCGTGCGGCGTGCGCGCAGGGCCTCGAACGCCGCGGCCCACGCCAGCAGGTCCGCGTCGGCGTAGGCGCGGCCGGCGATCGTCAGGCCCGCCGGCATCCCGATGTCGGCCATCGTGCCCATCGGCACGGTGACCGTGGGGATCCCGAGGTGGCGGATCGCGAGGTTGCCGTTGGCGACCCAGACGCCGTTGCGCCAGCCGAGATCGGCGGACGCCTCGTTCACGTCCATGTCGGCCGGGCCGACGTCGGCGACCGCCGGGAAGAGCACGGCGTCCAGGCCGAGGGCCGCCATCCAGTCCTCCAGGTCGGCGCGCCGGGTCTCTTCCAGCCCGCGGACGCCGGTCCCGATCTCGGGGATGTCGGCGAACGACGCGTACGGGTGCTCGCGCACCTGCGCGGGGTAGGTCGCGATGTCGTCGTCGAAGCCTGTGTAGCGGTCGGGCAGCGCCCCCTCGGGGTGCGGGAAGATCGCGGCGCCGTCGACGACGTCGAGACGGTCCAGCGCCGGGTCGCCGTTGGCGCGCAGGAAGTCGTCCCACGCCCACGCCGAGAGGTCGACGATCTCGCGCTGCAGGAACGCCTCCGTCACGAGCCCGCGGGTCTTGATGGTCGGCGCGCCGGGCCGGTCGCCTTCGTAGTTCGTGACGACGGGGAAGTCGACCTCGACGACCTCGGCGCCGGCGGTCACCAGATCGCGGCGCGCCTGCTCCCACAGCGCGAGCACCGACGGCCGCGTCTCCACGCGTGTGCCGGTCGGGCCGCCGATGCCGCCGTCCGGGTTCGTGCCGGCGTCGGGGTCCGCGCCGATGTACATGCGGGGCACGCCGAACCGGCGGCCGGCGAGCGTCGCGCGGGCGGTGTCGGCGTCGCGCGAGGCGAGCGACGGGTATGAGGCGGGCCGCGTGGCGGAGGCATCCGGGATCCGGATCCACGGCTGCGCGCGCCAGAAGTCTCCGCGCGTCTCGGGGTCGTCGGCGACCATCACGTCGAGGATCTCGAGGAGGTCGGCCATCGTGCGGGTGTGCGGCACCACGACGTCCATCGTGGGCACCAGCGGCCAGTTGCCGCGCACCGAGATGACGCCGCGCGACGGGGTGTAGGCGCACAGCGCGTTGTTGGACGCGGGCGCGCGGCCGCTCGACCACGTCTCTTCGCCGAGCCCGAACGCGGCGAAGCTGGCCGCCGTCGCGGTGCCCGACCCGTTGGATGAGCCGGAGCCGAACGCCGACGTCAGGTACGCGGCGTTGTAGGGGCTCTCGGCGCGGCCGTAGACGCCGCGCTGCATGCCGCCGTTGGCCATCGGCGGCATGTTGGTGAGGCCGATCAGCACCGCGCCGGCCTCGCGCAGCCGCTGGATCGAGAACGCATCGCGCTGCGCGACGAGGTCGGCGAACGCGGGCGATCCCGCCGCGACGGTGAGCCCCTTCGCCATGAACGAGTCCTTGGCGGTGTACGGGATGCCGTCCAGCGGCCCGAGAGCCCGGCCGTCGGCGCGACGGAGATCGGATGCCGCCGCCTCGGCCCGCGCCTCGGGGTTGCGCACGATCACCGCGTTGAGCGCGGTGGCCGTGCCCGGCGCATCGTACGCGTCGATGCGGGCGAGGTACGCGTCCACGAGTTCGACGCTCGTGACCTCGCCGGACTCGAGCGCGGAGCGGAGCTCGGCGATCGTCTTCTCGACGACGGGGAAGCGGGTCATCGCGCCACCGCCGGCTGCTGCTGCGTGATGCAGTGGATGCCGCCGCCGCCTGCGAAGATCTGGCGGGCGTCGACGGTCACGGCGCGGCGCCCGGGGTAGGCGGCCTCCAGGATGTCGCGGGCCCGTGCATCGGCGCGCTCCTCGCCGAAGCCGCAGGCGATGACGCCGCCGTTGACGACGAGGTGGTTGACGTAGCTGTAGTCGACGAAGCCCTCGTGATCGCGGAGGATCTCCGGCGCGGGCAGGTCGATGATCTCGAACGCGCGGCCGGCGGCATCCGTCTGCTCGGCGAGGAACGCGCGCAGGTCGCGCGAGACCTCGAAGTCGGGGTGCTCGGGGTCCTGCTGGGCGTGCAGCAGCACGCGGCCCGGCGTCGGGATCGTCGCGACGATGTCGACGTGGCCGTTGGTGCCGAACTCGTCGTAGTCGCGGGTGAGGCCGCGGGGGAGCCACACGACCTTCGTCGCCCCGATCGTGCGCGCGAGCTCGGCCTCCACGCGCGCCTTGTCGGCGAACCGGTTGCGGCGCGGGTCGAGCTGCACGGTCTCGGTGACAAGGACGGTGCCCTCGCCGTCGACATGGATGCCGCCGCCCTCGTTGACCAGCAGCGAGCTGACGACGTCGGCGCCGACGAGGCCCGCCGTGAAGCGGGCGTGCGCGGCGGCCTTCTCCCACGACGCCCATTCGGGGGCGCCCCAGCCGTTGAAGATCCAGTCGACTGCGCCGAGCGCGCCCGGGCGCTCGTCGTCGATCACGAACGTCGGGCCGTGGTCGCGGAACCAGAACTCGTCGACCGGCGTCTCGACCAGCTCGATGGCGGAGTCGAGCATGCGCCGTGCGCGGTCGGCCTTGGACGGGTCGACGAGCATCGTGACCGGCTCGAACGCGGCGACGGCATTCGCGACGGCGCTCCAGGCCTCGTAGAACCGCTCCTGGTCGACGGGGTCGCCGCCTAGCGTGGGGCCCTCGTTCGGGAACGCCATCCACGTGCGCTCGTGCGGGTCTCCCTCGTGCGGCATCCTCCAGGCCATCGTCAGCCCCTTCGCGTCGATTCGTCGTCGCCGATCATTAATTGATCTAGCGATCAATAGAGAACATATCTATGCTGGCGAGACCATGTCAAGCACATCGTCCCGGCCGCGAACCCGCAAGCCTCCCGCCGAGCGCGCCGCCGAGATCGTCGCCGCGGCGACCGCCATCGCGCGCGAGCAGGGCCTCAGCGCGCTGACGCTGCGGGCGGTCGCCGAGCGGGCCGGGGTCGCATCCGGGCTCGTCGCGCACTACCAGCCGTCGATGGACGACCTGGTCGCACGCATCTACGGCGACCTCGTGGAGGAGGAGGTGCGCGACGTCGAACGGGTCGTCGGCGCCGTCGCCGATCCCGCCGCACGGCTGGGTGCGCTCATCGACACCCTGATGGACGGCGAGCGCGAGGAGCTCACCGTGGTGTGGGTCGAGGGGTGGGCGATGGCGCGGCGCAACGACGCGCTGGCGCTCGCCGTGCGCGCACAGATGGAGCGCTGGCAGACCCTCGTGGAGGGCATCGTCACAGAGGGATGCCGCACCGGCGCCTTCTCGACCTCCGAACCCGGAGAGGTGGCGTGGGAGCTCATCGGCATGATCGACGGCCTCAACGCCCAGTCGCTCGCGCGCGGCACCGACACCACGCGGTTCGCGCTGCGCACCGCCCGTGCCGCCGAGGCGCTCGTCGGGGCTCCGCCCGGCTCGGTGCCGGTGAGCGCATGAGCCGCGTGCAGTGGGAGCAGATCCCGGCGGCGCTGCGCGCCGGGATCGAGGACGTGCTGGGTGAGCCGGTCGTCGAGGCGCGGTCGCAGTCCGGCGGCTTCTCGCCCGGCTCCGCCGACCGCGTCGTCACGGCGTCGGGCCGCCGCGCCTTCGTCAAGAGCGCAGGGCTGTCGGTGAACGCCGAGACGCCGGGCATCCACCGCGCCGAGGCCGCGATCACGCGTGCGCTGCCCGAGGGAATCCCCGCGCCCGCGCTCATCGGCTTCGTGGAGCACGAGGACTGGGTCGCCCTCGTGCTCGAGGACGTCGAGGCGCGGCATCCGTCCACTCCCTGGAAGGCCGACGAGCTGCGGGCGGTGTTCGACGCGCTGCATCAGGTGGCGTCCGTCGCGCTGCCGGCCGACGCTCCGCTGGGCGCGATCGAGGACGCGCTGGCCGGCGACGCCGACGAGTGGCGCCGCATCGACCTCGACACCCTGCCGCCGCTGCCGCGCGGGATCGACGCGTGGGTGCGCGAGCACCGGGACGAGCTGACGGATGCCGCGACCCGCGGCGCGACGGCGGCCCGGGGCGACCGACTCGTGCACTACGACACCCGCGCCGACAACATCCTGCTGCGCCCCGACGGGTCGGTCGTGCTGGTGGACTGGCCGTGGGCGGCTCGCGGCGCCGGGTGGTTCGACGCGCTCAGCCTCCTCATCAACGTGCGGTACTACGACCCCGACGCGGACGTGGAGCGCATGATCTCGCGGCATCCGGTCTTCGCGGGCATGCCCGCCGCGGCGGCGACCGACGTGCTCACCGGCTTCGCCGGGATGTTCCTGGGCTCGTCGCTCCGGCCCTCGCCGCCGAACATGCCGACGCTGCGCGGGTTCCAGCGCGACCAGGCCGTCGTGACGCTGGAGTGGGTGCGGGAGCGCTGGGAGGGCTGACGGCCCTGCGCGACCGCGCCGCACGCGCCAGGATGGAGCCATGAGCGCGATCCCCACCGTGACCCTGAACGACGGCACCTGGTTCCCCGAGCTCGGCCTCGGCACCTACAACCTGCGCGGCGAGGAGGGGATCGAGGCGATCGTCGCGGCGATCGACTCGGGCTACCGCCTCCTCGACACCGCGGTCAACTACGAGAACGAGCGCGAGGTCGGCGAAGCCGTGCGGCGCAGCGGCGTGGAGCGCGAGCAGCTGCTCGTCGCGTCGAAGGTCCCGGGTCGCCACCACGGCAGGCAGGAGGCGATCGACAGCATCAAGGGCTCGCTCGACCTGCTGGGCGTGGACCGCATCGACCTGCAGCTGATCCACTGGCCGAACCCGAGCGTCGGCAAGTACCTCGACACCTGGCGGGGCATGATCGAGGCGCGCGAGCGGGGACTGGTCCGCTCGATCGGCGTCTCGAACTTCACCGAGGACATGCTGGCCGAGCTCGTCGAGCAGACCGGTGTCGTCCCTGCGGTCAACCAGGTCGAGCTCCACCCGTACTTCCCGCAGGCGTCGCTGCGCGCCTTCCACGAGGCCCACGGCATCCGCACCGAGAGCTGGAGCCCGCTGGCCCGTCGCAGCGAGCTGCTGACGGAGCGCATCCTCAACGAGCTCGCCGTGGTCCACGACGTCACGCCGACGCAGGTCGTGCTGCGGTGGCATACGCAGCTGGGCAGCACCCCCATCCCGAAGTCGACCGACCCCGCGCGTCAGCGCGAGAACGCCGACGTGTTCGGCTTCACCCTCACGGCAGACCAGGTCGCCGCGATCAGCGCGCTCGAGCGCGGACGGCTGTGGGGCGGCGACCCGCTCACCCACGAGGAGATGTAGCAGGATGCCGCGCCCGGCGGCCACGCCCGCGAGCGGCATCCGCGCTCATGCGTCGGGCAGCGCGTCCAGCCATTCGGCGAACGTCTGACGGCCGCGAAGCGCGTCGGGTCCGGGCATCAGCGCGCCCGAGCGGAACGCGCGGCCCAGGCCGCCGGGGGAGTTCACCGCCGGGACCGGCCCGCGGTAGCCGATCGCGTGCGCATAACGGCGCACCATGTCGGCAAGGCTCTCCGCCTGCGGTCCGCCCAGATCGGCCGCGCGCCCGACGGGGCCGCGCTCGGCGAGGTCGACGAGATGTTCGGCGACTTCGCGGGCGGCGATCGGCTGCACGAGCCCTCGCGGCGCGACGTGGGCGCCGGCGCGGGCGCGATGGAACACCATCGCCGCGTACTCGTGGAACTGGGTCGTGCGAAGGATCGTCCACGGCACGTCGCCGTACTCCACGAGGCGCTCCTGGACGAGTTTTCCGGCGTAGTAGCCGTCGGGAGCGGCATCTGCCCCGACGATCGTGAGCACGAGGTGGTGCGGCACTCGGGCGGCGCGCCCGGCCGTCAGGAGGCTCTTGGTGACGCCCGCGAAGAACATCACCGACACATCCGGCCGCGCGGTGGTCACATTCGTGACGTCGATCACGGCATCGGCCCCATCGAGCGCCCCCGCGAGCCCGGCCCCGCTCAGCAGTTCGACGCCAGTACGCCGAGACAAGGCGACCGGCTCGTGGCCGCGCTCGTGCGCGACGGCGGCGATGTGCGCGCCGGTCATGCCGGTACCCCCGGCGATGGCCAGTCTCACGGTCCCTCCCGGTGCATGTCTGCGCAGACGCCGCCCAGCGTATTCCTGGACGCGACCGCGTACGCCGTCGCGCCCCACGAGCGCGAGGGGAGAGGTCCGCGTCAGCCGATGCCGTCGAGCCACTCGGCGAAGGTCTGGTGGCCGCGCACGGCGCGCACGCCCGGAAGGGCGAGGCCCGCACGCATGGCCTTCATCTGAGGGCCGGGCAGGCTCACCGACGGGATCCAGCCGCCGTGGCCGGTGCGCCGCGCGTAGGCCTTGACCATCTCGTCGAGGTGCTCCTCGCGGGGGCCGGCCAGATCCGCCGCGCGACCCTGTGGGGCCGCGGCCGCCAGCGAGGCCAGATGCTCGCCCACCTCACGGGCGGCCACCGGCTGCACCCGCGCGCGGGGGGCGACGTGCAGCGGTCCGAGCTTCGCGCGGTCGAACAGCTGCGCTGAGAACTCGTGGAACTGCGTCGCCCGAAGGATCGTCCACGGCACCGGGCCGGACTCGACGACATGCTCCTGGGCGAGCTTGCCGGCGTAATAGTCGTGCGGCATCCGGTCGATCCCCACGATCGACAGCAGCACGACGTGCGGCACCGCTGCGCGCGCGGCGGCGGCGACCAGGTTGCCGGTGGCGGTCTGGAAGAACCGCGTCGCGGTCTCGGCGGACAGTGTGGAGATGTTGGCCGTGTCGACCACCGCGTCGATGCCCTCGAGCGCGGCGTCCAGACCCTGTCCGGTGGTGAGGTCCACGCCCGTGCTGCGACTGAGCACGATCGCATCGTGCCCTGCTGCGCGCACCGCGCTCACGGTGCGGCTTCCGACGACACCCGTGCCTCCGGCGACCGCGATCCTCACGTCCCCGTTCCTCTCGCCGCAGTGGTCCTGTCCCCATCATGTGCAAGTCCGAAGCGCGCGCGCAACGGGTGGAGGGCCGTTCCGCCGCGACGGTTCGGTTAGCGTGGAGCCATGGCGACCCCCTCAGGCTCCACCCCCTTCGATTCGCTGGCCGACTACATCGCGCTTCCCCGGGTGGAGGCGCTCGCGCTCTCGCCCGATGGGAAGACCGCCGTGCTCACGGTGGCCGCGCTCAAGAAGGACGGCACCGGCTACGAGCGTGCGCTGTGGGCCGTGCCGGCGGACGGCGGCGGGGTCCCGCGCCGGCTGACGCGGTCGGCGAAGGGCGAGGCGGGCGCCGCGTTCACCGCGAGCGGCGACATCCTGTTCGTGTCCGCTCGGCCCGATTCCGAGGGCGACGCCGACGACGAGTCGGGCCAGCTGTGGCTGCTCCCCGCGGCGGGCGGCGAGGCCCGGCCGGTGACGCGTCTGGCCGGTGGCGCCGACGGCATCGCCGCGACCGCCGAGGGGTCCGACCGCGTCGTGATCGCGGCATCCCTCCTCCCCGGTGCCGACACGCTCGAGAGCGAGGCGGCGCTGCGCGCGAAGCGCAAGGAGAAGAAGGTGTCGGCGATCCTCCACGAGACCTACCCGGTGCGTTTCTGGGACCACGACCTCGGGCCGGCCGCGCCGCACCTGTTCGCGATCGACGTCGACGGCCTGCAGGACACGATCGCCGCCGCGGTCGAGGAAGCCGCGGAATCGGATGCCGTCGCCTCCGCGGACGGCGGCGAGCCGGCGGCATCCGACTCCGGCGAGAAGCCCTATCCGGCGACCCTGCCGCGCCCGCGCGATCTCACGCCGAAGCCGGGGCGTTCCGTCGATCACGCAGAGGCCGCGCTCACGCCGGACGGCGCGACGCTGATCGTGTCGCTGGACCGTCGCGAGCAGCGCGCGGGACGCCGGATCATCGTGGCGATCGACACGGCCACCGGAGAGCGCACCACACTCTTCGACGAGGTGGACGTCGACTTCGAGATGCCCGCCGTCAGTCACGACGGCACCCGCATCGCCTACCTGCGCACCGTCAAGAGCACGCCCGCCGCCCCCACCGACTACGAGGTGTGGGTCGCAGCGCTGGACGGCAGCGGGGCGCGGCGCATCGCCGCCGACTGGGACCGCTGGGCGACATCGCTGACCTTCGCCGCCGACGACGCCGCCGTCATCGCGACGGCCGACGAGAACGGCCGCGGGCCGGTGTTCCGCCTTCCGCTGGACGGCGGTGCTGCCGAGCGCCTCACCGACGACGACTTCGCCTACACGCACGTCGAGGTCGACCGCGCCAACGGCGGGCTGGTGGCGCTGCGCTCGTCGTGGGTGGTGCCGCCGCACCCGGTCCGCATCGCGCGCGACGGCACGGCGACGCCGCTCGCGACGCCGGCGGCGACGCCCGTCGCCCCGGGGACGATCACCGAGGTCGAGGCGGCCGCGGACGACGGCGCACGCGTGCGCGGCTGGCTGCTGCTGCCCGAGGGGGCGTCGGCCGAGAGCCCCGCCCCGCTGCTGCTGTGGATCCACGGCGGGCCGCTCAACAGCTGGAACGCCTGGAGCTGGCGCTGGGCGCCGCTGCTGGCGGTCGCCCGCGGCTACGCCGTGCTGCTGCCCGACCCCGCCCTGTCGACGGGGTACGGACTGGACTTCATCGCCCGCGGCTGGAACAGCTGGGGAGCCAAGCCCTACACCGACCTGCTCGCGATCACCGACGCCGCCGAGGCGCGCGATGACATCGACCAGGTCCGCACCGCGGCGATGGGCGGCTCGTTCGGCGGCTACATGGCCAACTGGGTCGCCGGCCACACCGACCGGTTCCAGGCGATCGTGACGCACGCGAGCCTGTGGGCGCTCGACCAGTTCGCCGGCACCACCGACAGCTCCGAGTACTGGCAGCGCATCTTCACGCGGGAGGCGATGGCCGAGCACTCGCCGCACCGCTTCGTGGACGACATCCGCACCCCGCTCCTCGTGGTCCACGGCGACAAGGACTATCGCGTGCCGATCGGCGAAGGGCTGCGGCTGTGGTCGGAGCTGGCCGAGCATCACGCCGACGAGGACGGCCGGATGCCGCACCGCTTCCTGTACTTCCCCGACGAGAACCACTGGGTGCTGAAACCGCAGCACGCGGTGATCTGGTACGAGACGGTGTTCGCCTTCCTCGGCGAGCACGTGCTCGGCGAGGCGCCCTCACGCCCGGAGCTGCTGGGCTGACGCCGGGTCAGGACACGTGGCGGACTTCGCAGTCGCTGCCGGGAGAGAGGATCGCCTCGTGTCCGTCGTCGTAGCGGACGACCAGCAGCGGGTTCTCCTCGCTGCCGCGCACTTCGATGACCTCGCCCGCGCGTTCCGCCGCCCCGACGATGCGGCCGTGGATGATCACGCGATCGCCGACGCTCGCCTGCATGGGGACCACCTCCTGGCGCTCACGATACGACGCGCCGGACGCGAGGGGTAGGGCGGTCGCGCGCACGCGGCCCCCACGACGTCCGTCTCCCGCGCCGAGCGGCTGCGGCTACAGCTGCGCGCCGTCGTCGTCGCGGTTCTCGAGGCCCACGTTGCGGCCGCGCCACGACTCGTAGGCCATCAGCCAGCCGATCGACACGGCGGCGGCCAGGACGAGTCCCAGCACCACGTTGCCCCAGATCAGTCCGAAGACGATCCCGAGCGTGAACATGAGGGCCGTACCCAGCGCCCAGCCCGAGTGGCCGCGCGTCCAGCCCTTCCGCGTCGTGGTCATGTCATGAGCCTAGACGGCACCGCGGGCGCGGGTCGCGCCGCAGGGTCCCGGCGCGCGGCCGGGACCCTGTCGTCCGGGCGTCAGGGCTGCTGCGCGTTGACCGCGACCATCCAGTCGATGCCGAACCGGTCGGTCAGCATGCCGAAACGGCCGCCCCACGGCGGCGTGTCGAAGGGCATCGTGATCGAGCCGCCGTCGGCGAGCTTGTTCCAGTAGCCCTCCAACGAGGCCTCGTCGTCGCCCGAGACCGACACCGAGATGCCCGCGGGCTTCTCGTACGTCATTGCGGACGGGGTGTCGGCTCCCATCAGCACGAATCCGTCGGGGCTGGTCAGCTGGGCGTGCATCACGAGGTCGTTCTCGGCGGGGTCCTGCACCATGCCTTCGAACTGGCCGAACGTCGAGATGTCGAGCTCGCCGCCGAACACGCTCTGGTAGAAGGTCATCGCTTCGCGGGCCTGGTTCCGGAAGGACAGATACGGGTTGAGGCTGGGCATGTCGAACTCCTGAGATGGGTGATGGATGCCGCGCCCGGCCGCGTGGCGCATCCCAGTGTCGTCGCCCCCTCCGACATCGACAAGGCCCTGCGCAGCGGCCCACGCCCTCAGCGGCTGCGGTGGTCCTCGGGGTGCAGTCGCGGGCCGCGGCGTGGCTCGCGCGCGCCGCTCAGGCCGATCAGCCGGATCACCCGCTGACGCTGGCCCGGCCACGCGGCCAGGAGCTGCAGCATCCCGTCGTCGTCGACGCGGTGTCCGGTCAGGGCGTGGCCGACCTCGTGCGCGAGGTGGAAATCGCCGACGCTCACGGCGTCGGGGTCGCCGAGGGCGCGGATGCGGGTCTCGGCGGAAGTCCACGGACCGATGCCGGGCTGGCTCACGAGCACCCGGTCCACGGCCTCGCCGTCGGGCGCCTCGAGAACGGCCCGCGCGATGGCGTCGCCCCGGCGTGCCGCCCGCACCACGGATCGGGACTGCGGCGGTTCGAGCCCCGCGCGATGCCACGCCCACGACGGCACATGCTGCCAGCCGTCGATCGTCGGCGGTGCGAACAGGGGAGCGGGCGTGGGCCCCGGTGCGCGTTCGCCGCACCACGTGATGATCCGCCGCCATGCCGCGAATGCCTGCATGCCGGTCACCTTCTGCTCGAAGACCGCACCGGCGAGGGCGTCGAACACGAGCCCGGTACGAGAGAGCCGGAGGCCCGGATTGCGGCGGTGCGCGTCGGCGATGAGCGGATGCCGCCCCGCCTCGAAGGCGTCGGGATCGTCGTCGGCGCCGCACAGCGCCGGGAGCTGGTCGAGCGCCCACTCGGCGCCCGGTCCCCACGCGGCACCGCGGACGACGCCCGGATGGGTCTCGCGGATGGCGAGGGTCGCGACGCCCTGCGGGGTGCGGCTGGCGCGCCAGATCACGGCGCCCGACACCATCATCGTCGGGTCGCCGGCACCGCGACGCTGGTTGAGCACCGTGCGGCGCAGATCCAGCGGATGCCGCGGACGGTACTCGGTCTCGAGCGGTCGACCGGGGTCGGGCCGCGGATCGCGGGGCGGCGCGGCGCGCGACGTGAAGCGCTCGGCATCCCTCGTCCGAGGGGTGCGCGAGAGCGACGTGGTCATGCCGCCCACCCTACGCCGGAGCCTCCGACATCGCTGCCGGACGGGGCGGGATCAGAAGCGGTCGGGCGAGGGGGTGCCGTGGCCGTAGCGGATGACCACGTCGGCGTGGCGGTCGAACCGGTAGCCGACGCCGCGCACGGTGCGCACGATGTCCTCGTAGCGGCCGAGCTTGGCGCGCAGGCGCCGCACGTGCACGTCGATCGTGCGCTCGCCCGGGGCGTCGTCGTCGGAGGTGCCCTGCCAGAGCGAGGTCACCAGCTCGGTGCGCTCGATCGTGCGGCCCTCGCGCAGCACCAGGTACTGGAGCAGCTCGAACTCCTTGAAGGTGAACGCTGCCGATTCGCCGTCGATGAGGACGCGCTTGCGGGAGATGTCGACGACCACGCCGCCGCCGGCGGGATCCTCCTCCTCCGGCTCCTCCTGCTTGGTGCGGGCGATGGCCGACGGCTCGTGGAGCGCCAGGCGCACCACGTCGACGTCGCGGCCGCCCGAGCCGACCGGCGCGAGCGCGACCGTGGCGTAGGTCTCGGCGGAGGGGGCGAGGTCGGCGATCGTGCGACGCAGGGCGTCGACGAGAACGCCGAGGCTGACGCCGGACGCGGCGGCCTTCGCCTCGTCGATGCCGACGTAGAGGGCGAATCCGCGCGGTGCGGTGCCTGCGGGCAGGGCTCGCGTGGCCGACGGCGCGGCCGGCGAGGCCTGCGGGGCGGGCGCGGTCTCCACCGCAGCGGGCTGGTCGACAGCGCGCAGGTGGCGGACGGGAGCGGTGACGGGACGGTCGAGAAGGGCGGTGGTCGACATGATGATGTCCTTGTGCGATGCACCCGGGTGGCGGTGCCCGGGTGGGAATGTGCTGCGGCCCTGATCGTCGGGGGCGAAAGGGGCCATGGGCCTGGGTACTGGCCCGTGCCCGACGTTGGGCGGTGTGCGAAGCGGATCCGGGTGCGCGTGATCGACGCACGAAACCGGTGCTTCGGGGGACTCCGTACGATCCGAGTTCAGAAGCGGAGGAGGAGTCCGACGGGGGTCACCGTGCTAGTGGCACATTCGACAACACATGACAATGCGGCCGGCCATCATCATGCCGGCAGTCCTGTTCGCCTCCCAGGCGGACACAGAACGCGCGTTGTCAGTCATGTGGCCGATTATGACCGACTGGGTCCGAAAACGTCAAATCGCACGGATGCCGCGGCTCCACGGTTTCGGAATGTGACAGATTGCTCAGTCCCGCGTGGGTGTACCCCATGCACGCTGTCAACGGAGTTGACTGTGCGAACGCCGGGACATCCGATCCGATGCGCCGAGGCGTCTGCGGGCGGGCGTACCCTGTGCGGGTGACCGACCTGCGCTTCACCCACGAGACGGATGCCTCGCGTTACACGCTGCACCGCGGCGACGACCTCGTGAGCGTCCTGGACTACCGCGACGACGGCCGGACGGTCGCCATGACCCGCGCCTACACGATCCCCACGTTCCGCGGCCACGGCTACGCCGGCGAGCTCGTCGAACGGGCCGTGACGGAGCTGGAGGAGCACGGCGACCGCAAGATCATCCCGGTGTGCTGGTACGTCGCCGACTGGTTCGACGCTCATCCCGGGCGCCGCGGCATCCTGACCCCCCGCGCCTGACGGAAAGGATCGCGTCCTCTCGCGCTTGTCAACCCGCTTCCGCGTGCCGCGCCCGGGCCGGAGGCTGAGGAAGGACGAGAGGAATCCGCCATGGAACGCGATCAGGCCACCCGTGCCAGCGACGACCACCGCGCCGAGGACGAGCGCTCAGCAGAGGCTGCGAGCAGCGCTGAGACCGCGCAGCCCGAGGAGCGCGCGACGCCGGCGACGCCCGCCGAGCCCAGCCACGAGGCGGTCGGCCTGGGGGTCGTCGAGGACGGCACGGATCACCACGGCCACGACGGTGAGCGCGAGACCCTCACCGCGAGCGAGGCGCAGCGCACACCGGGGGCGCTGGGCACGGAGCAGGCGCAGCGGCTGCCGGCGATGGCGCAGAACAACGCGTCGGCGCTCGAGAAGGTCACCGGCATCGTCGCCCAGACGCGGGCGGATGTCGCGACGCAGCCGTACGAGCGGATCGTCGAGGTGCTGCGGGAGCGCCTGGTGCAGGCGGGCGTCGAGCTTCCCGACAGCGACATCCAGGAGCTCGCGCGTCAGATCTCGACCGGGGACGCCGACCGCCCCTGACCGGCGACGCGCAGGACACGCGGAACACCGCGCGAGGTGCGGGGCCTGGCCCTAGGCTGAGCGCGTGCACATGGAGGACGTGTTCACCGCCGTCGCCGTCGGCTTCGAGGCCGTCGGCGCCGCCGCCATGATCGTCGGATTCGTGATCGCGCTGGTGCTCGGCGCCCGGACGCTCGCTCGGCGCGAGGGCGGGACGGCGGCGTTCACCGTGCTGCGCACGACGCTCGGCGCCGCGATCCTCCTTGGTCTCGAAGTCCTGGTGGCGGCGGACCTCATCCGCACGATCACCTCGAAGCCCTCGCTCGAGGACGCTGCGATCCTCGGGCTGATCGTGCTGATCCGGACGATCCTGTCGATCTCGATCCAGATCGAGATCGAGGGTGTGCTTCCGTGGCGTCGGGCGCTCCTGCGCAGCGGTGGTCAGATGCTCGGCGATGCCGTCGCGCGCGACCGGGCTGCAGAACAGGCGCGGAGCGCAGGACCGGCACCGGTGGCACCGGACCCGCGCTCGCCGTGACGCCTGTGCGTCACGCCGCCGCGCAGGCGGTGGTGCTATCGGCGACGTCGTGCAGCCCGATCGGCCGTGCCCAGCCCGCCGGGGCCGTCCGCGCGGCGGGGCGTTCGACGCGCACCACGCGCGGCGCGACCTCGACCGTCCGTTCCCGGATCGAGGCCAGCAGGGCGCGCTCGCGTTCACGCGTCCAGGTGTCGTGGCGGTACTGCTGCTCGGCGGCGTAGAGAGCGAACATGGTGTCCTCCATCGGTTCGACACTCACAACCTAGGAGGGGGTTCCGACATTGCCGGCGCCCCCGGCAATGGCAGGATTCCGCTCGCCGACGACCGGATCACGCCGCATCCGACGGGTCGCGCAGGCCCACCCGGTCGGGGATGTCGAACTGCACCCGAGGCAGCCACGACGACGGCTCCGGCCACGGCCGAGACGCCGGGAGCGAGCGCAGCCTAGCCCGCACCGCGGGGCCCGAGGCCTCGACCGGCAGCACCCGCGACGGTGCGTGATGGGCCAGCGCGCCCAGCCACCAATGCCGCCATGTGCCCTCGATCGCCTCGGGGCCCGCGACGACGTAGTAGTCGGGCATGACGGCCTCGCCCGAGGCGAACAGCGCCAGCAGGGCGCCGACCTCGGTCTCGAGCGACCCGAGCGTGGCGCGCTCCTCGTACAGCTCGACCCACGCGGACGCGACGTGCTCGAGGGGATCGGCGTCGTGCACGACGTACGGCATCGACACCGACGCGACCAGGTGGGCGGCGACGGCGGGTTCCGCCTCGCGCAGCGACAGCGCGACGAGCGCAGGGACGTCGCCCAGTCCGCTGAGCAGCTCTTCGCTGTCGGCCCCGACCAGGGCCACGACCGTCGACCGCGGGGCGGTGTCCGTGCGGTGCGCCATGTTCCACGATACGTCCGGCGCGACCCGACGAGGGCGGCGCACCGCCGGGAGGCGGCATCCTCCCGCCCGCGTCGGGAAGCGCCGTGGCGCCTCACTCCGCCATCAGCACCACCGTCACGAGGTCGGCGCCGAACGTGAACCGCGCGTCGACCGTGCCGCCGTGCAGCACGCCGGGCAGCCATCGCGACGCGTCGTCCCGCATCCGCCGGTACGGCACCGCGTCCAGCCCGTACCAGCGTGGTGCGACCCCGTCGGTCCGGATCGGGTCGCCCCGCCACCGGCTGCAGACGAACACCCTCGAGCGCTCCGACCACGCCGGCCGCGTCGGGAAGTGGCGTTCGACGGCGCCCGCCAGGCGCAGATCGGATGCCGCGACCACGACGCCGACAGCCTCGCGCACCGCCCGCACCGCGGCATCCGCTGCGCTCTCGCCCGGCTCCAGCCGCCCGCCGATGCCCACGACCCCGCACTCTTCGCGGCCGGAGGGATCCTCGCCGAGCAGCACCTCCATGCCCGCCTGGCCGCGTCGCAGCAGCAGCACGACGCAGACCTCGGGCAAGGACATGCCACGAGGCTAGCGCTGCCGCCGCGGGGCGTCCCGCGAGGAGGGGTTGCCGGCTCCTCGGCCTGCCTGGCCGGCGATGTCGGGGCTCGAACGTACCGTGGCTGCATGCGCATCCTGCACACCTCGGACTGGCACATCGGGAGGTCGTTCCACGGCCATTCCACCCTCGATGCGCTCCGCGGCGTGCTCGAGACGCTGGTGGCGCAGGTGCGCGACCACGGGGTCGACGCCGTGATCGTGGCGGGCGACGTCTTCGACTCCGCGACGCCCGCGGCCGGCGCCTACACGCTGCTGTCCGACATGCTGCGCGGGATCGCCGACGCGGGCGCGACGGTGATCGTCACCAGCGGCAACCACGACTCCGCGGCCCGGCTCGGCTTCCAGTCCGGCCTGCTGCGCGAGGGCGTGCACGTCATCACCGACCCCGCGACGGTGGGCACGCCCGTCACCCTCGCCGACCAGCATGGACCCGTGCACGTGTACGGCATCCCGTACCTCGAGCCCGTGCTGCTGCGCAGCGTCTGGCCGGGCGCGCGGACGCAGGCCGACGTGGTCGGGCACGCGATGGATCTGGTGCGCGAGGATGCCGCCGCCCGCGGCGGCCGGTCGATCGCGGTCGCTCACTGCTTCGCCGCCGGGGTCGAGCCGACCCCGCACCTGGAGCGCGACATCCAGCAGGGCGGCCTCGACATCGTGCCGCTGTCCACCTTCGACGGCGTCGACTACATGGCGCTCGGCCACATCCACGGCCGCCAGCAGCTGTCGCCGCGCGTGCGATACGCCGGCGCGCCGCTGCACTACAGCTTCGACGAGGGCGACAAGCCGCGGGGGTCGTGGCTGGTCGAGCTCGACGCCGGTGGGCTCGGTGCGGTCGAGTGGCTTCCGCTTCCGGTGCCGCGCGGGCTCACGACGCTGTCGGCCACCCTCGACGAGCTGCTCGCCGACGAGCGCTTCGCCGTTCACACGGGCGACTGGATCCGCGCCGAGTACACCGATGCGCTCCCGCAGCGCGACCCGATGCGGCGCCTGCTGGTCCGCTTCCCGTTCTGCGCCGAGGTGCGTCACACGCCCGTCGCGGTGCCCGCCGCCGACGCGCGCACGTACGCGCAGCGCGTGCAGGCTGCCCGCAACGACACCGAGCTCGTCGACGCGTTCCTCACGCACGTGCGCGACGGTGAGGGCGCATCGCCGCGCGAGGTCGAGCTGGTCACCGAGCTCCTGGAGGAGCGACGGCGCGTGGAGGCGAACGCGTGAGACTGCACCACCTCGAGCTCACCGGGTTCGGGCCGTTCCGCGAACGGCAGAGCGTCGACTTCGAGGCGTTCGAGCGCGACGGCATCTTCCTGATCGCGGGGCGCACCGGCGCGGGCAAGTCGAGCATCCTCGACGGCGTGTGCTTCGCCCTCTACGGCACCGTGCCGCGGTACGAGACGGGTGACAAGCGGCTCCGCAGCGACCACTGCGAGCCCGAGGACCCGACCGAGGTGCGGCTCGAGTTCACCGTCGGCGACCGCCGCTGGCGGGTCACCCGCGCTCCCGAGTATCAGCGTCCCGCGCGCCGCGGCGGCGGGCTGACGGCGGAGCCGACGCGGGCCGAGCTCGAGGAGCTCGTCGACGGCGTCTGGATCGGCCGCGCCGCGCGGCCGCGCGACGTCGGGCTCCTCCTCGACGAGGTGCTGGGGCTGAACGCGCAGCAGTTCCAGCAGGTGATCCTGCTGGCGCAGAACCGGTTCTCCCGGTTCCTGCTCTCCTCCGGCGCCGAGCGGCAGGCGCTGCTGCGTGCGCTGTTCGGTACGCGGCGGTACGAGGAGTACGCGCGCGAGCTGGGCGAGCGCAGCAAGAGCGCCCAGCGCGAACTCGACGCGCTCGGCGAACGCGCGCGCACACTGCTCGATCAGGCCGAACGCCTCATCGCGGCCGCTGCGCTGGTCCCCGACGCCGACGAGCCGGACGCCCCGGCCGACGCGGATCTGGCAGCCCGCCGAGCCGCGGTGGACCTCGCGCAGCAGCGCGCCGCCTACCGTCACGAGACCGTCGCACGCGAACGCGCCGACGCCGACGCGGCGCGCGTGGCCGCCGAGGCCGAGCACACGCGGCGCGTCGCGCTCGCGAAGGCGCAGGCCGAGCTCGCACACGCGCGGGAGCGGCTCGCCGCCCTCGACGAGGCGGCCGCGGGCATCGGCGACGATCGGGCCCGCCTCGCCCGCGCGCGGACGGCGGAGGTGCTGCGCGCCCCGCTGGAGGGGGCACGCCGCGCGCAGCGCACCGCGTCGGCAGCAGCGGAGGCGGCGGCTGTCGCCCAGGCCGCATGGGAGCAGGCGGCCGCCGGATCCGACATCCGCTCCACCGATCCCCCGGCGATCGTGGTCGAGCGGCTCACCGGCGAACTCGCGGTGTGGACGGCCGCGCTCGTCCAGGAGCGCGCGCTGCTGGCCGGCGAAGCACAGCTGAACGACGCCGCGACGCGCACGCGGCAGCTCGAGGCCGACCTCACAGCGCTCGACGCGCAGCGTGCCGCGGTACCCGCCGAGCTGGCACGGCTGGACGCCGAGATCGAGCAGCAGCGCGAGAGCGCGGCCGGCTGCGAACCGGCCCGCCACCGCCGCGATGAGACCGCGGCCCGGCTGGCCGCCGCCGAGGAGGCCGAGATCCTCGCGGTCGGGATGCGTGCCGCCGAGGTCGGGCATCGCGACGCCGCTGCCGCTGCCGCGGCCTCCGCCGCACTCGTCGCCACGCTGCTGCAGCGTCGGCTCGACGGCTACGCGGGGGAGCTCGCCGCGACGCTCCACGACGGCGCTCCGTGCGCCGTGTGCGGTTCGACGGATCACCCGGCCCCCGCGGCACCGGCGGACGAGCCCGTCACCGACGAGATGCTCGCGGCGGCCGAGACCTCGCGCGATGAGGCCGCAAGCCGAGAGCGCGGCGCTTCGGAGTCGGCGCAGGCGGCGCGCACGCGCCACGCCGCCGCAGCCGCCCGGGCGGGCGGCGAAGCTGCCGATGCGGTGCGGGAACAGCTCGCGGTCGCGACCGAGGCGCTCGCCGTTGCCGAGCGGGCGGTCCGCCGCCGCGACGATCTGGTGGCGCAGCGCACCCAGCTGGCCGCGCTCGACGACGAGGCCGCCGCTTCGCGCGCCGCGCTGGCCGAAGACCTCGACGCGGCCCGCGGCCGCGCGGTGGAGCTGGCGGCGACGGTCGAGACGGCGCGGCGGGCGGTGGACGACGCACGGGGCGACCATGCCAGCGTCGCCGCCCGCGTCGCGCACGCCACCACCGTCCGCGACGCGGCCAGGGCGGCCGCCGACGCCGGTGAAGAGGCACGCAGAGCAGTGGATGCCGCAGCCCTCGCGCGCGGCGAGGCCGACGAGCAGGTCGCGGCATCCGCCTTCGAGAACGCCGATGAGGTGATGGCCGCGCTGCTCACGCCCGACGCCGCCGACGCACTCGAGAAGGGGGTCGCCGCGCACGACGCGCAGCTGACCGCGACGCGGGCGAGACTGCTCGACCTCGAGCTCGAGCTGGCGGGCGCCCCCGACGACGCGGTCGACGTCGCCTCGTCGCAGTCGGCGCTGGCGGACGCCGACACGGCGCGGACGGCCGCTCTGCGCGCGGAGAGCGACGCGCGAACGCTCGTGGCGACGCTGCGCGACCTCGGAGTCCAGCTCGACGAGGCCTACGCGGGCATCGGGGCGCGCGCCGCCGACGCGGCGGCCATCGCCCGTCTGGCGGACACCGTGGCCGGTCGCGCCCCCAACACCATGAAGATGGATCTCGAGACGTTCGTGCTCGCCGCCGAGCTCGAAGAGATCGTCGCGGCGGCGAACGTGCGGCTCGGCGACATGTCGTCTGGGCGCTACCGTCTGCAGCACACCGATGCGCGCGCCGCCCGCGGCGCCGCCTCCGGGTTGGGGCTGGAGATCATGGACGCCTTCACCGGCCAGGCGCGCCCCGCCCAATCGCTGTCGGGCGGTGAGACGTTCCTCGCCTCGCTGGCGCTGGCGCTCGGTCTCGCCGAGGTCGTCACGGCACGCGCCGGGGGAGTGCGGCTGGACACCCTGTTCGTCGACGAAGGGTTCGGCTCGCTCGACGACGAGACCCTCGAGCTCGCCATGCGCACCCTCGACGAGCTCCGGCAGGGCGGCCGCACGGTCGGCGTCATCAGCCACGTCGCGGCCATGAAGGAGCAGCTGCCGGCACAGCTGGCGGTCGAGACGACGTCCGCCGGACCGAGCGTCATCCGCCAGGACGCCGACGCCCGCGTCTGACGAGGAGCTGCCCCCGCTCTCGCCCCGGGCGGGGACGCGCTGCCACTGCCCTGTCGCGAGCCGATGCAGGGGTGTATCGTTCGCGGCAGATCGCCGTCCTGGGGGACAGGGGATCCCGCCCGACCGCCGGCTCCGACCGGCCGCGGTGTTCGCCGCGCCCACCCGTCACGACGATGTACGGAGCCGACATGCGTTCCAAGACCTGGGGGCGTCGCGCCCTCGCCGCCTTCGCGGCATCCGCTCTTCTTCTCACCGGCACGCTCGCCGGCGCATCCGCGGCCAGCGCGGCGCCGCCGCCCGCCCAGATCACGCGCATGGCCGCGCTCGGCGACTCGATCACGCAGGCGGCGATGACGTGCTCGAGTCTGACGTCGTGTCCGTCGAACAGCTGGTCGACAGGGTCAGCGACAGCGGTCAACTCGCACTTCCTGCGGCTGCGCGCCGCGGGCGCCACGGCGCTCGTCACCAACAACGACGCCGTCTCGGGTGCCTCGTCGGCGGCTCTTCCCGCGCAGGCGCAGGCCGCCGTCGCGCAGGCCGCGCAGTATGTCACGATCGAGATCGGGGCCAACGACGCGTGCACCAGGACCGTCGCCGGGATGACGCTGACGACGACCTTCAAGGCCAATGTGCAGGCCGCCCTCGCCGCGCTGGCGGCGAGCCCGGCATCGCCCGAGATCTTCGTCGCGAGCATCCCGAGCCTGCAGCGACTGTACGACCTCAACAAGTCGAGCATCTCGGCGCGGCTCGCCTGGGCGCTTCTCGGGACGTGCCAGTCGATGCTCGCGAACCCGTCGAGCACGAGGGCCGCCGATGTACAGCGTCGTACGGCCGTGCAGCAGCGGGTGAACGAGTTCAACCAGGCGCTGTCGGAAGCGTGTGCGGCGACCGCGAAGTGCCGGTTCGACGGGTTCGCCGTCGCGAACTACGCGTTCGCCAAGTCGGACGTGTCCACGCGCGACTACTTCCACCCCTCGCTGTCGGGGCAGGCGACGCTCGCCGCGCTCACGTGGCCCAAGACCCAGTGGGTGTCATGAGCCGCTGAGGCGCGGCATCCGTGCGGCGTCCGATCCCTCGCGGGGGATCAGACGCCGTAGTCGGCGCGGACGCGGTCGCGCAGCTGGTGGCTGCACGCGGTGACGGCGGCGTGCCAGTCGGTGATCGCGCCGTCCTGGGCGCGGTCGGACACCGCCTTCAGCACGCGGATCGGCACGCCGTAGCGCTGCGCGACCCAGATGTAGGCGTAGGTCTCCATGTCGACCAGTCCGGCGCCCAGCGGCCGGATGACGGCCACCGCCTCGGCGTCGTCGACGAAGTGGTCGCCGGTGGCGATCGTCACGCCGTCGTCGCCGAGCTCCACCCGCGCCGGCAGCGACACGTGCTGGCCGACGATGCCGTCGATGTCGGTGACGTCGTGCTGGATCGCCGCGGCGATCTCGTAGACGGATGCCTCCAGCCGCGCGTCGATCGCGCCGGCGGTGCCGACCACCACGATCTCGTCGTAGGAGGCGTTCTCGAGCGCCCGGGTGAGCGCGTAGGTCGCCTGGAGTTTGCCGGGACCGGTGACGAGGCGGTCGAAGCCGGGCAACGGGTCGGGGAAGGCGACGAGCTCGGAATCGAGGGCGGCGACGAGAAGTCTCACCCTGCCATTGTCCCAGGTGTCCGCCGCACGGCGACCCGGGAACGTGCCGACCCGTCTCAGCCGCGCAGCGCGACAGGTCCCATGACCGGTCGACGACGATCGCGCACCCATCGGTCACGGCTGCCGCGGAACTCCTCGTGCGTCGTGAACCGGTAGCGGTACGACACCGCCCGCACCCACCGCGGCCGCTCGCCGGCGAAGGGGTCGTGCGCGAGCAGGCGCAGGGTGGGGGCATCCGCTTCCAGCAGCCGTACCAGGAACGCGGTGAACCAGTCGTCGAGCGAGCGGCCCAGCGGCAGGAACCACATCAGCCAGTCCAGGCGCAGGTGGTACGGCGCGAACTGGCGCGGTATGCGGCGCAGCTCGCCCGGCTTTCCCTTGAACGCGTACTCGCGCCAGGTCGCGGCATCGGGGTCGTCGTCGATGGTCCCCTCGATGACGATCTCGATGCGCTCCCTGGTGACCGTGCCGAACGCGCCGTACGCGTTGGCGAGCTGCCAGCGATGGAACGACGCGTTCATGAGCTGCCGCCGCGCGAACAGGTTCCGCAGCGGCCACCAGCTGAGCACGAGGTACAGCACCCCCACGGCGGAGGTCACGACCACCCAGGGCAGCGGCATCCCGTCGACGGTCCACGGCGGGTCGTCGGGCGGAGGGGAGGTGTCCGATGCGGCGCCGATCCCCGGCAGCCCGATCGCCGAGAACGCCAGCACGATCGTCGTCCAGTTCAGCCACGCGAAGTTGCCGGTGACGACCAGCCACACCTGCGTGGCGATGACGACGGCCGCCGCCGCCGCGCCGATCACGGCCGGCACCGGTCCCGGCACGAACAGGCCCAGCGCCGGCGCGAACAGGAACCACGGCACGACGAGCTGCGCGAAGTGATTGCCGAGCACCTCGCCCTTGTGGAACCAGCGGGGGAGCAGGTGCGCCTGCCGGCTGAGCGGACCGGGCATCGGCTGCGTCTCGTGGTGGAAGGTCAGCGCGGTGAGATCGCGCCATTCCCGGCCGCCACGGATCTTGATCATGCCGGCGCCGAATTCGAGCCGGAACACCAGCCACCAGAACAGCACGATCACGACGGTCGCCGGGGGCTGCGCGTCCGAGCCGAGGAACGCCGCGAGGAAGCCCGCCTCCAGCAGAAGCATCTCCCACCCGAAGCCGTAGAAGGTCTGGCCGATCGAGGTGATCGACATGTAGCCGAGCCACAGTGCCAGGAAGCACAGCATCGGCACCCACGGCGGAGCGAGCTGCGGGATGCCGGCCACCAGCGTCGCGGCGATCACGATGCCCGCGACGCACAGCGCGACCAGTCGCCGGTCGGTGTACCGCAGGTAGCGGAACAGGGTGGGATGCAGCAGCCGACGTCCTCGCTTCGACGAGTGCGCCCACGTGAGCAGGTCGGGCGCCGGCAGCAGCCCGTGCTCGCCCAGGAGCGGGCGGAACTGGTTCAGCGTGGACACGAACGCGACGAGGTACAGCGCAGCGATCCCCCGCTGCAGCACCTGCCGCGCGAACTCGAAGTCGACCGCCGCGAAGCCGCTCACGCCATCACCCCACGGCGAACAGGTCCTCGAGCTCGCGGCGCTCGCCGCTGTCGCGGAGCGCCTGGCGGGCGGCGTACCAGCCGGGCATGCCGGTGACCCCAGGGCCCGGGGGCGTCGACGCCGAGGCGAGGTACACGCCGCGCAGCGGCGTGCGCCACGGGGTCGGCGAGATCACCGGACGGCGGAACGCCTGCGCGAACGTGAACGCACCACCGAGGATGTCGCCTCCGATGTCGGCCGGGTTGTACGCGGCGCGCTCGGCCGCGGTCATGGCGTGGGTGGCGAGGATCCGCCGGCGGAACCCCGGCGCGAACCGCTCGACCTGGCGCACGACGAGCTCGGTCGGGTTCACCGTGGACCCCGCCGGCACGTGGATGTACGCCCACAGCACGTGGGACCCCCGCGGTGCGCGGGTGTCGTCCAGCACGCTCGGCTGCACCGCGAGCACGTACGGCCGGTCGGTGAGCTCGCCGCGGGCCACCGCGTTCTCGCTCGCCTCGATCTCCTCGCGTGTGCCGCCGAGGTGCACCGTCGGGGCCAGCGCGACGTCGGGGTTCGCCCACGGCACCGGTCCGTCCAGCGCGAAGTCGACCTTGGCCGCGGCCGGTCCGTACCGGTAGCGGCGCACCGCGGCGGCGTACCGCGACGGCAGCCGCGGGTGCGTGAGCAGCAGCCGCGGTGTGGTGTCCAGCAGCAGCAGGTCGCCGGCATCCGGATCGCCCCAGTCGAGGCCGTCGAGCGTCTCGACCCGCCGGCCCGTCTCGACCGTGCCGCCGTGCGCGCGCAGGTCGTCGACGAGCGCGTCGGCGATGGCCTGCGCCCCGCCGCGGGGGAACGCCCAGCCGTCCGCGGAGTGCCCGTGCGCTGCCAGGAACAGTCCCGAGGCGGCGGCGCCCACCGAGGGGAGGCGGGTGTTCGCGTGCGCGAGCACCCCCGCCAGCAGCGCGTTCGCCGCCTCGGTCGCGAACGTGCCGCGCCCGAGGCGCGTGCCCATCTGGAGCGCGCGCAGCCCGAACCGCACCGTGGTGACCGGATGCCGCGGCCACCGCAGCAGCTGCGACCCGGTGAAGTCGACGACCCCGCCCAGGTGGCTGCTCAGCGGGCGCACCACCGCACGCCACGCCCGGCCGTCCTTGCCGAGGGCGTCGGCGGTGCGTTCGATGTCGCGCCACGCGATGGCGGCGCGTCCGTCGTCCAGCGGCTGGGCGTACGACGCGCGGGGATGGATCCAGTCCACCCGGTCATGGATGCCGAACGCCCGGAGGAACGGCGACGACAGCGCCGCAGGGTGCACCGCCGAGCAGACGTCGTGGCGGAATCCCGGCAGCGTCAGCGCAGCGGTGCGGACGCCGCCGCCGATGCCGGACGCGGCTTCGAGCACGCGCACCTCGTACCCGGCGCGGGCGAGCGCCACCGCCGCGGACAGCCCGTTGGGCCCGCTGCCGACGACGGTCGCACGCCTGGCCATGACCCCATCCTGCCACCGGGCGGGGAGTGGGGCAGGTGCTCGACGCGCGCGATGGCGTGGCGCTTCCTCCGCGCTCGCCGCTTCGACAGGATGGAGGTGCGGACGGGCCGCGGAGAATGAGGTGGATCATGCAATCGGTGCTTCTCGAGACTCCGGCGGGCATCACGGCCAAGCTCGGATGGGACCCGACGCTTCCCGCCCACGACCGCAAGCGCGTGCTCGCGAAGGAGATCGTCGCGTCACGACTGGGCGTGGACCCCAAGGAGGTGCGGGTCGAGCGTGAGGCTCCGCGCACGTTCGGCTTCCACACGCAGCTCATCGCCGAGATCGGGGGTGCCGAGGTGCCGCTGAAGATCCGCAACGTCAACTTCCGGGCTGCCACCGTGGTGGCCGTGGCCGACCCCGATGCCGCGCTCGGCCTTGACCTGCGCGACGCGCACCCCGACGACGCCGAGCTGCACCTGATGAAGCGGCACTCGCACCTGTTCGACGAGAACGACCTGGGCAAGCTCCTGGCCCACTGGACGCGTGTGCAGGCCGTGCGGGATGCCGACGGCCGCGGTGCGCGGGTCGCCGCCGATCACGTCCGCCTCGACAGCCCGCTGACGAAGGGCTGGATCCCCGACCGGAAGGTCTTCTACCAGCTGGCCGATCTGTCGCGCGACAGCTGGATCATCACGCTGGCCTACACGCAGTCGCCGGCGTGAGCCGCGGCCCGCTCAGTCCTCGACGAGCTCGGGGAGGGCGGTCTTCAGCTCGGCCAGCCACACCCGGGCGTTGCCGTCGGACGGCGCGCGCCAGTCGCCGCGCGGCGACAGCGAACCGGCCGGCGACACCTTGGGGCCGTTCGGGATCGCCGAGCGCTTGAACTGCGCGAACGCGAAGTAGCGCTTGAGGAACACCTGCAGCCATTTCGCGACGGTGGGCAGGTCGTACGCGTAGCGGTCCTCGTCGGGGAAGCCGGGGGGCCAGGCGCCCGCCTGGGCGTCTCCCCACGCGTGCGCCGCGAGGTACGCGATCTTCGACGGCCGGAACCCGTAGCGGAGGATGTGGAACAGCGCGAAGTCGTGCAGCGCGTAGGGCCCGATGCGGTCCTCGGTGGACTGCATCTTCCCGTCCTGCCCCGCGGGCACGAGCTCGGGCGAGATCTCGGTGTCGAGCACCGACTGCAGCACCTCCGCCTCGCGGTCGTCGACGCCTTCGCGTTCGGAGATCACCCAGCGGATGACGTGCTGGATGAGCGTCTTGGGCACGCCGGCGTTGACCGCGTAGTGGCTCATGTGGTCGCCGACGCCGTACGTCGCCCAGCCGAGCGCGAGCTCGGACAGGTCGGAGGTGCCGATCACCATGCCGCCGTGGTGGTTGGCGAGGCGGAAGAGGTAGTCGGTGCGCAGGCCCGCCTGCACGTTCTCGAACGTGATGTCGTGCACCGGCTCGCCGTCGGCGAAAGGGTGTCCGAGGCGTTCGAGCATCTCGATGGCGAGCGGGCGGATGTCGATCGTCTCGATCGAGGCGCCCACCGACTCCGCGAGCGCGATGGCGTTCGACTTCGTGTGCTCGCTCGTCGCGAAGCCCGGCATCGTGTAGGCGAGGATGTCGCTGCGCGGACGGCCCATGAGGTCCATGGCGCGGGCGACCACGAGCAGCGCGTGCGTCGAGTCGAGGCCGCCTGACACGCCGATCACCGGCTTCGGGCCGCCGATCGCGCGCATGCGCTGCACGAGCCCGGAGACCTGGATGTTGAACGCCTCGTAGCAGTCCTGCGCGAGGCGCGCCGGGTCGTCGGGGACGAACGGGAACCGGTCGAGCGTGCGGCGCAGGCCCACGTCGGTCTGCGGCGGGTCGAGCCGGAAGTGGACGGTGCGGAAGCCGGCATCCGCCCCCGTCGCCCGCCGGTTGTCGTCGAACGTGCCCTGGCGCAGCCGGTCCTGCCGCAGCCGGTCGAGGTCGACGTCGGCGATCGAGCGGCGCGGCCCGTCGGGGAACCGCTCGGTCTCGGCGAGCAGGTTGCCGCCCTCGTAGATCATCGTCTGGCCGTCCCACGACAGGTCGTTCGTGGACTCGCCGCTGCCGGCCGCGGCATAGGCGTAGGCGGCGAGGCAGCGCAGCGACTGCGACTGCACGAGGTCTTTGCGGTCCTCGGCGCGCGCGATCGTGATCGGGCTGCCGCTGAGGTTGAGCAGCACCGTCGCGCCCGCCAGCGCGGCGCTCGACGACGGCGGGATCGGCACCCAGACGTCCTCGCAGACCTCGGCGTGCACGACGAGGCCGGGGACGTCCAGCGCCTCGAAGAGCAGGTCGGGGCCGAACGGCGCCTCGAGGCCGCCGACGCGGATGTCCTGCCCGGCCTGGTCGTCGCCCGGCGCGTACCAGCGCCGCTCGTAGAACTCGCGGTAGGTCGGCAGGTACGACTTCGGCGCGACGCCGAGCAGCTCACCGCGGTGGATCACGACGGCGCAGTTGTAGAGGCGGTTGCGGTGGCGCAGCGGCGCGCCGACGACGAGTACCGGGAGCAGATCCACGGATGCCTCGACCAGCCGCTCGATCGCGACCACGGCGGCGTCGATCACGGGGTCCTGCATCACGAGGTCGTCGATGGCGTACCCGGTCAGGCACAGCTCGGGGAAGACCGCGACGGCGACCGCGTCGGCGTCGCAGACGCGTGCCGCCTCGAGCACCGCGTCGGCGTTGGCGGCCGGGTCCGCGATCGAGACCGGGATCGTGCACGCGGCGACGCGGGCGAACCCGTGCCGATACGCGCTGTCGAAGGGCAGGCTCATGGGCTCCAGTCTGGCAGGTGGGCTGCAAGGGGTGTCGGATGCCGCGGCGCAGCGGCGGGTGCGTTGTCGGTCGTCGCGGTTACTGTCGAGGTGGGCCCACGCGCCCCGACAACAACCGCGCAGCGCGAAGCGATGCGCGCAGCGGGCGTGGGGAGGAGAAGGGCGGGGAATGCGATACATCGAGGACGAAGGCCGGATCGTCTGGAGCGCGAGCGATCTCAAGACCGCGGCGGAGTGCGAGTTCGCGTGGTTGCGCGCGATCGATGCGCGGCTCGGCCGCATCGCCCCGGTCGAAGAGCCAGAAGACCTCACCCTCGAGCGCGCCGGGCGCCTGGGCACCGTGCACGAGCGCCGTGTGCTCGACGACTACGTCGCACGCTACGGCGACCGGGTCGCCGTGATCCCCGAGACCCGATCGTCGGATGCCGCGGCCCTCGCCGAGGCGGTCGCCCTGACGAACGCGGCCCTCGCCTCGGACGCCGAGGTGGTCTATCAGGCGGCGTTCGCGACCGAGTCCTTCGTCGGCTTCGCCGACTTCCTGGTGCGCGACGCCGCCGGCCGCTGGCTCGTGCAGGACACCAAGCTGGCGCGCCATGCCCGGGTCACCGCGCTCATGCAGCTGGCCGCCTACGTCGCCCAGCTCGACCGTCTGGGCGTGCCGCGCTCCGACCGGGTGCAGCTGCTGCTCGGCGACGGCAGCGTCAGCGAGCACGAGGTCGACGACCTGCTGCCGGTGTTCGGGCTGCGCCGCGAACGTCTCGCGGCGCTCATCGCCGACCGCCGCCTCGACCTCGGTGCGTCGGGCGAGCCGATCGCGTGGGGCGACGAGCGCGGCGACCTCGGCGTCGTCGCGTGCGGGCGCTGCGCGACGTGCGACGCCGAGGTGGTGGCATCCCGCGATCTGCTGCTCGTGGCCGGCATGCGTCCGGTGCAGCGCGAGCGGCTGCGGGCCGCGGGCGTCGAGACGATCGAGCAGCTCGCCGCGGCGGCGAGCGGGCCGGCGGGCATGAACCCCGACGTCTTCGCCTCGCTGCGCACGCAGGCGCGCCTGCAGCTCGAGAGCCCGGCGGGCACGCCGCCGCTGATCGCGCCGAAGCCGCACGAGGTGGCGGTCGTCGAGTCCGCGATCACCGGCGACGGCGCCGTCGTCGCGCAGACGACGATGGCCGCGGTGCTCGAGGCCCCGCCGGTCCCGGTGTTCGAGGTGGTGGCGCCGACGGCGCTGGGCGCGCTGCCGCGGCCCGACCACGGTGACCTGTTCTTCGACTTCGAGGGCGACCCGCTGCACACCGAGCCGCCCGCGCCGGGCGAGCCCACGCAGTGGGGCATCGACTACCTGTTCGGCTGGGTCGACACCCGCGAGCAGTACACGGCGCTGTGGGCGCACTCGTTCGCCGACGAGAAGCGGGCGCTCGAGACGTTCCTCGACATCGTGAACATGCGCCGGCAGCAGTTCCCCGGCATGCACATCTACCACTACGCGCCCTACGAGCCGACGCACCTGCTCGCCATGGCCGCACGCCACGGCGTCCGCGAGGCCGACGTCGACCGGCTGCTGCGCGACGGCGTGTTCGTCGACCTGTACCCGATCGTGCGCAGGGCGCTGCGGGTGGGCTCGCGGTCGTACTCGATCAAGAAGCTCGAGCCGCTGTACATGGGCGACGAGGTGCGCACCAGCGACGTGCAGAAGGGCGACGACTCGATCGTCCGGTACGTCGAGGCGCGCGCGCTGCAGGCCGACGGCGCCGAGGCGGAGGCATCCGTCGTCCTCGACGACCTCGCCGACTACAACCGCTACGACTGCGTCTCGACCCGGCGCCTGCGGGACTGGCTGGTCGACCGCGCCCGCGAGGCGGCCCTCGTGCCCTCGCCGAACCCCGAGCCCGACGAGCGCGCCTACGAGCCGTCGGCGCGGGCCACGGTCCTGGACGCACTGGCGCTCGATCACCCGGCCGACTCCGTCGCCGGGCGCTCGCTGCGCCTGGGCGCCGCCGCCATCGACTACTACCCGCGCGAGGCGAAGTCGTTCTGGGCGACGCACTTCCTGCGGCTGCGCGAACCCGTCTCGCTGTGGGACGAGACGCGCGACGTCGTGGCGATCGATCCCGCGCGCAGCCGCGTGCGCGAGGACTGGCACTTCCTCGAGAGCGGCAGGGGCGGCGAGCGTCGCATCGTCGAGCTGCGCGGCGACCTCGCGCCGGGCACCCGGCTGAGCGAGGGCACGTCGCCGTTCGCGCTGTACGAGCTTCCCGCGCCGTACCCGTACGACGCGTCGCCCCGCTGGATCCACTCGGCCCGGTCCGTCACCGTCGTCGAGGTGCTCGACGACGGTGCCGTGATCGAAGAGACCGCGGTCGACGGCGTGACGTGGAGCGAGCTGCCGCTCGCGTTGACGCCATCGGCGCCGCCCGCCGCCGGCAACCAGCAGGCGGCCATCGACGCGTGGGCGGATGCCGTCATCGCTGCGGCGCCCGAGCTTCCGGCCGACCCGGCCACCGACATCCTGTGCCGGCGGCCGCCGCGTACGCTCACGGGCTCGCTCCCGGCCGCAGGGGAAGACACCGTCGACGCCATCGCCCGCGCGGTGCGCGACCTCGACCGCAGCTACCTCGCGGTGCAGGGTCCTCCGGGCACCGGCAAGACCTACGTCGGGTCGCACGTGATCGCCCGGCTCGTGCGCGACCACGGCTACAAGGTCGGCGTCGTGGCGCAGGGCCACGCCACCATCGAGCACCTCCTCGACCGCGTCATCGCGGCGGGTGTGCCGGCGGTGCAGGTGGCGAAGGCCCCGAAGGACCCGGACGCGCCGCATGCGTTCACCGTGATCCCCAAGAACGGGGTGGCGGCGTTCACGGCCGAGCAGGAGGCATCCGGCTACGTCGTCGGCGGCACTGCCTGGGACTTCAGCCACCAGGGCCGCATCCCGCGGGGCGGCCTCGACCTGCTGGTCGTCGACGAGGCGGGGCAGTTCTCGCTCGCGTCCACCATCGCCGTCTCGCTCGCCGCGCCCCGGCTGCTGCTGCTCGGAGACCCGCAGCAGCTGCCCCAGGTGAGCCAGGGCACCCATCCGGCGCCCGTCGACACGTCGGCGCTGGGGTGGGTCATGGACGGCGCCGACGTCATCCCCGCCGAGTACGGCTACTTCCTCGCCGAGACCCGCCGCATGCGGCCCGAGGTCGCCGCACCGGTCTCGACGCTCTCGTACCGCGGCGAGCTCGCCGCGCACCCGTCGACGGCGCTGCGCCGGATCGACGGCATCCCCGCCGGTCTCGTGCCGATCGCACTGCGCCACCACGGCAACGCCACGCAGTCGCTCGAAGAGGCCGACGAGGTCGCGCGTCTCGTCGCCGACCTCGTCGGCCGGGAGTGGACGGATGCCGCCACGGACGACGCCGACGGATCGTCGACGGCGCTGCCGACGCGGCCCCTCGAGCAGCGCGACCTCATCGTCGTCACGCCGTACAACGCACAGCAGGTCGCGGTGGAGGCCGCGCTCGCCGCGGCCGGGTTCCCCGACGTGCCCGTCGGCACGGTCGACAAGTTCCAGGGCAAGGAGGCGGCAGTGGCGATCGTCTCGCTCGCCGCCTCGAGCGGGCGCGACGCGCCCCGCGGGCTCGAGTTCCTGCTGCTGCGCAACCGGCTGAACGTGGCGATCTCGCGCGCGATGCACACCGCGTACCTGGTGTACTCGCCGGGCCTGCTCGACGACCTGCCATACACGCCGGAGGGCGTCGCCCGGCTCAGCGGTTTCGCGCGACTCGTCGGTCGCGGGTGACCGCCGCGTAGACTCGCGCACACGCCGCCCCGCGACGACCACCGGCGTCCTGCACCGGTGATCCGCGGCACACGCCCGCCCGAACAGGAGCACGCATGGCCGACGACGCACCGCAGCAGTTCGAGATCGACCTCCCGCCCGAGCTCATCGGCGGCAACTACGCCGACTTCGCGAACGTGTGGCACACGCCGACCGTGTTCGTGATGGACTTCCTGACCTTGGCTCAGCCGCCGCGCGAGCAGGTCGATGCCGAGACGGGGCAGCGGCACACCGTGGTGCCGGCGCGCGTGGTGAGCCGCATCCGGATCCCACCGGACCAGGTGTTCGAGCTGGCGAAGGCCCTCACCCAGCAGCTGGAGTTCTGGGAGCGCGAGACCGGCCGCCGCCCTCCGCAGGAGCCGTCGCTCGGCGACTGAACGCCCGCGCGCCGCCCGCCGTAGGTGCGGCCGGGCGCGCTGTCAACCCCGTTGGGGGTGGAGGGTGCGCCGCATACCGTTGACCATGCGTCCTTCGGGGCGCGTGGCGCGGCATCCGTTCGGCGAGGGGCGGGTGCCGCACCGCGCCGCCGCGGTATCACCCCGCAGCGTCCCGCCTCTGTCACACGGAGGGGGACGCCATGACCAGGGACGACGGGCCGCTGACGGCGGCGAGGCCGGTGACGGCGGCCGAGGGCGAGGCGGCGGATGCCGTCGCTCCGCGTCGCGGACCGGTGTTCTGGATCGTCCGGTACCTGCCCGCCGAGGTGTCCGGCACCGCCGCGATGGTGGCGGCGGGGATGGTCGCCGCGGTGTGGACCGACGTGCCGGCGCTCATCGCGGTGGTGGCGCTGATCGCCGAGATCGTCGGCTTCTACCTGGTGCTGGCCTTCGTGATCTACGTCGAGCAGGCGCGCGTGACGCCGTCGCGACGCCGCGCCGTCGGGCGCACTCTCGTGCTGCTGGTCGCCGAGTTCGGCACGGCCGAGCTGCTCGACACGCTGGTCGTGCGCCCCGCGGCGCTGATGCTGGGCGTGTGGCTGGTCCCCGACCCGGTCTGGGGGATGCTCGCGGGCAAGGTCGCCGCCGACATCGTGTTCTACGCGGTCGCCGCCGGCGCCTTCACGATCACCGCGAAGACCGGCCTGCGCGGGCCGCGTCGCGCGCCGAAGCCCCGGGCGGTGACCCCGTGAACCTGGGCACCCTGCGCCGCGAGCCCCGCACGACGCAGCGGTTTGCGCAGCGACGGCGGGCCGAGGCATCCGCTCTGCTGGCGACCGACGCCGCGCGCGCGGCGCTCGCGCTGCACGGCACCCCGCTGCTGCTGCTGGACCCGCGGATCGTCGAGCGGCAGTATCGCCGCCTGCAGCGCGCCCTGCCGTTCGTCGGCTTCCACTACGCGATGAAGGCGCTCGCGCACGAGACGGTGCTCGAAGTCCTCGACGACGCCGGGTGCGGTTTCGACGTCGCGAGCGGACAGGAGCTGGCGATGCTGACGCGCCGCGGCGTCGATCCGTCGCGGATCATCCACACCCACCCCGTGAAGAAGCCCGCCGAGATCGCCGAGGCGCTGGCGGCGGGCGTGCGCACGTTCGTGGTCGACAACGAGACCGAGATCGACAAGTTCCTCGGAGCGCCGGCCGACACGCGGCTGCTCGTGCGGCTCTCGTATCGCAGCCCGCACGCCGGCAGCGACCTGTCGAGCAAGTTCGGCGTCGGGCCGTTCGAGGCCGCGCACCTCGTAGAGCGGGCGCTCGCGGCAGGGGTGCGCGTCGCCGGGTTCAGCTACCACGTGGGCAGCCAGCTCGACGATCCGCCGCGGTTCGCCTCCGCCGCGGCAAACACCCTCGAGCTCATGGGCATCCTCGAGCGGCGGCTCAACGTGCAGTTCGACACCCTCGACATCGGGGGCGGCTTCCCGGCCTCGTACGACACCGAGACGGCGGCGGTCGACGACGTCGGTGCGGCACTGCGGCGCGTGCTCGCCCCGCACGTGCGCCGGCTCGACATCATCGCGGAGCCGGGACGGATCATGGTCGCCGACGCGATGACCCTCGTCACGAGCGTCGTGGGCATCGCCGAGCGCGACGACGGCCGCTGGTACTACCTCGATGACGGCCTCTACGGCTCGTACTCGAACGTGCTCACCGAAGACGTGCACCCGCTGGTGTTCGCCGAACGCGACCCCCGGGGAGCGGATGCCTCGTCGGCAGCGCACGAGCGGAACACCGGCGGTGCGGGCCACCGCTGGGCGACGCTCGCCGGTCCGACGTGCGACTCATCGGACGTGATCGCCCGCGAGGTGCTGCTCCCCGACCTGCGGGTGGGGGACCTCCTGGTGAGCCCCACGATGGGTGCGTACACGACGGTCACGGCGTCGCGGTTCAACGGGCGTCCGTTCACCCCGGTCGCCGTCGTCGGTCGCGGTCCCGCGACGCGACGGGTCGCGCCGGCCGCAGAGCCCTACCGCCTGCCGATCGTGTGACGGAAGCGGCGTCAGCCGCGGGGTGCCTGTCGCCCGAAGGGGACCGGTACCGCGGTGTCCGGACTCGGCGGGCGCCGCGGCTGCGGGATTCAGACGGTGCCGTAGAGGCGGTCGCCGGCGTCGCCGAGCCCGGGAACGATGTAGCCCTTCTCGTTGAGCCGCTCGTCCAGCGCGCCCAGCACGAGGGTCACGTCGCGCCCGGCCACCTGCTTCTCGATCGCGGCGACGCCCTCGGGCGCTCCGAGGATGCAGATCGCGGTGACGTCCTGCGCGCCGCGGTTGAAGAGGAACTCGATCGCGGCTCCGAGCGAGCCGCCCGTGGCGAGCATGGGGTCCAGGACGAAGCACTGGCGGTCGCTCAGGTCGTCGGGCAGGCGCTCCGCGTACGTCGAGGGCTCGAGCGTCTCGTGGTCGCGGACCATGCCGAGGAAGCCGACCTCGGCGGTCGGGATGAGCTTGACCATGCCCTCGAGCATGCCGAGGCCGGCGCGCAGGATCGGCACGACCAGGGGGCGCGGCTCGTCGATGCGGACGCCCATCGTCGTGGTGACGGGGGTCTGGATCTCGATCGGGGCCACGCGGACGTTGCGGGTCGCCTCGTACGCGAGGAGCGTCACGAGCTCTTCGGTCAGCTGGCGGAACACCGGCGACGGCGTGCGCTGGTCGCGCAGCACCGTGAGCTTGTGGGTGATGAGGGGGTGGTCGGCGACGTGCAGGCGCATACGCCCAGGGTAGTGCGTCGGGGGCCGCGCGCCCGTGGCGAGTTCGCAGGGCGGCTACCCTCGTCGTGTGAACGTGCCTCCCGCCGACCTCGCCGCGATGCGACGCGCGCTCGCCCTCGCGGCAGCGGCGGGGGAGTCCGGCGACGTGCCGGTGGGGGCGGTGGTGACGGATGCCGCGGGCCGGGTGATCGGCGAAGGCCGCAACCTCCGCGAGCTCGAGCACGATCCCACCGCGCACGCCGAGATCGTGGCGCTGCGCGCAGCGGCGGCCGCCGTGGGATCGTGGAACCTCGAAGGGTGCACGCTCGTGGTCACCCTCGAGCCGTGCGTGATGTGCGCGGGCGCGGTGCTCCAGTCGCGCATCTCGCGGCTCGTGTTCGGCGCGTGGGACGACAAGGCGGGCGCCGCCGGGTCGGTCTACGACGTGGTGCGCGACCGCCGTCTGCCCTACCGCGCCGAGGTCGTGGCCGGCGTGCTCGAGGTCGAGGCATCCGCTCTCCTGCGCGCGTTCTTCGACGCGCGGCGCTGACGCGGAAGCGGGGGTCCGCACACCGGGCAACCGGGGGTCTGCACCCTGCCGAGGCTGCGGACGCAGGCCTAGCGTGACGGACGTGACCCGCCTCATCGAACCCGTCCGCAGCGCGCCGGCCGTCGCGCGGCCCGGCGGCATCCGCTCCCGCATCGGGTGGCTGTTCGTGCTGCTGACGGCGATCGGCATCGTCGCCTTCGCCGCCGTGCCGTATTTCACGGCTTCGCTGCAGGACCTCGCGGGGCGGGGCGTCGGCCTGGCGCCGACCTACGCCGCGGTCGCTCCGTTCGTGCAGGGAGCCCTGTACGTCCACATCGCGGGCGGCGCCGTCGCGCTCGTCACCGGGCCGCTGCAGTTCTGGCGCGGCCTGCGCACCCGGGCGCCGCGCGTGCACCGCTGGACGGGTCGCGTGTACCTCGTCGCCGTCGCCGTCGGAGCGGTGGCGGGCCTCATCATCGCGCCGTCGAGCCCCGCCGGCTACGTCGGCTTCTTCGGGTTCGGTGCGCTCGCCGTGCTGTGGTTCGTCACCGCGTGGCGCGCGTACCGGGCGATCCGGCACCATGACGTGCCGAGCCACCGGGCGTGGATGATCCGCAACTTTGCCCTCACCTACGCGGCCGTCACACTCCGGATCTGGCTGCCGCTGCTGCTGCTGGCACCGCTCGCGCTCGGGCGGCCGTGGGAGTTCGACGCGGCGTTCGCGAACGCCTACGCGGCCGTGCCGTTCCTGTGCTGGCTGCCCAACCTCGTGTTCGCCGAGTGGCTCATCCGACGCCGCGGGCTGCCCTCGTACCGGCTGCCGGTGTGAGCCGCCGCCCGATCAGCGGGGGAGGTGGGGCAGCACCTCGGCACCGAGGAACTCGACATGGTCGGGGTCCTGCTGATCCAGGAGCTGGAAGTACACCCGCTCGACACCGAACGAGCGGTAGAACTCGATCCGCCGGCCGATCTCGTCGGCGTCGCCGACGATGTTGACGCCGTCGCGCACGTCCTCGAGGGTCTTGCCGATGCGCGCGGCCCGGCGCGCGACTTCCGCGTCGTCGCGCCCGGCGAAGGTCGACATCGCGATCGACAGCCGCACGGTGCCGGGATCCCGACCGATCCGCTCGCATGCGGCGTGCAGGTTGTCGATGCGCTCCTGGATCTCGTGGTCCTCGGGGAACCCGATGTTGTACTCGCGGCCGAATCGCGCGACGAGGTCGGGCGTGCGCCGCGGACCGCCGCCGCCGATCACGACGGGCAGCGGCCGCTGCACCGGCTTGGCCAGGGCGGGCGCCTCGACGAGCCGGTAGTTGCGGCCGTCGAACGAGTACGTCTCGCCCGCGGGGGTCGCCCACAGGCCCGTCACGATCTCGAGCTGCTCCTCCAGCAGGTCGAACCGCTTGGCGGGGAACGGGATGCCGAAGGCCCGGTGCTCCCGTTCGAACCAGCCGGCGCCGAGGCCCAGCTCGATGCGCCCGCCCGACATCTGGTCGATCTGCGCGACCTGGATCGCGAGGATCCCGGGGTGGCGGAAGGTGACCGGCGAGACGAGCGTGCCGAGCCGGATGCGGGAGGTCTCGCGGGCGAGCCCGGCCAGCGTCGTCCAGGCGTCGGTGGGGCCGGGCAGTCCGTCGCCCATGCCGCTCAGGTAGTGGTCGGAGCGGAAGTACCCGGTGAAGCCGAGCCGCTCCGCGGCCTGGGCGTAGGCGAGCTGGTCGGCATAGGTGGCACCGAGGTGGGGCTCGGTGAAGACGCAGTACTCCACGGCGGATCTCCGGTGATCGAGGTCGGACCCGGTCGGCGGCGCGTGGCCGCTGCGGTGCGGGTTCAGTCGGCGGACTTGATGACGAACTCCGACGTCGGAGGCGTCGGGTCATCGCCCGGGCGGTAGATGTCGGGCTCGAGGTAGATGATGCGCGCCGCCGGCACCGCCGCGCGGATGCGCGCCTCGACGCGGTCGATGTCGCCGGCGATGTGGGCAAGCGGCGCGTCCGAGGCGAAGCCGAGCTTCGCGGCCACCAGCAGCTCGTCCGGGCCGAGGTAGAGCGTCTTGATGTGGATGAGCTTCTCGACCTCGGGCCCGCTCTCGATGGCGTCGACGATGCGCTCGTGATCGGCATCCGTCGCGCCTTCGCCGACCAGCAGGCTCTTGGTCTCGATGCCGAGCACGATCGCGATGAGGATCAGCAGCGTGCCGATCATCAGCGTGCCCAGCGCGTCGAAGACCGGGTTGCCGGTGATGACGGTGAGCCCGACGCCGAACAGTGCGAACACGAGGCCGATGAGCGCGCCGACGTCCTCGAGCAGCACGACGGGGAGCTCGGGGGCCTTCGCGTGACGCACGAACGACACCCACGACTGGCCCTTGCCGCGCACGTGGTTGCTCTCGCCGACGGCGGTGCGCAGCGAGAACGACTCCAGGCCGATGGCGACGACGAGCACCACGATCGGCAGCCACCACCACTTCTCGTCGAGGCCGTGCGGGTGGGTGAGCTTCTCGACGCCCTCGTAGATGGCGAACAGGCCGCCGACCGAGAACAGGATGATCGAGACGACGAACGCGTAGACGTACCGCTCGCGGCCGTAGCCGAAGGGGTGCTCGCGGTCCGCGGCCTTCTTCGCCTTGCGGCCGCCGAGCATGAGGAGCAGCTGGTTGCCGGAGTCGGCGACCGAGTGGATCGCCTCGGCGAGCATCGAGGCCGAGCCCGACAGGAACCACGCGATGAACTTCGCCAGGGCGATGCCCATGTTCGCCAGGAACGCCGCGAGGATCGCCTTGCCGCCACCGGAAGCACTCATGCCGACGAGTCTACGGATGCTTCGTCTCGTTCCTCGCTCCGCACGAGTGCCGCGGCGGCGCCTCGTAACCGCGCGGAGGCGCTCAGTCCGACGAGCGCAGGATGATCGCCTCGGTCGGAGGAGCCGGGTTGTGCGGGTGCCCCACGTACCCGATCACCTCGAGCAGCGCGTGACGGAACTCGGCGGGACGCTCGAGGTGCGGCGAGTGGCCGACGCCTTCGAGGCTCACCTCGGCGACCTCCCCGCCCGCGTCGGCGTAGCGGCCCAGCACGTCACGGGTCTGCGACACCATCTCCTGCGCCGGGGCGACCTCGTCGCCGGGCCACCCGGGGACGATACCCAGCTTGCCGAGGTTGTTGAAGTCGTAGAACGACGCGTCCGACACGATCGCGTCTGCGGTGCCGTGGATCCACAGGATCGGGGGCTTCAGGGGAAGGTCGACGATGCCCGACACATCGAAGTGCTTCGGGGCCATCGTGTTGAGCACGCCGATGTCGCCGGCGCCGAACCCGGGCCAGTTCTCGCTCGTCACGGCATCGCCGGGGTAGTTGCCGGTGGCCGTCGACGTCGTGAGCATCGACTCGACCCACACGTCCTCGACCTCGGCCTCGGTCTCGTACCCGGAGGAGACGTAGCCCGAGCGGAAGACGCTGCGCGGTGAGGTCGGGGCCTCGTCGGTCGTGTCGTGGTCGATCAGGCGCTGCACGAAGTCGGGGTTGGCGCCCCCGCCGCCGCAGCCGGCGTCGTCGTCGGTGAGTCGCGAGCCGTCGCGGCGCGTGCCGCCGAATCCGTACGGCGACACGGGCGACTGCAGGGTGAGGCTCAGCGTCGGGTGGTCGAGCGCGTACTGCATCACGACGCCGCCGCCCATCGACCACCCCACGAGGTGGGCGGTCGGGATGCCGAGCGCGGCGAGCGTCGCGCGCACGTCGTCGCTGAAGTCCCGCACGCCGCGGGTGGCGTCGATCGGTGCGTGCTCGGTGTCGCCGAACCCGCGCAGGTCGATCGCGAGCACCCGCAGGTCGTGCGGGAGATCCTGCATGATCTCCTGCCAGAACAGCGACGACGAGACGTTCCCGTGGATGAAGACCACCGTGCGCTCAGGCGGGGTGGCCGGATCGTCGGCGGTGCGCTCCAGCACGTTGACGGTCAGATCGGGCGTCTCGACGCTGCGCGCTGCGATGCCGTCGAAGAGGGTCATGTCGGGTGCCTCCCACGTCCTGCGGGAGCCCCTGCGCCCCCGTACTCCGAGAATAGACCGGCGCGCCCGCTTTGTGAACCAGCTTTCATGTTCCAGGGGTCCCCGGCGCGGCGATGACCCGCGCCGCGTCGGTGGGCCGCTGTCAGGCGTCGCCGCCGCCCGCGGCGGGCTGTCCGGTGTAGAACGCGTAGGTGTTGTCGGCGGCGCGCGCGGCGGAGGCGGCATCCGCGCCGTCGGCGGCATGCGCGGCTCCCCACGCGTCCGCCGCGCCGCGGTAGAACGCCCTGCCCTCGTCGGTGAACGCCCAGGCCTCGGCCTCGGCGGGTGTCGGGCCGTCGCCTCCGGCCAGGTGCAGGGCGAGGCCGAGCAGCCCGCCGTCCCAGCCGACCCCGGTGGCGCCGGGGCCGTAGGTGTCCCAGAACTCCGACGGCACCTCGTCCGCGTGGGCGACGTGCTCGAGCTCGAAGCGGGTCGCATCGGCGCCCTCCGCCGTCAGCCTCACGGTGAGCCAGGTCACCCCGCCGCCGAACTCCCAGGTCGCCTTGTAGTGCGCCGACCCGTTCGCGGGCGGCGCGCATTCCTGGATCTGCCCGCCGGCGTTCCCCTCGACCTGGTAGCGGCCGCCGAGGGCGAGTTCGCCGGAGACGGGCTGGAACCAGCGCGCGATGCGCTCGGCGCGGGTGACGGCGTCCCACACGTCGTCGATCGGCGACGGATACGTCTGCGCCAGCGTCTGCACGCGAGACGGGAAGCCGTCGATGTCCTCGTTCTGGATCTCGCGCGTGACCGCGTCGAGCTGGGCGGATACGTCGACCATGTCAGTCCTCCTGGGGTTCGGTGGGGTCGGATTCTTCGGGGTCGGCATCCTCGCCCCGTTCGGCGGCCAGGCGCCGTTCGCGGCGTCCGCGGGCGAGCTCGGTGCCGAGCGCGTCGAGGTGCGGCTGCCAGAACCGGCGGAACGGGTCGAACCATGCCGCCGCGTCCTCCAGCGGCTGGGGGGCGATCGCGTAGAGCCGCCGGACGCCTTCGGGGCGCACGGTCGTGAACCCCGACTCGCGCAGCACGCGCAGGTGCTGCGAGACCGCGGGCTGCGAGATGCCGAACGCGCGCTGGACGTCCTCGCCGATCTCGCCGGCGCTGCGCTCGCCCTCCGCGAGGAGTTCGAGGATGCGGCGCCGGACCGGGTCGCCGAGGATGTCGAGTGCGTGCACGCCTCCATGATTGCGCGTTGACTTATATAAGTCAAGGATGATTGAGGAGTCCGGCGCCGAGACGCGCTCGTAGGATGACGCCATGGCTGCAGACACCTCCGCCCTCCCGCCCATCGCGATCCTCGGCGCCGGCTCGATGGGCGGCGCGATCGCGCGCGGCCTCTCGCGCTCGGGCCTGGCCGCGGGTGGAGTGACGACCACCAATCGGTCGCTCGCGAAGGCGGCCGAGCTCGACGGGCTCGCCGGCGTCACGAGTGTGGCCCTCGAGGCGAGCCCCGGCGGGAACACGGATGCCGCCGCCGCGGCGGGCGTCGTGCTGGTGGGCGTGAAGCCGGCCATGGTGCCCGACCTGCTGCGCGAGATCGCACCGGCGCTGCGGCCGGGCACGGTCGTCGTCAGCCTCGCCGCGGGCGTGACGATCGAGACGTTCGAGTCAATCCTCGGCGAGGGCGTCGCGGTGCTGCGCTCCATGCCGAACACGCCCGCCCTGGTGGGGCGCGGTGTCACCGGTCTCGCGGCGGGCTCGCGTGCCGACGCCGAGGCCGTGGCGACCGTGCGCCGGCTCTTCGAGACCGTCGGCACCGTGGTCGAGGTGCCCGAGTCGCAGATCGACGCCCTGTCGACGATCTCGGGCTCCGGTCCCGCCTACTTCTTCCTGCTGGTCGAGGAGTTCACCAAGGCCGCCATCGGCAAGGGGTTCGCCGAGCCCGAGGCCCGGCTCATGGCCGAGCAGACGTTCATCGGTGCGGCCGCGCTGCTGGAGGCATCCGCAGACGACCCCGCCGAGCTGCGCCGACGGGTCACGAGCCCCAAGGGCACGACGGAGCGCGCCGTCGCGGTGCTGCAGGAGGCCAGGCTCGACGACGTCTTCGCCGCGGCGACCGACGCGGCCCTCGCGCGTGCGAAGGAGCTCGCCGCCGGCGCGTGAGCGCGGCGCGTCAGCTCGCTTTCGAGCGGTCCATCCACCACTCGGTGAACGAGTCCGCGCGCCCGTCCGGGGCGAGCGACACCACCCACAGGTTGGCGTAGTCGGTGCCGGAGGCGTACCGGGTCTCGCCCTGGATGAACGCGAACCGGCCGTCCACGCCGATCACGCGGCCCTCGAACGTCCAGGTGCCCGGGTCGTCCTTGCGCGCCAGCCACGACGCCACGATGGCGTCTTGATCGCGCAGCGGCTCGGACCAGGGCTCGTAGCGGTACACGGCGTCCTCGGTGAAGACGGCGCGGATGTCGTCGGCGTCGTTGGATGCCCACGCCCGGCGGTAGCCGTCGAGCCAGCGCTCGGCATCCGCGACGATGCTCTCTCGATCGCTCATGCGGTCAGTCTGCCGCCCGGCGCCGACATCCGCAGGCGGTCGCGGGTGCTCAGCGCTCCAGCGACGCGAACCGCTCGATGTCGGAGTTCGTGCCCGACACGATGATGAGGTCGTGGTTGGTGACGACGGTGTTCGCCTCGGCGTAGCGGAACGGCTTGCCCGGGCTCTTCACGCCGACGACCGTCACGTTGTACTTGGTGCGCACGCCCGACTCGTTGAGCCCGACGCCGCGGATGAACTTCGGCGGGTAGAGCTTGGCCAGCGCGAAGTCGTCGTCGAACCGGATGAAGTCCAGCATCCGTCCGCTCACGAGGTGCGCGACGCGCTCGCCGGCCTCGCGCTCGGGGTAGATCACGTGGTTCGCTCCGACGCGCGCCAGGATCTTGCCGTGCGACTGCGACACCGCCTTCGCCCAGATCTGCGGCACCTTGAGGTCGACGAGGTTGGCCGTGATGAGGACGGATGCCTCGATCGACGAGCCCACCGCGACCACGGCCACCGAGAAGTCCTGGGCGCCGATCTGCTTCAGCGCCTCGATGTTGCGGGCGTCGGCCTGCACGGTGTGCGTGACGCGCTCCGACCATTTCTGCACGAGATCGAGGCTCTCGTCGATCGCGAGCACCTCACGGTCGAGCCTGTCGAGCTCTCCCGCGCACGCGGCGCCGAAGCGCCCGAGTCCGATCACGAGAACGGGCGCATCGCCCCTCATCCGCTCAACCAACGATCGGCCTTTCCACCGGCAGCGAGTACAGCTGCGAACGGGATGACGCGGCCACCGCCGCGGCGAGAGTCACTGTACCAACGCGACCCATGACGATCGTGAGGGCCAGCACGTAGACGGCGGGATCGGGCAGGTCCGCGGTCAGCCCCGTCGACAGCCCGACGGTGGCGAAGCCCGAGATGACGTCGAAGAGCACATCGCCGAGATCGGCCTTCGTGATCTGCGTGATGATGATCGTCGAGATGGCGACGATGGTCGATCCCCACGCGACGACGGACAGCGCCACCCGCAGCACGTCGCTCGGGATGCGGCGGCCGAACACCTGGTTGGAGGTGCGGCCCTTCGCCTCCGAGATCACCGCCAGCGCGATCACGGCCAATGTGGTGACCTTGATGCCGCCCGCCGTGGAGGCCGAGCCGCCGCCGACGAACATCAGCATGCACGCGACGAGCAGGCTCGACTGGTTGAGCTCGCCGATGTCGAGGATCGCGAAGCCGCCGGATCTCGTCATCGCCGAGAGGAAGAACGCCTGGAACGTGGTGTCCCAGGCGTCGTTCGTGCCGAGGGTCAGCAGGTTGTCGTACTCGAGCACGAGGAAGACCACGCCGCCGAGGAAGAACAGCGAGACCGTGGTGATGATGGTGAGCTTCGCGTGCAGCGACCACCGCCGCACGTGCCACAGCTCTCGGCGCAGCGTGTAGATCACCGGGAAGCCGATGGAGCCCAGGAAGACGCCAGCCATGAGCGCGGTGAGGAAGAAGTAGTCGTGCCGGAACGGCGCGAGACCGTCGGCGTTGGGCGTGAACCCGGTGTTCGTGAACGCCATGGCCGCGTAGAAGGGGGCCTCCCACAGAGCGGTGGTCCACGGGACGCCCGCCACGAGCAGACCGGGGAACAGCAGCACCGCGATGATGGCCTCGATCGCGAGGGTCGACAGCGCGACCGTGAGCAGCAGGCTGCCGATCTGGCCGAGCTGCACCGTCTGACCCTCGTTGACCGGGCCGCCGTGCGTGCGCAGCGGGTTGGAGTCGCTCGCGGCGATGAGCTTGGCGCGCAGCCCCAGTCGCCGCGAGATCACGAGCCCGAGGATCGAGGCCAGCGTGAGCACGCCGAGGGCACCGATCTGCACGCCGATGAACACCAGCACGTGGCCGAACGGCGACCAGTGCGTGGCCATGTCGACCGTGGCCAGTCCCGTGACGCAGATCGTCGACACGGCGGTGAAGAAGGCGTCCGCGAACGGCGTGACCTGACCGTCGGCCGCGGCCACCGGCAGCGAGAACAGGATCGTGAACACCAGGATCAACGACAGGAAGATGATGATCGCGAACCGGGCGGGGGAGCGCTGCGTCAGATCGCGGAAGAACTCCATGAACGCATGGCCGATACGGCGCAGGCGGCTCATCCCGGCGACGGGGGCGACACGCCTGCCATCCGTCATGCGGGATCCTTCCTGGGACGCGAATGCCGAACCCGTCGTCGGTCGGGGGCGATCGTGCTCATGGTACTCGGCAGGGCTCCCGACTAATCTGAGCACATGGCGGACATCTTCGACGTGATCGCGGACGGAACGCGTCGCGACATCCTGCGACTGCTGCTCGATCGATCATCCGCCGGAGAGCGCGGCACCAGCGTGTCGCACATCGTCACCGAACTCGGCGCCAGCCAGCCCACCGTGTCGAAGCACCTGAAGGTGCTCCGCGACGCGCACCTGGTGTCGGTGCGCGAAGAGGGCCAGCACCGCTACTACAGCCTGTCCGCCGAGCCCCTCGACGAGGTCGACGACTGGCTCGTGCCCTTCCTCGACGGCGCGGGACCGGACGCCGACACCGCCGCGGTGTCGCTGCCCGATACCGCCGCGCACGCCGCCGAGGTCGTCGGCCGGGCCGCGGCCTCGGCCAAGCACGCCCTCGAGAACGCCTTCAAGCGCCTCCCCGGACGCTGACACGACAGAGGGGAGGGATGCCGCGACCCGCGGCATCCCTCCCCTCTCCGCGTCAGCGGCGCCCGCCCTTGCGGCCGAACAGCCACGCACCCCATACCGCCGAGACGGCGAGGATGAGCACGCACCACCCGATGGCCCACAGCGGCTCGGTGCCGAGGTCCGTGCCCATCAGCAGCCCGCGGATCGTCTCGATGATCGGCGTGATCGGCTGGTTGTCGGCGACCCACTGCAGCCATTCGGGCATGGTCTCGACCGGCACGAACGCGCTGGACAGGTACGGGACGAACAGGATGATGAACCCGTAGCCCGACGCCGCCTCGGGGCTGCCGGCGGCCAGTCCGATCGAGGCGAACAGGTACGTGATCGCGAGGATGTACAGCGCGATGATCGCGCCCGCGCCGATCCAGGCGGCGAGGTCGGCGTGCGGCCGGAACCCGACGAGGAGTCCGACGCCGATGACGACCGCGGTCGCCACGAGATTGCGGGCGAGGCTCGCGACGACATGACCGGTGAGCACCGCGCCGCTGCGCAGCGGCATCGTGCGGAACCGGTCGATGATGCCGCTGGACATGTCGCGGGCCACGTAGGTGGCCGTCGTCGCGGCGCCGAAGCCGGCGCACAGCAGGATGATGCCCGGTACGACGTAGTCGACGTAAGCGCCGCCGGGTTCGATCGCGCCGCCGAACACGAACGTGAACAGCAGCATCAGCATCACCGGCAGCAGGATCGACATGCTGAGCGATTCGCCGTCGCGCAGGGACTGCGTGAGGCTGCGGCCGACGAACACCGACTCGGCGGTGAATCCCCGCAGCCGGGGACGCGGCGCGATGGCGGTGGCGGTGATGGCGGTCATGCGAGCTCCTTGGCGGTCGTGGGCGCGCTCGCGGCGGACGTGCCCGTGAGGGAGAGGAAGACGTCGTCGAGGGTGGGACGCCGCAGCATCACCTCGACACCGGGCGCCTCGTCGGCGCTGAGCTCGTCCAGCGCCGCCCGCAGGCCCTCGAACGACCCGTCGGTGGTGAGTTCGCGCACGATCTCGCCGTCGGGCCTGGTGAGCACGACGGTGTCGGTGCCCACGAGGGACTTCAGCTCCGCCGGTGTGCCGGTCGCGACGACGCGCCCCGCGTCGAGCACCGCGATGCGGTCGGCGAGCTGGTCGGCCTCCTCCAGGTACTGCGTGGTGAGGAAGACCGTCGTGCCGGCGTCCGAGAGGGAGCGGATCACCTCCCACAGGTCGCGACGGCTGCGGGGGTCGACGCCGGTGGTCGGCTCGTCGAGGAACAGCACCTCAGGAACGACGACGAAGCTCAGCGCGAGATCGAGCCGCCGCCGCATGCCGCCGGAGTAGGTGCTGACGCGGCGGGTCGCGGCATCCATCAGCGCGAAGCGCTCCAAGAGCTCCGCGGCCCGCAGCTTCGCGGCCCGGGTGGACAGGCCCGAGAGCCGGCCGAGCATCACGAGGTTCTCGACGCCGGTGAGCATGTCGTCGACGGCCGCGGACTGGCCGGTCAGCGCGATGCGCTGGCGGACGGCCTCGGTCTGCGACGTCACGTCGAAGCCCGCGACCGACGCGGTGCCGGAGTCGGGGCGCAGCAGCGTCGTGAGGATCGAGATGGTCGTGGTCTTGCCGGCGCCGTTCGCGCCGAGCAGTGCGAAGATCTCGCCGCGATGCACGGCGAGGTCGAGTCCGTCGAGGACGGGGGTGCGCCCGAAGCTCTTGCCGAGCCCGCGGACGTCGATGGCTGGTGCTGGGCCCACGCGCGGAGTAGGTGTGGGGATCATCGCGGCATCCTTCCGGTGAACTGTGTACGAGCGAAACTGTGTATGCCAGTAACTGTTTATGACGGTAACACACTGTTTACGCAGTAAACAGTCCTAGACTGACGACATGACGGATGCTGCCGAGCCCGAGCTTCCACGAGGCATCGCCCTCGCCTGGGGCGTCGCCGCCAATCCGCAGCGCGGTCCCAAGCGCGAGATGAGCGTCGAGCGCATCGTCGAGGCGGCGATGGAGATCGCGGATGCCGAGGGCCTGACCGCCGTCTCGATGGCCGCCGTCGCCTCGCGCCTCGGCTTCACGCCGATGTCGCTGTACCGCTACGTCAACGCCAAGGAGGACCTCATCCTGTTGATGCAGGAGGAGGCGACCGGAGCGCCCTCCGACGCGGCGCGTGCCGCGGGCGACTGGCGGGAGCGCCTCGAGGCGCTGTACCGCGAGCAGCTGCAGAACTACCTCGCGCACCCGTGGGTGCTCGACATCCCGATCTCGGGCGTGCCCGCGACCCCCAACAGCGCCGCGTGGATGGATGCCGGACTCAGCGCGCTCGCCGGCACCGCGCTGACCTACGAGGAGCGCCTGGCGGTGATGCTCCTGGTCACGGGCACGGCGCACTGGGCGGGGACCATCCTCGCCGGATACGCGCAGGTGCAGCGGGAGCGAGGCATCGACGAGCAGGAGATCACCCGCAACGAGGATGCCGTGTTCCGCGCGCTCATCAGCGCCGACGCCTTCCCCGATCTGCGCGAGGCGATCGACGCCGGCGCGTTCCTGGACGAGTCCGATCCGTTCTCGTTCGCGCTCGCCCGCGGGCTCGACGGCGTCGCCGACTACATCGCCGCGGCCGAGGCGGACGGCACGCGGGAGAAGCGGCAGCCCTGGGTCGTCCCCGACGACGCCGACATCGCCGACGACAAGAAGGTGCGCGAGGCCCGCAAGGCCGTGCGCGCCGCCGAGAAGGTGCTGCGCGACGCCCGCAAGGTCGAGCGGCAGGTCGCGCGCGACGCGCGCGAGCGGCGCGCCCGCGAACGCGCCGGCTGACCGGACGGACGACGTACGCAACACGAGTCACAGGGGTTCACACGCGCCCCGTGTTTACACATGGGTCGCACGCCGCTTAGAGTGTGTCCATCACTTCTGGGGAAGGGGATGTCCATATGGCCGAGTTGTCCGATGTGCGATTCTTGACGGTCGCGGAAGTCGCTGATCTCATGCGCGTGTCGAAGATGACGGTGTACCGCCTCGTGCACTCCGGAGAGCTGCCTGCGGTGCGCTTCGGTCGTAGCTACCGCGTTCCCGAGTCCGCCGTCACAGAGGCCCTGCAACGGCCGATCGCCGACGTCGGCTAGACTGTTCTGAGGCATTTTCCGTATCTGCCCGTTCCCGGGCGCCGCACACGCCGCGCCCAGACCCCGACATAGTGAGGTTTTCCGTGGGTTCTGTCATCAAGAAGCGCCGCAAGCGCATGGCGAAGAAGAAGCACCGCAAGCTGCTTCGCAAGACTCGCCACCAGCGCCGCAACAAGAAGTAAGCGGCATCCGCACCAAGCGCCTGTCTTCGGACGGGCGCTTCGTGTATGACGGATCCGCGTCTCCGAGAGGCTGTCATGAAGTCCATCACCGTGCAGGAGCTGCGCGAGCGCACCGACGTCCCGCTGATCGACGTCCGCGAGGTCGACGAGTTCGCCGGCGGGCATGTGCCCGGGGCGATCAACATCCCGATGTCGGGCATCGGCGGCCGCCTGGACGAGCTGCCCGACGGCGCGTTCGACGTGATCTGCGCGGTCGGCGGCCGCTCCGGGCGCGTGGTCGAGGCCCTCGAGGCGCGCGGGTACGACGTGACGAACGTCGACGGCGGCACGAACGAGTGGATCGCCGCCGGCTACCCCGTCGAGGCGTGACGGCCGCGCGGATGACGACGCTCACCCTCATCGGCAAGCCCGACTGCCACCTGTGCGACGTCGCGCGCGAGGTCGTGGAGACCGTCGTTTCCGAGCTGCCCGAGGACGCCGTCGACGTCGAGGAGCTCTCGATCGCCGACGACCCGGCGCTCTACGCGCAGTGGTGGGAGAAGATCCCGGTGGTGCTCATCGACGGCGAGCTGCACGGCCACTGGCGCGTCTCGCCCGACCGCCTGCGCGCGGCGCTAGGCGCCGCGCGCTGACGGACCGGAGTCACTTCTCGATCTCGACCACCTCCGCGCCGGGCGCGTTCGTCTTGACCGATTCGATGCCGTTGAGGGCGCTCGCCTTCGACGAGTAGCCCTGACTGGTCGCGATCACCTGGCCGTTGCCGGCCAGCAGGTTGAAGCGCCAGTCGCCGCCCTTGTCGGTCCACAGTTCGAACTTGCCCGCCATCGGAACCCCCTCGATCGGTGTGGATGCCGGCTGCTGCCGCGCATTCGACGTCTCGCGTCGCGCTCACGCTATCGGGCGCGGGGCCCGCAGCGGAAGGGCCGTCCGTCCGGTCAGCGGTCCTCGCGCGGACGCACAGCGACCGGCTCGGCCGACAGCGCGATGCGCACGCGCTCGTCGTACTCCACGCGGTCGGTGGCCGCGTGCTGGACGCGCAGCAGCGACCCGTCGGCCGTGCGAACGAGCGTGCGGCGAAACCCGCCGAGGAACGTGCTCTCCTGCACGACGGCATCGACACCGGGCGCCTCCGCGCCGACCAGACGCACGTTCTCGGGCCGGAGGAACACCTCGACCGTGCCGGCGGCGTGGGGCGACTGAAGCGGCAGGCGCGCGCCCCACACGGTGACCGCGTCACCGTCGACCACGCCGGGCACGATGCTCGAGACGCCGATGAACGCCGCGACGCCGGGCGTCGCCGGATGCAGGTAGAGCTCCTCGGGCGTGCCGATCTGCTCGATGCGCCCGGCGTTCATGACGGCGATCCGGTCGGACACCGCGAGCGCCTCCTCCTGATCGTGGGTGACGAACACCGTCGTGATGCCCAGCCGCAGCTGGATCCGGCGGATCTCGTCGCGCAGCTGCACGCGTACCTTGGCGTCCAGTGCCGACAGCGGCTCGTCCAGCAGCAGCACGCGGGGTTCGGTCACGAGCGCGCGGGCGAGCGCCACGCGCTGCTGCTGACCGCCCGACAGCTGGTGCGGGAAGCGGTCGGCGAGGTGCCCGAGCCCGACCAGTTCGAGCGCGTCGGCGGCGCGGGCGGCGGCATCCTTCTTCCCCGTTCCGCGCCGGCGCAGGCCGAAGGCGGTGTTGTCGGCCACGCGCAGGTGAGGGAACAGCGAGTACGACTGGAACACCATGCCGATGTCGCGCTTGTTGGTCGGCACGCCCGAGACGTCGGCGCCGCCCAGCCGGACCTCGCCCGAGGTCGCCTTCTCGAGCCCGGCGAGCACGCGCAGCGCGGTGGTCTTGCCGCAGCCGGACGGGCCGAGCAGCGAGACGAACTCGCCGGGGGCGATGTCGAGGTCGACGCCGTGCAGCACGCGCGTGGCGCCGTACTCCTTCACGACGCCGCGGAACTCCACGCGCGTGCCCTCGCCGGCGTCGGCCAGCAGCAGATTGTCGGAGGTCGCCGGAAGCGTGCGCGGCGGGGTGTCGGCGGTGGTCATGAGGGGGTCCTTCCGGAGCCGGCGCGGCCGGCGCGACCGATGATGAGCAGCAGCACGAAGGCGAACGCCAGCGCCAGCAGGGTGAAGATCGCCGCGGCATAGGCGTCCTGCCGGTTGATCACGACGAGCCCGGTCTGCAGAACCTGGCGGTTCAGCAGCGACGCGATGGTGAACTCGCCGAGCACGACGGCCACCGAGATAAGGGATGCCGCCAGCAGGCCCTGCCGCAGGTTCGGCGCGATCACGCGCACCAGCACGGTCATCCACCCCGCGCCGAGCGTGCGCGCGGCCTCGGACAGCGTCTTGACGTCGATCGCGTCGATCGAGGCCTGGATCGAGCGGTAGGTGAACGGCAGCACGAGGATGCCGTAGGCGAACGCCAGCGTCCACGCACCGGTGCCGAGCGTGCGGCCGATCTGCAGGTAGATGGGAGCGAGGCCGACCACCAGCACGATGGCCGGGATCGTGATCGGCAGCAGTGCCAGGAACTCGAACCCGCGACGCAGCTTCGGGAACCGCAGCGCCACCAGCACCATCGTCGGCGTGAACAGGAACAGCACGATCAGGACCGTGACGCCGGCGAGGAGGAGCGAGTTCGCCAGGCCGGTCCAGATCGGCGCGTAGCGCGCCGCGTTGGCCGGGTCGAACAGCGCTAGCCAGCGGTCGAAGGTGTACGCGCCGCCGCCGGGGGAAGACAGGGTGAACAGGAACGTCGCGACGAAGGGGACGGCGAAGACCAGGCCGACCAGGATGCCGATGATCCACCGGACGGCGGGGGAGGGGGCGAGCCGGTTCATGCCTGCCACCTCGCGGCGCGACGCTGGATGAGCGAGTACCCCCACATGACGACCGCGACGACGACGATCATGCCGAGGGCGAGCGCGCCGGCCAGATTCTCACGGCCCAGGAGCGTCTCGCTCGTCAGCGCCGTACGGATCTGGAGCGGCACGATCTGCGATCCCTGGCTGGCGAGGGCCGCCGCGGTCGCGTACGAGGAGAACGCGTTGGCGAACAGCAGCAGCAGGCTCGCCAGGAACGACGGCGCGAGCACCGGGAAGCCGACGTGCCACCAGAAGCCGGCACGGGTCCCGCCGAGGGTGAGGTGCGCCTCGACCCACGCGGGTCGCAGCGCCGCGAGCGCCGGCATGAAGGTGAGGATCATGAGGGGGATCTGGAAGACGAGGTACGCCGGGATGAGGCCGGCCAGGGCGTAGATCCACGCACCGCCGGCGAAGATGTCGATCCCGAGCACGTCGCGCAGGAATCCCGTGACCACGCCCTGCGTCCCGATGGCGGCGATCATCGTGAAGGCGAGCATGACGCCGCCGAACTGCGCGAGGACGCCGGATGCGGCATCCACCGTCGTGCGGACGACCCCGGTCTCGGGAAGGCCCAGCATCGCGTAGCAGACGAGGGCTCCCACGATCGCGCCGATCACGGCAGTGAGGGCGGACACCCACGCCGAGTTGGCGAACGTCGCGAGGATCACCGGATCGCCGAGCGCCGCGAGGTTGTCGAGGGTCGGAGCCCCGTCACCGTCGAACAGCCCCGACGCCACCGCGATCAGCGTGGGCAGGGCGAGGAACAGCAGCACGTACGCCGCGAAGGGGGCCAGACCCAGCCACGACCAGTCGGCGACCGCGCGGCCCCGCCGCACCGGAGCGGATGGCTCCGGTGCGGCGGGGTCGTTCACACGGTCCTGATCGGGACCGGTGAGAGTGTGGGCGATGGTCACTGGACCGCTGCGGCCCACTCTTCGCCGAGGAGCTTGCCGGCGTCGGCCGACTGCTCCTCCGTGGGGACGACCGTCTCCTCGGGAGCGGTCGGGAGCGCGTCCGCGAGCTTCTCATCGATCGTGCCGGCGGAGACCATGGCCTCCATGCGCACCGGGCGGGCGCCGCCCTTGAGCCACAGGTTCTGCACGTCGTCGCTGTACAGGAACTCCTGCCACAGGCGCGCGGCGGCCGGGTGCGGGGCATCCTTGTTGATCGCCTGGTTGTAGTAGCCGGCGTATCCGACGCCCGGGAAGACGACGGTCTTCCACGTCGGCAGGTCGGCCTGGTGCGCGGCGTTCAGGTAGTCCCAGTCGAAGACCACCGGCGTCTCGCCGCTGGCGACCGTGGCGCTGGTGACGTCGAGCTTGAGCATGTTGCCGGCCTTGTTGAGCTCCGAGAAGAAGTCGATGCCCGGCTGGAAGTCATCGAGCGTGCCGTCGGACTGGACGGTGGCCAGACCCACCGCGGCGAAGGCCGCGCCTGCCTGCGTCGGGTCGCCGTTGATCGCGACGGCGCCCTTGTACGTCTCGCCCAGCAGGTCGTCGAGGGCCTTCGGGGCGTCGAAGCGCGCCGAGTCGTAGCCGACAGACATGTACCCGCCGTAGTCGCCGACGAACAGGCCGGTGGGCTCCTTGAGGGCCTCGGGGATGTCGTCCCACGTCGCCACCTTGTAGGCGGCGAACGCGTCGGTGTTCTGCAGGGCGACCGTCAGGCCGATGTCGAACACGTCGGGCGCGGTGTCCAGGCCCGCGTTCGTCTCGGCGGCCTGGATCTCCTCGGCCGACGAGACGTCGGGCGACTGCTCGTTGATCGTGATCTCGGGGTAGCGCTCGGCGAACAGGTCGAGGATCTCGCCGTAGTTCGCCCAGTCGCGCGGCAGCGCGATGACGTTGAGCTGGCCCTCGGCCTCGGCAGCGGCCTCCAGGTCCTTCAGCGAGCCGAAGTCGGCGAGGCTCGACGCGGTCGCCGCGTCGACCGAGGCGCGGTCGGTGCCCTCGGCGGTCGGGGTGCCGGAGCCGGCGCAGCCGGTGAGTGCGAGCGCGGCGACGGCGGCCGCCGCGGCGCCCATCAGCAGGCGCGATGTGGTGCGGGACATGTGCATTCCTCTCGGGTTGCCGTTCGCGGGCGTGCCGAGGCACGGGCTGCGATCGGGGACGAGAGGACGCTACGGACGCACGGTGACGCGATGACCCGCGCCGGGTGAACGATACGTGAGCGGGCGGTGACGGACGACCGCGCGTCGATGCGGACGCTGTAGAGGGATCCGGCGATTCAGGCCCGCAGGCGCGCGCGCAGGTCGTCGAGCTCGGCGTCGGTAAGCCCACCGGCGGCGAGATACCCGGCGCTGCCGCCGTGTTCGGCGTCGATCCACGCGAGCGCCTGTTCGATCGCGGCGGGCGGCGTCTCGGTCACGAGGGTCCGCAGCGGGTCGGTCACCGCGATCCCCATCGACGTCAGCATGGCGATCATCCCGTCCGCCCAGGGGCCCGCGAGGTTCTGCTGCGACGAGGAGTAGTCCGCGACGATCGCGTCGCGCTCGGCGCCGGCGACATCGAGCATGAGGGCGACCGCGATCCCGGTGCGGTCCTTGCCTGCCGTGCAGTGGACGAGGACCGCCGTCGGCTCTTCGTCGGTGGACGAGGCCACCAGACGGCCCAGCCGGGCGAACGTCTCGGCACCGTGTCCGAGCATCGACACGTACAGCTCGCCCAGGGTGGGCAGCTGCGACAACGCCGCCGCGAACGACTCGGGTGCGACGGCACCGTCCCCGCCGACGGCCGGCTGGGGGAGCGCTCCCTCCAGCAGCGGCAGCGTCTGCACGTCGAAGGGACGCGACGACGGCACCCGGTCGGGAGCCATCTGCTGCTCGACAGGGGTGCGGAAGTCGGCGATCACGCCGATGGGGGAGTCGGTCAGCTGCGCCAGCCCGGTATCGGTGAGCGCGTTGAGCGCGGCCGACCGGTACAGCACGCCGTCGCGGGTCGTGCCACCTCCGCTCAGCGGCATCCCACCCGTGTCGCGGAAGTTGAACAGACCCTCGATCGCCATGCGTTTCACCCTAGCCGCGCGCTGACGCGGCCCCGGACGTCAGGGCGCGAGACGCGTCGGGCCGCGGAAGAGGTAGGTGACCTCGCGGATCGACGACTCGCCCAGCAGCAGCATCAGCACGCGCGCCAGCCCCATGCCGAAGCCGCCGTGGGGCGGGGCGCCGTAGCGGAAGAAGTCGAAGTAGAAGTCGAGGTGCTCGGCTCCGAGCCCCTTCTCCTTGGCCTGTTCGATCAGCACGTCGACGCGGTGCTCGCGCTGCGCGCCGGTGGTGATCTCGACGCCCTTGAAGAGGAGGTCGTACGACTTGGTCAGCCCGGTCTCCTCGTCGCGCATGTGGTAGAAGGCGCGGATCTCGGGGTGGTAGTCGGTGATGAAGACGAACTGGTGACCGTAGGTCTCCTCGACGTACGCGGAGATCTGGCGCTCGCCCTCAGGGTCGAGGTCGCCGTCGGTGCGGGGGATCTCGTAGCCGCGGCTCTTCACGATCTCGCGCGCCTCGGCCAGCGGGATGCGCGGGAACGGGATCGCCGGCACCTGCACCTCGAGGCCGAACAGCTCCTCGATCTCGGCGCCGTGCTTGTCCTTGACGGCCTGGAACGCGGTCTGCAGGAGCTCCTCCTGCATGCGCGCCACATCCTCGTGCGAGTCGATCCAGCTGATCTCGGCATCCACCGAGGTGAACTCGGTGGCGTGGCGCGACGTGAACGACGGGTCCGCGCGGAAGGCGGGGGCGATCTCGAAGATCTTGCCGAAGCCGGCGACCTGCGCCATCTGCTTGAAGAACTGCGGCGACTGCGCGAGATAGGCGGTCTGGTCGCCGAAGTACTCCAGCGAGAACAGCTCCGCGTTGGACTCGGATGCCGAGGCCATGAGCTTCGGCGAGTGCACCTCGATGTAGTCGCGCTCGATCCAGTACGTGCGGAACGCGTGCTCGAGCGTGGTCTGCACGCGGAAGATGAGGTTGTTGCGGCGCTGGCGCAGGTCGAGGAAGCGCCAGTCCATGCGCTTGTCCAGACCCGAGTCGGCCGCGATCGGCGTCTCGGGGAGCGCGGCGGCCGCGATGTCGAGCGCGCCGATCTTGATCTCGACGCCGCCGAGCTTCACGCGCTCGTCGTGCTTGAGCTCGCCCGTGACCGTGAGAAACGTGCCCGTGGCGAGGTTCGAGATGAGGTCGGTGAGGGCGAGGGCTGCGGCATCCTGCTCGCTGCCGTCCTCGGCCGGGCGCGTGGCCGGGTTGACCAGCTGCACCGCCCCGGTCTCATCGCGAAGGATGACGAACTGCACCTTCTTCTGATCGCGGACGGTCTCGACCCACCCGGACACCGAGACGGGGCCGTCGGGAAGAGCCTGCAGCTGCTTGACGAGAACGCGTTCACTCACGAGCGACAAGTCTACGTGGACGACCGAGCGTCGCTTCCCGCCGGATCCGGCACCCGCCGCTACCATGCCGCCATGACGACGCCCGAGCCCGAGCCGACGGCCCCCGCGTGGGCCGCGGCATCCCCGCCTCCCTATCCGGGCGGGCCGGCGTACGCGCCGCCGCCGGGGGCGGCACCGCCGGCGAAGCGGCCGGTGAAGACGCTGGACGTCGTCATCACGATCGTGCTGCTGATCGCGGATGCCGTGCTCGCCACGCTCGCATCGTTCATGGGGCTGTTCCTCATCATGGCGTCCGACCCGTGCGGCGTGCGCGACTGCAGCACCGAGCTCATCACGATGGGCTGGCTGATGGGGACGATCCTGCCGTGGGTCGCGCTCGCGGCGACCGCCGTGGTGGCGATCGTGCTCATGGTCAAGCGGCGCCTGGCGTTCTGGGTGCCGCTGGCGGGAGCCGCCCTCATCGTGCTCGCGCTGGTGGCGGCGTTCTTCGTCACCTCCGCCGGCGTCCCGGGCTCCAGCGTCTGAGGTGCACCCCACCCCGGGTACGGGGGTGTGCACCCGGGATTCGCTCAACCTCGTTCCGTAGCGTGGGGATGCCGCGACACACGGTCGCGGCCGCCGCCATCAGGTGCCACCGACGGACGGGATCCGACGAATGACGACAGCGACGACGACCGACGGCTCGTGGCTGTCCGCCCTCGCCGACTGGGCGGTCTCGCTCATGGACATCATCGGACCCGCCGGCGCCGGCATCGCCATCGCGATGGAGAACCTGTTCCCGCCGCTTCCGAGCGAGGTGATCCTGCCTATGGCGGGGCTCGCGGCGAGCCGCGGTTCGTTCACCGTGGTGGAGGCTCTCGCGTGGACGACCGCCGGGTCGGTCGCCGGCGCACTCCTGCTCTATGCGCTCGGCGCCTGGCTGGGCGTCGCGCGGCTGCGCGCCATCGCCGCCGCGGTGCCGCTGCTGAACCCCGAGGACATCGACCGCACCGTCGCATGGTTCGCACGCCACGGCGGCAAGGCGGTGTTCTTCGGCCGGATGATCCCGATCTTCCGCAGCCTCATCTCCATCCCCGCCGGGATCACCCGCATGCCGATCTGGCGGTTCGCGCTGCTGACGGCGGCCGGGAGCCTGCTGTGGAACACGATCTTCGTGCTGTCGGGCTACCTGCTCGGCGAGTCCTGGCACATCGTCGAGCGCTACGCAGAGATCCTCCAGTACGTCGTGATCGCGGTCGCAGCGGCCGCGGTGGTGTGGTTCCTCGTCGTGCGCATCCGGTCCGTGCTCGCCGAGCGCGCCGCGCGCGGTCCGGCCGAGCCCGAGCTCGACTGACCGCGCCTCCGCCCCACGCTGGGCGAACGCTCAGCCGACCCACAGAAGACGCCCACGTAGACTGATGCGGTGCCCGCAGACCGCCTCCATCTCGTGCGCCACGGGGAGGTACACAACCCCCGCCGCGTGCTCTACGGGCGACTCCCGGGTTACCGGCTGAGCGCCGACGGACGGCGGATGGCCCAGCAGGCGGCGGAGCACATCCACTCCCTCGAGCGACCCGTGTCGGCGCTGGTCTGCTCGCCGCTGCAGCGCACCCGCGAATCGGCGGAGCCGTTCACGGCTCTCTTCGGCATCGAGCCGGTCGTCGACGAGCGCGTCATCGAGCCGACGAACGTGTTCGAGGGTCGCCGCATGAAGAAGGCGCTCGCCAACCCGTTGAACTGGCGCCACCTGCGCGCGCCAGCCACCCCGAGCTGGGGGGAGCCGTACGCCCAGGTGATCGCCCGCATGGACGCGGCGATGACGGATGCCTGGAACGCCGTGGACGGCGGGGACGTGGTGATCGTGTCGCACCAGCTGCCGATCTGGGTGACCCATCTCGCGGTCGCCGGGCTCCCCGCGCGGCACGACCCGCGCAAGCGCCGCTGCGCGCTGTCGAGTGTGACGAGCTTCGAGCTCGTGGACGGAACGTGGAACGAGACCGGCTACGTCGAGCCGGCGACGACGGCCGGGGCCGTGGATGTGGGGGCGGTATGACGGCACGAGTCGCAGGACGTGGCCGGGCGCGACGCGCGCGGGCGGCGGCATCCGCCTTCCTGGCTGTCGGACTGGTCGCCGGGCTCGCCGCGTGCAGCAGCGACCCGCTGGCAGACCAGTACCGTTCCGGTGACAACAAGGGCTTCGTCGCGGCCGACGGGTTCGAGGTCGACGAGATCCCCGCGGCCGAGCGCACCGACCCGGTGCAGTTCGAGGGCGTCCTCGACACCGGTGGCACCGCCACCAGCGCCGACTACGCGGGCGACGTGCTCGTCGTGAACTTCTGGTACGCCGGCTGCGCGCCCTGCCGTGTCGAGGCGCCGGAGCTCGCAGCCGTCGACAAGTCGTTCGAGGGCGAGGACGTCTCCTTCCTCGGCGTCAACCTCTACGACGGCGCGGCCGCCTCGCAGGCGTTCGCGAAGAAGCACGGCATCGAGTACCCCAGCGCGCTGGCGACCGAGGACGGCTCCATCAAGCTCGCCTTCGCGGGGGAGACCCCGCTCAACGCCGTGCCCGTCACGCTCGTGCTCGACAAGCAGGGCCGCGTCGCCGCCCGCCTGATCGGGCAGATCGAGGAGGCCTCGATCCTCGAGACGCTGGTGCGCGACGCGTTGGCGGAGTCGTGAATCTCGGCGCGCTGGTCGCCGACGGATCGCTCCTGGTGGCGATCCCGATCGCGGTGCTCGCCGGTGCGATCTCGTTCCTCTCGCCGTGCGTGCTGCCTCTCGTTCCGGGCTACCTCGGCTTCATCGGCGGCGCGGTCAGCCCGCGCCCCGCGGTCGTCGCCGCCGGCGCTGCCGGCGTCTCCGGCTCGACCGATGCCACTCCCGCCGCGACCACAGGCCTCGAGGCCCCCGCGCGCGGGCGGCTCGTGCTCGGCGTCGTGCTCTTCATCGCCGGCTTCACCGTGGTCTTCGTCAGCATGGCGATGCTCGGCGGCACGCTGGGCCGGTTCCTCCTCGAGTACGCCGACCTCATCACGCGCATCCTCGGCGTCCTGATCATCGCGATGGGGCTCGTCTTCATCGGCTGGTTCGGCCTCGCCCAGCGCATCGCGCGTCCGCAGGTGCGCGGCAACCTCGGGCTGGTCGGGGCGCCGCTGCTCGGCATCGCGCTCGGCATCGGCTGGGCCCCGTGCATCGGCCCGACCCTCGCCGTGATCCTCGCGATGGCGTTCGACTCCGGCTCGGCCGGGCGCGCAGCGCTGCTGGGTGTCGCGTACTCGCTGGGTCTCGGCATCCCGTTCCTGCTGCTCACGCTCGGCTTCGGCTGGGCGACCCGATCGGTGTCGTTCGTGCGCCGTCACATCCGCGTCGTCAACCTCATCGGCGGCGCCCTGCTCATCGTCCTCGGGCTCCTCATGGTGACCGGTGTGTGGACCGCCGTGATGGCCCAGCTCCAGGGGGTGTTCTCCAGTGTCCCGGCCCCGCTCTGACGCCTCGGAAGGATCTGCGACCGACGTGACCGACCCGCTCCGGCCCTCCGACCACGCCGACAGCGACGCCCCCGCCGCCGACGTCACCCAGCCCGCCCTCGGGTTCGTCGGGTGGCTGCGCTGGGGATGGCGTCAGCTCACCTCGATGCGCACCGCCCTCGTGCTGCTCCTGCTGCTGGCGATCGCGGCCGTCCCCGGCTCGCTCGTGCCGCAGCGCAGCGCCGACCCCAACGGCGTGCGCCAGTACTTCGTCGACAACCCCGACCTGGCGCCGGTGCTCGACAAGATGAGCCTGTTCGACGTGTACACGTCGCCCTGGTTCTCGGCGATCTACATCCTGCTGTTCATCTCGCTGGTCGGCTGCGTCATCCCGCGCACCAAGCACCACTACAAGGCGATGCGCGCCCAGCCGCCGCGCACGCCCGCACGGCTCTCGCGCCTGGAGGCGCACCGCACCGAGATGCTCGAGTACGCGGACGACGCGGATGCCGCAGCGGCGGCATCCGAAGCCGTCGAGGCCGCCCAGCAGCAGCTGCGCAAGGCCGGCTACCGCGTCGCCCGGTACGACAGCGCCCGGGCGCTGTCGGTGTCGGCCGAGCGCGGGTACCTCCGCGAGACCGGCAACCTGGTCTTCCACGGGGCGCTGGTGGGCGTGCTGCTCGCGGTCGGCCTCGGCGGCGGGTTCACCTACACCGGGCAGACCGTCATCATCGAGGGCCGCACGTGGGTCAACACGATGCTCGACTACACGTCGTTCAACCCCGGCCGCTTCGTCGACGAGAACGCCCTGCAGCCGTACGCGCTGACCCTCGACGACTTCTCGCTGTCGTACGTCACCCCCGGGCAGCAGGGGGCCGGGCAGGCGGGGAACTTCGTCGCCCACCTGACCACGCAGTTCCCCGATGCCGACCCCGCCAAGGGGGAGGTGCGCGTGAACCACCCGCTGCAGATCGCCGGCGACCGGGTGTACCTGATGGGCAACGGATACGCGCCGACGATCACGGTCCGCGACGACGCGGGCGAGGTCGTCTTCTCGGAGTCGGTGCCCTTCCTCCCGCAGGACAACAACATGACCTCGCAGGGCGTGGTGAAGATCCCGGACGGCCTGCGCGAACAGCTGGGCCTCGTGGGCTTCTTCTACCCGACGGCCCAGCCGCTCGACAGCGGCGCCTACACCTCGGTGTACGGCGATCTCGAGTACCCGATGCTGACCTTCTGGGTCTACTCCGGCGACCTCGGCATCGACGGCGGTGTGCCGAAGTCGGTCTACACCCTCGACCCGAGCGAGATGACCCAGCTCGCCGGTGGCAACTCGGGTGTCGACTCGCTCGCGCTCAAGCCCGGTGAGACCGTGGACCTGCCCGACGGGCTCGGCACGATCACGTTCGAGAACGAGGCGCCCGCCGGCGCGAACGGCTACGAGGACTCGGTGAAGCGCTACGTCTCGCTGTCGATCCACCGTGATGCGGCGGCGACCTGGGTGCTGGTGTTCGCACTGCTCGCGCTCGGGGGTCTGCTGGCCGCGCTGTTCGTGCCGCGTCGCCGCATGTGGGTCAAGGCGACCGCGCAGGGGCACACCGTGCAGCTCGAGTACGCCGGTCTCGCCCGCGGCGAGGACCCCGCGCTGGACGGCGCCGTCGAGCAGTTCGCGCAGCGTCATCTCGCCTCGCTCTCCGAGCGCACGACGCCCGGCGCACGCGCCGGACAACCCGAATCCACCCCCGACGTAGACTGAGGATCATGCCCGACGCCTCCCCTCTCACCCTCGACGATGTCTCGGTGCTGCTGGTCTGGACGGCCATCGCGATCTACGCGCTCGCGTTCATCGCGTACGCGGTCGATCTGTCCCGGCGCGGCGTCGTGGCTGCCGACGCCAAGGACGCCGCCGCGAAGACGGTGCGCGACCGCGAGCTCGTGGGCGCCGCCGCATCCGGACGCCCCGGGATCGTCGAGCAGATGCGTGCGCAGGAGACGGCATCCGAGGCGGCGCTGAACGCGCCGGTCGGTCGCCGCGAGCGCCTGGTGTGGGCGCGCATCGGCACGGCGATGACGGTGCTCGCCTTCCTCTTCCACCTCGGCGGCGACGTCACCCGCGGCCTCGCCGCAGGGCGCGTGCCGTGGTCGAACATGTACGAGTTCGCCCTCACCGGCACGCTCCTCATCGTCGCGGTCTACCTGGGCGTGCTCTTCCGCTACGACCTGCGGTTCCTCGGCACGTTCATCACCGGCCTCACGATGGTGCTGCTGGGCGGTACGGCGATCTGGTTCTACACCGACATCGTTCCGCTGATGGACCCGCTGAAGTCGGTGTGGCTCGTCATCCACGTCTTCGTCGCCTCGCTCTCGACGGCGCTGTTCGCCCTCGCCTTCGGTCTGTCGGTGCTGCAGCTGATGCAGGCGGGCCGCGAGCGGAAGATCTCGGCCGCGGCACGTCTGGCCGAGGACGGGGATGCCGCCTCCACCGGTGCGGTCAAGGCCGGACCGGGCTTCCTGCGCACCCTCCCGAGCGCCGACGCGCTGGAGTCGCTGGCGTACCGGTTCGCGATCATCGGCTTCATCTTCTGGACCTTCACGCTCATCGCCGGGTCGATCTGGGCCAACGACGCGTGGGGCCGCTACTGGGGCTTCGACACGAAGGAAGTGTGGACCTTCGTCATCTGGGTGCTCTACGCCGGCTACATCCACGCGCGGGCCACCCGCGGGTGGCGCGGGGCGCGTTCGGCGTGGCTGTCGATCATCGGATTCAGCGCGGTGCTGTTCAACTTCACGATCGTGAACATGTTCTTCAAGGGTCTCCACGCCTACTCCGGGCTGAGCTGAGCTGAGCTGAGCGGCGCTCAGCGCACGGGCGAGAGCACGACCACGGGCGTCTCGCGGCTGCGCAGGGCGGCGTAGGCGTCGAGGTCGGCGTCGCCTTCGAGCGTGCGCCAGACCGCCCACAGTCGCTCGCGTTCGGCGCCGGTCGCCTCGTGGGCGACGACCTCGCGGGTGCCGCCGGGCAGGTCGACGGATGCCGCGGGCCGCGCCCGCAGGTTGAGCCACCACGCCGGCGGCGGGTCGCCCCACCCGTTCATCGCGAGCGTGACGAGGTCGGGGCCGTCCTCGAAGTACCCGAGGATGGCCACGCGCGGGCTTCCCGACCGGCGGCCGACGGTGTGAAGGCGCATCATGCCGTAGACCGTGGGCGTCGGATGCCGCAACCCCGCCCGACCGCCGGTCACCCGGTACAGCGCGCGATGCACCACCCACGCGGTGCGGATGAACCAGCGCGGCGGGATGCGTGCCGCGCGATCGGGCGACGGCGCGGCGGGCTCGGAGGAGGTCATGCTCCGATCCTGCCGCGCGCGCCTCGCGAGGGCCATCGGCCGATCGGTCTGTTCGGACAGCCGATCGGCCGATGCAGGTCCGGTGCCCTCCGCACGCGGAAGAGCCCCGGCCGCGAGTGCGGGCGGGGCTCTTCCGGCGGAGGCGTCAGGCGGTGACGGGTGTCGTCTTCAGCAGCGCCCTCGCCGAGGTGGTGCGGCGGCGTGCGACGGCGATCATGGTCGCCGCCAGGCCCAGCACCGTCCACACCACGAGGCCCGCGATGGCCGCTCCCAGACCCGAGGTCGAGGTGAGCGCGGCCACCATCGCGTGATACGCGGGTGCCGTGGGCATGAGGTTCGCGATGCTCGACAGCACGCCCGGAACCGTCGAGACGATGCCCGTCGCCACGGCGAACACCCCGATCAGGGCCGCGACCCAGCGTCCGGCGCCGCCGAAGACGGCGACGAGCGCCTGGTTGACGGCCGCGAACGCGATGCCCGCGACGACGCACACGACGGCGAACACCGACCACTCCGCCCACGAGTACGACGCGGCGAGCTGGACGACGCCGGCCACGAGCAGGCCCTGCAGGGCACCCAGGCCCGCGGCGGGGGCCAGCGCCCGCAGCGCGAGCAGCGCCGACGGCTTGCGCGAGGTCAGCGCACGGCGCGACACCGCCTGCAGCGCGATGAACGTGCCGAGTCCGCCGAACCACAGGGCGAGGGTCGCCAGCAGCGGGACCGCCGACGCGCCGAACAGCGACGTGCCGGCACCGTCCGCGGCCACGGGATCCGCGACGACGGTGGCGAGATCGGTCGCCTCGGTGTCGGTGTACGAGGGGATGGAGTCGGATGCCGTCGCCAGACCGTTCGCGAGGTCGCCGGTGCCGGAGGCCAGCTGCGAGACGCCGTCGGCGAGGCTCGTCGCACCGTCGGCCGCCTGCGTGGCGCCCGAGGCGAGCTGCGAGGCGCCGTCCGCGAGGCCGCTCGCACCGGCCGCGGACTGGGCGGTCGCAGACTGGAGCTGAACGAGGCCGCTGGAAAGGTCGCGCGTGCCGTTCGCTGCCTCCGTCAGGCCGGCGCTCGTCCTGTCCATCAACCCGGTCAGGCCGGTCAGCGTGCCGTTCGCGTACCCCGCGGCGGTGCCGGCGCTCTTCGCGACGTCGCCGGCGCTCTGCGCGGCGGCCCCCGCGCTTCCCACCGCCGCCGACAGCTGCTTGCAGAAATCGTTGTCCGACGACACTGCGGGGCACTGCGCGGCGAGCGCACCGAGCTTCTGCGTAAGGCCCGGTGCGTTCGCATCCTCGTTGTAGAGCGCCCCGGCGAGGGCGATGGCCTGCTTCGTCGCCTGATCCGCGTTGGTCGCGGACGCGCTCGCGGCATCCTTGAGCTCCTGGCTCTGGACGCCGGAGGCGGCCGCATCCAGGCCCGAGGCGATGGTGTTCGCTCCGGTCGCGGCACCGCCGATGCCGGACGCGATCTGGTTGAGCCCACCCGCCAGCCGCGAGGCGCCGTCCGCGAGCTGGGCGTTGCCGTCGGCGAGCTTCGAGATACCGCCCGGAAGCTGCGCCGCGCCGTCGGCGGCGGAGGTCGCCCCGTCGGCGAGCTTCTGCGCGCCGTCGGCGGCGGTGCCCAGCTGGTCGCCCAGCGTGGTGAAGCCGAGGAAGACGTTCTCGAGGTACACGGTCGACAGCTGCGTGCCCATGCTGGAAGCGGCCGCTGCCGCGACCTGCGCCGTGATCGCGTCGTCGACGATGAGGCTGTCCGGCGGCGTGGTCACCTCGATGGTGGCCTGCTCGGGGGTCCCGCCTCCGGGGCGGGTCGAGGTCGCCGCCGCCGAGAAGTTCTCGGGGATCGTGATGACGGCGGCGTACGTGCCGTCGGCGAGCCCGGATGCCGCGTCAGCGGCGTTGGAGAGCGTCCAGGTGAGGTTGCTGTCCTGGTCGTCGGAACCCTCGACGAGCCCGGCGCTCAGCTGGCGGCCCAGCGGCACCATCTGCCCGTCGATCGTCACCGCCTCGTCCTCGTTCACGATGGCCGCGGTGAGGTTGTCGAGGCGTTCGGTGGGGTTGTAGAGCGCCGCCACGAGGATGCCGCCGATCACGACGGGCAGCAGCAGCACGCCCACGAGCGTCAGCCACGTGACGGGGCGGCGCGAGCGCGCGCGCTCGACGACGGTGGTCAGCCAGTTGGGGGTCATGCGGTCACCTCTGCGGTGGTGGTGGTCGGAGTGCCGGCGCGCAGCGCGACCGAGGTCACGTCGGGGCGGTGCGCGTCGCCGGCGAGCGCGAGAGCGGTGCTCTCGACGCGGGAGGTCAGGACGAGCGTGAGGCCGGGGTCCTCTTCGCCCGCACGCTCGCGCAGCGCCTCGGCGGCGTCGCGGATGACGGCGGCGGCCTGATCGCGCTCAGCGGCGTCCAGCGCGTCGATGCCGTCGACGACGACCAGCGACGCCCGGCCGCCGAGGGCGCGGCGCAGCTCCTGGATGCGGTCGTCGGCCTCGCCGAGGAGCGCGAGCCCGACATGGGCGCGCACCCAGGCGGCGCGTTCGGGCAGGAGGTGCCCGGCCACGCGGAGCTTGCCGTCGGTCGGCGCGAGGCGGCCCGCGACGACCAGCGCGAACGCACGGGCGGTGCGGACGTCGCCGGTGGCGATGAGGGTTCCGCCGCGTTCGATGCGGAAGGCGGCATCCTCCAGCAGCGACACCTCGCCTGCCTGGCGACCGCCGTCCGCGCGTACGGTGACGCCGTCGCCGACGACCGCCGCGGTGGTGGCGGGCTCCGGCCAGTCGGCCAGCGACAGCTCGCGCTCGACCGCCTCGCCCTCGATGTCGAAGTGGGGGAGGATCCGCTCCAGCCAGCGCGGCATCCACCACGCCTTGTCTCCCAGCAGTGTCATGACGGCGGGCACCAGGGTCATGCGCACGAGGAACGCGTCCACGGCGATGCCCACGGCCAGTCCCAGTGCGATGGGCTTGATCGCCGAGTCGCCTTCGGGGACGAACGCCGCGAACACCGCGAACATGATGACCGCGGCGGCGGTGACCACGCGAGCGGATGCCGTGAAGCCCGACCGCACCGCGCCCACCGCGATGTCGCGGCCGCTGCGGGTGGCGTGACCGGCGGCTCCGCGTCGTGCGTGGACGTAGTCCTCGCGCATGCGGCTGACCAGGAACACCTCGTAGTCCATCGCGAGGCCGAACAGCACGCCCATGAGGATGATCGGCATGAAGCTGATGACGGGACCGGTGCGCGTCACGTGGAGGAGGTCGGCGCCCCAGCCCCACTCGAACACCGCGGCGACGACGCCGAACGCGGCGAGGACGGACAGCAGGTAGCCGAGGGCGGCCTTGATCGGCACCCAGATCGAGCGGAACACGATCATGAGCAGCACGAGCGACAGGCCGACGACGAAGATGCCGAAGGGCAGCAGCGCCGCGCCCAGCCGGTCGGAGATGTCGATGCCCACGGCGGTGAAGCCGGTGACCTTCAGGTCGACGCCGTACTCGTCCTTCAGCTCGGGGGCGAGGTCGCGCAGCGCCCGCACGAGTTCGGCGGTGGCAGGGGCGTCGGGGGCGGTCTCGGGGACGATCTGGATCAGACCGGTGTCGGCCGTCTCGTTCGGCGTCGCGAGCGCGACCTCCTTGACGCCGGGCACCTTCTCGATCTCGGCCTTGAGGTCGGCCATGAGCCCGAGCGGGTCGGTCGAGGTCACGATCGTGCCCGCCATGATGAGCGGTCCGTTGGAGCCGGGTCCGAAGTGCTCGGCCGTGAGGTCGTACGCCTGACGCGCCTGGCTCGTCTCGGGCTGCTGGCCCGCGTTGGGCAGGGCCAGGCCGAGGCTGGCCGCCGGGATCGCCATCACGCCGAGCGTGAGGACGACGGCGATGGTGGTGACGACGGGGTGCTTGGTCACCAGCATCACCCAGCGGTTCGGCCGGCGCGTGTTCGCAGGGGACGGGTCGGCCACGGCCTGCGCCGCGGCGGTCTCCGCTTCGGCGTCCGCCGGGAGCTCTCCACCCGGCTCGGCCCCCGCCACGGACGCGGTGGAGCGGCGGCGGGGGAGCGGCATCCCGCGGCGCTTGCGCCCGTGGCCCCAGCCGACCACGCGACCCTTGGCGAACCCGAGGAGCGCGGGCGTCAGCGTGATGGCGACCGCCACGGCGATCGCGACGGCGACGGCGGCGGCGATGCCCATCGTGGTGAGGAACGGGATGCCGGCGAAGCCCAGGCCGATGAGGGCGATGAGCACCGTGACGCCGGCGAACACGACAGCGGAGCCGGCGGTGCCGGTCGCGCGTGCGGCGGATTCTTCGGGATCCACGCCGGCGCGCACCTGGTCCTGATGTCGCGCGACGATGAACAGCGCATAGTCGATGCCGACCGCCAGGCCCAGCATGATCGCGAGCATCGGGGTGGTCGACGAGATCGACGCGAACGCGGTCGAGAGGTAGATGAGGGCGATCGCGAGCCCCACGCCGATGAGCGCGGACACGAGCGGGAACCACGCGACGGTGAACGAGCGGAACGTCACGATCAGCACGAACAGCGCGATGAGCACACCCACCGCCTCGATGAGCGAGAGCGCCGGCACGGATGTCGAGAACAGGTCGCCGCCCATGGCGACCTGCGATCCTGCAGGCAGCGTGTCGCGCAGGTCGTCGGCGACGTCGCCGAGCGCGGCCTCGGTCTCCGCGGTGACGTCGGTGGCCTGGCCGTCGAACTGCAGGCGGACGATCGCGGCGCTGTCGTCGTCGGACACCATGCCCGTGACCATGTCGTCGAAGGGGTCCGTCACCGCGATGACGCCGTCGAGATCGGACAGCTGCGCGACCGCGTCATCGATCGCGGGCGCGTACGGGGCCTGGTCGATGCGCTCGCCGTCGGCGGTCACGATCACCAGCTGCGCACTGGTGCCGCTGGCCTGGGGGAAGCTGCGGTCGAGCAGCTCGATGCCCTCCTGGGCCTCGGTTCCGGGGATCGAGAAGGAGTTGTCGGTGCCCTTCATGAACAGCGCCGCGCCACCGCCGGCGAGGGCGAGCAGCAGCAGCCACGACACCAGCACGCGCCAGGGGTGCCGGTACGACCAACGGCCGAGCGCATACAGAAGAGTCGACACAACGCCTCCGGATCAGGGGTGAGGGGTTCGGGAGATGTCGATACAGCGTTGTATCGGATACATGAGTGTATCGTAAGGCGGGTTGGCCGCCCGAACCTGTGTAGTGCGTGTGAGACTGGCCTGAAGGAGGATCGATGAGCGACACCCGTACGGCCGACGGCGCCGTGACGTCCCGCCGCCGTGAGGCGACCCGGCAGAAGCTGCTGGATGCCGCCGCCGAGGTCTTCGCCGAGGTCGGTCTGGATGCGGCATCCGTCGAGGCCATCTGCGAGCGCGCGGGATTCACGCGCGGGGCGTTCTATTCGAACTTCGAGACCAAGGACGAGCTCATGCTCGCCCTGACCGAGCGTGTCGCCGGCGAGAAGATCGACGAGGTGGCCGAGCGGGTCGCCGTGCTGCAGGCGCGCGGCGAGGACCTGGAGCCCGATGCGCTCGTGCGCCAGCTGCTCGACGTCGCGTTCGAGAAGAAGCTGGGCATCATGCTGACCAGTGAGATCCGCACGCGCGCCATGCGCGATCCGCGGCTCGCGCAGACCTACATCGCCTGGCAGACCGCGCTCGTCGAGCGTGTCGGGTCGTTCATCGAGGACCTCGCGCGCACCTACCGCTTCCGGCTGCGCATCCCCGCGACGGAGTTCGCCGGCGTGATCATGCAGACCTGGGAGGACACATCGGCGTACGCCGTCATGTCGGGCCTCGGCGCCGACCAGACCCTCCGGCTCGTCAACGAGCGCACGGCACGCCTCGCGACGGCGCTCGTCGACCCCGCCTGACGCGCTTCGTCTCGCTCCGCTCGCTCAGCGACCGGGGCGAGGTCGATGCGCTCAGCGATCGGGGCGAGGCCGGTGCGCGCTGCGACCGGGATGAGGCCGGTGCGCGCTGCGACCGGGATGAGGCCGGTGCGCGCTGCGACCGGGATGAGGCCGGTGCGCGCTGCGACGGGGATGAGGCCGGTGCGCTCAGTGACCGGGGCGAGGCCGGTGCGCTCAGTGACCGGGATGAGGCCGGTGCGCGCTGCGACCGGGATGAGGCCGGTGCGCGCTGCGACCGGGATGAGGCCGGTGCGCGCTGCGACCGGGATGAGGCCGGTGCGCTCGGCATTGCCGCGGTCGCTGAGCGAGGGAGCGCAGCGACCGAGACGAAGCGCCTCAGCGCGTCGCCAGCACCTCGTGGCAGCGCGCGACGCGCTCGAACCACCAGGCGCGGCGGTCGGCGGATGCCGCGTGCGCGGCCAGCAGCGCCGGGTCGGGCGTGAGCCGGCCCACCGGCAGCATCCCGTCCCGCGGGACGAGCGGCGGGTCCACGACGTCGGCGGTGAACAGCGACGCCGTGCCGAGTCCGCAGTCGTAGTCGAGCTCGGGGAGCGCGGCCGCCAGGGCCACGCCCATCGACAGGCCGATCGACGTGTCGAGGGCGCTCGAGACGACGGCGGGCAGCCCTGCCTCCTCGACGATCTCGAGCGCGCGCCGCACGCCGCCGAGCGGCTGCGCCTTGACCACCAGGAGGTCTGCGGCCCCGGCCCGGGCGACCGCGAGCGGGTCGGCGGCCTTGCGCACGCTCTCGTCGGCGGCGATCGGGATGCCCATGTACTTCACGCGCCGACGCAGCTCCGCGAGCTCGTCGACGCTCGCGCACGGCTGCTCGGCGTACTCGAGGTCGAACTCGGCGAGGGCATGCAGCGCCCGTTCGGCCTCGTCGACGTTCCAGCCGCCGTTGGCGTCGATCCGCACACGCCCCTCGGCGCCGAGCGCCTCGCGCACGGCGCGCACGCGCGCGACGTCGTCGGCGAGGCGCTGACCGGCCTCGGCGACCTTGACCTTGGCGGTGCGGCAGCCGTCGAAGCGGGCGAGCACGGCGGGAACGGATGCCGCGGCCACCGCCGGCACGGTGGCGTTCACGCCGACGCGGTCCCGACGGGCCGCGGGTCGCGGCATCCGGGAGTCCTCGATCGCGGCCGCGAGCCAGGTCGACGCCTCGTCGTCGTCGTACTCGACGAAGGGCGAGAACTCCGCCCAGCCCTCCGGGCCCTCGAACAGCAGGGCCTCCCGCACGTCGACCCCCCGGAACCGGGTGGCCAGCGGCAGGGCGACCACGTGTGCGGCGGCGAGGATCTCGTCGAGCGGGGGGAGGGGGGCGGCGGTGCTCACGGCATCCATCCTCGCGGACGACGCGTGTCGGCACGCGTTCGTGAGATAACGATGTGCTGTTGACTATAGTGTGTGAGACACAGTATGGTGTGAGGCATGAGCGAATCCGAGATCCTCGAGACGCACCTGCAGGAGCTGCGGCGCGGCACGATCGTGCTCGCCTGCCTGCGGCTGCTCGTGCAGCCGGGGTACGGCTACGGGCTGCTCGAAGAGCTGGGGGAGCGCGGCTTCCCCACCGACGCGAACACCCTGTATCCGCTGCTGCGGCGCCTCGAGAAGCAGGGGTTCCTGACGAGCGAGTGGAACACGGACGAGTCCCGGCCGCGCAAGTTCTACCGCACCAGTGCCGCAGGCACGCGCCTGGCGGCCGCCCTCACCGACGACTTCCGTGCGATCGCCACGGCGATCGACGACCTCCCCGAGGAGAACTGAGATGACCACCGCCACCCTGACCGACCGCTACGTCGACGCCGCGATGCGCACCGTGCCCGAGGCGCAGCGCACGGATCTCGCCGCCGAGCTGCGCGGCTCGATCGACGACCAGATCGAGGCACGCGTCGCCGAAGGCGAGAGCCCCGCCGCGGCCGAGCGCGCCGTGCTCACCGACCTGGGCGATCCCGACAAGCTCGCCGCCGGGTACACCGACCGGCCGCTGTGGCTCGTCGGCCCGCGCTACTTCCTGGACTGGTGGCGGCTGCTGAAGCTCCTGCTGTGGATCGTGCCCGCGTGCGCCGCGTTCGGGGTGTCGCTGGCGATGGTGCTCGAAGGCAAGTCCTTCGGCGAGATCATCGGCGCGCTCGTGCCGCTGCTGCTGACGGTGGTCGTGCACATCGCGTTCTGGACGACGCTCATCTTCGTCATCCTCGAGCGCACCGGCCACGAGACCATGACCTCCGGCCCGTGGACGCCCGACCAGCTCCCGGAGCCTCGCCAGAAGGGCGTCGGGCTGGGCGACATGATCACATCGCTCGCGTTCCTGGTGATCATGGCCGGCGTCGTGCTGTGGGACCTCTTCGTCGGCTTCGTGCCCACCGCGCCCGGGCTGTCCTTCCTCGACCCCGGACTGTGGCCGTGGTGGATCATCGGACTGTTCCTCGTGATGGCGCTGGAGGCCGCTCTCGCGATCGTCGTCTACGAGGTGGGGCGCTGGACGATCGGGCTGGCCGTGGCCAACGGCATCCTGAATCTGGTGATCGCGGTGCCCGCGCTGTGGCTGCTGTTCGAAGGACGCCTCATCAACCCCGCGTACTTCCCGACGATCATCCCCGACTCCGGCGACGAGGTCGGCACCATCATCACCGTCATCATCGGGTTCGTGATCGCGGGCGTCGCGATCTGGGACACCGTGGACGCCTCCCTCAAGGCGGTGCGCGCGCGCCGCGGCTGAGTCGAGCGCCCTCCCCGTACGAGATTCTCCTCGTATGGGGAGGGCGCCGTCGTGCCGGCCGTAGTGTGGGCCCATGCCCCTCCTCGACACCCCGGTGCGCCTCGGCGTGCAGATCCATCCCCAGCACGCCCCGTACTCCGCCATCCGGGACGCGGTCTCGCGGCTGGAGGAGATGGGCGTGGACATCGTCTTCAACTGGGACCACTTCTTCCCGCTGTCAGGGGATCCCGACGGCCTGCACTTCGAGTCGTGGACGATGCTGGCGGCGTGGGCGGAGCAGACCGAGCGCGTGGAATTCGGCGCCCTGGTCAACTGCAACAGCTATCGCAACCCGGATCTGCAGGCCGACATGGCCCGCACGATCGACCACATCTCCGCCAAGGGCGGCGACACCGGCCGGTTCATCTTCGGCACGGGCTCGGGCTGGTTCGCCCGCGACTACGAGGAGTACGGCTACGACTTCGGCACCGCGGGGACGCGCCTGGACGACCTCGCCGCGGGCCTGGAGCGCGTCGAGGCGCGGTGGGCGCAGCTCAATCCGGCGCCCACACGGGACATCCCGGTCATGATCGGCGGCAAGGGCGAGCAGAAGACGCTGCGCCTGGTCGCCCGCCACGCCGACATCTGGCACAGCTTCGTGCGTCCCGACGAGATCGCCCACAAGCTCGACGTGATCGAGCGGTGGGCCGAGCGCGAGGGGCGCGACACCTCGGATCTCGTCATCTCGAACGAGGTGTACGGCCACCGCGAGGAGCACGCCGACGCGCTCTACGACGCCGGCGCCCGGCTGATCACCCTCGGCTTCCAGGGGCCCGACTGGGACTACGACCTCGTGCGGTCATGGCTGGACTGGCGGGACGCCAAGAACGCGTGACGTCTCGTACTCGCTTCCCGGCTTCGGCTCCTCGTCCCGTCGGGGACGAGCGTCCTCGCCGAGCAGCGTCGGTGTCACGAACCGGGCCGCCGGGCCGCCCGGCGACTAAAATCGCGGGGTGACCGCCGTTTCGCCCGCCCCCCGGTTCGCCCTCGACATCGACGGCGTGCCGCGTCCGGAGCGCTCGCAGCGGCTGCTCGACGGCGTGCGCGAGCGGGTCGTGATCGCCGACGGTGCGATGGGCACGATGCTGCAGCGCTACGACCTCTCGATCGACGGCGACTTCCAGGGCCTCGAGGGCTGCAACGAGATCCTCAACGTCTCGCGTCCCGACGTCGTCGGCGCGATCCACGACGCGTACCTCGAGGTCGGCGTCGACGCCGTCGAGACCAACACCTTCGGCGCGAACTGGTCGAACCTCGGCGACTACGGCATCGAGGACCGCATCGCCGAGCTCGCCGAGGTCGGTGCGCGCATCGCGCGCGAGCGGGTCGAAGCCGCCGAAGCGGCAGACGGCCGCATGCGATGGGTGCTCGGCTCGATGGGGCCCGGCACGAAGCTCCCGAGCCTCGGCCACACCACCTACGACAACCTCAAGCAGACGTTCGCGCTGCAGGCCGAGGGGCTCATCGACGGCGGCGCCGACGCGTTCCTCGTCGAGACCTCGCAGGACCTGCTGCAGACCAAGGCCGCCATCAACGGCTGCCGCCAGGCGATCGTGAGCCGCGGCATCCGCCTGCCGATCTTCGTCGAGGTGACGGTGGAGACCACCGGCACCATGCTGATGGGCTCCGAGATCGGCGCGGCGCTCACGGCCATCGAGCCACTGGGCGTCGACGCGATCGGCCTGAACTGCGCGACCGGCCCCACCGAGATGAGCGAGCACCTGCGACACCTGTCGAAGCACGCGACGGTGCCGATCGCGTGCATGCCGAACGCCGGCCTCCCCGTGCTCGGCGCGAACGGCGCGCACTACCCCCTGACACCCGTCGAGCTCGCGACGGCGCACGAGCAGTTCGTGCGCGAGTTCGGACTGGGCCTGGTCGGCGGATGCTGCGGCACCACGCCCGAGCACCTCGCCGCGGTCGTCGAGCGGCTGCGCCCCGTCGGCGGCGCCGAGGCGCGGCGCACCGAGCTCGACCCCGGCGTCGCGTCGCTCTACCAGCACGTGTCGTTCCAGCAGGATGCCTCCTACCTCGCGATCGGCGAGCGCACGAACGCGAACGGGTCGAAGGCGTTCCGCGAGGCGATGCTCGAGGAGCGGTGGGACGACTGCGTCGAGATCGCCCGCGACCAGATCCGCGTCGGTGCGCACCTGCTCGACGTCTGCATCGACTACGTCGGCCGCGACGGCGTGGCCGACATCCGAGAGGTCGTCTCGCGCTTCGCCTCGGCTTCGACGCTGCCGCTGGTGGTCGACTCGACCGAGCCCGCCGTCATCTCGGCCGGACTCGAGCTCATCGGCGGCCGGCCCGTCGTCAACTCGGTCAACTACGAGGACGGCGACGGCCCCACCTCGCGCTTCGGCCGCATCATGCCGCTCGTGAAGGAGCACGGCACCGCGGTCATCGCCCTCACGATCGACGAGGAGGGGCAGGCCCGCACCGCCGAGGGCAAGGTGCGGATCGCGTCGCGTCTGATCGACGAGCTCGTGGGCGATTGGGGCATGCGGGTCAGCGACATCATCGTCGACTGCCTGACGTTCCCGATCGCGACCGGCCAGGAGGAGACGCGCCGCGACGCCATCGAGACGATCGACGCGATCCGGCAGATCACCGCGAAGTATCCGGGCATCAACACCACCCTCGGCGTCTCGAACGTCTCGTTCGGTTTGAACCCGGCCGCGCGCAGCGTGCTGAACTCGGCGTTCCTGCACGAGGCCGTCGAGGCGGGCCTGACCTCCGGCATCATCGACGCCGCGAAGATCGTGCCGCTCGCCTCGATCTCGGAGGAGCAGCGCAAGGTGGCGCTCGACCTGGTGTGGGACCGCCGCGAGTACGACGCCGACGGCAACGTCACCTACGACCCGCTGGCACGGATGCTGGATCTCTTCGCGGGGGTCGACACCGCGGCGCTGCGCAACCAGCGTGCGGCGGAGCTCGCAGCACTGCCGGTGGGTGAGCGGCTGGAGCGCCGGATCATCGACGGCGAGGGCAAGGGCCTCGAGGCCGACCTCGACCTGGCGCGCGAGGGCGGGCTGACGCCCCTGCAGATCATCAACGACCACCTGCTCGAGGGCATGAAGATCGTCGGCGAGCGGTTCGGCGCGGGCGAGATGCAGCTGCCGTTCGTGCTGCAGTCGGCCGAGGTCATGAAGACGGCGGTGGCGCTGCTGGAACCCCACATGGAGAAGGCGGATGCCTCCGGCAAGGGTCGAATCGTGCTCGCGACCGTCCGCGGCGACGTGCACGACATCGGCAAGAACCTCGTCGACATCATCCTCACCAACAACGGATACGACGTCATCAACCTCGGCATCAAGCAGCCGATCGCCGACATCATCGCCGCCGCCGAGGAGCACGACGCCGACGTCATCGGCATGTCGGGGCTCCTGGTGAAGTCCACGGTCGTGATGAAGGAGAACCTCGAGGAGCTCACCGCGCGCGGTCTCGGCACGAAGTGGCCGGTGATCCTGGGCGGTGCCGCGCTCACCCGCGCCTACGTCGAGGACGACCTCGCCTCGCTGTTCGACGGCGAGGTGCGCTACGCGCGCGACGCGTTCGAGGGGCTCGCGCTCATGGAGCCGCTCGTCAAGATCGCGCGCGGCGCCGATCCCGCCTCCGTCGGGCTGCCGGCGCTGAAGAAGCGGCGGCACGCCACCGGGTCCAAGCTCACGCTCACCGAGCCCGAGGCGATGCCGGCGCGTTCGGACGTGGCATCCGACAATCCCGTGCCCGCGCCCCCGTTCTGGGGCACGCGCATCGTGCGCGGCATCGCGCTGCACGACTATGCGGCGTTCCTCGACGAGCGCGCGACCTTCATGGGCCAGTGGGGCCTCAAGCCAGGCCGTGGCGAGGACGGCGCCTCGTACGAGCAGCTCGTCGACACCGAGGGCCGGCCGCGGCTGCGCTACTGGCTCGACCGCATCCTCGCCGAGGGGATGCTCGACGCGTCGGTCGCCTACGGCTTCTTCCCGGTCGTCTCCGAGGGCGACGACGTGGTCGTGCTGCACCACGCCGACGACCCGACCGGCGTCCTCGGCGTGCCGGGGCTGCTGGCTCCCGACGGCGGCTCGGGGGGCACGCTCGGGACGGACCGCCTGCGCTTCCACTTCCCGCGTCAGCGCCGCGACCGCCACCTGTGCCTCGCCGACTTCGTGCGTTCGCGGGAGTCCGGGCAGGTCGACGTGCTGCCTGTGCAGCTGGTCACCGCGGGCGCGGCGATCGACAAGGTCACGGCGAAGCTCTTCGCCGAAGACAGGTACCGGGACTACTACGAGCTCAACGGGCTCGTGATGCAGCTCACCGAGGCGCTCGCCGAGTTCTGGCACGCCCGCATCCGCTCCGAGCTGGGCTTCTCGGCGGAGGACCCGACCGACACCGCGGGCCTGTTCAAGCTCGAGTACCGCGGCGCCCGGTTCTCGCTCGGCTACCCCGCATGCCCCGACATGGAGGACCGCCGCAAGGTCGTCGAGCTGCTGCGCCCCGAGCGCATGGGGGTCGAGCTCAGCGAGGAGCTGCAGCTGCACCCCGAGCAGTCCACCGACGCGTTCGTGTTCCACCACCCCGAGGCGAAGTACTTCTCCGTCTGACCCGGGGCGAGGGGGAGTGGATGCCGCGGGCCCGGCATCCGTCGCTCCGATCGCAGGCTCCGCGCTACGACACGCTCGCGCGCTCGGGTTGCCGCGCGATTCGTGGAGGTTGCGCGGCGGTGCTGAGGGGCTTGGTGCGGCGCAGCGCCGCGAGCACCGGGCGGCCGATGACCACGAGCCCGACGACGGTGGTGATCGCGCGGAGCGTGTCCCAGCTGAGGGTCGAGGTGACGAGCGAGTACAGCAGGAAGCTCGACAGGTTGACGCCCAGCGGAGCGCTGCCGTCGTACGAGATGCCCGTGCCGTAGCCGACCGCGAACGGCCAGAACCACAGGTTCATCAGCAGGCCGAACGCGTATGAGGCCACCACGCCGTAGAGGCACAGCATCGCGATCTCGCCGGCGCGCGAGCGGATCCGGGGGAGCAGCCCCGCCACCGCGCCCACCCAGGCGCACGCGAACATCTGGAACGGGGTCCACGGGCCGAACGTGCCGGTGACGAGCGTGGACAGGGCGATCGTCGCCATGCCCAGCAGCATGCCGAACCGGGCTCCGAACGCGCGCCCCGCAAGGATCAGCAGGATGAACACCGCCTCGACGCCGCCGACGCCGGTGCTCGCGATGCGGGCGGCCGCGCCGATCGCGGCGAGCGTTCCGAGCAGGGCGAGCATGTGCGCCGAGCGCACCGTCTCGTCCAGGGTCGCGACCACCACGAGCGCCGCCAGTGGCGCGAGCGCGAGCGCGGCGACCGGCACGGCGGCGGTCGCCTGCGACGGCACCGCGGTCGCGAGCAGCGGCCAGCAGAACGCACCCAGCGCGACGAGGTTCGCCACTGTGAGAGCGAACAGAGAGGCAGGTCGGCGGGCCGCGCGCGTGTCGCCGGGCTGACGCCCTCGCCGGCTGTGCGCCGCGGGTGCTGAGACCGGCGCGGAGGCGGGAGGGGGCACCGGGCGCGGCGCGGCAGCGGGAGCGGATGCCGTGTCCTCGTCCGCGGGGGTGTGCCACGCCACGGTGCGCGACGCAGAGGCACGGAACGCCTGCCGGACTGCAGGTTGTGGCGCGACGGGTGCATCCTCGGTCACCAGGCCGGCACGCATCCGCAGTGCCCGGTCGGCCCGCGCGGTGAAGTGCGGCTCGTGCGAGGCCACGAGGACGGCGGTGCCCTCGGCGGTGAGGGAGCCCAGCGCGTCCCACACCATCTCGCGCGCGGCGGGATCGAGGCCGCGCGTCGGCTCGTCGATGAGCAGCACGCGCGGCGCGCCGGCGAGCTGGATCGCCAGCGCCAGGCACCGTCGCTCGCCCGCGGAGAGGTCGCGCGGATGCCGCGCCAGCCGCATCGCGAGTTCCGAGCCGCCCGGGTCGATGCCGATCAGGGTCGCGAACCGTGCGGCGGTCGCCCCCGGCATCCGAGGCGCCCGCTCTTCGCCTCGGTGCTTCTCGTCGGCTCGAAAGGCGCGCGCCGCGCGGCGATCGGCGCGCCGGCATTCCGCGGCGACGGTGTCGTAGACGAAGAGGTCGTCCGAGGCATCCGGAACCAGCGCCGCCCGGCCCGAGGCCTGGATGTCGGCGCCACGCTCGGGGAGGGCGAGGGCGGCGAGCAGGCTCGACTTGCCGGCGCCGTTGGGACCGGTGAGCGCGACGATCTCGCCGGCACGCAGCTCGACGTCGGCGTCCGCGACCGCGATCGTGCCGCCGTGCCGCACCGTGACTCCCCGCGCCCGCAACACCGGGGTCGCGGGGCCGCGCGGTACGGGGCCCGTCGCAGGCGCACGGGGCGCAGGTCGAACGCCCGTCGTACGCCCCGGACCCCCCTCGGCGTCGGGCGCGGGATCGGCAAGGACGACCCCGTCGACGATGAACAACTCCGTGTCGGCCACCTCGGCCAGCGCGTCCACGCGGTGCTCGGCCACGACCACGCACATGCCCGCCTCGTGGGCGAGGGCGTCGAGCAGCGTCGCGATGCGCACCCGGGCATCCGCGTCGAGGTCGGCCAGCGGCTCGTCGACCAGAAGCAGGATCGGGTGCTCGACGATCGCGGCCGCGATCGCGACGAGCGTCGCCTCGCCCGCCGACAGGCCCCGCGTGGGGCGGTCGAGCAGCGCCGTCACACCCACGCGCTCGGCGATCTCGGCGACCCGCGCGTCGATGATCGTCTGCGCGACGCCGCGCAGCTCGAGGGCGAGCCCGATCTCGTCGCGCACCCGCTCGGTGGCGAACGCCTCGCGCGGATGCTGCAGCACGACGCCCACGCGCCGCGCCAGGTCGCGCGGCGGCACCGCGTCACGGTCGTGGCCCACCACGCGCAGCGAGCCGGTGATCCCGCCGCCGTCGGTGTGGGTGTGCAGGCCTGCGATCGCGCGCAGCAGCGTGGACTTCCCCGCGCCCGTCGACCCTGCGACGAGGGTGAGGGTGCCGGCCTGCAGCGAGAGGACGGAGGGGAGACGGATGCCGGGGCCACCGGCATCCCGTGGCTGCCCGTATCCGATCTCGACGTCCCGTGCCTCCACCGGCGCGGCGCAGTCGCCGTCCAGACCCCGCCCGGCGAAGCCGCGCAACTCGAGGGCCGCGGCGACCGCCCCGGCGCGCTCGAGGGTGCGCTGCAGCAGAGGAAGCAGCATCCGGGCTCCGCCGCGCTCGCCGCGCAGCCGGAGCGCGAACCGCACCGCCCGCGCACCGTCGGCGAGCGAGGGGAGCGTCGCGGCGGCGATCGCGAGCGCCCGGGCGATGCCGCGCAGCGGGCCCCGGCGCGACGCCCGCGCGAACACCCGGTGCAGGTCGAACAGCGCGTTCAGCAGGCCGAAGGCGAGGATCGTGAGCGCGATCGGGAGAGCGCTGGCGGCGGCATCCCACAGTCCGTCGGCCGTCACCGGGCCGAGCAGTACGACGTGCGCGAAGGGTGCGGGCAGCCGCACCTCGGGCAGCGGCAGCAGCACGAGGCCGGCGCCGCCGGCGCCGTGGAACAGGACGCGGTAGACGACCCGGGCCGCCACGAAGCCTGCGGCGAGGATCGCCGCGGCGCGCAGGGGACCGGGTCGGAACGTCATGTCACGTGGTGGGCGCTGCCGGCTCGCCGTTCAGCTGGAACAGCAGCTCGAGCGACTCGCCGGGCTCGAGCTGCAGGGTCGACAGGCCCTCCTCCGCGTAGGTCCACTCGCCGTCGGCGGGCTTGACCCACAGCGACCAGTACGCGAACGCGGCCGGCATCGAGGCGCACTTCTCGAGGTACTCGGTGCCGTCCGGGGCGGGGATCGCGGTGTCCGCGGCCGGCACGCCGTTGACGCGGCAGACGACCTGGTCCCCGTACTCGTCGGTGCCCTCGGTGGTGACGTTCACGAGCGTGAGCGCATCGGCGGCGGCCAGCGGCTCGTCGGTGCCGATGCACCAGGCCTTGCTGTCGCCGTCCTCGAGGGCGGACGCGTCCACCGCCAGGGTGACGCCGCTGTCGTCGGCGCAGGCCGCGTCGGAGATCTCGACCGTCTTGGTCTGGGCGGGCGTGGGGGTCGCCTCGGGCGCGCCGGACGAACAGGCGGCGAGGGCGAACAGGAGGGCGGCGGATGCTGCGGCAGCGGCCGCGGCGCGAAGTGTCGAGGTCACCGATCCAGGCTAGACGCCTGCCGGCGGTGTCCGGTTCCGGATGACGCTCGACGGCGGGCGTATCGCATGACGCGCGCCGCCGCGCCGCCGTAGGCTGGCCGGGTGAGCGTTTCGGAACTGTTCGACGACAACGAGTGGATGCCGGCCCCCGGCGCACCCGAGGGTGGCTACACCGACATCACCTCCCACGTCTCGATCGACGGCCGCATCGCCCGCATCGCGTTCGACCGGCCCGAGGTGCGCAATGCGTTCCGGCCGCACACCGTCGACGAGCTGTACCGTGCGCTCGATATCGCCCGCCAGGATCCGCGGATCGGCGTGGTGCTGCTCACCGGCAACGGCCCGAGCCCGAAGGACGGCGGCTGGGCGTTCTGCTCCGGCGGCGACCAGCGCATCCGAGGGCGCGACGGGTACAAGTACTCCGACTCGGCGGACTCGGTTGCTGAGCCCGCCGAAGCACCGGCGCGGGCAGGACGCCTGCACATCCTCGAGGTGCAGCGGCTCATCCGGTTCATGCCCAAGGTCGTGATCGCGGTCATCCCGGGGTGGGCGGCCGGCGGCGGGCATTCGCTGCACGTGGTCGCCGACCTGTCGATCGCGTCCGCCGAGCACGGCCGGTTCAAGCAGACCGACGCCGATGTCGGCTCGTTCGACGCGGGCTACGGCTCGGCGTACATGGCGCGGCAGGTGGGGCAGAAGTTCGCGCGCGAGGTGTTCTTCCTCGCCGAGGAGTACTCCGCGCAGCGCGCCTACGAGATGGGCGCGGTCAACCGCGTCGTGCCCCACGCCGAGCTCGAGCGCGAGGCCGTCGCGATGGCACGAACCATCCTCACGAAGTCGCCCACCGCGATCCGCATGCTGAAGTACGCCTTCAACGCGGTCGACGACGGGATGGTCGGCCAGCAGGTGTTCGCCGGCGAGGCGACGCGCCTCGCCTACGGTACCGACGAAGCCGTCGAGGGGCGCGACGCGTTCCTCGAGAAGCGCGACCCCGACTGGTCGCCGTACCCCTGGCACTACTGACGGGAGGGTGGCGGTGAAGCTCGAACCCGTCATCGGCGACGACCCACGGGAGATCCTCCGCGCCCTCCGAGGCGCCCTGCACGGCGCGGGTCCCGCACTCGGGCTGGGGCTCGTGAGCGGACTCCCCGGCGAGGTGCGGGCGGGGACCGCGGTGGTCGTCACCACGTCGGGCTCGACCGGCGTCCCCAAGAGCGTCGCGCTCAGCCGTGACGCCCTCACCGCCAGTGCGCTGTCGACCGCGGAGCGGATCGGCGAGGGCGCCTGGCTGCTGGCGCTGCCTGCGAGCTATGTCGCGGGCCTGCAGGTGCTGGTGCGCTCCCTCGTCGCCGACCGGGAGCCGGCGATCCTCTCCGGCGCGTTCGCGCCGCAGGCGTTCGCATCGGCCGCTTTGATGATGGTCTCCACGGAGCGCGGCGAACGCGTGCCGACCTACACCTCGCTGGTGCCCGCCCAGCTTTCGAGACTGCTCGACGCGGCCGAGCACGACAGTTCGGTCCTGGCCGCGCTGCGGTCGTTCCAGACGATCCTCGTCGGCGGTCAGGCGCTGCCGGCCGCGATCCTCGAGCGCGCGCAGGCGGCGGGGGCCCGCATCGCGCGCACGTACGGATCGACCGAGACCAGCGGCGGGTGCGTCTACGACGGCGTGCCGCTGCGCGGAGTGCGCGTGCGCATCGAGCAGGGCGAGGTGCAGGTGTCGGGGCCGACACTGGCCGACGGCTATCTGGGAGACACCGCGCTGACGGATGCCGCCTTCCTCCGCGAGCCCGACGGCACCCGGTGGTACCGCACCGGCGACGCGGGCCTGTTCGAGGACGGCGTCCTGCGCGTGCGCGGCCGGATCGACAACGTCATCGTGTCGGGCGGCATCAACGTCTCGCTCGACCGCGTGGAGCGCATCGTGCGCGGCATCCCCGGCCTGGCGACCGCGGTCGTCGTCGGCGTGCCCGACGAACGCTGGGGGGAGGCATCCGTCGTCGTCGCCTCCCGCGGCGAGGCCCTGCGCCGCAGCGAGGCGGTCCAGCTCGAGGAGGCGCGCGCCGCCGTGCAGGCCGAGATCGGCGCGCACGCCCGCCCGGCCCGGCTCGTGCTCGTCGACGAGCTGGAGACCCTGCCGTCCGGCAAGCCAGACCGCGAGGCCATCCGCCGCGCCGTGCTCGCGCTGCACTGACGCGGGAGCGAGCGCTCAGCCCTGCGGGTAGGGCCCGGTCTGCACGACGCAGAACCGGTTGCCCTCGGTGTCTTCGAGCACCACCCAGTCCGCGCCCTCGGGGTACTTGCGCCAGTCGACCTCGCGCGCGCCGAGCGCCAGCAGGCGCTCGACCTCGGCGGCCTGGTCCTCGGCGTACAGGTCCAGATGGATGCGCGGCGGGTAGTGCTGCGGATACCCCGTGACCGACAGCGCCAGGCTCGCCCCGGGTGCCGCCCAATGCGCCTTGCCGGGCGGATCGAGGATCACCCAGTCCTCGCTGGGCTCGCGGCGGTTCACGTACCCGAGCGCAGCGCGCCAGAAGTCCCCGGCGCGTTCGATGCTCTCCACGGTCAGCACGACGGATCCGATGCTCAGCATGGCCCCCATCCTCCGCCTCCGCGCACCACGGCGTCAGGGGGTTGACGAGGCGCGTGGCGTCATGGGCGCGCCCCCTAAGATGTGCATTCGTGGCAGGAACCCCGAGCAAGAAGCGCAAGACCGCGAGCCCGAAGAAGCAGCAGCCGCGCGGAAACCCGCAGAAGGCGCGCATCTCGCGAGACCCCGCGCGCGTCCAGAAGGCGACCGCGAGCGACTGGATCGGCGCGGCGCGGCTGCGCACGCTGCCGCTGGCGATCACGCCGATCCTGATCGGCACGGGTGCCGCGATCCTCGTCACCGACGTGTTCCACTGGGTGATCGCGCTGTTCTGCCTCATCGTCTCGGTGTCGCTGCAGATCGGCGTGAACTACGCCAACGACTACAGCGACGGCATCCGCGGCACCGACGACTTCCGCGTCGGTCCCGCACGCCTGACGGCCAGCCGCAAGGCGAAGCCGCGCACCGTCCTGATCGTGTCGCTGGCGTTCTTCGCGATCGCGGGGCTGGCGGGCCTGGCGATCACCGTCCGGACGCAGCAGTGGTGGCTCATCGCCGTGGGTGCGGTGTGCATCATCGCTGCGTGGTTCTACACCGGCGGCAAGCGGCCGTACGGCTACTACGGCCTCGGCGAGCTCTTCGTCTTCGTGTTCTTCGGCCTCGTCGCGACACTCGGCACCACGTGGGTGCAGGCGCTCGCCCTCCCGCAGGAGGCGTGGTTCGGGGCGGTCGGCGCCGGCCTCATCGCGTGCGCCGTGCTGCTGGCCAACAACCTGCGCGACATCGACCAGGACCGCACCGCCGGCAAGAAGACGCTGACGGTGCTCATCGGCCGCACCGCGACCCGATGGCTGTTCACCGTGTTCCTGCTCGTGGCCTTCCTCATCGCCGCGTTCCTCGCCTGGATCGGCTACCCGATCGCGTGGCTGACGCTGCTGGCGCTGCTGGCCGGCCTGCCCGCGATCCTCATCGTGTGGACCTACCGCGACCCGCGCGAGCTCGTCGTTGCCCTCGGCCTCACGTCGCTCACGTCGGTCGCCTACGGCGCATTCCTGATGTGGGCGTTCATCGGCTGAGCAGCGGATGCCGCGGGTTCCGGCATCCCCCGCGCGCGCGTGGACGCCGGGTCCGGATCTCGGAGTTCGAGGCGGGGTGCGGGTCGGCGGCGGCGTGTCGGTCCGAAGTCGGCGTGATTCTCCGAATATCGGATCGTCGTCGTCGGCGGCGAACGATGCGAGGCCTGCGGTCGTCCCGCGCCAGCCGGGGGCAGAGGCGTCAGGCCTTCGGGGACTCGGCCTCGGGGGTATCGGGAGCGGTGGCGGTCGTCGCGGCGTCGGCCGCGGCATCCTCCGCGTCCTCGTCGCTGACCGCCTGACGGGCGTTGCTGCGCCGCTCCGCGAGACCCGCGGTGGCGTCCTCCAGCGGCTTGCGCAGGAACAGCACCGACAGGCTCAGCCCGATGAGCGCGGCGAAGATCGCGGCCAGCCAGTAGTACTCCTGCATGATCGGGAACAGCATCAGGATGCCGAACGGCACGAGGAACGCCAGCAGCCGCAGGACCGAGTAGACGATGGCCGAGCGTGCTTTCACGCCTCCATCCTACGTTTCGCCCGGTGTGCGCTTCCTGGCGACGGTTGGGTCACGGTCGTCGCCGACCGCCCACTGCGGGCGCCGCCCGCCTAGGATAGGAAGATGCCGGTTCGGGTGTGGTTCATACTCGTCGTGGTGGCTGTCGCCTTCTGGGTCTTCACCATCGTCGACTGCGCAGCCCAGCCCCCGACCCGCCACCGCGGGGTGAGCAAGCCGGTGTGGATCCTGATCGTCGTGCTGCTGCCCGTTCTGGGCGGTGTGCTGTGGCTCATCGTCGGTCGCGCACGGGCGTCGGCGATCGCCGCGCGTCGCGCCCCCGACGACGATCCCGAGTTCCTCGGCCGCATCGGCACCATCAGCGACCAGGACGAGCGCATCCGCCGCCTCGAAGAGGAGCTCGCCCAGCTGGACGCCGAGGACGACGACCCTCGCTGGCATCCGCAGGCCGGGCCCGCGGCATCCGACGAACCGCCCGCTCCGGGCGCGACCACCGCCGGCGGGACGTCGGCGCAGGGCAACCCGCCGCCGCCGACCCGCCCCGCCGAGGGCGACGACGACGCGCGCGGACAACGCGGGGCCATCGGCTGACGTGAGCACGACCGACAGCGCCGCCGGCGCCCCTGCTTCCTCGGCGCCCGCGAGCGACGCCGCCGCGGCCTTGCTGTGCCGGCTCGTGGAGCTGGGCGTGCGGCACGTGGTGCTCAGCCCGGGATCGCGCTCCCAGGCGCTGGCGCTGGTCGCCGCCGAGTTCGAGCGGCGTGGCGTCATCCGCCTGCACGTGCGCATCGACGAGCGCGTGGCGGGTTTCACCGCGCTCGGCATCGGACGCGAGACCGGGATGCCGGCGGCGGTGGTGTGCACATCGGGCACCGCGGTCGCGAACCTGCTCCCCGCCGCGCTCGAGGCCCATCACGCCGGCGTGCCGCTGCTGCTGCTGACCGCGGACCGACCCCCCGAGCTGCGCGGCGTCGGAGCGAACCAGACCACGCGACAGCCCGGCATGTTCGCCCCCACGGTGCGGTTCGAGGCCGACCTGCCCGTACCCGAGGCCGTCGACCCCGACGGCACACACGAGCAGAGCGTCATGCTGCGCGCCGTCGCCGACGAAGCGATGGCAGCCGCCCTCGGCGCCGGCACCCGCTCGCCGGGCCCGGTGCACCTGAACCTGCCGTACCGCGAGCCGCTGGCCGCAGCCTTGCCGTCCTGGATCGGCGTGCCCGCCGTCGAACTCGAGGCGACCGCCGACGAGGACCCCGACGGCCTGCCCGCAGACGCCGATCCCGCGGTCGAGCCGTGGGGAGCGCTCTACCAGGGCGGGGGCGGGATCGGCGAGTCCGACATCCCGACCGAACCGGAAGACGCGCCGTTCGTCCTCACCCGCGGTCCCCGCACCGTCGTGCTCGCCGGAGCTGATGCCGGCCCCGATGCCGAGGAGATCGCGCACCGCGGCGGCTGGCCGCTCATCGCCGAGATCGTCAGCGGCGCCCGCTTCGGGCGCCAGCTCGTCCACGGCTACCGCGGCCTGCTGCGCGATCCCGAGCTCAGGGGCCGCGTCGAGCGCGTCGTCGTGCTCGGCCACCCCACGCTCAGCCGCGAGACGGCGGCGCTGCTGTCCGACCCCGACGTCGAGGTCGTGGCCGTGCGCGGGCCGGGCGAACCCCTCAACCTCAACGGCGCCACCGTGGCCGCCGACGCGGTCGCCGTGGCCGTCGGCGACCCCGACCGCGCATGGCTCGGGGCCTGGCTGCAGGCGTCGCGCGCGGCATCCGTCGACCTCGCCCCACCGGCCCCCGACGCCGACGGACTGTCGTCGGCGGTGCCGGGGGAGCGGCTGGGCGCGATCGCGGCCGAGCTCGACGTGATCCGCACGCCCCTGGACCGCGTCGGCCTGGTCGACGCGGCCTGGCGGGCGACCTGGCCGCACGACCGCCTCGTCTTCGGATCGTCGCGGCTGGTGCGCGTGGCCGACGAGGTGCTTCCCGGCAAGAAGGTGCCGGTGCACTCCAACCGCGGGCTCGCCGGCATCGACGGCACCATCGCCACCGCGCTGGGCATCGCGCTCTCGAGCCAGTCCGACGGGCGCCCGGGGGTCACGCGCGTGCTGCTGGGCGACCTGGCGCTGCTGCACGACGTCGGCGCCCTGCTGCTGCCGCCGCACGAGGAGGAGCCGCGCATCCAGCTGATCGTCGGCAACGACGGCGGGGGCACGATCTTCGACGGGCTCGAGGTCGCCGCGGTCGCCGGCGCCGACGCGATGGACCGGGTGCTCTATACGCCCCACACCGTGCGCCTCGAACAGCTCGCGCTCGCGTACGGCTGGGAGTACCGGCGCGTCACCACCCGCTCCGCCCTCGACCAGGCGCTGACTTCGCCGGTCGGCGGCCGGCAGCTGATCGAGGTTCCGCTCGCGCGCTGAGCGGCGGGTGGCGGCATCGGCCATGATGGCTCCATGATCGCCACGAGTCAGAAGCACTGGAGCGGCGACGTCGCCGACCTCCTCCGGGTGGACGAGGGCTTCGTGCTCTCCGACGTCGACACCCGCGGCACCCCCGGGTACGCGAAGGACAAGGTCCAGGCGGCCGAGGACCTGAAGTCAGGCGCCGCGCAGCTCGACGAGTACCAGGAGCGTCTGTACGCCCGCAGCCGGGTGGACGCGACCGATGCGGCGGTGCTGCTGGTGCTGCAGGCGATGGACTCCGCGGGCAAGGGCGGCATCATCCGGCACGTGGTCGGATCGGTCGACCCCCAGGGCGTCGTGCTCGCGGCGTTCAAGAAGCCCACGCCCGAGGAGCTGGAGCACGACTTCCTCTGGCGGGTGGAGCGGCGCCTGCCCCAGTCCGGACTCATCGGCGTCTTCGACCGTTCGCACTACGAGGACGTCCTCATCGGCCGGGTGCGCGAGCTCGCTCCGGCCGAAGAGATCGAGCGGCGGTACGGCGCGATCAACGAGTTCGAGAAGCGCGTGACCGACAGCGGGACCCGCGTGGTCAAGGTGATGCTGCACATCTCGCCCGACGAGCAGAAGGAGCGGCTCATGGAGCGGCTCGACCGCCCCGACAAGCACTGGAAGTACAACCCCGGCGACGTCGACGAGCGCGAGAAGTGGCCCGCGTACATGTCCGCCTATCAGACGGTGTTCGAGCGCACCTCGACCGATCACGCGCCCTGGTTCGTGGTTCCCGCCGACCGCAAGTGGTACGCCCGCCTGGCGGTGCAGCATCTGCTGCTGGAGGCGCTGGAAGACATCGACCCGCACTGGCCGGCGGCCACCTTCGACGTCGAAGCCGAGAAGAAACGCCTCGCCGCGAGCTGAGCCCGCCTGTTCCGCGAACGCCTCCCCGCATCCGACCGGCGGGGAGGCGTTCGTCGTCGCGTCCGGACGAGTCCTCGTGCTCGCAAAGTACTTGATGCTCACGAGTACTTGATGTGATACAGTACTGGACATGACACAAGACGACGCGTTCGCAGCCGACCTGCTGCGCGGTCACACCGACACGATCGTGCTCGGCGTGCTCCGGCGCGGCGACGCGTACGGCTTCGAGATCTACAAGGCGATCCGCGACGCGACCGGCGGCGATTACGAGATCAAGGAGGCGACGCTGTACGCCACCTACCGCCGCCTCGAGAAGGACGGCCTCGTCGAGTCGTACTGGGGCGACGAGTCCCAAGGCGGCCGCCGCAAGTACTACCGCATCACCGACGCCGGCCGCGCCGTCTTCCGCGGCAACGTCGCGGCCTGGACCGCGACCCGGCGCATCATCGACTCACTGCTCGACGTGAAGGAGAGCCAGCAATGAACACCGACATCCACCGCCTGCTCGACGAAGCCTTCCAGGGCGTCGAGATGACCCCCGACGCGCAGGACCTGAAGGAAGAGGTCCGCGCGAACCTGATGGCCCGCGCCGACGAGCTCGAAGCCGCCGGCGCGACACCGTCCGACGCCGCGCACCAGGCGGTCGCCGAGCTCGGCGACGTGCGCGAGCTGCTCGAAGAGACCTCGGATGCCGCCCCCCGCCGTGCGACGGACGACTACACCGCGCTGGTCCAGCGTCACCACGTGCGTCCGAAGCCCGGCTTCGTCGTGCGGACCGTGGCGTACTCGATCGCGGCCGTCGTCGGGATCACGCTGGCGATCCTGGGTGCGAGCGGCGTCCTGCCGCTGCCGATCGGCCCGCAGATCGGCCTGTTCGGCATGGCATCGACCGCGCTCGCCCTGCTCGTGGGCGACTCGCTCTCGCAGGAGACCACGACCAACCACCCGATGCCGCAGAACCGCGCCGCGGGCTACTTCCTCGCGACACTGCTCGGCGCGTTCGGGCTCGGCTTCGTCGCCCTCGTCGCGTTCGGGTCGATGCCGGTGTGGGGCATCGTGTTCGCCGCACTCGGCGTGATCGCCTCGATCATCCTGTTCTCGTTCCTCGGAGCGACGCAGACCAATCGCCACAAGGCGTGGACCCGGCAGCTCGCCGCGGCGACGCCGCCCAACCGGTTCGAGCGCGAGCCCGAGACCGCCGCGCGATTCGGCGTCTACACCGCCGCCATCTGGCTCGTCACCTTCGCCGTCATCGCGGTGCTGGTGTTCACGGTCGGCTGGTGGTGGGCGCCGATCGCCTTCGTGGGCGGGTTCGCGCTCATGATGCTGCTCCTCGCCCGCATGCTGTTCGCGCCCGAGAAGACCGACAAGTCCTGACCCGAGGGGGCCGCGCGGCGGCCCCCTCGGCCCGTCATCGATCCCATTCGAAGGAAGGGATGCTTCGCCATGCCCGAAAACAACGCCATCATCGCCCGCGACCTCGTGAAGGTCTACCCGGGCCGCGGTCGCCGGCCCGCCGTACGGGCGCTGGACGGCCTCGGATTCTCGGTCCCCGCGGGCCGCGTGTTCGGCCTGCTCGGCCCGAACGGCGCCGGAAAGTCCACCACCACCAAGATCCTCACGACGCTGTCCCGACCGACCAGCGGTTCTGCCGTCGTCGCCGGCCACGACGTCGCGAGCGACCCGGCCGCCGTGCGTGCCGCGATCGGCTACGTCTCGCAGGGGGCGAGCACCGACCCGCTGCTCACGGCGCGCGAGAACCTCGAGATCGCCGCCCGCCTGCGCGGTGTCGCGCCGGGAGAGGCCCGGGCCCGCGCGGGGCGCCTGCTCGACGAGTTCGGGCTGGCGGAGGCATCCCGTCGTCCCGTGGGCACGTTCTCGGGCGGCATGCGCCGGCGTCTCGACGTCGCCGCGGCGCTCGTGCACCGGCCGCGCGTGCTGTTCCTCGACGAGCCCACGACGGGCCTCGATCCCGAGGCGCGCGCCACGATGTGGGCCGAGATCCGCCGCCTGTCGGGTGAGGAGGCGCTCACCGTCGTGCTCACCACGCACTACATGGAGGAGGCCGACCGCCTGGCCGACGAGCTGCTGCTGGTGAACCAGGGCCGCGCGGTCGTGCAGGGCACGCCCGACGAGCTCAAGGCGGCGCTGCACGGCGACTCGCTGCGGGTCTCGCTCGTCGAGCCCGATCCCGCCGCGGTCCGCGCCGCGATCGCGCGCGTGCCCGGACTGCGCGACGTCGTGATCGAGGCCTCCGGCGTCGACGGCGTCCTCGCCGCCCGCACCGACGACGCCTCGGCGGCCGTCGGCGCCGTGATCGGAGCTCTGGATGCCGCCGGCATCCGCTTCGGGCAGGTCGCGGCATCCCACCCCACCCTCGACGACGTGTACCTGCACTTCGTCGGCCACACCTTCGGCGACGCGGACGCGGACGCCCTCGCGACAGGAGCCGCAGCATGATCCCTGCGTCTACTCCACACGCCGCTGGCGCGGCGCGCGGAGCCTCTCGGCGCGGGGGCCCAGCGGTCGCGCTCTCCACCACCACGCACGCCCCGTCCCGGGCGGGCTGGTTCACCCAGGCCGGCCAGGTGCTGCGCCGCTGGCTCATCGCCACCCTCCGTCAGGTGTGGGGGCCGGTGATGTCGCTCATCCAGCCGGTGATCTGGATCGTGCTGTTCGGGCAGGTGTTCCATTCGCTGGGCGCCCTGCCGCAGTTCGGCGACGCCGGGTACATCGACTACCTGGTGCCCGGCATCCTGATGATGACGGTGCTGTACTCCGGCGCGTGGGCCGGCACCGGCTACATCGACGACATCCACTCGGGGGTCATGGACCAGTACCTGACCTCGCCGGTGTCGCGCTCGGCGATCATCACGGGCCAGCTGACCCAGCAGCTCATCATCAACCTCGCGCAGTCGTTCGTCGTCCTCGGCATCGGCTGGCTGGCCGGAGCGCGGTATCCGGGCGGGTTCGGCGGCATGCTGGTCGCGCTCGGCGTCGCCACGCTGCTCGCGACGATCTTCTGCTGCGCGTCCACGGCCGTCGCGCTGATCGCACGCAGCCAGATCGCGCTGATCAGCCTGTCGCAGCTCATCGTGCTGCCGGCGACGTTCCTGTCGACCACGATGATGCCCGCCGACCTCATGCCGCAGTGGGTTCAGGACGTCGCCCGCTGGAACCCCATGACGTGGGCGGTCGAGGTCGGCCGTGGTGGCCTCACCGGCGACTACCCGGCCGACGGGTGGTGGCAGGTCGGCGGCCTCGTGGTGCTCGCGGCACTGGCCTTCCTCTGGGCGGTGCGGTCGATCCGCGCCTACCAGCGGTCGGTGTGATCGCCGGCGAATCGCGATCATTCGTGCCGGCCGCGGCGGATCGTCGCGGCCGGCACGTATTTGTTGGCTAAAGCCACGAAGCCCTTGCGTGCGGGGCCGATGTGTGTCTAACATCTCCTCGAAGCGCTTCGCGAAGCGCTTCGACCCCTCCACGACGAGGGGTCGCGCCGAAGGCGGCACGACGGGCCGCCGCGAACGATGGAGTCGACATGGTGAAGATCAACGAGGTGGCGGCAGTCGCCGGAGTGTCGATCAGCACCGTCTCGTACGCCCTCAGCGGCAAGCGCCCGGTGTCGCCGGCGACGCGCACCCGCATCGAACGCGCCGTCCGCGAACTCGGGTACAGCCCCAATGCGGGCGCCCGCATGCTCGCCGGCAGCCGCACGCAGATCTTCGCGCTCACCGAGCCGCTGCGCAGCGACAGCCACGCGCCCACGCACATGGCGTTCGTGCTCGCCACGGCGGTGGCGGCGCGCCGCAACGAGTACGACCTCCTGCTGCTCACCGAGGAGGAGGCGTCCGCGGGGATGGCGCGCGTCGCCTCCAGCGGCCTGGTCGACGCCATCCTCGTCCTGGATGTCGCCCCCGACGACGAGCGCGTCGCGCTGGCGCGGTCGATCGAGACCCCCTCGGTCTTCATCGGCGTGCCCGACGACCACGAGGGTCTCATCTGCGTCGACCTCGACTTCGAGGCGGCGGCCGCGCTCGCCGTCGACCGCGTGGCCGACGCCGGGCACCGTTCGATCGGCCTCATCGGCAATCCGCAGGTCGCGTACGAGAAGTCGAACTTCCCGCCGCGCGTCCGCCGCGCCTTCGAGAACCGGGCGGAGGAGCGTGGCGTGCAGCACGCGTTCCGCGTCTCGGGTGATCGCCAGGCGAGCGCCGAGGCGACGCGGGCGGCGGTCGCGGATCTGCTGGACGCCGGTGCGACCGCTCTGCTCGTCCACGCCGCCGACGACGCCCACGTCGCGGTGCTCGCCGAGCTCGCCGTCCGGGGGCTGTCGGTCCCCGGTGACGTGTCGCTGGTGTCGGTCGCGGCATCCTTCGACTCCTCGTCGCTCCCGATCGGGATCGACACGATCCCGCTCGAGCCGCAGCGGTCGTGCGACCTGGCCGTCGACCTCGCGATGCAGTCTCTCTCGCCGCAACCCCCGACGCCGGGGCTGCATCTCCTCTCGCCCGAATACCGCGACCGCGGGTCGGTCGCCCCGCCCCGCCGCTAGCGACCTCCCCCCAGCCCACCCCGACCCATACGTCTGCGCGCTGTCGAAGCGCTTCGACGATCCTTCGCACCACCGCAGTTCCGCATCACACCTCCCCGACGCAGGGGATCGAGAAAGGAGTGCCGACGATGGCACGCATCACTCACAGAAGGACCCTCGTGGTCGTCGGCGCCCTCGCGGCGTCCGCGCTCGCACTCGCCGGCTGCGCCGGCTCCGGCGGAGGGTCGGGCTCGGATGCCCAGACCCTCAAGCTCTGGCACTACGAGGGTGCAGACAGCGCGATGGGCAAGGCCTGGGCCGAGGCCATCAAGGTCTTCGAGGAGGAGACCGGCGCGAAGGTCGAGTTCGAGGAGAAGTCCTTCGAGCAGATCCAGAAGACGGCGAGCCAGGTGCTCGACACGGATGCCGCCCCCGACCTCATGGAGTTCAACAAGGGCAATGCGACCGCGGGCTTCCTGGCCTCGACCGGCCTCATCTCCGACATCTCCGACGCGGTCGACGAGCACGGCTGGGCCGACAAGCTCGCCCCGTCGCTGCAGACGACCGCGAAGTACGACGAGAACGGCGTCATGGGCGGCGACACCTGGTACGGCGTGCCGAACTACGGCGAATTCGTCGGCGTGTACTACAACAAGGACGCGTTCGCGGCCGCGGGCCTGGAGATCCCCACGACCTACGACGAGTTCGTGAGCGCGCTGGACGCGTTCGTCGCCCAGGGCATCACGCCGCTGGCCGAAGCCGGCGCGGAATACCCGCTCGGACAGCTCTGGTACCAGCTTGCGCTGGCGCAGGGCGACCGGGGCTTCGTCGACGACTACCAGCTCTACAAGAACCCGGTCGACTGGAGCGGACCCGAGATCACCTCCGCGACCGACACCCTCAAGGAATACGTCGACAAGGGGTACATCGCGAGCGACGTCTCGTCGGTCAAGGCCGAGGACGCCGGCGTCTCGTTCATCAACGGCACCGCGCCGATCTTCGTGTCGGGCTCGTGGTGGTACGGCCGGTTCGTCGAGGAGGCCACCGGCTTCGACTGGACGATGACCGCCTTCCCCGGCTCCGACCTCTCGCTCGGTTCGTCGGGCAACCTCTGGGTCGTGCCCGAGAACGCCGCGAACAAGGACCTCGCGTACACGTTCATCGACATCACGATGCGCCCCGAGATCCAGGCGATCATCGGCAACAACGGCGGCCTGCCGGTCGCCGCGGACCCCGACGACATCACCGACGCGAAGAGCCAGGAGCTCATCGCCACGTTCAACGGGATCCTCGAGGACGACGGCCTCTCGTTCTACCCGGACTGGCCCGCGCCCGGCTTCTACGACGTGATCGTCCGCGAGCTGCAGGGCCTGGTCACGGGCACGCAGGATGCCGCGACGACCAACGCCAACCTCGGCGCCGAGTACGAAGAAGGAACAGCGGACTTCCGCTGACCGACCGCGGGGGCGACGGGATGCCGTCGCCCCCGCACCACGGGAGTCGAAACCATGTCTGTCCTCACTCGCGCCGAGCGCGGCGCGCCCACGAAGCTTCCCCCCGAGGAGCCGGGGATCCCGCAGCGCAAGGGCGGGACCGCCGGGTACTGGCTGTACCTGCTGCCCGGCTTCGTCCTGCTGCTCGTCATCATCGTCGTCCCGCTCGTCTTCAACGTGTACCTCACGTTCACGAAGTGGCGCGGTGTGCACACGCCCGAATTCATCGGGCTCGACAACTGGGTCGAGATCTTCACGGATGCCGACTTCTGGACGTCGTTCGCGAACTCGGTGTGGATGGTCATCGCGATGGTCGTCATCCCGACCACCGTCGGCCTGATCGTCGCGGCGCTCCTCTTCGACGTCGTCGGACGCAAGTTCGGCGGCAAGGTCGGCAGCTTCCTGCGTGCCACCTACTACCTGCCGCAGATCCTTCCGATCGCGGTCGCCGGCATCGTCATCGGGTGGCTCTTCCGCCCCGGCGCCGGCGGTGCGATGAACCAGCTGCTCGGCGTCTTCGGCATCCCGCCGGTCGACTGGCTGGGCCAGATGCCCTCGGCGCTGCTGGTCCTCATGGCCGTGCTCGTCTGGGTGCAGCTCGGCTACCCGGTCGTGGTCTTCATGGCCGCGCTGCAGCGCGTCGACCCCGAGCTCTACGAAGCCGCCGAGCTCGACGGCGCGAACTGGTTCCAGCGCTTCTCGGCGATCACGCTCCACATCATCCGCCCCGAGGTCTTCGTCGTGACGCTCACCTGCACGATCGCGGCGCTCAAGGTCTTCGGTCCCGTGTACGTCATCACGCAGGGCGGTCCCGCCGGCGCGACCCTCGTGCCGGCGTACTACGCCTACACCGAGTTCTTCACGAAGCGGAACATCGGCTACGGGGCGACGATCGCGACGGTCCTCACGATCCTCGTCGTCATCGTGTCCATCATCTTCATCCGCGTGCAGAGCTCGCTGGAGCGCAAGGAAAGGGCGGGTCTGTGATGGCCGCGACCACCGCAATCGTCACCCCGCGCACGCCCCGCCGCGCGCGCGGCGGCATGACCAAGAAGCGACCGCGGGACTGGCTGCTGCTCGCGCTGATCGTCGTCGGCGCGATCGTCGTGCTCGTGCCGTTCTACTTGATCGTCGTCAACGCGTTCAAGTCGCCGATCGACTACGCGACGTCGGGCCCGTTCGCCCTTCCGCAGGCGATCGACCTCAGCGGCCTCGAGAAGTTCTGGGTGCGCGTCAACTTCCCCGAGAAGGTCTGGAACTCGATCTTCATCTCGGGTGTCGTCGCGGTGCTCGCCGTGCTCATCTCGGTGCTCAACGCCTTCGCCATCGGCATCGGGCGGGTGCGCGGACGCACGTGGATCGTGCTGCTGTTCCTCCTGGCGAACCTGCTGCCGCAGGAGGCGCTGCTGTACCCGCTGTACTACATGTTCAAGTCCGTGCACCTCTACGACAACGTGTGGTCGGTCATCATCGTCTTCACCGTCGTGCAGGCAGCCTTCGGCACCTACCTGCTCTCGTCGGTCTACGGCACGTTCCCGAAGGAGGTGCTCGAAGCGGCATCCCTCGACGGAGCCAGCCGCTGGCAGATCCTCTGGCGGGTCGTCTTCCCGATCAGCCGCCCGACGCTGTCGGTGCTGCTCATCTTCTTCTTCATCTGGACGTGGAACGAGTTCCTCATCCCGCTGACGTTCCTCGCGTCCAACGCGAACCAGACCGTTCCCGTGGCGATCAGCGTCCTGCAGGGCGACCGGCTCATGGACGTCACCACGACCGCGGGGTCGGCGCTGCTCGGCATCATCCCGACGGTCATCTTCTTCCTCATCTTCCAGCGCACTCTCACTCGCGGCATCACGGCAGGAGCGGTCAAGTAATGAAGTTCACCGACGGGTTCTGGCAGCTGCGCCCCGGCGTCACGGCGCTGTACGCGCAGGAGGCCTATGACATCCAGGAGACGGATGCCGCCCCCGACGGCGCGGGCCTGGTGATCACCGCTCCGACCGCGGTGATCGCCCGGCGTGGCGACACCCTCAACCGCCCGGTGCTCACCGTGACGCTGTCGTCTCCGCTGGAGGGCGTGGTGCGCGTGCGTGTCTCCCACCATGTCGGTCGCGCCTGGCACGGCGGGTTCGAGCTTCCGGGAGCGGTCGCGGGGGCCGGCGCGGCTGCGGTCTCGGCCGACGGCGGGACGCTCACGACGGGTGCGCTGACGGCGCGGATCGGCGCCGGCGCGCCGTGGGCGCTGTCGTTCGAGCTCGACGGCACGCGGGTGACCGGGTCGGGCCACAAGGCGCAGGGCTACGTCCAGCTGGCCGACGGGGCCGACGTGTCCCACGGCGTGGCAGGGAACGCGCGGACGGGCCTGGGCGCTCCGTCAGCGCGGACCCACGTGCACGAGCAGCTCGACCTCGGCGTCGGCGAGCTGATCTACGGGCTCGGCGAGCGCTTCGGCCCGCTTGTGAAGAACGGCCAGACGATCGACATCTGGAACGCCGACGGCGGCACCTCGAGCGAGCAGGCGTACAAGAACGTGCCGTTCTACCTCTCGAACCGGGGCTACGGCGTGCTCGTCAACGACCCCGGCCACGTCTCGTTCGAGGTGGGGTCGGAGGCGGTGGAGCGCGTGCAGTTCTCGGTCGCGGGGGAGGAGCTGGAGTACTTCGTCATCGCCGGGCCGACGCCCAAGGACGTGCTCACCCGGTACACCGCGCTCACCGGACGCCCGCCCGTCGTGCCGGCGTGGTCGTACGGACTGTGGCTGTCGACGTCGTTCACGACCGACTACGACGAGGCGACGGTGACGTCGTTCATCGACGAGATGGCCGCCCGGGAGCTTCCCGTCTCGGTCTTCCACTTCGACTGCTTCTGGATGCGCGAGTTCAACTGGTGCGACTTCGAGTGGGACCCGAGGACGTTCCCCGACCCCGAGGGGATGCTCGCCCGGCTGCACGAGAAGGACCTCCGCGTCTGCGTGTGGATCAACCCCTATATCGGACAGCGCTCGCCGCTGTTCGCCGAGGCCGCGGCATCCGGATTCCTGGTCACCCGCGCCGACGGCTCGGTGTGGCAGTGGGACCTATGGCAGGCGGGCATGGGCCTCGTCGACTTCACGAACCCGGACGCGACCGCGTGGTACCAGGCGAAGCTGCGCGCGCTCGTCGATCAGGGCGTCGACTGCTTCAAGACCGACTTCGGGGAGCGGATCCCGCTGGAGGTCGACTACTTCGACGGATCCGACCCGTCGCGCATGCACAACCTGTACACGCAGCTGTACAACCGCGCCGTGCACGACGTGCTGGTGCAGGCCCGCGGCGAGGGCGACGCCGTGCTGTTCGCCCGGTCGGCGACGGCCGGCGGACAGTCGATGCCGGTGCACTGGGGCGGCGACTCCACCTCGACGTTCGAGTCGATGGCCGAGACGCTCCGCGGCGGGCTGTCGCTCGCGCTCAGCGGCTTCGCCCACTGGAGTCACGACATCGGCGGCTTCGAGGGGACGCCGGATGCCGCCGTCTTCAAGCGGTGGACGGCCTTCGGTCTGCTCGGCTCGCACTCGCGCTTCCACGGCTCGGGTTCGTACCGCGTGCCGTGGGCGTTCGACGAGGAGGCGGTGGAGGTGACGCGCGTCTTCACACACCTGAAGATGCGGCTCATGCCGTATCTGTTCCAGGTGGGAGTGGATGCCGCCGCCACCGGCCTGCCCGTGCTGCGCCCGATGCAGCTCGAGTTCCCGGGCGATCCCGCGGTCGCGTACCTCGACCGGCAGTACATGCTGGGCACGGACATCCTCGTCGCCCCGGTCTTCTCCGCGACCGGCGAGGTGGAGTTCTACCTCCCCGCGGGCACGTGGACGAATCTGCTGACCGGAGAGGAGGTCGCCGGCGGGTGCTGGCGGCGCGAGCGGCACGGGTTCACGTCGCTGCCGCTGTACGTACGGCCCGGCGCCGTCATCCCGTGGGGTGCGCGCTCCGACCGGCCCGACTACGACTACCTCGACGGGGTCGCGCTGCGGGTGTTCCCAGGTGGCGAGGGCGAGGCATCCGTCACCGTCACGACGCCGGAAGGACGGAGCCGGACCTTCACGGTCGACCTGTCCCGCGTCACGAAATGACCGGTGCGGTCGTCGGCGTCCCGCTCAGGCGAGGGCGTCGACGATCGGCCGGAACTTCACACGCGTCTCGAGCAGCTCCGACTCGGGGTTGCTCTGCGCCACGATCCCCGCGCCGGCGTGCGCGACGACCGGGATCGTCGCGCTGTCCGTCGCGTGCCGGCGGAGCACCCGGCCCTCGCCGATCTGCGCGCACCGCAGCGCGATGGCCCATTCGCCGTTGCCCTCGCCGTCGACCCAGCCGACGGGGCCCGCGTACCGACCGCGGTCGAACGGCTCGAGCCGGCGGATCACGTCGAGCGCGGCATCCGTCGGGGTCCCCGCCACGGCGGCGGTGGGGTGCAGTGCGGCGACCAGGTCGAGCGCCGACGCGTGGTCGGCGAGGTCGCCCGCGACGTCGGTCGCGAGGTGCCACAGGTTCGGGAGCTTGAGCGTGAAGGGCTCGGGGTCGGCGCGCAGGTGGCTGACGTGGGGGCCGAGCGTCGCCAGCACGCTCTGCACGGCGTAGCGGTGCTCGTCGAGGTCCTTCGTGCTGTGCGAGAGGGAGGCGGAGGCCTCGGCATCGTCGTGGGCGTCGGTGCCGCGGGGGATCGTCCCGGCGAGCACGCGGGCGGTCACGACGCCCCGGGACGCGGTGACGAGGGTCTCGGGGCTCGCGCCGATGAGGCCGTCGACGGCGAACGTCCAGGTGTCGGGGTAGTCGCCGGACAGCGCCCGCACGAGTCGGCGCACATCGGCGCCGGCGGGGATCGTGCCGACGAGGTCTCGCGCGAGCACGACCTTCTCGAGCACGCCGCCGCGGATCGCGTCGACGGCCTGCCGCACGGCGGCCTGGTAGCCGGCGGGGTCGAGCGATCCCGGGCCCAGCGTGCCCGACCAGTGCGGACCGTACGGCGTCGGCTCGACGGCGGGATCCTCCAGGTCGGACCCGGAGCGGATGCGCGTCACCCACGATCGTCCGCGATGCCGGCCGACCACGGCCTGCGGAATGATGAGGCGGCTCGTGCCGGACGAGCGCTCGTCGAAGACCAGCGTGCCGAACGCGACCAGGCCCGTGCCGGGAAGGCCCACCGGGTCGTCCACCTCGGCGGTCTCGGCGATCCGCCGCCACGCGTCGGCAGGCGTGGGTGTGCCGGCCGGGTCGTGCGACGCTGCGCTCTGCGGACCCCGTTCGTACCCGCCGAGCGATCCGATGCCGACGATGCCGTCGCCGCGACGCAGCCATGCCAGCGGCTCGCGGGGCGAGGCGTAGGCCAGCAGGTCGTCGACGTGCTCGATCTCGCGGGTCTCGACCACCAGCTGAGGCGGGCGGTGCGAAGATGTCACCCCTCCAGCCTAGACTCGCGCCGCCGGACGCCGGATCCGGCGCCCTTGCGCACAGGGCACGGCGGGGTGAGGATGGCCGCGTGAGCGTGCGCTACCTCATCACCGTCGATCCGGATGCCGACACCGCCGCCGTCGAGGCGGGATTGAAGGATGCCGGCGCCCGGTCCGTGTCCCCGCCCGCCCGCGAGCTGCCCGACGTGTTCATCGCGGACGTCGACGAGACCGACGACGCCTTCGCCGAACGAGCCCGCGGTGTCGCGGGCGTGACGGTCGCCGAGCGCGACGTGTGGGTCGGGTTCGGCGACGAGGACCCCGGACCAGGCCCCGGGGTCGGATTCGTCGAGGGCTGAGTCAGTCCCGCAGCGGTGGGTGCGCGGCGCTCGCGAGCGGTTCGACGCAGCGCAGCAGCGTGAGCACGACCCCCGCGGTGCCGTCGAGGACGGCGGGCGAGAGGCCGCCCCGGACGCCGTGCGTCCAGGTGGTCGTGCCGTCGTCGCCGATGCCGCCGGCGATCCAGGATGCCGCGGCCTGCGCCGCGCGGAGGTGCTCGCCGGCCGATGCCCCGGCACTGTCCCAGCGCGCGTCGGCGCCGGCGAGATGCAGCTCGACGATCCCCGCGCGGCCGTGGCACATCGTGGCGTCGTCCGCCGGGTCGTCGGGAAGCCTGCGCTGCGCCCGCGCGACCGATCGGGTCGCGCGCAGGTAGGTCGCCTGGCCGTCGTCGTCGCCCAGCCGCGAGCGCAGCGCGGCGGCGATCCCGATCCCCGGGGCGCCGTGGCACCACGCCAGGCCGATGACCGGTTCCTCCAGGCGGAGGTCGTACCAGCCGCCGTCGTCGGCGCCGTACCAGGCGTCCTCCCACGCCCAGGCGGCCGCGACGAGCTCTTCGTCGACACCGCGGACGCCGGCCGCATCCGCGGCGAGCAACGCCAGTGCCACGCCTGACGAGCCGTGCGCGAAGCCGGTCACGGCGCGGTCGGTGCCGGCCATCGGCCACCGTGCACCGAGGTCGTCGCGCACGGCCCGCGCGTGCAGGTCCGCCACGAGCCGCGCGGCGGCGGCGGTGCGCACCGGTTCCGCCGACGCCGGGAGTGCCGCCCCGAGCACAGCGAGCAGGTGCCCGGCGGAGCCGTCGAGCAGATCCGGGTATCCGGGAAGCCACACGTCATCCGCGCCCGCGAGGAGCGTCACCACGCGGTGGGCGAGCCGGCGCCCGCGCGCCGCCAGATCGGGACGGCCGAGCAGTCCGGCCACGCGTTCGGCCGCCTCCGCGATGCCGAGATCGCCGCTCTGCCATCCGAGGCCGTGCCGTCGGGGCTCGCGGCGCGCATCGAGCGCATCGGCGATCGTGACGGCGGCGAGGCGCGCGAGCGAGTCGTCGCCGGCGTGGCGTGCGGCGGCGGCCAGCGCGAGCGCGATGCCCGCCCGCCCGGTGAGCAGGCCGTCGTCGACCCGGCCGGTGCGCAGCACCGAGCCGTCCGGGCTCGCGACGACGTCGACCTCGTCCCCGATCCACTGCGGTGCCCCGCGGTCGTCGACGACCGCCTCGGCCGCGAGCCGGCGCGCCAGGGCGACGGCGGCCCGGGCGAGCTCCGACGAGGACCGCCGTTCGGTCATCGCGGGCGAGGCCGTCGTGTCGGTCATGCGCGCACCTCCCAGGGACGGGTCACATCGATCCCCACGGCAGCCGCGGCTTCGCGCATCGCGTCGGGCGCGGCATCCGGTCCCACGATCGCCGCCAGCGCGGCGACCTGCGCCGTCCGCCGCTGACCGAAGCTGGTGCCGTCGTCGGGATCCTCCGACATGCCGATGCCCGGCATGATGCGGCGGGTCGTCGGAGGAGCGGATGCCGTCACATGCGGCGCGATCTCGGACCCGCGGCAGCGCAGCGCGGCCCCGATGCGCGCCCGCAGCGGACGCGGCGTGTAGGCGACGAGAGCGTCGGGGCGGCCGTAGCCGGCATCGGCGGGCAGGCACTTCAACGAGAACGCGCTGCCCGCCTCGGCGAACGCCGACAGCAGAGGTCCCAGGAGCGCTGCCGCGTCCTCGGGCGTGCGGGCATGGACGTACCAGCGGTCGAGGACGCCGTCGGGGACGCCGTCGGCCGAATGCGCCCACCACCATCCCGACTCGCGGTCCCAGCCCGACGAGCCGTGGGCGATCGTCACGAGGTCGCCGGGAGCGGGCGCCGTCCCCGGACGCGACGAGGCGACGACGCGGTCCGCGTCGATCCGCACGCGACCCTGCGGCGCGGGCACCGGATGGCGGGTCGCCACGACCGTGATCAGCGCCTCGCTCACGGCGAGCACGATCCAGCCCGGCGAGGTTCCGGCGGCCCGTCGGCGTGCGGCCTCGAACAGCCCGACGCGCGGGAACGCGCCCGGCGCAGGGAGGGCGCGCTCGGGTGTGCGGGCGGAGGAGGCGGCGGTGTCGACGACCCACCAGTTCGCGTAGAGCCACTCGGCCAGGGGGCTCTCGATCTCGACCGCGGCCGCCGCGGCGGCGCGGAGTCCCCGGGCTTCGGCGCTCGACTCGATCGCGGCCAGCGCGCCGCCGAGCTCGCGCAGCGTTCCCTGCGCGGTGCGCTCGCCGCGGGCCGTCGAGGCCGCGGCGGCACCTGCCGTCCTCATCGTGCGAGGCATGAGCGCAGTCCTCCCGTGAGCTCGGATGCGCGCTCCCACCGTGCGGCGGCGAGTGCGGCGAGGGCTGCGGCACGGTCGGCATCGCCGTCCGTGCCGCGTTCGGCGACCTCGAGGGCGAACTGGGCCAGCCGCAGAATCGCGGCGAGGGCCGCGCGCTCGGCGAACAGGTCGGCGGCCCGCGGGGAGATCCGCGCGGCGGCGCCGTACCCGCGCACGAGCGCCCGGCACGGCGACGGCAGGTCGGCGTGGACGGACTCCTCACGCAGCAGATGCTCGGCGACGAGGCATCCGAGGTCCCATGCCGGGTCGCCGGCGCCCGCGAGCTCCCAGTCGACGATGACCGGGGCGGGGCCGGGGGCGACCGCGATGTTGTCCCATTTGAGGTCGTGGTGCACGAGCGAGCGGCCGGCGGGCGCGCGCAGCCGTCGGGCCGCCGCCACGAGGCCGGGGCGGGCGCGGAGTCCCGCGACGATGCCGCGCGTGGCCTCGGCGAGGCCGGACACGTCGGGCTCCGCCCCGTCGCGCGGGGCGCGGGCGCACAGCACCTGGAGCACGAGCGGTGGCGACGCATCGGGGAGCGGGAGCCCCGCGGTCGCACGGTGGACGGCGCCGACCCGCGCGCCGAGCAGCCGGAAGAAGGCGGGCACGTCGCCGACGGCATCGGCGACGAGGGCCAGCGAGGCGGGCCGGCCCTCGCCGATGTCCTCGACGACGAGGATGCCGTGCTCCTCGTCGACGACCGCAGGGGCCGGGAGGGCCTCGCGCAGCGCCGGCACCCAGTGCGCCATGCGGTGCACGAACAGCTCGGCGCCGAGCGACGCGCGCACCTCGCGGTCATCCGCGTCGCCCGCGAACGCACCGGACTTCACGACCACCTGACGCCCGTCGGGCAGGTGCACCGCCCAGACGCCGTGGGCACGCGAGAGGTCCTGCGGGTCGCCCGCCGGGAGCTCGGAGCGTCCGAGCAGGCCGACGGTGCGCAGCGCGGCGACGGACGGATGCGGGAGGCTTACCGCATCCGTCCGTGCCGATGCCGGATTGGCGATCACTCGTCGAACAGCTCCCCGCCGTAGGCGTCGCCGCCCCCGGACTGGAGCTCCTCGATCGCGGCGGCGTACCCGGCCGCGAAGCCGGACTCGTAGTCGCCCTGCTCGACCCCGAACGGATCGGCGCCACCGGGGCGGACGATGGTCGTCTGGATCGGCGTCGTCGTCGGCGTCCTCGTGGTGAGCGTCGGCGTCACCGGGCAGGCGACGACGGGGGTGCGCACGTTGAGGCACTGCGGCTGGATGGTCGTCTTCACGATCCCGCACTCGACGAGGTTGATCGTCTTGGGCGGGCACGCGATGACCGGCGTCTTCAGCCGCACGGTGAGCGTGGGTGTGATCACGATCGGCCCGCGCGCCTTGAGCACCGCGGCGCTCGCGTCGACCAGACCCCAGCCGTACTTGTCGTTGGGCACGGGATCTGCGGCCGAGTCCTTCAGCGGCTTGGCCGTGGAGCGGAGGATGTCCCCGATCTCGGCCGCCGTGAGGCTCGGTTTGACCGCCTTCACCAGCGCCGCGACACCCGCGACGTGCGGGGTCGCCATCGATGTGCCGTCCATCGTCGCGAGTCCTCCCGCGAGATAGGTCGACAGGATGCCGACGCCCGGCGCCGAGATGTCGATGTGCGGTCCGGTCTGCGAGAACGCGGCGCGCGCCTCGTTCGACTGGACGGCGGCGACGGCGATCACGCCCGGGTAGGCGGCCGGGTAGCTGGGCGACGACGATCCGTCGTTGCCCATCGCCGCGACCACGACGACCCCCTTGCTCACCGCGTACGCCACCGCGCTGGCCTCCACCGCCGTGGGCGACGAGCTTCCGAGACTCATGTTGATGACGTGGGCGCCGTTGTCGGCGGCGTACCGGATCGCGGCGGCGACATCGGCCGAGGAGCCGGTGCCGCTGACGCGGCCGTCACTGATCCGCACGACCCTGGTGAGGGCCTTGACGGGCATGATCCGCGTCTGCCAGCCGACGCCGGCGACGCCGACGGCGTTGTTCGACACGGCGGCGATGGTGCCGGCGACGTGCGTGCCGTGCCCCACCTCGTCCTCCGGGACGTTGTCGCGTCCGGCGAAGTCGCCCTCGAACCGCCAGCCGGGGTTCGGCGTCGGGTTCGGGCCGAGATCGACCATGTCGTAGCCGGGCACCAGCAGCGGCGCGAGCTCCGGGTGGTCGAGGTCGACGCCGGAGTCGATCACCGCGACGATGACGCCGGCCGATCCCTTGGTGACGTCCCACGCGGCCGGCGCGTTGATCTTCGTCAGTCCCCACTGCGCCCCGAACTGCGGGTCGTTGGGGATGACGCTCGCCTCGCGCCACCGGTTGGGCTCGGCGACCTCGACTTCGGCGAGTGCGTCGAGCTGGGCCGCGGCGGCATCGGGTGCGATGCCGGGATCGATGCGGATGCGGAACGAGCGGCCGAGGGTCGACTCCTCCGGCTGCGGGACGCCGTCCAGCGCCGTCACCGACCGGGCCATGCCGGTCGAGGGCGGCGCGAGCCGGGTGATGTCGTGGGCGCCGAGGCGCGCCAGCACCGCATCGACGGGCGAGACGCCCAGCGTGTCCGCCATGGACACGCCGCGCGCGCCGGGGTGCACGGGCACCGAGGCGGTCATGGCGTCGGCGGACTCCGGTTTCAGTGTGACGAGGACTTCGCCGGGAATGGCGTCGTCGCCGTCGATGTAGAGCGGAGCGGACGCCCCCAGTTCCGCCCGAGGAGCGGCCTTGCGCTTTCGCGACGAGCCGCCGGATGTTGCAGCCATGTTCGAACTTCTCTCCTCCAGGGTCGCGTGGTTGCGGCCACCCTTCAGGAGGGGGTCCGGAAAGGGAGTGATACACCGCCTACACTGGGCCCGTGCCGACCGCTCCACCCCCGCCGGGCCCCCGTTCCGACCGCCCTGAGCCCGGCGCGCCGCTGCAGTTCCGGTGGCGCAAGTGGGACGGCTCGGCGCACTGGGTGAACGACGGGGTGTATCTCGGCAGCGATCGCTGGGGCGACTGGGTCGGGCAGCCCGACGGCTGGCGCAACGTGCGTCCGGGGCTGGAGTTCCTCGCGGACGGCCCGAACGTCACGCTGATCCCGCCCACCGGTGACTACGCGATGACCGTGCACGGCTCGCCGCGCCGCGTGCGCATCTACATCGACATCGCATGGGACATCCGCTGGGAACAGAGGCAGCCCACCGGCATCGACATGGACCTCGACGTCGTCAAGGCCATCGACGGCCGCGGCCTGTTCATCGACGACCGCGACGAGTGGGACGAGCATCGTGTCGCCTACGGGTACCCTCTCGAGCTGGTCGACCGGCTCGATGCCCTCGCCGTCGACCTCGAGCGGCGCGTGGCCGCCGCCGAGGCGCCGTTCGACGACGCGACGCCGGACGCCTGGCTTGCGCGTCTGGCCGAGTGGGATGCCGTCGCCCCGCCGCCGCCCGTCGACTTCTCCGGCATCGCGCGCTCGGGCGGATCGGGAAGCGCCGCCTAGACTCGAAGCCGTGGCATCCCACCCCTCCGATCACGAGCCCAACCGCGCCGACCTGCACAAGGACCCGTCGCGTGTGAGCGGCATGTTCGACCAGGTCGCGGCCGGGTACGACCGCACGAACACGGTGCTGAGCATGGGCAACGACCGGTTCTGGCGGGCGGCGGCCACGCGCGCGATCGATCCGCGGGCCGGCCAGCGCATCCTCGATCTGGCCGCCGGCACCGGGGCGTCCAGCGTCGCCCTCACCGCGCGCGGCGCGCGGGTCGTGGCCGCCGACTTCTCTCCCGGCATGATCGCCGAGGGGCGTCGCCGGCACGGCGGCATCCCGAACCTGTCGTTCGTGCAGGCCGATGCCACCGACCTGCCCTTCGGCGACGACGAGTTCGACACGGTCACGATCTCGTTCGGACTGCGAAACGTCAACGACCCGAAGAAGGCCCTGCGGGAGCTCCTGCGGGTCACCAAGCCCGGCGGCCGGCTGGTCATCTGCGAGTTCTCGCACCCACCGTCGAAGGCGTTCAACGGGCTGTACCGCTTCTACAACAACCGGGTGCTGCCGGTCGTCGCAAAGACCGTGAGCTCCAACGCGGAGGCGTACGACTACCTCAACGAGTCGATCCGCGACTGGCCCGACCAGCGGGCCCTCGCGGCGTGGATCCGTGAGGCGGGCTGGACCGACGTCGCCCACCGCGACCTGTCGATGGGCATCGTCGCGCTGCATCGGGCCACCAAGCCCGACGCCCGCGACGCGCGCTGACCCCGCCCTGTTGACACGGCGCCCCGCCGGCGTCTAAGCCAGGGGCAGGGCGTCGGGTCGCCGCAGGCGACGGCCGGGCGCGGGCGCCGTTCGTCAGGAGGCCTCGCCATGGGCATGTCGATCGCACTCGTGACGGAGGCGGGCCTGGTCGAGCACACGCCGGACGAGCTGCCGTCCGTGCTGCACACGGGTGGCGTGGTGTGGGTCGACGTCCCGGAGTGGAGCGCCGAGGTCGAGGCGCTGCTGGCGGACGCGTTCCCGCTGCATCCGCTGGCACTGCAGGACTGCGCGCGGCGCAACCAGGTGCCCAAGGTGCACGTCTACGACGACAACGTCTTCATCGTGCTGCACGCGCCGCGATCGGGCACCGGCGGCCACGTGCACTACATCGAGCTCGACCAGTTCGTCGGGGCCGACTACCTCATCACCGTCCACGGGCCGCTGAACGAGGCCGTGCCGCCCGCCGACGCCCTGGTCGAGGTCGAACTGGTTCGCAAGCGGATCGCCTCGGGGAGGTTCCGGCCCTCCAGCGCCCACCAGCTCTCGCACGCGGTGGTCTCGGCGCTCACCGCCCGGCTGAAGGAGCACACCGCCGAGCTGACGCGCGACGTGTGGCGCCTCGAGCAGGCCGTGACGAGCAACCGATACAGCGACCCCGAGAAGTTCCTCGACGAGATGTTCCGCGCGCGGCACGGACTGCTCACTGTCAAGACGATGTGCACGCTGTCGGGCGAGGTGTACGGGCGGATGGCGCAGGTGCGGGTCTTCGGCGATGCCGCGGAGCCCCTCCTCGAGGACCTGGTGGACCAGTTCCACCGGCTGGGCGTGATGGCCGAGGGGCAGAAAGAGTACCTCCAGGGCACGATCGAGTTCTACCAGGCGCGGACGAACACGAAGATGACGATCGCCGCCGAGAGGCTGGCCGTCATCGCCGCGGTGACGCTGCCGGTCACCGCGCTGTCGTCCGTCTTCGGCATGAACGTCATCGTGAACGCCCAGACGCACTGGGACTGGCTCCTTCTGCTGCTGGGAATCATGGCGGTCATGTCGTCGGCGCTGCTGGTGTGGACCAAGCGCAAGGGCTGGTGGTGATCGGCGGCGGCCGGGATGCCTCCGGCCGTCGTGTCAGGAAAGGCCCCGGTAGGCTGGAGGGGTGACACCGACAGCGCCGGGCTCGCACATCGCGGGCAAGCTGGGCCTGACCGACCGCATCTTCGCGGGGACGCGCTCGCGCACCCTGCTCAAGACCGTCGAGGCGGGCCTGAAGCGCGTCGACCGCGCCCTCGAGCGGGAGCTGCGCGTCGCCGACGCGCTCGCCGATGCGACCAGCCGCTACCTGTACGACGCCGGCGGCAAGCGCGTGCGCCCCATGCTGGCGCTGCTGACCGCCCAGCTCGGCGACGGCGCGACCGAGGAGGTCATCGAGGCGGCCACGGCGCTCGAGATGACCCACCTGGGCTCGCTGTACCACGACGACGTGATGGATGCCGCCGACAAGCGCCGTGGTGTTCCCAGCGCCCACGCGGTGTGGGGCAACAACGTCGCGATCCTCACCGGCGACCTCCTGTTCTCCCGCGCCAGCCAGATCATGGCCCGCCACGGCGACCGCGCGATCCGCCTGCAGGCCGACACGTTCGAGCGGCTGGTGCTCGGCCAGATGCACGAGACGGTCGGCCCGTCCGAGAGCGACGACCGCGTCGCGTTCTACCTCCAGGTGCTCTCCGACAAGACCGGCTCGCTCATCGCCGCCGCGGCGCAGTCGGGCATCATCTTCTCGAACGGCCCGGCGGAGTTCGAGCAGGCGATGGTGACGTTCGGCGAGAAGGCGGGCGTCGCGTTCCAGCTGCTCGACGACGTCATCGACCTCTCGGCCGACCCCGACGAGACCGGCAAGGTGCCCGGCACCGACCTGCGTGCGGGCGTGCCTACGATGCCCTACCTCGTGCTCGGACAGCGGACGGATGCCGCGGCCGTCGAGCTGCGCGAACGCATCGACGAGGGCGTCGCCCTCATCGCCGACGGCGCAGACCCGGCCATCCTCGACGAGCCGCTCGCGCAGCTGCGCGAGCACGACGCGACCCAGGCCACCCTCGACCTCGCCAACGCGTGGTCGACCGAGGCGATCGACGCGCTCGCGCCTCTTCCCGACGGTGCCGTGCGCGAGGCGCTCACCCGCTTCGCGCAGGCCGTCGCAGACCGCTCCAGTTAGCCCGCACCCGTCTCGTCCGCTTCGCCCGCTCGACGACGGGGCCGAGGCGAGTGCGGAATCCGAAAGGACCACCCATGACCAAGCTCCGGCTGGCGATCGTCGGTGCAGGACCGGCGGGCATCTACGCCGCCGACATCCTGCTGAAGGCAGAGCGCAAGTTCGACGTGTCGATCGACCTGTTCGAACAGCTGCCGGCGCCCTATGGGCTTGTCCGCTACGGCGTCGCCCCCGATCACCCGCGCATCAAGGGCATCATCACGGCCCTGCGCGAGGTGCTCGACCGCGGCGACATCCGCATCTTCGGCAATGTCCGGTTCGGCGAGGACATCACGCTGGACGACCTCAAGCACCACTACCACGCGGTCATCTTCGCCACCGGCGCGATCCGCGACACCGACCTCGACATCCCGGGGATCGACGCGGCCGGTTCCTACGGCGCGGCCGACTTCGTCAGCTGGTTCGACGGGCACCCCGACGTGCCGCGTGAGTGGCCGCTGGATGCGGCATCCGTCGCGGTCGTCGGCAACGGCAACGTGGCACTGGACGTGTCTCGCATGCTCGCTAAGCACGCCGAGGACCTGCTGCCGACCGAGATCCCCGACAACGTCCACGAGGGACTCGCCGCCTCGAAGGTGACCGACGTGCACGTGTTCGGCCGCCGCGGTCCTGCCAACGTCAAGTTCACCCCGCTGGAGCTGCGCGAGCTCGGCGAGCTGCGCGACGTCGACATGGTCGTCTACGACGAGGACTTCGACTACGACGACGCGGCCCGCGCCGCGATCGCGAGCAACAAGCAGGTCATGGTGATCGACCGCGTGCTGCAGTCGTGGCGGAAGCGGGACTCGGTCAACAACGCCGGCGGCACGGCATCGCGCCGCCTCCACCTGCACTTCTACGCCAAGCCCGTCGAGGTGAAGACGGATGCCGAGGGCCGCGTGTCGGCGCTCGTCTACGAGCGCACGCGCCCCGACGGCGAGGGCGGGGTCGTCGGCACCGGCGAGCTGCGCGAGGTGCCGATCCAGGCGTTGTACCGCGCCGTCGGCTACTTCGGGTCGCCCCTGCCGGGCGTGCCGTTCGACAAGAAGCACGGCGTGATCCCCAACCGCGAGGGTCAGGTGCTGAGCAAGGACTCGAACCAGCGCGTGAACGGCGTCTACGCCACCGGCTGGATCAAGCGGGGACCGGTGGGTCTCATCGGCCACACCAAGTCCGATGCGATGGAGACCATCCGCCACCTCATCAACGACCAGGGCACCTGGTGGCAGCCGGCCGACCCGTCGGAGGCGGCCATCCCCGAGCTGCTCGCCTCCCGCGGCGTCGCCTGGACCGACCTGGACGGCTGGCACCGCCTGGACGAGCACGAGATCGCGCTCGGCGCGCCGCACGAGCGTGCGCGCATCAAGGTCGTGCCCCGCGACGAGATGGTGACGATCTCGCGCGGCGAGTGAGCCGCCACGCGCCGACCCGCGCGGTGAGCGCGTCCGCGCGCCCCCAGCCCTAGGCTGGGGCCATGGCCTCGCAAGCCTCCGTGTGGGTCCCCGACATCCTGGGGAAGCCGTTCGAGCAGTCGACGCTGCCGCTCGGCGTCGACGGTCTTCACGGGCCGCTCGTGGCGACGCTGGTGCGCAGCCTGCCGCATCCGCTCGCGCGGCTGTTCGGTGAGCTGCGCGACGTCGACGTGCTGTACGTCCACGGGTGGTCGGATTACTTCTTCCAGCGCGACGTGGCGGAGTTCTGGACCCGCAGGGGGGCGCGGTTCTACGCCCTCGACCTTCGCCGCTACGGACGGAGCCTGCGCGAGGGGCAGACGCCGGGCTACATCGACTCGCTCGACGACTACGACCTCGACATCGCCGCCGCCCTGAGCGCCATGGGTCACCGCGATCCCGACGTGCCTCAGGGCGAGACCGGTCGTGGTCGGCGGCTCGTGCTGCTCGGGCACTCCACGGGTGGGCTCACCCTCACGCTGTGGGCGGCGCGGCATCCCGGCGTGGCATCCGCCCTCGTCCTCAACAGTCCCTGGCTGGAACTGCAGCTCGGCACGCTGGGCAGGCAGGCGCTCGCGCCGCTGGTCGACATGCGGGCGCGACTGGATCCGCGCGGCACCCAGCCGGCCGTCGACGTCGGCTACTACACCCGCGCGCAGCAGGAGATCGGAAGCCTGCCGACGAGTCCCGAGCGCGCCGTGTGGCGGCCGGACCGGGGCTTTCCCACCGCGCCGGGGTGGCTCTCGGCGGTGATGGAAGGACACCGGCGCGTGGCCGGGGGCGTGGAAGTCGGATGCCCCGCCCTCGTCCTGCTGTCGGCGCGTTCGACGCCGCCGCTGTCGTGGAAGGAGTCGATGACCTCGACCGACTCCGTCCTCGTCGTCGACGACATCGCCCGCGCGGCGACGCGGATCGGACAGGTCGTCACGGTCGCGCGCATCGACGGGGCGATCCACGACGTGTTCCTCTCGCGTCCCGCTCCGCGTGCGCGGGCGTTCGCGCAGCTCGATCGCTGGCTCGCGGCGTACATATCCAGGGATTTGCCAATGTCCCCCGAAGAGGGGACAGAGAAAGTCTTGCTGTCCGGTTAAGATCGTATGCGAGACGTCCCCAGCGTCTCTCAGGGAAGGCCCTCCCCAAGTCTCCTTCCCTACCCCGTCGTCACGTGCCGCTCACCGGGGGGTGACGGGCGAGAGCTGACGACGATAGGCCCCGGGTGTCCCCAGCACCCGGGGCCTCTTACGTGTCTGCGACGGAGTCGTCGCGGCGCGTCGCCGGGCGCCGGGTCGGCCTGAGGCGCCTGCCGCGGTAATCTCGGTGGGACGACGGGAGCGCTCATGCAGGCCGGAGCCAACCTTCCGGCGGTCGGTGGTTACAACCAGACCGTGATCCTCGACGCGGTCCGTCGCTCCGCGGACGGCGTGAGCCGCGTCGAGCTCGCCGAGCAGACGGGACTGAGCCCGCAGACGGTGTCCAACGTGACCCGCCGCCTGCTGGACGAGGGGCTCATCGTCGACGCCGGCACCGTGGTCGTGGGCGTCGGCAAGCCGAGGACCATCCTGCGCCTCGAACCGACCGGACGCTACGCCCTCGGCATCCATCTCGACCCCACCGTCGTCACCGTCGTGCTGCTCGATCTCGCCTCGCGCGTGGTGGCCGACCGCACCATCCCGATGCCGGCCTCCGGGGACGCGCCTGCGGCGATCGCCGAGGTGATCGAGACCGCGCAGCAGCTGCTGCGGGAGTCCCGTGTCGATCGCACCCGCGTGATGGGTGCGGGAGTCGCGGCGCCGGGACCCATCGACCTCACCGCCGGCGCGCTGCTCGAGCCCCCACTGCTGCGCGGCTGGAAGGACGTCGCGATCCGAGACGCGCTCGCCGCGGGGCTCGGGATGCCGGTCCTCGTGGAGAAGGACGTCACGGCGGCGATCGTCGCCGAGCGGTGGGCGGGCACGATCGAGGGCCGCGGCAACGTGGCGTTCTTCTACTTCGGCACCGGCGTGGGCGCGGGGCTCGTGCTCCACGGCAACGTGATCCGCGGAGCCAGCGGCAACGCCGGCGACATCGGCAACCTCATGGTGGGCGATGAGGGCACGGGGACCGTGCGCACCCTGGGTGCCGCCGTCCTGCCGCGGTACATCGTCGACCGCGCGGTGGCCGCGGGCGTGCTGCCCGCGTACGACGGTGAGCCGGGCACGGAGGAGGTCCGTGGACGCTTCGCCGCGCTGGCGGAGGCCGCCACCCGCGGGGAGGAGCCGGCGGCGGGACTGCTCGATGCCGCGGCATCCGACATCGCCACCGGGCTCGTCCAGCTGATCAACATGCTCGACATCGACCGGGTGATCTTCGGCGGGCCGTTCCTCGCCGCCGCCGGCGGGTTCTTGATGGAGCGCGTGCCCGATCGCGTGCGGGAATCGCGCTACCGCATCGCGCCGCATCCGATCGAGTTCGAGGTGTCGGAGTTCGGCGACGATGTCGCCGCGATCGGGGCGGCCTGCCTCGTGCTCGACCATGCGTTCTCCCCGCGACCGGAAGGCCTTCTGATCGCACGGTGAGAGGGGTTTCCGAATAAATCCATTCGCTGTAGTATTAGCCGACGCCGCCCTCCGGAAGTCTGCCGGAGCCGGGACGGCGCGAACGCGAGGCTACGAAGGGGTACCGATGCGACGTACGGGAGCGATCGCGCTGTCCACGATGGCGATCGGGGCGGTGGCGCTGGCAGGATGCTCGGCGGGGGAGTCCGAGCAGGGTCCGACGATCACGGTCATGTACGAGAGCACCGACGCGTTCACCGCGCTCGACGACCTCTTCCAGAAGGTGAAGCCCGAGTTCGAGAAGGCCAATCCGGGAGTCACCGTCGAACTCCAGCCGGTCAAGGCGGGCGACGACGACTACAAGACCAAGCTGCAGCTCGCGCACCGCTCGGCCGAGACCGCGCCCGACGTCTTCTACGAGGACAGCTACACGGTCCAGGCCGACGCCAGCGCCGGGTACCTGCTCAAGCTCGACGACCACCTCGCCGACTGGCCCGACTGGGAGCAGTACAGCGACGCCGCGAAGGCGGCCGGCGACGGCGGCGACGGCACCTACGCCGTCCCGCTGGGGCTGGACACCCGGGTCATCTGGTACAGCAAGCCGATCCTCGAGGCCGCCGGCGTCACGGTGCCGTGGCAGCCGACCAGCTGGCAGGACATCCTCGACACGGCCGCGAAGGTGAAGGCGTCCGCTCCGGATGCCGTGCCCTTCAACATGTACATCGGCACCGGCATGGGCGAGGGGGCGGCCACCTCGTCGATCCTCCCGCTGCTGCTGGGCACCGGGGACGAGTTCTACGACGCTTCGAGCGGGAAGTGGGTCATCGGCTCGCAGGGGCAGGTGGACACGCTGGCGTTCCTGGAAGAGCTCTACGACAAGGGCTACGCGACCACGCCGCAGGCGGCGCTCGACCCCAACGTGTGGCAGGTCATCCTCGGCGAGGACTTCCCGCAGTCGCGGATCGGCGGCGCGGTGGAGGGGTCGTACCTGCCCTCGTTCTGGCAGGCCGGCGGATCATACGAATGGCCCTCCTACGAGGCCGACCTCGGTGTCGCGCTGTTCCCGACCCAGCACGGCGACGGCGACCGGTACGTGAGCGTGTCGGGCGGCTGGACGCTCGCGGTGGGGGCGAACAGCGACGAGCCGCAGCTCGCGTTCGACTTCCTCGCGATGGCGCTGAGCAAGGAGAACGCCCTCGCCTACGCGAAGCAGAACTCCCAGCTCGCGGCGCGCGCGGACGTCGCCGCGGATCCGTCGTACCTCGCATCGAACCCGTTCATGGACGAGGTGTCGGCAGCCGTGCCGTACACGCACTTCCGCCCCTCCACCGTCGACTACCCGCAGATCTCGATCGCGCTCCAGAAGGCCACCGAGGACGTCGTGGTCGGCGGGGTCTCCCCGCAGGAGGCGTCGGCCACCTACGACGAGGCCGTGATCGCCATCGTCGGCGAGGAAAACACGACGCGGCGGTGACAGTCTCGGCATCGAGCGGTTCCGGGCCCGAGGGCGCACCCCGAACAGGGAGGGCGGCTGCGTCAGGGGGTCGGACCTGGATCCGCTCGGTGCCGATCCTTCCGGCGGTCGCGCTCCTGCTCGTCTTCTTCGCCGGACCGATCCTGTGGGCGCTGTACGGGTCGTTCACGAACATGGCGCTGAGCGGACCGCAGGCCCGCGATCCCGAGTTCGTCGGCTTCGCGAACTACGCCCGCCTCGTGCAGGACCCCGACTTCTTCCGGGCGCTGTGGCTGACGGTGGTCTTCGTGGTCGCCTCGGCGATCATCGGACAGAACGTCCTCGGGATGTCGCTCGCGCTGCTGCTGCGGCGGGGCTCGCGCGCCGTCGGCGGAGTCGTACGCGCCATCGTGGTGCTGACGTGGGTGCTGCCGGAGCTGGTCGCGGCGTTCGTGCTGTACGCCTACTTCGCCCCGGGCGGCACCCTGAACCAGCTTCTCGGCCTCGCGGGCGTCCCGCCGACGGACTGGCTGTTCGTCGCGCCGATGGCCGCCATCGTGCTCGGCAACATCTGGCGCGGCACCGCCTTCTCGATGATGGTCTACGAGGCGGCCCTCGCCGGCGTCCCCGCCGAACTCACCGAGGCCGCCATGATCGACGGCGCCGGGGCCGGCCAGCGGTTCTTCCGCGTCGTGCTGCCGGTGATCCGCGGCTCGGTCGCGACCAACCTCATGCTGATCACCCTGCAGACGCTCGCCGTGTTCACCCTCATCTGGACGATGACCGCCGGCGGGCCGCTCGGCGCATCCACGACGCTGCCCGTGTTCGCGTTTCAGGCGGCCTTCAAGATGGGGGAGATCGGCTACGGCACCGCGGTCGCGGCGGTCATGCTCATCGTCGGGGCGGCCTTCGCGGCGCTGTACACCCGCACGCTGCAGCTCGGACGGAGCGTGTCGTGAGGCCCCGCCGGACCGCGGCGACCATCGCGCTCGTCGTCGTGGGGCTGTGCTTCCTCATCCCGCTGGCGTGGCTGTTCCTGGCGTCCGTCGACCCCGACGCGACGAACCGGCTGGCGCTGCCGACGACGCTGACGCTGGAGAACTTCTCCGACGTGTTCACGGTCGAGACGTTCCTGCTGCCGCTGGGCAACAGCATCCTCATCTCCACGGGGGTCGCCGTCACCTGCGTGGTGTGCGCGGTCCTCGCGGCATACCCGCTGTCCCGCTACCGGCTGCGCTACGGACGCAGCCTGATGATGACGATCCTGTTCGGCACGTGCCTGCCGATCACGGCGATCATGGTGCCCGTCTACGGACTGTTCGTGCAGCTGGGGATCCTCGACTCCCTGCCGGCGACGACGCTCTTCCTCGCGGCGACGGCCCTGCCGATGGCGGTCTGGATGACCAAGAACTTCATGGACGGCATCCCGCTCGAACTCGAGGAGGCCGCGTGGGTCGACGGCGCGTCGCGGCTGCGTGCTCTCGCGATGGTCGTCGTGCCGCTCCTGCGCCCGGGGCTGTCCGTCGTGTTCATCTTCACGTTCATCGAGGCATGGGGGAACTTCTTCGTGCCGTTCATCCTGCTGCTCTCGCCGAGCCTGCAGCCGCTGTCGGTGAGCATCTACTCGTTCTTCGGCCTCAACGGCGTGATCCAGTACGGGCAACTGGCCGCCTTCTCGATCCTGTACGCGGCCCCCGTGCTCGGCCTGTACCTGCTCGTCTCGCGCGGCATCGGCGGCTCGTTCGCCCTCGCCGGCGCCGTCAAGGGCTGACCCCCAGGAGGAACCCATGTTCGACGACTCCACCCTCGTCCTCGCCCGCATCGACCGGTTCCTCCGGGAGCGGGTGATGCCGGCGATCGAGCGGGAGGTCGTGCCGCTCGAGATCACCGCGTGGGAGGCGCCCGACGAGCCCGTGCCGTTCGCCGAGGCGTCCGTGCAGCCCTTCACCCCCTTCGCGGCCGGCATGCCGTGGGGCAGGCCGTGGGGCACGACCTGGTTCCGGTTGCGCGGCACGCTCCCGGCCGGGTGGCGTGCGGAGGAATGCGAGGTCGTCGTGGACCTCGGGTTCCAGGCGGGGCAGCCGGGGTTCCAGGCGGAGGGCCTGGTGTTCACCGCCGACGGGCGCATCGTCAAGGCGCTGGAGCCGCGCAACGGGCACGTCCCCGTTTCCGGGCACGAGATCGACCTGCTCGTGGAGGCGGCCTCGAACCCCGACATCGGCGCCGGCTGGACCTTCGCGCCCACCCCGCTCGGCGACAAGGCCACCGCGGGCGACGCCCCGATCTACACGCTGCGGCGGGCGGACCTCGTGCGACGGGATGCCGAGACCTGGGAGCTCGCCCAGGACATCGCGGTGCTGCGGGGCCTGTACGCCACGCTGCCGGCCTCCTCGGTGCGCGCGGCGCAGATCCTGCGTGCGCTCGAGCGCGCGGTGGACACGGCCGATCCCGTGGACGTCGGCGGGACGGCATCCCACGCGCGTGCCGCGCTCTCGGCGGTGCTGGCCGCCCCCGCGACCGCCAGCGCCCACCGCGTCACCGCCGTCGGTCACGCCCACATCGACTCCGCCTGGCTGTGGCCCGCGCGCGAGACCATCCGCAAATGCGCGCGGACGTTCTCCAACGTGCTCGACCTCATGGACCGCGACCCGCGGCTCGTCTTCGCCTGCTCGTCGGCGCAGCAGTACGCGTGGGTGAAGGAGTTCTACCCCGACCTGTTCGCACGCATCGCGCAGCGCGTCGCGGAGGGCCGGTTCGTGCCGGTCGGGGGCATGTGGGTCGAGTCCGACACCAATCTCCCCGGCGGCGAGGCGCTGGTGCGCCAGTTCGTGCGGGGGCAGCGGTTCTTCCGCGAGGAGTTCGGCGTCACCGCCCGCGAGGGCTGGCTCCCGGACTCGTTCGGGTACACGGCGTCGCTGCCGCAGATCATGGCAGGCAGCGGCATCCGGGCCTTCCTGACCCAGAAGATCTCGTGGAACGAGACCAACGCGTTCCCGCACCACACGTTCGAGTGGGAGGGTCTGGACGGCACCCGGATGTTCACGCACTTCCCGCCGGTCGACACGTACGCGGCCGAGCTCACCGCGCGCGAGCTCGCCCGCGCGGAGCGGCAGTATGCCGAGAAGGGCGCCGCCAACAGTTCGCTGGTGCCGTTCGGCTTCGGGGACGGCGGGGGCGGTCCGACCCGCGAGATGCTCGCGGCGGCACATCGCACCGCGTCGCTGGAAGGCTCGCCGCGCGTGAGCCTCGACTCACCGGCCCGGTTCTTCGCGGACGCCCGGGCGGAGTATCCGCACCCGCCGGTGTGGGCGGGGGAGCTGTACCTCGAGTTCCACCGGGGCACCTATACGTCGCAGGCGCGCACCAAGCGCGGCAACCGCAGCAGCGAGCACCTGCTGCGCGAGGCCGAGCTGTGGGCGGCGACGGCCGCCGCGCGCGCCGGTGCGGCCTACCCGTACGACGCGCTCGACGAGGCCTGGCGCATCGTGCTGCTGCAGCAGTTCCACGACATCCTCCCGGGCTCGTCCATCGCCTGGGTGCACCGCGAGGCCGAGGCGGGATACGCGCGGGTGGCCGAGGCGGCCGAGCGGGTCGTGGCCGATGCGGTGGCGGCGCTCGGCGACACCGCCGGCGGCGACATGTGGTTCAACGCGGCGCCGCATCCCGTCGACGGCGTGCCGGCGCTGGGCTCGGGGCGTCGCGCGCTCGGCGACGACGCCCGGCTGGAGCGGCACGACGGCGGCTTCGTGCTGGCCACGGCCCGCGCGAGGTTCGTACTCGACGAGGCGGGTCGCGTGACCTCGGCCACGGATGCCGCCACCGGCCGTGAGGCGATCGCGCCGGGCGGGCGCGCGGCCGAGCTGCAGGTGTTCCGCGACACCCCCGCGCGGTGGGATGCCTGGGACGTCGACGAGAACTACCGCCGCCACGGCGAGGCCGTCGCCGACGTGCGGTCCGTGGAGGTCGTCGAGGAGACGCCGCAGCGGGTCGCGGTGCGGTTCTCCCGCGCGTTCGGGGCGTCGACGGTCGTGCAGGAGTTCAGCGTGGCGGCGGGCGCCGCCCGGCTCGACGTCGTCACGGAGGTCGACTGGCACGAGCGGCAGCGGCTCCTCAAGCTCGCGTTCCCGCTCGACGTGCACACCACCGATGCGGCGTCCGAGGTGCAGTTCGGGCACGTCGTGCGCCCGATCCACCGCAACACGTCGTGGGATGCCGCCCGCTTCGAGACGAGCGCCCAGCGCTGGGTGCACGTCGGCGAGCCGGGGTTCGGCATCGCCGTCTCCAACGACGCCTCCTACGGCCACGACATCACCCGTCATGCCCGCGAGGGCGGCGGCACCACGACGCTGGTGCGCCAGTCGCTGCTGCGGGCACCGCTGTACCCCGACCCGGACGCCGACCAGGGCCTGCACGTGTTCCGCACGTCGCTGTGCGTCGGCGCGTCCATCCCGGACGCCGTGGCCGAGGGCTACCGCCGCAACCTCCCCCTGCGGCCCGGCGGCGCGGAGGTCGCGCCCCTCGTGCGGGTCGAGGGCGACGGCGTGGTCGTGGAGTCCGTGAAGCTCGCCGAGGACCGCTCGGGAGACGTGATCGTGCGGCTCTACGAGGCGTACGGGCGCCGGGCGGCGGCATCCGTCGTCATCGACGCGGATGTCGCCGACGTCGTCGTCACCGACCTCCTCGAGGACCCGCAGGCCGAGCCCGCGGCGGGCGGGCAGGTGTCACTGCAGCTGCGCCCGTTCGAGATCGTCACGCTCCGTGCGCGGCGCGCGTGACGCCGGAGGAGCGGATGCCGGTGGCCCCGGCATCCGTCGCCGTGTGACGCCGTCAGCCGGCCGACCGCGCGAGCACGCGCATGAGCAGCACATAGGTCGTGAGCGACAGCACGTAGCCGAGGAGGTACACGACCAGCTCCTGCGCGAGGAAGCGGGTGTAGTCGAGTGCGCCGTCCACCACGGCGGGCGAGTTCTGCGAGAGCAGGTACGCCGCGGTCTGCCCCGCCGCGAAGATGGCCAGGAGCGCGAGCACCGCCAGCAGCGCCAGCCAGATTCGGTTGCGCCACACGCGTCCCGTCGCCGCCATCGCCGTCGCCGACGACCAGTCCGGCACCTCGGGATCGAGCCAGCCGTTCACCTTCGGGATGAGGATGATCGCCGCGATGAACGCCGCGTTCAGCACGGTGCTGCCGATCCCGCTCAGCTGAAGGGAGCCGGCATCCCCGCGCACGAGCGTCGGGATCAGCAGGATGACCAGCACCGGCAGTGTCGCGACGACGGCCGACAGCACGGCCCGGAGAAAGCGCATGCCCCGAAGGCTAGCGGTCGACGGCGCCCGGTGGCGCGCCGACAGCGGATCGTCGGCTCCACGGCCGGCGTTCAGCTTCTGTGGGGGTCGGGCATGCTACGCTCTGGGGGCCGAGATCCGGCCTTCATCGCGTCCTCTTCCCTCTGCCTCATCGTAGAGAAGCAGATCCCACGACGCCGCGCCCCATCGGGCAGCGCTCATTCACATCGACTTCCCCGCCTCCGTCACCGTCACCGGTCCGAAGCGGCATCCCAGAACAGCATGTTCCCCCTCACATCAGCACAAGTAACCTCGCCGGCCTGGCGTCAGGCCGCACACGACGTGTTCGTCGCCACCGTCGGCGACGAGTACGCCGGCTTCGTCGCGGGCGCCGCCCACGGCTACGAGGCGCACAGCGCCATCGGCACCCACCTCGGCGTGCACGCCAGCCGCGAGCTCGCGTTCGCCGCCGTCGAGGCCGGTCTCCAGTCGTCGCCCCACCGTGCCACCGGCACCCCCGTCATCCGCCCGGCGATCGCACCCGCGCACGCCCGGCGCACCCATCGTTCGTTCCGTACATACCGGAACGGCACCCCCGGCCGCTCACGCGGCCCCAGCAGAAGAAGGAAAGACACGATGGCCACTGGCACCGTGAAATGGTTCAACTCCGAGAAGGGCTACGGCTTCATCGCTCCCGATGACGGCTCGGCCGACCTGTTCGCGCACTTCAGCGCGATCACCGGCGAGGGCTTCAAGGAGCTCCGCGAGGACCAGAAGGTGGAGTTCGACGCGGAGCGCGGACCCAAGGGCATGCAGGCCGCCAACATCCGGCCGCTCTGATCCCCGATCACGCTTTGCACCGGTCGGCCCCCTCGGGGGCCGGCCGGTTCTTCTTTGCCTGGACGCGCCGCGGCGTCAGCGGTAGTTGACGAACTGGAGGTCGACGTCGAGGTCGGCCGCCTTGAGGAGGCGCTGGACCTCCTGCAGGTCGTCGCGCGACTTCGACTGCACGCGCAGCTCGTCGCCCTGGATCTGCGACTTCACCGACTTGGGGCCTTCGTCGCGGATGATCTTCGAGATCTTCTTGGCGTTCTCGGACGAGATGCCGTCCTTGATGGTGGAGGTGATGCGCACCTCCTTGCCGCCGGCGACGGGCTCGCCGGACTCGAGGCTCTTCAGCGAGATGCCGCGCTTGATGAGCTTCGTCTGGAACACGTCCAGCACCGCCTTCGCGCGCTCTTCGCTGCTCGCCTTGATCAGGATCGCCTCGCCGCTCCACTCGATGGAGGCGCCGGTGCCCTTGAAGTCGTAGCGCTGCTCGACCTCCTTGCGGGCCTGGTTGAGCGCGTTGTCGGCCTCCTGGTGGTCGACCTTGCTGACGATGTCGAACGAGGAATCTGCCATGGCGGCATTCTATCGGCGGGGTGCCGCAGGCACGGGGAACCGATGCCGCTGCAAGCGGTTGCGGTGATGCTCCGGTCCGGTCATGATCCTTGCAAGCGATTCCATGAGTGTCGAAAGTCACGGCGAGATATCGATTCTCAGAGGCCGTGTTGCCAGCATCCGTGGCGTCATGCAGAATGTAAGCGCTTGCAGTATTGCGGGCCTCGAAGACCTTCGGCGAGAGCGTGAAGGTCGGCACCACACCAGCACTCAAGAGAGGCACCCACCAATGAAGGTGAACAAGAGGAGCATCGCGGCGTTCGGCGCGATCGCCGCTGTTTCCGCGCTGGCCCTGGCCGGCTGCGCGAGCGGAGGCGACTCGAACTCGGGCGACGACAGCAAGTCGGCAGGGGAGATCACGGTCTGGGTCGACGCCGACCGTGCCACCGTCCTCGAAGACGCGGCCAAGGACTTCACCGCCGACACCGGCGTGAAGGTCAAGCTCGTCCAGAAGGAGTTCGGCGACATCCGCGACCAGTTCGTGCAGCAGGTGCCGACCGGCAAGGGCCCCGACATCGCGGTGGGCGCGCACGACTGGCTGGGCACGCTCGTGACCAACGGCGTCGTGGCTCCGGTCGAGCTCGGCGACGCGGCATCCGACTACGAGAAGGTCGCCGTCGACGCGTGGAGCTACGAGGGCAAGATCTACGGCGTCCCCTACGCGATCGAGAACATCGGCCTGCTGCGCAACACCGACCTCGCTCCTGAGGCGCCCACCTCGTACGACGACATGATCGCCAAGGGCAAGGCCGCCGGTACCGAGTACGCGTTCCTCGTCGGCCTCGACCCCGAGGCGGCCGACCCGTACCACCTGTACCCCTTCCAGACCTCGTTCGGCGCCCCCGTGTTCGGCACCAACGCCGACGGCAGCTACAACCCCGACGACCTGCAGATCGGCAACGCCGGCGGCCAGGCGTTCGCCACGTGGCTCGCCTCGCAGGGCGCCACCGGTGCCGGCGTGTTCAACTCGAACATCTCGGGCGACCTCGCTCGCGAGAACTTCGTCGCCGGCAAGTCGCCGTTCTACCTCACCGGCCCGTGGAACGTGCCGGCCGCGCAGGAGGCGGGCCTCAACCTCGCCGTCGACCCGATCCCGTCGGCCGGCGGCCAGGCCGCCCAGCCGTTCGCCGGCGTGCAGGGCTTCTTCCTGAGCTCCGAGAGCAAGAACAAGCTCGCCGCCACCGAGTTCCTCGTGAACTACATCGGCAGCGAAGAGGTCCAGACCGCCCTCTACAAGGTCGGCGGCCGCACCCCGGCGCTGACCGCCGCCTATGAGGCCGCCGTCGCGAACGACCCGATCACCGCCGGTTTCGGCGCCGTCGGCGCCAACGCGGTCCCGATGCCGAGCATCCCCGCGATGGGTGCCGTGTGGGACTACTGGGGCGTCACGGAGACGGCCATCATCAACGGCACCGGCGGCGACCCCGTCGAGCTGTGGAACAAGATGGCCTCCGACATCCAGGGCGCCATCGGCTGACCCGTCGGTTCGGGGCGGCGTCCGTGAGGACGCCGCCCCGACACCACGTTCCCGCAGTTTCGGAAAGAGGAGCCGATGACGACGCCGACCATGGACCGCGAAGCCGCGGTCGAGACACCCCCCAGCAAGAAGTCCAGGCGCGCCGCGCGCATCGCTGAGGCGGCCGGCGCCGGATGGAAGCTGCTGCTCTTCAAGGTCGTCGCGCTCGGCCTCATCGACGCCCTGGCACTGTACTCCGCGCTCGTGCTCTTCCAGAGCGAGCAGTGGGTCGCCGCGGCCGCCGTGGTGCTCGTCGCCGGCATCGCCACCTGGGTGTACTTCAGCCGCGGCAACCTGCCCGCGAAGTACCTGATCCCCGGGCTCATCTTCCTGTTGATCTTCCAGATCTTCGTCGCCGGCTACACCGCGTACATCGCGTTCACCAACTACGGCACCGGCCACAACGGCTCCAAGGAGAGCGCGGTCAACGCGCTCATGCTCTCCGCGCAGGAGCGCGTGCCCGACTCGCCGGCGTACGACCTCGCCATCGTCGAGCGCCTGGGCGAGTTCTCGTTCCTGGTCACCGACCCCGACGGCGATGTCGAGCTCGGCGGCACCGACCGCCCGCTCGAGCCCGTCGACGATGCCGAGATGGACGGCGGCAAGGCCGTCGCGGTTCCCGGCTACAACACCCTGGACTTCTCGCAGATCGTCGCGAACCAGGAGGCGATCGCCGACATGGCGGTCCCGATCAGCGACGACCCGAACGACGGCTCGCTGCGCACGCCCGACGGGTCGGTCGCCTACGTGTACCTCTCCAGCCTCGCGTACGACGAGGCCGCGGGCACCATGACCGACACCCGCACCGGGACGGTGTACTCCGACATCGGCACGGGAGCGTTCACCGCCCCCGACGGCACCGAGCTCATGCCCGGCTGGCAGATCACGGTCGGCTTCGACAACTTCGTCCGCGCGTTCACCGAGGAGTCGATCAGGGCGCCGTTCTTCTCGGTGCTCGTCTGGACGTTCGTCTTCGCGTTCCTGTCGGTGTTCACCTGCTTCGCGCTGGGCCTGTTCCTCGCGATCGTGTTCAACGACCCGCGCATGAAGTCGAAGAAGTACTACCGGGTCATCATGATCCTCCCGTACGCGTTCCCGGGCTTCCTCTCGGCGCTGGTGTGGGCGGGCATGATGAACCAGGAGTTCGGCTTCATCAACGTCGTCCTCTTCGGCGGTGCCGACATCCCCTGGCTCACCAACGAATGGCTGGCGAAGTTCAGCATCCTGCTGGTGAACCTGTGGCTCGGCTTCCCCTACATGTTCCTCATCTGCACGGGGGCGCTGCAGTCGATCCCCGAGGACGTGCAGGAGGCGGCCAAGGTCGACGGCGCGAGCGCCTGGCAGGTGTTCCGCAACATCAAGCTGCCGCTGCTGTTCGTCGCGGTCGCACCGCTGCTGATCGCGTCGTTCGCCTACAACTTCAACAACTTCAGCCTGATCTACATGCTGACCGGCGGCGGGCCCCGCGACGTCACCGCCGACATGAACGTCGGCGCCACCGACATCCTGATCACGATGGTCTACAAGGTCGCGTTCGTCGGGTCCAAGGCGGACTACGGGCTGGCGAGCGCCTTCTCGATCATCATCTTCCTGATCGTGGGCACGATCTCGGTGATCGCCTTCCGACGGACCAAGGCACTCGAGGAGCTGAACTGACATGAGCACCACCGACTCCGACAAGAAGTCGACGCTCGAGGAATTCGGCGAGAGCGTCGGCCGCGCCGAGGCGCTGATGGCCGCGCCGGGAGCACTCGAGGGATTCGACGCCCACGAGGGCGCCGGGGTTCGCGGCGAGGGACCGATGCCGCGACGCAAGTTCAAGAAGTACTTCCGCGAGACCGGGTGGCGCCACCTGGTCGGCATCGTGGTCGCGGTCTTCGCGATCTTCCCGCTGCTGTACGTGCTCTCGGCGTCGCTGAACCCGGGCGGCACCCTGCTGACGGCCAACGGGCTGTTCGGCAACCTCAGCATCGAGAGCTACATCGACTTGTTCCAGTCCGACACGCACCCGTACGGCGCGTGGTTCGTCAACACGCTCGTGATCGGCCTGGTCACGGCGGCGGGCACGGTCATCCTCGGGGCGCTCGCGGCGTACTCGTTCTCGCGCATGCGCTTCACGGGGCGCCGGTTCGGCCTCACGACCCTGCTCGTGGTGCAGATGTTCCCGCAGATGCTGGCGATGGTCGCGATCTTCCTGCTCATGGTGCAGATCGGCGACATCTTCCCGGCGATCGGGCTGAACAGCCAGATCGGCCTCATCATGGTGTACCTCGGCGGCGCGCTGGGCGTGAACACGTACCTCATGTACGGGTTCTTCAACACGATCCCCGCGTCCATCGACGAGGCCGCCAAGATCGACGGCGCCGGCCACGCGCGCATCTTCTTCACGATCATCCTGCGCCTGGTCGCGCCCATCCTCGCGGTGGTCGGCCTGCTGTCGTTCATCGGCACGTCCAGCGAGTTCGTGCTGGCGAGCATCATCCTCATCGACCCCGAGAAGCAGACGCTCGCGGTCGGCCTCTACAAGTTCATCTCCGACGAGTTCTCCAAGAACTGGAGCCTGTTCGCCGCGGGTGCGGTGCTGGCGGCCGTGCTGCCGGTGGCGCTGTTCCTCGCGCTGCAGCGCTACATCGTGGGCGGCCTCACCGCGGGCAGCGTCAAGTAGGGGATGCTCCGTCCCGGTGCCATGATCGGGACGGACACAACTGAAAAACAACACATGGGCTCTGCCATGGCCTCGGCCGTGCAACCACGTCGCACCGATCTCGCAACCGGCGGCGCCGCGCCGCCTGTCCTGGAAAGGCATGAGCATGATATCCCTGACTCCGCACCACGACGGCTCCCCGCTGTACGTGTCCGACCTCGCCCCGCAGCTCGGCGACGTCGTGACCGTGCGCCTGCGGGTGCCCGCGGGCTACGGACCCCTCGCCGCGGTGCGCACGCGGTCGAACCCCGATCACGAGCCGGAGTGGACGGATGCCTCCCTCCTCGGCACCGTCGACGGCTGGGACTGGTACGAGGCAACGGTGACCGTGCGCAACCCGCGCCACGGTTACCGCTGGCTGCTGGTGCACGAGGACGGCGGCGTGGAGTGGCTCAACCAGACCGGCCTCCACACGCTCGAGACGCTCGACGCCGAGGACTTCGCCCTGGTGGCGTACCCGGCGCCCCCGGCGTGGCTGAACGACGCCGTGATGTACCAGGTCTTCCCCGACCGCTTCGCGCGCTCGCCGCAGGCCGACACGCACCCGACGCCAGAGTGGGCGATCGCGGCGAGCTGGGACACCCCCGTCGACCCGGTCATGCCCGGGCGCTCGCAGCAGTTCTACGGCGGCGATCTCGACGGCGTCATCGAGAAGCTCGACCACCTGGTGTCGCTCGGCGTGAACCTGCTCTACCTCACGCCGATCTTCCCGGCGGCGTCCAACCACCGCTATGACGCGTCCAGCTTCCACAGCGTCGACCCGCTCCTGGGCGGCGACGAGGCGTATGTCCGGCTGATCGAGGCGGCGCATGCCCGCGGCATCCGTGTCATCGGCGATCTCACGAGCAACCACTCCGGCGACCGGCACGAGTGGTTCCAGGCGGCACTCGGCCACCCGGGTGCGCCCGAGGAGGAGTTCTACTACTTCACCGACGAGGGCAACACCGAGTACGAGTCGTGGCTCGGCACGCCCACTCTGCCGAAGTTCAACTGGGCGTCGCAGGAGCTGCGCCGCCGGTTCATCGACGGTCCCGACTCGGTCGTGGCGAAGTGGCTGAAGCCGCCGTACAACGCCGACGGCTGGCGCATCGACGTCGCGAACATGACCGGGCGCCTGGGTGAGGTCGACCTGAACGCCGAGGTGCGGCAGCTGCTGCGCAAGACGATGATCGAGATCAACCCCGACACGATCCTGCTCGGCGAGTCCACGAACGACGCTGCGAGCGACCTGCAGGGCGACGGCTGGCACGGCGCGATGACGTACCCGTCGTTCACGCGCCCGCTGTGGGGATGGCTCTCCGAGCCGACCGGCGCACCGTTCCTCACGGCCGAGGGCGTCGAGCGCACCGAGCCCTGGTTCTTCGGCCAGCCGATCGGCGGCATCCCGCGCTACACCGCGCAGCAGTTCGTCGACGCGGTCGTGCGCTTCACCGGCGGCATCCCGTGGCGGGTGCGCCTGGGCAACATGCAGCCCCTCGACACGCACGACACCGGGCGCTTCGCCACCAACGCCGGGCCAGGCACCGTGCCGGTCGCGGTGGGGCTCATGGTGACGCTCCCGGGGCTGCCGGTCGTGTTCGCGGGCGACGAGTTCGGCCTGACCGGCGCCGAGGGCGAGGACAGCCGTACCCCGATCCCGTGGGGCACCGAGAGCGAGCCCGCGGTGGCCGACCGGCTCGAGGTCTACCGCGAGCTCATCGCGCTGCGCCACGCGCACCCGACGCTGTCGACCGGAGGCCTGCGCTGGATCCACGTCGACGACGACACCGTCGTGTTCGTGCGCGAGTCCACCGACGAGACGCTGCTCGTACTGGCCGCGAAGGGCGACGCGGATGCCGAGATCCCGGCGGGCGCCCTGCCCGGAGCCGCGGCGGCGGAGGCCGTGTACGGCGACGGCACACTCGCGGTCGCCGGCGACGGCGCGGTGCTGCTGTCGGCGGACGGTCCGGCCTTCGCGGTGTGGACGCTGCCCGGGGTCAAGGTGCCCGCGGACGGCGCGCGGTGACCGCACCGGAGCGGTTCGACGAGCTCAGCAGCGCACTGGCCGCCGGCGTGCGCGAGCACGATGGGCTCGTCGGACTCGTGCTGCTGGGCTCCGCATCGGATGAGGCGCGCGCCCGGCGCGACGAGTGGTCGGATCACGACTTCTTCGCCCTCATCGAGCCCGGGCGCGGGCCGGAGATCCGGCCCGACCTGTCGTGGCTGCCCGACCAGGACCGGCTCGTGCTCACGGCGCGCGAGGGGGAGATCGGCTTCGTCGCCGTCTACGACGACGCCCACGTGTTCGAGTTCGCGTTCTCGGATGCCGCCGAGCTCGCCGGCGCCCGTGCCGCCGATGCGACGATCCTCGTCGACGACGAGGCCGGCACCACGGCGACGCTCCTCGCCGAATCCCGGGCGCGCACGGCCGGGGACGACCTGTTCGACCCGGCGAACGACGTGCGGCTCGTGCTCGTGAAGCTGCTGATCGGCGTCGGCCGCGTCCGGCGCGGAGAGCTGCTCAACGGCAACGCGTTCATCCGGCAATGGGCGGTGCAGCTGCTGGTGCGGGCGATCCGCGGGCGGTTCGCCGCGGCATCCACGTCGCTGCGCGACGCGAACGACCCGATGCGCCGCTTCGAGCGGGACTTCCCGGTGTGGGGCGCGCACATCGCGGCGTCTCTCGACCTGCCGATCGAGGAGTCCGCCTACGAGCTGTACCGCCTCACCCGAGCGATCCTCGAGCCGGGCTGGGACGAGTTCCCCACGCGCGCGGCCGACGTCGTCGCCGAGCGGCTGGGCTGGTAGCGACGACGACCCCGAGCGGATGCCGCCGCCACCCCGCGCTGCGTGCGCGGGGTGGCGGCGGCATCCGTCGTTCGTAGACTGGGTCGGCGAGGAGGTGCCATGCGCCCGCTGACCGAAGAAGACGTGCGTTCGTCGTTCGTGAACGCGTCGCCCGACGAGCTGCGGCTCGTCACGCTGCCCGCCGATTTCGTCCTCACCGACTGGGATCACCTCGACTTCCTCGCGTGGCGCGACCCGCGCACGCGCGGCCGGGGCTATCTCGTGGCCGAGGTCGACGGCCAACCGGTCGGCATCGTGATGCGTGCCGCGGAGGGCTCTCCGCACGTCCGTGCGGCGATGTGCAACCTGTGCCACACGATGCAGCCGGCCGACCAGGTCGTGATGTACACCGCGCGCAAGGGCGGTGAGGCGGGTGCCCACGGCGACAGCGTCGGCACATACATCTGCGCCGATCTGTCGTGCCACGAGAACGTCCGTCTGGCCGCGCCCCTCGCTCCGAACGAGGTGCGCGCGAGCGTCGACCTCAAGATCGACGGCACCCGCCGGCGCACCGAGGCGTTCGTCGGCCGCGTGCTCGAGACCGCAGGGGTCAGGCGATGACGGTCGTGGTGGTGGGCGACGCCCTCATCGACGAACTGCGCGACGACCACGGTGTGCGCGAGTTCGTCGGCGGCGCCGCGCTCAACGTGGCCGTGGGACTGAGGCGGCTGGGGGTTCCCACGACTCTCATCGCCATGCTCGGCGACGACGAGCCGGCGTCGCGGGTGCGCAGCTACCTCGCCGACTTCGGCGTCGAGCTGATCGCGACGTCGTCGCCGCTGGGCACGGCGCGCGCGGTGAGCACCCGCACCGGCGGCGGTGAGCCCACTTACGAGTTCAACGAGGCGTCCCAGCGCCGCCGCATCCGCTTCGGCGACGCGGAGCGAGCGGCGATGAAGGATGCCGACCTCGTCGTGGTGAGCTGCGTCGCGTTCGACGACGCCGAGCAGGCGGCGGAACTGGCCGACGCGATCGCCGAGGCGGAGGCATCCGTCGCCGTCGACCCGAACCCGCGCACCGGCATGATGCGCGACAAGGCGGAGTTCGTGCGGGGGTTCGAACACCTCGCCGCGCATGCGGCGCTGGTGAAGGTGGGCGAGGACGACGCCGCGCTGCTGTACGGGACGAGCCTCGACGCCTTGCGCGCGCGTCTGATCGACCTCGGCGCGGGCGCCGTGCTGGCCACCGAGGGCGCCGCGGGCGCCACGATCGAGGCCGGCGACGCCGTCGCGACCCAGCCCATCTCGAGTCTTCCCGGTCGCATCGTCGACACCATGGGCGCCGGTGACGCGGCCTTCGCGGCGACCGTCGCGGCGCTCGTCTCCGGCACGCCGGCGACTGCCGACGAGTGGGAGACGGTGCTGCAGAGCGCGATGGATGCCGCCGCCGCGACGTGCCGCTTCGAGGGTGCGCTGCTGCGCACGCCCGACGCCGTGAGGGGCATGGATCTCGACAGCATCGGCACGTGAACGGCGTCGATTTCTGACCTCGCGCATCTACGCGTAAGATTGTGGATCGCGCCTCCGGTCGTCTGGAAAAGTCGGACGGGTGCGCATTGGCGAGTTACCCAAGCGGCCAAAGGGATCTGACTGTAAATCAGCCGTCTTAGACTTCGGGGGTTCGAATCCCTCACTCGCCACCAACGTCGAAACGCGCCCCGCTTGCGGGGCGCGTTTCGACGTTTCCGACCTGCGCTGCGGGATTCGAACCGCGGCGCGAAGCGTCGCGTTCGATGGGCCCCTCCGCCAGAGGCTCCGCGCGGCGCGAAGCGACGTGTGGAGGGGCGGTGGGACCCTCACTCGCCACCAACGCAGGCGCCCCCTCGTGGGGCGCTTCGTGGTTTCGGGGAGCGCTAGCCTGGCGCCATGATGTGGACGGCCACCGGAACCCTCACCGCAGAGGCCGCGACGCGGCATCCGCAACTCGTCGCGACCCCCGTCGCCAGTGCGCTGGCGGCGCTCGATCCCGAGGTCGCCGCGACCGTGGGCGTCGCGGCGATCGACGCGGCGCTCGCCGACACCGCCGCGTTCTGCGAGCGGTACGGCGTCGCGCCGGAGGCGTCGGCCAACTGCGTCGTCGTCAAGGGCAAGCGCGGCGGCGAGGTGCGCTTCGCCGCGTGCATGGTGCTCGCCACGACACGCGCCGACGTCAACGGCGTCGTGCGGCGGCGGCTGGACGTGCGCAGCGCCTCGTTCGCCCCCATGGACGAGGCGGTCGCGCTGACCGGCATGGAGTACGGCGGCATCACCCCGATCGGGCTTCCCGCCGACTGGCCGATCTTCGTCGACGCCGCCGTCGAGGCCGCGCCCGAGGTCGTCATCGGCGGGGGAGCGCGCGGCAGCAAGCTGTTCCTGCCGGGGCGGACGCTCCTGGAGCTGCCGGGGGCCGAACTGGTCGAGGGACTCGGGCGGGCGATCGGCTGAGGCATCCGAGCCTCCTCCCAGTGGGGCGCGGAGTCTCGCAGAGACCGGATCGGGCGCCGGCCGGCGCGCTGCGCTGTGCCGGTCGGTCTGGCTATTGCACTGCCTCGTCGAGTTCGGATAGCGCCGACACGACGGCCTCGGGATCGGCGTACTGCACGTAGTGGGATGTCGTCGTCGCGGTTGTGACGCGCACGTCTTCGCCCAGCGCCGCGTAATGAGCCCGGTCCGCGGCCGACGCCCCGTCGGCGAACACCACGATCGCCGGCACCGTCACCGCCGCGATCGCGGAGCTCGCTCCATCCAACTCTGCGAGGCTCGTGGCGAGCGCATCCGTGCTGTAGAGGAAACCGGCGCGCTCCCGCACCGCTCTGGGAAGGTGCCCTCCGGCGTCATCATCCAACTGCGCGACGACGAAGGGTCGCGTGAGCCCGACCGAAGACGCGGCGACCTGCAACGACGTGGCGACCAACGCCACTGGCGCAGCGTCACCCATGGTGGTCTCGTTGGTGGGGTCGATGAGCAGGAGGCCGCTCACCTGCGCGGGACTGCGGGCCGCGAACTCTCGGGCTATGAGTCCGCCCATCGAGTGGGCCACGATGATGAAGGGGCCGTCCTCGTGTGCCGCTGCGAGCAGCAGCGCCAGTTCGTCGGCCTCGTTCGCGGCGGTGCGTTCGCCGCGGGCCGGGGAAGACCAGCCGTAACCCAGCCGGTCGTACGAGCAGACACGACGCTCGACGGACAACGTCGCCTGCATGTCGGCCCAGTTGGTCGACGAGTCCCCGAGGCCGGACTCGAGGAGCACGGGTGGGAGGGCGGAACGGGGCCCCGCACAGTACAGGTGCCACGTGCGGGACTCGACGTTGACCAACGCCCCCGGTGGACGGAACCGCTCCCGTTCCTGGCTGACGATGATCGTCTCGACGAGGTGCGCGATGCAGAGCACCATCACGAGAAGTCCCGCGACCGACATGGCGATCAGTGCGCGCGGTCGTCGCGGGGTCGCCTGCCGGGTCACTTCGTCAGCATCACTCGTCACCCTCCCATGGTGCGGGCGGCCCGGCCACCGGCACATCCACCCGCGGTACGACATCGCGCGTCCAGAGGTGCGGGTCTGATCGGGCAGCCGGACGACTCCGCCGTGCCTGTCCGCTTCACTCCGGCGACCGGGCCACTCCGAGCGGGTGACCGTTGCGCAGCGGCGTGTCAGGATGGGCGTGCGGGCTCATCGCCCGCGCGAGGAGAGGAACGCCATGACCGTGCCCGACCCGTATTCGTCGGTTCCGCAGGCGACGGCCCAGCCGGCGCGGACGGATGCCTCCCACTCGCCGCTGCTGCGCGCTGCCATCTGGGTGGCGATCGGTGCGCTCATCGCCGCCGCGATCGTGTGCGTGGTGTGGGTGCTCCTCGGCTCGCAGAACGGCATCGTCGGGCGCGCGTTCCTCACGATCCTGCTGCTCGTCGGCTTCGCCGGCGTCGCGATCCTCGACGCGCATCTGGCGCCACAGCGTCCGGCCTGGTTCGCGCTGGCGAGCATGGCCTCGTGGATCATCGCGCTGCTGATCGGCGCGGTCATGATCTGGATGCCGGAGCGCTACCCGTGGCTGGGCGTCTCGCGATTCATCCAGTTCCTCCTGATCGTCCTGATCCTCCAGCTGGTGCTGCTGCATGTGCGCTTCTACCTGAAGGCGCTGCAGCGATACGACACCCCCTTCACGCGCACCGTCGCCATCATCACGGTGTCGCTCGTGGTCGCCCTCGCCGCGCTGCTGATCATCCCGCTCGCCTTCGGCGAATGGCTCAACCTCGCCGACATCTACTGGCGCATCGTGGTCGCCGTCGCGATCCTCGCAGCCCTCGGCACCGCACTCGTGCCGCTGGTGAACGTGCTGTTCGCCCCGAAGAAGGCGCACCCGTACCCCATCGCCGCCGTCGCTCCGGGGGCGCCGATGGCGCCGGCCGGTCCGGCGCCCGCCCCGGCCTCGCAGGAGCTGCTGCCGTGGCCGACGTACGTCGACGCGACGACCCCGCTCCCGATGCTGCCCGACGGGTCGCCCGACTGGAACGCGTACTACACCGGGTACCCGTCGCCCGGGGCGCACGTGTTCGCACCGGTCGAGCCCGCGCCGCCCGCGCCTGCCGCGCTGCCCGTGCCGGCTCCCGAGGCGGCCGCGCCTCAGCCGCCGGTCGCCCCCGGCTACGAGGGCTACCCGCCCCCGCCCCCTCTGCCGCCGCGTCCGTAACGCTCCTGGCGGCCGGGTTCAGCGGGGGAGCAGCTCGAGCGCGGCCATCGCCGCGTTGTGGCCTCCGAGTCCGCTCACCGCGCCGCCGCGCCGCGCGCCCGAGCCGCACAGCAGCACGTTCGGGTGGTCCGTCGCGACGCCCCAGCGCTGCGCCGGGGTGTCCAGCGGCTCGTCGTCGCCTGCCCACGGCCACGACAGCGATCCGTGGAAGATGTCGCCGCCGATCATGCCCAGCGCTGCTTCGAGGTCCGCGGTGGTGCGCGCCTCCACGCACGGGGTGCCGTCGGGGGCTTCGTAGATGCAGTCCGCGATCGGCTCGGCCAGCACTGCGTCCAGCGAGCGCTGGGCCGCCTGCAGCAGCGCCGAGCGCGCGGCATCCGGATCCCGCCCCGCCATCAGCCGGTGCGGTACCTGCAGGCCGAACAGCGTCAGCGTGTGCGCACCGGATGCGCGCAGCTCGGGCCCGAGGATCGACGGATCGGTCAGCGAATGGCAGTAGATCTCGGCCGGGAGCGGATCGGGGATGCCGCCGCCCGCCGCCGCGGCATGCGCCGTGTCGAGCTGCGTCATCGTCTCGTTGACGTGGAACGTGCCGGCGAATGCCGCCTCGGGTGCCACACGCTCGTCGCGCAGCCGCGGGAGGCGGCGCAGCAGCATGTTGACCTTGAGCTGCGCACCCTCGGGGGCAAGGCCGGGTGCGGCGGGCTCGGCGCCCCCGGCGACCAGGAGGCGCTCCAGGACGGCAGGGCCGACACCGCTCAGCACGAGTCGCGCGTTCACCGCGGGGCCGTCTGCCAGCGTGATCTCGCCGTCGGGTGAGACCGCGACGACCTCGCAGTCGGTGCGCAGCTGCGCACCCGCGGCCGTGGCGGCGCCCGCGAGCTCGCCCGTGACGCGGCCCATCCCGCCGATGGGCACGTCCCAGTCGCCGGTGCCGCCGCCGACCACGTGATACAGGAAGCACCGGTTCTGGCGGAGGCTCTCGTCGTCGGCCGATGCGAACGTGCCGATGAGGCCGTCGGTCAGCACGATGCCGCGCGAGATGTCTGTCTCCAGCGAGGCTCGCAGCACCTCGCCGAGGGGGCGGTCGACGAGGTCGGCCCAGAGGCGATCGTCGCCGAGTGCTGCCCGCACGTCCGAGCGGCGGCGCAGCGGCGCGGTCATCGAGGGGAAGACCTGCCGGGCGACCGGGGCGATCCGGTCGGAGAAGGCGGCGAACCGCTCGGCCTCGCCGTCACGGCCGGTGACGCGGGCGAACGAGGCGGCAGTGGCCGCCGCATCCGCTGTGTCGATCAGGATGCCGCGCGCCGGGTCCGCCGGATCGGGCGTGTAGGAGGAGTAGCGCCTGCGCCGGAGCCGGATGTCGAGCCCCAGGTCGTCGATGATGCGCTGCGGCAGCAGGCTGACGAGATAGGAGTAGCGCGAGAGGCGTGCGTCGACGCCCGCCCACGGACGCTCCGACACCGCGGCGCCGCCGACGTGGTCGAGGCGCTCCAGCACCACGACGGAACGCCCGGCCCGGGCGAGGTAGGCGGCCGCGACGAGCGCATTGTGTCCGCCGCCGACGATGGCGACGTCGAACGTGGGGGAGTGGACAGCGATGGCCATGGCTCCCACGCTAGCGAGGCGGAGGATGCCGGCACCGTCGCGGCGCGAACAAGGACGCCGGTGGACCGCCTGCCGCTAGCGTGGAGCCATGACGCTCGCGACAGACCTCGAATCCCTCGCGACGGAGATCGCCCGCGAAGCCGGCGAGCTCGCGCGGACGCGACGGAGCGCGGGGGTCGCGATCGCCGCCACGAAGTCCGCACTCGCCGACATCGTCACCGACGCCGACCGCGAGGTCGAGGCGCTCATCCGGGAGCGGCTCGCGGCCGCCTGCCCCGACGACGGCTTCCTGGGCGAGGAGACCGGCGCCGAGCGCGGCACCAGCGGGATCACGTGGGTCGTCGACCCGATCGACGGCACCGTCAACTACGCCTACGGCATCCCGTTCTATGCGGTCAGCATCGCCGCGGTGCAGGGCGAGCCCGTTCCCGAGGCGTGGCAGGCGCTCGCCGGGGCGGTGTTCAACCCGTCCTCCGGAGAGCTGTTCCACGCCGCAGCGGGGGAGGGCGCCTGGCTCGACGGTCGGCGCCTCGCGGTCAGCGCAGAGGTCGGACCCGCCGGTGCGCTGCTGGCGACCGGCTTCGGCTACGACCCGGCGACCCACGCAGGAGACCTCGCCCTCGTCGGCGACGTGATGCCGCTCGCGCGCGACCTGCGTCGCGGTGGGTCGGCGGCGCTCGATCTGTCGTACGTGGCCGCGGGGCGGCTCGACGGGTATTTCGAGCGCGGTCTGCAGCCGTGGGACTTCGCCGCAGGCGCGCTCCTGGTCACCGAGGCCGGCGGGCGGTTCGCCCGTGCCGCCGCAGACGGATCCGGCCGGGCGCCTCTCGTGGTGGCTGCGGCCCCCGCGGTGTTCGACCCGCTCGCCGCCGCGGCCAAGCTGGTGTGATCGGCGTCTTCAGCGATTCCTCACGAAACGCTCATCCCCAATTCCGAGCCGCACATGGCATTCCCAGGGCGCCGGAGGTAGGGTTTTACCCGATCGTTACCTTCGCCGCCCGAACGGTGAGGGTGGTCAGCCCGAAACGCCCGCTCGCCGCGCCCCCCTCGCGGCACGACCCGAGAGCCCCCCGCCGCATTGCCTTTCGACGCCCCCATGGCTGAGCCTGCGCCCACGCGCCGGTCGAGCCGCACCTCCGCGACGCCTGTGCAGGCGGCTGCGGAGACTCCGGGCACAGGGCGCGCGACGGCCCGGCGACAGGCGGCCGGCACGACTCCCGAGCGTCCCGCCGTGGTGTGGGGTCGTTCCGCAGACGTGAAGCGGACGGATGCCGCGGCCCGGCCCGCCCCGCAAGGCCCCGCGTCTTCGGCATCCTCGACGACGCCGGCAGCGCAGGCCCCGGCGCCCGCGCCGAAGCCCGCTCCGGATGTCACCCCCGCGGCTTTCGCGGAGCCTGTCGTCCCGACGCCTGCTCCTGCTCCGTCCTCCGTGAGCATGCCCGCCATCTCCCGCCCGGTCGTGGAGCCCGCCGCGCCGCGCGTGCGGTCGCGGGCCGCGGCCGCGGCATCCGCCACCTCTCCGGCGCCGGCAGAACCCGTGAGCCGTCGATCGCGGCGTACGCAGACCGGCGAGCAGCCCGTCGTGGCGGTGCCGGCGATCGCCCCCGTCGCCCCGGCGGAGCCCGAGCGGCCGATCGCCGCGTTCGATGCGGTGATCGCCACGCGCGACGAGCCCGCCCCGCTGCGCGACACCGTGCTCGCTCCCGCCGAGCCCTTCGAACTTCTCGAGCCCGCCGTGGCTGCCGACGTGTCGTCGGCCCCCGTCGCCACGACCGCATCCGACGATCGCACGGCGTCGGCGGCATCGACCTGGCTGGCGGACTCGTTCGCGAAGCTCCAGTCCGCCGAGACCGCCGCCGCTGCCGTCTCGACCGCGCCGGTCGTCGAGACGAACTCGCCGCAGCCGACGGCCGCACCGCAGCGGGCTGCCGCCTCGACGATCGCGTCGGCGCCTGTCGATCCCGCCGCGCCGCGCCCCGCCTCGTTCGCCGCTCCGCAGGCCCCGGCACCGACGGCTTCCGCAGCCGCTGCCGCCCCGCGGGCCGCTGCCGTTGCGCAGGCCGCCGCGCCGACCGAGCCCACGCCGCGTGCCGCTCAGCCCCAGGCCGCTCCGCGTGCCGCCGAGGCGAAGGCAGCCACGGCTCCGCAGAACCCCACGGTCCCGCAGGCAGCTCCGACGGCCCCGGGCGCCGACGGCGCGGCCGGCCGGCCTCAGACCCGTCCTGCCGGGGAGCGTCCCCGCACCGAGCGCATCGAGCCGCTGACCGGTCCGATCCCTGCGTCCTCGGCGCCCGGTGTCGACGAGTTCGAAGCCGCGGCGCGCCTGTTCTCCTTCACCGGTGAGACCCCCGTGCAGAACGCGGATGCCGTCGCCGACGCGCAGCCCGAAGAGGGCACGCACTCCGCACCGCGGGCGTCGTCGCCGCGTCGTCGGGCACGGATCAAGCGCGTGGCCACGGCATCCTTCTCCATCGGCGTCTTCGGCATCGTCGGGCTCATGGCCGTCGGTATGACGACGCCGGCCGAAGCGGTCGCCGCGATGAACGGCACCGAGCCGATGCTGGCAGTGATGGCCCCCGCCGACTCCGACGTCCCCGTCATCGACGAGGCGGAGATCCAGGCCTATGTGGCGCCGGGCGACGTGCAGAGCGACACGCTGCAGCGCACCGAGAACTACGCGACCACGACCACGGCGCAGCTCGCGTCGGAGGCCGGCATCCGCAACTTCTCGAACCTGTTCCACAACAACCCGAACTCGAACATCCAGTGGCCCTTCGCGGTCGGCGTGACGATGTCGTACGGGTTCGGCATGCGGTCGGGCCGTATGCACGAGGGCATCGACTTCACGCCCGGCAACGGCGCACCGGTGCAGGCGATCGCCGACGGCACCGTCCGCGTCGCCTCCGAGGCCGGCGGCGCCTACGGCGTGCACGTGATCATCGACCACATCGTCGACGGTCAGCTGGTCTCGAGCCACTACGCGCACATGCAGTACGGCTCGCTGAAGGTCACCGCCGGCCAGCGCGTCACCGTCGGCACGGTCATCGGCCGCACCGGCAACACCGGGCGCTCCTACGGCGCCCACACGCACTTCGAGATCCTGAAGAACGGCACCACGGCCATCGACCCGTGGCCGTGGCTTCAGGAGTACACCGACGGAACCCACACCGTGGGTTGAGCCGGTTCGGAAGGATGCCGCGGCTCTGGTATCCTCTTCTAGTTGCCTGCTAGCAGGCAGCACGCCCCGATAGCTCAGTGGCAGAGCACTTCCATGGTAAGGAAGGGGTCGTCAGTTCAATCCTGACTCGGGGCTCGCAGCATCCGGTTCCTGTGACCGTCGGATGCCTTGCGGCAGGGTAGCTCAGTTGGTGAGAGCGCACGACTCATAATCGTGAGGTCGCGGGTTCAAGCCCCGCTCCTGCTACAGATTCAGACCCCCAGGACCTCCCGGGGGTCTGTCGTTTGTGCTTCGGTCCCTGCCGGGATCGCGTGTCCCCGAATGACGCGAAACATCCTTGTCCAGCGTTCGGATGAAAGCTATCGTGAGATCGGCGGCGACGCCTGGCCGATGGATGTGGGATCCGGGCTCTGCGTCATCGTCACTGGGGAGAAACTGGGGAAAGGCGTCCAGGCGTTGCGCGGGCGTTTCAGAAGCAGCCCCCCTCGGGCTCACCGCTGGCCAGCTTCTGGAGCCCGAGGGGGACCTGGCCGTTCGCGATCGTGTGCGCCCGCTGGGGACGGGGTTGCACCTAGCCCATACGGCACTGGGGATACCGGGCTTGCTCAGCAAAGGCCACAATCAGCCTTGCACAGATCGGGTGCCGAGGTCCACGCCGCGACGGATTGGCGCGCTAACGCGTGCCCACAGGACGTCTCTTCATCCCGCTGCGCACGGTCTCGCGGGAGCGCAGGTCTTTGCTCCCGCCGGCGTCAGCGCGCCGCGTTGCTGCGGCGCGCAGCGAGGTATTCGGCGGGCATCCCCGGACCGATGCGGATGCCGACCTCCTCCGCCGGCACGATGCCGCACGCGTCGCACGCGGTCACGGCGTGCACGGCACCGTCTGCGCACGCGGTGTGGCGGTACAGGATCGGCGGTTCGATCGGGGAGGCCCATTCGTCGCCCCACTCGGTGAGCGCGATGAGTGCCACCGCCAGCGAGCGGCCCTTTTCGGTGAGGACGTAGTCGGCTGATCCGTCGCGCGTCATGATGCCGCTCGCGACGAAGGCGTCGAGCCTGGACGTGAGGACGTTCGTCGCGATCCCGAGGTTGTGCTGGAAGTCGCCGAACCGCGTCACCCGGGCGAAGAGCGCGTCGCGGATGATCAGCAGGCTCCAGCGCTCGCCGACGAGCTCGAGAGACCGCGCGATCGAGCACACCTGGGTGTCGTACATCCTGCCCAACATGTCTCGAATCTACCACTTGCGTGATGCAAGTTCCCGCACTAGCGTCGCTTGCATCACGCAAGCAGTCGGCCCTGAACGGTCGCGAGCGAAGGAGCAGGGGCATGTCAGTGGACTACACGACGACGATCACCGTGAATGCGACGCCGCAGGAGGCGTTCGACGCGATCAACGACGTCTCGGGATGGTGGGGACGGATCACGGGATCGACGACCTCCGTCGGCGACGAGTTCGTCTACGTCGTCCCCGGGTTGCACTACAGCGGCTTCCGCGTCGTCGAGCTCGAGCCGGGGCGCCGCGTCGCCTGGAAGGTGACGGGCAGCTATCTCGACTTCGTGGCCGATTCGTTCGAGTGGACCGGTTCGACCGTTCGGTTCGACATCGCCGAGGTGGGAGGCGTGACGCAGGTCGTCTTCACGCACGAGGGGCTGCGACCCGAGGACGAGTGCTACGACGTGTGCACCAACGCCTGGGGCATGTTCGTGAACGCGAGCCTCAAGGCCCTCATCGAGACGGGTGCGGGCGCGCCCTACACCTTCGGGGGAGACGAGGCCCTGACCGTGGTGGACCACGCCGAGCTGCACCGTCAGGTCGCGGAAGCCGCGGCCGCACGCGACGCCGGCTGAACGGCGGCATCCCTTCGTCCCGGTGTCCGAGGTGCCCGGTAGCGTCGGAGGCGGAGGGGTTATGAAGGCGAATCGACTCGCGCGCACGTCGTCGCGACTGCCCAGGCGAGGCCACGTGCTGGTGACGGTGACCGTGGTCGACGAGAACGGGTTCACGTCGCAGTACGAGACGGTCGAAGCGCCCGTCGGCGCGTTCCGCGACGGCTTCGCGGCCATCCACCTCGCCGCAGTCGAGGCCGACGCCGACCGCGCATCGCGGACGGCCTGACCGCATTGCGAAGGGCCTTGCGCCCGCCGCCGCCGACGATCTACCATCGAACATAGATTCGATGAATGGGAGGCATCATGCGAATGTCAGTGCGTGAAGATGTTCAGGTGTGGTGCGAGCAGGGCCGGCCCGCGCGCCTCGTCGTCGATGCTGAACGCTGGCGCATCATCGACACTCCGACCCGATCCGACGGCGGGCGGCTCTTCCAGAGCTGGCGGTTCACCGCGCGCAGCGATGTCGACCATCGCACGCGGGTGATGGATGTCGAGGAGGTCGACGGTCACTGGATGCTCGTGGCCGCGTGGGAGTGACGGACGGGCGCGGATGCCGCATCGCGGCGTCCGCGCCCATCACTTCACGCCTTGCCGACGGCGCTGAGGCGTGCCGCCGAGGCGAGCGGAGCCAGCGGGAGGCCCCCGAGCGCGTCGTCGATGCGGAGGAGTTCGTTCCACTTCGCCGTACGCTCGCCGCGGGTGATCGAGCCGACCTTCACGATGTCGGCGCCCCAGCCGGTCGCGAGGTGCGCGACCGACACGTCCTCGGTCTCGCCGGAGCGCGCCGAGACGATCACCGCGAGGCCGTCCGCGCGGGCGGCCTCGACGGCTCGGGCCGCGCCCGACACCGTGCCGATCTGGTTGACCTTGATCAGGACCGCCTCGACCGTCCCCGCCGCCGCCGCAGCGATCACGCGGTCGGCATCGGTCACCAGGTAGTCGTCGCCGACCACGAGCGTTCGGTCGCCGGTCGCCTGCACTGCGAGCCGCATGCCCTCGGCATCGTCTTCGCCGGCGGGATCCTCCAACGTGAGGATGGGGTAGGCCTGGCAGAGGCGCGTGAGCTCGTCGATCCACTCGGCGGTGCTGTAGTCGCGTCCGTTCGCACGGTACCCGGTGCCGGTGGCGAACTGCGTCGCCGCGATGTCGAGCGAGATGCCCATGTCGACCCCGGGCACGAGGCCCGCGCGCTCGATGCCCGCGACGAGCACGTCGAGCGCATCATCGGTGCCGGTCACCTCCGGCCAGTGCCCGCCCTCGTCGGCGACGCCGCGGCGCGGGCCGCGTGCCGCGAGCACTTCGCCGACGGCGCGATACACCTCGGCGACGTGCACGAAGGCGTCCGCGATCGTCGTCGCCGACAGCGGCATGACCATGAAGTCCTGGACCGCCGTGCGGTGCGCCGCGTGGGCGCCGCCGCCGAGGATCTGGATCTGCGGGCGCGGGATGTGGCGCGGCCGCGCGTCGAGCACCGCCCACGCCGGGATGCCGCGGCTCGCGGCGGCGGCGTGCAGGGCGGCCAGCGAGGCCGCCGTGGTGCTGTTGCCGCCGATACCTGCGTCGCCGGCGTCGAGCCGTGCGAGCGCCTCGTCGACGGCGGCCTGCTCGTGCACGTCGATGCCGACGAGCGCCGGGGCGACGCGCTCGGTGACGAGGGCCACCGCGCGCGTGACGTCCTTGCCGCCGAGGCGATCGCCGCCGTCGCGCAGCTCGAGAGCCTCGCGGCTTCCGGTCGAGGCGCCTGCGGGGGCGATGCCGCGACCGATCGCACCCGACCGGGTCGCGATCTCGACCTCGACGGTGGGCAGGCCCCGCGAGTCCCAGACACGGCGGGCGATGACGGCGGTGATGGCATCGCTCATCGGGATGCCTCCTCTCGTTCGGTGATCAAGGCGTCAGCGGGAGTGCCGGTGCGCAGCGCGTCGATCGCGATGTCTCGGACGACCGCGCGCGACGCGTCGTCGAGGTACTCGACGGGGGAGGCGCCGGCCACCCGGGCGAGGAGGAGCGCAGGGACGATCCGTGCGATCCGAGAGGCAGCGGCATCCTGGTCCTCCCAATCCACCTCGGCGAGATACGCGCTCTCGAACTCGCGCGCGCCGGCGGCGAGGGCCTCGGCATGAGCGGGCAGGTGGAGGCGCTTGAGCGTCAGGTGCGTCAGGCAGAACGCGGCGTCGAAGGCGGGGTCGCCCCACGTCGCGCACTCCGCGTCGAGCAGCACCGGATCGCCGCCGACGAGGATGTTCTTGGGGCTCACGTCGCCGTGCACCAGGCCGATCCGCGTCTCGCGGAGACCGGCGATGATGCGGCCGAGCGGCTCCCGCGCCTCAGGAACGGCCGCGCCTGCGCGCACGAGATACGGCTCGATGCGCAGCGACTCGAACAGATCGGCGTTGGCGAACCGGTCGGCGAGTTCGGGCTGCCTCGCCGACGCCGCGTGGATGCGGCCGAGGCGCGACGCGACGGATGCCGCGACCTCAGGATCGACCCGACCCGCCAGCAGCTCGGACTTCCAGTTGAGGTGGACGCCGGGGTCGAGGTACTCCAGGGCCATCGTGAAGGTCTCGCCGTCGAAGGCCAGCACCCGCGGGCAGGACCCCGGGACCACCCCGCCGGCGTACTCGAGCCAGGCGGCCTCCGACGCGACCCGGTCCAGCGGAGCGCGCCAGTCGGCGGCCACCTTCAGCTTCTCGAGTGCGCGCTTGAGCACGAACGCGCGGCTGCCGGTGCGGATCAGGTGGATGTCGGACGACACCCCGCCGGTCAGCGCCTGGCTCTCGAACTCCTCACCCGGGGTGAGCAGGCCCATCCGGACGAGCGCTGCCGCCGTGCCGTCGGTGCCCGCGAAGGCCGCCGTATCGGCGACCTGCGCGGACACGCCCCCCGGGCCGGGCGCGATGCGTGTGCTCACGATCGTGCGGACGGGTGCCCGTACGCCGACTGCTCGAGCCCGCGGATGTACCCGATGGCGAACAGGCGTCCGAGTGTCTCGTATCCGGGTCGCGTGTTGGACTCCCCGGCGAGCGTGGGTACGTGGTCCGGGCGCATGGCACCCTCGAACCCGATCTCCCAGTACGCCTCCATGCACGCCGGCATGTCGGTCTGACCCGAGTCGTGGAACGTCTCCTGGAACTCCGTCGGCGTTCCCCGCACGTCGCGGAAGTGCACGAACGGGATCCGCTCGGTGCCGAACTCGCGGATGAGGTCGGGGATCGACGTGGTGCGGTCGAGCACCTCGGGCATGAGCGCGAAGTTGCCCTGGCAGAACGTGATGCCGTTCGCCTCGGACGGGTGCAGCGACAGCAGCCGGCGGAATGCCTCGACGGAGCTCATGATGCGGGGCAGGTTGCGGTCGAACGGCTGCGGCGGGTCGTCGGGGTGCATCGCGAGGCGCACGCCCGCGGCCTCGGCCTCGGGGACGACGGCGTCGAGGAAGTACGCCAACGCGTCCCACATCTGTTCGCGGGTGACCTCGCCCTCCTCGACCAGCCGGGGCATGTCGTCGGTGTCGGACTTGCGGTACCCGGTGACCAGGGCGCCGCCCCGATCCTCGATCGCGATGTCGGTGCGCCCCCAGCTCGACAGTGCCATCCAGTTGTAGGCGAGGGTCGGGATGCCGAGCCGGCCCATCGCGCGCACCTGCTCGATGACGTGCTCGATCTGCTCGTCGCGGCCATCGAGCCCCATGCGGGCCTTGTCGATGGGCGCGGTGTCCTCGGTGGCGACGAGGCGGAAGCCGTGGTCCTGATAGACCTCGATGTTGTGGGCGAGGGCCTTCTCGCTCCACGGCACCTCGTCGCGGTCGTCGGCCTTCCAGCCGCCGGCGCCGACGGATGCGAACATGCGCTGGTCCTGCTCGGCGCCGTTGAGCACACCGACGACGTTGTCGACGCCGACCTGCCGGATGAGCTTCCACGAGGCTTCGGGGCGGGGAGGCAGGAACTCGCTCAGTCTGATCATGGGATGCGTCCTCTCGAGGGGTTCGGGTCAGTCTCTGGTGGGGAGGGCGGCGCCGATGCGGGCCAGCAGGCCGCCGTCGACGCGCAGTTCGGCGCCGGTGACGAAGCTGGCGCGGTCGCTCGCGAGGAACGACACCGCCTCGCCGATCTCCTGCGGCTGCGCGACGCGGCCGAGGGCGTGCGCCGAACCCCAGGTCGCGATCGTCTGCTCGACGGCCTCCGGGGTGCCCTCGGAGAACAGCGCCGCGGAGCGGCGCAGCATCGGGGTGTCGACCGAGCCCGGCGCGACCGAGTTGACCCGCACGCCGTACGCGGCCTCGTCGACCGCCATTGCGCGGGCCAGTGCGTTCAGCGCCCCCTTGCTCGCCGTGTAGGCGACGACGGACTCCTGGGTCGCTGTGGCCTGCACCGAGGAGATGAGGGTGACGCTCCCGCCGTGCGCACGGATGTGAGGCAGCGCCGCGTGTGCGGCGAGGAATACGCCCCGCACGTTCACGGCGAAGGTGCGGTCCCACGTGTCGACCGAGGTCGACACCGCGTCGCCGTATGTCTGGATGCCGGCGGCCGTCACGAGATGGTCGAGCCTTCCGAAGGCGGCGAGTGCGGCATCCACCGCATCCGTGCTGGTCTGCGGGTCGTCGATCGGCCCGAACGCGCCGGTCGCCCGGCCGCCGGCATCGCGGATGGCCGCGACGGTCTCGTCCACGAAGTCCTGCGTGAGACCGTGGACGACCACCGCGGCGCCCTGCGCGGCGAACACCTCGGAGATGCCGCGTCCGATGCCCTGCGACCCGCCGGTGACGAGGACGACCCGGCCCTCGTGGATCCGCCCTGCCTCGCCCATGGCGGCCTGCCTTTCCGCGCCCATGTCAGAGCACTCCGTAGCTGGCGAACGCCTCGGTCGCGCTCATGCCCGCGTCGATCGCCTTACGCACGACATTCTCCGTCGAGGCCTTCGCGAGCGCAGCCTCGACGACCTCGTCCTCGATCTCCTGCGGCACGATCAGCACGCCGTCGATGTCGCCGACGACGAGGTCGCCGGGACGCACCCGCACGCCCCCGATCTCGACGGGCGTCCGGTAGTCGCGCACGACCGTGCGCACCGACGAGTCCTGCGCGTAGTTGCCGTGGCTGAAGACGGGGAAGCCCTGACCGAGCACCTGCACGGTGTCGCGGTGGAACCCGTCGACGACAGCGCCGACCGCCCCGCGCTGCTGCGCCGTCGCGGTGAGGATCTCGCCCCACATCGCGACCGGGGTCGTCGTGCGCGGGGCGATGTAGACCTCTCCGGGCTCGAGCTGGTCCAGCGCCTCGGTCAGCAGGCCGAAGGGCTTGGCAGGCAGGCCGTAGACGTCGCCGACGAGCGCGGGCATGGCGCGGCCGGCGATCCGCATGTCGGGCGTGAGCGGACGGATCTCAGGCGGCAGGAACTGGTGGGTCCTGCCGAGCCTGTCCATGATGTCGCCGATGACCGCGGTGTACAGGCGGGTGCGGATGAGCTCGAAGCGCTCGATGTCTGTCTGCAAGGGTTCTTCTCCGGGGGATCAGGCGATCGCCGAGCGGCGCGAGCGCCACACGTTGACGAGGACGGCGATGAGGACCACGACGCCGCGCACGACCTGCTGCGCGTACGGGTTGACGTTCAGCAGCACCATGCCGTTGAGCAGCGCCGCGATGAACAGCACACCGATGCTCGTGCCGACGATCGTGCCCTTGCCGCCGGTGAGCGCCGCGCCGCCGATGATCGTCGCGGCGATGGCGTCGAACTCGAGCCCGACCGCGATCGTGCTGTTGCCTGAGGAGAGCAGGGCGCTCTGCAGCAGACCCGTGAGTGCGGCGACGATGGCCGAGATCATCATGACGAGGATCTTGATGCGGCGCACCGGGATGCCGGAGAGCCCCGCCGCCTTCGCATTGCCGCCGACTGCGTAGATCGACCGGCCGAAGACGGTGCGCCGGGCCACGAGCCCGACGATCAGGCCGATCACGACGAAGTAGATGGCGGCGACCGGGATGCCGAGGATCCGGCCGGAGCCCCAGTAGAAGAAGTCGCCCGCCGGGATCGGGATCGGGAAGTTGCTCGTGATGAGCTGGGCGAGGCCGCGCAGGGCCAGGTACAGCGCGAGCGTCGAGATGAACGTCGGCACGCCGAAGTACGACCGCATGGCGCCGGCGAATGCGCCGATGACCGCGGCGATGCCCAGCACCAGGAAGACCGCGATGAACATCGGGATGCCCTGCTTCATGACGAAGACGCCGATCAGCGACGACGACAGCGCCGCCATCGAGCCCACCGAGACGTCGATCTCGCCCGACACGATGACGAGGGTCATCGCGAAGGCGACGATGCCGAAGAAGGCGGCGTTCTGCAGGATGCTCAGCTGGTTGGCGGCCGTGAGGAAGTCCGGCGCGAGCAGCGAGAGCGCGACGTAGAGCGCGATGAACACGAGCAGGAGGCCGAAGCCGTCCCACCCGACGATGCGGCGCAGCGTCCGGGCGACCGGGCCGGAGGTCGCGCTCTCCGTGCGCGGGGTCTCGGTGGTGGTGGTGTCAGTCATTCTCGTTTTCCTGTCGCATGGCGAGGGCGAGGATGCGTTCGGCGGTGGCCTCGCGCCCGATGAGTTCTTCGTGGATGCGGCCGTCGCGGAGGATGAGGACCCTGTCGCACACCTCGGCGATCTCTTCGAGCTCGGACGAGACGAAGATCGACGACACGCCGTCGTCGGCGAGGCCCCGGATGAGGCGGTAGATCTGCGCCTTCGCGTGGAGGTCGACGCCGCGCGTGGGCTCGTCCAGGAGGAGGATCCGCATCTGAGCCGTGAGGGCGCGGCCGATGACGCCCTTCTGCTGGTTGCCGCCGGAGAGCGTGCCTATCTCCTGGGCGGGAGAGGACGCGCGGATCGACAGAGCCTGCATCGACTCGCCGACCAGCCGCACCTCCTTGAGCGCGCGCAGCCAGAACCGGGGGAGCACGCGCCCGCGCGCGGTCAGCAGCAGGTTCTCGCCGACGCCGAGCAGCGGGACGATGCCCGACCCCTTGCGGTCCTCTGACGTATAGGCGACCCGCTGCGCCAGGAGTCGGCGAGGACTTCGGCGCGGCATGTGCGTGCCGCTGACCTCGACGCGCCCCTCGGCGTCGTGACGCAGCCCGAACACCGACTCGAGCAGCTCGGTCCTGCCCGAGCCGAGGAGGCCGGCGATGCCGAGCACCTCGCCCTCGTGCAGCGACAGCGTCACCCCGGCGAGCCGGTTCGGGACGGTCAGGTCCTCGACCCGCAGCACCACCGGCGCGTCCCGCCGGTCGCGGTGCTCGAGCTCGGCGGAGATGTCCTCGTCGCCGCTGATGAGCTCCGCGACGCGGCGCGACGACAGCTTCGCCACCTCGTCGGTGGCGATGTGGCGCCCGTCGCGCAGTACCGTCAGGGTGTCGGCGACGAGCGGGATCTCCTTCATGCGGTGCGACACGTAGATGACCGCGACCCCGCCGGCGGCCAGGCGCCGGATGAGGGTGAGCAGCCCCTCGACCTCGTGGGCGTTGAGCGCGCTCGTCGGCTCGTCGAGGATGAGCACCTTGGGCTCGTCCACCAGCGCCTTGGCGATCTCGACGAGCTGCTGGTCTGCGAGGGGGAGGGTGCCCACGATCGTCGAGAGCGGGATGTCGACGCCCAGCAGGCCCAGGCTGCGCCGCGCCGTCTGGCGCATCGCGGCGACGTTGACGAAGCCGCGACGCCTCGGCCACCGGCCCATCGTGATGTTCTCCGCGACGGACAGTCCGGGGACCAGGCTGAACTCCTGGTGCACCACCGCGATGCCGCCCGCCTGGGCCGCCTTGGGGCTGGACCAGTGCACCGGCTCACCGGCGAGCCGGATCTCTCCGCCGTCGGGCTGGAGCGAACCGGAGATGAGGTTGACGAGCGTGGACTTGCCGGCGCCGTTCTTGCCGAGCAGCGCCCGGACCTCGCCGCGCCGGAGGGCGAAGTCGACGCCGTCGAGGGCGGTGACCGCGGCGAATCGCTTCGTCAGGCCGCGGCACTCGAGAAGGACATCGTCATTGATCTCAGTCATGTGATCTTCCCTGGGGGCGGCGGGGCGGTGGTCCCGCCCCGCCGCCGGTTGCTGGGTCGGGACTACTTCTGCGCGGCGACGAACTCTTCCGTCGTGGCCGGGTTGGCGCGGTCGTAGACGATGCCGGGCAGTTCGACGCTGTGCGGGTCGTTCTTCTCTCCGGCGAGCACCTTCTTGGCCATCTCGTATGCGCCCTGCGCGGTTCCGACCGGGTCCTGACCCGTGGTGGCCTGCAGGACGTCGTCGGCGGCGGTGACGAACTCTGCGAGCTGCGTCGAGATGTCGGTGCCGAAGACGGGGATCTTCTTGCCGGACTGTGTGACGGCGATGGTGGCGCCGGCCGTGCCGCCCTCGTTCGAAGCCCAGATCATGTCGACGTCCGGGTTGGCGGTGAGGATGTCGGAGGTCACCGGGGTCGCCTTGTCGACCAGGTACGCCTCCTGGTCGGTGAGGATATTGACGGTGACGCCGGCCGCGTCGAGCGCCTCGAGGAAGCCGCTCTTGCGCAGCTTGCACGCCGAGGCGATGTCGCAGTTGAGGATCGCCAGGTTCACGGTGCCGCCCAGCTCGTCCTTGGCATACGCGGCCGCGACCTCTCCGGTGCCGGTTCCGAGGGCGGTGTTGTCGGACTGGATCACGCCGTCGACGAGCTTCGGGTCGGTCGTGGCGCCGATGCAGTTGCCGTAGCAGATGAGGGCGATGCCGGCATCCTTGATCGCCTGCATGGTGGCCAGCGACGCCTCGTCCGCCGTCGGCTGGATGAGGACGGCGTCCACCTTCGCCTGGATCATGTTCTGCGCGACCTGGTTCTCGGTCGCGGGGTCGTTGTTCGACAGGCCGGTGACGACCGAGCCGCCGTCGGCCTGCACGGCCTCCTCGAGGCCCGACTGGATCCCCTGGAAGTACGTGTCGCCCTGCAGCATGATCAGGCCGACCTTGACCGCGTCGTCGCCGGCGGCCGCCGAGTCGCCGCCGGACGATCCGGACGAGCAGCCCGTGAGCGCCAGCGCGAGCGCCACGGCGCCGGCTGCTGCTGCGGTGAACACCTTGGATGTGCGCATCATCTATCTCCCTTGATTTGCGATGATTGCGGCCAGCATAAACACTTGTATACTAGTGTGCAAGTCCAGGTTCGGAATCGTTCGCGAAGATGGGAACACGATGACGGCACTACAGAATCCGCAGGGAGGCGGCGGTCGCAACGGCTACCGCGGCAGCCCCCTCGACGCGCTCGAGCCCACGCGTGGGGCGCCCGGCTACACCCCGGACTCGCGGGGGCGAATCTCCGACTACGTGTACGAAGAGCTGGGGGAGGCGATCCGCAGCCTCCGCCTCGAACCCGGCGCGCCGCTGTCCGAACCGGCGGTCGCGTCCTGGCTCAACGTCAGCCGCGCTCCGGTGCGCGAGGCGTTCACCCGGCTCGCCGACCAGCGGCTCATCACGATCGTCCCGCAGGTGGGAAGCAAGGTCGCTCCCATCTCGATGCGCGACGTCAGCGACGCCGTCTTCGTGCGCAGCTCGCTCGAGACCGGCGCGTTCCGCCAGGCCATCGGCCTCGAGGCCATCGACCCGTCGGAGCTCCAGCAGATGGTCGACCTCAACCGCGAGGCCTTCGAGCGGCGCGACATCGAGGCGTTCTTCGAGACCGACGAGCAGATCCACCAGCTCGTGTTCGCGCTCGCCGGTGTTCCACACCTGTGGGAGGTCGTGCGCGGTATGAAGGTCCACCTGGACCGCCTGCGGCGCATGAACCTCAGCGCGGCGATCGACAATGCCGAGCTGCCCGTGGAGCACCAGGCCATCGTCGACGCGATCACGACGCGCGACGAGGTGGCCGGCATGGCCGTCATCCACCAGCACTCGCATCGCATCCTCGGCGACACGTCACGCCTCCGCGGGGAGTATCCCGACTACTTCGTGTCCTAGGCCCTCGCGAACCCCCCCCGAAACTGGACGAAGGAGTCCGTCATGACCTCAGATCCTGCTGTCGTCGTCTCCCGCCGCACCGAGTGCGGAGAAGGACCGGTGTGGGACGCCCCGAACGGCATCCTGCACTGGGTCGACATCATCCCCGGCGAGATCCTGCGCACCGATCCCGCGACCGGCGAGACCGCCGTGACCACGTATCCCGAGATGGTGGGCGCCGTCGCGCAGCGCGCCGGCGGCGGCGTGGTGGCCGCGGTCGCGAGCGGGTTCGCGGGCTTCGACGCCTCCGGCGCGCTCGAGCGGCGCGTCGACTGCCTCGGCGACGGGGTCCGTATGAACGATGCCAAGGTGTCGCCCGACGGCCGGTTCTGGTCGGGCAGCTGCGCCGAGGATTTCGCGGAGGGCTCGGGCGGGCTGTGGATGCTCGACGCCGACTGGAACGCCACGCTCGTGCTCGACGGCCTCACCCAGCCCAACGGCATGGACTGGGACCTCGAGCGCGGCGCGTACTACCTCGTCGAGACGCAGGCTCGGCAGGTGCTGCGCTTCGCATGGGATGCCGCGCGCGGCACGATCGATCCCACCCCGACCGTCCTCATCGGCGCCGGCGAGTTCTCGGGCTACCCTGACGGGCTCTGCCTCGACACCCGTGGGCACCTGTGGATCGCGGAGTTCGCGGGTGCCGCCGTGCACGAGTTCGCTCCGGACGGCGACCGTGTCCGCACGATCGCGATCCCCACCGCCCAGCCCACGTCGTGCGCCTTCGTCGGCCCGGAGCTCGACGAGCTCTGGGTCACGTCGGCGGGGCTCGGCATCGCCGACGACCCGGCGGCGGGGTCGGTGTTCCGGATCACGGACCTCGGGGCCACCGGCCGCGCGAGCACGCCGTTCGGAGGCTGACGTGCCGCTGACCCTCGCCAACGAGCTGCTCGAGGTCGAGATCGCCCCCGAGCGCGGCGCCGACATCCTCCAGCTCACCGACCTGCAGACGGCGACGCCGGTGCTCACCGTCTCGCCCACCCGGCTCGCGGGGCCACGGGTCCTCCCGGGCGCCGACTCGATGGCGCAGTTCCTCGCCGGGTACCCGGGCGGCTGGCAGCTGCTGACGCCGAACGCCGGTCCCGAGCGCACCCACGACGGGGTGCGGCAGGGGTTCCACGGCGAGGCGGCGATCGCGTCGTGGACTGTCGTGTCGCGATCGGCCGACGCCTGCGAGCTCGAGACGACGCTGGCCACCGCGCCGCTGCACCTGGCGCGCCGCATCGCCCTCCACGGCGCCGAGCTCGTCGTCGTGGACGACATCACCAACCTCTCGCCCGATCCCGTGCAGGCACGCATCGTGCAGCATCCGGCGTTCGGCGCCCCGTTCCTCGACGACAGCAGCTACGTCGTCACGACCGCGGGGGCGATGGTGACGGATGCCGACGCCCCCGGCACGCTGGCATCGCCCGACGTCGTCGGGCTGCCGGGCGCGCTGCTGACGGCAGGGCCCGTGGCGGGCAGCATCCGTCTTCCCGGTCCCGCATCGGGGGCGTCGCTGTTCGCGGCGCTCACCGACCTCGACCAGGCGCAGGTCACGTTCTGCAGCCCGACGCGCGGGTTCGGGATCACGCTCAGCTGGGATGCCGGGGTGCTGCCGCACGCGTGGTTCTGGATCGAGGCGAACGCCGGGAGCGGGTGGCCGTGGTTCCGCAGGCTCTACGCCGTCGCCGTGGAACCCGCCAACATCCTGCCCGGCGAGGGCGCGGCATCCGACGGCCGTCCGCGCGGCGGAACCGGCGCCGGCATCGCGCCCGGCGCGACCGTCAGCACCACCACCCGACTGACCCGCGTCGCACTCGGCGACGCGGACTGACCATCCCGCCGCCTTCGGGCGCACCGACACGAAGAAGGAACCATGCGCTTTGCACGAATCGGCGAACCGGGAAGCGAGATCCCGGTCGCCCAGATCGACGGCCGACTGCGCGACCTGCGCCCGCTGACCGCCGACATCGACGGGGCATTCCTGTCGGCCGACCCGGTGGCCGCCGTGGAAGCGGCCGCAGGTCGCCTCCCCGAGATCACCGACGTCGACGGCATCCGGTTCGGTGCCCCGGTCGCCCGCCCGGGCGCGGTGTACTGCATCGGCATGAACTACGCGGCCCACGCCCGGGAGGGCGGCAGCGAGCCGCCGACCGATCTGGTGGTGTTCCTCAAGCCGTCGCACACGGTCGTGGGACCGGATGACGCGGTGCCGCTGCCGGTCGGCACGTCGAAGGTCGACTGGGAGGCGGAGCTCGCGATCGTGATCGGCACGGCCGCGTGGCAGCTCTCCGGGCCCGAAGAGGCGCTCGCGCACATCGCCGGCTACGCGGTGGCCAACGACCTGTCCGAGCGCACGTGGCAGCTCGAGATCTCGGGCGGGCAGTGGTCGAAGGGCAAGGGCGCGCCGGGCTTCTGTCCGCTGGGACCGTGGCTGGTGACGGATGCCGATCCCTCCGACCTGGCGATCCAGAGCTTCGTCAACGGCGAGCCGCGCCAGGACTCGCGCACGTCGGACATGATCTTCGACGTCGCCACGATCGTGGCCCGGCTGAGCATGCACACCCTGCTCGAGCCGGGAGACGTGATCCTCACCGGGACCCCCGAGGGCGTCGCCCTCTCGGGTCGGTTCCCCTACCTGGCCGACGGTGACACGGTCGAGATCGCGATCGAGGGTCTCGGGCGGCAGCGTCAGCGCGCCGTCGCGGCCGTGCCGGTCGTCTGAGTGCGAGAGGACAGCATCATGGACGTGTTCGAGGACCGGGTCGCGATCGTGACCGGCGGTGCGTCGGGGATCGGCCGTGCGACGGCTGAGCGCCTGGCGAGGGAGGGGGCTCGCGTCGCGGTGTTCGACCGCGACGCCGCGGAGGTGGAGGGCGCGGTGTCGTGGACCGTCGACGTCACCGATCCCGCCTCCATCGCACGAGCGGTGGAGGGCGTCGTCGCGAAGTGGGGGCGGATCGACGTCGTCGTGAACTGTGCGGGCATCGGCGCTGCGGGCTCCATCGTCGACTCCGAAGACGCGGAGTGGATGCGCGTGTTCGACATCAACGTCATGGGCGCGGTGCGCGTGATCCGCGAGACCCTGCCGCACCTCATCCGCTCGAGCCCGTCGAGCGTGGTAAACGTGGGTTCCGCCGTCGCCCTGACCGGCTTCCCCAACCGTTCGGTGTACACCGCGAGCAAGGGCGCGGTGGTCTCCCTCACGCGCGCGCTCGCCGCCGACCACCTCGCCGACGGCGTGCGGTTCAACTCGGTGTGCCCCGGCACGACCGAGACGCCCTGGGTGCAGCGCCTCCTCGACGCGTCGCCCGACGCCGCCGTCGAGCGGACGCAGCTGGAAGGCCGTCAGCCGCACGGACGACTGGTGACGGCCGACGAGGTCGCCGACGCGATCGCGTACCTCGCCAGTCCTCGGGCGCAGTCCACGAACGGGGTCTCGCTCTCGGTCGACGCCGGCATCGAGGCGCTCTACATCGCGCACTGACGCCGCGGGGGGCGGCGCCCGCTCGGCTGTGCCGGGCGGGCGCCCTCGCCGCCGCCTGCAAGAATGGAGCCATGGCCCGCTCCAGAACGCCCCGCGTCGTTCGCGGTGTGGCGGCGGCATCGGTGGCCACCTTCGTGGCGCTGCTGTCGCACGTCGCCGGCGGCGGGGCGATGCCGGGCTGGGTGGGCATCGTCGTGCCCTGGGTGCTCGCCGTCGCGGTCTCGACGCTGCTGGCAGGGCGCTCGCTCTCGTTGTGGCGGCTGTCGCTCGCGGTCATCGCGAGCCAGTTCCTGTTCCACGGGCTGTTCGTCCTGGGACTGCTGGGTCCGTCGTCGTCGACGGCATCCAGTCCCGGCCTGCACGAGCACCACGCGCTGCTGGATGCGGCAGGGCCGATGACGGGGATGCCGTCCTCCGACGCCTCGATGTGGGTCGGTCACGCGGTGGCCGCGGTGGCCACCATCGCCCTGCTGTATCGCGGTGAGCGCGTCGTCCGGCGCCTGCTCGCCCTCGCGGTCGACGTCGTGGACGCGATGCGCCGACGTCTCGTCGCCCTCACCATGGCGTTCGTTCCGGTTCCGCGTCGCCTCGTGCGCGTCGGCGCTCCCGCGCTGGTCGCGGCGTCGCTGGGATGGTTCCCCTCCTCGCTCGCCCGGCGCGGCCCGCCGGCACTCCTCGCGGTCTGATTCTCTGCGCCTCCGCTCGCGGTCGCGAGCGTGCGAGGCTTCCTGCCGTCCACGCCGTGGACGGCGCCAGACTGTTGCGCCGTCCACGGCGGGCGGCGTCGAGGAAGAGGTTTCCCATGACCCGTCTCCGCGTGATCGCGGCGGGGATGGCGGTAGCGGTGTTCGCGGTGCTGACCGCGGCTGCTCCGGCATCCGCCCATGACGAGCTGGTCGCCAGCTCACCCGCCGTCGACGACGTGCTGTCGACGGCGCCCACCGAGGTGTCGCTGCAGTTCTCCGCCGACGTGCTGACGATGGGGACGGTCGTCGTCATCGCCGATGCCGACGGCGTCGACTGGGCGGCATCCGCTCCGGTCATCGACGGCAACTCGGTCACCGTGCCGGTGCTGCCCGATATGCCCGCAGCGGGATACGAGCTGCGGTGGCGGGTGGTGTCCTCCGACGGGCATCCGATCTCGGGGATCATCCCGTTCACCGTCGGCGACGGCGAACCCCTCGTCCGCGACCCCGCCCCTGACGCCGCCGCGTCCGGTGCGGCGGTGGAACCAGACAGTCCAGAATCACAGGCCGCACAGGAGAACGGCGCTCTGCGCGTCGTCCTCATCGGCGCGGGCGGAGCGATCCTCGCGATCGCGGCGCTCGTGCTGGTCCGATTCCACCTCCGCCGGCGGGAAGACCCCGCCGACGCCGGCACACCCGATCACTGAGTCGGATGCCGGGAATCCTGTGAAAGGCGATCCCGTGATCACCACCAAGAAGAACACCACCGTCCGCCTCGGGCTCCTCCTCGCCGCCGCTGCGGTCGCCCTCACCGGCTGCGCCGCGCCCGCGGCACCCGCCGCCGATGAGGCCGTCGCCGCAGACGCGATCACCATCGGCGACGCGTGGGTGAAGTCCGCCGACGAGGGCATGTCCGCCGCGTTCGGCGAGCTGTCCAACGACGGCGAGCACGACGTCACCGTCGTCTCGGCGACCACCGACGCCGCGGGCATGGTCGAGCTGCACGAGACGGTCGAGAACGAGTCCGGCGAGATGGTCATGCGCGAGATCGACGGAGGGTTCGTCATCCCCGCCGGCGGCGCGCTCCACCTCCAGCCGGGCGGCGACCACATCATGCTGATGGACCTCACCGGGGCGCTCCGCGCCGGCGACGAGGTCACCGTCACCCTCACGTTCTCCGACGACTCGACGTTCGAGTTCACCGCCCCGGTGAAGGACTACTCCGGCGCGAACGAGAACTACCAGGGCTCCGACGACGGCGAGATGGATCACTGATGACCGCCGGCCGGGACAAGGGTCCCGGCCGCCGCAGCTCGACCCGGCGGCAGTTCCTCCTCGGAGGCGCTGTCGCCGGCGTCGGCGCCGCTGCGGCGGTCGGCATCGACCACGTCGTCCGCAACCCTCCCGTCGCCGCCGAGGCGGCGGCATCCGTCCCCCTCAACGGGGACGTCACGGTGCCCTTCCACGGCGCCCACCAGGCGGGGATCGACACCGACGCGCAGGCCCACGGCGTCTTCCTCGCGCTCGACCTGCACGCCGAGACCGACCGCGAGGGCCTCCGACGGATGATGCGGATCCTCTCCGACGACGCTGCGCGCCTCACCCAGGGGCGCAGTGCGCTCGCGGATTCGGAGCCCGAGCTCGCGGTCGCGCCCGCGCGGCTGACCGTCACCTTCGGGTTCGGACCGGGGTTCGTCGCCCGCGCGGACGGCGATGCGCCGGGCTGGCTGCGGCCGCTCCCGGCGTTCACGGTGGACCGGCTGCAGCCGGAGTTCACCGACGGCGACCTGCTGATCCAGGTCGCCGCCGACGATCCGCTCACGGTCGCGCACGCGTCGCGCATGCTGCTGAAGGATGCCCGCAGCTTCGCCGCGCTGCGCTGGAGCCAGCAGGGCTTCCGCCGCGCGCACGGCTCGGTGAGGCCGGGCACCACGATGCGCAACCTGTTCGGGCAGGTCGACGGCACGAGCAACCCCGCCCCGGGTACCGCCGACTTCGACGAGGTGGTGTGGAGCACGCAGGGATGGCTCACCGGCGGGACCGGCATGGTGGTGCGCCGCATCCGCATGGACCTCGACACGTGGGACCGGCTCGACCGGGGCGGTCGCGACCAGGCGCTGGGCAGGTTCCAGTCCACCGGCGCTCCGCTGACCGGCAGCGACGAGTTCGACGAACCCGACTTCGCCGCGACCACGGCGATCGGGTTCCCGGTCATCCCCGAGTTCTCGCACCTGCGCCGCGCGCGCAGCGACCGGGCGGGCGAGCGGATCTTCCGCCGGGCGTACAACTACGACGACGCGCCCGCGCCGGGGGAGATCTCGAACGCGGGGCTCATCTTCGTGGCGTTCCAGGCCGATGTGGACCGGCAGTTCACCCCGATCCAGCGCCGGCTGGACGAGCTCGACCTGCTGAACCAGTGGACGGTGCCGATCGGGTCCGCCGTGTTCGCCGTTCCCCCCGGGTGCCGCGAGGGCGGGTACATCGGCGAGACCCTGCTCTCCTGAGGCACGCCGGCTCCTGCGGCCGCCCCGCGCCTCCTGGACCATCCGCACGCGCTTTCGGTGCAGAATCGGGACGGGGCGGCGAGGGGGTGCGATGTCGGTTCTCTGGTACACGATTCCGCTTGCGGTCGCCCTCGCGCTGAGCGTGGTCCCGATCGCGGTGGTGCTGCTGCTTCTGCTGGCGCCCGATCCGCTGCCGCGCAGCATCCCGTTCGCGATCGGGTCGGTGCTGGGCGTGGCCCTGCTGGTGACGGGATTCGCGTTCGGCGCGAGCCTGCTGCCCCATCAGTCGGGCGACGATCCGCCGCCGTGGATCCACATCGCCGAGATCGGCATCGGGGTGTGCCTGATCGTCGCGGCGGGGATCCTCGCGCGGCGCCGGACGGACGCCGCGCCCCCGGCCGACCGGCCCACGCTCGCGAGTGCCGCCGACAACCTGACCCCCGTGCGCTCGTTCGGGTTCGGCGTGCTGCTCAACGTGCGCCCGAAGAGCATCCTGCTCACGGTGGCGGCGGGGCTCGCGATCGGGACGGCACCGCTGGAGCCGGTCCTCAGCGGCGTCACGGTCGCGGTGTTCGCGATCATCGCCGGATCCGCCGTCACCGGGCTCGTGATCGCGTACGCGATCGGCCAGAATCGCGTGCGTCCCACCCTGGGACGGCTGCGCGACTACCTCGTGACGCATGCCGGACTCGTGCTGCGCATCGCACTGCTCGGCATCGGCGTCGTCCTCGTCGGCGTGGCGCCGTGCAGCTGCTCACGCGCTGACCGCGCCCGCTCCCCGGCGGGTCACGGCGCCGTGCCTGCTCAGCTCGCGGGCTGGACGGCCGGGCGACGCAGCACCATCGCCGTCGTGATGCCCAGGAGCACGATGCCGATGGACTCGACGATCACCGTCTCGGGCACCAGCGTGAAGTCCCACGTCTCGGTGATGCCGAACAGTCCCACGGTGAGGGCGAGGATCAGCGAGAGGAGCGTCGCGATCAGGAACAGCAGGCTCAGCACGGTCGCCAGCTGGAGGAGCCGGCCGCGCAGCACGAGCATCCCGATCCCGAGCACCAGCGCTCCGATCGCGTTCAGGACGAAGAGCACGCCGAGAAGGCCGCCGACCCCGTTGAACACGAGATACAGATGGATGCCGCCTGCCGTGAGCAGGGCGATCGCGCTGAGGATCCTGAATGTCCACAGGACGGGGCTGCTGGTCGAGTTCATGGTCCTACCTGCTCTCTTCCGGAGGCGAGACGGTCGAAGCCTTCTCGGGGGAAACGACGGCGGAGCCGGTGCGGTTCACCCGGATGAGGAACACGAGGTCGCGACCGAACGACTCCACGAGCAGCAGCAGCGCCGCCATCGCGATCGCGACGTCCGCGACGGGCGGCAGCAGCTGCGCCGCGACGATCGTCAGCGCGACGCCGCACACGGCGGTGACCACCTTGCGCCAGTACCGGAACGGCAGCGCGGCGCGCATCCACGGCAGCACCCACCCCGCCGCGACGAAGGCGTAGCGCATGAGGCCGATCGTGAGCACCCACCAGCCGACGAATCGCGCGTCGTACACGCACAGCACGAGGAGCAGGAACGCGTCGACCTCCATGTCGAAGCGGGCGCCCAGCTCGCTCACGCTTCCGGTGCGGCGGGCGACGTAGCCGTCCACGCCGTCCAGGAGCAGCGCGCACACCACGATCGTGACCAGCAGGGGCGTCGAGGTGATCGCGATGAAGGATGCCGCGACCAGCGCCGTGACGAGCCCGACGAGCATCGACCGGGTCGCCGTCACCGCGTTCGCCGCGCCGAAGCGGTCCGCGCGGCGGCGGCGGAGGCCGATCGACAGCAGCAGCGAAGAGACGACGAGATACGCGGCGCCCGCCGCCCCTGCCGCCGGCGGCAGGGGCGTGACGGCGGCGATCGCGAGCATCCCGACCAGTCCGCCCGCGACCCACCACCACGGCATCCACTGAACTTTCGCCATCCGCACTCCGTGTTCTCCTCATGGCGGTCACCAGGGACACGACGCAGACACCCGCCCCGGTTCATCCCGATGCGCCGGACGCCGCGATCGGCTGGTGGACTGTCGGCCCCGGGCGCGGCGAGTTCCGGCAGGAGCGCCTTCCCGCGCCGGCGGAGGGCGAGGCCGCCGTCCGCACGCTGTGGACCGGCGTGAGCCGGGGGACCGAGACGCTCGTCGCGCGCGGCGAGGTCCCCGAATCGGAGTGGGACCGCATGCGGGCGCCCTTCCAGGACGGGCGGTTCCCTTTCCCCGTGAAGTACGGCTACCTCAACGTCGGCGTGGTCGAGGACGGTCCCGCCGCGCTGCACGGTCGCACGGTGTTCGCGCTGTACCCGCACCAGTCGAGGTTCGTCGTGCCGGCCGCGGCGCTGACGCCGGTGCCGGATGCCGTCACCCCGCGCCGCGCGGTGCTCGCCGGCGCCGTCGAGACCGCGGTGAACGTGCTGTGGGACGCCGCACCTCGCGTGGGCGATCGCGTCGTGGTCGTCGGGGCCGGCATGATCGGGTGCGCGATCGCCGGGGTGGCGCGCGGCATCCCGGGCGTCGAGGTGACCCTGGTCGACATCGACACCGGCAAGGCGGCCGTCGCTGAGGCTCTCGGGGTGGCCTTCGCCGATCCCTCCGCGGTGCCCCTCGATGCCGACGTCGTCGTCGAGGCCAGCGGCAGCGGCAGCGGCTTGCAGTGCGCGCTGCGTGCGGCCCCCACCGACGGCGAGGTGATCGTCGCGAGCTGGTACGGCGCCCGCGCCGTGCCTCTCGAACTGGGCGCGGACTTCCACTCGCGGCGCCTCGGCATCCGCGCGAGTCAGGTCGGCGAGGTCGCCGCGAGCCGGCGCGCGCGCCGCACCACAGCGGACCGGCGCGCCCTGGCGCTGCGTCTGCTCGAAGACCCGGTGTTCGACGCCCTGCTCGGCGGCGTCTCGACCTGGCGGGAGCTGCCCGCCGTCACCGCCGCCCTGGCCGACGGCACCGCCGGCGATCTCTGCCACACGATCGATTGGACTGCGCGATGAGCTTCAGCCTGACCGTACGCGACCACCTGATGATCGCCCACAGCCTGCGCGGCGAGGTGTTCGGGCCGGCGCAGCGCCTGCACGGCGCGACCTACGTCGTCGACGCGACGTTCCACGCCGACACCCTGGACGACGACGGCGTCGTGGTCGACTTCGGCTGGGCGGGCGAGGCGGTCCGCGAGATCGTCGGCGGACTGACCTACCGCAATCTCGACGACGAGCCCGACCTGCAGGGCGTGAACACCACCACCGAACGGCTTTGTCAGATCATCGGCGACCGGCTGGCCGCCCGCATCCGCGAGGGCGCGGCCGGGCGCACCGACCTCACCGGCGTGGCGATCACACTGCACGAGTCGCACGTCGCCTGGGCCTCGTACGAGGTGGCGTTGTGACCACCCGGCCCGCCGTACGGCTGATCGTCCCCGCAGGGGTCGACGATCCGCAGCGCGTCAGCGGCGGCAACGTCTACGACCGGCATGTGCGGGACGGCCTGCGACGGCGCGGCTGGGACGTGTCGACGGTGGAGGCGACGGGGCGCCGGGAGGCGGCATCCGCTCTGTCCACCGCCCCCGCAGGGTCGCTCGTGCTCGTGGACGGACTGACCGCGGGGTGGGCGGCCGCCGAGCTCGAGGAGGCGGCGGCCCGGGTGCGGGTCGTCGTGCTCGCCCACATGGTCGTCGCGGCGTTCCCGGACGCGCCGGCGGACGCCGTCGAGGCCGAGCGACGCGTCCTCGCGTGCGCGAGCCGCGTCGTCGTGACGAGCCGCTGGACCGCAGGCGAGCTCGCGCGGCGAGGTCTGGCCGGCGCCGACCGCGTGACCGTGGCCGCCCCGGGCGTGCGCGAGGCGACGCCGGTCGTGCGCGCGCAGGACGAGCGCAATCTGCTGTGCGTGGGGGTGGTCGCCCCGCACAAAGGACAGGACACGCTGCTCGCCGCGCTTGCGCGGCTGCCGCGCGCCGACTGGACATGCTCGATCGTCGGCTCGGCGGAGCAGTTCCGCGATTTCGCGACGACCATCGCCCGTGGCGCCGGCGCGTTCGGCGGCCGGGTGCGGCTGACCGGCGTGCTGGGCGGGTCGGACCTCGGCGACGCCTATCGCCGCACCGCCGTGCTCATCGCGCCGTCGCGCGTGGAGAGCGCCGGCATGGCGATCGCCGACGCGCGGGCGCGCGGCATCCCCGTCATCGGCACGCACGTCGGTGGGATCCCCGACACCGTCGCGGGCGGGGGCGCGATCCTGGTGCGTCCCGACGACCCCGGCGCACTCGCCGACGCGATGGACGCGTGGATGACCGACCCCGCCCTCCGTGCGCGGCTGCGACGCGGGGCGCTCGGCGCCCGTGCCCGCCTGCCGCGGTGGTCCGACACGGTGACGCGCGTCGCCCGGGCGTTGGAGGCGGCATGACCGGGATCTCCACCGCCACTCCCGACTGGCTCGCCCTGCGCGCGCCCGCCGACGATGCCGCCCGCTCGGGCGAGCTCGCGGACGATGCCCGGCGGATGCTGCCCACCGGCCCGGTCGTCGTCCATGACCTCGGCGCGGGCACGGGCGCGATGGCGCGGTGGCTCGCGCCGCGACTGCCCGGTCCGCAGCGGTGGGTGCTGCACGACGGGGATGCCGGCATCCTCGCGCATCTCGATCTCCGGTCGGCCGTCGACGGTGCCGGGCGACCGGTCGACACGGAGGTGCGCGTGGCGCACCTCGGTGAGCTGCCGGTCGACGCGTTCCGCGGTGCGTCGCTGGTGACGGCATCCGCTCTGCTGGACGTGCTCACGCGCGACGAGGCGGCGCGCATCGTCGCGGCGTGCGTGGCGGCCGGGGCGCCGGCCCTGTTCAGCCTCAGCGTGACCGGGGGAGTGCGGCTGGCACCGCCGCTGGAGGCCGAGGCCGACCTCGAGCGGGCGATCGGCGCCGCGTTCGACGACCACCAGCGCCGCGACGCTCAGGGGCGGCGGATGCTGGGGCCCGACGCGGTCGCCGTGATCTCGGGCCTGTTCGCCGACGCGGGCTGGAACGTGCGCACCGCTCCGACGCCGTGGCTGCTCGGCGGAGCGGACGCGCCCCTCATCGCCGAATGGCTCGACGGGTGGGTCGGCGCCGCGGTCGAGCAACGGCCGGAGCTCGCCGCCGCCGCCGACGCCTACCTCCAGCGCCGCCGCGTGCAGGCGACCGCGGGGCTGCTCGAGGTCGTCGTGGGGCACGAGGACGTCCTCGCATGGCCGCGCTGAACCGCATCCCTCCGCGGGCGCGCACGGCGGTGCGCATCGCCGCCGGCGTCGCGGTCGTCGTGGCGACAGCGCTCGTGGTCGGCGTCGGGCCGTTCCTGCGCGGGATCGCCGCCGTCTCGCCGCAGGCCATCCTCGGCGCCGTCGCGCTCGCCGCGGTGGCCACCGCCGCCGCGGCCTGGCGATGGCGGATCGTGTCGGCGGGGTTCGGGCTGCCGTTGGCGTGGAGCACGGCGTTCACCGCCTACTACCGCTCCCAGTTCCTCAACAGCGTGCTTCCGGGAGGCGTCATCGGAGACGTCCACCGCGCGTACGACCAGGGACGGCAGCAGGACCGCCTCGGTCTGGCCGCGCGCGCCGTCGCGGCCGAGCGCGTCGCCGGCCAGCTCGTTCAGGTCGCGCTGACCCTCGTCATCCTGCTCGCCGCCGGCGTCGCCTCGCCCCTCGCGCCGCTCGCCGGCATCGGCGCGGCGTTGGCGGCGGTCGCGGTCCTGACGGTGGGGATCCTCGCGATCAGCCGCCGGGGCCGCGCCGCGATCGTCCGCGAATACCGGATGCTGCGCCCTCTGCTCGCCCGGCCGCTCACGGTGCTCGGCATCGCGGCCGCGTCCGTCGTGGTCGTGGCGGCGCATGCGGCGACCTTCATCGTCGCGGGGTTCGCCGCCGGGGTGTCCGCCGGCCCGCGAGAGCTCGGGCTCGTCGCCCTCGTGGTGCTCGGGGCCGCGGCGATCCCCGTCAACGTCGGCGGGTGGGGACCGCGTGAGGCCGTGAGCGCATCGGCCTTCGCGCTCGTCGGGCTCGGCGCCGGTGCGGGGGTCGCGGTCTCCACCGCGTTCGGGGTGCTGACCCTCGTCGCGGTCGCTCCGGGCGCCTTCGCGCTGCTCGGCGACCGCTTCCGCTGGCCGCACCGGAGGAGCATCATCGGGGGGAGGAGATCCGCATGAGCGAGCGACCCTACGTGACACTCAGCTGCGCGATGTCGATCGACGGCTATCTCGACAGCGCCGAGCCGCGCCGGCTGGCGATGTCCAACGCCTCCGACCTCGACCGCGTCGACGGGGTGCGCGCGCAGAACGACGCGATCATGGTGGGCGCCTCGACCGTGCGTCGCGACGACCCGCGTCTGCTGGTGCGGGATGCCCGGCGCCGCGCGAACCGGGTGTCCTCGGGGCTGCGCGACTCGCCCGTGAAGGTCACCGTCACCGCCTCGGGCGAGCTCTCTCCCGATGCCGCGTTCTTCACGACGGGCGACGCGCCGCGGATCGTCTACTGCCCGCAGGCCCGCGAGAGCGCTCTGCAGGCCCGGCTGGGCGAGCGTGCCGTCGTCGTCGGGCTCGGCGACTGCGTCACGATGGCCGCGCTCCTGGACGACCTCGGGCGGCGCGGCGTGCGCCGGCTCATGGTCGAGGGCGGGGGCAAGGTTCTCACCCAGTTCCTGGAGGCGGATCTCGTCGACGAGCTGCACCTGGTCGTCGCCCCGTTCTTCGTCGGCGAGACCGGGGCTCCCCGTGCCGTCGGGCCGGGAGCCTTCCCGTGGACCGCCTCGCGGCGCGCGCGGCTCGCGGAGGCGTGCCAGATCGGCGATGTGGTGCTGCTGCGGTACGCCCTGTCGGAGCGGTTCGGCACGCTTGACGCAGACGGGCCGGCCACCGGCGCCGGGCGCACGGCCGCCTCCGCCCCGGTGCCGTGACCGAGGAGCGCCCGGTGATCGCGCCGGCCCCGAGGGAGCGGGCCGCTTCCGGGTGGCGGGGCCGGCTCGCGACCGTCGCGGCGATCGCGGTGCTCGTCATGGTCCCGCTCGTCCCCGGCGTGCTCGCCACCGGCTCGGCGTCAGGGCTGGTGCGGCTGCCGGTCGAGTCGCTGGTCATCCTGCTGCTGCTGGCCCTGGTGCCGTGGCGGATCCCTCGGCTGATGCTCGCGGGGCTGTTCGGCGTGTTCGTCGGGGTCGCCGTCGTGCTCGCCGCGATCGACCTCGGGTACCGTCTCACGCTCGGCACCCACTTCGTGGCGCTCGACTGGCCGCAGCTCGGGGATGCGTTCGGGGTCGTCGTCTCCTCGATCGGCGCCGGCGCGGCGAACGCGCTGCTGACGGGGATCGTCCTGGTCATCGTGGGGATGTGCGTCGCGCTCGCGTGGTCGGCGCTGCGCACCGACGCGCTGCTGCGCCGGCGGTCGCGCGGCCGGATCGTGCTGAGCGCCGCGACCGCGGCATGGATCGTGGCGGCCGCGATCGCGCCGCCGCTGAGCGTCGCGGATCCGGTCGCGGCCGCGGCATCCACCGGTTCCATCGGCTCGGCCGTCTCGCGAGCGGTCACCACCCTCCAGCGGCAGGCGGCCGTGGCGCGCGCCATCCGCGACGATCCGTTCGCCGACGTCCCCTCGTCGCAACTGCTCACCGCGCTGCGCGGCAAGGATGTGGTGATCGCGTTCGTCGAGAGTTACGGGCGGGTCGCGCTGGAGGGCACGAGCTTCTCGCGGGGCGTGGCCTCGGTGCTGCAGGACGGCGATGCGGCGCTCGCCGCCGACGGCTACCGCACGCAGAGTGCGTGGCTGACCTCGCCGACGTTCGGCGGCGTGAGCTGGCTCGCCCACTCGACGTTCCAGACCGGCATCTGGATCGACGCGCAATCCGTCTACGGGCAGGTCGTCGCCAGCGACCGGCTGACCCTCGCGGAGGCGTTCCACCGCGCCGGGTGGCGGACGGTGGCCGACGTGCCGTCGAACACCAAGCCCTGGCCGGTCGGCACGTCGTTCTACCACTACGACACGCTCCTGAACGCGACCGATGTCGGGTATCGCGGGCCGAGGTTCGGGTACGCGCGCATCCCCGACCAGTACACGCTGAAGCACTTCGCCGACCGCGAGCTCGCCGGTGCACACCAGCCGGTCATGGCCGAGATCGACCTGGTGTCGTCGCACACGCCGTGGGCGCCGCTTCCCACGCTGGTGCCGTGGGAGCGGATCGGCGACGGCTCGATATACGCCGACCAGCCGGCCCGCAGCGAGCCGGCCAGCGTGGTGTGGGACGACCCGCGCACCGTGCAGAAGTACTACGGGATGTCGGTCGAGTACTCCCTCGGCTCGCTGTTCTCGTTCCTCCAGAACGTCGACGACCCGAACCTCGTGGTGATCGTCCTCGGCGACCACCAGCCCGCCACGATCGTGAGCGGAGCGGATGCCGGTCATGACGTGCCGATCAGCATCATCGCCAAGGACCCCGCCGTCTTCGACGCCATCGCGCCGTGGGCGTGGCAGCCGGGGCTGCACCCCGGCGACGCCGCCCCGGTGTGGCGGATGGACGCGTTCCGCGACGCCTTCCTCACGGCATTCGGCGCGCCGCGGTGACGGACGGCGGCCAGGCAGCCGCCCCGCAGTGCGCGCGATGGCAGGATGTCGGGATGACGTTCACCGTGCGCGCGCCGGAGCCGGCCGATGCCCGTGAGATCGCGGATCTCCACGTGGCGACCTGGCGTGAGACGTACACGCACCTGCTGCCTGACGGTTTCTTCGACGACGAGTTCGTCCAGGGGCGGCAACGGATGTGGCAGCACATCGTCGCGGAACCCCGAGACGACCTGATCGCGCGCGTCGCCGAGCAGGAGGGGCGCATCATCGGGTTCGCGGTGTCGGGGCATCCGATCGGTCCCCTCGCAGACGAGGCGCCGCGCGACCGGCAGCTGTACATGCTGTACCTCAGCGCCGCGCATCACGGTGCGGGCGCGGGCCAGGCGCTCCTGGACGCCGTGCTGGGCGACGACCCGGCGGTGCTGTGGGTCGCGAAGGACAACCCCCGCGCCATCGCGTTCTACCGGCGCAACCGGTTCGAATTCGACGGCGTCGAGCAGGCGGATGGCGCCGCGCCCCGGATCATCGACGCGCGGATGGTGCGATAGCGCCGGGATCAGTCGTCGTAGGCGGCGTCGATGCTCCAGCCGCCGTCCGTCGGAACCACGTCGTATTCGTAGCGGTACTGGTAGAACTGCGGCTCCGCCGTCTCCTCGCCGTTCTCGTCGTAGGTGCTCATGAACGTCTCCGTCGTCTCGACCACGATCGTGTCGTCCACGGTCTCGACGTTGCGGTAGACCGTCCGGTAGTTCTCCGTTCCGAGCGTGAACGACGTGGCGTGGTCCGTGAAGGCCGCGCAGCTCGTGATGTCGAGGTCGACACGGAGGTGGTCGGTCGTCGTGGCGAAGAAGGGATCGCAGTCCGCGCTCAGCCACGCGTCGTTGTAGCGCTCGACCGCGTCCAGGGCCGCCTGCTCGTCGGAGGTCGTCGGCGTCGCCCCATCACGGAGGTTGTCGATGACCCAGCCGTCGTCGGTCTGGATCACGCGATACTCGAGATGCTCCTCGTAGTCGATGGGCCCGGGCGCGAGCTCTCCGTCGGTGTCGTAGTTGCTCGTGAAGGACTGCACCACCGAGACGATGATGCCGTCGCCGTCGGACTCGGTGTCCTCGAGCGTGACCACGGGGTGCTCCGCCCGCTCGCTCGCCAGGCTCGACACCTCCTCGAAGGTGGCGCAGTCCTGCACTCCGATGGCCTGCCGGAAGTCCGCGGTCGTCGTCTCGAGGAAGAGGTCGCAGTCCCCGGTGAGGAACACATCCGCGTACGCCTTCACCGTGTCGCGCGCCGCCTGCTCGTCGCTGACCTGCGACTGCGGGGTTCCGTGTGGTGAGGAAGTGCTCCGTGGGTGCGCGGACACGCCGTTTGCGACCATTTGCGAGACGATCACCGGTGCCGTCAAGGCGGTGGCGACGATGAGGATGACCGCCGCGGCGGAGCCGCCGACGGCCCAGGCGATCCAGGTGCGCGAGGAGCGCGGGGGCGTGCCGGCATCCGGTCGCGGGGTGCCACCATTCGGCTGGACCTGTGCCGTCCATGCTGCGCCGTCCCACCAGCGCGTCTCCCCATGACCGTCGTCGTACCATCCCGGAGACGGCGTCGTCATGGCGCACACACTAGACCTCCCCAGGCGGTCTGTCATCAGGCCGCCTGCGGCGGCCTTCCGGGCGTGTCGCCCCGGTCTGACGGCTGCCCCTCAGTCGGTGGATGCGGTGTCGTCGGTCCACGCGGCGATGTCGACGCCGTGGTTGTCGGGCGAGGTGAGCGTCCACCACTCGGGGGCGTGGGAGTCGTCCGCCATCCGCCCGCCCGCCGCGAGCGCCGCGGCCACCCGCGCCTCGACCTGATCTCGCGGCACCGAGATGTCGATGTGGGTGCGGCCGCGCTCCGGCTTCGGCGGATCGAGCGGGTGGAACCACACGTGCGGATTGCGCCGCAGCGGGTCCACGGCATCCTCGCCGCCCAGCGGGTCGTAGCCGAGCGCCGCTGCCCAGAACGGGCGGGTATGCGCGCCGGGGCCCTCGGCCACCGCGATGCCCACGACCGTGAGCACCGACGGGTCGGGCTCGAGGCCCAGCCTCCGGGCCGCCAGGGAGACGGATGCCGCGAGCTCGGCATCCACTCTGCTCACCGCGCCGTCGCGGCGGCTGAAGGTCTTGACGAACACGCCCTCGGGGCGCAGGTCGACGTCGGGGAAGTGGTCGAGGGTCTGGGCGATCGCGACGACCTCGGCGACCAGTCGCGCGCCGTGGGCGAGCGAGGTGGCGCGGAAGAAGGCGTGGGCGCCCCAGTACAGGACGCGCCAGTCCTCGACGCCATCGGACGCGTGGAACTCGCGCGCACTGATCGCCTCGACCTCCGGCTCGATCGCGCCGTCGCCGAGCGGCGGCTGGGCCAGGATGATGCGCGCGAGCTGCTGGGGCCGGGTGAGCTGCGGCCAGTGCCCGGTGGGCAGGTCGACGAACGTCACGTGGTGCAACCTCGTGAACTCCTGGACGGGCGCCGCGCCCTCCTCCATCCAGCCGCGCAGGTCGGCGACCGTGTACTCGGTGGCGACGGCGGTCACCGGGATGTCGAGGCGCCGCTGGTCGCGCAGCCGCTGGATGCCGGTGACCACGCCGGCGGGTGAAGGCACCGCGTGCGCCCGGAACGCGGCCATGCCGCCGTCGCCCAGGTCGCGGAGGTCGGCCTCGTCGAAATCGTCCCAGTCCGGCAGCGGCAGGTCGGCGCCCTGCGGGTCGTACCCGTTCAGCAGCGGCGCGCCGTCGGGCGTCGGGAAACCGCCGACGAGGACTAGCCGCGCCACCCGATCGGGGCGCGCGTCGGCGGCCGCGTAGACGACCCCGGCGCCCGCGGAATGCCCGACGAGCACGACCTGCTCTCCCGGCGCAGCGTCGATCGCGGCGACGACCGCGGCGACGTGGTCGGCGAGGGTGATCCCGGAACGATCGGCCTCGGCGGATTCGATGCCGGGGAGCGTGAGGGGGATGGCGCGGTGGCCGGCACCCTCCAGCGCCGGCGCGACCTCGTACCAGGCCCATCCGCCCATCCACAGGCCTGCGACCAGAATGATGTCCATCTCGCGCTCCCTCGTGCGATCCCCGATGCGAACCAGTGTCGCCGGAACCGCCGACATCCGTGGAGCCGGGAATACGACATCGGCCGCGGCGTTGACGATGATACCCCTAGGGGGTATAACGGAAGCATCCCCATGATCGAGGAGACATCGTGACCGACCCGCACCGCGACCACGACCACGGCACCGTGGCGGCCGATGGGCAGACGCCGCCCGCCCCGGCCGAGCACCCGGCCCACGGGCATCACACCTCCCACGATCCTGACGCGCACGGCGGACACGACCGTTCCGCACACGCCCACGGCGGGGCAGACGGTGCCGGCGTCCCCACGATGACGCAGCCCGCGACGCACGATCACTCCGCTCACGACCACTCGGCGCACGACCACGCGGGACATGACCACGCCGCGGTGTCTGCGACCGACGCCCACGCAGGTCACGACGCCCACGCGGGTCACGGAGGGCACGCCGGCCACGGAGCCGACCACGTCGCCCGGTTCCGCCGCCTGTTCTGGATCAACCTGGTGCTGGCGGTGCCCGTCGTCGCGTTCTCGGGCATGTTCGCGATGGTCCTCGGCTACTCGCTCCCGGACGCGCCCTGGGTCCGCTGGATCTCGCCGTTGCTCGGCACGGTCATGTACTTCTGGGGCGGCTGGCCGTTCCTGACGGGTGCCGTGTCGGAGCTGCGCACCCGCAAGCCCGGCATGATGCTGCTGATCGGCCTGGCGATCACCGTGGCGTTCTTCGCCTCCTGGGGCGCGAGCCTGGGCCTGCTGCACCACGAACTGGAGTTCTGGTGGGAGCTGGCCCTCCTGATCGTCATCATGCTGCTCGGCCACTGGATCGAGATGCGCTCGCTGGCGCAGACCACCTCCGCACTCGATTCCCTGGCGGCGCTGCTGCCCGACGAGGCGGAGCGCGTCGAGGGCGACCGCATCGTGGCCGTCTCGCCGTCGGAGCTCCGCGTGGGGGATGTCGTCGTCGTCCGTCCCGGCGGCAGCGTGCCCGCCGACGGGCGCATCGTCGACGGCGGCGCCGACATGGACGAGTCGATGGTCACCGGCGAGTCCCGTCCGGTCGCCCGCACGGTCGGCGACCAGGTCACCGCGGGTACCGTCGCGACCGACTCCGGGCTGCGGGTCCAGGTCATCGCGACCGGCGACGACACCACGCTCGCCGGCATCCAGCGGCTGGTCGCCGAGGCGCAGAGCTCGACGTCCCGGGCGCAGCGCCTGGCCGATCGCGCAGCGGGGTGGCTGTTCTGGTTCGCGCTCGGCGCCGCGGCGATCACCGCGATCGTCTGGAGTGCGATCGGGATGCCGGACGATGCCGTCATCCGCACGATCACGGTCCTCGTGATCGCCTGCCCCCACGCGCTGGGTCTCGCGATCCCTCTGGTGGTGTCGATCGCGACCGAGCGGGCCGCGCGCGGCGGCGTGCTCATCAAGGACCGGCTGGCGCTGGAGAGCATGCGCACCATCGGAGCCGTGCTGTTCGACAAGACCGGCACTCTCACCAAGGGCGAGCCGACGGTCGTCGACATCGCCGCGGTCGCCGACCTCGACGCCGACGGCGTGCTGGCGCTCGCCGCCTCGGCCGAGGCCGACAGCGAGCACCCGCTGGCGCGGGCGATCGTCCGCGCCGCCCAGGAGCGGGGCCTCACGACGGCCGCCGCGACCGGATTCCAGTCCTCGCCCGCGGTCGGCGTGACGGCGACGGTCGAGGGGCGGGTGGTCCGCGTGGGCGGACCGCGCCTGCTCGAGGAGGTCGGCGCGTCCGTCCCCGCGGCGGAGCAGTGGCGCGACCAGGGCTCGATCGTCCTCCATGTCGTGCGCGACGGCGTCGTCGTCGGCGGGCTGGCGCTGGCCGACGAGATCCGGCCGGAATCGCGCGAGGCGGTCGACGCGCTGCACAAGCTGGGCGTCGAGGTGGTCATGATCACGGGGGATGCCGAACCCGTCGCTCGGTCGGTCGCGGAGGCCCTCGGCATCCGTCGCGTGTTCGCCGGTGTGCGTCCCGAAGACAAGGAGCGCAAGGTCGCCGAGCTGCAGAGCGAGGGCCTCAAGGTCGCGATGGTCGGCGACGGCGTCAACGACGCGCCCGCGCTCGCCCGTGCCGACGTCGGCATCGCCATCGGCGCCGGAACGGATGTCGCGATCGGCTCGGCCGGGGTGATCCTCGCCTCGAGCGACCCGCGTTCCGTGCTGTCGGTCATCGAGCTCTCGCGCGCGAGCTACCGCAAGATGACCCAGAACCTGTGGTGGGCCGCGGGGTACAACCTCATCTCCGTGCCGCTGGCGGCCGGAGTGCTCGCCCCGATCGGGTTCGTGCTGCCGATGTCGGTGGGCGCGATCCTGATGTCGCTGTCGACCGTGGTGGTCGCGCTGAACGCACAGCTGCTGCGCCGGCTCGACCTCACGCCGGAGCGCAGCGCCCGCGCGGTGCTGGAGCGCTGAGTTCCGCAGGAGGCGGTGGCCCGGGGCGCTGCCCTCGGCCACCGCTCTCCCCGCGGCGGGGATAGGGTTTGAGCATGACGACGACTCCTCCCGGCTGGTACGACGACGGTCACGGCGCGTTGCGCTGGTGGGACGGCGCCCAGTGGACCGAGCACGTCGCCCAGCCCGACCCCGAGCCGTCCGAGGCGCCCACCGAAGCCGAGATCGTCGCCGGCCAGCTCGGGCTCGCACAGCAGGAGCCCGCGCCCGCCGCGGCCGTGGCGCCCCGGGCGGAGGTCGTGCCGGCAGCGACGCCGGCAGCGTTCCCGGTGTACCCGTCGACGCCGGTCTCCGGTGAGCCGGCGTCCCACCCCGACCAGCAGGCCTACCCCGCCGTCCAGGAGCACCCCCAGCAGGGGTACCCCGTCGCGGGCTACCCGCAGGGCGCCTACCCGGGCGGGGCCTTCGTCGCGGCGACCGAGCCCCGCAAGTCCAAGCTGTGGATCGTGTGGGTCGTGCTCGGCGTGGTGCTGCTCGGCATCGTCATCGCGGCCGCGGTGCTCATCCCGCTCGCGATCCTCAACTTCTCCGGCGCGAACGGCGGGGCGCAGTCCTCCGACGAGCAGGCCGCCGTCGCCGCCGTCGAGCTCTACGACGACGCCTGGCAGGACGGCGACTGCGACGATCTGACGGCGTCGACCACGTCGTCGTTCCGCGACGCGAACGGGTTCACCGACTGCGCCGACTTCGAGTCGCAGGCCGAGGTGTTCGACGACAGCGTCGACGACTACGAGGTCCACGTCACCGATGTCGAGACCGTCGGCGACGAGATCACGGTCACGACGAACGAGACCTACACCGGGCTCGTCGACGAGAACGGCGACAAGATCGACCCGGTGCAGAACTCCGAGGTCTATCACTACACCGTGATCAGCTCCGGCGGCGCCTGGGTGATCGACGACGTGTATTGAGGATGAGCGACCCCGCACTCTCCCGCCCTCACGACGCCCGGTTCCTCCTCACCTGCGTGGGGATCGGTCTGCTCGCGGGCGTCCTGTCCGGTCTGTTCGGCGTGGGCGGCGGCACCGTCATCGTGCCGTTCCTCGTGCTGTTCCTCCATTTCGACCAGCGTCTGGCCGCGGGCACCTCGCTCGCGGCGATCGTCCCGACCGCGACCGTCGGGGTGATCTCGTACGCGGTCCACGGCTCGGTGGCCTGGATCCCGGCGCTGCTGCTGGCGGCGGGCGCCGTCGTCGGTGCTCAGATCGGCACGTGGATGCTGCCGCGCATCTCGCAGACGGTGCTGCGGTGGGCGTTCGTCGGGTTCCTCGTCGCGGTGATCGTGAGCCTGTTCGTGGTGGTCCCCTCGCGTGACGCGGAACTAGCCCTCACCTGGCTGAGCGGCGTGCTGCTGGTCGTGCTCGGCGTGGGCACCGGCATCCTCTCCGGCCTCATCGGTGTCGGTGGCGGGATCATCGTCGTCCCCGCGCTGATGGTGCTGTTCGGCACGAGCGACCTCGTCGCCAAGGGCACGTCGCTGCTCATGATGATCCCGACCGCGGTCTCGGGCACGATCGGCAACGTGAGGCGTCGCAACGTCGATCTCGTCGCGGCCGCTGTCATCGGCCTCGCGGCCTGCACGACGACCGCGCTCGGCGCGTGGGCGGCGACCCTGGTCGACCCCTTCGTCGGCAACATGCTGTTCGCGGCGTACCTCGTGTTCATCGCGGTCCAGATGGGCATGCGGGCGTGGCGCGGGCGTCCTCGCGCCGCGGGGGCCGCGGATCCCGCTCGGTAGGATGGCCTGGTGCCAGTGAACCCCGAGCTCGTCGGACGCGACTTCCCGCCGACGGCCCCCTACCTCGTGGGTCGCGAGAAGGTGCGCGAGTTCGCGCGTGCCGTCTTCGCCGACGACCCGCAGCACGTGGACCCCTCCGCAGCCCAGGCGCTCGGCTACGCCGACGTCGTCGCGCCGCCGACCTTCGCGATCGTCGTGACCGACGCCACGCTGCAGCAGCTGCTGGGCGAGCCCGACTCGGGCATCGTCCTTCAGAACGTGCTGCACGCCGAGCAGAAGTTCCGCTACTCGCGGCCGATCGTCGCGGGCGACGAGCTGACCGCGAAGCTGTCGGTCACCGGCATCCGTGCGATGGGTGCGGCCGCCATGGTGACCAGCGAGTCCGAGATCAGGGATGCCGCGGGCGACCACGTCGTCACCACGACGTCGGTCCTGCTCGTGGGGGAGGGCGACCAGTGAGCGCGCTCGAGAACCTGACCGTCGGCGACGTCGTCGCCGAGCGCACCGTGCACCTGACCCGCGAGTCGCTGGTGCGCTACGCCGGGGCATCCGGCGACTTCAACGCCATCCACTACCGCGACGACGTCGCCGCCGCCGTCGGGCTGCCGGGCGTCCTCGCGCACGGCATGCTCACCATGGGCCTGGCCGTGGGCACGCTCGAGCCCTGGATCGGCGACACCGGTCGCATCCTCGAGTACGGCGTGCGCTTCACCAAGCCGGTCGTCGTCGACCTCGAGACCGGCGCCGACGTGACCGTCGTCGCCAAGGTCGGCGCCGTCGACGAGGAGTCCGCCCGCATCGACCTCACCGTGTCGTACGACGGCGCGACCGTGCTCGTCAAGGCGCAGGTGCGCGTCCGGACCGCCTGACGCATGCCCGACGTCACTCCGATCCCGCTGTCGCGGCTCACGACGCTGCGCACCGGCGGCGTCCCCGAGCGCATGATCGATGCCACCACCGCCGAGGAGCTCGTCGCGGCACTCCGCGACGTGTGGGCCTCGGGCGACGAGTGGCTCGTGCTCGGCGGCGGGTCGAACCTGTTCGTCGGCGACGAGCCGTTCGAGGGCACCGTCGTGCGTGTGCTCACGAAGGGCATCGAGCGGATGCCGTCGCCCCTGCCCGGACGGGTGCGCCTCAAGGTGCAGGCGGGTCACGACTGGGACCACCTCGTCGCGTACGCGGTGTCGGAGGGCCTCGGCGGCGTCGAAGCGATGTCCGGCATCCCCGGGACCGTCGGCGCAGCGCCGGTGCAGAACATCGGCGCGTACGGCCAGGAGATCGTGCAGACCCTCAGCGAGGTCGAGCTCCTGGACGAGTCGACCGGCGAGCTCTCCACGGTGCCGGCCGCCGAACTCGGGCTCGGCTTCCGCACGTCGGTGCTGAAGCACCACTACGGCTCGGTGCCCGCGCGTCGCGCGGTCATCCTGACGGTGACGCTGGACCTTCCGGAGATCGGGCAGGGCGCACGCCGCATCGCGGGCGACCAGCTGCGCTCGGCGCTGCGCCTCGCACCCGACGACGAGGTGACCCTCGCGTGGGTGCGCGATCGCATCCTCCAGACCCGTCGCAGCAAGGGCATGGTGCTCGATCCCGACGACCCCGACACGTACAGCGCCGGATCGTTCTTCCAGAACGCCGTGGTGTCGGCATCCTTCGCCCGCACGCTCCCCGACGAGTGCCCGCGCTGGCCCGTGCACCCCGACCTCGACCCTGTGCTGGTCATCCCGCTGGCGACGTTCGACGGCTACGTGCCGCCGCCCACGACCGTCGAGTCCGACGTGAAGGTGAGCGCCGGCTGGCTCATCGAGCACGCCGGGGTGCGCAAGGGGTTCAAGCTTCCTCGCTCCCGCGCGGGTCTGTCGACCAAGCACGCGCTGGCGCTGACGAACCGGGGAGAGGCGACGGCGGCCGAGCTCGCCGAACTGGCCCGGTTCATCCAGGGCCGTGTGCAGTCCGAGTTCGGGCTGATCCTGCAGCCCGAGCCCGTGCTGGTGAACGTCGAGCTCTGACCCCTGGTCGGGCAGCTCGCCCGGTGACCGGGGCGGTCGCGCAGAACACAGAACGCGGATGCCTCTCCTCGAGGCATCCGCGTTCTGAAACCGCGGCGGCAGGTCAGGCGGTGAAGAGGCGCTGCATGCGCTGGATGCCTTCGAGGAGGGCGTCGTCGCCGAGCGCGTACGACAGGCGCAGGTAGCCCGAGGGCCCGAACGCCTCACCGGGGACGACGGCGACCTCGGCCTTCTCGAGGATGAGGTCGGCCAGCTCGAGCGAGGTGGTCGGGGTGACGCCCGCCCACTCGCGGCCGAGCAGTCCGCGCACGTCGGGGTAAGCGTAGAACGCGCCCAGCGGCGTGGGGACCTCGACGCCGTCGATCTTGGCGAGCTCGGTCACGATCGTGCGGCGGCGACGGTCGAAGGCCAGGCGCATCTGCTCGACCTCCTGCTGCGGGCCGGTGAGGGCCGCCAGCGCCGCGCGCTGCGCGATGTTGTTGACGTTCGAGCAGAGGTGGGACTGCAGGTTGCCGGCGATCTTGATCGCGTCCTTGGGGCCGACCATCCAGCCCAGGCGCCAGCCGGTCATCGCGTACGTCTTCGCGACGCCGTTGACGAGGATCGTCTGCGCCGCCGCCTCCGGCACCGCCTCCACGATCGACACGGCGCGCGTGCCTTCGTAGACGAGGTTCTGGTAGATCTCGTCCGAGATGATCCAGATGCCGTGCTCGACGGCCCACTGCCCGATCGCCTGGGTCTCTTCGAGGGTGTAGACCGAGCCGGTCGGGTTCGACGGCGACACGAAGACGAGCGCGGTCGTCCGGTCGGTGCGCGCGGCCTCGAGCTGCTCGACGGTCACCTTGTAGTCCTGCTCGGCACCGGCGAACACCTCGACGGGGATGCCGTCGGCCAGCGCGATCGCCTCGGGGTAGGTCGTCCAGTACGGTGCAGGCAGCAGCACCTCGTCGCCGGGGTTCACCACGGTCTGGAAGGCCTGGTAGACGGCCTGCTTGCCGCCGTTGGTGACGATGATCTGCGACGGGTCGACCTCGAGTCCCGAGTCCCGCAGCGTCTTGCCGGCGATCGCCTCGCGCAGCACGGGAAGTCCCGCCGCCGGCGTGTAGCGGAAGTTCGCGGGGTCGCGCAGCGCCTCGGCTGCGGCATCCACGATGTACTGCGGGGTGGCGAAGTCGGGCTCGCCGGCCGCGTAGGAGATGACGGGCCGGCCGGCGGCCTGCAGCGCCTTCGCCTTGGCATCGACCTTGAGGGTCGCGGACTCGGCGATGGCGGAGAGCTTGCGGGAGAGCGGTGCGCGTTCTGTCACGCTTCGAGCGTAGTCGGCGCACGCACCGCGGTCAGCCCGCCGATCGCGTGCGCGTGGCCCGCGACTGTGCACGAAACGCCGCGCGCGCGACGGATCGTCCGGATGGCGAGCGCACTACCCGCCGCCTCGACCGCACGATAACCTGTGCCTCGTGGACGCCTGGATCTGGGGAGCGGTCGTACTCGCCATCGTGCTCGTCATCGCCGGTGGCATCGCCTGGTGGCTCGCGCGCGGGTGCGTGCTGACACTGATCGGCGCGACCGGCGCGATCGTCGGCGGGCTGCTGTCGCTGCTGGTCCTGGTGTTGCTGCTCGACCCCGAGGCGGGGCTGCGGGCGGCGGCGATCATCACGGTCGGCTCGGGAGCATGGCTGCTCGCCTGGGCGCTGGCCGGCGGCATCCGCGGCCAGCGGCTGCTGCACGCGGAGGAGCGGGCGGATGCCGAGGGCGGCGCCGCTCCTGTGCCCGCGTCCGCGGTGCGCTGACCACCCCGAGGCGGGGCCGCGCGACAGCGCCAGGTGGATGACGCCCATCCACCGAATGGGGGATGGGCGCTCCTGCGGATGACGGCTGGCTGCGGCATCCGTCTGCCACGACGCTGGAGTCATGCAGACACAAGCGGTGCGGGTGCGGAACCTGCGCAAGACCTACGGCGACCGCACGGTCGTCGACGGGGTGTCGTTCGAGATCGAGCGCGGCGAGACCTTCGCGCTGCTCGGACCGAACGGAGCCGGAAAGTCGACCACCGTCGAGATCCTGGAGGGGTACCGCCGCCGCTCGGGCGGCGAGGTCGAGGTCCTCGGCATCGATCCCGCCACGGGCGGCCTCGACTTCAAGGCGCGGCTCGGGATCGTCCTCCAGTCGACCGGCCAGTCCGGAATGGTCACCGTGCGCGAGCAGCTGCGGCAGTTCGCCGGCTTCTACCCCGACCCGCGCGACGTCGACGAGGTGATCGCGGCCGTCGGACTCGAGGCGCAGGCCAAGACCCGCATCTCGAAGCTGTCGGGCGGACAGCAGCGGCGCGTCGACGTCGCCCTCGGCATCATCGGGCGTCCGGAACTGCTGTTCCTCGACGAGCCCACCACCGGCTTCGACCCGCACGCGCGACGCGAGTTCTGGGACCTCATCCGCCGGTTGCAGGCCGAGGGCACGACCATCGTGCTGACGACGCACTACCTCGACGAGGCGGCACAGCTCGCCGACCGCGTCGCCGTGATCGCCTCCGGTCGTCTGCAGGCGATCGGTGCGGTGGCGGGGTTCGGTGGCGAGGTCGCGCGGGTTCCGATCGTGCGGTGGGTGGAGGACGGGATGCCGCGGCACGAGCGATCAACGGATCCGTTCGCGTTCGCGACCGCCCTCGCCGAGCGCCTGGGGGAGACGCCCGCCGAGCTCGAGATCGTGCGTCCCAGCCTCGAAGACGTGTACCTCGAGCTGGTCGCCGGGACGACCTCCGACCCGGTCGCCGGTGCGGCCGCCGTGAGAGGAGCAGTGCAATGAGCGCGACGGTCGAGAAGACCCGGGCTGCCGGTATCCGTCCGCGGCGACGCAATCTGGTCGCCGTGGGAGTGTGGCGAGCCAGGTTCGAGCTGATGCAGTACTTCCGCTCGGGCGACACGCTCTTCTTCACCTTCCTCTTCCCGATCTTCATGCTCGGTCTGTTCAGCGTCGCCTTCGGGTCGGACGGGGACGTGCAGATAGCCCCCGACGTGCCTCCGATCTCGATGGCCGAGCTCTACCTTCCCGGCATGATCGCGGCGGGTCTGCTGCTCTCAGGGTTCCAGAACCTCGCCATGGACATCGCGATCGAGCGCTCCGACGGCATGCTCAAGCGCCTCGGCGGGACGCCGCTGTCGCCGGTGAGCTACTTCATCGGCAAGATCGGACAGGTGCTGGTGACAGGGGTGCTGCAGTCCGCGCTGCTGCTGCTGTTCGCCTCGGCCGTGCTGGGTGTGGAGCTTCCGACCGAGCCGGCGCGGTGGGCCACCTTCGCGTGGGTCTTCCTCCTCGGCATCACGACATCGGCCCTCCTCGGCGTCGCGCTGTCGTCCGTGCCGCGCACCGCCAAGAGCGCGACCGCCGTCGTCGTTCCGATCGCCCTGGCGCTGCAGTTCGTCTCGGGTGTGTACCTGACGTTCTCGCAGCTCCCCGAGTGGCTGCAGAACGTGGCGGGGATCTTCCCCCTCAAGTGGATGGCCCAGGGCATGCGCGCGGTGTTCCTGCCCGACGCCTATGCGGCGCTCGAGCAGAACGGCGAGTGGAACCTCGCGGGCGTCGCGATCGCGCTCGCCGTGTGGCTGATCGTCGGCCTCGTGCTGTCGCGCGTCACCTTCCGGTGGATCCGGCCATCCGCGTAGCCTGCCGGTGGGACACCTCACCGCCCGACGGCATCGGCCTCCGCTGAGTCTGCGGAGGCCGGTCGGCGCGTCGAGTGAAGGGATGATGGAGCGATGCTGACCAGACGCGGGTGGGACGCGATCGTGTCGATCGTCTCGGCAGTCATCGCGATCGCGCTCATCTTCCTCTTCCCGCCTTCCAGCGTCGCCCGTACCGCGATCGCGCTCGCCGCGATCGGTCTCTTCGTGCTGGGCTACGCCCTCATCGGCCGCGACGCCATCGAGCCGCCGCGCGCGGCGTGGCGATATCCCGCGTTCCTGTCGGTGGCGGCCGTCGCGGCGGGGATCGGTGCAGGCGCGGCCCCTTTCATGGCGATGCTCCAGACCCTCGCGTATCCGCTGGTGTGGGTCATCGGCGACTCCCGACGACGCGGGATCGGTGGCTCCGCGGTCATCGCGGCGAGCGTGTTCGTCGGCGCGAGCTTCGGCTACGGAGCGAACCTGGACTCTCTTCTCGCCGGCGGGACCACGGCCGTCTTCTCCCTGGCATTCGCGATCGGCATCGGGCTGTGGATCGCCCGCATCGCCGAGTACGGCGAGGAGCGAGAACGCCTTCTCGCCGAGCTGACGGCTGCGCAGACCGAGGTCGAGGCTCTGAGCCGGGAGCGCGGCGCCTCCGCGGAGCGGGAGCGCCTTGCCCGCGACATCCATGACACCCTCGCCCAGACGCTCGCAGGACTGGTGATCTTCGCGGAGCGCGCCGGCCGACAGTCGAAGGAAGGACAGTCGGATGCCGCCGCCGCGACGATCGCGACGGTGGAGCAGGTCGCGCGCGACGCCCTCGCCGAGGCCCGCGCGCTCGTGGCCCGCACCGCGGCCGTGCCCACCGAGCCGGCCTTCGGCGCCGCGGTGGAGCGGCTGGTCGAGCGCTTCCGCGACCACGGCGCGGCGCGGATCGCGCTGGAGGCGGGCGGGGTGTCGGGCGACCTCGATCGCGAGGCGCAGGTCGTGCTGCTGCGGTGCTTGCAGGAAGCGCTGTCGAACGTGACGAAGCACGCGGGCGCAGCGAGCGTCACGGTGCGCGTGGAGGTCGAGCCGGATGGTGCCGCGATCCTCCGCGTGAGCGACGACGGGCGCGGCTTCGATCCGTCGCTGCCGGGGACCGGCTTCGGGCTGGAGGGCATGCGCGAGCGCGTGGCGCTCGCCGGGGGCGCACTCGAGGTCTCGTCTGCGGCGGGCGAGGGGGCGACGCTGACGGTGCGGCTTCCTGCGCCTGTCCGACGTGAGGACCGCCTCCCCGGTGTGGCGCCGATCGCCGCCGCACCCGAACCTTCCGGCGTCGCCACGACTCCCACCCCGCGAACGAAGGGAATCCGGGCATGATCAGGCTGCTCATCGCCGACGACCACCCGGTGGTGCGCGCCGGCCTCGCCGGTCTGCTCTCGGACGAACCCGGCTTCGAGGTGGTGGCCGAGGCATCCGACGGCGACGAAGCGGTGCGTCTCGCGGCCGCGACGCGTCCGGACGTCGTCCTGATGGACCTGCGCATGCCGAGCGTCGACGGCGTCGCGGCGACAGCGCGGATCGCCGCGGGTGAGGCGGGCGACCCGCCGCCGCGCGTGCTGATCCTCACGACGTACGAGTCCGACGACCAGATCCTCGCCGCGATCGAGGCCGGCGCGACCGGGTACCTCCTCAAGGCTGCACCGCAGGCCGAGATCGTCGCGGGCGTGCGGTCTGTCGCGGCGGGACAGTCGGCGCTGTCGCCGCAGGTGGCGGTGCGGCTCGTCGAGAGGATGCGGCGTCCCGAGCCCGAGACGGTGCTGACGGCGAGGGAGCTCGACGTGCTGAGGCTCGTCGCCATCGGCCACAGCAACAAGCAGGTGGCGGTGGCGCTCGGGATCGGCGAGTCGACGGTCAAGACGCACCTGCTCAAGGTGTTCGAGAAGCTCGGCGTCGCCGATCGCACCCGCGCCGTGACCCTGGCCATGGAGCGCGGCCTGCTCGGCTGAGAACGACGGATGCCTCGGACCGGCCGGTCCGAGGCATCCGTGGTGTTCGAGGGCAGCGGCCTCAGTTGAACTGGTTCATCGTGTTGTGCTGTCCGCCCGCCTTGAGTGCGGCGTCACCGGCGAAGTACTCCTTGTGGTTGTCGCCGATGTCGCTTCCCGCCATGTTCTGGTGCCTGACGGTGGCGATGCCCTCGCGGATCTCGCGCCGCTGCACGCCCTTCACGTAGGCGAGCATGCCCTCGTCGCCGAAGTACCCCTTCGCGAGGTTGTCGGTCGACAGCGCGGCCGTGTGGTACGTCGGGAGCGTGATGAGGTGGTGGAAGATCCCGGCGCGGGCGGAGCCGTCGCGCTGGAACGTGCGGATCTTCTCGTCGGCCAGCCGCGCCAGCTCGGTGTCGTCGTACGCCGCGCTCATCAGGTCGCCGCGGTCGTAGGCCGAGACATCCTCGCCCTGCTCGGCGAGCAGGTCGTACGCCTGCTGGCGGAAGCTGAGCGTCCAGTTGAACGACGGGCTGTTGTTGTAGACGAGCTTCGCGTTCGGGATCTCCTCGCGGATCGCGTCGACCATGCCGGCGATCTGCTCGACGTGCGGCTTCTCGGTCTCGATCCACAGCAGGTCCGCGCCGTTGCGCAGCGACGTGATGCAGTCGAGCACGACGCGCTCCTCACCGGTTCCTGGGCGGAACTGGTACAGGTTGCTGGCGAGACGCTTCGGTCGCAGCAGCTTGCCGTCGCGCTTGATGACGACGTCGCCGTTGCCGAGGTCGGCGTCCGAGATCTCCTCGACGTCCAGGAACGAGTTGTACTGGTCCCCGAGGTCGCCGGGCTGGTGCGTCACGGCGAGCTTCTGCGTGAGTCCGGCGCCGAGCGAGTCGGTGCGGGCGACGATGATGCCGTTGTCGATGCCCAGCTCGAGGAAGGCGTAGCGCACCGCGGTGAGCTTGGCGATGAAGTCCTCGTGCGGGACGGTGACCTTGCCGTCCTGGTGGCCGCACTGCTTCTCGTCCGACACCTGATTCTCGATCTGGATGGCGCAGGCGCCCGCCTCGATCATCTTCTTCGCGAGCAGGTACGTGGCCTCGGGGTTGCCGAAGCCGGCGTCGATGTCGGCGATGATCGGCACCACGTGGGTCTCGTAGTTGTCGATCTGCGACTGGATGAACTCCACCGCGGTGTCGTCGCCGGCGGCACGCGCCTCGTCGAGCCGCGTGAAGAGCAGGTCCAGCTCGCGGGCGTCGGCCTGGCGCAGGAACGTGTAGAGCTCCTCGATGAGGGCCGGCACCGCGGTCTTCTCGTGCATCGACTGGTCGGGCAGCGGGCCGAACTCCGACCGCAGCGCCGCGACCATCCACCCCGACAGGTAGAGGTAGCGCTTGTTCGTGCTCTTGAGGTGCTTCTTGATCGAGATCAGCTTCTGCTGCCCGATGAAGCCGTGCCACACGCCGAGGGACTGGGTGTAGACCGACGAGTCGGCGTCGTACTCGGCCATGTCGCGGCGCATGATGTCGGCCGTGTACTGGGCGATCTCGAGTCCGGTGCGGAACCGGTTCTGCGCCCGCATGCGGGCGGCCGACTCGGGGTCGATGGCGTCCCAGCTCGATCCGTGCTGCTCCTTGAGCGCCTGGATGGCTTCGATGTCGTCCTGGTAGGCGGTCATGTTCGTCTCCTTGTTGGTCTCGGGGGATCAGTCGGACTCGGCGAGGTACTTCGCGTAGGCCGGCAGCGTCAGGAACGCCGGGAAGTCCTGGCCGAGCGCCACCTCGCGGAAGATGTCCGCCGCGTCGTCGAACCGGTCGCCTTCGCGGCGCTCGACCTCGCCCAGCACCTGCGCGATCAGACCCTCCACGTACTCGCGGGTGATCGGCGTGCCGTCCTCGGTGGTGCGGTCCTGGTGGATCCACTGCCACACCTGGCTGCGGCTGATCTCGGCGGTCGCGGCGTCCTCCATGAGGTTGTCGATGGCGACGGCGCCCAGGCCCCGCAGCCACGCCTCGATGTAGCGCACCGCCACCGACACGTTGCCGTGCACGCCCGTCGCCGTGATCGGGCGTCCGATGTGGACGTCGATCAGGTCGGAGGCCGACACCTCGACCTCGGGGCGCTGGCGGTCGAGCTGGTTCGGCCGGTCGCCCAGCACCGCGTCGAACTCCGCGCGCGCCACCGGGATGAGGTCGGGGTGGGCGACCCAGGTGCCGTCGAAGCCGTCGCCGGCCTCGCGCTTCTTGTCGGCCGCGACCTTCTCGAACGCGCGCTCGGTCACCTCGGGGTCGCGCCGGTTCGGGATGAAGGCGCTCATGCCGCCGATCGCGAAGGCCCCGCGCTTGTGGCACGTCTTCACGAGCAGCTCGGTGTAGGCCCGCATGAACGGCACGGTCATCGTGACCTCGCTGCGGTCGGGGAGCACGAAGCGCGCACCGCGGCCGCGGTAGTTCTTGATGATCGAGAAGATGTAGTCCCAGCGACCGGCGTTCAGGCCCGCGATGTGGTCGCGCAGCTCGAACAGGATCTCCTCCATCTCGAACGCCGCGGGCAGCGTCTCGATGAGCACCGTCGCGCGGATCGTGCCGTGCGGGATGCCGATGTACCGCTCGCTGAAGGTGAAGACGTCGTCCCACAGCTTCGCCTCTTCGCTCGACTCGAGCTTGGCGATGTAGAAGTACGGGCCGCGGCCGTTGGCGATGAGCTGCTGGGCGTTGTGGAAGAAGTACAGCCCGAAGTCCACCAGCGACCCCGACGCGGACATGGTGCGCCCGGCGCGGTCGGTGAAGCGGATGTGCTGCTCGGGCAGGTGCCAGCCGCGCGGGCGCATCACGATCGTGGGCGTCTCGGTCGCCGTGACCTCGTAGCGCTTGCCCTCGGGGCTGGTGAACGAGAGTTCGCCGCGGATCGCGTCGCGCAGGCTCAGCTGGCCTTCGATGACGTTCTTCCAGGTGGGGCTGGTGGCGTCCTCCTGGTCGGCGAGCCACACCTTCGCGCCCGAGTTCAGCGCGTTGATCGTCATCTTCGGGTCGGTCGGGCCCGTGATCTCGACGCGGCGGTCCTCGAGTCCGGGACCGGCGCCGGCGACCTTCCACTCGGCGTCCTCGCGGATGTGCCGGGTGTCGTCGCGGAACTGCGGGTCGTGCCCGTTGCCGATCTCGAACCGGCGGCGCATGCGGTCGGCCAGCCGGTCGTGGCGGCGGGCGCCGAAGCGGTGGTGCAGCTCCGTGAGGAACGCGAGCGCCTCGGGCGTCAGGATCTCGTCGTAGCGGGGGCCGAGGCCGGCGACGATCTCGATCGCGGGCTCGTGGGTCTGGGTGGGGATGGGACCCGTGCGCGTACGCATCGGGGTGGCGGTTGCAGGTGTCATGTCCCTGCCTTCCTGTGAACGAATGTGTGGAGAGTGAGGGATGCCTCGACTCGGCGTGTGCGTCGGGTCGCGGCATCCGGTGATCCGGGTCCGGGTCCATCAGTAGGTCGTGACACCACTCTGCGGTGAAGTTCGGGGGTGGACCTGACGAAATCGGGTGTGAAGTTTTCGCAGATTTCTGTTTTCGTGACAGAATCGGCCCATGACGACGACGTTGACCCCCGATGTGCGCGGTGAAGTCCCGGACGATGAATCCGTGGATCCGCTCACCATGGGCCGCCGCATCCGGCAGCTGCGCACCGATCGCGGCATGACGCTCGAAGAGCTCGCCGCCGCCGTCGACCGCGCGCCGAGTCAGTTGTCGATGATCGAGAACGGCCGCCGCGAGCCGAAGCTCACGCTGCTGCAGGCGATCGCGCGGGCACTGGGGTCGTCGATCGACGCGATCCTCGAGTCGGAGCCGCTCGACGAGCGGGCCACCCTCGAGATCTCGCTCGAGCGGGCCATGCGGGGGCAGACGTTCCAGGCGCTCGGCATCCCGCCGTTCCGCATCGGCAAGACGGTGCCGACGGAGGCGCTGAAGGCCATGCTGGCACTGCAGGGCGAGATCGAGCGGCTCCGTGACGAGCGCGCCGCGACCCCCGAGGAGGCCCGTCGCGCCAACGTCGCCCTCCGCAAGCTGATGCGCACGCAGAACAACTACTTCGCCGAGCTCGAGCAGCAGGCGCGCGGGATCCTCGACGCGGTCGACCACCCCGGCGGTCCGCTGACGCAGCGGACGGCATCCGACATCGCCGCGCATCTCGGGTTCACGCTGCACTACGTGCCCGACCTGCCGCAGACCACCCGCTCGATCGCCGACATCAAGAACGGCCGGCTGTACCTGTCCAGCCGCCTCGCCACGAAGGGCGACCCGCGCACGGCGGTGCTGCAGGCGCTGTCGAGCCGGATCCTCGGGCACCGCGAACCGACCTCGTACGCGGACTTCCTGCGTCAGCGCGTCGAGACCAACTACCTCACCGGCGCGCTCCTCATCCCCGAGGCGCACGCGGTGCCGTTCCTGCAGGAGGCGAAGAAGGATCGCTCGATCTCGATCGAGGACCTCCGTGACGCCTACTCGGTGTCGTACGAGACGGCCGCGCACCGCTTCACGAACCTCGCGACGGTGCACCTCGGACTGCCGGTGCACTTCCTCAAGGTGCACGAGTCCGGCGTCATCACGAAGGTGTACGAGAACGACGACGTGAACTTCCCGACCGACCGGCTCGGGTCGATCGAGGGGCAGATGTGCTGCCGGAAGTGGACCTCGCGCGTCGTCTTCGACGTCGACGACCACTTCAACCCCTACTACCAGTACACCGACACCGGCAACGGCACGTACTGGTGCACCGCCCGCGTGGAGCTCTCCAGCGAGGGCGCGCACTCCATCAGCGTCGGCGTGCGCTTCGACGACACCAAGTGGTTCCTCGGCCGCGACACCCCGAACCGCGGCGTCTCGAAGCACTCCGTCGAGGTGTGCTGCCGGCGGGCCCCCGCCGAGCTGGAGGCATCCTGGCGCGAGCAGGCGTGGCCGAACGTGCGCACACCGCGCACGCTGCTCGCGACGCTCCCCACGGGCGCGTTCCCGGGCGTGGACACCACCGACCTGTACGCGTTCCTCGAGGCGCACGCGCCGCGCTGAGCCCCGTCCGGCTACCGGACGATCCGCCGCAGGGGGGCGCATCGCGTGCGTGCCCGGAGAGGTCGCGGCGACGCGGGGTTGCCGCTGCGGCTCCGTCCACGTTCGTCACACAATGGTTCGATCTTGTTTAGTCAAGCTTGACTATGTTAGTTTTGAGCTGCCATCAATGACGAACGGCCGAGAAGGGACTCTCAATGGCTCAGACCTCTGCGGAACGGACCCGAATCCGCGCAGCCGCCACCCTGACGTGCGTACTCGCTGCCGCGCTGACCCTCGCGGGATGCGCCACGCAGCCCGCCGGCGGCGGGAGCACCCCCGCCGACGCGGCAGTCGACGCGGACACCTGCAAGCGCAATCAGGATGCCGGCACCATCACCTACATCTCCGGCTACGGCTACTCCGCCAGCGCCGGCCAGCTGGACGTGTTCCTCGCCGACGAGCTCGGCTACTTCGACGACCTCTGCCTGGACGTCGAGATCAACGCGTCCGGGGCCAACGGGCAGCAGCTGGTCGCCTCCGGCCAGGCGCAGTTCACCGCGCTGGGCTCGGCATCCGATGTCATGCTCGCCGCCGCCAACAGCAAGAACCTCACCGCGGTCGCGACCTACGGCACGACCTCGCCGTTCTCGATCTTCGGCAACGAGCGGCTCGAGAGCCTGAAGGACCTCGAAGGCGGATCGCTCGGCTACTTCATCAACCTCACGCCCATCGCCTCCGCGATGCTCGACAACGCCGGCGTGGACGTCTCGAAGGTCGAACTGGTCAAGATGACCAACTACGACCCCACCGTCGTGGTGCGCGGCCAGGTCGACGCGATCGTCGGCTACGCCTCCAACCAGCCGCAGTCGCTGAAGGCGATGGGCGAGCCGTTCTCCGAGTTCCTCCCCGCCGACCTCGGCGTCGAGGGCACGTACAACGTGATGGAGGCGAACTCGAAGTTCCTCGCCGAGCACCGCGAGGTCGCCGCCGACTTCATGCGCGCGACGCTGCGCGCCCTGCAGTTCTGCCTGGACGACGCCGACGAGTGCATCGACATCCTGGCGAAGCTCGCCGAGGACGGCGGCCAGGGCGCCGCGTTCCCGCGGGAGCAGCTCGCCCGCACCTGGGCCGTCGAGTCCGAGTGGGTGCGCACCAGCGCCGGCGGCAACCCCGGCGTGCAGACCGAGGCGATGTGGGAGCCCGAGTACGAGCTCGTGCTGAAGTACGGCGACGTGAAGAAGCTCCCCGAGATCGCGGACATGATGGACGTCGACCTCGTGGCCGGCCTCTACGACGGCGACACCCTCGTGTGGCCGGAGGGCAAGTGATGTCGGCGATGGGAACCGGTGTCGAGGTCCGCGGGGTGTCGAAGTCCTTCGGCGTCGACGGCCGCCGGGTCACCGTGCTCGACGACATCAACCTCACCATCGGCATGGGCGAGTTCGTCTCGGTCATCGGCCCCAGCGGCTGCGGGAAGTCGACGCTGCTGAAGGTCGTCGCCGGCCTCATCGACGCCGACGAGGGCTCCGTCACGATCGACGGCGAGAGCGTCAGCGCGGCATCGCGCGACAAGAAGATCGGCCTGGTGCCGCAGTCGCCGGCGCTGCTGCCGTGGAAGACCGTGCTCGACAACGTCCGCCTGCCGCTGCGCATCAACCGCAAGGCCGACGACAGCCGCACCCTCGGCGACGCCGAGTCGCTGCTGTCGCAGTTCGGCCTCGGCGCCGCGATGTCGAAGTACCCGGGGCAGCTGTCGGGCGGCATGCAGCAGCGCGCCGCGATCGCCCGGGCGTTCGTGTTCGACCCCGCGATCATGCTGATGGACGAGCCGTTCTCGGCGCTGGACGAGATGAACCGCGACCTGCAGCGCATGGCGCTGCTGGAGTTCTGGCAGTCCAACCGCAAGGCGGTGATGTTCGTCACGCACTCTGTGCCGGAGGCGATCATGCTCTCCGACCGCATCGTCGTCATGGCGGCGCACCCCGGCCGCATCGCCGAGGTGATCGACGTGAACCTGCCGCGACCGCGCACCGAGGACGCGTACGCCACCGACGAGTTCCGCGACCTGGAAGCCGTCGTGCGCGGCTCGCTGCGCGCGCAGATGGAGAAGGCCCATGTCTGAGACGACCCTCCGCGACACCACCGCGACGCTGGCCACCGCGGCCGCCCGCAAGAACCCCCGCTCGGGCATGCCGGCGTGGCTGCACTGGCGGGGATGGGTTCCCACGGTCATCACGTTCCTCGTCGCGGCCATCCTGTGGCAGCTGACCGCGATCGCGAACCCGTACGTCGTGCCCACGCTGGACGCGATCGCCGCGAGCCTCATCGAAGACGCGGACATGTACTGGTCCAACTTCCTGGTGACGCTCCTCGAGGTCGTCGTCGGTGCATCGGTCGGCATCCTCGCAGGGTTCGCCCTGGCCGTCGTGATGGCCGAGTTCCAGATCATCGAGCGGGCCATCATGCCGCTCGTGATCGTGGTGATGGTCACCCCGATCGTGGCCATCGCGCCGGCGCTCGTCGTGGCGTTCGGGTTCGGCATGATCCCGAAGTTCATCGTCACCGGGCTCGTGGTGTTCTTCCCGATGCTCGTCAACTCCCTCGCCGGGCTGCGCGACGTCGACCAGAAGGCGCTCGACGTCTTCAAGACGCTGCACGCGAGCCGGTGGGAGATCTTCCGCGAGCTGCGCTTCCCGGGGAGCATGCCCTACGTGTTCGCCGGCCTGCGGATCGCCCTCCCGCTGGCGGTCGTCGGCGCCGCCGTGGCCGAGTTCGTCGCCGCCGGTCAGCAGGCGGGCCTCGGCTCGCTCGTGACCACCTCGGCCGCGCAGGCGAACCTCCCCGTGACGTGGGGCGCCATCACGCTGCTGTGCGTGCTCGGCGTGCTCCTCATCGTCCTCCTCGCCCTGGTGCGCAAGCGCGTCCTGTGGTGGAGCGAGGGCGACGTCACCGCTCGCTGACGCCGCGAGGCGATCCCGCGAGGCCCGTGCCCCGCGGGGTCTCCTCGGCGCGCCTGAAATCGGCGGCATCCGGGCTCCGCCCCCTGACCCCTTCATCGAACGAAAGGCATCACTCATGGTGAAGCAGCTGCGTCTCGGACTCTTCGAGAACGCCCAGGCGAACGACTCGGGCACGGCGACCTGGCGCCATCCCGACAATCAGCGGTACCTCTTCGACCGCCTGGACTACTGGCGCGACACCGCGACCCTCGTCGAGGACGCCGGGTTCGACTTCATGTTCCTGGCCGACGCCTGGGGCTGGGCGGATGTCGCGGGCTCCCGCCCCGACGTCTGCTCCATCGAGGGGCTCGACCTGCCCCGCCTCGACCCCGCCATCGTGCTGGCGGCGCTCATCCCGCAGACCAGCCGCCTCGGCCTCGTCGCCACCGGTTCGACGCTGCTGGAGGCGCCCTACGCCTTCGCCCGCCGCATGGCGACGCTCGACATCCTCTCGGGTGGGCGCATCGGCTGGAACGTGGTGACCACGGGCACCGCCGACACCGCCGTGCAGGGGTTCGGCGTGCCGATGGTCGGCCACGACGAGCGGTACGCGATGGCCGACGACTTCATGCAGGTCGTCTACAAGCTGTGGGAGCAGGCATGGGACGAGGGCGCGCTCGAGCGCGACAAGTCCGGCCGCTTCGCCGATCCCGCCAAGGTCCACCGCATCGCGCACGACGGGCCGTACTTCCGTTCGCACGGCTACGGCAACACCTCGCGCTCGCCGCAGGGCACGCCGGTGCTGTTCCAGGCCGGAGCGTCCCCGGCGGGCCGTGCGTTCGGCGGCAAGCACGGCGAGGCGATCTTCGTCGGCAGCGGAACCGTCGAGCAGCTGCGCGACCACTCCTCCGGCATCCGCGCGGAGGCCGTGAAGAACGGCCGCGCCGCGTCGGACGTCAAGATCATGTCGGCGTTCGCGGCCGTGGTCGGCTCGACCGAGGAGGAGGCGCGCCGCACCTACGCCGAGGTCGCCGACGCGCAGAACCCGGAGGTGACGGTAGCGTCCTACGCATGGTTCACGGGTCTCGACCTCTCGTCGTACGATCCGGCCACGCCCATGGCCGAGCTGAGCACCGAGCTGTCGCAGACCCAGGTCGCCCGCTTCGCCGACAAGACGGTCGGCGACGTGCTGGGGGACTGGCACGCGCACGGCGTCGGGGCGCGGCCGATCGTGGGGACCCCCGAGCAGATCGCCGACCGGATGTGCGAGCTCGCGGAGGGCGCCGACCTCGACGGCTTCCTGTTCTCGCCGGTCATCCCGCCCGCGTCGACGAAGGACTTCATCGACCACGTCCTGCCCATCCTCAAGGACCGCGGCGTGATCGCGCCGCAGCCCGCCGAGCCGCAGTCGCTGCGCGAGCGCCTCATGGGCACGCCGACGGCCGCCCTCGCGGCGTCGCACACCGGCTCCGGCTACCGGCGTTCGGTCTGACGAGGGCCCCGGCATGACGACGCAGCTGTCCGGCGTCGCCGTCGTGGGGAGCGCGAATCTCGACCTCGTGGTCGGGATCTCGCGCCTCCCCGTGCTCGGCGAGACCCTGCTCGGCACCGCCGTGGGCCGGTTCTCGGGCGGCAAGGGCCTGAATCAGGCGGTGGCGTCCGCCCGTTACGGTGGGCCGACCGTCCTGTGCGCGATGGTCGGCGACGACGAGGCGGGCGAGTTCCTGCAGCGGGCGGCGACGGATGCCGGGGTGCGCGGTTCGCTGCGGCGGACCGCTGCGCCCACCGGTGTCGCGCACGTGCTCTCGGTCGGCGGCGACAACAGTATCGTCGTGGCTCCCGGAGCCAACGCCGAGCTCACCGCCGAAGACGCCGTCGCCGACATCTCCGGCGCGGCCGTCGTGCTCGCCCAGCTCGAGGTGCCCGTCGAGGCCGTCGCCGCTGCGCTGGCCGCCGGCAGGGCGGCCGGAGCGGTCACGATCCTGAATGCGGCGCCCGCCTCGCCGGCCGCGCTGCCGCTGCTGCCCGACGTGGATGTGCTGGTGGTCAACGAGACCGAGTGCGACGAGCTCGGCGGCCTCGAGTGCCTCAGCGCCGCGGGCATCGTGGTGCGCACCGAGGGCGCCGCGGGCGTGACCGTCCATCGCGCCGGCATGTCGCCGCTGGCGATCCCCGCGTTCCGGGTCGATCCCGTCGACACCACTGGCGCCGGCGACGCCTTCTGCGGCGTGCTCGCCGCTGCGCTGGCGGCGGGGGAGGCGATCGAGGATGCCGTCGTGCAGGCGTCGGCGGCGGGGGCGATCGTCGTCCAGCACCTGGGCGCGACGACCGCTCACCTGACGCCGGCGGCGGTCGCCGCGCTCATCGCGCGCTGATCCGCGCCGCGACCCGCGTGCCGACCGGCGCGCGGGTCAGGCGGTCGCGGCGGCCGGCTCCTCGCCGGCGAAGGTGTACTCGCCGGCGCGGATGCGCTCGATCAGCGCGATCGCCCATTCCTTCTCGGCCTTCAGGCGTGCCGTGGACAGGTCGAAGATCTCGCGTACGTACTTGGGCGTCGACTCCGACCGCAGCGTGTCCTGCACGTGGAAGCCGTTGGTCGTGATGATCGCGTCGCTCTTGGTGAGCCGGTGTTCGAGACCCGCGATCACTTCCTGCCGGCTCAGCACGAACATGAACGACGCGATGGTCATGATGCGCTGCGTGTCGAACGGCTCGACGTTCCACAGGTTCTCACGCAGCATCCGCTGAAGTTCGATCTCCCCGGACGGGGTGATGCGGTAGGTCGTGCGCGCGGGCCGCTTGCCCTCGGCCTCGGTGCCGCTCTCGGCGATGTAGCCGTCCACCTCGAGCGCGCGCAGCGCGTTGTAGATCGAGCCGGGCTGGATGTGGGCCCATTCGTCGACGTGCCAGGTCATGAGCTCGCGCCGCAGGAAGTACCCGTGGACGGGCTGGAACTGCTTGACGGCGCCGAGGATGACGAGTCGCGTGGTCGACATGGTCCTCATGCTATCGAGGGAGGGCCCGATCCGTCCTTGTTTGTATGGTCAAGAATGCGTATGATCTTACATAGTCAAAGTTGACGAAGAAAGGATGTCGCGATGACGACCGTCACCACCGAGACCCTTCCCTGGGACCTGGCGCTGCGCCGCGCCTTCTCGTCGTTCCCCACCGGCGTCGTCGCCCTCGGCGCCCGCGTCGGCGACCGGACGGTGGGCATGGCCGTCAACTCCTTCACGTCGATCTCGCTCGAGCCGGCGCTGGTCGGTGTCAGCGCCGCGCGCACCTCCAAGACCTGGCCACTGCTGCGCTCCGCTCCGGCATTGGGGATGAGCGTCCTGGCCGCAGGGCACGAGCCGCTCAGTCGCCGGCTGTCGGCGCGCGACCAGGAGGATCGCTTCGGCGACCACGGTCGGCACGTGACCGACGACGGCGCCGTCCTCATCGAGGGTGCGGCCCTCTGGCTCACTTGCCGGCCGCACAGCTTCTTCGACGGCGGCGACCACGAGGTCGCGCTGTTCGAGCTCGCCGACGTCACGGTGTTCGACGACGTGGAGCCCCTCGTCTTCCACCAGAGCCGCTACCGCGCGTTCGCCGGCGACGTCCCGCCGCCGGCGTGAGCGCACTCCCGTCCCTGCACGGGCTCGTCGTCCACGGTGACGGACGGGGGAGGGGCATGGGGTTTCCCACGGCGAATCTGCTCGTGGACCCCGGCGACCTGCCCGCGGACGGCATCTACGCCGCGCGGGCGGGCCGACAGGGAGAAGGTCTTCCCTGGTGCGCGACCGTCAGCGTGGGCGCCAACCCGACCTTCGCCGGTGACCGCGAACGACGGCTCGAAGTGCACCTGCACGACGTCGACGTCGACCTGTACGGCACGACGCTCGTCGTCGAGTTCGTCGAGTTCCTGCGACCGACGGCGCGCTTCGACGACGTCGCGCACCTCATCCGGCAGTCGGCGCTGGACGTGACGCTGTGCCGAGAGCGGCTCGCCGCGGCGGCCTCCGGGCACCTGCAGGAGCGCTGACGGGCGGATGCCGCTGCGTCAATGGCGGCCCGCCACCAGGTCTGCCACGTGCGCGGGCCATGCCGTGCGCTCGGAGCCGGACGCCTCCATGCGGTCGGCCATCCCGTAGGCGGTGTAGATCGCGTTCACGGCCGTCCACCGCAGTGGTTCGACCTCCCACCGCTTGGCGCGGTGACCCACCCACGGCAGACGCGCGAGCTCGGTGTCGCGTCCGAGCACGAGATCGGCGAGCGTGCGCCCGGCGAGGTTGGTCGCGGTGACGCCGGTACCGACGTAGCCGCCCGCCCAGCCGAGGCCGGTCGCCGCGTCGTGCACGACGGCCGCGGCCCAGTCGCGCGGCACGCCGAGCACACCGGCCCAGGCGTGGGCGATCGGCGTGGTCGCGGCATCCGGGAAGAACCGTCGCAGCAGCGCCGTGAGCGAGCGGATCGTGCGCTCCTGGGTGGTGCCGTCGGTGTCGACGCGCGAGCCGTAGCGGTAGGGCACGCCGCGCCCGCCGAAGGCGATGCGGTCGTCGCCGGTGCGCTGCGCGTACATGTAGACGTGGGCGAAGTCGCCGAGCACGTCGCGGCCGTCCCAGCCGACGGCGTCCCAGAACGACGCCGGCAGCGGCTCGGTCACGATCATCGACGAGTTCATCGGCAGCCACGTGCGGTGCTCGCCCCGCAGATCGGCGGTGAAGCCCTCGGTCGCCCGCAGCACGTGCGCAGCGCGCACCGTGCCGCGGTCGGTGAGCGCGCGGCCGGGAGCGATCTCGCGGACATGGGTCTGCTCGTAGATCGGCACCCCCAGGCGCTCGACCGCCTCCGCGAGCCCGCGCGCGAGCTTCGCCGGGTGCACGCGGGCGCAGTGCGGGTGCCACAGGGCGCCCAGCGCGCCGTCGATGCGGATCCGGGATGCCGCGGCTGCGGCATCCAGCATCTCCACATCGGTGTGCGGCCACTCCTGCTGGGCCGCCGCGGTCGCGCGCAGCCGGGCGAGCTGCGACGGGGTGCGGGCGACGTCGAACTCGCCGCCCTTGACGATGTCGGCGTCGATGCCCTCGCGGGCGGCGACGGCGATGACCTCGTCGACGGTGTCGTTGAGGGCGCGCTGCTGGGCGTTCGCGGCATCCCTGCCGTGGGACGCGACGTAGCGGCCGCGGCCCCCCGTCACGGTGTTCGTGAGCCAGCCGCCGTTGCGACCGGATGCCCCGAACCCGGCGAAGCGCTGCTCGAGCACGACGATGCGCAGGTCGGGCTGCGCCCGCTTGAGGTAGTACGCGGTCCACAGTCCGGTGTACCCGCCGCCCACGATCGCGACGTCGGCGTCGATGTCGCCGGGCAGCGCGGGGCGCGGTGCCGGCGTCCCGCCGAGGCTCCGCCACCACCACGACACCTCACCGTTGGGCACTGCGGGCTCGGTCATGGGCCCATCCTGCCGTGCCGCGCGGGCGCGCTCGGCGGGCAATCCGTCCCGATCTCCGGCCCGCGCCGGTCGATCGAACCGGCGACGTCCCCGGCGGCCGGCCACCCCCTGCACCAACCCCTCGCCCGCGAGAACGTACGTGCTCGCCGAGACCGCACGTCGTCGCTGTCGACGACATGTGGAATCGCCGAGACCGTACGTCCTCGACCGGCGAAGGAGAGCGCCGGCCGGGCCTCGTCAGGCGTCGAGTGCCCGCAGCGCCGCCCACAGCTCCGCGCGCGTGGCGAACGACGACAGGTCCCGGCCGAGCACGCGCTCGAGCAGGGCGAGCCGGGTGCGCACGGTGTGGCGATGGACGCCCAGCGCCTGCGCCGTCGCCTCGTGGGAACAGTCCTCGTCGAGCCACACCCGAAGGGTCTCGACCAGCCGCGTGCCCTGCGCGGCGTCGTGTGCGTACAGCGGCTCGAGCTCGGCGCGCGCCAGCGAGCGCGCCTCGTCGGTGAAGGCCGACAGCACGCCGCCGCGCGAGACCTCCGCGAACGCCGTCACCGGCCCTGCGCCGCGGTCGCGTGCGACCCGCGCCTGGCCGACCGCCGCGGCGAAGCCGTCGTAGGCGGTGGGGTCCGAGATCCCGATGTGCACGTCGAACCGCTCGGCGAGCTCCTCGACGCCCGACAGGTCCCCGGCGGGCACCACGAGCACCAGGCCGTCGTCGCCGCGGCCGAAGAACAGCGCGCCGCGGCGCTCGTCGGCCCACAGCTCCAGCAGCTCCGCGATGCCGTCGACGCGTGCGGCTGCGGCATCCGTCACTCCGACGACCACCGGCGCCGACGGCAGGGGTCCCCACAGCTCGCGCGAGGTGCGGCGGGCCAGCGCCGGGTCGCCGGCCATCAGCGACTGCACGAGGCCCGCGCGCAGCGCGCTGCGCGCGCGGGTGAGGCCCTGCTGCTGCTCGAGGGCGAGCCCGGCCATGGCGATGACGGCGGTCACGACCACCCGGCCCTCCTGGTCGAGGTCTCCCGCGGCGATCGCGATGACGCCCCGCAGATGCCCGCCACGGCCGAGGGTCTGCAGCGTGAACGGGGTCTCGCCGATCCGCAGCGACGAGCCCGCCCTGGCGCCGCGGTGCAGCACGCCGGTCACCTCGCGCTGCAGGCCGTCGGCGGTCTCGTGGCCGAGGCCGCCCGCGGGGTGCTCGCGCGCCAGCTCGCCTGCCGCGTCGAACATGCCCACCCAGGTGTCCAGCTGCTTGGCGAGCTCGGCGACGGTGGCGCCGAGCCCGTCCGGGCGGAGCGCCGCGAGGGCGATGGCGCGCTGCGCGGCCAGCGCCCAGCTGCGACGGGCGTAGGCCTCTGCGGCGATGGCCTCGGCGTTGGCGCGCGCGACCGCGATGAAAGGGGTCCGGTACGGCACCTCGAACAGCGGCATCCGCTCGGTGCGGCACGCGTCGACGAGGGCAGGAGGGATGCCGGCGCGCACGACCTCCGTGCCGAAACCGAGCCCGACGACGCCCCGCGCGGCCAGGCGCTGCACGTAGAAGTGGTAGGCCTCGGTGCTGTCCCCGCCGTCGCCGTGGGGGAACTGCGTGCCGGTGGTCAGCAGCACCAGCCCCTCGGACAGGAACGGGGTCGGGTCGACCAGGTCGGAGCTGTGCACCCACCGGATCGCGCGGTCCAGCGCGGCCGGTTCGACGTCGTCGACCGCGAGCGACAGCTTCAGGTCGCGGCGCGCCAGCAGGGCGCGAAGGGTGGGGGCGTCGGAGGCGTCCATGATGCTCCGAGTGTACGGCCGGTACAGCTGGGCGGGCAGAATGTACAGCGAGGCAGGTGCGGGTGTTCGCGGGCACGACATACGCTCCCCACCATGAGCAGCGCAGCCGACACCCTCACCGAAACGCCCCTCGGCGGACCCACCCTGCCCCAGGAGCGCCGCCTGGTCACCAGCATCCCCGGACCCCGTTCGCAGGAGCTGATCGACCGCAAGTCCGACGCCGTCGCCGCGGGCGTCGGCCACACCGCGCCGGTGCACGCCGTCGCTGCGGGCGGCGGAGTCATCGTCGACGCCGACGGCAACTCGCTCATCGATCTCGGCTCGGGCATCGCGGTGACCACGATCGGCAACGCGCACCCCAAGGTCGTCAAGGCCGTGCAGGACCAGGTCGCGCAGTTCACCCACACCTGCTTCATGATCGCGCCCTACGACTCCTACGTGTCGGTCGCCGAGGCGCTCAACCGCATCACCCCGGGCGACCACGCCAAGAAGAGCGCCCTGTTCAACTCGGGCGCCGAGGCGGTCGAGAACGCGATCAAGATCGCTCGCAAGTACACCGGCAAGCAGGCCGTCGTCGCGTTCGACCACGGCTACCACGGCCGCACCAACCTCACGATGGCGCTCACCGCCAAGGCGATGCCCTACAAGAGCGGCTTCGGCCCGTTCGCGTCGGAGATCTACCGCGCCCCCGTCTCGTACCCGTACCGCGACGGTCTCGACGGCGGTCTCGCCGCCAAGAAGGCCATCTCGATGATCGAGAAGCAGGTCGGGGCCGAGAACCTCGCCGCCGTCATCATCGAGCCCATCCAGGGCGAGGGCGGCTTCATCGTCCCCGCCGACGGCTACCTCCCCGCGCTCGTCGAGTGGTGCCGTGCCAACGACGTCGTCTTCATCGCCGACGAGATCCAGACCGGCTTCGCCCGCACCGGCCGCATGTTCGCCAGCGAGGTCTTCGGCATCGTCCCCGACCTCATCACCACGGCCAAGGGCATCGCCGGCGGCCTGCCGCTGGCGGCGGTGACCGGTCGCGCCGAGATCATGGACGCCTCGCACTCCGGCGGCCTGGGCGGCACCTACGGCGGCAACCCGGTCGCGTGCGCCGCGGCCGTCGCCGCCATCGACGTGTTCGAGAACGACGGCATGATCGAGCGCGCCCGCGAGATCGAGAGCATCCTCAAGGGCCGCCTGCAGCAGCTGCAGGCCGCCGACCCGCGCGTGGGTGACGTGCGCGGTCACGGCGCCATGATCGCCGCCGAGTTCGTGGACCCCGCGACGGGGGAGCCGGATGCCGCGCTCACCGCCGCGGTCGCGAAGGCGTCCATCGCACAGGGCGTCATCGTGCTCACCTGCGGCACCTACGGGAACGTGATCCGTTTCCTGCCGCCGCTGTCGATCACCGACGACCTGCTCCACGAGGGCCTGGACGTGGTCGCGGCAGCGCTCGCGGCATCCTGATCCTCCGATCCCGCCTGACAACACCAGATCCGCATCGGATCGTTCCCGCGGCGGCCTGATCGGCCGCCGCGGGTTCCCGAACGAATCCCACCAACGAACGAAGCGCGCACGCGCGCGCCCTGACGAAGGAGTCCGAATGACCGAGCTGACCCGCGACGTCGTCATCGTCGGCGCCGGCGCCGCCGGCCTCACGGCCGCCAACCAGCTGAAGAAGGCGGGCCTGTCGGTCGTCGTGCTCGAGGCGCGCGATCGCGTCGGCGGACGCCTGTGGACCGACGTCGTCGACGGCGCCATGCTCGAGATCGGCGGCCAGTGGGTCTCGCCCGATCAGGACGCGCTGAAGGAGACGCTCGCCGAGCTGGGGCTGGAGACGTACAGCCGCTACCGCGAGGGCGACTCGGTCTACATCGGCCAGGACGGCGAGCTCACCCGCTTCACCGGCGAGATCTTCCCGGTCGCCCCCGAGACCGAGAAGGAGATCGTGCGCCTCATCGAGGTGCTGGACGGCATGGTGGCCGAGATCGACCCCGACAAGCCGTGGGAGCACCCCGACGCCGAGGCCCTCGACCGCATCTCGTTCGAGGCGTGGCTGGAGGAGCAGACCCAGGACCAGGAGGCGCGCGACAACATCGCCCTCTTCATCGCCGGTGCCATGCTCACCAAGCCCGCGTACGCGTTCTCCGCGCTGCAGGCGCTCCTCATGGCCGCCAGCGCGGGCAGCTTCTCGCACCTGGTCGACGCCGACTTCATCCTCGACGAGCGCGTCGTGGGCGGGCTGCAGCAGGTTCCGCTGCTGCTGGCCGAGCGCCTCGGCGACGACGTCGTGCTGGACCAGCCGGTCAACGAGGTGCACTGGTCCGAGGACGGTGTCCGCATCGTCACCGACAACGGCCTCGAGGTGCGCGCCCGCTACGTCATCCTCGCCCACGCGCCGATCCTCTACCCGTGGATCGAGTTCCAGCCGGCGCTGCCGCGCCTGAAGCAGCAGATGCACCAGCACATCTCGATGGGCTTCGTCATCAAGGTGCACGCCGTCTACGACCGCCCGTTCTGGCGCGAGCAGGGCCTGTCGGGCACCGCCTTCAGCCCCTACGAGATCTCGCACGAGGCGTACGACAACACCAACCACGGCGACGAGCGCGGCACCCTCGTGGGCTTCGTGTCGGACCGCAACGCCGACGACCTGTTCCGCGTGTCGGCCGAGGAGCGCAAGGAGCGCATCCTCGAGTCGCTGTCGCACTACTACGGCGACGAGGCGAAGAGCCCGCTCGTCTACTTCGAGAGCGACTGGGGCGCGGAGGAGTGGACGCGCGGCGCGTACGCCGCGAGCTTCGACCTCGGCGGCCTCGCCCGCTACGGCGCGGACCTGCGCACCCCGGTCGGCCCGATCCACTTCGCGTGCAGCGACATGGCCGGCGCCGGGTACCAGCACGTCGACGGCGCGATCCGCATGGGTCGCCTGGTCGCCGACAACATCCTCGAAGCGGCCCGACGATGAGCGCGCGCGTCGTCGTCGGCTATACGGCGACCGATGCCGGGGCCGACGCGGTCGCCCTCGGCATCCGGCTCGCCCAGGCGACGGCGGCGCCGCTCGCCCTCGTGCTGGTGCTCCCGGGTGAGGACCGCAGCGTCATCACCCCGCCGGACGCCGGCTACGACCGCTACCTGGTGACCCAGGCGGAGGCCTGGCTGGCGGAGGCGGCGGCCTCGATCCCGGATGCCGTCGCCCACACGCTGCACGTGCGCTTCGGCGAGTCGTTCGCCGAAGGCCTGATCGCCGCGGCGCACGAGCTGGACGCCTCCCACATCGTGGTCGGCGCCGCCAACGGCGGCCGTCGCGGGCGCCACCGCCTCGGCACCGTCGCGAACGAGCTGCTGCACTCCTCGGACGTGCCCGTGGTGCTCGCTCCCGAAGGCTCCCGCCGCCTCGAGGTCGCCGGGGTCACCCGGGTCACCGCCGCGATCGGCACGCGTCCCGGCGCGAGCGCGTTGCTCGAGGAGAGCGTCGCGCTGGCCACGGCCACCGGCGCCGGGCTGCGGCTGCTGTCGCTGGTCTCGGTCGACCTGCCGTCCAGCGTCGACACCGGCGTCATCCGCATCGCGGGTGCCGCCCACGCCGATGACGTGCTGAGCAAGGTGATCGCGGCACTGCCCGACGGCCTCACGCCCGAGGTCGTGGTGGCACGCGGCGACAGCATCGAGGATGCCGTCGCGCACCTCGCGTGGGAGCCCGGCGAGCTCGCCGTGGTCGGCTCCAGCCGCCTCGCGCAGCCCCGATTCCTGTTCCTCGGCTCGACGGCGGCGAAGATGCTGCACGAGCTGCCCGTCCCGATGGTCGTCGTGCCCCGCACCCGCGGCCAGGAAGGTTCCCGCGCATGAGCGCTCCTCGCAACGCGGCGGCACCGCTGGCCCCGTCCTCCGGCGCCCACTCCGGCGAGCTGTCGAAGAAGGGCCTGAGCGCCGGCGCCGTCGGCGTGCTCGGCGCCGTCGTCATCGGCGTGTCGACGATCGCCCCCGCCTACACGCTGACCGCGTCGCTCGGTCCCACCGTCGCCGTCGTCGGCACCCAGGTGCCCGCGATCATCCTGGTCGGCTTCATCCCGATGCTGCTCACCGCGTTCGGGTACCGCGAGCTGAACCGGGCGATGCCCGACTCCGGCACGTCGTTCACATGGGGAGTGAAGGCCTTCGGCCCCTGGATCGGCTGGATGACCGGGTGGGGCCTCATCGCCGCGACCGTCATCGTGCTGTCGAACCTCGCCGGCATCGCCGTGGAGTTCCTCTTCCTGCTGATCTCGCAGCTCAGCGGCAACCCCGACATCGCCGATCTCGCGTTCAACCCGTTCGTGAACGTGATCGTCTGCCTGCTGTTCATGCTCGGCGCGACCCTCATCTCGTACCGCGACATGCAGACCACGCAGAAGTTCCAGTACGTCCTGGTCGGCTTCCAGGTCGTCGTGCTCGTGCTGTTCGCCGTCGTCGCGATCGTCAAGGCCGTCGACGGCGACGCGCCCGACCCCACCGCCTTCTCGTGGTCGTGGTTCAACCCGTTCGAGGTGCCCACCTTCAGCGCGTTCGCCGCGGGCCTGTCGCTGTCGATCTTCATCTTCTGGGGCTGGGACGTCGTCCTCACCATGAACGAGGAGACCAAGAACCCGGCGAAGACCCCTGGCCGCGCCGCGATGCTCACCGTGGTGATCGTCGTCTCGCTGTACCTCCTGCTCTCGATCGGCCTCATCATGTTCGCGGGCGTCGGCGACGGCCCGCTGGGCCTTGCCAACGAGGACATCTCGGCGAACGTGTTCTTCGCGCTCTCCGACCCGGTCCTGGGCCCGCTGGCGTTCCTGGTGTCGCTCGCGGTGCTGTCGAGCTCGGCCGCCTCGCTGCAGTCCACGGCCGTCGGCCCCGCCCGCACGCTCCTCGCCATGGGGCACTACGGCGCACTGCCGTCGAAGTTCGCGAAGGTGAGCCCGCGGTTCTTCACGCCCGGCTACGCCACCGTGGTCTCGGCGATCGTCGCGTCGGTGTTCTACGCCGTCATGCGCGTGATCAGCGAGAACGTCCTCACCGACACGATCCTGTCGCTCGGCATGATGATCTGCTTCTACTACGGCCTGACCGCGTTCGCGTGCGTGTGGTACTTCCGCAAGCAGTGGTTCGACTCGGTGCGCAGCTTCTTCTTCACGTTCCTGTTCCCACTGGTGGGCGGCGGCATCCTCGCGGTGCTGTTCGTCACGACCCTCCGCGACTCGATGGACCCTGCCTACGGCAGCGGATCGAGCATCGCGGGACTGGGCCTCGTGTTCGTCCTGGGCGTCACGATCATCCTCGCGGGGGTCGTCGTGATGATCTGGCAGGCGATCAAGCGTCCGGCCTTCTTCCGCGGTGAGACACTCAGTATCGACGCACCCGAAAGCCTTCGACGTTCCCGCCGGTGACCGGCAGAATGACCCCCATCCATCCGATCGGAGAGCAAGCATGACCGACTACGCCGTCGTCAACCCGGCCACGGGAGAGACCCTGGCCACGTATCCGACCATCACCGACGAGGCCCTCGAGGCCGCCATCGCGCAGGCGGATGCCGCCTACCGCACGTGGCGCGACGTGCCCGTCGCCGAGCGTGCGGCCCGCATCCGCAAGGTCGCGGAGCTCCACCGCGAGCGCCGCGACGAGCTCGCCGCGATCATCGTGCGCGAGATGGGCAAGCCGCTCGACGCCGCGCTCGGCGAGGTCGACTTCGCGGCCGACATCACCGAGTACTACGCCGACCAGGCCGAGAAGATCACCGGCGACCAGCCGATCGACATCCTCGGCGAGGGCACTGCGGTGATCCGCCGCTCGCCGCTGGGCGTGCTCCTGGGCATCATGCCGTGGAACTTCCCGTACTACCAGGTCGCCCGTTTCGCCGCGCCGAACATCGTGGTGGGCAACACCATCCTGCTCAAGCACGCCAGCCAGTGCCCCGAGTCGGCCGCCGCCATGGAGCAGATGTACATCGACGCCGGACTCGAGGGCGTGTACGTCAACATCTACGCGAGCAACGAGCAGGCCGCCGACGTCATCGCCGACCCGCGCGTGCACGGCGTCTCGGTCACGGGCTCCGAGCGCGCCGGTGCCGCCGTCGCGTCGCAGGCCGGCCAGCACCTCAAGAAGGTCGCCCTCGAGCTCGGCGGATCCGACCCGTTCATCGTGCTGTCGACGGACGACCTCGACGCCACCGTGGGTGCCGCGGTCGCCGCCCGCATGGACAACAACGGCCAGTCGTGCAACGCGCCCAAGCGCTTCATCGTGCAGGAGGGGCTGTACGACGCCTTCCTCGAGAAGTTCACGGCGGCGATGACCGCGGCCAAGATGGGCGACCCGTTCGCCGAGGACACGACCCTCGGGCCGCTGTCGTCGCTGACGGCCGCGAAGGGCCTCGAGGCGCAGGTCGATCGCGCGGTGGCGCAGGGCGCGACCCTCGTGGCCGGTGGCAAGCGCGACGGCGCGTTCTACGAGCCGACCGTCCTGACGGACGTCACGCCCGAGATGGACGTCTACCGCGAGGAGCTCTTCGGGCCCGCCGGTGTCGTCTACAAGGTCGCCGACGAGGACGAAGCGGTGAAGGTCGCCAACGACACCAGCTTCGGCCTCGGGTCGTACGTCTACACGACCGACCCCGAGCAGGCGGCCCGCATCGCCGACAAGATCGACGCCGGCATGGTGTACGTCAACGTCGTGCTCGCCGACGAGCCGGGACTGCCCTTCGGCGGCGTGAAGCGCTCCGGCACCTCGCGCGAGATGGGCCTGCTGGCCGCGGACGAGTTCGTCAACAAGAAGCTCATCCGCGTCGGCGCCTGACGCTGCTCTCAGCGCGTTTCGTCTCGCTCGTTCCTCGCTCGCTCAACGACCGAGCGTGTCGCTCGTTCCTCGCTCGCTCAACGACCGGCCATCCCGGTCGTTGAGCGGGCGAAGCGAGACGGAACGCGCTCACGCGTCTGCGGCGGCCCGCACCTCCGCGAGCGCCTCGTCTGCCCACTGCACCTGCTGCGGGGTGCCCCAGCGGGCAGCCGCGTCCCGTGCCGCCTCGAACGCCGTGACCGCGTCGTCGAGCCGGCCGGCGTCGAACAGCCGCCAGCCGGCGTTGTTGTGCAGCGCGACGCGCCAGCGCAGCGTCCGAGCATCCGCCACGCCGTCGAGGGCCGCCAGCGCCGCATCCGTCCACGCCTCGGCCTGATCGGCGTCGGCGATCGCGAGCATGTGGAGCGCGTCCACCTGCAGGAAGGTGAGCGCGGAAGCGGATGCCGCGTTCGCGGCCGCCAGGAAGTACGGCACCGCCGCGTCGGGGTTCCCGGAGGAGTTGCGGACCCTGCCGCGTTCGAGGGCCGCACGTGCCGCGACGGCGGCATCCTCGATCGACACCGCGTCCAGCACGGCGTCGGCCTCGTCGTAGCGCTCCTGGAGGCCCAGCGCCCGGGCGATCTGGGTCTCGAGCTCGGCACGGGAGGCGGCATCCGGCTCCTGCGCGGCAGCGGCGCGCAGCCTCGTCTCGGAGGCCGCCGGGTCGGAGAAGTCCCACAGCTCGTCGAGCCGGGTCTGCGCGAGGGTCATGGCGGCATGGTATTCCGACTTCCGGGGGTGTCGCCGGAGCACCGGTCCGCGCGAGGATGGGGTCATGGCAGAGACATCGGACCCCGTCATCGCCCTCACCGATGAGCAGTGCTGGGAGCATCTGCGCGGCCAGGAGCTCGGCCGCCTCGTCACGCGGGTGGGGAATGTGCTCGACATCTTCCCGGTGAACTACGTGGTCGACGGCGACAGCGTCCTGTTCCGCACCGCGCAGGGGAGCAAGCTGTTCGAGCTCACCGTCAACGACGAAGTCCTCTTCGAGGTCGACGATCACACCGACACCGACGCGTGGAGCGTGATCCTGCGCGGTCACGCGTACCCGCTGGACCGGGCGGCCGATGTCGAGCGCGCCGACGGGCTGGGCCTGCGGCCCTGGATCCCTACGCTGAAGTACACCTACGTGCGGGTGGAGCCGGCGTCGCTGTCGGGCCGGGCGTTCGCCCGCGGCCCGGAGCCGGATCGCTACGGCGTGCAGCAGTACTGAGTCAGACCCGCGCCAGCCAGGGTGCGAGCGCGTCGCGCACCGCCGCCGACAGTGCGGCGCGGCGCTCGTCCTCCGACGCCGCCGGAAGGTCGCGCATGACCACGGCCACGGCGCCGGAGGTCGCACCCATGAACGCCCCGACCAGGGCTGCCGCCTGGACGGCGGTGTACCGGTCGGGGTAGGCGCGGTGCAGTGCCTCGCCGATGGCCGCCTGCGCGTCGGCGAGCCGGCGCAGGGCGTGTCCGCGCACCGACGCCTCGCTCTGGATGAGCGCAGTCCGCAGGACGGCGCGCTCGCTCACCAGGTCGGTGGCCGCGACGTCGGCGCGCTCCAGGGCGCGCAACAGCGCCATCACCGGTTCGTCGCCGTCGGCGCGGGGCTCGAGGGCGTCGACGGCGGCGCGGATCCGTGCGTCGGCGTCGGGGAAGAGCAGATCGTCCTTGGTGGGGAAGTAGGCGAAAGCGGTCCGCGTGGACACGCCTGCCGCGGCGGCGATGTCGGCGACGGTCGTCTCGCCGTACCCGCGCTCGCGGAACAGCCGGTCGGCCGATTCGACGAGCAGCCGGCGCGTCTGCTCGCGCTTCTGTTCCCGCAGTCCTGCCATGCCCGGCAGTCTAACGGATCTGCATCGACTGCAGAAGTGCAGTCAATGCTAATATGCAGTGCATGCAGAAATATCGTGTGCTGATCGTCGGGGCGGGCATCGCCGGTGCCGCCGCGGCGGCGTTCCTCGGGCGCAGCGGGCACGACGTGACCGTCGTCGAACGCGGAGCGGGCGCCAGATCCAGCGGGAGTCCCGTCGACATCCGCGGTGCGGCGCTCGATGTCATGCGGGCTCTCGACGTCGAGGCGCAGGCGCGGGAGCGCGACACCGGCGCGCGCACGCTGGCTCTCGTCGACCGCGACGGGCGTGCGTTCACGACCCTCGCCCTCCGCAGCGACGCGGACGACATCGAGATCGCACGCGTCGATCTCGCCGCGGTGCTGGTGGAGGCGGCCCGCGACGTCGCCGACGTCCGCTACGGCGACACCTTCTCCACCCTGGCCGCCGATGCCGGCGGTGTCGACGTCGGGTTCGCGGCGGGGGGCCACGGGCGGTTCGACATCGTCGTGGGCGCCGACGGCCAGCACTCCGCCACCCGCCGTGCGGCGTGGGGAGAGGATGCCGTCGCCCGCGCGCCGCTGCCCCTGGCGATCGCCACCGCCCGGCTCCCGCTCGAGATCGACGACCCGCGGATCATCCGCATGCACAACGAGCCGGGGGTCTCGCTGACCGTGCATCCCGCCGGCGGCCGGCCCGGGGCGGCGTTCATCTTCCGCACCGGGGCCGAGCCGTCGGGGCGTGCGGAGCAGGTCGCGCTGCTGCGGACGCGCTATGCGTCGATGGGCTGGCGGGCGGGGGAGTTCCTGGCCGCGCTCGACGATGTCGAAGACCTCTACTTCGACCGGGTGAGCCGCGTGGCCGCGGACTCGTGGTCGCACGGGCGTGTCGTGCTGCTGGGCGACGCCGCGTCGAGCCTCACGATCCTGGGCGACGGGTCGAGCATGGCGCTCGTCGGCGCGCGCGAGCTCGATCGCGCCCTTCGCTCCGAGCGCGACCCGGCGACCGCCTTCGCCGCGCTCGAGGCCCGGCACCGGCCCGTCGTCGAGCGCGCGCAGCGCGGCGCACGGATGGGCGCGGCCTTCCTCGTCCCGGCCGGCGCGGCAGCGCTCGGCATCCGCAATCTCGTGGCTCGGATGATGCGCGGCTTCTGAGGCGGGACCGCCGCGGTTCGCGGGGCCCGCGGGCATGCCGTACACTGGATCGTGCAGTTGAAGTCTGCATTCTTTCGCTGTGCCTGCCGGTCCCATGGGGTCGATCGGGTGCGGCTCCCGGTCTCATGGCGGGGGAGGAGTGCGGGCTTCAGAGACTTCCGGGTCTCTAGGGCGGTAGCTCAATTGGCAGAGCAGCGGTCTCCAAAACCGCAGGTTGCAGGTTCGATTCCTGTCCGCCCTGCGCGTCAGCGCAAACACCGATGGCAGACATCGGTGGTTGACAACACAGTGTGCCGACCCGTGTCGGCCCACGGAAGGTAATCAGGTGGCATCGATGGTTCAGGACGAGCCGAAGGGCGAGGTCGTCCCCGCTGAGGGAACGGCCGCGCCTCGCGAGAAGAAGCCCAACGTCTTCGCTCGTATCGCCCTGTTCATCCGCCAGGTCTTCGCCGAGCTCCGCAAGGTCGTCACGCCGACGCGCCAGGAGCTGCTGAAGTACACGCTGGTGGTGCTCGGGTTCGTCGTCGTGATGATGCTCGTCGTCTACGGCCTCGACGTGCTGTTCGTGTGGATCACGACGGCCGTGTTCGGAGTGCCCGGCGCCTGATCCCGGATGCCCCGGCTCGCGCCGGGAGCGTGACACGGGCGGACCCGCAGGTCCGGCAGCGGACGAAACGGAAGTGAACCCACGTGACTGAAAGATATGCCGACGACGCCGATTGGGCGACGGCCGCCGAGCAGTCCTCGGAGGACGACGAGGCCCAGGAGGGCAACGTCCTGGCCGCCGAGGAGCGGTCCGTCGAGGCCGCCGAGCACGTCGCGATCCACGTGGTCGACGACATCGACGACGAAGACGACGCCGATCTGGACGACATCGACATCGACGACCCGGAGGCCGACGCGATCGTGAACGACGCACTGAACCTGGACGAAGCAGCCGAGACCGAGGCCGCCGCCGAGGTGCTCAACGACTCCATCGCAGAAGAGGTCGCCGACCGCGAGGCGGAGGAAGCCTCCGAGGTGACCCCCTACGACGGTCCCGACGTGAACGGCGACGAGGACGAGCCCGTCCTCGACGAGGACTTCGTCGCCGAGGTGGATGATGCCGCCGCCGTGGTCGACGAGGTCGAGGCCGACGAAGAGGTCGACGAGGTCGAGGCCGACGAAGAGGCCGACGAGGACGAGGACCCGTACGAGGCGTACCGCGCCGAGCTGCGCACCCTCCCGGGCAAGTGGTACGTCATCCACTCCTACGCCGGCTTCGAGCGCAAGGTGAAGGCCAACATCGAGCAGCGCAAGTCGACGCTCGAGGTCGAGGAGGAGATCTACCAGATCGAGGTCCCGATGGAGGACGTCGTCGAGATCAAGAACGGCCAGCGCAAGATGGTCACGCGCGTCCGGATCCCCGGCTACGTGCTCGTGCGCATGGAGCTCAACGAGGACACCTGGTCGGTCGTGCGCCACACGCCCGGTGTGACCGGCTTCGTCGGCAACGCCCACAACCCGACGCCGCTGCGCTTCGAAGAGGCCTTCAACATGCTGAAGAGCCTCGTCGAGGTCAAGGAGGTCGCCGGCGCCAAGGGCGGTGCGGCCAAGAAGGGTGCCGCCGCCGCGGCCCGCGTCATCCCCGCCGAGGTCGACTTCGAGGTGGGCGAGACCATCACGATCAAGGAAGGCTCGTTCGCGGGTCTGCCCGGCACGATCAGCGAGATCAAGCCCGAGAGCGGCAAGCTCACGGTCCTCGTCTCGCTCTTCGAGCGCGAGACCCCGGTCGAGCTGTCGTTCGACCAGGTCACCAAGCTCTGACACAGACTTCCCGGGTATCGTCCCGGGGGAACCGCTGTCCGGAGATGCCGGACGTGCGGGAGAAGGGATGCCTCGCGGCATCCGTTCGTTGAAAGGAAACAAGAATGGCACCGAAGAAGAAGGTGACCGGCCTGATCAAGCTTCAGATCAACGCCGGTGCAGCCAACCCGGCGCCGCCGATCGGCCCCGCGCTCGGTCAGCATGGCGTCAACATCATGGAGTTCTGCAAGGCGTACAACGCCGCGACCGAGTCGCAGCGCGGCAACGTCATCCCCGTGGAGATCACCGTCTACGAGGACCGCAGCTTCACGTTCATCCTGAAGACCCCGCCGGCCGCTGAGCTCATCAAGAAGGCTGCGGGCGTCCAGAAGGGCTCCAAGACCCCTCACACGGTCAAGGTCGCCAAGCTCACCAAGGAGCAGGTGCGCCAGATCGCCGAGACGAAGCAGCCTGACCTGAACGCGAACGACATCGAGGCCGCCTCGAAGATCATCGCCGGCACCGCCCGTTCCATGGGCATCACGGTCGAGGACTGAGGGGGATAGGAAACATGGCTACCAAGTCCAAGGCCTTCCAGGCCGCTGCCGCCAAGATCGAGGCGGACAAGTTCTACACCCCGACCGAGGCCGTCGCCCTCGCGAAGGAGACCGGTTCGGCGAAGTTCGACTCGACCGTCGAGGTCGCGCTGAAGCTCTCGGTCGACCCCCGCAAGGCCGACCAGATGGTGCGCGGCACCGTCATCCTCCCGCACGGCACCGGCAAGACCGCCCGCGTCATCGTGTTCGCGACGGGTCCGGCCGCTGAGGCCGCGATCGCCGCGGGTGCGGACGAGGTCGGCGGCGCCGAGCTCATCGAGAAGGTCGCCGCAGGCTGGACCGCGTTCGACGCGGCCGTCTCGACGCCCGAGCTCATGGGCCAGGTCGGTCGTCTCGGCAAGGTGCTCGGCCCCCGTGGCCTCATGCCCAACCCGAAGACCGGCACCGTGACCCCCAACCCGGCCAAGGCCGTGGAGGAGATCAAGGGCGGCAAGATCGAGTTCCGCGTCGACAAGCACGCCAACGTGCACTTCGTCGTCGGCAAGGCGTCGTTCTCGGCCGACCAGCTCGACGAGAACCTGAAGGCCGCGCTCGAGGAGATCATCCGCCTCAAGCCGTCGAGCTCGAAGGGCCGCTACATCCAGAAGGGCGCCGTGTCGACCACGTTCGGCCCCGGCATCCCGCTGGACGTCAACGCTCTCGTCTGAGCTTTCGGCACACGCTGAACGCAAGGGGCTCCACCTTCGGGTGGGGCCCCTTCGTCGTCTGCGCACGCCGTCACACACGAGGGGTCCGGTCGGACGGGGAGTAGCGTCGGGGCATGGCCGATACGCTCCAGGACCTGTTCGGAATCGACGCCCCGATCGTGCTGGGGCCGTTCGGCGGGCTGTCGTCGGTCGAGCTGACCGCGGCGGTGAGCGAGGCCGGCGGACTGGGCTCGTATGGGCTGTACGGGTACACCGCCGATCGCATCAGCGACACCGTCGCGGCACTGCGCTCGGCGACCTCGCGTCCGTTCGCGGTGAACCTGTGGCTCCCCACGGGCGACGAGGTCACGCCGGGCGAGGTCGACCTGGCGCCGGCGATCGCTGCGGTCGCGCCGCTGTACGACGAGCTCGGCCTCGCTCATCCCACGCCTCCGATCGAGTTCCTGCCCGATCTCGACGCGCAGGTGACGGCAGTGCTGGATGCCGCGCCGGCGGCGCTGAGCCTGGTCTTCGGGGTGCCCTCGCCGCGGCTCGTGGCGGCGGCGCGCAGTCGCGGCATCCGGATCATCGGGACGGCCACGACCGTCGCTGAAGCGGTCGCCCTCGCCGAGGCCGGAATCGACGCGATCGTCGCGACCGGGGCGGAGGCCGGCGGGCACCGGGTGTCGTTCCTGCGCCCGGCGGAGCAGTCGCTCGTCGGCACGTTCGCGCTCGTGCCGCAGGTGGTCGACGCGGTGGACGTGCCGGTGATCGCGGCCGGCGGTATCGCCGATCGGCGCGGCGTGGCCGCGGCGTTCGCGCTCGGCGCGTCGGGCGTGCAAGTGGGGTCGGCGTTCCTGCGCACCCGTCAGTCGGCCGCGACGCAGGCGCACCGTCAGGCCCTCGCGGACGCCGCCGACACCGCGACCGTGCTCACCCGGGCCATGAGCGGCCGGCTGGCCCGCGGCATCCCGAACCGCGCCATGCGCGAGATCGAGACCACGGGGATCATCGCGCCGTTCCCCGCGCAGAACTGGCTCACGGGCCAGTTCCGTGCCGAGGCCGGGCGGCGCGGCGACGGCGAACTGGTGTCGCTGTGGGCGGGGCAGTCCGCGGGGCTTGCGCCCAGCGACGACGCGGCCGAGGTGTTCGCCGAGCTCGCGGCGGGCCTCCCAGACTGACGGCGCCTCACGCCGTGGGCAGCACCTCGAAGCCCCGCGCACCGGTGGTCTCGGCATCCGTCACCGTCGCGCTCTCGACGCGTGCCCCCGGCGGTCCCTGCGCCATCCACGCCAGCACCTCGTCGACCTGACCGTCGGTGCCCTCGACCTCGGCCTCGACCGAACCGTCGCGGCGATTGCGGACCCAGCCCGAGACGCCGGTGTCGCGGGCGACCATGAGCATCGTGTAGCGGTAGCCGACGCCCTGGACGCCACCGCGGACCGTCACGCGCACCCGTCTCATGCCGCCATCTTGCCGTGCGCCGCCGGCGTGGGCGAGGATGCCGCCATGGGAACCGTCGACGAGTACCTCGAGACCCTGGACCCCGACGACCGCGCCGTGGTCGCGCACGTGTTCGATGTGGTGCGCGAACTGCTCCCCGACGTCGAGCAGGGCAAGAGCTACGGCATGCCCGCGCTGCTGTACCGCGGCAAGGCGCTCATCGCGGTGATGCGCACCAGGAAGCACATCGGCGTGTATCCGTTCAGCGGCCGCGTGCCCGAGGTGGTGGCGGGCTCGCTGACCGGGGCCGATCACGACGTACTCGATTTCGACAAGGGCACGATCCGGTTCCAGCCCGAGCGGCCGCTGTCCGACGACACGATCCGCGCCATCGTGACAGCTCGCGTGGCCGAGATCGAGGACCCGGCGCTGCGCAAGCGCTGACGCCGGCGCAGGGTCAGCCCGCGAGCGCCGCCCGCTCGCGGGAGGCCAGCAGTTCGGGCACGTGCCGCTCGGCCCAGTCGCGCATCGCCTGGATCGGCTCCAGCAGCGACAGCCCCAGCGGGGTCAGCGCGTACTCGACGCGCGGCGGAGACTCGCGGTAGGCCGCGCGAGAGACGAGCCCGTCGGCCTCGAGGGCGCGCAGGGTCTCGGTGAGCACCTTCGCGGTGACCACACCCACTCGCGCCTTGACCTCGGTGAACCGCTTCGGGCGGCCGTCGGCGAGGGCGAGGATGACGAACATCGTCCACCGTTCGCCGATGCGGCCGAACACGATCCGGCTGGGGCAGTCCGGCGAGAGCACGTCCATGACGGTGACGTCGCGGGGCGTCGGATCGTCGGTCATCGCATCCTCGTTCTCGGCTCGGCGGCTGCTCGGTTACCTCCGGGGAAGTTCCGTTGAAGTAACCGGTTTCGAATCCATACTGTTGCGGGCATGAGGATTCTACTGACCGGTTCCACCGGCTACATCGGTTCAGCCCTGCTCGAGCGGCTCGTCGCCTCCGGCCACGAGGTCCTCGCGGTGGTGCGCTCGCCCGAGGCGGCCGCGCGGGTCGCCGCTCTCGGAGCGGAGCCCGCGCAGGGCGATGCCGCTGACGCCGTCTGGCTCGCCGGCCTGCTCGCCGACGTCGATGCGGCGGCGCACACCGCGGCACCCGCGGACGGCGCGGCGGCGTTCAACACCGCGGTGGTGGATGCCGCGATCGCCGCGTTCTCCGGCACAGGCAGGCGCTTCGTCCTCACCAGCGGCATCTGGCTGTGGGGTGCGGGAGCCGACATCGTCGAGACGACGGCGCTGGACGCGCCCGAGCTCGTCGCCTGGCGTGCGCCGATCGAGGAGCGGCTGCTCGCCGCGGACGTCGATGCCACGGTCCTCGCCCCGGGGGTGGTCTACGGCCGCGGCGGAGGAATGATCGGCATGATCGTCGACGGCCCGCGCACCGCCGACGGCGCGATCGGTCTCATCGGCGACGGCGCGCAGCGGTGGACCTGGGTGCACGTCGACGACCTCGCCCGGCTCTACGAGATCGCGCTGACCCGACCCGAGGCCCGCGGTCGCCTCATCGCCTCGGACGGCTCGCCCACGACCGTGCGCGCGATCGCCGAACGCGCCGCCGGAGCCGCCGGCGTGAGCGCCGAGACGCCCGAGGCAACCCGCGCGCGGCTCGGCGCGGTGTTCGCCGATGCGATCCTGCTCGACCAGGCGGCCTCCGGTGCCCGTGCCCGCGCGCTCGGCTGGATCCCGGAGCACGAGAGCGTGCTCGACGAGGTGGGGCAGCCGGCATCCGTCTCGTGAACGCGTGCATCCGGGCGCGCCGGAAGGGCGCCCGGATGCCGCCGGGACCGCTCAGTGCGGCAGCACGAGCGAAATGCCGAGGGCGATCATGACGACGGCGATCACCGCGTCGAGGATGCGCCAGGCGCGCGGCGTCGACAGCCAGCGACCCAGCAGCCGCGCGCCGAACGCGAGTCCGAAGAACCAGACGACGCTGGCGACCATGGCGCCGGCGGCGAAGAGCCAGCGGTCGTCGCCGTGCGTGTTCGCCACGGTCCCGAGGAGGAACACCGTGTCGAGGTAGACGTGGGGGTTCAGCCACGTGAGCGCGAGACACGTGAGCACCACGGTCACCAGGCGCGTGCGCGTGGCCGGGGCCGGGGCCGTGCGGATGTCGCCGCGCACCTGCGAGGACGACGCGCCGGGTTCGGGCACGATGTCCGCCAGGCGATCGCCGGCAGGCGCGTCGTCCCCGAGTGTCCGGCCCGACGGCCGCCACGCGCGCCGGGCGGCGAGCAGGCCGTAGCCCACGAGGAACAGGGCGCCCGCCCACCGCACCACGTCGATCAGCCAGGGCGCCGCCTGCAGCACGAGGCCGATGCCCGACACGCCCAGCGCGATCAGGACGGCATCGGATGCCGCGCAGATCGCCGCGACGGCGAGCACGTGCTCGCGGCGCAGCCCTTGCCTCAGCACGAAAAGGTTCTGCGCACCTATGGCGACGATGAGCGAGAAGCCGAGTCCGAGACCGGCGAGCAGGGGAGCGAGCACTCCTCGACGCTACGGCCGACGGCATCCGTAGTACAGCTCATGGATCTTCAGTACCATTAGCCGAACTCATGATGCGGATTCCGTTCGACCTGGCAGAGACCCTCGCCGTCGTCGTCGACGAGGGCACGCTGGATGCCGCCGCGCGGCGTCTGCACGTCACCCCGTCGGCGGTCAGCCAGCGGATCAAGGCGCTGGAGGAGCAGCTCGGGCGCCTCGTGCTCGTGCGGTCGAAGCCGGTGCGTCCCACCGAGGCCGGGGTCGCGGTGATCCGCCTGGCCCGGCAGACGGCGCTGCTCGAGCACGACGCCCTCGCCGAGCTGGGCGCCGATCCCGGCGAGACCGCGCTCACCAGCGTGGCCCTGGCCGTCAACGCGGACTCGCTGGCCACGTGGTTCTTGGAGCCGCTCGCGCAGCTGTCGCTGCGGCATCCGGTCGTCTTCGATCTGCACCGCGACGACCAGGAGTTCACTGCGGGGCTGCTCGAGTCGGGAACGGTGATGGGGGCCGTGACCTCGCGGGCGGCGCCGGTGCCGGGATGCCGCAGCGCGGCGCTGGGCGCGATGCGCTACGAGGCCGTGGCGACCCCCGCCTACGCGACGCAGTGGCTCGGCGGCGACCGCGTCACGGCGCTCGCGGCCGCCCCGCTGGTCGACTTCGACCGCCGCGACGATCTGCAGAACGAGTGGCTCGCGCGGCAGGGCGTGGATCCCGCGACGCCGCCGCGGCACTACGTGCCGGCCTCCAGCGACTTCGCGGCGGCGGTGCGGCTCGGGCTCGGGTGGGCGATGCTGCCGAGGTTCCAGTCGCACGAGGCGCTGGAACGCGGGGAGCTCGTGCTGCTCGGCGGGCCGCCGGTGGACGTCGCGCTGCACTGGCAGCAGTGGAACCTGCGCTCGCCGCTGCTGGACGCCATCGCCGAGGAGGTCATCGCCGAGGGGCGCAGGGTGCTCGCCCCCGCTCCCGCGGCGTGAGGCCGCCTCCGCGTCAGCCGTCGCTGACGCGGAGCACGACCTTGCCGCGGGTGTGGCCGGTCTCGATCGCGCGAAGAGCGTCGGCCGCGTCGGCGAGGTCGAACACCTGCTCGATGTAGACCTGCACCGATCCGGCGTCGAGGAGGCGGGCGACCGTCGCCAGCGCACCGCCGTCGGGGATCACCTTGTACGACGTCGTCCGCACGCCGGCCTCCGCCGCCGCCTCGGCGTAGCCGGGCCACGAGCCGGTGGGCACCAGCACGTAGAGCCCTCCCGGGCGCAGCACGGTCAGCGAACGGGTGCCGGTGTCGCCTCCCACGTTGCCGACGAGGTCGATCACGACGTCGACGTCCGCCACGACTTCCTCGAATCGCGTCGTGGCGTAGTCGATCACCACCGCCGCTCCCAGCTCGCGCAGCCAGGACGTGTTCCTCGCCGACGCGGTGACCGTCACGTGGGCCCCGAAGTACGCGGCGAACTGCACCGCGAAATGACCGACCCCGCCGCTGCCGGCGTGGATGAGCACGCGCTGCCCCTCGTGCGCGTGCGCCGTCTCGACCACGAGCCCCCACGCGGTGAGGGCGGCGAGGGGCACCCCCGCAGCCTCGACGTGCGAGAGGGTCGTGGGCTTGCGTGCGACCGAGAGCGTGGGAGCGACGACGTACTCGCCGTACGATCCGCCGGTGCGGGGGAAGGACGCCATGCCGAACACCTCGGTGCCTGGCGGGAACGGGTGCGCCTCGTACGGGCTCTTCACGACGATCCCGCTGAAGTCGTAGCCCAGGGTGGCGGGGTAGTCGGCGATGGCCCCCGATACCCCCTTGCCCGCGCGCGTCTTGGCGTCGATCGGGTTCACACCCGCCGCGACGACCCTCACCAGAACCTCGCTCAGCACGGGGGAGGGGACGGGCACGGATGCCGCACGCAGCGCCTCGTCCTCACCGGTGGCGTGAACGACCATGGCGCGCATCTGCGTGGGCGGGTCATCCACCGAGGCGAGCGTGGACACCGGCGTCGATCGCAGCGGTCGGAACCTCATCGCGCACTCCCTCCGCGGGGGTGCCGCCGTCGGCACCGATCTGAATCCCGGTGGCTCCAGTCAAGCGCGCCAATGTCTCGCTGGTGTTACGCGGGTGCTAAGGCTCGCACGCGGTATGGCGGCGGGTTCTCGGTCCGTCTCAACGGAATCCGGCGGCCAGCGCCTCGGGAGACAGCGCGTGCTCGACGGCAAGCATGCTCGCGCCCAGCACAGCGGCGCGTTCCGCGGTCACGGACTGGACGATGGAGAGGTGCTCGGTCGCAAGCGGCGTCGAGCGGGTGTACACGATCTCCCTGACGCCGGCGATCAGGTGCTCGCCGACCCGCGCCATCGATCCGCCGATGGTGATGACCGACGGATTGACCAGGCTGACGCACGCGGTGAGCACCTCGCCGATGTCCCTGCCGGCCTGGCGCACCGCCTGCACGGCCTCGACGCTCCCGCGCTTGACGAGGTCGACCACGTCGGAGCTGCTCCTCGCGGCGATGCCCTGATCGCGCAGCGTCCGCGCGATCGCCGGCCCGGAGGCGACGGCTTCGAGGCATCCCCGGTTGCCGCAGCGGCAGGCCACGTTCTCCGCGCGCGTGACGTGCACATGCCCGATGTCGCCCGCGACGCCCTGCGCTCCGCGCTGCAGCGTGCCGCCCGAGATCAGTCCGGCGCCGATCCCTGTCGCGACCTTCACGAAGAGGAGGTGGTCGGTGCTGGGCCAGGCGACCGCGCGCTCGCCCAGCGCCATGATGTTCACGTCGTTGTCGACGAGCACGGGGGCATTGAGGTGCTGATCGAGCCAGCCGGGGATGTCGAAGCGGTCCCAGCCGGGCATGATCGGAGGATTCACGGGCTGTCCGGTGGAGTGCTCGACCGGACCGGGGACTCCGATGCCCACGGCGGCGACCTGTGCGGGGTCGCGGCCCACGTGCTCCAGCAGTCGGGTGGAGCTCTCGACGAGCCACGTGAGCACGGGAACCGGTCCGAGGGCGATGTCCAGCGGCTCGGAATGCTCGGCGAGCACGCTTCCGGTGAGGTCGGTGATCGCCACTGTCGCGTGCGACGCTCCCACGTCGGCCGCGATCACGACCCTCGCGCCAGGATTGAGTGCGAACTGAGACGGTGGCCTGCCCCCGGTCGACACGCCGTCCGCCACCGAGGTGATCAGTCCCATCCTCATCAGCTGATCGACCCGGGCTGCGACCGTGGATCTCGCGAGCCCGGTCGACTTCGCCAGCTCCGCACGTGTGCGAGGGACGCCGTCCCGCAGGAGCTGGAACAGCTGCGTCACGCCCGTTCCGGCGGTCGTATCGGTGCTCATGTCGTTCACTCACATTATCGCCGCGCGAGGTGGACGCGCGCCGCATGACAGTCGAAGCCAAGGCCGCGCTGCGCCGACGGGACCGCACGGGCCGCCGACGCCGGGGCGCGGTCGATGCTCATGTCGCGCGACCGGTGGGCTTGGCGAAGCGCTGCTGGAGCAGCACCGCGACGACGATGATGACGCCCTTGGCAACGGCCTGCACCGAGGAGGTGAGATTGTTCTGGACGAAGACGTTGGTGAGCGTGGCGAAGATCAGCACGCCGAACACCGTGCCCGTGATCGTGCCGCGACCGCCCGCGAGGAGCGTGCCGCCCACCACGACGGCGGCGATCGCATCGAGTTCGAGGAGCTGACCGTGGGTCGAGGTGCCCGCGGTGGTGCGCCCGAGGAACATGACCGCCGCGATGCCGGCCGTCAGGCCGGAGATCGCATAGAGCCACATGATGTGCCTTCTGACGTTGATGCCGGCCAGGCGCGCCGCCTCGCGGTTGCCGCCGATGGCGACGGTGCGGCGTCCGAAGGTCGTGCGGTTGAGCACGACCCAGCCGAGGACGGCGACGATCGCGAAGATCCAGATCAGCACGTCCACTCCGATGAAGTCGGCGTTCATCGCCTGGATGAACCCACGATCCTTGACCTGGAGCGTGCGCCTCTCGGCGAGGATCTCGGCGAGCCCGCGCGCGGCGACGAGCATCGCGAGTGTCGCCATGAACGCCACGACCTTGCCGTACGCGATGATGACCCCGTTGATGAGGCCGGCGGCCAGACCGACGAGGAGCGCGATCACGATCATGACGACCCAGTGGACCTGGTCGGCGAGGTCCTGCACCGCGGCGATCGTGGCGACGACGGACGCAAGACCGAGCACCGATCCCACCGAGAGGTCGATGCCGCCCGCGATGATCACCAGCGTCATGCCGATGCTGACCACGCCGATGATCGAGGCCTGGCGGAGGATCGTGAGGATGTTGCTGACGCTCGTGAACGTGTCGGGTGCCGTGACCGCGCCGACGATGACGAGCAGCAGCAGCGCCACGACGAGGCCGAGGTTGCGGCCGACGGATCCCGACATGAAGCGCTGGAAACGAGTCCTGTCGGATCCGCGCGGCGCGCCTGCGGGTGGTGGTACCTCGCCTGCGGTGGGGACCCCTGCGGTCCGGGTGGTCTGCTCGCTCACGCGGCGGTTCCTTTCATGACGAGGTCGAGCACGCCGTGCTCATCGATCTGGGATGCCGGACGCGTCTCGAGCACGCGGCCGTCGGCGATGACCAGGACGGTGTCGGCCAGGCCGAGCACCTCCTCGATCTCGCTCGAGACGATGACCAGGGCGTTCCCTGCCGCGGCCAGTCGTCTGATCAGGGCATAGATCTCGGCACGGGCTCCGACGTCGACGCCCCGTGTCGGCTCGTCCAGCAGCAGCACCCTCGTCCCGTGCACGAGCCACCGTGCGAGCAGGATCTTCTGCTGGTTTCCGCCCGAGAGGGTGATCGCCTCCCGGTCCGGGTCCGCCGGACGCAGCTCGAGGGCTTCGATCTGCTCACGCGCGCCCTCGCGCTCCGCGCGCTCGTCCAGGAACCCTGCTCGCGCGAACCTCGACATGGACGACAGCGTCACGTTGACGAAGATCGGCTCGTCGAGCACGAGTCCCTGGCTCTTGCGCTCCTCCGGTGACAGGCCGATGCCGGCGCGGACCGCAGCGACCACTGATCCGCGACGCAGTTTCTCGCCGCCCACGCGCACCGTCCCCGACGTGGCGCGTCGTGCGCCGTACACCGTTTCGAGGATCTCTGACCGACCCGACCCGACCAGTCCCGCGAGGCCCACGACCTCTCCGGCGCGGACGGAGAACGACACCTCCTCGAAGACGCCGTCCACCGACAGATCCGAGACCTCCAGCACCGTCGGAGCGTCTTCGGGGACCGGCGTCGCGGGCGGGAAGACGTTCTCGACCGTTCGGCCGGTCATGAGCCGGATCAGCTCCGGTGTCGGGGTGTCGGCCACCGGCAGGCCGTTCGCCATGGATCGCCCGTCCTTCAGGACGGTGATCCTGTCGCCGATCTGCCGGATCTCTTCCAGGCGGTGGGTGATGTAGATCACGGCGATGCCCGAGGAAGTGAGTTCGCGGACGACATGGAAGAGGTTCTTCACCTCTTCGCCGTCGAGCACCGCGGACGGCTCGTCCATGATGATCAGCTTGATGTCGTGGGAGAGCGCCCTCGCCATGCTCACGATCTGCTTGTTCGCCGCGCTGAGCCGGCCGACCTCCGCGTGAGGGGACAGGCCGCCGTGCCCCAGTCGTCGCAACAGGTCTCGTGTCTGCCGCGCCGCTTCGCCGCGCTTGGTGAATCCGCCGCGGGCGAGTTCGTGCCCCAGGAAGATGTTCTCGGCGATCGTCAAGCCGTCGACCACGTCCAGTTCCTGGTACATGGTCGCGATGCCGAGCGAGATGGCAGCCTCGGGCGTGGAGATGTCGACCGGCTCGCCGAGCCACGCGATCTCGCCCTCGTCCGGTCGGTGCACTCCGGCGAGCGTCTTGATCAGCGTCGACTTCCCGGCGCCGTTCTGACCGAGGATGCAATGCACCTCACCGGGCAGGACTCGCAGGTCGACGCCTCGCAGTGCCTGGACACCCGCGAACGTCTTCGTCACTCCTCGAACGTCGAGTAATGCCGAATCATGGTCATCTTTGATCACGCGACGAACATAACATGTCGGCGATCTCCCGTCAGCCGGAGTTTGTTCCGGTCTGCCGTCCGGGTTCTCGCCTCTGAAGTCAATCAATCAGCGGCCAGAACGATCATGATCCCGTATTCAGCTTTTGCCGCAACAAAAACAAAAGATGTCGGTCTGGTGTCCCGTTCTGCTACGGTGATGCCGTCAGCGTGGACTCCTCGGGTGTGGGGCTCGACTATTCCTTCTCGAAGGCGGGCGCTGTCAGAGCTGCATCACATTCAAGGAGGAAACATGCGCTCATACCTGAAAGCGCGCACGAGGCTGGTTCTCACCGGTGCCGCCGTCGTCGCGGCCGCAGGGCTTCTGGTCGGATGCACGGGCTCCGGGGCCGACGAAGGCGACGTCGTAGACCAAGGCACCACGACCGAGGAGAACGCGGCGGAGGGCGACACCGTCGTGATCGGATTCTCCGGACCCGCGGCCGACCACGGCTGGCTGGGTGCGATCAACTCCGGGGCGCAGGCAGCTGCGGACAGCTTCCCCGACGTGGACCTGCGCGTAGCCGAAGGGACGAACGACCCGATCGCGCAGATCGCAGCGGTCGAGACCTTCGTCACCGATGGCGTGGACGCGATCGTCCTTCTCCCGACGGACGGAGCAGCCCTCACCGAAGCGGCCATCGCCGCGATGGAGGCGGGCATCCCCGTCATCAACGTCGACCGCGAGTTCTCGAGCCCGTTCGCTGCGCGCGCCACCGTGCTCGGTGACAACTACGGCATGGGGGTCAGCGCCGGCACGTACATCTGCGAGCAGCTCGACGGCAAGTCCGACGCGGTCGTGGCCGAGATCGCCGGCATCGACTCCCTGCCGCTCACGCAGGATCGCTCGCAGGGCTTCGCCGACGCGCTCGAGGACTGCGGACTGGAAGTCTCCGCACGCGTGGCGGCGGACTTCACGGTCGCGGGCGGCGAGGCGGCGGCATCCCAGCTGCTCTCCGCCAACCCGCACATCGACGCGATCTGGAACCATGACGATGACCAGGGGATCGGCGTCCTCGCGGCGATCGAATCGGCCGGTCGGGACGAGTTCTTCATGATGGGCGGGGCGGGAAGCCGCAGCGCCATGGAGGCGATCGAGGCCGACGACTCCGTGCTGAAGGCGACCGTCATCTATCCCTCCACGCAGGCCGCCGACGGCGTCGCGCTGGCCCGGCTGATCGCTCAGGGCAAGACGCTCGGCGACATCATCACACCCGGCATCCCGAATCGGATCGTTCTGGACGCCCCGGTCGTGACCAAGGAGAACGTCGACCAGTACATCGACCTCGCGTTCGAGTGACCCGCCCGATGGATGGGGGCGTCCGCTGCGTGCCGGCCGACGCCCTCACCCGTCCCCCGCAGAAAAGAGACGGGCTTGACCGACAGCCTTCGCATCGCCATGATCGGCCACGGATTCATGGGCTCGGCGCACTCGCAGGGGTGGCGGGTCGCGCCCCGCTTCTTCGACCTCCCGCGTCATCCCGACATGACCGTGGTGGTCGGACGCAACGCCGATTCCGTCCGCGCGGCAGCGGAGAAGTGGGGTTGGTCCGAGAGCGCCACGGACTGGCGGCAGGTGATCGCCCGCGATGACATCGACGTCGTCGACATCGTCACGCCTGGCAACACGCACGCCGAGATCGCGATCGCCGCGCTCGAAGCGGGCAAGCACGTGCTCTGCGAGAAGCCGCTCGCGAACACCGTCGCCGAAGCCGAGGCGATGCAGCAGGCGGCCGCCGTCGCGGCCGGACACGGCGTGCGCTCCATGGTCGGCTTCACCTACCGTCGCGTCCCCGCGACGACGTTCGCCCGTGACCTGATCGCCGCCGGCCGCATCGGTGAGATCCGCCAGGTGCGTGCCGAGTACCTGCAGGACTGGCTCATGGACCCTGAGGCGCCACTCACGTGGCGACTCGACAAGGAGCTCGCCGGCTCCGGCGCCCTCGGCGACATCGGAGCGCATGCGGTCGATCTGGCGGAGTTCATCACCGGCCAGCGACTGGTCTCGGTATCGGGAGTGATCGAGACGCTCGTCTCCGAGCGCCCTGTCCTGGGCGAAGGGGTCGGGCTCTCCGGCACCGCCGGAACCGCTCGGGGTCCTGTGACGGTGGACGATGTCGCCCTCTTCGCCGGGCGGCTGGAGTCGGGGGCGCTCGCGTCCTTCGAAGCGACGAGGTTCCGCACCGGGCGCAAGAACGCGCTGCGCATCGAGGTGTCCGGATCGAGAGGCGCCATCGCCTTCGACCTCGAGCGCCTGAACGAACTCGAACTCTACGACGCGGCCGCGCCGGGTCTGGAGCAGGGATTCCGCCGGATCCTGGTGACCGAGCACGACCACCCCTACGTCGCGCCGTGGTGGCCGCCCGGCCACGTGCTCGGTTACGAGCACGGGTTCTCCCATCAGGTCCGGGACTTCGTCACCGCGATCGACGAAGGGTCCCAGCCTCGCCCGTCGTTCGCCGACGGGCTGCACGTGCAGCACGTGCTCGACGCCGTCCAGCGCAGCTCGGCCGAGGGCAGCATCTGGACTCCCATAGCCGGCTGAGCCGGGCATCCGGAATGAAAGGCATGTCGACGATGACACGACCCATCACATTGTTCACCGGCCAATGGGCCGACCTCCCGTTCGAGGAGGTCGCCCGCCTCGCCGGAGAGTGGGGCTATGACGGCCTCGAGATCGCCTGCTGGGGCGACCACCTCGACGTCTCGCGATGGGACGACGCGGACTACGTGCAGGGCAGGCTCGACGTGCTCGAGCGCAACGGCCTCAGTGCGTGGACGATCTCGAACCACCTCGCAGGTCAAGCGGTGTGCGACGACCCGATCGACGTGCGGCATCGCGACATCCTGAACGACCGCGTGTGGGGCGACGGCGACCCCGAAGGCGTGCGCCGTCGTGCCGCCGACGAGCTGAAGATGACGGCCCGCATGGCGTCCCGTCTCGGGGTGAAGACGGTCACCGGCTTCACCGGCTCCTCGATCTGGAAGGCGGTCGCGATGTTCCCGCCGGCATCCGACGAGTTCGTGGAGGCGGGCTACCAGGACTTCGCCGACCGGTTCCACCCCATCCTCGACGTGTTCGACGAGGTGGGGGTGCGCTTCGCCCACGAGGTGCACCCGTCCGAGATCGCCTACGACTACTGGACGACCAGGCGCACCCTGGAGGCCATCGGCCACCGTGAGGCGTTCGGTTTGAACTGGGACCCCTCGCACATGGTCTGGCAGGATCTCGACCCTGTCGGATTCCTCTGGGACTTCCAGGACCGGATCTACCACGTGCACTGCAAAGACACGAAGAAGCGGACCGGCAACGGGCGCAACGGTCGATTGTCGTCGCACCTGGCCTGGGCCGACCCGCGGCGAGGATGGGACTTCATCTCGACCGGTCACGGCGATGTCCCGTGGGAGGACGCCTTCCGCATGCTGAACGCGATCGACTACGCCGGTCCGCTCTCGGTGGAATGGGAGGACGCGGGGATGGATCGGCTCGTCGGGGCGCCCGAGGCGCTCGGATTCGTCCGCCGGTTGTCGACCTACCGCCCCGCCGCCGCCGCATTCGACGCCGCATTCAGCAATCGCTGAGTGACGAGAGGCGCCGATCACCGGCTGCCGGCGGCGGCGATCGGCGACGCGTCAGACGTTCGGAGTCTCGCCCACGCTCAGGGCGTGCAGCAGGCGCGTCAGGTTGACGATGTCGTCGAGGGGCCAGTCCTGGAGGGCGTCCACCAGCAGGCTCTCCTGCGGCGCGCGGGCCTCAGCGAGGCGCTCCAATCCGTGCGGGGTGGGGGAGAGCAGGCTCGAGCGACCGTCGTCGGGATCGGGGGCGCGCTCGACGAGACCGAGCTGCTCCAGTTCCCGAACGGTGCGGGAGATCTGGCCCTTGTCGCTCATGAGCGCCTCGGCGAGCACCGAGATGGTGACCGGTGATCGCCGAACGATCGTGGTGAACACCTTGTAGGCGCCGGGCAGCATCCCCGGGCTCACGCGGTTCGCGTTGTCCATCAGGATGCGGCGGAACCGGTTGATCAGCTCCCCGAACTCCGCCTCGAGGGCGCGCACCGCATCGGTGCGCGCCGCTCGGGTGTCTTCGGAGATCATCGGGTCCATTATCTCGTGGTGGCCGCGTCGCCGGTGGCCTCGGCGCGCGCGCGGGAGGCGGCATCCGCTTCCTCGTCCGCACCGGCCGGCGCGAGCGCCTCCATGCCCTCGGCGGTGGAGACTGTCGCGAGGTCGGCCTCGCTGGCTGCGACGCGCTCGCTCGTCGTCATGCGCGTGAGCGGCTTGTTGGGCAGGAAGATGATCGCGATGAGGCTGATCACGGCCAGCGGCACGGCGATCAGGAACGAGTGGGCGATGGCCTGCGCGTAGATGTCCTCGACGATCACGCGGATCGCCTCGGGCAGCGCCGACACCTGCGGGATGGTGCCCGACTGCAGCTGCGCGCCGATCGCGGCGCCCTTCTCGCCCAGCGTCATGATGGCCGCGACGATGTCGTCCTTGCGTTCGGTGAACAGGTTCGTCGCCGAGGTCGCCAGCGCGGCACCCATCACCGACACGCCGATCGTGCCGCCGAGGCTGCGGAAGAACGTGACCCCCGAGCTCGCGACGCCGATCTCGGTCGGCTTGGACGTGTTCTGCACGATGAGCACCAGGTTCTGCATCGTCATGCCGACGCCGGCGCCGAGCAGGAACATGTAGAGCGAGACGAGCACGAAGTTCGTGTCGTAGTGGATGGTCGACAGCAGGTACGAGCCGGCGATGAGCAGCACGCCGCCCACGATGAGGTACGGCTTCCAGTGCCCGGTGCGGGTCACCAGACCGCCGATGACGATCGACGCGAGGAGAAGACCGGCGATCATCGGGATCGTCATGAGGCCCGCCTCGGTCGGGGTCGCGCCGCGCGCCAGCTGCATGTATTGGCTGAGGAACACCGACGTGCCGAACATCGCGATGCCGATCGAGATCGACGCGATGACAGCGAGGGTGAACGTGCGGTTGCGGAACATGGTCAGCGGGATGAGCGGCTCCTTCGAGCGCAGCTCGACGACCACGAACAGCACGGCCGCCACGAGCGCGCCGCCGACCATGAGGATGGTCTCGGTGCTCCACCAGTCGTAGTCCTTGCCCGCGTTGGTGACCCAGATGAGCAGCAGCGAGACCGCCGTCGACAGCAGCACGATGCCGAAGTAGTCGATGCGCGCCTTCTTCTTGGGGCGCGGCGGCAGGTGCAGCGTGCGCTGCATCATGATGAGGGCTGCGACGGCGAAGGGCAGCGCGATGAAGAAGTTCCAGCGCCAGTCGAACGTGTCGGTGATGAACCCGCCCAGGAGCGGGCCGCCGACGGTCGCGACGGCCATGACCGCGCCGAACAGGCCCATGTATCGTCCGCGCTCGCGCGGGCTGATGATGTCGGCCATGATGACCTGGCTGAGCGCGGCGAGTCCGCCGGCGCCGATGCCCTGCACCGCGCGGAAGGCGATGAGCGTGCCGGGCTCCTGAGAGAAGCCGGCGGCCGCGGTGGCGAGCACGAAGATCACGATCGCGATCTGGATGAGCAGCTTGCGGTTGAACAGGTCGGCGAGCTTGCCCCAGATCGGGGTGGAGATCGCCGTCGTCAGCAGCGTCGCGGTGACGACCCACGTGAACGCCGCCTGGTTGCCGCCCAGATCGTGGACGATCACGGGGAGCGACGTCGAGACGACCGTCGACGCGAGCATCGACACGAACATGCCGAGCAGCAGGCCGGTGAGCGCCTGCAGCACGCGGCGGTGCTGACGCTTCTCGTCGGCTGTGGCGACCGAGCCGGTCGCGGAGGTGGGCGTGGCCATAGGGGAGAGTCCTTCAGAGCAACGGACAGGAGGATGCGGCGACGGCGGCGCGAAGACATGTTGACGTAAGTCAACAGTTGAGATGTGTCAACTATACGCCGATCGTTGATATGCGTCAACTATCGGCGTACGCGTCTGCGCGGCCGTCGGCGACGACCGGTCGCTCCTTCGTCAGGCGGTGCGCGCGACCTGGTCGGCCGAATGGATGACGGCCTCCACCCCGAGGGCGAACAGCTCGCGATCCTCGAGGTCGAGGAGCTTCGCGGACGTCGCGGCGATGAGGGGGTGCGTGCGAGGGTCCACGAGCAGCGGGCCCTCGAACCAGGGGCTCGGGGTGTCGGGTGGCAGGTCGCGTTCGGCGCGGGCGCGGGCGACGCCGGCCGCGCTGGAGAGTACGTGCGACGCCAACAGCGCGTAGTGCCGCACCACGTCGTCGCCCGACAGGCCCGCCCGCGTGAACGCGTCGAGCATGAATTCGATCGCGTCGAGCTCGCCGGGGCCGTGCGTGGTGAGGACGACCGCCTCCTGCCCCACGGCGGGGTACTGGGAGAACAACGTCAGGGTCTCGTCGGCGAACTGCCGCAGGCGATCCTGCCAGTCCTCGGGTGACGCCGTGACGGCCAGGAGGGCGCGGGCGGTCAGCTCGTCGAGCAGGGCGCCCATCAGGTCGTCCTTGCTGCGGAAGTGCCGGTAGATCGCGGTCGGGTCGGTGCCGAGCTTCGCTCCGAGCTCGCGGATCGACAGGGATGTCGTCGCGCGCTCGCTCGCGAGCTCCAGGCCCGCCGCGATGATCGTCTCGCGATCCAGGCGCTTGCCGCTCGCCTTGTCCGGCGTGGCCCCGGTGCGTGCCGCCATGATCCCCCGCTTTCGCCCGTCGTCTCATCGTGCCATGCGCAGGCCTCGCGGCCCCGCTGCCGGATCGAGCCTAGACCGTCGCGTCACAGTTGTGTCAACAGTGTTGACACTGGTGATGACAGCGCATTACATTCAGTCGACCGTTCGATGATGAAGGAGAGGTCTCGTGGTCTCTGAGGTACCTGCAGGCACTGACGCCCCGTTCGCGGACACCGTGTTCACCGGGGGAGCACTTTTCACATCGGATGCCGTCCCCTCCGGCAGCACCGAGCCGGTGCGCGGACGCACCGTCGCCGTGCGGGCGGGCCGTATCGTCGCGGTCTGCGCCGACGAGGAGGCATCCGCTCTCATCGGGTCCGACACCGTCGTCGTCGACCTCGACGGCGCACTGCTGGCCCCCGGCTTCCAGGACGCGCACATCCACCCCGGTTCGGGCGGCGTCGAGCTGCTGCAGTGCAACCTCACCGGTTCCGAGGACGCGGCGGACACCCTCGACAGGATCGCGCGCTACGCCGCCGAGAACCCCGACGTCGAGTGGATCGTCGGGGCCGGCTGGTCGATGGACCACTTCCCCGGCGGCGCTCCGCTGCGCGGCGCGCTCGACGCGATCGTCCCCGATCGTCCAGTGCTGCTGGCCAGCCGCGACCACCACAGCTCGTGGGCCAACACCGCGGCGATCCGTGCCGCCGGGCTGACCGCCGAGACCGCGGATCCCGCCGACGGCCGCATCGAGCGCGAGGCCGACGGGTTCCCCGCGGGAACCTTCCACGAGGGCGCCTCGGACTACTTCGCCGACATCCGCCCCGTCGTCACGCCCGACCTCGCCTACGCGGGCCTGCTCCGCGCGCAGGAGGAGCTCATCGCGCTCGGCATCACCGGCTGGCAGGACGCCCTGATCGGCAGGTTCCCCGGCATGGACAGCGGGCTCTCCGCCTACCGCCGCGCGCTCGAGGACGACACGCTCAAGGTGCACGTCGTGGGCGCCCAGTGGTGGGAGCGCTCGGAAGGCATCGAGCAGCTCCAGGAGATGATCAGCCTGCGCGACGAGGTCGCCGCGCTCGGCCGCGAGGACCGCCTCGCGATCGGCTCGATCAAGTTCATGGTCGACGGCGTCGCCGAGAACCACACCGCCGCGATGCTCGAGCCGTATCGCGACGGCCACGGGCACTCGACCGACAACCGCGGGCTCTCGTTCATCCCGGCCGAGCGCTTGCGCGAGTTCGCGGTCGCGGCAGACGCCGCCGGCTTCCAGCTGCACTTCCACGCGCTCGGCGACCGCGCCGTGCGCGACGCGCTGGACGCTGTCGAGGCCGCTGCGGAGGTCAACGGCCGCACCGACGGCCGCCACCACCTCGCGCACATCCAGGTCGTCGACGAGGCCGACGTCGCCCGCTTCACCGCAGCCGGCGCCGTCGCCAACATGCAGCCGCTGTGGGCCTGCCACGAAGACCAGATGGACGAGCTGACGCTGCCGTTCCTCGCCGAGTCCGCGGCATCCCGGCAGTACCCCTTCGGAGACCTTCACCGTGCCGGCGCCCACCTGGCGGGCGGCAGCGACTGGCCGGTCTCGAGCGCCGACCCCATGGCGGGCGTCCACATCGCCGTCAACCGCGTCTCGCCGGGGGCGGACGACGAGCCGCTCGGCGGTGCGCACCAGCGCCTGGACCTGGCGACCGCGCTCGCCGCCTACACGTCGGGCACCGCCTACGTGAACCACCGCGACCACGACACCGGGTACGTGCGCGAGGGCTACCTCGCCAACCTCGTCGTCGTCGAGCCCAACCCGTTCGACGTGCCCGTCGACGAGCTGTACCTCTGCCGCGTCGCGTCGACCTGGATCGACGGCGAACGCGTCTACTCCCGCGCGGATGCCGCACCCGGCGACGTCGCGGCGACCCGTCCGGAGGGCGGCCACGAACCTGTGGCAGCGGCATCCGGCGCCTCTTGAAACCCTTCTCCACCATCCGACACCGCAGTCAGCACCGAGGAGCATCATGATTCGCACCCGACGCACCGTCCGTCGCCTGTCCGCGATCGCGGGCATCGGCGTCATCGGCGCGCTCGCCCTGTCCGCCTGCAGCGGCGGCACCGCGAGCCCCGATTCCAGCGCCGCTCCCGAATGGGAGTACACCGACACCACCGCCGCGCCGTCCGGCGACATCGACTCGTTCACGTGGGTCAGCTACGCCGAGCCGTACTCGCTCGACTACGCCTACGCGTTCGACTACGCCGACAACCAGGTGCTGTCCAACGTGTGCGAGTCGCTGCTGCGGCTCAATCCCGACTACACGCTCTCGCCCGGCCTGGCCGAGGCGTACAACCACCCCACCCCCGACACGTGGGTGTACACGATCCGCGACGGCGTCACCTTCCACGACGGCACCCCGCTTACCGCGGACGACGTCGTGGCGTCCATGAGCCGCCACATCGACCCCGAGGTCGGCTCGTCGTGGTTCTCGACGTACCAGAACGTCGCGTCGATCGAGAAGACCGGGGACCGCCAGGTCACCGTCACGATGACGCAGGCCGACTCGCAGTTCAACCTCGGCATGGGTGGTTCGGCGGGCGTCATCGAGTCCGCGGCCACTCTGGCCGAGAAGGGCTCCGACTACGGCAACTCCACGGGCCTGGTCAACTGCACCGGTCCGTTCGCGCTCACCGAGTGGAAGTCGGGCGAGTCGGTCACGCTGACCCGCTACGACGACTACTGGGACGACTCGCTCAAGGCCAAGGCCGGCGAGGTGAAGATCCTCTTCATGAACGACTCCAACGCCCGCGTCAACGCCCTCAAGTCGGGTGAGGTCGACGGCGGGTTCATGATCCCGACCGACGCGATCGCCCAGCTGCAGGCGTCCGGCAAGGGCGACGTCTACTTCGGCCTGAACACGGCCGTCGGCAGTCTCATCGTGAGCAACCTCGACGGGCCGCTCGGCGACGTGCGGGTGCGTCAGGCGCTGCTCATGGCGATGGACCGCAAGGGCATCCTGGATGCCGCAGCCAAGGGCTACGGCGAGGTCACGAACGCCCTCACCACGCAGTCCGTGTGGGTCGGCGCGAGCGACGCGGCGGTGAAGAACGCGTTCGACGGTCTCGAGGAGTACCCGTACGACGTCGAAGCCGCCAAGAAGCTCATCGACGAAGCCGGTGTCGCAGGCGAGGAGGTCGTGATCGCCACGGCTCCGATCGGGAACGACTTCGCCGTCATCTCGCAGGCGGCCGCCGCGGCGGCGCAGGCCATCGGGCTGAAGGCGACGATCCAGACCGTCAGCCCGAACGCGTACACCGCGCTGTTCTCCGACCCGAGCGCGCGCGAAGGCGTCGACCTGTTCTACACGTCGTGGTACCTCTCCAGCCCCGACCCGCTGGAGATGTACGGAGTGCTGCGCACCGGCGAGTTCAGCAACTACGGCAACTGGAGCGACCCCGACTTCGATGCGCTCGTGAACGAGGCCGTCACCATCGACGACCCCGCTGCGCGCAGCGAGGTCACCGCGAAGGCGCAGCGCATCGCGAACGAACAGCTGCCCTGGCTGCCGCTGTTCTCGGGCCCGATGACGATGTTCATGGGCGATCGAGTCACCGGCGCCTCGCCCTCGGTCGCATACCTCTACTACCCGTGGGCGGCGACAATTGGCGCCGTCTGATCTGCGGGCCCGGCGGGCCCACGCCGCGCCGGGGGCCCTCCAGGCCCCCGGCGCGGCCGGATGCCGGGGAGCCCTCGCCGGAGCGGAGGCCGCACGATGACCGCCGTCCGCCGGATCGCCGGCAAACTCGGGGGCCTGCTGCTCACGCTGTTCCTGGCATCCCTCCTCGTGTTCTTCTCGCGCTTCCTGGTGCCGGGGGATCCGGTCGCCTTCCTGCTGCGCGGCCGCAAGCCGAGCCCTGAGGCGGTGACGCAGATCACCGCGCAGTACGGCCTCGACCTGCCCCCGTGGCAGCAGTACGTCAACTGGGTCGCAGGCATCCTGCACGGCGACCTCGGTCGTTCGCTGCAGTACCGCCAGGACGTCACCACCGTGCTCGGCGACAGGTTGCCGGTGACCCTCGGGCTGGTCGTCATGGCGGGCACGATGATCGCCGTCGTGGGTCTGATCGCCGGTGCGCTCGCCGCGCTCAACCGCGGTCGCTTCGCCGACCGCGCGATCCTCATCGGTCTCACGGTGCTCGGCGCGATCCCGTCCTTCGTCGGGTCGATCGTGCTCATCGCGATCTTCGCGGTGCAGCTCGGCTGGTTCCCGTCGTTCGGGTCGGGCGAAGGATTCTGGGACACGGTGTACCACCTGGTCCTGCCGTCCACGGCCCTGGCCATCGTGTTCGTCGTGCTCGTGGGCAAGGTGACCCGCTCGGCGATGGTCGACCAGCTCGACCGCGAGCACGTCGAGGTCGCGCTCAGCCGCGGCATCAAGCGAGGCACCGTGGTCCGTCGTCACGTCTTCCGCAACGCGGTGGGCCCGATCCTCACCGTCAGCGGCATGCTCGTCGCGGGCCTGCTCGTGGCCAGCGCGATCGTCGAGGCGGCCTTCGGTCTCGCCGGCATCGGCTCGCTGCTCGTGCAGTCGGTCGACCGGCTCGACTTCCCGGTCGTGCAGGCGATCGTCCTCCTCGTCGTGACGGCGTTCGTGCTCGTGAACGCCGTGATCGACATCCTCGAACCCTGGATCGACCCGCGATCCGCTGCCGGAGCCGGTGCCCGATGACCGCCACACCCACTCTCGCCGTCAAGGTGCTGCGTGCGCCGCGCATGCCGCGTGCCACCCTCACCTTCACGATCGCCCTCGGCGTCGTCGCCGCGATGACGCTCGCCGCGATCTTCGCGCCGTTCCTGGCGCCCTACAACCCCGATGCCGTCGACTTCGGTGCCGTCTACGCGTCACCGAGCCCCGCGCATTGGCTGGGCACCGACGGGCTCGGCCGCGACACGCTGAGCCGTCTCATCTACGGTGCGCGCACCGCGCTGCTCGGACCGTTGCTCGTGGTGATCGCCTCGACCGTCATCGGCATCCTGCTGGGCCTGCTCGCCGGGTGGCGCGGCGGCTGGATCGATGCCGTGCTCGGCCGCGTGTTCGACGTGCTGTTCGCCTTCCCGTCGCTGCTCATCGCGATCATGGCGGTGGCGCTGTTCGGCAAGGGGCTGATCGCGCCGGTGATCGCGATGAGCATCTCGTATGCGCCGTTCGTCGCGCGCCTGACACGGTCGCTGATCGCCGCCGAGCGCAGCCGGCCCTATGTCGCGGCCTATCGCGTGCAGGGCTTCAGCGGTGCCTGGATCGCGCTTCGCCGTGTGCTCCCGAACGTCACGCCGATCGTCGGCGCGCAGTCCACCCTGAACTTCGGATACGTGCTCGCAGAGCTCGCCGGACTGTCGTTCCTCGGCTTGGGCGTGCAACCGCCCACCGCCGACTGGGGCGCCATGATCAACGAGGCGCAGGCAGGTCTGCTCGGCGGGCACTTCATGCCCGCGATCGCCCCGGCCGTGGCCGTGGTCATCGTGGTGGTGGCCGTCAACATCATCGGAGAAGAGCTCTCCGACCGCATCGGAGGGGAGATCCCGGCATGAGCGCGTCCGAATCCGCCGTCGTTCCTGCCGCGGCCGCCGGTGCTTCCGGCGACGCCCTGCTCGACATCCGCGACCTCTTCCTCGACCTGCCGGACGGCACGCGACTGCTCCACGGCATCTCGCTGTCGATCGCCACGGGCGAGACGGTGGGCCTGGTCGGCGAGTCCGGCTCGGGCAAGTCGCTGACCGCGCGTACCGTGCTGGGGCTGGTGCCGGACCGCTCGACGCTGGACGGGCAGGTCCTGCTCGACGGCGCCGACGTCCTCACCGCCACCGGCCCCGCGCTGCGGCAGATGCGCCGGCACGGCGCCGCGATGATCTTCCAGGATCCCCGCGCGGGCATCAACCCGATGCGCACGATCGGCGACCATCTCACCGAATCGCTGCGCCTTGCTGAGGGATGGTCGGCGGATGCCGCGCGCGCACGCGCCGTCGAGCTGCTCGCCGCGGTGCGGCTGCCGCGGCCCGAGGACCACATGCGGCAGTACCCGCATGAGTTCTCGGGCGGCATGCTGCAGCGCGTCATGATCGCCGGCGCCCTCACGACCTCGCCGAAGCTGCTGGTGTGCGACGAGCCCACGACGGCGCTGGACGTGACGACGCAGGCCGAGATCATCGGCGTGCTCACCGAGCAGCGCGCGAGCCGGGGCATGGGGATGCTGTTCATCACCCACGACCTCAACCTCGCGGCGTCGCTGTGCGACCGCGTGTACGTGATGAGCGGCGGGAACGTCGTGGAGCAGGGCCGCGCGCACGACGTGCTGCGCAGCCCGCAGGCGGAGTACACGCGGCGCCTGGTCGCCGCGACGCCGACGCTGGTCGGCGCCGCACCGGGTGCGGCCACCGAGCCGGAAGCCGCACCGCCGGCCGAGGTCGAGACGACCGCGGCAGCCCAGCCCGACGACGAGCCGGCGGGGGAGGCCCCCACGACGGGCGGGATCTTCAAGCCAGGACCGGAGGAGGACACCGCGCCGCCGGTCGGTCGGGCGTCGACGAAGGGCACTCCGGCTGCGGAGAGCATGCTCGAGGCCGCGGGGATCTCCAAGACCTACCACCGCCGCGGCAAGGAGCCGGTGCGCGCCGTCATCGACGCGTCCGTCGCGATCCCGCGCGGCGGGGCGCTGGGCGTCGTCGGCGAATCGGGGTCGGGCAAGTCCACCCTCGCGCGCATGATCGTCGGCCTCGAGCGCGCCGACAGCGGCGACATCCGCATCGACGGTCGTGAGCGCACCGCAGTCCCGCGCAGCCGCGCGGAGCGTCTGGCGCACGCGCGGAGCGTGCAGATGGTGTTCCAGGATCCGTACCTGTCGCTGGACCCCCGCATCACCGCGGGGCGGGCGATCGAGGACGCCCTGCGCCTGCATGCCCGGCTGAGCTCGACCGACGCGCGCGCCCGCGTGATCGACCTCCTCACCCAGGTGGGCCTGGGCGAGAAGCATGCGGCTGCGCGCCCGCGCACGCTCTCGGGCGGTCAGCGGCAGCGCGTCGCGATCGCGCGCGCTCTCGCGATCGAGCCGGACGTGCTCGTGATGGACGAGGCGACCAGCGCTCTGGACGTGTCGGTGCAGGCGCAGGTGCTCGCCCTCGTCGACCGCATCCGTCGTGAGCGCGGGCTCACGGTGCTGTTCATCAGCCACGACCTCGCCGTGGTGAGGCGCGTCTGCGATGAGACGGTCGTGATGCGTCGCGGCGAGATCGTCGAGCGCGGCAACACGGTCCAGCTGCTGGCGGCGCCGCAGCACGAGTACACACGGCTCCTCATCGACTCGGTGCCCAAGCCCGGCTGGGATGCCGAGGCCGTGGGCGCCGAGGTCGAGGCGGCCGATGCCGCGGCCGACGGCCCCGATGCGACCGCGCCGCGGACGGACGACCGGACGGACGACGTCGACGACGAGGCCGCAGCCGCGGAGGCGGCGAGGGTCGAGGCGTCGGGACAGGCTCGATGACCGGACGCGTCTTCGTCGCGCGGCACGGCGAGAGCCTGCTCAACGCGGTCGGCCGCGTGCAGGGGTGGAGCGATGCTCCGCTCACGGCACGCGGCCGGGCCGAGGCGCAGGCGCTGGGCGGTGCGCTGACGGCCGCCGGTGCGGTCATCGGCGCCGCGTCCTGCGCCGACCTCGGACGCCACCGGGAGACGGCCGCCCTCGCGCTGGCGATCGTCGCCCCGCACGTGTCGGCGCGTCCCGACGAACGCTGGCGGGAGATCGCTTTCGGCGCGTACGAGGGTGCCCGTGGCCGTCGGCTGTGGACCGACCTCGCGCAGGCGCACGGAATGGCGGATGCCGCATCCCTCCGCGCGGCCGATGTCGGCGTGCTCGAGATCCTCGAGGCGCTGCCGACGATCGCAGCCCACGCCGGCGCACCCGTGGAATCCGTCGTCCAGGTGCAGGCCCGTGCCCTTGCGGCGCTCGAGGATGCCGCCGTGGCGTCTCGCAGCGGGGACGTCCTCATCGTCACGAGCGGGCTCACGCTGCTCGCGCTCCTGGCCGCCGTCGGCATCGACACCGAGCCGTTCGAGGGCGGCGTCGGCAACGGGGCGTATGTGACGCTCGTCCGGGAGGACGCGGGAGACCGCGGGCAGTGGGTGCTCGCGTCGCCGGATGCGACACCGGAGTCCGAGGCGGAGGCATCCGTCCCCGCGTGACGCCGCCCGGCGCGGCGCAGCAGCCGCGGGGTGCCGCCGAAGACATCGGCGCAGCAGGATGGAGGCGTGTTCAGCGTCGAGCTGCTGCCTGACCCACGCCTGGACCAGGCGGTGCGGGAGGACTGGTCGCGACTGGTCGACGCCGGCCTCCCCAGCGCGGGCCGCAACCCGGCAGCCGGCAACCGTCCCCACATCACGCTCGCCGTGCGGGATGCGCTCGCGCTCTCCGATCTCGACGGGATCGCCGCCGCGCTCCCGCTGCCGGTCACACTCAGCGGCGTCCTCCTCTTCGGCCGCAACCGGTTCGTGCTGACCCGGCACGTGGTCGTGGGTGAGCCCCTGCGAGAGCTGCACGTCGAGGTCGCCGCCAGGCTCGGCCCGCCGGAGGCGCGCTATGCCAACACGGCCCCCGGCCACTGGTCGCCGCACATCACGCTCGCGCGCGGGCTCGATCCCGACCGGCTGGCGCGGGCGCTGCGCGCGATCCTCGCCCCCTCCGTGTCGGGGGAGGCGATCGGGCTGCGCGTGTGGGATGCCGCAGCCCGGACGGTCACGGCCCTCGGCTGAGGCGGGTCAGTCGGCCAGCGCCAGCGCCCGGAACGGTTCGCGTGGTGCGGCGGGCTGCTGCGGCATCCGCGATCCTGCCTGACGGGTGCGCATCGTGCGCAGGTAGAGCTCGTCGATGAGGCAGGTGGCCAGGCGCACGAGCTTCGCGATCTCGGCGTCGTCGCGGTCGACCCACGCGCAGCGCGGCTCGTCGCCGACGGGTACGAAGTCGTCGTGCTGCTCCCACGCCACCAGGGTGCGCTCGGCGCCCAGCACGTGCTGCTGCCACCACACCTGACGCAGGTAGGAGCGGGGGATGCTGCGCCACGCCTTGTTCGTCGTCTTGATCTCGGCCAGGGTGATGCGGCCCGTCGCGTCGACGGCGATGCCGTCGGGGGTCGCGAGATGGCGCTTCTCGACGACGGCGTGGAACAGCGCGGACGAGGGTTGGATGCCGTGGGTCGCGGCCACCCACGCCGCGATCTCGGGTTCGCGCGCCCGGCCGTGGGCCGTATAGGCGTTGCCCGAGAAGCCCGAGCCGAGCAGCTTCGCGTCCGCGGCGCGGGCGATCGCCTTCTCGGAGGTGAGGGTCGCCACGTCGGTCGCGGTGATGCCGCGCGATCGCGCACGCACCCAGGCGACCCGGTCGCGCGAGTCCGCGACGATACGGGCGGCGACCTCCGGTGCCTGCACCGCGAGCCCGGAGGGGCGTGCGGCGGCGTGCTCGGGGTTCACTCCTCGAGGCTACGCCGCCGACCCGACATCCGCCGCCTGCGACCCGCCATCGGGCCGCCTCCGCACGGCGGCAGCGGGAGGGGTTGCGCGCGCGGCGCGCGGTGGCATCCTCGGGGGCATGGACACCATCACGACCAGAGAGTTCCGTGCGTTCCCCGGAGTCGAGGGCTGGCGTCCGCGCGTCACCGGAGCGTTCGCGCTGTTCCGCACCGGCACGTTCGCGGCGGGGGCGCAGCTGTTCGATGCGATCGCAGAGCTGGCGGATGCCGCCGACCACCACCCCGACGTCGACGTGCGCTACGCCACGGTGCGCGTGCGCCTGTTCACCCATTCGGCCGGCGGGCTCACCGCGAAGGACGCGACGCTCGCGGCGCAGATCTCCGACGCGGCACGGGAGCTCGACATCCCCGCCGTCACCGATCGCATGCAGGACCTCATGCTGGCCGTGGCCACCTCCGATGCCGAGGCGGTCGTCCCGTTCTGGAAGGCGGTGACCGGCTTCTCGGAGGTCGCCGACGGCGTGCTCTTCGACGCCGACGGCCGCGGCCCGCTCATCTGGTTCCAGCCTCTCGACAGGCCGCTGCGCGGCAAGTCGCACCTCGACGTGAACGCGCCGCGGGACGTCATCGAGCGGCGCCTGGAGGCCGCGCTCGCCGCGGGCGGCGTCCTGGTCGACGACTCCCATGCCCCGCGCTGGTGGACACTCGCCGACACCGACGGACACAAGATCGACCTCAGCCCCTGGCGGTCGTAGCTCCGCCCCTCCTTCGGCACCGTTGCTGCCCATTGGGCGAGAACGTATGGTCTCGCCGAGACGCTGTGTCCTCAACGCGCATGACCTACGTACTCGGCGAGGACGTATGGCTCGGCCGCGGCTCGGCGGCGTACGGCGAGCCGGTGTGGGGGGAGGGGTGGGCTCCGTTCCTCCCCAAGAGCGCTGTGGTCGGACCGCGGGGAACGTCATACACAGGAGCGGGAGTGGGCCGGGTAGGGCCCGCGAGGAGAGAGCAGGATGCGGAGGATGCCGCGTCAGATCTCGATCGAACAAGCGCTGGGCGTCGTGCGCACGCGGGGCGATCTGGCCCGCGAGGGATGGCGGGAGCGGCGCATCGCCCAGGCTCTGGAGGACGGCTCGCTCCGGAGGCTGCAGCGGAACCGCTACGTGCTCGACGCGCACTGGGCCGATCTCTGGCCGGAGTCGCGCCACCGGAACGAAGCGGTTGCGGCGTTCAGCGAGATGCGGGACGGCGGGGCCGTCGCTGCGTACGATTCCGCGGCTGTGGTGTGGGATCTCCCGCTCTACCGTCACGTTCCCGCCGCGGTCCACGTGACGATTCCCGGTGGCACGCACCTGCCGAGCCGTCGCGGGCTGCGCAGACACACCGACGCGCTTCCGCCGGAAGATGTCACGACCCGCGAGGGGATACGTTGCACGACGCTGGAGCGGACCGTCTTCGACCTCGCCCGCACGCTTCCCTTCGAAGCGGCGGTCGCCGCTGCCGACGCGGGGCTGCGCCAGACCGCGTGCATCGGCCGTCACTATGACGAGAGCCTCGCCGCGCAATGGCGGGAGCGGATGGGGCAGCGCGCGGCCAGGGCGTCCGGGCGACGTGGCGTCAGACAGGCGACCGAGGTGATCGCGGTCGCCGATGGTCGTGCCGAGTCGCCTGCGGAGAGCGTCGGGAGAGCTCAGCTGCACCGGCTCGGTTTCCGCACGCTTCGACTCCAGGTGCCGGTCGCCGGCCCGCACGGCCGGGAGTACCGCGTCGACATCGAGATCGAGGAGCTCGGCGCCTTCGTGGAGATCGACGGGGTGGGGAAGTACCAGGACGAGGCGCTGCGTTCCGGCCGCACCATCGAGCAGGTGCACATCGCCGAGAAGCGGCGCGAGGACTGGATCCGGGGTGTCACCCAGCAGAGGTTCGTGCGAATCGAGGAGCGCCACGTCGCCAGCGCCGATCGGCTGGCGCAGCGACTCACCGCATTCGGCATCCCGCTGCCTCGCTGACCCACCCCCTCGGGTGGCGGTCGAAGACATACGGCTTCGCCGAGGCATCACGCTCGGCGCGCGGGAGACACGCGTTCTCGGCGAGGACGTGCGGTCTCGCTGTTCCGCCCGCGTGGTGACGGGCGAGCGGGTGGGCGCGATTTGGCGGAGGCGGCGGCATCCCGTACCCTTATGGGAGCCGAAGACCGCCGGTCATCGACGTGCGTGCGAACGCATGGAGATCGAAGCACTGCAATGCAGGGGCCCGCGCAGGTGTCACGAACGATTCTCCTTCGGGAATCCAGCTCCGTGCGCTTGCGCCGGAGCTTTTTTGTTGCCGTGACGAGATGGGATGACCCTGAGCCTTCGGCCGGCGCCCCGCCATCGCGGAGCGTCTCATACACACAAGGAGTGACCATGGCGCAGAAGGATGCATCGGTTGCCGAGCTCACGAAGAACTTCGAGGACTCGAACGCCGTTCTGCTGACCGAGTACCGCGGTCTGACGGTTGCCCAGCTCAAGCAGCTGCGCAACAGCATCCGTCAGGACGCGGAATACGCCGTGGTGAAGAACACGCTGACCAAGATCGCCGCGAACAACGCGGGGATCACGTCGCTGGACGAGGACCTCAAGGGTCCGTCGGCCATCGCGTTCGTGCACGGTGACTTCGTCGCCACCGCGAAGGCTCTGCGTGACTTCGCCAAGGCCAACCCGCTTCTCGTGATCAAGGGCGGCGTTTTCGAGGGCAACTCCCTCAGCGCCGACGAGGTCAACAAGTACGCCTCGCTCGAGAGCCGTGAGGTTCTGCTGGCGAAGGCCGCGGGCATGATGAAGGCGACGATGGGCAAGGCTGCCGCGACCATCGACGCGCTTCGCGAAAAGCTGGAGACCGCCGAGGCCGCGTAAGCGACAGGCGATCTCTTCCCACAACCCCATCTATCTAGGAGATACATCATGGCGAAGCTCACCACTGAGGAACTGCTGCAGCAGTTCGCCGACCTGACCCTCGTCGAGCTCAGCGAGTTCGTGAAGGCGTTCGAGGAGAAGTTCGACGTCACCGCTGCTGCTCCCGTCGCCGTTGCCGGCGCTGCGGGCGCGGGCGGGGCCGCTGAGGAGGTCGAGGAGAAGGACTCGTTCGACGTCATCCTCGAGGCTGCCGGCGACAAGAAGATCCAGGTCATCAAGACGGTCCGCGAGCTCACCTCGCTCGGCCTCGGCGAGGCCAAGGCCGTCGTCGACGGTGCCCCGAAGGCCGTCCTCGAGGGCGCCAACAAGGAGACCGCCGAGAAGGCCAAGGCCGCTCTCGAAGAGGCCGGCGCGACGGTTACCCTCAAGTAATCCCGCGCTGCTCTGCAGCGATTCCACGAAGACCCCGGATGCTCGCATCCGGGGTCTTCGTCATGCTCGGGCGCGCGATCAGGCCGTGCCGAGCGGGCCCACGCCGATGATCGCGGACGCGTCGTCGTCGACCGGCGCGGTGGAGTTGCGCACCACCAGCGGCGAGGACTCGTACAGCCGGTGCGTCGGGGCGTCGGGATCGTCGAGCTGCCACATCAGCAGTCGCACCGCCGCGCGCCCCTGCTGATGCGGCCGCTGCTGCAGCGTCGTCAGCGAGAACATGTCCGCATAGGCGTGGTCGTCGATCCCGACGACGCTGAGGCGCTCGGGAACGCGGATGCCGAGCCGCCGCGCCGCGATGATCGCACCCACCGCGACCTCGTCGCACACTCCGGCGATCGCCGTCGGGCGGGTGCGCCGGTCGCCGAGCAGCTCGACGGCGGCGCCGTAGCCCCCGGGCATGGTCACCTCGGACTGGATGTGGCGGGTGGATGCCGCCAGCCCCGCGTCGCGCATCGCCGCGAGGTACCCGTCGAGCCGGCGCCCGTCGCCGAAGCTGGTGCGGCGGCCGTCGGGATCGCCGCCGAGAAAGACGATGTCGCGGTGCCCCAGGCCGATGAGGTGGTCGGTGGCGATGCGTGCGGCGGCCTCGTCGTCGATCGACACCGCGTCGGTGCCGACGTCGTAGCCGCCCACCGTCACGACCGGCTTGCCGAAGTCGACCAGCCGCTCGAGCTCGCGGGCGTTGGGTTCGATGCCCACCGCGATGAGCCCGTCGAACCTCTTGCGGGCCAGGAAGTGCTCGAACATCTCGCGTCTTGCGGCGGACTCGGGCGGCGCGCCGTACAGCGCGAGGTCGTAGCGGTGCTCGAGGAGCGCGTCCTGGACGCCTTCCAGCACCTGCGCGAAGAACCACCGGTCCAGCGAGGGCATGACGACCCCGACGGTCTGGGTGCGCCCCGTCACAAGGCTCACCGCGCTCGTGGTGGGGACATAGCCCAGCGCGGTGGCGGCATCCTGCACCCGCGTACGGGTCGCCTCCGAGACGTAGCCGGCGCCGGTGAGGGCACGGGAGGCCGTCGACTTCGACACGCCTGCCGCCCGCGCCACGTCGGCGATGCCCGCCATCGGGTCCTCCTCCTACCTCCCGGGACGCCGCCGTCGCGCGGGATTCTGGAACCGGTTCCCGGCTCATCTTGCCCTGATGCCTGGCGCGAAACCACCCTGGGTTTCGGTGTTTATCGAGTTGTGATCGTTGGTCATTGTGCCGTGTTGCGGCATCCCCTAGCGTGAGCATGGAATCGGTTCCCGATCTCAAAACGTGCGGAATCCGAAGGTGTTTCCGCGATCTCGAAGAGGAGGCAGACGAACATGAGTGCTTTGCGATCACGTCGTCGACACGGCTACATCGCGCTGGGGCTGACCACGGTTGCTGCGCTGGCTCTCGCCGGCTGCGCCGAGGGTGGCGACTCCGGTGACTCGGGCGAGGGGAAGACCGTCCAGATCGCGGGCGGCATCACCGGCTCCGAGGCCGACAACCTGCAGAAGTCGTTCGAGCAGTTCACGAAGGACACCGGCATCAAGGTCGTCTACACCGGCGACAAGGGCTTCGAGGGCAACATCGTGACCAAGGTCGCCGGCGGTTCGGCACCGGACATCGCGATCGTCCCGCAGCCCGGTCTGCTCGCCTCGCTCGTCGGCACCGGCGAGGTCAAGGAGGGCACCAAGGCGGTCTCCGACAACGTCGACAAGTACTGGGCTCCGGCCTGGAAGGACTACGGCAGCGTCGACGGCACGTTCTACTCCGCGCCGATGCTCGCCAACGTCAAGGGCTACGTCTACTACTCGCCGAAGAGCTTCGCCGAGTGGGGCGTCGAGGTGCCCACCACGTGGGACGAGCTGCTCACGCTGACGAAGACCATCCGCGAGAAGACGGGGGAGGCCCCGTGGTGCGCGGGCTTCTCGTCCGGTGACGCGTCCGGCTGGCCGGGTACGGACTGGGTCGAGGACCTCGTCCTGCGCCAGGCGGGTGCGGACGTCTACGACAGCTGGGCTGCCGGCGACACCCCGTTCACCGACCCCGACATCGAGGCGGCGTTCAACTCGGTGGGAGACATCCTCCTCAACCCGGACTACGTGAACGCGGGCTTCGGCGACGTCAAGAGCATCAACTCGACGGCGTTCGGCGATGTCGCGGCGAAGGTCGCGGACGGCACGTGCGCACTCACGCACCAGGCGTCGTTCCTGACCGCCAACCTGCTGACGGTGCAGACCGCCGACGGTCAGACCCCGACGATCGCCCCCGACGGCGACGTGTACGCGTTCGTGCTCCCCGGCCCCACCGCCGGCGAGGTCTCGATCGAGGGTGGCGGCGAGTTCGTCACCGGGTTCTCGGACGACGCGAACACGCAGAAGGTGCTCGAGTACATGTCGACGCCCGAGTTCGCCGATGCCCGCGTGAAGCTGGGCGGCGCGATCTCGGCCAACACCGGCGCCGACCCGTCGCTGGCGTCCAGCGAGTTCCTGACCGAGGCGATGACCCTCCTGCAGGACCCCGCGACGACGTTCCGCTTCGACGCGTCCGACCTCATGCCGGCCAGCGTCGGCTCGGGTTCGTTCTGGCGCGGCATGGTCGACTGGATCGACGGCAAGCCGACGCCGCAGGTCCTGAGCGACATCCAGGCGGGTTACCAGAACTGACGCACCGCACCTCGGTGCCGGGTCCGCGCACGACGTGCGGACCCGGCCCAGGGTGACGTCATCCGTCGACGACGACGGGGGAAGGCTGAAATGTCTCAGACCGCAACATCGGCGGATCAGGCGCAGACGACGCCCCCGCCCGCACCCGGGAGAAGGAAGCTCTACTCGCAGCGGACGACGCGCCTGGTCGTCACGATCGGGTTCATCCTGATCGCGGCGCTGATCGTCTTCCTCATCCTGAGCCCTCCCAACCCCGACGCGAAGCCGGTGTCGTTGGGCTTCTCTTTCAACTCGTTCTTCCGGTGGATCGGCGAGCTCGGGCCGATCGTCCAGATCCCCATCGTGATCGTCATCTTCGCCGCGGTCGTGGGGGTGCTGCTCATCCTCATCGAGTTCGCGCCGCGGCCCGGCACGGGGTACTTCTGGCTCCGGCTCGTCTCCTGTTTCGCGATCCCGTTCCTCGCGTTCATGATGCTGCGGCCGTACCAGAACGCCGCCATCTACGTCATTCCCATCGCCCTCATCGTGGGCGGCCTCCTGTTCTACGCCGACTACCGCGCTCGTGAGGGGGCGGGGTACCTCTATCAGCTGGTGCTCTTCCTCGCTCCGGCGGCGATCCTGCTGCTCGTCGGGCTCATCTACCCCGCGATCTCGACGATCATCCAGTCCTTCTTCGACAAGACCGGCGAGAACTTCGTCGGGATGGACAACTACGTCTGGGCATTCACGAACCCGCAGGGCTTCTGGTCGATCATCAACACGCTGATCTGGGCGATCTTCGTCCCGATCTTCGCCACGGTCGTCGGTCTCGCCTATGCGGCGTTCATGGAGCGGGCGCGAGGTGAGCGCCTGCTGAAGGTGCTCGTGTTCATGCCGTTCGCCATCGCGCCGGTGAGCATCAGCCTCATCTGGAAGTTCGTCTACGACTACCGGCAGGGCAACCAGATCGGCCTGCTCAACGCGATCGTGGTGGCCTTCGGCGGGGAGCCGGTGCGGTGGCTGGACACCTGGCCCCTCGTCAACACCTTCTGCCTGCTGATCGCGTTCGTGTGGGCGCAGACCGGCTTCGCGATGGTGATCCTCTCGGCGGCGATCAAGGCGGTGCCCGCCGAGCAGATGGAGGCGGCGCAGCTCGACGGCACGACGGCATGGCAGCGGTTCATCAACGTGACGGTTCCCGGCATCCGCACGTCCATCGTGGTCGTGCTCACCACGATCACGATCGCCGCGCTGAAGCTGTACGACATCGTCGCGGTGATGACCGGCGGACGTTCGAACTCGACGGTGCTGGGCTTCGAGATGGTCAACCAGCAGCAGCGGTTCCAGAGCTACGGGCACGCGGCGGCCCTGGCGGTGCTGATCTTCGTGTTCGTCGCACCGCTCATCGTCTACAACGTCATACAGCTCCGCAAGCAAAGGGAGGTGCGGTGATGGCCACCGTCGAGACCGCAGCGACCCCGAAGTTCGACAAGGCCGCAGCGCGCAAGGTCGCCAGAGACACCCGCAGGAACGAGTCGAGGGCGCAGAAGCGGCTCACTTCGCCGGTGGCGACCGTGATCGCGATCGCCATCGCGTTCCTGTGGACCATCCCCACTCTGGGCCTGCTCATCACCTCCTTCCGGCCCGGCGCCGACTCGGCGACGACCGGCTGGTGGACCGTGTTCACCAACCCCGACTTCACGCTGGGCAACTACCAGGAGGCGCTGACCTCGGGGGGCACCGCGCTGACGCTGGGCGCGTCGTTCCTCAACTCGCTGGCCATCACGATCCCCGTCACGGTGTTCGTGATCTCCATCGCCGCGCTGGGCGCCTACGCCTTCGCGTGGATGGACTTCAAGGGCCGCGGGTTCCTGTTCGTCGCGATCTTCGCTCTGCAGATCGTGCCGATCCAGATGGCCCTCGTCCCACTGCTGAGCCTCTTCTCGCGAGGACTCGAGATCGGTGAGGTCACCGTCTTCCCGGGCCTGGAGCTGCGGGAGATCGACCATAGCTTCGCAACCATGTGGATCGCCCACGTGATGTTCGGACTGCCGCTGGCGATCTTCCTGCTGCACAACTTCATGGCGGAGATCCCGTCCGACGTCATCGAGGCGGCTCGCGTCGACGGTGCCGGTCACGGCCAGATCTTCTTCCGCATCATCCTGCCGCTGTCGATGCCGATCCTCGCGTCGTTCGCGATCTTCGAGTTCGTCTGGGTGTGGAACGACCTGCTGGTGGCGACGATCTTCGCGCCGACATCGTCTTTGCCGATGACGCAGACACTGAACTCGCTATCGGGTTCGTGGGGCGACCGATGGTACTTGGTGTCGGCGGGCGCGTTCCTCGTGCTCCTCGTGCCGATGATCGTGTTCCTCGCACTGCAGCGGTTCTTCGTACGCGGCCTGATGGCCGGTGCGACCAAGGGCTGACCGGGGCTCTGAAGAGGATGCCGCGGGCCGGGCGCCGAGCGCCTGCCCGCGGCATCCGTCCGTCCGGCGCCGGGTCGCTAGCCTGATCGCATGGATGCCTCCGCGGACGCCCGCGCCGACGCCCCCGCCGCGCTGCGCGGCCTGAGCGCCACGGAGGTCGCGGAGCGCGTCGCCGCGGGCCAGGCGAACGCGCACACGGCGGACACCAGCCGCAGCGTCTGGACGATCGTGCGGGCGAACGTGTTCACGCTGTTCAACGGCATCGTGTTCGCGTGCTTCTTCGTGCTGTTCGTGCTGGGACGCTGGCAGGATGCGCTGTTCGGGCTCGCCGCGTTCGCGAACTCGATCATCGGGTGCGTGCAGGAGTTCCGTGCCAAGGCGGCGCTGGACCGGCTCGCCCTGCTGAGCGCACCGCTGGCGCGGGTGCGGCGGGAGGGCGTCGAGGCGGAGATCGCGCCCGGCGAGGTCGTGCTCGACGACATCCTGGTGCTGCGGGCAGGCGACCAGGTTCCCGCCGATGCCGATGTGGTCGACAGCCGCGGGCTGCAGATCGACGAGTCGATGCTCACCGGCGAGTCGGACGCCGTCGACAAGCAGCCCGGCGACGAGGCGCTCTCCGGCTCGATCGTTGTCGCCGGCGAAGGCGCGGCGCACGTCACCCGGGTCGGGGCCGACTCGTACGCCAACCGTTTCGCGGGCGAGGCGAAGCGGTTCTCGCTCGTCGCGTCCGAGGTGCGCAACTCGGTCAACCGGGTCCTGAAGTGGATGAGCTGGATCATCGGGCCGGTCGGACTCCTGGTCTGCAACGCGCAGATGATGGTCTTCGGCGGCTGGGTGGCGGCGTGGGAGAGCGGCGACTGGGTGCAGGCGATCGTCAACACGATCGCCGCCGTGACGGCCATGATCCCGCTCGGTCTGGTGCTGATGACCTCGATCGCCTTCGCCGTGGGGGCCGCCAAACTCGCCGGTAAGCAGGTGCTCGTCAACGAACTGCCGGCCGTGGAGGGCCTCGCGCGCGTCGACGTCATCTGCCTCGACAAGACCGGCACCCTCACCGCCGGCGAGATCGTGTTCGACGCGCTCCACGTGATGACCGAGCCCGCGGCCCCCAACCTCGAGAGCTCGGCCGATCGTGGTGTCGAGGCGGTCCTCGGGTGGTTCGGGGCGGCACCCGACGCGAACGCCACCGCGCGGTGCCTGCGCGAGCCGTACCCGGTCGCGGCACCGCTGGACGCGGCGGCGTATATCCCGTTCTCGTCGGCGCGGAAGTGGAGTGCCGTCTCGTTCGAGACCGGGCCCGTGGGAACGTGGGTGCTCGGCGCGCCGGAGATGGTGTTCGGGGATGCCGCAGCCGACCGGTCGACCGACCTCGGCCGCACGGTCGCCGACCTCGCCTCGACGGGGCGGCGCACCCTCGTCCTGGCGCGCGCCGACGGGGTGCTCACCGCCGCCGACGTCGACGCCGAGCGTCTCCCGGTGCACCCGGCGGCGGCCGCGGTCGTGACGTTCCAGGAGCAGGTGCGCCCGGACGCCGCGCAGACGCTGGAGTACTTCGCGGCGCAGGGCGTCGGCATCCGGATCATCTCGGGAGACAACCCCCGCACCGTCGCCGCGATCGCCCGTGCTGTCGGGCTGGACGCGACCGACGGGTTCGACGCCCGCAAGCTCCCCGACGACGAGACGGAGCTGGGCGAGGTGCTCGAGCACAACCTCGTGTTCGGACGGGTGACGCCCGAGCAGAAGAAGCGGATGGTGATCGCGCTGCAGCAGCGCGGGCACACTGTCGCGATGACCGGCGACGGCGTGAACGACGCCCTCGCCATCAAGACCGCCGACCTCGGCATCGCGATGAACTCGGGCTCGGCGGCGACGAAGGCTGTCGCGCGCATCGTCCTGCTCGACGGACGCTTCTCGCACCTTCCCGAGGTCGTCGCCGAAGGGCGCCAGGTGATCGCCAACATCGAGCGGGTGTCGATGCTGTTCTTCACCAAGACCGCGTACGCCACCGGACTCGCGGTGCTGTTCGGGCTGCTCGTGCTCGCCTTCCCGTTCCTGCCGCGTCAGCTGTCGATCACCGACGGGCTCACGATCGGGATCCCCGCGTTCTTCCTGGCGCTGCTGCCCAACACGCAGCGATACGTGCCCGGGTTCCTGCGCCGTTCGCTGAGCTTCGCGATCCCCGCCGGCGCGGTCATCGCGATCGCCCTCACCCTCTACACGCTCGGTGCGATGTCGCTGGGCGTGGACCAGGCGCAGCTGCGGACCGGGTCGACGATCATCCTCGCGATCGTCGGCATCTGGGTGCTCACGGTGCTGTCGCGGCCGATCACGCGCCTCGAGGCGCTCATCATCGGCACCATGTTCATCGGGCTGGTGGGCGTGTTCACGCTCCCGCTCGCGGCGGAGTTCTTCCAGCTCGTCGACCCCGGCGAGGACGTGGCGTGGCTGGTCGCGGTGGTGACGTCGCTCGCGATCGGTGCGATCGAGATCGTGCGGTTCTTCCACCGCCGCTTCGTGGCGCGCTCCCTCGCGCGCGGCTGATCACGCCGCGGGGGCGGGATCCGGTTCCGTCCGGCGGAAGTGCCGAGCGCCCGGGGGCGCCCACAGCGCGATGAGGATCAGCGTCTCGACCGCGAGATCGAGGATCGAACCCCAGTCCCAGCCGTCCGTCGTGAACACGGTGATCAGACTGAGGACGAGCAGGACGCCGAGGTACACCGTCGCGAGGGTGCGCGACAGCCGGCTGCCGCGGGCGATCCCCGATGCGACGGCGAGCAGCAGCAGGCCGAAGAGGATGACCGCGGCGCCGAGCAGCGAGACGGGCAGCACGTCGGCCCGGTCCACGCCGTAGCGGCTCAGCAGCACCAGGGTGCCCAGGACGACGTTCGCGATGGCGCTGATGTACACCAGGATCACCGCGATCGTCACGATCACGGGGCGCCGCCGTCGAGGCGTCGGCGCGGTCGCGGAATCCTCGGCGGTCACGCGACCACTGTAGCGAGCGGATGCCGCGTCAGCCGGTGCAGCCCAGCCGCACCTGCATCGCCTGCATGGCGTCGAGCTCGGCCGTCTGGCCCGTCTTCATCGCTTCGGCGACCTCGAGCGCACGCGCATCGGTGCCCTGTTCGAGGAGGGCGTCGGCCATCGGGATCGCGCCCTCGTGGTGCCGGATCATCAGTGTGAGGAACCGGCAGTCCGCCTCGGTGCCCGTGGCCGCCTGCAGTGCGGCGATCTCGTCGGCGGAGGCCATGCCCATCGCCTGGCGGGCCTCCTCGTCGGTCATCGGTGCGGAGGCGGTGCCGCCGTGCCCTTCGTGGCCGGTGGCATCGGCATCCATCCACTGCATCATCGGGCCGCCCGACTGCGACAGACCCCACTGCACCAGCCAGTCGTACATCTCGCCGCGCTGCGCGGCCTGACCGGTGGCGATGTCGTAGGCGAGCACCCGCAGCTGCTCGTCGTCGGTCTTGCGGTAGATGTCCATCGCGAGCTCGATCGCCTGCGCATGGTGGACCTGCATGTCGCGCGAGAAGCCCGCCTCGGGGGAGTCGGTGCCAGGAGTGAGCGGGCCCTGGGAGCCGAACGTCGAGAAGCGTCCGACGGCGAAGGCGAGCGCCGCGATCAGCACCAGCGCCACGCCGACGACGGCCCAGCGGGCCCGCCCGGTCGCGGCCGAGTCGGTCACGGCTACTTCTTGCCGGGCGCGTCGTACGCGCCGGTGCAGGCCGCGTTCGGCTCGGGCGCGTTGGTGCTGCGCCAGTAGGCGCGAATGAACTCCTCGATGCGCTCGTCGTCGGGGGAGTCGACCTTCAACTGCGCGTTCCAGGCGGTCACCGCGATCGGGGTGTCCAGTCCCTCGTAGGGCGAGAGCACCGAATAGGTCGACGGCAGCTCGGCCTCCAGCGCGGCGACGTCGTCGTCCGACACCTGCGCGGGGTCGTACGTGATCCACACCGCACCGTGCTCGAGGGAGTGCACGGCGTTCTCGTTCGGGACGGGCTGCGTGTAGACGCCGCAGTTGAGCCACATCACGTTGTGGTCGCCGCCGGTCGGCGGGGTCTGCGGGTAGTCGACCGTGCCCTCGACGTGGTTGGAGGTGTTCTTGTAGGTCTGCACGCCCTCGATGGCGCTGCCGTCGCTGTCGCCGCGCGCGTAGCTGGGCGGCGGCTTCGGGGCGAAGACGATGGATGCCGCGATCGCCGCCACGACCACCACGGCCGCCGCCGAGCCGACGATCCACCACACGGTCTTGCTGCGGCGGCGCTTGGCGACCTGCCGCTGGTACTCGGCGAGCTTCTCCTGGCGCTTCTGCTCGCGCTGCTGCTTGACGCTCAGGTCGATCCGGGCCTGCGTGGCCGGGTTGCCGCTCTTGCGCTTGCCTTCGGGGGTCGGGGTCATGCTCGTGATCTCTGCCAATCGCTGAACAGGGGTCTGGGCACCGGGCTCGTGCCGCGCGACGCGGCCCTCGGGTTGTCGTCATCCTATGCGGACGCATCTATGTCGCCGCTGGGAATCCGGTATCATGGCTCTCGAATCGATTCGACGATGTGCCGGATCGATCGCGAGTCGCGATGCCGATCGGCAGCATCGGACGATCCGCACCTCTCTCGGCCCCGTGAACAAGTGCGCCCTGAGCCGGCCCGGCCGGTATCGACGCCGCCCCGTCTCGCCCTCGTTCCCGTCAGGGGACCCCTGTCTCGAATCGAAGTCCCCGTGCTCGACACCGCCTCCGTTCCCGTCCACAAGCCCGACGACCGCGTGCCGCCGGTGCCGTCGTCGACGGGCGCGATCCGCACGCTCGGCAGCAACCCGGCCACCGCGCCGATCGTGCTGCACCCCGGCGACTCGATCCCTCACCGTCGGCGCGTCCTGTACATCGTGCTGCTCGGCGCGCTCACCGCCCTCGGTCCGTTCACGATCGACCTGTACCTGCCGGCGTTCCCGGTGCTCGAGGCCGACTTCGACACCACCGCCGCGGCGATCCAGCTGACGCTCACCGGCACCATGATCGGCTTCGCGCTCGGCCAGCTCATCGTCGGACCCCTCAGCGACAAGGTCGGCCGCCGCGTTCCGCTGCTGTCGGTGACCGCGCTGCACGTCGCGGCGAGCGTCGCCGCCGCCCTTGCGCCGACCCTCGAACTGCTCTCGGCGGCGCGCGTGCTGCAGGGTGCAGGTGCCGCGGCCGGCGGCGTGGTGGCCGCGGCCATCGTGCGCGACCTGTTCGGCGGGCGCCGCCTGGTCGTGATGCTGTCGCGGCTGGCCCTGGTGTCCGGCGTGGCCCCGGTACTGGCGCCGCTGGTCGGGTCGGCGCTGCTGGCGGTCATGCCGTGGCGCGGCGTCTTCGTCGTGCTCGCGGTGTACGGCGCGGTGATGCTCGTCTCCGCGCTGGTCTTCCTTCCCGAGACGCTGCCGCCCGCGCGACGCAGCGAGCGCGGCTCCACGACCGTGTGGCAGCGCTATCGCAGCGTGTTCACCGACCGCGTGTTCATCGGTGTGCTGATCATCGGCGGCATGACGTTCTCGGGCCTGTTCTCGTACCTGTCCAGCTCGTCGTTCCTGTTCCAGCAGCAGTACGCGTTCAGCCCGCAGCAGTACGGCCTGCTGTTCGCCGCCAACTCGGTCGGCGTCGTGGTGGGCGTGCAGGTCGCATCCCGTCTGGCATCCCGCTTCGGCCCGCAGTGGGTGCTGGCCTGGTCGACCGCGGTGCTCGTGGTCGCGGCATCCGCCATCATCGTCACCGACCAGCTCGGCTTCGGACTGTGGGGCACGGTCGTGCCGCTGTTCGTCTTCATGACGGCGTGCGGGTTCACGTTCCCGTGCGTCCAGGTGCTGGCGCTGGACCGCCACGGCAAGGCCGCGGGCACGGCGCAGTCGATCATCGGCGCGACCAACTTCGGCGTCGCGGGCATCATCTCGCCGCTGGTGGGCTGGATCGCGAAGGATGCCGGCATCACCGCCACCACGATGGCCTCGGTCATGGTCGGCTGCGCGCTCGTCGGCGTGCTCGCGCTGTGGCTCGTCGTGCGGCCCCGCACGGTGGAGCGGCTCGCGCCCTGACCCGGCCGGTTCAGGGCTGCGGCAGGCGCCGCACCGGCTGCAGCACGAAGATCCGCGCGGTGCGGCCGGAGTCGCGCTCGTACTCCCGGTAGTCGGGCCACTGCGCCTCCATGATCGCCCAGGCGGCGTCACGCTCGTCCTCCGGCACGAGCGACGCGCGCACCGCCATGCGGCGCCCACGGACCGTGATCTCGGCATCCGGATGGGCGAGGAGGTTGGCCGTCCATGCCGGGTGCTTCGCACCGGCCCAGTTGGTCCCCGCGACGAGGGCGCGGCCGTGCCCGTCGGCCGTGTACATCAGCGGCGCATCACGCGGCTCTCCCGATTTCGCGCCGATCGTGTGGAGCACGAGCGACGGCACGAGGAACGCGGTCAGCTGCACGCGTCCGCGGGTGATGCGGGAGACGATTCGCTCCAGCGACGGCAGCACCGTCGTCGCGAAGCGGCGGAACGGCCGCGTCCGCGAGATCGGAGCGGTCAGTCCGCGGACGACGTCGACGGCGGGCATCAGGGTTCCTCTCGGACGGGCTGCAGGCGGAACAGCCGCACGGTGCGGCCTGACTCGCGCTCGTAGTTGCGGTAGCCCGGCCACTGCGCCTCGATGAGCGCCCACACCTCGTCGCGCTCCGCGTCGGGGACGGGCATCGCGCGCACCGGCAGACGGCGACCGCGGACGGTGATCGCGGCGTCGGGGCGGGCGAGCAGGTTGGCGGTCCAGGCCGGATGCCGCTCCCCGGCGAAGTTCGTGCCCGCCACGATCGCGCGGCCGTGCCCGTCGGGGGTGTACATCAGCGGCACGTCCCGCGGTGCGCCCGACTTCGCGCCGACGGTGTGGAGCACCAGCGACGGCACCAGCAGGGCGCTCAGCTGCACGCGCCCGCCCGACACCCAGGCGACGAACCGCTCGACCGGCGGCAGGAACGTCGGTCCGATCACGCGGCGGAACACGCGGGTGCGCGTGAGCGGTGCGATCACGGCACGGACGACGTCGACGATGGCGGCCATGGTCCCATCTTGCCGGTGCGCGACCCGGTTCGATGCGCGAGCTGTGGCGGGACCGGCAGAATGGGCCCATGGGTGGCGCGCAGCGGCGGGTGGGGGCATCGGTCGCCGTGTTCGCGGTGGTGGGCGCCATCCTCGTGGCGATGTCGTGCGTGCTGGGGTGGTGGATCTCCTCACTCGACGAGCCGCTGGCCGTCGACACCGCGTGGAACGCCGCGATGTCGGAGCTGTGGCATCCCGCGCTCATCGGCTTCTCGCGTGTCATGAACTGGGTGGGCGGCGGTTGGGTCGGTGTGATCTTCGTGCCGATCGGCGCCGCGATCGGGCTCATCGTGCTGCGCCGCCCGTGGGCGGCCGCATACTTCCTCGCCGCCGAGGCGGCATCGGCGGCCGGCGTGCAGGTGCTCAAGCACGTGTTCGGACGCGTGCGCCCCGAAGACATCCTCGTCATCTCGGACTACGGCTCATACCCGTCGGGGCATGTCGCCAACGCCGCGACGATCGCCGTCGCGGCGGTGGTCATCTTCCCGCGGGTGTGGGTGGGCCTGATCGGCGCCGCGTGGGTCGTGCTGATGGCGTTCAGCCGCACCTACCTGCACGCGCATTGGCTGAGCGACACCGTCGGCGGCGCCCTCGTCGGTGCGGGGGCGGCGCTGCTCGTCGCGGCCGCGTTCGCCGTGCCGCTGCTGCGGGAGCGACCGGATGCCTCCTCCGGAGCCGCCTGGCTAGGCTGAGCGCATGACCGCGCCCGCCACGCCCGATCCCGCCGTCGCCGCCGCCGAGGCCGAGCTCGCCCGTCTGCGGGCCGAGGCAGAAGCCGCCGAAGCGCAGCTCAAGGCCGCTCAGGCGAAGGCCGCGCTCGCCGCGGCCGAAGCCGAGGCGGCGAAGTCCCGCGCGGCCGGTGCCGCCCCGGCCGCGAGCACCGGTGCGCCGGCCGACGCCCCGGTCGCCGTCGACGCACCGGCTCCGGAGGCGACGACGCCCCCGCCCGCCACGGCCGCCCCGGTGCCGGAGGCCGAGCTGCAGCCCGTACCCTCGGCGCAGTCCGGTCCGCTCGGCGACGAAGACGTCCAGAAGGTCGTCGCCGGCTACACGTTCGAGGCGGCCACGCTCGACCTCGGCGCCCTCATGAACGGCGACCCGGTCGCACAGGCGCAGATCCGCATCCCGCTTGCGATGATGAACCGCCACGGACTGGTTGCGGGCGCTACCGGCACCGGCAAGACCCGCACGCTGCAGGGCCTTGCCGAGCAGCTGGCCGCCAAGGGCGTGCCGGTGTTCGCGGCCGACATCAAGGGCGACCTGTCCGGCGTCGCGACGCCGGGGGAGCCGAGTGAGAAGCTGCTCGCGCGCACACAGGCGATCGGGCAGGACTGGAAGCCGGAGGCATCCGTCACGGAGTACTTCGCGCTCGGCGGCATCGGCAAGGGTGTGCCGGTGCGTGCGACGGTGTCGGGCTTCGGGCCGCTGCTGCTCAGCAAGGTCCTCGGCTTGAACGACACGCAGGAGTCGAGCCTCGGCCTGGTGTTCCACTACGCCGACGCCAACGGCCTCGCGCTGGTGGACCTGTCGGACCTGCGCGCGGTGCTCACCCACCTCACGAGCGACGAAGGCAAGGCCGAGCTCAAGGAGCTCGGCGGGCTGTCTGCGGCGACGGCGGGCGTGATCCTGCGCGAGCTGATCACCTTCGCCGATGCCGGCGCCGACGTCTTCTTCGGCGAGCCCGAGTTCGACGTGGCGGACTTCATCCGCACCGCGCCGGACGGGCGGGGCATCATCAGCCTGCTCGAGGTGCCCGGCGTCATCGACAAGCCGGCGTTGTTCTCGACGTTCCTCATGTACCTGCTGGCCGAGCTGTTCGAGATCCTCCCCGAGGTGGGGGATGCCGACAAGCCCAAGCTCGTCTTCTTCTTCGACGAGGCCCACCTCCTCTTCAAGGACGCCTCGAAGGACTTCCTCGCGGCGATCGTGCAGACGGTGCGCCTCATCCGCTCCAAGGGGGTCGGCGTCTTCTTCGTGACGCAGACCCCGAAGGACGTGCCCTCCGACGTGCTGGCGCAGCTCGGCTCGCGCGTGCAGCACGCGCTGCGCGCCTTCACGCCCGACGACGCCAAGGCGCTGCGTGCGACGGTCGGCACCTACCCGAAGTCGGGCTACGACCTCGAGCGGGTGCTGCAGGAGCTCGGCACCGGCGAGGCGATCGTGACCGTGATGAGCGAGAAGGGGGCGCCGACGCCCGTCGCCTGGACGCGGCTGCGCGCCCCGCAGGGCCTGATGTCGCCGACGCCCGACCCGGCGATCGAGGCCGCGGTGAAGGCATCCCCGCTGCTGGCGAAGTACGGCACCGCGATCGACCGCGAGTCGGCGCGCGAGATCCTCGCAGCCAAGATGAAGGCCGCCGACGACGCGGCCGCGGCCGAGGACGCCGCACTCGCGAAGGCGAAGGCGGATGCCGAGTACGCCAAGCAGAAGGCCGCGATCGACAAGCAGCAGGCCGCCGCCGACAAGGCCGGCGCCGCCGCGGAGAAGAAGGCGCAGCAGGAGTACGAGCGGCTGCTCAAGAAGACGGCGGGCACCACCCGCACGTCGCGGTCGGCCCAGAAGTCGCCGCTGGAGCAGATTCTCAACTCCAAGTCGACGCAGACGATACTGGGTGGGGTGATCCGCGGGATCTTCGGCACCGGCAAGCGCTGAGGCATCCCGCCCCGAGCGCAGCCGCTCCGAGGTGCGGGCGGATCCCTCCCGATCCGGAAGGTCCCTGGTGCGCCGCAGAGCTGTCGCCGTCGTCGCGCTGACGCTCGCCCTGGCGACCGCCGCGGCGGGCATCGCGCTGGCCGTGGCAGCCGGTGCGGCGAGGACGACGGATGCCGCGGCCGCGGCATCCGCTTCTCCGTCCGCGTCGGCGCCGGCTCCGGTGACGGCCGACGACTACTGCTACGTCGAGGCGATGATCTACTACCGCGTCAAGGAGCAGGAGCTCGCGCAGACGCTGCTGCGCAAGGACGGCATCGCCCCGGAGGCCGAGGAACTCGCCGGCCGGCTGGCGGGAGCGGATGCTGCCGAGCTCGACGACCTGCGCGAGTGGTACGTGTCGTGGGCCGATGCGCGGCCCGCGGAGCCGCCGACCGACGGGCCGTGCGGCGGTCACGGCGCCGACCACGCCCAGATGCCGGGCATGCCGGCCTGGAGCGCGCTGCAGGGGTTCGTCGACGCGCAGCACCCGGACGCCGAACAGCGGTTCGCCGAGATCCTGCGGGCGCAGAACGCCGGGATGATCGCGCTCGTGACGCTCATCCTCGAGGGCGACCCGCACCCCGCCGTGGCCGCGTCGGCACGGGAGGTGCTCGAGCGGGCCGAGACCGACGCCGCGGCGCTGGACGGGATCTCCGACACGGCACCCTGATCGGGTGGGGAGGCCCCGGCGGGCCGGGCGAGGCATAGCCTGGGAGCATGGCGACGAAGCCTCCGACCACCGACATCGACGAGACCCGCGTGCGCACCACGCGGCCGAAGAAGGTCGCTGTCGGGGTGCCCGGCGTGCTGCACGCGCTGGAGACCGCGGGGGCGCAGATGGGCATCGCCCGCTCGGTGCAGACGCTGCGCCGGGTGAACCAGAAGGACGGCTTCGACTGCCCCGGCTGCGCCTGGCCGGAGGAGGACCGCCGTCACGTCATCGAGTTCTGCGAGAACGGCGCGAAGGCGGTCGCCGAGGAGGCGACGCTGCGCCGCGTCGGCCCGGGGTTCTTCGCCGAGCACTCGCTCGACGAGCTGCGCGCCCACGACGACTGGTGGCTCGGGCAGCAGGGGCGGCTCACGCACCCGATGGTGCTCGACGACGGCGCGACGCACTATCGCCCGATCTCGTGGGACGACGCACTGGCGCTCGTCGCCGACGAGCTGAAGGGCCTCGACGATCCCGACGAGGCGGTGTTCTACACGTCGGGACGCACCTCGAACGAAGCGGCGTTCCTCTATCAGCTGCTCGTGCGGGGAGTGGGCACCAACAACCTCCCGGACTGCTCCAACATGTGCCACGAGTCGTCCGGCTCGGCCCTCAACGAGACGATCGGCATCGGCAAGGGCACCGTGTCGATCGACGACATCCACAACGCCGACCTGCTGATCGTGGCCGGACAGAACCCGGGCACGAACCACCCGCGCATGCTGTCGGCCCTCGAGAAGGCCAAGCAGCGCGGCGCCACGATCATCGCCGTGAACCCGCTGCCCGAGGCCGGGCTGATGCGGTTCGAGAACCCGCAGACGGTGCGCGGCATCGCCTTCGGCGGCACCAAGCTCGCCGACCAGTTCGTGCAGATCCGCCTCGGCGGCGACCAGGCGCTGTTCCAGGCCGTCGGCAAGCACCTGCTCGAGGCCGAGGCGGCGGACGGCGGGGTGCTCGACCACGACTTCATCGACACCCACACGAGCGGCTTCGAGGCGTATCGGCAGGCGATGGCGGATGCCTCGTGGCGCGACCTCGTCGCGGCCACCGGACTGCCCGAGAAGGCGCTGCGCCGCGTCGGCGAGACCGTGCGCGCGTCGAACGCGACGATCGTGTGCTGGGCGATGGGACTCACGCAGCACAAGCACGCCGTGCCGACCCTGCGCGAGATCGTGAACGTCCTTCTGCTGCAGGGCAACATCGGCCGTCCGGGCGCCGGCGTGTGCCCCGTGCGCGGGCACTCCAACGTGCAGGGTGACCGGACGGTGGGCATCTACGAGAAGCCGTCGGCGGCGTTCCTGGATGCGCTGGACGCCGAGTTCGGCTTCGCCGCCCCGCGCGAGCACGGCTTCGACACCGTCGGGGCGATCCGCGCCATGCGCGACGGCCGGGTGCGGTTCTTCATGAGCATGGGCGGCAACTTCGTCTCGGCCACACCCGACACGGCGGTCGTCGAGGCAGGGATGGCGAGAGTCGGGCTCACGGTGCACGTGTCGACCAAGCTGAACCGCTCGCACGTCGTGACCGGGCGCCGGGCGCTGATCCTGCCGACGCTGGGACGCACCGATCGCGACCGCCGCGGCGGCCGCGAGCAGCGCGTCACCGTCGAGGACTCGATGGGCGCCGTGCACGCCTCGCGCGGCCGCCTCGCCCCGCCCGACGAGTCGCTGCCGAGCGAGGTGGCGATCGTCTCGCGGCTGAGCGCGCTGCTGTTCGGGAACACGGATGCCGCCTCGCGGTCGTTGAGCGAGCGAGGAACGAGCGAGACGAAACGCACCGGACCTCCCGACGAGTCCGGCCCCGCGACCGCGTCCGAGACCTCCGATCGCGGGCTCGCGGAGCACGGCGCCGTCGAACCCGAGCAACCCGATCCGGCCGGGCTGCGGCATCCGTCCAACGTGCCTCACGCGGACTGGGCCGCGCTGGAGAGCGACTACGCGCTCATCCGCGCGCACATCGAACGCGTCGTGCCGGGCTTCGACGACTACGAGGAGCGGATCGACAAGGGCGGTACGCTCCACCTGCCCAACGGGCCACGCGATGCGCGCCGCTTCGCGACCCCGGACGGCAAGGCGCGCTTCACGGTGAATCCCCTGGAGTACCCGAGGATCCCGCGCGGACGCCTGCTGCTGCAGACGGTGCGCTCGCACGACCAGTACAACACCACGATCTACGGCAAGGACGACCGGTATCGCGGCATCCACGGCGGCCGTCGTGTCGTGCTGGTCAACGCGAAGGACATCGTCGCGCTCGGCTTCGCCGACGGTGACGTCGTCGACCTGGTGTCGGAGTGGGTACGGCCCGACGGCACGATCGAGGAGCGTCGGGCCGAGCAGTTCCGCATCGTCGCGTACCGCACGCCGCGCGGCAACGCCGCTGCGTACTACCCCGAGACGAACGTGCTGGTGCCGCTGGACTCGGTCGCCGACGTGTCGGGCACGCCGACCTCCAAGTCCGTGGTGGTGCGTCTCGAACGCCGCGGGTGACCGGCCCGGTGCCTAGGCTGGGGGAATGACCCGCGCCGCCGTCATCACCGTGTCCGACCGCTCCGCCGCCGGGGTCCGGGAGGACACCAGCGGACCGGTCGCGGTCGCGGCCCTGCGGGATGCCGGCTTCGACTGCGGGGATGCCGTCATCGTGCCCGACGGTGCCGACAGCGTCGAGCGGGCGCTCACCGCCGAGGTCGTCGCGGGCGTGAAGCTCATCGTCACGACCGGCGGCACGGGCGTCGCGCCGCGGGACCAGACGCCGGAGGGCACCGCGCGCGTGGTGACCCGCGAGATCCCCGGCATCGCCGAGGAGCTGCGGCGACGCGGCGCGGCCGAGCTGCCCGCGGGGATGCTGACCCGCGGGATCTCGGGCGTCGTCGATCCGCACGGGGTGCTCGTCGTGAACCTGCCCGGCTCTCGTGGGGGCGTGGCATCCGGGATGCCCGTCGTGCTGTCGGTCGCCGCGCACGTGCTCGATCAGCTCGGCGGAGGGGACCACTGATGGCCGCCGTGCGCCTCGCGGCCATCAGCGCCGAGCCGCTCGACCTCGACGCGCACCTGCGTGCGATCGACGACTCGCGCATGGGGGCGGTGACGACGTTCGTGGGGCGCGTGCGCGATCACGATCCGGATGCCGCGGCAGCGGTCGTCGCGCTGGAGTACTCCGCGCATCCTGACGCCCAGGCGACGCTCGAGCGGCTGGCGTCCGCCGCCGCCGGGACGACGGGCGCGCTCGTGGCGGTGTCCCACCGGGTCGGGACGCTCGCGGTCGGCGACGCCGCCGTCGTGATCGCGGTCGCCGCCGCGCACCGCGCCGAGGCGTTCGAGGTGTGCCGCACGCTCATCGAGTCGATCAAGACCGACCTGCCGGTGTGGAAGCGACAGGTCGAGACCGACGGCACGGCCACCTGGCTGGGCCTCGGCGGCTGAGCCCTCGCGTCAGCCGCCCGCGAAGGGCGGCAGCACGTCGACGAGGTCGTCGGCGCCGAGCGCGGTGTCGTCGGGGACGCGCGCGCCGCCCACCAGCACGGCGCAGCGGGGGAGGATGCCGCCCAGGCCCGGGTATGCGGCCGAGACCGCTTCCCGTAGTGCGCCCAGCGTGGGCTCGGTGCGCCGCTCGCTGTCGTGGCCGGTGGCCTCCTGCGCGGCGGCGAAGTAGCGGACGACGGCCACTAGACCTCCCACTCCTTCGCCATCGCCGCGATCGCCGTCACTGCTGCGGCGATGTCTTCGGGCGAGCCGCCCGAGCGCCCGGCGACGAGGCCGGCGGTGAAAGCGCTGAACGGAGCCGCCGGACGCGCGACCCCGACGGCCACATCGCGGGCGAGGTCGAGGATCAGCGACACCGGAAGGTCTTCGGGGGCGAGCCCGAACCGCTCGCGCAGCGCCGCCGCCCAGGCATCCAGCGCTTCGGGCGGAAGGGTGCGGGACTGCTCGCTCATGACGACTCCTCCGGGTCGGCTGCCGGGCGCACGCGTGCGCGCGCCTCTTCCAGATCCTCCCACGTGTCCACGTCGCGGGTGAGGGCGTCCGGCGCCGCGACCACGGCGATCGCGAGGTCGTCGAGCAGCACGCGCACGGGGGCGTCGCGTCCGGCATCGGGAAGAGCGGATGCCGCCTGCCGCAGCGCGCTCGTCCGGTACACGCCGATGAGCCATTGCGGCCGGCTGGCGGCGTCGCCGAGGCACATCCCGTCGGTGTCGGCGGGCAGCAGGATCACGTCGCGTGTCAGGCGTGCGACCGCGGGGGCGATGCCCGGCAGGTCGCACGCCAGCAGCAGGGTCCAGTCGGGGCCGCCTGCGGCGGGCCAGGCCTCGAGTGCGGCGACGATCGCCGCGGCCGGACCGCCGAACGGGGGCTCCTCCCGGAGCCAGGCGACCGGGAGCGTCTCGTCGAGCACCGGGCCGACCACGACGACCGGGTCGGCGCCCGCGCTCCGCGCGGCGTCCACGGCGGCGCCCAGCAGCGTCCGTCCGCCCACCTCGAACAGCGGTTTGGCGGCGCCGCCCACCCGCGTCGCACGACCCCCGGCGAGGAGGATCGCCCCGACGCCGCCGGGCACGGGGCCGCCGGGACGCGTCATCCCTCGCCCGGGCGCTGCCAGTCGCCGCTCTTGCCGCCGGTCTTGGCCACGATCCGCACGTTCTCGATCGACGTGCTCTTGTCGAGCCCCTTCACCATGTCGACCACCGCGAGCGCGGCGACGGACACCGCGGTGAGCGCCTCCATCTCGACGCCGGTGCGGTCGGCGGTGCGCACCGTCGCCTCGATCGCCACTCCGTCGTCCTGCACCACTAGATCGACGGCGGCGCCGTGCACCCCGATGACGTGGGCGAGCGGGAGCAGCTCGGGGGTGCGCTTGGCCGCCTGGATGCCCGAGATGCGGGCGACGGCGAGCACGTCGCCCTTGGGGACCGCCCCGTCGCGGAGCGCCGCGACGACCTCCGGCGCGCAGCGTACGAAGCCGCGCGCCGTCGCGGCGCGGACCGTCGGCTGCTTCAGCGTGACGTCGACCATGCGGGCGTTGCCGGCATCGTCGAGGTGGGTGAACGTCGGCGGCTTCGTGCTCATGAGATCAGCATGACATCGACGAGGTCGCCCGCGACCACGGCGTCCACCTCGGCCGGCACGATCGCGTACGCCTCGGCGCGGCCGAGCCCGCCGGCCAGGTGCGAGCCGCCCGACGTCGCGGGCATCGCGCGCCAGCGGCCGGGGTCGGAATGGTCGATCGTGACGGGCAGGTACTGCCGGCGGCCGGGCGGCGTGCGCCAGCCGGTGCCTGCGGGCAGCGAGAGGGTCGGGCGCGCGAGGACGCGGCGGCCCTGCAGCCGCAGCAGGGCGGGGCGCACGAACACCTCGAACGAGACCGCCGCGCTCACCGGATTCCCGGGCAGCCCGAACAGCAGGACACCGGACGGCAGGCGCCCGAATCCCTGCGGCTTGCCGGGCTGCATCGCGACCTTGGAGAACGTCATGGTTCCCGTGAGCGTCGTCTTGACCACCTCGTAGGCGCCGGCGCTCACCCCTCCGGAGAAGATCACGACGTCGGCGGCGCTCGCCGAGCCGGCCGCGGTCACCTCCGCCAGCAGTGACTCGAGTTCGGCGCCCTCGTCGGCCACGCTCGCGCGGCGGACGATCTCGGCGCCCTCCGCCGCGGCGAGCGCCGCCAGGAGGAAGCTGTTCGACTCGGGGATCTGCCCGCGGCGCAGCGGCGATCCGGGCTCGACGAGTTCGCTGCCGGTGGAGATCACGGCGACACGCGGCGGGCGGGAGACGACCAGATCGGCCACACCCGCCGCGGCGGCCGCGGCGACCTGCAGCGGTCCGAGCCGCTCGCCGGCCGGGAGTACCTCGTCGCCGAGGCGGGCGTCCTCGCCGGCGCGGCGGATGTGGATGCCCGGGGCTCGGGGCGCCTGCAGCACCGAGATCGCGCCGAGCGAGTCGGCGAGGCCCCCGGCGGTGTCCTCGAACGGCACGATCGCGTCCGCGTCGGACGGCAGCGCGGAACCGGTCATGATGCGCACGGCCTCGCCTGCGGCGAAGCCGGGGTCGTCGGCGCTGCCGGCCGGCAGGTCGGCCACGACCCGCAGCACGGTCGGCGCGTCGGGAGCGGCATCCTTCACATCCGCGAAGCGCACCGCGAATCCGTCCATCGCGGAGTTGTCGAACACCGGGATGTCGACGGCGGCCCGCACCGGGGCGCGCAGGGTGCGCCCGTGCGCGGTGGCCAGGGCGACGGTCTCGACCGGAAGAGGCTCGGCGACGGCGGCCAGCACCTCGGCGAGCTGCTCCTCGACGCTGCGCAGACCGCTCACGCGCGCACCGCCGCTTCGAGGTCGCCGGTCCACGCGGCGATGCCGCCGGCGAGGACGGATGCCTCCACCCCGGCGTCGCGCAGCACCCCCGCCGCGCGCTGCGCCCGCATGCCGACCTGGCACACCACGATCACGGGGTGCGCGCGCAGCTGCGAGGGATCGGCGAGCAGCTCGCCCAGCGGCAGCAGCGTGGAGCCCGGGATGACCCCGCGCTCGGTCTCGAACGGTTCGCGCACGTCCACCAGCACGGCGCCGGCGCGCTGCGCGGCCACCGCCTCCGCCGGAGTCACCTGCGGGATCGCGTCGACCCGAGGCGAGGCATCCGCCGTCTCGCCACGAGTACTGGACTCGATGCGGGCGGGTCTCAGCGGCACCTCGTCGGTGCGTCCGCGGAGGGCGTCGATGACGAGCACGCGGCCGAGGAGCGGATCGCCGATCCCGGTGAGCAGTTTGATGGTCTCGGTGGCCAGCAGCGACCCGACCTGCAGGCACAGCGAGCCCAGCACTCCGACGAGCGCGCACGACGGTGCGTCGCGCCCGGCGTCGGGCGGGTAGAGGTCTGCCAGGCGGACGGGCACCACGCCTGGGGGTGGTGCCGACCAGAACACGGTGACCTGCGCGTGGAACTCCTGCACGACGCCCCACACGAGCGGCACGCCCAGGTCCTCGCACGCTGCGGCGACGGCCTCGCGCGTCTCGAAGGTGTCGGTGCCGTCGACCACGACGTGCGCACCGGTGAGCAGCTCACGGGCGTTCTCGGGAGTCAGGCGCGCCCGCACCGGGCGGACCACGGTCGTCGGCGACAGCTCCGCCCCGATCCGCACCGCGGAGTCGACCTTCGGGAGCCCGACGTCGCCGACGCGGTGCATCACCTGCCGTTGGAGATTGGATGCCTCCACCACATCGTCGTCGATGACCGTGATCGTGCCGACACCCGCGGCCGCGAGCGCGAGCACGACCGGGGACCCGAGGCCGCCGGCGCCCACGACGGCGACGTGCGCGGCGGCGAGGCGCCGCTGCGCCTCATCGCCGAACCCGGCGAGCACGCGGTGCCGCGCCGTGCGCGTGCGCTCGTCGTCGCTCAGCGCGGCGACCGGCTCCACAAGTGGGGGAAACGCCATGCCCTCAGGCTAGCCGCGGGGGTGCCGGTCGGGGTCTGTACGCACTTCCCTGGTTCGTGTTCGTCGTCATGGGCATCGGGCCGCTCGTGGCGCTGTTCCTCGTCGTCGCCGTCGTCCGCGACGACATGTCGCCGCTCGCTGTCGTCGTCGGGTACCTGACGCTGCTTGTACCGGGCCCGTGCGCCTACTTCGTCGCTTCCTTCGGCCCGGGCATGAGCCTGGCCGACACCTGATTCATCTCAGGCGCCCCCTACTCGCCCTGGTATCTGCTCCTGGACGCGACGAGCGGCATCGCGCTGATCGCGCTGATCGCGCTGATCGCGGTCGTCATCGGCACGAGCGTCGCGGGGCGGCGGCGCGCTGCAGTGGTGCCCGGCTGACGGCCGGCTCACCTCATATAGCGGTCCAGGAGGATCGCGACGCGGTTGGTCACCGGCTTCATGATCGTCGCGGGTTTGCCGTTGTGCCGCGAGCAGATGGGGATGATCATCACCGTGGCGTTCGTCCCGGGGTTGATGATCTGGCGCGTGCCGGCTCCGAGCACGATGTGGCCGCCCACGAGCCGCTGATTGCAGGCGAAGTTGGACTGCTTCTGGACGCCCGGCGTGGCGACCGCGGGGAACTGCCACGAGCTGCACCGGGTGATCGGGACGTTGGAGTGGAGCTGCCACAGCTTCAGCCACGGCATGCTGCGCACCTTGGGGTCGCGCGTGCTGCCGATCACGTTGCGGAAGCGGCTCTTCGGCGACAGCGTCAGCGTCTTGTTGTAGACGGACTCGACGCGGACGATGCGATCCGCGGATCCGTACGGGAGCCTGGGCGAATACAACTCGAGGAACTCTCCGTCCCGGTACACGGCGTACAGGCCGGATGGCGAGGCGGAGGGCGCCCGGCGCACGCCGACGTTCAACCCGGGCACGCTCGCGAGTGCGCTGATCACCGCGTCGTTCGCCGCCGTGGCCGCGTCGGTCAAGAACGCCTGGAGGGCCCGCGGATGCTGCTCGGCCGGCGCGGCCTCGTCGCCGATCCACCCGCCGGTGCGGGCCGGCACGATGCGCAGGGTCTCTTGCGAGGGGTAGCCCGGTCCGGACACCGTCACAGTCTCGGCCGGTTCGTCGTATTCGTATCCGAACTCGACGATGCCGGTGAGCGCACTGCCGTCAGCCAGGGTCGCGAAAGCGATCGGCTGGGATCGGAACGTGTGGATGCCGTTCCGCAGCGCCAGGGAGACGGTGGCGGATCGCGGCGCGGAATCGACGTCGATCGGGGAACCGACGGGGCCCGGCAGCGGCACCACGACTTTCAGCACGATGGGCGGGCTCTCTACACCGGCGCGGGCGAGAAGCTCATCGGGATCATCGGCACGATGCCGCTGTCGACGGCAGCGATGCACACGTCGAGGTTGCGGGTGCTCCCGTCCGGCTCGGTGACGTCTCCGCTCTTGAGGAGCCTCAGGCGCTCGATCAGCTGCCAGAAGCACACCACCACCGGTGCGGCGGTGTCGTTGCTGATGAACTGGTCGATGGCGACGGACGACCCTTCGTGGATCGTCACCGTGTCGGTCCGCTGAGACGACGCCGACAGCGACGCGGACGCCGCCGCCGAGAAGGGCCCCCAGCCGGCCGAGACCGACATGCCCAGCTCTGCGCGGATCTGCTCGGACGTCGATGAGGTGCCGGTACGGCCCGACACCTGGGTCATCGTCTTCTGGACGAACGACTTGGGCGGCAGGGAGAAGGATTCCGGCGACTTGCGCCAGAACTGCTCACGCGTGAACGTGATCCGCACGTTGCCGTCGTCCGACGCGGTGACCCACTCTCCGACGCCGACGGCCCACGGCTGTGAGTCGGGCGGCATCAGGCGCTCCTGACTGATCTGGGGTGGCGGCGAGATCATGAACGGGCCCGTCAGGATCAGCGCATCGACGATGATCGTGGTGGGAGTCGTGACCTGCTCGGTGCGCGGCGTCATGCTCACGATCGCCCCGGAGGCGGTGAGCAAGACCCGCACGAAGGGGTCGACGATGGGGAACTTGCCCACGTCCCCGGGGTCGACGGTCCCCGCGAACCTCGCCTGCACCGCGCCGGCGGCGGGGTTGAAACCGTACACATCGATCGACAGCGGCAGGTCGTTGCGGATGATGGTCAGGGGGGCCGTGGATGCCTCGTGATTCATCGCTCGTCCTCTCGTGGCGCCGGGGACCCGGCTTCGGACGGCCCCGCGTACAGCGCGGGATCAGAGGGCGGGAACGGGTTGCCGTCGGCGTCGTAGACGCGCGGGATCGGCGGCAGCACGACGTTCTCGATCATCGCCTTGAGCGGGTAGGCAGCCGATTTGTGGATGATGTAGTACCGATCGACGAGCTGCCACAGGAGCACGACCATGGGGATCGCGTAGGGGTTGCTGTACTCCCGCTGGACGGTGGCTGTCGTCTCGTCCGAGATCGTCACCTCCTGACTCGCGCTGGAGGTGCGCCCCATCGACGCCGACAGGCTCGCCGATATCGGCCCCCAGCCCAGCGAGGTCGAGATGTCGATCATCGTCGCCACCTCCTTCATGTCCGAGGTCGAACTGGTGACCCCTGACGTCTCGGTCTGGGTGACGGAGAGCCCTGCCTGCGGGGGGAGCGAGTACGAGTCGGCGGCCTTCTGCCAGCACTGGGTCCGGACGACGATGAAACCCTTGGGAAGTGTCCCGGTGCCGACGACGATCGGCGGCGAGTCGCCTGGCAGCGGCGAGCCCGACGACGCCGGCGTGGGCAGGACCCCCGGGATCCCTGGCAGACCCGGGTTGTTCACCTCTCCGAGGTCGTCCGGCCCGACTGCCACGGTCTCGGTCGCCGCCGCATTGAAACTCGTGACGTAGGCGCCCGAGCACGCCTCGATCAGGACGTAGGTGTACGGCGCGTCATCGGGTGCGGTGATCGTGGCAGACGTCGGTGTTCCGGGCACCCCGCCGAGGATCTTTCCCGTCATCATCCGTCGGCCGTCCGCGCGGACCGCGTAGACGACGACGGCGATGGGGAGCGAGAGCAGGAGCGTCCAGGTCGACGTCGCCTGCGCAGCATCTGCCTGCCCGCGCCGCGCAGCCGCGGCCCTGTCTCGCAGCTGCGCCGCGTATGCGTCCGGCAGCGGCCGGAATGCGTCCCCCAACGCCGCGAAGAAGCCGTAGGCAACCGCCTGATGGTCGAGCCGGTCCATCGGTGCGCCCCCTGCCCCATGCCCCCGTGCGGGCGGATCATCGGTTCGGATCGACGGGCAGGGCTGCATCGCCCGTGCCCCACCCACCGCGAAACGTAGCACCACCGGGGGAGGAAGCCACAGGGGGTCTGCGGCGAGGGGGCGCCGGTCTCCGCTTCTGCGGACATGGAACCCCCACTGGACCCGCATCTGCGGTGCTAGCGTGACCGCATGGCCGACTACAAGATCGCAGAGGCGGCGCGCCTCCTTGGCGTCAGCGACGACACGGTGCGCCGGTGGATCGACGCCGATGTGCTCCCGACGACCGGGGCATCGCCCATCGAGATCCCCGGCGAGGCGCTCGCGGCGCGTGCCGTGGAGCTCGCCGAGACCCCGCACGATCCGGCGGACGTGCTCTCGAGCGCGCGCAACCGCTTCGTGGGACTCGTCACCAGGGTCCAGGTCGACGGCGTGATGGCGCAGGTCGACATCCAGTCCGGACCGCACCGGGTCGTGTCGCTCATGTCGGCCGAGGCGGTGCGCGACCTCGCTCTCGAGCCCGGATCCCTCGCCGTCGCCGTCATCAAGGCCACGTCCGTCATCGTCGAGACCCCGAAGGGCTGACATGCGCTTCACACGATTCCTGCGTGCAGCGGCCGTCGTCGCCGCCGTCGGGCTGCTCGCGGGCTGCGCGAGCAGCGCCGACCAGGATCCCGCAGCGACCAGCGGGCCGACGGCCGAGGCAACGCCCGAACTCTCGGGGGACCTCACCGTCTCGGCGGCGGCATCCCTCAAGGCGGCGTTCGACGAGCTGTCGACGCGGTTCGAGCAGCAGCATCCCTCCGTCGACGTGCAGCCGATCACCTATGACGGCTCGTCGACCCTGGCCACCCAGATCATCGAGGGGGCCCCGGTCGACGTGTTCGCCTCGGCGGACGAGAAGAACATGCAGAAGGTCGTCGACGCGGGTCTGGCGACCGACCCGCAGCTGTTCGCGTCGAACACGCTCGTGCTCGTCGTACCCGCGGGCAACCCCGGCGGCGTCGACGCACTCGCCGATCTCGCGGACCCCGACCTCACGGTCGTGCTGTGCGCCGCGGAGGTGCCCTGCGGCTCGGCGTCGTCGACGCTGCTGTCCAACGCCGGGGTGACGGCGAGCGTCGACAGCTATGAGCAGAATGTGACCGCGGTGCTCACCAAGGTCGCCGCCGGTGAGGCCGATGCGGGGCTGGTGTATGTGACGGATGCCGCCACCACCGACGACGTCGAAGCGATCGAGGTCGACGGGGCGGCCGAGGTCGTCAACCACTATCCGATCGTCGCGCTGACCGGCGCGGCGAACCCCGAGGTCGCCGCCGCGTTCGTCGCGTTCGTGCGCGGCGATGAGGGCCAGGAGGTGCTCGAGGCCCTCGGCTTCGGAGCGCCGTGACCGCAGTGCAGGCCGAGGCCGCGCGCGGTCACGAGGAGAGGACGGGGTTCGTCCCCCGCATCCTCGCGGTGCCGGCCGTGGTCGGCCTGGCGCTGCTGGTGCTGCCGCTAGGCGCTCTGGTGCTGCGGGTGCAGTGGTCGACGCTGTGGACCGACGTCACGTCGCCGCAGGCGCTGTCGGCCCTCGGCCTGTCGCTCGTGACCGGCGCGGTCGCGACCGTCGTGTGCGTCGTGCTCGGCGTGCCGCTCGCGCTCCTCATCGCACGCAGCCCGGCGCGACGTGCGGCGGTGCTCCGGGCCGTCGTGACGGTTCCGCTGGTGCTGCCGCCGATGGTGGGCGGCGTCGCGATGCTGTTCCTGTTCGGCCGCACCAGCTGGCTGGGCGGAGTGCTCGCGGAGTGGGGCATCCGCATCCCGTTCACCACGACCGCGGTCGTGCTCGCGCAGACCTTCGTCGCGCTGCCGTTCCTGGTGCTGGCGCTGGAGGGATCGCTGCGCACCACGGGCACCGGCTACGAGCAGGCGGCAGCAGGACTCGGCGCCGGGCGCTGGACGATCCTCGCCCGCGTGACGCTGCCGCTGGCGGCTCCCGGCCTGGTCGCGGGTGTCGTGCTCTGCTTCGCGCGGGCGATCGGCGAGTTCGGCGCGACCGCGCTGTTCGCGGGCAACGCCCCGGGGGTCACCCAGACCATGCCGCTCGCGATCTACACGGCGTTCAACGGCGCCGGGGTGTCGCAGGGCAGCGCGGTGGCGCTGTCGCTGCTGCTGCTCGTGACGGCGGTCGGCGTGCTGCTGCTGGTGCGGGCGTGGCGGGCGGAGGCACCGCGATGACCTCCGCCGCGCCGGAGGACGGACTCGACGCTCACGTCGCGGTGCGCCGTGGCGGGTTCGCGCTGGACGCGGCGCTGCAGGTGCCGGCGGGCGGGGTGGTCGCGCTCATGGGACCCAGCGGCGCGGGCAAGTCCACGCTGCTCGGCGTGCTCGCCGGGCTCACCGGGTTCGACAACGGGCACGTGCGGCTGCGGGGACGCACGCTGGATGCCTCGCCCGATCGCCGCACGGCGCCGGCGTCGCGCGGGGTGGTGCTGCTCGGCCAGGACCCCCGGCTCTTCCCGCACCTGAGCGCACAGGAGAACGTCGCCTTCGGGCTGCGCGTGCACGGTGCGACCAAGCCGGCCGCGGTCGCCGGAGCCGCCGACTGGCTCCGGCGTGTCGGCCTCGACGACCTCGGCGGGCGCCGGCCCGCGCAGCTGTCGGGGGGCCAGCAGCAGCGCGTCGCGCTCGCGCGCGCGCTCGCGACGGCGCCCGCCGCGATCCTCCTCGACGAGCCGCTGACCTCGCTCGACACCGAGACGGCCGGCGACGTGCGGGCGCTGCTGCATCAGCAGCTCGCGGCCACGCGCACGACCGCGGTCGTCGCGACCCACGACGCCGTCGACGCGGTCGCCCTCGCGAGCGCTCTGGTGGTGCTCGAGGACGGCCGCGTGACGCAGTCCGGTCCCGTGCGAGAGGTGCTCGCTTCGCCCGCCACCCGGTTCGTCGCGGCGGTCGCCGGACTCAATCGCGTCGTCGGACGGCAGGATGCCTCGACCTGGCGTGCCGGGGCCCTCGTGCTCCCGCAGGCGGCGGCAGCCACGGATCACACGTCCGGCGAGACGGCCGCCGTGTTCGGGCCGGGCGAGGTGCGGATCCTCGACGGTCCGCCCCACGGCCTGGGGGAGTGGCGCGCCCAGGTGGTACGGCTGGAGCAGACCCCCGCCGGCGTGCGCGTGCGCACCGCCGAGCCCGACGTGGCCGTCGACCTGCCGGCGAGCCGCGCGGCCGGACTGGAGCCCGGTGCGACGCTCACGCTCGCCGTGAGCCCCTCGTCGGTGCGCTTCGTCGCTGCATGATCAGCGTGCTCGGGTGACACCGGCTCCGACGCCCGCGTCGCGGCACCGCCCTAGACTCACGGGGTGACCCGCATCCGTCCCTTCCGTCCCGGTGACGAGCCGGCGCTCTCCGACATCTGCCTCAAGACCGCCGATGCGGGAGCAGACGCCACGGGGCTGCTCGACGATGACGACCTGTGGGGCGAGATCTTCGTGCTGCCGTACGTCGCACGCCACCCCGAGCTCGCCTTCGTCGTCGAGAGTGACGACGGCCGGGTGGTCGGCTACATCGTGAGCGCCCCCGACTCGGCGGCGTTCGAGGACTGGTTCGCGCACGAGTGGTGGCCGCGATTCCACGAGCGCTGGCCGAAGCCCCAGGGCGAGCCGCTGCCCGTCAGCGCCTCGCGCCAGGACGGCCTTGTGCGGTACGCCTACGCGCGGCACGGCGGCTCACAGCCGTTCGGCGAGGAGTACCCCGCGCACCTGCACATCGACCTGCTGCCCGAGACCCAGGGACAGGGCCTCGGACGCCGCCTCATCGCGACGCTCGAGCAGGCGCTGCGCGAGGCGGGCGTTCCGGGACTGCACCTGGTCGCGGCCGCCGACAACGCCGGCGCGGTCGCCTTCTACCCGCGTGTGGGGTTCGACGCGCTGCCCTCGCCCGAGGGCGCCGCCGTCTTCGCCAAGCGCCTCTGACGCGCGCCGCCGCTGCGGACGTCGGACCCGCGACATAGTCTGCCCCTGTGGAGGATGTGTCGGCACCGACCGGTCGTGAGCCTGCTCTCGCGGCCCGCCCGCGGCCGGACGGCAGCGCCCCGCGCGCCCTCGTGCTCGGGGCGACGGGCTACATCGGCGGCCGCCTCGTGCCGCGGCTGCTCGCGGCGGGGTATGTCGTGCGCGTCCTGGTGCGCGACGCTTCGCGCGCCGCAGCCTTCCCGTGGGGCGCGGAGGTCGAAGTCGTGCCCGGCGACGCCGTCGATGCGGCGTCGGTGCGCGAGGCCGTGCGCGACGTCGACGTGCTCTACTACCTCGTCCACTCGATGTCGGGCGGCAAGGACTTCCGCGATGCCGATGCCCGCGCCGCCCGCACGGTCGCCGAGGCCGCTGCCGCCGCCTCGGTGGGGCGCATCGTGTACCTCGGCGGACTGCATCCCGATGGCGTGCGCCTGTCGCCGCACCTGCGGTCGCGCGTCGAGGTCGGCCGCACGCTCCTCGGCAGCGGCGTGCCGACGCTGGTCCTGCAGGCGGGCGTGGTCATCGGATCGGGCTCCGCGTCGTTCGAGATGGTCCGGCACCTCACCGAGGTCCTGCCGTACATGCCGGCGCCGAAATGGGTGCGCAACCGCATCCAGCCCATCGCCGTGCGCGATGTGCTGCACTACCTGCTGGGCGCAGCCCGCGTGCCCGCCGACGTCGATCGCGCGGTCGACATCGGCGGTCCCGACGTTCTGCGATACGGCCAGATGATGAACGGCTACGCGGTCGAGGCGGGCCTGCGGCAACGTCCGATCGCCGCGCTTCCCGTGCTCACCCCGCGGCTCGCCTCGCACTGGGTCAACCTCGTGACGCCCATCCCGCGGTCGCTCGCACGGCCGCTCGTCGAGTCGCTTCAGAACGAGTGCGTGGTGAAGGAGCACGATGTCGACGCGCTCATCCCGCCGCCCGAAGGCGGGCTCCTGCCGTACCGCGCCGCCGTCCGGCTGGCGCTGCGTCGCGTCGAGGCCGACGAGATCGAGACCAGCTGGCAGGACGCCCCGGTGCTGGGTGCGCCGAGCGACCCGCTGCCGAGCGACCCGGACTGGGCCGGGCGCGTGGTCTTCACCGACACCCGGTCCGCGCACACCTCGGCCTCTGCCGAGGCGCTCTGGCAGGTGATCGTGGGCATCGGCGGCGAGAACGGCTGGTACTCGTCGCCGCTGCTGTGGGCGGTGCGGGGCTGGATGGACCGGCTGGTCGGCGGCATCGGGCTGGCCCGCGGCCGGCGCAGCCGAGGGCGGCTCGCCGTCGGCGATGCGCTCGACTTCTGGCGCGTGGAGGCCTTGGATCCGGGGCGCATGCTTCGCCTGCGGGCCGAGATGAAGGTGCCGGGGCTTGCCTGGCTCGAACTGCGTGCCGCCGCCGACCCCGATCGCGGCGGGTCGCGCTACGACCAGCGTGCCGTGTTCTTCCCGCGCGGGCTCGCCGGACGCCTGTACTGGCTGGCCGTCCTCCCGTTCCACGGGTTCATCTTCGCCGGCATGGCACGCCGGATCACCGCCGTGGCCGAGGCCGCCACGGCAGGTCCTCGGCCGCGGTCAGCGTGAGAGCAGGTCGGCTCCCGACACGAGCCGGTCGAGCACCGAACCCTGCGGCACGTCGTCGTACTTGTAGCTGAGCTTCTGCACGATCGACGTGCCGGCGACGAATCGCATCGCGTCGGCATCCCACGGCTGCATCATGCCCAGCTGCAGCAGGTGGCTCGCGGCGCTGGAGAGCGTCGGCACGGCATCCCACTGCCCGCGGAACTCGGGCACGAGATCCAGCAGCACTTCGAAGATGCGGTGGTACAGGAAGTAGTCCGGGATGCCGCCACCCGACCGCCACCAGGCATCCAGCGCGAGCCGCTGCAGGCGGATGAGCGGGGTGTGCGGCACCGCGGCGATGAACCAGTTGCCGATCTGGCGGCGAGTCCACCGCGGGTAGAGCGCTCCGGCGGTGAGCAGCGGCGCCACCGCCTGCGGCAGCGGCGCGGGTGCCCAGCAGGTGGCGTCGACCCAGATGCCGCCCAGTCGGTCGAGCACGCTGACGCGCACGAAGTCGGAGAAGTGCGCGGGGTGGTCCTTTTCGAGCGCGTCGGCGACGGCATCCGGGATCTCCACCAGTTCCCGCGCGGACGCGCCGTCGAGCACGGTGAGCGGAGTCGGCAGATTGGCGTGCAGCCGCGTCATCTCGGAGATGCAGGCCTGCACGAGCGGGGGAGCCGTGTCGAGCGGGGAGTTCCAGAACGTGTACAGCCGCAGCGCGTCCGGATCGGCGCGTGCCCCGTCGCGGTCGGCGATGATCCTGCCGTCCCTGCGGGTGCCCGTCTCCGCCGGGAGCCCCGCGGCGGCGCGAAGCTCGGGCAGGCGCGGCCGCAGGAAGTCCGCGAACGTGCGATAGGCGGCGATCGCCGCCACCGGGTCGACGGTGTCGCGGAACCGCTCCGCGCGCTTCAGCTGCGCATCGAGCCCTTCCAGTGGGTTCGGGATGCCGTCGCTCACGCGCTCAGCCTACGGCCGGCCCGGTGATGCCCGCAGAGGTCACGCCGCGATGCGGCCGTCCTCGATGCGCACCACGCGGTCGACGAGCGCGTCCGGCACGGCGACGTGCGAGATCAGCACGACGGCCTGGTCGTCGCGGACCGCGCCCAGCAGGTCGGCCAGGAGCAGGTCGGATGCCTCCGGGTCTACGCCTGCCGTCGGCTCGTCGAGCACGAGCACGGGGAAGCCTCGCAGCAGCGCCCGCGCGAGGGCGATCCGCTGCGCCTGCCCGCCCGACACGAGCGCGCCGCGCTCACCGACGCGGGCGCCGAGGCCGCCGCGCTCGCGCAGCCACGGCCCGAGGCCGACCCGCTCGAGCGCCGCCTCGAGCTCGTCGTCGGTCGCGGTGTCGCGCGCGAACAGCAGGTTCTGGCGGATGTCCTCGTCGAAGAGCATCGGATGCTGCTCGCACAGGCCGACCGTGAGCCGCACGTCATCCGGGGCGAGGTCGTGCGCCGAACGTCCGCCGATGTCGTAGCCGCCCTCGGTCTCGAGGAACCGCACCAGGGCGTGCGCGAGCGTGGTCTTGCCGGCGCCGCTGGATCCGATCACGAGGATGCGTTCGCCGGGCCGCACCGCGAGGTCGACGTCGTGGAGCGCCGCAGCGTCCGTCCCGGGCCACCTCACGTCCGCGGTGCGCAGGCGCAGCCCGTCGCCGAGAGCCGGCGCGGCGCCGGTGGGGGCGATTTCCTCCGGCGCGACCTCGGCGGGGGCCGTCGCGGGCAGCGCGTCGGCGATGCGCTCGGCCGAGGCGCGCACCTGCCGCCACGACGACGCCGCGAGCGGCACCGACGAGAACACCTCGAAGACGGCCATCGGCACCAGCACGACCACCGCGAGTCCGGGACCGGTGAGGGAGCCGGATGCCGCACCCGGTGCCGCGACGAGCACAGCGGCGATCGAGGCCGCGCCGGCCAGCAGCGACACCAGCGCGGCGGTGCCCGCCTGCGCTCCGGCGCGCCGCACGACGGCGCGGCGCAGCGCGGCGTCGGCGCGGGCGATGCGCTCGCGGCTGTCGGGCTCGGCGCCGAACGCGGTGAGCACGTCGAGGCTGCCGATGTGGTCGAGCACGGCATCTGCCAGGCGCGCGCGCAGCGGCGCGATGTCGCGCTCGGCGCGGGCTCCCGACATCCATCCCCACAGCGTCGCCACGGCGGCGGCGACGAGGAGGCACGCCAGGAGCGTGAGCGCGGCGGGCCACCACACGAACGCGACGAGCACCACGGCGCCGAGGGCGACGAGCGCCGACGACACCAGCGGCTGCACCACCCGCAGCGGCAGGTTCTGCAGCTCGTCGACGTCGTCGACGAGGGCGCCCAGGACCGAGCCCCGGCGGGTGCGCGTCAGCCCGTCGGGCGCCAGCGGAACGAGGCGCCGCACCAGGTCGGCTCGGGTCGAGGCGAGCTGCCGCAGTGCGGCGTCATGGCCGGTGAGGCGCTCGAGGTAGCGGAAGGCGGCGCGTGAGATCGCGAAGAACCGCACGCCGACCACGGCGAACGACAGGTACAGCACCGGGGGCTGCTCGCTGGCACGGACGATCAGCCAGGCGCTCACCGCGAGGAGGGCGACTGCGGATGCCTCCGACGCGAAGCCCGCCGCCAGCGTCCACCAGAACCGTCGCGCCGGCGGCATCGCGCCTCGCAGCACGTCGGCGGCGCGGATGCCGCCGCGAGCGGGCATGTCGGTGCCGGCGCTCATGCGGACACCTCGCTCGTGGCGATCCGGACGACGTCGTCGGCGATCTCGCGGGCCGACGTGCGGTGCGAGATCAGCAGCACCGTCGCGCCCTCGTCGGCCAGGCGACGGATGCCGCGCCACAGCCGGGCCTCGGTGTCGGGGTCGAGCGCGGAACTCGGTTCGTCGAGCGCGATCACGGGAGCCGAGCCTCGCAGATGCCGGTAGAAGGCGCGGGCGACGGCGACCCGCTGCGCCTGGCCCCCTGACAGTCCGGCGCCCTGCACGCCGAGCTCCTGCGCGGGGTCGAGGCCGTCGGCGCAGGCCAATGCGAGGGCGCGCTGCACCTGGGCCTGGTCGGGTGCGGGGTCGCCGAGCGCGACATTGCCCGCGATCGTACCGGTGAGCAGTCCGGGTCGCTGGCCCGCCCACGCGAGCCATTCCGAGGGCGCCAGGGCGCGCACGTCCGTCTCGCCCCACGTGGCGTCGCCGTCGTAGGGCGCGGCACCGCGGAGCGCGGCGAACAGGCTGGACTTCCCGGCGCCGCTCGGGCCCTCGAGCAGCGTCACGGTGCCGGGTGCGGCGGTCAGGTCCACGGGAGGCAGCATCCGCTCGCTGCGATGCACCCGCACACCGCGAACGGTGAGCACGCGCGGGGCGCCCGCGGTGACGGCGGAACGGCTGCCCTCGGCGGACGGGACGGACGGGAGCGCCCGCGCGGCGTCGAGCACGTCGAAGACGTCGTCGGTGGCCGCGACGCCTTCCGACGCCGCGTGGAACTGCACACCCACCTGACGCAGCGGCAGGTACGCCTCGGGCGCCAGCAGCAGCACGAACAGGCCCACGGCGAGAGTCAGCGACCCGTCGATGAGGCGGAACCCGATCGACACGGCGACGATGGCCACCGAGATCGACGCCAGGAACTCCAGCGCGAAGCCCGACAGGAACGAGACGCGCAGCACGCGCATCGTCTCACGACGGTACTCGTCGGTGACGCGCTCGATGGATGCCGCGGCCCGATGCTGGCGGCCGAACACCTTGAGCGTCGACAGCCCCTGCACGGTGTCGGCGAACCGCGAGGCCAGTCGTTGCAGCGTGCGCCACTGCCGCTGCTGCACGGCGCGCGTGGCCAGGCCGATCAGCACCATGAAGATCGGGATGAGCGGGAGGGTGAGCAGCACCGTGAGCCCTGAGATCCAGTCCTGCGACCACATCACCAGGATGATCAACGGCGTCGCGATGACCGTCTGCACCAGTTGCGGCAGGTACCGGCCGAAGTACGCCTCGAGCGCGTCCAGCCCGCGGCCGGCGGTGACGGCGAGCGCGGCCGAGTTGCGAGCGCCCAGCCATTCCGGGCCGAGCACGCCGACCGCGTCGACGAGCGCCGCACGCAGCTGCGTCTGCACGCGCGAGGACGCCCGGGCCGCGACCGCCTCCCGCGCCCACAGCAGCACGGCACGCACGGCGACGACGAGCGCGAGGGCGCCGAGGGTCGGGGCGAGCTCGGCCGGCGGCATCCCCTCGACGGCTCCGGTGATCGCGCGCGTGAGCAGCCACGCGAACGCGACGATGACGCCGGTCTGCGCGAGGGCGATCGCGGCGATCGCGACGAAGAACCACCGCGACGCGTGCGCGTACTTCAGCAGTCGCGGGTCGACGGGCTTGCCCGACGTGCGGGCGGGGCCGTCGTCGTGCTTCTCGTCCATTGCTCCTTCGACCCTACCCGGCGCCCGTGCGGCCGCATCCCGCCGCATCGACCCGGATCATGCCCGGACTGCGCGAGGCCCAGAGGCCGCGGGGCGACCTCGACGATCCCCGAGTGGAGGCGGATGCCGCGGCCCGCGGCATCCGCCTCCTGCTCAGTGCACCGGCGTCGCGGCGGCCGTCTCGATCCGCGAACGGGTGACGCGCTTGCGGAAGATCCAGTACGTCCAGCCCTGGTAGGCGAGCACCAGCGGCAGGAAGATCAGCGCCGCCCACGACATGATCGTCAGCGTGTAGTCGGTGCTCGACGCGTTCTCGATCGTGAGGCTGTTGGTCGCCATGTCGACCGTCGAAGGCATCACGTAGGGGAACAGCGCGAACCACACCGCCAGCACCGCGGTGACGATCGTGAAGGCGCCGAACCCGAAGGCCCAGCCCTCGCGACCGCGGGCGTTGGAGATCCACGACGCGATCAGCAGCACGGCGGCGATCGCGGAGAGGATCGCGGTGATCATCGCGAGGTCGCGGCCCTCCGAGAAGGCCATGACGATCGTCCACACCAGGAACGCCGCTGCGACGACGATCGTGATGAGGCCTGCCCGGCCGGCGAGGCGCCGTGCGTCGGCGGCGACCTGCCCGTCGGTCTTCAGCGCGACGAAGTACACGCCGTGCGTGAAGAACAGCAGCAGGGTGGTCAGGCCGCCGAGGAGGCCGTACGGGTTCAGCAGGGTGAGCAGCGACCCGGTGAACTCGTGGTTCGCATCCAGCGGCACGCCCTGCACGATGTTCGCGACCGCGACGCCCCACAGCAGCGCGGGAACGGCCGAGCCGATCACGATCATCGTGTCGAAGCCCTTCTTCCAGCGCAGCGAATCGCGCTGGTGGCGGTACTCGAACGAGACGCCGCGCAGGATGAGGGCGAGCAGGATCAGCAGCAGCGCCAGGTAGAACCCGCTGAACAGGGTCGCGTACCACTCTGGGAACGCGGCGAACAGGCACGCGCCGGCGACGATGACCCACGTCTCGTTGAGGTCCCACACGGGGCCGATGGTGTTGATGACCTGGCGGCGGCTGACGTCGTCCTTGCCGAGGAAGGGCAATGACATGCCGACACCGAAGTCGAAGCCGTCGAGCACGAAGTAGCCGACGAAGAGGAATCCGACGATCCAGAACCAGAGGTAGGCGAGATCCATGATGTGCTCCTAGACGCTCAGTAGACCGTCGTGGGGGTGTCTTCGACCGCCTGGGCGCGTTGGTCGGGCGCTCCCGGCTCGGGCAGGGGCTCGGGGCCCTTCTTCGAGGTCTTCACGATGAGGCCGATCTCGACGATCGCCAGCGCCGCGTAGATGGCGGTGAATGCGATGAGCGAGATCAGCACCGTCCAGCCCGGCACGGAGGGCGAGACGCCGTCCTCGGTCAGCATGAGGCTGAACACGATCCACGGCTGGCGGCCCATCTCGGTGAAGACCCAGCCGACCAGGATCGCGAAGAGGGATGCCGGCCACGCCCAGATCGCCAGCCGCCAGGCCCACGCCGGCACCTCGCGCTTGGCCTTCTTGCGCGTGAGCCACAGGCCCACGACCGCGACCAGGGCCGCGACGCCGCCCAGGCCGATCATCCAGCGGAACGCCCAGTAGGTGACCCACAGGACCGGGGCGAAGTTGCCGTCCACCTGGTCGGCGAACTGCGGGAACATCTCGGTCGTGTAGAGCGCGTTGAGGTCGTTGATCCCCTCGACGCAGCCGTCGAGGGAGTGGGTCGACAGCAGCGCCAGCAGATACGGCACGCGGATCGAGAACAGCTCGCTGGTGCCGTCGGGGGTGCCGAGCGTGAAGATCGAGAACGACGCATCCGCGCCGCACGCGCTGTCGAACATCGCCTCGGCGGCCGCCATCTTCATCGGCTGCGTCGCCACCATGACCAGGCTCAGCTGGTCGCCCGAGATCGCGACGCCCGCGAACGCGATGATCAGGCCCCACAGCCCGTACTTGAGCGAGGAGCGCATCATCTCGACGTTCTGCTTGCGCAGCAGGTGCCACGCCGAGACCGAGATGATGACGCCCGCCGTCATCATGAACGCCGCGAACAGCGTGTGGGGGAGCGCCGCCAGCGCCACCGGGTTGGTGAGCACGGCGAAGAAGTCGGTCATCTCGGCGCGAGAGCCGTCCTCGGCCATCTTGAAGCCGACGGGGTTCTGCATGAACGCGTTGGCGGCGAGGATGAAGTACGCCGAGAACCAGGCGCCGATCGTGGCGATCCAGATGCTCGCCAGGTGGAGGGCGCGCGGCAGCTTGTCCCACCCGAAGATCCACAGACCGATGAAGGTCGCCTCGAAGAAGAAGGCCATCAGGCCCTCGAAGGCCAGCGGTGCTCCGAACACGTCGCCGACGAACCGCGAGTAGGCCGACCAGTTCATGCCGAACTGGAACTCCTGCACGATGCCGGTGACGACGCCCATGGCGAAGTTGATGAGGAAGATCTTCCCGAAGAACCGCGTCAGGTGCAGCCACTTCAGGTTGCCGGTGCGGAACCAGGCGGTCTGGAAGATCGCGACCGTCAGCGCCATTCCGAGCGTGAGGGGCACGAACAGGAAGTGGTACAGCGTGGTGAGGCCGAACTGCCAGCGCGCCAGCAGCAGAGGGTCCAGCAGATCCACGAGCGTATCTCCGATCGTTCCGGACTGATGCGACCACCGTAACATGTGGTCAGACCACACGGGCATGGTCTCCCAGAAGGTGCCCGGTGGTTACAGATTCCCAGGATTCCGGGACCGATGCGAGGGGCCCCGCCGTGAATAATCGAACTGCTGCGGCGCCCGCGCTGCGCAGCGCGACTACCCTCGAACCATGGCGAGCCGGACGCAGCGGACGGGGTGCTCCGCGTGAGCGCGATCCCCGTCGTGATCGGACGGAGGCTCCCGCTGCCGTCGGCGGTGGGGACGCTCCCCGGCGCGCCCGGCGCACCGCTCGTCGACACGCACGGGCGCGTGCACCGCGACCTGCGGATCTCGCTCACCGACCGCTGCTCGCTGCGCTGCACGTACTGCATGCCCGAGCAGGGCAACGAGTGGCTCGCGAAGACGAGCATCCTCACGCTCGATGAGATCGAACAGGTGGCGCGGGTGGCCGCCGCCGACGGCATCACGACCTTCCGGCTCACCGGCGGCGAGCCGCTGCTGCGCACCGACATCGTGGAGGTCGTGCGCCGGCTGGCCGCGATCACCGGACCGGCCGATGCGCCGGTGCAGATCGCGATGACGACGAACGGCATCCGCCTGCCCGAACTGCTGCCGGGACTCGTCGAGGCGGGCCTGGGGCGTCTGAACATCTCGCTCGACACGCTGCGGCCCGACCGCTTCCGCGAGCTCACCCGCCGTGACCGGCTGGACGACGTGCTCGACGGCATCGCGGCGGCTGCGGCATCCGGTCTTCGGCCGCTCAAGCTCAACGCGGTCGCGATGCGCGACGTGAACGACGACGAGCTCGTCGACCTCGTGGAGTTCGCCATCGCGCACGGCGCGCAGATGCGGTTCATCGAGCAGATGCCGCTGGATGCCGGACACACCTGGGACCGCTCGCGCATGGTGACGCAGGACGAGATCCTCGCCGCGCTCGCCGCGCACTGGGAGCTCACTCCGGTGCCCGGGCGCGGCGGCGCCCCCGCCGCCCGGTGGACGCTCGACGGCGGACCGCACACTGTGGGCGTCATCGCGTCGGTGACCGCGCCGTTCTGCGGCGACTGCGACCGGCTGCGCCTGACCGCCGACGGGCAGCTGCGCAACTGTCTGTTCTCCACCACCGAGTACGACCTGCTGCCGATCCTGCGGCAGGGCGGGGCGCCGGCCGAGCCCGTCGAGGAGGGGATCGATCGGATGCTGCGCTCCTGCGTGCACGGCAAACTCCCCGGGCATGCGATCAACGACCCTTCGTTCCTGCAGCCCGCGCGTGGCATGAACGCGATCGGCGGCTGACGTGGGACGCCTCACCAGCCGCACGCCTGTCACCCGCATCGCCCTCGGCGAGGACGATGTCGCGGTGCGGCGCCGTGCCGACACGCTGGTGGTCGAGGAGCCGCTGGAGATCCGCATCGGCGGCGAGCCGCTCACCGTCACGATGCGCACCCCCGGTCACGACCTGGAGCTCGCCGCCGGCTTCCTGGTGTCGGAGGGCGCGATCTCGGCGGCCGGCGACCTGCGCTCGGCGATCCACTGCGGCGGCCCGGGCACCGCGCCCGGCGGGGGCGTCGTCACGACGCCGCTCCTGACCATCGGCTCGGCGCCGCCTGCCTCCGCCTCGGGCGAGAACACCTACAACGTGCTCGACATCGCGCTCGCGCCGGGGCTCGCGGGCCCGGTCACCGACATCGCGCGCAACTTCTACACGACCAGCTCCTGCGGGGTGTGCGGCACCGCCTCGATCGACGCGATCGAGAAGCGGTCGCGCTTCGACGTGTCGACGGACGCCGCGCCCGTCGCCGCCGCCACGATCTCGTCGCTGCCCGATGCCCTGCGGGCCGGGCAGGCGGTGTTCGAGAAGACCGGGGGGCTGCACGCCGCGGCACTGTTCGACGCGGCGACCGGCGAGCTCCTGGTGCTGCGCGAGGACGTCGGAAGGCACAACGCCGTCGACAAGGTCGTCGGCTGGGCCGTGCTCGACGGCCGCCTGCCGCTGCGCGGCACCGTGCTGCAGGTGTCGGGCCGGGCGAGCTTCGAACTCGTGCAGAAGGCCGTGATGGCCGGCATCCCGATCCTCTCGGCGGTGTCGGCGCCGTCATCGCTCGCGGTCGAGCTCGCGGCGGCCTCCGGGCTCACGCTGATCGGGTTCGTGCGGGGCCGGTCGATGAACGTCTACGCGCGACCCGACCGGGTGGGCGTGCCCGTCGCCGGCTGAACGGATCAGTCCCGGGTCGCCGCCAGCTGCACCACGCATTGCGTGGGGTCGCACGACGGCGCGATGCCCTCGACCCGCAGCGGGCCGCCGGCCTGCGCGAGGACGCTGTCCATGAGTCCGACGTGCACACCGCACAGGATGCCGCGGTGCTCGGCCGCCGAGGCGTGCGGGCACGGCGTCAGGTCGACCGTGAGCTCGCGCTCGTCGACCAGGGGCTCGAAGCCCGCGTCGCCGAGATCCTCGACGAGGGCGTCGAGCTGGTGGAGGGCGTCGGGGCCGAGTTCGGCATCCGTGTCGGTCCCGTAGACGCGGCGCAGCATGTCGCCGCGTCGGGCGGCCTCTTCAGCACGGCGCAGCGCGACAGGGCTCGACCCCTCGTCCGCGCCGGTGGCCGCCGAGTACAGCACGCGCGGGCGCCCGCGCGTGGTGCGCCGCTCGGTCTCGGCGATCACGTAGCCCGCGTCGATGAGGCGCTGCACATGCTCGCGCACGGTGTTGGCGTGCAGCCCGGTGGCCTCGACCAGCTCGGCGATCGCCCGCTGGGGCCGCTGCTGGAGCAGGTGCATGATCTCGACGCGGGAATAGCTCGAGATCGCGCTGTACCCGGTCGTCATGCTCCCATTATCGCCCGGGGCCGCGTGGCACCCGGGCGCGCCGTCCGGCGCAGGTCAGAAGATCTGGCCGAAGACGAGGATCACGATGAAGAACAGCGCGAGGATGCCGATGATGATCCCGAGCGTCTTGCCCGACAGCTTCGCCACGCCCCAGCCGACGAGCACGGGCACGGCGAGCAGGAACGCGGCGACGATCCACCAGAACGCCGAGTAGGCGCCCGATCCCGCCTCTTCGAGACGTCCGCCGAAGAGCTGCTGCGTCGCAGGGTGGGTGGCGAAGCGGACGGCGATCGAGATGGGGACCGCGACGAACGCGAACACGACGAGACCGATGAGCCAGCCCCACAGGACGGGGCTGCCGTTGCCGGAGAGGACGCCGCCGTGGAGTTCGGGTTCCTGCTGCTTGCCAGATGCCATGCGCAAGAGCCTAGTGGCGCGGCGCCGGACGACGCGGCCGATTCCGCCGAGCATGGCACTGTCCGTCGGTCTGGGGACGGACGGACAGCGTCGGGGCGCCGAGGATAGCCGGTTGGGGGAGCGGCTCTCCGCGCTCACCATCCGCGAGCGCCGTCCGGCGGGGGTGTCGGTCGCAGCGGCGATCGCGGGGTCTCCCACGATGTTAAGCCCGACAGCACCGAGGCAACAGAGGGGATTGCGTTCTCAGTGCTGGAGTGGTAGCTGCTGTGCGTGGTGGGATGGAGGCACCATGACTGCGTCGCACCCCGCCTTCGCCACCGCCGTCGAGATCGCGACGTCCGTCCGCCGTCGCGAGGTCACCGCGTTCGAGGTCGCGCAGGCGCATCTGGAGCGCATCGCCGCGGTCGGCACCGTCCTCAACGCGCTCACCGTCGTGTTCGCGGATCGCGCGCTCGCCGCCGCCGCCGACGTCGACGCCGTGCTCGCCGCAGGCGGCGATCCCGGCCCGCTCGCGGGCGTGCCGATCTCGGTGAAGGAGAACATCGACCTGACGTGGTCGGCCACCACCAACGGATGGCGTGGCCTGGCCGGCGCGGTGCCGGAGCGCGACGCGACGATCGTCCGGCGTCTGCGTACCGCCGGAGCGGTGCCCGTCGGACGCGGCAACATGCCCGACTTCGGCATGCGGTGGGACACCGACAACGACCTGTTCGGCCGCACCGTGAACCCGTGGGACCCTGAGCGCAGCGCCGGCGGCTCCAGCGGCGGCGATGCCGTCGCGGTGGCCGCGGGTCTCAGCGCCATCGGCCTGGGCAACGACTTCGGCGGATCGCTGCGACTCCCCGCGTACGCCGCAGGCGTGTGCGGCCTCCGCCCCTCGCGAGGACGGGTGCCGCGAGCGGCCGTGGCGGGGCATCCCGTCGCCCTGACGCTGCAGGAGTTCTCGGTGAACGGCCCGATGGCACGCAGCGTCGCCGACGTCGCGCTCACGCTCGAGGTCATGGCGGGATGGGATGCCGACGACCCGGTGTCGCAGGATGCCCCGCACCTCGACGAGGGCGCGGTGCCTCGCAGGGTCGGCGTGGTCCGGAACCTCGGCGGCGCTCCGGTGGACCCGGAGGTGGCGGCGGGCATCGACCGGGCGGCGGCATCCCTCGCGCGCGCGGGCTGGGAGGTGGTCGACGTCGACGCTCCGCTGCTCGAGGAGGCGGCCGTGCTGTGGCGCCGGCTGGCCTGCACCGACATGCTCGTCTCGCTCGATCCCGCGGAGCTCGGTCAGCCGCTGGGCCGCTCCGCCACCCGGTTCCTGCGCGACAGCACCGCGGCTGCCCGTCCGTACGAGTCGGCGGCGGACTATGCGTCGGCGTGGGCGCGCCGAGCGGTCGTGGCGGCGCAGTGGCGACGCCTGCAGGTCGACGTGCCGCTCATCCTCGGGCCGGTGTCGGCGTCGCGCATGCGCGCGCCCGACTACGACCTCGGCGGCGAAGAGGCCGCCGACATCGCGTGGCGCGACCTGTGGCTGACCGTCGCCGTCAACTTCCTGGGGTTGCCCGCGCTGGCGCTTCCCGCGGGGATCGCGGCCGACAGAATGCCCGGCGGCGTCCAGCTCATCGGGCCGATGTTCGCCGAGCGCGCCGTGCTGGCCGCCGGACGCGATGTCGAGGCGGGCGTGCCCGCACTGCCACCGCCGCCGGGCGCCGTCTCGGCCGGCGAGTGACCCGAGCCGGGCGATCGATCGCCGCCGTGACGTCGGGCGGACGTCGACCTAGCGGAACGGCGTCTCGGGCGTGCTGGGGAACGGTGGTTCTTCGGGATGCGGGGCGAGCGGCTCGTCGGGCCACGGCGCGGGCGGCTCGTCGGGGTACGGGGCCGGTGCGTCCGGACTCGGCGCACCCGGTCCCGGCGGGACCTCGCCCGGCCCGGGCTGATCGGGCAGCGGCTCGGGGATCGTGGGATCTGTCATGGTGCCTCCTGCGTCGCCCTCCGAGGAGGGATGCCTCCAGCCTGGGCTGCGCGCGGCGGCCCAGCCAGGGCCTTGACCCCGCCGGTGCGCCCGGGTAGTGGCTCAGCGCTCGGCGTCGAACCGCGTGGCGGCCAGCCGATGCAGCATCAAGGCCACGTCCAGCCGCGTCCGGCCCCGGGCGCCGGCCGGGTCGTAGCCGAGGCGCGCCGGGAGCTCCTGCATCCGCGCGCCCATCGTCGAGTGGTGCACGCCGGCGATCGCGGCGAGCGAGCGCTGGCTCGCGCCGGCGGCGAGGGCGCGCAGCATCCGCTCCGTCCAGGTGGCGCCGAGCACCGCGTCGATCGCGAGGACGTCGGGGTGCACGGTCGCGCGACGGTCCTCGGCCTCGGCCAGTTGCAGCAGCGGGCCGAGGTCCGCGGCGCGCACCACGGGTTCGTCGTCGTCGGCCAGGCGCAACGCGACCAGGGCGGAGCGCCACGACTCGCGGACCTGCGCCACACTCCCCGCCGCGATGCCGATGCCCGCGTGGCCCGCCGGTGGACGGTCGTCGGGTGCGAGCACCGCGCGTGCGATGCCGAAGCGGGTGGTCACCACGGCATGCGGGAGCGGGCGGTCCAGTGGCGCGGCCAGCGGCACGGCGATCGCGTGGATCACGGTGTGCGCGCCCAGTGCGAGGCGAGCGGATGCCTCCTCCCGCTCCTCGTCCGACGCATCGCCGGCCAGCAGCACCTCGACCGCGCGCCGTGTGGGGGCGCTGGTGTCGAGACGGGCGGACTGGATCGACAGTGCGATTGCCAGGCGCTCGAGCACCATGGCGTCGTTGGCATGGGGCGCGCCGGAACGCTCCAGCCACACCACCGATCCCTCGGCGGACGGAACCGACATCCAGCCCTCGGGACCCCCCGACGGGAGCTGCTCGCCGTCGGGGCCGAAGCGGCGCGCCTCTCCGGGACCGGCGGTCACGCGACCGATCGCAGCGCCGCTGAGCACAGCCGCACCGCGGAGCATCCCCTCGGCGCCGACGCGGCCGTCGACGAGCTTGTCGAAGTACGCGATGACCTTGAGAGTCTCGCTCGCCTGGGGGTCGAGGGCGCTGAGTCGTCCCACGAGTTCCTTCATCGGCATCCCCTCGACGCGGATCGTCGCTGCCCTGTCGCCGTCGCGCGCTGAGCCCTACCCTACGCGGGCGGGGCTCAGCCCGGATCAGGCCTCGAGCATGCGGGTGATCCAGCGGTTGCGGGTCTCGATCATCGCCAGCGAGATCTGGGCCTGCGGCGCGAAGCCGTCGAACCCGTGGAAGCCGCCCGGCCAGACGTGGAGCTCGGCCACGCCGCCCGCGGCCCAGATGCGCGACGCATAGGCGACGTCCTCGTCGCGGAACACCTCTGCGCTGCCCACGTCGATGAACGTCGGCGGGAGGCCGGAGAGGTCTTCCGCGCGCCCGGGCGCGGCGTAGATCGACACGTCGTCGGTGCCGCGGCGCTCGCCCAGCAGCGCGTTCCATCCGGTGAAGTTGCTCGTGCGGTCCCATACGCCGATGCCCTGGATCTGGTGCGACGACACCGACTCGTTGCGGTCGTCGAGCATGGGATAGATGAGCAGCGAGGCACGCAGCGGCGGGCCCTGACGGTCGCGCGCCAACAGGGTCACTCCCGCCGACAGCCCGCCGCCGGCGCTCGCACCTCCGACGAGCAGACGCGAGGGGTCGATGCCGAGCTCTGCGGCGTGGTCCGCCGTCCAGACCAGGCCCGCGTAGCAGTCCTCCACCGGCACCGGATCGGGGAACTCCGGCGCGAGCCGGTACTCGACGCTCACGACGACGGCACCATGGCTGGCGATGAACGGCAGGAACGCCTGCACGCCCATGAACCGGTTGCCGATCACCATTCCGCCGCCGTGGATGTGGTAGATCCCGGGGCCGGTGGTGGTCTGATCGGGGCGCCGGTAGATCGACAGGACGATCTCGCCGCCGTCGTGGCCGGCGATGGTGCGCTCCTCGTGGACGGCGCCCACCTCGGCCACCAGGTCGTCGAGGGACGGATCCACCGGCATCTGCCGCATCAGCGGGATCATGTCGGGAGTGAGGGTGGGCTTGATGACGTCGGCGACGACGACGAGGGCGGCGCTCAACTCGGGATCGAAGGGTGGGGCGGTCAGTTCGGGCATCGTGATCTCCATCGTTCCTGTCGCCGCGGCACTGCGACGCACTTCGATCCTCGGCGGCGGGCGACGGATGCCGCGACCGCCGGGTGCGGCCGGTTCTCCGCTGCGCACCCGCCAGGTGGCGGGCCGCCCGATCAGCCGAGGGCTCGGGCGTCCGTAGGCTGGAGGGGTGGCATCCATTCTCAACGTCTCGGCGTACCTGTTCACGCACATCGCCGATCCGGCGCAGCTGCGCCCGGTGCTGCGCGAGCGCGCCGTCGAGGCGGGGCTGAAGGGCACGATCCTGCTCGCCGAGGAGGGCATCAACCTGTTCCTCGCCGGTGACGCCGACGCGGTGCGCGGGTTCATCGGTGCGCTGCGAGCCGATCCCCGGTTCGGCGCGCTGACCACGAAGGAGAGCTGGTCGGACGAGCAGCCGTTCGGCAAGATGCTCGTCAAGGTCAAGCGCGAGATCATCCGCATGGACCACCCCGCCATCCGGCCCGAGGCGGGCCGCGCACCGGCGGTGGCGCCGACGACGCTGCATCGCTGGCTCGAGCAGGGGCACGACGACCACGGCCGCGAGGTGGTCGTGCTCGACACCCGCAACGCCTTCGAGGTGGACTACGGCGCTTTCGCCGGGGCGGTGGACTGGCGCATCGAGCGGTTCACGCAGTTCCCGGGTGCGGCGGCGGCGGCCGCTGCCGACCTCGCGGGCAAGACCGTCGTGAGCTACTGCACCGGCGGCATCCGCTGCGAGAAGGCGGCGATCTACCTGCGCGAGGTGGGTGTGGACGCGTACCAGCTCGACGGCGGGATCCTCGGCTACTTCGAGCACGTCGGCGGCGCGCACTGGAACGGCGACTGCTTCGTGTTCGACGAGCGCGAGGCGCTGACGCCTGGTCTCGCGCCGCGCGAGGGGGTGCCGGCATGACCGCCGAACAACAGAACCGCGGATCCGCATCGGTTGCGGGACGAGGCCGGTCCATCGCGCTGGCCCTGGTGCTGGACGTGGTGCTCGTCGTCGCGTTCGCCGCGATCGGGCGTGCCAGCCACGACTCGGACGTGTGGCTGGGACTGTGGCAGACGGCCTGGCCGTTCCTCGCGGGACTCGCGCTCGGCTGGCTCGTCACCCTCGCGTGGCGCGCCCCGCTCGCGCCGGTGGGGACGGGCGTGGGCGTATGGGCCGTCACCGTGGCGGGCGGGATGCTGCTGCGCGCGGTCACCGGTCAGGGGATCGCGCTGCCGTTCATCATCGTGGCGTCGGTGACCCTGCTCGTCGCCCTCGTCGGGTGGCGCGTCGTGGCCGCGGTGGTGCAGCGCGCGCGTCGGCGCTGAGCGCCGGCCCGCTCACGGGGCCTTGCGCAGCCCGGTCTCGATCACGATGCGGTTGCCTTCGATCACGCCGGGACCGTCCCCGGGAACGGGGGCCGGTGCGGGGGTGATCTGCTCGGCGTCCCACACCGCACGGGCGTTCTCGGCGGTCGGGTAGAAGAACTCCTCGACGCCGAGGAGTCCGCCCGAGGAGTGCGCCGGCGACTCGCCGCGCTGTCGGCGGCGCCGCGTGTCGAACGCGAACCACAGGAAGTACACGGGCAGCGCGATGAGGGCTGTGACCACGCCCCACATCATCACCTCGCCCATCGGCATGATCTCAGCGTACGTCCGCGTCCGCCGTGGGGCATCCCCCGCGGGGCGGAGGCGCCGGCGACTCGGCTGGGCATGGATCTGCCGGGCGGCGGAGCGATCCGCCGCCCGGCAGACGGGCGGGGCTTCGATCAGCCGAGGTCGTTCGCGGCCAGCCAGTCCGCCGCGATGTCCTCCGCCGAGCGCTGGTCGACCGTCGACTCGACGTTGAGGGCCACCAGGCCCTCGGGGGTGAGGGCGGCACTCACGGCGTTGATCACGTCGGCGATCTCGTCGGCGATGTCGGCGTTCACCAGCGGGACGACGTTCGAGGCGAGGAAGAGGCCCTTCGGGTCTTCGAGCGTCACGAGGTCGTCGGTCTTGATGCGCGGGTCGGCGCTGTAGACGTTGGCCACCTGGATGTTGCCGGCGACCAGTTCGTCGACGGTCGTGTCGGCCGTCGCCGAGAACGACACGGTGACGTCGTACACGTCCTTGAGACCGGTGGGACCGTACGGACGCTCCTCGAGCTCGGGCGCACCGCCGAGCACGAGCCCGTCGATGCCGGCGAGGTCGGCGATCGAGGTCAGGCTGTGCTCCTTGGCGAAGGCCGCCGTCACGTTGTAGGAGTCCTGGTCGGTGGCGGGCGACTGGTCGAGGACGGTGAGTCCGTCGGGGAGCGCATCCTTCAGCGCCGCGTAGACATCATCAGGGGTGGTCGCCGTGGTGTCGGGCTCGAGGTACTGCAGCAGGTTGCCGGTGTACTCCGGGAAGAGGTCGATGTCGCCCTTCTCGATCGCCGGCATGTAGGTGTCGCGCTGGCCGATGTTGAACTTGCGATCGACCGTGAAGCCGGCGCCCTCCAGCGCCTGGGCGTAGATCTCGGCGATGATCTCGTTCGAGTAGTACTGCTGCGAGCCGATGACGATGGTCGACGAGTCGGTCGCGCCGCCGCTGTCGGTGCTCTCCCCGCTGAGGGGATCGTTGGAGGAGCAGCCGGCGAGGACGAGCGCGGCGACGGCGGTTCCGGCGAAGGCCAGAGCCAGGCGGGTGCGTGCGGTGGACATTGTCGTACCTCCGGTGTGGTGGTGGGGATCAGCGAGACGTCTGCAGAGCGGGCAGCGGTGCGCGCGCCGCGCGCCGCTGACGGATGCGGGGCCCGTCGGTGCGGGGCACGGCGAACCGGGCGAGCAGGGCGAAGAGGCCGTCGAGGGCGAGAGCGAGGGCGGTGACGACGATGGCGGCACCGAGGACCTCGGGGAAGTCGTTGAGGTTGAGCCCCTGGATCATGTAGTACCCGAGCCCGCCCAGGCCGACGTAGGCCGCGATGGTCACGGTGGCGACCACCTGCAGCGTGGCGGAGCGGAGGCCGCCGATGAGGAGTGAAAGGCCCAGTGGCATCTCGATACGGAACAGGATCTGCCACTCGGTCATTCCCATGGCGCGGCCCGCGTCGATGACGGTGCGGTCGATCGCCTCGACCCCCGAGTACGCGCCGGCGAGGATCGACGGGATCGCGAGGACGACGAAGACCGTCACCGCCGCCTCGGTCTTGAGGTTGACGCCCATGAGGAGCACCAGCAGCACGACGAGTCCGAGGGCGGGCAGGGCACGGGCCGCGCCCGACAGGAACACCGCGATCTCGCGGCCCCGCCCGGTGTGGCCGATGAGCCAGCCGATCGGGATGGCGATGACGGCGGCGATCGCGACGGACCCGAACGTGAACGCCAGGTGCTGCGCGATCGCGGTGGGCAGGGGAAGCGACCCCTCCAGTCGGTCGGGCGAGAAGATCCAGGCGAACGCCTCGGCGAAGAAGTTCATGCGACCACCGCCTGCACCCGCGCGGCCCGGCGGGGAGAGGTGCGGCGCGTCCACGGCAGCAGCAGCCGCCCGGCGAGGACCAGGAGTGCGTCGACGATCACCGCGATGATCACCACCGCGACGACGCCGGCGAACACCTCGGCGATGATGCGGCGCTGCGAGCCGTTGGTGAAGAGGTAGCCGAGGTTCTGGACGCCGATGAGGGCTCCGACGGTCGCCAGCGAGATCGTCGACATCGCGGTCACCCGCAGGCCCGCGAGGATGACCGGCCCCGCGAGCGGGAGGTCCACGGTCCAGAAGCGCCGCCACGCGCCGAATCCCATCGCGACGGCGGCCGACCGTGTCACGGGGTCGACGGAGACCAGGCCGTCGGTCACCGACCGTGTCATCAGCGCGACCGCGTAGATCGCGAGCGCCATGATCAGCGGCGCCTCCGAGAAGAGCGGAAACCCGAAGATGACCGCGAGCAACGGGAAGAGCGCGAACGACGGGATCGTATACAGCAGCCCGACGACGGTCAGCACGCCGCCGCGCAGCCTGGTGTAGCGGAACGCGAGCCATCCGATCGGCACCGCGAGGGCGAAGCCCAGCGCGATCGAGATCGCGCTCTGGCGCAGATGATCGAGCGTCAGCGCCCAGATGAGGTCGAGGTTGTCGAGCACCCAGCTCACGTCTCGCCCTCCACGAGCACGCCCTGCGTGCGGCCGGCGGTGTCGACGAGCACGGTGCCCTGGGCCGTCTGCTTGGCGCGCAGCGCCCGCGTGCCGCGCTCCACGCCGATGAACTCGGCCACGAAGTCGCTGGCGGGGTTCTCGATGATCTCGCTGGGGCTGCCGATCTGCGCGATGCGGGCGCCCTTCTCGAGGATCACGACCTGGTCGCCCAGCAGGAACGCCTCGTCGATGTCGTGCGTGACGAACACGATCGTCTTGTCGAGCTCCTTCTGCAGCCGCAGGGTCTCGGCCTGCAGCTCCTTGCGCACGATGGGGTCGACGGCGCCGAACGGCTCGTCCATCAGGAGGATGTTGGGGTCGACGGCGAGCGCCCGCGCAACCCCGACGCGCTGCTGCTGGCCGCCGGACAGCTGGCTCGGGTAGCGCTTGGCGAGCACGCGCTCCAGGCCGACGACATCCATCAGCTCCAGCGCGCGCTCGCGGGCCTTGGGGCGCGGCACGCCGTTGAGCACGGGGACGGTGGCGATGTTGTCGACGACGGAGAAGTGGGGGAGGAGCCCGGCGTTCTGCAGGACGTACCCGATGCCGCGCCGCAGCGTCACCGGGTCGCGGCTCGAGATCGGCTCGTCGTCGATCGTGATGACGCCGCCGGTCGGCTCGACGAGCCGGTTGATCATGCGCAGCAGCGTCGTCTTGCCGCTGCCGGACGACCCGACGAGCACGGTGGTCTTGTGCGCGGGCATGAGCACGCTGAAGTCGTCGACGGCGACGGTGCCATCCGGGTACCGCTTCGAAACCGCACGGAATTCGATCGCCATACTGCCCTTTCGGCCGGGCTCCCAGATAACCACAGGCCACCGACACCGGGGCAAGGGGGCAGCGGATGCCGGGGCCCGCGGCATCCGCTCGCCTCATGGTGCCGGGGGCCTGGCCGGGTGTCGCCGCGCGCCGCTACGTTGGGGCGCATGACTGCTCGGGAGTATGACCTGATCGTCGTCGGCGGCGGGCCCGTCGGAGAGAACGTCGCCGATCGCGCGGCCCAGGGCGGCCTGTCGGTCGTCGTCGTCGAGAGCGAGCTGGTCGGCGGTGAATGCTCGTACTGGGCGTGCATCCCGTCGAAGGCCCTGCTGCGTCCCGGCGCGGCGCTCGCCGCTGCGCGGCGCGTGCGCGGGGCCGCGGGAGCGGTGACCGGCACGGTCGACGTGGCCGAGACGCTGCGGCGCCGCGACGGCCTCGTGCACGACTGGGACGACACGTCGCAGGTCGACTGGCTGCGGGGCGCGGGCATCGACCTGGTGCGCGGCCACGGGCGGCTCAGCGCGGAGCGCGAGGTGACGGTCGACGCGGCCGACGGCACCGAGGTCGTGCTCGTCGCGCGCCATGCTGTCGTGGTGTCGACCGGGTCGGACGCCCTCGTGCCCGACATCCCGGGGCTGCGCGACGCGAAGCCGTGGACGAGCCGTGACGCGACCGGCGTGCAGGAGGTGCCGGCGTCGCTCGCGGTGCTCGGCGGCGGCGTCGTCGGGTGCGAGATGGCGACGCTCTACGCGTCGTTCGGCATCCCGGTCACGGTCGTCGCCCGCTCGGGGCTGCTGCGGGGCATGGAGCCGTTCGTGGGCGAGGCGGTGGCGAAGGCGCTCGCGGATGCCGGCGTCGACGTGCGCTCCGGCGTCGACGTCGATCGAGTCGCGCGCGACGCCGACGGCGTGGTGCTGACGCTGTCGGACGGCACCGAGGTGCGCGCCGCCGAGGTGCTGGCGGCCACCGGCCGCGGTCCTCGCACGGCCGACCTCGGGCTGGAGACGGTCGGCCTCGAGCCCGGCGCCTGGCTCGACGTCGACGACACGCTGCGCGTGCGCGGCATCGACTGGCTGTACGGCGTCGGCGACGTCAACCGCCGGGCGCTGTTCACCCACCAGGGCAAGTACCAGGGGCGCGCCGCGGGCGACGTCATCGCGGCACGGGCGCGCGGCGACGAGGTCCACGACGCCCCGTGGGGCGCGCACGTCGCGACGGCGGACCACGTCGCAGTGCCGCAGGTCGTCTTCACCGATCCCGAGGTGGCGGCCGTGGGCCACACCGAGGCCTCGGCACGCACGGCGGGCCTCGGCATCCGCGTCCTCGACTACGACCTGTGGTGGCTCGCCGGCTCGAGCGAGCGGGCCGACGACTACCGCGGACAGGCCCGCGCGATCGTCGATGAGGAGCGCCGCGTGCTCGTCGGCGCCACCTTCGTGGGGCAGGACGTCGGCGAGATGCTGCAGGCGGCCACCATCGCGATCGTCGGCGAGGTGCCGATCGACCGGCTCTGGCACGCGGTGCCGGCGTACCCGACCATCAGCGAGGTGTGGCTGCGCTGGGTGGAGGAGTACGGCCGCTGACGGTCCGCGCAGGCGCCGCCTCCGCGCGAGGGGTCGCGGAGACGGCGCGGTCGGGATGCGTCAGGCGGCCGACGGGTCGTTCCACGACCAGATGTCGTCGCCACGGAGCGTGGCGTCGGCACCGCCGTCGCAGTAGATCGTCTGACCGGCCAGGTGCGTGTTGGCCGGGCTCGTGAGCCACACCAGCAGTTCGGCGATCGAGGTGGCGGGCTGGTGGTGGTTCAGCGGCATCGGAACGGCCGCGTCGACCATGGCGGCGCCCTCGGGGGAGGCCAGCAGCTCCGCGGTCATCGGAGTGATCACGGTGCCCGGCGCGACGGCGTTGAGGGCGATGCCCGATCCTGCCCAGTCCTCGGAGATCGACGCGCGGCGCACCCAGCGCGAGAGCGCGCGCTTGGACGAGGGGTAGTTGAGGTATCCGACCTCGGGGCCCTTCGCGGCCAGCTCGTCGCCCAGTGCGACCGCGGTCGCCTCGTCGCCGGCGAGCGCGGCGGCGACGAGCGCCGGGGCCACAGGCTGCAGCGTCGCCATCGACGACACGACGGCCGCGCGCGGAGCGTCCGAGCGCCGCAGCGCGGGCAACAGCGCCGTGAGCAGCTCGGTCACGCCGAAGTAGTTGATCGAGATCGTCTTGCCGATGGGAGCGCTGATGCCGGCGCACGCGATCACACCGTCGATCACCCCGCCGGTCTTCTCGACGGCCTGGGCGGCGGCATCCGCTCGTCCCTCGGGCGTGCTGAGGTCGGCGTCGATCTCGGCGCCGCGCAGGTCGATGCCGACGACGGTGTCGCCGTGGCTGCGCAGCAGCGCGGCGGTGGCGGCGCCGATTCCGGATGCGGAACCGGTGACGACGTAGGTGCGGGTCATGTTCATCTCCTCGGGGTTCGACGCACGGGTGGGCGTCGCGGCTGTGCCGCGGGTGAGCGGCGGGTGCGCCCGGACCTCAGGGCCGGGACGGGTCGGGGGAGTCGGCGAGCAGGCCGTCGACGAAGCGCTGCAGCAGGCGGCCGAAGGCTGCGGCATCCGCCTCCGGCCAGTCCGCGAGCGCATGGCGCACCATCTCGTGCCCGGCCGAGACGAGGCGGTCGTAGGCGTGGGCACCGCGGGCGGTGAACGACACGGTCGTCGCCCGGCCGTCGTCGGGGTCGGCGGACCGGGCGACCAGGTCGTCGGCCATGAGCCGCGCGATGAGCTTCGACATCGTGGGGCGGCTCAGGTGCAGCTCATCGGCCAGGGCGCTGGGGCGGGCGGTTCCGCCGCGCAGGCCGAGCGTGTAGATCGCGCGGATCTCGGTCGGGTCGAGCGTGACTCCGACACCGCTCGCGACGCGTTCCTGCACCTGGCTGGACGACCAGCGCGACATCAGCCGGGTGAGAGAGGCCAGCAGTTCGGCGGGGGGTGCGGCATCCGTTCCCATGCGTCGAGCCTACGCCTTTGATTGCCCGAGGCAACCAAATTCGCCCGCGACCCACAGCGGATGCTCAGCGGACCCCCTTGTTCGCCGATATATCGGTACGTATCGTCGAGGTATCGGCACACGCTCGTTCGGGAGGTCGTCATGAACGGTTCGTATCAGGGATTCGGTCCGCGCCCCGGAGGCCAGGGATCCGGTATTCCGGGCAGTCTGTGGGACGCGATGGATCAGCTGCGTGACGTGTTCGAGCGAGGCTTCTCGCCGCGCGTCGGACGCGGTGACGTGCGCGCCGCGGTGCTCGCGATCCTCGCCGAGAAGCCCATGCACGGGTACCAGATCATCCAGGAGATCGAGGCCCGCAGCGGCGGCGCCTGGAAGCCGAGCCCGGGCTCGGTCTACCCCACGCTGCAGCTGCTCGCCGACGAGGGACTCGTCGCCGCCGAGGAGTCCGGCGGCAAGAAGACGTATTCGCTCACCGAGGCAGGCCGCGCCGAGGCGGCGGCGGCCGAGGGGCAGTCGGCCCCGTGGGAGTCGTTCGGCACGCGCGACGCGGGCCGCACCACGGCACTGCCCAAGGCCGGCGCAAAGCTCGCCCAGGCGGCCGCGCAGGTCGGCCGCGGCGGCACGCCCGAACAGGTGGCGGCGGCCGTCGAGGTGCTCGACGAGGCGCGGCGTAAGCTCTATTCGATCCTGGCCCAGGACTGAGACCGCGTGCCGACGGACGTCGGCCAGACCCCACGGGTTCTGCGGAGCTCGACACCGGCTCGCCGGCGCCGACGCTCCGGGATCGAGGAGATTCGATGGCCGACGACCCGCACGTGCGCGCCCGCTATCGGCGGATCCTGCGCTTCGCTGCGCGATACATCGTGCAGGCGTGGTGGTTCGAGCTGGTGCTGCCGCGGTTCGGATTCGGCGCGCTCGCCGCGCGCGGCCGCGCCCAGCGGCTGCAGAACATCGCCCGCCGCTTCCACACCCTGGCGGTCGAGCTCGGCGGGCTGATGATCAAGGTCGGCCAGTTCCTGTCGTCGCGGCTGGACGTGCTGCCGCCCGAGATCACCAAGGAGCTGGAAGGGCTGCAGGACGAGGTGCCGCCGGTGCCGTTCCCCGAGATCCGTGCGCTCGCCGAGGCCGAGCTCGGCATCCCGCTCACCCGCGCGTTCGACTGGATGGACGAGACCCCGGTGGCGGCGGCATCCCTCGGGCAGGCGCACCGCGCCCGGCTGACGCCGGCGGATGCCGCGGAGACCGGGTTCGCCGACGTCGTCGTCAAGGTGCAGCGGCCGGGCATCGAGGCGATCGTCGACGTCGACCTCATGGCGCTGCGACGCGTCGCGGGGTGGCTCGACCGTGTGCGCGTCGTGCGCGACCACGTCGATCCGCCGGCGCTGGTCGAGGAGTTCGCGAACACCAGCCGTGAGGAGATCGACTACCTCCACGAGGCGCAGAACGCCGAGCGGTTCGCCGATGAGTTCGCCGACGACCCGCGGGTGGGGGTGCCGGTGGTCGCGTGGGAGCGCACCACCCGTCGCGTCCTGACGCTGTCGGACGTCACGGCCATCAAGATCAACGACGTCGACGCGCTGCGCGCCGCGGGGATCGACCCGTCGGAGGTCGCGTCCGAGTTCGCCGACGTGATGTTCGACCAGCTGTTCATGCACGGCTTCTTCCACGCCGACCCGCATCCGGGGAACATCTTCGTGACGCCGGCCGCGCACCCCCGCGAGGGGGAGCGGCCGTGGAGGCTCACGTTCGTCGACTTCGGCATGATGGGCGAGGTCCCCGATTCGCTCCGGCACAACCTCCAACAGCTGGTGATCGCGGTCGCCGCGCGCAACAGCAGACAGATGATCGACAGCATCCGCGCCGTGGGCGTGCTGCTGCCCTCGGCCGACACCGGGGAGCTCGAGCGCGCGATGACCGCGCTGTTCGCCCGCTTCGGCGGCATGGGGTTCGCCGAGCTGCAGAAGGTCGACCCCCGCGAGTTCCGCGACTTCGCGACCGAGTTCGGCGATGTGGTGCGCTCACTGCCGTTCCAGCTGCCCGAGAACTTCCTGCTGATCGTGCGCGCGGTCTCGCTCACGAGCGGCATGTGCAGCTCGCTGGACCCCGAATTCAACATCTGGAACGCCGTCGAACCGTACGCGAACCGGCTGCTGCGCGACGAGCGCGGCAACGTCGTGGGCGCGTTCGCCCGCGAGGCCGCGTCGGTGGCGGGCATCGTCGCACGGCTGCCGCGCCGCCTCGACGACATGGTCACGCGCATCGACGACGGACGCCTCGTGGCGGACGTCCCGAAGCTGGATCAGCGCCTGCGGCGCCTCGAGCGACTGATCCGCCGCGTGGTCTCGGCGGTGCTGTTCGCCGCGCTGCTGATCAGCGGCGCCGTGCTGCGCACGCAGGACCTCACGATCGGCACCGTGCTGATGGTCGTGTCGGTGCTGCCCCTGCTGCACGCCGTGTTCGCGGGCTTCTCGGGCCGGCGCGGCCGCGGCGACTGAGCCGCCCAGCAGAGCGGATGCCGCGCCACGCGCGTCAGCCCTGCGCGAGGTCGGTGGCCACGATCGTGTAGTCCCCGCCGACGATCTCGGGGCCGAGGTCGGTGTCTCGGTTCCACACCAGCACGACAGCCTCCTCGAGGCCGGTGCGGGTGCGCACCCGCACCCACCGGGCGTCGTAGCCGTACAGCAGCTCCTCGTCGACGATGACGCGATTGACCTCGTCGCCCGGGCGAAGCAGGAGCAGCTCGCCGTGGCAGGAGGCATCCGCTCCTGTTCCGATCGTCAGCACCGGGTACTCCATCGAGGAGTGCCAGAACAGCCGTCCGCGCACGGATGCGGGCTCCGAGCGGACGACGTGGTCGCGCAGCATCGGCCACAGCGCCATGCCGGGCCGGAGACTGCCGTAGACGAACAGCGGCACGGTGGTGGGCGGGAGGGGCACGCTGACACGCTACCCGCGGCGCCCCGCCATTGCGGCAGTGAGCGCGCGGCGGGATCCGGATCGAGCCGCGGTCGGTCGTACGACGTGGCGGCACCACCCGCTACGGTGGCACGCAGGAACTCGTCCTCGGGGGTGCGTGTGGTCGGTGCGGCGATCGTGCGGGTCGTGGACCTGCTCGTGCAGCTCGCCCTCATCGGGCTGGGACTGGTCATCGTCCTCGCCGAGGACGACACGAGCATCGTCGAGGCGCTGGCCGCATGGAGCGCGCTCGGGGCGGCGTACTGGCTGGCGTCGGTGATCGCGATCGGTGTCACGGTGCGGCGTCCCGGTGGCCGGGAGCCCCGTCGGCTCGGGAGGTTCGACCTGCATCCGGTCGTCGCGGCGATCACCGTCACGGCGACGTTCCTCGCGAGCATCGTGGGTCTGGTGGCCGTCATCGAGATCCTGGTGCTGCGCGACGACCCCCACTGGGCCGGGTGGGTCGAACCGATCGCGGTGTGCGCGATGCTGCTCTCCTGGGCGCTGTACCACTGGGGCTTCGCGCGGATCTACGACCGCCGGTACCGGCAGGCGCATGAGCCGCCGCTGATCTTTCCCGGCACACCGACCCCGCGCCTCGCCGACTTCGTCTACTTCTCGTTCACGAACGCCACGACGTTCTCCGTCTCGGACGTCCAGGTCGTCTCCACCCGCATGCGGTGGACGGTCGTCTGGCACACCACGACGAGCTTCTTCCTGAACGCGCTCATCATCGTGCTGGCCTTCAGCACCATCATCAACGGCTGACCGCGGCCGACGGCATCCCGAGAGGAACCGCATCATGACCAAGGTCGATCTCAAGAAGTCGATCGCCGCCTACACGGCACCGCGGGGGGCGTTCCAGGACATCGAGGTGCCCCCGATGCGCTACCTCATGGTGGACGGCCACGGCGACCCGAACTCGACACCGGAGTACGGCGATGCCGTGGCCGCGCTGTTCGGAGTCGCGTACAAGCTCAAGTTCTTCAGCAAGAACGAGCTCGACCGGGACTACGTCGTGATGCCCCTGGAGGGGCTGTGGTGGTCGGACGACATGGCGACCTTCACGACGCAGCGCGACAAGTCACGCTGGAGCTGGACGATGCTGAACCTCGTTCCCGACTGGATCGACGCGGGCGACGTCGAGCGCGCGCGCGAGGCGGTCGCCGCGAAGGGAGTCGCACCGGCCGTCGAGCGCCTGCGGCTCGCCGAGCTCGTCGAGGGCCGGTGCGTGCAGACCCTCCACGTGGGGTCGTTCGACGATGAGGCGCCCGTGCTCGACGAGCTGCATCACCGTGTCATCCCCGAGGCCGGCCTGCGCATGCGCGGCCTCCACCACGAGATCTACCTCGCCGACCCTCGGCGCACCGCTCCCGAGAAGCTGCGTACGATCCTGCGGCAGCCGGTCGAGCCCGCATAGCGGAGCGACGGATGCCGCGACCCGGCCGGGGTCGCGGCATCCTTCGCGATCAGCGGTAGCGGACGACAGCTTCGCGGATGGCGTCCGCGTGCGCGTAGATCTCGTCGAGTGACTCGATCGGGTGCCGGGTCTCGACCTTCTCGTCGTCCAGGACGCCGAGGTACTTCTGCTTCGCGTTGAAGTGCAGGCGTGCGATGGGCTTGCGGTTGTTGTCGTCCAAGAGGACGGCGAAATAGCTCTTGGCGTCGCGGTGTGTGATTCGCTGAGGCTTCACCTCACCGCAGGCGATCGCCTTGACGATCGTGTAGCCCTCGAGCTCCTCGAGGGTGGTCTCGATCTCTGTGTCTCCGCTGAGGTCGTCCTCCGCGATGGGCTGCGACGCGACAGTGGAACTGTCGCCTCCTTGATTCATCCCTGCCCCGAGCGCGGTCTTGAGGCGATCATTGACGCTCTCGGTGAGGAACTGTCGCGAGGCTTTGGTCACCAGGGAGGTGAACTGGTCGCGAACCTTCTGCGTGTACGAGCCTTCGTAGACCTTGGCGGTGAAGAACTTGACCCACTCGTCCGTCGGCTCGCGGAACTGACCGGCGATCTCACGCTTGAGTGCGCCGACGTACTTCAGCTCCTCGGCTGCACTGATGATCGAATCCAGGTCGAAGCTCTCCTTACTCAGCTTCTGAACCTCGGGGATCAGGGTCTCGTCGATGTCGAGCAGGTCGAGTACGAGGAACGGCTTGGCGTCCATCCGATTCGGTGCATCCAGGTCTGTGAAGAACTGCCACACCACACCGTTAGTGAGGGCTGCGATTCGCGCGTTCGTCGTCGAGAAGTAGCGGAACAGCTGCGAAGCGTGCTCGATCTTCGGAGCGCCCGTCGATGCCTTGCACTCGATGAGGATCTGAACCTCGCCGCCACGCATGATCGCGTAGTCGACCTTCTCGCCCTTCTTGATCCCGACGTCTGCAGTGAACTCAGGCACCACCTCCAGCGGATCGAAGACGTCGTAACCGAGAATCGTCGAGATGAACGGCATGACGAATGCGTTCTTCGTCGCTTCTTCGGTGCCGATCGCGCCCGCCTGATTGGTGACCTTCGTTGCCAGTGCGGACAATCGATCCTGGAATTCCATGGTGCTCCCCGTATGTATTAGCCCGCATGGATCCTATTGGTCGTGCCGGCTTTCGGGATCGAGCGCCGAGTCGTGTCGTTGGTTGCAGCGCGATGGATACGGTGGGCTGAGTCGCGCGGCGTGGGCCGAGCGAACTTCGGAGGAGAGCCATGCCTGAAACCGCCGCCATTCTCGCCTGGACGTTGCAGCAGGAGATTCCGACGCCCGCTGATGTGCAGAGCCTGCTGGTCGAGGGCGAGCAGGCGATCGCGTCTTTCAAGACATTCCGGGACTCGGCGACGTTTACGACGAAGCGTCTGATCGTGCGGGACGCTCAGGGCCTGACCGGCAAGAAGGTCGAAATTCACTCATTGCCTTACAGCTCGATCCACATGTGGTCCACCGAGAACGCCGGCGGCATGCTTGATCGCGATGCCGAGGTGGAGCTTTGGACCAAAGCGGGTCACATCAAGGTGAAGCTCACCAAGGGAGCTGACGTCCGCCGAATCGACAGCCTGCTCGCCTGGGCCGTCCTCCAGAGTCACTGAGGCTCGCACCAGCTTCACGCGTTCGCGATCCGTACCGACGGGTGCACGACGGATGCCGCGACCCGGCCGGGTCGCGGCATCCGTCGGTCACTTCTTGTGCGCTGCGGCGCCCGCCGGGCTGTCGGTGGGATCCGCCGATGCGTCGCCGGGGCTGCGGGAGATGAGGTTCGTCGCCCACCGTTCGTTGAAGCCGGCGAGGAAGCCGACCGAGCCCCAGAAGAACCAGCTCTGGATGCGGCCGTCGGGGATGGTGAACACCGCCGCGAGAAGTCCGCTCTTGAGGAAGAACACCACTGCGGCGGCGAAGAACCAGCCGAGGTAGATGCGGTACTGGGCGGCGCCGCTGTTAGCGACCTCGATGGTGAGGTTGCGCACCCGGTGCAGCCGCAGCAGCACGCTCACGCACGCCCCGGCCGCGCCGGCACCGACCGCGACGAGCACGTCGCGCAGCGCCTCGCCCTGGTCCGCGGGAAGCGGTCCGCCGAGCCACAGCCGGATCACCGCGGTGGCAGCACCGCCGATCACGAGCAGCACCAAGAAGGTCATCAGCACGCCGCGGAACAGGTCGTGCGCGTACAGCCGGCGGGCGATCTCGCCCTCGCGTCGCGCAAGGAAGTCCTTGGCGAAGCGCACCTGCGCGTCCAGTGCCGCCAGCTCCGCGGTGCGGCGCTTCGGGTCGGACAGGCCCACCGCCGCGATGCGCACGGTCTCGTGCACGAGCTCGTCGAAGAGCCGGGCGTCCTCGTCGTGCCCGCGCAGGACCAGGCGGCCACGAAGCGAGAGTTCATCGAGGCGTCCGAACTGGCGCGGCGCCTTCGCGGCCACGCTCTGCGCCTGCTCGCGAAGCTCGGCATCGGTCGTGTGGAGCAGTCCGAACACCGGATCCGGCTCCGCCAGCGGCCTGCGCGCGAACGAGCGGGCGAGCCACGGCATGATCACGGACGACCTGTCCGCGAAGCCCACCCGAGGGGCGGCTGTCGATCCGGTCATGATCGCTCCTTCCGCCGGTCCTCGCCGGGGCTGAATGCGCCCGACGCCGGACATCCACAAGGAGCGCCCGGTCGGCGCCGGTGATACCCGGGCGCACGAACGAGCCGGATGCCCCGACCCCGCCGTCCGCGGGGCGGATTCAGCGGAAGAACCCCAGGATCATCTCGTCGATGATCGACCACAGGGCGTACGTGGCCGCGACGACCGCGATCACGATCCAGATCCAGTGGGGCCCGCTCTGCCGAAGACGTCGGCCGGGCATCGCCACGCCCCGCGGCGGACGCACGATGCGGGGCATCCCGTCGTCGTCGCCGACCCTGGTCTCGCCCAGCCGGTCGTCGCGCCAGCGCCGCCACTGCGCGAACTTCGCGGAGAGCGCGTCGATGGTGGTGAGCAGCCACTCCCACGTCGCGGGGTCGAGGGTGGAGAGGTCGCGTCGCGCGTAGAGGAACAGCCGGTCGTCGACGATCTCGACGTCGAGGGCGGCGGCGTTGTCTATGAAGCGCGCCATGATGTCGGGCGTGAAGATGTACAGCGCGTCCTTCTCGTAGCCGCGCGGCGCGTACAGCGTGAAGTGGCTGTCGAAGTCGCCCTCGAGGCCCAGCCGCTGCGCGGGGTCGAGGGTGATCGGGAGGCTGGTGGCGCCGAGCGCGTTGTTGCCGGTGGCGTCGAGCACGATGTGGGGCAGGTGGTTGCCGATGCGCACGGTGGCCAGCCCCCACCGGTGGGTGCGCGCGTTCTTGCCCGACCCGGTCGTGAACTCGAAGTTCGCGATCGTCAATCCGCGTCCGGTGCCGGCCCTGGCCGCAGCGGCATCGGGCGTGTCGCCGACGGCATCCCACATCCGCTCGTCGACGCCGAGCGAGAACAGCATGCCCGGCAGGTCATCGGCCGGCCCCAGCGGGCGGTAGTCGAGGCCGTTGGCGCGCGCGAACCGTGCCAGGCGGAACTGACGCCGGCCGCTGCGGGCGGCGCGGTTGCGCACCACGGCGGCGATGGTGATCGCGGGGATGAAGGCGAGGACCCCGGCGCTGACGAGCTGCAGCGCCCACTCGCTGAGGGTCGACGGGAGGAGCTGGTCGGCGCTGATCAGCATCGCGAGCCAGACCGCGGCGAGCGCGGTGAACACCACGAAGACGGTGACGTCGCCGGCACTGATCCTGCGGCCGTTCCCACGGATCTCGGCCGGCAGCGTCTCCCGGTACGCCCGCAGCGCGGCAGCATCGATCGGCTCGGTCAGAGCAGTCGTGTCGACGGTGGACGAGTCGGCGGCTCGTGTCGGCATGGGAGCCAGGCTATCGAGCGCAGACGCACGGATGCCGCGACCCGGCCGGGTCGCGGCATCCGTTCTCATTCGCTCTACGCGGTGGCGTCGGCGCGCTTGGGCAGCACCCATCCCGCGCGGGGGAAGTGGCAGGTGTAGCCGTTGGGATAGCGGATCAGGTAGTCCTGGTGCTCGGGCTCGGCCTCCCAGAACGGGCCCTCTGGCTCGATCGTGGTGACCGCCTTGCCGGGCCACAGACCCGACGCGTCGACGTCGGCGATGGTGTCGCGCGCGACCTCGGCCTGCTCGGACGAGAGCGGGAAGATCGCCGACCGGTAGCTGGAGCCGATGTCGTTGCCCTGCCGGTTCAGCGTCGACGGGTCGTGGATCTGGAAGAAGAACGCCAGGATGTCGCGATACGTCGTCTGCGCCGGGTCGAAGACGATCTCGACCGCCTCCGCGTGACCGGGGTGCTTGCGGTAGGTGGCGTGCGCGTTCTCACCGCCGGTGTAGCCGACGCGCGTGCCGAGCACGCCGGGCTGGCGGCGGATGAGGTCCTCCATGCCCCAGAAGCAGCCGCCGGCGAGGACCGCCGTCTCGGTGCCCGGGGTGCGGGTGATCTCTCCGGTGTCGAAGGGTCCGCTGGTCATGATGCGTGCTCCTGGTTCTCGGTGGGGAAGAGGTCTCGGTACGCCGCGTAGCCCTCCGCCTCGAGCTCCGAGACGGGGACGAAGCGCAGCGCGGCGGAGTTCATGCAGTATCTCAGGCCGCCGGCGTCCCGTGGGCCGTCGCTGAAGACGTGGCCGAGATGGCTGTCGGCTCCCGACGAGCGCACCTCGGTGCGGGGCATGAACAGGGTCCAGTCCTTCTTGGTGGTGACCGCGTCGGGCTCGATCGGCCGGGTGAAGCTCGGCCATCCGGTGCCGCTGTCGTACTTGTCGCTCGATGAGAACAGCGGCTGGCCCGACACGACATCGACGTAGATGCCGGGCTCGTGGTTGTTCCAGTAGGCGTTGCGGAACGCAGGCTCGGTGCCCTCGTTCTGCGTGACCCGGTACTGGGTGTCGGTGAGGCGGCTCAGGGCCTCGGGGGTCTTGCGGTAGTCGTTGCTCACGGTGTGGCTCCTCCTCGGACGACGCGGCTGGCTGCGGCGTCATAGGAGAGAACGGATGCCGCGGCGCTTTTGGTCCCGCGAACCTGGGAGCCCGCTGCGAGTTCGCGCCGGCGGGGTCTGCAGGCGCCGGCGCATACGCTCCCGCAACATCGCCCCGCCTGGACTGGACGTGACGTCCCCGATCGGGGGCGGGCAGGGAGAGAACCGCATGACCGACTCCACGACCACGCCGCGCCGCGGCATCCGCACGCTCGCGCTGCTGGCGGCCGCGGCCGTCGTCATCGTGCTGACCCTCGCGCCGCGTTCGATCGTCGCGCCTGCGCGCGGCGAGTTCCTCCAGCTCGTGGACCGCTTCTCGCCGCTGCTCGCATGGCTTCCCGCCGGCGACGCCGAGCGGGTGCTCAACACGCTGCTGTTCATTCCGCTGGGCGCGGCAGTGGCGCTCCTGCTGCCCCGTCGCGGGTGGCCGCTGGCGGTCGTCGCCGCCGGGGCGGCCTCGGCGGGCGTGGAGTACCTGCAGACGTCGATCCCGGGCCGCGTGCCCGATCTCGACGATGTGCTGTGGAACACCGCGGGCGGCGCGATCGGCGCGATCACGGTCACCGTCATCCGGCTGGCGGTCGCCGTCGCCCGTCGCGCGGGTCAGCGGGGGAGTGTCACCCGCACGTGAAGTCCGCCGTCCGGCAGCGCCTCGACGCGCAGCGTGCCCCGGTGGGCGCGCACGATGGACGCGACGATCGCCAGCCCGAGACCGGCGCCTTCGTGCCCGCCGTCGGCACGGCGGGCACGGCCGGCACCACGGACGAAGGGCTCGGTGAGCGTCGCCGCGAGGGCGGGGTCGAGGACCGGGCCGCTGTTGGACACCGACAGCTCGACGGGGGAGGAGCCCGTCACGACGATCTGCACCCAGCCGCCGTCCACGTTGTGCACGACGGCGTTGTGCACGAGGTTCGCGACCAGCTGCGCGAGGAGGGTGGGGTCGCCGGTCACCGTCGCCGACCCGGGCGAGGTGTGCAGTCGGATGCCGCGGGCAGCGGCATCCGACTGCTCCGCCTCGATCTCGTCGGCGACCAGCGCTGTCAGGTCCACGGCCGTCGTCGCCAGCTCGCTGCCGCGGCCTGCGCGCGAGAGCGCCAGCAGTGCCTCGATGGTTGAGATCGCCCGCTCGTTGGTGGCGCCGATGCGGCGGAGCACGAGGTCGATGTCGCGGCCGTCGGGATCCGCCTCCGCGACCTCGACGATCGTGCGGATGACGGCGTGCGGCGTGCGCAGCTCGTGCGAGGCGTTGGCGGCGAACCGCCGCTCCTCGTCGATGGTGTGCTGCACACGGTCGAGCATGGCGTCGATCGTGTCGGCGAGATCGGTCAGCTCGTCGCCGGAGCCCGGGAGCGCGATCCGCTGGTCGAGGTGCCCGTCGCGGGCGCGGCTGGCGCCCGCGGTGATCTGCGCCAGCGGACGCAGCACGATACCGGCGAGCAGCCAGCCCCCGACGAGGCCGAAGACGACCAGGCCCGCCATGGCCCACCATGCGTACTTGACGAAGACCTCGACGAGGTCGGACCGGTTCGGCGCCCACCCGCCGCTCTGGACGAACAGCGCCCCTTCGGGCACGAACCGCAGCAGCAGGAACCCGACGACGAACAGCGCGACGCCTGCCACGATGAGGAAGCCCGCGTAGCTCAGCGTGAGGCGGACCCGCACCGAGAGCCCGCGCGGTCTGGGGGACGCGTCGCCGATCATGCGCTCATCCGATAGCCGACCCCGGGCACCGTCTCGATCGCCCACGGCTCGCCGAGACGCTTGCGCAGCGTCGAGATGGTGATGCGCACGGCGTTGGTGAAAGGGTCGGCGTTCTCGTCCCACGCGCGCTCGAGCAGGTCCTCGGCGCTGACCACCCCGCCGCCTGCCGCCATGAGCACCTCGAGCACCGCGAACTGCTTACGGGTGAGCGCCACGTAACGGCCGTCGCGGAAGACCTCCCGCCGGAACGGATCCAGACGCACCCCCGCGACCTCTACCACCGGTGGGGTGCCCGTAGCGGGCCGCCGCCCCAGGGCCCGCAGGCGCAGCACAAGCTCGCGCAGCGCGAACGGCTTGGTTAGGTAGTCGTCGGCGCCGCTCTCGAAGCCGGAGGCCTTGTCGTCGAGCCGGTCGGCGGCGGTCAGCATCAGGATGCGGGGAGCGGCGGCCCCGGCGGACAGCCGCCGAGCGATCTCGTCGCCGTTCGGACCGGGGATGTCGCGATCGAGCACGACGACGTCGTAGGCGTTCACCGAGAGCTGCTCCAGGGCGGTGTCGCCGTCGCCGGCGATGTCGGCGGCGATCGCCTCCAGGCGCAAGCCGTCACGGATCGCCTCCGCGAGGTAGAGCTCGTCCTCGACGATCAGCACGCGCATGGGACCAGCGTAGGTCGCCGGGTGTATCGGCAGCGTATGCGCAGACGCTTACGCCGTCGCAACAGGCGCACGCGTGGGATGGGTGCCATGTACGAATCCCTCGGCACCTCATCGATCGTCCGCCCGCCGTCCCGCCTGCGGTGGCTGACGTTCCTCGGGCTCGGCGTCTGCCTGGCGGCGCTGCTGGCCGCACTCGCGATCGTCGCGGCGCAGACCCTGCTTCCGTCGGGGCTGTCGGCCTTCACCCCGACCGCCGAGGACGGCTACCGCCCCGACGGCACGGTGGTCACCCTCGAGGACGAGGATCTGCCGATGATCAGCCGGCTCGAGCCCGGCCTGCGCGACGCGCTGCGGCAGGCGGCCGCCGACGCCGCGAACGAAGGCATGCCGTTCCAGGTGACCAGCGGCTGGCGCAGCGAGCGGTACCAGCAGCGCCTGCTCGAGGATGCGATCGAGCAGTACGGCAGCGAACAGGTCGCGCGCGAGTACGTCGCGACCCCCGACCGGTCGATGCATGTCACGGGCGAGGCCGTCGACATCGCGCCGGTCGACGCGCAGGTCTGGCTCAGCGCCTACGGCGCGCGGTACGGCATCTGCCAGACGTATGCGAACGAGCGATGGCACTTCGAGCTCGCGACCGAGCCTGGAGGGGTGTGTCCGCAGATGAAGACGGATGCCGCCGGCTGACGCGTCCGACGGCCCGCGTCAAGGGGGGTGCTGCCGTTCACGCCGTCCGCCTACACTGCCTCGCGTGGCGGAACGAGTTCTCGCGCGGCCCGACCGCTCGGGCTTCCGCGCCGACATCCAGGGACTGCGCGCGATCGCGGTCGGGTCGGTGGTGCTCTACCACGCGGGCGTGCCGTTCCTTCCGGGCGGCTATGTCGGCGTCGACGTCTTCTTCGTGATCTCGGGGTTCCTCATCACGTCGCATCTGCTCGGGCAGTTGGAGGATCACGGCCGGCTGCGGTTCGCGGAGTTCTACGCAAGGCGGGCCCGCCGCATCCTCCCCGCCTCGTTCGCCGTTCTTCTGGCGTCGGTGCTCGCGGCGCTCATCTGGTACCCGCCGCTGCTCATGCGCGACGTCTGGACGGGGGCCGTCGCGACGGCGCTGTACGTGCCGAACTACTTCTTCGCCGTCCAGAGGTCGGACTACCTCGCCGAGTCGTCGAACCCGTCGCTGTTCCAGCACTACTGGTCGCTGGGGGTCGAGGAGCAGTTCTATCTGCTGTGGCCGGCGCTGCTGGCCGTCGCGTGGGCGGTGGTGCGGTCGCGGCGGGCACTGCTGGCGGTGCTGGTGGGGGTCGTCGCGGTGTCGTTCGCGCTGTGCGTCGGGCTCACGTCCACCGCGCAGCCGTGGGCGTTCTTCTCGCTGCCCTCCCGCGCGTGGGAGCTGGGGGTCGGCGGGGTGGTCGCCGTACTCCTGCAGCACCGCCGGGGGATCGTGCGAGGCCGGTGGGCCGCCGTCGTCGGATGGGGCGGGATCGCAGCGGTGGCGGCATCCGTCCTGCTGTTCTCCTCCGACACGCTGTTCCCCGGGACGGCGGCCGCGCTGCCGGTGCTCGGCACCGCCGCGGTCATCGCCGCCGGGCGGTCCCGCGGCGGGCCCACCCGCGTGCTCTCCACGCGCGCGATGGTCTTCGTCGGCACCATCTCGTACTCGCTGTACCTGGTTCACTGGCCCGCGCTGGTGCTGCCGGGGGCGGCGATCCCCGGACCGCTGCCGCTGTGGGCGACGCTGTTCATCGCCGCCGCCTGCGTGCCGGTGGCCTGGGCCCTCTACCGGTTCGTCGAGGATCCGGTGCGCCGGGCGGCGCCGCTGACGCGGTCGCCGGCGCGTCTGACCCTGATGGGCGCCGCCGCCGGCTCGGTCGCCTGCCTCGTCGTCGCGACGGGCGCCTACGCCGTCGCCGACGCGCGCCCGCTCGACGCGGAGCGCACCGCGTCGCAGACCGTCATCGCAGGCCCGCCGCGCGGCACCGACTACGTGCCGGCGAATCTCGCACCCGACCTGCGCGACGCCAGGTCGAGTCTTCCCGAGGTCTACGACGACGGCTGCATGCGAGGGATCGCGGCGACGGATGCCGACGGCTGCGTGTACGGCGACCCGGCCGCGCCCCGGATCCTGTTGTTCGGGGACTCGCACGCCGCGCAGTGGTTCCCGGCCCTGGAGGCGTTCGCCGCGTCGGCAGGGTACTCGGTCGAGGTGCAGACCAAGAGCTCGTGCCCCGCCGCAGACATCGAGACGCTCCGCCGCGGAACGCCGTATCCGCAGTGCCCCGCCTGGCGTGACGCGGTGATCGCGCACATCAACGCCTCGCCGCCGGCGCTCGTCGTGGTCGCGACGTTCACCGACCCGGAGCTCGCGCCCGGCGTCGACGACGACGCCAAGACCTGGGATGCCGCACTCGGCCGCACCCTCGACGCCCTGCACGCGCCGATCGCGGTGATCGCCGACACTCCCGACATGCGGGAGGACCCCGCGCCGTGCCTGTCGGCGCACCTCGCCGACGCCGAGGTGTGCAGCAGGCCGCGATCCGTCGCTCTGGCGGGTCCCGCGCGCGAGGCGGAGCTCTCGGCGACCGCGGAACGCGGCATCCCGCTGCTCGATCTCAACGACTACCTGTGCGACGCCGAGCGATGCCCGCCGATCATCGGGAACACGCTGGTGTACCGCGACTCGCACCACCTCACGGCCGACATCAGCGGCGACATGGCCGGTGTCCTGGGCGCGGCGCTGACGCCGCTGCTGCCGCCGGGTGCTCCGGCCGCGGGCGCTCAGAAGTAGTCGGCGGCGCCGAAGTGCCGGACGCCGTCCAGGCGCGGCTGTCGCGCGATCGTCAGGGTCATGCCGGTGGCATCGGTCGTCCACCGCGCCAGAGGGGCGAACGCGCGCACCGCGGCGATGTCGTCCGCCCGCTGCGGGGCGGCGATGTCGCAGTGCTCGACGCGGCTCTCGCTCCAGTCCTGGCCGATCGCGCCCAGGAGCGCTTCCCGTGCGCCTGCGGGGGCGGTCGCGGATGCCGCGAGTTCCGCGAGGATCCCGGTGCGCTGCTGCACACCGGCGACGGCGTACGCGACCGGGGCGCCGTCGCTGTCGATCGTGTAGAGGGTCATGCCGTGCAGGCGCACCTCCGCCATCGTCCACTCGATCGCCGAGCGGACCGGCGCCAGGACGAGCCCTTCGCGCGACTGCTCGTACACCGCGTCCGATGACGCCAGCGTGCCCGGGCCGATCGTGGTGCGGCGCGCGGATCCTCTGCCGCCGAGCGCGGCCCACGGTCCTCGTGCCGCCCGGTGCATCGTGAACGGCTCGAACCCGCTCGACCGGTACACCTCGGGGGTGTCGGTGAACAGCAGCGCCCAGTCGGCGCCGGCGCGACGGGCGGACTCCACCGACGCCGACACCAGGCGGCGGGCCAGCCCGCGCCCGCGCGCCCGCTCGGCGACCGCGACGCTGCCGATGCCGTGCACCGCCGCGACGCCGTCGACGACGCGCAGCCGCTTGGGCAGGCCGTAGATGGATCCGACCACGCCGTCGGCGTCGACGGCGACGATCGTGTGCGCCAGCCGGTCGGGATCGACGAGCCACTGGTCGGGTGACAGCGGCGGCGCGAAGGCGCGCGCCCACAGTGCGGCGAGGTCCGCCGCGTCTTCGGCGATCGCGGATCGGAGCTGCGGCTCAGCGTGCATCGGAGGGTCCTCCGTCCGCCGGGGCGGCGTCGTGGCGGGAGCGCGCCGCCTGCGCGGCCGCGAGGGCGTTGCGATAGACCGCGCCGGTGCGCGCGGCATCCACCGGCTCGTCGCCCGCGGCGAATCGGACGATCGCGTCGGCGGTGCCGAGGTAGCCCAAGCCGGCGAGGTCGTCCGGAAGCACGATCTCGTCGAGCCCGTCGTCCGTCCACACCCGCACGGCGTAGCGGTCGGGACCGGCGACGCCGGAGATCGTGACCGACACCGGGATCGCGTCGACGCGCGCGTGCACCGTCGCCAGCAGTTCGGATGCCGTCGGCACGGCGCCGACCACCCGGGTCGCCGCCGCGACGTCCGCCGCCGCGCCGGGGAGGACGACGTCCAGCATCTCCCAGGCGTGCACGCCGATGTTGATCATCGTCCCGCCGGCTCCCGACGGGTCGTCCTGCCAGCGTCGGGCGGGATCGAGGAAGCCGGCGATGTCGTGCTGCGCGAGCACCTCGACCGCCCGCACCTCGCGGCCGGCCGTCCGGTCGGCCAGCGCGCCCAGCGCAGGGGCGAAGCGCAGGACCGACGATGTGAAGCGCCGCGCGGGAGGCAAGGCCTCCCAACGCATGAGGCCGGCGGCGTCGGCGGCGATCGTCTTGTTGAAGAACACCGGCACGCCCGCCTGCGCGCAGGCCCGCGCGACGTCGACCGCCCGGCCGGTGCGCGGGGTGGCGACCACGACATCGGGGCCGGCGATCAGCAGATCGTTCAGGCGCGCGAACTCGGGCGCGCCGAAGCGTCGTGCGAAGTCCCGGCGCCGGTCACCGTCGTCGGCGTCCCAGACGCCGAGCGGCACAGCTCCCCGCGCCGCGAGGTTCACGGCGTCGGTGAAGGGGTGCGAGTGCGCGACTCCCGCGAAGGCGACCCGCAACGCTCAGCCCATCGCGGCGAGCATGTCGCGGTCGACCGCGTGTTGCAGAGGGCGTCCGGCGGCGAAGGCCTCGACCTCGTCGGCGACGATGCGGCCCTGGTCCCGGCGCCCCTCGACCGTTCCGGCCGCCCGGTGCGGCGTCAGCAGCACGTTCGGCAGCGTGCGCAGCACGCTGTGCGCCGGCAGCGGCTCCTCGTCGAAGACGTCCAGCGCGGCCGAGATGCGGCCGGTGCGCAGCTCGGCCTCCAGTGCGGCCTCGTCGGTCAGCCAGGACCGCGCCGTGTTCACGAGTCCCGATCCGTCCGGCATCAGCGCCAGCTCGCGCGCTCCGATCATGCGATGCGTCGCGGGGAGGGTCGGGGCGTGCAGCGCCACGATGCGCGCGCGGCGCAGCGCACCGTCGAGGTCGGTCTTCTCCGCGCCGAGTGCGGCCGCCTCGGCGGCGTCGACGGTCGGGTCGACCAGCAGCGGGACGGCGCCGAGGGCGCGGATCAGCTGCAGGTACGACCGGCCGGTGCGCGAGGCGCCGATCACGGCGATCGGTGCACCGAGGATCTGGTGCTGCGCTCCCACTGCGGGGTCGTACCAGCCGCCCGGCGTGCGCAGCGCGTCGTTCATCTCGGCCACGCGGTGCAGCAGCGCCAGCGTGAAGGTCAGCGACACCTCCGCCACCGGCCGCGCCATGCCGAGCCCCGCCTGAGTGACCAGGATGCCGCGGCCGAACAGCTCGTCGGTCAGGAACGGCTTGACCGTCGCACCGGTGTGCGCCACGAGGTCGAGGCGCGGCATCCGCTTCAGCAGTTCCGCGTCGAACGGGGCGGCGCCCCAGCTCGTGATGACCGCCCTCGTCGCGGAGAGGTCGGGGACGTCCGCGAGGCGATCCACGCGCAGGCTGCCGCCGCCCAGCGCCCGCGCCGCCGCACCGAGCCGCTCGAGGTCGGGCTCGGAGAAGAACTCCGCCATCAGGTCGGTGGTGACGGCGGCCACGAGCACGGGGGAGGTCATCGCAGCCATTCTCCGAGATGCTCGGCGATGAACGCGTCGTCGTTGAGCTCGGGGTAGGCGCAGCGCACGCGCGCGATCTCGTCCGCCTGGCCGGGCGAGAGCCCCTCCGCCGGGTCCAGGCACCAGATGCCCTCGAGCAGGCCCTGCTGGCGCAGCATCTCGTGCACGCCGGCGATCACGCCGTGGAAGTCGTTGCCCGGATCGAAGACCGCCTGGTTCACATCGACCAGGTCCGAGGCCATCCGCCCCAGGTCGGAGTAGGCCTCGCGATCGCCGGCGGCCGCGCGCCGCGAGAGCTCCAGCAGCGAGACGGCGGCACGCGTGCCGACGGCCCACTGGCCGAGGAGGCCTCCCACGAACCGCAGCGTGCGCGGGCCGTCCGGGGACTCGACGTGGAACTCCGACAGCAGGTCGGCCACGATCGCGTCGTCGTTGCCGGTGTACAGCGCGATCTCGTCGGCACGACCGGATGCCGCGACACCGCGCACCAGCTCCAGCGTGCGGTAGCGGTCGAACGGCGCCGCCTTGACCGCGACGACCGACGGGATCGACGCGAACTCCCGCCAGAAGTCCCGGTCCAGCACGGGTCCCCCGATGGCGGTCTGCAGGTAGAACCCGACCACGGGCAGCACCTCGCCCACGGCGCGGGCCCGCTCCAGCAGCGCGCGCTCGTCGGCGCCCGCCACCCGCGGGCTGACCAGCACCGCGTCGTAGCCGAGCGAGCGGGCGAGCTCGGCCTCGGCGACGGCCTGCACGGTGCCGCCGGCGACGCCCGCGATGCGCACGACGTCGGGGTCGCCGTGCGCGTCGAGCTCTTCGGCGGCGAGGGCGAGCACCGGCTCGAACAGGGCGTGCTCGGCGTCGCGGATCTCGAACTGCGTCGTGTGCACGCCCACGGCGAGCCCGCCGGAGCCGGCGGCGAGGTAATAGCGGGTGAGCGCGCGCTGACGCCGTTCGTCCAGCCGCCGGGCCGAGGTCAGTGCGAGCGGATGCGCCGGGATCACGGCGCCACGGGTCAGGGTGCGTGCGGCCTCTGGCCGCAGGGAGGGCACCGAGGTCATCAGAACCTGCCGTCCCGGACGGCCCACTTGGTGGGCTTCGCCGACATGGGATGCCCCGCCTCCACCCACGCCGCCTGCAGCCCGATGAGGGCATCGGCCGAGAGCGCGGGGTAGCCGAACAGCGCCATGCATCGACGCGAGTCGTTCAGGAGCGCGGTCGGCTGAGGCTCGTCGACGAGTTCGACGTCGTGGCCGAGCAGCTCGCCGAAGCGCCGGGCCACCGCCGCGACGCTCAGCGTCTCGGGGCCGGTGAGGTTGACGGTGAACACGTCGGCCGAGGCGTGGCCGAGGCTGCGCAGCACCACCTCGTTCGCGTAGCCCTGCCACACCACGTTGACGTTGGCGGTGGCGACCGACACCGGCTGCCCGGCGTGCACGGCACTCGCGATGTCGGCCAGGACGCCGTAGCGCAGATCGATCGCATAGTTGAGGCGGATGATCGACACCCGTGTGCCGCGCTCCTGGGCGCCGAACTCGAACACGCGCTCGCGGCCCAGGCACGACTGCGCGTACTCGCCGATGGGCGCCGGCGCGACCTCTTCGGAGGCGCCGCCGGAGGATGCCGGCACGAACGGATACACGTTGCCCGTCGACATCACCGCGATCGCGCTGTCGCGGTACCGGCGGACGACACGGTCGGGGAGCGCGGCGTTGACGGCCCACGCCCACGACGGGGCGGTGGCGGCGCCGAACTTCGCGCCGACCATGAACACGACGTTCGGGGCGTCGGGCAGCGCCGCCAGGTCGTCGCGCTCGATAAGGTCGAACGGCACGACCTCCACGCCGGCCGCCTCCAGGCGCTCGCGCACGGCGGCGTCGCCGAAGCGGGAGACGGCGTGCACCCGGTCGCCGGTGCGGCCGGCGGCATCCATCGCCCGTCGTGCGAGGATCGCGAGCGTCGGCCCCATCTTGCCGCCGGCGCCGAGGATCACGAGGTCGCCCTCGCCTTCGGCCATGTCGGCGATCAGTGCCGCGCTCGGAGCGGTGAGGGCGTCCTCGAGCTCCGCCTCGCCGGCGAAGGGGTGAACTGTCACGTGCGGGTCCTTTCTGTACGTGATGGGGGCCACGGTTCAGCCCTTGATGCCGGTGCCCGTCACGCCCTCCTGCACGTACCGCTGGGCGATGAGGTACGCGAAGAAGATGGGCGCGAGGGCGACGACGGAGCCGGCGAGCATCGTGCTCAGCGGCACGTTCTGCTGCTGCAGCGACGAGATGCCGACGGTCAGGGTGAACATGGCGTTGGACTTGGCGATGATCAGGGGCCACAGGAAGTCGTTCCAGTGCCACAGGAAGACGAAGATGCCGAGGGTGGCGAGGATCGGCTTGCACAGCGGCAGCACGAGCTGCAGGAAGATGCGGAACTCTCCCGCACCGTCGATGCGCGCGGCCTCGAACAGCTCGTCGGGCAGGTTCTGGATGAACTGGCGCATCAGGAAGACGGCCTGGGCGTTCGCGAGCGTCGGCAGGATGAGGCCCCAATAGGTGTCGACGCCGCCGATGCCCGCCATGAGGATGAACATCGGGATCAGCGTGACGTGGAACGGCACCATCACCATGGCCAGGAACGACCAGAACATGACCTCCTTGCCGGCGAAGCGCTTCTTGGCGAAGGCGTATCCGGCCAGGGCCGACAGGAACAGCACCGCGACGACCGACACCAGCGAGTAGATCAGGGTGTTGCCGAGCCAGCCGAGGATGTTCTGCCCCGACAGCACCTGCTCGTAGGAGTCGAACGAGATGTCCTGCCATGGCAGCAGCGAGCCGGGAAGCTCGACGACCTGCCCGGGCTTCAGGCTCAGCACGATCATCGCGTAGAACGGGAAGAAGGCGAGGATGCCGGCCAGGCTCAGCCAGATCCAGCGGACGACGATGCCGAACCGCGTCGGCTCGAGAGCGCGGAAGGAACGGTTGCGGGGCTCGGAAGTGCGCGTGGGCGCCTGCGGGGCGGCCTTCGGCTGCGTCAGGGTCGTCATTTCTGCCTTCCGATCACGAGACGCTGAATGAGGGCGACGACGAGCGTCATGACGAAGAGAGCGACGCCGATGGCGGCCGCATAGCCGTAGTCGAAGTACTTGAAGCCCTGGTCGTAGAGCATGTAGACGAGCGAGTAGCTCGCGTTGGCAGGGCCTCCCTGCGTCATCACGTAGATCACGTCGAAGACCTGGAACGCGGCCGTCGTCTCGATCACGGCGAGGAAGAACACCGTCGGCTTGAGGTACGGCAGGATGATCGACCGGAACCGCTGCCAGGAGTTCGCGCCGTCCATGAGCGCGGCCTCTTCGAGCTCGCGGGGGATGTCCTGCATCGCGGCGATCATGATCATCATCCCGTAGCCGAATCGCGACCAGACGCCGACGATGACGATCGCGGGGATCACCAGCACGGTGCTCCCGAGCCACGAACCGCCCAGGCCCAGCGGAGCCATGAGCTGCGACCACGGGCCGTTGCCCGAGAAGATCCACACGAAGATCGCCCCGGCCAGCACCAGCGACGTGATCACGGGCAGGAAGAAGAGCGAGCGGAAGAACCGCGCGCCGCGGAACGCCCGCCTCACGCCGAGCGCCATCGCCGTCGACAGGACGAGCGAGATCGGCACCGCGAAGATCGTGTAGATGAGCGTCGTGCCCAGCGCCCGCCAGAAGAGCGGGTCGGCGAGCATGCGCTGGAAGTTCTCGAGCCCCCGCCACGCGATCTCGCCGGAGATGTCGTAGTCGAAGAAGCTCAGCGCGACGCCGGCGATGGTGGGGCCGAAGCGGAACGCGATGAACAGCAGGAAGGCCGGCAGCACGAAGAGGAACGCCACGCGCGCTTCGCGCCGGGCCAGCACTCGCGCCACGCCGCTCTTCGGCCGCTGTGCCGATGTCGCCGTCGTCATTTTCATTGCACCTCGGGTCATGGTGAGGGGGCGCACGGACGCGCCGTGCGCCCCCTCAGCCGTGCTACTTGTTCAGGAGCGGTGCGGCGGCATCCGCTGCGGAGGACAGCGCGTCGGCCGGGGACTTCTGCCCGAGCAGCGCTGCCTGGATCTCGGGCGAGAGCACGCCCATCAGTGCGCGCGAGCTCGTCGCGAGCTGGCCGACCGTGGCGTTGGGCACGTACTTCTCGACCTCGCCCAGCAGCGGGTCGTCGGCGTAGAGCGGCTCGGTGTCGCTCAGGGCGGAGAAGAACCCGGATGCCAGCAGGTAGGGCCGGGCGACGTCGGCGCCGGTGGCGTACTCGGCGAACTCGGCGGCAGCCTGCTGCGCCTTGGAGCCCTTGAGCACCGAGAGCGAGCCGACCGTGCCGTAGGCGACGGACTCCTTCTCGGTCAGCGGCGGGAGGACCTTGACGTTCTCGGCGCCCCAGAACGGCTCGACCTCGGGGACGGCGTTGCTCCACGTGCAGCCCACCTTGCCCTGGGCGACCGCGGTCTGCTCGATCGGCACGTTGGTGGTGATGGCCTCCGGGTCGAGCGCCTTCGCCTCGGCGAGCTCGGTGATGAACGACAGGGCGGCCTCGCCCTCGGGGCTGTCGAATCCGACGTCGCCGTCCTTCGTGTACACCTCGCCGCCGGCCTGCCAGAGCAGCGGGTAGTAGGTGAGGTTGAGCGTGTTCTCGGGCGATGCCGGGTAGTTGAGGACGTACATGCCCTTCTCGGCGAACTTCGGTGCGATCTCGCGCACGTCCTCCCACGTCTCCGGGAACTCCGTCACGCCCGCGGCGTCGAAGGCGGCCGCATTGCACAGCAGCGGCATGGCGCTCGTGAGGATCGGCGCGCCGAGGATGTCGCCGTCGATCGTGACCGACTTCTTGACGTTGGGGAGGAGCTCCTCCTGGCGGTCCTTGCTGAGGAGGTCGTTCAGGGGCTGGATGGACTTCTGGTAGGCGGCGAGCTGATCGGGGATCAGGTAGACGAGGTCCGGGCCCTTGCCGGCGGCGATGGCGGTCTGCAGCGCCTCGTCCCGATTGGCCCAGGGGTAGATCTCGTAGTCGACCGTGATGTCGTCGTGCTCCTTCTCGAACGCCGCGATCGTGTCGTCCCAGAACTGCTTGTGGGTCGCCTCGTCGGCGATGACGGGGTAGAGCCAGACGGTGACCTTCTGTTCGCCCGCGGCCTGGCCGCCGGTGCCGGCGGAACAGCCCGCCAGGAGAGCGATGGTGGCGACGCCTGCGGCGAGGCCGGTGAACTTGCTGACGCGCATGGTGCTCCTTTGCTGAAACCGTGCAGGGGGTCGACGCTTATTATGACACTGCGATGTGATAATTAGTCAAGTGCGGATTCCCGTGAGCCCTTCAAGTCGCAACCTGCAAACGGTTGCTGGGCGCGGGATCGGCCCATCACTATTCCGTGAACACGCTGTGCTATTTTGATCGCACCCACGGCGAAGACGACGAGAGGAGGCGCGATGTCGAACCCGGTGCAGACCCCGATCGTCGCGCGCACCGCCCAGCAGCTGCGTGACGGCGGTCCGGCCACGGTCAACGACCTCGCCATCACCCTCGGCCTGTCGCGCACATCGGTCGAGAACGCCGTCGCCGTCCTCGGCGACACCGGCCTGATCGTCGAAGCCACGGCCGCGGTCGGCCGCGGCGCCGGACGCCCCGCGCGCCGGTACGTCTTCGACGTCGATGCCGGCGCGGTCGTGGGCGTCGACATCGGCGCCGCCAGCATCCGCGTGGTGATCGCCGATCTCGGCGGCAACGTGCTGACGCAGCAGACCTTCGCCGGTGTCGCCGAGGAACGCGACGGCGCGTCGAAGCTCGCCGCCGTGATCGCCGACGTCCACCGGGCGCTCGGCGACGCGGGCCTCGCCGTCTCGCGCATCCGGGCGATCGGCGTGGCGCTGCCGGGCATCGTCGACGACGCCGGGAGGGTCACCGCCTCGGTGGTCATCCCCGACTGGTCGGGCATCGACATCGGCTCGCACATCCGCCAGGCTTTCGGGTGTCCTGTCGCCGTCGACAACGGCGTGCGGCTGGCCGCCGTGGCCGAGCACCATCTGGGCGTCGCGCAGCTCGTCGACGACGTGCTGTACCTGTCGGTCGGCAACCGCATCGCGATGGGGCTGATCCTCGGAGGACGGCCGAGGCGCGGCATCCACAATGCCGCCGGCGACATCGGCCGGCTCGCCTTCCGCGGGATCGACACCGAGACCGGCCAGATCACCTGGCGCGCGGGCGACACCGCCGCCGACGTGTTCGGGCGCGCCCGCGGCGGCGACGCGGCCGCCGCGGCCGAGATCGACGCGTTCGTGACAGAGCTCGCGCACGGCATCGCGACGCTCGTGCTCACGGTGGACCCGGCGATGATCGTGATCGGCGGGGGACTGTCCGCCGCCCACGGCCAGCTGCTCGACCCGCTCCGGGAGCGGCTGCAGCGCTTCATCGGGCTTCCCTTCCAGGTGCCGATCGCAGAGGCGCGTCTGGGAGCGGATGCCGCCGCCCACGGCGCCCTCGTCCACGCGTTCCGCCGGCACGCCACCGCCGTCTACGGGATCGAGGGCCTTCCCGTGCCCTCGGTCACGCCGCTGCCCATGGATGGATCGGTGCCGAGCGCCGATCCCCGACTCATCGAGGAGAGACTGTGACCGAACTGCGGGTCGGCCTCATCGGCGCCGGAGGGATCTCGCGGGTCCATGCGGACGCCTGGCGTGAACTCGGCGTCGACGGCTATGTGACGTCGTTCGACGGCGCGGCGGAGATCGCCGCCGAGTACGGCTTCCGCGAGGTGGCCGACGTCGACGAGCTCCTCGAGCTGGTCGACCTCGTCGACATCGTCACCCCGAGCGGCACGCACGCAGACCTCGCGCTGCGGGCGATCGCCCGCGGCAGGCACGTGGTGTGCGAGAAGCCGCTCGCGCCGAGCGCCGAGGATGCCGCCCGCGTCGTGCGCGCCGCCGAAGAGGCGGGCGTGCGACTGTTCCCGGCCCATGTGGTCCGCTACTTCGGCGAGTACGAGCGCATCAAGCGCGCCGTCGACGCGGGCCGCCTCGGCGAGCTCGCGGTGCAGCGCTTCAGTCGTGCCGGGTCCGCCCCGGCGAGGTCGTGGTTCTTCCGCGAGAGCACCGGGGGCGGTCTCATCCGCGACCTCATGATCCACGACATCGACCAGGCGATCTGGTTCGCGGGGCCGGTGGCCTCGGTGTACGCGGTGCAGAACCCGCCGACCGTCGACGACCTCGTCGTGCCGCCGGTCACGTCCCACGTGGTGCTGACCCACCGCAGCGGCGTGATCAGCCACCTGCACGCCAGCTGGGTCGCGCCCGGGATGCCGTTCCGCACGAGTGYGGAGGTCTCCGGGTCGGCCGGGCGCATGCGATACGACAGCGCGGAGGACCGGGTCAGCCGCACCGACGCCGTGGCGGCGGACGGCCCGAGCGACTACCTGCCGCCGATGTCGCCGCAGGACAGCCCCTACTACCTCGAGATCGCCGACTTCGTCGCCGCGCTCGCGTCGGGCGGTGAAGCGCGCATCTCGCCGCGCGAGGGCGTCGAGGCCGTCGCCGTCGCCGAAGCCGCGTACGCCTCGATCGCGGCGGGCGCATCCATCGCACTCGAGATCCTGGAGCCCGTCCGATGACCGCCGTCACCCCGCTGCGCATCGCGGTGCTGTCGTTCGCCCACACTCACGCCCTCAGCTACGTCAACGCGCTGCAGTCGATGCCGGGCGTCGAGCTGATCGCCGCCGACCCCGACGGCGCCGCCGCGCCGGATGCCGCGCCGCGCGGCGCGGCGCTCGCCGCAGAGCTGGGCGTCGACTACGTCGACACGTACGACGAGGCGTTCGCGTGGCGGCCCGACGCCGTCGTGATCGCCGCCGAGAACGCCCGTCACCGCGCGCTGGTGGAGCGGGCCGCCGCGGAAGGCGCGCACGTGCTGTGCGAGAAGCCTCTCGCGACGTCGGTGGAGGATGCCGAGGCCATGCGCGACGCGTGCGAACGGGCCGGCGTGCTCCTCATGGTGGCCTACCCCGTGCGCTTCGCGCCGTCGTTCCGTGATGCGCTGGCGCAATTGCGCAGCGGACGGCTCGGCCGCGTGCTCGGAGTCGTCGGCGCCAACAACGGCAAGCTGCCGCAGGATCGCGCGTGGTTCACCGACCCGGCGCTCGCCGGCGGCGGGGCGCTCGTGGACCACGTCGTGCACTGCGCCGATCTGCTCGACGAGCTGCTGGGCGAGCGGCCCCGCTCGGTGCGGGCCGTCTCGAACGGCACGCTGTACGCCGACCGCGGCCTCGCGGTCGAGACCGGCGGCCTGGTGACGCTGCAATACCCCAGCGGGGTGATCGCGAGCATCGACTGCTCGTGGAGCTGGCCGGTCTCGTCGCCGACATGGGGCGGGCTGACCCTGCAGGTCGTCGCCGAGCACGGCACGGTGACGGTCAGCCCGTTCGCACAGGGTGTCGCGGGCCACGACGCGCTCGGCGAGACGTGGGACCCGGTGGGCGCCGACCTCGACGGGCTGCTCCTCGCCGAGTTCCTCTCGGCCGTCCGCGAGGGACGCCGCCCCCAGCCTGATGCCGGCGTCGGGGTGCGCACCGTCGAGATCGTGAAGGCCGCGCAGGCGTCGGCCGAACGCGGCGGCGACGTCGTCGTGCTGGCCTGACGCGGAACCGTCGACGACGAGAGGGCAGTCCCCATGACCGAGAGCTGGCGGCAGCGCGCCCTGGCCGTGATGCCGGTGGGCTCCAGCACCAACTCGAAGGCGCCGGCGCTCCTGCCCGACGAACCGGAGGTGATCGTCCGTGGTCGTGGCGGGCGCGTGTGGGACGACCGGGGCCGGGAGTTCATCGACTTCCGGTGCGCGCTCGGCCCCGTCACCCTCGGCTACGCCGACCCGCGCGTGGACGCGGCGATCCGCGCGCAGCTCGACGACGGCATCCTGTTCGGCCACCCGCATCCCTTGGAGACGACGACCGCCGAGCTGTTCTGCTCGCTCGTTCCCGGCGCGGAGGGCGCCCGGTTCCTGAAGACCGGCGGCGAGGCGCTGGCGGCGGTCATCCGCATCGCCCGCGCGCACACCGGGCGCGACCGCATCGTGCAGATCGGCTACAACGGGTGGCTGAACTCGCTGGCCCCGGGCGCCCGCGTGCTGCCCGGTGCGACCTCCGCTGCCGCTGTCCCGGGGGTGCCGGCGGCGCTCGCCGCGCTCCATCATGCCGTCGACTGGGACGACCGCGCGGCCCTCGAGCGGCTCTTCGCCGATCGCGGCTCCGAGATCGCGCTGATCCTGGTCGCGGCCGACTATCCGTCCGTCCCCGACGCCGCCGGGTTCTACGCGTTCCTGCGGGGGCTCGCCGACCGGCACGGCGCCCTGCTCGCGTACGACGAGATGGTCACCGGGTTCCGGGTCGCGCTCGGCGGCATGGCCGAGGCCACCGGCATCCTTCCCGACCTCGCGGTGTACGGCAAAGGAGTCGCCAACGGGATGCCGCTGTCGGTGTACTGCGGTCGCCGTGAGGTGCTCGGGGTGCTCGACCGTGGCGAGGTCGTGGTCACCTCGACGTACGGCGGCGAGACGCTGTCGCTGGCCGCGGCCTCGGCGACCATGGCGATCATGCGGGACGAGGGCGTCCCCGCGCGGCTGCGCCAGCTCGGAGGGCGCCTGCAGGACGGGCTGAACGCGCTGTTCGAGCGGGCGGGGGTCGCCGTGCGCCTAGAGGGGCATCCGACCTGCCCGCAGCTCGTCGGCGATCCCGCACTGATCGAGCGGTTCCTGCGCGCGGCGTTCGCGTGCGGGGTGTCGTTCTACCGGGTCGCCTACGTGAACGCGGGGCACACGGATGCCGACATCGCCGACGCGCTGCGCCGCTGCGCGCTCGCGCTGGAGGACGCCGGGCGATGACGGTGATCGACGCGCACACGCACCTCGACGACGGCCGGTTCGATCCCCGGGTGCTCGAGCTCGGCGACGAACTGGGCATCGACCTGTTCCTGTGCACCGACATCGGCGCGTTCGTCGCGCACCCCGGCCTCGACGAGGTGCGCGAGATGAACCGCACGCTGGTGCGGGAGCTGCGACGTCATCCGGATCGGCTCCGCGGCTACTGCTACGTCAATCCCCGGTTCGGCGCGGCCACCATGGACGATCTGCGCCGCAACGTCGAGGACCACGGGATGATCGGCGTCAAGCTCTGGATCGCGACGCTCGCCGACGATCCACTGTGCGACCCGATCCTGGAGTACGCCGCACGGCGACGGCTGATCGTGCTCGCGCACGCGTGGCGCAAGACGGTGGGGCGCTTCCCGTACGAGTCGACGGCGGAGCACATCGCCCGGGCCGCGGCGCGGCATCCCGACGTCCGATTCGTCATGGCGCACCTCGGCGGACAGCCGGAGTCGGCGATCGACACCGTCCGGCCGTACCCCAACATCGCCGTCGACACCTCCGGGACGATCATCGGGACGGGTGAGGTCGCGCTCGCCGTAGACCGGCTCGGCGCCGATCGCGTGGTGTTCGGGTCGGACCTGCACCACGTGGATCTGGCGGCCAACGTGGGCAAGGTCCTCGGGGCGGGCCTGGGAGCGGATGCCGAGCGACGCGTGTTCGGCGCCAACATGGCGCGCTGGCTCGCGGAGGTCGAGCGATGACGGCGCCCGCGCGCGAGCTGCTCGACGCCTTCGCAGGACTCGACGCGGTCGACACGACGTGCCATGTCGGTCAGTGGCCCTATCGGCTCACCGCGGGTGCGTCCTCCGACGACCTTCGTGCCTATGCGCAGCGGCACGGCCTGCGTGCGCTGTGGGTGTCGCACCTCGCGACGCTGACGGGGTTCGACACGCGCACCGGCAACGAGGCACTGCTGCGCGAGACCGGCGACGACCCGCTGTTCCGGCTCTTCGCCGTCCTCGATCCCGACGCCCCCGGGTGGCGGAGCGAGCTCGCCTGGGCGGTGGAGAGCGGGTTCGCGGGCATCCGGCTCGTCCCCGGCGACCACGGGACGACGCCCGAGCGGATGCTCCCGGTCCTCGAGGACGCGGCGGCATCCGGGATGCCGGTGCAGATCCTCGTGCGCCTCGACGACGCCCGGGTGCGGCATCCGCGCTCCCCGGCGCGCGACGTCCCGCTGCACGAGCTCGCCGACGTGGTGCGCGCCGCGCCGGTGCACCCGCTCGTGCTGAGTGGACTGAACCGGGCCGACTGGTCGGAGCTGAGCAGGCATCTCGGCGACGACGTCCCCGGTCACGTGCTGATGGATCTCTGGCATGTGAACGGGCCGACGTTCGTCGCCGACCGCTGGGGCGACGACCCGGGGCGATGGGTGTTCGGCAGCGGCTTCCCGGTGCAGACCCCGGAGGCCACGATGCTGCAGCTCATGGTCGCGAAGCTCGACGACGAGCCGCGCCGACGCATCACCGGCGGGAACGCCGCCGCGATCCTGCCGCGTCGCGGCTGACGTGCGCGGCCCTCGCTCGGGTGTCCGAGGCGGCGGCGGGCAGCAGGCCCGTTGTGCGCGGGGGAGGCGCCGCGCACGATGGAGGCATGCGCGCGGTCGTCTACGAACGGTACGGCACACCCGACGAGCTCGAACTGCGTGAGGTGCCCCGCCCGGTGCCGGGCGCGGGCGAGGTGCTCGTGGAGGTGGTCGCCACCTCGGTGAACCTCTCGGACTGGGAGGGGCTGCACGGCAGCCCGGCCTACGCACGGCTGGGTGGCCTGCGCCGCCCGCGGCGCACGATCCTCGGCTCCGACATCGCGGGCAGGGTCGTCGCCGTCGGCGCGGGAGCCGACGGGTTCGCCGTCGGCGACGAGGTGTTCGCCGACACCATGCCGCGCTACGGCGGGTTCGCCGAGTTCGTGTCGGTCCCCGTGCCGGCGCTGGCGATCAAGCCTCCGCAGCTCTCGTTCGCCGAGGCATCCGCTCTCCCTCAGGCCGCGGCCATCGCGACGCACGCCGTCGCGCTGGCCGAACCCGGCATGCGGATGCTTCTCAACGGCGCGGGCGGCGGCTCGGGGAGCCTCGCCGTCCAGCTCGCGGTCGCGCGCGGCGTGCGTGTCACCGCGGTCGACAACGCCGGCAAGCTCGACTTCCTCCGGAGGCTGGGAGCGGAGGAGGTGATCGACTACCGCGCGGACGACTTCACCCGCCACGGCCCGTACGACGTCATCGTCGACCTCGTCGCGCAGCGTTCCGTGTTCGCCTATCGCCGCGCGCTCGCGCGGGGTGGGCGCTGCGTGATGGTGGGCGGAACGGTGCGCACCATGCTGCGGATGCTGACCGTGGGAGCGGTCGCGGGGGCGCTGACCGGCCGGCGACTGGGACTGCTCATCGTGCATCCGGGGCCGACCGCGTTCGTCCCCGTCGCGGAGGCGTGCGTGCGCGGCGAGGTCGACGTGCACATCGACCGTGTCTTCCCGCTCGAGGAGGTGCCGCGGGCGCTCGCCTGGCACGGCGAGGGCAGAGCCCTGGGCAAGGTGGTGGTGGCCGTCCGAGACGGCTGAGCGAGGATGCCGCCGCCCGGCGCGGGTCTTGCCGTCACCCTGGTAGGCACGACAGGCTGGCCGGACGCGGCGCGCACGCGTCGCATCGTCGACATCGGGGGGATGAGCGATGAGCGGACACACGTCAGCGGCCGCGCGCGGCGCGCGCACCCTGGTCGGGATCACCGCGATGGGGGTCGTGGCCCTGCTGCTCGGGTCGTGCGCCGCCTCACCGCCTCCCGCGGAGCCGTCCGCGACCGCACCCGCGCCGGCGGTGATCCGTCCGGCAGCGCCGGAGGGCGATCTGCCGGAGGCGCTGCAAGCCCTGCTGCAGCAGACGCTCGAGTCGACCATGGCCGAATACGGCGTGCCCGGCACGGCCGTCGGCGTCTGGGTGCCCGGGCAAGGGTCGTGGACGAGTGCGGCGGGCGTCGCCGACATCGACGGCGATGTCCCGGTGACCACCGAAATGCAGTGGCCGCTGCGGAGCATCACCAAGTCCTACACCGTCACCGTGCTCCTCCAACTCGTCGACGAGGGGAAGCTGAGCCTCGACGACACGATCGACGCCTATGTCGACGACGTCACGGATGGCGACCGGATCACGCTGCGTCAGCTCGCCGACATGTCCAGCGGCAACGCGGACTACACGAATCAGGCGTTCGTCGACGCGTTCTCCGCCGATCCGGAGCGGATCTTCACCCTCGACGAGCTCAACGGCTTCATGCTCGGCGAGCCGGCGCAGTTCGACCCCGGCACGCGCAAGGTGTACACCAACGCCAACACCAACCTGCTCGGGGCCGCCATCGAGTCGGTCACGGGGGAGTCGTTCGCCGACGTGCTGGCCGAGCGGATCCTCGAGCCGCTGGGTCAAGACGGCACGCGCTACATCGTGGATGCCGCCAGGTGGACGACCCCGCACCCGGTCGGCTACGCGCCGGCCGAGGGCGGGATGGAGCCCCAGCCCGACAACATGTCGGTGTTCGGTCCCGCCGGGTCGATGATCTCCAGCCTGGACGACGCACGCGTGTGGGGCGAGACGCTCGCGACCGGGGCGCTGCTGGAGCCTGCGACCCAGGCCGAGCGCCTGCAGGGCGCGCCCCTGGAAGTGGGGCCGCCCTACGACCAGTACGCGCTCGGCATCGGCGAGACCGGTGGCTGGTGGGGGCACAACGGCGAGGGCTTCGGATTCACCGCCGCGGTGTTCCACAACCCTGAGTCGGGCGCGACGATCGCGGTCTTCATGAACGCGTCGAACCTGGAGCCGAAGGTGCATCCCGCGGATCAGTTGTTCCGGCGCTTGTCGGAGGTGCTCGCCGGGTAGATCCGTACCAGGGTTCGTCACAGAGAGGGCTCACGAGAGTCGTCTAAATGTCCGAACCCCTCGTTAGTCTCGAGGCATGTTCTTCGATCCTGAGATCCCGGAGGTGCCGATCCCGGACGCCCTCGATCTCGTGGTCGAGGTCGACGGCATGATGGCGATCCTCGCCGCGCAGCGGCTCGAACGTCTCGACGGACTGCGGCGTGAGGCGCTTGCCGACGCGGAGCGCCACGGCCGCGTGCTGACCGACGTCGTCGAGCGCGGCATCCGGCTCGAGGTCGCTGCCGCCCTGCGGATCACCGAGCACGCCGCGGGCGAGATGATCCGGCTGGCGGATGCCGTCGTCCAGCGGTATCCGCAGGTGCTGGACTCGCTGGAGCGGGCTCGCATGACCGAGCGGCACGCCGAGACCCTCGTGACCGCGATCGACGCGGTCGAACCCGAGCTGCGGCCGGCGCTCGTGCAGCAGGCGATCGCGCTCGCCGAAGCGCAGCCGGTGGGCGCGTTCCGGCGGCAGCTGCGCAGGCTCGTCGACGCGGCGCGCGCGGTGACCCTCGCCGAACGCCACCAGGAGGCCGTGGCCACGCGGCGTACCGCCGTCGAGTCCGCCGATGACGGTATGGCCTGGCTGCACCTGTACATCCCGGCGGTCGAGGCCTTCGCGATCCACGCGAGGTCCACGGCGATGGCGAAGGCCATCGTCGCCCACCCCGAAGAACAGCGCACGCTCGACCAGGTGCGTGCCGACGTGATCTGCGACCTGCTGATCGACGGCGACACGGCCTCGGTGGCCGCCGAGGCGCGCGGCATCCGCGCCACGGTGACCGTCACGGTCCCGGTGCTGGCATTGACCGGGCGCGGTGAGTCCGAACGCGCCGCTGCGGGCCTGGCCCCCGCCGTCGTCGAGGGCATCGGGCCGATCCCGATCGAGCGCGCGAGAGAGCTGGCAGGAGGGGCGGACGCGTGGATGCGGGTGCTGACACACCCCGAGACCGGCGCGGTGCTCTCGGTCGGTCGCGATCGGTACCGGCCGCCGCCCGAGCTGCGGCGACTGGTGCGGTGGCGTGCCGACCGATGTATGGGCCCGGGGTGCGGGATGCCGGCCTCCCGGTGCGAGATCGACCACACCATCGCCTGGGAGCACGGCGGCGCGACATCGATAGACAACCTCGCGCCGCTGTGCAAGGGCCACCACCTGGTGAAGCACCACGGCGGGTGGGAGGTGTCGCATATTCCCGGGAGCGGGGGAGCCCTCGAGTGGACATCGCCGGCGGGGCGCCGATACGTCGTCGAGCCCGAGCGCCGGGTGCCCGTGTTCCGTTCCGCTTCCGAGCCGGATGCTCCGTTCTGAGCGCGGCCCGGTCTGCGCCGGGCACGGGCACGGGCACCGCTAGGCGCCGGGCACGGCGTGGGCGCGACCGGCCTACGAAGTCGACACCGCCTCGTCGATCGCGTCGGCGACCACGCGGACGACGGGCCATCCGCCCTCCGAGCTGTTGCCGAGGATGCTCGCCGTCGTTGCCGACGCCGGTAGGTGAGTGGAGCGGAACGACACCCCGGCGTCGTAGCCCTCGACGATGGCGACATCCGCGAAACGATGCAGCCACACGCCCATGCCGTATCGCTTGTGCTCGCTCGGCACGTCGAAGCGCGGACGCGTCATCTCCTCGACGGTCTCAGGGGAGACGATCCGGCCGTCGAAGAACGCCTGCCAGAACCGGTGGAGGTCGCCGGCCGTCGTGAACGCACCGCCGTCGCCGTTGCCGCGCACCGGCAGGTGCAGCGTGTTGGTGCGGTCGCCCTCGTCGAAGAGGTAGCCCGTGGCTGCCGTTCCCGGAAGCTCGTCCATACGCGGGAAGCCGGTGTGCTCGAGCCCCGCGGGTTCGAGCACCAGTGCATGCACGACGTCGTGGAACGTGCGGCCGGTGATCCGCTCGAGCAGGATCGCGAGCACGATGTACCCGCCGTTGCAGTACGAGAACCGCTCTCCGGGCGGGTACTTCTGCGGGAACCCGTCCACGATGGGCACGAACGCCTCGGCACTCGTGAGCGTGTGCACCGGGACGCCGAGCACGAAATCGGATGCCTCCCACTCGCCGTCCTCGTCGAGATAGTCACCGATCCCCGAGGTGTGGGTGAGCAGGTGCTCGACGGTGACCGCGTCGTCGATGAGCGGCAGGTCGCCCCCGAGGATTTCGCGGACCCGACCATCCAGTCGGAGATCACCCGCCTCGACCAGACGCATCACGGCCAGCGCCGTGAAGGTCTTGCTTCCGCTGGCCACGCCGAACTCGGTCTCCGGATGATTGGGCACCTCGTATCCGCGATGCGCGAAGCCGTACGCCCGCTCGAACACCCGGGTTCCGGCCACGTCGACGGCCACGACCCCGGTGAACGATCCCTTCTTCGCGGCCGCGGCGACGGCGGCGGCATCCACGTCCATGGTGTCCTCCTGATCGGTGGCGCGCCCTCGCCCCCAGTCAACCACCGGACCCGCGCTCCGTGTTGGCCATGCGGGCAGCGAGGCCGCTGACGCGCACGCCGTCAGGTATTAGCCTGGGCTTATGCACCGGATCTTCTCGATGAGCGTCGCCTCCGTGTATCCGCTCTACGTCACGAAGGTGGAGAAGAAGGGGCGCACCGCCGAAGAGCTCGACGAGGTCATCGAGTGGCTCACCGGCTTCGACGACGCCGAGCTGAAGCAGCACCTCGACGAGCACACGACGTTCGAGGACTTCTTCGCCGACGCCGACCTCAACCCGAACGCGTCGCTCATCACCGGGATGATCTGCGGCATGCGTGTCGAGCAGATCGAAGACCCGCTGATGCAGAAGATCCGCTACCTCGACAAGCTCGTCGACGAGCTGGCGCGCGGCAGGGCGATGGAGAAGATCCTCCGCACCCCGTGAGACCGAGGAGCCGTCACCACGCCGACCTCGACACCGTCGATCCAGCGACGCACGGCGCCCCGCGCACCGACCACCAGCCCCGTGGTGTCGCCCGCCTTCGAGATCCACGACAGATCGTCGAATCCGGCGACGACCGCCGCCGTCGCCCAGACGTCGGCGTGGGCGAGGCTCGCGGCGACCACCGTCGCCGAGACGACATCGCCTGCGGCGCTCCCCGAACGGGGGTCGACGATGTGCGCGCCCCGCTCCGCCGCACCGGATGTCGCCACCGCACCGTCGCGCACGGGAACGGTCGCCAGCACGCGCGACCGGTCCCGGGGGTCTGCGATCGCCACGTTCCACCTCCAGTCCGCGCCCGTCGCTGTGCGCAGCTGCATGTCGCCGCCCGCATTGATCCCGACCGCGATCACCCCGCGCTCGTCGAGCAGCGGCGCGAGGTGGCTGCGCGCGACACGTTCAACGGCCCAGCCCTTGACGTAGCCGGTCGGGTCGAACCCTCCCGCCCACCGCGCGGTGAACAGGCCCGCCGTGTCGGCCTCGGCCCGCGCGCACGCCTGCGCGACCTCGCCGACCCACGGATCGGCATCCGCCATCGACAGCTCGCCGCGCGCGATCCTGCGGATGTCGGAATCCTGCCGGTAGGTCGAGAACACCCGATCGACGCGGCGCAGCTCGTCGAAGCACGCGGCGATCGCCGCATCGTGTGCGGGGTCGCGTGCACCGCCCACCACATGCACGCTCACCGCAGTGCCCATGATCTCGGCCACCTCGACGTGCCGCGGAGGCCGGATCATGCGTGGGCCTGGTCGATCGCGCTCTGCAACGACGACAGGTAGCCCTGGCTCGTGTACGTCGCCCCCGACACCATGTCGATGTCGGCGGACTGCGCGGCGGTCGTCTCCGACGCGAGCAAGGGCAGCGCCCGCTCGTTGATCTGCCGGTCGCGCGGGTTGCTGGACGGGTACTCGGGCACCTGCACATCCGTGATGCGGCCGCCCGACACCGTGATCCGCACCTGCAGCGGACCGAATCGGGTGTTCACCGCGGACCCGGTGAAGGTCCCGTCGGCCAGTGCGGATGAGCCGGATGCCGCAGCCGAACCGGTGCCGCCCGCCGAACCCGTGCCGGTGCCGCCCGCCGCACCCGTGCCGGAGCTGCCCGTGTCGGTCGAGGTGCCGGTGTCGCTCGAGTCGGTCGAGGTGCCGGTGTCCCCGGACGTGCCCGTGGTGCCCTGGGACCCGGTCGCCGACGTGTCCACCGCCGGCGGCTGGGCGACCGTGTCGACATGCGAGGTGCGATAGCTCAGCAGCAGGACCAGCCCGCTCACCGTGGCGAGCACGGCGTAGACGATCTTCTTCATGACGGCTCCTCTGCTCAGACGGTGAAGGCTTCGGTGTGGATGCGATCGGGCGCGACACCTGCCGCGCGGAGGTCGCGTGTGACGGCATCCATCCACGGCACCGGGCCGCACACGAACGCGTCGTACTGGTCCAGGTCGGGCGCGAGGAACCGGATCGCTTCGGCGCCTCGCCAGGCGGCGTGCGACTCGGGGAGCCACGGTGACGCGGACTCTGCCCGCGGTCCGTCCAACGGCACATGACGCACGCCTCGATCGCGCACCAGGGCGGCGATCGCGTCCCGCCGCAGCGCCGCGTCGGGTGAGGAGTCGCGCGTGAGCAGGATCGCCTCGCCCGGCGCGTACGGCTCCGCCTCCAGCAGCGACACCAGGGGAGCGATGCCTGCCCCTGCGCCGATGAGGAGGAGTTTGGAGGCCCGGCGCACCTCGCCGGTGAGGCGCCCGTAGGGGCCCTCGACGAGGACGCGGGTCCCGGGGCGCAGCTCGGCGAGCCGCGCGGTGCCGTCGCCGACGACACGGGCCGAGATCGTCAATGCGCCACCCTGCGGCGCGGCCGACAGCGAGAACGGGTGCCCTCGCGACCAGCCCGGCCCGTCGAGGAATCGCCAGACGAAGAACTGCCCGCCGCGGGCGGCCGGCGCGCTGCGCTGCCGGCCGGCCATCCGCACGGTCACGCCGTCGGCGCCGTCGGGCTCCACCGCCGCCACACGCAGGTCGTGCCGCAGCGACCGCGCCAGAGGAACCCCCACGCGGAACACCACGACCGCGGCCGCCGCCAGTGCCCACAGCGTCCACCAGTACGCGGCGGCGGCGGGCGAGGCCGTGAAGTCGGCGCCCGCCCACAGCTGGTGCGGCACCGCGAGGCCCACGCCGAGGTAGGCGTACAGGTGCAGCAGATGCCAGGACTCGTAGCGCAGCCGGCGCCGGGCGCGGCGGATCGAGGTCACCGTGACGCCCACGATGAGCACGAGCCCCGCGGTGGCCAGCAGCATCCCCGGGTAGTCCCAGACGAACTCCCACAGCTGCACGAACGGATTCAGCGCGGCGGCCGCGGCGTATCCCCACACCAGGAGCACGACGTGGGCGAGCATCAGCCAGAACGACCAGAAGCCGACGTGTCGGTGCATGCGGGTGATGGCGTCTCGGCCGAAGCCGCGCTCGAACAGCGGCACCCGCGCCATCAGCAGGACCTGGTAGAGCAGCAGGTTCGCCGCCACCAGTCCGCACAGCCGCCCGGCGGCGCTGAGCGCGTCGGCTCCGCCGCCGAGCACGGCATCCACTCCGCCGCCGGCGACCCACAGCGCCGCGACGAACAGGCTGGTCAGCCAGATCGCGACGATCGCTCCCGCGTTCCACCAGGCCGCCTGGCGGGCGCTCGTCGCGGCGGGCGCGGGATGCCGCGCCGTCACCGAGGTGGAAGGGGTTGCGATCGTCGCCATGGGGCGCTCCTCTCAGGAGTGGATCAACCGGTCAGGAGCCGTCCGAGTCCGAGTCCGAACCCGAATCGTCGTCGCCGTCCGAGTCCGAACCCGAATCGTCGTCGCCGTCCGAGTCCGAACCCGATCCCGATCCGGAGTCGTCATCGTGTCCGAAGCCCGGTCCGCCGCCTCGCGGGCCATCGTCGGGTGCGCCGCGACCGGGCTGGCCCGGTCCGCCCCGCATGCCGTCCTCCTGGCTCCACCCGGCCGGGGCCCCGGGAAACGGGCGCGCGCCGTTCGCGGCCCATCCGGCGCCGAAGCCGACGCCCAGCAGCAGCACCGCGGCGACTGCGGCGCCGGTGACCTTGACCCACGTCCGACGCAGGAGCGGCGGCTTCGCGGGTGCGGCGACGGGGCTCTGCACGACGGGCGTCGCCGGGACCCCGGCCGGCTGCGGCTGCGGTTGGGGCGGGAGCGGCGTGGTGGCTGCCGTCGCGCCGGGGCCGCTCACGCCCGTCGCCGGGTCCGGGGAATCAGGGGTCGTGCTATTCTCGGTCATGACGCCACTGTCGCGCCGCGCCTCCAAGACAGTTCAAAGAGTCCGCCGATCTGGGCATTCTCATAGGTTCGCGGGAACGCGCGCCCAGCCTCACCGGCTCGTCGTGTGGTGGCGGTCCGTGGGCAGTTCGAGCAGGAACGTGGTCCCGGAGGGCGAGGTGCTCTCGACGCGTACCGACCCGCCGTAGCGGGTGGCGATGTCGCGCACGAGCGCGAGCCCCAGTCCGAAGCCGCGCGGTGCGCCGGCCCCGCCGGGCTCGCTCGACCGCGCGAAGCGCTCGAACAGGCGATCCGGGTCGATACCCGTGATACCCGTCCCCTGATCGGAGATCCGGATCTCGACCCGGCGCCCCGCCGCGCGTGCGCTCACCCGGATGGTCGTGCCGGCGGGGGAGTACCGCACCGCGTTGTCGAGCAGCGCGACGAGCGCGCGGGCGAGCGACGTGCGGTCGGCGGCCACCTCGAGCGGATCGGATGCCGCCGCCTCCAGCGCGACGCCGTGCTCGGCGGCCCTCGGCCCGATCAGGGCGAAGGCGTCGGCGGTGGCCGCCGTCACCGACGCCGTGGCCGTGCCGTCGCCCGGCGCGGCACCTGCCGACTCGGCGGCGACCAGCAGATCCGTCAGCACCGCGTCCATCACCGCCGCGTCGCGGTGGAGGTCGGCGAGCACCGCGTCGACGTCGCCGCCGCGCTGCGACCGATGCTGAGCGAGCTGGATCCGGCTCGTCAGGGTCGTGAGCGGTGTGCGCAGCTCGTGGCTCGCGTCGGCGACGAACGTGCGCTGCACCTCGAGCGCGTCGGCGAGCGGCTGCGCGGCCCGCTTCGACGCCGACCAGGCGATGAGGCCGAGCGCGACGACGCCGGCCAGTCCTACGGCGATCGCGATCGGCACGACATCGTCGATGTCGACCACCAGCGGTCCGCGCCCGTCGAGCTCGCCGCCGTGCGGGGGCCGACGCTCCGGGCGCGCGGTGGCGAGGATCACCGAGACCGTGACGATCGTGACGATCGCGACGACCGCCGCCGACGCGAGCCCCACCCACAGTCCGGTGCGCAGAGCCGCCTGCTGCACGCGCCGGCGATCGGCCGCGGTGGCGGCATCCGTCCTCGCGCTCATCGTGGCACCCCGCTGCGGTAGCCGCGCGCCCGCACGGTCTCGATGATCTCGGGCGTGGATTTGCGTCGGATGTAGTGCACGTACGTGTCGACGGTGGCGGCAGAACCTCCCGGGAACACGCTCGCGAGGATCTCGTCGCGCGTGAAGACGTGCTCGGGGCTCGACGTCAGCAGTTCGAGCAGCTGGGATTCCACCTGCGTCAGCGCGATCCGGCCCTCTGCCGGCGAGTACAGCGCCTGCGACGCCGGTGTGAAGACCCAATCGCCCAGCTCGCGACGGTCCCCGGCGCCGCGCCCGCGCCGCAGCGCCCGCAGTCTCGCGCGCAGCTCCTCGACGTCGAAGGGCTTGACGAGGTAGTCGTCGGCGCCGGCGTCCAGCCCGCTGACGCGGTCGTCGACCGTGCCGAGAGCCGTGAGCATCAGCGCCGGCGTCGCGATCCTCGCGGTCCGCACGGCGTCGACGAGCTCGACGCCCGACATGCCCGGCAGGCGTCGATCGACGACCATCACGTCGTACCGCCGGCCGAGCGCGAGCCGCAGCGCCTCCTCGCCGGTGACGGCGTGATCGACGGCGTACTCGTCCTCGAGCATCTCGACGACGATCGCGGCGATCTCGGTCTCGTCCTCGACGTACAGCAGCCGCGGCGACGAGGGGCGCGGCGACGCGGGCGACACGGACACGCCCTCAGTATCGTCCTGCGGTCTGCGAACCGACCCGGCCGGCCGCGATGGATCAGCTGTGAGTCGGCTGTCGCGGCGAACGCCGCGGGGCCCGATCAGAACGATCGGGCCCCGCGGACGGTGAAGCTGAGAAGTGAGAGGACTCAGTACCAGCCGGTCGACTGCGAGTGGCCCCATGCGCCGCACGGGCTGCCGTAGCGGCCCGAGATGTAGCCCAGGCCCCAGGCGATCTGCGTCGCCGGGTTGGTCTGCCAGTCGGCGCCGGCGCTGGCCATCTTGCTGCCGGGAAGGGCCTGCGGGATGCCGTAGGCGCCGCTGCCGCGGTTGTAGGCCTGGTAGTTCCAGCCCGACTCCTTGTTCCACAGCGACACGAGGCATCCGAACTGGTCGTCGCCCCAGCCGTAGTTGCCGAGCATCGCGCGAGCGGTGGCCTGCGCGTCGGCGGGGCTGGTGCCGCCCACCGCGCCGCCCGTGGCGTACACGGGGCGCGGGGCCGACGACGAGCTCGAAGGCTTCTTCGCCGCGGCGGCGGCCTCGGCGGCCTTGGCGGCGGCTGCGGCCTCGGCCTCCTTGCGGGCCTTCTCCTCGGCCTCCTGCTGCGCCTTCAGCGCGATGGCGGCGTCGAGCTTGCCGCGCAGGCCCGCGGTCTGCTCGCCGACGGAGGCGGTGAGCGCGGTCACGGCCGAGGTGAAGTCGGGGGTGTACAGCGCCGGCAGCGCCTGGGCCCGCTTGAGCTGCTGCACGGCGGTCTCGAGCCCGCTGGTGTCGACGGTGGTGTCGGGGGTCCCGACGTCCAGGCCCGACGCCGCGATGTCGGCGGTGACGGTGGTGGCCGCGGTGACGGCGGCTGCCGCGTCGGTGACGGCCTGGTCGGCAGCCGACGGCGCGGCGGCGTCGACCGTGTCCGACGAGATCGGGACGGTGTACGACGCGAGTGCGAAGGCGGGGGCCGCGCCGGACGCGTCGGCCTGCGAAGCGGGGGCCGCCGTGGTGAACCCGGCGGTGGCCACGAGTCCCACCGCGAGCGTCGCGACGACGAGGACAGGGCGGCGGCGGAGGCGGCGTTCTGCCTGGCGGATGGTGCGGCGGGCGGGCTGGGATGTCGTGTGGGAGCGCATAGAGAGACCGGGTTCCGTATCAGCGAAATGCGCCATCGGGCGGCGCGTCGTGACCGTTCGGGCGGACACAAGTCCCCGAGTCTTTATGGGGTTTCTGGACGGTTCCGGTGCGTTACCTGAACGTTACATGTGAGCGGTCCTCCCGAAAAGGCCAGATCACGGGGCCGCGTCGTGCCTGGATCGCCGCCTGGGAAGCGCCTCCGAACTACGATCGAAGCACCGCACACCGCTGATCGAGGAGGCTCGCCCGTGCCCTCATCCCCTGCTCCCGTCCCCGCGGAGGCCCTCGCCCACGCCGACGATCTTGCCGCGTTCGTGGCCGCGTCGCCGTCGAGCTTCCACACCGCCGCCGAGGTCGCGCGACGCCTCGAAGAGGCAGGGTTCACGCGCCTGCACGAAGCGGAGGAATGGCCCGCGCCGGCCGGCGGCAGGTTCGTGGTGGTGCGCGACGGCGCGACGATCGCGTGGGTGGTGCCGCCGTCTGCGACGGCGACGACGGGGGTGCACGTCTTCGGCGCGCACAGCGACTCGCCCGGTTTCAAGCTCAAGCCGCAGCCCACGACCGGAAAGCACGGCTGGCTGCAGGCGGGAGTGGAGATCTACGGCGGCCCGCTCCTGAACTCCTGGCTCGATCGCGAGCTGCGCCTCGCGGGGCGGCTGGTGCTCGACGACGGCACGACGGTGCTCACCGCGACCGGACCGCTGCTGCGGCTCCCGCAGCTGGCGATCCACCTCGACCGTGAGGCGAACGAGCACCTCGCCCTCGACAAGCAGGCGCAGACGCAGCCGGTGTGGGGCCTGGGGGAGGCCGCGTCGGCCGACATCCTCGGCGAACTCGCCCGCGAGGCGGGAGTGGATGCCGCCCGCATCCGCGGCTACGACATCGTCACCGCCGACGCCGCCCGCGGCGCGACGTTCGGGCTCGGCGACGTCTTCTTCGCGTCCGGTCGCCTCGACGACCTCGCCTCGGTGCACGCGGGCGTCGCCGCTCTGGAGCGCGCGGCCGACGGCCACGACGCCGACCACATCGCGATGCTCGCGGTGTTCGACCACGAGGAGGTCGGTTCGGGCACACGGTCGGGCGCTGCCGGCCCGTTCCTCTCCGACGTGCTCGAGCGGCTGTGGCTGTCGCTGGGCGCCGACCGGGAGCAGCAGCTGCGCGCGCTCGCCGCGTCGTGGTGCGTCTCGAGCGACGTCGGCCACTCGGTGCACCCGAACTACGCCGACAAGCACGACCCCGTGGTCCGGCCGTTGCTCGGCTCCGGCCCGATCCTCAAGATCAACGCGAACCAGCGTTACGCGACCGATGCCGCCGGCGCCGCCGCGTGGCACGGCTGGTGCGACGCGGCCGGCGTCACGAGCCAGGAGTTCGTCTCGAACAACGCCGTGCCGTGCGGGTCGACGATCGGTCCCATCACGGCGACCCGTCTCGGCATCCGCACCGTGGACGTCGGCATCCCGATCCTCTCCATGCACTCGGCGCGCGAACTCGCCGGGGTCACGGACCTGTGGGACCTCACCCGCGTCGCGGAGGCGTTCTTCCGGGACTGATCCGCGTCAGGCTGACGAGGTGCGCTCCAGCGCCAGGAACTGGTGCGTGAAGGCGATGGCCATGCCGCCCTCGCCGACCCCGGCCACCACACGCTTGACCGAGCCCGATCGCACGTCGCCGATCGCGAAGACGCCTGGAGCCGTCGTCTCCAGGGCGAACGGCCGGCGTGCCTGCGGCCAGCTGCCCGACTCGGCGGCGTCGGACCCCGTGAGCACGAATCCGCGGGGGTCGCGGGCGACCTCCGGGGGGAGCCAGTCCGTCTCGGCGTCGGCGCCGATCATCACGAACAGCACGTCCGCGGCCAGCCGGTTCGTCCCTTCGGTGCGGCGGTCGGCGACGTCCACTTCGCGCAGCGCATCGTCGCCGTGCAGGGCGACCACCTCGCTGCGGGTGAGGACCCGGATGGTGCTGTTGGCCGCGATCTGGTCGATGAGGTAGCGCGACATGCTGGCCTCGAGCGCCTCGCCGCGCACGAGCATCGTGACCGAACGCGCGTGGCGGCTGAAGAAGAGGGCCGCCTGCCCCGCCGAGTTGCCGGCGCCGATGATGCACACGTCCGCGCCCTGCGCGACGGCCGAGTCGCTGCGCGCGGCGCCGTAGTAGACGCCGCTGCCGAGGAACCGGTCGACCTCGGGGACGGGGAGCTTGCGCCACACGACGCCGGTCGCGAGCACCACGACCTGTGCGTGGACGGTGTCGCCGCCGTCGAGGGTCACCGTGCGTGTCGCCGGATCGAGCGCCTCGACGGTGCGCGTGACGACGATCTCGGCGCCCAGACGCCGTGCTTGGGTGAACGCGCGACTGGCGAGGTCGTCGCCCGAGATGCCGAACGGGAACCCGGTGTAGTTCTCGATCCGGGTCGACGTGCCCGCCTGCCCGCCGGGTGCGAACGTCTCGACGATGAGCGTGCGCAGCCCCTCGGCGGCGGCGTTGACCGCGGCGGTGAGCCCGGCGGGCCCGGCTCCCAGGATCACCACGTCGTAGTGGTCGGATGCCGGTGCCACCACGAGGCCCACCGCTTCGGCGAGATCCCTCAGCGGCGGGTCGATGAGCCGACGCCCGTCGCGAAGCTCGACGACGAGGGATCCGTCGGCGGCGGCCGCGGCATCCGGCTCCACGATCTCGACCTCCACCTCGTTGCGCCGCAGGAACCCGATCACGCGGTGCGCTCGGGCGCTGCGCCGTGGCGCGAGCAGGCGCAGGTCGGGCTTCCGCCGCTCGGCGGCCATCGTCTGCAGCGAGTCGAGGTAGCGGCGCGCCAGGCCCGCGACGCGGTCGGGCACCGAGGGGGCCAGGGCCGCCAGGGTGTAGTACACGGCGGGCTCGAGCTTGATCACGCGCGTGGCCTGGCCGGCACGGCCGCTCGCCGGGAACGGTGTGCTCAGCGTCATCGGCACCTCGCCGAAGAACTGGCCGGGTGCGCGCCTTCCGATCACCCGCTCCGCGCCGCCGACCACCTTGGTGATCTCGGCCTGGCCTTCGATCACCACGAACAGGGCGCGGTCGTCGCCCTCGTGCGCGAAGTACTCCCCGGGTGCCAGGCGGATGTCCTCCACGGCTCCCGCAAGATACGCCAGCCCCTCGTCCGGGACGGCCGAGAAGACGGGCAGGGCGCGCAGTGCGTCGGCGGTGATCATGCGGCTCCCCAGCGGCGCAGTCGTCCGCGGCGCGTGTGCGCCGTGCGGCGCGGGTGCGCCATGCCGGTGACCGTATCCGCGTGGCCGACCGCCGTCAACCCGCCGGGTGCAGGTCGATGTCGTCCGGGCGGCGTAGCCTGAACGGATGACGCACCCCACGTCGTCCCGCCGTGACGCGGCCGCCGGGGCCCGGTCCCAGCTGGCGGCGCTCGTGCGGGCCGCGGCCGTCGAGACCGAGCCGCTGGTGGACCTGCCGGTGCCGGCGGAGTCCCGCCCTGCCGCGGTGCTGATGCTCTTCGGCGTTCTCGACGACCTGGCCAGCGATCACGAGGCGCAGGCGCTCGCGGTCTCCCGCGACCTCGACGTGCTGCTTCTCTCGCGCGCCGCGACGCTGCGCGCCCATCCCGGCCAGGTCGCCTTCCCCGGAGGGCGCATCGACCCCGGCGACGACGGCCCGATCGACGCAGCCTTGCGCGAGGCGGTCGAGGAGACCGGGCTCGACCCCGCGGGCGTCGACGTGCTCGGCGCGCTCGGCGACATCCCGCTCGCGTTCTCGCAGCACCTGGTGACTCCGGTGCTGGGGTGGTGGCGGCATCCGTCCCCCGTCCGCGCGGTCGACGAGGCGGAGTCGTCGGAGGTGTTCCGGGTGCCTGTGGCCGACCTGCTGGATCCGCGCAACCGCGGTGTCACGGTCATCCGCCGCGGCGGCCAGGAGTGGCGCGGGCCGGGATTCCTCGTGGGGCATACGACCGGCGAGCACCTGGTGTGGGGCTTCACCGCCATGCTGCTGGACGGCCTGTTCGACCGCCTCGGCTGGACGGAGCCGTGGGACGACAGCCGCGAGCTGCCGCTCGTGCTGCCCGCCGAGTGACCGGCGTGCTCAGCGGTACCGGTAGTGGTCCGCGCTCGTGTTGACCCACGCGACGAACCGGCGGGCCTCGGCATCCTGCCCCGCGGAGAACCGTGAGACCCACACCTGCGGGGCGCCGGCGATCACGAGGTGCAGGGCAGCGCGGTCGATCGCACGGCCGAGGGTGCGCGGGGTGATCGGTCCGGCCGGCCCGAACATGCGCCGTTCGACGGCCGCCTTCGTGAACGCCGGTGCGCGCAGCAGTGCGTCGCCAATGCCGGTGGACGCCTCGACCCCGGCGACGGGCTGGCTCAGATCGCCGAAATGGATCCACCGTCCGTCGATCACCACGCCCGCGAACTCCTGCTCCTGACCGCTGTATCGGACGTCCCGCGTCCAGCGGCGGCCGTCCCACCAGCGGGTGCGGCCGCGCTGATCGTCGTACCAGCCGGCGGCGGCAGGGGCGGAGCCGGCGGGTCCGGCATCCGTGCGCAGCTGGACGTCGATCTCGCGCAGGTCGATGTACTGCTCGGTCCAGTGCGCGCCGTCCCACCAGCGCTGCTTGCCGGAGCCGTCGTCGTACCACCCGGGCGGGGGCTGGGTCGCCATGGTCCGAGAGTAGTTCGTGACGGACGATCTCGGGATCGCCCCTCGCTCCTCGCGGCGACGGCAGACTGGTGGCATGCCCTCCGTCGACGACCTCGTCTCCGCTGACCGCCGCCACCTCCTCGACCTCCCGGTGTACGCGCACCTGGGAACCATCCGGCCCAATGACTCCGTGCAGGTGAACCCGATGTGGTTCGAGTTCGACGGCGAGCACGTGCGCTTCACGCACACCAACTACCGCCAGAAGTACCGCAACCTGCAGCACAACCCGTCGATGTCGCTGTCGATCATCGATCCCGACCAGCCGTTCCACTATCTCGAGGTGGCCGGGCGCCTGGTCGAAGTGATCCCCGACCCGGAGGGCGAGTTCTACGTCCGGCTGCAGAACCGCTACGGCAACCCGAGCACCACGCCGCCGCGCGACAAGGAGGACCGCGTGATCCTCGTGATGTCGATCGACCGCGCGACCCAGCAGTAGGGCCAGACGGCGAAAAGGGGAGGATGCCGCGGGTCGCGGCATCCTCCCCTCGTTCGCGTGGATCAGGCGTCGACGCGCGCGACCGCCACGGCGGAACGAAGACCCTCGGCCACCGGGGTGGTCGGGCGGCCGAGCAGACGCGCGAGCGTCGGGTCGGCGTCGGCGAGCACGCCGCGTGCGATGCCGGCCTCCATCTCGGCGACGAAGCCGACGGTGCCGGCGTCCAGGCCCGCCTCGGTGAGCGCGGCCTCGAACTGCGCGCGCGGGACGGGCACGTACGCGACCTCGCGGCCGAGCGCCCCGGCGGCGGCAGCGGCCAGGTCGGCGTACGACACCGCGGTGTCGCCCGACAGCTCGTACGTGCGGCCGAGGTGGCCGTCCTCGGTGAGCACGACGGCGGCGGCCTCGGCGTAGTCGGCGCGACTCGCGGCGGCGACCCGTGCGTCGCCGACAGACGCTGCGATCACGCCGGTCTCGGCCGCGCGCAGCGCGTCGGGCGCGTAGTTCTCGGTGTACCAGTTGTTGCGCAGCACCACGGCGGGAACGCCGCTGGTGGCGAGGTGCTCCTCGGTCGCCTTGTGCTCGGGCGCGAGCACGAAGTCGATGGAATCGGCGTGGGCGAGGCTCGTGTAGACGAGCTTCGCGATGCCCGCCGCCTTCGCCGCGTCGATCACGTTCTTGTGGCCCTCGTACCGCTTGCCCGGCTCCGAGCCCGAGATCAGCAGCACGGCGTCGACACCCTCGAGCGCGGCGGCGACGGAGGCGGGCTGCGTGTAGTCGAGCGGGACGACGCGGATGCCGCGCTCGGCGAGATCGGCGACCTTCGAGGTCGTGCGCGCCCCGGCGACGATGTCGCCCGGGGCGACGCCGCGGTCCAGGAGGGCGTCGATGACGAGGTGGCCGAGCTGTCCGCCGGCGGCGGTCACGAGGATGGTCATGGGGTGTCCTTTCGGTGGGAGGCGCTCGGGGCGCGCCCAATCGACGTCAACGTCCCACTCGATCGGATACATTCCTTCCGTGTGGTACCCACTTTGAAGTAAGGTACCCACGTGGTGGTTAGTTTTGCGGAGATCCGGGCCGAATCCCCTGGCGTGTTCGACGAAGCCTGCCCGACACGGGTGGTGCTCGACCACGTCATGAGCAAGTGGGGCGTGCTCGTGCTGATGGCGCTCACCGACGGCACGATCCGTTGGGGAGAGCTGCGGCGCACGGTCGAGGGCATCAGCGAGAAGATGCTCGCCTCGACGCTGCGCACGCTCGAGAAGGACGGCTTCGTTGCGCGCACCTCGTACCCCGAGGTCCCGCCGCGCGTGGAGTACTCGCTGACACCCCTGGGCGACGAGCTGATGGAGCGCATGATGCCGCTCATGGCCTGGATCGGCGCACGTGCCGGAGACATCGTCGAGCGCTGAGATGTCCGACGCGACCCGCGAGCCCCGTCCACCGCGTGCGGCTCAGCGCGCCTTCGAGCCGGTCGCCAAGGCGCTGGCCGGCCGCCGTTGGTTCCCGCTGTGGGCGGTCATGCATCACCGCGGGCGCCGAAGCGGCACCGCCTACGCGACGCCCGTCGCCGTCGTGCCGACGACCGACCGCAGCATGATCCTCATCGGCCTGCCGTGGGGTGCGCACACGAACTGGGCACGCAACGTCGTCGCGGCCGAGGGTGCGACGCTGACCTGGCGCGGAAGAGAGGTCGCGGCGACGGCGCCCCGCATCATCGGGTGCGCCGAGGCCGCGGCGCTCTCACGGCCGATGTTCCGCGCCGTGGTGCGGCGGATGCCGGCGGCGATCGTGCTGCGCCGCGCCTGAGTCGCGCGAGCCCGGTAGGGTGGGGCGCATGGGAATGATCAAGAGCGCGCCGATGATGGCGTGCCCGTTCTTCATCCGCGACCGCCGCTCCTGACGGCGCCCCCGCGGAAGACGCGGCAGCGCGCCGTCATCCGGATGCCCTCGGCATCCGGTCGCGCGCCCTTTGGCGGCCTTCACGGCCGACTCCCGCACGGCGTGCGCCGGGTGCTCCACCATCTTCTCGGAGCGCTCCCATGCGAAACCCTTCTGCCCACGGTGGCCGACACGAACTCGGCCAGAACTTCCTCACCCACCGTCCGACGATCCGCGACATCGTCGACCTCGTCGCCGCCACCGACGGCGCGATCCTCGAGATCGGCGCCGGCGACGGCGCCCTGACCGTGCCGCTGTCCGGCCTCGGCCGTGATCTCACGGCGATCGACATCGACGAGCACCGCGTCCGCACGCTGCGCCGACGGGTGCCCACCGTCGCGGTCCAGCAGGCCGATGCACTGCGGCATCCGCTGGACCGCCCCGTGCTGGTGGGCAATGTCCCGTATCACCTGACCACGCCGATCCTGCGGCGCCTGCTCGCCGGGGGCGGGTGGACGCAGGCGATCCTCCTCACGCAGTGGGAGGTCGCACGCAAGCGCGCCGGTGTCGGCGGCGGCACGATGATGACCGCGCAGGCCGCGCCGTGGTTCGAGTTCTCGCTCCACGGCCGCGTGCCCGCGCGGTACTTCACGCCGATGCCCAGCGTGGATGGCGGCATCCTGCGCATCGCACGCCGTCGCACCCCACTCGTCGATCCGCGCGACCGCGGCGCGTACGAGCGGTTCGTCCGGGCGATGTTCACCGGGCGGGGCAGCGGCCTGGCCGCCCTGGTGCAGCGCAGCGGCGGGCTCGGCCGCGCGCAGGCGCGCGCCGCGGTGGATGGGCTCGGCGTCCGGCACGACCGGCTTCCGCGCGACCTGAGCCCCGAGCAGTGGGCGCGGCTGTGGCGGAGCGCCGCCGGACGCGGCGCCCCGGCGCGCGCCCTGCGAGGATGACCCCCATGGCCACCGTCGTGTTCAGCCCAGCGGGCAGCCGCCGAGCGCGTGCGCGCCGCCTATGCCGACGAGGACGGTGGCCCGGGGGCTGTCGGGCTGTCGGCGCCTCGGGCTAGCGTGGGGCGCGATCCCACGTCCCCACGGAGGTCCGCATGTCCACCGTCGTCGCCACGATGTCGATCTCGCTCGACGGGATCGGATCCGGTGTCCATCAGACCGAGGAGCGCCCGTTCGGGGAGGTGCCGCCGGAGGCGCTGCACAGCTGGATGTTCGAGACCCCCGATGAGAACCGTGCCGAGATCGACGCGATCGTCGACGCCGGCGCCTTCATCATGGGACGCAACATGTTCGGGCCGGTGCGCGGCGAATGGGACCGCGACTGGCGCGGCTGGTGGGGCCCGAACCCGCCCTACCACGCGCCGGTGTTCGTCCTCACGCACCACCCGCGGGAGTCGCTGGAGATGGAGGGCGGCACCACCTTCCACTTCGTCACCGACGGCATCCATGCCGCCCTGGAGCGCGCCCGCGAGGTGGCCGGCGGCCGGAACATCCACGTCGCCGGCGGCGTGTCGACGACGAACGAGTTCCTCGCGGCGGGCCTGATCGACGAGCTGATGCTGCAGATCACGCCGAACATCCTGGGCGGCGGACTGCGCCTCTTCGAGGGCGTCGGACCGGTGCGGCTCGAGCAGATCGCGGGCCGTCCGGCATCCCTCGCCACCCACGTGCGCTACCGCGTGCTGCCTGCGGAGGGCGCGTGACACCGCACCGGCTCACGCGGGACCAGGCGCGTCGGCTCGTCGTGCGGGCCCAGCTGCTCGACGCCCAGCGGCCGGGCGACGTCGTCGAGGTCGCCGAGCAGCTGACCTACGTCAAGATCGACCCGACGGCGACCATCGCGCCGTGCGAGCACACCGTGCTGTGGTCGCGCATCGGCTGGTCGTACGAGCCCGGCCAGCTGCGCAAGGCCGTCGAGGACGACCGGCTGCTGTTCGAGTTCGGCGGCACCTTCCGCCCGATGAGTCTGCTGCCGCTGATGCTGCCCGGCATGCGCCGATGGCCGGAGCGCGAGAGCAGCAGGCAGTGGCTCTCGGCGAACGCGGCGTTCCGCTCCGACGTGCTCGCGCGGCTGCGCGCCGAAGGACCGCTGCTGGCATCCGACATCCCCGACACCGCACAGGTCGGCCGCGCGCCCGACGGGTGGTCGGGGTCGAACCAGGTGCCGCACATGCTGGACTTCCTGGTGCGCCAGGGCGAGGTCGCGGTCACCGGCCGCGAGGGACGGCACCGCAAGTGGGATCTCGCCGAGCGCGTCTACCCGCCGGACCTGCCGGAGTACGACGAGGAGGAGGCATCCGCGCTGCTCGCCGCCCGCCGCCTGCAGGCCCTCGGGATCGCACGGCCGCACTGGTGGTGGACCGGCGTCGCCAAAGACACCGGGGAGCCCGCCGTCGTCGAGGGCAGCACCACGAAGTACCGCGTCGACCCGGAGGCGCTCGCCGCGCTCGACGATGACACCGGCGGCAGGGTCGCCTTCCTCAATCCCTACGACAGCCTGCTCTTCGACCGGAGGAGCCTGGAGGAGCTGTTCGAGTTCACCTACGTGCTCGAGCAGTTCAAGCCCAAGCCGCAGCGCCGATACGGGTACTTCGCCCACCCGATCCTCCTCGGCGACCGTTTCGTGGGGATGCTGGATGCCGAGGTCGACCGCGGCCGCGAGCAGCTCAAGGTCAACGCCGTGCACGAGTTCCTCCCGTTCGAGCCGGAGGAGACCGAGATGGTGCGCGCCGAGATCGCCGACCTCGCGGAATGGCTCGGCGTCTCGGTCACAGGGCTCGCCTGACCGACCGTCGGTACGCTCGAGGTGTGAACCCTCGCACGCTCGCCGGTGGCGCGACCCTCCGTGAGGCCCGGCCGGGCGACGAGTCCGGCATCCTGGAGCGCATCCGCGATCTGGCCGTCTACGAGCGCGAGCCCGACGCGGTGGCCAACACCGCCGAGGCGATCGCCGAGACGCTGTTCGGGCCGGATCCCCGCGCCTTCGCGCACGTCGTCGAGCGCGACGGGGAGATCGCGGGGATCGCCGTCTGGTTCCTCACCTACTCGACGTGGACCGGTCGCCACGGCATCTGGCTCGAAGACCTCGTCGTCGCCGAGGCCCACCGCGCGCACGGCTACGGACGTGCGCTCCTGGCCTCGCTCGCCGAGGTGTGCGTCGCACGCGGCTACACCCGCCTGGAGTGGTCGGTGCTCGACTGGAACGAGCCCGCGCTCGGCTTCTACCGCGCCCTGGGCGCCGAGCCTATGAGCGAGTGGACCACCCAGCGCCTGGACGGCGCGGCACTGGCCGCGGTCGCGGCGCAGGGTCGGGGCTGAGCGGCACGCGGCCGCGGGAACGACACCGTCGAGCCACCGGCTTGACGGATCGGTGAGGTGCGTTCTACAGTTTCTTCACGACTTAACAAAGGAGTGAAGTAATGCCTGCAGCGCGACCGCAGACCGACGTCAACCGGACGGCGATCCTGGCGCACCTCGGTGGCCACGGCCCGGCCTCACGTGCCGACCTCGCGCGCGCATTGGACGTCTCTCCCGCGCTGATCACGCAGCTCACCCGCGACCTCCTCGCCGACGGACTGGTCGAGGAGCTGGAGCAGGCCAGCAGCAACGGAGGGCGTCCTGCACGCATGCTCGGCCTGGTCTCGCAGGACGTGACGGCCGTCGGCGTGAAAGTCGCCCCTGATCACGTCGCTCTCGTCGAGGTCGGCATCGACGGCACCGTACGCCGATCGGAGACCAGCCCGTTCGACGCGATCTCGCCGCTGGCGACATCGGCCCTCGTCGAACGCGTGCGCGACTTCGTCGCCGCCGACGGATCCGGCCGCATCCTCGGTATCGGCGTCGGTCTGCCCGGCACGGTCGCCGAGCGCGGCATCGGCATCGTGGATTCGACCCAGCTCGGGTGGAATCAGGTGCCGCTCGGCGAGCTGCTGCGGCGGGCGCTCGAGCTGCCCGTCGTGGTCGAGAACAACGTCAATGCGCTGAGCGTCGCGGAGCAGCTCTTCGGCCAGGGCCGCGACTACCGCAACGTCCTCGTCGTGACGATCGGCAACGGCGTCGGCGCCGGGCTCGTCTCGGACGGGGCGATGGTGCGGGGGCGCGCCGGCGGCGCGGGCGACCTCGGCCACGTGCCGGTGCGCGAGGACGGACCGCTCTGTCAGTGCGGCAACCGCGGCTGCCTCGAAGCGATCATCGGCCAGGGCGCCCTGGTCAACGACGCCCGGTCCATCCGGCTCGTCGGCCCCGAGGAGGGCATCGACGAGCTGCGATCGCTCGCCGACCAGGGCAACGACGAGGCCCGCGAGATCTTCGCCCATGCAGGGCACCAGCTCGGTCGCGCCCTCGCGGGCGCCGTGAACCTCCTGGACCCCGACATCGTGGTGCTGCTCGGCGAGGGCGTGCAGGCGTGGGCGCACTGGGCGCCGGCCTTCGACAAGGCACTGCGCAGCGCACTCGTCCCGGGCAAGCGCGGCACCCCGGTGGCGGTCGAGCAGTGGGAGGACGATCGGTGGGCGCAAGGCGCCGCGGCCCTCGTGCTCGCGACTCCGTTCGACGCGCGCGGGGTCGCCGGTGACCAGGGCAGGCTGGTGCGCGAGCGTCTGGTCGCCTCGATGGAGGCCAGGCCGTGACGACGCTCGCCCTTCGATCGGCGGCATCCGAGACGCCCCCGCCTGATCGCGAGTCGGACTCGCCGCGTCCGCGCTCCCGGCGACGCAGGGTGACCTACGCCCTCACGATCGCCGTGTTCCTGCTGCCGAGCCTCATCCCCCTCCTGGCCTTCGTCATCGGGCCGATGATCTCGGCAGCGTGGACGAGTCTGCACTCGTGGAACCTGATCGGACCCATGGAGTGGGTCGGCCTCGACAACTACGCGCACCTCATCACCGATCCGGCCACACATCAGGCATTCCTGCACACGATCACGTATATCGTCGGCTACCTGCCGCTCGTCTACGTCGGCGGCCTTGCGCTCGCGCTCGCCCTCAACACCCGGCTCAGGGGCCGTGCCATTCTGCGCGGCGTGTACTTCCTGCCCGTGATCACCAGCTGGGTCGTCGTGGCTCTGGTCTGGCGGTGGCTGCTCAACCCGAGCACCGGCATCGTCAACACGGTCCTCGCGTGGTTCGGGATCGACGGACCGGGCTGGTGGGCCGACCCCGCGTGGGCGATGCCCTCGATCATCCTGGCGTCGGCGTGGAAGGACCTCGGCTTCGTGATGGTCATCCTGCTCGCGGGCTTGCAGGCCATCAACCCGGACCTGTACGAGGCCGCCGAGATCGACGGCGCGGGATGGTGGCGACGTCTGTTCGGCATCACGCTGCCGATGCTGTCGCCGTCGACGTTCTTCGTCGTCGTCCTCTCCCTGATCAACGGGTTCCAGGTCTTCGACCAGGTGTACGTGATGACCGGTGGCGGGCCTAACAACTCCAGCCAGGTCGTGGTCCAGCAGGTGTACGACCTGACCTTCCGCTACGGGCAGGCGGGTATGGCGTCGGCGCTCTCATGGCTGCTGTTCTTCGTCATCCTCGTCGTCACCCTCATCCAGTTCTACGGCCAGCGGAGGTGGGTGAACTATGACTAAGCCATTGCGCACGACGCTGCTCTACGTCGTCCTGATCGTGGGCGCGCTGATCATGGTGTTCCCGTTCGTGTGGACCGTCGTGACATCTCTGACCCCGGGCGCGACGCTGACCACGACGCCCAAGCTCATCCCCGATGAGCCGTCTCTCGCACCGTACGTCGAGTTGTTCGAACGCGTGCCGTTCGCTCGGGTGATCGCCAACTCGCTCCTGATCGCCGTCGTCAGCACGCTGCTGCAGCTGGTGACCAGCGCGATGGCGGCCTACGTGTTCTCGCGGATGCCGTTCCGCGGCCGCGGGGCGGTCTTCGTGCTCTACCTCGCGACGATGATGATCCCCTTCCAGGTGCTCATCGTCCCGCTGTTCGCAGAGATGAAGACGCTCGGGCTCATCAACACCTACCTGGGCGCGATCCTGCCGACGATCGCGTCGGCCTTCGGAGTGTTCCTCTTGCGGCAGGCGATGAACACCGTTCCGCATGACCTGGATCAGGCGGCGACCCTCGACGGTGCGGGCCATTTCCGCATCTTCTGGGTCATCGTCCTCCCGCTCGTGCGGCCCGCGCTCGCGACGCTCGCCGTGTTCGCGTTCCTCAACACCTGGAACAGCTTCCTCTGGCCGCTCATCATCCTGCGCGACCCGCTCATGCAGACGCTGCCGGTGGCGCTGTCGACGCTCCAGGGCCAGTACTCGACGCAGTGGGACGTGCTCATGGCGGGATCCGTCGTCAGCATCATCCCGATGTTCGCGCTCTACGTCTTCGCCCAGAAGTACATCGTTCAGGGCGTCGCGGGGACGGGGCTGAAATGACCCGGCGGCTCGTCCCGAAACCCTCACCACACCGATCGAAGGAGATTGCACACATGAAGAAGACGCTCGTCGCGACGGCATCCGTCGCAACCCTCGCCGCGATCGGCCTCACCGGCTGCTCGTCCAGCGGCGGGGGCACGGGCGACGGCGACGCCGTCACCATCACCTACTCGAACTTCATCTCCAACGGAGGCAACGAGGAGAACCTGACGAAGATCGTCGAGGCGTTCGAGAAGGAGAATCCCGGCATCACCGTCGACGTGACGACCTCCGCCTACGCGGACTACTTCACGAAGCTGCAGACGGACCTCGCCGCCGGCACCGCCGCCGATGTGTTCGACGTCGACGCCGGGAGCTTCGCCAACATTCAGGCCAGCGGCGCGCTCGCCGAGCTTTCGGACGTCGATTCGTCGGCGTATCGGACGTCGGTCCTCGACTCGTACAACGTGGACGGCGCGCAGTACGGGCTCCCCACCTCGTTCTCCAACGTCGTGCTGTTCTACAACGCCGACCTCTTCGACGCGGCCGGCGTCGACTATCCGACCGCTGACTGGACGTGGGCCGACGAGCGGGCCGCAGCCGAGAAGCTCACCGATGCCTCGGCGGGCGTCTGGGGCGACTACCAGCCGATCTCGTACTACGAGTACTACAAGGCCGTCCAGCAGGCCGGCGGCCAGTTCCTGACGGAGGACGGCTCTGCGGCGGACTTCGACACGGATGCCGGCATCGCCGCGGCCGACTGGATCGCGGGCAAGTCGGGCACCGTCATGCCCTCGGCCGAGGACGGTGCGGGCACGCCGGACTTCGATCTGAACCTCTTCAAAGAGGGCAAGCTCGCGATGTGGCACACCGGTATCTGGATGATCGGCCTCGTTGGCGACCTCCCCTTCACGTGGGACATCGCCGTCGAGCCGGGCGATGTCCAGCAGGCGAGCGCGACGTTCTCGAACGCCGTGGTCGTGTCTGGCGACTCCGAGCACAAGGAGGCGGCCCAGAAGTGGGCCGAATACCTCACCAGCTCGAAGGAGATGGTGGACGTGCGCCTCGATGCGGGCTGGGAGCTGCCTGCGGTCAGTGATGAGGCCCTGCTCGCGCCGTATCTCGAGAAGACTCCGCCGGCCAACCGGCAGGCGGTGTTCGACTCGCTCGAGAACATCGCGATCGCGCCCGAGTTGGGGGCGAACGCGCAGCAGATCCAGGATGCCGTGACCAACGCCCTCGGCGAGATCGCGGCCGGCCGAGCCACCGCCGACAAGGCGATCGCTGCGCTCGCCGACCAGGTCGACTCGCTCCTGTCCGACTGACGCCGACCGCTCCTGCGGCGGTGCGCCGCACCGCCGCAGGAGCGGTCGACCCCAGACTCCCATCCGTTCCGAGAAGGACTCCCCGTGACTGACACCTCCGACGCGCACGTGCGTGCGCTCGCCGAACGCAGCATCCGCCTCATCACCGATCTGCAGACGCCCGAGGGGGCGTATCCGGCCAGCCCGACCTTCTCGGCATATGTCGGGTACAGCTGGTTGCGCGACGGCGCATTCATCGCGGATGCCGCCTCGATCGCGGGGCAGGTCGACTCGGCGACGCGGTTCTTCGACTGGTGCGCCGACGTGCTGGTCCGCCGGGCCGACCACATCCGCTGGATCGTCGCGGAGTCCCGTGCCGGTCGCCCGCCTGCGGCCGAGCACATGCTGCCGGCGCGCTTCACGTTCGCCGGCGAGGACGGCGTCGACGAGTGGTGGGACTTCCAGCTCGACGGCTACGGCACATGGGTCTGGGCTCTCACGGAACACCTCGAGCGTCACGGGCTGGACGGCGTCCGCTATCTCGAGGCCGTCGCGCTCACGACCGACTATCTCGTCGCGTCGTGGGAGCGGCCCTGCTACGACTGGTGGGAGGAGCACGCTCAGCACGTGCACGTCTCGACGCTCGCGTGTATCGCCGCCGGGCTGGAGGCCGCGGTGCGTGCCGGCCTGGTCGACGGAATGCGCGCGTCCGAGGCGACAGCCGCCGCGTGCGCGATCCGCGACCTGGTCGGGTCACGGGGAACGGCGGACGGTCACCTGATCAAGTGGATCGGCAGCACCGCTGTGGACGGAAGCCTGGCCGCCGCGATCGCACCGCTGGGCGTCGTGGCACCGGATTCCGACCTCGCTCGGGCCACGATCGATGTGCTCGAGTCCCATCTCACCGTCGACGGCGGCGTGCACCGCTATCTCGGCGACACGTTCTTCGGCGGAGGGCAGTGGCCACTGCTGTCGTGCTTCCTCGGGCTCGCGCACCTGGCTTCCGGCGATGGTCGGCGCGCAGGGCGGCTGTTCGACTGGGCCGTGAGCACGGCGACCGCTGACCTGCACCTGCCCGAGCAGGTGGACCGCCATCTCATCGCTCCGCGCATGCAGCAGCCGTGGATCGACCGCTGGGGCGTCGCTGCGACGCCGTTGCTGTGGAGCCACGCGATGTTCCTGCGGTTGGGTATCGCGCTCGGTCGCATCGACGTCGCCGACCTCGCGGCGGTACCTGCGTCCCCCGGCGTCTCCGACATCCCCCTCATCTCCGTCACCTCTGTCGTCCCCGCCAACCAGAAAGGTTCCGCCCGATGATCCGCCACCGCCCGTCCGGTTCGGGACACCCCTACTCCGTCGACACCGAGCAGCGGTGGCCCGTCGTGCCACTGGCCGGCGAGACGGCGACGCTGGGGCTTCGGGCCGATGCGCGCATCGTCGCGGTCACCTGCACGCTCGAGTGGCGCGAGGACGCCGACTCCGCGCTGGTGGAGACCCTCGAGCTCGAACTGGAGCGGGTCGCGACGACATCGCGGGGTCGGGTCACCGATGGTGGCCACCTCGCCTCCGCGGCCAGCCGCATGGCACGCGCCGTGGGCGGGTGGCAGGTCGTGACGCCTGAACTGAAGCACGGCGGCACCTACCGGTACCGGTTCGTCGGCATCCGGGAGGACGGCAGCAGCGAGCGGACTCGGTGGTTCGAGTTCCGCGCGGCCCGCTGGGTCACGGCGCCGGAGGCCGTCGTCGAGCACGGGATCGGTCGCGTCGCCGCCGGCTCCGTCGAACAGCTGCACGACGGGGTCCGGCCATGGCACGTCCGGTTCGCGCTCCCGCTCGAGCCGGGCGAGCGGGTGACGGGATTCGGCGAGCGCTTCGACACGGTCGAGGCGACGGGCACGGAGCTCGACGCGGTCGTGTTCGAGCAGTACAAGAGCCAGGGGGCCGAGCGGAAGACCTATCTGCCCATGCCGTTCGCTCACGTGGTGGGCGGGGCCGGTTGGGGCTTCCACGTCGACACGTCCCGGCGCGTGTGGTTCGACATCGGCCGCGCCGACGCCTCGCGCATCGGTGTCGAGTCGGAGGTCGGCGAAGACGGCGCGCTCGACCTGCGTCTGTTCGAGGGGGCGCCGGTCGATGTGCTGCGCGCGTTCCTCGACCGGGTGGGTCGGGCGAAGGAGCTCCCCTCGTGGGTGTTCCGCCTGTGGGCCAGCGGCAACGAGTGGAACACGCAGGCCGAAGTGATGCGGCAGGTCGAGCTGCACCGCCGTCACGATGTTCCCGTCGGGTCGGTCGTGATCGAGGCGTGGAGCGACGAGTCGACCTTCACGGTGTTCCGCGACGCGCAGTACGCCGTTCACGAAGACGGGTCACCGCATCGACTCGAGGACTTCACGTTCCCCGCGGAGGGAGCATGGCCCGACCCCAAGGGCATGACCGACGAACTGCATGCCCGCGGCATCCGTCTGCACCTCTGGCAGATCCCGCTGGTCAAGATGCGCCCGCACCCGCACGGTCAGGTCGCCGCCGATGCGCAGGCGGCCATCCGCGAGGACGTCCTCATCCGCGAGCCCGACCCGCGCGGCGGCACGCGTCCCTACCGCAACCGCGGATGGTGGTTCCCCCTCGGGCTCATGCCCGACCTCACCGACGAGCGCGCCGCACGATGGTGGACGCAGAAGCGCCGCTATCTCGTGGAGGAGATCGGCATCGACGGGTTCAAGACCGACGGCGGCGAGCATGCGTGGGGTTCGGAGCTGGTGTACCTCGACGGGCGGCGCGGCGACGAGAAGAACAACACCTTCCCGGTCGCCTATGCGGCGGCCTACGGCCGGCTGCTCGAATCGGCCGGCAAGGCGCCGGTGACGTTCAGCCGCGCCGGATTCACCGGCTCGCAGGCGCACGGCGCGTTCTGGGCCGGCGACGAGAACTCGACGTGGGAGGCGTTCCGCTGGTCGATGAACGCCGGCCTCACCGCCGCGTCGTCGGGTCTCGTCTACTGGGGCTGGGACATCGCCGGATTCTCCGGCGACATCCCGACCGCGGAACTGTACGTCCGTGCGACGCAGGCCTCGACCTTCGTGCCGATCATGCAGTATCACTCCGAGTTCAACCACCACCGCACTCCGTCGCGTGACCGCACGCCGTGGAACATCGCCGAGCGCACGGGCGACGACCGCGTGCTTGCGCTGTTCCGTCGGTACGCGCACCTTCGCGAGCGGCTCGTGCCGTATCTCGAGCGATCGGCCGCGGCGGCCATCGCGACGGACGCTCCGCTGATGCGTCCGCTGTTCTTCGAATGGCCGGACGACCCGCAGGTGTGGGCCGGCGATGCGCAGTGGCTGCTCGGCGACGACCTGCTCGTGGCCCCGGTGCTGGAGCCTGGAGCGACGCGGCGAACCCTGTATCTGCCGCCGGGCGAGTGGACCGATGTCTGGACCGGCGAGACCCTCGCCGGGGGGCGGACCCTGGAGGTGGAGACTCCGATCGAACGGATCCCGGTGTTCGCGCGAGGCGTCGCGGCGGCCGACCTCGTGCCGCTGTTCCGTCTCGACGGCTGATCGCCGGCCGCGGTCAGGGCAGACGGTTCGACACCGTCAGCAGCACGACCGAGTCCTCGAGGGCGGCCAGGCTGTGGCGGGACGGCGGCACCGTCAGGTGGTCGCCGGATGCCCCTTCCCACGCGTCGTCGCCTGCGAGGAGCCGCACGCGCCCGCGCAGCACCTGCAGGGTCGCCTCGTGAGGGCTCTCGTGCTCGCCGAGCTCGTGGCCGGCGCGCAGCGCGATGACCGTCTCACGCAGGGCGTGCTCGTGCCCGCCGCGGATGGTCCTGGCGGCGCGGCCGCTGGAGGCCTCGCGCGCCTTCGCGGTCAGGTCGTCGATCAGGTCGGCCAGGTCCGTGCCGTCCATCCGCATCGCCTCCATCGCCTCAGCTGGCCGGAGTCTACCCGCGACGCGGGCGCGCGGCATCCGGGAATCCCTTCGCCTCGCGCGCGGTTGCGAGCATCATTGCACCGAAGGGAGCCGCCACATGAACGGACTCGAGGTCACCGTCCTCGTCGGGATCACGGTGCTCACGGGCGCCATCCTCGCGCCGAAGCTGCGCGTCGCGGTGCCGCTGCTGCTGCTCGTCGCCGGGCTCGCACTCGGATTCATCCCCGAAGTGCGTGCGATCGTGCTGCCGCCCGAGACGGTGCTGCTGCTGTTCCTGCCCGTGCTGCTGTTCTGGGAGAGCCTGACGACGTCGCTGCGCTCCATCCGCCGCGATTTTCGAGGTATCGTCCTCTCGAGCACGGTGCTGGTGGTGGCCACGGCCTTCGCCGTCGCCGGCATCGCGTGGGCCCTCGGACTGCCCTGGAACGCCGCGCTGATCCTCGGGGCCGCCGTCGCCCCGACCGACGCCACCGCCGTCGCGGCTCTCGGTCGCATGCTGCCGCGCCGCAACTTCATGAATCTCAAGGCCGAGAGCCTCACGAACGACGGAACGGCGCTCGTGCTGTATGCGGTCGCCGTAGGGGTCGCCGTCGGCGGGCAGTACACGCCTCTCGACATCACGTGGCTCGTGCTGGTGTCGTACATCGGCGGTGCGGTCGCCGGCCTCGTCGTGGCGGGCGCGGCGTACCTCGTCATGCGACGCGTGCGCAGCACGATGAATCTCAACATCGCGCTGCTGCTCGTGCCCTTCACGGCGTTCCTGCTGGCCGAGCTCATCCACGCGTCCGGTGTGCTCGCGGTCGTGGTGGCCGGGCTCATCGTCGCCTACGTCATGCCCCGCATCAGCACGGCGGCCTCGCGCCGCCAGGCGCAGTGGACGTGGCCGCTCGGCTCGTTCCTGCTCAACGGCTCGCTGTTCGTCATCATGGGGTTCGAGGTGCAGGCGGTCGCCCACGAGATCCCCGGGCGCGAGATCGGCTGGCTGGTGCTTGTGACCGTCGCGGTGTGGCTGGGGCTGCTCGTGACGCGCTTCGTCGTGCAGACGTCGTCGGTGATGGTGATCAGGATGCTGGACCGCAGGCCCTCGCAGCGGTTGCGGCGCACGACCTGGCGCTCCCGGGTGGTGAGCGCCGTGGCCGGCTTCCGCGGCGCGGTGTCGCTCGCGATCGCCTTGTCGGTGCCGCTCACGACGACGGCCGGCGACGCGCTGCCGGGCCGCGACGAGATCGTGTTCATCACCGCCGGGGTCATCGTGCTGACGCTGCTGGTGCAGGGACCGCTGCTGCCGTCGGTCGTGCGCTGGGCGCGCTTCCCCGACGACCTCGGCATGCAGCAGGAGCTCGAGCTGGCCGAGCGGGCGATCACCGGCGCGGCACTGACCGCCGTCAAGGAGCTCGCCCACGACCACGGCATCAGTGAAGAGATCCGCGACCGTCTGACGCGCGACTACTACGAGTACCTGGAGCGCAACAACGAGCGCGTGCAGGCCCGGCAGCGGGCCGAGGTCGACCGTCAGATCGCGGATCTCGACCGGCGCATCGGAGCACCCGAGACCGCAGCCGAGGCATCCCTCGACGCCACGGCTGTGATGGTGGCCGCGCCAGACCCGCTGCCCTCGCCGCGCGAGCGCGACGAGGAGTACTCGAAGCTGCGGATCGCAGTGCTCGACCGCAAGCGCGAGGTGCTGTACCGCCTGCGGCGCGAGGGGGCGGTCGACGACGCGGTGGTGACGCAGATCCAGACCCGTCTCGACGTCGAAGAGCTGCGCATCACCGGCGTTGAGGTGCTCGACTGACGCGGCGCCGGGTCGCCCGCCGCGTGAGCCCGCGGCGTCAGGCCGCGGACTCGCGCAGTCCGGCCGTGATGAGGTCGGCGAGCGCCGGCAGGTCGGCGACGTCGGCGACCTCCCCGGGCTCGTCGGCCCCGTCTGCGGCGACCGCCTCGGCGTCGCCGTCGTCCGGTGGCGCGGGGGTCGTGATGATCGCCACCCACGCGGCGGCGGCCACCCGTACGCGGCGCGCAGCGATCGGGTGGAGGATGCTCGCCCCCAGCACGCGCTCCACGATCGCCTGGAGCTGGCGGCGATAGTCGTGGAGCTTCGCGCGCACCTCGGGGTGCGTGCGGTGCTCGCGCCAGACGATGACGCGGCGCACCGCCGACTCGTCCTGCAGCTCACGGAGTCTGCGCGTCACGTTGAGCAGGGTCCGTGCGGGATCGCCGCTGGCGATGAGGGCCGAGGTGTCGACGGCGTCGAGGTCGAGCCGCTCGCCGACGAGCGCGCGCAGCAGATCGGTCTTGCTGGGGAAGTAGTAGAAGAGCAGGCCCTTGGGCACCCCGGCGAGGTCGGCGATCGCGGCGGTCGGGGTGGCGTCGAAGCCGTGCTCGGCGAAGAGGCGCTCGGCGGCGTCGAGGATCAGCGTCCGGCTCTGGCGGTTGCGGGTCATGTCAGGTCCTCGGACATGTCGGCGGGGGCGTCGGGTTGCGCCGGCGCCCCCGTCTCGGACTGCGTGTCATCAATGCGGAAGGCTGCGGTCGTGCGTCTGCATGGCCGGTCTGATGGCGAGCACCGCGACGATCACCGTGATCGCCCCGCCGAACCAGCAGATCCAGGCGTTCCCGGACTGCATGTCGGCGTAGCCGCCCAGCCACGGAGCCAGGAACAGCACGGCACCGAGTGCGAGCTGCACGTACTCCATGGCGACCATTCCGGGCATCGCGAGGTTCACGACGCCCGCGGCGATGAGCAGCGCACCGACGCCGATCATCCAGGGCATGGAGGCGCCCATCTGCGGCATGAGGAACGCCGACAGAACGACGACCAGGCCCACCGCGACGGCGACCCAGTCCTCCCAACGAGTCCACTTCTTCATTCGACTCTCCTCCTCTCGAGCTGTATGGCTCCCGATCGGGGGTCGACTGCATGGTATGCCTGACTGACCACCCGGTCAAGATGCCGAGCAGCGGGCGGTCGAGGGTCAGTCGCGCGTGGAACGCCACCCGAGCTCGGGCGCGACGTACTTCGCGAACGACTCGACGACGCGGAGGTTGAACTCGACGCCGAGCTGGCTCGGGATCGTGAGCATGAGGGTGTCGGCGGCGGCGATCGCGGCATCCTCCTTCAGCTGCTCGACCAGCACGTCAGGCGCGGCGGCGTAGGTCTTGCCGAAGGTGGATCGGATGCCGTCGATGATGCCGATCTGGTCGCCGTCCTGGCGTCCGCCGAAGTACATCTCCTCCTCGGCGGTGGTGATCGGGAAGATCGAGCGGCTCACCGACACCCGCGGTGCGCCCGCATGCCCGGCCTCCCGCCACGCGGCGCGGAAGGCGTCGATCTGCTCCGCCTGGAGCAGATCGAACGGCCGGCCGTCGGCGGATGTCAGCAGCGTCGAGGACATGAGGTTCACGCCGACGCGTCCCGCCCACTCCGCGCTGTCGCGGTTGCCCGCGCCCCACCACACGCGTGAGCGCAGGCCGGGGGAGTGCGGCTCGATGCGCTGCATGCCCGTGGCTCCGGTGCCGAACGGGGAGGAGGCATCCCGCTCCGCCAGTCCTTCGCCGTCGATCGCCCGCAGGAACAGGTCGAAGTGCTCGCGGGCGAGGTCGGCGCCGCGCGGGTCGTCCGAGCCGGTGTAGCCGAACGCCTCGAAGCCGCGCACGACCGTCTCGGGTGACCCGCGCGAGACGCCGAGCGCAAGCCTGCCGCCCGAGATGAGGTCGACGGATGCCGCCTCCTCGGCGAGGTAGAGCGGGTTCTCGTAGCGCATGTCGATGACGCCGGTGCCGACCTCGATCCGCTGGGTGCGCGCCGCGATGGCGGCTAGCAGCGGCATGGGCGAGGACTGCTGGCGGGCGAAGTGGTGGACGCGGAAGTACGCCCCGTTGACGCCGAGCTCGTCCATGCCCTGGGCGAGGTCGATCGCCTGCAGCATCGAGTCGGCGGCGGTGAGCTGCCGCCCGCCGCCGAGGGGGCCGTAGTGTCCGAACGAGAGGGTTCCGAAGCGCTCCATGTCGTCTGCAACGGTACGCGGGCGGCATCCATTCCGGTGAATGAAACCGTGCGGCGGCTCAGGCCGGCTGGGGCACTCCGGCCTGCAGCACTTCGACGACGGGCGCGAGCTCGGGCTGCGCAGCGGCATCGGCGAGCACGCGGCTGAGGGTCTCGTCGTGGATGGGGTGGGCGCGCTCATACAGTGCGCGCCCCGCGGGGGTGAGCTCGGTGTAGATGCCGCGCCGGTCGTCGGCGCACAGCACGCGCGTGATGAGGGCGCGGTCCTCGAGGCGGTTCACGAGCCGGGTGGTCGCGCTCGCGCTGAGCGCGGTCGCGCGTGCGAGCTGCTGCATCCGCATGTGCCAGCCGTCCTGGCGGCTGAGCGCGTCGAGCACGGTGTACTCGACGACCGAGAGATCGACGGATGCCGCCAGAGCGCGTTCGAGCTCTGCTTCGATGAGCCCGTGCAATGCGGCGAGGGTGCGCCATCCCTGCGCACGCACCTCGACGGCGTCGTCGGCGATGCCCATGGGTCCTCCTGGAGGGAACGGTCGATGCGTGCGCATCGTTGTTTGCGCGAATAGCCCGCGTGTGCAACTATTTATCTCGCTCACGCAATATCCCGCGTGTGCAACTAATCACCAGTGTAACAGGAGACCCGTCATGCCACTCGGACTCGTCGCGCTCGCCATGGGCGCCTTCGGCATCGGACTCACCGAGTTCGTGATCATGGGCCTGCTGCCCGAGGTGGCGGCAGACTTCGCCGTGAGTGAGGCCGCGGCCGGCTGGCTGATCTCGGGGTATGCGCTCGGCGTCGTCGTCGGCGCCGTCGGGCTCACTGCGGCAACGACCCGCCTGCCTCGCAAGCCCGTGCTCATGGGGCTCGTGGTCCTGTTCATCGCGGGCAACGTGCTGACCGCGCTCGCCCCCGACTACGCCCTCGCGATGACCGGGCGCGTTCTCGCGGCGCTCTCGCACGGCGCCTTCTTCGGCATCGGGTCGGTCGTCGCGGCGAGCCTGGTCGCGCCCGAGAAGCGCGCCGGCGCGATCGCCATCATGTTCACCGGACTGACGGCGGCCAACGTCCTCGGGGTGCCGTTCGGGACGTTCCTGGGGCAGCAGTTCGGATGGCGCTCGACGTTCTGGGTCATCGCCGGCATCGGCGTCCTCGCCCTGGCCGGCATCGCGGCCCTCGTCCCGGCGACGGCGGACGCGCAGGAACGCATCAGCCTGCGCCGTGAGCTGCGCGCCTTCCGATCCGCCCAGGTGTGGCTGTCGCTGGCCGTGACGGTGCTGGCCTTCGGTGGGATGTTCGGCGCGTTCACCTACATCTCGTACACGCTCACCGAGGTGAGCGGCTTCTCCGCCGGCGCGGTGCCGTGGCTGCTCGTGCTGTTCGGCGCGGGCCTGGTCGCCGGCAACTGGCTGGGCGGACGCCTCGCCGATCGGCGGCTCGACGCGACTTTGATCGCGTTCATCGCGGCGCTGGTCGTGGTCCTCGGCGCTTTCGCGCTCTTCGCGGGCTCGCAGCCGGCGACGATCGTCGCGCTGGTGCTCATGGGCGCGTTCGGGTTCGGCACCGTCCCCGGGCTGCAGAGCCGCATCATGGACTACGCCGGTGGCGCGCCGACCCTCGCGTCGGGCGCCAACATCGGCGCCTTCAACGTCGGCAACGCCCTGGGCGCATGGGCCGGCGGCGTCGGGATCAGCCTGGGGCTCGGCTACACGGCGCCGGTGTGGATCGGCGCGGCGATCTCGGCGGCAGGTCTGGTGGTGATGGTCGTCGCTGCGGCCCTCGCCGCCCGGCCGACGGTGCCGCGCGCGGTTGCTGCTCCTCGTGCCACCACGGGTACCGTGACCGTCCCCACCATGTGATCCGCGGGGCGACGCGCACCCCCTGTCCCGGGTGTGCACGCGGTGCCTACGATGGCGGGAACGGATGCCGCGGCGGAAGGAGCGACGGATGGTCCAGGTGCGCGTGGCCGGCGTCGCCCTCGACGCCTCGGGGCAGCACGTGCTGCTGCTCAAGCCGGTGGATCAGATCCCTGGCGACGGCCTCGTGCTGCCGATCTGGATCGGACAGCTCGAGGCGACCTCCATCCTCGTCGCGGTCGAGAACGCCGAAGTGCCGCGCCCCCTCGCTCACGACCTCATGCGCACGATGCTCACCGCGCTGGGCGCCGAGGTCGGGCGCGTCGAGGTCACCCGCATCGACGACGGCACGTTCTTCGCCGAGATCCTGCTGACGACGGCGCTGGGCGATCGGATCATCGACGCGCGCCCGTCGGATGCCGTGGCGCTCGCCTCGCGCGTGGGCGCGCCGATGTGGGTGGCCGACGAGGTGATGACCGAGGCCGGGGTGCCGGACGTGCTCACCGAGACGGACGCCTCGGAACGCCTCGACGAGTTCAAGAGGTTCCTCGACGACGTCGAGCCCGAGGACTTCGAGGGCTGAAGCACCGGATTCGCGCCCCCACGTATCAGGGCGGCGCCGTCCGACTCATCGCTGGGGTGGCCGGTGTCCCAGACGCCGGGCACGATGACGGGATCGGCCTCGACGACCCGTCGCGAACCGTCCGATCGAAAGGCTCTCCATGTCCCTGAACGACCTCGCCATCGACGTGCCCCACGCGGCGACCGGCGCCGCGGCGGCCGAGCTGCGCGCCGTGCTCGGCGACCGTGTGCTGCTTCCCGGCGACGCCGGCTTCGACGCCGCCCGGACGCCCTGGAACACGGCCGTGGCGCAGCATCCGTTCGCCGTCGCCCTCCCCGAGACCGCCGAGGACGTCGTCGATGTCGTGCGCGTCGCGACGCTGTCGGGTCTGCGCGTCGCGCCGCAGTCGACGGGCCATGCCGCGGGTGCGCTCAGCGAGACCGATCTCTCCCACACCGTGCTGGTGTCGCTGCGGTCGCTCCGCGGCGTCGAGGTCGACCCGGTCGGCCGCACGGCGCGCGTGCGCGGCGGATCCCTGTGGAGCGACGTGCTCGACGCGGCGGCGCCGCACGGGCTCACGGCGCTGCACGGCAGCGCGGCCGACGTGTCGGTCGTGGGCTACATGCTCAGCGGAGGGATCTCGTTCTACGCCCGGGCCCACGGACTCGCAGTCAACGCGGTGCGCGCGGTCGACGTCGTGACGGCGGAGGGCTCCGTGGTGCGTGCCAGCGCCGACGAGAACCCCGACCTGTTCTGGGCGCTGCGCGGTGGTGCAGGGGCGTTCGGCGTGGTCGTCGCGATCGAGATCGACCTCCTGCCGCTCGCCGACGTCTTCGCCGGCATGCTGCTGTGGGACGCCTCGCGCGCCGCCGAGGTCGCCCACGCGTGGGCGCAGTGGTCGAAGACGGCCCCCGAGTCGGCGACGACGACGCTGCGCGTCATGAACTTCCCGCCGCTGCCGCAGCTCCCGCCGTTCCTGTCGGGTCGCTCGGTGGTCGTCGTCGACGGGGCGATCGAAGACACGGATGCCGCGGCATCCGCCGTGCTGGAGCCGCTGCGCGCGCTCGCACCCGAGATCGACACGTTCGCCCGCATCCCGACGCCCGCGCTGGTCGCGGTGCACATGGACCCGCCCGAGCCGTCGCCGGCGGTGACGTGGCACGGCGTGCTCGAGGAGCTGCCCGAGGAGGCCGTCGACGCGTTCGTCGAGGCGGCGCAGATCCCCGGCGTGTTCGTGCAGGAGCTGCGCCAGCTCGGCGGAGCGGTCGGCCGCCGTCCCGCGCATGCCGGAGCGATCGGCTCGCTCGAGGGCGCATACCTCGTGCACTCCATCGCGATGGTGCCCGTGCCCGAGGCCGTTCCGGCCGCGACGGCCGCGGTCCACGCGGGTGTCGCCGCGCTCGAGTCGTGGCGCGCCGATGCGCTCGCGCTGACGTTCATCGACGGGCCGGCGGCCGACCGCTCGGTCGCGTTCGGCACCGCCCGTGCGCGTCTGCGTCAGCTCAAGCTCGACTACGACCCGGCGAACCTGTTCGCGGCGTCGCGCCCGGTCTGACGGCGGGGCGGGCGGGGCGGCTCAGGCCGCACCCGCTCGCACCGCCGCGGCGACGTCGGCGGGGGAGCCCTGCCACGGCGTTCCGTGGCCGGGCAGGACCCAGCTCGCCTGCAGCCCCGCCAGCCGGTCGAGGGATGCCGCCGCCTGGGCGGGGTCGTCGGTGAACGGCGCGGGCTGCATCCCTTCGCGCCCGGTGAGCACGTGGCGGGTGGTCAGCGCATCGCCCACGAACACCGCATCCGCGAGCGGGACGTGCACCGCGATGCTGCCGGCGGAGTGCCCCGGCATCCCGATGATCACCGGCGCTCCGGGAAGGTCCAGCACGTCGCCGTCGTGCACCTCGACGACCTCCGTGACGTAGGTCGTCGGGAACGCACGCTTGCGCAGGGCATAGGCGAAGAAGCCGGTCGTCGGTCCGAGCTTCATGGGGCCGACGTCGACCTTCCCCTTCGTGCCGGTGCGGGCACGCTCGGCATCGGCCTCGTGGACGTAGACCGGCACGCCGTGGTCGCGGCGCAGGCGCTCGGCGAAGCCGATGTGGTCGCTGTCGCCGTGGGTCAGCACGACGCCGCGCACGTCGGCGGGGGAGAGCCCGAGGCTCTCGAGCTCGCGCACGAGGTCCTTCCAGTGACCGGGGAGCCCCGCGTCGACGACGGTCACGCCGTCGTCGGTCACGACGAGATAGGCGGCGATGATGTCGTTGCCGATGCGGTGCAGGTGCGGTCCGAGCTTCATGGCGTTTCCTTCGGTGGGGGGTGACGAGGGTTGGCATGGCTACGGTACGTAGCTATGATGGCTATTGTCAATAGCCATCGGAAGGATGCCGCATGCCGACCCCCGAACGCACCTCTCTGGCCGAGATCGTCGGCGCCGGCCGAGACCTCCTCGAGGAGGCGGGCCCGGCGGGCCTGACGATGCAGAGCGTCGCCGAGCGGGTCGGGGTGCGTCCGCCGTCGCTGTACAAGCGCGTGCGGGACCGCGACGCGCTCCTCTCGGCCGTGGCGGTGGCGACCCTGGACGACCTGACCGCGCGGCTGGAGGCATCCGATCGCTCCCTCGACGGTCTCGCCCGTGCCTACCGGGCGTTCGCGCACGAGCGCCCCGAGGGGTTCCGTCTCATGTTCGCCACAGTGGCGCCGCAGGAGGCGCTCGACCGCGCGGGGCTCACCATCGTGCGCGGCGCCGCGTCGATCGCCGGCGAGGAGCACGCGCTGGATGCCGCGCGCCTGCTGACCGCGTGGGCCACCGGCTTCCTGCACATGGAGCTCGCCGGCGCCTTCCGCCTCGGCGGCGATGTCGACGCGGCGTTCGAGTACGGCCTCGCCGCACTCGCCCGCGGACTGGCGACCTCCGAGTCCGCGGGCGGCGCCTGATCAGCCCACGCGCCCCGGCGCGCGATGCACGGTGAGGCTTCCGGGTCCGACCTGTTCGGCCGACACCAGTTCGAGGTCGACGGCATCGGGGAACAGGCGCCTGCCGGCTGCGAGGGCGGTGGGAAAGGCGATGAGCCGGTACTCGTCGACCAGGTCGGCCTCGCGGAGCCGGTCGACCACGGACCGGCTGCCGATGACCACGACATCCCGCGTCGCCGAGGTCGCGGCGACCCATTCGGTGAGCATCCCCTCGACGACGCGGGAGTTCGACCAGGCGTCCGCGGGCAGCGGTCGGCTGGTCGCGACGGCCTTCTCGGCCTGGTTCATCGCCTTCGCGAACGGGGTGTCGCGCGGCGGCCACAGCGTGGCGAAGTGGTTCCACGTGCGGCGTCCGAACAGCAGCACGCCCGTGCGCATCATGTCGCCGAGTCGGAACTTGTCTCCGGCGACGCCCTCCGGTCCGTACCGCATCGCCCAGCCGCCGAACGGCGTGCCGTCGCTGCCGTCCGGGTCCTCGGTCACGCCGTCGAGCGTGATGTACTGCACGACGATCACTCGTCCCATGTCGTCCTCCTCGTCTCGCGGGAGCGAGGGTGCTCCCATGAAGAGATACGGGCGGGATGCCGCGAACTCATCGCAGCGGCGCGGACTCCTGCGCGAAGAGGTCGAACAGCCGCGGATCCTGGTAGACGAGCACGTGGCCGATCGCGCCGGACCCGTCGCCGTCGAACAGCTGCAGCGTGTGCGGCTCGGGGCCTTCGGCGCCGAGGCGGTGCAGAAGGATGCCGCGCTGCCCGTTCGCCGAGACGGGCGTCGTCGCCCAGGCGGTGCCGCGGCGCTGGAAGAAGTCCGCCATGAAGGCGCGATAGGTCGGGCGCCCGCGCGACCATGCCCGCACCGGCGGCATCTCGAACACGACGTCGTCCGACACGAGCGCGGCCAGGGCCTCGACATCCGCGTTCTCGATCGCCCGCGCATACCGCTCCACCGCCGTCGGTGCGAGGGCCTGCGGGCGCTGCGTCCCGGCGGCGATCGCCGCGCGTGCCCGCTGCAGCGCGGAGTTGGCCGACGCGGTCGACACCTCCAGCACCGCCGCCGTCTCGGCCGCGGAGAGCCCGACGACGTCGCGCAGCACGAACGCGCCGCGCTGCAGCGGCGACAGGGTCTGGAGCATCGCGGTGACGGCCAGACGCACGTCATTGCGCCGCTCGGCTGCGTGCTCCACCTCGGATGCCGCGAGCCAGCCCGCCGGCGCGGGCATCAGCCACGGGACGTCGAGCGAGGGCACCAGCGGCGCGCCCACCTCGATCCCGGGCTCCTGGAGGTCGCGCGGCAGGGCGCGGCGCGGCGTCTCGCGCAGGCGGTCGAGGCACACGTTGCGGGCGATGCGGTATGCCCAGGTCGTGAGGCTCCCGCGGGCGGGATCGTACGAGTCTCGGGCGCGCCAGACGCGCTCCAAGGTGTCTTGCACGGCGTCCTCCGCGTCGAACGGGGTGCCCAGCATCTGGTAGCAGAAGGCGAGCAGACGCGGGCGGATGCCGGAGAGCTCGCCCGCCTCGATCGGTGCCACACCGCGAGCATACGACGCTCGTATCGATACAGCGATCCCTGTACTATCGGGACCATGTCCTCCGCCACCGCCACCGTGTCGCACACGGCCGCGCTCGCGCGCCTCGGCTTCGCCCTGTCCGATCCGACTCGCAGTGCCGTGCTCCTCGCGCTCCGTCGCGGCCCGGCCTATCCGTCCGACCTGGCCGAGGAGGTGGGCGTGTCCCGTCAGGTGATGTCGAACCAGCTCGCGTGCCTGCGCGGCTGCGGGCTGGTGGAGGCGACGCCGGAGGGCCGGCGGGCGTCGTATCGCCTGGCCGACCCGCATCTCGCCCCGGCGCTGGACGAGATGCTCGCGGTGGTCCTGTCGGTCGATCCCGAGTGCTGCACCGGCGCCGCTTGCGAGTGCGCATGAGCGCCGCCGCGCCCCTCGCCGACGCCCGCCGCGATCTCCTGCGCCGGCGCGTGCGCTGGATCGTCGCCGCCACGATCGCCTACAACGTGGTCGAGGCGATCGTCGCGATCGCCGCCGGAACGGTCGCGTCTTCCGGGGCGCTCGTCGCGTTCGGGCTGGACTCGACGATCGAGGTGCTCTCGGCCGCCGCCGTGGCCTGGCAGTTCACGCGGCGCGACCCCGAACGCTGGGAGCGCGGCACGCTGCGGGTCATCGCGATCGCGTTCTTCGCGCTCGCGGCGTACGTCACCGTCACCTCGGTGCTCACGTTGGTGCTCCGCGTCGAGGCCGAGCACAGCGTCGTCGGCATCGTCCTGACGGCCGTGAGCGTGGTGGTCATGCCGGCGCTCTCGTTGGCGGAGCGGCGGGCCGGGCGCGAGCTCGGCTCCGCGACGGCGGTGGCCGACTCCGCGCAGACGCTCATCTGCGCCTACCTGTCAGCGGCCGTGCTGGGAGGTCTCGTGCTCAACAGCCTGCTCGGCTGGTGGTGGGCCGACGCGGCCGCCGGGATCGTCATCGCCTTCTTCGCGGTGCGCGAGGGGATCGAGGCGTGGCGCGGCGACGCCTGTGCCACGTCGGTCGGGATGCTGCTCGAGGACGAGGATGCCGAGCACCACCCCGCGGGGTGACAGCGGTCAGCGGCGCTCGGTCTTGATCATCGCCCCCGCGACGAGGAACACGACGGCCGCGGCGGGCTGGGCGGCGGTCCACACCGGACCGGAGAACGGGAACGGGAAGACCGGGTTCCAGATCACCGCGATCGCCGCGAACACCGGGAGCCACCACCACTGCTTCGCCTGGACGGCGAACCAGCCGACGATGATCGCGAGGATCGCGACCACGTACTGGACGTAGATGAACCACTCGCCGCCGATGAACAGCGGCGCGAGGAACAGTGCGATCGCCGCGAGCAGACCGGGCGCGAACGCGTTGCGCTGGTAGGTCGGCGCGGTTCGCCGGCGATCGGTCATGTGCGGAGTCTCCTCAGGTGCGGGGGTCCTTCAACTCTGCCACGGAATCGCCGGGGGTCCGCTCGGGCGGATCCCGCCTCGCCGCGGTGAGTGTGCGCTCAGAGGAGGGACTCGGCATCCCGGTCGAGATGGTTGCGGGCACCCCACAGCGCGAGCTGGGTCCGGTCTTCCAGGCCGACCTTCTTGAGGGCCGACTGCATCTGGGAGCGCACCGTGTGCACCGACACGCCCAGGCGCTCCGCGATCTGCTCGTTGCTCGTGGTCCCGCTCGAGAGCACCGACACCACGCGCCGCTCCGCAGCCGAGAGGCGGGCGACGAGGTCGGGTGTCGCCGCGCCTCGACGCACGAACTCCCGGAGGACAGGGGTGGCGACGCGACCCGAGAGGAGAGCCTCCCCGCGCATCGCCGCGTGGATCGCCGCCAGCAGCTGATCGGAGTCGTGACTCTTCAGCAGGTACCCGATCGCGCCGGCGTCGAGCGCGTCCGTCACGTAGGCGTCGACGGCGTAGCTCGTCATCACGATGACGGCGATCGGCGGCTCGGTCGCCGACCGGGTCAGCTCCCGGGTGGCCTCGACCCCGCTCATCCCCGGCATCTGGAGGTCCATGAGCACGACGTCGGCGCGCTCGCGGCGCGCGACGGTGACGGCATCCACGCCGTTGGAGACCTCGCCGAGGACGTGGACGCCGCCGGCGGCCTCCAGCTGCAGGCGCAGCCCCTTCCGCACGGAGCGGTTGTCGTCGGCGATGAGGACGCGGATCGGGGCGGGGCGGGCTGTCATCGGCTCACTCTCCGTCGGCGTGGGCGACCGGGACGACGAACCGCACCAGCCAGCCGCCCTCCGGCGTCGCCCCGAACGCGAGTGTGCCCCGCAGCAGATCGATGCGTTCGCGGATGCCGCTGAGTCCCCACCCCAGTCCGAGACCCGCGATCGGGGGAGTTCCCGACGTCGGCGCCCCGTTCGCGACGGCCACCTCGAGGCGGTGGGGGCGAGCGGCGATCTCGACGTCGACCTCGGAGCCGGGCGCGTGCTTGGCGGCGTTGGTGATCGCTTCCTGGGTGCACCGGTACGCGGTCGCCGAGACGACGGCGGGAAGCTCCTCGACGGGTCCGGTCGTCGCAAGCCGGATGTTCACCCCGCGCTTGTCCCAGTACGCGAAGAGCTCGTCGACCTGACGCAGGTCTCGCGTCATCTCCCGCGGCTCGGTGCCGACCGCCCGCAGGTCGGCGAGCGCTCCGGCGAGGCTCGCGGCGGCGAAGCGGCCCTCGTCGCGCACCTCCTCGACCAGCTGCAGCGCGTCCTCCGGCCTTGCGGGTGCGATCGTGAGCGCGGCGTCGGCGAGGGTGATCAGCCCGGCCAGGTGCTGCCCGGCGACGTCGTGAAGCTCCTGCGCGATCCGGGTCCGCTCCCGCTGCTCGGCCTCCTCGACACGCTTGTCGTGCTCCTGCTGCGCGGCCTCCGCGCGAGCACGGGCGAGGCTCACCCGTCGCGTCTGCTTGCACCACACACCCAGGGCCGTTCCGGCGATCGCCGGTGCCGCCAGCCGGACCGCCTCCGTCGTCAGCCAGCTGACGGCGGCGCCGGCCGTCATGCCCAGCGTCGAGATCCACACGATCAACGTCGTCACGGGAACCACCACCGCGCCCGTCAGCCACACGATCGACACGGCGAGCGGCCTGCGCGCGGCGAGCAGGAACAGCGCGAGCGTGATGACCAGATACATGCCGATCAGCCACGAAGGCACAGCAAGGCCGACGGCGAGCCCGATGTAGACGACGGTGACGATCACGACCGTGGCCTCTGGCCGCCGGTCACTCAGCAGGAACGCGCCCGCCTGCACCGCACATCCCAGGGTGAGGATCGAGAACATCGCGGGCGGAGAAAGCACGAGCGGCCACTCGACCTGACCCTCGATGAGCACGGCGATGGGCTCGATGAGAACCTGGACCGTCGTCGTCGCGAACACCGTGAGCGCAAGGATCAGGGCGGACCGCCGCGTCGCCAGGATCCGGTCCGCGACCGCAGGGGCGTCGGCGGGCCGCGCCGACGTGCGCGCGCCGCCGTCCAGGGCGGAGTCGGATGCGGTCACGCCCATGACACTAGTTGGCATCGACCCGGCCGATGTCGGGCTCGTGTCCCGGTCGGCGCCGGTTTCCCGCCGCAGGGGATCCGGGTGGATCGCGATTCTTCGTCCATTTGGATGAACTTCGTCGACCGCCTTCGGCCGCCGGTGGAGGCTCGGTCGGGCATCGCCCGTCGCCGGTCGGCGTCCACGGCGGCGTGCCCCGCCGCGCAGACACAGGCAACCGGGGCAGGCGACGCACAAGCGGCCCGCCGGTGCAGGTGTGCTCGGCCATGGGTCACCTGCTCAGACGAGTGGCGTCGCGTGGTGGGAGTGTGGAGACAGCTGACGCCGCGACGTCGCGGGGATGAGAGATCGGGACTCTCGACCGGATCGACGGGCGACAGCCGGAGCGGGGCCTCGATGTCATCGGGCCTTCCGTCGAGACCCCGCTCCCGCCCGGGGCGTCGCTGGTGCGCCCGGGCGGCTCGAACAGGAAGGGAGCACCCGATGAGCACACCGTCGATCGACCCGGCCGCAATCGAGCTCGGGGAGACGATGACCATCGATCTGGCTGCATACATGCCGGATCCCCTCGCGGAGCCAACCGCGTGAGAACGAGCGGGGGAACGCGGCCGCGTGGGGCGATCGGTTCTGTCGCGATCGCGTTCATTCTGATGCTGGCCGGATGCGCGACGGACCACGGTGCCGCGGCCGCCGGATCCACGCCCACGCCGACGGCGTCCGCGTCCGCGGCGACGTCCGTCACTGATGCCGAGACCTGCGAGGGGATCGGCGACGTCGTGTCGATCACGTTCAACGCCGACGTCGGGACGAGCCAGGGCCGGATGACTGTGCAGGAGCAGCAGAGCTGGTACCGCCTGGCGGTGCGGGTACTCGACCGCGTTCCCACGCGAGGTGAAGGGGCCGTCAGCGAGGCCGTGGCGGGCCTGCAGGCAGCAGCGCCGTCGGTCCCGCTGGCGAGCGCGGGCGGGGCGCAGATCGGATCGGACGAGTGGGACTCCGCGCGCCGTGTCGTCTTCGAGTCCTGCAAAGCCGCGGGAGCCGAGATCTGGACGAGCGCCTTCACCGGCGGGTAGCCGGATGACGTTCCGAACGAGCATGAAAGGAGCAGGATGGAGCACAGCCCGCAACGCATCGGCAGCGGCGGACGGGGAGCCGCGCGAGGGCGGTTCCTGGCCGTCGGGTCGGCGATCATCGCCCTGACCGTGCTCGGCGCGGGCTGTGCGACGGTCCCGAACCCGCCTGATGCGGTCGGAGCGGACTACCCCGGCACGTGCCTTCCGCCCGAGCTCTCATGGCCGACCGACTTCCTGGAATCCCTGCCGGGGGAGTCGTCCGCGGTCGGCGGGAGCATCGTCGGCCTGCGGTTGGAGTATGTGGACGCGCAATGGGTCTGGCGGCTTCGGAGCGCCGACACCGCGAACGACCCGTGGGGCGAGCGGGTCGACGATCCGAGTGCCGGGAAGGAGTCGCTCGTCGACGTTCGCACGCTGACGCCTGTCGCGACCCACGAGGTGGAGCTCACCGAGGCCGAGCAGCAGCCGCTGGGCATCAGCGCGTACGACGCCGCTCAGCTGTCGGGCGAACAGTGGCCGAGTCCGCTCATCATCGAACTCACGCGGGTCATGGAAGGGGATGCGGCGGTGTGGCGTATCACCACGTGTGACACCGAGACCAACGAGCAGTCGGTGATGACCGTCCAGTGATCGCGCGCCGGGCGCAAGCCGGCGCGGCTGGGTGGAAGCCCTTCCGTCAGCCTCGGGTGCCTCCGACGGCGGGGCGTGCGGTCTGCGTCACGATGCGACGAGGAGCTGCGAGATGCGGTCGAGCGCGCCCGGCACGAGCGTGAAGTACGCCCAGGTGCCGCGCTTGCTGCGGGTCAGGAACCCCGCGTTCGTCAGGATCTTCAGGTGGTGCGACACCGTCGGCTGGCTGAGCCCGACCGGTTCGATGAGATCGCACACGCACGCCTCGGAGTCCTCCGAAGCGGCCACGATGGACAGCAGGCGAAGACGGGTCGGATCCGCCAGCGCCTTCATGGTCGTGGCGAGCTGTTCCGCCTCGGACGCGGACAGCGGCTCGCGTACCAGTGGTGTGCAGCACGCGCCGGCGGTGACGTCCGTCACGTCGAGCATCGTGGTCATATATCGAGAGTAGTCGATATTGACAGTTGTCGATACGTGGGTTCAGAATCGGGTATCGAAGTTCATCGATATCTCCAGGAGGACCCTGTGACCCTGCTCGACCTGACGCCCCGCGTCGTTGAAGCCGGCCGGCTCTCGACCCTGCCCGTCGCGATCATCGGCGCCGGGCCGATCGGGCTCGCCGCCGCGGCGCATCTGGTCGAGCGCGGCATCGACTTCGTCGTGTTCGAATGCGGCGATGAGGTCGCGGCCAGCATGCGCTCGTGGGGCCACACCCGGCTGTTCTCCCCGTGGAAGCACCTGGTGGATCCGGCGTCGCGCCGCCTTCTGGAAGAACAGGGGTGGGAGCTGCCCGAACCTGAGCGCGCGCCGACGGGGGCGGAGCTCGTCGAGGAGTACGTGGCGCCCCTGGCGGCCCTCGAACAGATCGCCCCGCGCATCCGCACCGGCGTCGAGGTGATCGGCGTGACCCGCGAGGGAATGGACCGCACCCGCAGCGCCCGCCGCGCCGCCACGGCCTTCGCGCTGCGGATCCGGACCGCGAGCGGCGAGGTGGAGGATGTCGCCGCGCGCGCGGTGATCGACGCATCCGGCACGTACCTGTCTCCCAACTCCCTCTCTTCGAGCGGGCTGGAGCTGCTCGGGATGGCCGACATCGCCGATCGCGTCACCCCCGCGCTCCCCGATGTCCTCGGCAGGGATCGCGCCGCGTTCGCCGGCCGGCGGGTGACGGTCGTCGGTGCCGGGCACTCCGCCGCGAACACGCTGCTCGCCCTCGGCAGGCTCGCTCGGGAGGAAGCGGGGACGACGGTGACCTGGCTGATCCGCAATGCGAAGGCGGTGCGCGTCTCCTCCTCGCCGGATGACGAGCTGATCGGCCGGGCGAACCTCGGCAGCCGCGTGGACCGGGCCGTCGAACGCGGCGACATAGCGTTGTTGGACGGCTTCGAGATCATCCGCGCAGGCCGGACGGATGCCGCGGTGCACCTGATCGGGCATCGTCACGGCGAGCTGGTGACCCACGAGACCGACGTCGTCGTGAACGCGACGGGCTTCCGGCCCGACCTGCAGATGCTCCGGGAGATCCGCCTCGAGCTCGACGAGATCGTCGAGGCGCCCAAGCGGCTCGCGCCCCTCATCGACCCGAACGTCCACTCGTGCGGAACCGTCGAGCCGCACGGCTTCCGCGAGCTGACCCATCCCGAACAGGGATTCTTCATCGTCGGGATGAAGTCCTACGGCCGCGCGCCGACTTTCCTCCTGGCCACCGGCTACGAGCAGGTGCGTTCCGTGGCCGCGTGGCTCGCCGGTGACACCGCCTCCGCAGCGAACGTCGAACTCGTCCTTCCGGCGACAGGGGTCTGCTCCACCGACGCAGGCAACGGCGGCGGATGCTGCTCGTGACGGGCGTGCGGGAGATGTCGCCGGCGGACTGGCCGGCGGTGGAGGCGATCTACGCGCAGGGGATCGCCGACGGGGAGGCGACCTTCGAGGTCGCCACCCCGACCTGGTCGACGTTCGACGGCGGGAAGCTGCCCGCCCTGCGGCTCGTCGCCGTCGACGCGCAGGGGATCGTCATCGGCTGGGTGGCGGCATCCGCCGTCTCGACTCGCCCGGCCTACCGTGGCGTCGTCGAGCACTCGGTCTACGTCGATCGTCGCGTGCGCGGCCAGGGCATCGGCCGCCTCCTGCTCGACGCGTTCATCGACGCCGCCGAGGGCGCGGGGATCTGGACGATCCAGTCGAGCATCTTCCCCGAGAACGCGGCGAGTCTCCGACTGCATGAAGCGGCGGGGTTCCGCGTCGTCGGCCGACGCGAACGCATCGCGCGATCGGATGCCGGTCCTCACGCCGGCCATTGGCGCGACACGCTGCTGATCGAGCGACGCAGTCGTCGTGTGCAGAGCGGCTGAGCATGGATGATGCGACGATCCGCCGCTACCTCACCGAACCCCGTCTGACCGTCCTCGCGATCGTCGACGGCGGCGGTGCCGGCGGCGCTGACGACGTCGCGCGGTCGTGGTGCGCCGGGCCCGCGTCGCTCTCGCCCGCTCACGTTCGACGTCTGCCTCGGATCGCGGGACAGCTGCTCTGGCAGCTGGCGAATCTGGGGTGGATCGAACAGTCGGGCGGGGAGTGGACGGTCACGCGACTCGGGCGCCATGCCCGCGGTCTCGCCGGCCGCCACATCGGGCAGGGTAGATAGACTCGCGTCTATGAATGGTCCGGGCGACCTCACCTCGCTGGGGGACCCGACGCGTGCGCGCATCCTCCGGTTGATCCGCGATGCCGACGGCGGGCGAGCCCTGGTGGGTCGGCTCGCGGAAGCGCTCGACCTGCGCCAGCCCACGGTGAGTCACCACATGAAGGCGCTGCACGACGACGGCATCGTCGTGCGGGAGCCGGAGGGGCGCCGGGTCTGGTACTCGATCGCCGCCGCCCAGGCCGAGCGCGTGGACGCGTTGCTCGGCGATGGCGTCCGTACCGCGCCGCATCCCGACATCGAGCGGATCGCGAGCGACCTCGCCATCCGTTTCCGCGGGGTCTTCGGTCCCGAGACGGTGCGCGCGAAAGTCGTCGAGAGCTACGAGCTGCTGGCGAGCAGGTCGGAGTCGCCGATGCTCGCGAGCCGCACCGCATCGTTCGCCGCCGCGCGCCTGGATGCGCTGAGCGCGCAGGGCGCGACAACCCGCCCCGTGCCCAGCGTGCTGTTCGTGTGCGTGCAGAACGCCGGTCGTTCGCAGATCGCGGCGGGGATCCTCCGCCAGCTCGCCGGCGATCGCGTGGCCGTGCGCACGGCCGGGTCGGCGCCGGCGAGTGACGTGCGCCATGGGATCGTCGCGGCGCTCGAGGAGATCGGGGTGCCGCTGGGCGCCGAGTTCCCCAAGCCGCTCACCGACGAAGCGGTGCGCGCGGCGGACGTCGTCGTCACGATGGGCTGCGGCGACGCGTGCCCGATCTACCCCGGCCGGCGCTACCTGGACTGGGAGCTCGAGGATCCGGTCGGTAAGTCGCCCGAGAAGATCCGAGAGATCCGTGTCGACATCGAGGCTCGCGTGCGGGGGCTCCTGGCTGAGCTCGTCGACGACGGTTCACCCACCAACTCCGCAGAATAGATAGATCAGGGTCTATGCTTTCTCTCAAGAGAAAGCGAGGCCGCCATGAGTGACAAGCCCACCGTCCTGTTCGTCTGCGTGCACAACGCGGGGCGTTCGCAGATGGCCGCCGGATACCTGCGCGAGCTCGGAGGAGACGGCGTCGAAGTGCTCTCCGCGGGTTCCGCGCCGAAGGACGCCATCAACCCCGTCGCCGTCCAGGCGATGGCCGAGGAGGGCATCGACATCGCCGGCATCACACCGAAGGTGCTGACCGTCGATGCCGTCCGGGAATCGGATGTCGTCATCACGATGGGCTGCGGCGATGCATGCCCGATCTTCCCCGGCAAGCGCTACGAGGACTGGGAGCTCGACGATCCGGCGGGCCAGGCGATCGACGCCGTCCGCCCCATCCGCGACGAGATCAAGACCCGCGTCGTGCGGCTGCTCTCGGAGCTCGTTCCGCGCTGAACGCGATCTCGCACGCCTCGAAGGTCGACCTGCACGTCATCGCCGTGAAGGACCGGCTTCCCCGCGGCCGGTCGTGGTGCGAGAGTTCAGGCATGGACATCAGCGACTGGTGGTCGAAGCTCGACGCCGACACCAAGGACTGGCTGGTCGATCACAACGGCGAGCCGCTCACTCCGGCGATCCTCGACAGGATCATCGCCGCCGGCGGCTCCGCCGACATCGCCGCGGCGGCGACGGCGAGCGACGACGTCGCGGAAGGCGTGCAGCTGTCGGATGCCGCCATCGACTGGATCGAAGCCGCCGCGAACGACGAGGCCGACTGACGTCCACCGGTCGTTCGGCAGCCCTCGAACGCGGCCTGCCCGGATCACGCTGCACGCCTGTCCTGGGGCGCCGTGACCGGTTGCGTGGCGATGTTGCTCACCTGCCGATACGCGTCCGCCCACACCGCGCGAACTGACCTTCGTCGAGGCGTCCGGCGTGGAACCACGATTCGGCGACCGCGAGCTCTGCCGCGACCCGCCGCAGCCGTGTGCGGTCGACATCCTCGATGCCGACGATCGACCGGCCGGCCCACGCCTCGTGGATGCGACCGACGAAGGGTCGAGCGGTCTTCCACAACCACAGAAGCGGGCCGAGCCACAGGACCGCGGCGGCCAGCAGCGCCGCGAAGCTGCCCAGCAGCGGATCGGTCATGAGTGCGACGGCGATCGCGATCAGGAAACCCACGACCGGCCAGATCCGCAGCGCTGACCACACGCGACGCTCGTGGTCGGTCGTGTCGGGCGGAAGCACGCGCAGGCGCTCGGAGATGAGGCCGTACCGGCCGACCGACCTCTCGTACAACCCCCAGGCTCCGCGCGGCGAGGCGACGGTGACGGTGGGGCGATTGTGGAACATGACCTCACCATCGCGTGCCGCGACGGCGTCCGCCGTCATCTCGACGGTTTCCGTACGCGGATCGTCTGATTGCTCACGCTCCGCTCACGGGTCAGGCGCTGTCCCGCGGGTCCCCTTGCGCCACGTGATCCCTGAGACCTTGCAGCCCGCGGCTCGCACGGCGATCGCGAAGATGTCCTTCAGTCCGACGCGAAGCCTCACTTGTGCGGTCACCGGGTGGAAGTATCGCGGTGCGGCAAGCCGATCCGCACTATGCCCCCATCCGTGATGCTCACCGCGCCGTGATCGTCATCCGTTCAAGCCAGTCTTGGACAAGCGCTGCCGTGATTCCGGGTTGCTCGAGATGAACGTTGTGACCGGCCGCATCGAGCACGGCATAGGTGCCTCGCACGTAGTGGTCGCGCAACCTCCAACCGTCTTCGTAACCGACGACGTCGTCCTGGCGCCCGAACACATGCAGGGAAGGAAGGTCGAACGGCGCCGGGTGAGCAGCCTCTGGCTCGATGCTCAACGAATAGCTCGACGCGATCCTTTCCATCACAGTCGAATCCGCACTGCGAAGTCCCGGTAGCACGTAGTCGTTGAACGCGGCGAGCGTGGCGACGGTCTGAACGACGCTCACGGCCTCGAAGTCGTCGCGGAATTCGCCCGCGGACGCGACGACATCCGCATCAGGATGGGTCACCTGGCGCGTCGGCAACGTCCGCTTGTCGCTGGACGCTTCCACGACGCCGGCGAGGGTGGCCAGTCCCAGAACTTGCCCACGCAGCTCATGGGCCACGTATCGGGCGATCATGGCGCCGAAGGAACTGCCCATCACGGCGAACGGCTCCTCACCCAGATGCTCACGGAGCTGCGCACACACGCCGTCCGCGACCTCCTGCGCGCTGGAGACCTCGTCCGCCGCAGCACCCCCTACCCATGGAAGATCGATGTAGATTCGCCGCCATTCAGCCGCTCCCACCATGTCCTCCAGACCCAGCAGGATGCGATGGTCGACCCCGAACCCGTGAATCGCGACCAGGGGACGACCACTTCCACACACACGACGAATCACATGAGCGACGATACGAACCGACACCGACAACGCCCGACGCCGATCCCCGACCGTGCACGAACAACCGAGAGCTCGGCGGGCGGCAGCTCTGAGGCACGCCCCCGACGCGTGACGCTGGGCGGAGACATCCCGCTCACAGCGTCGACGGGCGGGCGTATCCGATCTTGATCTCGTTCACGGTTCGAGCGTCTGCCGTCCTCGGCGGCTCCGCCGCCTCAGGTGGGGTGGACCGTACTGCCGTCTCCGACCACGTCGAACGATTCACCGTCGACGACGAATCGCACCGGTTCCGTCACGACGCCGTGGTCTCGGCCGAAGGGCGCTGTGGGCTGTCGGCTACTCGTCGCTCACGCTGACAGGCGCGTCAGCCGCGTCGGCAGCGCGGGACGCGCGTCGTCGGCGGACGGTCTCCACGATCGCCCAGGTCAGGAGGGCGACTGCCACCCCCAGGAGCATCCCCCCGATCACGTCGGTGAGCCAGTGCGCCGCGAGGTAGGTGCGACTCCAGGCCATCCAGAGGACCCAGATCGCGCCGAGCGTCCACCAGAGCCAGTGTCGGAACAGCAGCGCCAGAACCGTGACGAGTGCGGTGGCGAAGGCCACGTGCCCCGAGGGGTAGGAGGTGGGTACGGCCTCGGCGAGCGAGTCTTCAGGCCTGATCCGTCCCACGACGCTCGCGAGGGGAGCGGCGATCCCGATGCACAGCACCAGGGTCGCGGTCACGGTGATGGCGGCCCACCACCAGCGCAGCAGCAGCAACGTTCCCACCACCGCCAAGCCGGTGACGATGGCCAGGACGGGGCCGCCGAGAACACCCGGGATCCACGCCAGGACGATGCCCGCATCCGTCCGGTTCGCCACCATCAGGTCGTGCCACCACACGTCGACCGGGAACGGCTGGTCACGGCGGAGCGAGGTCACCAGCCAGAGGATGACGATCACCACGATGGCGGCGGCGGCGCCGACGATCACGGGAACGAGCCGCGAGATGTCGGGACGCTCATGAGGAGGCTGCACGTCGCCATCTTGGCAGGCGTGGCCGCTGCGGCGAGCCGCGGGTGCCCGACTGCACACTCTTCGGCCGAAATCCAGTCTCTGTTTCGGTCAGATCCGACTCGATACGCTTCGGCGATGAGCACACCCGAAGCGGCTGCACGGGCGACCGAAGGCTCGACCGTGTTCCGCACGATCGCGCGTATCGGCTACGTCGTCCTCGGCGTCGTCCATATCGTCATCGGTGTCGTCGCGATCTCATTCGTGACCGGCGGCGGCGGTGAGGCTGATCAGAGCGGCGCGATGGAGCAGATTCGGCAGACGCCCGTCGGCGTGCTGCTGCTGTGGGTCATCGCGCTGGGTCTGTCGGCGCTGGCGGTCTGGCAGATCGCCGATGCCTTTCTCGAGCGGGATGCTGATGCGAAGAAGCGATGGGGGCATCGCGTCAAGTTCGTGGGCACGGCCATCGCCTACCTCGCGATCGCGTGGACCGCGCTGGTCTATGCCCTGGGAGGCCAGTCGGATTCCTCGGAGTCCTCGCAGAGCTTCAGTGCGAAGCTGCTCGCGACGCCGGCCGGGGTCGTCCTGCTCGTCGTCATCGGCCTGATCGTCGGGGCTATCGGCATCGCGTTCATCGTGCGGGGAGCCACCCGCGGGTTCGAGAAGAATCTCGTCCTCCCCGAAGGCGTGGCGGCGAAAGGCATCGTCACGTTCGGTGTCGTCGGCTACGTCGCGAAGGGGATCGCCATCGCGGTCACCGGGGTGCTCTTCGTCGTCGCCGCACTGACACACCACCCGGAGGAGGCCGGGGGGCTGGACGCCGCCCTGCGCTCCCTGGCCACTCTTCCTTTCGGGGCGGTGATCCTGTGGATCGTCGGCGCCGGACTGGTGATCTACGGACTGTTCTGCTTCGCCCGCGCCCGCTACGCGCGGATGTGACGTGTCGGCGCGATCGAGAGAGAAGTGATGTCGAAGAAGAGTGTGAAGAAGTCGTCGGTGGCGCGCCTCGACAAACGCCTGTACAAGGCGGAGCTGGAACGGCTGCAGACCGAGCTGGTGGAGCTGCAGCAATGGGTGGCGTTGTCGGGGGAGCGGGTGCTCGTGATCTTCGAGGGTCGCGACGCAGCGGGCAAGGGCGGCGCGATCAAGCGAGTGATGGAGTACCTGAACCCGCGGCACGCGCGCGTGGTCGCGTTGCAGAAGCCGACGAAGAAGGAGCGGGGGCAGTGGTACTTCCAGCGCTACATCGAGCGCCTGCCGACCCGTGGCGAGATCGTGTTGATGGATCGCTCCTGGTACAACCGCGCGGGCGTCGAGCGGGTCATGGGGTACTGCACCGACGAGGAGTACCAGGAATTCCTGCGTCAGGCCCCGATCGTGGAGAACCTGCTCATCGAGGACGGGATCATCTTGATCAAGTACTGGTTCTCCGTGTCCGACCGCGAACAGCAGGCGCGCTTCGCCTCCCGCGTCGGTGATCCGATGCGTCGATGGAAGCTGTCGCCGACGGACCTCGAGTCGATCCTGCGCTGGGAGGACTACTCCCGTGCGAAGGACGCCATGTTCGCCGCGACGGACACCGCGGGCTCGCCGTGGTGGACCGTCGAGAGCGACGACAAGCGGAGCGCTCGCCTCAACGTGATCAGTCATCTGCTCAGTCGCATCCCCCACGGGCGGGTGGAGCTGGACGAGGTGTCGATCCCCGATCGCCCCGAGGCCGACGACTACGAGCGACCGCCTGCCGATCAATTCAAGTACGTTCCCGACATCGCTGCCGACCTCGGTCACGAGAAGGCGAAGAAGGCCTCCTGAGATGCGCGCCGCGATCATCTGGAACCCGTCCAAGATCGAGCGCGACGTCCTCGAAGCGGGACTCGCGCACGCCACCGGAACGACCTCGATCGAGAACCTGCGGTGGTGGGAGACCGCGGAGGAGGATCCCGGACAGGGCGTCGCCGAGGCGGCGATCGCGGCGGGTGCCGAGTTGCTGATCGTCGCCGGCGGCGACGGCACCGTCCGGGCCGTGGCCGAGCACCTCGCCGACACGTCAGCCGACCTGGAGATGGCGATCATCCCGCTCGGCACCGGCAATCTCTTCGCGCGCAACCTCGACATCCCCCTCAATGACGTTCCCGCGGCGTTCGAACCGGCCCTGGCCGGTGGAGCGCGCCCGGTCGACGTCGGGTGGGTGGAGCTGGAGCGGGAGGACGGGTCTGAGCGGCACGCCTTCGTCGTGATGGTCGGGTTCGGCCTGGACGCCCAGATGCTGGCCGAGACCGATGACGACCTCAAAGACAAGGCGGGGTGGCTCGCATACGTCGAGTCGCTCGGGCGGGCTTGGTCGGCCAGCGACGTCGTCTCCTTCACCCTCTCGACCGATGACGGGATGCCGCAAGCGCAAGAGGGTCACACGTTCCTGGTCGCGAACTGCGGCGCCCTTCAGGGCGGGATGCGGCTTCTCCCCGAGGCGGACCCGTCAGACGGAGAGCTGGACTTTCTCGTGCTGAGTCCGGAGGGGCTGGCGCAGTGGCTGGGCACGCTGAAGACGATGCTCTGGGACAACGGTCTGAGGCGATTCATCCAGTCGTCGGACGAGGTGACGGACACCGACTCCACCCATCACGGCCGCGCGGTCAAGGTCGCTGTCACCCTTCCGGAGGCGCTCGCGTTCGAGATCGACGGTGAGGAGGTCGGCGAGACGCGCGCATTCACGGTGACGATCCAGCCATCCGCGATCCGCGTGAGAGCCGAAGAAGCTCCCGGCTGAGCGGCGGGACCCTCGTGATCGCCGGCGTCGTGTGGCGCTGTGCATGAAGACTTCGCATGGCCCGGGGGTGACCACCGCCCCTGACCTGTTTTTCGCAGGTCAGGGGCGGTTTTCGGATGGCGGAGGATGGGGGATTCGAACCCCCGAGGGCTTGCACCCAACACGCTTTCCAAGCGTGCGCCATAGGCCACTAGGCGAATCCTCCAGGAGGCCCCGGAGGGCCGCCGACCATCCTACCCTGCTCCGCTACCTCGCCCGAACCGGGGCGCTGCCGGCGAATACGCTCCCCGGCCGGATCACGAGCGAACGAGGCGCGCACAGCGCCAGGATGCGGCGCGTCGGCGGCACCGAGGCCAGCAGCGCGACCCGCACCGAGGCGGCGGCGTCGGCGGCGGCATCCCCCATCCAGTACGAACGCGTGCCCGCACGGGAGTAGCTGACGCGCTCGATCGCGATGAGCACCGTGTTCATGTCGGATGCCGGCACCCCGTGCTCCGCGATGAGCCGGCGCGCGAAGGCGCGCGGCGTCTCGCTGGAGGGCACCTCGATGCCGACGTCGATCGCCGCATCCTGCACCGACTGCCAGGCCGCGGCAGCGTCGCCGCGACGGGCGGCGGCGTCCTGCTGGCGGCGACGCAGCTCCCGTCCGACGAAGGGCAGCGCCAGCAGCGCCAGCACGGCGAGCAGGACGCTGACCAGCGGCACCGGGTCGATCGCGGTGCGCGAGGATGCGCCGGACGCCTCCCGTCGCTGCTGGTCGGGATCGATCCGGCTGCGATCGGCCGACGCCGACGGCGACGGCGTGGCTCCCGGCGTGGGGTTCTGCGCGTCGGCGCCGACACCGCCGATGGCGGTGGCCGACGCGAACGACGTCGGCACGCCGAGGCTGGTCGTCGGCTCGAACGGGATCCACCCGATGCCGTCGAAGTAGACCTCCGGCCAGGCGTGCAGCTGCGAACTCGACACCGAGTACACCGGCTGGCCATCGATGTTGTCGGTCGTCGGCTCGCCGGGGAGGTACCCGACGACGACGCGGGAGGGCATATTGAGCGTGCGCGCCATGAGTGCGAAGGCGGAGGCGAAGTGGATGCAGTACCCCTTGCGCACCTCCAGGAACTTCGCCACGGCGTCGGCGCCGCTGCCGTCGAAGCCGTCGTCGACGGGGGCATCCAGCGAGTACGCGAAATCGCCGCCCCGGAACCAGCGCTGCAGGGCGATCAGCCGGTCGTAGTCGGTCGTGGCCTGCGCGGTCACCTCTGCGGCCAGCTGTCCGATGATCGGCGGGATGTCGGCGGGCACCGCCATCGTCTCCTCGCGCACCTGGTTGCCGCCGGCCACGTGCTCCCGCACCTGCTCGAGCGACGGTCGCGGCTGCGCCGACACGACCTCGTACGACTGGCCCCTCGTTGTCGCGCTCGAGCTCGCGACGGTGTGGTTGTAGGGCACCGCGCCCCACAGTCCGTCGAGACCGGTGACCTCGATCGCCGGGTACGGCACCGGCGCCCACACCGAGTCGAGGTTCGTGACCTCGATCTTGGTCGTGTACTCCGTGGCCTTGATGTCGTCGTCGAGGTCGATGTCGCCGAACGCGCGATCGCTGGTCAGTGAGATGGTCTGCGCGTGATCGGGCTCCCAGACCCCGCCCTCGAACCGCGTGAGGGTCGTGGCGCGCAGGTACGGCACCGCCGGCGCGTCGGTGCGGAGTCTGATCACCTCGATGTCCTGCGGGCGACGCAGGTCGTCGCCGAGCGCGAGGGTCGCATCGATGCCGGCGCCCGGCCCGGTGCCCGCCCCTGCCCGTGCGGGCTGCGGCAGCACGGGCGTCGCGATCACCGCGATCACGATGGCGATCGCGCCGATGCCGATCGCGGTCGCCGGCACTCCCGCTGTGCGCTCCGCCTCGCGTTCGAGCGGCTTCTCGCGCGAGCGCGTCTCGGAGCGGATGAGGAACAGGATCGTGATGGCGAGGAAGACGAAGCCGATGACGTCGATGTCACCGGGCACGGCGATCGCCGGGATGAGGGAGACCGCGACGATGCCGACGGAGGCGAGCAGCGGCATCCGCGCCGTCACCACGACGTGATCGATGATGATCGTGAGCAGTCCCATCGCGCCGATCACGACGAACGCCAGCGACAGACTCGGCTCCAGGGGAGCGGCGCCCAGCGTGATCTCCTCCATCGCGGTCGACACCAGCAGCGGCACAGCGCGGAAGGTGTCCAGCGTCGGGATCACCCACAGCAGCGCCGTCTCGGGCAGGAACACCAGGGTCATGAACACGACCCACACCGCCGCCTCGATGAGCGTCACCGCGATCGCCGGCAGCTTGAACCTGCGCGCGTTGTAGCCGGCCGCGAGGATGAGGGTCGACAGCAGGAGGGCTCCGACGAGCCAGATGCCGGACTCGACCACGCGGGCCACCGGCAGGAGCGCTGCAAGCAGCGCCGCGAGGATCGCGAACGCCAGCAGCCGTTCGCCGCCGCGGCGCGAGGCGCGGCGCGTCTCAGCCGAGGGCATGGGGCACCCCCCGGCCGACGGCGTTGCTCCATCCGAGGTTCAGATCCCGGTCGGGGCCGATGACGGCGACATGCCAGCCGTGGTCGGCCGCCCGCTCCAGGGCGTCGCCCATGGGTGCGGCGGCGAGGATCAGCGGGAGCGTGCTGTGGTGTGCGACGGACCCGATCGCGTCGGCGTCGGCAGGATCGACGCGACCGGCGACGAGGACGACCGGCCCGGTCGAGATGCCGCTGAACAGGCGCGGCAACCGGGGCAGCGCGTCCTCCCGGTGTGCGGTGACCGTCGCGAACTGCACGAGCATGCGGTCGACCTCGGTCATGTCGCCGCCGTCGATGCGCTCGGACAGGACAGTCCCCTCGGTGTCGATCACCTCCACCGCGTAGCCGTCGCGGACGAGGCGTGCCGCCGCCGAGACGCACGCCGAGATCCCGGCCTCGAATCCCGGATCGCTGCCGGGCGCGTGCATCGCCTGGGGCGACCAGCGCAGCGCCGCCCGGTCGAGCACCACGGTGGCCTCCGGGGTCGACTCCTGCTCCTCCTGGCGGACCATGAGCTCGTCGCGGTGCGCGGTGGCCCGCCAGTGGATGCGGCGCATCGAATCGCCCGAGGCGTAGGGGCGCGCCACGAGGTTGTCGGCGCCCTGACCGAGCTGGTTCGTCGTGGTGTGCAGCGTCCCGCCGGTGGCGCCGGCGTAGTCGATGAGGGGGGAGAGGTCGACGACGGCCGGGGCGACCGTGACCGGCGTGCGCCCGGCCAGGACGATCGACCGCCGGGCCAGCGCGAACGGGTCGGAGGACCGTACGGTGAGGGGGCCGAGCGTGTGAACGCCGCGCCGCGCGCCGGTGACCGAGTAGGTGAGCTCGACGACGCGCTCGCCGCCGCGCAGCCCCGATCCCAGCGCCGCGAACGATCCCTCCGCCGTGCCGCGCAGGCCTTTCGGAAGCTCGTCGCGCCACACGCCAGGAGGGGTGGGCAGCGCGGTGCGCACGCCGACCCGGACCGCCACGCGCGCCTCGCTTCCGACGGAGACGACATCGGGGGAGAGGGAGCGGCTGACCGTGTCGGTGCGCCGACCGACGTACAGCGACGCGACGCTGGTCGCGACGGCCGCCAGCAGCAGGATGCCGAAGTACATCAGTTCGACGATGCCGGCCTGGTTCGCCACCACGAAGCATGCGATCGCGAGCACGATCGCTCCCGTGCCCCGCACGGTGAGCGGCCAGACGCGTCTCATCACGACCTCACTGACGGGCGGCGATCGGCACCCGCACACTCGCGGCGATGCGCTCGAGGATCGCGGTGATCGCGTCGGCCGCGGTGCCGGCGCGCGCGCCGCCGGCGGCGCGGGTGGGAATGAGCCGGTGCGCGAACACCGGGGCGAGCAGCGCCGTGATGTCGTCGGGGATGACGAACCCGCGTCCGTCCAGGGCGGCCCACACCTTGGCCGCGCGCACGAGTTGGAGGGTCGCGCGGGGGCTCGCGCCGAGCCGCAGGTCGCTGTGCACGCGGGTGGCCTGCGCGAGGCCGACGGCGTACTCCTCGATCGCGGGCGCCACATGCACACCGCGTGCCCATGCGATCAGCCCGGCGACCTCCTCGGCGGACACGACGGCCGTGAGCCGGTCCAGCGGGTTGAGCGTGTCGCGCTGACGGAGCATCAGTGCCTCCGAGCGCGGGTCGGGGTAGCCCATCGAGATGCGCATCATGAAGCGGTCGCGCTGCGCCTCGGGAAGCGCGTAGGTGCCCTCCATCTCGAGGGGGTTCTGCGTGGCCACCACGAGGAACGGCTCCGGCACGTAGTGGGTGCGCCCGTCGACAGTGACCTGCCGCTCCTCCATGGCCTCCAGCAGAGCGGACTGGGTCTTGGGGGAGGAGCGGTTGATCTCGTCCGCGATCACGATGTTCGCGAAGATCGCCCCCGGCTTGAACTCGAACTCCCGCTCGACCGGGTTGAAGACGCTCACGCCCGTGACGTCGCCGGGCAGCAGATCGGGGGTGAACTGGATGCGGCGCACCGTCGCGTCCACCGAGGTCGCCAGCGCCCTCGCGAGCATGGTCTTGCCCACGCCGGGCACGTCCTCGATCAGCAGGTGGCCCTCCGCGAGGAAGCACACCAGGGCGCTGCGCACCGCGTCGGGCTTGCCGTCGATGACGCTGCCGACCGCCCCGAGGATGGCCTCGGTGACCCGCGCGAACCCCTCCGCCGTGAGCGTTCCCGGCGCGCCGGGGGCGGCATCCGGGTCCGTCGTGCGTGCACCCGTCGCGGTATCGACCATCGAAGGCCTCCTGTTCCGCCTCCGAGCAGGCGGGTCGGCGGTGGACGCGGGCGTCCTCGCCCACGGCTCGATCGTAACAACGGCGCACGCGCCGCGGCACTGGGAGATCGCTGGATGCCGTCAGCCGGCGCGGACGGCGGCACTCCGCGGACAGGCTAGACTGGACGCAGCTCTCCGCGAGGCGGCATCCAGGCCAACTCCCCCAGGACGGAAACGTAGCAAGGGTAACCAGGCTCTGCCGGGTTCGCGGAGAGTCTTACTTTTCCCCCGGGGCCCTGCCCGAGAACGGGCCGTCCAGCACCGCCCACTGCAGCAGCATGATCGTCTTGGCGTCCTGGATGCGGCCGTCGCGCACCATCGCGCGGGCATCGTCGACATCGAGCTCGAGCAGCTCGATGTGCTCGCCTTCGTCGGCCAGCCCGCCGCGCGTGCCGACGCCCTGCGACCCGTCGTACGGCGCCGCGAAGAAGTGGATGCGCTCGGTCACCGAGCCCGGGCTCATGAACACGTCCCACACGTGCTCGAGCTCGCCGATGTCGATGCCGGTCTCCTCGACCGCCTCCCGGCGGATCGCGGTGGCGGGATCGTCCTCGTCGAGCAGTCCCGCGGCGGTCTCGATCAGCATCCCGTCGGGGTGGTCGTTGACGTACACCGGGTAGCGGAACTGCCGTGTCAGCAGCACGGTGCGCCGCGCGGGGTCGTACAGCAGCACCGTCGCCCCGTTGCCGCGGTCGTAGGTCTCGCGCTGCTGCGTCTCCCAGCGCCCGGACGGGCCGCGGTACTCCACGGTGGTGCGGCGCAGCACGTGCCAGCCCGCGGCCAGGAGCTCCACGTCGGTCACCCTCACGTCGGGGTTGCGCTCGAGGCCTCGGCCCGCCTGGTCGAGGCCGGTCCTTCCACGGTGATCGGGGACGTCGATGCCGGGACGGGACTGCATGCCCCCGAGCGTAGCCGCGGGGCGGTGCGCCCCGGCCGGACCACTTTTGATCCGGCGGCAGCCCCTGGCCACGGCATCCGGCCCGCCCATAGGCTGGGGAGGTGGCGCAGAGCATCTACATCACTTCGGCCGAGGGCCACTCCGGCAAGTCCACCGTCGCCCTGGGCGTGCTCGACGCGCTGAGCCACGCGACCCCGCGGGTCGGGGTGTTCCGCGCGATCGCGCGCTCCACCGTGGAGCGCGACTACGTCCTCGAGATGCTGCTCGACCACGACGGCGTCGACCTGCCCTACGACGAGTGCATCGGCGTCACCTATGACGACGTGCGCGAGGACGCGGATGCCGCGCTGGCCACGATCGTCGAACGCTACAAGGCCGTCGAGGCCCAGTGCGACGCCGTCGTGATCGTCGGCAGCGACTACACCGACGTCGGCAGCCCCGCCGAGCTCGCGTACAACGCCCGGATCGCCGCGAACCTGGGCGCCCCGGTGCTGCTGGTGCTCGGCGGCCGCTCGGCGCAGAACCAGACGCAGCCCGAGCAGCTCGGCTCGTCGCTGGCGCGCACGCCCGGCGAGGTGGGGCAGATCGCCGACCTCGCCCTCGCCGAGCTCACGCACGGCCGTGCGAAGCTGTTCGCGGTCGTCGCCAACCGCGCCGATCCCGATCAGCTCGACGAGACCGTCGCGGCGATCCGCCGCTCGGTGGACGGACACCTCGGCGGGTCGGGCGTCCCCGTGTGGGCGATCCCCGAGGACCGGCTGCTGGTCGCCCCGTCGATCCGCGGCATCATGCGCTCGGTCGACGGCGAGCTGCTCGCCGGCGACCCCGGCCGGCTCACCCGTGAGGCGCTCGGCGTCGTGGTGGCCGGCATGTCCATGGTCAACGTCCTGCCGCGCCTGCTCGAGGGCAGCGTCGTGATCATCCCCGCGGACCGCTCCGAGGTGCTGCTGGCGACGCTGCTCGCCAACGCCTCGGGCACCTTCCCGTCCATCTCGGGCATCGTCCTCAACGGCGGGTTCGACCTGCCCGAACCGGTGACGCGGCTGCTCGACGGGCTCGGGTCCAGCGTGCCGATCATCACGACCGAGCTCGGCACCTACGAGACCGCGGTGCGCATCATGGGCACCCGCGGCCGCCTGGCCGCCGATTCGCAGCGCCGCTACGACACGGCCCTGGCGCTGTTCGAGCAGAACGTCGACACCGGCGAGCTGCTGGTGGCGTTCGGCCTCGCGCGGGCCACGGTGGTGACGCCGCTGATGTTCGAGTTCCAGCTCATCGAGCGTGCACGGGCGCAGCGCAAGCGGATCGTGCTGCCCGAGGGCGGCGACGACCGCGTGCTGCGCGCCGCGGCGACCGTGCTCAAGCGCGGCATCGCCGACCTCGTCATCCTCGGCGAGCCGTTCGAGGTCCGCGCGCGCGCGATCGAGCTCGGCATCGACATCCAGGGCGCCGAGGTGCTCTCGCCCCTGGACGCGGTCCACGTGCACAAGTTCGCCGAGGAGTACGCCCGGCTGCGCGCCCACAAGGGCGTGACGCTCGCCCAGGCCGCCGACACCGTCACGGATGTCTCGTACTTCGGCACGATGATGGTGCACCTGGGGCTCGCCGACGGCATGGTGTCTGGCGCCGCGCATACGACCGCCCACACCATCCGTCCCGCGTTCGAGATCATCAAGACCAGGCCCGGCGTCTCGGTCGTGTCGAGCGTGTTCCTCATGGCGCTCGCCGACCGCGTCCTCGTCTACGGCGACTGCGCCGTGATCCCCGATCCGACCAGCGAGCAGCTGGCCGACATCGCGATCTCGTCGGCGGCGACCGCCGCGCAGTTCGGCATCGACCCGCGCGTGGCGATGCTCTCCTACTCGACGGGCGAGTCGGGGTCGGGTGCGGAGGTCGAGAAGGTGAGGGATGCCACCGCCCTCGTCCGCTCGCGCGCTCCCGAGCTGCTCGTCGAAGGGCCGATCCAGTACGACGCAGCAGCTGACGCCGCGGTGGCGGCGGCCAAGATGCCCGGATCCGCCGTCGCGGGGCGCGCCACCGTGTTCGTCTTCCCCGACCTCAACACCGGCAACAACACCTACAAGGCCGTGCAGCGGTCGGCCGGCGCGGTCGCCATCGGACCGGTGCTGCAGGGCCTCAACAAGCCGATCAACGACCTGTCGCGCGGCGCCCTGGTGGACGACATCGTCAACACCATCGCGATCACCGCGATCCAGGCGCAGGGAGAGGCCACCCCATGACCACGCCGGTGCTCGTCATCAACAGCGGCTCCTCGTCGCTCAAGTACCAGCTGCTGGACATGGACACCGAGCGCACCCTCGCCTCCGGCCTGGTCGAGCGCATCGGCGACCCGATCGGCATCGCCCGGCACACCGTCTACGCGACGCCGACAGACGGGCCCTCGCCCGCCTTCCTCGACGCGACGCGCACGAGGGAGCTGCCCATCCCCGACCACACCGCCGGATTCGCGGTCATGCTCGACGCGTTCGCGGCGGACGGGCCGTCGCTCGCCGACGCGCCCCCTGTCGCCGTCGGGCACCGCGTGGTCCACGGCGGCGCGCGGTTCTTCGCGCCGACGCTCATCACACCGCTCGTCGAGATCAACATCGACGAGCTCTCGCTGCTGGCGCCCCTGCACAACCCCGCCAACCTCGCGGGGATCGTCGCCGCGCGCACGGCATTCCCCGACGTGCCGCACGTCGCGGTGTTCGACACGGCGTTCCACCAGACGCTCGCGCCCGCGGCCTACACCTACGCGATCGACGCGGAGGTGGCGGCATCCCATCGCATCCGCCGCTACGGCTTCCACGGCACCTCGCACAAGTTCGTCAGCGAGGCTGCAGCGGCCTTCCTCGGGCGGCCGCTCGGCGAGCTCAAGCAGATCGTGTTCCACCTCGGCAACGGGGCCTCGGTGGCCGCGATCGACGCAGGCCGCTCGGTCGACACCTCGATGGGCTTCACGCCGCTGGAGGGGCTGGTGATGGGCACCAGGTCGGGCGACATCGATCCGGCCGTGCTGATCCAGCTCGCCCGCCGCGCGGCGATGTCGATCGACGACCTCGACGACCTCCTCAACAAGCGCAGCGGGCTGCTGGGCCTGGCCGGCTCCAACGACCTGCGCGACATCCGCGCCGCGATCGAGCGCGGCGACCCGCGGGCGCAGCTGGCGTTCGAGGTGTACGTGCACCGGCTCCGCGCCTACGCCGGCGCCTATCTCGCCCAGCTCGGCGGCGCCGACGTCATCTCGTTCACCGCCGGTGTCGGCGAGAACGCGCCGCATGTGCGGGCAGCGGCGCTGGAGACCCTCGGCTTCGCCGGCATCGAGATCGACCCGGCGCGCAACGAGAGCCGCGAGCGCGGCATCCGCGTCATCTCCACGGATGCCTCCACGGTGGCCGTCCTCGTCGTCCCGACCGACGAGGAGCTCGAGATCGCGCGCCAGACGCTGAGCGTCGCCGGTTCGTGACCGGCCGGGGTGTCGACCGGACACCCGCCCGCATTACGCTTGCTGGACGGCGCGACGCAGTGCCGACGCACCCCACCCGCACCCGGAGGTCCTGTGGCTCACGACGCCCTGCCCGATCTGACCGCCTATGACGCCGTGCTGTTCGATCTGGACGGTGTGCTGACGCCGACGGCCGAGGTGCACATGCACGCCTGGCAGGCGATGTTCGAGGAGCTCTTCGCGGCGTGGGACATCACCCCGCCGTACACCGAGCGGGACTACTTCGCCCACCTCGACGGCAAGAAGCGCTACGACGGCGTGGCGAGCCTGCTGCGCTCGCGCGACGTCGAGGTGCCGTGGGGGAGCCCCTCGGACCCCGTCACCGCCGACACCGTGTGTGGCATCGGCAACCGCAAGAACGCGGTGTTCGAACGCGTGCTGCGCGCCGACGGCATCTCGCCGTACCCCGGCTCGCTGCGGCTGCTGGACGTGCTGGCGGACGCCGGCACCACCGTCGCCGTGGTGTCGAGCTCGAAGAACGCGGAGGAGGTGCTGGCGGCAGCCGGCATCCGTGATCGCTTCGCCGTCGTCATGGACGGTGTCATCGCCGAACGCGACCATCTCGCCTCCAAGCCCGCGCCCGACGTCTTCGTGGAGGCGGCGCGGATGCTGGAGGCCGACCCCGCGCGCTGCGCAGCCGTCGAGGACGCCATCAGCGGCGTGCAGTCGGCGGTGGCCGGAGGCTTCGGGCTCGTCGTCGGCGTCGACCGCGGCGCCGGAGCGCAAGACCTCGTCGACGCGGGCGCCCACGTCGTCGTGAACGATCTGGAGGACTTCGTACGATGATCGACCGCGACCGCTTCCCCGTCGACGAATGGCGGCTGATCGAGTCCGCCTACGACCTCGACGACGCCGGCGTGACCGAGACGCTGTTCGCCGTGGGCAACGGCTACCTGGGTATGCGCGGCAACCACCCCGAGGGGCGGTTCGCGCATGAGCAGGGCACGTTCATCAACGGGTTCCACGAGACGTTCCCGATCCGTCACGCCGAGCAGGCGTACGGGTTCGCGGAGGTCGGGCAGACCATCATCAACGCGCCCGACACGAAGGTGATGCGCGTCTACGTCGACGACGAGCCGCTGTCGCTGGATGTCGCGGACGTCCGCGAGTACGAGCGCGTGCTCGACATGCGCGACGGCGTGCTGCGCCGCCACGTCCGGTGGACGACGCCCTCGGGCAAGGACGTGCGGGTCGACATGGAGCGCCTGGTGTCGTTCGAGGAGAAGCACCTCGCGCTGATGACCATCGAGGTGACGGTGCTCAACGCCGACGCCCCCGTCACGGTGAGCTGCCAGATGATCAACCGGCAGGACGGCGAGGACGTCTATGGCGGCACCCCCACCGCCCCGCGCCGGGCCGGGTTCGATCCGCGCAAGACCGAGAAGCTGCACGAGCGCGTGCTGCAGCCCGAGGAGTACTGGCAGGACAAGCTGCGCTCGGCGCTGTCGTACCGCGCCACCGACTCGGGGATGACGGTGGCCGTCGTCGCCGACCACCTCATCGAGACGGCGAACGCGTACACCTCGCGCACCCTGATCGAACCGGACATCGCGAAGAACGTGTTCCGCGTGCAGGCCAAGGCGGGCGTGCCGATCCGCGTCACCAAGCTCGTCAGCTACCACACCTCGCGCGGCGTGCCCGCGCGAGAGCTGGTCGACCGCTGCCGCCGCACCCTCGACCGCGCCCTCAGCGAGGGCGTCGACGCGGTGTACGCGCAGCAGCGCTCGTGGCTGGACGCGTTCTGGGAGCGCTCGGACGTGCGCATCGGCGGGCACGAGGACCTGCAGCAGGCCACCCGCTGGTGCCTGTTCCAGCTCGCGCAGGCCTCGGCGCGCGCCGACGGGCAGGGAGTGCCGGCCAAGGGCATGACCGGGTCGGGGTACTCCGGGCACTACTTCTGGGACACCGAGATCTACGTGCTCCCGTTCCTGGCGTATACGACGCCGCTGTGGGCGCGCAACGCGCTGCGCATGCGCTACCTGATGCTGCCCGCCGCGCGCAAGCGCGCGTTCCAGCTCAACGAGGCCGGAGCGCTGTTCCCGTGGCGCACCATCAACGGCGAGGAGGCGTCGGCCTACTACGCCGCCGGCACCGCGCAGTACCACATCAACGCAGACGTCAGCTATGCGCTCGCCAAGTACGTGCGGGCCACCGGCGACGACGAGTTCCTGTTCCGCGAGGGCGTCGACATCGCCGTGGAGACCGCCCGACTGTGGGCGACGCTCGGCTTCTGGCGCTCCAGCGACGGCGTGATCGACGGCGAGGGCGACACGTTCCACATCCACGGCGTCACCGGGCCGGACGAGTACACGACGGTCGTGAACGACAACCTGTTCACGAACGTGATGGCGCGGTTCAACCTGCGCTTCGCCGCCCGCACCGTGCGCGACATGGCCGAAGTCGACGGCGAGGTGTACCGCCAGATGGTCGAGCGTCTCGCGCTGGATCCGGGCGAGCCCGACGCGTGGGAGCGTGCCGCCGAGGCGATGCACATCCCGTTCAGCCCGACCCTCGGCATCCACCCTCAGGATCACGTCTTCCTCGAGCGCGAGATCTGGGATCTCGAGAACACGCCGCCCGACAAGCGCCCCCTGCTGCTGCACTTCCACCCGCTGGTCATCTACCGGTACCAGGTGCTCAAGCAGGCCGACGTCGTGCTCGCGCTGTTCCTCCAGGGCAACCATTTCTCCGCCGAGGACAAGCTGGCCGACTTCGAGTACTACGACCCGCTGACGACGGGTGACTCGACGCTGTCGGCGGTGGTGCAGGCGATCCTCGCCGCGGAGGTCGGCTACCAGGACCTCGCTCTGGAGTACTTCCGGCAGTCGATCTTCGTCGACCTCGGCGACCTGCACCACAACGCGGCCGACGGCGTGCACGTCGCGTCGGCCGGTGGCGTGTGGACCGCGCTCGTGGCGGGCTTCGGCGGCATGCGGGACCACTTCGGCGAGCTGTCGTTCGACCCGCGCCTGCCCGCGGCATGGCCCTCGCTCGAGTTCGTCCTGCACTGGCACGGCACGCGGCTGGAGGTCGCGGTGACGCGTGACGAGCTGCGCGTGCGCGCCGGCGAAGGCGACCCCGTCGGCTTCAGCGTGCGCGGCGTCGGCTACGTGGTGGGCCCCGGCGACGAGACCGTCGTCGCCCTGACGGGGCACGGTCCGGTCATCACGGGGCGCCCCACGCTGCGGGAACTGGGCGATGCGCGGCGCGAGGACGGCTCGCTGCTGTCGGCCTCGGTGCCCACCGTCACCGCGGCGATCCCGATCGTGGTGGGGGTGGCCGATGTCGAGCACGGAGCGGATGCCTGAGGCCGCCGCGATGTCGGGTGCACGCCGTAGGCTGGGGGAGTGACCACCGCCCTCTACCGTCGCTACCGGCCCGAGTCGTTCGGCGAGATGATCGGGCAGTCGCAGGTCACCGAACCCCTGATGACCGCGCTCCGCAGCGATCGGGTGGGGCACGCCTACCTGTTCTCGGGCCCGCGCGGCTGTGGGAAGACCACGTCCGCCCGCATCCTCGCGCGCTGCCTGAACTGCGCCCAGGGCCCGACCGACACGCCCTGCGGCACGTGTGACAGCTGCATCGAGCTCGGACGCGGCGGCGGCGGTTCGCTCGATGTGGTCGAGATCGACGCGGCCAGCCACAACGGCGTCGACGACGCCCGCGACCTGCGCGAGCGCGCCGTGTTCGCCCCGGCCCGCGACCGCTTCAAGATCTTCATCCTCGACGAGGCGCACATGGTGACGCCGCAGGGGTTCAACGCCCTGCTCAAGCTCGTCGAAGAGCCGCCCGACCACGTCAAGTTCATCTTCGCGACGACCGAGCCCGAGAAGGTCATCGGAACCATCCGCTCGCGCACGCACCACTACCCGTTCCGTCTCGTGCCGCCCGCCGCGATGCTCGAATACGTCGAGCAGCTGTGCGCGCAGGAGGGCGTCGAGGTCGAGCAGGGCGTGCTGCCGCTGGTCGTCCGCGCCGGCGGCGGGTCGCCGCGAGACACGCTGTCGCTGCTCGACCAGCTCATCGCCGGATCCGAGGACGCCCGCGTGACCTACGCGCGCGCCGTCGCGCTGCTCGGCTACACCCACGCCGAGCTGCTCGACGAGGTGGTCGACGCGTTCGCGGGGTCCGACGCGTCGGCGGCGTTCGCCGCGGTCGATCGCGTCGTCCAGACCGGACAAGACCCGCGCCGCTTCGTCGACGACCTGCTCGAGCGACTGCGCGACCTCATCGTCGTGGCCGCGACGGGTCAGGGCGCGGCAGCGGTGCTGCGCGGCATCTCCGCCGAAGACCTCGCCCGCATGCAGCGCCAGGCAGACGCGTTCGGTCCGTCACGGCTCTCCCACATCGCCGACCTCGTCGTCGCGACCCTCGACGACATGACCGGCGCGACGTCGCCGCGCCTCCAGCTCGAGCTCATGGTCGCGCGTGTGCTCGCCCGCGGGGCGGATGCCGCACCCGCTGGTGCACGGCCGGCTGCCGCTGTGCCTGCTGCCGCTGTGCCTGCTGCCGCTGCGCCGGCTGCTGCTGTGCCTGCTGCCGCTGCGCCGGCTGCTGCTGTGCCTGCTGCCGCAGCGACGCCCTCTTCCGCGGTGCCCTCGGCTGCCCCCGCGACCCCGGCGGCCTCTGCGCCTACCGCCGCTGAGCCGGCGGCCCCTGCACCCACCGGACCGGTCACGCTGGAGCGCCTGCAGGGGGCCTGGCCGCAGGTGCTCGGCCGTCTCGAGAACGTGAGCCGGTCGTCGTGGATGCTCGCCTCGGGTGCGCACATCGCGGCGCTGGACGACGACGTGCTGACCCTGACCTTCTCGAGCCAGAGCGATGTGGCGAAGTTCAAGCAGCTCGCCGCGGGCAAGGGACCGAGCGAGGACCTGCGCCAGGCGATCCAGGCCGTGCTCGGCATCCGCGTCAAGTACATCGCCCGCCACGATCCCACCGGCGGTTCCGGCGGCGACGCCGGCTCGGGAGGTGCGGGCGGCCCAGCCCCCGCTCGTCCCGCACGTGACGCGTCCGCCGCGCCGAGCGCGCCCGCCCCGAGTACGCCCACGCCCGGTGCGCCCGCCCCGAGTGAGGCCGTCTCGCCGCAGGCATCTGCCGCTGCGCCTCCGTCGGCCCGCCCGTCCGCAGCCGCACCGCGCGCGTCCACGGCCGCGTCCCCGGTCCGGAGCGCGGCACCCGCGGCGCCGCGGGCCTCGGCGTCGGCATCCCCGGTCACCGACTGGGCCGTCGCGCCGATCCCGTCGGACGACGACGCCCCGCCACCGGACCCGGGTCCCGCCGCGATGCCCGAGGCGCCGGCGCAGTTCGCGGTCGACGACGAGCCGGAAGACGCGGCATCCTCACCCGCCCGCGTGGCCACGCTCGCACCGCCCCGCGAGGGCGAGGTCCTGCCGCCCGCCGACGTCGCCCCGTCGATCGAGCTCGTCGACGTCGACGCCGACGACGACACGGATGCCGTCGTCGATGCGCCCGTCCCCCCGACCATCGCCCCGCCGCTCACGCCGGTCGTCACCACCCGCAACGACGGGGTCCAGCGCTACGGCGAAGCGGTCGTGCGACAGGTGCTCGGCGCCACGTTCGTCCGTGAGGAGCCGTACGAGCCGCCCACGAGGTTCAGCTAGCCCATGTACGACGGCATCGTCCAAGACCTGATCGACGAGTTCGGCCGCCTGCCGGGAATCGGCCCCAAGTCGGCGCAGCGGATCGCGTTCCACATCCTGCAGACCCCGAACTTCGATGTGTCGCACCTGGCCGAGCTGCTCGCCGAGGTGCGCGACAAGGTGCGCTTCTGCGAAGTGTGCGGCAACGTCACGGAGCAGGAGCGCTGCTCGATCTGCCGTGACCCGCGCCGCAATCAGACGCTCATCTGCGTCGTGGAGGACGCGAAGGACGTCGCCGCGATCGAGCGCACCCGCGAATTCCGCGGGCTGTACCACGTGCTCGGCGGCGCGATCAGCCCTATCGCGGGCATCGGCCCCGACGACCTGCGCATCACGCAGCTCATGCAGCGGCTGGCCGACGGTACCGTGCAGGAGGTCATCCTGGCCACCAACCCCAACCTCGAGGGCGAGGCGACGGCGACCTACCTCAGCCGGCTGCTGCACACCCTCGAGATCGCGGTGACCCGTCTCGCGTCCGGACTTCCGGTGGGCGGCGACCTGGAGTACGCCGACGAGGTCACGCTCGGCCGCGCATTCGAGGGGCGCCGCTCGGTCTGAGCGGATGTCGGAAGTCCGACGTAGATTGGCGGTCGACCGCCTCGCCGCGGGGAGCGACGTCGTGCAGACTCGCAGAGTCGTGCGGAGCGTCGTGCCGCCCCGGCGGCCCGACCACACTCGTCGCGCAACAGATCACGGAGACGGCCCCGATGAACTCCTCACAGCGTTTCGACACGCGCGCGTGGTTGCTGTTCGCCGCGATGGCGGTGCTGTGGGGCATCCCGTATCTGTTCATCAGCATCGCCGTCGAGTCCTACTCGCCTGCGGCGGTGGTGGCCGGCCGCACGCTCCTGGGCGCACTGCTGCTGCTCCCGTTCGCGCTCAAACAGAAGGCGCTGCGCCCCGCGTTCGCGAAGATCGGCTGGGTGCTGCTGTTCGGCGCCATCGAGATGGCCGGTCCCTTCCTGCTGCTCGGTCATGCCGAGCAGACGCTGCCGTCGGGACTGACCGGCCTGCTTGTGGCCACGGTGCCGCTGTTCGCCGCGATCATCGCGTTCGGCGGCGGGGATCGGTCGGTGTTCAGCCCCGCGCGCGCCATCGGGCTGTTCGTGGGCTTCGCCGGCGTCTTCGTGATCGTCGCCGGCCCCGGTCTCGCGATCGAGGGTGGCGGTGGACTGATCGCGGTGGGGGAGGTGCTCCTCGTCGCGCTCCTGTACGCGATCGCGCCGTTCGTCATCGCGACGAAGCTGCGCGACGTGCCCTCGCTCGGGTCGATCACCCTGGCCTTGCTCGCGGTCGGGATCTTCTACACGCCGATCGCGTTCCTCACCCAGCACGAGGTGCCGTCGTTCGCGAGCACCGCCTCACTGATCGCCCTCGCGGTGCTGTGCACGGCCGTCGCGTTCATCACGTTCTTCGCCCTGATCGCGCGGGTGGGGCCGGTGCGCGCCCCGCTGTTCACCTACGTCAACCCGGTCGTGGCGATCGTGCTGGGCACGATCATCCTCGGAGAACCGATCACGCCCGGGCTGCTCATCGGCTTCCCGCTCGTGATCCTGGGCTGCTGGCTCGCCGCCACCGGCGGGCGCGTGCGCGTGCCGAAGTCCGAGACCGAGACGGAGCTGCCGCCGATCGCGTCGAGCTGACCCGTTGGTCCTGCGATGGGGCGGTCTCGCCGCCCACTCGTCAGCGCAGCACCTCGACGAGGACGATCCACGACACCAGCAGGGCAGCGACGACGGCCACCATCGAGCCGGCGGCGAACCACACCAGCCCGTCGGCGCGTCCCGCCGCCAGGAGCGCGCCGCCGATCGCGTAGGCGAGTGGCGCGAGGAATCCGACCGCCGCCTTGAGCCAGCGCAGCCGATTGGCCGGATGCCGGTTCTCGAAGATCCGCCGCGTCGCCTGGACTTGGAACGCCCCGGCCCCGACCGCGATCGCGATCATCGCGACGCCGTATGGAGTGGGGCCGACGTCGGGGATGAGGCCGATCGCCGCGCCGATGAGCGCGAGCACGAGGCCCGCGATCCCCGCCGCGAGGCGCGACGTGAGCGAGGCCTCCTTGATGATGTCGCCGATGTTGACGCTCGCGGCGACGATCACGAGACCGGCCAGCGCGGCCGTCGCGCCGACCATCGCGACGTTGAACTCCGACCAGGCCTCGGTCTGATCCATGCTCGGATGCTAGCGGCGGGAGGCGCGGCCGTCACGGGCACGAGCTGTCACATGGCCGGGCGCGCATGAGCGCGTCCGTAAGATGGACCCCTGGGTGCGGCATCCGTTCTCGCCCGCCCTCGAGACACGCGTGGAGACTCATCGTGGCGCTGATCGTCCAGAAGTACGGCGGATCGTCGGTCGCGGATGCCGAGAGCATCAAGCGCGTCGCCAAGCGCATCGTCGACACGCGCCGCGCCGGCCATGACGTCGTCGTGGCCGTCAGTGCGATGGGCGACACCACCGACGAGCTCCTCGACCTCGCGGGTCAGGTCGCGCCGATCCCCGCGCCCCGCGAACTCGACATGCTGCTCTCCAGCGGCGAGCGGATCTCGATGGCGCTGCTCGCGATGGCCATCCACTCGATGGGCTTCGAGGCCCGCTCGTTCACCGGCAGCCAGGCCGGCATGATCACCACGGCCGACCACGGATCGGCGCGCATCGTGGACGTCACGCCGATCCGCCTGCGCGAGGCGCTCGACGAGGGTGCGATCGTCATCGTCGCCGGCTTCCAGGGCTTCAACCGCGACACCCGCGACATCACGACCCTCGGCCGCGGCGGCTCCGACACCACGGCTGTCGCGCTCGCGGCCGCGCTCGAGGCCGACGTGTGCGAGATCTACAGCGACGTCGACGGCATCTTCACGGCCGACCCCCGCGTCGTGCCCAAGGCGAAGAAGCTCGACGTGGTGTCGGCCGAGGAGATGCTCGAGCTCGCCGCCAACGGTGCCAAGGTGCTGTACATCCGCGCCGTCGAGTACGCGCGCCGGCACCGCGTGCTGATCCACGCCCGCTCCACGTTCAGCTCGGGCGTGGGGACCTATGTGCTCGGCCCCGGGATGACCGTTCCCGAGGGTGAAAAGGGAGAAGAGATGGAAGAGCCCATCGTCGCCGGCGTCGCCACCGACCTCGGCCAGGCCAAGATCACCGTCACGGGTGTCCCCGACGTCCCGGGCAAGGCGGCCGAGATCTTCAAGGTCGTCGCGAAGTCCGGCGCCAACGTCGACATGATCGTGCAGAACGTGTCGGCGGCGACCACCGGCCGCACCGACATCTCCTTCACGCTCCCCAAGACCGACGCGGCGACCGCGCTGAAGGCGCTGGCCGCCGATCAGCCCGAGATCGGGTTCGAGAACCTCGTCCACGACGACCAGATCGGCAAGCTGTCGGTCGTCGGCGCGGGCATGCGCACCCACTCGGGCGTCTCGGCCACCCTGTTCGAGGCGCTGAGCATCGCGGGGATCAACATCGAGATGATCTCGACGTCGGAGATCCGCATCTCGGTCGTGGTGCGCGGCGACGACCTCGCTGAGGCCGCGCGCGTCGTCCACACCGCCTACGGCCTGGACGGCGACATCGAGGCGACGGTCTACGCCGGCTCCGGCCGCTGATCCGGTGCTCGCAGAGCTCGACCTTCCCGTCGTCCTGTCGTCGCGCTGCGGCGAGGTCACGCTGCGCCCCGCCCGCGCCGACGACCTCGACGCGCTGATGGCGCTGCTGGCCGACGACCCGATCAGCGCGGCGCGCGGAGACGACGGCCTTGCCGAGAAGCGCCCCGCCTACGAGCAGGCGCTCGCCCGCATCGAGGCCGACCCGGCGAACACGCAGCTGGTGGTGACCTCCGACGATCGGCTGGTCGGTACGATGCAGCTCACCGTCATCCCCGGACTCGCGCGCGCCGGAGCCGACAGGCTCCAGGTCGAGACGGTGCGCGTGGCGAGCGACCTGCGTTCGTCGGGCATCGGCGCCGCGATGATGCGGTGGGTCGAAGAGGTCGCGGCTCCGGCGCTCGGTACGACGCTCGTCCAGCTCACCTCCGATGCGGCGCGCGTCGACGCGCACCGCTTCTACGAGCGCCTCGGATACACGCCTTCGCACGTGGGGTTCAAACTCCGGGTGCCTCGGAGCTGAACCCGCGCGGGGTCGCGCGGATGCCGCAGGTCGCCGTGGTGCCGACGCCTGCGTCGCAGTCCGGGCGTCACCCCCCGAGCAGCCCGTCGACGAACGCGTCGACGACGTCGTCGGTCGATGTCTCGGGGTCGATCGAGACCGTGAGCCGGTCGAGGATGAGCCCCTCGACGGCGTAGTGGAACAGCGCGATCTGGAACGCACCGCCCGGGAGCCCCGCATCCCTGTTGAAGGCGACATCCGCGGCGAACCCTTCTCGCATCCAGACGCTCAGGCGATCCGTGATGGCCGGGTTCCGCGCGGCCTCGAGCCGCAGGGTGTACAGGGCGAGTGTGACGGTGCGGTCGCCCAGCAGCCGCCGGACGATGTCGCGCAGGTAGTCGGCGAAGAGGTCGATGCCGGGCGGTCGGTCGCCGAGTGCGGCGTGCGTCTCGGGGTCGGGGGTCAGGCGCTCGCCGATGCGGGTGACGATGGCATCGATCAACGCATCGCGTGACCGGAAGTAGTTCGAAGTCGTCCCGGTGGGCGCACCCGCGCGAGCATCCACGGCGCGGTGGGTGAGGCCGCGCATCCCCTCGTCGGCGACCACGGCGATCGCGGCGTCGGCGAGCTCCGTGCGACGTGCGTCGTTCCTGGCCATGCTCGAAACAGTACCTGAATCACGACAGATGTTGTGGATTGCCGCGATCATCGCTAACGTGACATGACCACTACACATGTCGTGAAAGAAAGAACATGCGAGAACTCGTCTACTACGTCGCCGTCAGCCTCGACGGTCGCATCGCTTCGCCGACCCACGGGTTCGAGTCCTTCCTCGCGGAAGGCGACCACGCCGCGGTGATCGGCGGCGAGTGGGGTGACGCCATCCCGGAGCCGATCCATCAGGCGCTCGGGCTCGACGCCCGCACCGGCAGGATCTCGACGGTGCTGATGGGCTGGAACACCTACGCGGTCGGGCTGCCCGACATGCCGAGCCCGTACTCCCATCTCGAGCAGATCGTGTTCTCGCGGACGCGCACCGCACCCGAGGGTGCGGACGGTGTCCGCGTCACCGCCGAGGACCCGCGGCAGGTGGTCGCGGCGCTCAAGGAGCAGGAGGGCGGTGACATCTGGCTGTGCGGTGGCGGCGTGCTCGCCGCACAGCTCATCGACCTCATCGACCGTCTGGTGCTGAAGGTCAATCCGTTCGTGTTCGCCGACGGCATCCCGCTGTTCCAGGGCGCGTACGAGCCGACCCGGTTCGCGCTCGACCGTTCGCGGGCGTTCGCGTCCGGTGTCGTCGTCAACGAATACCGTCGTGCGTAACCGCGGGCCGGGGTGCCGTGGCGCGGCGGTAGAATCGCCCAAACCCCGCGCGTCCGACGGTGCCCGCGCGTCCGCCCCACGCTTGTGCTCACGCTGAGGAACACCATGACCCGCATCTCCGATTCAGGACTCTCCGTCGCCATCGTCGGCGCCACCGGCCAGGTCGGCGGCGCGATGATCGACATCCTCGAGGAGCGCGGGTTCCCGGTGCGTGAGATCCGGGCGTTCGCGACGGCCCGCTCGGCGGGCTCCGACGTGGTCTTCCAGGGCAAAGCCGTCACGGTGGAGGATGTCGCCACCGCAGAGCTCGGCGGCATCGACATCGCGCTCTTCTCCGCCGGTGCCACCGGCAGCCGCGCGCACGCCCCGCGCTTCGCCGAGGCGGGCGCCGTCGTCATCGACAACTCCAGCGCGTGGCGCATGGACCCCGACGTGCCGCTGGTCGTCAGCGAGGTCAACCCCCACGCGATCGCGGAGGCGCGCAAGGGCATCATCGCCAACCCCAACTGCACCACGATGGCCGCGATGCCGGTGCTGAAGGTGCTCGACGCCGAGGCCGGACTCGAGCGCCTCATCGTCAGCACGTACCAGGCCGTCAGTGGCTCGGGTCTCGCGGGCGTGCAGGAGCTCCTCGGCCAGCTCGAGGGCGTGCTCGCGCAGGGCGACGTCGAGCGCCTCGCCCGCGACGGCGCCGCCCTCGACTTCCCCCAGCCCGAGAAGTACATCGCCCCGATCGCGTTCGACGTCATCCCGTTCGCCGGCAACCTCGTCGACGACGGCGACAACGAGACCGACGAAGAGAAGAAGCTGCGCAACGAGAGCCGCAAGATCCTCGAGCTGCCCGAGCTCCGCGTCGCCGGCACGTGCGTGCGCGTCCCGGTGCTCACCGGCCACTCGCTCTCGATCAACGTCGAGTTCGCGCGCGACATCACGCCCGACCGTGCCCGCGAGGTGCTCGCCTCCGCCCCCGGCGTGAAGCTCGAGGAGGTTCCGACGCCGCTGCAGGCCGCCGGAACCGACCCCAGCTACGTCGGCCGCATCCGCGCCGACCAGTCCGCGCCGGAGGGCAAGGGCCTCGCGCTGTTCATCTCGAACGACAACCTCCGCAAGGGCGCCGCGCTCAACGCCGTGCAGATCGCCGAGCTCGTCGCGGCGAACCTGGGCGCGAACGCCTGACGCATCGCCCGCACCGCCACGAAGCGAGCGGATGCCGCACCCCGCGGCATCCGCTCGCTTTGTCGTCGTGGCAAGAACCGCCGGACTTTCGGCCGGAACGAGCGGTCCCGGTCGGGGGTGCTTTCCGGCCGAACTAGAATCGTGTGGTGACTGAAATGCCCGCTGAGTCCGCATCCGAACACCCGTCCCACGTCGACGACGTCGATGTGCTGCTGATCGGCGGCGGGATCATGAGCGCGACGCTCGGCACGCTGCTGCAGGAGCTGCAGCCCGACTTGAAGATCGCGATGTTCGAGCGGCTGAGCGACGTCGCGCTGGAGAGCTCCAACGCGTGGAACAACGCGGGCACCGGCCACGCGGCGCTGTGCGAGCTGAACTACATGCCCGAGGGCAAGGACGGCTCGGTCGACCCCGCGAAGGCGATCTCGATCAACGAGCAGTTCCAGCAGAGCCGTCAGCTGTGGGCGTCGCTGGTGGAGGCCGGTGTGCTGGATGCTCCCTCGACGTTCATCAACTCCGCCCCGCACATGACCTTCGTGCGCGGCGAGAAGGATGTCGCCTACCTCAAGAAGCGCTACGAGGCGCTGAAGAACGAGCCGCTGTTCGCCGGCATCGAGTACAGCGAGGACTCCCGCGTCATCAACCAGTGGGCGCCGCTGCTCATGCAGAAGCGCCGCAAGGGCGAGCCGTTCGCGGCGACGCGGGTGCCCGCGGGCACCGACGTCGACTTCGGGGCGCTCACCCGCCAGCTCGTTGACCGCCTGGCGGAGAACGGCGCCGACGTGCGCACCAACACCGAGGTGCGTCGTCTGAAGCGCCTGCCCGACGGCACGTGGCGCGCCAAGTACCGCCGCACGATCGGCCGGACGCCCGGCGAGATCCGTGCGAAGTTCGTGTTCGTCGGTGCCGGCGGCTGGGCGCTGAAGCTGCTGCAGGGATCGGGCATCCCCGAGATCTCGGGCTACGGCGTGTTCCCCATCGGCGGACAGTTCCTCAAGACGAGCAACCCCGCGGTCGTGGCGCAGCACAAGGCCAAGGTGTACTCGCAGGCCTCGGTCGGCGCGCCGCCGATGTCGGTGCCGCACCTGGACACCCGCGTCGTCGACGGCGAGGCATCCCTCCTGTTCGGTCCGTTCGCGACCTTCAGCCCGAAGTTCCTCAAGACCGGCTCGTGGTTCGACATCGTCGGCCAGGTGCGCCTGGGCAACCTCGGCCCGATGCTCAAGGTGGCGTGGGACAACCCCAGCCTCATCACGTACCTCGTGAGCGAGCTGCTGAAGAACCACAAGAAGAAGGTCGACAGCCTGCGCGTCTTCATGCCCACCGCGAAGGACGAGGACTGGGAGCTCATCCAGGCCGGCCAGCGTGCCCAGGTCATGAAGAAGGATCCGGAGAAGGGCGGCGTGCTGCAGTTCGGCACCGAGGTCGTCACCGGCGCCGACGGCACGATCGCGGGCCTGCTCGGAGCCTCGCCGGGGGCGTCGACGGCCGTGTCGATCATGCTCGGGCTCTTGAAAACCTGCTTCCCCGACCGCATCGACGAGTGGGAGCCGCGCCTGCGCGAGCTCATCCCGAGCTACGGCGAGACGCTGAACCCGCGTCCCGAGGTCGCGCGCGAGTCGATCGAAGAGACCGCCGAGACGCTCGCGATCACGGTCTGAGGTCTTCCTCGTGCGCCTGTGGTCGGTGCATCCGTCGATCCTCGATCGCAGGGCGCTGGTCGCCTGCTGGCGTGAGGCGCTGCTGGCTCAGCACGTGCTGGCCGGGCGCACCCGCGGGTACACGCGGCATCCGCAGCTCGAGCGCTTCCGTGCCGCCGAAGACCCGCTCGACGCGATCGGGCACTACCTGACCGCGCTGAGGGACGAGGCGTCGCTGCGCGGCTACTCGTTCGACGCGACGCGCGTGCTGAGACCGGATGCCGGGGCCCCCGGCATCCCGGTCACCTCCGGGCAGCTCGCCTTCGAGGTCGCTCACCTGCGCGCCAAGGTCGCCGCGCGCGACCCGGAGTGGCTGCCGCATGTGCCGGCGATCGTGGCGGCCGGGCCGAGCTTCGTCGAAGCGACCGGCCCTGTCGAATCATGGGAGCGGGGAGTGCTCGCCCCCTAGGGTGGGGGCATGCGAGCACGGCTCACCTGGCGCACCGGGGCGATCGCTCTCGCCCTGGTCGCGGTCATCGCCGTCGCCGTGTTCCTCGCTCTGGCCCGAGTGGCGGTGCCGTCGGCCGCGACCGCGTCGCCGGGCATCGCGGTGCGCAGCGCCGACACCGGTGCTGCGGCGGCGCTGCGGGTCGCGGCCTCCGTCGACGACTTCTCGTACGACGCGTTCGAGGGCGACTACTGGCTCGGGCGCGGCGCCGGCGGGCGCAGCGAGCTGTTCACCACCGAGACGCTGGTGGCGAGATTTCCCGAGGCCGACCAGAACAAGGGGATCATCCGCTGGATCCCCAAGGCCGATTCCGGGATCGCGCACGCCACGCAGGTGGTTGCGGTCACCGGGGCCGGTGGTGCGCCGATCCCGTGGTGGACGGAGGAGGACGACGACTTCGTCTACGTGCTCACCGGCGACGACACCTACGTGCACGGGGTGCAGACGTACGTGATCTCGTACACGATGTCGGACGTCGTGCTGCGCTACGAGGACACCGACGCAGACGAGTTCTTCTGGGACACCGTCGGCACCGACCACGCGCAGCCCTTCGGGTCGGTGCGTGCGAACGTGCGGATCCTCGGCGAGGCCGCGGCCGGCATCCTTCCCGACCGCGCCTTCTGCTACACCGGGCCCGCGCAGTCCACCGAACGCTGCGACATCCGGCCCTCGGACGCCGCCGCAGCGCCGGACGAGGTGCTCGCGTGGGCCGTGGGCCGGGGCATCGTCGGGGCCGCAGAGACCCAGACGGCGTTCACCGCCGCCGACACCGGCCTCGGCGTCGACGAGAACGTCACCGTGGCGATCGGCTTCAGTAAGGGCACCTTCGCCGCACCCTCGCCCCCGCCCCCGCCGCCGTATCCCTGGTGGGAGTGGATCCTTCCGGTGCTCGGGCTGCTCGCCGGATTCGGCGGGCTCGCCTTCGTGCTGGTCATGAAGGCCGTGCTCCGGCGCAATCCCGACCGCTCGCCCGTCATCGTCGAGTACACGCCGCCGGTCGACGAGTCGCCGACGCTGTCGGCGGGAGTGCTCGGCGTCCCCGCGAAGGCGCTCGCGGCGCACGTGGTCGACCTCGCGGTACGCGACAAGGTGGAGATCACGGCATCCGGCGATCGCTCGGATGCCGACGATTTCCACGTCGTGCTGCGCGACGCGGCCGGCCTCGAGCACGACGACCGGCGCATCGTCACCACGCTGTTCGGGAAGGATGCCGCGCCCGGCGACCGCGTCGACCTCGGCGTGTTCGCGGCCAAGCCGCCGGTGCGTGCGGTGACGTATGTACGGCGCATCGAGGACAGCACGGTCGATCGCGGCTACCGCAGCCGCACACCCGCGTGGATCGGCGCCGTGCGCGGACTGCTGCAGTTCGGCGGGCTCGCCGTCGCCGTCGTGCTCACCTTCTTCACCGACGCCGCGCCGTCGGTGCTCACCGACCTGGGCGCGCTCGGGGGCTGGATCAACTTCCTCGCGATCGCGAGTGCGTTCGGCGCGTTCATCGTGCTGCCCTTCATCGGGGTGCCCAAGACAACGCTGACGCTCGCCGGGGGAAGGCACCGGACGTATCTCGACGGCATCCGCGAGTATCTGAGCCTCGCCGAGGAGGATCGCCTGCGCGCGGCCCAGACGCCGCAGACGGCCGACCTCGTCTCCGCCGGGCGTCGCCCGTTCGGCGATGCGGCGAACGCTCCGGGCGCGGACGTGGTGAACCTCTACGAGCGGCTGCTGCCGTACGCGGTGCTGTTCGGCATGCAGCGCGAGTGGGTCGAGGTGATCCGTGCCGCACAGCCGCCGGAGGTCGCGGCGGTTCCGACGACCCGGCTCGCGCTGTTCGACTCGGTCACCTCGAACTCGCTGTCGGACGCCTCGTCGTCGATCGGGCGTCTGGCCGCGACCCCGGTCTCGAGCGGAAGTTCGTCCAGCTCGTCGGGCTCGTCGTTCTCGAGCAGTTGGTCGTCGTTCGGCGGCTCGTCCGGTGGTGGATTCTCCGGCGGCGGCGGGGGAGGCGGCGGGTTCGGTGGACGCTGAGCGCGGCGCACGCACCGCGGGCCACGGCATCCGTCACCCACTACGCTCGATCCGTGGCCAAGCTCTACTTCCGCTACGGCGCGATGAACTCCGGAAAGTCGACGTCGCTCCTGCAGGCCGCGTACAACTACGAGGAGCGCGGCCAGCACGTCCTGCTCGCCAAGCCCGCGATCGACACCAAGGGCGCCGACCAGATCGACAGCCGCCTGGGCGTGAAGCGCACCGTGGACTTCCTGGTGCGGCCCGACGACGACATCCGCGCCCTGTTCGCCGCGCAGCGCGCGCGGGTGAAGGCGGAGGCCGCCGACACCCTCGTCCCGGAGTCCGACGAGCACGAGGTCGACGTGGCGTGCCTGCTGATCGACGAGGCGCAGTTCCTGACCCGGGAACAGGTCGACGACCTGCTGCGGATCGTCGTCTTCGACGGCGTGCCGGTGCTGGCGTACGGCATCCGCACCGACTTCCAGACCCAGGCGTTCCCGGGCTCGGCACGGCTGCTGGAGCTCGCCCACAGCCTCGAAGAGCTCAAGACGATCTGCCGCTGCGGGCGCAAGGCGCTGTTCAACGCGCGCCTGATCGGTGGACGGTTCGTGTTCGACGGCGACCAGGTCGCGATCGACGAGCTGACCGCCGACCGCATCACCTACGAATCGCTGTGCGCCGAGGACTACCTGCGCGCTTCGGGCGGCCGCCTGGAGTGAGGGCCGGAGCCCCCGCTCACGCCGTCTCGGGGGTCCGCCGCCGGCGACGGGGGAGCGGGATGAGCATCGATGTCGTGCGCTGGTACTCGCGGTAGGCGGGGTACTTGGCCGCCGAGATCGACTCGGTGAACACCGTCGACCCGATGAACAGCACGCTCAGCAGCGCCGCACCGGCGATCGTCCAGTTCAGCCAGCTGCCGCCGTCGGCGACGAGCGCGACGGCGCCCAGCGCGTAGAACGCCCACCACTGCGCCTGCTCGAAGAAGAAGTTCGGGTGCCTGCTGTAGGCGAACAGTCCCGTCGTGAGGAACCCGGGTTCCACCGTGCCGCCCGCCACTTTCTTCGCCTGGTGGAACCGCCACTGCTGCTGGTCGGCGACGGTCTCGCCCACGAGGAACGCGGCGACGAGCAGAGCGAAGGCGGCATCCCATCCGGTGAAGGGCTGCGGATGCTGCCACGCGATGTACGCCGGAAGCGTGATCAGCACGAGCAGTGCGCTCTGGAACAGCACGATGAACAGCAGGTTGAACACCTGGAACTGCCACCGGGTCATCCGCCCGCGCAGGATCGCCCAGCGGTAGTCCTCCATCCCGGTGTATCCGCCCTTGCGGGCGAAGTTGAACGTGAGGCGCGCTCCCCAGGCGGTCACCAGCACGGCCATCACCACCGGGCGCGTCGCGTCGGCACCCGAGGTGAGCCCCGCGACGGCGAAGATCCAGACGTAGACCACCGGGACGACCGACCACAGCCGATCGATCCACGACGTCTCGTTCGTCACGAGCGACGTGATCCAGCAGAACGCCGCCGCCGCGCCGGCGACGATGAGCACGAGGAGGAGGGGGTCCATGGCGTCACACTAGCGCTATCCGCGCGGGTGCTGGGTTGTCTGTGGTCCGACCACACGTTATCGTGGTCTGACCACACGCCCTTCAGTGAGGAGGGCGACGGATGCGACGAAGGCGAGGCGATCCGTGGCAGGTACTCCGACACCGCCCTCAGCGGTCGCGCCGGCGCGCGCCTGGCGCGTCGTGCTCGAGCGCATCGAGACCGACCTGCTCGACGGCACCCTCCAGCCGGGCGACCGGCTCCCGCCCGAGCGCGAGCTCGCGACCACCCTCGGCGTCGGCCGGTCGAGCGTGCGCGAGGCGCTGCGCGTGCTCGAAGTGATGGGGCTGATCCGCACCGCCACCGGGTCGGGTCCGACTTCGGGCGCCATCATCATCGCCACCCCCCAGGGCGGCATGTCGGCGCTGCTGCGGCTGCAGGTCGCCGCGCAGGGCTTCCCGTTGGACGACGTCGTCGCCACGCGCCTCGTCCTCGAGGCGGCCGTCGTCGATGCCCTCGCCGCCGACCCCGCACGATCCACTGCGGCCGCGCACGCGCTCGTGGACGCGATGGATGCCCACGACCTCACCCCGCCCGAGTTCCTCGCGCTCGACGCGCAACTGCACCTGGCGCTCGCCGAGGCGTCGGGCAACGTCGTCATCGCAGCGATGATGGCGGGCCTGCGCACCTCGATCGAGTCGTACGTGCAGGCGGGCGCCGCGCGCATCACCGAATGGGATGCCGCCGCTGCGCGCCTGCGCCGAGAGCACCGCGCGATCCTCGACGCCGTGGACGCGGGCGACGGCGCGCGCGCCCGGCAGCTCGTCCACGACCACATCACCGGCTACTACGCCCAGGCGGGTCTCGCCCGCCCCCAGATCTGATCCCCGGAAAGGCACCCATGGTCACCCGCCAGTTCCCCCGCCCCGCCGAGCTGCTCGAGCTCATGCAGTTCCGCAAGCCCGAGCTCGATGGCAGGAAGCGACGGCTCGAGGCCGCGCTCACCATCTACGACCTGCGCGACATCGCCAAGCGGCGCACTCCGAAGGCCGCGTTCGACTACACCGACGGCGCCGCCGAGGGCGAGCTCTCGCTCGCCCGCGCCCGCCAGGCGTTCGAGGACGTCGAGTTCCACCCCGACATCCTGCGTCCCGCCGAGAACGTCGACATGTCCACCGAGATCCTCGGGGGCCCGTCGGCGATGCCCTTCGGCATCGCGCCGACCGGCTTCACGCGCTTGATGCAGACCGAGGGCGAGGTGGCCGGCGCCGGCGCGGCCGGGGCCGCCGGCATCCCGTTCACGCTCTCGACGCTCGGCACGACCTCGATCGAGGGTGTCAAGGCGGCGAACCCCCACGGGCGCAACTGGTTCCAGCTGTACGTTATGCGCGATCGCGAGATCTCGTACGGGCTCGCCCGTCGGGCGGCCGAGGCGGGCTTCGACACCCTGCAGTTCACGGTCGACACCCCGGTCGCGGGTGCCCGCCTGCGCGACAAGCGCAACGGCTTCTCGATCCCGCCGCAGCTGACGCTCGGCACGATCATCAACGCGATCCCGCGGCCGTGGTGGTGGTACGACTTCCTGACCACGCCGAAGCTCGAGTTCGCGTCGCTGTCGACCACCGGGGGCACGGTCGGCGAGCTGTTGAACGCCGCGATGGACCCGACGATCAGCTACGACGACCTGGCGATCATCCGTGAGATCTGGCCGGGCAAGATCGTGGTCAAGGGCGTGCAGAACGTCGCCGACTCGAAGCGGCTCATCGACGCCGGCGTCGACGGCATCATCCTGTCGAACCACGGCGGCCGTCAGCTCGACCGTGCGCCGATCCCGTTCCGCCTCCTGCCGGAGGTCGTACGCGAGGTCGGCAGGGACGCGACAGTGATGGTGGACACCGGGATCATGAACGGCGCCGACATCGTCGCCTCGGTCGCCCTCGGCGCGAAGTTCACGCTCATCGGCCGCGCGTACCTCTACGGACTGATGGCAGGTGGGCGCCAGGGCGTCGATCGCACCATCGCGATCCTGCGCAGCGAGATCGAGCGCACCATGAAGCTCCTGGGCGTCTCGTCGCTCGCCGAGCTCGAGCCGCGCCACGTCACGCAGCTCCAGCGCCTGGTGCCGGTCGCCGTGCCCGCTGCGGCTGTGGAGGCCGCGCGCCCGCGGGCGGCCCGTGCGACGACGGCCAGCGCCGCCAAGGCGGGGGCCGCGGCTCGCACCGCGAAGGCTCCGGCGAAGGCTCCTGCTGCGAAGGCGAACGGCTCGCGCGCGAAGGCCTGATCGCTTCCTGCACGACGAAGAATGCCGGGTCCCTCATGGGGCCCGGCATTCTTCGTAGCTCGCGCGTCAGACGCGCACAGGAAGCGTGGGGATCAGCTGCTCGAGGTAGGTGATTGTGTCCTGCCAGCCCTCGACCGCGTGGCACCGCACGCCCATCGCGAGGACCGGGTAGTCGTTGCCGTCGGGGTCGAGCCGGTCGCCGACGAACAGCATGTCGTCGAGTGGGATGCCGGTCTGCTCGGCGAGCTGCCGCATGCCGTATGCCTTGTCGATCCCGCGCTCGGTGATGTCGACCGACGTGGAACCGCCGGAGCGCACCTCGAGGTCGGGCAGCAGCGCGGCCACCGCGGCGCGCAGCGTGTTCTTCTTGTCGCCGGTCGGGTCCCACGCGGACTTCGCCGCGACCGGCGCCTGCTGGCCGAGAGCGGAGAACGTGATCTGCGACCCGCGGTCCTCGAGGATCTCGCCCCAGGTGTCGGTCTCCCAGAGTCCCAGGCGGCGGGCCTCGTCCTCGACGGCCGCCAGGGCGCGCGACTTCTGGTCGTCGGTCAGCGTGCGCTTGTAGACGGTGACGACGTCGTCCCCGGACAGGCGGTAGTACTGCGTGCCGCAGGTGGGGAGCAGGTGCATGCGGGCGCGGACGCCGACAGAGGCATCCGGGAGGCGATCCACCACCTGCGTCGTGAACTGGGCGAGCTGCCCGCCCGAGATGATGGCGACCTCGACCCGCTCGGCGAGGGCGATCAGCAGTTCGCCCATGCGCGGCTCGATCCGGCTCTTGGACGGTGCGAGCGTGTCGTCGAGGTCGAACGCCACCAGCCGGGGAGCGTTGTCGGTCATCGTGCGCGGTCCCTTCATGCGAGAGGCTCCGCCTTCCGGCGGAGCCTCTCTGTGGTCGGGGTGACAGGATTTGAACCTGCGGCCTCTTCGTCCCGAACGAAGCGCGCTACCAAGCTGCGCCACACCCCGTTTCGCAACCCCATGAGTCTACCTGATTCCCAGAGGTGCTCCGTACCGCGGTACCCGGTTCGCCGTCGGAGAGGGCTGCAGGATCGGCGGGCGCGGTCCCCGGCATCGGTTCTCCGCGCACCGAGATGCCGCCATGCCGGCCGCGGATCGAGATCGGTATCCGCGTGTCGGATCCCGGCGAGCGGTCGTCGGACTCCTGCGCTGCGGGCGAGGTGAGGTTGATCCCGGCGATCACGATGCCGACCGCGATCAGCAAGAGCTGGGCGGAGGGCGGCAGTCGCCGCTCACCGAGAACCCGGACCAGAAGCGACGGGCGTCGCGGAGCGGGAGCGAACAGCGGTGGTTCCGGTCTCTGCATGACTCGACGATGCGGCACGGCCGGCATCTGCGAGACCTCGTCGCCGTGTTCTGGGGATCCGTCGCGGGGCCCCGTGCTGGGGAGGAGCCGGGTCTACGCGATCGGGGTCAGCGTCAGCAGGGACGCCTCGGGGCGGCAGGCGAACCGCACCGGCGCGTAGATCGAGTGGCCGAGACCCGCGCTGACGTTCAGGGGGACCGTGCGTCCGCCATGCGTCCACGTGCTGAGACCGCGCGCCTGCTTCAGCGGGATGTCGCAGTTGGCCACGAGTGCACCGAACCCGGGAACACGCACCTGGCCGCCGTGGGTGTGGCCGCCGAAGATCGCGTCGGCGCCGAGGTCGATGAACTCGTCGAGCACGCGTCGATACGGGGCGTGGGTGACCCCGATCGCCAGGTCGGCCGGGGAGCTGTCCGCGCGCTGAGCGGAAAGCAGGCCGGGGAGCACCTCGAGCCGGTCCCAGTCGCGGTGCGCGTCGCTCACGCCGAACGCCTCGATGCGCAGGCCACCGGCATCCAGCGTTCCGGCCGCGTTGTTGAGATCGAGCCAGCCGAGCTCATCGGCGAGGTAGCCGTCGAGCGCCTGCGTGTCGAGGGGCTCGGCGCGGTGCTTCACCTTCGACGGCCCCGTGAAGTACCGGAACGGGTTGCGCGGGGAAGGAGCGGCATGGTCGTTGGACCCGTGGACGAAGACGCCAGGGACGCCGCGCAGCGGGTCGAAGGCCGTGCGCAGACCCCGCAGGCCCTCGGCGTGACCCATGTTGTCGCCGGTGTTCACGACGAGGTCGGGCTGCAGGTCGGCGAGAGCGGCGATCCACTGCTGCTTGCGATGCTGCCACGGGGCCATGTGCGCATCCGAGAGGTGCAGCACGCGGATGGGCGCGGAGCCCGCCGGGAGCAGCGGCACCTCATGGAAGCGGACCGTGAAGAGGTACCGTTCGATGCCGACGCCCCAGACCGCGGCGGCAGCGCCGACCGCCCCCACCGTGCCGAGCACGGTGAGGGCGGTGCGCGTTGCTGTGGAAGGCACTAGCCGTTGCCGCCGCCACCGCCGCCGTTGCCGCGGCCACCCCCGCCGCAGACCGCGGCCGCGTAGTCGACGGTGATCGTCGCATTGCGGTTCACGATGCCGCCGGCTGCCGGATTGGTCGCGGTCGTGCGCGTCTGGGCGCCGAGGCTCGCGTCGACAGTGCAGGCGCCTTCGGTGACGTTGCCGAAGCCGGCGCTGCGCAGCGCCTTCTTCGCGTCGTCGAGTGTGCGGCCCGAGACGTCCGGAACCGCGATGCCCTGCCCGTTGCTGGGATTGATCGTGACGGTCGTACCGCCCGCGACCTTGCCCGCGCCGGGGTTCTGCGCACCGACCACGCCCGCGGGCTGGTCCGAGTCGACCTCGGGGCCCACCTCGACGGCGAAGCCGGCATCGGTCAGCGTCTGAGTGGCCTGGTCGATCGACTGGCCGACGACGTTCGGCAGATCGACGAGCTGGACCTTGGTGAGCTCGTTGTCCGGGTCGGGGAAGGCGCCGCCAGGGTAGACCTGATCGACCGTGCGCTGGATCGTCTTGGAGATGGCGAAGCGGATGTTGTTGAGGCCCGCCTTGAAGACATCGCCGCTGCCGTCGGCGTTGCCGGCCCAGGTCGCCGTCGTGACACGTGTGTTCGACTGCACCATCCAGGTCTGCTTCGCTTCATGCGTACCGGTCTTGCCGATGGTCACCGTGCCGTCACCAGGGTTCGCCGGGCCGCCGCTGCCGCCCTGGAGCACACCCTTCAGCGCGTACGCGGCGGTCGCGGCGACGTTCGGCGCGATGACCTGCGAACACGTGCGCTGCGGCTTGGCGATCTCGTTGCCTTCGGAGTCGGTGACCCGGTCGATCGCCTGCGGCTGGCAGTAGATCCCGTTGTTCGCCACGGTCGCGTACGCACCGGCCATGGCCATCGGCGAGATCGAGTTCGAGCCGATGATCGACCCGAGGCCGTCCATCTTCACTTCATCGCCGTTGGCCAGGGTGACGCCCATCCGGGTCGCGACGTTCTTGATGTCGCAGAGGTCGAGCTTCTCAGCCATCGCGAAGAAGCCCGTGTTGAGCGAGTCCTTGGTGAACCGCATCGGGGTCCCCATGTAGCCCTTGTTGTTCGCGAAGTTCTTGATGAGCACGTTGCCCTGATTCACCCAGTCGCCGTTGCACGAGTCCTTGAGTCTCTTGAACACGTGCAGCGTGCCGTTCAACGATTCGTTGACAGAGTGGCCCTTCTCGAGCCAGTCGATGAGGGTGAAGAGCTTGAACGTCGAGCCCGCTTCGAATCCACCTGACGTTCCGAACGTCTTGTCACCCGCGAACACGAGGGACGAGTACGTCCAGTCGTTCGACACCGCTGCGTCCTCACTGAACTGGGTGTTCTGCGTGATCGACAGGATGCGACCTGTGCTCGCCTCGAGGCTCACCGTGGCCGCGCCGAACCGGCCGCCGTTCGGGTTCTCCTTCGTGGCGGGCAGCGTCGGGTTCGCGGGGGCGTTCTTCGCCATGGTCTCCTGGGCGGTCGCCTGGATGCGGGGGTCGAGGGTCGTGTAGACGTTCAGACCGCCGCGCTGCAGGAGGGCCCGACGGGCTTCGTCGGTCTCGCCGAACGCCGGGTCGTGCAGGATGACGTCCTTGACGTACTGGCAGAAGTACTCCTTGCCGGTCGCCGCCTTGCACCCCGTCGTGGGATTGGTGATCGCCGGAGTGATCGGCCACACCGCCGCCTCGACGTACTGCTCGCGGGTGATCTTGCCGTCGTCCAGCATGCGGCTGAGCACGTACAGCTGGCGCACCTTCGTCGAGGTGTAGCCGTCGGCGGCGGCGAACTTCTGCTCCTCGGTGATCTCGCCGGACTTCACGAGATTGTCGAGTGCGACGAGGTTCGCACCTTCGTCGATCACGCCGTCGGGCGCCTTGTTGAAGCTCGTCTTGCCGTCGGAGCTCCAGATGGAGCCCTCCGGCTTGTCGATGCGGAAGTTGTTCGGGTTCTGCACCATGCCCGCAAGCGTCGCCGCCTGCGCGACCGTCAGGTTCGCTGCCGTGGTGCTGAAGTACTGGCGCGCTGCGGACTCGATGCCGTAGGTGATCCCGCCGAAGTTGGCGATGTTCATGTACCCGAGCAGGATGTCGTTCTTGGAGTACTTCTGCTCGAGTGCGATGGCGTACCGCATCTCCTGGAGCTTGCGTGTGTAGCCTTCGGTGCCGTCGGCGGTCGTGGCGTCCGTCCAGCACTTCCGGAGCGCAGCCTCGCGGCTGATCTCCAGCACCGGCTTGCCGTCGTCGCCCAGCACCTTCTGTCCGGCGTCGTCCGTCTTGTAGACGTCCTGTGCGTCCTGCTCGCACTTCTGGATCAGCACGTTCTTCACGTACTGCTGGCTGATCGATGACGCACCCTGGGTCGACGAGCCGCCCTTGGCGTTCGACAGAAGGGCTCGCGCGGTTCCGATCAGGTCGATGCCGCCGTGCTGGTAGTAGCGCGGGTCTTCGCTCGAGAGCAGCGCGTCGTACATGACGGGGTTGATCTGGTCGAACTCGACAGGCGTACGGTCCTGTTCCAGGAACTTCGTGATCAGCTCGGGCTGACCCGTGTCGGGGTTCGTGAAGTAGAAGTTGCTGGGAAGCATGAGCTTGTCGATCTCGAGCGTGCTCGGCAGGTTGTCGAACAGCGTGATCGCGCGCTCCGCCGCGGTGCTCGTGAGCGCGACCGCGGGGGTGACGGTCGCCGCAATGAGGACACCGGCTGCGGCACTGAGGCCGACGAGCCCGGCGAGTCCGCCGAGCACACCGGTGGCCGTGCGTTTGGTATCAGGCATAGGCTTGATCGTAGGGGAACTACCTGGGCGAAACCCCGACGCACCCGCGCTCGCGAGGCTGATTCCCAGCCGCGTCAGCCCTCTCCACCGCAGACTCGAGGAGCCGCGATGACGACGTGGGAGTATCTCACCACGCCCCTTCTGATCCACAACACCGCCGCGATCCTCAACAACTGGGGCAAGCAGGGCTGGGAGCTCGTGCAGGTGGTTCCCGGCCCCGAGGGCGGTCTCGTCGCCTACTTCAAGCGCCCGTCCGGCGGGGGCGAGCAGAACGCGGGACTGGATGCCGCCGCCCAGGCCGCCAAGCAGTTCGAGGAGGCGTGACCATGAGCGTGAGCGACCGTCTCGCCGAACTCGGCATCGATCTGCCCGACGTCGTGCCTCCCGTGGCCGCCTATGTGCCGGCGAAGGCGCACGGCGACCTCGTCTACACGGCCGGCCAGCTGCCGATGGTCTCCGGCGCGCTGCCGGCGACCGGCAAGGTCGGTGAGGGCCACGGGCTCGTGCCTGCGGCCGACGCCAAGGGGTACGCACGCCAGAGCGCGCTGAACGCGATCGCGGCCGCCGCCGCGGCGGTGGGCGGCGTCGACCGCCTGACCGGTGTCGTGAAGGTCACCGGGTTCGTGGCATCCGTCCCCGAGTTCACCGGGCAGCCCGGCGTCATCAACGGCGCGAGCGAGGTGCTCGGCGAGGTCTTCGGCGACGCCGGCAGGCACGCGCGCTCGGCCGTCGGGGTGCCGGTCCTCCCGCTCGACGCCCCCGTCGAGGTCGAGGTCGTCTTCTCCTACGCCTGACCCGCGAACGACAGAGCGGATGCCGCAGCCCGGGGCTGCGGCATCCGCTCTTCTCGTTGCGCTACTTGACCTGTGCCGAGATCACCGACATGACGGCGGTGTCGGCGAGCGTCGTGGTGTCGCCGACCTCGCGGCCCTCGGCGACGTCGCGCAGCAGGCGCCGCATGATCTTGCCGGAGCGGGTCTTGGGCAGCTCGCCCACGATGTAGATGTCGCGGGGGCGCGCGATCGGGCCGATCTGCTCGCCCACCCACTGGCGAAGCATCGGTCCGAACCCGTCGACCGGGTTCTCGTCGAGATGCGACTGCTTGATGATGACGAATGCGACGACGGCCTGACCTGTCGTCTCGTCCGACGCGCCGACGACGGCCGCCTCGGCGACCGCCTCGTTGCCGACCAGCGCCGACTCGATCTCGGTGGTCGACAGGCGGTGGCCCGACACGTTCATCACGTCGTCGACCCGACCGAGCAGCCACACGTCTCCGTCGTCGTCCAGGCGCGCGCCGTCGCCCGCGAAGTAGTAGCCCTGCTTCTGGAACTTCTCCCAGTACGTCTCGACGAAGCGCTCCGGGTCGCCCCAGATGCCGCGCAGCATCGACGGCCACGGCTCGGTGATGACCAGGAGCCCGCCGTTGCCGTTGCCGACGTGCGTGCCGTCCTCGTCGACGACGTCGATCGAGACGCCGGGCAGCGGCACCTGCGCCGAGCCGGGCTTGGTCTCGGTGACGCCGGGAAGCGCCGAGATCATGATCGACCCGGTCTCGGTCTGCCACCACGTGTCGACGATCGGCGCGGTCTTGCCGCCGATGATCTTGCGGTACCACATCCACGCCTCGGGGTTGATGGGCTCGCCCACCGAGCCGAGCAGGCGCAGCGACGACAGGTCGAACTGCTTCGGGATCGCCCGGCCGAGCTTCATGAACGAGCGGATGGCGGTCGGCGCGGTGTAGAGCACCGTGACCCCGTACTTCTGCACGATCTCCCACCAGCGACCCGGATGCGGGGCATCCGGCGTCCCCTCGTAGAGCACCTGCGTCGCGCCGTTGGCGAGCGGGCCGTACGTCACGTAGGAGTGGCCCGTCACCCAGCCGATGTCGGCGGTGCACCAGTAGACGTCGGTCTCGGGGTGGATGTCGTGCACGACCCTGTTCGTGAACGCCGACTGCGTGAGGTAGCCGCCGGAGGTGTGGAGGATGCCCTTCGGCTTCCCGGTGGTGCCGGACGTGTAGAGGATGAACAGCGGGTTCTCGGCGGGGAAGGCCTTCGCCTCGTGCTCGCCGGACGCCGCGGGGACGACGTCGTGCCACCAGAGGTCGCGGCCGTCGGTCCAGTCGACCTCGTTCTCGCCGCGCTTGACGACGAGCACGTGCTCCACCGTCTCCTGCACGCCGGTGCCGCGGTCGCCGAGGGCCAGGTCGACGGCGGGCTTGAGCGGCGAGACCTTGCCCTTGCGGTAGCCGCCGTCGGCGGTGATGACGAGCTTCGCACCGGCGTCGTCGATGCGGGCGCGGAGGCTGTCGGCCGAGAAGCCGCCGAAGACGACGGAGTGGATGGCGCCGATGCGCGCGACGGCGAGCATGGAGGCGACGGCCTCCGGGATCATCGGCAGGTAGATCGCGACGCGGTCGCCCTGGCCGATGCCGAGTCCCTCGAGCACGTTCGCGAGGCGCTTGACCTCGGCGGTGAGCTCGGCGTAGGTGACGCGGCGCTCGTCGCCGGGCTCGCCCTCCCACAGCAGGGCGACGCGGTCGCCGTCACCCGCTTCGACGTGGCGGTCGAGGCAGTTGTAGGCGACGTTGAGCTCTCCGTCGGCGAACCACTGCGCGAACGGCGGGTTCGACCAGTCGAGCACCTCGGTGAAGGGCTTGTGCCAGTGCAGGTCACGGGCCTGGGCGGCCCAGAAGCCGAGGCGGTCGGCTTTCGCCTGCTCGTAGAGCTCGGCGGTCGCGACGGCGGACGCGGCGAACTCGGGGGTCGGCGCGAAGCGACGATCCTCCGTGAGCAGGTGGTCGATCTGGCTGCTGCCGGGGTGCGTGATCGGGGTCTGATCGCTCATGGGAGCGCGCTCCTTTGCGGGCTGGATTCAGGCCGGTGGGAGGCCGGCGAGTCTGCCACGAAACGTACCCGGAAGGGCTCGAACCGACTACCCCCGATAGTAGGTGGCCGCGTGAATGTTGGACTCGACCGATATATCAGTGAGAAACCTCTCCTTTTCGTTTTGTCAGGACCCTTACCTCGCATATGCTGACCGTTGGCCGAACATCGATTCTGGCATTGCGGCGCCCGACGTCACCCCCCGAATTCGGGCCCGCGCTTGGCGGCATCCCATTCCCCCCATGGGATGCCGCCTTCATTTGTGGGGAGCGTTCGCGCGTGCGGAGCTCCTCCACACCGGCCGACTGACGCCATCCCTCCACTGTTCGCCCGGTCCCGCCCGTCCGCCCGGGGATGGCGCTCCTAGCGTCGGGGCATGCCCGCGTCGTTCGTCGTCCATCCCCGCTCCGCCGTCGGCGTGCCTTCCGCGGGACGAAGGGATGCCGCCGCCGTCCGCGCGTTCGCGATCCCGCCGCGCGAGCCTGCCGGGACGCCGGCGCGGTCCGGCCCCTGGGTACCGGGCCGCCCGGACCGAGAGGCGCGCGACAGGGACGAGCCGTTCGAACGTGTGGCGAGGGGCCCGGTGCACCGACCTGCGAGCGCCGTGAGAGCGGGTGAGGCCCCGGCGGCGCGGCATCCGCTGCTCGCTCCGCTTGCGCCGTACCTCGACGACCCGGGGGTCACCGACCTGTTCGTGAACGGCGCGGCGGGGCTGTACGTCGATCGCGGAGCCGGTGCGGTCGCCGCTCTCGAGTGGCGGGCCACAGAAGAAGAGGTACGCGATCTGGCGGTCGCGCTCATCGGCCTGGGCGGTCGGCACATCGACGATGCGACCCCGTGCGTCGACGTGCGCCTGGACGGCGGCATCCGGGTGCACGCGGTGCTGCCGCCGATCGCTCCCGAGGGCACGGCCATCTCGATCCGCGTGCCCCGGACGTCGGACGCGACGCTCGACGACCTCCACCGCACCGGGATGTTCAGCGCCGCGATGCGACGCCGTCTGGGGGAGGCGATCGCCGATCGCGCGAACCTGCTGATCTCGGGGGCGGCCGGCGCGGGCAAGACGACGCTGCTGGCCGCGCTCCTCGGAGAGGCGCCCGCGCACGAGCGGATCGTCACGATCGAGGACGTCGCGGAGCTGCGCATCGCCCACCCCCACCACGTCCGGCTCGAAGCGCGGCAGCCGAACATCGAGGGGAGCGGCGGGGTCGGCCTCGCGCGGCTGGTGCGCGAGGCGCTGCGCATGCGGCCCGACCGGCTCGTGGTCGGCGAATGCCGGGGCGACGAGGTGCGCGAGCTGCTGTCGGCGCTGAACACGGGGCACGACGGCGGTGCGGGCACGATCCACGCGAACGGCCTGCACGACGTGCCGGCCCGGATGGAGGCGCTGGGCGCGTTGGCAGGTCTCGACGACCGCGCGCTCGCCCGCCAGGCCGCGAGTGCGATCGGCCTCGTGCTGCACGTCGAGCGCGACGCCCGCGGATCCCGCAGCGTCGCCGCCGTCGGTCGTCCCGTGGTGGATGCCGCCGGGCGGCTCGGCATCGAGGAGATGCGATGGGACGCGGGGTGAGGGCCGAGGCCGTCGCCGCGACAGCGGCGGACGCCTCGGCGACCGTGCTGCAGCTGGCCGTGCTGCTGCAGGCCGGAGTCTCGCCCGCGCGGGCCTGGGAGCATCTCGCCCGCACCGGTGATGCGGCCGCGGTGCAGGTCGTCGCGTCGGTCGAGCGGGGGATGCCGTTGCCCGACGCCGTCGCGACGGCGGGATCGGACGCGTGGCGCGAGGTGGCGACGGCGTACCGGGTGGCCTCGGTCGTCGGCGCCCCGCTCGCCGACTGCCTGCGCACGCTGGCCGTCGCGCTGCGCGACGCGCACGAGGCCGTCGACGATGTGCGGGTCGCGCTCGCCGAGCCTGCGGGGACCGCGCGGCTCATGGGGTGGCTCCCGCTCGTCGCCGTCGGCCTCGGTGCGGCGCTGGGGTTCGACACGCTCGGCACGCTCTTCACGAACCCGCTCGGGGTGGGCTGCCTCGTCGGCGGCGTCGCTCTCATCGCGGCGGCGCACCGCTGGACGTCGCGCCTCGTGCGCACCGCCGGGGCCGCGCACGGCATCCCGGGCCTGGACGCGGAGCTCATCGCGATCGCGTTGAGCGGCGGCGTCTCGGTCGACCGTGCCCGATCGGTGGTGCAGGAGGCTCAGGCGCTCGCCGCCGGTGCCGGCCCCGCTGCTGCTCCCGCCGGCGGGACGGGCGAGTCACGGCTCGACACGGTCGATGCGGTGCTCTCGCTGTCGCGAGCCGCCGGTGTGCCGGCGGCCGAGCTGCTTCGCGCCTCGGCGGCGCACGCCCGGCATCGGGCGCGCATCGACGGGAGACTGCGCGCCGCGAAGCTCTCGTCGCGACTGCTGATCCCCCTGGGGGTCTGCACGCTGCCGGCGTTCCTCCTGCTCGGCGTCGCACCGATGCTGCTGAGCGTCATGTCGACGATGGCGGTCTCGCTGTGACCGCCGCCCGGGGATCGCGGACCCCTGCGATCCGCCCGGCCACGACCGTGCCCGACCCGCAACCGAATCGAATGGAGAATCCATGTCCTCCCCCTCCGCCTCAGCACGGATCCCGACGCTCACCCGGCGTCGCGCCGAGCGGCTGTTCCTTCCCCGTGGCGGCGACGACACCGGCGCTGCGACGGCCGAGTACGCCATCGCGACGATGGCCGCCGTCGCGTTCGCGGGACTCCTCGTCGTCATCATGCGCAGCGACGAGGTGCGCGGCATCCTCACGGATCTCGTGCGCCGGGCTCTCACGGTCGCCTGATGCGTCCGCGGCTGGGCGACGACCGCGGGTCGGTCGTCGCCGAGTTCGCGGTCGCCCTGCCCGCCGTCGTGCTCGTGCTCGCGATCGGCGTGGGTGCGTTGGCGGGCGCTGCCCGGCAGGTGCGACTGCAGGATGCCGTGGCGGATGCCGCGCGCCTGAGTGCGCGCGGAGAGCCGGCGCAGCGCGTGCAGGACGCCGTCGCGGCGGGCGTGGAGGCTGCGACGGTCGACATCTCGGCGCGCGGAGACCTGGTCTGCGTCTCCGCCTCGGCGCCCGTCGTGCTCGGCCTCCGGGTCTCGGCGACGGGCTGCGCCCTGGCGGGTGGCCTGTGAGCGGGCGGGATCGGGACGCGGAGGACCCGGACGGACCGGGGCGGCGTCCCCGCATCGGCGCCCATGGTGGCGTGCATCCCGCGTGGGGAGGTGCCGGCTGATGCCCGGATCGGTGGCCGTGGTGGGGATCGTGGCGGCGATGACGCTGCTCACGGTCGGACTCGCGACGACGGGAGCCGCCGCCGTGACGGGGCAGCGGCTCGCGGCCGCAGCGGACGGCAGTGCGCTCGCCGCGGCGGACGCCGCATCGGGCGCTGTCACCGGCATCCCGTGCGACCGTGCGGAGGAGGTCGCCGCCGCTTTCGACGCCGTCGTGGAGGCGTGCGACCTCGACGAACTCGTGGCCACGGTCACCGTCTCCACGCGGTTCGGCCTGGTCGAGGCACGCGCGTCCGCGCGGGCCGGCCCGCCGTCTTGATCCGGGCTCACAGCCCCTGCACCGAGAAGTGGCGTGTATGGTTTGCGTCGAAGAAAGGACGCCCCCGTTGGCAGAAGGCAAGAAGCTCGTCATCGTCGAGTCACCGACGAAGATGAAGTCGATCCAGGGGTACCTCGGCGATGGCTACGAGGTGCTCAGCTCGGTCGGGCACATCCGCGATCTGGCGGACAAGCGCGACATCCCGGCCGATAAGAAGCAGGCCTACGGGAAGTACTCGATCGACGTCGACAACGGCTTCGACCCCTATTACGTCGAGAGCGAGCGCGGCAAGAAGACCGTCGCCGAGCTCAAGCGCGCGCTGAAGGGGGCGGACGAACTCCTGCTCGCCACCGATGAGGACCGCGAAGGGGAAGCCATCGCGTGGCACCTGCTGCAGACCCTCAAGCCGAAGGTCCCGGTCAAGCGCATGGTGTTCCACGAGATCACCAAGGACGCGATCCAGGCCGCCGTCGGCAACACGCGTGAACTCGACCTCGCTCTCGTCGACGCGCAGGAGACCCGCCGCATCCTCGACCGCCTGTACGGGTGGGACGTCAGCCCGGTGCTCTGGTACAAGGTGCAGCAGGGCACGTCGGCCGGCCGCGTCCAGTCCGCGGCGACCCGGCTCGTGGTCGACCGCGAACGCGAGCGCATGGCGTTCGTGTCGGCGTCCTACTGGGACATCGAGGCGCTCGCCGCACCGAACCGCCCGCAGGGCATCGACGAGTCGTTCTCCACCCGCCTGGCCCGTGTCGACGGCGCCGTCCTCGCCCGTGGCACCGACTTCGACGACCGCGGTGAGCTGAAGAAGGCCGTTCTGGTCCTCGACGAAGCCCAGGTGCGCGAACTCGCCGCGGCGATCGAGGCCGCGGCGGAGGCATCCGTCACCGCCCTCGAGTCCAAGCCCGGCACCCGCAGCCCCAAGCCCCCGTTCACGACCTCGACCCTCCAGCAGGAGGCCGGTCGCAAGCTCTCGATGAGCGCAAAGCACGCCATGGGCGTCGCCCAGCGTCTCTACGAGAAGGGGTACATCACTTATATGCGCACCGACTCGACCGCGCTGTCGACGCAGGCCGTCCAGGCCGCGCGCGAGCAGGCGGTCGCGCTGTACGGCGCGGCGTCGGTGCCGCTGAACCCGCGTTCGTACCGCAACAACAGCAAGAACGCGCAGGAGGCGCACGAGGCGATCCGCCCGTCGGGCGAGTCGTTCCGCACGCCCTCCGAGGTGTCCGGTCAGCTCGACCGCGACGAACTGCGCCTGTACGACCTCATCTGGAAGCGCACGATGGCCAGCCAGATGTCCGATGCGAAGTACGAGACCACCACCGTGACCCTCGAGGTCTCGGCGGGCGGCCGTCGCGCCGAGTTCACGGCATCCGGAACCGTCTACACGTTCAAGGGCTTCCTGGAGGCCTACGAAGAGGGCCGCGACGAGAAGCGCAGCGACGCCGACAAGTCCGACGACCAGGCCCTGCCCGCCATGGCCGTGGGCGACGTGCTGCGCCTGCGCGACGTCGAGCCCAAGGGGCACGCGACGAGCCCGAAGCCCCGCTACACCGAGGCGAGCCTCGTGAAGGCGCTCGAAGAGAAGGGCATCGGCCGCCCCTCCACGTTCGCGAGCATCATCGACGTCATCCTCAACCGCGGCTACGTCACCAAGCGCGGCCAGGCGCTCATCCCGAGCTGGCTCGCATTCAGCGTGGTGCGCCTGCTCGAGCAGCACTTCGCCGACCTCGTGGACTACGACTTCACCGCGGCCCTCGAAGACGATCTCGACGCCATCGCGCGCGGCGAGCAGAAGCGCCAGGACTGGCTGCAGGAGTTCTACTTCGGCTCCACCGACCACGTGGGCCTGCGCAACATCGTCGACAACCTCGGCGAGATCGACGCCCGCGCCCTCAACTCGACGCCGATCGGCGACGTCGCGACGCTGCGATTCGGCAAGTACGGCCCGTACCTCGAGGTCGCCGACAAGGACGATCCGGATGCCGAGCCCCGACGGGTCAACATCCCCGAAGACCTCGCGCCGGACGAGCTGACCCCCGCCAAGGCGCAGGAGCTCATCGACGCCCCCGTCGCCGGCGACCGCGTGCTGGGGGAGAACCCCGCCAACGGCAAGCTCGTCGTCGTCAAGGACGGACGCTTCGGGCCCTACGTGCAGGAGACCGACCCGCCTGCGGCGGAAGAGGTCGACGAGGCCACCGGCGAGGTCGTCGCGGTCGAGCCCGAGCCCGCGCCCAAGAAGCGCGGCGCCAAGAAGGAGGCGGCGCCCAAGCCCCGCACCGCGTCGCTGTTCAAGTCGATGTCGGTCGACACGATCGACCTCGACACGGCGCTGAAGCTCCTCGACCTGCCGCGCACCGTCGGGATCGACCCGGAGACCGAAGCCGCGATCACGGCGCAGAACGGCCGCTACGGCCCGTACCTGAAGAAGGGCACCGACTCGCGCACGCTGCAGAGCGAGCAGCAGATCTTCGACATCACGCTCGAGGAGGCGCTGGCCGTCTACGCGCAGCCGAAGTACGGCGCCCGCGGCGCGAGCTCCGCGCTCAAGGAGTTCGAGGCCGACCCGACCAGCGGCAAGGCGATCAAGCTCAAGGACGGCCGCTTCGGTCCGTACGTCACCGACGGCGAGACGAACGCGACGATCCCGCGCGGCGAGGACGCGATGGAGGTCACCTTCGAGCGCGCCGTGCAGCTGCTGGCCGACAAGCGTGCGAAGGGACCGGCCAAGCGCCCCGCAGCGCGACGGACCACGACGCGCAAGCCCGCGGCGAAGAAGTGACGGCGGGTACGACACCGGCGCGCGGCCTCTTCGTCACCTTCGAGGGAGGCGACGGCGTCGGCAAGACGACGCAGGCGTCCCTCCTCGAGCAATGGCTGACGGATGCCGGACGCACGGTCGTGCGAACGCGCGAACCCGGCGGCACCGAGGTGGGCGTGCTCATCCGCGACATCGTCCTCCACCACCGCGGCGAGGTCTCGCCGCGCGCCGAGGCGCTGCTGTACGCCGCCGACCGTGCGCACCACATCGAGACCCTCGTGCGTCCGGCCCTCGCGCGGGGCGACGTGGTGATCCAGGACCGCTACATCGACTCGTCCGTCGCGTACCAGGGCGCCGGACGCGTGCTCGGGCAGGACGAGGTGCGCGAGCTGTCGCTGTGGGCCACCGAGGGGCTGCTCCCCGACGTCACCGTGCTGCTCGACCTGGATCCGGCATCCGCCCGCGCCCGACTGGACGCCGACGACAAGCCGTTCGACCGGCTCGAGGCGGAGCAGGAGCAGTTCCACGCCCGCGTCCGCGAGGAGTTCCTCGCGCTCGCCGCCGCCGAGCCGGAACGCTTCCTGGTGCTCGACGCCGCGCAGCCTGCGGCCGAGCTCGCCGCCGCCGTTCGCGAGCGGGTCGCCCCGCTCCTGGCCTGAGTCGTGTTCGCCGGGTCGCCCGCGCCGCCTGGGCGTGTCAGGGCCGGGGATTAGGCTGGGCGGGATGGATGCCGCGACCCACCCCGCACGCGCGGACGACACCGCCTCGGGCGCGGCGCCGGAGGCGTCGGCCGACCAGGACCTGCCGTGGGGCGACGTGTGGGGCCAGGACGCTGCTGTCGCCGCGCTGCGGGAGGCGGCATCCGATCCCGCAGCGATGACCCACGCATGGCTGCTCACCGGCCCGCCCGGATCTGGGCGGTCGATCCTCGCCCACGCCTTCGCGGCGGCGCTGATCGCCGAGCCCGGTGACGAGCGCACGATGCGCCAGGTGCTCGCAGGCACCCACCCCGACCTCACCGCGCTGCGGACCGAGGGCGTCATCATCTCGATCAAGGACGCCAGGGCGCTCGTCGAGCGGTCGTACTTCGCGCCCTCGCTCGGGCGGTATCGCGTCATCGTCATGGAGGACGCCGACCGCATGGCCGAGCGCACCTCCAACGTCCTGCTGAAGGCGCTCGAGGAGCCGCCGGAGCGCACCGTCTGGGTGCTGTGCGCGCCCAGCGACGCCGACCTGCTGCCCACGATCCGCTCGCGGGTGCGCACCCTGCGCCTGCGCGAGCCCGACGTCGACGACGTCGCCGAGCTCATCGTGCGCCGCAGCGGCGTCGATCCCGCCATCGCGGAGCAGTCCGCGCGCCACTCGCAGCGTCACATCGGCATGGCCCAGCGGCTGGCGACGGATGCCGCCGCCCGCGCGCGACGCGATGCCACGCTGCGCGGGGTCCTCGGCGTGCGCGGCGTCGGCGACGCGGTCGAGGTCGCGGGCGCCATCGTCTCGGCGGCCACCGACGACGCGAAGGCGCTCACCGCGGAGCGGGACGAGGCCGAGCGCGCGACGCTGCTGCGCACGCTCGGGATCGCCGAAGGCGCCGCGATCCCGCCGGCCGTGCGCTCCCAGCTCTCGGCACTCGAGGACGAGCAGAAGCGCCGCGCGACGCGGAGCCTGCGCGACGGCATCGACCGGGTGCTGACCGACCTCGAATCGATGTTCCGCGATGTGCTCATGCTGCAGTTCGGCCGCGACGACACGCTGATCAACCGCGAACTCGAACCCGACCTGCGCGCGCTGGCCGCCGCGTGGACGCCGGAGCGCACGCTCACCGTCGTCGACCGGATCTCGGCGACCCGCGAGAACCTCGAACTGAACGCCGCCCCTGCCCTCGCGCTCGAGAGCATGCTCATCACCGTCGCCAGCGGAAGGACCCCGTGAACACCACCCGCCCCCGCCGCAGATTCCCGTCCCGCACCCGGCTGACCAAGGGCGCGGCCGTCGTCGCAGGCCTTGTCGCGGCATCCCTCGCCCTCAGCGGGTGCCTGTACGCGATGATCCCCGAGTCCTCGCCGCGCCCGACCACCACCAAGGCGCCGGACACCGACGGCGTGGCCGCCGACCTGCTGCCGTTCTACGAGCAGGAGCTCGACTGGATCGACTGCGGCGGCTTCGACTGCACGACCGTGACCGCGCCGCTGGACTGGTCGGACCCGTCCAAGGGCGAGATCGAGCTGTCGCTCATCCGCAACCGGGCCGAGGGCGGCGCCGAGCCCATCGGGTCCCTCCTGACCAACCCCGGCGGACCGGGCGCGAGCGGCGTGTCGCTGGTGCGCGACTCGGTGTCGTACGCCGTGGGCGATGAGGTGCGTCAGCGGTTCGACGTCATCGGCTTCGACCCGCGCGGGGTCGGCGAGTCGACCGCGGTGACGTGCTACGACGCGTCCGCCATGGACTCCTACCTCTTCGACATCCCGAAGAGCCCGCGCGGCTCGGATGCCTGGCGCGACGAGCTGCTGGCCGGGCACCGTGCCTTCGGCGAGGCGTGCGAGGCGAACAGCGACGGCATCCTGCCCTACATCACCACCGAGAACGCGGCCCGCGACATGGACCTCATGCGCGCGGTGCTCGGTGACAAGGAGCTCTACTACCTGGGCTACTCGTACGGCACCTTCCTCGGTGCGACGTACGCCAAGCTGTACCCCGAGAAGGTCGGGCGTCTGGTGCTCGACGGTGCGATCGACCCGTCCGTCTCGGGGCTGGAGGTCAGCACCACCCAGGGCGTGGGCTTCGAGTCGGCGCTGCGGGCGTACATGGCCGACTGCCTCCAGGACGACGGCTGCCCGTTCCGCGGCTCCGTGGACGAGGCGATGGCCGACCTCGGAACGCTGCTGGCGAGCGTCGACCGCGACCCCATCCGCAACGCCGACGGGCGGATGCTCGGCGCCGACTCGCTGATGACCGCCATCGTGGCGGCGCTGTACTCGGAGGACAGCTGGAGCTACCTGACGACGGCGCTCAGCGACGTGCTGCAGGGCGACGCGCAGGTAGCGTTCCAGCTGGCCGACTTCTACTACAACCGCCAAGACGGCGTGTACCTCGACAACCAGACCGAGGCCTTCCGCGCGTACAACTGCATGGACTACCCGGTCGACGCCACCCCTGAGGAGAAGGCCGCCGCGGACGCGAAGATGGCCGCCGAGGCGCCCACCGTCGCGCCGTACTGGAGCGGGCCGGACCCGTGCGAGGTGTGGCCGTACCCGGCGACCGGCGTGCGCGAACGGATCACCGCCGACGGCGCGGCGCCCATCGTCGTGGTCGGCACCACGAACGACCCGGCGACGCCGTACGAGTGGTCGGTGTCGTTGGCCGATCAGCTGTCGTCCGGCGTGCTGGTGACGCGCGTCGGCGAGGGGCACACCGGCTACAACAAGGGCAACTCGTGTGTCGACGACGCCGTCGAGACGTACCTCCTCGAAGGGACGCCGCCCGAGGACGGTCTGCGCTGCGAATGACCTGACGCGACACGAGAAGAGSGGATGCCCCCACCGGGGCATCCGCTCTTCTCATCGCCGCGGGATCGGAGGTTCAGCGGCGCAGCACGCGACGGGCGAGGGCGTTGCCGACGAACTGCACCACCTGCACGATCACGATGATGACGAGCACCGCGGCCCACGTGACCCACGGGTTGAACTGCTTGAAGCCGTAGACGATCGCGAACTCGCCCAGGCCGCCCGCGGCCACGGCGCCGGCGATCGCGGTCATGTCGACGAGGGCCACCACGATGAACGTGTAACCGAGGATGAGCGGTCCGAGCGCCTCGCGGGGGAGCAGGCGCAGCAGGATGCGCGACCGGCTGGCTCCCGTCGCCCTGGCCGCCTCGATGACGCCCGGCCGCACGGTGAGCAGGTTCTGCTCGACGATCCGGCTGATCGCGAACAGCGACGCGATGGTGATCGCGAAGATGCCGAACTCGGGTCCGATGCCCGGGATGCCGAGGCTACGGGCGATCGGCTGCACCGCGGCGAGCAGGATCACGAACGGGATGGGACGGAAGAAGTTCACGATCACGTTGATCGTGCCGAACAGGAATCTGTTCGGGAACAGGCTGCCAGGCCTCGTCGCGTACAGCGCGAGCCCCACGAACAGTCCCGCGAGACCGCCGAAGACGAGGCTGAGCGAGACGACGTAGAGGGTCTCCGCCGTCGCGGCCCACAGTTCGGGCAGGAGATCCACGAGCCTATCCACGGGCGTCCTCCTCGATGAGCGGCGCGAACGCCGATGCGGCGCCGATGGCCTGCTGCACGGCATCCGCCTCTCCGGTCAGCGCCAGCGTGAGGTGCCCGAACACGCGCCCGCCGATGTCGTTGATGCCGCCGTGCACGAGCTCGAACCGCACCCCGTGCGACGACAGCGCGGCGAAGACGTCGGCCTGCGTGACGTCGCCGTCGCGGATGGTGAACGTCACGATGCGCCCGGGGTGCCGGTCGCGCAGGGTCCGCAGCTGGTCGCCGACGGGGACGTCCTCGATGATGCTCGCCACGAAACGGCGAGTCGCCGCGTGCTGCGGAGCCGAGAGCACGTCGAAGACGGCGCCGCTCTCGATGATGCGCCCGTTCTCCATCACGACGACCCGGTCGGCGAGAGTGCGGATGACGTCCATCTCGTGCGTGATCACGAGGATCGTGACTCCGAGCTCCCTGTTGATGCGCTGGAGGAGCGCGAGCACCTCCTGCGTCGTGTCGGGATCGAGCGCGCTCGTCGCCTCGTCGGCGAGCAGGATGCGGGGGCTCGTCGCGAGGGCGCGGGCGATGCCCACCCGCTGCTTCTGGCCACCGGAGAGCTGCTCGGGGTAGCTGCGGGCCTTGTCGGCCAGGCCGACGAAGCGCAGCAGCTCGTCGACGCGCGCCGTGATCTCGGCGCGCGGCCGGCGGGCGACCTCGAGCGGGTATGCGACGTTCTTCGCCACGGTGCGCGAGTCGAAGAGGTTGAACTGCTGGAAGATCATGCCGATGTCGCCGCGCAGCTCGCGCAGCTCGCGTTCGCGCAGCCCCGTGATGTCACGGCCGTCGATCTCGACGGTGCCGGCGGTCGGCGTCTCCAGCGCGTTCACCAGGCGCAGCACGGTGCTCTTGCCGGCACCGGAGTAGCCGATGATGCCGCACACCTCGCCGACGGCGATGTCGAGGGAGACGTCGTCGACCGCGGACACGGGCGCGGCGCCCTTCGCGGGCGGCGGGAAGGTCTTGGTCACGCCGGTCAGGCGGATGAGGGTCATGGGTGCTCCTGGGCGGAACGCGCGTGTGCGGCCCGTGCGCACGAGGCGCGAGCGGGCCGCACAGGCGAGTGCCGCGGTGTGGCGGGCTTACGAGGCGGCGCGGATGTCGTCCTCGACGTCGTGCAGCGACGTGAGGAGCTCATCGGCCGGGGTCTTCACGAGCACCGCGGTGCCGCCGGAGGCGTCCACGACGCCATCGGTGACCTTCTTCGTGTTCTGGTAGATCTCGACGAGCTTCAGGTACGTCGGGTTGTCGGCGTCCTCGGCCTTGGCGGCGAAGATGTTGATGTACGGGAACGCGCTCGGGTCGGACGGGTCGTCGGTGGCGATGGCGTCCTCGAACTTCAGCCCGGCGTCCTCGACGAAGTCGTTGTTGACGATGGCGGCGGCGACGTCCGGGAGCGAGGTCGCGGTGAACGCGGCGTCGAGCGCCTCGACCTTCACCTTCGACTCGGGCAGGACGTCGGCCACCGTAGACAGCGTCGAGCCGCCGTCCTTCAGCTCGATGAGGCCGGCCGACTGCAGCACGAGGAGGCCCCGCGCCTGGTTCGACTCGTCGTTGGGGACGGCGACGGTGGCGCCGGCGGGGATGTCGGCGACCGCGTCGTACTGCGTCGAGTACAGGCCCAGCGGGTAGATCGCGGTGGCGCCGATCGGCTGCAGGTCGTCGTCGCTCTGCACGTTGTAGGTCGCGAGGTAGATGATGTGCTGGAACTGGTTGAGGTCCAGCTCGCCGGCCGACAGCGCGGGGTTCGGCTGCGTGTACTCGCTGAAGTCGACCAGCTCGACCTCGATGCCCGCCTCGGCGGCGGCCTCCTTGTAGGTCTCCCAGTACGGGTCGCCGGCGCCGACGACGCCGATGCGGACGACCTCGTCGTCGGCGGATCCGCCGGAGGCGGAATCCGTCCCGCTCCCGGCGCAGCCGGCGAGGAGGAGGGCGAGGGGGAGGGCGAGTGCTGCGGCCCCGGTGAGTCTCTTGGCGATGGACATGTGCGTGCTCCTGTGGATCGAGGCCCGTCTCGGCTTGTGACCGCGCGCACGATCCACGGGACCGCGCACGCTTCGTCGCGGACCGGCTTCGAACCTACGATGCGTCATGCGCTCGCCCCGAACCCGTCCGTAACACGTCGACACCGAGACGCATGAGCGGCGTGCGCGGTGCCTCGATGTGCGGGCCGGGCCGTCGTGTTCGCGAGCACCCCCGAGACCCTGTAAGATCGTTGCTTGTGCATCGCGCAAGCGAGGCGCGCCACCTTAGCTCAGTCGGCAGAGCGATTCACTCGTAATGAATAGGTCAAGGGTTCGATTCCCTTAGGTGGCTCAGAACCGGAAACGGCCGCATCCCGCGGCCGTTTTCCGTATCCGAAGGACGGTGGTGCGGTGTCGGAGGCGATCGACGCCATCGCCGAGATCTTCTCGTGGATCGGCTTCGGCGTGGGCGCGCTGCTCGCGATCATCGCCCTGATCATGCACCTCGCCGACGGCACGTGGATGCCGGCGCGCGCGGTCGTGGAGGAGTCGCCCGAGGGTCGCCTGGTGCGCTGGTTCGATGAAGACGGCGGCGTGGGGGAGGCCCGGCTCACGCACGAGCAGGACCACGAGATCGGCGATGTCGGCATGGCCGACATCTTCGTGCGCCGCGGGTCGCTCGACCGGATGCGGCTGACCCACGGCTCCCCGGCGGTCCGTGCTGTGGCGCGCCTGGCGGGCGGGATGCTGGCGCTCGGCGTGCTCGCGCTGGGCACCTCGCTGGTGCTCCTTTTCGTGCGCGGCTGACCCTCCGCTACGCCACGGCGAGCATCCCGCCGGCGGCGAGGGCGAGCCCGAGGCCCACCCACTGCACCGCGGCGACGCGCTCGCGCAGCACGAGCGCCGCGAGCAGGATCGTGCCGGCGGGGTAGAGCGCGGTCAGCGCCGACACCACCGCGAGGTCGCCGGTGCGCAGCGCGAGCAGCGCGAAGGCGTTGGCGGCGGCATCCGCGATCCCGCACGCGATCGCCAGCCACCACGCCTGCCGTGTCGTCGCGATGACGCGCACGACCCCTGACGACGCGTGCTCGAGATCGGCGTGTCCGCTGGGAGTCGCGCCGAGCGGGAGCCCGTCGACCTCCAGCACCGATCGGGCGCTCTCGCCCCGGCGCGTCGCCGCCAGGGCCAGAACGCCGACGATGGCGACCGTCACGACGCCGCTGGTCGCACGGCTCGTCACCACCGGCACCAGTCCGCTGTCGGCGGAGGTCTGATCGAGGATGATGAGGAAGGCGCCGATCGCGAGACCGGCGCCGACGGCCATCGCGAGGCCGCGGGCGCTCGGGCGCACGATCTTCTCACCGGGGATGAAGCCGACGAGCACGACCGCGACGAGAGCCAGCGCCAGCCCGGCGTATCCGATCGGCGCCAGGGCGTCGCCCTTGACCAGGAGTCCCCACAGCATGGGGGCGACGGCGGAGACGACGGCGGTCAGCGGCGAGAGGATGCTCATCGGGCCGATCGCGAGGCACGCGTACAGCAGCGCGATCGCGACCACGCTCACGACGCCCCCGAGCACACCCCACGCGATGTCGGGTGCGGACCACACGCCGACGAACAGGGGCTGGGCGAGCAGCAGCGCCGCCAGCCCCGCGACGGCGGCGACGGCCGTGACCACGATCGAGCGCAGGCGGCGCGCGGCCAGCCCGCCGAGGAAGTCCGCGGAGCCGTACACGACGGCGCCGACGAGGGCTATGACGGCGGAGAGCATCGCGACCCAGCATAGGAGCGCCGGGAACAGGTCGGCTCCGGCGCATGTCAGTTCAGCAAGAGGCAATTCGCTAGATAAGCTAGCGATATGACCTCGCCCCACCACGCGAACCGGCGGCCCTCCGGCTGGCTGCGGATCGGCATCCCCGCCCTCCTCGTCCTGATCTGGCTGGCCGTGGGATCGATCGGCGGCCCGTACTTCGGCAAGGTCGACGAGGTCTCGAGCAACGACCGGTCGTCGTTCCTCCCCGAGAGCGCGGATGCGACCCAGGTCAACGGCAGGCTCGCGGACTTCCTCGGGGGCGAGAGCATCCCGGCGGTCGTCGTCGTCACCGGCGACGGCGAGCTCACCGACGACGACATCGCCGACGTGCAGGCCCTTGCCGACGACATCGCCGAGGTCGACGGGGTGCAGGAGGACGTCTCGCCGCCGATCCCGTCGGAGGACGGCGAGGCAGTGCAGGTCTTCGTGCCCATCGACGCGTCCGGCGAGGTCGGACCGACGGTGGAGGAGATCCGCTCGCTCGTCGCGGAGGATCTGCCCGCAAGCCTGGACGGCTGGGTGACCGGGCCCGCCGGCTTCACGGCCGACCTCGTCGAGGGGTTCCTCGGCATCGACGGGCTCCTGCTCGGAGTCGCCCTCATCGCGGTCTTCCTCATCCTCGTGATCGTCTACCGGTCGCCGCTGCTGCCCGTCCTCGTCCTGCTGACGTCGATGTTCGCGCTGTGCGCGGCGCTGCTGACGGTGTGGTGGCTCGCCTATGCCGGCATCGTGGTGCTCAACGGCCAGGTGCAGGGCATCCTGTTCATCCTCGTGATCGGCGCGGCCACCGACTACGCCCTCCTGTACGTCGCGCGCTTCCGGGAATCCATCGCGACCGGCACGACGAAATGGGATGCCACGCGCGCGGCGTGGCGCGGTGCCTTCGAGCCGATCCTCGCCTCGGGCGGCACGGTGATCGCGGGCCTGCTGTGCCTGCTGCTGTCCGATCTCGCGACCAACCGCGCTCTCGGCCCGATCGCCTCCATCGGGATCGCGTTCTCGATGCTGTCGGCGCTGACCTTCCTGCCGGCGCTCCTGGCGCTGTGCGGACGTGCGGCGTTCTGGCCCTTCATCCCGAAGCGGCCGCTCGCGATGATCCCCGACGACCTCACGCAGCCCGTCAAGGGCCTGTGGCCGCGGCAGGCGCGCTTCGTCGCCCGCCACGCGCGCATCGTGTGGATCGCGTGCACCATCGTGCTGCTGGCCGGTGCGATCGGCATCACGCAGCTGAAGGCGGACGGCGTGCCGACCAGCGACCTCGTGCTCGGCTCCTCCGAGGCACGCGACGGTCAGGACGTGCTCGCGGAGCACTTCCCCGCGGGCTCGGGCTCGCCGGTGTACGTGATCGTGCCCGAGGCGGATCTCGCCGACACGGTCGGCGTGCTCGACGCGTCGGAGGGCATCGAGTCGGTGTCGGTCGCCTCGGACGACTCGCCCACGGGTCAGGCGCAGGTCGAGGTCGCGGACGGCGAACCCGTGTTCACTGCCGTCGGCCCGCCCGGCACCCCCGAGCCTGCGCCCACGGTGTCCGACGGCGATGTGCTCGTGATCGGGACGCTGACGGACGCCGCGGACTCCGTGGCCGCGGAGGACACGGTGCGCCAGCTCCGCGTCGATCTCGACGAGACGCTGGGCGAAGGGACCGCGATCGTCGGCGGCGAGACGGCGACCGACATCGACACGAACGACACGTCGACCCGCGACCGCACCGTCATCATCCCCGTGATCCTTGCGGTGATCCTCGTGATCCTGATGCTGCTGCTGCGTTCCATCCTGGCCCCGGTGCTGCTCATCGGCACCGTGATCCTGTCGTTCGCGACGGCGCTCGGGGTCAGCGCCCTGGTCTTCAACGAGGTGTTCGGGTTCCCCGGCGCGGATCCTGCCGTGCCGTTGTACGGCTTCGTGTTCCTGGTGGCGCTCGGCGTGGACTACAACATCTTCCTGATGTCGCGAGTGCGTGAGGAGTCGCTCGTGCACGGCACGAGACCCGGCATCCTGCGCGGGCTCGTCGCCACCGGCGGGGTGATCACCTCGGCGGGCCTCGTGCTCGCGGCGACCTTCGCGGCGCTGGGCGTCATCCCGATCCTGTTCCTGGTGCAGATCGCCTTCATCGTCGCCTTCGGCGTCCTGCTCGACACGTTCATCGTCCGCTCGCTCCTGGTGCCGGCTCTCTCGTACGACATCGGCAGGGCGATCTGGTGGCCGTCGAAGCTCTGGCGGCGGGATGCCGGGACGCTCGCCGGCACGGGCAGCAACTCCGCCGCACCCACGCCGAGCAGGGCCGGCGCCCCCGCAGCGGCGGCTCCCACGACAGTGCCAGACGGAGTTGCGGCACACGATGCGCCGCTGCCTGCCGAGACCGACCCCGAGCTCCTGGCCGGCGACGGGCACCCTCTCACGCGCGAGGAGTACAGGCGTACGCTCGAACCATGAGCAAGGCGCTGTTCATCGTCGACGTCCAGAACGACTTCACCGAGGGTGGTGCCCTGGCCGTCGAGGGCGGGGACGCCGTCGCTCAGCGCATCTCGGAGTTCCTCGTGACGCACTCCGAGGAGTACGCTGTGATCGTCGCCTCGCGCGATTGGCACCACGCCGAGGGCGACAACGGCGGGCACTTCCACCCGGAGCCGGACTTCGTCGACACGTGGCCGGTCCACTGCGTGAGCGGAACCGAGGGCGCCGAGTACGACCCCGGCCTCGACACGTCGGCGGTCACACACCACGTCAAGAAGGGACAGGGCAAGCCCGCCTACTCGCTGTTCGAGGGCACGACCGACGACGGCGTGACCGTCGCGCACCTCCTCGAGGAGCACGGCGTGGTCGACGTCGACATCACCGGAATCGCGACCGACTACTGCGTGCGGGCCTCGGCGCTGGACGCCATCGAGCACGGCCGGCACGTCCGCGTCCTCACCGACCTCATCGCCGGCGTCGCGGCGGAATCCAGCGATGCGGCGCTCGCCGAGCTCGCGCACGCCGGAGCCGAACTGCGGCCGTCGGGGCTCGAGGGCGGTGACTGAGCCGGGGGCGCCGACTGCCGAGGGCGTCCGCGCGGCGCTCGAGGGCGCAGCATCCGTCGACGAACGCGCGAAGATCGGGCGGCGCATGACCGACCCGCGCACCGAGGTGATCGGCGTGCGCATGGGCACCGTCTTCGACATCGCGAAGGCGAATTCGCGGATGCCGCTCGCCGAGGTCGACCGGCTGCTCGACTCGGACGCGTATGAGATGCGCATGGTGGCGGTGTCTATCCTCGACTTCCAGGCGCGAACGAAGGGCGTCGACCGCGCGGCGCTCTACGAACTGTGGATGCGGCGTCTCGATCGCATCGACACGTGGGACTACATCGACCGGTCGGCGCCGCGCGTGGTGGGCCTTCACCTGCTCGACCGCCGGCGTGACGTGCTGTTCGAGCTCGCGCGCTCCGACGACCGATGGCATCGCCGCACAGCCATCACCGCCGCCTTCTCGATCATCCGCGCGCGCGACCTCGATGACCCGCTCGCGCTCTGCGAGATCCTCGCGGACGATCCCGAGCACCTGGTGCAGACGAACGTCGGCGTCGCTCTCCGCGAGATCGGGCGGGTCGACCGCGATCGGCTGGAGGAGTTCCTGGCGCGTCGCGGCGACGACCTCAGCGCGCACGCGCGACGCACCGCCCGCACCGCCCTCGTCTGAGGCCGGCGACCCGCTACTCTCGGGCTCGTGACCGAGATCCGCCCCCTCGCCCCTGCCGACCGCGACGCCTGGCTCCCGCTCTGGCGCGGCTACATCGAGTTCTACGAGTCCGAGGTGTCGGACGAGCAGACCGCGCTGACATGGAACCGCCTCCTCGACCCGCAGTTCCCGATCCACGGGGCGGTGGCGACGGACGACGGGCGCGCCGTCGGCTTCGTCCACTGGCTCACGCACGCGGCCACCTGGTCGGCGGCGCCCTACGTCTACCTCGAGGACCTCTTCGTCGCCCCCGACACCCGCGGCAGCGGCGCGGGGCGCGCCCTCATCGCCCACGTGACCGAGTGGGCGCGCGAGCACGACGCCGCGAAGGTGTACTGGCTCACGCAGGAGACCAACACCACCGCGCGGGCCCTCTACGACCGCGTCGCGACCCACACCGGCTTCGTGCACTACGAGATCGGGCTCGGCCGATGAGCACGTCTGCCCCCGCCGAGCGGAGCATCGGCGATCTCGTCGCCACTCTGCTCTTGATCGGATTCTCGGTCGGCGCCGCGGTGGTGCTCTTCTTCGTCTCGCTCGTGTGGGCGATCGGCAACCATGACAACACGGTGGCGATCGTGCTGGGCGGCTACCTGCCGCTGGCCCTGGCGGTGATCGGCGCCGTCGCCGGCATCGTCGCGCTGTCTCGAAAGCACCGGGCGTTCTGGTATCCGCTGATCGCGCTCGTGCTCAGCATCGCCGCCTGGGTCGTCGCGGCCTCGATCGCACGCTGAGCGGTGAGGCGCCGCGCAGCCTCATGCCGCCGCGCGACGCCCCCTCCGCCGCGAGCGCCGGAGGCGGCTGCAGGCCGATCACGACCGCCGTCACGGCGGCGCCGCCGAGCGAGATGCTGAGCACGGTTGCCGGCCCGATGCGGTCCGACAGCCAGCCGCCTAGCGGCCGGGCGATGACCGCCGCGATCGCGAAGCCCGCGGTGGTCGCGGTAGGACGCGTCGCCGTCGCGCCCGCCCGCCTTCGATGAACGCCGCCCGGTGATCGGAGGTCTCGTCCCACCTGGTGAAGAACCGCCCTGCGGCCAGCAGTGCATCGGAAGCCGGACCGTCCGCACCGATCTGGGGCGTCATGACTCGGACCATAGCGAAAGGTCGCGCGGACGTGCCAGAGGGATCGGCCGCGCCGAACACGGCTGCGGTGCTGCCCTACGCGGAAGGGGCGGCCGATCCCAGCCGCCCCTTCACGCGTCGGTGGGCCCCGTGGGGCTCGAACCCACGACCCGCGGATTAAAAGTCCGATGCTCTACCGACTGAGCTAGAGGCCCGCACGACCAGCCTACTTGCCGTCCTGGGGTCCCTTCTGCCGTCCGACTCCGTTCAATCGTTTCCGTTGCCGTTGTTGTTGCCCGGCCCGTTCCCGTTCCCGTTCCCGTTGTTGTTGCCCGGCCCGTTCCCGTTCCCGTTCCCATTCCCGTTGTTGTTGCCCGGCCCGCTGTTGTCGTTCGCCGGTCCGCTGTCGCCGTTCCCGCCGGTGCCATCCTGCGGCGCCGCCGGCGGCTCGTCGGACGGGGTGGGTGACGGCTCCTGCTGGATCGCCGGTCGGGTCGGAGAAGGCTGCGCCGCGTCGTCGGGCAGGGCGGAGATCCACACGGCGCCCACGAGCGCGGTGACCACCGCGGCGGCCGCGATCGCGCCGATCGCGCGACGGCGTCGGCGCGGGCCTCCGGCTCCGGGAACGGCGTCGGAGCGTGACCCGGAGGCATCCGATCCGGTCGCCGCCTGCGAAGGCCCGGCGAGCAAGGCCGTCGGGGACGTCAGGGGGGCGGCGATGCCCGGCGGGGAGTACGGCATGGTGGGCTCGTCGGCGATGAGTCGTGAGTCGGCGCGCTCGGCAGCGATGAGCGCGGAGAGGGTGACGGCGATTTCGGACGCGGTCGGGCGGTCGTCGGCCCTGACGGCGGTCATGCCCCGCAGCAGGCCTCGCCACGGGGCCGGGAGCGTGTCGGGGACCTCCGGCGGCCGTTCCAGTCGTGCCACCACGGTGCCGATGCCCTCGGCCTCGGCGAACGGGCGACGGCCGGTGAGCGCCTCCAGAAGCATGAGGCCGAACGCGTAGATGTCTGCCGGGGGCGCCGGCGGCGCCCCCCGGGCCTGCTCGGGGGCGACATAGGCGGCGGTGCCGACGAGGAGCCCGGGTCGCGTGACGCGGGTCGAATCGACCAGGTAGGCGATGCCGAAGTCGGCGACCTTGGCGCGCCACGGCCGGCCGGGGAGCGCCGTCTGAGACACCAGCACGTTCGACGGCTTGATGTCGCGATGCACGACACCCGCGTCGTGGGCGGAGTGCAGACCCTCGGCGACGTCGATCGCGATCGCCGCGACGGTGTCGAGGTCCAGTGGCCCGCGCGCCATGAGCGCGCCCAGGGTGATGCCGTCGACGTGCTCCATCACGAGGTAGCTGATGTCGTCTGCCGACACCCGCGCGTCGTAGACGGTCACGAGCGCGTGATGGTTGAGCGACGCGAGGATCGTCGTCTCGCTGAGCGCACGTTCGACGGAGCCGAGGCCCTCCGCGCTTGTGCGGAACACCTTCATCGCGACGGTGCGGTGGAGATGGGTGTCCTCGGCACGGTAGACGCACCCCATGCCGCCTTCGCCGATGCGCTCCTGCACCCGGTAGCGATCGTCCACGAGTTCGCCGCAGCGCACCGCTCCGCTCTCGCGCAGGTCTGTCATGGTCCTCCCCGTCCGAATCGCGCACGCCGCCGCCGGACCCTTGCCACGTTACGTATCTCGTCGTCGACCCGCACACCCCTTGACGGGCGGTCGGTGGTGTGGAACACGCGGCGACGCCCGGCTCCCAGGGTCCCGGGAGGCGGATGAGGCATGCTGGAAGGCATGACGGGGGACGGCGCAGGACGGACGGATGCCGCGGCTCGCGGCCCACGACAGGACCCGCCTCCGCTGCCCGACATCCCCGCCGCCGAGGCCGCCGCCGCCGACCCGGTGCTCGGGGTGGCGACCACGACCGACACGATCACGGTCCAGACGGTCAGCCGCCGCAACTGGAGCCGCGTGATCGGGGGGTTCGCGGCATCCCTCGTGCTGCTGACCGCCGTCGGCTTCGCCGTCGCGACCATCCACGAGCGCGTGCACCGCACACCGGCGGAGATCGCGCTGGAAGCCGTGCAGGGCGCACCCGACGCCGCTTCGGCGACCGTCAGGATCGTGGGCGGCGGCATCGCGACGGCGCACTGGTCGGCGAAGGACGACGCGCTCGTGCTCGTCGCGCAGCGGGTTCCCGAGGTCGGTGACGGAGAGCTGCACGCGGTGTGGCTGCTGCGCGACGACGACCGCATCGGTGCCGCGACCTTCGAGGCCGACGCCGACGGGCGCGCGACCGTCGTCGTCGACGGCTGGAAGCCGGCCGACACGGTGCTGGTCACCGTGGAGAGCGCCGACGAGGTCGGCGCCCGCCCCCTCGGCGACACCGTCGCGGAGATCCCGACGCAGTGACTTGACGCCGGGCCCTTCGGTAGCCTTGCGGCGTGGCATCCGCCGTACAGACCACCCAGACCCTCGCGCACCTGCGTCGTGCCCGCGATCTCATGGACCGCGACTACGCGCAGCCGTTGGACGTGCCGACCATGGCCGTGAAGGCGCTGATGTCGCCGGCACATTTCTCACGCGAGTTCAAGGCCGCGTACGGCGAGACCCCCTACGCGTACCTCATGACGCGCCGCATCGAACGGGCCATGGCGCTGCTGCGCGACGGCGTGTCGGTGACGGATGCCTGCACCGCGGTCGGCGCGACCTCCCTCGGATCGTTCAGCTCGACGTTCACCGAGATCGTGGGGGAGACGCCGAGCTCCTACCGGGCGCGCCCGCACGACGCCGCGGAGGCGATGCCGTTGTGCGTGGCGAAGATCCTCACCCGCCCCACGCGCTACGCCTGAGGAGGGTGTCCCGATCGAGCAGGATCGGAGAAGCGCACGTCGCGGGGCCGCCGTAGCGTGGCAGCCATGACGAACATCGCATTGGCCTACAGCCCCATCACCGTCGACGACGTCGACGCCGCCATCCCGTTCTACCGCGACGGCCTCGGTCTGGAGATCGTCAACGACGTCTCCTACGACGGACACCGCTGGGTGAGCTTCGGGTTCCCCGGGCAGCCCGGTCTCTCGCTGGTGGTCTCCGACCCGACCGCCGGTCGCTCGCCGGACGACGGCGAAGCGCTCCAGCGCCTCGTCGTGAAGGGATCCGGTCCCGGCCCGTACGTCTTCACGACCACCGACCTCGACGCCACGTTCGAGGCGCTGCGCGAGTTCGGCGCGGAGGTCCTGCAGGAGCCGAAGGAGCAGGGGTGGGGTCCGCGCGACGCCGCGTTCCGCGACCCCTCCGGCAACCACATCCGCATCAACCAGGTCTGAGAGCGGGCACGCGGTCATGTGCCTGCCGTGGATCGCGGCGATGCAGCGCGAGCCGGCGCTCGTGGCGGCCGGTAGCCTGGAGGAGATGAGCGACTCGTCCAGGGAGTTCCACAAGCCCGTGCGTCGGCCGGCCGAGCTCTTCGATCGGCTGTTCTCCGCCCAGGATCCGGCGGAGGTCTCGCGCGTCGCCCACACGACGGCGCACGCCCTGCTGGCGCGGGTGCGTGCCGACCCCGACGGCGCGATCGTCGACCGGCTGGTCGCGTTCACCGACGAGCACGGCATCGACGATCTCGCCGAGCTGTGGTCGCGCTCGCCTGCCAAGACGCTGCCGGGAGCCCTCTGGCGGCTCTACCTCGTGCAGCTCATGATCCACGACGACCCGCGCACGGCCGCGCTCCTGTACGAGCGCGGCCGTGCCGAGCTCGCCTCCGCCGACGACGTCGTGGCAGGCGCCCCGTCTCCGGCAGGACCGGAGGAGCTCGTCGCGCTCGTCGACACGATCCTGCGCGGACTCTTCGAGGGCGACTTCGCGGTCGCGCTGGACCGTGCTGCGGCCTTCTGCCGCGTGCAGGCGTCGGGGGCGACGCACGTCGCCGACGACTACGAGGCGACCGAGCCGGAGCGGGCGTCCGCCTTCACCACGCGCGCGCTGCGCCTGGCCGACTACGCAGGCGACCTCTCGGCCTGCGCGGCGCTCTGGCGCCGCGACGCCCTGACCTGAGGCGAGCACTTCGCCAGGCATGAGGATGCCGGGCCGCAGAACGCCTCTCGGCGCGGTGCCGCTCGAAGCGGCAAATTTTGGAGCCCGGGGTTACTGCGGCCCGGCCGATCCAGTGTAACCGAGTCGGAGGGCGCGGCATTCCCGAACGCCTAGGCTCGGGGCATGGCTTTGCGATTCGCGCTGGTGATCGAGCCCACGGCATCCGACGATCTCCGCACCGACTTCACCGGGACGTTCCGGGTCATCGACCCGTCGGCGCCGGCGCTCAGCGTCGGCGAGCTGAGCACCCAGCGCGGCGACGGCATCTTCGAATCGATCGGCGTCGTCGACGGGCACGCGCAGGAGACCCACGCGCACCTCGAACGCCTCGCGCACTCGGCGGCGATCTGCGACCTCCCCGCCCCGCACCTGGAGCAGTGGCGCCAGGCCGTCGCGGTCGCGGCCGCCCATGCCCCCGAGGGCGAGGGCGTCATCAAGCTCATCCTGAGCCGCGGCGTCGAACACGGGCCCGCCCCCACCGCCTGGATCACGGTGGCCGCCGCGGCCGACAACACCGCGGCGCGCGAGCGCGGCATCCGCGTCGTCACGCTCGACCGCGGCTACGGCATCGACACCCCCGCACAGGCCCCGTGGCTGCTGCTGGGCGCCAAGACGCTCTCGTACGCGGTGAACATGGCGGCGCTGCGCGAGGCGAAGCGACGCGGCGCGGACGACGCGATCTTCGTGACCTCCGACGGATTCGTGCTGGAGGCGCCGACCGCGTCGCTCATCCTGCGCATCGGCGGACGCTTCGTCACGCCCGCTCCCAACGGCGGCATCCTGCACGGCACCACACAGCTGAGCCTGTTCGCCCACCTCGAGGAGAACGGCCACGAGACCGGATACGCGACGCTGCCGGTGAGCGCGCTGGAAGAGGCGGATGCCGCGTGGCTGGTGTCGAGCGTGCGCCTGGCGGCGCCCGTCACCGCCGTCGACTCGCGCGCGGTCCCGGTGGACGCCGAGCTGACGGCATCCTTCAATCGCTATCTGCTGAGCCCGCGCGACTGAACGACGGAGCCCCCGCCGATGGCGGGGGCTCCGGTCATCAGGGTCGGGGCGCTTACCCGAAGCGACCCGAGACGTAGTCCTCGGTGGCCTGGACCGTCGGCGTGGTGAAGATCGCCGTCGTGTCGTTGTACTCGATGAGCTTGCCGGGCTTGCCGGTGCCGGCGATGTTGAAGAACGCCGTCTTGTCGCTCACGCGCGAGGCCTGCTGCATGTTGTGGGTGACGATGACGACGGTGTAGTCGTTCTTGAGCTCGCCGATCAGCTCCTCGATCGCGTAGGTCGAGATGGGGTCCAGGGCCGAGCAGGGCTCGTCCATCAGCAGCACGTCGGGGGCGACGGCGATCGCGCGGGCGATGCACAGACGCTGCTGCTGGCCGCCCGACAGGCCGGAGCCCGGCTTGTCGAGACGGTCCTTGACCTCGTTCCACAGGTTCGCGCCCCGCAGCGACTTCTCCACGAGCGCGTCGGCGTCGGACTTGGAGATGCGCTTGTTGTTCAGTTTGACGCCCGCCAGCACGTTCTCCTTGATCGACATCGTCGGGAACGGGTTGGGGCGCTGGAACACCATGCCCACCTGGCGGCGGACCAGCACCGGGTCGACGCCCGCGCCGTACAGGTTGTCGCCGTCCAGGAGCACCTCGCCCTCGACGCGGGCGCCCGGGATGACCTCGTGCATGCGGTTGAGGGTGCGCAGGAACGTCGACTTGCCGCAGCCCGAGGGGCCGATGAACGCGGTCACGCTGCGCGGCTCGATCGACAGCGAGACGCCCTCGACGGCCAGGAAGTCGCCGTAGTAGACGTTGAGGTCGTTGACTTCGATGCTCTTGGACAAGGCAGTGGTTCTTTCGGGTAGGGGAGGTCAGCGGCCGGTCTTCGGCGAGAACACCTTCGCCACGATGCGCGCGACGAGGTTCAGCAGCATCACGATCAGGATGAGCGTGAGCGCACCGGCCCACGCGCGATCGATGTACGCCTCGGGCGGGATGCCCTTGTTCATGTACTCCGTGTAGGTGAACACCGGCAGTGTCTGCATGCGGCCGTCGAACAGGTCGTAGTTCATGCTGTTGGTGAAGCCGGCGGTGATCAGCAGCGGCGCCGTCTCGCCGATGACGCGCGAGATCGAGAGCATGATGCCGGTCGTGATGCCGGCGATCGAGGTGGGGAGCACGACCTTGACGACCGTGAGCCACTTCGGCACGCCGAGGGCGTACGAGGCCTCGCGCAGCTCGTTGGGCACGAGGCGCAGCATCTCCTCGGTGGAGCGCACCACGACCGGGATCATCAGCACCGACAGCGCGATGGAGCCCATGAAGCCCATGCGGATGCCGGGACCGAAGAACAGCGCGAACAGGGCGTACGCGAACAGACCGGCGACGATCGACGGGATGCCGGTCATGACGTCCACGAGGAACGTGATGCCGCGACCCAGCCGCGTGCCCTGGCCGTACTCGACGAGGTAGATCGCCGCCATCAGGCCGATCGGGATCGAGATGAGCGCCGCCATGCCGGTGATGAGCAGCGTGCCCACGATCGCGTGGAGGACGCCGCCGCCCTCGCCCACGACGTTGCGCATCGAGCTCGTGAAGAACTCGGCGTCGAAGCGCGCGATGCCGTTGACGATGACCGTCCACGCGACCGAGATCAGCGGCACCATCGCGATGATGAAGGCGGATGCCACGACACCGGTGACCAGGCGGTCGACGGCCTTGCGGCGGCTCTCGACGATCGACGAGATGGTGAAGATCAGCACCAGGTACAGCAGGCCCGCGGAGACGAGCCAGCCGGCGATGTTGAGGTCGTCGCCCGATCCCACGGCGACGATCGCGAACACGGCGAGCATCGCGGCGAGCGAGCCGCCGACCATGGCCCAGACGGCCCACGCGGGCAGGTGGCCGGAGGTGAGCTGGGACCGCGTGGGGGCGACGTCCTGGCGCGGAGGCGTGGCGGTGATGGTCATCAGTTGGCCCCCGAGAATTCCTTGCGGCGGTTCACGATCCACCGCGCGATGAAGTTGACGGCGAACGTCACGATGAACAGGATCAGGCCGGTAGCGATCAGGACGTTGATGTTGGTCCCGAACGCCTCGGGGAACGTCAGCGCGATGTTCGCGGCGATCGTGGACGGGTTGGTCGAGGTGAACAGCTGGAAGGTCACCGTGCCGGTGGCCGAGAGCACCATGGCCACCGCCATCGTCTCGCCGAGCGCACGGCCGAGGCCGAGCATCGACGCCGACACGATGCCGCTGCGGCCGAAGGGGAGCACCGCCATGCGGATCATCTCCCACCGCGTCGCGCCGAGGGCGAGGGCGGCCTCCTCGTGGAGGACCGGCGTCTGCAGGAAGATCTCGCGGCAGATGGCGGTGATGATGGGGACGACCATGACCGCCAGCACGATCGCGGCGGTGAAGATCGTGCGTCCGGTGGCCGAGACCTCGCCGCCGAACAGCGGGAACCAGCCCATGTTGGCGTTGAGCCACGCGTACACGGGCTGCACGGCGGGGGCGAGGACGAGGATGCCCCACAGGCCGAACACGACGGAGGGCACCGCGGCGAGCAGGTCGACGACGTAGCCGAGCCCCTGCGCGAGTCGCCGCGGGGCGTAGTGCGTGATGAACAGGGCCACGCCCAGCGAGAGCGGGACGGCCATGATCAGCGCCAGCAGCGCCGCCCAGATCGTGCCGAACAGCAGCGGCCAGACGTAGTCCCAGAAGTTGGTGGTCAGCAGCGACGCCTCTTCGGACGAGGCGCCGATCGCCGGGAGCGACTGCACGATCAGGAAGATCGCGACGGCCGCGAGCGTGGCGAGGATCATCGCGCCGGCCGCGAGGGCCGTGCCCGAGAACCACATGTCGCCTGGGCGCTTCTTGGCCTCGATCTTCGTCGGGGCGGGAGCAGCCGCTGTCATGTCATCCGTCCTGGTGGTGTCTTCCGATCCGCATCCGGCCCCGGACGCGCCTGGCGGTGCGTCCGGGGCCTGATGACGGGCTTACTTGATCGCGTCGATCGCAGCCTGCGACTTCGCGGCGAGGTCCGACGAGATGGGCGCGCTGCCGGCGTTGTCGGCAGCGGCCTTCTGGCCCTCCTCGCTGACGGCGGTCGTGAAGAAGCCCTTCACGAGCGCTGCGGCATCCGCGTCGGTGTACTCGGCGCAGCCGATCAGGTAGCTGACGAGCATGACCGGGTAGGCGCCGGACTCCTCGGTGGTGCGGTCGATCGAGAACGCGAGGTCGGTCGACGCGCGACCCTCCTCGAGCGGCGAGGCGTCGAGGGCGATCGCGGCGCCCTCGGCCGACGGCTCGACCCACTCGGAGCCGACCTGGACGCTGACGACCGACAGGCCGGTGGTCTGCGAGTGGTCGGCGTAGCCGATGGTGCCGTTGCCGCCCTTGATCGCGTCGACGACGCCCGAGGTGCCCTGAGCGGCCTCACCGCTCTGCAGCGGCCACTCCTCGACCGAGCCGTAGGTCCAGACGTCGGACGCGGTCTGCGCGAGGTAGTCGGTGAAGTTGGCCGTGGTGCCCGACTTGTCGGAGCGGTGCACGGGGGCGATCGCCAGGTCGGGCAGCTTCACACCGGAGTTGGTCGCGGCGATGGCCGGGTCGTTCCAGTTGGTGATGGTGCCGGCGAAGATGCCCGCGATGGTGGCCGCGTCGAGGTTGAGCGCGTCGACGCCTTCGACGTTGAACGCCAGCGCGATCGGCGAGACGTACGCGGGGATCTCGACGAGGTCCGAGCCCTCGACGCACGCGTCGAACGGGCCGGCCTCGATCTCCTCGACCTTGAACGCGCGGTCGGAGCCGGCGAACTGGACGGCGCCGGACTGGAACGACTCGCGGCCGGTGCCCGAGCCCTGCGGGTCGTAGTTGACGGTGACGTCCGGGTTCGCGGTCTGGAAGAGCTGGGTCCAGGCCGAGACCGCGACCTGCTGCGAGGTGGCGCCCGAGCCGTTGAGCGTGCCGGTCAGAGCCGGGCCTTCGCTCGCGGACGGGGTGTCGCTGGGGGTCTCGTTGGCGGCGCAGCCGGCAAGGGCGAGAGCCGCGATAGCGGCGACAGCGCCCACCTGGGCGATGCGAGAGATCTTCACTGTGTGAATCCTTCACGTGTCAGGGAAAGAGGCCGTGCTGGCCTTCGGGTTCGAACCCGGTGCGGGGTTCGATCTGAAACGTAGGCTCGGACTCTTAAGAGACTGCGCTGTAAGGGTGAACGGAAGGTGAACGGGATGCCGACATCCACTCGTCCGCGCCGGGCACGCCCGCTCGTGTTCCGCGGTTTTCCGCGGCATCCGCGCGCCGGTCGTTCACCTGGGCGCTCGGCGTCGCCGCAGCGTCAGACCTTCGGTTCGTGCGTCTCGATGGTGACGATCCCGGATCCCGGGTTGTCGACCGACAGGTGCACGACCGAGAACGCCCCGGGCTCGAGCGCGGAGGCGCTGCCGAGGTAGGACCCGCGCAGCGTGCCGGTGGCCAGGGCCAGTTCGCTCAGGATGTCGGGCAGCACCGGTCCGTGGCTGCACAGCACGGCGGGCTTGCGGGAGCGCACCCGCTGGCCGATCACGGTGCGCGGGTCGGACCGGCCGTCCTCCCAGGCATCCTGGCTGATGAGCTTGGTGGCGTCGATCTCGCGCCCGATCGCCGCCGATAGCGGAGCGACGGTCTTCACGCACCGGGTCGCGGGGCTGGACACGATCCTGCGGACCCCGAACGCCATGAGCGGCCCCACGATCGAGGTGGCCTGCTTGCGTCCGCGCGGCGCCAGCGGCCGTGCGGCATCCTTCCCCTTCCACTCCTCGCGGGGGACCGCCTTGGCATGCCGCAGCGCGATGATGGGGAAGGTGCGCAGCACCCCTTCATCGACGAGCCGGACGAAGTTCTCCACGATCTCGATGTCGACGGGGTAGCTGAGCCGCTTGAGCGCCTTCTTGGGCGAGACCCACTCGAGGGCGGCGATCTCCTTGTTGGGGACGAACACGGACGCGCGGATGGCGGCATCCGTCGCCTCGGCCGCCCAGTAGTGCACGATCTTGATGCGCTTGCTCGGCATGCGGTAGCGGGACACCCCGACGGGGACCCCGAGGGCGACACGGATGCCGGTCTCCTCGTGGATCTCCCGCACCGCGGTCTCGGCGAGCATCTCGCCGGGATCGACCTTGCCCTTGGGCAGCGTCAGGTCCCGGTACTTGGTGCGGTGGATCAGCAGCACGCGGAGCTTGCCGTCGACGACGCGCCAGACCACCCCGCCGGCTGCGTAGACGGCGGTCTCGGTCATCGCACCGCCCGTGCCCGCCGGCGGCGCTGCACGTTGGTCATGGTCCGGTCCTGCAGGTCCAGCAGCGGCTTGCCCTCCTCGTCGAGGTGGTGGCGGGTCCACTCGCCGTCCGCGCCGAGGTGCCACGAACTGGTCGTATCGCTCATGGACAGCGTGAACAGGTCGTTGACCTCCTTCACGTGGGCGGGGGTCGAGACGCGCACGAGCGCCTCGACGCGGCGATCGAGGTTGCGGTGCATCATGTCGGCGCTGCCGATGTACACGATCGGGTCGCCGTCGTTGTGGAAGGCGAAGATGCGCGAGTGCTCGAGGTAGCGGCCGAGGATGGAGCGGACCGTGATGTTCTCGCTCATGCCCTCGACGCCGGGCTTGAGCGAGCAGATGCCGCGTACGCAGACCTCCACCTTCACGCCCGCCTGGCTGGCGCGGTAGAGGGCGTCGATGATCTGCTCGTCGACGATCGAGTTGACCTTGATCCGCACGCCGGCGGGCTTGCCCGCCAGGGCGTTGCGGCGCTCCTTCTCGATGAGCCGGAGCAGGCCCTTGCGCAGATGCAGGGGCGCGACGAGGATCCGCTTGAACTTCTTCTCGATCGCGTAGCCGCTGAGCTCGTTGAACAGGCGGGTGAGGTCGCGGCCGACCTGGTCGTCGGCGGTGAAAAGGCCGAAGTCCTCGTAGATGCGACTGGTCTTCGGGTTGTAGTTGCCCGTTCCGACGTGGCTGTAGCTGCGCAGCACGCCGCCCTCTTCGCGGATGACCAGGGCCAGCTTGCAGTGCGTCTTCAGGCCCACCAGGCCGTACACGACGTGGACGCCGGCCTTCTCGAGCTTGCGTGCCCACACGATGTTGTTGGCCTCGTCGAACCGCGCCTTGATCTCCACCAGCGCGAGGACCTGCTTGCCGGCCTCTGCGGCGTCGATGAGCGCCTCGACGATCGGGCTGTCGCCCGACGTGCGGTACAGCGTCTGCTTGATGGCCAGCACGTGCGGGTCCTTGGCCGCCTGCTCGAGGAAGGCCTGCACGCTCGTCGCGAACGACTCGTACGGGTGGTGCACCAGCACGTCGCCCTTGCGGATCGCGGCGAAGATGTCGGGGCGCTCGTTGTTGTCGCCCGGCTGGAACGCCGTCGCGGTCGTCGGCACGTGCGGCTTGTACCGCAGGTCGGGCCGGTCGATGCGCAGATCGAACAGGCCGCGAAGGTCCAGCGGACCGGGGAGGCGGTAGACCTCCTGCTCGGTGATGTCGAGCTCCTTGATGAGGAGGTCGAGCGTCACGTCGTCCATGTCGTCGGTGATCTCGAGCCGGATCGGCGGGCCGAAACGGCGACGCAGCAGCTCGGCCTCGAGCGCCTGGATGAGGTTCTCGGTCTCGTCCTCCTCGATCGCCACGTCCTCGTTGCGAGTGAGGCGGAACGCGTGGTGGTCGAGCACCTCCATGCCGGGGAACAGGTCGTCGAGGTGGTTCGAGATGAGGTCCTCGAGCGGGAGGTAACGCACGGTGCCGTCGACCGACGGCAGCTCCACGAACCGCGGCAGCATCGGCGGCACCTTGAGTCGCGCGAACTCCTGGCGGCCTGTCCGGGCGCTCCGGATGCGGATGGCGAGGTTCAGCGACAGGCCGGAGATGTAGGGGAAGGGGTGGGCGGGGTCCACCGCGAGCGGCATCAAGACCGGGAAGACCTGTGCCTGGAAGTAGTCGTAGAGCTGTTCGCGCTCGTCGGCGTCCAGCGCGTCGTAGGAGACGACCTGGATGCCGGCATCCTCCATCGCGGGCTTGACGAGGTGCATCCACGCCTCGGCATGGCGCAGTTGAAGCCGGTGGGCCTCGGCGGAGATGTCGCCGAGCACGTCGGCGGGGGAGCGGCCCACGTTGGTGGGCACCGCGAGACCGGTCACGATGCGGCGCTTGAGGCCTGCGACGCGCACCATGAAGAACTCGTCGAGGTTGCTCGCGAAGATGGCCAGGAAGTTCGCCCGCTCCAGCACCGGCTGGTGCGGATCCTCCGCCAGTTCGAGCACGCGCTGGTTGAAGGCGAGCCAGCTGAGCTCGCGGTCCAGATAGCGGTGGTCGGGCAGCTGGGAGTCGAACACCTCCGACAGGTCGAAGTCGTCGTCGTCCGCGTCGCCCAGGCCGGCGTCCAGCACCTCGGGTTCGATCATCCCCTCATCATTGCAGGGTCACGTGACGAGAGTGTGAACCCTTCGTCTCGCTTCGCTCGCTCAGGACGGCGCTCGTGGGATACCGCGGATAGGCGCGCCGTCAGGCGTCGGTGCGTTCGCGGGGCGCCGGTTCCGGCTCGTCCTCGTAGACGTTGAAGCGATAGCCCACGTTGCGCACCGTGCCGATCAGCTGCTCCATGTCGCCGAGCTTGGCCCGCAGGCGCCGCACGTGCACGTCGACGGTGCGCGTGCCGCCGAAGTAGTCGTAGCCCCACACCTCGCTGAGCAGCTGCTCGCGGGTGAACACCCGCGAGGGGTGCGTGGCGAAGAAGTGGAGGAGCTGGAACTCCTTGTAGGTGAGGTCGAGCGTCCTGCCGTGCACCTTCGCCGAGTACGACGACTCGTCGATCGTGATGCCCGAGGTCTGGATGCGGGTGGACACCTGCTCGGCCGACTGCCTGCCCACGGCGAGGCGGATGCGCGCGTCGACCTCGGCGGGGCCTGCGGTGAAGAGGATGACGTCGTCGACGCCCCAGTCCGGCGACACGGCGGTCAGGCCCCCCTCGGTCACGACCAGCAGCAGCGGCGCGTCCAGACCCGTGGTGTTGAGGATCTTGCACAGCGACTTGGCGCCGACCAGGTCCACGCGCGCATCGACGAAGATGACGTCGGCGGTCGGGGCGTTGACCAGCTGGGCGGGCTCCGCGGGGATCAGGCGCACGCGGTGGCTCAGCAGTTCGAGCGAGGGCAGCACGGGTCCGCCGCCGTGTGTGGAACTGAGAACCAGGAGCTGTGCCAATGGATCGCCTTCCCGGCGCGTGGGGGGCGCGCCGCGAACCCCAGTGTAGGGCGTGGCGCCGCCGCGGCCGGAAAGCGTGACGCCGCGGAACGGCCCGCCCCGGGTGCGCCGCAGGAGGCGATGAGCAATGATGGATGACGTGGCCGTTCCTGAACTCGCCCCCCGTCGCACCCTCGGTGGCATCATCGCGGTGTGGGTGCTCGCGGCCGTCATCGCGATCCTGATCGGCATCTTCTCGACGCCTGACGCGCGGGCCGCATGGCTGGGCGTGGGATTGGGCGGATGCCTCATCGCGGCGTTCGCGGTGCAGCTGTGGTCGGGGCGTTCGCAGGGATTCACCGAGCGCGTCGCCGGCAGTGTGCTCGGTGCGGCGCTGGTGATGGGCGTCATCAGCCTGGGGTTCGGTCTGGCGGCCCTCGTTCCCGGCTAGACTCGGTCGTATGGATACCGTCGCGCTCGAACTGTTCTTCGTGGGCCTGCTCGGTCTGGCGTCGCTGGCGATCGTCTTCGTCTCCGCCGTCGTCGTCAAGAACCTCTACCGCGGCCAGCGCTGACGGGTCCCGTCGTGATCGGCATCCCGACCGACCTCCCCGCGGAGCTCGTGCCGCTGTCGTGGCTCATCGGCGTCTGGGAGGGCACCGGGGTCATCGACTACGGCGAGCACGCCTACACCGGCGAGTTCACGCATCGCGTGAGCTTCAGCCATGACGGCGGCGACTACCTGAACTACTCCGCCGAGGCGTGGCTGAACGACGCCGATCCCGAGTCGCGCACGCGGCTCGTCGCCGAGCTCGGCTACTGGCGCCTGTCGCGTCCGGCTGGCGACGCCGATGCCGGTCCCGGACTCCTCCCGCCGCTCGCGCCGCCGGCGGCGCGCACCGCCGACGACATCGAGAAGCTGCGCAACGCCGACGGCGGCTTCGACCTGGAGGCGGTCCTCGTCCACGCCGACGGTGTGAGCGAGCTGTACCTCGGCCAGATCAAGGGCCCGCGCATCGACATCGCGACCGACGCCGTGGTCCGTCCTGCCGGCGCCAAGTCGTACTCCGCCGCGACCCGCATGTACGGGCTCGTCGACGGGCATCTGCTGTGGGCGTGGGACATCGCCGCGCTCGGGTTCGAACTGTCGGCCCACGCGTCGGCCCGCCTCGCGAAGGTCGAGTGATGTCCGCCTCCTTCGCCGCCGTGCCCGGAGCCGTCGTCGACGAGACGGGTCTCCAGCACCTGGGCAACCCGCTCGCCGAGCAGCGTCGCCTCGCGTCCGGTGCGGCGATCGCCCCGCGCGCGGACCGCGTCGTCATCGCCGTCCCCGGCGAGGACCGCCTCACGTGGCTCGACTCGCTCTCGTCGCAGGCGCTGGCCCGGCTCGCGCCCGGCGTCGGCACGGAGCTGCTCATCCTCGACCCGCAGGGGCACGTGGAGCATGCGGCATCCGTCGTCGACGACGGCGAGACCGCATGGCTCATCGCCGACCGCGCCGACGCCGCGGGCCTGTTCGACTGGCTCCGCAAGATGCGCTTCCGCCTGCGCGTGAACCCCCGCATCGCCGACGACGAGTACGCGGTGGTCGGCGGCACCGCTGCTGCGGTGGAGCGCCTGAGCATCGCCGCGCCCTCCGGCGTGCCGCTGGTGTGGCGCGACCCGTGGCCGGGCGTCTCCGCCGGCGGCTACGCCTACGCGCCGGTCGACCCGCACCCCGGAGCCGACCGCGACTGGGCCGAGGCCATCGTGACGCGCGACGAGGAGCAGCGGATCGCGGATGCCGCCGCCCGCGGCGAGCTGGAGCTTGCGGGCCTCGTCGCGGCCGACGCGCTGCGCGTGGCCGCATGGCGCCCCCGCTGGACGACCGACGTCGACGAGCGGGCGCTCCCGCACGAGCTGGACTGGCTGCGCACCGCCGTGCACCTCGACAAGGGGTGCTACCGCGGCCAGGAGACGATCGCCAAGGTGCACAACCTGGGTCACCCGCCCCGGCGGCTGGTGGCGCTGCAGCTCGACGGATCGGCGAGCGTGCTGCCCGAGCACTTCGCCGCCGTGCGCCTGGGCGACGACGAGGTCGGCGTCGTGACGTCGGCCGCGCTCCACTACGAGGAGGGCCCGATCGCGCTCGCGGTGCTGCGTCGCACGACGCCCGTCGACGCCGCGCTCACCGTCGACACCGTCGACGGTGCGGTCGCCGCGGCCCAGGAGGTCGTCGTGCCGCCCGACGCGGGCGCCACGGCCAACGTGCCCCGGATCACCCGGCTGTCGCGCCGCGCGGCGGCGAAGTAGGGGAGTCCGCGGTGAGCGGCGACGGCGACACCGCCGCGATCACCCAGGCCGTCCCGACAGGCTGGCGTGCGCGCCTCGACCTCCGCCCGCAGCTGCTCCGGGTGCGCGGGTCGGCCATCGCGATCGTCCAGATCACGGTCGCCGCGACCGCCGCGTGGGCCTTCGCGCACTACGTCGTGGGGCACGCCGCGCCGCTGCTGGCCGCGACCGTGACGATCTCGAGCCTGGGTCTGGTGCGCGACGCCCGACCGCTGCGCGTGCTCGAGACCGTGGTCGGGATGCTGGTCGGCATCCTCGTCGCCGAAGGTTTCGTCGTGGTCGTGGGGCCGGGCTGGTGGCAGCTGGCCCTCGCACTGGGCGTCACGCTCGTGGTCGCGAGGTTCCTGTCGCCGTACCCGCCGTTCGCGATCATGGCCGGCATCCAGGCGTCGATCGTGATGTCGCTGCCGGCGACGCAGCCCTTCGGGCGGCTCGTGGACGGCATCATCGGCGGTGTCGCGGCGCTCCTGGTGACCGCGCTCATCCCGCGCAACCCCCGCCGTGAGGAGGCCCGTGACGGCCACGCGGTGTTCGCCGCGGCCGATTCCGCGGCCCGCACGATCGCGCAGGCGCTGCGCCGGGGCGACGCGCTGCGCGCGGCCCGCGGGCTCGAGAAGGCGCGCGCGATCGCGCCGCGCATCGACGAATGGCGCGCCTCGCTGGATTCCGGTCTCGCCGTCGCCGGCTTCTCGCCGTGGCTGCGGCCGCAGCGGGCGGAGCTGCGCCGGCACCACGCCGTGCTGGAGGCGATGGACTTCGCGACGCGCAACCTCCGCGTCGTCGCCCGGCGGGCGGTGTACCTGTGCGACGACGGGCAGCGTCGGCCGGTGCCCGCGGAGGTGCTGTCCGAGCTGATGCGCGCGGCCGCGCTCGTCGGGGAGGGGCTGGACGACATCTCCCTGCTGCCGGCGGCGCGGGAGGCTGTTCGCGCGGTGGCGTCCCGGCTCGACCCGGTGGCGATCCTCCCGGACGGGTCCCAGGGCGAGCAGAACCTCCTCACGGCGATGCGCCCGCTCGCGGTGGACCTCCTCACCGCGACGGGCCTGACCTCCGCCGAGGCCCGTGCCCTGCTGCCGCGCGTGTGACCACTCCGCTCAGCGCGGGGCGACGGCATCCCACGGCACGGTGACCTCGCCCAGCCGCCACCGCGACCGCTCCAGGACCGGCCACCCCGCGTCCACCAGCGCCGACAGCGCGGTGCGCCAGCGGTGCACCGGGCCGAACGGCGAGACCGCGGCCGCACGGTCCCACTCTGCGTCCAGCGCCTCCAAGAAGGCATGCACGCGCTCGCCCGGGACGTTGCGATGGATGAGGGCCTTGGGGAGCCGCTCGGCGGCGACGGACGGATGCTGCAGCCCGGCCAGTCGCAGCGACACCGTGAGGGTGCGGGGCACCGCGTCCGGCCCGATCGCCGCCCACGTCGCGATGCGGCCGATCTCGTCGCACGTGCCCTCGACCAGGAGGCCGTCCGGCGCCAGGCGCGCGGCCATCGTCTCCCACGCCGCGGCCACGTCTGCTTCGTCGTACTGGCGCAGCACGTTGAACGCCCGCACGACCGCCGGCCGTCTGCCGTGGGCGACGGGCACCTCGAACCCGCCGCGGGCGAACGAGACGCGCGCGTCCGGGGCGAAGGGCGTGCCGCCGGCACGCACCTGCTCCAGCTGCGCGCGGGCGCGGGTCACGCGGGCCGGGTCGATCTCGAGACCGAGCACCTCCACATCGGGGCGCGCGCGCGAGAGCCGTGCGTACAGCTCGAGCGCGGTGACGCCGCTCGCGCCGTAGCCGAGGTCGACGACGAGCGGGTCGGCGCTGCGGCGGAGGGACGGATGCCGGGCGATCCAGCGGTCCACGCGCCGCAGCCGGTTCGTGCCGGTGGTGCCGCGAGTGATCTGTCCGACCGGTCCTCGCGCCATGTCCTCCATGATGCCAGCCGATGGGCCGACGCCGGCCGACACAGCGCCGGTGCTCGCGCCGCACCGCGGATATCATGGGGCGCATGACCGCGCCCTACACGCTGATCCTCCTCCGACACGGCCAGAGCGAGTGGAACAAGACCAACCAGTTCACGGGCTGGGTCGACGTCCGGCTCACCGATCAGGGCACGGCCGAAGCCCAGCGAGGCGGCGAGCTGCTCGCCGAGTCCGGCATCCTCCCCGACGTGCTGCACACCTCGGTGCTCAGCCGCGCCATCCAGACCGCCGACATCGCGCTGGACGCCGCCGACCGGCTCTGGATCCCCGTCAAGCGCTCGTGGCGCCTGAACGAGCGCCACTACGGCGCGCTGCAGGGCAAGGACAAGGCGCAGACCCTCGCCGAGTTCGGCGACGAGCAGTTCATGCTGTGGCGCCGCTCGTTCGACGTTCCGCCGCCGCCGCTGCCCGCCGACGACCAGTACAGCCAGGTCGGCGACCCGCGCTACGTCGGTATCGACGGCGAGGTGCCCGACACCGAGTCGCTCAAGCTCGTCATCGACCGCATGCTGCCCTACTGGCACAGCGAGATCGTGCCGGACCTCAAGGCCGGCAAGACCGTGCTCGTCACGGCGCACGGCAACTCGCTGCGCGGTCTCGTGAAGCACCTCGACGGCATCAGCGACGCCGACATCGCCGAGCTCAACATCCCCACCGGCATCCCGCTGGTGTACCGCCTCGACGAGAACCTCGAGCCCCTCGGTCCGGGCGAGTACCTCGACCCCGAAGCCGCCGCCGCCGGCGCCGCCGCGGTCGCGAACCAGGGCAAGGCCTGACCTCACGAACGACAGAAGAGCGGATGCCTCCCCCCSAGGCATCCGCTCTTCTCGTCTGCGGCGGTCGCGTGCGGCGGCTCAGTCCGCGTTCGTGATCACGTCGAGCGTGTCGGTGGCGGTGGTCCAATCGCCGGTGGACAGATAGGCCACCTTCTTCGCCACGGACACCGCGTGGTCGCCGAAACGCTCGTGGTAGCGACTGGCGAGCGTCGCGTCGACGGTGGCGGACGGGTCGCCCTGCCAGCTGTCGCTGAGCACCTTCTCGAACACCGACACGTGCAGCTCGTCCAGATGGTCGTCGGCGTTGCGGATCTCGTCGATGAGGTCGCCGTCCTGCGTGCGCAGCAGCTCGGTGAGCTGACGGGCGGCCTCGACGTCGAGCTCGCCCATCTTGAGGAACGTCGACTTCAGGCCCTTCGGGATGGCGCGCTCGGGGAAGCGCATACGGGTGAGCTGCGCGATGTGCTCGGCGATGTCGCCCATGCGCTCGAGCGAGGCGCTCATGCGCAGCGCGCTCACCACGATGCGCAGGTCGCGGGCGACCGGCTGCTGGCGGGCGAGGATCTCGATGGCGAGCTCGTCGAGCTCGACGGCCTTCTCGTCGATGACCGCGTCGGCCTCGATGACCTCCTCGGCCAGTGAGACGTCGCTCGTGCCGAACGCGCGGGTCGCCTTGTCGATCGCGACCGTGACGAGCTCGGCGATCTCGACGAGCCGGCCCTGCACGTCCTCGAGGGACTGATGGAAGACTTCGCGCATTCCGACGCACCTTTCCTGATTCCGGGGAGGCTTGCGCCGCGCCCCGGAGATTCTCGCCAGGGAAGGTTAACGGACGGTGCCTCCGTGGTGAACAGTACCCGGCTCCTCCCGGCCCCTTCCCGTTCTGGTCCGATCCGGCCGGTTCCCTGCCCGTACGCTTGTCGCATGGACTCGACGCAGCTCGCGCTGCTCGCCCTTCTCGCGGGGATCATCATCGGCGGCTCGATCTCGGCCGTCGTCGTCGCCGCGATGCGGGCGCGCGATCGCGCGTTCGCGCAGCAGTCGGTGGAGATCCCCGACGGCGTGCGCGGCGTGCTGCACGGCATGGACGACCCGGCGGTCGTCGTCGACGCGTCGTTCACCGTGCTGGCGGCCTCCGCGGCCGCGGCAGGGTTCGACCTCGTCGAGGGGGGGACCCTTCCCGCCGACGAACTGCGCGTGCTCGCGCGCCGCGTGCGCACGAGCGACGCGGTGGTCACCGAGACCTCGGCGACCGAGACGATGCGGCTGCGCCGCGGCGCGCCGCCGGCCGAGCCGCGCCTGGTGGTGGTGCGCGCCTCGCGGATCTCGCCGCGGCTCACGCTCCTGGTGCTGCGCGACATCACCGAGCGCGAGCGCGTGGAGGAGATGCGCCGCGACTTCGTCGCGAACACGAGCCATGAGCTGAAGACCCCTGTCGGCGCGGTCAGCCTCCTCGCGGAGGCGATCGAATCGGCCGCCGACGATCCGCCGCAGGTGCGCATCTTCACGGCGCGGCTGCAGGCGGAGGCATCCCGGCTGGCGCTGCTGACCTCCCGCATCATGAACCTGTCGCGCCTGCAGGCCTCCGACGAGCTGCCGCAGCAGGACGTGTCGATCGACGAGGTCGTGGCCTCGGCGCTGGACGCCCACGCGATCCAGGCCGACTCCGCCGGCGTCGAGGTGGTGCGCGGCGGCGCTCGCGGGCTGTACGTGCACGGCGACGCGCAGGTGCTCAGCGAGGCGGTCGGCAACCTCATCGCGAACGCGATCGCCTACTCGCCGCGCGGATCCAGCGTCGGCGTCGGCATCAAGGCCGTCGACCGCGTGGTCGAGATCGCGGTCACCGACCGCGGCATCGGCATCGCCGAAGGCGACCAGGACCGCGTCTTCGAGCGCTTCTACCGCGCCGACCCCGCCCGCGCACGCCGCACCGGCGGGAGCGGGCTGGGCCTGTCGATCGTCAAGCACGCCGTGCAGCGCCACGGGGGCGAGGTGCGGCTGTGGTCGCGCCCCGGGCGTGGCTCGACGTTCACCATCCGCCTGCCCGAGGTCGACGCCCCGGCGATCGATCCCGCCCCCAAGCGCGGCCGCAAGAAGAAGCGCACCGCCGCGGCATCCGCCCCCGTCGCCCGCACGGTCGACGCGGCAGCCGCTCCCATCCCGAACGGAGACCCCGCATGACCCGCGTCCTGATCGTCGAGGACGAGCCAGACCTCGCCGACCCGCTCGCCTACCTTCTGCGTCGCGAGGGCTACGACGTCGAGATCGCCGAGGACGGCCCGTTCGCGCTCAGCGCCTTCCGCGAGCGCGGCGCCGATATCGTGCTGCTGGATCTGATGCTGCCCGGGATGCCGGGGACCGAGGTGTGCCGCCAGATCCGGGCGAGCTCCTCGGTGCCCATCATCATGCTCACCGCGAAGGACTCGGAGGTGGACATCGTGGTGGGCCTGGAGCTCGGCGCGGACGACTACGTCACGAAGCCGTACTCGGCCAGGGAGCTGCTCGCGCGCATGCGCGCCGTCCTGCGCCGGTTCTCGCAGATCGACGCCGACCTCGAGGAGCGCGTGCTCGAAGGCGGCCGCGTCGTGCTCGACATCGACCGGCACACGGTCGCGGTCAACGGCGGCGAGATCAACATGCCGCTCAAGGAATTCGAGCTGCTCGAGGTGCTGATGCGCAACGCCGGGCGCGTGCTCACGCGCGGGCAGCTCATCGATCGGGTGTGGGGGAGCGACTACTTCGGCGACACCAAGACGCTCGACGTCCACATCAAGCGCATCCGGTCGCGCATCGAGGAGAACCCGGGCTCGCCCGAGATGCTCGTCACCGTGCGCGGCCTCGGGTACCGCTTCGAGGGCTGAGCCCCGGACGTGCGAAGAGGGCGCCCCGGTCGGGGGCGCCCTCTTCGCACGCGGTGTCGCGCGCTCAGCGCGGAGCGAGCGGAGCGAGGTAGTCGAGCGATCCGTCCAGCACGGGGACCGACACCAGGACGCCCTCGGCGTCGCCGGACTGGAAGAAGACGGTGACGTCCGTGCCGGGCGCGGAGTCGAGACCCTTCACGGGCAGGGGCTTCTTGCCCTCGTCGCCCTCGGCGCCCAGGCTCACCGTCGACTTCGCGGGGACCTTGAGCGTCAGCGGGATCGAGGACGAGCCCTCGCCGATCTCGATGTTGAGCGTGTGCGACTCGTCGGTGGGGTTGACCACCGCGGCCACGAAGTTGCCCTTGGAGCCGTCCTCGTTCGCGACGATCTGGGCGTTGCGCACCTCGAGGGGGCCGGAGCCGTGGACGTTGGTGCCCTCGGCGGCGGAGTAGGGGATGGTCGTCGCCTGCGGCGAGATCATGCTGCATCCGGTGGTGGTGAGGACGAGTGCGCCCCCGATGGCCAGCGACGCGATGAGGCGGCGGTTCACGGATCCTCCCAAGACGGATGACGGTTCTTCAGCATTCTAGATGCTCGCCGGGGTCGCCGCGGAGCACGCCCCTCCGCAGCGCGCGAGCCGCCGGCCACCCGGGGGGCGGAGAACCTTAGCGTATTTCTCCTGTGGTATCCTGGAGGTTGCCGAAAGGACATAACTCCATGCTTTTTGAGGTTGGCGAGACGGTCGTCTACCCCCACCACGGGGCGGCAACGATCATCGAGGTCAAAGACCGGATCATCAAGGGCGAGACGAAGAAGTACCTGAAGCTCAACGTCACGCAAGGCGACCTGATCATCGAGGTCCCCGCTGAGAACGTCGACCTCGTCGGCGTCCGTGACGTGATCGGCAAGGAGGGCCTGGACAAGGTCTTCGAGGTGCTGCGCGCTCCCTTCACCGAGGAGCCGACCAACTGGTCGCGCCGCTACAAGGCGAACCTCGAGAAGCTCGCCTCCGGCGACGTCATCAAGGTCAGCGAGGTCGTGCGCGACCTGTGGCGCCGCGATCAGGACCGCGGGCTGTCGGCCGGCGAGAAGCGGATGCTCGCGAAGGCGAAGCAGATCCTCGTCTCCGAGCTCGCCCTCGCCGAGAAGACCGACGAGGAGAAGGCCAGCGTGCTGCTGGACGAGGTCCTCGCGAGCTGAGACTTCATCGGAACGGCGCCCCGGTCGGGGCGCCGTTCTGCTGTTCCCGGGTGCACGCGCGCGAGCGGCGCGGCCTGATCGCGATACCGTGAACGGGTGAGCATCACCCCGGTCCCGCGTGTGGGCGTCATCGTGGTCGCAGCCGGTTCGGGCACGCGCCTGGGCGCCGGAGCGCCGAAGGCGTTCGTCGGCATCGACGGCCGCAGCATCCTGCACCATGCGATGACGGAGGTCCTCGCCGCGCCCTCCGCGCAGGTCGTCGTCGTCGCTCCTGCCGGCCGCGAGGGCGACGCGCTGAGCGAGGCGCTGGCCGTCGCCGGAGACCGCCGTGATCTGGTGTCGGTCGTCACCGGCGGCGCCACCCGGCAGGCCTCGGTCGCCGCAGGGCTGGACGCGCTGTGGGCGGACGTGGAGGTCGTGCTGGTGCACGACGCGGCGCGGGCGCTGACCCCCGCGGAGGTGTTCGAGCGGGTGGTGGCCGCCGTCGACGACGGCGCAGCGGGGGTGATCCCGGTGCTGCCGGTGGTCGACACCATCAAGCGTGTCGCGGGCGACCGGATCGTCGCCGCCGTGGACCGCTCGGAACTGGCCGCCGCGCAGACGCCGCAGGGGTTCCGGCGTGACGTGCTCGACGCGGCATACGAGGCCGCCACGGCCGAGTTCACGGACGATGCCGCGCTGGTCGCGGACGCCGGGCATACCGTCGTGGCCGTGGCGGGGCATCCGCTCGCCTTCAAGATCACCACCGCGTCCGATCTCGACCGCGCGCGCCACCTGCTCGCGGCGCCGGCGCCTCGCGCGGCCGTGCGGCTCGACAACGCTCCGGCGATCCCGCGCGTGGGCGTCGGGACCGACGTGCACGCCTTCGGCGGCGACGGGGTGCTGTGGCTGGCCGGGCTGGAGTGGCCCGGCGAAGAGGCCCTGTCGGGCCACTCGGACGGGGATGCCGTGGCGCACGCGATCGTGGACGCGCTCCTGGCGGCGGCCGGTCTCGGCGACATCGGCACGCACTTCGGCACCGATCACCCCGAGTACGCCGGCGCGCATGCCGCGGCGTTCCTCACCCGCACGGTGGCGATCCTCGGGGAGGCGGGCTGGCGGGTGGGCAACGTGTCGGTGCAGGTGCAGGCGAACCGGCCCCGGTTCTCGGCGCGTCGCACCGAAGCCGAACGCGTGCTGTCGGACGCCCTCGGCGGCGCGCCGGTGTCGGTGTCGGCGACGACGACCGACGGGCTCGGTTTCACCGGCCGGGGCGACGGCGTGTCGGCCTTCGCGGTCGCGATCGTCGTCCCCGCCTGATCCGCACGCCGTGCGTCAGAGGGTCCGCGTCATGAACAGCGAGAACGGATCGGGCCCGTACCCTTCGAACGGCCCGCACACGACGAAGCCCTCGCTCTCGTAGAGCCGCTGCGCGGGCGCGAAGTCCTCGGTCGTGCCGGTCTCCAGCCACAGGCTCGTCATGCCGCGGGCGCGTGCGTCGTCGACGATGTGGCGCAGCAGCGCCCGACCGACGCCTGTGCCGCGGAAGCCGTCGGCGACCCGCATCGACTTGATCTCGCCACGGTCGGAGTCCAGTGCCTTGAGCGCGCCGACGCCGGCCAGCTCGTCGTCGATCCACGCCGACCACACCGACAGCGACGGATGCCGCAGCGCGTCGACGTCGAGGGCGTGCACGCTCTCCGGGGGCGACGAGTCGTGCATCCCGGCCAGGTGGGCGGCGATCAGTCGCCGGGTGGCCTCGCCGGTCAGGTGATCGGGACGGATCTCGATGGTGCGCTGCATGTCGCGGCCAGTGTGCCATGCCCGCATTGCGGCCGTGTTTCGTCTCGCTGTGCGGGTCGTGTCAGGCCTCGACGGCGAACGGCGCGGGGTCGCGGGGCGTGCGCGAGCCCCACGCCAGGAGGGCGAGTCCTGCCGCCAGCACGATCAGTCCGACGATCGCGAGGGGCGACAGCCGCTCGCCGAGCACGACGATGCCGAGCACGCTCGCGGTCAACGGCTCGCCCAGGGTGAGGGTGGCCGCCGTGGCCGCGGTCAGGCCGCTCAGACCCCATGTGAACAGCACATAGGCGATCGAGATCGTGGCCAGGCCCAGCCACAGCGCCATCACGAGCCCCGAGGGGGTGCCGAGCCACGTGACGTCCGCGAACGGCAGGGCGAACGCGCACAGCAGCGCCGAGCTCGCCCCCATCCCGCCCACCACGGTGAAGGGATCCCAGCCGTCGTCGAGGAGACGCCGCTGGGCGTTGGCGATCACCGCGAACGAGGCGCCCGCGCCGACCGAGCCGAGGATCCCGAGCGCGTCGGCACCGCCGGCGGTGCCCGCCTCGCCGCCGAAGCCGAGCAGCACCACGCCGAGTGTGGCGAGCGCGGTCGCACCCATCCACGTGGGGCTCGGCATCCGTCGCGTGAGCGCCCACTCCAGCAGGCCGGCGAGGATCGGCGCGGACCCCAGGGCGATGACGGTGCCGACGGCCACCCCGTTGCGCGCGGTGCCGAGGAAGAACAGCGGCTGGTAGACCGCGATGCAGACGCCGGTGAGGACCATGAGGGAGAGCGGCCGCAGGCCCCAGCGCGGGGGCGTCGTGCCCGCCGGACGGCGCCGGGCGTGACGGGCGGCGAGCGAGAACGCGATGATCGCGAGGCCCGTGCCGCCGATCACCATGCGCATGACGCCGATGGACAGCGGCGTCGTGCCGTCGGGTCCGAGTGCCTGCGACGTGCCCGTGGTGCCGAACAGCACGGCGGCGGCGAGGACGGCGAGGACGTGCAGCACCCTACTGTTCTACAGGTCTCCCAGGCCCCCGCCGGTAGGCTGGTGCGGTGACGGTTCAGCTGTATGACACCAAGGCGCAGGCGCTGCGCGACTTCGTGCCGCTCGACCCCGGAAACGTCACTATCTACGTCTGCGGTCCCACCGTGCAGTCCGGCCCCCACATCGGGCACCTGCGCGGCGCGCTGAGCTTCGACATCCTGCGCCGCTGGCTGACCCATCGGTACGGCCGCGTGACCTTCGTGCGCAACGTCACCGACATCGACGACAAAGTGCTCGCCAACGCGACCGACGGCGAAGTGTGGTGGGCGCTGGCCTACCGCATGGAGCTCGCGTTCACCCGCGCGTACAGCGCGATCGGGATCCTTCCGCCGACGTACGAACCGCGCGCGACGGCCTCCATCCCGCAGATGCAGGAGCTCATCGCGCGGCTCATCCAGGCGGGTCACGCCTACGCCGCCGCGGAGGACACGGATGCCGCGGGCGACGTCTACTTCGACGTCCGGTCGTGGGAGCAGTACGGGTCGCTCACGCGGCAGTCGCTGGACGCGATGGAACCCGCCGCCGACGCCGACCCGCGCGGCAAGCGCGACCCCCGCGACTTCGCCCTCTGGAAGGGCGCCAAGGCCGACGAGCCCGCGTCCGCGACGTGGGAGTCGCCGTGGGGACCCGGGCGCCCGGGCTGGCACATCGAGTGCTCCGCGATGGCGCGGCGCTACCTCGGCGCCGAGTTCGACATCCACGGCGGCGGTCTCGACCTGCGCTTCCCGCATCACGAGAACGAGCTCGCCCAGTCCACCGCCGCCGGGGACGGCTTCGCGCGGTACTGGGTGCACAACGGACTGGTGACCGTCGGCGCGCAGAAGATGTCGAAGTCGCTGTTCAACTTCGTGCTCGCAGACGACCTCCTGAGCGAGCGCGACCCGCTCGTCGTGCGCTACGCGCTCGCGGCGGCGCACTACCGGTCGAGCCTCGACATCACGACCTCGACCTTCGACGAGGCCGAGGCGGCGCTCGAGCGCATCCGCACCTTCCAGGAGCGCGCGCTGCGGACGCTGCGCGGCACCGAGGACGTGCGCGTCGCCGCTGCGGTCCCCGCCGCCTTCGCCGCGGCGCTCGACGACGACCTCGGCGTGCCGCAGGGGCTCGCCGTGCTGCATGAGACGGTGCGGGACGGGAACTCGGCCCTCGACGCCGGCGACCGCGACGGGGCGCTGCGCGCGTTCGCCGACGTCGCCGTGATGACCGGCGTGCTCGGCATAGACCCGCTCGACCCGCAGTGGCGCTCGACGGACGCGTCTGCGGAGGCATCCGCCCTGGACGCGCTGGTGCAGACGATGATCGCGCAGCGTGCCGACGCGCGCGCGGCGAAGGACTGGGCGGCGGCCGACCGCATCCGCGATGCGATCGCGGCGGCCGGCATCGCCCTCGAAGACGGTCCCGACGGGACGCATTGGAGTGTCGCCGACGCTCCTCGTGCCGCGGAGAACAACTGACGGGGCGGCGCCCCGCATGAAGGAGAACTGATGGCCAAGCCAGGACGCCCCGGCGCCAGCAAGAGCGGCAAGAAGGGCCCCACCAAGGGCACCGGCGGCAAGAACAAGCGGTCCCTCGAGGGCCGCGGGCCGACCCCCAAGGCGGAGGACCGCGCGTGGCACCCCGCGGGCAAGCGCAAGGCCGCGGCCGAGCGCTACGCCGCGGCGGGCGGCAAGGGCAAGCCCGGGCAGCCGGCGCCGCGCTCGCAGCGGCCCGCGAAGAAGGACGACGACACCGAGACGGTCACCGGCCGCAACTCCGTCCTGGAGGCGCTGCGCGCCAAGATCCCCGCGACCGCGTTCTACATCGCCCAGCGCGTCGAGATGGACGACCGCGTCAAGGAGATGCTGGCGATCGCCACGCACCGTGACATCCCCGTGCTCGAGGTGACCCGCCCCGAGCTGGACCGCATGGCCGGCTTCGACGGTGTGCACCAGGGCGTCGCGCTCAAGGTGCCGCCGTACGAGTACGCGCACCCGCAGGACCTGCTCGAGAAGGTGATCGACGCCGGCCAGACGCCGCTGTTCGTCGCCCTCGACGGCATCACCGACCCGCGCAACCTGGGCGCGATCCTCCGCTCCACCGCGGCGTTCGGCGGCCACGCGGTCATCGTGCCGCAGCGTCGCTCGGCGAGCGTCAACTCGGCGGCGTGGAAGACGAGCGCCGGCGCCGCCGCGCGCATCCCGGTCGCGCTGGCCGCGAACCTCACCGCGATGCTCAAGGACTTCAAGAAGCAGGGCGTGTTCGTCCTCGGCCTCGACGGCGGCGGGGACGTCTCGCTCCCCGCGCTCGAGCTCGCCGACCGGCCGGTCGTGATCGTGGTCGGCTCCGAGGGCAAGGGGCTGTCGCGCCTGGTGACCGAGACGTGCGACCAGGTCGTCTCGATCCCGATCTCGTCGAGCACCGAGTCGCTCAACGCCGGGATCGCGGCATCCGTCGCCCTCTACCAGGTCGCCACCCTGCGCAGCGCTCCTCCCGCGTGATCGCGTCACCCGACGTATTCATGGGAATGAACCGCGCCGTCGGGCGCTTGTGACACGGAAGCCGGCGCAGCGTCCGGCGCACAACACACGTGAAAGGCACACCATGGCACGCATCGCCGTCATCGGAGGGTCGGGCTACGCCGGACGCCACATCGTCGCCGAGGCGGTGAATCGCGGCCACAGCGTGCTCGCCATCGCCCGCCGCATCCCGAGCGAGCGTCAGCCCGGCGCCATCTACATCGAAGGCTCGCTCACGGACGTGCCCGACCTGCTCGCGCAGCTCCAGGGTGTCGACGTCGTGGTGTCGGCGGTCGCGCCCCGCGGCGAGATGCTGGGTCTGGTGCGCCCGAACATCGCCGAACTGGCGTCGCTGCTGCCCGAGGGCGTGCGCATCGGCGTCATCGGCGGCGCCGGCGGCAGCCTCGTCACCGAGGACGGCGAACGCGTCGTCGACCTGCCCTCGTTCTCCGAGGACTACAAGCCCGAGGCGCTCGAGGCGATCGGCATCCTCGAGGACTTCAAGGCGGGCCCCGCGTCGCTCGACTGGTTCTACATCCACCCCGCGGGCGGCTTCGGCCAGTGGAATCCGGGTGAGCGCACCGGCTCGTACCGCACCGGCGGCGACGTCATCGTCACCGACGCCGAGGGGGAGTCGTACATCTCCGGCCCCGACCTGGCCGTCGCGGTCGTCGACGAGATCGAGCACCCGCAGCACCCCCGGCGTCGCTTCACCGTCGGCTACTGAGCGCACGAAGACACGAAGGCGGACCCTCGCGGGTCCGCCTTCGTCGCGTCTGCGGTCAGACGAGATCGCGCCAGTCGATGTCGTCCTCGTCGTCGTCGACGATGGGACCGGATGCCGTGATCACCGGCAGCGACACCGTCTCGGTGGGCGGTCCCATCAGGGTCGCCTCGTCGCGGCGGTGACGCAGCACCGTGTCGATGTAGCTGGTGAGGGCCTCGGCGAGGGGCACGGACTTGCCGGTGGCCTGCGACAGGTACCACCGATGCTCCAGCAGCTGGTGGAACACCTCGGCCGGTTCGAGCTTGGCGCGCAGATCCCACGGGATCGCCTTCACGACGGGCTCGAACACCCGCGTCAGCCACTCGTGGGCGACCATCTCCTCGTCGTCGCCGAGGCGCGTGCTGCGGGCCCGGAACTCGTCGAGGTCGTTGAGCAGACGCCGCGCCTGGTTCTCCTCGACGTCCAGTCCTGTCAGGCGAAGGAGCCGGCGCTGGTGGTGCCCCGAGTCGACGACCTTGGGCTGGATGGAGACCTTGGTGCCGTCGGCGGTGGTCTGGATCGACATCTCGCCGATGTCGAAGCCGAGGTCGTTCAGCCGCCGCACGCGCTCGGTCAGGCGCCACGCCTCGTCGGCGCGGAAGGACTCCTCGTCGGTGAGGGCGCCCCACAGCGAGTGGTACGACGACACGATGCCGTCGGCGATCGCGACGGCGTCCACGCCGCCCTCCAGCCGCCCGCCGGCCTCGAGGTCCATGATCTCGCCGGCGATGTTGGTGCGGGCGACGTCGAGATCGTGGGCGCGCTGCCCGGGGGTGAGTCCGGTCTCGTGGAGCTCGCCGGTCTCGGCGTCGACGAGATACGCGGCGAACGCGCCGGCGTCACGACGGAACAGCGTGTTCGACAGCGACACGTCGCCCCAGAAGAAGCCCACGTTGTGCAGCCGCACCAGCAGCAGCGCCAGCGCATCCACCAGTCGCGTGGCGGTGTCGGGGCGCAGCACCTGGGTGAACAGGGCGCGGTAGGGGAGCGAGAACTTCAGGTGCGCGGTGACCAGGGCGGCGGGCAGAGGCTCGCCCTCGGCATCCGTCCGCCCTGCGATCACGGCCACCCGTTCGACGCACGGGACGTCGAGGCGGGCGAGGTTGCCGAGCATGTCGTACTCGCGCTGCGCCATCGCCTGCGTGGTCTCTTTGATGGCGACCACGCGGCCCGACAGGTTCGCGAAGCGCACCAGGTGGCGCGAGATGCCCTTCGGGAGGAACACGATGTGGCTCGACGGCCACTCTCCCAGCGGTGTCGACCAGGGCAGCGTCAGCAGGCCGGGGTCGACGCTGCTGGCGGTGATGCTCAAGGCCTCGGGCACGTGCTCTCCTGGAAATAGCGCGACGGCGCGGGGGGATGCTTCCCGTATCCGCGGCAACAGCGCTTGCGTGCTGCTGCCGCGGGTATGGGAGCCTACCCAACCGCGCCGTCGCGAACGACCTCTCTTACGCCGAAGCGATCGCCTTGTCGGTGAGGCGCTCGCCCGACTCGATGTCGAACACGTGGACGTGTCCGGGGATCGGGGCCAGCGTGACCTTGTCGCCCGCGAGCGGGTGACGGCGGCCGTCGACGCGGGCGACGATGTCGGTGCGCTTGCCGTTGACGTCGGCGTGGCCGTACAGGTAGCCGTCGGCGCCGAGCTCCTCGACGAGGTCGACCGTGACCGTGAGGCCCTGGCCGTCCTCGGGAGCGACCTGGATGTCCTCGGGACGGACACCGATGGTGACCTCCGAGCCGTGCGCCTTGCCGAGCGTGTCGGCCTCGACACCGACGACCTTGTCGCCGAACTGGATGCCGCCCTCGGCGATGTGCGCCGGGAAGAGGTTCATCGCGGGCGAGCCGATGAAGCCGGCCACGAAGACGTTGTTCGGGGTCTCGTACAGGTCGCGCGGGGTGCCGACCTGCTGGAGGAGGCCGTCCTTGAGGACCGCGATGCGGTCGCCCATCGTGAGCGCCTCGGTCTGGTCGTGCGTGACGTAGACCGTGGTGACGCCGAGGCGGCGCTGCAGCGACGCGATCTGCGTACGGGTCTGCACGCGGAGCTTGGCGTCGAGGTTCGACAGCGGCTCGTCCATGAGGAAGACCTGGGGCTGGCGGACGATCGCGCGGCCCATGGCGACGCGCTGACGCTGACCACCCGAGAGGGCCTTCGGCTTGCGGGTGAGGTACTGCTCGAGGTCGAGGAGCTTGGCGGCCTCGAGGACGCGCGCGGCGCGCTCCTCCTTGCCGACGCCGGCGATCTTGAGCGCGAAGCCCATGTTCTCGGCGACCGTCATGTGCGGGTACAGCGCGTAGTTCTGGAAGACCATCGCGATGTCGCGGTCCTTCGGCGGGACGTCGGTGACGTCGCGGTCGCCGATGAGGATGCGGCCCGAGTTGACCTCTTCGAGGCCGGCCAGCATGCGCAGCGACGTGGACTTGCCACAGCCGGAGGGGCCGACGAGGACCAGGAACTCGCCATCGGCGACCTCGAGGTTGAGCTTGTCCACCGCGGGGCGCGTGCCCCCGGGGTACAGGCGAGTTGCGTTGTCGAACGTGACGGACGCCATTTTGTTCTCCTTCACCGGCAGGTACGTGCCGGACGATCCGTAGTGATGGATTGAGCGGGGGCTCTCCCGCGCGCGCCCGCCATCGGGCGCACGAACAGTATGACACGGCGCGCACGGAGGTTGCGTCTGGTCATTTCCCAGGCTGTCTGACTAGCATCGTGGACGGCCGCCATCCCGCCAGGCCCCGCCGGAACACCGGCACACTTCCGCCCCGAGAGGTTCCATGTCGAGCGACGAGTCACAGAACGCCGCGCCCAGCGAGCGCCGCGACGCCGTGCGCGAAAAGGCGCAGCAGGTGAAGGCGCGACAGTCCAGAGCCCGCGTCATCCGTCGGACCTCGCTGGTCACGGCCGCTGTCGCGGTCGTGGCGATCCTCGCCGTCGTGGTGGTCTGGACCGTGTCCTCGAGCGCGTCGAAGCCCACGATGAGCCCGGCCAACGGCGTGAACGACGGCTTCATGGTGACCGGCGTGACCGGTGGCGGCATCGCGTCCGAAGACTCCGACGCCGGCGGCTCGGTCGAGGGCGAGGCGACCACGACCCCCGACGCGGAGCCCACACCCGAGACGACCCCCACCCCGACCCCGACCGACGCCCCGGGTGTCGACATCCGGGTGTACGTCGATTACCTCTCCACCGGCTCGCGCGAGTTCCAGCTCGCGAACATGAAGCAGCTGTCCGATTGGGTCGGCGACGGCGCCGCGACGCTGACGTACTACCCCGTCGCGATGCTCACCGCGAAGTCCAACGGCACGAAGTACTCGCTCCGGGCCGCCGGTGCCGCCGCGTGTGTCGCGCAGCACTCTCCCGAGTACTTCTTCGCGTTCAACGACGCACTGCTGCGTCAGCAGCCCGACGTCGATTCCGACGGCTTCAGCGACCAGGAGCTGGCTGCGCTGGCGATCGCGACCGGTGTCGACGGGCCCAAGGTCATCCGCTCCTGCATCGAAGACCAGTCGTACGTGTCGTGGGCGAAGACCGCGACCGAGCGCGCCCTCAAGGAGCTGCCCGGCACCGACGGCGTCGCGCTCACCGGAACCCCCATGGTGCTCGTCAACGGCACGCAGTACGTCGGCAAGCTCGGCGACCCCAAGGAATTCGCGCAGTTCGTGCTGACGATCGCGAGCGACGCCTACTACAAGGGCACCCCCACCCCCACCCCGACCCCCGCCGGGTGACCGGTGCCGCGGGTGGGCGCCGGTAGACTGGGCGCTCTGCCGGCTTGGCGCAATTGGTAGCGCACCTAACTTGTAATTAGGGGGTTACGGGTTCGAGTCCCGTAGCCGGCTCCATACGTCGACCCCCGCGCTAGAGTGCGCGGTGTGGAGATCTCCGTCGAGGGTGCGGTGTTCCTCGGTGCTGTCATCCCGTTCGGGCTGCTCATCATGACGATCGAGGCGCGACACGGATGGTCCGCGAACCGAGCGGTGAACGGTTGGCAGTTCCTCGGCGTGCTGCTTGTGGTCACCTGTTCCCTGGTCGCGCTCGTGTTCTGCTTCGTGGCGGTCAACTCGGGGACTGCGCTGGTCGGCGGGTGGGCGTGGTTCGTCGCGGTGGTCGGTGTCGCGCTCTACATCGTGATCGCCGCGTTCCTGGGCGCCGCTCTCAGGGCGAACAGCGACGGTCCGTTCCGAAACGACGAGTAGGCGCCGGGGGCAGGTCGGCCGGTTCGGCTCCGCCCGTGAGCGTGGCCGTCGCCAGCGCTCACGCGGAGGCTCAGCGGGACGCCGGTCGGTCAGCCGGCGGGCGCGAAGGTGATGACCACGGGCGCGGCTCCGCTGGCGCGGTCGTAGACGAGGGTGGCTTCGACCGTCGCCGCACCGCCGGTGGACGGGCCGATCGTCGCGGTGAAGGTCTCCGTCTGCCCCGACCGGTTGAACTCGGCGAGCTGCTCGTCGAGCGGATCGAGCTGCGCGGCATCCCATCCCATGTCGGGCGCGAGCGCGCGCAGGTAGTCGAGCGCGCCCTTCCAGCCCTGCACGACGTCGGGGGAGACGGTCACCGAGACCAGGCGGTCGCCCTCGGCGGTGGCGGTCATCGCCGAGATGTCGCCGAGGACGTAGAGGTCGTCCCCTGCCGCGATGATCGCGCGGACCGGGCGGCGGAACTCCGCCGACTTCTCGCCGTCGGCGGGCATACCGCGCTCGGTGGCCGACAGCGCGCCCTCGCCGATGCGGATCCGCAGCGTGCCGTCGACGTTGACGTAGTCGAACCCGGCGTCGGTGAGCATGGAGCCGCCGTCGGAGGCCTTCTGGTCATCCGATGCGACGGGGTGATCCTGCGTCCACCACGAGCCCTGGATCGCCAGCGACGCGACGACGACGCCGGCGATGACGAGGACGAGCAGCGCTGCGGGCAGCCACACCAGCAGCGCGCGTCTGCGGGGCGAGACGGGCACGTTCCAGGGTAACCGGACCGGCCACGCCCGCGCGGCACGACAGAATGGAACGGTGACCGCTCGCCGCTTCCCCGCCTGGATCGGCATCGGCGGCGCGATGGTCATCGGCATCCTGACCGCCGTGCAGGCGCGCATCAACGGCCAGCTGGGCGTGCGGATCGGCGACGGGTTCGCCGCCGCGGTCATCTCGTTCGGCTCGGGGCTGGTGCTGCTCGTGGTGCTGTCGGCGGCCCTGCCGCAGGGGCGCCGGGGGTTCGCGGCTCTGGCGAGCGGGATCCGTCAGCGCTCGATCCCGGTGTGGATGCTGTGCGGCGGCGTGGCTGGGGCCCTCTCGGTGGCGACGCAGTCGCTGGCCGTCGGCATCATCGGCGTGGCGCTGTTCACCGTCGGGGTGGTCGCGGGGCAGACCGTGAGCGGCCTGCTGCTGGACCGCTCCGGCGTCGGCCCGGCGGGCACCGTCGCGGTGACCCCGGCGCGGCTGGTCGGCGGACTGCTCGCGATGCTCGCCGCGGGGGTGTCTCTCGTCGGCGGCGTCGACGCTCCGCCGCTGCTGCTGGTGCTGCCGTTCCTCGTGGGCGCGGGCATCGCCTGGCAGTCGGCGGTCAACGGCCGGCTGAGGCAGCGCGTCGGGACCCCGCTGACGGCCACCCTGGTGAACTTCATCGGCGGCACGATCGTGCTCGGGGCCGCGGAGCTCATCCACACCGCGGTCGCCGGTCCGCCGGGGTCGTTCCCCGCCGAGCCGTGGCTGTACCTGGGCGGCGCGATCGGCGTCACCTACATCTTCTGCGCGGCGGCGCTCGTGCCGTGCACGGGAGTGCTGCTGCTGGGCCTGGGCACCGTGGTCGGCCAGGTCATCACGTCGGTCGCGATCGATGCGATCTGGCCCACCAGCGCCGCGCCGACGCTCGGGCAGTCGCTGCTCATGTCGACGCTGGCGATCCTCTCGGTCGTCGTGGCGGCCGTGCCGTGGCGAAGGATGCCGCGCCGCGCCCGCTGACCTGTCGTCGCGGCGGCGCGGTACCCGACGGGGCCCGGCAGCCGTGCGCATACGGATCCCTCCGCCATCGGGCCGTTCGGTGGCAAGCTGGTGCTCGTGTCGAAGGTGTCACCGTGCAGCCTCGAGGAGCGGGCGCGCGTCGGTCGCGCGCGGGGCGCGCGATGACCGGACCGCTGCTCCCACCGGGCGACCTCGCCGAGGTCGACCGGATGCTGGCGGTGACCGACCGGCTCCTGGCGGCCGCGTATCCCGGTGACGACGGCACCCGCCAGCCGGTGCACACGGTCTACGTGCCCGCCGACCGATACACGCCGACGCTCCCGCGGGACTGGGGCGTCGCAGCCCTGGCCGCTGTTTCTGCCCACGGCGGGATTGCGGCGGTCGTCCAGGACCTGGACGTCCCCGAGGAGCTGGTGGCCGAGGTCGCCGCCCGGGTGGCGGCGAAGCTCGAGACCGAGCCCGTCGAGGACCTGCGCCTGGACCTCGAGGACGGCTACGGCGACCGCGGCGACGACGCGGAGGATGCCGACGTCCGTCATGCCGCCGCTGGCGTCGCGGAGGCGCTGCAGGAGGGCACCGCGCCGGCGTTCGTCGGCATCCGCATCAAGTCGCTCGAAGCCTCCACGCGAAGGCGCGGCATCCGCTCGCTCGAGCTCTTCCTCGCGGGGCTGCTGGAGGCGGGGGAGCTGCCCGGCGGGCTGCTGATCACCCTGCCGAAGGTGACGACCGTCGCGCAGGTGGTGGCGATGGCGCACCTGTGCGCCCGCCTCGAGGAGCACCACGGCCTGGTGCCGGGGCGCCTGCGGTTCGAGGTGCAGGTCGAGACTCCGCAGCTCGTCCTGGGACCGGACGGCACCTCGCCGCTGGCTGCGGCGATCCACGCCGCCGACGGCCGCGTGAGCGCGCTGCATTACGGCACGTACGACTACTCCGCCGCGCTCGGGATCGCACCGGCGCATCAGTCGCTGGACCACCCCGCCGCCGACCACGCCAAGAACGTGATGCAGGTCGCCGCCGCGCAGACCGGCGTGCGGCTGTCGGACGGCTCGACGAACATCCTCCCGGTGGGTGACGCCGACGCCGTGCGCGCCGCCTGGCGCCTCGGCGCCCGGCTCACGCGACGCTCGCTCGAGCGCGGCTTCTACCAGGGCTGGGACCTGCACCCGGCGCAGCTCGTGCCGCGGTTCGTCGCGAACACCCTGTTCTACCGTGCGGGACTGCCCTCGGCCGGCTCCCGCCTGCACGACTACACGCGCCGCATCGACGGGGCGGTGGCGGACGAGCCCGCCACCGCCGGGGCGCTGGCCGCCTTCGTGCTGCGCGGCATCGCGTGCGGTGCCGTCACCGAGGGCGAGGCGACGGATGCCGCCGGCGTCGACCTCGCCGCGCTCACCGCCCTCGCGCAACCGGGGCGGGCCATCACCCGGGAGTCGCCATGAGCTACTACACCCCGCGCGGCGGGCTGCCGCCGCAGACCGATCTGCTGACCGATCGCGCGGTCGTCACGCTCGCGTACACCTTCATCCCGAAGGGCGTGCTGCGCGACATCGTCACGAGCAGCCTTCCTGGGTTCGCCCGGACGCGCGCATGGATCCTCGCGCGGCCGACGCCGGGATCCGCGACGACGTTCTCGCAGCTGATCGTCGAGATCGCCCCCGGCGGCGGAGCCGCCACGCCCGAACACGAGGTGGGCGTGGAGGGCGTCGTCTTCGTCACCGCGGGAGCCCTCACGCTCACCCTGGCCGGGGAGCCGCATGTGCTCGGGGAGGGCGGGTACGCGTTCCTCGCACCGGGCGCCGAATGGTCGGTGGCCAACGACGGCGACGAGCCGACGAGCTTCCAGTGGATCCGCAAGGCGTACGAGCCGGCGCCGGGCGTCGAGGCTCCGGCATCCTTCATCACGAGCGACCAGGAGGTCGCGCCGGTCGCGATGCCCGGCACGGACGGAGCCTGGGCGACCACGCGGTTCGTCGACGTGGACGACCTGGCGCACGACATGCACGTCAACATCGTGACGTTCCAGCCGGGCGGGTCCATCCCGTTCGCCGAGACCCACGTCATGGAGCACGGCCTGTTCGTGCTGCAGGGCAAGGCCGTCTACCGCCTCAACGACGACTGGGTGGAATGCGAGGCCGGCGACTACATGCTGCTGCGCGCGTTCTGCCCGCAGGCCTGCTACGCCGGCGGACCCGAGCCGTTCCGCTACCTGCTGTACAAGGACGTCAACCGGCAGATCCGACTGACGTGAACGACGTCGACGTGGTCGTGCGCGGGGAGCGCGTCCTGACGCCTGACGGCTTCCGGGGGTGCGAGGTCGGCATCGCGGACGGGGTCATCGTGGCCGTCGAACCGCTCGGCCAGGGCCTGCGGGGACGCGAGGCGGTCGACCTCGCCGCCGACGAGACGCTGCTTCCCGGGCTCGTCGACACGCACGTCCACGTCGACGAGCCTGGTCGCACGGCGTGGGAGGGGTTCGCCTCGGCGACCAAGGCGGCCGCCGCCGGCGGGGTCACCACGATCGTCGACATGCCGCTGAACAGCATCCCGCCGACGGTGTCGATCGACGCGCTCGCGCTCAAACGGCGTGCCGCCCGCGACCAGTCGTTCGTCGACGTGGGGTTCTGGGGCGGCGCGATCCCCGGCAACACCGCCGCGCTGCGCGCCCTCCACGACGACGGCGTCTTCGGCTTCAAGTGCTTCCTGCTGGATTCCGGCGTCGCCGAGTTCCCGCCGCTGGAGCCCGACGAGATGGAACGCGACATGGCCGAGCTCGCGCGCTTCGGCGCGCTGCTCATCGTGCACGCCGAGGATTCCGGCACCATCGCGCACGCACCCTCGGCGGCGGGCGACCACTACGAACGGTTCCTGGCCTCGCGGCCGCGCGCCGCAGAGGACCTCGCGATCGCCGAGGTCATTGAGCGGGCACGGCGCACCGGTGCCAGGGCGCACATCCTGCACCTGTCGTCGTCCGACGCGCTGCCGATGATCGCGCGAGCCAAACGCGACGGCGTGCGCCTGACCGCCGAGACGTGCCCGCACTACCTGGCGCTGTGCGCGGAGGACGTGCCCGACGGCGCGACGGCGTACAAGTGCTGCCCGCCGATCCGCGAGGCCGCCAACCGCGAGCTGCTGTGGCGGGGCCTGCTCGACGGGACGATCGACGCCGTCGTCAGCGACCATTCCCCCTGCACAGCGGACCTGAAGGACCTCGAGCACGGCGACTTCGCGACGGCGTGGGGCGGGGTCGCGTCGCTGCAGCTCGGGCTGCCGGTGGTGTGGTCGCAGGCGCGGCGACGCGACATCCCCCTGCAGACCGTGGTGGAATGGATGTCGGCGCGTCCGGCGGCCCTCGCGGGCCTGACCCGCAAGGGGAGGATCGCACCCGGCTTCGACGCCGACCTGTCGGTGTTCGCACCCGACGAGGCGTTCGTGGTCGACGCGAACCGCCTGCACCACAGGAACCCGCTCACTCCCTACGACGGCCACGAGCTGTCGGGCGTCGTGCGCGAGACGTTCCTGCGCGGTGAGCGCGTCGACTTCGTGCAACCGCGCGGGCGCCTGATCCGGCGCGGCGCGGCCTGAGCGCCCCCGATCCGCCCGGAACCGGGGACCAGATGTCGGAAGAAGAGTGAGATGTCCGCAGATCCCTACGGCAGCGGCCCCGAGGTCCTCGACCCCGAGGACGACCTGCGCGCCCTCGTCGCCACGCGCCCGGTGCGTCACCGCCCGGTGGCCCCCGCGATCGCACGGTCGTGGCTGCTCGTGCCCGGCACGCGCACCGAGACCTTCGACGACATGGCCGCATCCCGCGCCGACGCGGTCGTGCTCGACATCGAGGACGCGGTCGACCCGCGCAACAAGCCGCAGGCCCGGCAGGACGTCGCCGACTGGCTGCGCGCCGGAGGCCGTGCCTGGGTGCGCGTGAACGACGCGCTGAGTCCGTTCTGGGCCGACGACCTCGCCGCGCTCGCCGGCATCCCGTCGCTGGAGGGCATCATGCTCGCCAAGACCGAGTCGCCCGACCAGGTGACGAGCTCGTTCGACCGTCTGGGCGGCAACGTGCCGGTGGTGGCCCTCATCGAATCGGCGCTGGGCATGGAGGACGCCGCCCACATCGCCCGCGCGCGCGGCGCGTTCCGCCTCGCGTTCGGCAGCGGCGACTTCCGCCGCGACACCGGCATGAGCGCGGATGCCGAGGCGATGGCCTATCCGCGCGCACGACTGGTCGTCGCCAGCCGGGTGGGCGATCTCCCGGGCCCGATCGACGGTCCCACCGTCGGCAACAGCATGCCGACCCTGCGCGAGCACTCCGCCATCACCGTGTCGATGGGGATGACCGGCAAGCTGTGCCTGGCCGCCGAGCAGGCACCGGTGATCAACGAGGTGATCAGCCCGACCCCGAGCGAGGTGGAGTGGGCACTGGACTTCCTCGCCGACTTCGAGAGCCGTGGCCGGGTCGTCCGCGACGGCAGCGACTTGCCACGACTGGGCCGGGCGCAGAAGATCGAGAAGCTGGCTCTCGCATTCGGGGTGCACCCGACCTCGTGACCGGCGCCGACCGGCCTTCCCGCACCGCAGAAGGGACGCACGACATGGCAGAGGACACCCGCCTGGCGGCAGGCGACGCGAACCCGGGCTTCGCCCTTCCCGACGCGGCGGGCGCCGTCGTGCGTCCGGAGGACTTCGCCGGACGGCGACTGGTCGTCTACTTCTACCCGGCGGCGTTCACGCCCGGCTGCACGACCGAGGCCTGCGACTTCCGCGACAACCTCGCGTCGCTGCAGGCGGCCGGCGTCGCCGTGGTCGGCATCTCGCCCGACCCGGTCGCACGACTGGCCGAGTGGGCGGAGGCCGAGCGGCTGTCGTTCCCGCTGCTCTCGGACGAGGACCACGCGGTGGCCGAGGCGTGGGGCGCGTGGGGCACCAAGATCGTGAACGGACAGGAGCGCATCGGCCTGATCCGCTCGACCTTCGTGCTCGACCCGGACGGCACGATCGCCTCCGCCGAGTACTTCGTGGATCCGAACGGTCACGTCGCGCGGCTGCGGGACCTCCTGGCCGCCTGAGCACCGACCCGCCGCTGCAGCGATGAAGCTGGACGCGTTCAACCGGATCGACGCGGACGCCGCGCGGACGCTGTTGCGGCCGTGCGTCGACATCGACCGCTGGATCGACGCCGTCGTGGCGCGGCGCCCGTATGCCACCGTGGCCGACCTCATCGAGACCGCCGGCACCGCCGCGCCGGGCTGGACCGTCGCCGAGATCGACGGCGCCCTCTCGCATCACCCCCGCATCGGAGAGCGTCCACGCGGCGCGAGCGCCGAGGCGTCGCTGTCGCGCGCCGAGCAGGCGGGGCTCGGGATGCCGGCCGACGACGTCGCCACCGCGCTCGCCGCCGGCAATCGAGCATACGAGGAGAGGTTCGGGCGCGTGTTCCTCATCAGGGCGGCGGGGCGCAGCGCCGACGAGATCCTCGATGCGCTGCGCGCGCGGCTGGCCCACACTGAGGAGCAGGAGATCCTCGTCGTAGCGGAGCAGCTGCGCCAGATCGCCGTCCTCCGACTGGAAGGGATCGTCGAGTCATGAGCCAGGTCACGACGCACGTTCTGGATGCCGCACTCGGAACCCCCGCCCGCGGCGTGGGGGTGGTGCTCAGCCGCGCGGACGGCGATGTGATCGCGTCCGGGGCGACCGACGACGCCGGACGCATCGCGGACCTGGGCCCGGCGCGTCTCGAGGCCGGGACGTACCGCCTCGCCTTCGCGACGGGCGCCTACTTCGCCGGCACCGGACGCGAGACGTTCTACCCCGCGGTGTCGATCGAGTTCGCGGTGTCCGACCCCGACCAGCACTACCACGTGCCGCTGCTCATCAGCCCGTTCTCGTACTCCACGTACCGGGGGAACTGACATGGCCGAGCGCAGGATCGTCCTGGGTGCGAACCAGTACGGCAAGGCGGAGGTGCGCCTCGTGCGCATCGACCGCAGCACCCCGCGGCACGAGATCACCGATCTGAACGTCACGTCGCAGCTGCGCGGCGACTTCACGGAGGCCCACACCGAGGGCGACAACTCCGGCGTGGTCGCCACCGACACGCAGAAGAACACCGTCTTCGCGTTCGCCCGCGACGGCGTGGGCACGCCCGAGGAGTTCCTGTTGCGCCTGGGCCGCCACTTCACGAGCGAGTTCGACGCGGTGACCGGGGGTCGATGGGAGGCCGAGCAGTACCGCTGGAGCCGCATCCCGGTCGACGGCGGCGACGGCCACGATCACGCGTTCGTCCGCGGCGGCACCGAGACCCGTTCCGCCGTGGTCGTCTTCGACGGCGACCGACCGACCGTCATCTCCGGGCTGCACGACCTGGCCGTGCTGAAGTCGACCGGGTCGGAGTTCCGAGGGTTCGTGCGCGACAGGTACACGACGCTCGCCGAGACCGACGACCGCATCCTCGCGACGTCCGTCACCGCGAAGTGGCGGTACGGCCGGACCGACCTGGACTTCGACGAGACCTTCGCCGACGTGCGCCGACTGCTGCTCGAGGCGTTCGCGCAGACCCACTCGCTCGCGCTGCAGCAGACGCTGTTCGAGATGGGCCGGCGTGTGCTCGCGGCGCACGACGAGATCGAGGAGATCCGGTTCTCGATGCCGAACCTGCACCACTTCGCGGTGGATCTGAGCCCCTTCGGGCTCGACAACCCGAACGAGGTCTTCTACGCCGCCGACCGCCCGTACGGGCTCATCGAGGCCACCGTGCTCCGCGAGGGCGCGGACGCGGAGCATCCCGCCTGGGCCGGCATCGCCGGCTTCTGCTGACGGTGGGAGAGCGGATGCCGCGGGCCGCGGCATCCGCTCCGTCACGAAGCCAGGGCGGCGTCCCGCGCCTCGGCGAACGCGGTCACCGCGCGGCGGATCTGCTCGTCGGTGTGGGCGGCCGACAGCTGGACGCGGATGCGCGCCTGGCCCTTCGGCACGACGGGGTACGAGAACGGCGTCACGAACACACCGCGGCTCTGCAGCTCGCGCGCGACGGCCCCGGTGACGACGGCATCGCCGAACATCACCGGGACGATCGGGTGGGAGCCCGGCAGCAGCGTGAAGCCGGCGGCATCCATCCCCTCGCGGAACAGGGCCGCGTTGTGCGTGAGGCGCTCGCGCAGCTCGCCGGAGGACGCCACGAGATCGAGGGCGACGAGCGTGCCCGCGACGATCGCCGGCGCCAGCGAGTTCGAGAACAGGTAGGGGCGGGCGCGCTGGCGCAGCAGCTCGACGATCTCGCCGTGCGCGGCGACGTAGCCGCCGGAGGCGCCGCCCAGCGCCTTGCCGAACGTGCCGGTGGTGATGTCGACGCGTCCTTCGACGCCGCACAGCTCGGGCGTGCCGCGGCCGTGCTCGCCGACGAACCCGACGGCGTGCGAGTCGTCGACGAACACCAGCGCGCCGTACCGGTCGGCGAGGTCGCAGATCTCGGCGAGCGGGGCGTAATAGCCGTCCATCGAGAACACCCCGTCGGTGACGATCACCCGGCGCCGCGCGTCGGCCGCCTCCACCAGCCGCGCCTCGAGGTCGGCCATGTCGCGGTTGCGGTACCGGAAGCGCCGCGCCTTGGACAGCCGGATGCCGTCGATGATCGACGCGTGGTTGAGCTCGTCGGAGATGATCGCGTCGTCGGGGCCGAACAGCGTCTCGAAGACGCCGCCGTTCGCGTCGAAGCACGACGAGAACAGGATCGCGTCGTCATAGCCGAGGAAGGACGACAGCCGCTTCTCGAGCTCCAGGTGCTGGCCCTGCGTGCCGCAGATGAACCGCACGCTGGCCATCCCGTAGCCCCACTCGTCCAGTCCCGCGTGGGCCGCCGCGACCACGCGCGGGTCGTCGGCGAGGCCGAGGTAGTTGTTGGCGCAGAAGTTCAGCACGCCCGCGCCGTCCACCGACACCAGTGAGGACTGCGGCCCCTCGATGCCTCGCTCGTGCTTGGTGAGCCCTGCCTCGTCGATCTCGCGCAGCTCGCCCTGCAGCTGTTCCCGCATCGCACCGTACATGCTCAGACCTCCGTCCAGTCGAGGATGACCTTGCCGACGCCGCCCGAGCGGGCGGCCTCGAATCCCGCCTGCCACTCACGGGCGGGCAGGCGATCCGAGATCACCGAGGCGACGCGGTCGCGCAGCACGGCGCTCGTCTGCATCATCGCGCTCATCGAGTTCCAGGTCTCGAACATCTCCCGCCCGTAGATGCCCTTCAGCGTCAGCATATGCGTGACGACCTTGCCCCAGTCGATGGCGAAGGGCTCGCTCGGCAGGCCCAGCATCGCGATACGGGCACCGTGGGTCATGTTGTCGATCATCGACGACAGCGCCGCGGCCGCGCCGCTCATCTCCAGCCCCACGTCGAAGCCCTCGCGCATGCCCAGCCGCTGCTGGACGTCGCGGATGTCTTCGCGCGAGACGTCGACGACGGCATCCGCACCCATGCCCTTGGCGAGCTCGAGGCGGGTCGCGCTCACGTCGGTGGCCACCACGAAACGCGCGCCCGCGTGGCGGGCGACGGCGATCGCCATCAGGCCGATCGGGCCGCAGCCGGTCACCAGCACGTCCTCGCCGACCACGTCGAACGCCAGCGCGGTGTGGACGGCGTTGCCCAGCGGGTCGAAGATCGCGGCGACCTCGGGCTCGATGGGGCTGTGATGCACCCACACGTTCTCGCCGGGGATCACGACGTACTCCGCGAACGCGCCGTCGCGGTGCAGGCCCAGGCCGAGCGTGCGGATGCACATCTGCCGACGGCCGGCGCGGCAGTTGCGGCACATGCCGCACACGATGTGCCCCTCGCCCGACACGAAGTCGCCGACGGCAACATCGTGCACGAGCTCGCCCACCTCGACGACCTCGCCGCTGAACTCGTGACCCGGGATGAGCGGGGTGCGGATCGTCGACGCCGCCCAGTCGTCCCACCGTTCGATGTGCAGGTCGGTTCCGCAGATCCCGGTGCGCAGCACCCGGATCTTCACATCGGCGGGGCCGGGAACGGGATCGGGCCGTTCGGCCCACTCGAATCCGGCACCAGGGGCGGGCTTGAACAGCGCTTTCAACGGGACTCCCTACTCGTCGGCGAGTGGATGGATCGTGACTCCCTGGACGACACGGTTGACGTCGCCTGAGGGGAAGGGGTTGTCGGGCATGAGGCCCAGTCGCAGCGACTGGCCGAGGGCGAGAGACTGCGCGAAGACAGCGTACGGCAGAGCGAGTGCGGCGTCGTCCAGGCCCGCGGCGTCGGGCAGCACCCAGGTCGTCGCACCGTCGACCGCGAGCGGCTCCGACGCCACCGCGACCACGCGGTGCTCACCCGGGGTCGCGACCAGCTCGGTGAGGATGTCGAGGTCGTACTGGCGGGTGTAGCCGTCGGACGACACGAAGACGATGACGAGGGTCTCGTCGTCGAGCACCGACTTGGGGCCGTGGCGGAAACCGAGCGAGCTGTCGAAGAGTCCGACGATGCGCCCCGCGGTGAGCTCGAGCAGCTTGAGCGCCGCCTCCTGCGCGAGACCGGTCAGCGGCCCGCTGCCGAGGTACACCACGCGGTCGAAGTCCCGGCGCGCCAGCTCCGCCGGCAGCGCCGAGCCGCCGTTGAGGGCCCAGTCGCCTGCCGCCGACGTCGCGTCGACGTGATCGCGGAACCCGGGGGCGAACGTGAGCAGCGCGACCAGCAGCATCGACGAGAAGCTCGACGTCATGGCGAATCCGGCGTCGTTGGTGCCCTCCGGGGTCACCAGCACGAGATCTCCCGGCCGCTCGGAGTGGCGGCGGTACAGGTCGCCGGTGACGTCGCACGTGATGATCACGTGGTGCACGTCGTCGAGCACGGCGTCGGCCAGTTCCGTGGCGGCCACGCTCTCGGGGCTGCGGCCCGACCGTGCGAACGACACCAGCACCGTCGGGATGTTCTCGGCGAACGCGGCGCGCGGGTCGGCGACGATGTCGGTGGTCGCGATCGCGTCGATGCGCCGCCCGGTCGCCCGTGACAGGGCGGGAGCGGCGATGCGTCCGATGAACGCGGAGGTGCCGGCGCCGGTGAGCACGATGCGGGCATCCGCATGACGGGCCAGGAACAGGTCGATGCGCTCGCGGTGCGCGTCGACCACGGCGCGGGCGTCGCGCCACATGCGAGGCTGCTGCGCGATCTCGCGCGCGGTGCGGACGTTGGCGTGGTCAAACAAGGTGTTCGTCTCCTGTCGTGGTGAAACGGGCCGGGATGCCGGCCGCGTCGAAAGCTGCGAGGGCGGCGCCGTAGCGGCCCGCGGCGCCGCCGAAGGCCCCGCGCACCACCTCGGGGCGGCGCTGCCAGATGAGTCGGTCGAGCAGGCGCCCGCGGAGGGGAACGAGCAGGGTGTCGCCCGCCTCGGAGAGGCCTCCGCCGATGACGATCCGCTCCGGTGCGAGGAGGGTGACGTAGACGGTCAGCGCGTCGACGAGCCCGTCGACGGCGTCGTCCCAGACCGCGGCGGCGTCGGCGTCGCCCTGAGCGGCGAGCGCGATGACCTCGGCGGCGCCGTGCATCTCGGTGCCGGTGCGCTCGCGGTAGCGGCGGACGATGGCCGCCGCCGTCGCGATCGTCTCGACGCACCCGGTCGCCCCGCACGCGCAGCGCAGCCCGGTGCCGATGTCGATGTGCCCGAGTTCGCCGACGAAGGGCCCCTCGAGGAGCCGCCCGCCGTGCCAGATCGTCGCCGACACGCCGGTCCCGATCGGTGCGTACAGTGCGTCCGCGGGGCCGGCGGCCGCGCCCCAGGCGCGCTCGAGCACTCCCGCCGCCCGGACGTCGTGGCCGAAGCCCACCGGCAGGTCGAGGCTGTCGTGCAGGAGCGCGCGGAACGGGATGTCGCGCCAGCCGATGTTCTCGGAGTTCACCGCGACGCCCGACGCCTCGTCGACGACGCCCGGCACCACCAGCCCGACCGCCGCGATGCCGCGGTCGGAGGCGACCAGGTCGTCGACGAATCCGAGCACCGCGCGGACGACGGCATCCGGCCCGTCGGCGACCGGGGTGACGCGCCGCCGCAGCGGGCCGCTCGCACCCTTCGCGTCGATGATCGACGCCTTCATGGACGTGCCGCCGACGTCGATCGCGGCGACGCGGGCCGTGGCGGGCGCGGTCATTCGCGCTGTCCGCGTTCGAAGTACGCCACGAGGTCGTCCTCGAGCGCCGGGACCTCGATCGCCCCGCCGTCGCCGCGCAGCGACTGCGTGGCGAGGATGCCGGCGGCGACCGCCTCGCGGGCGGCGACCGGGGAGGTCTCGGTGAGCCCGCCGTCGCGGACGAAGCGCAGGAACTCGGCGATCAGCAGGCCATCGGCCCCGCCGTGCCCGCTGTCGGTGATCGTCGGCACGACGAACGATTCGTCGGGCTCTGCCGATCCGCCGTGCCGCCGGTTCCACAGCGCGACGGTCGAGCCCGAGTCGTCGCCGAGGTTCTCGATGCGCCCCTCGGTGCCGATCACGGTGTAGTTGCGCCAGTAGTCCGGAGTGAAGTGGCACTGCTGGTACGAGGCGAGCACGCCGTTGGTCAGGTGCATGTTCACCATCGAGATGTCCTCGACGTCTACCACCGGGTGCAGCCCCGTCAGGGAGGTCGGCGGCCAGTTGTCGACGCTGAACCAGTCTGGCATCCGCTCGCCGGTCCGATCGCGGCGGTCGGTGATCTCGCCGTAGACGCTGAGCGAGCCCATCGCCGCGACGCGGTCGGCGTAGGCGCCGGCGAGCCAATGGATGACGTCGATGTCGTGGGCGCCCTTCTGCAGGAGCAGTCCCGTCGTGCGCCGGCGGTCGGCGTGCCAGTCCTTGAAGTAGAAGTCGCCGCCGTGCCCGACGAAGTGCCTGCACCAGATCGCCTTCACGTCGCCGATGCGGCCTTCCGCGATGAGCTGTCGCATCAGGGTGATGACCGGCATGTGACGCATGTTGTGACCGATGTACAGGCGCGTGCCGGTACGGCGGGCCGTGCGCAGCATCTCGTCGGCATCGTCCAAGTCGATCGCCATCGGCTTCTCGCAGAACACCGCGACGCCGGCCTCGAGCGCGCGGATCGCGATCCGCGCGTGCGTGTCGTCCGGGCTCAGGACCATGACGGCGTCGATCCCGCTCGCCAGCAGCTCGTCGAGGGAGTCCGTGACGAGCGCCTCCGGGTACTCGGCGCTCGCCGCCGCGCGCGCCTCGGGGGAGAGGTCGCAGACCGCCGCGACGCGCGAACCGGCGCCGGGGCGATGCACCTCCGCCCGAATGCCGGCGCGTGCACCGAACCCGACGATTCCGACTGCGAGATCCACGTGTATGACTCCTTATTGGGTGGGTGTGAGGGTGTGCTGACGACCAGGCCGGACGATGCGGCCGGTTCTGCGGCCGCGTCAGCCCTTGCTTCCGGAGAAGGCGATGCCCTGGATGAACTGCTTCTGCAGGAACATGAACGTGACCAGCATCGGCAGCGTCGCCAGCAGCGCGCCCGCCATCAGCACCGGGTAGTCGGTGTTGTGCAGGCCCACCAGCTGCGACAGGCCGACCGAGAGGGGCATCTTCTCGGGGTCGGTGGTGACCACGAGGGGCCACAGCAGGTCGTTCCACGACCACAGCACGGTGAACACCACAAGGGCGATGATCCCCGGTTTGGCCAGCGGCAGCATCACCATCCAGAAGGTCTGCCACGGGTTCGCGCCGTCGATGCGCGCGGCCTCCTCGAGCTCCGCGGGCATCGACATGAAGAACTGGCGCATGAGGAACGTGCCGAAGGCGCTGAAGATGCCGGGCACGATGAGCGCCTGGAGCGTGTTCAGCCAGCCGAGCGACTGGATGATCTCGTACTGCGGCAGCAGGTACAGCTGCGAGGGGACCATCAGCACCGACAGGAACAGCACGAACACGAGGTTGCGTCCCCGGAACGGCAGGCGGGCGAAGCCGTAACCGGCCATGGTGCACAGCACCACCTGGCCGACGGTGCGGCCGATGGTCAGCAGCACCGAGTTCGCGAACATCTGGCCGAACGGCATCGAGGCGAAGACCTCGCTGAAGTTCGTCCACACCCAGGGCTGCGGGAAGATCACCGGCGGCACGGCGACCGACTGCTGGAAGGTCTTGAACGCGGTCAGCGTCTGCCACACGAAGGGGAAGATCATCGCGACGGCGCCGACGATGAGGATCGTGTGGACGAGCCAGTGCCCGCGCCGGCGGACCGGCTTGCCGGCGCCGCGGCTGCGCTGCGGCGCGGCGTTGACGACGGTGCGCGTGTCGAGGCTGAGCTCACTCATAGTGGACCCACTTCTTCTGCAGGCGGAACTGGATGACGGTCAGGATCAGGATGATCACGAGCAGCAGGAACGCGATCGCGGCCGCGTAGCCGCGCTCGTTCTCGATGAAGCCCGCTTCGTAGAACAGGTAGACGATCGTGCGGGTGTCGGGGATCGCGGGGTTGTTCTTGCCGAGCATCATGTAGATGAGGTCGAACACCTGCAGTGCGCCGATCACGCTGATGACGCTGACGAAGAAGATCGACGGCGACAGCAGGGGGATGGTGATCGAGAAGAACTTGCGGACGGGCCCTGCGCCGTCGAGGTCGGCGGCTTCCATGATGGTGTCGGGGATGCCCTGCAGCCCTGCCAGGAAGATCACGACGTTGGTGCCGAGGCCGGCCCAGATGCCCACGATCGCGATGGCGACCAGTGCGGTCGTCGGGTCGGTGAGCCAGGACTTGCCCTCGATGCCGAAGATGTGGAGGAACTGGTTGAGGACGCCGTAGTCGCCGTTGTAGATCATGCGCCACACCAGCGCGATGGCGGCGGGCATGGTCACGACGGGGATGAAGTACAGCGTCCGGTAGACGCCGCGCCCGCGCAGCCCGGTCGTGTTCAGCAGCGCGGCGATCGCGATCGCGATCGGGATGCCGATCAGGGCGATGATCGTGTACTGGGCGGTGTTGAGCAGGGCGCCGACGAGCTTCGGGTCCTGGAAGAGCTCGGTGTAGTTGTCGAGGCCGACGAACTCCGAGCCGCCGAACGGGCCGGTGTCGGTGAACGACATCGTGAAGGTGCGGACGGTCGGCCACAGGTAGAAGACCAGGAGGCCGACGGCGGTGGGCCCGATGAACAGCATCGCCCACCAGGACGACTGACCCGGCCCGCGTCCTCGCCGGCGGGAGCCGGGGGCGCGACGGCGCCCCCGGTCCAGCTGCGAGATCGGCGCGCTGGTGCGCTGCGCGATCAGATCCGACATGTCTACTCGTTCTGCTCGTCGTCCAGCGCCGCCTGCATCTGCGTGGCGAGCTCCTTCAGGCCGTCGGCTGCGGGGATGGTGCCCGCCCAGACCTGCGACAGGATGTCGGTCTCCTCCTGCGCCCACACCGAGGTGTTCTTCGAGACGGGGTACGGCACGGCGGTGGGAAGGGCGTCGGTGTAGGCCTTGAGGTTGTACTCGGGCATCGACTTGACCCACGTGTCGCTCATGCCGTTGAAGGCGGGGATGACGGTGCCCGTGGCGGCCTGGATCTCCGAGGCGGCCTCGCCGCTGGCGAAGGCGGCGAACTGCTTGGCCGCGTCGAGGTTCTTGCTCTTGGCGTTGGCGACGTTGGCGAGGCCGTGGATGATGCTCTGGTTGCCGGCGGGGCCCTCGGGCAGCGCCTGGACGTCGACCTTGCCGGCGATGTCGGCGTTCTCCTTGTAGCCGATCGCCGACCAGGAGCCGGCCTGCAGCATGGCGACCTTGCCCGAGAGGAACATGTCCGAGGGGAGCGTGTCGGTCATCTGCGCGGCGGTCGGCGACGTGCCGGCGTCGATGAACGACAGCCAGTACTCGATGCCCTCCAGCGCCTCGGGGGAGTCGTAGCCGGTCTTGGTGTGATCGTCGTTGATCACCTCGCCGCCTGCCTGCGCGATGGTGTCGTAGAAGTACTCCTGGCTGTACGGCGGGGCGGCGATGCCGTAGACGCCCTTCGCGGGGTCGGTGAGCTTGGCGGCCGCGTCCTGCATGTCGGCCCAGGTCCAGCCCTCCGCCGGGTAGGCGACGCCTGCCGCGTCGAACAGCTCCTTGTTGTACCAGACGGCGACGGTGTCGAAGTCCTTCGGGGCGCCGTACACCTTGCCGTCGTAGCTGTACAGGTCCACCAGCGCCTTCGGGTAGTCGCCGGTGTCGACGTCGTCGAGCGGGGCGATGACGCCGTTGGAGGCGTAGAGCTGGAAGTTCGGGCCGTTCATCCAGAAGACGTCGGGGCCGGAGCCGCCGGAGACCGCGGTCTGCAGCTTCGTCCAGTACTCCTTGTTGGGCGTCAGCTGGATGTCGATCGTGATGTTGGGGTGCTCCTTGTGGAACGCGTCCGCGATCTTCTCCATGGCCGGCTGCTGGTTCTGGTCCCAGATGGCGTAGGAGAGGGTGATGTCTCCGGACGAGGAGTCGCCGCCGGCTTCTGCGCTTCCGGAGCAGGCGGAGAGGGCGAGCGCGAGGACGCCCGCCGTGGACAGGACCGCGATGCCGCGGTTGCGGTGGGAGGGGTGACGCATGGTTATCAGGTGCTCCTTCGAACGTGATGACCGGGGTGGTGCTCCCCGGCGTTGTCGTGCGTTGAAGGGACGGTAACCGCCAGAAAGCGATCGATTCAACGAGAAGTCGCTCATTGCTCAGAGAAAATGAGCGATTATCGCTCAGAACTTGCGCATATAGGCTTCGGGCATGTCGAGTGGTGATGTGCAGAACGTCGAAGTCGAGCGCCGTGGACGCCTCAAGCGATCGCAGCGGATGATCGCGATCCTCACGCATCTGCGCGCCCGGGGGTCCGTCTCGCTGAGCGACCTGGCCGCCGAGCTGGAGGTGTCTCCCGCCACGATGCGCAGGGACATCGCCGAGCTCGAAGAGCAGGGGCTGCTGCAGCGCACGCACGGCGGCGCCACCGCGATCGAGTCAGCGGTGGAGCTGCCGGTGGGCCTGCGCAACACGCGGGTGCCCGAGGCGAAGACGGTCATCGCCCGCGGCGCCGCGCAGCTCGTGCCGGCAGGTCGTCACGTCGTCGCCCTCAACGGGGGCTCGACCACGCTCGAGACGGCGCGCGCGCTGTCGAACCGGCGGGACCTCACCATCGTGACCAACTCGCTCACCGCCGCCGGCGAGGTGGGCCGTCACCCCCACCTCCAGGTGATCATGACCGGGGGTGTCATGCGGTCGCACTCGTTCGAGCTCGTGGGCGCGCTCGCCGAGCAGACCTTCAACTCGGTGAACATCGGAACGGCCTTCCTCGGCGTGGACGGCATCTCGGCGACGACGGGGGCCACCACCCACGACGAGACAGAGGCTCGCACCAATCGCGCCATGGCCGCGCGCGCCCAGCGCACCGTGGTCGTCGCCGACGGCTCCAAGATCGGCGCCGTCACGGTCGCCAGCATCATGCCGGCGACCGAGATCGACGACCTCGTCACCGACTCCAGCGCCGACCCCGACCAGCTCGCCACCCTGCGCGAGCTCGGCATCCGGGTGCACGTCATGCCGGTGGCCGCGCGGTGACCGGTCTCGTCCTCACGGTCACGCCGAACCCCGCCGTCGACATCACGTGGCACACCGAGCGGATCGTCGAGGGCGGATCGCACCGCGTGGCCGCGGGCCTCGCGCGCGCGGGCGGCAAGGGACTCAACGTCGCCCGGGTCGTGCACCAGATGGGGTTGCCGACGCTGGCGGTGGCGGCCGTCGGGGGTGCGACCGGGGGCGAGTTCACCGCCGAGCTCGCCGCGTCGGGCGTCCCGCATCGGCTTGTGCCGTCGGATGCCGCCACCCGACGCACGATCGCGATCGTCGACGAGCACACCGGCGACGCGACGATCTTCAACGAACGGGGCGCGGACCCCGGCCCCGCGGCACGCGAGGAGCTGCAGCAGACCGTGGTCGCGGCGTCGAAGGATGCCGGAGCGCTCGTCGTGTCGGGAAGCCTCCCGCCGGGGATGCCCGTCGCTCTCGTCGAAGCGCTCGTGCGGATCGCGCAGGAGCGCGGCATCCCGTCGATCGTCGACAGCTCGGGCGACGCGCTGCTCGCGGCGGCGCGGGCAGGGGCCACCGTGCTCAAGCCCAATCGCGCCGAGCTCGCCGAGGCGACCGGCGTCGACGACGAGCTCGCGGCCGCCCGCGCGCTCCTCGGGGGCGGCACGCGCCTCGTGCTCGTCTCGCTCGGCGCCGACGGCATGCTGGCGGTGAGCGCCGACGGTGCCGCCCTGCACGCCCGGCTGCCGGAGGTGCTGGCGGGCAACCCGACCGGCGCCGGCGACGCGGCGGTGGCCGCGGCATCCGTCCTCCTGGCCCGCGGAGCGACCGCGCCCGAAGAGCTGCTGCGCGCAGCGGTGGCGTGGTCGGCCGCAGCCGTGCTCGAACCCGTCGCCGGGGCGATCTCGCCGCGGCACGCCGAATTCGCCGGACGGATCGTCGTGCGGCCCTACCCTCCGGAGACCCTGTGACCCTCGTCCTCAGCCGCGACCTCGTCGCGGACGCCGCAGCGCGCTCGTCCGCGGTCGGCGCCTTCAACGTCGTGCACCTCGAGACCGCGGAGGCGCTCGTGCGCGCGGCCGAGAACGCCCGGCTGCCGGTGATCCTGCAGATCTCCCAGAACTGCGCCGACTATCACGGCGGTCTGGCGCCCATCGCGCAGGCGACGCTCGCGCTGGCGGAGGCGTCGTCGGCGCCGGTGGCGGTGCACCTCGATCACGCCGAGCGAGAGGATCTGGTGAGCGAGGCGATCGACCTCGGCTTCGGCTCGGTGATGTTCGACGCCTCCCGTCTGCCGTACGACGAGAACGTCGCGGCCACCGCGCGGGTGGTCGCCGGGGCGCACGCGGCCGGCGCCTCGGTGGAGGGCGAGCTCGGCGAGATCGGCGGCAAGGACGGCGCGCATGCTCCCGGCGTGCGCACCGATCCCGACGAGGCACGCGCGTTCGTGGCCGCCACCGGCGTGGATGCGCTCGCGGTCGCCGTGGGGTCGTCCCACGCGATGACGGCGCGCACGGCGCAGCTGGACGTGGATCTGATCGCCCGCCTCCGTGCGGCGCTGGATGTCCCGCTCGTGCTGCACGGTTCGTCGGGCGTGGCCGACGACGTCCTGGTGCAGGCGATCTCGGCCGGCATGGCCAAGGTGAACGTGTCGACGCACCTGAACGGCTGCTTCACGCGCGCGGTGCGCGACGCGCTGGATGCCGATCCGAACCTCGTGGACTCGCGCCGCTACGTGCGCGAAGGGCGCGCGGCCGTCGCGGCGGAGGCGGAGCGGATGCTGCGTCTTTTCGCCGGCGACCTCGCACGCGTGCCGTGATCGAGCTGCGGCCTCTCGCCGACGCCGACGTCGACGCCCACAACGCCGGCGAGGACGACGAGACCATCCACTGGCTCACGGGAGGACGCGGCACCGCCGAGACCACCCGGCGGCACTTCGCGATGCTCGCCGAGAACGCGCGGCGCGGGGTGGGCAAGCGCGGGTTCGGCGTGTGGCTCGACGGCCGGCTGGCGGGCTACGTGGACTTCGATCCCGACCTCGCCGACCTCCCCGGACCCGGCGACGTCAACATCTCGTACGCCGTGCATCCGTGGGCCCGGCGCCGGTCGCTGGCCACCGCCGCGGTGCTGCTGCTGTGCGATCGGCTGAGTGCCGACGGGGTCGGAACGCGTGCCGTGATCCGGACGGAGCCCGACAACGTCGCGTCGGTGGGCGTGGCGGAGCGCTGCGGGTTCCGCTTCCACGGCGAGGTGCTCTCGGCGACGGACCGCCACTCCGACGGCACGCCGGTGCGTTACGCGGTGTACACGCGCCCGCTCATCGGGGCCGCTCCGGCACCGTGAGCGGCGCGATCCGCTCGGGTACGACCCAGCACGGGGTCACGGCATCCGGCTGACGAACTTCTTCGCGTCCACCGGCTTGCGGCGTCCCTCGCGCGAGCCCGCCGGCTTGCCGCCGACGTACAGCCAGCCCAGGAGCTCCTCGTTCTTCTTCAGGCCGTGCGCCTTGGCGACGGCCTTCGCCCGCGTGTAGTGGCCGGTACGCCAGATGACGCCCCACCCGGCCTCGTCCAGAAGCAGGCTCAGCGTGTGCGCGACGCCGGAGGCGACCGCCTCCTGCTCCCAGCGCGGCACCTTGTGGCTCTTGCGGTAGCTCGCGACGACGGCGATGAGCAGCGGTGCGCGCAGCGGCTTGGACGACGAGCCCTTCTCGCCGTCGGCCTTGTTGATCGCCCGGCCGAGTCGTTCGCGGTCGGCGCCGCGCAGCTCGATCAGCCGCCACGGCGCGAGAGACGAGTGGTCGGCGACCCGTCCGGCGGCCGCGACGAGCGCGAGCAGCTCGTCGGTGGTCGGCGTGTCGTCGGTGACCTTCGACCACGACCGTCGCGCCAGCGCGGCCTCACGGGCACCGGGCATCAGGCAGTGTCCTGCCCGGGGGTGAACTGCAGCGAGATCGAGTTCATGCAGTACCGGTCGCCGGTGGGGGTGCCGAACCCATCGGGGAAGACGTGGCCGAGGTGCGAGCCGCAGTTCGCGCAGCGCACCTCGGTGCGCACCATGCCGTGGCTGTCGTCCTCGATCAGCTCGACGGCCTCCGGACGGATCGACTCGTAGAAGCTCGGCCATCCGCAGTGCGAGTCGAACTTCGTCCCGCTCTGGAACAGCTCGGCCCCGCATGCCGCGCAGGTGTAGAGACCGGCGCGCTGCTCGTCGAGCAGTTCGCCGGTCCACGGGCGCTCGGTGCCCGCCTCGCGCAGCACCGCGTACTGGTCAGGGCTCAGCTCGGCGCGCCACTGGGCATCGCTCTTGTCGACGGCGTAGGTCATGGGGATCCTCCTCGGCCGCGCGTGCGGCACCCTCCATTCAACCGCAGCCGGTCGCAGCGGGGGCGCGCGCGTCTGAACGTCTGCCGCGAAACCGTGCGTGGGGTGCGCGAGGATGGCCGGGTGACAGACGCCAGCCCGGATGCCGAGGCCACCGCCGTCGCGGAGCGCTACGGCCGGTTCGCCCGCGACGAGGCGCCCGGTCGGTCGGCGCTCTACGCCGACTGGGCCGCCGGCGTCGCCGCCGACGGCGCGGTCGCGCGGATCCTCGCCGGGATCCCCGCCACGCACCGGCAGCCGCCGCTGGTGTTCGCCGTCACCCGCATGCTCGGGGCGCCCGAGGGAACCTACCCGGCGTGGGCAGCGTGGGTGCGGGACCATGCCGCCGACGTCGTGGTCGAGGCATCCCGCCGGCGCCTGCAGACCAACGAGCCGCAGCGCTGCGCGGCGCTGCTCCCTGCCCTGGCGAGCGTCGAGGGGCCGATCGCGCTGCTCGAGCTCGGTGCCAGTGCGGGGCTGTGCCTGTACCCCGATCGCTACTCCTACCGGTACCGCGCGGGTGGCGAGGTCGTCGCGCTGGATCCGCCGAGCGGGGAGTCGACCGTGGTGCTCGAGTGCGAGGTCAGCGGGCGCGCGCCGCTGCGGATGCCCGACGTGGTGTGGCGCGCGGGCATCGACCTCGAGCCGCTGGATGCCGCGGACGACGGCGACCGGCGCTTCCTCACCAGCCTGGTGTGGCCGGGCGAGGCCGGGCGTGAAGCCCGCATCGCCGCGGCCCTCGACATCGTCGCCGCCGACCCGCCGCTCCTGTTCGCCGGCGATGCGTCCGAGCCGGCCGTGCTGGCGGACGTCGCCGCGCGCGCACCGCGTGACGCGACGCTGGTCGTGACGACGCCCGGCGTGCTGCCGCACATCCCGCGCGTGGGCCGCGAGCGCCTCGTCGCCGCGGTGCGCGCCCTCGACGCCGTGTGGATCACGATCGACCCTCCAGGACTGCACGAGTGGTGGCATCCGCCCGTCGACCCCGCCACGTGGGGCGGCTTCGTGCTCGGCCGCGACGGCGAGGCGCTGGCCGCGGCCGATCCGCTGGGCGCGTTCGTGCACTGGCGCGCGTCGCAGGCGGGACGGAAGGATGCCGCGGGCTAGCGTGGACGGGTGCCCTTGACCGACCGCGATCGCGCCCTCCTCGACTTCGAGGCCGAGTGGCGCCGCCACGCGGGGGCCAAGGAGGAGGCGATCCGCGCCGACCTCGGCATGTCGCCGGCGCGGTACTACCAGCTGCTCGGCCGCCTCATCGACACCGCGGCCGCCCAGGAGCACGACCCGATGCTCGTCAAGCGTCTCCGCCGCCTTCGCGACGAGCGCCTGCAGGAGCGGGCCGCGCGCGCGGCCGACGCGCGCTGAGCGCGGCATCCGCGCTCGCGGTATCGCGTACCCGGCTGTCGCGCACGGAACCCACGGGTTCGGCCGGGTAACATCGTCGGGTGCCGACCTCCACCTTCCCCCGGGATCGTTTCGACGACGTACCGGAGACGGACCGCGTCGGCGCGCACCGGGCGGAGAACCCGCGGATGCGCGGCTGGCTCGTGTTCCTGTGGGCCGCAGTGGCCACCGTCGTGCTCGTCGCCGTCGGCATCTTCGGCACCCTGCTGGCCTCGGGTCGCATCGAGCTCGTGCCGACGCCGACGCCGACCGTCGAGCCGACGCCCGAGGTCACGCCGGTGATCGACCAGTCCTACGAGGTCATGATCCTCAACGCCACCCCCGAGCAGGGACTCGCCACGCAGATGAAGGAGGTCGTGGTGGGAGCCGGATGGGCCGCTGACGCGGTCACCGCAGGCGAAGCCGGCTCGGAGGACTTCCCGACCACCACGGTGTTCTACGTGAACCCCGCCGACGAAGCCGCCGCGAAGGGCCTGGCGCAGGTCATCGGCGGTGCGGCCACCGAGCAGAGCGAGGCGTACCCGCCGACGTCGCCCGACGTGCCGCAGCTGACCGTCGTGATCGGCCTCGACCGCACGGCCGCCGGGCAGACCCCCGCGCCGACTCCCTGAGCGCACCGACCCGTGTTTCACGCCGGTAAACACTTGTGTGCCTGCGTGTCAACAAGTGACGAAACCCGGCTGCGCCGTCCATCGCCCTGCATACGATGAAGCCCTGCACCGCCGGCAACAGGAGAAACGCATGACCCAGGGCACCGTCAAATGGTTCAACGCCGAGAAGGGATTCGGCTTCATCACCGTCGCCGACGGCCAGGACGTGTTCGTCCACTACTCGAACATCGACATGTCGGGCTTCCGCGTCCTCGAGGAGGGGCAGACCGTCGAGTTCACGGTCGGCTCCGGCCAGAAGGGCCCGCAGGCCGAGTCCGTGCGCGTCGTCTGAGCCCACGCGTCGGCGCGCGACGCCGACCGATGAACGAGACGGGATGCCGCCAGGCATCCCGTCTCGCTGTGTTTCGGCATCCCTCTCGCGGCTTGCACTCGATAGGGTCGAGTGCCAGAATGATTTAGCACTCGTGTTTGTTGAGTGCTAACACCCCAAGCCAACGTTCCGGAGGGACGACACACACATGGCAAAGATCATCGCTTTCGACGAGGAGGCCCGTCGCGGCCTCGAGCGCGGCCTGAACACGCTGGCCGATGCCGTCAAGGTGACGCTCGGCCCGCGCGGTCGCAACGTCGTGCTCGAGAAGAAGTGGGGCGCCCCCACGATCACGAACGACGGTGTCTCCATCGCCAAGGAGATCGAGCTGGACGACCCGTACGAGAAGATCGGCGCGGAGCTCGTCAAGGAGGTCGCCAAGAAGACCGACGACGTCGCCGGTGACGGCACCACCACCGCGACCGTCCTCGCCCAGGCGCTCGTGCGCGAGGGCCTGCGCAACGTCGCGGCCGGCGCCGACCCCATCTCGCTCAAGAAGGGCATCGAGAAGGCCGTCGCCGCCATCACCGCCGAGCTGCTCGAGTCCGCCAAGGAGGTCGAGTCCAAGGAGCAGATCGCCGCCACGGCGTCGATCTCTGCCGCCGACCCCGAGATCGGCGCGCTCATCGCCGAGGCCATCGACAAGGTGGGCAAGGAGGGCGTCGTCACCGTCGAGGAGTCGCAGACCTTCGGCACCGAGCTCGAGCTCACCGAGGGCATGCGCTTCGACAAGGGCTACATCAACCCCTACTTCGTCACGGACCCGGAGCGCCAGGAGGCGGTCTTCGAGGACCCGTACATCCTCATCGCGAACCAGAAGATCTCGAACATCAAGGACCTTCTGCCCGTCGTCGACAAGGTGATCCAGGACGGCAAGGAGCTCGTCATCATCGCCGAGGACGTCGAGGGCGAGGCTCTCGCGACGCTCGTGCTCAACAAGATCCGCGGCATCTTCAAGTCGGTCGCCGTCAAGGCTCCCGGCTTCGGCGACCGCCGCAAGGCGCAGCTGCAGGACATCGCGATCCTCACGGGTGGCCAGGTCATCACCGAGGAGGTCGGTCTCAAGCTCGAGAACGCCACCCTCGACCTGCTCGGCCGTGCGCGCAAGGTCATCGTCACCAAGGACGAGACCACGATCGTCGAGGGTGCCGGCGAGGCCGACCAGATCGAGGGTCGCGTGACCCAGATCCGCCGCGAGATCGACAACACCGACAGCGACTACGACCGCGAGAAGCTCCAGGAGCGCCTCGCCAAGCTCGCCGGCGGCGTCGCCGTCATCAAGGCGGGCGCGGCCACCGAGGTCGAGCTCAAGGAGCGCAAGCACCGCATCGAGGACGCCGTGCGCAACGCGAAGGCGGCCGTCGAGGAGGGCATCGTCCCCGGTGGTGGCGTCGCGCTCATCCAGTCGGGCCGCAAGGCTCTCGACTCGCTGCAGCTCACGGGCGACGAGGCGACCGGTGCGAACATCGTCCGCGTCGCGATCGAGGCTCCGCTGAAGCAGATCGCCCTCAACGCCGGTCTCGAGCCGGGCGTCGTGGCCAACAAGGTCTCGGAGCTCCCCGCGGGCCACGGCCTCAACGCCGCCACGGGCGAGTACGGTGACCTGTTCGCGCAGGGCATCATCGACCCCGCCAAGGTGACCCGTTCGGCGCTGCAGAACGCCGCGTCGATCGCCGGCCTCTTCCTCACGACCGAGGCCGTCGTCGCCGACAAGCCCGAGAAGGCCGCCGCTCCCGTCGGCGACCCGACCGGTGGCATGGACTTCTGATCCAGAACTCCACGACCGCGTAACGCGTTCACAGAACGGCCCCTCCTCGCGGAGGGGCCGTTCTGCATGTGCACCGGCTCAGCGGAACAGGCTCGCGGCCGCGATTTCGGTGTCGGCGTACTGACGGCCCGCGGCCCCCAGCGCGGCGTTGATGCCGGCGAGGGACTCCTCGACCTGGCGTTGCGTCGCGCGCCACTGCTCGACGACGCCCGAGAACGCGGCCGATGCGGCACCGGTCCACGAGGACTGCAGCTGCGTGAGCTGCGCGAGCATCGCGTCGGACTCGGCCTGCAGCCGGTCGATCGTGCCGCGCACCGTGGCGGTGGAGGTGAGGATGCTGTCGCTGTCGACGGTGAAGACGGCCATGGGGGCTCCTGATCAACGTGCGGCGGCCGGACGCCGATACCGCGGTGTCCGTCACGTTAGGCGTCGGCGCGGGCGCGGGAGGCGGCATCCGTCTCGCTGTGCGCGAACCTGCGTCGGCGGGTGCCGGGGGAGGAGCCTCGTCACTCCGCGGCGTCGGAGAGGCGCGCGAGCGGCTGCGTCGGCAGGTTCACGTGCTCGGCTGCGTCGCGCGCGTCGGCGAGCGGGAAGGCGACGCGGAACGTCGCGCCGCCGCCGGGGGTGTCGACGACGCCGACCGAGCCGTGCAGCGCCTCCACGATGGACGCGACGATCGACAGCCCCAGCCCTGAGCCCCCGGTCTCGCGGGTGCGCGAGGTGTCGGCGCGCCAGAACCGCTGGAAGATCTTGTCCTTGATCTGGTCGGGCACGCCCTCGCCGTGGTCGATGATCTCGATCCATCCCATGCGGGAGGGGGCGTCGACGCCGACCCGCAGGGCGATCGGGGAGTCTTCCGTGGTGAACCGGCGCGCGTTGCCGAGAAGGTTCGTCACGACCTGCCGGATGCGGTTCTCGTCGCCGAGCACCACCGGCACCAGCGTCTCGGCTGCGGGCGCCGGCTCGGCCGGCTCGAGCTCCGGGGTCGGCGCGCTGCCTGCCGCCCCGTCGGAGCCGGGTCCGGCAGGCGACTTGGGTCGGCGCCGCAGGAGTGACAGCGTAGCGCCCGCCCGCGTGATGGCGGACGGACCGCCGCGCCGCTTGGCCTCAGTGGCGACGGACGCCGTCTCCGTGACCGGCGCGGAGGGCTCCTCGATGGTGCTGTCGATGACGGTGACCGGGCGCATCGGCGCCGCGGCGCGCACGTCGAGGGCGGCATCGCGTGCGATGGGTCGCAGATCCACCGGGGCGATGACCACGTCGCGCCGTTCGTCGAGGCGGGCCAGCGCCAGCAGGTCCTCGACGAGCAGGCCCATGCGGATCGCCTCCTTCTCGATCCGCTCCATCGACTGCGCGACCTCATCGTCGCCGCGCACGGCGCCCATGCGGTACAGCTCGGCGTAGCCGCGCACGGTCACCAGCGGCGTGCGCAGCTCGTGGCTCGCGTCGCCGATGAAGCGCCGCATCTGGCGGACCGTGGCGTCGCGCTGCGAGATCGCGGAGTCCACGCGATCGAGCATCGCGTTGATGGCCGTCTTGAGCCGGCCCACCTCGGTGGTCTTCGGCTCGATGTCGGTCATGCGCTGGCTGAGGTCGCCCGCCGCGATCGCGTCGGCGGTGGACTCGACCTGCCCGAGGCTGCGGAAGGTCAGCGTGACCAGGAAGCGTGTGGCGAAGGCGCCGGCGATGAGCACCACGAGCGCCAGGATCGAGTAGATGCCGATGTAGTTGGCGATCGTGCGGTTCACGGGGGCGAGGGGCGCCGCGACCAGTTGCGGGTACTGGATGCCGGCATCCGCGGACTGCTGGTTCGACACGGTCGCCAGGAACGCGGCCTCGTCGTCGGCCGAGTGCAGCTCGCGGAACTGCAGCTCGCTGGTCACGGCCTCTTGCGGTGTCAGCGTCGTCGGGACGACCGGTGCGGGCCCGCCGCGCCCGCCGACCAGTGCCAGCAGGTTGTCGGTCTTCTCGATCGGGTCGTAGACGGCGACGAAGTAGTCGACGGGGGCGGACGTCTCCTTCGCGTCGACGACCAGATGGCCGTCGACGGACGAGAAGTCGAGCATCGGGGCAGCGGCCTCGGTGCGCGCCAGGGCGACCAGCTGCGCCTCGACGCCGTCGAGGAGGGAGTTGCGCAGGAACACCGCGGTGCCCACGCCCGCGGCGATGAGCCCCACGCCCAGGAGCGCGACAGTGACCCCGGTGACCTTCGCGCGCAGACTCGTGCCGCGCCACCACCGGGTGATCGCGTCAGGCTTCTGCGCCAGGTCGCCCCCCTCAGCTCGCCGCGCTTACGCGGTCTTGCCGGCCTTCAGCATGTAGCCGAAGCCGCGCTTGGTCTGGATGAGCGGCTCGGACGAGTGCGGATCGATCTTGCGACGCAGGTACGAGATGTAGCTCTCGACGATGCCGGCGTCGCCGTTGAAGTCGTACTCCCACACGTGGTCGAGGATCTGCGCCTTCGACAGCACCCGGTTCGGGTTGAGCATGAGGTAGCGCAGCAGCTTGAACTCGGTGGGGCTGAGGTCGATGGAGGCGTCGCCCACCTGGACGTCGTGGGTGTCCTGGTCCATGGTCAGCTCGCCGGCGCGGATCACCGACTCCTCGTCGGCCTGCATCGTCCGGCGCAGGATCGCCTGGATGCGTGCGACGATCTCGTCGAGGCTGAACGGCTTGGTGACGTAGTCGTCGCCGCCGGCGTTGAGCCCCGTGATCTTGTCCTCCGTCTCGTCCTTCGCAGTGAGGAAGAGGATCGGCGCGGTGTACCCGGCGCCGCGGAGACGCTTGGTGACGCTGAACCCGTTCATGTCGGGCAGCATCACGTCGAGGATGATGAGGTCGGGCTCCTCCTCGAGGACCGCCGAGATCGTCTGGGCGCCGTTGGAGACGGCGCGGACCTGGAATCCGGCGAATCGCAGGCTCGTGATCAGCAGATCGCGGATGTTCGGTTCGTCGTCCACAACGAGGATGCGCGGTGCGGTCATGCCCTCATTATGTCGGCGGAAACGGTGCCGCGGCGGGATATCGGTGCCGCGGTCGCGAATTGACTCACGCCGCCCCGGCGCGGATCTCGACGCAGCAGCGGCCTTCGGACGGTGCCAGCACGGGCGTGCGCGCATCGTCCGTCGCCGCTGCGAGCCCCTTCACCAGCTCGAGGTTCGCGCCGCAGATGAGCGCCGTGTGCCGGGTCGCGAGCGCGTGGAACGGGCAGTTCTCGAGCACCAGGGAGTCGGATGCCGCGTCCTGCGCCGTGCCCGTGGCGCGCGGTGCGTACCCGCACACGGCGAGCGCCTCCGCGAGGTCGGCGCGCCCCGCGCCGATCGCGGTGCCCGCAGCGAAGGCCTGCGTGGCGAGGGCGTCGCGGACGGGGATGCCGCGGTCGTCGGCCTCCTGGACCGCGGCGGCCAGCAGCTCGCCGGCCAGTTCGTAGTGACGTTCCGGGATGCTCGCCGCGAGCTCCGCCGCCGCGGCGCGATAGAGCTTGGCGGGCCGGCCGGCGCCGGGGCCGGTGCGCCCGGTACGGCGGCGGTACTCGACGGTGACGAGCCCGGCCTCGGCGAGCCTGTCGAGGTGGAAGGCCGCGGTGCTGCGGGCCATGCCGAGGGCGTCTGCGGCGTCGTCGCGGCTGACGGCGCGCTCGGTGGCGAGGCGGTAGAGGGCCCGGCGCTGCGGGTCGCCGAGCGCGGCGATCGCGTCGGTGCGCTCGGGCACCAGAGGAACCGGGACGTCGGTGCTCACGAGTCGAGTGTACCTCTAAAACCAAGGATCTTGACAAAAGAATTCCACGGACCTAACGTCGGGCCCAGAGGGATCCCGCGCCCCCGGCGAAGGAGCACGATGATGTCGACCACGGTCCACGCGACGGCGCTGCATGTCGTCACCGACGACGCCCCGGCAGATCGCGACCGGGCGATGAGCGCTGTGGCGGACCTCCTGGCCTCCCTCGGATACGACCCCGACGAAGGGGACCTCGCCGAGACGCCGCGGCGCGTGGCCGACGCGTTCATCGAGATGCTCACGCCGCAGCCGTTCGAGATGACGACGTTCCCCAACGACGACGCGTACGACGAGGCGGTCGTGGTCGGCGGCATCCCGTTCGTCTCGCTGTGCCGCCACCATCTGCTGCCCTTCCGGGGGACGGCGGCGGTCGCGTACCTGCCCGACACGCGCCTGGTGGGCCTGTCCAAGCTCGCGCGCGTCGTCGCCCATCACGCCCGCGGTCTGCAGGTGCAGGAGTCGCTGACGATGCAGATCGCCCGCACGCTGGAGGGGGCGCTCGCGCCGCGCGGCGTAGGCGTCGTGGTCGAGGCCGAGCATCTGTGCATGGCGGTGCGCGGCGTGCGGGTCGCCGGCGCCACGACGCGCACGTCCGCGTTCCGCGGCGCGTTCGCGGGCGATGCGGCTCTGCAGGCGCAGGTGGTCGCCGCCGTGGCATGACCCGCACACGGGTGAGAGGAGTCGACATGAACCACATGCTGATCATCGGCGGCGGCGTCGCAGGGGGTACCGCCGCAGCGACGCTGCGCAAGGAGGGGTTCGAGGGCGACATCACCGTGGTGGCCGCCGAGGCGCACCCGCCCTATCAGCGGCCGCCGCTGTCGAAGGGCTACCTGGCGGGGACCGAGGGGACGGATGCCGTCATCCTGCACCCGGCCCACTGGTACGCCGAGCACGGCATCCGCCTGCTCGCCGGCACGGCTGCGACGTCGCTGGATCCCGCCGCGCACACCGTGGAGCTCGACGACGGACGGTCTCTGTCGTACGACGCCGTGCTCATCGCGACCGGCGCCACCCCGCGCATGATCCCGCTGCCCGGTCACGACCTGCCGGGCGTCATGACGCTGCGCCGCCTGGACGACTCCGACGTGCTGGCCGGGCTGCTGCGCGAGGGAGGCAAGCGGCTCGTCGTGATCGGCGCCGGCTGGATCGGCATGGAGGTGGCCGCCACCGCCCGGTCGCTGGGCAACGAGGTCGCGATCCTCGAACGCGACGCGGTGCCGCTCGCTGCCGCGCTCGGCCCCGAGATGGGCGAGGTCTTCCGTGGCCTGCACCTCGAGCACGGCGTCGACCTGCGCACGTCGGTCGCCGTCGACCGGATCGTCGGCGACGACCGCGCCGAGGGCGTGATGGTCGACGGCGAGACGCTGCCGGCCGATCTGGTCCTCATCGGCGTGGGCGCGGCGCCCGACACCCGGCTCGCCGAGACGGCCGGACTGGACCTCCTCAACGGCATCCTCACCGACGCCGCCTTGCGCACCAGCGCGCCCGGTGTGTTCGCCGCAGGCGACGTCGCGAACGCGTTCCACCCCGTGCTGCAGCGCCACCTGCGCAGCGAGCACTGGGCCAACGCGCTGCACGCGGGCAAGACCGTGGCCCGGTCGATGCTCGGGCAGCCTGCATCCTTCGACGAGATCCCGTACTTCTACACCGACCAGTACGACCTCGGGATGGAGCTGTCGGGGTATGCGCCGTTGATGGCGGATGCCGAGCTGGTGGTGCGGGGCGACGTCGGCGCGCGCGAGTTCATCGCCTTCTGGGTCGATGACGGCCGGGTGGTCGCGGGGATGAACGTCAACGTCTGGGACGTCAACGAGAAGGTGCAGGACCTGATCCGCTCGGGCGCGCGACCGGATCCGGATCGGCTGCGCGACCCCGATGTGCCGCTGGAGGAGCTGCTGCCGTGACCCTCGCGACCGGCGCGCCGGCCACGACGGCGCTCGACCTGCCCGGCGGGCCGCTCGACCTCTCGCGGCACGTCGCCGTCATGGCGATCGTGAACCGCACGCCCGACTCGTTCTACGACCAGGGCGCGACGTTCGCGCTCGAGGCCGCGGTCGCGGCGGGGGTGGCCGCCGCCCGGGCGAGGGCGGAGATCGTCGACGTGGGCGGCGTGAAGTTCGCGCCCGGACCGCCGGTGCCGATCGACGAGGAGATCGCCCGTGTCGTCCCGGTCGTGCGCGAACTGGCGCCGCTCGTCCGCGTCAGCGTCGACACCTTCCACCCCGAGGTCGCGCACGCCGCGATCGAGGCCGGCGCCGCGATCATCAACGACACGACCGGCCTGCGCGACCCGGCGATGGCCGAGGTCGTCGCCCGCGGCGGGGCCGCCGTCGTCATCGCCCATAGTCTCGCCGCACCGAGGACGCAGCATCCGCTTCCGCACTACGACGACGTGGTCGACGACATCGCGCGGTTCCTGGCCGAACGGCGCGACCGTGCGCGCGAGCACGGCGTGCCCGATTCGCGGATCATCCTCGACCCGGGTCACGACCTCAACAAGAACACCCGCCAGACGCTGGAGCTCACGCGGCGGCTGGGGGAGCTCGGCGTCCTCGGCTCTCCGCTGCTGGTCGCGCTGTCGAACAAGGACTTCGTCGGCGAGGCCCTCGGCCGGGAGCGGAGCGACCGGCTTCCCGGATCGCTCGCGGCGGCGGTGTACTGCGTGCTGCAGGGCGCCCGCATCGTGCGGGCGCACAACGTCAGCGAGACGGTCGACGCGATGCGCATGGTCGAAGCGATCCTCGGCTGGCGCCCGCCCGCCTACGAACTGCACAACACCCGCCCCGAGGGGAACGACTGATGCCCACCCGCGCGGAGCTGTTCGACGCCTACGCGCTCCCCACCCGCGACCGCCCGCGGGTTCGCGTGAACTTCATCTCGAGCGCCGACGGCGCGGTGACCCTCGACGGCCGCAGCGGTGCGCTCGGCGGCGCCACCGATCGCGCCGTGATGCAGGTGCTGAGGACGATGGCCGACGTCGTGCTCGTCGGCGCCGGGACCGTGCGCGCCGAGGGGTACGGCGGACTCGCGGTCGACGAGGAGGGCGTCCGCTGGCGTCGTGCGCACGGGCTCGACGACCAGCCCGCCCTCGCGGTGGTGAGCGCGCAGCTGCATCTCGACCCCGGCGACCCGGTGTTCACGCAGGCCGTGCGCCGGCCCGTGATCGTGACGACGGATGCCGCGGCCGCGGCTCGCGGGGCGCTCTTCGAGCAGGTGGCCGGTGTGCTGGCGTGGGGGGAGGGGACCGTCGACCTCGCCGAGATGCTCGGAGCGTTCGCGCGCCGCGGATGGACGCAGGTGCTGTGCGAAGGCGGGCCGCACCTGTTCGGCGCGCTGCTTCAGGCACACCTCGTCGACGAGGTGTGCCTGACGGTCGCGCCGCGGTTGGTCGGGGGAGAGGCCAGCCGGATCGTGCAGGGCGTCGCTGAGGGGGACCGGCGCTTCGCGCTGGCGGGTGTCCTCGCCGACGACGAGGGGTTCGTCTTCCTGCGCTACGCCGCGCGCTGAGCCCCGCGGCGTCTCGCAGTCAGCCCGCCAGGGCGGCGTCGACCGCTCGCGTGATGGCGTCCTCGATGGGCGCACCCGGGTCGACCGTGAGGCGGTGCAGCAGCAGGCCGTCGCCGGTGGCCATCAGGAAGGTGGCGCTCGTCTCCGCCTCGGCGCCGCCGAGGTCGCGGAGGATGCCGCGGACCCACTGCTCCATGGCCTGACGTCCCGCCCGCAGGGGTTGCACCGCCTCCTCGTCCGCCTCCAGGAACAGCGCGTATCGCGCTCTGGTGCGGGTGGCCAGTGCGCCGGACTGCACGGCGATCATCCCGGTGAGCATGGCGATCAGCTGCTCGCGAGTGCGGATGTCGGCTGTGCCCGCGTCGCGTCGCTCCTCGGTGGTGATCCAGTCGATGACCCCTGCGACGAGGGCGGCACGCGTCCGGAAGTGGTTCGACGTCGATCCCGGCGGGAGGCCGGCCGCGGCATCCACTCTCCCGTGCGTCAGGGCGCGCACCCCTTCCGTGCCGACGAGGGTGACGGCGGCCTCGAGGGCGCGACGGCGGGTCTGGCTCACGGATCGACCCTAAGGGCACTACGAACCTAGTGACAAGCCACTATGAACGTAGTACCATCCGTGCCATGGACACGCGGACGTCCCCCACAGTCGCCGCGGAGACCACGGCCTGGTCGCCGCCCCTCCCGGCCGCTCCCGGCTTCGAGCACTTCATCGTCCAGACGCCGGGCGTGCGTCGCCACGTCGCCGCCATCGGCGCGGGTGAGCCTGTCGTGCTGCTGCACGGCTTCCCGGCGCACTGGTGGCAGTGGCACGCGATCGCACCGATCCTCGCCGCGCACGGGTACCGCGTGATCTGCCCGGATCTGCGCGGATCCGGGTGGACGCACGCCGACGACCCCGCCTTCCACCGTGAGACCCAGCTGGGCGACGTGCTCGCCGTCCTCGACGCGCTGGGGATCGATCGCGCCCACGTGATGGCCCACGACATGGGGGCGATCTCGGCCATGCAGCTCGCGTACGGTCATCCCGAACGAGTGCGGGCGATGGTGCAGCTGGCCGTGCCGCCGGGCTTCATGGAGTTCAGCCCGAAGGTGATCCCGGCGTTCCGGCACATGCCGAGACTGCTGGCGCACCGCCCGCCGACCTCGATGAGCTACCTCTTCAACCCGGCGTATCAGCAGCGGCCGTTCACCGACGAGGAGGTCACCGCGTATCTCGCTCCCGAGGAGCGACCGGAGGTGCTGGAGGCGGTGCACCGGTTGTATCGGGGCATGGTGATCCCGGTGTCGCTGCAGCTGATGCGCGGAGACTTCAAGCGTCGGCGACTGCAGCCGCCGACCTTGTTCGTCTTCGGGCGCGAGGACCGGCCCTTCACCGAGGAAGTCGTGCGCAGGATCAGCCGCCATCGCGGACGGCGGGCCGAGCGCACCGAGCTGGCCTTCGTCGAGAACGCCGCGCACTTCCTCCCGGAGGACGCCCCCGAGGCTGTCGCAGCCCTCGCGATCGAGTGGTTCCGCAGCTCCGCATCCGCCTGACCTCCGGCGCTCGCCGGGGCGCGGCATCCGATTCCCGATCGTTCGTTCCGCAACCCCTGTCGTCTCCGTCCTCGGTGTATTAGGTTGCTCGTGATCGCGCCCACGAGGACGCGTGCATGCGGCGGGCAGAGTCGCCCGCCAAGAAGGGGAGGGCCCTGTGCACACGCGCAACACATCGATCGGACGGCTGACGGGAGGGGCGGTGGTCGCGGCGACCGCGATCGCCCTCGCGCTGGCCGGCCCGGGATCGGCGGCCACGGCCGCACCCGGCGACAAGAACACGCCGAACGGTCCCACGATCGACATCCAGCTGCTGTCGTTCAACGACTTCCACGGCAACCTCGAACCGCCGGCCGGATCCAGCGGGCGGCTCACGCTTCCCGGTGGAGCGACGACCGACACCCTCACGCCTCCCGGTGTGGGCGGTGTCGAGTACCTCGCGACGCATCTCGCGCAGGCGCGCGTGGGCCACCCGTACTCGCTCACCGTGGCCGCCGGAGACCTCATCGGCGCGTCACCGCTGCTGTCCGGCGCCTTCCACGACGAGCCGTCGATCGAGGCGCTCAACGCACTCCACCTCGACGTCTCGGCGGTCGGCAACCACGAGTTCGACGAGGGCTACGTCGAGCTGCAGCGCATGGCGAACGGGGGCTGCCTCGACGACGGCGACGGCGCGAACAACCAGAACTCGTGCCCGGACGGAAGCTTCGACGGCGCCGACTTCGATCTCCTCGCCGCGAACGTGGTGCACGAGGGGACGAACAAGACGATCCTCCCGGCGTACTCGATCAAGAACATCAAGGGCGCCAAGATCGGCTTCATCGGCATGACGCTCGAGGCCACGCCCGACATCGTGACGGCGTCCGGCATCGCCGGCCTCCAGTTCAAGGACGAGGTCGAGACGGCCAACGCGCTGGTCCCGGTGCTGAAGGCGAAGGGCGTGAACGCCATCGTCGTGCTCATCCACCAGGGCGGCACGCCCGTCGGCAACGCCGCGTACAACGCCGCATGCGGCAACGGCGCGGAACTCGCCGCGGACAGCCCGATCATCCCGATCGCGCAGAATCTCGATCCTGCGATCGACCTGATCATCTCGGGCCACACGCACCAGCCGTACGTCTGCGACATCAAGGACCCGGCGGGCAACGACCGCATGGTCACGTCGGCCTCGTCGTTCGGGCGTCTGTACACCGAGACGAACCTCACGTACGACAAGCGCACGCAGGACATCGTGCGCACGTCGGTGGCGAGCGCGAACATGCTCGTGACGCGCGATGTGGCGAAGGACCCCGCCGAGACCGATCTCATCACCAGATACCGGACCTTGGTGGCGCCGATCGCGAGCAAGGTGATCGGCAGCATCACCGCTGATGTGACGAACGCCGTCGCACCAGGCGCCTCCGGCGAGTCGCCCCTCGGCGACCTCATCGCCGACGCGCAGCTGGCCGATCCGAGCGTCGTCGGGCCGTACGCCACGCCGCAGATCGCGCTGATGAACCCCGGCGGCATCCGCGCCAGCCTGACGTACGCGGCGTCCAAGTGGGGCGAGGCGCCGGGCGCGATCACGTTCGACGAGGCGTTCACCGTCCAGCCGTTCAACAACTACCTGGTCTCGCTCGACCTCACCGGTGCGCAGATCAAGCAGCTGCTGAACCAGCAGTGGAGCGGCGTGAACTCGGGGACGTTCAAGAAGATCCTGCAGGTCAGCGCGGGCTTCGCGTACAGCTATTCGGGCACGACGCTCGGTCCGGTCACGCTCAACGGGCAGCCGCTGGTCGACACGACCGTGTACCGCGTCGTGACGAACAACTTCCTCGCCGGTGGCGGGGACGGGTTCCCGACGTTCCTGCAGGCGCAGAACGTCTACTACGGCGGGCTCGACATCGACGCCTTCGCCGCATACCTGACCGCGCACAGCCCCTACACGCCGGGCGCGCTCACCCGCATCACCATCCAATAGCCGAGAGGACGAAGGGGCCCGGTGCTGCATCAGCACCGGGTCTCTTCGTCTGCGTCTTCAGGCTGCGAGCGAGTGCGCGTCCAGGATCGTGTACGCGTAGCCCTGCTCCGCCAGGAAGCGCTGGCGGTTCTGCGCGAAGTCCTGGTCGACGGTGTCGCGTGCGATGAGCGTGTAGAAGCTCGCCGTATGGTTGGACTGCTTGGGGCGCAGGAGGCGTCCGAGGCGCTGCGCCTCCTCCTGGCGCGAGCCGAACGATCCCGACACCTGGATGGCGACGGATGCCTCGGGCAGGTCGATCGAGAAGTTCGCGACCTTCGACACCACGAGCACCGAGATCTCGCCGACGCGGAACGCCTGATACAGCTCCTCGCGCTCGTCGACGGGCGTCTGACCGGTGATCTTCGGCGCATCCAGGGCGTCGGCGAGCACGTCGATCTGGTCGAGGTACTGCCCGATGATGAGGATGCGTTCGCCTTCGTGGCGCTCGACGAGCCGCTTCACGACGCCGATCTTGGCAGGCGCGGTCGCGGCGAGGCGGTAGCGCTCGTCGTCCGCGGCGGCCGCGTACTCGAGGCGGTCGCCGGCGGGCAGGTCGACGCGCACCTCGTAGCAGACGGCGGGGGAGATGAAGCCCTGCGCCTCGATCTCCTTCCACGGTGCGTCGAACCGCTTGGGGCCGATGAGGCTGAACACGTCGCCCTCGCGGCCGTCCTCGCGCACGAGGGTCGCTGTGAGGCCGAGGCGGCGGCGCGCCTGCAGGTCGGCGGTGAGCTTGAACACCGGCGCGGGCAGCAGATGCACCTCGTCGTACACGATGAGGCCCCAGTCCAGTGCATCGAGCAGCGCGAGGTGCGCGTACTGACCCTTCCGCTTCGCGGTGAGGATCTGGTAGGTCGCGATCGTGACCGGCTTGATCTCCTTGGTCTGGCCGGAGTACTCGCCGATCTCCTCCGCGGTCAGCGACGTGCGCTTGATCAGCTCGTCGCGCCACTGGCGGGCGCTCACGGTGTTGGTCACGAGGATGAGCGTCGTCGTCTTCGTCTCGGCCATCGCGCCGGCGCCCACGAGCGTCTTGCCGGCGCCGCAGGGCAGCACCACCACGCCGGACCCGCCCTCGGTGAATGTGTCGACCGCGTGGCGCTGGTAGGGGCGCAGGTGCCAGCCGTCCTCGGCGAGGTCGATCGGATGCGGCGTGCCCGGGGTGTAGCCGGCGAGGTCCTCCGCGGGCCAGCCGATCTTCAGGAGCTCCTGCTTGATCTGGCCGCGCGCCCAGGCGTCCACGACGAAGACGTCGGGGGCCGGGTGACCGATCAGCAGCGGCTGGATGCGCTTGTTCTTGGAGACCTCGGCGAGGACCGCGGCATCCGTCGAGCGCAGGATCAGCTCGCCGCCCGAGCCGTCTTCTGCGACCGGCGTGCGCTCGATCACGAGACGCCCGTACCGGCGCACTGTCTCGGCGATGTCGATCGACACCGACGGGGGCACCGGGAAGCGCGACCAGCGGTCGAGGGTCGCGAGCATGTCCTCGGCGTCGTGCCCGGCCGCTCGCGCGTTCCACAGTCCGAGCCGCGTGATGCGGTACGTGTGGATGTGCTCGGGGGCGCGCTCGAGCTCGGCGAAGATCGCCAGCTCGTGCCGCGCGCTCTCGGCGTCGGGGTGCGCGACCTCGAGGAGAACCGTGCGGTCGCTCTGGACGATGAGGGGGCCGTCAGCCATAACGGACCAGTCTACCGGCGAGGCGAGGGGCGAGGTGCGTCCGTCCGGGATCAGGCCGCGTGGACGCTCACGATGCTCGAGACGGGGAGCGTCCGTTCGATGTCGGCGGCGCGGTCGCGGCCGCGCAGCCGCCCGCCGCCGAGGCCCGCCGCCTCCAGGGTGAACGAGCGCTCCGAGCCGTCCGGCATCCGCACATCGACGACGATCTCGGCGCGGGCGCGCACCGCCTGCTCGAGCTCCCGTTCGAGCCAGCCCGCGTCGCCGTGGGCGCCATGCCCGCCGCGGAGCGTGGCGATGACGTGCGCGTACGTCTCGACCGCCGTGGCTGCCGGCGCGGACGGCACCGCCGTCGTGCGGCGGTGGACCGACTCGGCGACGCCGGCGGCATCGAGCGCGACGACCGGATAGCGGGCGTCGGCGAGCGTCCAGTACACCGCGTCGCGGGCCACGCGGGAGGTCAGGCCGTCGCCGTCGTCCCCGATGAGCCCGAGCGGCCGCAGCGCCTGGTCGACGGCGATCGCGTCGAGCAGCCCCGCATCGACGCTGTCCACCCGGGTGCGGCCGGTGCGCTCGTCGCTGCGCACGCGGACGAGTCCGTGGCGCACCGCGGTGCTCTCGATGAGGTAGTCCAGCGGCTGCGGGATGCCGGTCAGCGACAGGCCGCCCAGGAACTCCCGCATCGACGCGGCCGTCTCGCCCTCGGTCATGCCCGCGCCCAGGGATGCCGCGCTGAATCGGTACGTGGATGCCTGCGCCCGCGACTCCCGCACCGCGAGCGAGCGCAGCCGGAGGTCCAGCGCCGGGGCGAGCGGCCCGGGCGCTATGGCCGTCAGGTCGGCCTGAAGGTAGACCCGATCGATCTCGGCGGGGAGGAAGGGCGCCATGGTCGCGGCATCCGCTCGCTCTCCCGCGCGCAGCGCCGCGGTCCAGGGGAACTCGGCAGGCGAGGAATCGGAGGCGAAGAGCCCCCACTGCACGCCGATGCGGTGTCGCCGGGCGGCGCGGGCCGGCCAGTCGTGGTCCAGCGGATAGGTCGATGCCCAGGTGGCGGGGTCCGCGAATCCGCCGGACGCCGAGCGGAGGCCGCCGGGCAGGCCGTCGCGGAAGCCTTCGGCGATCGCCTCCCAGCGTCGCGGGGTCGGCGTCTGGAGCCAGTGCTCGCCCGCCTCGGTGACCGCCCATTCCCGGTCGCGGGCGACCGCGAGCCCGGCGTCGGCGGCCGCGGTGAGCAGGTCTTCGAGGTCGTCGGCGGGCGTGATGGCGCCGGCATCCGTCAGCCGTCGCCGGTCCGCGGCGCTCACCGCGCCCGCTCCGGTGCGGGCGACCGGTGTGTGCAGGCACGCGAGCAGCACGTCGGCCAGTGAACCCGCGGTCGTGAAGGCGCGCTCCGCGGCGGCGGCAGCGGCGCGCGGTTCCGCGGCCACCGGCGCGGGCGGCGCCGGCGGCGCGACGAAGGCGCCGGGATCCGCCTCGGCGGCGATCGCGATCCTCGCGGTCACCTCGTTGTACGGCACACCGTCCGCATCGACGAGGGCGAGGCGCGCAGGTTCGCGATCCAGCGCGGTCCGGCCGGCGCGCAGCGCGATGAGGTCCTGGCGGTCCAGGCGGGTCAAGGCGCGATCGATCGACCCGGAGTCGAGCAGGCCCTCGGCGGCGTCGAAGAAGTCGTGCCACCCGGTCTGGGGCGAGACTCCGCGCGCGGCGAGCGTCTCGGCGAGCGCGGCGTCACCGAGATCGGCAAGCCGCGTCGCGAGGGCGCGCGCGTCGGAGACCACCCGCTCAGCCTCCTCGGTTGGCCCGGGCCCTCCGCACGAAGCTCATGATCAGGACGGTGAGCAGCAGCGCGAACGCGACGATGGGGGCGATGTAGACCAGCACCCCCACGAGCGGCCAGATGCCGCTGCCCATGTCGGCACCGGAGGCCGACGCGATCATGATCGCGAAGAAGCTCACGATCGAGAGCACGAGCAGCCCCAGTGACATGAAGGCCAGGATGCGATCGATGCGGCGCACGGGGACGTCGCCGGAGGGGTTCGTGCTCATCCGCTCCAGCCTACTCGCTGGCCCCCGATGGCGGTCGACCCGCGTGAGGACCGAGAGGATGCCGCGCCACGGGTCTGCGGCGGCGGCATCGCCACTAGGCTAGGGGTGGGGTTGCAAGGCCCCGCTTTCGTCATGCACTGTTTCGCCGCGCGCCTGCGCGGCGCCCTATTCAGCGAGGTCTCGATGCCCACCGGCAAGGTCAGGTTCTACGACGAGGAGAAGGGGTTCGGCTTCATCTCCTCCGAAGACGGCCAGGACGTCTTCCTGCACGCCACGGCCCTTCCCGCCGGCACGCCCGCGCCGAAGGCGGGTACGCGCCTGGAGTTCGGCATCGCCGACGGCAAGCGCGGGCCGCAGGCGCTGTCGGTGCGCGTGCTCGAGGCCCCGGTGAGCCTCGCCAAGCGCTCGCGCAAGCCCGCCGACGACATGGCGATCATCATCGAGGACCTGGTGAAGCTGCTCGACGGCATCGGCGGCGACCTTCGCCACGGCCGGTACCCGAGCGGCGCGCATGCCAAGAAGGTCGCGGCAGTCCTGCGCAAGGTGGCGGATGAACTCGACGCCTGATCCGTCCGACTCCGTCGCCGATGCTCCCGAGGTCGACGACGCGTCCGGCGTGTCCTCGGCGGAGGCGCCGGTGACGGATGCCGCGCCCCTCGCCGCTGCCGACGAGCCTGCGACCGCCGACGTCGAGGCCGGCGTGGAGATCGTCCCGGTCGAGGAGGCCGTCGAGGTCGAGGAGATCGTCCCGGTCGAGGAGATCGTCGAGGTTGAGGAGATCGTGGCCGTCGAGCCGGATCCCGAGCTCCTCGCCGCTCACGACCTCGCCCTGGCCGCGCTGCGCGAGATCACGCCCGAGGCGACGATCGGCGAGCCCGCGGACTACCGCGTCGAACGCGACGGCGTCGTGTCGCTCCGGTTCACGAACCTGCTCGCGGGGTACCCGGGCTGGTTCTGGACGGTGAGCCTCGCACGCGTCGAGGGCGCCGCGCCCACCGTCCTGGAGGTCGAGTTGCTCCCCGGCGACGGTGCGCTGCTGGCACCGGACTGGGTGCCGTGGGCGGTGCGTCTGGCCGACTACCACGCGGCCCAGGCCGCGCTCGCGGAGGCCGCGCACGCCGACGAGGCCGACGAGCACGACGACCTCGACGAGCACGATCTCGACGACGTCGACGATCTCGACGCGTCCGACTTCGACGAGGACGGCTCGCCGATCCTCCACGCCGGCGACCTCGACGGCGTGGACATCGACCAGTTCGCCGAGGACGCCGACGACTTCGAGCGCGACGACGACTCGGATGATGACGACGACTCGGATGATGACGACGACTCGGATGACGACGACGACTCGGACGACGAGGATGAAGACTCGGATGACGAGGATGAAGACTCGGATGACGAGGACGACGACTCTGACGAGGACGACGACTCCGACGACGACGAGGATGACGCAGAGCGTCGCTGAACGCCTGCTCTTCGCCTGAGCCGTTCGTCGCACTCGCGCACCGGTGTGGTCGCGACTGACGACCGCCTCCTGCGGGACACTCCGGTCGCTCCGCGACGATGGCGCGAGGCCGGTCATCGAGGGGGAGTGCTTTGTGCATCCGCAGGCGGAGCGCCCGCATCCCGAGCTCCCGCCGACACTGAGAGGGGCGGTCCTCCGCGCCCGCAGCGCGCGGAGGACCGCCCCTTGGCCGACCGTCAGGCGTTCAGGGGAGCCGTCGGGGTCGGCGGGGTCACGCGGAATGCGGCCCTGCGCAGCGCCTCGTCGCGTGAGGACGGACCGACGAGGAGTTCGAACTCGCCGGGCTCGACGATGCGGCGGCTGCCGGCATCCACGATCGTGCAGTCCGCGACCGGGACCGACAGCTCGACCGTGACGATCTGCCCCGGCTCGATGTCGACGTGGCGGAACGTCTTGAGCTCCTTGTCGGCCCAGCTGACCGAGGTGACGGTGTCGCGCACGTACACCTGCACGATCTCGTGCGCCGGGCGCGTGCCGGTGTTGCGCAGCTCGATGGTCGCGCGCACGGTGTCGTCCTGGCCGAGCTCGGTGTCGACGATGCGCAGACGGTCGTACTCGACCGTCGTGTACGACAGTCCGTCGCCGAAGGCCCAGGCGGGCGCCTGCGTGAGGTCGGCGTAGCGGTCGCCGTGCTGGCCGCGGATCTGGTTGTAGTAGATCGGCAGCTGTCCGACGTGGCGGGCGAACGAGATCGGCAGGCGTCCGGCCGGCTCGACGAGTCCCAGGGCGAGCTCGGCGATCGCGCGACCGCCTTCCATGCCGGGGGATGCCGCCCAGATGACCGCCGCCGCGCGGTGCGCCGACGCGGGGAGCACGAGCGGCTTGGACGCCATCAGCACGACGACGAAGGGCGTGCCGGTCTCGGCGAGGGCGTCCAGCAGTGCGATCTGGCCGCCGATGAGGTCGAGGGTCGCCGTCGAGCGACCCTCGCCGACGAGCTCGATGACGTCGCCCACGACGACGACCGCGACATCGGCCGCCTGTGCGGCGGCGACCGCTTCGGCGATCAGCGCGTCGTCGGCCGGCGACGGCACGACGAGCTGCGGACGGGGCTGGCCGTCGGGGAAGAAGGCTCCGGCCGGGTCCTCCTCGAGCGTCAGGACCTCCGCGCCGCGAGCGTGCGTGACCGTCCAGTCGGCCGGCGCGTACATGCGGAACCCGTCGAGCACCGTCGTGATCATGTCGCGCGGCTGGCCGTCGAGCCACCCGGCCTGTCCGGAACCGCCCGCCCAGTCGCCGAGCTGCGTCTGCGCGTCGTCGGCGAGCGGACCGATCACCGCGACGCGGCGTGCGCCGGCGGCTCCGGGAACGGCCCGGCCGCCGGCATCCGCCGTGTATCCGCCGTCCAGCGGCAGCAGGCCGTCGTTGCGCAGCAGCACGAGGGAGCGACGGGTCAGCTCGAGGTTGAGGGCACGGTGCTCGGCTGTCGCGATCTCGCTCGCGATGCGGGCGTCGTCGGGCAGCCGCGGATCGGCGAACAGGCCGAACTCGAACTTGAGCAGGAGGATGCGGGCGACCGCGCGGTCGAGCGCCTCCTCGGTCAGCAGTCCCTGCGCGAGCGCGTCGAGGGCACCCTGGAAGAACCCCGGCGTGGTCATGATCATGTCGTTGCCGGCATTCACCGCCGCGGCCGCGGCGTGCGCGTAGTCGGGCTGCACCTGCTGCTCCCACACCATGCGGCCGACGTTGTCCCAGTCGGTGATGAGCGTGCCGGTGTAGCCCCACTCTCCCCGCAGCACGTCGTTGAGCAGCCAGTCGTTGATCGTGATCGGCACGCCGTCGGTGGTCTGGTAGCCGAGCATGAAGGTGCGGCATCCCTCCTTCGCGACCCGCTCGAACGGGGGAAGGAACCATGAGCGGAGCTTGCGGCGCGAGATGTCGGCCTCGCTGGCGTCGCGGCCGCCCTGCGTCTCGGAGTACCCGGCGAAGTGCTTCGCGGTCGCGAGGATCGCGGTGGGGTCGCCCAGTCCGTCGCCCTGGTAGCCGCGCACCATCGCGGAGGCGAGCTCGCCGATGAGGTAGGGGTCCTCGCCGAACGTCTCGTCGACGCGCCCCCAGCGCAGGTCGCGGGCGATGCACAGCACCGGCGAGAAGGTCCAGTGGATGCCGGTGGCCGCGACCTCGACCGCTGTCGCGCGGGCGACCTTCTCGACCAGGTCGGCATCCCACGATCCCGCCATGCCGAGCTGCGTCGGGAAGATCGTGGCGCCCTCCCAGAACGAGTGGCCGTGGATGCAGTCCTCGCCGACCAGCAGCGGGATCTGCAGCCGCGTCTGCAGCGTGAGCTCGCGGGCGCGCAGCACGCGTTCGGGCGACGTGTGCAGGATCGAGCCGACGTGCTTGCGCAGCACGTGGTCGTCGAGGTCGTCGCGCGCGTCGAGCTGCATCATCTGCCCGACCTTCTCCTCGACGGTCATGCGACCGAGGAGGTCCGCGATGCGGTCCTGGACCGGCAGCGTCTCGTCGAGGTAGTTCGGGATGGTCGCCGTGGTCACGCGTTCTCCTGGGTCTTCGTGTTCGTGCGCACGACCGTGACGGTGTCGTTCACGTTCATGCCCTTCTTCTTCATGGCGCGGGCGCGCTCGCCGGCCGACCGCAGGCGCGGGTTGACGTACTCGTCGATGCCGAAGTTGATGAGCGACAGGGCGACGCCGATCGCGGCGATGCACAGCCCCGGGGGAAGGAACCACCACCACTGGCCCTGGCGGAACGCGCCCTGCGCGCTGGCCCAGTTGAGGATCGTGCCCCAGTTGTAGGTCGTCACCGGGATGATCCCGATGTACGACAGGGTCGTGAGGCCGATGATCGCGGCCGTCACGGTGCCCACGAAGCTCGCGGCGATGAGCGCCATGAGGTTCGGGAGCATCTCGACGGTGATGATCCGCCGCAGGGGCTCGCCGTTGGCGCGGGCCGCCTGCACGAAGTCCCTGCTGCGCAGCGACATCGTCTGGGCGCGCAGCACGCGGGCGCCCCACGCCCAGCCGATCAGACCCAGCACCCCCGCGATGAGGATGAGGGGCGGGTCCTCGAACATGGAGGCCACGATGATGATGAGCGGGATGCCGGGGATCACGAGGAAGACGTTCGTGAGGGCCGACAGACCCTCGCTGCGCCACCCGCGCAGGTAGCCCGACAGCACGCCGACGACGATCGCGATGACCGTGGCGATGATCGCCGCGAGGAACCCCACGACGATGACGCCGCGCGTGCCGTGGATGACCTGGCTGAGTACGTCCTCGCCGATGTGCGTCGTGCCCAGCCAGTGCTGCGCCGACGGCGGCTGGAAGCGCGCCGTGTTGTCGACCTTCGTGGGGGAGTACGGCGCCAGCACGTCGGCGAAGATCGCGACGAGGACGAAGAACCCGAGGATCGACAGCCCCGTGATCGACTTCTTGTTGCGGAACATCGCGAACGCGGCGCCCAGCTTCGACCAGAAGTTCGGCTTCTTGGGTGCGCTGCCGGCGGCAGCGGGATTGCGGACGGTCGCGGTCGCCGGTGCGTTCGCGGAACGCTGCGCCGTCGTGTCGTCGTTGACGATCGTGTTCATGCTCATGCCTCCGTCTGGCGGGTGCGCGGGTCGAGGAATGCATAGGCGACGTCGGCGAGGAGGTTCGCCAGGAGCACCGAGATCGTGATCACGAGGAACACCCCCTGCATGAGGGCGTAGTCCTTCGCGTTGGTGGCGTCGAGCAGGAGCTTGCCGACGCCGGGATAGCTGAACACCACCTCCATCACGATCGTTCCGCCGACGATGAAGCCGAGCGCGAGCGCGAAGCTCTGGATCTGCGGGAGCACCGCGTTGCGTGCCGCATAGCGCCACAGCACCCGGTCGTTCGGCATGCCCTTGGCCTGCGCGACGGTTACGTAGTCCTCGTCGAGCACCGTGAGCATCATGTTGCGCATGCCGAGCATCCAGCCGCCGAGCGAGGCGATGACGATCGTCGCGGCGGGGAGGAAGCCGTGATGGAGCACGTCGCCGATGAACTCCCAGGACCATTCCGGTGCCACTCCGACGCCGTACGCCTTGCCGATCGGGAACCACCCGAGCGCGACCGAGAACACGGAGATCGCCAGCAGACCCAGCCAGAAGTAGGGGATGGTGCTGAAGAAGGTCGTGATCGGGATGAGGACGTCGAGCCGGCTGCCGCGGCGCCACCCGACGATCGCCCCGCCGATCGTGCCCACCGCGAACGCGATGAGCGTCGCGAAGCCGACGAGGGCGACGGTCCAGATCAGGGACTGGCCGACCACTTCGGTCACCGGCCGCATGCCGTGCAGCAGCGAGATGCCGAGGTCGCCGCGCAGCAGATGCGCCCAGTAGTCGATGTACTGCTGCCAGAGCGAGGCGTCGGTGTCGAGTCCGAGCAGCGCGCGCAGCGCCTCGGCCGCCTCGGGCGTGACGTTGCGGTTGCGGGCGAGGTACGCGGTCACCGCGTCGCCCTTCATCAGGCGCGGAAGGAAGAAGTTGATCGTGATGGCCGCCCACAGCGTGAACAGGTAGAACAGGGCGCGGTTGCCGAGGAAGCGCCACGGGATGCGTGCGCGGCCCTTGACGGCGCCTGTCGCCGTGGTGCCCGCTTCGATCGCGTCGAACTCGGGGGTCGGCAGCTGGGGGGCGACGGTGCTCACTTCTCACCTCCGAGGATGCCGGCTGCGTGCGCGAAGTAGGTGTCGGGATCGGGGGATGCCGCGCGCAGCTCTTGGGTGTACGGGTTCTGAGGACGCAGGATCACGTCGTCGGCGGGACCGCGTTCGACGACCCGGCCCTGGTTGAGCACGAGGATCTCGTCGCTGAAGTGGCGGGCGGTGGCCAGGTCGTGCGTGATGTACAGCACGCCGAGCCCGTGCTCGCGCTGCAGGTCGGCGAGCAGGTTCAGCACTCCCAGGCGGATAGAGACGTCGAGCATCGAGACCGGCTCGTCGGCCACCAGCAGCTTCGGGCGGGAGGCCAGTGCCCGGGCGATCGCGACGCGCTGGCGCTGGCCCCCCGAGAGCTCGTGCGGCCGGCGGTCGATGACGGCATCGGCATCGAGACGGACGCGGCCGAGGAGGCGGCGCACCTCGTCGTCGAGCTGGTCCTTCGGCACGACCTTGTCGAGCTGGAGCGGCCGCTCGATCGCGTAGCGGATGGTGTGGTAAGGGTTCAGTGAGGCGAACGGGTCCTGGAAGACCATGCGCAGCTGCTGGCGGTACGCCCGCAGGCCCTTGCCGCGACGGGGGATCGGCTGGCCGTCGAGACGGATCTCGCCGCTCGTGGGCGATTCGAGCTGGGTGAGGATCTTGGCGATCGTCGACTTGCCGCTGCCGGACTGGCCGACGAGGCCGATGGTCTGGCCCGAGCGCAGCGTGAAGCTCACGTCGTCGAGGGCTTTCATCTGACCGGCGCCGCGCACCGAGTACACCTTGGTGACGGCGTCGAATTCGAGGACGGTCATCGGTGGACCACCCCCCTCTCTCCGGTGAGTCTGGGGAACGAGGCCAGCAGCGTCCGGGTGTACTCGTCCTGCGGATCGGTCCACACCCGCTCGGCGGTGTCGAGCTCGACGATCTCGCCCTCGCGCATGATCGCGATGCGGTCGCTGATCTCGAGCAGCAGCGGCAGGTCGTGGGTGATGAAGATGACCGAGAAGCCGAACTCGTGGCGCAAGTGCGAGATCTGACGCAGGATCTCGCGCTGCACGAGCACGTCGAGCGCGGTCGTCGGCTCGTCCATGATCATCAGCTGCGGACGCAGCGCGAGCGCCATGGCGATCATGACGCGCTGGCGCATGCCGCCTGACAGCTCGTGCGGGTACGAGCGGTAGCGCTGTGCGCCGACCTTGACGATCTCGAGGAGCTCGACGACGGCGGCTTTGCGCTGCGCGCGGGTCATCGAGGGGCGGTGGACCTCGAACACGTCCTCGAGCTGAGAGCCGATCGTGGTGACCGGGTTTAGTGCGTTCATCGCGCCCTGGAAGACCATGGAGATCTTGTCCCAGCGGAAGCGGCGCATCTCCTCGACCTCGAGGGCGTTGATGTCGATGTCCTCGCCCGAGGCGTCGTGGAAGGTGACGGAGCCGCCGGTGATGACGGCGGGGGCCTTGAGCAGGCGCTGGATGCCGTAGGCGAGCGTGGTCTTGCCGCATCCGCTCTCGCCGGCGAGGCCGAGGATCTCGCCGCGGCGCAGTTCGAGTGTGACGTTCTTGACGGCTTCGACGGGGGGATCGACGTCGTACTCCACGGAGAAGTCGTGGATGGACAGCAGTGAGTCGTTCATCGGTGCAGGATCGCTTTCTTCGGGCTCACGTGGCAGGCGGGGCGGATGCACCGGGGATGCACCCGCCCCGCCTGCCGGTGCAGATCAGCTGGCGGGCTTCAGCTTCGTCAGGATCTGGACCACCGCGGGCTGCGTCGGGTCAGCCGAAGAGTACTGGTCCGACTCCGAGGGCCAGCCGACGTAGTTGCGGGTGTTGAACTCGCCGAGCAGCGGGTGTGCACCGAGCGGGATCGCCGGCACGTCGGTGGCGAACGCCTTCTCCATGACGGCGACGGCGGCGGAGCGCTCCTCGTCCGACGAGGTGTTCGCGTACGTGTTGAGCGCCTCGGTCACGGCCGGGTTGTCGTAGCGGCCGAAGTTGAACTGCGCCTTGCCGTCGACGATCCACTTCGGGTCCATCGTGGAGGTGTAGAGGCCGTAGGCGTTCCCGGTGTCCTCCAGCCAGTGGATGATCATCTGGAACGTGCCCTCCTGGCGAGCGGCATCCCAGCCGCCCCAGTCCGGCTGGTCGACCTTCACGTCGATGCCCAGGCCCTCGCCGAGCTCCTCGGCGAGGAGCGCCTGCTCGGTGTTCCAGTCGCTCCAGCCCGCGGGAACCGAGATCGAGAACGAGACCGCCTCGCCGGACGGATCGATGAGCTTCTCGTCCTTCCAGGTGTAGCCGGCGTCCGTGAGGATCTGCTTCGCCTTGTCGACGTCGACGCTGTAGAGGTCGCCCTCGTACTCGGCGTCGATCTCGTCGGCGAGCAGGTCGCCGAGGCCGGTGACGCTCCAGATGGCCTCGCTCGCGCCTTCGCGGGCGACGTCGACGTACGCCTGGCGGTCGACGGTCCAGGCGATCGCCTGGCGCAGCGCGGGGTCGTTGAACGGCTTGGTCTGCAGGTTCATGAACAGCGTGCCCGCACCCGCCGTGGGCGAGGCGAGGAACTTGTTGTCGGGATCGGCCGACAGGTAGCTGTCCTTGATCTGCGGGATGAACGCCTGCGCCCAGTCGGCCTCGCCGGTGGCGAGGGCGGTGGTGAGTGCCGCGTTGTCGCCGTACGAGACGTAGTGGAGCTCGGGCACCGACAGCTCGCCACCCCAGTAGTCGGGGTTGGCGGTGAGAGTGACCGACTCGGTCGTCCAGGAGTCGAGCACGTACGGACCGGTGCCGACGGCCTGGCCCTCACCGGTCAGCGGGTCGGTGTTCGGGTCCTTGATGTCCTTCCAGATGTGCTCGGGCACGATCTGGAAGTGGAGCACGCGCGCCTGCTGCGTGTACTTCGAGCTGTTGAAGTCGATCGTCACGGTGTCGCCGTCGACGGTGACGCTCTTGAGGTCCAGCGCGTTGGTGTCGTTGAGCTTGCCGTCAAGGACCTGGTTGAACGAGAACGCGATGTCTTCGGCCGTGAAGTCCTCGCCGTCGCTCCACTTGACGCCGCTGCGCGCGACAGCGGTGAGCTGCGTGTAGTCGTCGTTCCACTCCACGGACTCGGCGAGCCACGGGGTGGTGCCGAGGTCGCCGGTCGGGTTGACCAGTGCGAGGGACTCGAAGATGACCTTGCCGTAGGCGTACTTCGACGCGGAGGAGTCGCCCAGGTACGGGTTGTTCGACTCGGTGGTGATCGCGCCGTCGGGCTTGGCGATCGTCAGCGCCGCGCCCGACGAGTCGGCGTCGTTGCCGCTTCCGCCGGCGCAGCCGGTGAGCACCAGTGCCGCGGCGACACCCACGGCGGCGAGGGATGTTCTGAGCCTCATTGCTTCTCCTTGATGTGAACACGACAGCGTGTCTCCCGGGGGGTGACGACGGCGTCAGGGTGATTGCCGATTCAACTTACAATCAAGTAAGTAATCTTTGCAACTAGGCTTCATCCGCGGCCCGGAACGGCCGTGGATAAACTCGCACACGCCGGTTCATGCGCCCGGAAACGCGGATGAGAAATGGGGGGCACCGATGGCTGACCAACGACGGCAGCCGCGCTCGCGGCCCGAGACCCTCGCGCGCAGGCGCGACATCCTCGACGCGGCGGTCGAGATCTTCGGCAGCAAGGGATTCGCCGGCGGCACGCTCCAGGAGATCGCCGATCAGGTGGGCATGACCCACGCCGGGATCCTCCACCACTTCGGATCGAAGGACCAGCTGCTCCTCGAGGTGCTGCAGCACCGCGACGAGACCGATGTCGCCGACCTCGAGGAGAAGCACATCCCCGACGGCATGCCGCTGTTCCGTCACCTGGTGCGCACCGCGTTCGTCAACGCCCACCGCGCGGGGATCGTGCAGGCGTACGCGGTGCTGTCGGCGGAGTCGGTCACCGACGACCACCCCGGCCGCGCGTTCTTCGAGCAGCGGTACAGCACGCTGCGGTCCGAGGTCGCCCACGCCTTCGAGGTGGTGTGCGCGGAGCGCGGCATCACCGCGCCCGACACCATCGCGAACGCGTCCACGAGCATCCTCGCCGTCATGGACGGTCTGCAGGTGCAGTGGCTCCTCGCCCCCGATGCCGTGGACCTGGCGCACGCGTCGGAGTTCGCGATCGAGGCGATCGTGTCGGCCGTGCTCTCTCCGCAGCCGTCGCCCCTCGTCGAGCCCGCTGCGAGCGCGAAGGCGTGAGGAGAGCGGTCCCCGCTCGCCCCGATCGCTCGCAGCCGGGTGCGGCTCAGCCGAGCCGCTCGACGGTGTAGTCGATGCAGCGGATGAGCTGACGCACGTCGTCCGGCTCGATCGAGACGAACGTGGCGATGCGCAGCTGGTTGCGGCCGAGCTTACGGTAGGGCTCGGTGTCGACGATGCCGTTGGCGCGCAGGCTCTTGGCCACGGCTGCGGCATCCACCGTCTCGTCGAAGTCGATCGTGACGACCACAGGGGAGCGGTCGGCCGGGTCCGCGACGAAGGGGGTCGCGAAAGCGGATGCCTCCGCCCAGGCGTACAAGGCCTGCGACGACTCGCGGGTGCGGGCGTCGGCCCACTGCAAGCCGCCCGAGGAGATGATCCAGTCGAGCTGCTTGTCGAGGAGGAACAGCGTCGCGAGCGCCGGCGTGTTGAGGGTCTGGTTCAGGCGCGAGTTGTCGAGCGCGTTCTTCAGGCTCAGGAACTCGGGGATGTAGCGACCCGACGCCGCGATGCGCTCGATCCGCTCGATCGCCGCCGGCGACACCAGCGCGAACCACAGGCCGCCGTCCGAGCCGAGGTTCTTCTGCGGGGCGAAGTAGTAGACGTCGGCCTCGTGCACCGAGAAGTCGATGCCGCCCGCCGCGCTCGTCGCGTCGATGACGGTGAGAGCGCCCTCGTCGCCGTGCACGCGCGTGATCGGGGTCGACACGCCGGTCGAGGTCTCGTTGTGCGTCCAGGCGTACACGTCGACGCCCTCGACCGCCTCGGCGACGGTGCGCGTGCCCGGCTCGACTTTGCGGACATCGGGGGCCTCGAGCCACGGGGTCTTCGCCGCAGCGGCGAACTTGCCGCCGAACTCGCCGAACACCAGGTTCTGGCTGCGCTTCTCGATCAGCCCGAAGGCCGCAGCATCCCAGAACGCCGTCGACCCGCCGTTGCCGAGGATCACCTCATACCCGGTCGGGAGGCGGAACAGCTGGCTCAGCTCGGCGCGCACCTGGCCGACCAGGTCCTTGACGGGCGCCTGGCGGTGCGAGGTGCCCAGCAATGCCGATCCGGGTCCTGCGAGCGCCTCGATGTGCGCGGGCGCGATCTTCGACGGGCCGCAGCCGAATCGTCCGTCGGTGGGCAGGATCTCACGGGGCAGGAGGACGTGGGCCATGGGTCGATTCTAGAGAGGCGCGCCCGGGCGCCTCGCCCCCGTGACCGGCTGTGACGCGACCGCCCCTCGCCGCCGGCGTCGGGACGCGTGCGGCCGGCCTCGGCGTCAGGGGCAGAGGATAGGCTGTCCTGAGCCCCTTGAGAAGACTGAGGACACCGCGATGACCGACCTTATCGACACCACCGAGATGTACCTGCGCACGATCCTCGAGCTCGAGGAGGAGAACATCGTGCCGCTGCGCGCGCGCATCTCGGAGCGGCTCGGGCACTCCGGCCCGACGGTGTCGCAGACGATCGGCCGCATGGAGCGCGACGGGCTCGTGGTGGTCTCGGACGACCGCACGCTCGAGCTCACCGACGCCGGGCGCCAGAAGGCCGTCGACGTCATGCGCAAGCATCGGCTCGCCGAGCGCCTGCTCTCCGACGTGATCGGCCTGGACTGGGCCTACGTGCACGAAGAGGCCTGCCGCTGGGAGCACGTCATGAGCGAGCAGGTCGAGCGTCGCCTGGTCGAACTGCTGGGGCATCCCACCGAGTCGCCGTACGGCAACCCGATCCCCGGCCTCGACCAGCTGGGCGACATGCCGGCGACCGGGTTCGAACAGGGCGTCGTCGGGCTGGTGCGCCGCCTCAACGACGCGGGCGAGCCCATCACCGGCACCGTCCGCCGCCTCGCCGAGCCCGCGCAGGTCGACCCCGAGCTGCTGCAGCAGCTCAAGGGCGCCGGTGTCGTGCCGGGTGCCGTCGGCGACTACCGCTACAGCGAGGGCTACGTGCTCGTGCAGATGCAGGGCAACGACGAGGGGCTGGAGCTGCCGGTCGAGGTGGCATCCCACATCTTCCTGGTCGACGAGGCGCGCTGACGCGACGCCGCCGGCGGCGTGCGGAGCATCCGGATCACACTGTCCGGAGATTGCCAGCCGGGGAGCGTGACAGAACCGTGACCTTCAGGTAGCCTCGAAAAGTCCACCAGGCGAGAAGCCCGCCGACCGGACCCCGCGTGGATTGCCTCACCGGCTCGTCGTCCACATGTGGTGAAGCCCGCACATCGTGCCCCGACATCGAGTGCTGACGAGCCAGGCGCCCCGGGCGCAGAGGCGCCGGAGGAACAGTTTGGCTGAAGAGATCGAGTCGCACGCGAACGTGCCCGAGCGCGCGGCGACGGAGCAGACCCGTCGTGCGCGCAACCGCAGGACCCCCGCGCGACCCGCTCGCGCCACCGCGCCGGCCAAGCCGACCGCGGCCCGCGCGGCCGCCGGTCCGTCGTCGTCGCCCAAGGGGGCGAAGCGGGTCACCAAGCCGTTGCGCAGCCTCGTCATCCTGACCATGGTCGGCGGCCTCGTCGCGACCGTCGCCCTTCCCGCGTTCGCCGCGAGCGCCACCCGTGCCGAGGAAGACCCGGTCACGCTGCAGCAGATGGCGGTCGACGACGCCCAGAGCTTCGTGGCGGCCTCCGACGCGAGCACCACCGAGTTCTCGCGGGGCAGCTACGCCGCCACCACGGCGGAAGAGATCGAGAAGAAGAAGGCGGCCGAGGCGGCCGCCGAGCGCGCCCGCCAGGCCGCGAAGCGTGTGTCGACGGCATCCCTCCCGACGAACATCGCCCTCACCTCGCCCGGCACCGGCGAGGTGCGGTGGCCGCTCCTCAACTTCACCAAGGGCCGCGGGCTCTGGGATTCGGGCTATCACCAGGGCGTGGACCTCCTGACCTCGTGCGGCACGCCGATCTACGCCACCGCCTCCGGCGTCGTCAAGGTCTCGCAGGAGAGCTACGGCGGCTACGGCGTCGCCGTCTCGATCGACCACGTCATCGGCGGCCAGCGGGTCAACTCCCTCTACGGCCACATGACCTACGGCTCGCGCCAGGTCTCGGTGGGCCAGTCCGTCGATGCCGGCCAGCTCATCGGCCTTGTCGGCAGCACCGGCAGCTCGACCGCGTGCCACCTCCACTTCGAGGTCCACATCAACGGCTCGGTCGTCGACCCGTGGGCGTGGCTGCAGGCCAACGCCGGCTGAATCCTCTCGACAGCACGGATGCCTCCGCCCGGCCGGGCGGAGGCATCCGTTCTCCGACACGCCTCAGATCGTTCACAGCCGCCACGGCCCTCGTGTCGGCAGGGTGCGTTAGCCTGAATCCCGACGCTGAGAGAGCGGAGGGAGCCGATGGGCTGCACACCACGCATCCGAACCATGGATGCGCTCGGACGCCTCGTCCTTCGGCATTGCACGAGTGGATGCCGCGGCATTGCCGTGGTTCCAAGGCGCTGTCTATAAGACAGCGCCTTTTTTCATGCCCCTGCGCCCTTGATCGTCGCACGTCGAATACCGAGAAGCCGTCCCGGCCATTCGAGAGGATGATCAATGCGCACTCTGGTGCTGAACGCGGGCTACGAGCCGCTCGCGGTCGTGTCGTTCAAACGGGCGCTCGTGCTCGTGATGAACGAGAAGGCCACCGTGGTGGAACACACCGAGACCGATCCGGTGTGGGGGACCAGACGCTCGTACGAACGCCCGGCCGTGATCATCCTGACCCGCTACGTGCGGGTGCCGGGAGGTCGCCACGTCCCGGTGACGCGGCGCGGCGTGCTGCGGCGCGACAATCACCGCTGCGCGTACTGCGCGAAGGCGGCGTCGACGATCGACCACGTGCTGCCGCGGTCGCGCGGCGGCGCCGACTCGTGGGAGAACCTCGTCGCGTGCTGCCTGCGCTGCAACAACGTCAAGGGCGACCGCACCCCGCAGGAGATGGATTGGGAGCTGCGCTTCACGCCGCACCCGCCGCGCGGGGCGCAGTGGACCGTGCGTGGCACGGAGCGCGCCGATCCGCGGTGGGAGCCGTATCTCGCGCTCGCGGCGTGAGTGCCCCCTGACGGCGCGGGTCAGCGTTCGTCGAGGACGCGCAGCCACCGGGTGAGGATCGGCTCCAGGGCGGCGGCATCCGTCGTCCCGAGCTCGTCCAGGATGCGCTGCTCGTTCGCCAGATGCGCGGCGATCGCGCGATCGATGAGGTCCCTGCCCTCCGGGGTGAGCCGCACCAGGCGTCTGCGAGCGTCGGATGCCTCCGCCCGGCGTTCGACGAGTCCCCGCGCTTCGAGGCGGTCGACGCGCTTGGTGAGCCCACCGGTGGTGACCAGGGTGTGGTCGGCGAGTTCGCCGGCGGCGCGTTCGTACGGGGCGCCCGCGCGCCGCAGGGTCGCGAGCACGTCGAACTCGCCTTCGCTGAGGCCGAACTCGCCGTAGACGGCGACGAGACGGTCGGTGAGGGCGAGCGCGATGCGGTGCAGCCGCCCGATGACGCCCTGGGGGGAGGGGTCGAGGTCGGGGCGCTCGCGGCGCCATTCCTGCTGGATCTCGGCGACGCGGTCGAGCGGTGCGCGCTGGGGGTGGTCGTCGGCCATGTCGCCATCTTATCTTCCCGGTAAGATAAAGTATCTTCCATGGAAGATAAGCGCTGGGCGTGGATCCTGGTGACGGCGATCGCCCCGATCGCCTGGGGAAGCGGCTACGTCGTCACGCGCAGCCTGCTCCCCGCCGAGTCGCCGCTGTGGGGCGGAGTGCTGCGAGCCCTTCCCGCCGGGCTCATCGTGCTGCTGCTGGCCCGCCGGCTTCCGCGCGGGTCGTGGTGGTGGCGCTCCCTCGTGCTCGGCACGCTGAACGTCGGCGGGTTCTTCGTGCTCGTGTACGTCGCGGGTCAGCGCCTGCCCTCGAGCCTGGCCGCCACGCTGATGTCGGCATCCGCGGCCTGCATGCTGCTGTTCGCCTGGCTGCTGCTGCATCGCCGGCCCCGGCTCGCGGCGGTGCTCGGCGCGATGGTGGGGCTCGTCGGCGTCGCGGTGATGCTGGGCTTCGACGCTGACGGGGCCGATCCGTGGGGCGTGGCCGCATCGCTCGGCGCGATGGTCGCCTCGTCGATCGGGTTCGTGCTGACGTCCCGCTGGGGCGCCGGGGTCCCCGCCCTCACGATGACGGCGTGGCAGCTCATCGGCGGGTCTGTCGTGCTCCTTCCGGTGGCGGTGATCGTCGAGGGCGGGCCGCCGGCGCTGACCGTGCCGTCGGCGCTCGGCTTCGCCTATCTCACGCTCATCGCCACCGCCGTCGCCTACGCGGCATGGTTCGCGGGCCTGCGGCGCCTCTCGCCGGGAGTGGTCGGGGTGGTCGGACTGCTCAACCCGGTGACGGGCGTGGTGCTCGGGGTGGCGCTGGCCGGGGAGGCGTTCGGCGCGCCGCAGATCGCGGGCGTCTCCCTCGTGCTCGCCGGGATCGTGGTGGGTGCCGCGCCGGCCAGGGGCAGCGCCACGCGTCAGCGGTCGTGGGCGTCCAGGAGGGCGGACGCGACGTCGGGCACGTAGTTCTCGAGGTTGCGAGGCGGGCGCTCGTAGCCGCGTGAGGGCGCGCGCGGCGGGATCACGACATCCTCCCGCTCGACCATCGTGTACGGGATCTGCGAGAGCAGGTGCGACATCATGTTGATGCGGCTGCGGCGCTTGTCGACCGACGGCACCTCGTGCCAGGGCGCCTCGGGGATGTCGGTGTGCACGAACATGCTGTCCTTCGCGCGGGAGTAGTCCTCCCACTTCGTGATCGACAGCACGTCGTTGGGGCTGAGCTTCCAGCGGCGCATCGGGTCTTCGGCGCGTGAGCGGAACCGCTTCTCCTGCTCGATGTCGGACACGCTGAACCAGTACTTCAGCAGGAGGATGCCGTCTTCCACCAGCATCCGCTCGAAGATCGGCGCCTGGTGCAGGAACCGGTGGTACTCGGCGTTGGTGCAGTACCCCATGACGTGCTCGACGCCGGCGCGGTTGTACCAGGAGCGGTCCATGAGCACGATCTCGCCGGCGGCCGGCAGGTGCGGCACGTAGCGCTGGAAGTACCACTGGGTGCGCTCGCGCTCGGTGGGCGTCGGCAGCGCCACGATGCGGGTCACGCGCGGGTTCATGTACTCCGAGACGCGCTTGATCGTGGATCCCTTGCCCGCGGCATCCCTTCCTTCGAAGATCACCACGATGCGCGCGCCGGTGGACTGGACCCAGGCCTGCATGTCGACGAGCTGAGCCTGCAGGCGGCGGAGCTCCCGCTCGTAGGGCTTCTTCGGGATCCGCGGTTCGCTCATGGATCCTGAGGCTACACGCCGTCGTGGATGCGGGGAGGGGGGATTCCTCGAACATAACTGTCGGAACCCGGCGGTACTCTCATGTTCTGCGATTGAGATGCTAGAACATCTGTTCTATTCTGTGGAGATGGGGGCGATCGTGCAGCTCACGGCACAGCATGTGCACGAACCCGCCGTGCAGGAGCGGGCGGGAAGCGATCCTGCCACTCTCGAGGCGGTGAGCGGGGGGTCGACCGGTGCCATCGCGCGGCTGCGCGCACAGCTCGAGCGGGTGCAGGGCCGACGACTGGACGCACCGGTGCTGCCGGTGCACCCCGCGCTGGCATCGCTCCTTCCGGGAGGCGGCCTGCGCCCGGGGTCCGCGTACTCCGTGCCGCGCTCGACGTCGGTGCTGCTCGCGCTGCTCGCCCAGCCGTCGCAGTCCGGGTCGTGGTGCGCTGTCCTGGGGATGCCGCGGCTCGGCGCCGAGGCGGCCGAGGGGCTGGGGGTCGACCTGTCGAGGCTCGTGCTCATCCCCGATCCGGGGGCGCGGTGGCTCGCGGTGACGGCGACGGTCGCCGAGGTGCTGCCGGTGGTCGCGGTGCGTCCGTCGGGGCGGGCGCCCGACGGCGAGGTCGCCCGTCTGGCGGCGCGGCTGCGCGACCGCGGTGCGGTGCTGCTCGTGCAGGGGCCGTGGCCGCAGGCGGAGGCGGTGATCGAGGTGGGCGAGCCGACCTGGGAGGGCGTCGGCCGTGGCCACGGGTACCTCTCCGGCCGGGAGGTGACGCTCACCTCGTCGAGCCGCCGGTGGCCGCGATCGCGGCGCGCCCGCGTGATGCTCCCGGATGCCGCGGGCCACGTCTCCGCCGCTCCCGAGCGGATCCGTCCCGTCGAGGCGCTGCGCCCGGGCGAGGAGTCCTTCCCGCTCGAAGCCTCTCCGCATCGGATCAGGGCGGTGGGGTGACATGACGCCGGGAGCGCCCGTCCGGAGCCTCGTGCTGTGGTTCCCCGACTGGCCGGTCACCGCGCTGGAGAGGGAGGCCGGTGCTCTCGAGCAGGAGCCCGACGGAGGCGGGGGGCGACCGGGCGATGCCGGGGAACGCCCCGGTGGGACGCGCGCCGCGGCGGTCGTGGAACGGCATCCGGTCGCCGTGGTGGAGCGCAACCTCGTCGTCGCGTGCTCGGCGGCGGCGCGGGTCGAGGGGGTGCGCCGGGGGCAGCGCCGTCGAGACGCGCAGGCGCGGTGCCCCGGACTGACGCTGGTGAACGCGGACGCCGCCCGCGATCAGCGCGCCTTCGCACCGGTGGTGTCGCTGATCGAAGAGCGGGTGCCGGGCGTGCAGCTGGTGCGCCCCGGGCTGTGCGCGCTGCGGGCCAGAGGACCGGCACGGTACTACGGCGGCGAGACCGAGGCCGCCCGCATGCTGATCGGCGCGCTGCACGAGGCAGGGCTCGACGAGGTCCGCGCCGGGATCGCCGACGGACCGTTCACGGCGGAGCAGGCGGCGCGCGGGGCCACGACCGCCGCCGATCCGGTGTTCGTCGTGCCCGCCGGGGGAGCGGCAGGGTTCCTCGCACCGCTGTCGGTCGCGGTGCTCGACGCCTCGGCGATGCTCGGGCCCGGCGCCGGGGCGGGGGCCAAGGATGCGACGGACCTCGTGGGCCTGCTCGCCCGGCTGGGCGTGCAGACTCTCGGCGGGTTCGCCGGAATGGAGGCCGACCGCGTGCGCGAGCGGTTCGGCGAGCGGGGCGTGCGGCTGCATGCGCTCGCCGCGGGGCAGGACTCGCGGCCGGTGCACCCCCGCACGCCGCCACCCGAGCTGCAGCGCGAGGTCGCGTTCGAGCCGCCCCTCGAGATCGCCGACCAGGTCGCGTTCGCGATGCGCGTCGCCGCCGACGACTTCGTCGCAGGGCTCGGCGCGGTCGACCTCGTCTGCACCGAGCTGCGGGTCGAGCTCGTCGGCGACCGGGGGGAGCGCAGCGAGCGGGTATGGCTGCATCCCGGGTCGTTCGATGCTGCGGCGGTCGTCGACCGCGTGCGATGGCAGCTGGCCGAAGACGTCGGCACCGGCGATGCGGCCCGGGGCGGATTGCGCAGCGGGGTCACCCTGGTGCGCATCTCGCCGGAGGCGGTGGACGCGGCATCCCATCACGCGCCGGCGCTGTTCGGCGGCGGTCCTGAGGAGCGGGTGCACCATGCGCTGTCGCGCGTGCAGGCGATGCTGGGGCACCGTGGGGTGCTGACGCCGGCCATCGGCGGCGGACGGTGGCTCGCCGAACGGCAGGTGCTCGTGCCGTGGGGCGACCGCGACGAACGCGACCGACGGCCCGGAGCCGCCGGGGGTCTCGCGGCGCAGCGCGCGCGACCGTGGCCGGGGAGTCTGCCCGATCCGCTGCCGACGACGGTGTTCGCCGATCCGGTGCCGGTCGACGTGCGCGCGCTCGGCGGCGAGCTCGTCGATGTCGACGAGCGGGGCAACGTCTCGGCGGTGCCCGCGTTCTTCATCGAGAGCGGGCGACGGCGGGGGATCGAGGCGTGGGCGGGCCCGTGGCCGGTGGTGGAGCGGGGATGGGATGCCGGGCGCTCGCGTCGTGCGCACCGGTTCCAGGTCGTCGACGCCGACGGAGCCGCATGGCTGCTGGTGTGCGACGGCGACGTCTGGACCGCGGAGGCGACGTATGACTGAGATGTCTCCGCTGATCTCGGCGGGACGGCAGGCGCCGCACCCCGCGACGGCGGGTGAGGGCTGATGGGCTTCAACAATCCGGGCGTTCCGTGGTCCGAGATGGAGCGCGTGCTGAGCGGTCGCCGTCGGCCCGGCGGACCGCCCGTCGGCGCCGACGGCGGCGACAGCCCGGCGTGGTCGCACAAGCGGGGGCCGTACGTCCCGCCCGAGATCGAGCGCCCGACCGACGCGATCCCCTACGCCGAGCTGCACGCGCACTCGTCGTACTCGTTCCTCGACGGCGCCTCCTCGCCCGAAGAGCTCGCCGAAGAGGCCGAGCGTCTGGGCCTGCACGCCCTCGCGGTCACCGACCACGACGGCTTCTACGGCATCGTCCGGTTCGCCGAGGCCGCCGAGACCCTCCGGCTCAGGACGGTGTTCGGCGCAGAGCTGTCGCTGGAGCTTCCCCGGCCGCAGAACGGCGAGGCCGACCCGGTCGGCGGGCACCTGCTGGTGCTCGCCCGCGGCGAGGAGGGGTACCACCGGCTGGCGGGAGCGATCACGCACGCCCAGCTGCAGGGGGCCGAGAAGGGCAGACCGGTCTACGACCTCGACGAGCTCGCCGCGCAGGCGGCGGGGGAGTGGGCGGTGCTCACCGGATGCCGCAAGGGTGCGGTGCGCCGCGCGCTCGCCGAGGGCCCCGACGCGGCGGCCCGCGAACTCGACCGCCTCGTGACGCTGTTCGGAAAGGACAACGTGCACGTCGAGCTCATCGACCACGGCAACCCGCTCGACACCCGCGACAACGACGTGCTGGCCGGGCTCGCGCGGGAGCGGGGGCTCCCGCTCCTCGCCACGAACAACGTGCACTACGCCGTGCCGAAGCGGCAGCTGCTGGCCGCGGCGGTCGCGGCGGTGCGGGCGAACCGCGGGCTCGACGAGCTCGACGGCTGGCTGCCCTCCCACGCCGGAGCGCACCTGCGCTCGGGCGCCGAGATGGCCGAGCGGTTCGTGCGGTTCCCGGATGCCGTCGCCCGCACGGTGACCCTCGCCGACGAACTCGCCTTCCCCCTCCGCAAGGCCAAGCCCGCGCTCCCGAAGCAGAAGGTGCCCGAGGGGCACACGCCGATGTCGTGGCTGCGGCACCTCGTCTGGGAGGCGGTGCCGCGCAAGTACCCCGACCTGACGGAGGCGAACCGGGGGCGCATCGAGAAGGAGCTCGGTGTCATCGAGATGAAGGACTTCCCCGGCTACTTCCTCATCGTGCACGGGATCGTGCAGGAGGCGCGGCGGCGCGGCATCCTGTGCCAGGGTCGCGGCTCCGCCGCCAACAGCGCGATCTGCTACCTGCTCGACATCACGGCCGTCGACGCGATCGGGTACGACCTGCCGTTCGAGCGGTTCCTGTCGAGCCTGCGCGAGGAGGAGCCCGACATCGATGTCGACTTCGACTCCGATCGCCGCGAGGAGATCATCCAGTGGGTCTACCAGGAGTACGGCCGCGACCGCGCGGCACAGGTCGCGAACGTCATCCAGTACCGCCCCAAGAATGCCGTGCGCGACATGGCGAAGGCGCTCGGCCATTCGCCGGGGCAGCAGGACGCCTGGTCGAAGCAGATCGAGGGCTGGGGAGCCCTCCTCGAGACGGGCGCCGGCCACGACATCCCCGACCAGGTGCTGGAGTTCGCCTCCGAGCTGCTCAAGGCGCCGCGGCATCTCGGCATCCATTCCGGCGGCATGGTGCTCACCGACCGTCCGGTGGGCGAGGTCGTGCCGATCGAGCACGCCCGCATGGAGAACCGCACGGTGATCCAGTGGGACAAGGACGACGCGGCCTGGATGGGCCTGGTCAAGTTCGACCTGCTGGGACTGGGGATGCTGGCCGCCCTGCAGTACTGCTTCGACATGATCCGCGCCTCGACCGGGGAGGACTGGGAGCTGTCGACCCTCCCGAAAGAGGAGAAGGCTGTCTACGACATGCTGTGCCGCGCCGACTCGATCGGCGTGTTCCAGGTCGAGTCGCGGGCGCAGATGGGGCTTCTTCCGCGGCTGCAGCCGCGGAAGTTCTACGACCTCGTGATCGAGATCGCGCTCATCCGCCCTGGCCCCATCCAGGGTGGCGCGGTGCACCCGTTCGTCAAGCGCAAGCTCGGTCAGGAGGAGGTGACCTACCCGCATCCGAAGCTGGAGCCGGTGCTGGAGCGCACGCTCGGCATCCCGGTGTTCCAGGAGCAGCTCATGCAGATGGGAATGGCCGTGGGCGGGCTCACCGGCGAGGACGCCGACCTGCTGCGGCGGGCCATGGGGTCCAAGCGCGGCGTCGAGCGCATCGAGTCGCTGAAAGAGAAGCTGTACGCCGGCATGGCCGGGAACGACCTCGTCGGCGAGGAGGCCGACGCGATCTACGCCAAGATCCAGGCGTTCGCGAACTTCGGCTTCGCCGAGTCGCATTCGCTGTCGTTCGCGCTGCTCGTGTACGCCAGCTCGTGGATCAAGCTGCACTATCCGGCGGCGTTCCTCGCCGGACTCCTGAGGGCGCAGCCGATGGGCTTCTACTCGCCCGCGACCCTCGTCGGCGACGCCCGCCGTCACGGCGTCGACGTGCGCCGCCCCGACCTGCACCTGTCTGGCGTCGAAGCGGTGCTGGAGGCGCGGGACGGCGAGGTGACGGACTCGTCGGACTCCGCGGACGAGTCGCACGCCACGCCGGTAGGGCCGACGGGGCTGGACTCCTGCCTGCACCGCAACCAGCCCCCGGTGGGCCTGTTCGACATCGCGGCGCCCGACGAGTCGGCGGCTCACCGTCGGGATGGGCGCTTCGCCGTGCGGCTGGGGCTCGCGGGGGTGAAGGGGATCGGCGCGGCGGTCGCGCGGCGCATCGTCGCCGCCCGTGAGGCCGGAGGACTGTTCCGCGACCTCCGCGACCTCGTCCGACGCACCAGCATCACCGCGGCGCAGGTCGAGGCGCTCGCCACCGCCGGGGCGTTCGAGTGCCTCGGGCTCAGCAGGCGTGAGGCGATCTGGCTCGCCGGGTCGGCGGCGCAGGACCGCCCCGAGTTCCTGCCGGACTCGCTCATCGCGGTGCAGCCGCCGCTGTTCACCGACCCCACCAGCTACGAGCGCCTCGCCGCAGACCTGTGGGCCACCGGCGTCTCGACCGACGACCATCCGATGACGCACTACCGCTCCGGACTGGACGCCCGCGGCGTGCTGACGTCGCGCGAACTGCGCAGTCACGAGGTCGGCCGCCGCGTCGAGGTGGCGGGGCTCGTCACCCACCGGCAGCGGCCGGCGACGGCATCCGGGATCACCTTCCTCAATCTCGAGGACGAGCACGGCCTCGTGAACGTCGTCTGCTCGCTGGGCGTCTGGAACCGGTATCGCCGCGTCGTGCGGGATTCGCCGGCGCTCATCGTGCGGGGCATGCTGGAACGCTCGGTCGAGGGGGTGACGAACCTCATCGCCGACCGCTTCGAAGACCTCCGCGTCGAGGTGCAGCACCGTGCGCGCGATTTCCGTTGACGGATGCCGCGCCACGCCGCACCGGCATAGGGTGACGATGTCGCGGCGCCGACGCCGCGAGGGAGAAGGCCGCTGTGGCAGGCAAGCTCGGGAACATCACGTTCTACGCCGACGATCCTGCGGCACTCGCACGCTTCTGGGGCGCCGTCTTCGGCTACCCCGAGATGACGTGGGACGAACCGCTGAAAGGCGAGCTGCTCGCGGCGGGTCTGACCGAAGCGGACCTCGCCAAACGAGGCGTGGCCGAGGACCCGGACGGAGTCGGGCCGCGATTGTTCTTCCACCACGCGTCCGACGCGAAAGCCGGGCGCAACCGGCTTCATCTCGACATCAGTGCGACCCCTGGCCGCTCTCCGAGTCGCGACGAGCTCGACGCCGAGAAGGATCGGCTCGTCGCACTCGGGGCGACGGTCGTCCGGCTCGTCGACCAGATGTGGGGACCCTGGCCCGACACCTATTACCAGATGACCGATCCCGAGGGGAACGAGTTCTGCCTGCAGTAGCGGCGGGGCTCGCGGACGTCTCCGGATGCCCCGCCGCGGGTCCTCGCATCCGCACCGCGTGATGCACGCGGGGGATGCCGAGGCGCCTACTCGACGAGCTTGCCGGCGACCGACACCTCGCGCATGAGCGCGGCGATCTCGGCCGGAATCGGCGGGATCTGCTCCCGCACCACGCCGGTGGCCGGCGACCAGACGAGGTTCACCTGCAGGTCGGGGTCGAGCTCCGGGTAGTCGCTGCGGTTGTGGCAGCCGCGGGTCTCGCGGCGCTCGAGCGCCGCTTCGAGCGTGGCCCGCGCCGCGAGCGCCGCCGACTTCAGGTCGAACGCGTGGGCGAGGTCGTGGTAGCCGGCGATGTCGGGGTGCACGCCGATGTCTGCCATCCGGGCTTCGATCGCGTCGAGCTCGGCGAGGCCGGCCCGCAGACCCTGCTCGTCGCGCACCACACCGGCATGCTCGGTCATCGTGTCGCGGATGGCGCGCTGCAGCGCCCGCACGTTCTCGCTGCCCGATGCCTCGAGGAGGTCCGAGATCTCCGCACGCGCGGCGGCGACGGCCGATGCCGACCGCTGCTGCGCCGGCAGCGCCGCCGAGTAGGCCGCTGCGGCTTGCCCCACGATGCGTCCGAACACCAGCAGCTCGATGAGGGAGTTCCCGCCGAGGCGGTTCGCGCCGTGCAGGCCCGAAGACGCCTCGCCGATGGCGTACAGCCCGGGCACGTCCGTCGAGTGGTCCTCGGAGCGCACCCACACGCCGCCCATCGAGTAGTGCGCGGTGGGCGCGATCTCGATCGGCTCCTTCGTGATGTCGAGCATCTGCAGCTCGAGCATCGTCTGGTAGACGCGGGGGAGGCGGGTCATGATCGTCTCGCGCGGCAGGTGCGAGACGTCCAGCCAGACTCCGCCGTTCGGTGTTCCGCGGCCCTCCTTGATCTCGGTGTAGCAGGCCAGTGCGACGCGGTCGCGCGTGGACAGCTCGAGCCGCTCCGGGTCGTACTTGTGCATGAAGCGCTCGCCGAGTCCGTTGCGCAGGATGCCGCCCTCGCCGCGGGCCGCCTCCGAGACGAGCGTGCCGGCGGCGTTCTCGGGCTCGATGATGCCGCTCGGATGGAACTGCACGAGCTCCGGATCCCGCAGTCGCCCGCCGGCCTCGACGGCGAGGCGGAAGGAGTCGCCGGTGTTCTCGTCGCGGCGCGACGAGGTCCGCCGCCAGATGCGGTTGTGGCCGCCCGCGGCGAGGATGACGGCGTCGGCGTGGATGAGGTAGCGGGTGCCGTCCTCGAGGTCGAAGCCGTAGGCGCCGAAGACCGCGCCGTCCTGGTTCACGAGGATGCGCGTGACGTAGACGGTGTCGAGGATCGGCACCCGCAGCTGCGCGGCACGGTTGATCAGGGTGCGCTGGATCTCGAGCCCGGTGTAGTCGCCCGCGAACGCGGTGCGGCGGTAGGTGTGCGCGCCGAAGAACCGCTGCGAGATCCGGCCGTCGTCCTCGCGGGCGAACGGCATGCCGTACCGCTCCAGGTCGTCGATGCCCTGCGCGGCGCCGGAGGTCACGATCTCGACGGTGTGCGGGTTGGCGAGCAGGTAGCTCTCCTTGAGCGTGTCGGCGGCGTGCTGCTGCCAGGAGTCGTCGGCATCCATCGTCCCCAGTGCGGCGTTGATGCCGCCGGCGGCGAGCGAGGTGTGGGCGTCGGACTTGGGACGCTTGCCCAGGGCGATGACGTCGACGCCGGCTTCGGCGAGCTCGATGGCCGCGCGAAGACCGGAGCCTCCGGTGCCGATGACAAGGACGGTGGTGGACAACTGACGTTCGGTGGGAGTCACGACGTTCACGCTAGGCATTCGCTTCCGATTACTCCAATGCATATTCAGCGTTGATTCGATAGCGATACGCTATGGAAATGAATCTGGAGCAGCTGCGAGGCTTCGTCACCGTCGCTCATCTCGGCAACTTCACGCGGGCGGCGGAGCAGCTCCACCTCGCGCAGCCGTCGCTGAGTCGACAGATCGCGGCGCTCGAGCACGACCTCGGCGCGGAGCTCTTCCACCGCGCACGCACCGGCAGCACGCTCACCGCGGCGGGGGAGTCGCTCCTGCCCCTGGCGAGGCGCATGCTGGCGGACGCGGAGTCCGTCCGCCGCGAGCTGGATGAGCTGGCCGGACTGCGCCGCGGCCGCGTGCGACTGGGGGCGACGCCGACGCTGTGCATCAGCCTCGTCACCGAAGTGCTGAGCGCGTTCCACGCCGCGCATCCCGCCGTCGAGCTGCACATCACCGAGCGCGGCTCGCGGGGGCTGCTGGACGAGCTGGCGGCGGGCGAACTGGACCTGGCGCTGATCACGACATCGGACGCGGCATCCACCGAACGGTTCATCGTCACCCCGCTGCTCATCGAGGAGCTCGTGATGATCTCCTCCGGCAGCGCCCCCGCGCTCACCGAACGCAGCAGCATCACGCTCGGCGAGGTCGCAGAGCTGCCGCAGATCGTCTTCAGCTCGACCTACGATCTGCGGGCGACGACCGATGCCGCGTTCCAGGCCGCGAGCCTGACGCCGCACACCGTCATCGAGGGCGCGGAGATGGATGCCGTGCTCCGCTTCGTCGAGCGCGGCCTCGGCGTGGCCATCGTCCCCGCGATGGTGCTGATCGAGCGCGAGGGGCTGCGGGCGGTGCGCGTCTCGACCCCCACGCTCACCCGCACCATCAGCATCGCGCGCGTCGCGGACATCGCGCCGTCCGCCGCGGTCGAGGTCATGCAGCGATCCATCGTCCGCACGGCGACGACCCTCGCCGCCCGGCCCGAGGCGACGATGCGGCTGGCGTCGGACTGAGGCGCCGCGCCGCCCGTTCGCACCCGGGGGCCCGCTCGACCACGTGCCACCCCGCAGGGCTCGTGTCAAGCGGCTGGCCGCGCATGTCGCCCGGGTCATACGGTGCGACCGATGTCACAGCGCAGCAGGTCGGCACAGCCCGGGCGGGCGGGCGGATGGATGCCTCGCCCCCGCGTCCGCGCGCGCCTCGCCGCCCCGCCGCGTCGGGCACGGATCGTGGCACTGCTGCTCGCCGGGACGCTCGCGCCCGCCGGATGCGCGCCCGCGGCCGTGCCCGATCCGGCGCTGGTGTCGATGGCGGCCGACGCGCTCAGCGCATCCGCATCGGCACGTCTCGGCATCGGGCTGGACCAGGAGAGCCGGATCTTCGCCACGACGTTCTCGGCCCTGCTCGACGACATGGCCGCGAACCTCGCCGACACCGAGCGGGAGCTCGTCCTCGCTCCGACGACGACCCGAGCGGATGCCGACTACCGCGCGGCCGCGCTGGATGCCACCCGCGATGCCCTGGAGGCGGTGCATGCGGCGCAGCAGGGGCATGTCGATGCCGCGCGCGACGAGCTCGAGGCCGCCGTCGCCGAGCTGGATGCCCTGGAGGGTGTGGGATGAAGCGCCTGTTCGCCGTGGCGCTGGGCATCCTCACCGCCATCGGCGGGTTCGTGGACATCGGCGATCTCGTGACCAACGCCGTCGTCGGGTCGCGATTCGGGATGGGCCTGGCGTGGGTCGTCGTCGTAGGGATCGTGGGCATCTGCGTGTACGCCGACATGGCCGGTCGTGTCGCCGCGGTCAGCGGCCGTGCGACGTTCGAGATCATCCGCGAACGCCTCGGCCCGCGGACGGGCATGGCCAACCTCGCGGCATCCTTCCTCATCAATCTGCTCACGCTCACCGCCGAGATCGGCGGTATCGCACTGGCGCTGCAGCTCGCTGCGGGCGTCGGCCCGGGGATGTGGATCCCGGTGGCCCTGTTCGCGGTGTGGATCGTCGTCTGGCGCACGAAGTTCTCGATCATGGAGAACGTCGCGGGCCTGCTCGGCTTGACATTGATCGTCTTCGCCGTCGGGGTGTTCCTGCTGAGTCCGGACTGGGGTGCGCTCGCCACGCAGGCGATCCGGCCCTGGACGACCACCGACGACAGTCCGCTCTCGTACTGGTACTTCGCCGTGGCGCTGTTCGGTGCGGCGATGACGCCGTACGAGGTCTTCTTCTTCTCGTCGGGGGCCGTCGAGGAGAAGTGGACCCGCAAGGACCTGGGCGTCGAGCGCGCCAACGTCTTCATCGGCTTCCCGCTGGGCGGCATGCTCTCGCTCGCGATCGCCGCGTGCGCCGCCGCGGTGCTGCTGCCGCAGGCGATCGAGGTCACGACGCTCTCGCAGGTCGTGCTGCCGGTCGCCGAAGCCGGTGGCAGGCTCGCCCTGGCGTTCGCGATCGTGGGCATCCTCGCCGCGACTTTCGGCGCTGCCTTGGAGACGACCCTGTCCAGCGGGTACATCCTGGCGCAGTTCTTCGGCTGGAGCTGGGGGAAGTTCCGCCGCCCCGCCCAGGCGGCGAGATTCCATCTGTCGATGATCATCTGCCTGCTCGTCGGCGGCGGCATCCTCGCGACCGGCGTCGATCCCATCGCGGTCACCGAGGTGTCCGTCGTGTTCTCCGCCGTCGCGCTGCCGCTGACCTATTTCCCGATCCTGGTCGTCGCGAACGATCCGGAGTACATGGGCCCGCAGGTCAACGGGCGGGCGCGCAACGCGCTCGCGGTGGTCTTCCTGGGGGTGATCGTCGCCGCCGCGGTGGCGGCGATCCCGCTGATGATCGTGACGGGGATGGGCTCATGAGACGCGCGACACGGCCGCGCCACCCGCTGGAGTGGTACCAGGATCCCGACGGCCGGGCGGTGGACGCTCGCCTCCATCTGCTCGATCGGCAGATGCTCGATCGCGACGGCATCCCGATCAGCACCGTGGACGACGTCGAGCTCGACGGCGTCGAACGGGGGGAGCCGGTCGACCACGAGACGACGCCGACGGTGGCGGCGATCGTCGTGGGCGCGGCGGTGCTGCCTCGCATCTTCGGCGGGCGGATGCCGCTCTCCCGCGCCGATCGGCTGTCATGGGAGCTCGTGACCCGGCTCGGGTCCGTCATCGAGCTGCGCGTGCACGCCGACGACCTCGACGCGACGTGGCTGGAGCGGTGGGTGCGCGACCGGATCATCGCCCGCATCCCAGGAGGCCGTCATGCTCCTGAGTGAGCTTCTCGGCATGCGCGTCCGGTCCCGCGACGGCGAGGACCTGGGACGCATCGTCGACGTGCGGTTCCGACGCGGGCCGCGCAAGGGAGAACGCGAAGGAACGCTGGAGCTCGTCGGTCTCATCGTGAGCCCCCACAGCCGCTCGTCGTTCTACGGCTACGAACGCGGCCGCGTGAGTCGTCCCGTCGTCATCGCCAAGGCCATCGCCTGGCTGCATCGCCGCTCGCGGATCGTCCCCTGGGAGTGCGTGCAGCGCGTGGACGACGACGTCGTCCTGGGTGTGGCGGCGCCCCTCATCCCGCTCGACGCGCGCCGCGCACCCACCGGCACGCCCGGCCGGTGACGGGTCGCGCTGCGGTGCGTCGAGCATCCGCCCGTGGAGGTCGACGTGCCCCGTTGTGGCGGTACCGGCTTCCGTGGGACGGTGGTCACGCTCACGGGATCCGCGTCTCGGCGGCGGTCGGTCCGGCCGAGACCCGATCCCTCAACGAACGCGAGGAGCAGGTCATGCGCGCAGCAGTCGTAGGGTCTTTCGGAGCACCGGCGGAGATCCAGGACCGCCCGATCCCGCAGCCGGGGCCGGGGCAGGTGCTCGTCCGCCTGGAGACGTGCGGGCTGTGCCATACCGACATCCATGCCATGCGCGGCGACTGGCCGGTCAAACCGAATCTGCCACTGGTGCCCGGGCACGAGGGCGTGGGCATCGTCGAGCAGCTCGGCGACGGTGTGACCAGCCGCACGGTCGGGCAGCGAGTGGCGATGCCGTGGCTCGGTCACGCCTGCGGCGAGTGCCGTTACTGCGTGGACGGCCGCGAGAACCTCTGCGAGCAGCAGTTCAACAACGGGTATGCGGTCGACGGCGGGTACGCGGAGTACATGCTCGCCGACGCGCGTTTCGCGGTCCCCGTTCCCGACGGTGTCACGCCGCTGGATGCCGCGCCCTTGACGTGCGCGGGAGTCACGACGTACGCCGCGATCAAGAATGCGCATGTCACTCCGGGGGAGACGGTCGTCGTGTTCGGCATCGGCGGCCTCGGGCACCTCGCGGTGCAGTACGCCCGGCTCGTCGGCGCGAAGGTCATCGCGGTGGATGTCACCGAGGAGAAGCTGGCGCTGGCCACCGAGCTCGGCGCGGATCACGTGGTGAACGCGCGCACGAGCGATCCGGTCGAGGCGATCCGCGTCATGGGGGGAGCGGACGTGGCCGTCATGCTCGCCGTCGCGCCGTCGGTCTTCCAGCAGGCCTTCGACGCGCTCAACCGCGGCGGCCGGCTCGTCCTCGTGTCGCTGCCGGCCGACGGCTCGCTCACGATCCCCATCTTCGACACCGTGCTCAAGGGCATCAGCATCATCGGCTCCATCGTGGGCACGCGTCAGGATCTCGTCGAGGTGTTCGACCTTCACGCGGCGGGACGCACGCGTGTGATCACGCAGACCCGTCAGCTCGACGAGGTCAACGCCTCGGTGGACGAGGTGCTGGCGGGCACGGTGCCGGCGCGGCTGGTCTTCACCTACGGGACGGATGCCGCGGGGTAGTCGTCGCCGGGGACGAGCCCGCGCCCGTCCCGGCGGGCGTCGACTCGCCGATGGCACGGCGTGCGACGGCGCGGCCCGACGTCAGGGACGGATGACCAGCAGCGAGCTGGTGGCGGTCGCGAGTGCGCGGCCGGCGGAGTCCTCGAGCACTCCCTCGGCGAAGATCACACGTTGCCCGCCCTTCACGACGCGGCCTCGTGCACGCAGGCGGCCCATCGTCGACAGGACTGGGCGCAGGTACGAGACGTTGAGGTCGATCGACGTGTAGCCGACTCCCGCCGGCAGCGTCGTGTGCGCTGCGCATCCCACGACGGAGTCGAGCAGCGTGCAGGCGAGCCCGCCGTGCACCATGCCGAGCGGGTTGTCGTGGTACTCCCCGGGGTCGCACTCGAAGACCGCTTCTCCGGGGTCGGCCGACACGAGCCAGAAGTTCATGAGCCGTGAGATCGGCGGGGGCGGGTACTCGCCGGCGATCATCGCCCGGAGGTAGGCGAGCCCGTCCAGGTCGCGCGATGCGGCCAGCGGCGGCTTCGGATCCTCCCAGCTGACGCTGCGTGTTCGGTCGACGTGGGACTCCATCCCCACAGGATAGGAGCACCGGGTAGCCGTGTACTGACAGTCCCTGCCTCATCACGGCGGGCGGGCCTAACGTCGAGAGCATGAGCACAGTGACTTTGAACAACGGCGTCGCGATGCCCGCGCTCGGATTCGGCGTCTTCCAGACCCCGCCCGCGGAGACGAAGGATGCCGTCGCCACGGCGCTGGCGAGCGGGTATCGGTTGATCGACACGGCAGCCGCCTACGGGAACGAGCGCGGCGTCGGCGACGCGATCCGCGAGTCGGGGCTCGACCGGAACGAGGTCTTCATCGAGACGAAGGTGTGGATCAGTGACTACGGCTACGACCAGACCCTGCACGCCTTCGAGAAGAGCGTCCGCAAGCTCGGCGTCGAGCAGATCGACCTGCTCCTGCTGCACCAGGCGCTGCCGGGCGAGTTCGACAGGACCCTCTCGGCGTACCGGGCGCTGGAGACGCTGCTGGCGGACGGACGGGTCCGTGCGATCGGCGTGAGCAACTTCATGCCCGCCCACCTCCGTACCCTCCTCGCCGCGACGGACGTCGTGCCGGCGGTCAACCAGATCGAGGTCCACCCGTTCTTCACCCAGCCTGAGGCGCAGGCCGCCGACGCCGAGGACGGCATCCTCACCCAGGCATGGTCCCCGATCGGCGGCATCACCGCCTATCGCGGGGAGAGCGCGACGAGCACGTTCACCGACCCGACGATCCTCGAGATCGCCGCCGCCCACGGGAAGACGGCCGCGCAGACGATGCTGCGCTGGCATCTGCAGCAGGGTCGTTCCGCGATCCCGAAGTCCGTCAAGCCCGAACGCATCCGCGAGAACTTCGACGTCTTCGACTTCGCCCTCACCGACGACGAGCTGGACCGCATCGACGCCCTCGACCGTGGTGTGCGCGGTGGGCCCGAGCCGGAAGCGATCACGCTCGAGAGCTTCGGACGAGACATCCCCGAGGAATGAGACCACGTCCGGGGACGCGGCAGCCGCGGCGGTCCGCACCTGCACGGTCGGGATTGAACGGCGAACCGCCGATCGGATGAGTCTCGTGTCGGAGACCGCGGGCCCCCGCGCTCGTCAGCAACACGATCAGCGTGTGCTTTAGGCTAGCCTTACCTGTCCGTCGTCGAGGGGTTCCCCATGCCTTCACGCCTGTCTTCTGCTGCGCGTCTGCGCCGGATGCTCGTCGCTCCCGTCGTCGTCGTGGGACTCGCTCTCGCGGGATGCGCCGGCGGCACGGGCGGTGGAGACTCCGCGGACCCCGAGGCGCTCGTGGTCTACAACGCACAGCATGAGCAGCTCACCCAGGAATGGGCGGATGCCTTCACCGCCGAGACCGGCATCGACGTCGTGCTCCGCAACGGCGACGACAGCGAACTGGCCAACCAGCTCGTCCAGGAGGGCACGGCGTCGAAGGCCGACGTGTTCCTGACGGAGAACTCGCCGGCGATGTCGCTCGTCGAGGATGCCGGACGCTTCGCCCCGGTCGACGACACGACGCTGGCGCTGGTGCCCGAGCAGTACCGCCCCTCGTCCGGTCTGTGGACGGGCATCGCGGCACGATCGACGGTGCTCGTCTACAACCCCGATCTCATCTCGGAGGACGAGCTCCCCGCATCCCTGATGGACCTCTCTCAGCCGGAGTGGAAGGGGCGATGGGGGGCAGCGCCCGCGAAGGCGGACTTCCAGGCGATCGTGTCGGCGGTGCTCGCCACCCAGGGCGAGGACGCCACTCGCGCATGGTTGGAGGGCATGGCCGAGAACTCCGTCCAGTACCGCAACAACATCGTCACGATGAAGGCGGTCAACGCCGGCGAGGTGCCGATGGGCATCATCTACCACTACTACTGGTTCCGTGATCAGGATGCCGCGGCCGAGGACAGCGCGAGCACGAAGCTGCACTACTTCGGCAACCAGGACCCCGGTGCGTTCGTGAGCATCTCGGGCGGCGGGGTGCTGAAGAACGCGCCGCACGCGGACGAAGCACAGCAGTTCCTCGCCTTCATCGCGGGCGAGAAGGGCCAGAAGATCCTCGGCGAGGGGTACAGCTTCGAATACCCGGTCGCGTCCGACATCGCCGCGAAGCCCGAACTGCCGCCGCTCGCAGAGCTCGACGCGCCCGCGATCGACCCGTCCACGCTCAACGGGCCGGCCGTCATCGAGCTCATGACGGAAGCCGGACTCCTCTGACCCAGCTCCAGACGCGGACATCGACGCGCGGCACGAATGAGAGGCGCCCGCCCGTCGGTCTCGTCGTCGTCGTAGCGGTCCTCGCGCTGGGCGCCCTGGTCCCCATCGGGTACGTCGTGCAGGCTGCCGTCGCGATGGGATGGGACGAGCTGTCGGCGCTCGTGTTCCGGCCGAAGGTCGGCGAGCTGCTCGTGAACACCGTGCTGCTCGTCGTGATCGGCGTGCCCGCGACAGTGGTGCTCGGCGTCGGCTGCGCCTGGCTGGTGGAGCGCACGACGCTCCCCGGGCGCGGCGTGTTCAAGGTCGCGCTCGCCGCGCCCTTGGCGATCCCCGCCTTCGTCGCCAGCTACGGCTGGGCCAGTGCCATCCCGTCCATCCACGGGTTGTGGGCGGCGGTGCTGGTCGCGACACTGGCGTACTTCCCGCTGGTGTTCCTCCCGGCTCTCGCCGCGATCAGGGGCCTGGACCCTGCACTCGAGGAGTCCGCCCGCTCGCTCGGCATGGGGTCCTGGGCGGTGTTCTTCCGCGTGGTCGCGCCGCAGCTTCGGCTCGCCGTGCTCGGCGGTGCACTGGTCGTCGGGCTGCACCTGCTGGCCGAATACGGGGCGTTCGCGTTCCTCCGCTTCGACACGTTCACGACGGCGATCGTCGTCGCGTACGAGAGCATGTTCGCCGGTCCGAACGCGGCGGCGCTCGGCCTGGTGCTCGCACTGCTGTGCCTGATCCTGCTGGGCGTCGAGTCGGCGGCCCGGGGCCGCGCTCGATACGCCCGCGTCGGCGGCGGATCGCCGCACCCGGCCGTCGACCTCCGCCTGGGTCGCCTGACCGCGCCCGTGCTGGTCGCCCTCACGCTGCTCCTGACGGGCGCCCTCGTCGTGCCGCTGACGAGCGTCGGGCGTTGGCTGCTGCGAGCGGATGCCGCCGCCTACGGCGACGTCGTGATCGCAGCGCTGCAGACCCTGGCCCTCGCTCTCGCCGGAGCGGTGTGCACGATCGCTGTCGCGCTCCCGTTCGCCTGGCTGGCCGTGCGCTATCCGGGGCGGCTGTCACGGATCCTCGAGGGGGCGGCGTATCTGGCCAGCAGCCTGCCGGCGATCATCGTGGCGCTCGCGTTCGTCGCCGTCACCCTCGCCTTCGCTCCGGGGCTGTACCAGACGGCGTTCACGGTCATCGCCGCGTATGTGGTGATCTTCCTCCCGCGGGCGCTCGTGCCGCTGCGTGCCGGACTGTCGCAGGTGCCGGAGTCGTTGGAGGAAGCCGCCCGAGCGCTCGCCGTGCCGCCTGTCGCGGCCCGGCTGCGGGTGACCGTGCCGTTGCTGCTGCCCGCGATCGGCGCCGGGGGAGCGCTGGTGGCTCTCGGGGCCGCCAACGAACTGACTGCGACGCTGCTCCTCGCCCCCACCGGCACCAGCACCGTCGCGACGAGCTTCTGGTCGGCGGCATCCGCGCTCGACTATCCGACCGCGGCGCCGTACGCCGTCCTGCTGGTGCTGATGTCGGTGCCGGCGGTCGCACTCATGTTCACCCACGCGACGGGGAGGACCCTGCGATGACCCTGCGATTGGAAGCGGTGTCGAAGTCGTTCGGCGGCACCGAGGTGCTGCGCGAGGTGTCGCTCGAGGTGCCGCGCGGCACGCGGCTCGCCCTCGTGGGCGCGTCCGGCAGCGGGAAGACCACGCTGCTGAGGATCGTCGCCGGCTTCGTCGACCCCGACGGCGGTGTCGTCAGTCTTGCCGGACGGGAACTCGCCGGGAACGGCAGGGCGGTACCCACCCATCGGCGTGGAATCGGCTACGTCGCACAGGACGGTGCGCTCTTCCCGCATCTGTCCGTCGCGCGCAACATCGCGTTCGGGCTGCCGCGCGGCCCGGGCAGGGCGAAGCGCGTGCGTGAACTTCTCGACCTCGCTTCCCTGCACCCCGATCTCGCCGACAGGATGCCGCATGAGCTGTCCGGTGGTCAGCAGCAGCGCGTCGCGCTGGCGCGGGCGCTCGCCCAGGAGCCGAGCGTGATCCTCCTCGACGAGCCGTTCAGCGCTCTGGACACCGGGCTGCGTTCAGCCACGCGGGAGGCGGTCGTCGACGTGCTCGAGCGCAGTGGGGTGACCGCCGTGCTCGTCACCCACGATCAGCACGAGGCGCTGTCGTTCGGCCATCAGGTGGGAGTCCTCGCCGGCGGTCGCCTGGTGCAGGCGGGCGACCCGATGGCCGTGTACGACGCTCCGATCGACGCGGGCGTGGCCCTCTTCCTCGGAGACGCGCTCGTGATCCCGGCCCACTCGGATTCGGACGGCGTGGAATGCGGATTCGGACGGCTCACCGTCCGTCACGATCTGTCGGGCGGTGCTGTGCGGGTTCGCGCGATGGTTCGTCCCGCCCAGCTGCGCGTCGCGGCGGCGGCGCATGGAGCGGCATCCACGCTCGCTCCAGTCGCCAACGGCACGGTGGTCGCCGTCCGTCCCGCCGGGTCGACTGCCGACCTCCGGCTGAGCGTCGGCTCCGGCGAGTTCCACACCGAGTTCATGTACCGGGTGCCGCAGCACCGCGCCGCGGCGTTCGCGCCGGGCACACCGGTGCGTGTGATCGTCGAGGGCGGGGTCGTGCTCTACGCGGCACCGGGGGAACCCGGCTCGACAGGAGCCATCGTCATGCCCGGTGGGGGCGCGGGCGTTCCCGGCTGATCCTCGCGGCCGGAGAACTCCGCAGCCGCCCGCCCAGCATCGCGACCCGGGCACCCGCGCTGACGTAGATCCGGTAGGCCAGCACGCCGACCACGAACGACAGGAGCGTCCCGAGCCACGGGGCGCTCTGCTCGAACGGCGGGTACACCTGCCAGTGCGTGAGATAGACGAACAGGGATGCCGCGGCCACCGTGGCGACGAGCGGCACGACGATCCGCGGAAGCGGGATCGCCCGGACCCACACCAGCGCGAGGATGCCGCCCGCCACGATCGCCTCTCGCAGCGGCTCCCCGAAGAAGCCGAAGCTCGTCACGACCGCGACGACGGAGACGAGGATGCGACGTGCGGTCGTGTCGGCACGGGCCACGAGCCATCCGAGGGCGACCAGCCACAGCACGACAGGCGCGGCATACCGTTCGACGTGCTCGGCGGTGGTGCCGGCGATCGCGAAGCGCGCGGCGAGCGTGACCGCGAAGACCGCCAGCGCGAAGCCGAACGGTGCCCTGCGCTCGAGCCGGTCGATTCGACGCATGGCGAACATGGCGGCTGCCGCCGCGAACGACCACAGCATCGCCTCGAGGAACCAGAACTGCCATTGCTCGTTCCATCGCCCATCGCTGGGGACGAAGTTGTTGACGAGCGCGGCGGTGGTCGGTGCGTACTGGCGCGTGATCAGGGCCACCGCACCGATCCAGAGCACGGCGGGCACCGCGAGTTGGAGTGCGCTGCGTCCGAGCCGTCGAAGGCGTGTGGTGCCCGCGACGGACGCCAGCTGGAACCTCGCGAGGTTGTACCCGGCGACCGCGAGCAGCAGATGTGCTCCGCCCTTCACGGCGATGAGGTCGGCGTGCGTCGCGACGACCAGGAAGATCGCGGCCGCCCGCAGCACCGCAGGGGTCTCCAGGCGCGTCCATGTGAACCACCGCCGCGAGGGTCGGTGCGTCGCGGGAGCCTTCCCCGCCGGGAGGCCGACGCCGGAGGGGGCGGCTTCGGGGGCGGCCACGGCGCGCTGCGACAACACTCGCGGGGTCGACGTCGGCCAGTCGCGCGGGAGCGCCGCCCCCAAGAGTTCTTCGAGCCGCAGGGAGATCTCGACGTAACTCAGCGAGTCGCCGCCCAGGCCCGCGAACGAGTCGTCGATGCCGGCGTCCGGCGCGCCGAGGAGCGCCCGGTACATGTCGCGGATCGTCTCGGGCGTCACGGTCGTCGGCGCGGCCGCGACCTGCTCTCCGGCATGGTCCTGCAGTTCTGCGAGGCGGACCAGCGCGGCGTAGTCTCGCTTCCCGCTCGGCGTGCGCGGGAACTCCGCAACGGCGTGCGCGCCGATGACGTGGCGGGGAATGCCGATGAGCGCGGCTGCGCGGTCACGTGCCCGCGTGACGTCGCGTTCCGAGGTTGCGAACAGCAGCAGTCGTTCGGCGGCACCCGCCGCGCGGACCTCCATCCCTTCCTCCGCGAGCAGGTGCTCGACGCGGTCGAGATCCACACGCAGGCCGAACACCTTCACGAAGCGGTTCATGCGCCCGACGATCTCGTAGATGCCGTCGGTGCGCCGGCGGGCGACATCCCCCGTGCGCAATTCGGACACCGTCGACCCGAGAGCGAGGTCGGTCGGAGCGTGCGCGTACCCCATCATCACGTTCGGGCCCTGATACACGAGCTCGCCCGATTCGGCGCCGTCCACGGCGTCGATACGGAACGTCCCACCCGGAATCGGACGCCCGATCGTGCCGGCATGCGTCGCGGCGAGCTCCGGTGGCAGGTAGGCCATTCGCGCCGTCGCCTCGGTCTGCCCGTACATCACGAACAGCTCGAACCCGTTCTCGTCGCCGAGTTGTGCGAACCGACGCACCGCACCCGGATCCATGCGCCCGCCCGCTTGCGTCAGATATCGAAGAGACGGCAGTTCGGCGCCCGTGAAGCCACCCGCCTCGAGCAGTTCGAACGTGTAAGGCACGCCCGCGAACGACGTCACGCGGTGGTGCCGCGCTTCGCGCCAGAACGCCGCGTCCGAGACCGAATGGTCTGTGAGCATCAGGCTGGCGCCGGCAAGAAGGTGACTGTTGACGACCGACAATCCGTAGCAGTACTGGAGCGGCAGCGTGGTGGCAGCGCGGTCGGAGGGGGTCAGGCTGAGATACTCGGCGATCGCGGCCGCGTTGTTCTGCACGTTCTCGACCGACAACCGCACGAGCTTGGGCGAGCCGGTCGAGCCCGACGTGCTGGCGAGTACCGCCAGGTCGACATGGAACTCGTGCCGGCTCCCGGCGCGGCGTTCTCCCAACTCCCAACCGGAGGGGGCAGCGTGAGCCACGACGTCGGGATCGAATCGGTCGATGAGCGAGGTTCGCTGGCGGCGCGCCGATTCGTCGTCGCCATCGGGGACCAGCAGGACCGGGTGGCCGCCTTCGAGCGCAGCCAGGTACGTCACGAGGGGCTCGACGTCGCTGCGGGCCGCGATCATGACGAGTCGGCGGATGTCGCCGAGCTCCTCACGGCGCTGGGATACCCGGCGCCGCAACTCGGCGTACGTGATGGACTCGCCGCCGATGACGAGTGCGGGTGCGTCGGGCTCCCCTCCGAGCAGCGACAGTCCGAGCGCGGGCGCGGTCAACGTCATGAGGATTATGGCTTTCTCTTGAGTTGACCGCGGGAAGGCTCACGCGATCGTGCAAGGTATGGCTATCCTAACCTCCGCCAGGCTCGCTATTACGGGAAGTCCCCGGCAGAGGTCCGAAGGGCTTCGAGGCTCCCCGTCGTCGAACCCGACGGCGACAGCCGCCCCGTGAGCTGATCAGCGTCGGGAGACCGGGCGTACCGGGGGATCGCTGCAGGCAGCGGTGTACGATCGCGGTGAGGGCACCAAGACCCAGCGCCTGCTCATTTCACTGTGAACGGCGGGGAGCGATGTCCACCACAGCCGGCCAGGAGCCGACAGGCGATGCCTTCTCGCTCGCTGCGGCGGCACTCGCCGGGGGAGACGACGATCTGTGCTCGCCGCTGCGAGAGGCCGTCTCGATGCCGGGCGCGGTGATCTCCACTCTCGGTTCGCCGATGGGGTCGCAGACCGTGTGCGCCAGCACGCGGTTGGGAGCACGAATCGACGAGATCCAGATCGACCTCGGTGAGGGTCCTTCGTGGGAGGCCCTGCGTACCCGTCGCCCGGTCGCGGCATCCGATCTCCAGGTCCGCGGCGGCGCGCTGTGGCCAGGCGCCTGGGCAGCCCTCCGAGAGCTCGACCTGGGGTCGCTCTACGCGTTCCCCCTGTTCGTCGGCACGGTCGGAATCGGGTCTATCGGGGTGTATTCGACGGTCGCCCGCGAGCTGTCCGGCGCCGACATCACCGGGCTGAGCAGGCTCGCCGTCATCGTCTCCCTCACACTCCTGCGCCGAGCGCTGAATCGTCTCGAGGTGACGGACGGTGAAACGGCCGACGAGCCCTACTCTCGTCGCGAGGTGCATCAGGCGACCGGGATGGTGGCGGCCAGGAACGACCTCGGCGTAGACGATGCGCTCATGCTCCTCCGCGGCCACGCGTACGCGGCCGGCCGACCAGTGCGCGACGTCGCGGCCGATGTCATCGCACGGCGGCTCGACCTGAGCGTGTGACGGGCGAAGGCTTAGGATGACGGCATGACGGCGCTCACCCGCGAGCATCAGCTGCTGGGAACCTTCGTCACTCTGGCGGACTCCCTCGTCGATGACTTCGACGTCGTCGACGTGCTCCAGCACCTTGTGGACGAGTGCATCTCGCTCTTCGATGCATCCGCGGCCGGGATCCTCCTGCTGAGCCCGTCCAATCAGCTCGAGGTGATCGTCTCCACGAGCGAGAGAAGCGAGCTCGTCGAGCTGATGCAGTTGAAGGTCGGTGCCGGCCCCTGCGTGGAGGCGGCGACGACCGGCGAGGTCGTCTCGGTGGACGACATCGACCAGATCGCGGACCGCTGGCCGGCTTTCGCCACGGACGCCCGTGCCTCCGGGTTCTCGTCGATCCACGCGATTCCGCTGCGGTTGCGGAACTCGACCCTGGGATCGCTGAACCTCCTGCGGGACGAACCGGGAGCGCTCAATGCCGCCGATGCCGCTGCAGCGCAGGCCCTGGCCGACATCGCGACCATCAGCATCCTGCAGCAGCGATTGGTCGAGGAGTCCGAACTCGCCCAGGCTCAGCTCCAGCGCGCACTCGACAGCCGGGTGGTGATCGAACAGGCGAAGGGGTACCTCGCTCAGCGGCAGGGTATCGACATGGATGAGGCGTTCGCGCGGATACGGAGCCATGCGCGCTCCACCCGGACTCGCATCGGTGTGGTCGCGGCCGACGTCATCGCCGGACGACTGGTCCTCTGACCCACGCGGTCGGGCCGGGCCAGGATCTGCGTGACCTCGTCGGCGCCGGGTCGCCGCGTGAGGTCCTCCTCGACCATGTACCTGTCGGGGCGCCATCCGTGCGCAGCGTCGCCGGCAAGGAGCCGATGAGGACCGCATCGAGCCCCAGCAGCGCCGCGCCGCCGTGATTCGTCTGTGCCTGCGTCCTCAGGATCGGACGTCACGCGCCCATCCTGTGCGCCTCACAGCCGAGGAGGCACCGCCGCGGAAGACATGGGCCCGCGGGCTATGAGATCCGTTCGGCGGGGGTGCGGTTCTCGGCGCCGACCATCCAGGCGAACTGCTCCAGCCGCTCCAGGACCTCATGGAGGATGTCGGCGCTCGTCGGGTCTTCCTCATCGACGGCGTCGTGCACGTCGCGGCACGTGGAGATTGCCGCGTCGAGGCGTTCGACGACGAGGTCGACGACCTCGGCGGTGTCGATCTCGCCAGGCGGGAACTCCGGCAGCGTCGTCGTCTCGGCGACGGTGTCGCTGCGTCCGTCCGGGACAGCATGGAGTGCGCGCATCCTCTCCGCGACGGTGTCGCTGAGCTCCCGGGCGGCGTCGATGATGTCGTCGAGCTGGCGGTGGGTGTCGCGGAAGTTCTTCCCCACGACGTTCCAGTGGGCCTGCTTGCCTTGCGATGCGAGCTCGATCAGATCGACCAAGACCTTCTGAAGGTTCTCGCTCAGCGTCTTCGAAGCGGTGAATCCGCGTTCGGCGTTCTGCTCCCGTGTGAGCTCCGCCCCCTTGGCAGCACGTCGCTTGTTGCGGGCGGGGGCTGTCTTCTTCGCGGTCTGCGTAGGCATGCTCGCTCCTTCGTTCGGATGCGCCCACGCTAGAACGCCTTCCAGATCGTGGAGAGGGGATTGCCGGGCCTGGCGCACGCGTGCTATCCGGCATTCCTGGGAGGCGTGCCAGCCTCGGCGGCGGTCGCACGTCGAGCCGGATATGCCCTTCGGCGATGTCCGCGCGGGCCCACGGAATCCGAGAGGTTCGCTGCGTCTCCAGCGGCGATCACCCACTGGTGTCTGGGAGGAAGTGTTCCCACGCCCGTCGTCGATCGCGACGGGGGTCGTTCTCGACGCGATCCGTCACGTCGATGATCAGCGTGGAGCGGTCGGGTTCGCGGTACGAGGGCCACGTGTCCTCGGGTGCAGCACCGGCGGCGAATCTCAGCCACATGATCCGCATGCGCTGGCCGGCCGCCGCATACTGCTCCGCCCCGCCGAACGCTGTGATTATCCGCGCCATCGCAAGGTCGGTGCGGGCGAAGAGTGCGAACATCTCGACCCCATGGGTGGCGTCCAGGCCGAGAATCTCCAGCAGCCGCGGTGCCACGTCGAAGCGGTACGCCCAGGTCGGGGCGAAGCGCGAGTGGTAGTCGGCGAGCCGCGTGCTGGGGAACCAGAAGCCGAAGTCCCCGCTGAAGTCTGCGGCGGCCCGTCGCGCGGGCAGTCCAGGATAGACGGCGCGCATTCGACGCCGAGCACCGGCGGGGGCGCGCGCGAAGAGCGCCTCGATCCGCCGGGGTGTCCGCGGCAGGATGTCGACGCGGCCGCGGAAGATCGCCCCCTCGCGATCGTTCGTCCCGATGATGAGCGGAACGCGGTGCGCCGCTCCGTCGCGGAACGCCCGCAATGGACTCTGGGGCAGGAAGTCGCCGTCGATGACCGGCGCGAGGCAGAAGGTGCCGGGGTAGGCGTCCGGTGTTCGGATCTGGAGCACCGTGCACGCCGTGACGAGCTCGCCCGGCGTCGCGGTCAGAAGCAGCTCGTGCGCCGTGCGGGGGACAGGGCGAGCTTCGACGGACTCCTCTGCGTCGCGTCTCGCGCGTGACTCGATCACCTGGTGGAGGATCTGGACGTACTCACCCGCCCATCGCCGACTCAACGACGGCGGGTAGACGGCACCCGGGGGCGGGCTCTCGGCGATGGCCCGGGCGAACAGCCCGCGCGCGGACGGTGTCGCCATCAGCGTCGTCACCGCGTTGCCACCTGCCGAGGTGCCGAACACCGTCACGTTCTCGGCGTCGCCGCCGAAGGCACCGATGTTCTCTCGCACCCACTTCAGCAGCGCCACCTGATCGCGAAGCCCGAGATTGCTCGCGAACGGTCGATCTCGGGTCGAGTAGCCACTGAAGTCGAGGTAGCCGAGCGGCCCCAGTCGATAGTTGAAGCTGACGTACACGACGTGGCCGTCGCGGACGAACCCCTCGCCCTGCCCAGAGAAGTCTCGGGACGATCCGACGCTGTAACCGCCGCCGTGGATGTACACCATGACGGGCAGGGGGAGCGAGCTGTGATCATCCCAGACGGGCGCGTGCACGTTCACCGTCAAGCAGTCCTCGTCTGCTGCGATCACCGCTGATGGCGGGTGGATGAGCGGATTGCGGATCGTCTGCGGGGCGGCCGGACCGAAGTCGAGGGCGTCGCGGATGCCCTCCCACGGTTCTACATCGACGGGACTCGCGAGCCGCCGTCTCCCCACGGGCGGCGCGGCATACGGGATTCCGCGCCAGGTGAGCAGCCCGCGTTGCCGCAGGCCGCGTACCACTCCACCGACGACTCGCACGTCGACGGTCTCGTCGTCGTGCCTCCGGCGGCGAGTGATCACGATCGCACGCTGCTCACGTCTTCACCTCAGCCTGATCGGACCGCATCCGCAAGAGGACGGCCGGTCTGCGATGCTCTCCGCTGGCCGCTATGTGGAGAAACCGAGATCCCTCGTGCGACGTACCGCTTCACTTCGTGAGGAGACTCCGAGCTTCCGGTAGAGCGAGATCAACTCGGACTTGACGGTGTTGCGGGAAATGTGGAGACGCTCGCCGATCTCCTGCATCGACAGGTAGGTCGGGAGCAGTGGCACGAGTCTCAGCTCGGCTGCTGTCAGCGATGACGCTCCGATCGGAGACGTGCGGATCTGTCCGATCCGCGCCTGGAGCAGCGCGACGGTGTCGGGCAAGGTGCCGAGGTCAGGGCGGCGCTTCAGGATTCGGGTGGCCTGGCTGAGCGCTGCCGCGGCGCCGTCCTGATCGGCGAAGCCCAGGTACGCGCGCGCGAGCTCGACGAGCGCCTGAACCGAAACGACGGGAAGTGCATCCGTCAGCAAGGGGCGCAGCTGTGCCGCGCGGCGCGACAGACGCCGCGCGGCATGCATGTCCCCGGCGTGCGCGGCCGATCGAGCAGCAGCAGCGAACACCAGCGCGCTGGTCCAGTAGCCACCGAACTCGCCTTGCTCCACCACACTCAACGCGCGATGCGCGAGGAAGTCGGCGGCCGGCCAGTCGTCGCGTTCGGTGGCCACGACACAACGTTCGGCGAGGATGAGGCTCACGAACGGCATGTTTCCCATTGCGGCGGCCAGGTCGGAGGCGCGAGCCATGATCGCGTCGGCTTGATCGAGGTCGGCTTCCAACAGGTAGGAGACACCCTCGACATGCGCCATCGTCGCACGGAACGGGCTTCCCGGCCCAAGAGCCTCCCACGCGGATCGGGCGTCGCGCCGCATGGCCGCCACACCGTCTCGGGCCAGGTTCGCGCGCAGGTAGGAGAGCATGCCTGCAACGCTGCTTCCATCCTTGAGCAGGCCCGGTTGGGGAGGCATCCGCTCGGCCACTTCCGCCCACCGCTCAGCCTCGGAGGCGCGTCCGAGCAGAGCGTAGATCAGGGCGCCGTGAGCCATCACCGCCGAATAGTGTCGGGCAGATGGATGCCCCTCGAGCCACTGCATCCACCGCAGCACGGTGTCGACACGTCCGCTTGCCCAGACCGGGCTCATGAGCTCGAGGATGAGCGTGGCGACCAAGTCGGCATCAGCGGCAGCCTGGGCATGCTCGATGGCGTCTTCCGGCATGTCGTTGGCCACGTACCACGCAGCTGCTCGCGAGTGCAGCTGCGCGATCTCGTTCGGACCCTGCATCCGGAGCTCAGCGAGCATGTGCTCGCGCAGCAGGTGATGGTAGCGGTACCACATGCGTTGACGATCGAGAGGGATGACGAGCAGGTTGCGGCCGACGAGATCCTCCAGCTCACGGGCTGACCCGTTCATGTCGGCCACGGCGTCGCAGAGCGGCCCGCACAGCCGCTCGAGCACGGAGGTCCGCAGCAGCAGGCGCGCCTCGGTCGGCGTCACCCGCGACAGCAGCTCTGAGCGAAGATACTCCCCGACCCACCGGTCGTCGCCCCCGAACGAGAGATCGCCGATGGGCCTTCCGGTCCGCATCGCCAACGCGGCAAGATACAGCCCGACCGGCCAGCCCTCGGTGCGAGCGAGCAGTTCCGCGGTTCGCATGGCGGGAGCCTCGACACCCGCCCCCGCCAGCAGCTGGCCGGCCTCGGTTTCGGACATCGCGAGGTCGACGGGCCCGAGCTCCATGATCCGACCCTGGGCGCGAAGCCGGGCGGTGGGGATCGGCAGCGGCTCCCGAGAGGCCATCGCCAGTCGCCAGCCGTCGGGGACTCGTATCGCGAACTCCGTGAGAGCCGCGTGCGACGCTGTGCTGGACACATGCTCGAGGTGATCGAGCACGATCGTCATCGGCGGCCCGGCCGGGGCGATGGCGGCGACGAGCGCCGGGACGATGCCGATTCCGCCACCGTTGGCGGCGAGCAGCCGTGACGCCGTTGCGTCCAGCGGCGACACCGCATCGATCGCCTTCGTCACATCGGACCAGAGTGCGGCGGGGTCGTCATCCGTGTTGTCGCACGACACCCAGGCGACTCGCGCTCCCTGCCGCTCCGCCCATTGCGCGAGGAGAGTGGTCTTGCCGTAACCGGGCGGGGCCACCATGGCGATGACGGGCGATTCCGAGACGAGGAGTCGCTCTATCAACGACGTTCTGATCACGATCCCGGCACGTGCGACAGGTGGCCGGAACTTCGGTCCGAGGGGTGGCGGGGTGACCGTCTCGGCGGACGTATCCGCTCGTAGACGTGACGAGACCTTCACGCCCCCCGGCACTTTGCTGAAGCTACTCGGGACTCGCCGACGAATCAACGGAGGGCGTTGCACACCGTCCGGCCGTGTGTGGGATGCCGCGTGGCAGCGCCGACTGTGCGGGGCGTCGGGAATCAGTTCGCCGGGGAGACCGGTCGCGGAGTCTCCGTGAACGAGCCCCGTGTCGAGCCACCGCTGACACGCTTCCGCAGGACGCGATACGTGTAGCCCTGGTAGAGCAACACGAGGGGGAAGAAGATGGCGGCCGCGACTGTCATGACGCTGAGCGCGTAGGGGCTGGATGCGGTCTCGGCGACGGTGAGGCTGTATTCCGGCTGCGTGCTGGAGACGATCACGTTGGGGTACAGACCGGCGAAGAGCGAGCCGACTGTCGCCGCCATGGCAATCGCGCTCGCAATGAACGCACCCTTGTCGTGGCCACGTCGCGATGCGAACGGCGCCGCGGCGAGCGAAATGAGCGCGGCGGACAGAAGCAGGTATGCGGGCCACCCCGGCCCGGCGACCAGCACGATCCACACCGCGCTGACCGCGACCATCACGAGGGCGACGACGCTGAGCGTCCGGTTCCATCGTGTCGCACGCTGTCGGAGCTCGTCCGTGGTGCGGAGGGTGAGGAACGTGGCGCCGTGCAGCAGACACAGACTCACGAGGGTCAGTCCCATCCAGATACCGAGCCCGGTGAACAGGCTCCAGACACGGCCGGTGAAGGTGCCGTCGGAGTCGATGGGCAGCCCCGCGACCAGGTCGCCGAGAGCCAGGCCGAGCACGAACGGAGCGACGAGGCTCCCAACGACCAGGCCGAGGCTCCACCCGCCTCGCCAAGAGTTCCGGCGGCCTTTGCTGCGCCACTCGATCGCGACCCCGCGGGCGATGAGGGCGAGCAGCAACAGCACGATGCCGAGATACAGGGCCGACAGCCAGGTCGCGTACCACGCGGGGAATGCGGCGAAGATCGCCGCGGCACCGACGACGAGCCACACCTCGTTGCCGTCCCAGAACGGGGCGATCGTGTTGATCACGGTGCGGCGACCGGCTTCGGTGCGGCCGATCACGCCGTGGAGTGCGCCGACACCGAAGTCGAACCCCTCCAGCACGAAGAATCCGGTCCAGAACACAGCGATGATGGCGAACCAGACATCGGGCAGGTTCATGGTCTCCCTCGATTCAGTAGGTCAGCGCGGGTGCGTCACGACTGTCGGGCTCGGACGACTCCTCAGGGTTGTCGAGATCACGCCGTGCGAATCTGATCATCAGCACCACGTTGATCACCAGCAGCAGCACGTAGATCGCGTAGAAGGCAACGAGGCTGAGGATGATCTCCGTCGCGGACACGGTCGGCGATACGCCGTCCGCCGTCCTCATCAGCCCCTGCACGAGCCAGGGCTGACGTCCGCTCTCGGTGAGCATCCAGCCCGCCGTGTTCATGACGAACAGGAAGGGCACCGACCAGGTCGCCACGACCAGGAAGACCCGCGATCGGGGCAGCTTCTTTCGCACGGCATGCCACACTCCCCAGACGGACAGCAGGAAGAACAGCGTGCCGAGATACGCCATGACCCGCATCGACCAGTACTGGATCTCCACCGGCGGCAGGTAGTCGCCCGGGCCGTACTCCGCCTGGTCCTGCGCCTGCAGCTCGTTGAGACCGACGACTTCGCCGTCCCATGAGAGCGTCGCGAGGATCGACAGCAGGTGCGGCACCTCGATGATCTTGATCGGCGTCTCGTCCGAGCTGTCGAACCCGCCGATCTGGAAGAGGGAGAACGAGCACGGCTGACACGTCTCCCACTGCGCCTCCGCCGCCGCGATCTTCATCGGCTGATAGGTGGTCTCGATGACACCGAGCTGGCTGCCTACGGCGAGTTGCAGCATCGACGCCGGCAGCAGCACCGCGAGCGAGAGCAGCGCGGACGTCTTGAAGGTGCCGTTCCCGCGCCTCAACTGCCATGCCGACACCGCCAGCATCACGACCGCACCCGTGACGAGCGCGGCGAGGATCACATGGATGTAGCTCCAGATGAACACCGGATTGGTGAACAGGTCCCAGATGGACGACAGCACCGGACGTCCCGTGTCCGGGTCGGTCGTGTAGCCGACGGGATGCTGCATCCATGAGTTCGCCGCCATGATGAACACCGCAGACAACATGGCGCCGGCGGCGACGAGCCACGCCGAGAGCAGGTGTACGCCACGTGGCAGCACCTTCCACCCGAACACCCACAACCCGAGGAACGTCGACTCGAGGAAGAACGCGGCCAGTCCCTCCATCGCCAAGGGGGCCCCGAACACGTCGCCGACGAACAACGAGTACGCCGACCAGTTCATGCCGAACTGGAACTCCTGCACGAGACCCGTCACCACGCCGATCGCCACGTTGATGAGTAGCAGGGTGCCGAAGAACCGCGTGAGCTTCTCGTACCGGACCTCTCCGGTGCGATACCACCTGGTGTGCAGTACGGCCATCAGCAGCGCCAGACCGATCGTCACCGGCACGAAGATGAAGTGGTAGATGCTCGTCGATGCGAACTGCATCCGAGCGAGGTCGGTCGCATCCATGTGATCACCGCCCTCTGATTCCGAGGTGCCATAGGGGTCGGGAGTGCCTGCATGCACGGCTCATCGCAGCCCCCAGGTTCCGCGCCACGTATCACCGGGCGCCAGTTCGATCAGGTCCAGGCCGCTGCGGAATGCATCGGGCAGGCACGTCATCGGCTCGATCGCAATGCCGCCGCGGCGGCGTTCGGACCCCGTCACTTCGTCGGCGGTGTAGACCATCAGGTAGCGGTAGCCCTCGTCCACCCACAGTTCGACGGATCGACCGCGGTCGGCGGTGTCGAGCCGCGCAGTCGCGCGTCCGTCCGCGCCGCGTATCAACGCACCGTACGCGGTGTCCAGCTGTGTCGTCCCGATCGGTCTCGAGTTCGTGAAGTCCTGGGGCGTGCCGCCCACGGGTACCAGGTGCGGGGTCTGTGCCGGGATGTCGGGATCCAGGAAGGTCGCCGCCGGGACCGTCAACTCGAGGGCGTCGACGGTCGCGGTGCCGAGGGTCAGGTAGGGATGGAAGCCGACACCGAACGGTGCAGACTCGTCGCCGGCGTTCGTGGCCGCGAACGTGACCGTGAGGCCGGAGCCGGAGATCGCGTACGTGATCTCCAGGTCGAGTGGCCACTCGTAGGCGGGCTGCGGACGGAGGGCGCACGCGAGTGTGACGCGGTCGCTCGCATGGGCCACGAGCGTCCAGTCGAGCCATCTCACGAGCCCGTGGATGGCGTCGTGCCGGCTCGGCTCGTTGAGCGGTGCCTGGCAATCGTGTCCGCCGTAGCTGTAGCGGCCGTCGGTGAGGCGGTTGGGCCACGGCGCCAGCACCTGGCCCCGGCCGTCGGTGGAGCGCTGGTCGCTCGGGAAGCCGTCGAGGACATCCAGGCCGTTGACGGTGACGACGCGGAGCGTGGCTCCGACCTGCGTGACATGGCCGCGAGAGCTGCCCGAGGCGATCTCGTACTGCTCACCGGACGGATAGCGCATCGGTCAGCCCTCACCGCCGCGGAACGCCGAGCCGCACGGCATGCCTGCCAGGTCATCCCTGTTCATCACCACGTGGTTCTCCGCTCTCGGCGCCATCCGTGTCTCCCATCGACTCCTGACAAGTCAGCTGAGCCGCGCGAGCAAGTGGTCACCGACCCGGAGGGCGTTCGCCATCGCCGTCAGGGCAGGGTTGACCGCCCCGATACTGGGGAAGAAGCTCGTGTCGACGACGTACAGGTTGTCGACCTCATGGGCCTTGCAGTTGCTGTCCAGCACCGAGGTGGCGGGGTCGTCGCCGAAGCGCACGGTGCCTGCTTGGTGTGCGCAGCCGGCGATCGGGATGTCGTTCTTCATGTAGATGTCGCGGGGGATCAGATGGTCGGGGTGCATGCCGAGGTGGCTGAGGTGCTTCTTCACGCGGCGATAGAGCTGCTCCAGGGGCTCGCGGTTGTTGGGCGTGTAGCTCAGAGTGACCTCGCCACCCTCTCCCACCGTGACTCGGTTGTCGGGGTCGGGGAGGTCCTCGACCGACAGCCAGAAGTCGATGGCGTGCTCGGCCATCTCATCGAGGGCGAGCATCGGCGCGAGCTTTGCGATCGGCTTCTCGCCTCGGTACATGGGCGCCGACGACTTTCCGACCATCTGCACGTTTCCCATGGGGTACTCGAAGTCGTCGTCGCCGAGGTACCAGTCGTTGAGCCCGAGGGTCTTCTGGAAGCGGGTGTCGTTCTTCTCCAGCGATATGGCGAGGAATGCCCGGCTGTTGTGGAACACATAGTTGCGGCCGACCTGGTCGGACCCGTTCGCGAGTCCGTTGGGGTGACTGTCGCTGGTGCTCGAGAGCAGAAGCTTGGCCGAGTTCACCGCGCCGGCGGAAACGACGACGATCGACCCGGAGAACCGCTGCTCCTCCCCGTCGACGTCCGCGATCACCGAGGTGACCGACCTGCCCGTCGGCCCCGTCTCCAGTCGCCGCACCTCGGCGTTCCGGATGAGCGTCACGTTCTCGTAGCCCAGGGACGGCCGGACGGCGATGACGTCGGCATCGGACTTCGCATGCAGCAGGCACGCGAACCCGTCGCACGTCGCCGTCCTGATGCACGTGCTGAATGCCGGATTCGTCTCGTCGAGCATGATGCCGTTGGGGGAGTGGAACGGGTGCAGACCGACTCTGAGGAGGTCATCGAAGAGCTGCTGGATGCGCGGCTCGTGGGAGACGGGCGGGAACGGGTAGGGCCCGCCCGGCGGGTCCGACGGGTCTTCGCCGCGCAGACCGTGCACCTGGTAGAGGTCCTCGGCCTGCCCGTAATAGGGCGCCAGGTCGTCGTAGGAGATCGGCCACGCCGGTGAGATGCCGCCGTGGTGACGGAGCTCGCCGAAGTCCTGCTCTCGCAAGCGATAGAGCGCTGCGCCGTAGAACTTCGTCGCCCCGCCCACGAAGTAGTGCACCTGCGGCTGGAAGGGCTTGCCATCCTTGTCGTACCAGGTGTCCTTCGAGACATAGCGGTTGCGGACGAAGACTTCGGTGGCATCCCAGTTCTGAGGCTCTCTGGGCAGCCAGTCTCCGCGCTCGAGGATCAGCACCTTCCTGCCGGAGGGCGCGAGCCGGTAAGCGAGAGTCCCGCCGCCGGCACCCGACCCCACGATGATCACGTCGTACTCGTCAGCCATGATTTCCTCCTCGAGCGGATTCGCCGGCGTCCTGCTCGCAGCTGGACGCCCGCGTCAGGTCGTCAACGACAGCTCCTCGAGTCGGTCGGCGAGGATGATCCGCGCGGCCGCCTCGATGAGCGCAAGGTGGGAGAACGCCTGCGGGAAGTTGCCGAGATGCCGCGCACGGTCCACCTCGAACTCTTCGGCGTAGAGGCCGAGCGGGGAAGCGATTCTCAGTAGACGCTCGAGGAGATCGGTGGCTTGCCGTCTCTCGCCGACGATGGAGAGCGCCGAGACGAGCCAGAACGAGCAGATGAGAAAGGTCCCCTCCTTTCCCGACAGACCGTCGTCGGTCTCGCCGGTGACATAGCGGAGCACGAAGCCGTGCTCGGTCAACTCCGACGAGATCGCATCGACGGTGTTCCTCATTCGCTCATCGCTGCCCGGGAGGAAGCCGAAGATCGCGGCAAGCAGTGTCGAGGCGTCGAGCGCATCGGTGTCGTAATGCTGTCGCAGCACTCCGCGGTCGCTCACGCCGTGCTCGAGGATGTCGGCGCGGATCTCCTCAGCCGCATCGGCCCACGACTTCTCCAGTGCCAGGTCCTCGCGGATGCCGGCGAGCTTCGAGGCGCGATCCAGCGCGACCCAGCCCATCAGCTTGGAGGACACATAGTGCTGCGGGGCCCCTCGGGCCTCCCAGATTCCCTGGTCCGGCTCGCGCCAGGACGCGAGCGCGTTCTCCGCTTGCGACTTGACCAGAGGCCAGAGTCTGCGGGGGAGGTGCTTGTTGCGCCGGGTGTGGAGCAGAAGCGAGTCCAGGACCGCACCGTAAACGTCGTTCTGGCGTTGATCGAAGGCTCCGTTGCCGATCCGGACCGGCTGGGCGCCCTCGTAGCCGGAGAGCTCGTCTCGGGTCGACTCGGTCAGATCGCGACGTCCGTCGACGCCGTACATGATCTGCAGGCCCCCGTCGGGGTTCGGTTCGAGATCGGCGACGAACTGCATGAACTCGTCGGCCTCCCAGTCCAGGTTCAGGAAGTGCAGCGCCTGCAGGGTGAAGGTCGAGTCGCGCATCCACGTGTAGCGGTAGTCCCAGTTCCGCTCTCCACCGGGAGTCTCCGGCAGCGAGGTGGTGAGCGCCGCCACGGTGGCGCCGGTCGGCATGTACGTCAGCCCCTTGATCGTCAGCGCAGAACGCTCCAGAGGGTGCCGCAGCGAGTGGTCGGGGATGCGGGCTCTCGCCAGCCATCGCCGCCAGAATGCCACGGTGCGCTCGATCCGCGCGGCGGCGTCTGCGACATCCGCCGGCGACGCAAGCCCATCGGCCCAGGACACCGCGCAGAACGCCTTCTCGCCTTTCGAGAGCGTGTGTCGTGCGCGGGCGGCGCCCCCCTCCAGTCCGATCGACAGGTCAGTGCTCAGCCGGAACGTCTGGCCGCCCCCCACGGCGTCAGCCGCGTGCCCGTCATCCCCGACCAGCGTCCAGTCCGCGGGGACACGCCCGTAATCGAACGCCGGCTCGCACACCAGCTCGACTTCGACAGATCCCTCGAGGCACTCCACGAGCCGCACCAGCATGTGCTCGGCGTCGTCGTCTGCCGGCGGCCTCGTGTGGGGCGTGACGTGGTCGGCGCCTTCTCGAGATCCCATCGTGAGGGCATCATGGACCAGCAGCCAGCCCCCGGGCGTGTGCCAGGTGGTCGTCATCACGTTGGTGCCCGGCACATAGGAGCGCTGCGTCGGCATGTTGATGCCGTAGGGGCCGAAGCGGAATGAACCCGCGCCTCGGTCGAGCAGGTTGCCGAAGGCGCTCGCCGAGTCGAACGCGGGTACGCAGAGCCAGTCGACCGACCCGTCCGGCGCGATCAGCGCCCCGGTGTGGCAGTTCGAGAGGAACGCGTAGTCGGCGATCGGCGGGAACGGTGATGCCGAGGGGCTCATGACGCGGCCTCCTGCGTCTCGACGATCCACGGATTCTGCCAGCCGCGGTGGTGGGCGATCAGGTCCTTCGCGGAGTCCGGTCCCCACGTGCCGGGAGCGTAGGGGTACACGGGCGGCGGGGCATCGATCAGCGGCTGCATGATCCGCCAGTTCTCGTTCACCACGTCCTGTCGCTTGAAGCGGCCGGAGTCTCCGACGAGTGCGGCGTGAAGCAGCACTTCGTAGGGTGTCGGACCTTCGCCTCCCTCATCGGCGAACTCCGCGTCCAGCGTGATGCCGGCGGGGCCCGTCCCGTCGGCGCGGTGGGCGTCGATGATCAATCGCGCCCCGGTCGACGGGTCCAGCTTGATCACGAACTCGCCGCGCACGGGCCGCCGGTCCTGGCTGTCGCCGAGCCCGACGTGGACCAACGGGGGCTCGCGGAAGACGACGCGCACCTCGGTCTCGGTGACCGGGAGGCGCTTGCCGGTCCTGATGTAGAACGGGACGCCCGCCCAGCGCCAGTTGTCGATCTCGAGCCGCAGTGCCGCGTAGGTCTCGGTCGTGGAGCCGGCGGCGACACCCTGGATGTCCTGATAACCGTCGTACTGACCGCGGACGTAGTGCGCAGGGTCGGCGGCCTTCACGGAGCGGAACAGCGTGACCACCGCGTCGTGCAGTGCTTCCGGACCCTGCGTCGAAGGCGGCTCCATCGCGGTCGCCGCCACCACTTGCATGAGGTGGTTGACCACCACATCCCGCAGAGCCCCTACGGGGTCGTAGAAGTGCCCGCGATCCTCGACGCCGAAGTCCTCGGCCATCGTGATCTCCACGCACTCCACGTACGTCCGGTTCCAGAGCGGTTCCAGGATCGTGTTCGCGAAGCGCAGGTAGAGGATCTCCTCGTACCCCATCTTCCCCATGTAGTGATCGATCCGGTACAGCTGCGCCTCGTCCACGGACTGATGCAGCTCGGCCGCAAGCGCCTTCGCCGACTCGATGTCGTGCCCGAACGGCTTCTCGACCACAACACGCGCGGCAGTGGTCAATCCGGCCTCGGCCAGGCCTTTGACGACTCTGCCGAAGAGGAACGGCGGGATCTCCAGGTAGAAGACCGGATGCTTCGCCCCGTCTATCGCTTCGGCGACGCGTTGATAGGTGGCGGCGTCGCCGAAGTCCCCCTGGACGTAGGAGATTCGCTCGGTGAACCGGGCGAAGACCTCCTCGTCGAGCTCTTCGCCGGTGGCGACGATCGAGTCGCGTGCGCGCTGCACCAGCTGGTCGAGAGTCCAGTCGTCGCCGGCGACGCCGACGATGGGGCAGTGGAGCAGCCCTCGACGTTCGAGCCGGTAGAGCGATCGGAACGTCATCACCTTGGCGAGATCACCGGTGATTCCGAAGACGACCAGGACGTCGGCGACCGCCGAGAACGGGTCGGATGTCGAGGGTGCAGCCGAATCGGCCATCGCTGCCTCCATACTCGTGTCAACCTTGGCGCCACCATCAAACAGGCATCTCGAGGAGGCGGCGACACCCCAGGTGGATGAAATCTGGGGAGCGCGGCACCGTCTGCAGTGCGCGTGGACGATCGTCGGCCGTGCGGGCACGACGCGTCGCGAGGGAGCGGCTAGGGAGGCTTCTTCGACTAGTCGCGATGCCCCTGGAGGGACTCGAACACGTTTTGAGCATTTTGCATATCGACGTCGGACGACAACTTCCGCGGAATTACGCGGGTTTTCGAGACAGCTGCGACATTCAGCGACGTCCGAAAACAGCCAGCAGCGAATGGAATGCGGCCAAAACGTGGCCACGAGTTGGCAGTGGGGGAGAGGCTATCCGACCCGTGCCAGAAATGAATGCGGCCAAGACTGTATTGGCCAAGAGCATGAGGGGTCGATTTTGGGCGATTTGCACGCATGGGCACACATTGCTTAGCAATGTGCAAAGATGCGGTTTGATGCGTTTCGTTGACGTCAGCGCCCTAGCGAGGGGCCTGACGGAGAGCCCGGGAGCTGGTGCGGGCGGGTCTGCTGCTCTTCGTCGGCGCGCATCCGGTTGTACGTCTCGCGGGTGATGAGATCCTCCGCGAGCCCGGCTTCGCGAGCCCGCGCCATCATCCGCGTGGCCGTGCTGACGCTCACGCCGAGCTGGTCCGAGACGAGCTTGAGCGGCGCGATGTTCACCGTGGTCGCGATCCGGTACAGCCGCACCGCCTCAAGGACCGTCTCGCCGTGCTCGCGATCTGATGCGTCAGCTTGCAGGTCGGCGAGGTACTCGCTCAGGAAGACCGGTTCCCCCTCGTCTCGTTGCACCGTCACCACGCGGAGTGCAGACCGCTGGACGATCTGCAGCACGCTCACATCCCGCAGCAACGCGGCGGTGACTTCCTCGCCCTCGCCCAGTCGATCCACTCGGACGGATGCGGCGACCGACCGTCGCAGTTGCTGGTCGTAGACCACGCCCACGCGGATCGCACCCAGATTGTCGGGCTCGCCGGTCGCGACGGCATCCCATCTTGACGGCATGTGGACGCCGTCACCGACATGAATCCGTTCGGGGTCGATCGCTTCGAGGAAGAGCTCGCTCACATCAGCGAGTGTCCCACGATTCGGACGCGGTGAGCAATTCATGTCGCGCTTTGCTCACGGAGGGAGTACGGTGTGCGCAAGCGATGTCACGCATTGCTCACGGGAAGGAGAAGGCAATGAACAAGTCCACGAACTCACTGGCACTGACGATGAAGGATGCCGCCAAGCTCGTCGGCGTCGACTACCGCACGATCAAGCTCGGCATCGAGAGCGGGACGATCCCCACCGTCCAGCTCGGCCCGCGCCGGATGATCCCGCGCGTCCCGCTGCTGCGCGCCTTCGGCGTCGACGCCTGATAGCGGCGCGACGGGCGGTGCTGCCCATCGTCCAAGCAGCCGGCACGGACGGCATGATCCCCAATCGGGCAACGCGCGTAAGCGGGACGGCGCGAACGGCCTTCGGGCCGCTCGTTCGGCAGCCTCATACGGGGAACGCGCGGACGGGATCCCGGCAGCGTTCGATCGCATCCCCGGCTGTGAATGCCTTCAGCGAAAGAGGCCGAGCATGCCGACGGTGAGGGTGGCCAACATGGCGAGCGGGCTCAGCATAAGGGCGAGCGCCCAACTACGACGCCGGTTGCGCGCGGCCGTGACGGTGTTCCGAAGCTCTGCGAACGCGGCGAGGTCGGCTGCCGGGATGTTGGGATGACCCCAGGTGGCCGGGGCGGATGCTATGCGGCTCAATTCGGCTACTTCGTCAGCTCTGAGCACCGCCACCCTGCTCTGCAGCCATCGGGGCAGTCGTGGGGCGGCGAGGACGACGACACGCTCGGGTCGTTCGCGGATGGTGAGTCGGCGGGCCGCGACGATCGCGATGACGGGGGTGAGGTCGACGGGTTTGCGGGCCGCTTGGGTGAGGAGTTTCGCGGCGCGTCGCGCTTCGAATTCGGCGTTGCGGAGATGGTCGGTGCGTTGCCCGTTCACGAGGAGTCGCCGGGAGGCGACCCACACGTTGCCGCCTTCGTGGAACTTCGAGTTGATCGTGAAGACGCCCCCGGGGCCAATGACGATGTGGTCCAGGTCACTGCCCGCGCTGCCGACGGGCACAGCGTGCATCGCGAACCACTCGGGGCCGAGCTGGTCCAGGAGTCGGGCGACCTCCAGCTCGCCGAGGGCCCCCAAGTACCAGGGTCGGCTTTCGGAGTTCAAGGGGCTGCGGCCGAACAACCGCTGTGTCCCGGTTCGGGCTGGTACGGATGATTGGACGCGAAGGGCCTCGGCGATCACCGATGACGCGGGAGCCCGCAGACGAAGCACGTCAGGATGCTCGGGGTGCTGCTCTGTGGGCTTCACCACTGGGGAGATCTCTGTGGGCGGCGTGACTACCGGAGCGCACTCAACGCACCGCACCGTCCGACGATTGCGCTCATAGATCGCATCCGTTCCCGCGGTCAGTGTTGCGCCGCACAGCTGGCAGCGCCCGGTGTATCGGAGCGGCAGACGCCGGTCATTCGTGTCGTCGATCGGCTGCGGCATGGCCAGATTCTATGAGCGACCTGACGACACTCAACCAGGTGCATGACCGTGAGGCGCCGAACGCAGTACGGGCGGTGCTCTCATCGGGGAGGCAGCGCGGGGCCGCCCCGCTAGTGTGAGGCGGCATGACGGCTCTCGTATGGGTGATCGCCGGGCTCGCGGTGGTCGTGGTGGCCATGGCCGTGTGGGTATCTCGGTTGCAGCGATGGTCAGGCGTCTACCGAGCGATCATCGAGGCGCACACCCGCGCTCTCGCCGCGCAAGGCAGCGAACTCGCGCAGCTTCGAAACGACCTGCTCGAGGCGCACACTCGACTCGACCGGCTCGACCCGCAATGACCGTCCACGTTCGAGATGTCGGTCAGGACGGTAATTAATCGGAACCGCCAGCATCCTCGTACGCAAAATGAGCGTGGGACCTGTCCATCACGGGCGTCGGCCATTGGCGAGCTTCGATAGCCCCGTTCGTGCACAGCCAAGGTCGACCGTACCGAGCGCTGACGCTACGATCGGTAACACTAGATCGCTCGCACAGGCCCGCGGGAAACCGGACGGGCTGGCGAGATTACGACTTGGGGCACGTGATGCCGTGGCTCGAAAGATGCCACGACAAAGTACCGCTGTCACCCGCGGTCGTTCCTGTTTCACGACATGGAGCCGCGGTGACCACATGCCCGAAAACCCCCTTGCCATCCCTCTACTCGGCTGGCCGCGCCTTGCTCGCGGCACGGGCCCGAATGCTCGAGCAGGGCCGCGGCCGCGCTGTTGTCGGCGTCCATCCGTGCGCGCATTGCCGCGCATTCCACCTGACTTCGGACCCCAAGTCGGCCAACTCATCTTGGACCCGTCGCGCCCTCGATCTCGCGCGCCGATGAGGATGCAGCGCCGGCCCGACGATCCCAAAACGGGCGGCCTCGCATGCACCGCTGGCGCAGCGGCAGAGGTTGATCGGGTGCGTTGTGAGCGGACGATTGCTGGGTGTCGGTCTCGCGCGGGCTGCTCCGACACGATCGGATCCTCTTTGTTGCACGCCGTCCGCCACACCAAGGGCCTGTCGGAGTCGACCGCACCAGACACCTATAGCCTTTGCTCATGCAAGGGGTGGCCGACTGGTGGGATGGCGTCGCTCATTGGTTTGGGTATCGCGAATGGGTGTGGGGAAGTGCCGCTGATTGGGTCGCCGCGATTGGCGCACTCGCGGCCTTCTCGTTCGCGCTCTATCTCGCATGGGACGAAGTCCGGAGGAGCCGCCGCTCACAAGCGGACAAGGTCGCGACGTGGATGAGCCACCGCCAGAACTCGGAGACGGGCGATTGGGACACGTTCGTTGAGGTGTACAACGCCAGCGAGGTCCCCTTACTTGACGCGAAGATCATCGCCGAGCCGACGTTCGGCGACGTGTATGTGACTATGGCCAAGGAGAAGAAGGGGTTCGTCGGCGTCAGGCCGGGTCAGAGGATTACCCGCCGCATCCCGCGTACCAAAAGGCCGCAGGCGTTGCCTGTCTACATTCGGCTGACAGACGCCAGTGCGACGACCCGGGTTCGCGACCTCAGGACGAATGAGTATGTCACCGGATGACGGGGTCGACGCACGCTTCGTCGACTCGACCGCCTTCGAGCTGAGTACGGGGCCCGCACGACCCCGCCAAACTCAGAGAGTCCGCCGTCCTCGTCCTGAAATTCGCCCGCGACGCGTCATCGGAGAGCCGGAACGGTTACACACGCTCACCGTCGACGAGCGCGACCAGCGGCATGCGCCGACGCTACGTCCTCAGCGAGACAGGCGCGCTCAAGGTGCACTGTTGACCGGTACTCTGCGGCGTCTGAGGCGACGACCACTACAGTCGTCCCATGGGGCAAGCTCAGCACTTCGAGCAGGGTCAGAACTGGCGGGCAAAGAACACGGCAAGCGTCCGGCTTCGCAGCAGTGACGGACGCAAGCACGCCGTGGCCCTCCGCCAGGTGCCCGTCTCTCTCACCGACGAGCAGATCGCCGCAGCGGAGCGGACTCGTGCGATCGCGCGAGCGCGCGCGGAGGCGCAGCTCGAGGCAGAGAAGGCGAGACGACAGGCGACGGCCCGCAAGCAGCAGGCGGTAAGGAAGCGAGCCGAGCAGGAACTGCTGGAGCAGCGCCGCAACGCAAAAGGCAACCCGTCACGGAAGCTCTCCAGTCAGAGCCGCAACACTCAGAAGGACAAGGCGCCGGGGAACACCCCCGAGGGGTGGGTGCCCGCAAACCGCCGATCGGACTACAAGGATCCAATGGCGCGCGCGAACGACCCGCGCCGGCTGGGCCCAAACCTGCCTAAGACAGCGAAGCAGAAGCGGCGGGTCATCCGCCCAGGAAACTAGCGCCGCCGAGCGGGTCGTCGGAGCCGATTCCGACCTGAACCGCACACGACGATCAAGTGCGGTTCCAATCTCAGCTGACCCGGAACTCCCAGCCCCGTCGTCGAGGGCAGCCTCACCGGGAATCCTCGAACTCGTCGACCAATCTGCGAACCCACAGGGCGCGCGAACGGAGCCAGTCAAAGCTGAACATCGACGCAACCAGCACCGACCGACCGGATCCCTATTCGGGCAGTATGCGTTGACGGGACGCCTTCGGGCACGCACTCCGCTGATCTAGCGCGCGAGAACGACAAACGAATCTGATCCATCGTTTGAGGTACACGCGAATGTCTGCTCCACCTCCGGACAGTGACTACGACGGCCGTGCCGCCAAAGTCGCCAGATTCCGATCGTTGTGCGCAGCGTTTGCCTCGGCGGAACCTGGTTCCCGGGCCGAGACATTGCGCGCGGACAATCGATGTATCGTTTGCCCTGCGACCCGGCTTTGGCAGAGCCGAGCCTGATCCAAATAGGACTCTGTTTCCCGAAAGGAAATTCTTTGGCCGGCAAATTGTATAAGTACCTCGCCCCTGGCCTCGCAGGCAAGGCGCTATCGCAAAATGGGGCCACTCTCAAGTTCTCCCTGCCGAGCGAGTTCAATGACCCTTTCGAGCTATTTCTCACCATTGACCGCAACTCTCCTCCTGAAACTCTCGCTTTCTATGAGGAAGTGATCGGAGAGATGCAGATGATGCCCACAACATGCTTCTCACGTCACCCTGATGTCGTTCCGATGTGGGCTCACTACGGACAGAACGGGGAGGGGTTTGTCATTGAGGTAGATGAGGGAGCTCTACGTGCTGAACTCGGCGACTCCTGCGCTATTCAGGACGTCACCTACCGCGACTCGCGAGACGAGGACCTCGCTCAGTCTCTCGCGCGGGCTCAATTTCGCCAGAAGTTCAGGGATATCTACTTTCTCCGCAATAGTGTGTACCACGCCGCATACTTCACAAAGGCCTCATGCTGGTCGTACGAGAAGGAGAGGCGTCTCGTCCTTAACAATGCGAACGACCTCGTTCAAGTCGATGGAGCGTCACTCCTTTCGATTCCGCCCCATTGCGTGACCGCAGTGCTCCTTGGCTCGAACACTGACGCCGAAACGCAGGCTAAACTGCGCTCCTACGCCGCGGATATTGGTTGCGAAGTGTATGAGTGTAGGATCGGGCGAAACAATCTAACCCCATTCTTCTTGGCTTCGGACGGTTCGTCTCGCGTCTTTACGGAAGGGGCGATCTCAGAACCCGAGCACGCTTGCGAGGTGTGCGGCGAGCCTCTTGAAGAAGGCGATCGCTGCTCATGGTGCAGGATCGAGGATGCTGATCGTGACTTTGCGGCAGCAAGTAACCCTTGGCGATTCCTTGCTGCTCATGGGCTCTTGGAGGATTACATCGATTCCATGAACTCTGTTGGGAAGGTATAGTCGCTCGAGACTGCTGAGGGTCTCGGTGGCTCTCGTTGTGAACTCGCGGACGTGACCCGTGTGGCCACGATGGCTCCGAACTCGATGCGCGTCAACCTGCCATGGAGTCGTTGCGGACTGATCGAACAACCGTCCCCAACAAGCTGCGGAGAAGTGATCAACTGTTGCGACACTCGCGCCTTCTAACCCGACGCCGACACCGATCCCCCTGCGTGCAGTGCTCGTTCGAGGAGCCTTAGCGGGCGGGCGGCAGGGTGGGCGTACCGGTCAGACCGTCGCAATCACCGACGACTACCAGGGTGGTCCAGATCGGTCCGCAACCCCGGTCCCGCCGAAGATGTCGCGGACAACATGGAGTGAGGTCGGCGTCAAGCCCCGCGCCCGCTTGGTCGAAAGTCTTAGGTGCAAGAGTCCCAGGTAGTAGCAGCCGGCGCCCGGCCCGTTCCGACCGACCAGACAAGTGTCGCCTCGCCCGCGTCGATCCTTTCTAGCGCCGCGGCATACCAACGGCTGTAGTCGACGTCGCCAGGGTGGCGGTTGCTGAGAACAATGGACTCACCCACGTCCAAGTAGGCCTGGCATACGTTGTCGTCCGTCGTCATCACGACGTCGACGTACGAGCTGTAGACGGAACTGGCGGCCACCCGTAAACCCCAGGATTCGATGTAGCCGGATTGCGCATCACCAAGCGTGAGAGTCCCGGTGTCGACGCGCTCCGTAGGCTGTTCGGACCCTCGGATTGGCGTCGTGGCCGGACTTGGCTCTGCAGTCGACGGCGCGGACGCGCTCGAGGTCGGGGTCGAAGTGGTCTGAGTTGGGATGCTCTTCGTAGGTTCGTCTCCCTTGTCCTCGTCTGCGAGAGTGGGCCGAATCTGGAGGTAGGCGAGAAGAAGCCCCACGATGATGGCAGTGGCGCTCAGGCCTACGACGAAGGGCGTTCGGTGCTTCCATTCGCTCAGAAGAACCGCGAGCGACGTGCAGAGGACGACCGCACAAGACGCGAACCCAATGACGAGGAGGAACAGGATCGCATTCTCGAATCGGAGCTGAGTCAGCAAGATCGCCAGCCCGACAACGCCAATTCCCGAGATCAGGGCAGTGATCGCCAAGCGGGTCTTTCTTGATGTTGGTCTGGTTGCATTCTCCGCATCGTCGCGGGTCGAGTGGGCCCCGACGATGCGGGCACTCTGCCGTCCATCGTCGGGCTGCGCGTCACTAGGGTGAGATGCCTTGCCGATAGCTTCCCCTTCCGAATGATCGGACTACGGCGCCGACCTCCAGGTTCAACAGCAGTTACACCAGCCGACTACGCGACGACGAGTCCATCATCGATTGTCGGATTCCAGACGATTCGAGGCTTGCAGACCTCGACGCCCTCGACCCACTCGCCATACGGGAAACGCTCGTCGTAAGACATGAAGTAGTCGGCTTTGCGGCGTACGGCGGTCGCCAGATGGACAGCATCGGCTGAGCGAAGCCGGTAACGCCATGAGAGGTCGACTGCATAGCGCGAACTGACAAGGTCGAGTTCGACCCATTCGGCGCCCACCGAATCGAGGAACCGTTCAACAAGCGATTCCGCGCTGGCCTGATCCGGAGTGGTCCCCCGCCATGCCGCGATCTCCACAGGGAGAAGCCGGGATGCGATGAGCTGGATGTCGCCTCGCTCCGCAGCGGTCAACACTCGCAATGAATCCTGCGCGTGCTCTTGGCTCAGGAGCACGTGAAGAAACACGCACGAGTCCACGTAAACCTTGGGCGTCGAATTACCGGCCACGCTGCTCCTCGATGAACTCAGAGATTGACCGCTCCGACCTACCCAAATATCCCTGAAGTTCGCTCGCCGCTACGCGGCGCGGCGCCTCTATTGGCGAAACGCGATCCGCGTCGATCCGAATTATCTGGCCACTCCCGTTCCGCCGCACGATCCCGTCGACCAGTACTCTCTGCGAGAAGCTGTCCAAGTAGGCCTGTACGTCGCTCGACCGAACGTTGCACGTCACCGCGTTGCCATGATCGGGTCGAAGACCGATCTGCGGGCTGCGGCCGCGAGCGCTGATCTTGTCGAGACGCCCGATGAGCGACCCGTACGCTAGCGACGTTGGCGCAATCGCGCGATGAGCGTTCTCGCGCACCTGATGGTCCAAGGCCACCGGCTCAGACTCTCCACCAGCTATAGCGATCTGAACGCTCGTCAGGCCGGTGGCCGGGCGATCGGTGAAGGAACTTACCTTCTCGACGCGTTGCACCACCCGCTCGGTGAAGACCTCGGGAATGGCCGCACCGTGCTGGAGGCCGCGCACTCCACGGACGAAGGTCTGCGACGCCCGCACTGCGATGTCGAGGGGCTGTCCGGTGGTCTCGTCTGGCCGGAGCAGAATCCGCGGACCGAATTCCCGCCATGACGTATCCGAGATGAACCATGCAGTCCGACTCTTGGGGTCCGGATCCATGAGTCGATCGACCTCCTCTAAGGAGTAGGTCAGCTCCTGGAGCGCGGAGGTGTACGCCCGCGGCGTCACCCCCTTTGAGCTAACGCCGAGGCTGATCTCGAGAGCCCCAAGCATGGCTTCATGCTAGAGCCAACTTGAGCGTCGGCGCTGACGGACGCGATCCAGCCGACGACGTTGGTACACTGACTGCGAGGGCGATCGTCCGGTAGGGTCCCGGGGCTCACGACCCTATCGTCCACAGAGTTGGGAGACCCAGGTTCGAATCCTGGCGGTGCCACCACTTGGTGCTGTAGCTCAGCGGTCTAGAGCGTCCCACTTTTCTTCAGCCGTTCGATGGCGTCTCTGACCTCGGCCCCGGTGAGCTTCAATGCCTCGAAGCCACCGCGAAGATATCCCACCGCACTTCGGGGTGCGCTCGGATCCTTCAGCGACTTGCCGCTCTCTGCGAAGTATTCGCGGACAGCCATGTCCGCCCAAACTTCCCTTGGGATGACCCGTTGCAGTCCGAGGTTCAGGTCGTACGCCAAACGCTTCTGAACTGCGAGCGCGCCAATCAGCCCTGGGATACCGAGCGCCGCTGAATCACCGATCACGGGAATGCGGAATTCCTCGCCGGTGAGATCCGCCCAAGTTGCCTGCTGTGTCGGCGTGAGCGACGCGTAGCGTGTAACGAGATCTTCGCGCACCAATCCAGCAGCATGGGTGTAAGCGTTGCGAATCTTGCGTGTCAAATGGAACAGCGCGAGGGCGTCAGCGTCCATAGCGTGGCCGGTCCGTAGCGAGAATCTTTCGTGCATCTCCTCCGAGTTGACCCGGCTGTCACCGCTCGTCGCCTTGTCGAGCGGAATCAGCATTCGAATGCAGGAGCGGACGAAGTCCTCGTGTAGCCCGAATGTGAAGTTCAGCGCCATCGCGCATACTTCGCCCTCGGCATCTTCGAGCAACTTTCCGGCGCGGTCCAGTCGCTGGTTCATCCGTTGAACGTGAGGAAGATGCGGGTACTCGTCTGCCAGGAGCGTCTTCTGATCGTCAGCTTGCGCCAACGTTTCGACGGCAAGCTTCGACCCGACCAGCAATGCCCAGACCGTGTCACTCGCTTCCACTCGCCGGCGTTCGAGGTATCGGAACTCTCTGAACTGGACCTGGGGGAGCGTGCGGTACTTGCTCGTCATTCTCAAGAGCTAAACATGACCGCAAGGAGGCCGGCGAACGAGCCATCGCTTCGGCACCTGTGCCATTGCCCGAGGCAGCCGTCGTAGCGGACGCTGCTCGCAGGTACCTAGAGCGCATCTCGATCCCTTCGCGCCGCGGACCACCGCCGTTCTGGAGTCACGGAATACTGATCGGGTGCTCACTGCTGCCAAGACAGTCGCAACTGTTGACTGGTCCTCGTTCTGGCCCGACATGATCGTCGCGATCTTCACTGGCCTTTTTGTCGCGGCGGCTGTGATTTTCGCAGAGCGGCAGATATCTCGCCGTGCCGCCCTGCGCGAGAGCGCGGATGCGCAGCGGCGTGTTGTCACGGAGGCCGATCGATGGATGCGAGCAGCGCTGATCTACAGCTCGGACTCGCTCATTCCCGCCGATACAGACTTCCAACACGTCCAACGACTTGTGGGACAAATTCCACCCGGCACTTCCCGACCCTTCAGCCCAGAGTTCGGTGTGCTGTTCGATTACGTGCGGCACTGGGAGGCGATGGTTGCCTCAGCCAAGAAGGTTGAGGTCCTGATACAGGCGAAGACCAACACTCCCCGGATGATGTTCGACACGCTCAACCGGTTGATTTCAGGGCCGCTGCCAGCGGGCCCGCTCTGGCAGAAGATCTGGGCCGACTTCGGCGGAGTGGAGAAGATTCACGACCGCGACCTTCAGGCATTCACGGAGGAGTACATCAAGAATCGGGTGAACGTGGAACAGCACTGGTGGGCATTCGCAGAGTGGCGCAAGGAATGGGCGAAGGCAACGCTCAGGGACATTGGGGCTACCTTGGAAGCCCTCGATCACGGTCGCTGGGCACGGTGGCGCGTACGCCGAAACTCCGAACGCACTGCCCGACAGGCGCTCGCCGACGCAGAACGATCGGCTAGCAAGATCATCCGCGCAATCCCGCGAAAATCCGAAGCAGTACTGGTCTCGCTATTCGGCCAGGAATCTCGCTTCCGATTCTGAGCGACCGAAGCCGCTCGGGACGCTGCGAGCCTCGGCGCCCGGGGCGTACACCTTTTCGGTGAACTACTCCGGCGGTCGCACCATTCTTCGCCGACCTTCGGACCGGAGGCGTCTCACGCCGACGATCCCGAGCCCATCTGTTCATGGTGACAACAACCGTATGCGTGGTGACGGGCCGCCAGCGGCGACCGCCCGGAAACTGGTCGTCTCCCGCGCCATTGAGGCGATCCAGGCATGGCTTCGCCGTCCCTCAGCCCAAAAGTCGGCGGTCCCGGTTCAGACTGCGGGATGATCGCAGGATGAGAGACGCCAGGGTGACCGCGCCCCGGGACGCAGTGCTGACCTTCCTATTGGCCCTTGTCGTCGCGTTCTTGGTTGGCCTATTCCTGTGGCTCGGTGGCTCAAAGCCGATCGGCACGGTGCTAATGCTTCTTGCCATCTACGCTCTCGTGTTCACCCTCGTCGGCCTCGGCGGTGTCGTGCTCGCCGGCCTTCCGAAGCCTGCTCCGTTCGCGGAGCGCAACCTACTTACCGCGCGACTCGCCTGGACAGGACGATCATTGTGGGCCGCGACTGTCCTCGCGGCCGGCGGATACTTCGGTGCGATCATCGCAACGGACCTAAGCTTCGAAGCCTCCGCTGACGCGCCCAACAGAATTAGCTACCTGGTTTCGATCGCGGTGCTAATCGCCGGATTCGCAGCGGTCTTCGTGCTCGTTCCCATCGCGTTCGTCTCAGGTATCGGGTTGCTGCGTGCTGGGCGAAAGGCGCGGGCGAAGGCGCTTCGCAAGGTGACGAGTCGTCACGCCCTCTCCGATTCGTGGATCCATCACCTCGCTGCGCCCGTCTACGCCTGGGCCGCGCTCTTCGGGCTCGTCACCGCCGTGCCGCTGGCATACGCACTGCTGTTCTGGATCACTGTCGCGCTGGGCGTTTCGTACTAGGCAATCCTTGTGGAGTCGACGGGTAGCCGGTCGAACGGCGCCACCTCGCGCGCAGCAATCTAGCCGCGAGAAACGGCGAACACACACGATGGGCGCACCGCCGAAGCGATACGCCCATCGCGTGCTGGAGTGCTAGCGCACTTCGAAGGACTTCTTACAGTTCGAACACTGCCAGCTCCCCATCGAGAGCTTCGAGAACGGCCCGTAAGTCGCGCGGCAGTGGGGACAGGTCACCGTGAACGGGCGGCTAACCCGACGCGTCACCATCGCTCACCCTCAGTGCTTCGTCTTGTCGACGAGCTTGTACGTCATGTTCGGCTTCGGGGTGGGAGGCAACGGCTCCCCCTTCGTCACCGTGCGCTCCGCTCCGGCTCCGCCACGCGGACCGAACTGCTGGTACTGACCGGAGTGAGGGGCGGTCTGCCCCGGGCGGAAGCCGCCGTTGTTGGCCTTAGCCATAATTCCCTCCAAGGGAACTTGTAGGACACGTCCAACAGACTTGCTGGACGCCACCGGCACGCGTACCTTGGAGGAAGTTTCCCCACCAGAGGAACTCCGGCCCTCAGATCAGTTGCTACCTGACCTGGGGGCTTTTTCCGTGGCTGCTCGCCGACACACCAATACTAGATGTGGGTGCCGACATCCGATAGCACCACAAGGGCTAGTAGTTACATCGGTGTGATCTTGCACCGTTATCCCCATGTTCTACACAGGTTGTCCACCGATCCATCCACAACCCATGGTTCACAGAAAACAGCAGGATGACGCGGAAAATGAGACCCGCCGTCCCATCCGTCCACAGGTGGCGAAGCTATGAGTGGGCGCGTGCGAATTCTTCGGTGGACGGCGTGTCTTCGGCGTGTCGCAACGACCCGCACCTAGAGTTTCTCGCTCGAAGTGCCACCCCGTCATAGCTGGTTTGCAATGAGCCCAACCAAGCACGTCGTCCCGTTCGTCTTCGGGGCGCATCAACATCGCCGTGCGTCCGGCACGGGTGAATGGGCCATGAGGGCTTCGGGCGGATCGGGTCGTGGGCGTGAGGGTCTGTGGTGGGGTCGCCCTGGGTCGCGATGTCAGGATTCGCGGAGCAGGTCGGTGAGCTCGGCGACTCGGGACGCCCGATAGTCGGTCCTTCACCAAGACAGGCGAGGACATGTCGCGAGCGCCTTTCATGACGCATCCGACCTCGCCCGAATGGCCGGGCCGAAAGACTGCCCACTGAGCGCCCTGCGGATGGGACGCCGCTACATCCCGATGCCGCGCCCCGCACTCGGCGCCCCAACCACCGGCCCCGTAGCCATCGCGGCTTCCCGGTTCCTCGCCGCACGCCGCACCTCCGCTTCGGCCGCGCGCACAGCATCCTGCATCGTCACCTCCGGAGTGCCGCGCTGCATCGACTCGGCGAGGCGCTCGCGGGCGGCGGCATCCGTCCGTGCGACGACGATTGCGACGTTGTGCGTCCGCCCGCGCGTCAGGCCGACGTAGAGCCCTGCGGCATCCACATCCGGCCCGACTACCGACGCGTCGGCGGTGTCGCCCTGCACGCCGTGCACGGTGGACGCGTATGCGAGCTGCAGGTGCTCGCGCGCGTACTCGATGGACACACGCGCCAGCTCGCCGCTGTCGCTCACGGAGACAAGAGACAGGTACTCGTCGCGGATGCCGCGCACGATCCACTGCGCGCGATTCTCGACTCCCGTGAGCCGGTCGTTGCGACGGGTCTGGACGGTGTCGCCGACGAGGATGCGCTGCTGCCCGATTCCCCATGCGGCGACGCGGGCGTCGAGCTCGCCCTGATCGACTCGCCGCTGCTGGATGGCGTCGTTGATCGCATCCGCCTCAGCATTCGTGCCAGATACCAGCGTCACCCGCTTGCCGCGCGCGTGCCAGTCGAAGTACGCGTCGATCATCCGCTCACGCGCCGCGTCGTGATGTTCGACCCGGTCGACGTGACCGTGTTCGGCAAGCTCGACCGCGACCGCCAGCGCACGCTCGCGATCACCCGCATCCCGCAGCCGCAGCGTGAGCGCTGCGTAGTCGGGATCACGGAACCGGTGCACCGTGTCGAGCTCGACCGCAGCGTTTGCGTGCCGGATAGCAGAACCCATCGCGCCCGCATGTCCGACCGGCAACGCCTGATGCGTGTCACCCACGAAGGCCAGCCCGATACCCTGCTCGATCGCGAGCTCGACGAGGACGTTCGCCGTCTGCAGGTCGACCATGCCGGCTTCGTCGACGACAATCCGACCGCGAGAACGCAAGACGAACTGCGTGGGTCCGCCATATACGGCGCCCGTGCTGGGATCGCCTTCTCCCACTCGAAGCCGGGTCCACACCTTCGCGCCGGCGTCGTCGATGCCCCATCGGTAGCCGTGGTCCGAGAGCAGGGCATGAATACTGGATGCCGCGGCTCCGACGTCGCGAGACGCTACCGACGCCGCCTTCCGCGTCGGGGCGACGACGAGCATCCGCCGCCGTTGCGACGTGAGCGCCGCGAATGCAGCGCGCAGCATCGTCGTCTTGCCCGCGCCGGCGGGGCCGGTCACCGTCACCAGCCCGTCCGTGCCGGCGATGGCGCACGCGGCAACGCTTTGCGACGCATCCAGTCCCGAGAGATCCTCGTTCGGTGCGAACCGGTGCAACTCGCCCGGCAGAAGGGAACGCCCCGGTTGGGCGAGCACGTCGAAGCGGCCAGCGAGACGCACCTTGGCGCGTACGGTCTCGGTCGCCATGAACGCCTTCACGTGCGCCGGCGGATCATCCGCAATGAGCCGGTAGACGGCACCCGTGGCGCGCTCCGTGATCTCGGCGATCACGCCATCGAGCCGGTCGCGCTCCGCAACGACGCCCGTGCGCGAGAGCGCGCGTATTGCGCCCGCGCGGATGTCGAAGATGCTGAACCTTCCGCCGCATGAGGTGGACCGTTCGTCCGCGTCGACGACCGCCTGTGCAGCGAGCAGATCCAGGTCGACGGCATGGAGGTCTATCGCAGCAACCGGAATGGGCACGCGAGGGGTGGTCAGACTCGGATCGACCGCTGCGATCTCGTCTCGGACGCGCGTCTCCCAAGACGCCTCATCGAGATCGGCCGGCTTGTTCGGACGCGACACCGCCCACGCGCGCCGATCGACTTGCTGCAGCGCCGCCATGCTCGGAGCAGATCCTTCATGCGCGGCCGACCATTCCGCGATCAGGCGCGCGCGGTGGCCTTCGATTTGCGCCGACCGACGCGAGACGGGGCGAACGGCGCCCGCGAGTTCGGCGATCTCGCCAGTGTCGTCGAGCGTGTATCCGTGCCGGGCGAGCGCGGCGATCCAGGCCGGATCGGTGCGGGCGGCGAGCTCGCCCTCGGCGTTGACGACGGTGTGCAGTTTCATCGCGACGCGCGAGTCAAGGTTCGACCACTTGTCGTCCGCGCCGAGCACCTTGATGTTCAACCAGAGGTGACGGTGGATGTGCGGGTCGAGCGCGCGCGAGCGCCGATGCTGCAGCTCGACGACCTCGATGCGGGTGATCTCCTCGCGGATGAGCCCGCCGTGCCCGCGTCGCGCGTTGAGCTCCGTCTGCCATGTGAGCAGGATGCGGTCACGCAGCCGGTCCTGGAGAGCTTCGAACTCGGCGGCGAGTTCGGGATGCAGCAGCGCGGCGATGCTGTAGGACTTCGGGTGGTTGAGCGTGCCGTCGAGCAGCAGGTCGGCGTCGGGGCTCAGCCGCTGATGGCCGCGCTCTTCCCCGGTGACCGGGTCGTGTCCGGTGAGCCAGACACGAAGGCCGCCGACGGTGAGCTGGTCGGAGGTGATGACGCCGTTCGCCACGATGAATCGCGAGACGGTCGAATCGGATGCGGCACTGTACGCTTCGAGCGCGTCAACGCCGGCGGAGTACTGCAGGTGAGCATCGCACGTGCCCTCGAGTGCGTAGCCGATCGCCTGTCGAACCCCTCGGGATTCGACACCTCGCTTCCATCGTTCGAGACCTCCTCGCATGGCGCCAGAGTAGGCTAGGTTTTCGCCATTATCCAGGGCTTTTTGTGCGTTGCAGGTAATTGCAGCAAAGCGGTTTTAAAGGGCGTCGTCCACCGCGGGTGCCTGCGTGCATCGTCGATCAGTGCATCGTCGATGGTGCATCGTCGATGGTTTCCTCGCGCGACGCCTCGTTCGGCGGGTTGGTCTTCGCCGTGGTGTCTGGTGTGGCCTCGGCCGGCGTCGTTGCGTGTCTCTCGTCGACTCGAAGACTCGGAATTCGTATCCCGGCGCATCGCCGCAACCCGCGCTGATGGAGGCGCTACGGTAAACGAGACGCACTCCGACGCGTGAACTGGGGATAGACGAGCGTGACCGATGACCGAGACGAGGCAACATTCACCTTCAGCTGGCTCGCCCTGAGGCTGTTGGGCAGGGGACTGTACTCGAACCCGTGGAGTGCGCTCTCAGAACTCGTCGCGAATGGCCTAGATGCCGGCGCGAAGAATGTCTACGTCTATATCGATGCTCGAGACAAGGCCAGCGCCGTTGTGGAGGTCCTCGACGACGGCTCAGGGATGAGCCGTGAGGACATCTCCACGTATGTGAAGGTAGGCCATAACAAGCGCCGCGATGCGCGCATCGCAGAGGTCCAAGATCCCCTCCCCAAGGGACGTAAGGGCATCGGTAAGCTGGCGGCCCTCTACCTGTCGCAGCACTTCTTCCTGCAGACGACTCACTCGGGTCTCACATCTCGGTGGGAGCTCGATGCGAGCGAAACGGCCGCAGACGAGAACGAGCACCCTTCGCTTCAGGCGGTGACCGACACACCGAGTACAGCGAATGACACCTTGTGGGCATCCCTTCAGTCGGGAACACGCTTGACGATGCTCGATGTCGATCTGACGGGATATGGCGCGCAGTCGATGAACGCGCTTAGTTCCCGACTCGCGAATCAGTTCCTCCTCTCCACCGATTCGGAACCCCGGATCCTCCTCGCTGTAGTGACGTCTGCGGGGGCAAGCCTCACCAGTTCACGCGTGGATTATTCGCCGGTCGAGAAGGCCATTGCATTCGGAAACCTAGCCGCCCTCACGGAAAACCTCGATCCCAGCTCTCGTGGCTACCCCGCCGACGCGGTATTTCAGGGCGCGGTCCGAGTCCCCGCAAAGGGGCTGCCTGGCGGCGAATACATTCACACACGCGAAGTCTTCTCGTTTCCGACGGATGACCCATCCGACGAGGCATGGGAAGAAGTTGCCGACGACGTCAACCTCACCAACCGCACGTACAAGGGAATACCCTTCCGGCTGACCGGATGGATAGGCGTGCACGCAACGATCGAGAGCACCGCTGCTCGCGAGAACGACTCCCGGTTCGTCCGAAACAAGTTCTACAATCCCGCTCAGATTCGCGTCTACGTGCGCGGCAAGCTAGCGAGCGATCGCCTTCTCGCACAGCTCGGCATGGCCGACACATACGCGAACTATATCGAAGGAGAAATCTCATTCGATCTCCTCGACGATGACGAACTTCCCGATATAGCGACTGCGAACCGACAGGACTTCGACGAGACCGACGGGCGCATCACCCTCCTCAAAGCGGTAGTGCGTCCTATCGTGCGCTCCCTCGTCCAACGACGATCAGCTCTCGCGACTCGGATCAACAGCGAGATCCGCCAGGAAAAGGACCGCCGAGACACCGCGAGCAAACGCCACTTCACCGAACAACTACGCTCGGACTTCGCGCAGCACCCGGAGATTCCCGAGGCTGCGAGCAATGATCTGCAGCTGGTGATCGCCAACAAACTCCAGAGCGACATCGCGCTGAAGGAGCAGTACCGCGTTTTCATTTCGCACGCGCGAGCCGACAAGCTGTTCGCGAGCTTCATCGACGACGTGCTGCAGGCGCGAGGGGCCTATGAGCACGAGATCTTCTTCACGTCGCGCACCGGTTCCACGACCGTGACGCTGGACGACCGCTCCCTTGGAGCGCTCTTGAAAGAGAACATCACTGATGCGAACACGTTGATCTTCTACCTCACGAGTAAGAACTTCCGGCGCAGTGAGTTCTGCCTCTTCGAGGGCGGCGCCGGCTGGGCCACTCGGTCGGTAAGCGAGTACCTGAAGCTGAACATGGACTTCCAGTCGATTCCCGCGTTCCTCACCAACGGCAAGTCGGAAGCCACGTTGTTGGACTCGGATGCGATCCTGCTCACACCTGAGCTGCATAACTACCTCATCGACGGGATCTTCAATCCGATGATCACGCACCTCAACCGGGGACGCGACGTCGCGGGTGAACCACAGATAGCGCCCTTTGTCCGCGAGCCATATCCGAGCGCACTTGAGCTTGCGAAGCTCGGGAGGACTCATGAGGACTATTTCGACGCGACCATCGCCGAGCATTGGAACCTCTTAGTCGATGTCGGCGTGTCCGCGTATCTTGCCGAGTACATCGCGTAGCGAGCTGCGTCTAGCCATCAGGGGCTGCCGCACCTGGCGAAAGCAGTAGCGACGCCGTGGCCGTCAAACCCGTCTTAGTAGATCGAGATGCCCATTCAGTTGACTCACTCTCTTCGCACACGCAGCAAGCCCCGCGCGCAGGAGGGCTCAGCGGCGTTACGACTGGTTGACTTGTTCGCGGGCTGCGGCGGCCTCACACTCGGGGTCGAGCAGGCCGCGATCGCAGCGGGGCGACATATCGACGTCGCACTCGCCGTCGACTTCGAGCAGTTGGCAGTGGACGTTTACCGGCAGAACTTCCCGGACGCGAAGAGGGTTGAGGCCGCGCCCGTAGAGAGCCTCTTCGACGGAGAGCTGGGCTCGCCCGCCACCATGATCGAGCACCGAACCGCCCAGGCCGCCGGCGCTATCGACGTCGTGCTCGGCGGACCACCTTGTCAAGGGCACAGCAACCTCAACAACCACACCAGGCGAGTCGACGAGAAGAACGCGCTCTACTTGCGCATGGTGCGGGCGGCGGAGATCCTCAGGCCACGTGTCCTCCTGATCGAGAACGTCCCGGCAGTTCTCAACGACCGTCATGATGGCGAAGGTGTCGTCATACGTGCCGAGCGACATCTCGCTGGTCTCGGGTATCGCGTCACGACCTCCGTCGTAAATCTGGCGACTCTCGGAGTAGCGCAATCGCGCCGGAGGCATATCTTGCTTGCAGTGGAACGCTCCGAGGGCCTCGACCCGGCTGAGCTATTCGCCGTGCCGGCCACTTATCAGCGACGAGACCTGCGCTGGGCGATTGGCGACCTCGTCGACATCTCGAGCGATGATCCGATGGACCGCCCGCCTCAGGCGAAGGGCCCGAATCTCGAACGTATGCAGTACTTGCTCGATCGCGGCGAGTACGACCTTCCGAATGAACTGCGCCCCACGTGTCATCAGGGCGACCACTCGTACAAATCGATGTACGGGCGACTCAAGTGGGACGAGCCCGCGCAGACGATCACGAGCGGCTTCGGCAGTATCGGGCAGGGCCGCTATATGCACCCGGAGCGCGCCCGGGCACTGACCGCGCACGAGGCAGCCCGGATCCAAGGCTTCCCTGACTACTTCGACTTCTCGTCGTGCCCTACCCGGAGCGCGCTCGCGACGATGATCGGAAACGCGGTTCCGCCGGCTCTTGCGGCATCACTCATCGGCGCGTATCTGTCGCAAGCGAGCATGTCGGCCGAGGGCACCACCACACAGGTAGCCATGCCAGCTTGACGTGCAGAGGCAGCCGAGAAAATGGAAGGCTTTGCTCAGGAAATTTCGGATGGGGACTTGAGGATGCGCTCGAGCGTGGTTGGCGACACAGCAACCGGGATCGCAGAGGTGCCGGAGATCGGCAGCTTGGTGAACGTGCGCGGAGCGCGATGGTCGGTGACTGACGTGACCGCGCAGTCGCTACCCCGCAGTAGCGCAGACGACGGACGCGCGGAGCTTCAGCACGCGGTGACGATGCAGTCGATCGAAGAGGACCACTACGGCCGGGAGCTCACGGTCATTTGGGAGCTCGAACCCGGCCGGAGCGTCGTCCACGAGCAGGGTCTGCCCACCAAAATTCAGCCCGACCAGTTCGACGACCCTACGACGTTCGCCGCCTACGTCGACGCGCTCCGCTGGGGTGCGCTCACGAGTGCCGACCCGAGAACACTTCAGGCGCCGTTCCGCAGCAGCGCTTCCGTTGAGGCCTACCAGCTTGAGCCGCTCCGTCGCGCCATCGACTCCCCGCGTGCAAACATGCTTCTCGCGGACGACGTCGGACTGGGAAAGACGATCGAGGCGGGCCTCGTGATCCAGGAACTCCTCCTGCGGCACCGCGCACGCTCGGTCATCGTCGTCTGCCCTGCAGGCCTGGTGATCAAGTGGCAGGAGGAGCTGCGCGACAAGTTCGGCCTCCACTTCGAGATCGTCAACTCCGAGACGATGAAGACGTTCCGCCGCACCTTCGGCGTGCACGCCAATCCGTTTCGGGTCTACCCCCGCGTGATCGTCTCGATGTCGTGGCTGCCCTCGCCGCGCGCCGAGCGCATGCTCGAAGAGGTGTACGCGAGCGTGAAGGATGCTCGCACCGCCGAACGCCGAGCGTTCGACATCCTCGTCGTCGACGAGGCACACCACGTCGCCCCCTCGGCTCCGACCCGTTCCTCGTCGGACAGACCGCGGTACGCGATCGACAGTCAGCGGACGACGGCCGTGCGACGCCTCGCGGAGCTCTGCGAGCACCGGCTGTTCCTCAGCGCGACACCACACAACGGATACACCGAGTCGTTCACGGCGCTCCTCGAGATGGTCGACCCGCAGCGGTTCGCGCGCGGCGCCGACCTCGACGAGAAGGCACTGCAGCAGGTCGCGGTTCGTCGGCTGAAGCGCGACCTGCCCGACGAGGGCTTCCTTCCTAGATCCGTGAAGGCATTGTGGTTCGACCCGACGCCTGACGAATCGGAGGCGTACGACAAGCTCATCGCGTTCACCAGGCGGAGGAACACCGCCATCAAGCAGGAACGAGGCAAGCGTGCGTCGGACCTCGCGATGATCATCCTGAAGAAGCGCTTTTTCTCCTCGCCGGTGGCGTTCGCGTCCACTGCACAGGCGTATCTGGACGCGCGCGGCGACGAGGACGTGCAGCTGCCCGCGTACGAGGACATCCTCGGCGACGAGGCCACCGATGAAGAGGAGGGCCGCGCGGAGCAGCCCGAGCTCGAGGCGCTGCGCACGGCGAAGCGCGCACAGGTAGCCTTGACCGCCGATGACATCGCAGACCTCGAGGCCCTAGTCACCTGGGGCCAACGGTACGACGGTCGGCCCGACTCCAAGCTGGATGCTCTCATCCGGCTCATCGAGGGCGAGCTGCTGGTTCCTGGACACGGGTGGGGCGACGAACGCATCGTGGTGTTCACCGAGTACGTCAGCACCCTCGACTGGTTGCGCGATGTGCTCGAATCGCGCGGGCTCGGCGGAGAACGCCTCGCGACCATCGATGGGTCGACGGATGCCGAGACCCGGGAAGAGATTCGTGCGCGATTCACAGCGCCGCCGCGTGACGAACCGGTGCGGATCCTGCTGGCCACGGATGCCGCGGGCGAGGGCATCGACCTGCAGACGTACTGCCACCGTCTGGTGAGCTTCGATATCCCGTTCAACCCGAACCGGCTTGAGCAACGTATCGGCCGCATCGATCGCTATGGACAGAACGAGCCGCCTCTCGTCTGGCATCCGCGTGCCGCGAAGCAGAACACGACCGACTACGCGAAGGACAACGACCTGCTCGCCAGGCTGGCGAACAAGATCACGAACTCCGAGCACGACGGCATCTCCTCGAACGAGATCATCGCCCCCGACCTGCAGCGCGAGCTCGGTTTCGGTGAAGGCCCGGCGCGTAAGCCACAGAGGGATGCCGGTGAGCAGGTGATCAACCGCGTACTTCAGGCCGAGCACACCCTCGGTCAGAACCTCACCCGTCTCGCAGAGCGCCTCGGAGCCTCACGCGACCGGATGCATCTCCACGAGGGCAACCTGTTACGCGTCTTCGAACAAGGACTGCGCATCTCGGGGCAACCACAGCCCGTCGAGGTAGACGACCCGCGCGAGGAGGCACGCTTGTTCCAGGTGCCGCCTGGGCTCTCGCGCACATGGGTACCCGCACTCGCCGGGCTCGACACGCGCCTGGCACCCGGCGTGCTGCGACCGATCACATTCGACGAGGAACGTGCCAGACACCAGACCGACGTCGTCTACGCCCATCTCGGTCACCCGCTCATTCAGCGCGCTGCGCGCGAGCTGCGCGGCCAGGTCTGGACTCGCACGGATAAGGTCCGAGGCATCAGCGCCGTCATCGTCGACGGTCTCGATACCTCTTTCGCCGCCGGGGTCGCTCGGCTCGTGTTGGTCGGCGAAGGTGGCACGCGCCTGCACGAGGAGGTCTTCCTCGCCGGTACCCGCCTCTCGCGTCGCCAGGAGCTCGGGATCGAGAAGGCCGAAGATCTTCTCGCATCGGCACTCGATGGGACGCGGCTGCGGCGACCGAGCGAACCGGTTCTCGCCGCACTCGCTGCCGACTGGAACCGGGAGCACGAGGCCTTGGACGGGATGCGGAGCCGAGTGAGCACTGCCATCCAGAACCGCGCGGACCGGCTGAAGGGCGGCGTCGAGGCCGAGCTTGAGGAGCGCCGCGATGCTGACCTCAAGAGCGTCGAGGCGATCTTCGACAACTTCCGCTCGACGCTGCAGAGCACGCTCGCCGCAGCCGAGGAGGCCCGCCGCGCTGGCGAGGAGGCCCTCTTCCAGCTGCCCGAAGAGAAGAAGCAGCGCGACACAGACCTGGCCCGCGTTCGCACCCGTCTCTCGCGCCTCGACGATGAGCTCCACGCTGAGCGCGAAGCCGTGGAGCGCCGGTACCGCGATGTGCAGCCGCACACCTTCGTCGCGGCGCTCGTGTTCGCGCTAACCGCCGAAGACGCCGAGAAACTGGAGTCCGCTGGTGCCCGTTGATGTGTGGGAGTGGTTGTCGCTGATCGACCACGACGGCCCGTTCCTCTCGAAGGCGGCGCTCAAGTCGTTCTACCCGTCGGGGCTTCCCCGCCCGAACGCCGATGACACGAGCTCGGTGTTCGTGGACGAGTTCGTCCGCTGGTCAGCCGCTTGGTCCTCGTCCGCCGAGGTGTACGAAGCCGCGCGGGACCGGTGGGTGGAAGTCGTGCTGCGACGCCTGCTCGACTGGTCCGACGACCTGCAACTTTCCCCCAACGGCTTCACGGCAGCGTCAGCGAATGGCGCAGTGAATGTCACGGCGTGGGCTGCGCTCTCACGAGAGGGCAAGCCCGAGGCACTCGTGACCGTCGTGGATCGCACCGACGATCTACGCTCGACGGGTGCCGACGGCTGGTCGGCGAATGAGATCGATCGGATGGCGGTGCTCCTTCGGGAGACCGGAGTGTCGATCGGCATCGTCACCGACGGCCGATGGTGGGCGCTCGTATCGGCCGCGAAGGACGTCACGACGGCCAGTGGTGTGTGGGACGCCCTGCTCTGGCGGGAGGAACGCCCTAGCCGCGACGCGTTCCTCGCTCTCGCGAGCTTCACGTCGGTCGCGGGGGGCGCTCCGGAGAAACGTCTGCCGCTCGTATTCGCGAAGAGCGTCGCCAGCGCCGAGGAGATCACCGAGGCGCTCGGCGATCAGGTGCGCCGTGCCGTCGAGCTCGTGCTCCAGTCCATGTCGGACACGCACTTGCGTGCTCTCGCGCAGGGCGAGCCGTCTCCGCTGCCGGAGGACCCCAAAGCCGTCTACGAGGGCGCGGTCACCGTGCTCATGCGGATCGTGTTCCTCCTCTTCGCGGAGGAAAGAGGGCTGTTGCCGGAGCATGACCTGTACCGGTCGTCCTATGCGATCGCTCGGATCCGCGGGCAACTGCAGGGCGACGCGACCGCGACGTCAGTCGAGGCACTCGACCATTCGTGGGAGACCTGGCACCGGCTCCTCGCCGCGAGCAACGCCGTCTTCGGTGGGGCGTCGTTCCAAGACATGCGAATGCCGGCGTACGGCGGTTCACTGTTCGATCCGGCTCGCTTCCCGTGGCTGCAAACGACCGATCAGCAGGGTCGCCTGCGGGTACGGCTCACAGATCGGGCGATGCTCGCGGTTCTGCGTGCTGTGCAGACGATCGAAGACGGCGCCATGCAGCTGTCGTTCCGCGACCTCGACGTCGAGCAGATCGGTTACGTCTACGAGGGCCTGCTCGGCTACTCCGCCGCTTACGTTCCCGACGTGACCGTCGGCCTCCACGGCAAGGGCGGGTTCGAACCGGAGATCGCACTGACCGAGCTCGAGGAGATCGCGGATGACGCGGCATCGCCTGCCGACTTCGCGAAGCGTCTCATCGATCGCCTGAAGCAGACGCAAGAGCACGCCAAGCCTCGCACTGCGAACCAGATCGCCAAGGTGTACGGCGCGGACGATGCGGATGCCGCAGACGACGCCCGCACCCGCCTGCGCCACGCGCTGCTCGGTGACGACGAGCTCGCTGCTCGTCTGCAGCCGTTCCACGGACTGATCCGCGACGACCTGCGCGGGTTCCCCTACATCGTGCCCGCGGAGGGGCTGGTGATGACCGAGTCGCCGCAGCGCGCAAATACGGGCACCCACTACACCCCTCGCTCCCTCGCCGAAGAGGTCGTGCTGCACGCGCTCGAGCCGCTCGTGTATTCGCCCGGCCCCCTCGACACCGAGAACCGGAACGAGTGGAAGCTCAAGTCATCGGCGGAGATCCTCGACCTCAAGATCGCCGACATCGCCGCCGGCTCTGGCGCGTTCCTCGTCGCTGCGGCCCGCTACCTCGCCGACCGACTCATCGAAGCACGCGCGAACGAAGGTCTCGACGTGACTCGCGAGTCCGACCTCAAGCGCTGGGCGGTGCGCGAGATCGTCGCCCGCTGCCTCTACGGCGCCGACATCAACGGCATGGCCGTGGAGATGTGCAAGCTCTCGCTCTGGCTCATCTCGATGGACCCGGGCAAGCCGTTCTCGTTCGTGGACGACCGCGTCTTCCACGGCAACTCCCTCCTCGGCGTAATAACCGAAGAACAACTGAAGGCTCAGCACATCTACCCTGAGCGCCGCCACGGTCGGGAGCAACTGCTCTGGTTCGACGTCGATAAGGATCTCGAGGATGCCGCCCGCATCCGCCGCGAGCTCGCCTCCGGGCAGGTCGACGACGCCGACCGCATGCGATCTACGAAGGCCAAGCGGGCGCTGCTAACGCAGGCGGCACGCGTTACCGCGAAGCTCCGCGATGTGGCGGACGGCATCGTCGCAGCCGGACTCCTTGAGGGGGGAAAGCCCGGCAAGAAACTCGACGACCGGTACAACGACCTCGCCGACGCCCTCCGCGGTGCGTACCCCACCGACGGCACCGCGCCGGATCGCACCCAACTGAACACGCTTATCGACGCTGGTCTCACGCCCACAATCGGCACGGGCGAAGCGCGCTGGAAGCCCCTCCATTGGATCCTCGAAGCCCCCGACGTCCTGCACACCCACGGAGGATTCGACGCGATTGTCGGCAATCCCCCGTTCCTCGGCGGGAAGAAGATTTCGAATGCCATCGGCGGCAACGCTCGCGACCTGGTCATTAACGTTCTCGCAGAAGGCACTCGTGGAAATGCCGATCTCGTCGCGTACTTTGTACTACGCGCCGCGTCGCTCGTCGGTATTCTTGACAGCCAGCTTGGAATCATTGCGACTAATACAATCGCACAGGGAGATACCCGTGAAGTGGGAATCGCGCGTCTCGCGTCGATGTTCACAATTAGACGCGCAGTTCGCAGCGCGCCTTGGCCGGCACGGAGCGCTTCCCTCGAATACGCAGCAGTTTGGTTCAGTCGAAGAGCTCTCGCGGACGATGTCGAGGCGGTAGTTGACGGGGCGAGGACTCCTCAGGTGTCTGCTTTGCTTGAGCCAAGCGGCCGAGTATCTGGCCAACCAGTTCGCCTAAAGGAGAATCTCGGACTGGCATTCATCGGCTCGTACATAAATGGCAACGGATTCCTCGTACCCCCCGCTTCGGCAGCAGCGATGATCGAAGAGTCATCGGACGCCGCTGAGGTGGTGCGCCCACTATTATCCGGCGACGACCTCAACTCCGATGTTCGTTGCGAGGGTCGATCATTTGTAATTGATTTTGGTAACCGTTCGTATTCCGACGCTGCTACTTTCGCCCTGCCATTCGCCCACGCTGAAAGGGTTGTTCAGCCGTACCGCGCCACCCTCATAAAGAAGCCCAAGCTCGTTGACTACTGGTGGCAGTTTGAACGAAGGGCGGTCGGCCTGTACGAGGCAATCGCCGGCCACGAGCGAGTAATAGCTCTCACGCTTGTAAGCAAGCCAGTGGTACCAGTCCTCGTTTCGGCGAACCAGGTCTTCACACACGGGATTGCCGTGTTTGCAACTTCTGATCTCGCCGACCTAGCATTCCTTTCGTCGATGCCTCATCAGACTTGGGCGATCACCTACGGGTCGACGCTTGAAACGCGAGTACGGTATGCGCCGTCAGACGTTTTTGAAACGCTGCCTCGCCCAGACAACACCGAGGACATGCGTCAACTCGGGGAGCGGCTTGACTGCGAACGGCGCAAGATCATGTTGATGCGTGGGCTTGGGTTGACTGCGCTTTACAACCTGGTGAACTCGTCCGACGTGCAAGGCGATGCAGATGTGGATACTCTCCGGTCGATCCACGTGCTCATTGACGAAGCCGTGATGAAAGCGTATGGCTGGGCCGATATCGCTCTCCAGCACGGTTTTTACACCTATCGACAGATGGAGCGTTGGACGGTATCCCCGGGTGCGCGCGTCGAGATCCTCGACCGGCTGCTCGAAGAGAATCATCGACGCGCGAAGCTCGAAGCGAAAGCCACGCCGACGAAGAAGTCGACGCGTGGTCGCAGCTTCGACGAATCCGAGGCGCCCGAAGGAGCGATGTTCTAATGACCGGTGGATCCACGACCACTTCGGCGCAAGTCCGTGAAGAGCTCGTCGACCTGATCGCCCGCGACCTCGTCGGCCCGTGGGATGGGCCTGACGAGACGATCGCAGGCACCCCCCGCGCTCGCTACCTCGCTGGCGCGCTCGCCCCGATCTCGCTTCTGGACGGCGAAGGGCCTGCGCCGGCTCCCTCATACGTCCCGAATGACGAATCACTTGCCGACGTTCGCGCGGACGAATCGCTCGCCGTAGCGGATCTCAGCGACTCGCGCGAAGTGCAGGGCGTGCCCGCCGACGAAGAGGAATCGATCACCGAAGCTTCCCCGAGCGAGCCGGATGATGACCGCGGTCCTGAGTCGAAGATCATCGCCCCCTCTTCGATGGGACTTCGGTTCCAGGTGCCGGCAGACACCGGTGTGCTTCGTTTCACCGCGCGATGGGGCAAGTACGAATCGCGCCGCCAGGCCGACGACCAGGGCAAGACACAGACCTACTACGATCGGACTCCGTTCGCGGAGTCAGCTGATATCGACATCTCCGTGATCAAGACTGGCGAGTCGCGACGCACGCCGCTAGCGAGCGACGCCGAGATAGCCGTAGAGGTGTTCGACTTCGACGGACGCCGCGTCGTGGAAGCGGCGCTGCTCAACACGGCCGTCACTGGGCGGGAACTCCCACCAAGGCTCTGGATGTTCCAGGCGGGACTCGAGGTCACGGCACCGGACGGCGAAGCCGTCTTCCTCCCCGCCCGCGATGCGATGATCACCGACCGCGAATCCCGCGACCCGGAGGTACGGCGCCTCGACCTGCTCTACCGCGACCGCCTCGAGTTCGCCGTCGGGCGCACCGCCTCGGTGGAGTGGGACCTCTCCGAGTCCGATAAGCGTCGTGCGACGGCAGTCAGAACGACCTGGCTGCCGACAGCCGAAGTTCCGCAAACCCAAGCACCCACCGTCGACGGTGCGGTACTCAGCATGCGGGCGCTCATGGAGGCGACCTCCGAAGAGCTCGAGGCGGGTCTGAAGCCGCTTATCGACGGGTATTTGGCCTGGCTCGACGAGCGCAAGGCTGAGAACGAAGCACTCCCGGAATGGCTGCAGGAGCAGGGGCGCATCGGGCTCGGTGACGGTGCAGCCGCACTGTCTCGCCTCCGCGCCGGGCTGGACCTCCTCATGTCGAACGAGCAGGCGCAGCGGGCGTTCTGGTTCATGAACCGCACGATGCGCGACCAGCGTCTCCGCTCGCAGGTCGCGGCCCTACGCATCGAACAGAAGGATCTATCGATCGCCGACGCCGCCGCGGCGGTCGACGCGCGGGGCGAGAAGGCAGCATCCTGGCGTGCGTTCCAGCTCGCATTCATTCTCATGCAGCTCCCCGCGGTCGTCGATCCGACACATGTCCGACGGTCGACGGACTTCGCCCGAGCCGAGCTCCTCTTCTTTCCCACCGGTGGTGGAAAGACGGAGGCTTACCTGGGCCTGGCCGCCTTCACCTTCGGCATCCGGAGACTGCAGGGGAAGGTCGAGACCCCCGAAGGACTCCTCGACGGCGGCGATGGTGTCGCCGTGCTCATGCGATACACGCTGAGACTCCTCACGTCCCAGCAATTCCTGCGCGCAACGACCCTGATGTGCGCGGCGGAGGTGGTCCGCCGCGAGGACCCCGCCACGTGGGGCTCGGCGCCTTTCACGATCGGCCTCTGGGTCGGGTCGAGCGTCAGCCCGAAACGATATTCGGAGGCGGCCGAGCAAGTGAAGGATGTACGGGAGCGCGACGGCAATTCCGCGTACGGACTTACCGTGCTCCAATTCGATCACTGCCCGTGGTGCGGAACGGCGATCAATCCGAAGGCGAACGTCGAGGCCGATGACGTCGCGAAGCGCATCCGCGTCTTTTGCGGGGACCGTCGTTCACGGTGCCCTTTCGCCGCCGGCGGATCTGCCGAGGTCGGTCTGCCGGTTCTCACCGTCGACGACGAGATCTACCGGCATCCGCCGACGTTCCTCCTCGCCACCGTCGACAAGTTCGCCCGGCTGGCGCGCGAGGGCGAGGCGGCGAGTTTGTTCGGGTACGTCGCGAAGAAGTGTCCGCGTCATGGATACAAGCACCTCGACACCGACGGGAGCGTGTGCGGGGCCGACGCGCACAACGCGAAGACCGCGAACGGACGGACCTACCCCGCCACGCAGGTCGCCACGGTCGGCCGGCTGCGCCCGCCGGACCTCATCATCCAGGACGAGCTGCACCTCATCACCGGAGCGCTCGGCACCGCCGTCGGCCTGTTCGAAGGGGCTATCGACGTGCTGTCGAGCTGGGACCTCGGCTCCGCCGGCGGCGCGAAACCGGTGAAGCCGCTCGTCATCGCCTCTACGGCGACAGTGCGGAAGGCAGCCGAACAAGTGCAGCGGTTGTATGCTCGCGATGTCGAGGTGTTCCCCCCGCAGGTACTGAGCGTGAGCGACACTTTCTTCTCCGAGGAAGTGAAGCTCAGCAAGGCACCTGGTCGCAAGTATCTCGGCGTGTGCCTCCATGGCGCTCGACTCACACTCGCCGAGATCCGGCTCAGCGAGATCCTCCTCCTCGCCGGCCAGAAGCTTTTCGACGAGCATGGCGCCGCAGCGGAGCCGTACCTGACCCTTGTCGACTACTTCTCCGCGACCCGCGAGCTCGCCGGAATGCGCCGGTATCTCGAAGACGACGTGACGACCCGCGTCAGCAACCCGGACAAGGAATCCGGATACCCGCGACGGCGGACTCCGCTGAAGCTCGGCGAGCTGACATCCCGTATTTCGTCGTCGGAGATCGGCAAGACGCTGACCCATCTGGCTTCGCCGTTTGATGCCGAGACCGACACCACCGTCGGGCGTGCCGTGATCGCGGCGAAGTTGAAGGCGGGTGAAGAGCTCGCCCCGCGGGAGCTGCCGTACGATGTCGTGCTCGCGACATCCATGCTCCAAGTGGGCGTCGACGTGCCCCGCCTCGGGCTCATGATGATCGTGGGTCAGCCGAAGAACACGGCGGAGTACATCCAGGCGTCTTCGCGCGTCGGTCGTGACGGCGCGAAGCCCGGCCTGGTCGTCACGCTTGCGAACCGTGCGCGGCCGCGCGACATGGCCCACTACGAGCAGTTCGAGCACTACCACGACACGTTCTACGCGAACGTCGAAGCCCTGTCAGTTACGCCGTTCTCCGAAGCGGCACTCGAACGCGGGCTGACGGGCCTTATCGTCTCGGCGGCTCGTGTCATCGACGCCATGGCCCCCCGCGATACCTCACTATCGGCGGAGGCGAACGCCGGCGCTGGGCGGATCGTCGCGCGCCGAGAATCAATCGACGTCCTCGTCGACAAGCTCGTCGCGCGGGTTGCGCAGGCGGCCGATCCGCAGGCCGCATCGAGCATGAAGAGCAAACTCGTCTTGCGCCTCGACAAGTGGACCGAACATGCGACCCTGACGTCGGGGGCTCTGACCTACGCGAAGAAAAGCCTTCCACAGCAGATCGTCGAGACCTTGCTGATCAGCCCGGAAGACTCCATAGGCGAGGAAGGCGATCGCCTGTTCCAGGTCGCGAACTCGATGCGAGAAGTGCAGCCTGAGATCGACCTGCTCGTCTCCCCCTACCCGGGCAAGCTCGCCGAACCGGCCAGTGCCACGACGCCGAGGTGGACGTTCACCGCGAAGACGAAGAAGGACGCGAAGTGACCGATAGCGCGAGTGCTGCCTCGCCGGAGTCGGTGGACGAGCCGACGGTCGGCGTCGCCGGCGACGTCGCTGACCCGTACTCAGGTGCCGGTCAACCGAAGAACCGAGCACGTGTGGGCTCCATCCGCCCGAGCGCGATGCTCTATACGTCGGGCATCGGTGCGACGGTCGATCTTCCGCAGATCGCGGTGATGCCGCAGGGCATCGATGCGTGGGAGAAGGCCTATGCGAGGATGGGCGGTGAACCGACGCTCGTTCTCGTCCCACGTCTCATCGAGGCGGTGCGCCGTCAGCTCGGTCAGCAGGTCGGCGAGCTCCGCCAGCCGCCGTGGCTACCTGACGAGCTCGGGGGAGACTCCACTCCCATCGGCATCCCGACCCGGATCTTCCCGCAGTGGCTGCGCTGCACAGGATGCGACCTGCTCGCGGCCGTGTCGATGGGCAACACGTTCGAGTTCGAGAACACCCGCAAGCACCGGCCCGACATGGCGCGGTTCGTGCACAAGGGGTGCAAGGGGCGTTACGTGGGCGGCAAGGCACGTGACCGGGTCGCCGTGCCGGCGCGGTATCTCATCGCGTGTACTAACGGTCACCTCGACGAGTTCCCTTACATCGATTGGGTGCACGGAGCCGACGGGCACCGCGTCGAATGCGTCGCGCAGCCGAAGATGCGGATGCTGGAGTGGCGCTCCAACCTCGGACCGCAGGTGTCGATCAAGTGCGTCGTATGCAACACCTCGCGGAACATCGTGGAGCTGACGCGCGCGGGCGGAGAGGACTCGCTGCCGAATTGTCGCGGGCGCCACCCTCACCTGCCTTCGTATGCACCCGCGGACGAGCCATGCCAGGGAGAAGTGCGGCTGATGCTTCTCGGAGCCGCGAATCAGTGGTTCCCCGCCACGATCAGCGTGCTCGTACTGCCGTCGCGCAAAGTGCCGCAGCCGGCGGACACGGTCACGGAGGTTCTGGGGCTGCCGCCCGCGCAGGTGGCGAAGCTGACGTCCCTCGCAGCGGTGAACATGTGGAGACAATTCGCGCCCGAGAGCATCACCGAGCGGTTCCAGGGAATCTCGGACGAGGATCTCTGGCATGCAGTACAGATCGCACGGGGCGACCTCCCGCCGCTGACGCCCCACGCCGCCGGGCCGGTGGGATACGACCCGAACTACCTGCTCGCGCCCGAGTGGGAGACGCTGACGCATCCGAAGGAGTTTCTCGCTGAGGACCGACGCAACGGGTTCAAGGTGCACCCTGTTCCGGTCGCCACGACGCTGGGTTCCACAGTCAGCGAGGTGGTGGCGGTCGACCGAATCCGCAAGGCGAATGCGTTCATCGGTTTCACCCGCATCGACGCGCTCGATCGAGTCGGCGACGACGCTACGCGCATCGCGCCGATCGCGCTGTCGGGTAAGCCGAAGTGGGTTCCCGCGACCGAAGATCGCGGTGAGGGTGTATTCATCCGCTTCGACGAGGCGGTCGTCGATTCCTGGGAGGCCGGTGTTCTCGCGAGCGATGTGTGGGCAGCTCACTGCGCCGCGCACGAACGCAACCTTGAGCGCCGACAGAGCAGCACAGCCGTTGCCGTGAGCGCGGATGACCGCATGCCTCCTCCGCGGTACTGGGCCCTCCATACGCTGTCGCACCTGCTCATTCGCGAGATGGCGATGTCGAGCGGGTACGGCTCGGCTTCGCTGTCGGAGCGCATCTACGCGTGGCGGGCGTCGGAGGGACGAGATCCTTCCGCTGGCATCCTCATTACGACGACCTCGCCCGACAGCGAGGGAACACTAGGCGGGCTCGTCGATCTTGCTCGGACCGAACGACTCGAATCGGTTACGCATGAGGCCCTGCACCGCGCAGCGCGCTGTTCGTCCGATCCGATCTGCGCGCATCGCGTACCGAGGAATCAGGAGGATTTCCTGCACGGAGCGGCCTGCCACTTCTGCATCTTCCTGTCCGAGACGTCATGCGAGCGCGCGAACCGCTTCCTCGACCGGCGCTTCGTCCTCGACCTCCACGCAGGATCATGGGATGTGAAGCCGCTGCTAGCTGGCATAGCTGTGAGCGCGGCCTGATGGCCGATCCGTTCATCGAGCTCGGACGGCTGCTGCCTGCCGCAGCTGCGCTGAAGGTGGCATCCAGTCTCGAGATCGACGGGCGGTTGACGAAGGCCCTCGACAAGCTGCCCCCCGGCTCACCGGCAGCGGATCACCTCAAAGGCGGCTTCGATATGGTCGGCGGCGCTATGCTCGCCGCGGTGCTCCGTGGGTTCGCGGCGGCCGCGCAGGCGAATGCGACCGGCCTCCGCCCGGTGTGGAGTGGCCCGACGTTCGATGGGGACGGCGACCACACGACATCCGCGATCGCGCACCTCATCGACGATGCCAAGGAAGATGTCTTCGCCTCGACGTTCTCGGCAACGCCGGACTCCGAGTTCGTGAAGGCCTTGTGGCGCGCGATCGCTCGCGGAGTTCGCACAACGTTGCTCGTCGACTCCAAGATCAAGCAAGGGCAGACAGCCGAGATGCTGCGGCAAGAGCTGACCGGAGCACGGTTCTGGACCTATGTGCACCCCGACGGCGGGTACTCAGCTCAGCATTCGAAGGTCGTGATCGTTGATTCGGCGAGCGCATTCGTCACCAGCGCGAACTTGTCGACCGCCGGAGCGGAGCGCAATCTGGAGGCCGGCGTGATCATCCGCGACGCCGAGTTCGCTTCGCGCATGCGGCAGCGCTTCACAAAGCTCTGGGAGCACGGGGCGATCATCGACCTGGGCTGAGAATGGCTGAGACCGGATCCTGGGCGACGTCCGACGGGACGAGGAAGTCGATGCGCGCGAACAAGCGGCGCGACACCTCGACAGAACTCGCCGTGCGGCACGAGTTGCACGCCCGAGGCTTGCGATACCGGGTCGACTTCGCACCGGTCCCGGAACTGAGGCGGCGGGCAGACATCGTCTTCACGCGGGCGCGGATCGCTGTCTTCATCGACGGATGCTTCTGGCACGGATGCCCGATCCACGGCACCGCGCCGAAGCGGAATGCGGACTACTGGGGGCCGAAGCTCGCAGCGAACGTCGCCCGCGACCGTGATACAGACCGGCGGCTGACCGATGCTGATTGGCTCGTGATACGTGTGTGGGAACACGAAGCAGCCGGCGACGCTTCCGACCGCATCGAGGTGGCTGTGCGAAGGGCTATCGATTCGCGAGATCAGCCGCGGACGACCGGCGGGGTCGCATCATCGAATTGACATGCTTGAAGTCGAGCTTCCAGAGCCACTCGAGCGACTCGGGACTCGGCTGCGCGCGAAGAATCGATAGGTCGGACCGTGTGACGCCGATCCGGCGCAAGTCGATTCCGGAGCGCGCGACGACGTGGGCGTCGTCAGGGTTCACGCGCCACAGCCCGGCGTCCATCGCGAGGTGATGATTCGCGCAGAGGACGAGGCCGTTCTGCGGATCGTCGGTGCCCTTCGCAAACCGTGGGCGCAGGTGAGCGGACGCCAGAAGGGTGCGCTCGTTGATCTCGCACACCGCGCAACCGGGCCCGTACCGCTCCATTACCTCGAACGCGAATCGGCGTTCGTTCGCGCGGGCCGCGATGCGCGTCGCCAGCCACTCCGGGGCCGAGTCTTGGGACGCGAGGACGGGGTGGCGCGGTCCAACGATCGGCTCCGACACGAACGCGAGAAGGAACTCGTGGGCCTCCTCGTTACAAGCCTCGACGTACGCAAGGCGGACCTCCCGCGTCGGCGCATCCTTGTGTCCGCTGACCACGAAGATAGGAAGCCCGAGGCGCATCGCCGTGCGGGTCGCCTCCACCTCCATTTCGTCGTAGCCGGGTAGCTCGGTCTCGGGGAACTTGTAGATCAGCCCTGTGGAAGAGAGTACGTCCGCGTAGCTCGACCCGTCGTGCCGCACGCCAATGGCGATTCCAGACGGCGTTGATGGGGATGCGGTGTTCGCCTTGTCCACCCACACTCCGCGAAATCCGTTGTACAGACCGAGCGAGCGGACCCTGGACGCGGGCGCGACCGCGGTGGGATGCGACGCCAGAAGGGAGCTCCATGCGGCTTCACGCCACGCAAGCTGCTGCTCGACTGTGGTTGTCGTCACTGAATACCCTCCGTTGGCTGGGCGCATGGCTGATCTTATGGCTGAGACCGGTCCGACGAGCGCTAACACGACTCCTATCGACGGACCTGGGTGCGCAAGCAACTCAGGTGGAAACTCATCGCTAGGCTGACTCAGCGGAGGCAATCGAGCGCGAGGAAGCATGCACGTACAAGAGATCCGACTTCAGCAAGTCCTCGAAGGCGCGAAGCAATACCGCGTGCCGTTGTACCAGCGGACGTACTCCTGGAGCCCGAAGCAGCTCGGCCGATTGTGGAGTGACGTCGTGGATCTGTCTGATGCGCGCGTCGATGATCGGCGCGCCACCCACTTCACCGGCTCTCTTGTTCTTTCCACGGGCGGCGTGGGCCCGGGCGGCTCGGAGTTCCTGGTCGTCGACGGTCAGCAGCGTCTCACGACGCTCTCGGTTCTGATCGCCGCGATCCGTGACCACATCGCGAAGACCGAGCCGGATGCTCCTCAAAAGGTCGCTCGCCTCCACGAGACGTATCTCACCGACCGCTTCAAGCAAGGTGACGATCGCTTGAAGCTGCTCCCCACGCAGGCGGACAGAACGGCGTTCAGAGCAATCGTTGACAACGCGGTTCTCGATGGAATGCACTCCGGCGTCATCGACGCCTATCGCTTCTTCCGCACGCGCCTCGTTGAGGCGGATGACCCCGACGACCCCCACGACATCGACCGCATCGCATCAGCTGTGCTTGACGGCCTTGTCTTCGTGGCAATCACCGCCGGACACGACGACAACGTGTACCGAATCTTCGAGTCACTCAACAACACGGGGATGAAGCTCACCCAGGGTGACTTGCTGCGCAACTACATCTTCATGCGACTCGGTTCTCGTGGTGAGGAGGTGTACACCGCGGTGTGGCTTCCGATGCAAACAATGCTGACCTCCGCCGACCTCGAGGCACTCTTCTGGATGGACATCACGTGGTCTATGCCGGAAGCCAAGCAGGGTGACATTTATGCGCTGCAAGAGGCGCGCCTCTCCCGACTGACCGATGAACAGGTCGAAGCAGAGGTTCGGCGCTACGCCCGGCTCGCCGGACTCGTAGCACAGATCCGCGATCCCGAGCGCTGCCATGACCCAGAGCTCCGCGAGCGTCTTGCCCGCCTGAACGAGTGGGGATCCACGGCGGCCGACCCGCTGTTGCTTCAGATTTTGAGTCTTCAGGAGTCGGGTCTGCCCGCTGAAGGTGAAGCGGCCAGGGCACTCGCCGTACTTGAGTCGTACTTCGTCCGGCGCTTGCTCATCAATGCTCCAAGCGGGGCGCTCTCCCGAATCCTCCTCCGCGCGGCCGGCGAGTTGGATGCCACCGACCTCTCGGCGTCGCTACACCGGTACCTGTCCACTGGTCGGAAGTTTTATGCGACTGATCGCCAAGTCGCGGATGCCGTCATCACGAAGCCGTTCTACTACTCGGGACGCCCCACTCAACGGAAAACTCTTCTGGCTTGGCTTGAGCGGGTCGAGGCGGGCAAGGAACCTGCATCGCTTGATGCAGCCACAATCGAGCACGTCATGCCGCAGACGCTGACCAACGAGTGGCGCGACAGTCTGTCGCTCGACCTCGGCGAGTTCGCGACTGTCGACGACCTGCACGAGGCTTACCTCCACACCCTCGCCAACCTGACGCTGACTGGGTACAACTCCGAGCTGAGCAACGCACCGTTCAGCGCCAAACGAGCGCTTCTCGCCGAGAGCAATATCGCGCTGAACAAGCCGATTGCGGCGGAGGCGACGTGGGGTCGGCAGCAGATCCTCGGCCGTGGGGCTGCACTGGCCGAGAGCGTGCGCACCACATGGGTCGCACCGCTTGCCGAGACCGATGTCGTGGAGTCCGGTGTGGCTTGGAAGCTAGCAACCGAGGTGATCGAGTCCATCCCCGAAGGACGCTGGACGACATACGGCAACGTCGCAACCATCGCGGGCACGCATCCGGTTCCCCTCGGAGTGTTTCTCGGAAAGAACTTCGTCTCCAACGCGTGGCGTGTTCTGCAGGCGGCAGGAACTATCTCGCCCGGCTTTCGATGGACGCCGGGCAGCCCGAACGAGGGTCGCGACCCGAAGGACGTCTTGATTGAGGAAGGGATCGAGTTCGGCGCCGACGGACGAGCTGACGCCGAGAGCAAGCTCGAAGTCGCCGACCTCGCCGGTCTCCTCGGCGTTGAGATCGACGCGAATTCCGCGGGCGGTGAAGTCGATGATTCTGACGAGCGAGAGAGCGCGTATCTGGCACAGATGGCAGGAAGGTTCACCCCGGCCACCATCCACGGAGTGATCGAAGTGCTGCGAGCCTGGCGGGCCCTCGGCGGGTACGTCACCTTCGGCACCTCGACCGACATCGGCGCATTCCTCCATGTGCGAGAACCTGGTTCGGCATCACACGTTTGGCCGATGGTCATCTATAGCTACGGAAGCATCGAGGTGGTCTTCCAATGGCTCGCAAGTCGCCCACCCTTCGACGATGTGCGCATGCGCGACGAGCTCCGGAATCGCCTGAATCGAGCGCGGGGCGTCGCGATCGAGGATTCGAAGTTGAAAGTGCGGCCGACCTTCTCGGTGGACGTCCTCGCCGATGTCAGCGATCGACAAAGTGTCATCGACGCCCTCGAGTGGTTCATGGAGGTCATGGGTGAGCACGATCGTCTCGTGCAGTCAGACGCACCCGGCGAGCACGGGACGATCACCTTCACCCTTGACGGCGAACGTCGCGAGCTCTCCCGTCAGACGGTGATCGGAAGCCTCGAGGGCCGCGTTCCCGGAAACGTGCTCACATACTGGGTGGACATCGAGGGCGTGCACTGGCCCGTGAAACAAGTGTTGTCGATCGCGCTCGGTCTCGATACGAAGCAGTTCCAATCGTGGGACGCACGTCGACGACTGGAGGCTCTGGGATTCGAGATCGGCCGCGTCTGAGAGATTTCGTACTGCGTTCATCGGTGCCATCGTCGACCGCTTCTCGCCTTCGCTCCGACATCCAGCCTCTCAGCGATCGGGCGCGACGCAGTTCTCGTCGCCGAATGGTTGCTAAGCGACGCGCGCCAGCGCGGAGTCTGCAAGGAGTGAGCGGCGAGAACGGAGGCGCGACCGAGCGCTACACTCTGGGCGTCGGAGGGAGGCGTCCGCTCCAACCTGACGCCAGTTGACGACGGCTTCCCTCATCTATCCACATCTGTCGTCTGCCGCGTTGACGGCATCCGATCCGTGTCCGACACTGGCCCGATACTGACCATCAACCCGGCGAAGATCGGAAGTCGAGATGGGCACCATCACCCCATACGAAACGGCGAACGGCCGCCGGTACCGCGTGCGCTACCGCAAGCCTGATCGCACCGAGGCGCAGAAGCGCGGCTTCACGACAATGCGCGAGGCGAAGCTCTACCTGTCCATGGTCACCGTGTCCAAGTCGAAGGGCGAGTACATCGATCCCGTGGCGTCGCGGGTGCCGGTCCAGATGTTCGCCGACAGCTGGCTGCGGTCGAAGCAGCCGCCGATGTCGAAGCCTTCGTACTACATGACGCTCGAGCGGGCGTGGAAGAACCACGTCGCTCCCGTCTGGGCAGACAGGGAGATCTGGTCGATCCGACGGTCTGAAGTTCAGGACTGGGTGTCAGAGCTCGCGATGCAGAAGTCGCGCACGGTCGTTCTTCGCGCGCTGGGAGTCCTCGCCGGCATCCTCGATGTCGCCATCGATGATCGTCGCCTTGCGAACAATCCGGCGCGACACATCCGCAATCTCCCTCGGAGCGGACCAGGCAAGCGCCGCGTCTATCTCTCGCACGACCAGGTGGCGACGTTGGCGGCATGCTCGGCGCATCCGACCATGGTCCTGACCTTGGCCTACACCGGACTGCGCTGGGGCGAGGCGACGGGGCTGCGGGTGCGTAGCGTGAACCGGCTGCGTCGGCGCTTCGTCATCGAGGAGAACGCGGTGATGATCGCGTACGAGATCCACGTCGGCACGCCCAAGACGCACGAGAAGCGCTCGGTGCCCTACCCCGAGCGGCTCGCTCCGATGATCGAGCAGGCCTGCGCCGGCAAGGGGCCGGAAGGACTGCTCTTCGGCGACGGCGTCAACCACATGCGCAACTCAGGCGCACAGGGGTGGTTCGCGAACGCGGTCCGCCGCGCGCAGGCTGTGGACCCATCGATCCCGCGGCTGACGCCTCACGACCTCCGCCACACCGCCGCGTCGCTCGCGATCAGCTCCGGCGCCAACGTCAAGGCCGTGCAGCGGATGCTCGGGCACGCGTCGGCGGCCATGACGCTCGACACCTACGCCGACCTCTTCGACGACGATCTGGATGCCGTCGCATCGCGCCTCAACGCGGCCATGCCGCTCGTGGCGCTGCCGGCGGGTCCGCAGACGCGCTACGCCCGACCGACGTAACGCCGGAGAGCAGACTGCTCAACTTTTCGACGAGGCTCAGGACGCCAGAAATGCTCGATTTCGTTGTTCAGAGGCATCGAACGACGCTCCGTGAAGGGCGTCGAATCTGCGTCGGTTTCGGCTCATAGCATTCTCAAATGCGGCCAAAAAGCGGCCAAAAACACGTTCTGAGTGGTCTGACCTCAGAAGAAAAACCTGGTCAGAGGCAAAAAGAAGCTGTGCCCCTGGAGGGACTCGAACCCCCAACCGTTTCCTTAGGACGGAACTGCTCTTCCATTGAGCTACAGAGGCTGGCTCCCACAGTCTATGGGAGGAAGGCCGACGGCTTCTTCAGCGGAACGGTCTCGGCATCCGGCATCCTGGCACCGAGCGGGCGCGGTGCAGGAAGAAGCGACGATGTGGTGCTCGCGGGGCAAATTCCGCGATTCTTGTCGTCGTGTCGGCGGTCATGCGGGGCGGATCCGCGCGGCGGTCTGACAGGGTGGAGGCGTCATCGCGAGCACCGAGGGAGGTGCCCGCCGATCCCACCGTCTCGCTGTTCGAGGCTGTCGCTCAGATCCAGAGGAACGCATGACCCGCATTGGCATCGTCGCCGAAGCGCCCGGAGAGACCCGGGTGGCCGCGACCCCGACCACCGTCCCCAAACTCATCGCGCTCGGCTACGACGTCGTCGTCGAAGCCGGCGCGGGGGCGGGGTCGTCCTTCCCCGACGCCGCCTACGCGGCAGCGGGCGCGACCGTCGTCGACCCGGTGACGGCGTGGACCTCGCCCGTCGTGCTCAAGGTGAATGCGCCGAGCCCGGAGGAGATCGACCGACTCGCCGACGGGGCGACGGTCGTCGCTATGCTCAGCCCGGCGCTGCGCCCGGACCTCGTCGAGGCGCTCGCCACGCGAGGGATCACGGCGATCGCCCTCGACGCCGTCCCGCGCATCTCGCGCGCTCAGTCGATGGACGTGCTGAGCTCGATGGCCAACATCACCGGCTACCGAGCGGTCGTGGAGGCGGCGCACGAGTTCGGGCGGTTCTTCACCGGCCAGGTGACGGCAGCGGGCAAGGTCCCGCCCGCCAAGGTGCTGGTCGCGGGGGCGGGCGTCGCGGGGCTCGCCGCGATCGGGGCCGCGTCGAGCATGGGTGCGATCGTGCGCGCGACCGACCCCCGGCCCGAGGTCGCCGACCAGGTCGCGTCGATCGGCGGCGAGTACCTCGAGGTCGTCGTGCCCGAGGAGGCGAAGCAGGTCTCCTCCGACGGCTACGCGAAGGCGACCAGCGAGGCGTACGACAGGCGCGCCGCCGAGATCTACTCCGAGCAGGCCGCCGACGTCGACATCATCATCACCACCGCGCTCATCCCGGGGCGACCGGCGCCCCGGCTCATCACGGCGGCCGACGTCGCGACCATGAAGCCCGGAAGCGTCATCGTCGACATGGCGGCCGCGCAGGGCGGGAACGTGGAAGGGTCGGTGGCCGGCGAGCGTGTCGTCACCGACAACGGCGTCGTCATCCTCGGCTATACGGACCTGGCCGGACGCCTGCCGCAGCAGGCCTCCCAGCTCTTCTCGACGAATCTCGCGAACCTGCTGAAGCTGCTCACCCCGGCGAAGAACGGCGAACTGACGCTGGACTTCGACGACGTCGTGCAGCGCACTGTCACCGTCGTGCGCGACGGCGAGGTCACCTGGCCGCCGCCCCCGGTCCAGGTCTCGGCGGCGCCGGTCGCCGCGAAGGCGGCCGAGCCCGCGCCGGTCACGGCGAAGAAGACGATGTCGGCGGGCGCACGCACCGGGCTCGTGGTCGCCGGCATCGCGGCGCTGTTCGCGATCTGCGCGTTCGCACCCCCACCGCTGCCGCAGCACTTCCTCGTGCTCACCCTCGCCGTCGTCGTGGGCTTCTACGTGATCGGCCACGTGGCCCACGCCCTCCACACGCCGCTCATGAGCGTCACGAACGCGATCTCGGGCATCATCGTCGTCGGCGCCATGGTGCAGATCACGGTCCCCGACCTCACCGTCCAGATCCTCGCGGCCGTGGCCGTGCTGCTGGCGAGCATCAACATCTTCGGCGGCTTCGCCGTGACGCGGCGCATGCTCGCGATGTTCCAGAAGGGTGAGACCCGATGATCGCGGTCGCAGGTCAGGTCGCGGGCGCCGCCTACATCGTCGCGGCACTGCTGTTCATCCTCAGCCTCGCCGGGCTCAGCAAGCACGAGACGAGCCGCCGCGGCGTCACGTTCGGCATCATCGGCATGACGATCGCGCTCATCGCGACCGTGTGGGTGACCGCCGCCGGAGCATGGGGCGACCCGCAGGCGATGATCGGCCTCGCACTGCTCGTCGCCGCCGTCGTCATCGGCGGTGCCATCGGGCTGTGGCGGGCGCGCATCGTGGAGATGACCGGGATGCCGGAGCTCATCGCCCTGCTGCACTCCTTCGTCGGTCTCGCCGCGGTGCTCGTCGGCTGGAACGGTGCGCTGTACGACGCCGGGCTCACCGGGGCGCTCGCCGACATCCACCATGCCGAGGTGTTCATCGGGGTCTTCATCGGCGGCGTGACCTTCACCGGATCGATCGTCGCGTTCCTGAAGCTCTCGGCGCGGATGTCGTCCAAGCCGCTCATGCTCCCCGGCAAGAACGTGCTCAACGTCGGTGCGCTCGTCGCCTTCCTGGCACTGACCGTCTGGTACGTCATCACCCCGGAGCTGTGGCTGCTCGTGCTCGTCACCGCTCTCGCGCTCGCCCTGGGGTGGCACCTGGTGGCCTCGATCGGCGGCGGCGACATGCCCGTCGTGGTGTCGATGCTCAACAGCTACTCGGGATGGGCCGCCGCCGCGGCCGGCTTCCTGCTGAACAACGACCTGCTCATCGTCACGGGCGCCCTCGTCGGATCCTCGGGTGCGTACCTGAGCTACATCATGTGCAAGGCGATGAACCGGTCGTTCCTGTCGGTCATCGCCGGCGGCTTCGGCATCGAAGCGCCGCGCTCGAGCGACGAGGAACAGGGCGAGCACCGCGAGATCGACGCCGAGGCGGCCGCCGACATGCTCGCGAACGCGGGCACCGTGGTCATCACCCCCGGCTACGGCATGGCGGTGGCCCAGGCGCAGCACGGCGTCGCAGACCTCGTGCAGAAGCTGCGCGAGCGGGGCGTCGACGTCAAGTTCGGCATCCATCCGGTCGCCGGACGCCTCCCCGGGCACATGAACGTGCTGCTGGCCGAGGCGAAGGTGCCGTACGACATCGTCCTGGAGATGGACGAGATCAACGACGACCTCGCGGGAGTGGACGTCGTGCTCGTCATCGGCGCCAACGACACCGTGAACCCCGCCGCCGCGGAGGACCCGGGCAGCCCGATCGCCGGGATGCCGGTGCTGCGGGTGTGGGAGGCCGGCAATGTGATCGTGTTCAAACGGTCGATGGCGTCGGGATATGCCGGCGTGCAGAATCCGCTGTTCTATCGCGACAACGCGCAAATGCTGTTCGGCGACGCCAAGGAGAAGGTCGAGGAGATCCTCTTCCAGCTTTCCCGGACGTGACGCGGGAGGGCGATTCCGTGGTGAAATCGACGAGAGGCGACGTGCATCGGCACGTCGCCTCTCGTCGGCTGAGCGGCTTTCAGTGCGCCGCTTCGTAAGCCTCCATGACGGATGCCGGAACCCGCCCGCGCTCCGACACCTGGTAGCCGTTCTGCTTCGCCCATTCGCGCACGCCGCTGTAGTCGTGCTGGCCGGTGCGGCGCCGCTTGCGTGCGCCGGACGAGGCGGCCGTCGCACGGCCGGACGACACGCTGCGCGCGGCCTTCGTGTAGCGCTCCAGCGCGCCGCGCAGTGCGGCGGCGTTCTCGTCGGTGAGGTCGATCTCGTATGCGACGCCGTCGAGCGAGAAGAGGACGGTTTCTCCTTCGCCGACTTCCAAGATGGTGCCGTCGATGTCGTCGACGAGCTGATGAACGATTCTGCGAGCCATGGAATGGACGATACGCGCATATCGCCGTCCGGCACTATTGCGAATTCGGGAATTCGGGAAGTCGGGGAATCCCGGCGGATTATCGAACGCCCACGAATGAGGAGGAATTCGGGACGAAAGGAGTTCGTCCTCGGTCAGGGGAGTACGCCGGCCCGACGGGCCATGGCGACGGCGGCGTGCCGGGTGGAGGCATCCAATTTCGCCATCGCCGCCTGCAGATAGGACTTCACGGTGCCTTCCTTGAGGTCCAGCGACGCGGCGATCTCGGCATTGGTGGCGCCCAGCGCTGCGCATGCCAGCACGTCGATCTCGCGCGGCGAGAGGCGCACGTCGAGGTGGACCGGCATCTCGGCGTCGGCGTGCGAGAGTGCGGCGAGGCGCTGCTCGAGACGACCCAGCCGCGCGCGCAGCTGCGGATCGCCGACGCCGGCCGCGATGCTGCGCAGCTCCGCGTACGTCTCGCGCAGCTCTTCGCGGGTGGCGGCGGGGATCGACGTGGGCCGCACCGGAGTGGCGTGCAGCCGCCGCTGCACCTCCTCGCGGATGCGCAGCTCGCTGGAGAGCTCGTCGGCGATCGCGAACGCCGGGCGCGCAACGACGTCGCCCACCGGCTCCTCCGCCCACGACCCGCAGTAGATGACGCCGCGCGCGCGATCGCCGACGATGATCGGGACGGCGAACAGGGTCGCGATGCCTTCGCCCAGCACGGCGTCGTCGTAGTCGTGCGTGATGCTGCGCGAGGACCCGTAGTCCAGCGCCAGGCGGGGGCGCTTCTCGACGAGCGCGCGTCCGCCGAGCCCGCGCGAGGCCTGGACGACCAGGCCCTCGAGGCTGCGCGTGCGGGCGCCGTGGATGGCGGTCACGTGGATCGCGTCGCCGCGGGCGAGCCCGCCGAACGCGACGGGGAAGCCGGTGCGTCGGATGAGTTCGGCGACCGCGTCGTCGAGCGCCTGCGCATCCGAGTCGGCGACGTCGGGTGCACCGGCGAACCGGACGCCCGTACCTTTGCGTGCGGGGGCCGGCGTGCGTGGTGGGAGCGAACCGCCCACGGCTACCTGCTTCCGGGGTGACGGCGACGGCGCCGCCGTTTTCGTAGCGTCGACCCTACCACCGGGCCCTCGGCGAGGAGTCGTCCAGACGTGGTCGAGAAGGGGGACGCGGGACCGGACGGCCGGTCGCCCGGGTCCCGCGCCGAGCGGGCGGCCTACACGCCCGCCGTCGAGGCGATCCTTTCCGCCGGGCGTCCGCGGCTCGTCAGGACGCGACCGCGCGGGCGGTGCTCGCGGCCCGCTGCTCGAGGTCGATGAGGAACCGCTTCACGTCGGGGCGCCCGCCGTACTCCCCGAGCGATCCGTCGGCCCGCACGACGCGGTGCACCGGCACGACGAGCGAGAACGGAGTCGTCGCGCACGCGGTGCCTACGGCGCGCGCGGCACGTGGGGTTCCTGCGGTGATCGCGACCTCGCCGTAGCTCGCCGTCTCGGCGTAGGGGATCTCGCAGACCGCCTCCAGCGCGGCGCGGGTGAACCCGCGCACCAGCCGCCAGTCCAAGGGGAGGTCGAATTCACGGCGTTCGCCGTCGAAGTACTCGTCGAGCTGGGCGGCGGCGGTCGCCGCAGGGGAGGCATCCGTCTCGTCGTCGGGGACGGGAAGTGCGCGCAGCTGCAGGGCGACACGCTCGATCTCGCTGTGGAGCGGCCCGTCGAAGGGATGAAGGGTCACGATGCCGTCGTCGGTCGTGACGATGAGGACGTCGCCGATCGGCGACGGGTGCACGCGGTAGCGGGGCGGATCCTGCGGGGTCATGCGACCATCCTGGCGCGCGGCGCCGACGTGGCGGCGGATCGGACGGCTGCGATGTGGAGGGTTCTGGCCGCGCGGGGCGTGGGGAGGAACGGATGCCGATTCCGCGGGCGGGTGGCCTCAATACCGCGAAACTCAGGTCCATTGCAAGTACCCGGGGCGCGTCGCCTTTAGGGTGTCACGTGTGTGGCGAGGAGAACGGAGCGCCGTGCTGGGCACTGCAGACGCCGAGCACGGGTCGGACGTGACCCCCGGCGACCTCGGCCTCGCCGAGCCCGACGTGACGGTCGTCCACGTCGCCGAGGCGGAACGCGAGCGGCTGCGGCTGCAGTCCGCCGCCCTCGGCGGCCGGTCGACGCTGCTGCACTGGACCGACGCGCAGGATGCCGCGATCGAGATCACCAAGGCGCACCCCGGGAGTCTTCCCCAGTTCATCACGGGGCGATCGACGCTGCTGTCGAACCTGTTCCGCGACGAGGTGGCGCTGCGCAACGCGCGGCTGGCCGCCGAGCGCATCACCGCGAAGGACCAGGAGCTGCGCACCACGCGGGGCCTGGACACCGTGCGCCTGGCCGTCGGGCTGGCCACCTGGCGGATCGGCGGACTCCACTGCACCGCGCCGGTGCTGCTGCGACCGCTCGCCATCCGCCGCCACCACGGCGACTTCGAACTCAAGCTGCACGGGACGTTCTCGGTCAACCCGGAGCTGGTCCGCGCGATGCGCACCCACTTCGGCATCTCGATCGACGCCCGCGCCCTGGCGGCGCTCGCGTACGACGGCGTCCTGTTCAAGCCGCAGCCGGTTATCGACCACCTGCGTGCGCTGACGGCATCCATCGACTCCTATGCGGTCAAGCCGCGCCTGCTGGTCTCGAGCTTCGCGGACGTGGGCGCCGACATGGCAGCGGATGCCGCCGATCTCGACCACCGCGTCCTCAACGCGCTCGCGGGGCACATCGCCGACCGGGAGTCGGTCACGATCCGCCGCGACGGTCCCGCGCCGACCAACCCCGACGAGCGACCGCCGGCCGCCGACACGCTGCTGCTGGACGCCGACTCGGAGCAGGAGCGGGTGCTCGCCCGGATCGCCGGCGGGCAGTCGCTCGTCGTCCACACGCTGCCCGGCACCGGCGGAACCCAGACGGTCATCAACACCATCGGCGCGCTGGTGCGCGAGGGCAAGCGGGTGCTCGTGGTCAGCGCGCGCCGGTCGACCCTCGACGGGGTGCGGCACCGCCTCGCGGGCATCGGCCTGCCTGGGCTCGCCGTCTCGCCGGATCGCCTGCAGCGCGACCTCATCCGCGCGATCGGCCGCAACGAGAAGGCCGAGGCCCCGAAGGTCGCCGACATCGACGACGCGCTCGTGCGTCTGCGCGGGGTCCTGCGGGACTACCGCGCGGCGGTGACCGCGCGGCATCCGTCGTACGGGGTGTCGGTGCTCGACATCCTCCGCGAGCTCGCCGCGCTGGCCGAGAAGGGCGTGCCGCCGGTGACGGAGGCCCGCTTCGACGCGGCTGCGCTGGAGAGGCTGTCGACGACCCGCGAGAGTGCGGCGGCCAAGCTCGCCGCGGCGGCCCGGCTGGGTGAGTTCCGGTTCGGACCCGACGACTCGCCCTGGTACGGGGTCTCGTTCTCGACCGTGGAGCAGGCCCGCGGCACGCACGCCCTGGCAGGCAAGCTGCACCGCAGCGACGTGCCCACCCTGCTCGAGCGCGGGTACGAGCTCATCGCGCAGACGCGCATGCGCCCGTTCCAGACGGTCGCGGAGCTCGGCGCCTACGTGCGCCTGCTCCAGGGCATCCGCGATTCGCTCGACCGCTTCAGCCTCACCGTCTTCGAGCGACCCCTCGCCGAGCTGATCCAGGCGCACGCGCCGCGGCGCGACGCCCCCGACATGAACGGCGCCAACCGCCGGCGGCTGCGCCGGCTCTCGCGCGAGTACCTGCGTCCGGGCGTCCACGTGCCCGACATGTACGAGGCGCTGGTGCGCATCCAGCAGCAGCGCACCGAGTGGCAGCGCTACGTCGACGCGGGCGTCACCCCCGAGGTGCCGCTGGGCCTGGGCGACGTGCAGGTCGCGTGGCAGCGGGTGGACGCCGAGCTGGGAGAGCTGGATGCCGCGCTCGGCCGTTCCGGCGCCGATCGCCTGGCGACGCTCCCGGTCAAGCAGCTGGTGCGCACGCTCGCGGGACTGGCGGCCGATTCCGACGTGTTCGACAACCTCAAGGAGCGCGCGACACTGCGCACCGAACTGGCCGCGCTCGGCCTGGAGCCGCTCCTGCTCGAGCTCTCGGTGCGCCACGTGCCCGAGGACCAGGTCGCCGCCGAGCTCGAGTACGCGTGGTGGCAGTCCGCACTCGAAGTGCTGCTGCGCACCGACAGGGCCGTGCTCGGCGCCAACACCGCGGTCGTGGACCGTCTGGAGCGTGACTTCCGGCTCGTCGACGAGGCCCATGCGGCGGCATCCGGACCCCTGCTGGCCTCGCGCCTGGCGACGCAGTGGCGCATCGGCATCGTCGACCACGCGGCCGAGGCCGATGGGCTGAAGCAGGCCCTCAAGCGCGGCGCGATCACGCCCGCGGAGCTGACGGCCGTCGCCCCGACGCTGTCGCGGACCCTCGCGCCGGTGTGGCTGGCCTCTCCGTACGAGGTGCCCCGCATCCCCGACGCGCTCGCGTTCGACGTCGTGGTGCTGGCGGATGCCGGAGCCCTGTGTCTGGCCGAGGCCTCGCCGGCGCTGCGCCGCGGCGGGCAGGTCGTGGCCTTCGGCGACCCGGTCACCCAGCGACCGACGCCCTTCCGCGTCGCCGCGGGATCGCCGGTGACCGCCGCTGTCGGAGGAACGGCACCGATCCCGTTGGACGACGAGGACGTGCCTTTCGACACCACGAGCGTGTTCGAGCGTCTGGCCGAGCTGCTGCCGGTCGAGACGCTCACCCGCAGCTACCGCGCCGGCGGCGAGGACCTCGCCGCACTGGTCAACGACGCGTTCTACGGCGGTGAGCTGGCCTCGCTGCCGTGGGCAGGGTCGTACCTCGGCCGCGGCAGCCTCGCCGTCGACTACGTGGAGGGCGGCCACGGCGCGCCCGACCCGGTCACCGGGGCCGTGGAGAGCCCCGACTCGGAGGTGGCGCGCGTCGTGACGCTCGTCGTCGAGCACGCGGTCAACCGGGGGAGCGAGTCGCTCATGGTGGTCACGGCGAGCGTGCGCCACGCCGAGCGGGTGCGCGCCGCCGTGGAGGCCGCCTTCGCCGGCCGATCGGATGTCGCCGACTTCGTCTCGCGCGACACCGCTGAGCCGTTCTCGGTGCTCACGCTGGAGGAATCCGTCGCCGAGAGCCGCGACCGCGTGATCTTCTCGCTCGGCTTCGGACTCACCAAGCACGGGCGCGTGCTCAGCGACTTCGGCGACCTGTCCTCGCCGGACGGCGAGCGGCTGCTCACCGTCGGCATGACCCGCGCGCGCCGGTCGATGGTGATCGTGTCGTCGATCCGTCCGTCGGCCTTCGACGACGGCCGCCTCGAGTACGGCGCCGCGACCCTCATGTCGATCCTCGGCAACCTCGCCGCCCGCTCTCGCGAGGCGCGACTGGAAGACCTCGCCGATCCGCTCACCCGTGCCCTCGCGCGCGAGCTGCGGCGCGCGGGCCTCTCGGTCGACGTGCACTACCGCGGCCTGCTGCCGCTGGTCGCCCAGTACGACGGCAAGGCGGTCGTGGTCGAGAGCGACCCCGAGACGATCGGCGAATCGCTGCGCGAATCGCTCCGGCTGCGCCCCCAGGTGCTGCGCCGCCTCGGCTGGCACTATGTGCGGGTGCACTCCTTCGACCTGTACCGCGACCCGGCCGACGTCGCGCAGCGCATCGCGGCGATGCTCGGCGTGCCGCCGGACGCGCCGCGCGTCGACAGCGAGACCCAGCCCATCGATGTCATCGAGTGACCGTCAGCGCATCGAGCGGGTCAAGGGCTCCCGGCGCGCCAAGCTGACTCCGGCGCCCGGCACCGGGGCGGAGCCGATCCCGGCCGACGAGACGACGGATGCCGCGTCCTCGGAGGACGCGGCATCCGCGGCTCAGAACGGGCCGAACGACGAGCGCATGAGGCGCGACGTCCCGCCGCACTACTGACGGGTGTCGGCCTTGCCCTGCTTCTCCAGCAGGTCACGGATCTGCACCAGCAGCTCCGCCTCGCTCGGCAGCGCCTCGGGCTCCGCGGACACGCCCTGCTTGGCCGCGGCGCGCTCCTTCATCACGTTCATCGGGTGGACGAACACGAAGTACACGACGATCGCGACCGCCAGGAACGCGATCACCGCGTTGATGAGGTCGCTGATCGGGAACGTCACCGGACCCCAGAAGCCGTTGACCGTGATGCCGATCTTCCCGTTCTCGTCCGGCTTCCAGAAGATCTCGATCAGCGGATTGATGATGCTCGCCACGATGGCGTTGACCACGGCCGTGAACGCGGTGCCGATGACAACGGCGACCGCAAGGTCGATGACGTTGCCTCGGAGGATGAAGTCCTTGAAGCCCTTGATCACGAGTACCTCCCGGTTTGTCTCCCGCGCCGGTGGTCGGACTCCGTGCGTCAGCTGCCGGACGACGCGGGCGAGGACTTCGCCTCGGTCTTCGATGATGTCGAAGTCGACGACGACGCGCCAGCCGAGGCATCCGATCCGCCCGTCTTCGCACCCGCACGCGAGTCGGTGCGGTAGAACCCGGAGCCGTTGAAGGTCACGCCGATCGAGCCGTACTCCTTGCGCAGCTCGCCGCCGCACTCGGGGCACTCGGTGAGGGTGGGGTCGGCGAAGGACTGCACCGCGTCGAAGCGGTGACCGCACTGCTTGCAGGCGTAGGCGTAGGTGGGCATTTCTCTCTCGGTGTCGGTTGTCAGCGCCCGGTCGGTGCCAGGGCGATGGTGCGCGTGGGCGTGACGACGCCGGTCACGCGCTGGTCGAGGATGTCGCTGGGCAGTTCGTCGACGAACTCGGAGTCGTACACGACCGCGAACACCGGGGGGCAGCGCTCCATCGAGCCCAGCGTCTTGTCGAAGAAGCCGCGGCCCCAGCCCAGCCGCATCCCGGTGCGGTCGACGGCGGCGGCGGGGATCACCAGCAGGTCCACGTCGTTGACGGCGATGGGCCCCAGCAGCTCGCCGACGGGCTCCGGCAGTCCGAACAGTCCCTCGGCGATGTCGCCGTCGGGGGTGGCGACCGCCCAGTCGAGCAGTCCGTCGGTGCGCGTGACCGGAAGGAGCACGCGGATGCCGCGGCCCACGGCATCCGTCACGAACGAACGTGTGCCGGGCTCGGTCGTGGTCGACAGGAAGCACGAGATCGAGCGGGCGCCGTGGGCGGCGACCAGGGCGTCGAGCTGGGCGTGGATCCCCGCTTCGGCGGCTTCGCGCGCCTGCGGGGACAGCAGCTGCCGTCGCTCGCGCAGGTCGGCGCGCAGTGCGCGCTTCTCGGCGGCGATCGCGTCGGACATGGTGTCGATTGTACGTGGCGACCGGTGCGCGGCGTCCGTGCGTCGCCCGGTCGAAACCGAGGGGCGTCTAGACTCGGGGGATGCCTCACACCCCGATCAAGGCCGTGATCCCGGCCGCAGGTCTCGGCACCCGCTTCCTCCCGGCAACGAAGGCGATGCCCAAAGAGATGCTCCCCGTCGTCGACAAGCCGGCGATCCAGTACGTCGTCGAGGAGGCGGCACAGGCGGGGATCGACGACATCCTCGTCATCATCGGCCGCAACAAGAACGCGATCTCCAACCACTTCGACTCGGTCCCCGAGCTGGAGGAGAAGCTCAAGGACAAGGGCGACATCGATCGCCTGCACCGTGTGCTCGAGTCCAGCGACCTCGCCGACATCCACTTCGTCCGCCAGGGCGAGCCCAAGGGCCTGGGTCACGCCGTGCTGCGCGCGAAGGCGCACGTCGGCGATGCCTCCTTCGCGGTGATGCTGGGCGACGACCTGATCGACGAGCGCGACGAGCTGCTGACAACGATGATCGCCGAGCACGAGCGCACGGGCGCTGCCATCATCGCGCTCATGGAGGTCGACCCGGCGCACATCCACCTCTATGGCGTCGCATCGGTCGAGTCGACCGACAGCAACGGCATCGTCAAGGTGAACGATCTCGTCGAGAAGCCCAGCGCCGAGGATGCGCCCTCGAACCTCGCCGTGATCGGCCGTTACGTGCTCTCGCCGAACGTTTTCGAGATCCTCGAGCGCACCGAGCCGGGCAAGGGAGGCGAGATCCAGCTCACCGACGCTCTGCAGGAGCTCGCCGCCGATCCCGACGGGCCCGGCGTCTACGGCGTCGTTTTCCGTGGCCGTCGTTATGACACCGGCGATAGGGTGGACTACATCAAGGCCATCGTGCAGCTCGCGGCCGATCGCGACGATCTCGGTCCCGCGCTGCGTCCTTGGTTCAAGGAGTTCGCGGCGAACCTCTGACGCCGCCCGTTCGAGAGGGTCTCGTGGATCTGACGGCTCCTCGCAGCCACGGGCCGGTGTCGATCCGGCTGGTGCGTCAGCGCGACGCGCGCGTGCTGCAGAACGAGCTGCTGGCCAACCGCGGCTGGCTGCGTCCGTGGGAGGCGACCAGTCCCGACGGGCCGGTGTCGTTCGACATGCGCGTGGGCGTGCGCCGGCTGCTGCAGCAGTATCGCGACGGTGTCGGCGTGCCGTTCGTCATGGAGTCCGGCGGTGAGATCGCCGGCCAGCTGAACGTGTGGGGGATCGCCCGCGGCTCGCTGGCCTCGGCCACGATCGGGTACTGGGTGAGCGAGCGGTTCGCCGGCCGGGGCATCACCCCCACCGCTGTCGCGCTCGCCACCGACATCTGCTTCTCCGAGCTGCGGCTGCACCGCATGGAGATCTGCATCCGGCCCGAGAACCGGGCGAGCCTGCGGGTGGTCGAGAAGCTCGGGTTCCGCTACGAGGGACTGCGCCGTCGCTTCATCCACATCGACGGCGACTGGCGTGATCACTACGCGTTCGCCCTCGTGCGGGAGGACGTGCCCGAGGGTGTGCTGCAGCGGTGGGTGTCCGGTCGCGCGCCGCAGGACGCCGCCGCCGTGCCACCGGCGGATCACCTGCACGCATAAGCCGACGCGACACGCATCGAGACCAAAACGCAACACGCGAGCGGATGCCGTGGGCCGATGCCATCCGGTCGCATAGCGTGGTCTCATGGGTGGGCAGGTGTTGGGTGGGGGCGTCATCGTCCTCGTTGCCGTCGCCCTGTGGCTCGTCTACCTGCTGCCGTCCTGGCACAGCAGGCGCCAGTACGACGCCGCAGAGCGCAACGCGGTGCGCCTCAACCAGGCGCTGCGCGTCCTCGCCGAGACCAGCGAGACCCCCGAAGAAGTCCGCCTCGAGCTGAACGCCCGCACCGCGGCGGCGCAGCAGCGCCTCGCCAAACGGGCTCTCGCCGAGCGCGAGCAGGCCGCTCTCGAGGGCGCCCGCGCCGACCTGGAGGTGGCCCGCACCGAACGGGTGGCTGCCGAGGCCGCCGCCCGCGTCGACCTCGAACGCGCACGCTCCGCACGTGCTCAGGCTGAGGCCCAGGCACGCGCCGACCTCGCCGCCGAGCGCGCCCTGCCCGAGCGTCGCCGTGCCCGCGCGCGTCGCCGCTTCCGGCTGGTCGCCACGTTCGGCGCCGTCGTCGGGCTCGGCCTCGCCGCGTGGGGAGCGTACGAGACGGTGACCGCCGGTCTGCAGACGATGCTGTGGAGCGGTGTCGGGCTGGTGACGGCATCCCTTCTCGTCCTGCACCGCATGTCCCGCGTGGCCGCTCGCGCGGTCGTGAGGGCGACGGATGCCGCGCCGCGCCGCGCGGCTGTGGTGCAGGATGTTGCCCTCGAGCCCGAGCAGCGCGAGTGGGCGCCGCGGGAGCTCCCGCGCCCGCTCACGGCGTCGGCGGGCTCGCGCGCGGCGGCGACGCTGGACGTCGCAGCCGCACGGGAGGCGCTGCGCCGGGCCGCGCTGGAAGAGGCCATGGCCGCCCGTGCGGCCGCGCAGCAGCCGGCGTCGATCGAGGTCGCCCGGGCCGCGCACGCACCCTCCGACGGCGCCGATTACGCCCGCATGGGCTACGTCGACGACGCCGAGATCGAGGCCCACGTGCGCAGCCTGCTGACCCGCCGCGCCGCGGGCGAATAGGGCCCCTCACGGGCACCCCGCCGGTTCGGAGGGCGCCTCGAACCGTGATAGTGTTTCTGAGGTTCACGGGCCTGTAGCGCAGTTGGTAGCGCGCCTCGTTCGCATCGAGGAGGTCAGGGGTTCGATTCCCCTCAGGTCCACACAGAACACGAAGAAGGCCCCCGCATCGCGGGGGCCTTCTTCGTGTCCGGACGCGGTTCAGATCCCGGTCGCCGCGCGGTGCAGCAGCGGGCGGGTGACGACCAGTCCGAGCGCGACCACGCCGATCCCCGCAGCCAGGACGAGCGCGATCACCAGCAGTGCGAGCGGCTGCACGATGAGGGTGAGGCCGGTCAGGGGGAGCATCACGACGGCCGCGACGACGGCCGAGCCGAGCGCTGTCAGGCGCAGCGGAGACATCACGGCGCGCCGGCGCGCGGCGTTCATCGTGGGCTCCGGCATCCCGAGCATGTCGAGCGAGCGGTACAGGTCGCGGCGGTCGAGGATGCCTGCGGCCTGGTTCACGCCGACGGAGCACGCCACCATGAGGAACGAGCCGATGACGGTGATGAGGATGCCGGTGCGGATGTCGGCGAACAGCTGCGCGGATTCGGGGTCGAGGCCCTCGCCGCTGCCGGTGAGGTCGATGAGCGCCACGCCGACCCCGGCGAACACCGCCATGAAGCTCGTCATGGCCACACCGGAGACCTGACGCCACGCGGCCTTCGGGGACTCCAGCACGGCGCGTGCCGCGAGCAGCCGCGCCGGTCGCTTGGCGCGGCGCGCCTGACCCTGTGCGACGAGGCGGATCGCCCACGGCCCGACCAGGTTCAGCACCGCGAGCGTGCCGCCGAACGCGACGGCGATGAACGCGATGATCGCCAGTGCGCTGCCGGCGACCTGCAGGACGCTCATGAGCCCGAAGGCGACCGCGACGACGCCGACGCCGATCAGCGCGCGCAGCCACGACAGCGTCGGGGCATCCTGCCGGGTCCGCACGCCCAGCGGCGAGATCACGACCTGGCGCAGGCCCAGCACGGCGCTGACCGCGGCGAGCAGGGCGATTCCGAGCCCGACGCCGACGAGCATCGGCCAGCCCAGCAGAACGCCTTCGACTCCCAGGGGCCGGCCGCGGAACGGCACCAGCGCCAGCGCGGGCACCACCGCGAAGTACCCCACGACCCCCAGCGCCGCGCCGATCAGGGCGAGGACCGTCGACTCCAGCACCGCGAGGGCAGAGACCGTCGCCGGCGTCGCGCCGAGCAGGCGCAGCGTGGCGAGGCGGTCATCGCGGCGGCGGGCCGAGAGGCGGGCCGCTGCGCCGCCCAGCGAGGCCAGCGGCACCACGAGGAGCACGAGTGCGATCACCGCGAGGAGCTGGTAGCTGAAGCCGATGTCGTCGGTCCACGTCCAGAACGACTGTGCGCCGCCCAGCACCGTCAGCAGCAGCGTCGTCACGATGGCGAACGCGGTGATGGGCAGCACCAGGGTCGCGGCGCCGGCGGAGCCCGGACGCGCGAGGAGCCACGCGACGCGCGCGATCATGCCGACGCCCCGACCCGCTCGCCGACGATGCGCCCGTCGCGCACGTCGATGATGCGCGAGCAGCGGGCGGCGACGTCGGCGTCGTGCGTGACCATCACGAGCGTGCGACCCTGGCCGGTCGTCGAATGCAGGAGCGCGCCCATCACCTCGGCGGAGGTCGCCGAATCCAGCGCGCCCGTGGGCTCGTCGGCGAACACGACGGATGCCCCGGTCACCTGTGCGCGGGCGATCGCCACCCGCTGCGCCTGGCCGCCCGAGAGCTGGCCGATGCGGCGACCCTCCATCCCGGCAAGGCCCAGGGCGGCGAGCCAGCCGGCGGCGTGCTGCGTGGCCCCGCGGCGCGAAGTGCCGTTGAGCATGAGCGCGAGCGCGACGTTCTCGATCGCGGTGAGCTCGGGGATCAGCAGTCCCTGCTGGAACACAAAGCCGAACTCCTCGCGGCGCAGACGCGTGCGGTCGCGCTCACCCAGGGCGTTCACCTGCACGCGGCCCGCGCGGCCGTGGAAGGCGACAGAGCCGGCGTCGGGCAGGGTGATGCCGGCCAGGCAGTGCAGCAGCGTCGTCTTGCCGGAGCCCGAGGCGCCCATGATGGCGACGGATTCACCGGCGCCGACCGCGAGCGAGACGCCGGCGAGCGCGCGGGTCTGGGTGCCGCCGGTCTGGCCGAAGGACTTCTCGAGGCCGGACGCCTCGATCACGAAGGAACTCATGCTTCCACCGTGCCTGTCGGGGCACCCCGGCGCGTCGGGCGCGAGAGGGATCCTGCGCCGCGCAGGTCATCCGAGCGGATGACGCGGCCATCCTCACCGCGTCGCAGCGGGTGTCAGGACGGCGGCGCCGGGTAGCGGATGCCGCTTCCCCAGCCGATCTCCCAGCCCTCGGTGTCGTCGAAGCCGTCCGCGAACGACACCGGCAGCTCGTGGCGCGGCTCGACGAGCGCGACCAGCCCGTCGTACCACGCGACGTACCGCGGGTCGTCGGCGTCGGGGCGCAGGCGCGGCATCGCGCGCAGCACGAGGTCGGCGACCTCGCCGGGCGAGGACATCGCGTCGACCGCGCCGTCGGCGAATGCGCTCTCGGCGCCCGACGTGTACGGGATCGACGTGGCGGGGTCGTCGGCATCCGACACCACCACCCGCCAGTGCATGCCCGAGGGCGCGACCCCGGGGCGGACCCGGAGACGGTGGAACCCTCTCCGATGCAGCTCGCGCACCCCCTGCAGGATGCGGACGGAGGTCGCCATCGTCAGCGTCGAGGCGATCTCGCGGTGAGCGGTCGCATCGAAGGCGACCAGCCGCACCTCGTCGATCGAGGTCGGGGTGGCCGCGATCGTGTCGACGGCCGTCGTGATCGCCTCGCGCCGCGGCCAGGCGTAGACGCCGGCGCTGATCAGCGGGAAGGCCACGCTGCGCGCTCCGAGCTCGTCGGCGACCTGGAGCGAGCGACGGTAGCTGGACTCGAGGAGGGCCCGGTCGCGCTGCCCCGCGCCGTAGTTCGGACCCACCGTGTGCACCACCCAGCGCGCCGGGAGCGCGCCACCGGTCGTCCAGCCGGCGTCGCCGGTCGCGAGTCCCTGCGGGAACCGTGCGATGCAGTCCCGCAGGATCTCCGGCCCGCCCGCGCGGTGGATCGCACCGTCGACGCCTCCGCCGCCGCGCATCGCGTTGTTGGCGGCGTTGACGATGGCGTCGGCGGTCTGGGCGGTGATGTCGCCGTGGACGGCGACGAGCGTGGTCACCGTCCCATTGTGTGCCGAGCCCGACCGGATGTCAGTCGGGTGTCGCCTCGGCGGCGGCGCGCGCGGCCGCCGGCAGCGCCTCGACGATGCGAGCCACGGCCGCATCGTCGTGGGCGGCCGAGACGAACCAGGCCTCGAACACGGACGGCGGCAGCGAGACGCCCTGTGCGAGCATCGCGCGGAAGAACGGCGGGTACCGGAACGCCTCCTGCGCCTTCACCGTGTCGTAGTCGACGGGTGCGGTTCCGGTGAACTGGATCGAGAACAGGTTGCCCGAGCGCTGCACGACGTGCGTGACACCGGCCTCGGCGAGGGCGGATGCCGCGGCATCCGCGATCGTCGTCGCCGCGGCGTCGATACGGGCGTACGCAGCGGCGTCGAGGTGGTCCAGGGTCGCGCGTCCGGCCGCGACCGCGAGCGGGTTGCCGCTCAGCGTGCCGGCCTGGTACACCGGGCCGAGCGGGGCGAGCAGCTCCATGAGCGCGGTCGAGCCGCCGAGCGCGGCGAGCGGCAGCCCGCCGCCGACGACCTTGCCGAACGTGATGAGGTCGGGGGAGAACGGCACCGGGTCGATGCCGTACCAGCCGGCGTGGCCGACGCGGAAGCCGGTGAGCACCTCGTCGAGGATGAGCAGTGCGCCGTGCGCGTGGGCGATGTCCGCCAGCGCCGCGTTGAACCCGTGTGCGGGCGGCACGATGCCCATGTTGGCGGGCGCCGCCTCGACGATGACCGCGGCGATGTCGTCGCCGCGGGCCGCGAACACCTCGCGCACCGCGTCGAGGTCGTTGTAGCGGATGACCAGCGTCTGGGCCGCGATCGGGGCGGGAACGCCCGCCGAGCCCGGCATCGCGAGGGTTGCGACACCCGAGCCGGCCTCGGCCAGCAGGCCGTCGGAATGCCCGTGGTAATGCCCGGCGAACTTCACGATGAGGTCGCGCCCGGTCGCCCCGCGCGCGAGGCGGATCGCGGTCATGGTCGCCTCGGTGCCGGTGGACACGAGCCGCACGCGCTCCACGGGCTTCGCGACGCCGTCGCGCGCGACCCGGGCGGCGATGAGCTCCGCGAGCTCCGTCTCGCCCGGCGTGCTCGCGCCGAAGCCGAGGCCGCGGGCCGCGGCATCCTGAACCGCCGTCACGACGGCCGGGTGGGCGTGCCCGAGGATCGCCGGGCCCCACGAGCCGACGAGGTCGACGTACTCGCGTCCCTCGACGTCGGTGACGTACGGGCCCGACGCCGACACGAAGAACCGGGGGGTCTCGTGCACCGAGCCGAAGGCGCGCACGGGCGAGTTCACACCGCCAGGCATGGCGCCGCGGGCGCGGGCGAATTCCTGTTCGTTGGTCGTCATCGGATCCACTCCGCAAGCTCCAGGGCCCAGTAGGTCAGCACGGCGTCGGCGCCGGCGCGGCGGATGCTGACCACCGACTCCTCGATCGCGCGGCGGCGGTCGATCCAGCCGTTCGCGGCCGCGGCCTCGATCATGGCGTACTCGCCCGACACCTGGTACGCCCAGACCGGGACGGGGCTGGACGCCGCGGCATCCGCCAGCACGTCCAGGTAGCTCATCGCGGGCTTGACCATGACGATGTCCGCGCCCTCCGCGATGTCGAGGTCGAGCTCGCGCGCGCCCTCGCGGCGGTTCGCGGGGTCCTGCTGGTACGTGCGGCGGTCGCCCTCGAGCGAGGACTGCACGGCCTCGCGGAACGGCCCGTAGAACGCCGAGGCGTACTTCGCCGCGTAGCCGAGGATGGGGGTGTTGGCGTACCCCGCGTCGTCGAGCGCGTCGCGCACGGCGGCCACCTGGCCGTCCATCATGCCCGAAAGGCCCAGCAGCTGCGAGCCCGCCTCGGCCTGAGCCACGCCCATGTCGCGGTAGCGCTCGAGCGAGGCGTCGTTGTCGACGTAGCCGTTCGCGTCCAGCACTCCGCAGTGGCCGTGGTCGGTGAACTCGTCCAGGCACAGGTCGGTCTGCACGACGAGCGCGTCGCCCGCCTCGGCGACGGCGATGCGCGTCGCGACGTTGAGGATGCCGTCGGGATCGGTCGCCCCCGAGCCGACGGCGTCCTTGTGCTCGGGCACGCCGAACAGCATGACACCGCCGATGCCGGCGGCCGCGGCATCCGCCACCGCCCGCTTGAGGCTCTCGGTGGTGTGCTGCACGACGCCCGGCATGGACGAGATCGGCACCGGTGCGGAGGCGCCCTCGCGCACGAACATCGGCAGGATCAGCTCGGCCGGGTGCAGCCGGGTCTCGGCCACCAGGCGCCGCATCGCGGGGGTCGCGCGCAGGCGGCGCGGGCGATCGACCGGGGTGTACATCACGGGCGTTCTCCCGTCAGGCCGGCGGCGCCGGCGTCGAGCAGTTCACGGGCGACGGATGCCGCGACCTCACGCGACGGATCGCCCTCGTCCTCGGGCCAGGTGGTCGCGTGCGACGAGGTGAGCGCCGTCGTGCCGTCCAGGCTGTAGACGCTCGCCGACAGCAGGAGCAGGCCCGCGTCGACGACCGCGTGCGCGCCGACGGGCGCCGAGCAGCCGGCTTCGAGGAGGGCGAGCACCTCGCGCTCGGCCTCGACGGCCGCGCGGGTCTCGAGGTGGTCGAGGGCGCGGACGAGGTCCTCCTCGCCCCGGCGCACCTCGATCGCGAGGGCGCCCTGGCCGGGGGCCGTCGGCCACGCGTCGGGGTCCAGATACTCGGTCACGACCTCGGTGCGGCCGATGCGGCGCAGCCCTGCGGCGGCCAGGATGACGGCATCCAGCTCCCCGCCGGTGACCTTGCCCAGGCGCGTGTCGACGTTGCCGCGGATGTCGACGACCTCGAGATCGGGGCGGCGGGCGCGCAGCTGCGCCATGCGGCGGGGCGATCCGGTGCCCACTCGCGCACCGGCGGGCAGCTCGTCGAGCGTGAGGCCGTCGCGGGCGCACAAGGCGTCGCGGGGGTCTTCGCGTGCCGGGATCGCCGCCACGACGAGCTGGTCGTGCGGCGCGGTGGGGAGGTCCTTCAGCGAGTGCACGATCACGTCGCACTCGCCGGCGAGGAGGGCATCGCGCAGGGCGCCCGTGAACAGGCCGGTGCCGCCGGCACGGGAGAGCGGCTCGTTGGAGCGGTCGCCGTCGGTGGTGATCGTGACGAGCTCGGTGGTCACGCCGGTGGCGTCGGCGAGATCGTCGGCGACCATTCCGGTCTGGGCGAGCGCGAGCGTGCTGCCACGCGTGCCGATGCGGAGCGTGGTCACGCCAGCACCTCGGCGATCTCGTCGAGGCCGATGCGGCGCCCGGTGTAGAACGGGACCTCCTCGCGCACGTGGCGGCGGGCCTCGGTCTGGCGGAGGTCGCGCATGAGATCGACGAGCTCGACGAGCTCGGGAGCCTCCAGCGCCAGGATCCACTCGTAGTCGCCGAGTGCGAACGACGCGACGGTGTTGCTCAGCACTGTCCGGTGCGCGGCGCCCTTCCGGCCGTGGTCGGCGAGCATCTGGCGCCGCTCGTCGTCGGGGAGGATGTACCAGTCGTACGAGCGCACGAACGGGTACACCGTGAGCCAGGCCTCGGGGTCCTTGTCGCGCATGAAGGCCGGCAGGTGGCTGGCGGTGAACTCGGCGTCGCGGTGCACGCCCATCGCGTTCCACACCGGGACGAGCGATGCCAGCGGCTCGGCGCGACGCAGCGTGCGCAGCGCGGACTGCAGCACCTCGGGGGCGACGCCGGTGCCGGTGAGCCAGATCATGAGGTCGGCGTCGGCACGAAGGCCCGACACGTCGTAGAACCCGCGGACGACGACTCCGGATGCCTCGACCTCGGCGACCGCGGCGCTCAGATCGCCCGCGGGCGCAGGGCTGGCGGGGTCGCGGCGGAAGACGGCCCACAGCGTGTAGCCGAGGGTTTCGGAGGAGGGATTCGCCGGGCTGTCGGTCATGCCTCTATCCTCCCACCCCGCGAGAGGGGCTCCCTCCGGGTGCGCCGTGTCAATCCCGTGACCGGCTCACCGGGCGAGGAGGTCCGCCGCGGTGCGCTCGGCGTGCGCGACGATGCCGGCCAGGCCGGACCCCGCGACCGTCTCGCCCACGACCGTGAGCCCGCTCGGCGGCGCGGCCGCCTCCGGGCGGATCCAGAACACATGAGCGGTGTCGACCACGACCGGCAGGCGCACACCGAGCAGGGTCTCGGCGTCGGCCCGCGCGGCATCGGCAGGAGCCGCGGGTGTCCGGTCGTACGAGAGTCGCACGACGTGGAGTCCCGCGGCCGCCTCGCGCACCCACGCCCACTTCGCGGTGGCATGGGTGAGCGCACGCGCGCCCACCGGTGCCCCCGCGGCGACGAGAAGGCCCGTGCCGCGGGGAGCGGCATCCAACTCGTCCTGTTCCACCACGAGGGTCACCAGATCGATGAGACGGCCGGGTGCCGCGGGGGAGGCCACGCCGGGAGCGGCGACGATCACCGTGCCGGCGAGTGCCCCGAGGTCGTCGATGCGGTGTCCGAGGCGGATCTGCCCGCCGTGGCGCACCACATCGTCGGCGAGGGCGGGGACCAGCCGGTTGATGCCGCCGCGGATGCCCGCGACGGCCGCGCCGGGAGGAGCGGCCGCACGCAGACGGGCGACGGCTCCGGTGAGCGATCCGGCTTCCGCGACGGCGGCGGCCAGTCCGGGGTGAGCGCGCGCGAGGGGGAGCTCGTCGGGGTGCTGCGAGTGCACGCCGTGCACCACCGGTGCGACCAGGCGGTCGAGCACGTCGTCGCCGAGCCGCTCCCGCACCAGCGGGCCGAGCATCGCCGGCACCGCGCCGACGGGCCGGGCGTCCAGCGCCACCGCGCGTTCGGCGGCGGCGAGCCCGACCACCCGCACCATGTCCGCGGCCCGCGGGTCGGCCGGGATGCCCAGCAGCGCCGTCGCGGGCAGCGGCACCGCGTCGCCGGTCGCCGGCTGCAGCCACGCCGGACCCGGCGCCGGCGCGACGATGTCGTCCTGCAGCCCGAGCTCGGTCAGCAGCGCCTGGACGGTGCCGCCGCGGACGGCGAAGCTCTCGGCGCCCGCGTCCAGGCCGATCCCGGCGACCTCCTGGCGGGCGACCGTGCCGCCCAGGCGATCGGATGCCTCGAGCACCGTGACCGACGCGCCCGCCGCGGCCAGCCGGCGGGCGACGACGAGTCCCGCGACGCCGCCGCCGACGACGGAGAAGTCAGTCATGCGCGTGGACGAACTCCACGATGCGCGTGAGCACGGCGGGGTCGGTGTCGGGCGGAACCCCGTGACCGAGGTTCAGCACGTGCGCCCGCGCCGACCGGCCGCGTGCGAGCACGTCGACGATGTGCGCCTCGAGCACCGGCCACGGCGCCTGCAGGAGCGCGGGGTCGATGTTGCCCTGCACCGAGACGCCCTGGCCGAGCCGGCGGACGGCCTCGTCGAGGGGGAGGCGCCAGTCCACGCCCACGGTGTCCACGCCGACGTCGCGCATGGCCGCGAGCAGCTCGCCCGTGCCGACGCCGAAGTGCACGAGGGGCACGCCCAGATCGCGGACGGGGTCGAGCGCGAGCGCCGAGAACGGCGCGACGTGCGCGGTGTAGTCGGCGAGGCTCAGCGAGCCCGCCCACGAGTCGAAGAGCTGACCGGCCGACGCGCCCGCCTCGATCTGCGCCTGGAGGAACGCGCCGGTGATCCCGGCGCACCAGGTCAGCAGTGCGGCCCACGTCTCGGGATCGGAGTGCATGAGGGCGCGCGTCTTGAGCTGCTCCTTCGACGGCCCGCCCTCGACGAGGTACGACGCGAGCGTGTACGGCGCCCCGGCGAAGCCGATGAGCGGCGTGGCGCCGAGCTCGGCGACGGTGAGCGCGACCGCCTCGCGGATCGGGGCGAGCGATGCAGGGTCCAGCGGCGGCAGGGCTGCGACATCCGCCGCCGTCCGCACCGGGTTCTCGAGCACGGGGCCCCGGCCGGCGACGATGCGCACGTCCACACCCGACAGGCGCACCGGGATCACGATGTCGCTGAAGAAGATGCCCGCGTCCACGCCGTGGCGGCGCACCGGCTGCAGCGTGATCTCGCTCGCGAGCTCGGGGTTCAGGCATGCGTCGAGCATGTCGGTGCCGACGCGGAGCTCGCGGTATTCCGGGAGTGAGCGACCGGCCTGCCGCATGAACCAGACCGGCGTGCGAGCGGGGCGCTCGCCGCGGTAGGCGCGGATCAGCGCAGGGGGATCGTTTCGCTGGACGACGGACGGGTGAGAGGCACTGAGCGACACACGTTAAGATTAGGCTCGTGCTCCTCTGTCTGACCGCGAACCATCGGAACGCGAGCCTCGACATCCTGGAGCGTCTCTCCGTGGGGGCGCCCACGGCGACCCGCGCCCTCGTCGACGACGAGATCTTCGTCTCCGGGGCCGTCGTGCTGGCCACCTGCAACCGCTTCGAGGCGTATCTCGACATCGACGAGCCGCTCACCGGCGGTGAGGCGGTCGCCGTCGAGTCGGTGGTCGAGGCCATGGCCGAGGCAGCCGGTGTCGCGGTCGACCTGCTGCGCGCGTCGGTTGCGGTCCACCAGGGAGCGGATGCCGCAGCCCACCTGTTCGCCGTCACCAGCGGACTGGAGTCCATGGTCGTGGGCGAGGACGAGATCTCCGGCCAGGTGCGCCGCGCGCTCGACGCCGCGCGCGCCGACGGCATGACCTCCAGCGAGCTGGAGCGGCTGTTCCAGAAGGCCACCCACACCAGCCGCGGTGTGCGCAACCGAACGCAGCTGCGCGGTGCGCACCGCTCGCTCGTGCGGCTCGCGCTCGAGCTCGCCTCCAGCCGCGTCGCGGACTGGGCCGCCGCCCGCGTCGTCGTGGTCGGCACCGGCCGCTACGCCGCGCGCACCGTCGACGCGCTGCGCGCCCGCGGCGCCGGCGACATCCACGTCTTCTCGCCGTCCGGCCGCGCGCAGGCGTTCGCCGCGCAGCACGGGCTGATCCCGGTCGCGGACTTCCGCGCCGCCGCCGCCGAGGCCGACGTCGTCATCACCTGCACGGCCGACGCCGTCGTGCACGCCGAGGCGTTCGTGCCCGGCCACCGGGTGCTCGTCATCGACCTCGGACTGCCGCGCAACGTCGATCCCGCCGTCGGCGCCGTCGAGGCCGTCGAGCTGCTCGACCTCGAGACGATCCGTCTGCACGCACCGCTCGAGGAGTTCTCGGCCCACGCCGACGCCCGCGCGATCGTGGGAGACGCGGCGACCGAGTTCCACGCGGACCGCGAGGCGGGTCCGGCGATCACCGCGCTCCGCGGGGACGTGCTGAGGATCGTCGAGGACGAGATCGTCCGCGCCCGCTCCCGCGGTGCCGGCGACGAGGTCGAGGAGGCGCTGCGGCACCTCGCGGGCGTGCTGCTGCACCGGCCTTCGGTGCGCATCCGTGAGCTGGCCGTCGAGGGCCGCATCGACGACGCGCGCGCCGCGCTCGAGCTGCTGCACGGCCTGTCGGTCGACCTGCCCGGCACCGCCGACGACGGCGAGCTCTGGGCGACCGCCTGACCCGCGCTTCGTCTCGCTGCGCTCGCTCAGCGACCGGGGCTTCGGCTCGCGGGGCTCGCTCAGCGACCGTGGTGCTCCGTCTGGCTGAGCTCTGGGCGACCGCCTGACCCGCGCTTCGTCTCGCTGCGCCGCTCGCGTCGGCTGGAATCCCACAGTCCGGGTGGTGCACGGCAGGGCGGCATCCGCGTGCTCGCCGATCCGGAATTCGGAGATATGCGCGATTTTCGGACCTCCCCTGCGCCGACCCCCCGAAGAACGGGCGCGAGTCCGAACTCCGCATCCGCCGCGCGCGGCGTGAACCGACGCGAGCGTCGGCCAAAGGCATCCTAAAGAAGTCTTGCGAAAGAAGTCTTTAGGATCTACGTTGGTCGTCGTGACCACCGCCGAACAGCCCCTCCCGCGCCCCGTGCGCGGCGAGCGCATCACCGATCCCGAACGGATCCGAGCGCTCGCGCACCCGGTGCGCATCGCCCTCCTCGACTACCTGGGCGACGTCACCGAGGCGACCGCGACGCAGTGCGCCGAAGCGCTGGGGGAGTCGGCAGCGAGCTGCTCGTTCCACCTGCGCACACTCGAGAAGTACGGCTACATCGAGAGGGCCGAGCAGCGCGGTCGCGAGAAGCCGTGGCGTGTGCGTGTCGCGGAGTTCGACCTGCGGCCCGACCCCGACCTCCCCGGATCACTCCCCGCGGTGCAGGCGGTGGCGGCGTACGGCCTCGAGTCGGAGTTCCACCGGGCGTTGGAGTGGTTCTCGCGCGTGGACCGCGAGAGCGATGAGTGGATGCAGGCCACCACGTTCACCCGGTCCTCGTTCTGGGCGACCGCCGAGGAGATGGCCGAGCTCAGCCGCGACGTGCAGAACCTCACCGCGCGGTTCGCGGGCCGGCACGCCGACCCCTCGAAGCGCCCGGCGGGTGCGCGCTACTCGCGCTTCTTCGCCGTGGTCAATCCCGAGTCGGGGCCCGAGACGGCCGCGGCGGAGGGGGAGCGATGACCGCGCCTGCGCCGCGCGCTCGCGGCATCCGCATGCCCGTCGCGTGGTCCGCACCCGGCTTCCCGCGTCTCGCGGCGGCCTGGGTCGCGACGAACCTCGGCGACTCGGCCCTGTTCCTGATGATCGCGGTGTGGGTCAAGGAGCTCACCGGCTCCGACGTCGCCGCGGGATTCGTGTTCGTCGCCGTCGGCCTGCCCGCGATCCTTGCACCCTTCATCGGCATGATGGCCGACCGCGTGCCCCGTCGCCGCCTGCTCGTGATCAACAACGTCGTGCTCGTGCCGATCGTGCTGTCGCTGCTGCTGGTGTCGGGGGCCGGGCAGCTGTGGCTCGTCTACGGCGTGGTCTTCCTCTACAGCGCCGCCGGGTATGTCACGGCATCGGCGCAGTCGGGCATCATCCGCGCGATGCTGCGCGACGACCAGCTCGCGTCGGGCAACGGACTGCTCTCCACGATCGACAACGCGCTGCGCCTGGTGTCGCCGCTGATCGGCACCGCGCTGTACGTGTGGCTGGGCGCCCCCGCGGTGATCGTCATGACCGCGGCGTGCTTCGCCGTGGCCGGCACGATCGTCGCGGGGCTGCCGGTGGGCGCGACGAGCGTGACGCGCGAGCCGGGCCGTGGCTACCTCCGCGAGCTCGTCGCGGGCTTCGAGCAGCTGTTCGCCCCGCAGAGCCTGCGCATGGTCGCGATCGCGACGGCGATCGGCTTCGGCGCGACCGGCCTGCTCAACATCGTCGTGTTCCCGGCGCTGGACGCGATGCACGCCGATCCGGCCGTCGTGGGCGTGCTCGTGCCGATCCAGGGCGCTGGGGCGGTGATCGGCGGGGTGCTGTCGGCGACGATCGTCACCCGGTGGGGCGAAGGGCGCCCGGTGGCTCTCGGGCTCCTGCTGATCGCCGCGGGGAGCGTGCCGTTCGCGTTCGGTTCGGTCGTCCTGGCCGGAGTGGGGATGTTCGTCATCGGCCTCGGCATCCCGATCACCGTCGTCGCGTTCTCGACGCTGCGTCAGCGGCTGACCCCCGACGCCCTGCAGGGCCGCACCGGAGCCGCGGCGAACGTCGTCGTCAACCTGCCGCAGACCCTCGTCTCGACGATCGGCGCGGGGCTGCTCGTCGTGGTCGACTTCCGCACCCTGATCTGGGTGGCGGTCGCCGCGGTCGCACTCGGCGCGGCGACGGCACTGCTTGCGCGGCGCGAGACGCTCGCGACCGCCGGGCTCGCCTGAGGCGAGCGGATGCCGCAGCCGCGGCGCTGGTCACCGCGCCGCGGTCGCAGCTGCCGGCGCGGGCGCCGGCGAGGGCGCCGCGAGACCGGTCGCGGGCCCGGTGAGCGCCCGCAGCGCGTAGAGGATCGTGGCGAGGTCGACGCCCTCCTGGATGAGCGCGCCGGCGACGGCCGGGATCACGCCGGTGGTGGCGATGAGCATCAGGCCGATGCTGAGCGCGATGCCGATCCAGATCGCGGTGTAGGCGACCCGCAGCGTGTGCTTGCCGATCGACACCGCCTCGGCGACGCCGATCAGCGAGTCCTTGAGCACCACGGCGTCAGCGGCCTCGCCCGCCGCGGTGGACCCCTTGGCGCCCATCGCGACGCCGACGTCGGCGGCCGCGAGCACGGGTGCGTCGTTGACGCCGTCGCCGACCATCAGCACGGGGCGGGGGCGGATCTGCGCCGCCAGGTGCACCTTCTCCGGCGGCAGCAGCTCGGCGTACACGTCGGTGATGCCGACGCTGCGGGCGACCGCGTCGGCGGTCGGCCGCGCGTCGCCGGTGAGCATCGCGATGCGCTCCACGCCGTGGTCGCGCAGCCACGAGACGACCGCCGCAGACTCGGGGCGCGGGTCGTCGGCCAGCACCAGCACGCCGGCGAACCGGCCGTCCACCGCCACGTATGCCGCGGCCTCGCCGGAGTCGATGTCCCGTCGCACGGTGTCCGGCGCCAGGGACTCGATGTACGCCGGCTTGCCGACCACGACGGTGCGTCCTTCGATCACGGCGGTGACGCCGTTCGTGGCGGCCTCGTGCGCCTCGGTGGCGGTGCGCAGCGCGATGCCGCGGGATGCCGCCGCCCGACGGATGCCGTCGGCGAGCACGTGGCTGGAGTACTGCTCCGCCGAGGCGGCGAGGGCGAGCAGCTCGTCGGCGTCCATATCGCCCGCCGGATCGACCGAGACGAGGTCGGGCCTGCCCTCGGTGAGGGTGCCGGTCTTGTCGAACGTCGCCGAGCGGATGCGGGCGAGCTGCTCGATCACGGCGCCGCCCTTGACGATGACGCCGGCCTTCGCGGCGCGCGAGAGCCCGCCGAGGAAGGCCACCGGGGCGGCGATCAGGAGCGGGCAGGGCGTGGCCAGCACGAGCACCTCGGCGAAGCGGGTGGGATCGCCCGAGATCGCCCAGGCCGCGCCCGCGATCACGAGAGAGACCGCGGTGAACGGGATCGCGAAACGGTCGGCCAGCCGCACCGTGGGCGCGCGGTCGTCCTGCGCCTGCTTCACGAGCTCGACGATCTGCTGGTACTGGCTGTCGGCGCTGCGGCGGAGGGCCCGGACGCGGACGGCACGCGTGCCGTTGACGGAGCCCGAGAGCACCTCGTCCCCGGCGACGTGATGCACGGGCAGGCTCTCGCCGGTCAGCGACGACTCGTCGAACGTTCCGTCGTCGCTCAGCAGCTCGCCGTCGACCGGCACGATCTCTGCGGGGCGGACCAGGAGGATGTCGCCGACGCGCACGTCGTCGGCATCCGTGTCCTGCACCTCGTCGCTGTCGGCGTGCGGGTGCACCAGCACGTGCGCGACCTGCGGCGAGCGGTCCAGGAGGGCGGTGAGCTCGCGCTTGGCGCGCCGGCTGGCGTAGTCCTCGAGCGCCTCGCCGCCCGAGAGCATCAGCACGATCACCAGCGACGCCACGTACTCGCCGACGGCGAGCGTCGCGATCATCGCCACGACGGCGAGGATGTCGAGGCCGATGTGCCCGCGCAGCACGTCGCGGATCATGCCGATGAGCGTCCAGGCGATGACCACGCTCACGTAGACGATCGCGAGCCATTTCGACGTGCGCGTCGCCCCGGACGCGTCCAGGATCAGCACCGCGATCAGGACGAGGACGGTGAGCCACACGACGGGGTAGCGGACCAGCCAGCGGAGGAACCTCATGCTCCTCACTGTGGCATCGATGCGCTCAGCCGGCGAGTTCGTGCAGGAGGAACGCGCCCAGGAAGCCGATCGTCGCCCACAGCCCGGTCAGCGCGTGCTGCTCGTCGAACGCCTCCGGGATCATCGTGTTGCACACCATCGCGAGCAGCCCGCCCGCGGCGATCGTGGTGATCAGCGCGATGAGGTTCGCCGGCGCCGACTGGAACGCGGCGAACCCGAGCATCGAGGCGACGACCGTCACGAGCGCGATGCCGCTCCACAGCAGCGCGACGAACCGTCCGCTGCTGCCGCCGCGCTTGAGCGCAGCGGTGGAGCCGAGCCCCTCGGGGAAGTTGCTGATCGCGATCGCCGCCACGATCGGGATGCTGATGCCGCCCTGCAGCACCGACAGGCCCATCACGATGGACTCCGGGATGCCGTCGATCAGCGCGCCGATCGCGATCACGAGGCCCGCCCCGCTCGCGGCGCCGACCGCCCCGGCGCGCCGGATGACGATGCTCGCGCCCCCATCGCCGTCGACGGTGTCGACGTCGGCCACGACGACGGCCTTCTTCTTCTTCGGACGTGACACCAGCTGGTCGGCGACGATGTACAGGATTGCGCCGCCGAGGAACCCGACCGTGGTGGGGATCAGGCCGCCGTCGGCCGCGGCCTCCTCGACGAGCTCGAACGCCAGCGTCGAGATGAGCACGCCCGCGCCGACCGCCATGATCCCGGCGACCACGCGCTGGGGGATGTCGACGTACCAGGCGACGGCTGCGCCGACCAGGAGGGTGCCGCCGCCGATGAGGCCGCTGAGCGCCGCGAGCCAGAGTCCGTCCATGGCGCCAACCTAGTGGCGCGGCGCACGGATGCCCCGGCGAAACGCGTTCGCCGGGGCATCCGTCGTGATGCGGGTCAGACGGCGGCGGCTTCGCGCGCCCGCAGGTCCTTGCGGAGGATCTTTCCCGCCGTCGACTTGGGGATCGCGTCGATGAACTCGACCCGGCGCACCTTCTTGTGCGGCGCGACCTGCTCGGCGACGAACGCCATCACCTCGTCCTCGGTGAGGCCGGAGTCGGGGGCGGCGACGATGAAGGCCTTGGGGATCTCCTGCTTGTCGTCGTCGAGCACGCCGATGACGGCGGCATCCATCACCTTCGGGTGCCCGAGCAGCAGCGCCTCGAGCTCGGCGGGGGCGATCTGGTAGCCCTTGTACTTGATGAGCTCCTTCACACGATCGACGATCGAGAAGTAGCCGCCCTCGTGGTAGACCGCGATGTCGCCGGTGTGGAGGAAGCCGTCCTCGTCGAGCGTGTCGGCGGTCGCCTGCGGCTGGTTGAGGTAGCCCAGCATGACGTTGGGGCCCTTCACCCACAGTTCGCCGGGCTTGGTGACGCCCTCCGGGCCGACCTCGGTGATCTCCTCGCCGGTCTCGGTGTCGATCAGCTTGTTGAGCGTGTTCGGGAGCATGACGCCCACCGAGCTGACGGGGATGTCGTAGCGGTCCACCGGCATGGCGTGCGAGACGGGGCTGAGCTCGCTCATGCCGTAGCCCTGCATCATGCGCGCGTTGATGCGGCGGCCGGCCGTCTCGGCGGTCTCGCCGTCCAGCGGCGCCGCGCCCGAGAACACCGTGTGCACGCTGGAGATGTCGAACTGGTCGACGATCGGGTGCTTCGCGAGCGCCACCGCGATCGGCGGGGCGATGTAGAGGTAGGTGCACTGGAACTTCTGGATGTTCGTCAGGAACTCGACGAGGTCGAACTTCGGCATCGTCACCAGGCTCGCCCGCTGGCGCAGCGCCAGGTTCAGCAGCACCGTCATGCCGTAGATGTGGAAGAACGGCAGCACCGCGAGCACGCGGTCGTCCGCGCTGAGGTCGAGCGCGACCCGGCACTGCGCCACGTTCGCCACGAGGTTGCGGTGGCTGAGCATCACGCCCTTGGGGATGCCGGTCGTGCCCGACGAGTACGGCAGCACCGCCACGTGGGTCGCCGGGTCGAACGTGACCTCCGGTGCCGGAGCGCCCTCACCGAGCAGTGCCCGCAGGTTCGGGTGGCCCGCGGCGCCGTCGAGCACGATGACGCGGTCGTGGGGGATGCCGACGGCCTCGGCCGCCGTCGAGGCCTGGGGCAGCAGCGGGCTGACGGTCACGAGCCAGGTGGCCTCGGCATCCCGCAGCTGCTTCTCGATCTCGCCGGCGGTGTACAGCGAATTCACGGTGGTGACCGTCGCGCCGGCGCGCAGGATGCCGTGGAAGACCGTGGCGAACGCGGGGACGTTGGGGCACAGCAGGCCCACCGTGGTCTCGGTGCCGACGCCGCGCGCGGCGAGGGCTCCCGCGAACAGGTCGATCTGCGCGCGCAGGGCGCCGTAGGTGGTCTCGGCTCCGGTGGCCGGGTCGATCAGGGCGATGCGACCGAGATCCTCGTCGGTCAGACTCGCGAACAGGTAGTCGTAGATGCTGAGCTCGGGGATCTCGACATCGGACTGCAGGCTGGTGAACACCGGATCTCCTTTGATCGGGCGGGGCGACGGCGCCGTCGTAGGCGCCATCCGGCGCCCCGTGCGACCATCATGCCACCTCGCCTCGGCGCGGTGGTACCCGATTCCGCACGCAGTGGGACGCAGTCTCAGCATGCCTGCGCAGCGCCCCGGCCGTCGCGATCGCGGCCGGGGCGCAGGGCTCAGTGCGCGAGCGCGTGCTGGCGGCCGCCTGCGGCAAGGCGCTCGGCGGCCAGGCCCTCCGCCGCCTCGAGGGGCGTGACGCCGCGCGCCTCGGCCTCGTCGAAGATGCGGCGCACGGTGTCGCCGATGTTCGCCACGCGCCCCATGATCTCGGCGCGCGTGCCGAGCTTCTTCGCCTCGAGGTCGAGGTAGATCACGCCGCCCGCGTTCACGACGAAATCGGGTGCGTACAGGATGCCGCGCCCGGCCAGGCGCGCGGCGCCGCTGTGGTCGGCGAGCGGGTTGTTGGCGGGGCCGCACACCGCCTTCGCGTCGAGCGCGTCGATGACCTCGTCGGTCAGCAGGCCCCCGATGCCGGCGGGGACGAACACGTCGGCGGGGACGAGGTGCTCCTCGCCCGGGACCGCCCAGTCCGCCTCGAGCTCGACCGCGAGGTCGCGCTTGGCCGGGTTGACGTCGGTGACCGTGAGGCGCGCGCCCTCGGCCGACAGACGCACGGCCAGGCGGCTGCCCACCTGGCCCAGGCCCGAGACCGTGATGCGGCGCCCGGCGACGTCGGCGGAGCCGGTGACCCGCTCGAGGCTCGCGCGCAGCGACTCGTACACGCCGAGGCTGGTCGGACCCGCCGGCTCGCCCGAGCCGCCCACCGCGTCGGGAAGGCCCACCACGTGCTCGGTGCGCTCGCTCACGACGAGCATGTCCTCGGTGGTCGATCCCACGTCCTCGGCGGTGCGGTACAGGCCGTGCAGGGACTCGACCGCGTCTCCGAGGTCGAGGAAGGCGGCACGGCGGCGCTCCTCGTCGAGGGAGGTGCCGGGAGGAAGCGCGATGACCGACTTGCCGCCACCGGCGTCGAGACCGGCCGCGGCGTTCTTGAGGGTCATGGCCGCCGACAGCCGCAGCGCGTCGCCGAGCGCGTCGGTCCAGCGCGGGTAGGTCCACAGCCGAGCGCCGCCGAGCGCGGAGCCCAGCACCGACGAGTGCAGCGCCACGGCGATGAACAGACCGCTGCGCCGCCCGGTGATCACCTCCACCCGCTCGTGTGCGAAATCGGGCAGGGGCAGAGAGGGATGGGTGTGCGTCATCGCGATACTTCCTTCGGCGGGCCTCGTGGGCAGTGCGCTGCGGACGCCGCGGCTTTGCGGCATCCATCTCCCATTGCACACCGGTCCGGCGGATTGTTCAACCGTGTCGACGGCGATTGTGCAGATTGCGTCGTTCTGTCAATGCGGAGTGGGCAGGAGGCGGCAGAGTGCGCCGGATCGCTAGCATCGACGCATGCCCGACGCGTACACCCACGGTCATCACGAGAGCGTGCTGCGGTCGCACCGCTGGCGCACCGCCGAGAACTCCGCCGCGTATCTGCTGCCTCACCTGCGGCCTGGCGTCTCGATCCTCGACGTCGGCAGCGGACCGGGCACGATCACGGCCGATCTCGCAGCCCTCGTCGCGCCCGGCCGGGTGGTGGGCACGGATGCCTCCGCCGACGTCGTCGCGCAGGCCGCGGCCGACCACACCGCGCCCGGGCTCTCGTTCGAGGTCGGCGACGCGTACGCGCTGCCGTATCGGGGCGGCGAGTTCGACGTGGTGCACGCCCACCAGGTCCTGCAGCACGTCGACCGGCCGGTGGAGATGCTCCGCGAGCTCGGCCGCGTCGCCGGGCCGGACGGGCTCGTGGCGGCACGGGACGTCGACTACGAGGGGGTCATCTGGTACCCGCTCATCCCGGCGCTGGACGAATGGCTCGCGCTGTACCTCGCGACCCATCGCAGCGTCGCGGGCGAACCGGCGGCCGGGCGCCGCCTGAGGGCGTGGGCGCGCGAGGCGGGCCTGGCCGACGTCCGCGCCACGGCGTCGCTGTGGCTGTTCGAGGACGAGGCGGACCGCGCGTGGTGGGGAGGCATGTGGGCCGACCGGGTGCTGCAGTCGGCGTTCGCCGACGGCGCGCGGGCGACCGGCGCCGACGACGCGCTGCTGCAGCGCATCTCGGACGGGTGGCGCGAATGGGCCGCCTCCGACGACGGCTGGCTCCTGATGCCCCACGGCGAGATCCTCGCGCGGGGCGTCGGCGCGGACTCGTAGGCTGGGCGCGTGACCGAGCAGACAGCCCCCGCCTCCCTCCCCGCCCGCAGCCGACTCGTCCACGACGCGCTGCGCGCCGCGGGCATCGCCGGCGACATCGTGGTGCTTCCGGATGCCGCCTCCACGGCCGTGCTGGCCGCCGAGGCGCTCGGGGTCGAGGTGGGCGCGATCGCCAACAGCCTGGTGTTCTTCAGCGACGGGGAGCCGCTCCTGGTCATGACCAGCGGCGCGCACCGCGTCGACACCGCCGCGCTCGCCGCGCGCCTGGGCCGGGACAGGATCCAGCGCGCGACGCCCGAGCAGGTGCGCGAGGCGACGGGGCAGGCGATCGGCGGCGTCGCGCCGACCGGGCACCCCGCCCCGCTCCTCACCGTCGTCGACCGCGACCTGGCCGCCTACCCCGAGATCTGGGCTGCCGGCGGCACGCCCCACACGGTGTTCCCGCTCACGTACGACGAACTGGTGCACCTGACCGGCGGCACCGTCGCGCAGGTCGACTGATGACGGCGGGCCAGGCGGAGCGGCTCGGCCTCGATGCGGTGGCGGCGCTCAAGCGGGGCGACCGCGCCGCGGCGCTGCGGCTCATCGCCGACGGCGCCGACGTGAACGTCCGAGACGACCTGCGCGACTCGGTGCTGCTCTATGCCGGGGCGAACGGCTTCGACGAGGTCGTGCGCGCCGCGTTGGATGCCGGCGGCGACCTCACGGTCACCAACCGCTACGGCGGCATCGCGGTGATCCCCGCGAGCGAGCGGGGCCACGTCTCGACGGTGGCGCTCCTCATCGCCGCAGGCTCCGACCTCGATCACGTCAACCGGCTCGGGTGGACGGCGCTCATCGAGGCCATCGTGCTGAGCGACGGCGGCGCGGCGCACCAGGAGATCGTGCGGCTTCTCCTGGAGGGCGGTGCCGATCCGCGCCTGCCCGACGGGGAGGGCACGACTCCGCGCGAACTCGCCGCCGCGCGCGGATACCGCGAGATCGTCGCTCTGCTGGACGAGCACCTGGGCTGAGCCGGTCCCTCAGCCGCGGCGGGTGCGTCCGATACGGCGTTCCAGCTCCGCGGCCGCGGCCGCGGCGCGCGCGGCGAGCTCCGTCGTCGGATCGGCCGACACGGCGGTGCCCGACGATTCCGGCACGGGCCACGTGAGCGCGATGGCAGCGGCCGGCCATCCGGCGTGATCGCGCACCACCACCCCGACCGAACGCATGCCGAGGGTGACCTCGCCGTCCTCCACCGCGTACCCGCGCGACCGGACGTCGCGCAGCATCTCACGCAGCTCGCCGGGGCGGCGCGGACCGCGGCCGGTGCGATCGGCGAAGGCGGCGGCATCCGGGAACAGCGCCCGCACCTGCTCGCGGGGGAGTGCGGAGAGCATCGCCCTTCCCGTCGCGGTCAGGTGCGCGGGCAGGCGCACGCCCACGTCGGTGACGAGCGCGGGCCGCCGCGGCGCCCGCTCCTCGACGATGTACAGCACGTCCCGGCCATGCATGACGGCCAGGTGCGCGCTCTCGCCGGCGCGGTCGGCGAGGTCGGCCAGCACGGGGCGGCCGAGGCGAGCCAGCGGCTCCTGACGGGCATAGCCGCCGGCCAGCTCGAAGGCGGCCAGACCCAGTCCCCAGCGGCGGTCCTCGGGCAGGTGCACGACGAACTGGTGCTCCTGCAGGGTCGCCAGCAGGTGGTACACCGTCGACCGCGGGATGCCGAGTGCCGTCGCGATCGATCGTGCCGGCGCCGGCCCGCGCTGGCGCGCGAGGAACGACAGGATCCGCAGCGTCTGGTCGGCGGCGGGCACCTGCGGGCGCGTCGGTGAACTGTCTGGCATGACAGACACAGGATGCCACGACCCGGTGTCGTGCGGCACCCGCGCGGTGTGGAATCGGAGCATGAGCGTACTGACCGAGACCGTCGTCACCGTCGGCGCCGCACCCCTTCGTCCCGAGGAGGTCGTGGCCGTCGCACGCCACGGCGTCGTCGTCGACATCGCCCCCGAGGCGCGGGATCGCGTCGTCGCCTCCCGCGCCCTCGTCGAAGGCCTCGCCGACGACCCGGAGCCGCACTACGGCATCTCCACGGGGTTCGGCGCGCTGGCCACCACCTTCATCGCGCCCGAGCGGCGCATGCAGCTGCAGGCGAGCCTCATCCGCTCCCACGCGGCCGGCACCGGCGCTGAGGTCGAGCGCGAGGTCGTGCGCGCCCTGATGCTTCTGCGCCTGCAGACCCTGGCCACCGGGCACACCGGGGTGCGCCCGCTCGTCGTCGAGACGTACGCCGCGATGCTCAACGCCGGCATCACCCCGATCGTGCGAGAGTACGGCTCGCTCGGGTGCTCGGGCGACCTCGCCCCGCTCTCGCACGTCGCGCTCGCCGCCATGGGCGAGGGCCGGGTGCGCACCGCTGCCGGCGACGAGGTCGATGCGGCCGACGCGCTGGCGGCGGCATCCATCACTCCGCTCGTGCTGCGCGAGAAGGAGGGACTGGCGCTCATCAACGGTACCGACGGGATGCTCGGGATGCTGCTGCTCGCGCTCCACGACCTCTCGGTGCTGCTGGACACGGCCGACGTCGCCGCCGCGATGTCGGTGGAGTCGCAGCTGGGCACCGACGCCGTGTTCGCCGCCGACCTGCAGGCGCTGCGCCCCCAGGTCGGGCAGGCCGTGTCGGCCGCGAACGTGCGCGCCGTGCTCGCGGGCTCCCCGATCGTCGCCTCGCACCGCGACCCGGCGGTGTGCACCCGCGTGCAGGACGCGTACTCGCTGCGGTGCTCGCCGCAGGTGCACGGCGCCGCCCGCGACACCGCCGACCATGCGCTGCTCATCGCCTCGCGCGAGCTGGCCGCCGCCGTCGACAACCCCGTCATCACCGACGACGGGCGCGTCGAGTCCAACGGCAACTTCCACGGCGCGCCGGTCGCGTACGTGCTGGACTTCCTTGCGATCGCGGTGGCCGACGTCGCCTCGATCTCGGAGCGGCGCACCGACCGTGCCCTGGACCCCGCCCGCAGCCACGGCCTGCCGCCGTTCCTCGCCGACGAGGTCGGCGTGGACTCGGGCTTCATGATCGCCCAGTACGCTGCGGCGGGGATCGTCTCGGAGCTCAAGCGCCTCGCGGTCCCGGCATCCGTCGACTCCATCCCGTCGTCAGCGATGCAGGAGGACCACGTCTCGATGGGGTGGGCCGCCGCCCGCAAGCTCCGTCGCGCGATCGACGGGCTCTCCAGGGTGCTCGCGATCGAGGTGCTGACGGCCGCGCGCGCCCTCGACCTGCGCGCGCCGCTGCAGCCGGGCGTCGCCACCGGCGCCGTGCGCGACCTGGTGCGCACCGTCGCCGGCGGGCCCGGCCCCGACCGCTTCCTGTCGCCCGAGATGGAGGCCGTGACCGTGCTCGTCGCGTCCGGCGCCGTCGCCGAGGCCGCCTACCAGACCACCACGAAGGAGTGACGATGTCGATGACCGAGACCACCGCCCGCGGGATCGGCGAACACGCCGTCCGCGCCCCGCGCGGCCCCGAGCGCACCGCGAAGAGCTGGGGCGCGGAAGCCGCCAAGCGCATGCTGATGAACAACCTCGACCCCGAGGTCGCCGAGCACCCGGAGGACCTCGTGGTCTACGGCGGCACCGGACGCGCCGCCCGCAGCTGGGAGGCGTTCGACGCCATCGTGCGCACGCTCGACGAACTCGAGCCCGACGAGACGCTGCTCGTGCAATCGGGAAAGCCGGTCGGCGTCTTCCGTACCCACGAGTGGGCGCCGCGCGTGCTCATCGCGAACTCGAACCTCGTGGGGGACTGGGCCACGTGGCCGGAGTTCCGGCGCCTCGAGGAGCTGGGTCTCACGATGTACGGCCAGATGACCGCGGGCTCGTGGATCTACATCGGCACGCAGGGCATCCTGCAGGGCACGTACGAGACCTTCGCCGCGGTGGCGCGCTCGCTCGGCCGCGACGACCTGTCGGGCACCCTCACCCTCACCGGTGGCGCCGGCGGCATGGGCGGCGCTCAGCCGCTGGCCGTGACGCTCAACGGGGGAGCGGTGCTCATCGTGGACGTCGACGAGTCGCGCCTGGCCCGCCGCGTCGAGCACGGCTACCTCGACGAGTACACCACCGACCTCGACGCCGCCCTCGCGCGGGTCGTCGCCGCCAAGGAGGCGGGCCAGGCGCTGTCGGTCGGCGTCGTCGGCAACGCCGCCGAGGTGTTCGGCGACGTCCTGCTGCGCCACCAGGCGGGCGAGCTCACCGTCGACATCGTCACCGACCAGACCAGCGCCCACGACCCGCTGGCCTACCTCCCGGTGGGCATCGCGTTCGAGGAGTGGAAGGCGGAGGCATCCCGCGACCCCGAGGCGTTCACGGCCCGCGCGCGCGGTTCGATGGCCAAGCACGTCGCCGCCATGGTGGGCTTCCAGGATGCCGGCGCCGAGGTGTTCGACTACGGCAACTCCATCCGCGCCGAGGCGCAGCTTGGCGGCTTCGAGCGCGCCTTCGCGTTCCCCGGCTTCGTGCCGGCGTACATCCGTCCGCAGTTCGCCGAGGGCCGCGGACCGTTCCGCTGGGTGGCGCTCTCGGGCGACCCGGAAGACATCCGCAAGACCGACGAGGCCGTCAAGGCGCTGTTCCCCGAGAACGCCGGGCTGGTGCGCTGGCTCGACAAGGCCGGCGACGCCGTGCACTTCGAGGGGCTCCCGGCCCGCATCTGCTGGCTCGGCTACAAGGAGCGCCACCTCGCGGGGCTGAAGTTCAACGAGATGGTCGCCTCGGGCGAGCTGGCGGGGCCGATCGTGATCGGCCGCGACCACCTCGACGCGGGATCGGTCGCCTCGCCGTACCGCGAGACCGAGGCGATGGCCGACGGCTCCGACGCGATCGCCGACTGGCCGCTGCTGAACGCCCTGCTCAACACCGCGAGCGGTGCGTCCTGGGTGTCGATCCACCACGGCGGCGGCGTCGGCATCGGGCGCAGCATCCACGCCGGGCAGGTGACGGTCGCCGACGGCACGGCGCTGGCCGCCGAGAAGCTCGAGCGCGTGCTCACCAACGACCCGGGCACCGGCGTCATGCGCCACGTCGACGCGGGCTACGCCCGGGCCGAGGAGGTCGCGCGCGAGCGCGGCCTGAACGTGCCCATGCTCGACACCGACGTCTGACGGACACAGGACACTCCGACACATGAGGGGGCGGATGCCGTGAGCGCGACGCTGATCACCAACATCGGCGAGCTGACCACCAACGTCGCTGCGCCGGGCGACCCGTGCGGCACACGGGAAGACGCCGCAGTGCTGCTCGAGGGCGACCGCATCGCGTGGATCGGACCCCACGACACGGCACCGCACGGCGAAGGCCTCGCGGTGGTGGACGCCGGGGGGCGTGCCGTCATCCCGGGCTTCGTCGACAGCCACACGCACCTCGTGTTCGGCGGCGACCGCGCCGACGAGTTCGAGGCGCGGATGACGGGTACGCCGTATGCCGCAGGGGGCATACGGCGTACCGTCGCGGCGACCCGCGCCGCGAGCGACGACGAGCTGCGGGCGCGCCTGGCGGCCTTCGTGGCGGAGCTGCGCCGGCAGGGGACCACGACGTTCGAGATCAAGACGGGCTACGGGCTCACCGTCGCCGACGAGGCTCGGCTCGCACGGCTGGCGGCGGAGGTCACTTCCGAGGTCACCTTCCTCGGGGCGCACGTCGTCCCTGCCGAGTACGCCGACGACCGGGAGGCGTACGTCGACCTGGTGTGCGACGAGATGCTCCGCGCGTGCGCGCCGCACAGCCGGTGGATCGACGTGTTCTGCGAGCGCGGCGCGTTCACTCCGGAGGAGTCGCGGCGCATCCTCGCGACCGGGATGGCGCACGGCCTCGAGCCGCGCGTGCACGGCAACCAGCTCGGCCCCGGCGAGGGCGTGCGCCTGGCGGTGGCGATGGGGGCCGCATCCGTCGATCACTGCACCTACCTCGACGACGACGACGTCGCCGCGCTGGCAGGCTCCGGGACGGTGGCCACGCTGCTGCCGGGCGTGGAGTTCTCGACGCGGCAGCCCTACCCCGACGCGCGCCGGCTCATCGACGCCGGCGTCACGGTGGCCCTCGCAAGCGACTGCAATCCAGGATCGAGCTTCACGAGCTCGATGCCGCTCATGATCGCGCTGGCCGTGCGCGAGATGGGGATGACCCCGCGCGAGGCGGTGTGGGCCGCCACCGCAGGCGGCGCCCGCGCGCTGCGCCGCGACGATGTCGGGGTGCTCGCACCCGGCATGCGCGCCGACCTCGTGATGCTCGACGCCCCGACGCGCGTGCACCTGGCCTATCGTCCCGGCGTGCCGATCGTGCACCGGGTGTGGGTCGGCGGCGCCGAAGGCTGACCCGGCCGCCCGTCAGCGGGGCGCGTCGAACGTCCACTCGTCGGGATCGAGTGCGGCGGCGACATCCCAGTCGTCGTGCTGCCACGTGAAGGTCGCGACCGCGCACGTGGGCATGTGCCCGATCCCGTCGTCCGACAGGCGCGCGGCGAGCACGCTCATCCCCGGGTCGTGCGCGACGACGACGACCGAGCCCGCGCGCGTCGCCGCGGCGGCGGCCAGCAGCGTCCGAGCCGGCGCGCCGTACAGCTCGGGGTCGAGCGAGACCGCGACGCCGAGTTCGGCGGCGAACGCCTCGGCGGTCGTGCGCGCGCGGACGGCGGTGCTGGACAGGATGACGTCGGGCCGGAACCCGGATGCCGCCAGCCGCGTCGCCATGCGCGGCGCATCGCGCATGCCGCGGTCGTTGAGCGGCCGGTCGTGGTCGTCCAGGCTCACATCGCCCCAGTCCGACTTCGCGTGTCGCACGAGCGCGAGGCGGATCATCGCCGCACCGCCAGACCGGCCAGGAGCTCCAGTACGCACAGCGCCGCAAGGCGGACGGTGCGCCCGTCGGGGGCATCCGCCGTCGCGTCGACCTCGGCGATGTCGGCACTGTGCAGGCGGGCATCGGATGCCGCCTCCCGCACGAGCGCGCGCAGCTCCCACGCCGCCAGTCCTCCCGGAACCGACGCCGGGCAGCCCGGCGCCACCGATCGGTCGCACACGTCCACGTCGATGTCGAGGTGGATCGCGCCGCCTCCGGCGCCGGCGATCTCCAGCGCCTCGGCCATGACGTCGGCCGCGCCCCGGCGGCGCACATCGTCCATCGTCACGACGGTGATGCCGAGGTCGGCCGCGCGCTGCGCGTAGGCGACGGAGTTCGCGAAGTCGGCGATGCCCAGCTGCACGATCCGCCGGCCGTCGAGGCCGTCCGCGGCGAGCCGGCGCACCGGCGAGCCGTTGGAGACGCCGTCGCGCAGGTCGAAGTGGGCGTCGATCGTGATGAGGCCGGCGGCCCCTGCGCCCTGCGCCACCGGGTACGTGATCGAGTTGTCGCCGCCGAGCGCGACGACGAGGTCGGCCCGCTCCCGCAGCGCCGTCACGCCGGCGCGGACGGATGCCTCGCCCGCCGGTCCGTCCGGCTCGTCGATGTCGCCGGCATCGGCGATGCGCAGCACCTCGTTCAGGTCGATCCGCGGGGGACCGAGAAGGGTCGGGCTGTACCGGCGCAGCGCCTCGCGGATCGCTGCCGGGGTCGCGTGGGCGCCGGTCGGGGAGAGCGAGGTGCGGAAGGCGGGCACGCCGAGGATCGCGGCATCCCAGCCGCCGTCGTCGATGGGCGGCCACGCGCCTGCGCGCGGCCAGAGGGCGTCATGCGGAAGCGTCACGTTCCGACGCTACCGGCCCGTCACGCCGACACGTAGACCCACGCGGCACGCCCGCTCGCGAGGACCACCGAGACGCGCCGGTAGAGGGCGACCTCGTACTCGTCCGACGCGTCGAGCTCCTCCTCGGTCACCTGCAGCGCCACGCCCACGACCTTGTCGAGCGGGTTGCCGGTCTCGCGCACGACGGGGTGCACCGACAGGCCGGACAGGTCGACGACGCGGGTGTCGGCGATCTCGGCGTAGTCGACGGTGTAGCCCGGCAGCACGTCGGCCTCACCGCCGATCAGCCGGCCGAAGATGTCCAGCTGCACGTCGGGGTGCTGCAGCGTGCCGTAGGCGAACAGCAGCTGCGCGGGTGGGGCGGAGCGGGGGGCGTCGTCCACGGGTCTCAGGGTACTCGCGCGGCCTCCGCACCGGCAGGGCGGCGACGCCGGATGTCAGCCGAGCAGGGCGTGGGCGATCGAGAAGATCGCGAGCCCCGCCAGCGCCCCGACGATGGTGCCGTTCAGACGGATGTACTGCAGGTCGCGGCCGACCATGAGCTCGATCTTCTCCGTCGTCTCCTTCGGGTCCCACCGCTCGACCGTGTCGGTGATGATCGACGCGATGTCGTGCCGGTACCGGTCGACCAGGAACACCGCGGCCTCGGTGACCCAGGAGTCCACGCGGCGCTGGAGGGCGGCATCCGTCGTCAGCCGTTCGCCGAGGTCGGCCAGTGCTTCGGCGGCGCGGCGGCGCAGCCCGCTGTCGGGGTCGGCGAGCGAGCGCAGCAGGCCCGTCTTGGCCGTGGCCCACGCCTCGGCGGCGAGCTCGCGCACGCGCGGGCTGTCGAACACCGCGAGCTTCGCGTCTTCGAAGCGCCCGATGGTGGCGGGGTCGTGCTGCAGGTTGCCCGCGAGGCGCGCGAGGTAGCCGTCGATCGCGATGCGGGCGGGATGCCGGGGGTCGGCCCGCACGGCGGCGACGAACTTCACCGCCTCGTTGTAGACGGTGTCGTCGACGAACCGGTGGGCGACCCCGGGCACCCACGCGGGCAGCCGGCGCGAGACGAGGCCCGAGAAGGCGGCGTGGTTGGCGTCCAGCCATGCCGCGATGCTGTCGGCGGCGAGGTCGACCGCGCCGTGGTGGGCGCCGGCGTCGATGATCCGCTCCAGCCACTCGCCCAGCGGGGGACCCCACTCGGGCGCGATCAGATGCTCGCGCGCGAGCTCCTCGATGACGTCGCGCACGTCGTCGTCGCTGAGCGCCCGCAGCACGCTCCCCGCCATCACGGAGGCCTCCGCCGTCACGCGCTCGGCGTGGGCGGGGGTGCGCAGCCAATCGCCGAGCCGGGCGGCCATCGCCGTCTGGTCGAGCTTGGTGCGCACCACGTCGCCGCGCAGGAACTCGGTCTCGACGAACTCGCCCAGCGTCCGGCCGATCTCGTCCTTGCGGCTCGGGATGATCGCGGTGTGCGGGATCGGAATGCCCAGCGGATGCCGGAACAGCGCCGTCACCGCGAACCAGTCGGCCAGCGCCCCGACCATGCCGCCCTCGGCCGCCGCCCGCACGTACGCCAGCGCGGGCACGTCCTGCTGGAACGCGAACGAGAACGCGAAGAGCACGGCCATGAACACCAGCGCACCGAGTGCGACGCCCTTCATCGTGCGCAGGCCACGGCGGCGTTCCTGATCGGCGGGGCTCAGGGCGAGCGGCTCGCTCACCGCGGTGGTCGGCATCCGCGTCATCGGCTCAGTCCTCGATCGGGCCGAGCCAGGCGGTGGCCACCGTGGAATGCGCCGACTCGGGATCGGACGGGTGGAACAGTCCCGCGAGCACGTCGCGGTACAGGCGGCTGAGCTCGTTGGCGGAGAAGTACGACGAGCCGCCCGCGACCAGCACGGCCTCGTCGACGATCGACTTCGCCGCGGTCACGGCGCGGTGCTTGACCCCGGCGAGCAGCGAGAACCAGCGCGCGCCGTGGTCGGCGAGGCCGTCGACGTCGCGCGCGAGCGCCTCGATCTGCGGCGGCAGGGCGTCGTAGGCGAGCGCCATCCCCGCGATGCGCCAGCGGATGTCGGGGTCCTGGCTGTAGGCCTTGCCGGTCCGCTTGGAGGTGCGCCGGCCCGCGGCGTCGACCGCGAGCTCCAGCGCGCGCCGCGCGATCCCGGTGTACACCGACGCGAGCAGCAGCTCGAACACGCTGAAGATGCCGAACACCAGCGGGTCGGGGTTGGGGCCGGGCGCGAGGCGCCGCACGATGCGATCGGCGGGGGCGACGGCATCCCGCAGCTGGGTCGTGCGCGACTGCGTGCCGCGCATGCCCAGCGTGTCCCAGTCGTCGCGCACCACGACACGGCCCGCCTGCACCTCGGAGCGCGGCACGAACGCGTAGACCATGCGCGGCTCGTCGGGCGACGAGGTGTCCAGGCCGTGCAGGCCCAGCTGCGTCCACACCGGGGCCAGCGAGGTGAAGATCTTGGTGCCGGTGAACGCGTAGCCGCCGTCGGGGAGGGGCGCGGCATCCGTCCCGCTCCCGAACAGCACCAGGTCGTTGCCGGCCTCGCTGATCCCGAACGCGAAGACCTCGCCGGCCGCCGCGCCCTCCTGCACGAACCGCAGGTCGTCGCTGCCGCGGTCGGCGAGCACCTTGGCCACGCCCGTCCACACCAGGTGCATGTTGATCGCGAGCGCCGTCGCGGGTGCCGCGCCCGCCAGGCGCTGCTGGAGAGCGGATGCCTCCGCCAGCCCCAGTCCCGCCCCGCCGAGCTCTGCGGGCACCAGGACGGCGAGGTAGCCGGCGGCCTTCAGGTCGGCCAGGTCGTCGTCGGGGAACGTGTTCTCCCGGTCGTGGACGGCCGCCCGCGCACGGAACCGCTCGAGCAGTTCGTCGGGCAGGATCTCGGTGGGGTCGAATCGGGTCACCCCGCCATTCTTGCGCCATGATGTGCCCATGGCGACGCTCTCGGATGTGCTGCACTCGCTCGTCCCGCCCAGCCAGCGGCAGACCGCGGCGGAGGTCACCGAGGCGCTCGACCTCGGTTCGGGCGACCGGGCGGGCAAACGCAGCGGGTTCCTCATCATGCTCACCCTCGCCGGCGTCATCGCGATCGCGGGCGTGCTGACCGACTCGACGGCCACCGTCATCGGCGCCATGATCATCGCGCCGCTGGGCACGCCGATCCTCGCGATCGGGCTCGGCATCGTCACGGGGCACCTCAGCCTCGTGGTGCGCTCGATCCTGTGGGTGCTGTTGGGCCTGGCGATCGTCATCGTGCTGGGCCTGGCGTTCTCGGTGTTCGTCGCGACGCCGCAGAGCCTGGAGACCAACTCCCAGGTGCTCGGGCGCACGTCGCCGAGCTTCATGGATCTCCTGGCAGCGCTGGCAACCGGCTTCGCGGGCGGCTTCGCGATGTGCCGCCGCGATCTCAGCGCCATCCTCCCCGGCGTCGCGATCGCGATCTCGCTGGTGCCGCCGCTGGGCGTCGTCGGCGTGTGCGCCGGCCAGGGCCTGTGGGCGGACGCGCTGGGGGCGCTGTGGCTGTTCCTCTCCAACGTCATCGCCCTCGTGATCGCCGGCAGCATCGTCTTCACGCTCGCCGGGTACGCCACCGAACCGGGATCCTCGCGCGTGGCCAACCGGCGGCGCGCCTATGTCATCGTGAGCGCGCTGCTGCTGGTCATCGCGCTGCCGCTCGCGGCGAACTCGATCGTCTCGGTGGCGCTGGCGCGCTGGTCGGTGTCGATCCAGGATGCCGCGACGCGGTGGCTGAAGGACGACGAGGGAGCGCGCGTCTACACCGTGGAGTGGTCGGGCACCACGGCCACGGTCGCCGTCACCACCGACGACGGGAGGACGCCGCCGATCGACGACCTGCGCGCGGCGCTGGCCGACGAGGTGCCGTCGTACGTCGGCGTCGTGCTCGACGTCGGACAGGGGGTCGAAGTCACCGTCCAGTAGGACAGTCGGATCATGCGAGCCCGGCGAGCAGTGCGGCGATGGTCGCCTCGGGCTTGTCCCGGTGGGGTGAGTGGCCGGCCCCCGCGACCACCGACACGGTGAATCGGGGATTCGGCGCGACCGCAGCCTCCGCCGGCTTGCCGCGGAACAGCGAGTACACCGCGGGATCGGAGGCGATCACGTGCGTGGGCACGGCGACCCGCAGTGCGGCCTCGGTCACGTCCCACCGCTCGTTCTGAGCGCTCGTCTGCTCCACGGCCCACCGGCTCGCCTGTGCCGCCGACAGCGCCTTCAACTCGATGTCCTGGGGGTGCCAGTGCGGGTGCTCGGCGCGCACGGCGGCCGGCGACGGATCGTCGAACGACCGCGTCTGGCTGTCTCGCACGATGTCGCGGTCGTGGTCGGTGAGCGCGATCGCCGGGTCGACCAGAACGAGCCGCCGCGTCCAGGTCGCGTCGGCGGCCGACGCGAGCACGGCCGCCGCGCCGCCCAGCGAATGCCCCACCACGAGGTCCCACGGCCCGCCGTCGTCCGGGTGCGCCGCGGCGACGTCCGTGCCGTACGCCGCCAGCGTGTAGTCCAGCGCACGCGGAGCGGTGCCGTGCCCGCGCAGGTCCACGGCATCCGCTCGCCATCCCGCGTCGGCGAGGGCCACGCCGTAGCGCCACATCAGGGCGCCGGTCGAGCCGAGACCATGGATGAGGAGCGCGCGACGCCCGGCGTCGGCGGCGCCCCACGATACGCGGGGGAGGGCGACAGGGGTGGACATGCGCTCAGCCTAAAGGGGCGCGACTCCGCGCCTCGCGCACGGCAGGATGGGAGCGGAGGTTGGCATGATCTCGACGGAGATGGCCCTCGCGCTGCGCGACGCGGGACTGGTGTGGCACCCGCGCTCGGGCGACAGGTTCCAGCTCGACGAGCCCGAGTTCGAGGCGGACGTCTTCACCGTCAGCGAGATGACGATCGAGCCGCGCGAGTATCCGACCGGGCGCATCCTCGCCTTCAACGGCACCACCGAATGGGCGCTGGATTCCGTCGCCCTCGAAGACGCGCTGTGGCTGCCGCACGAGCACCAGCTGCGGGAGCTGCTGCGAGGGGCATTCCGCGTGCTGCGGCGCCTGCCGGACACGCACGAGGTCGAGATCGCGCTGCATCGCCCCGACGGCACCGAGGAGCGACTGGTGTTCGAGCACCCCGAGCCCGCCGACGCCTACGCGCTCGCGCTGCACGAGATGCTGCGGCGCATCGCCTGAGGGCGGTTAGATCCCGATCGTGAGGGCGGCGGTGTAGCCCGCGTCCACCGAGCCCGACATCGTCGCGAGCTGGTGGATGCCGCCGTCGTCGCCGAACACGTTGTCGCTCTGCAGCGACACCTGAGAGGCGTTGCGCACGCTCTGCTCGTACCCGCTCGTGGCGTACACGGCGCCGTTGGTCTCGGGCGGCAGCGCGATCTGGCTCGTCTTGACGATCGGCCCGGTCGCGACGGCGGTGGCGACATCCTCGTAGATCTCGAAGTGGATGTGCGGCCACCGTCCCGAGTAGCACGCGGGGTAGATCGACGTGAAGGTCACGGTGCCGTTCGCGTCGGTCTCCTGCACGCCTCGCAGGTAGTTCTCGTTCTCGGCGGCACGGCTGTACAGCGAGTAGTTCCCGTCGCGGTCGCAGTGCCACAGGTACACCCCACGGCCCGCGAGTGCCGTACCGGTCGCCGCATCGCGCACGGTGAGCGCGATCGTGAGGGGGATGCCGTCGGCCACCGTCGACGACGAGCCGAAGCTCGCCCGGATGTCGCCGCGCACGATCCCGGAGTCGTCGAGCACGTCCACGCCGTTCGACCCGTCCGCCGGGTAGGGGCCCGCCGTCTCGCCGGGTACCTCGGTGAGGGGACCGGATGCCCCGTCCCCGGCGCTCGCCGACGGCGTCGCGCCCGGCGAGCCAGACGTGGACCCGGTGGCGGCGGCATCCGTGTCCGGCGACGCGCCGCACGCGGCCAGCAGGCTCGTCAACGCCACGCCGCCGAAGATGCCGAGCGCACGGCGGCGGTCGATGAGCGTGCGGATGTCGTAGACGAGGCCGCGGTGGTCCTCGTCGATCGGGTGGCCGTCGGCATCCAGCCACTCGCGGTCGCGCCGGGCGGTGCGGGTCGTGTCGTCGGTGTCCATGCGCCGAGTACAGCGCAGGCATCTCTGCGACGTCTATGGGCGGGCTATGTCTCCGGTACGGCCCGCGAGACCTCAGCGGATCGTGGGCACCGGCTCCGTGTCGGGCATCGGGCTCGCGCCGCGCTCGCGCAGATCGGGGAGACCGCGCACGAACACGACGGCGACCACCAGGCCGAGCGCGCAGAATCCCGCGGCGGCGGCGTACGCGGCGGTGACCCCGCCCGGCCCGTCGATGAGGAAGCCGGCGACCGCCGATCCGGCGGCCGCGCCGATGAGCTGGCCGGTGCCCACCCACCCGAACGCCTCGGGGGTGTCGCTGAACTTCACGCTCGCAGTGGTCACGGCAGACAGTACGGCCAGCGCCGGTGCGATGCCGATCCCCGCCACGAACAGCGTGCCGCCGATCCACCACACGTTGATCCACAGCGAGGTGAGCGCGAGGCCGACCGTCACCACGGTCAGTCGCCGCGCCATCGCCCATGACCCCATCGGCAGATGGCCGAAGGCGAAGCCTCCGGCGAGGCTGCCGATGGAGAACACCGCCAGCACGAGGCCGGCCTCGAGCCCGCCGTGGTCGAACGTGGCCACGACGCTGGCCTCGACCGCGGAGAACGACCCGATGAGGAGGAACCCGATCACGGTCGCCAGGAGGATCGGCGGGCGCGTCAGCACCTTGCCGAGGGCGCGCTTGCTGCGGGGGATCCGCACGCGGCCGACCTCGGGGGAGAGGATGAACCACGTGCCGCCGGCGACCAGGATGACCACGACGAGCGTGAGGCCGACGACAGTACCGGCCTGGGTCGCCACGAAGGTGATGAGCACCGGCGCGAGGATCCAGATGACCTCCTGCAGCGACGCGTCCAGCGAGTACAGAGCGGTGAGCTGCGTGGAGTTGACCATCTTCGCGTAGATGGTGCGAACCGCCGCGACGATCGGCGGGGTGGACATGCCCGCGAGGAAGCCGAGTGCGACGTAGCCGGCGACCGGCACGACCAGGTACGCGATCGCCGAGAGGGAGGCCGCGCACACGATCGTCGTGAGGGTGAGCACGCGGCGCATACCCCACCGGCCCATCCAGCGGCTGGTGACCGGTCCTGCGATGGCCTGGCCGATCGAAAGGGCCGCGAGGACGATCCCCGCGGCGCCGTACGACCCGGTGATCCCCTCGATGTGCAGCAGAATGACGAGGCTGATCATCCCGTTGGGGAAGCGCGCGGTCAGCTGTGCGGCGATGATGCGGGCCACGCCGGGGGTGCGCAGAAGATCCCGGTACCCAGCCACCTGTCAACGCTACGGCACGCGACGCCACGACCGCGACACACGCGACACGCGCGACACGCCGAAGACGTTCTCCACAGGCGAATCGGATGTCGGAGCCCGCGCCTAGCCTCCCGGCTGTGGAGGGATCCCGGCGCGGGGCCGGAAACGCCCGTGATCCCGGCCTTTTCGCAAGGCCTCCGACTGTGGATGAATCCGTGGAGAACCTGTGTTGTACATGGGGAGAACGGTGGAAAATCACACCGATGTAACTACTAGCCCTTGTGGTGCTTATGAATGTCGGTACCCATATGTAGTATTGGACTCCCGGTGGGGGGACTACCGGGAAGAGACACCGGATGCCACCGGGGGAAGCACTGAGGAGACGGAATCGACATGGCGATCACGGTTTACACGAAGCCCGCGTGCGTGCAGTGCACGGCGACGTATCGAGCACTCGACTCCAAGGGGATCGAGTACGAGATCCACGACCTCTCCGAGGACCCGGCGGCCCTCGAGCAGGTCAAGGCCCTGGGGTATCTCCAGGCGCCGGTCGTCATCACCGATGAGGACCACTGGTCGGGTTTCCGTCCCGACAAGATCGACGAGCTCGCGTCGCGTCTGGCCTGACATGTCGGCGGTCGTGGCGCAGCGCGTCGCGACAGACGCGCCGCTGCTGGTCTACTTCTCGAGCGTCTCGGGCAACACCGCACGCTTCATCGAGAAGCTCGGAGCGCGAGCGGTCCGGATCCCGCTTCATTCGACGGATCCGGCGCTCGTGATCGACGAGCCGTACGTCCTCGTGACACCCACCTATGGCGGAGGCCAGGGGCGGGGCGTCGAGAAGGGCGCCGTTCCGAAGCAGGTGATCCGGTTCCTCAACGACGAGCGCAACCGCAGCCTCATCCGTGGAGTCATCTCCACGGGGAACACCAACTTCGGCGAGCACTTCTGTCTCGCCGGCGACATCATCAGCCGCAAGTGCAACGTGCCGCACTTGTACCGGCTCGAGGTATTCGGCACGCCTGAAGATGTGGAACGCGTGAGCGCGGGATTGGAACGATGGTGGAAGCTCTGACGGAGATGGCCTTCAAGACGGAAGCGCGGTTCGAGGGCATGGATTACCACGCCCTGAACGCGATGCTGAACCTCTACGACGCCGACGGCAAGATCCAGTTCGATGCCGACAAGCGTGCGGCGCGGGAGTACTTCCTGCAGCACGTCAACCAGAACACGGTGTTCTTCCACTCGCTCAAGGAGCGACTGGACTACCTGGTCGAGAAGGAGTACTACGAGGGCGCCGTGCTCGAGAAGTACTCGTTCGAGTACATCCAGAAGCTCAACGACCTGGCGTACTCGAAGAAGTTCCGCTTCGAGACCTTCCTCGGCGCGTTCAAGTACTACACGAGCTACACGCTGAAGACCTTCGACGGCAAGCGCTACCTCGAGCGCTTCGAGGACCGCGTCGTCATGACCGCGCTCGCGCTGGCCGACGGCGACGAGAAGCTCGCCACCGCACTGGTGGAGGAGATCATCTCGGGCCGCTTCCAGCCGGCGACCCCGACGTTCCTCAACGCGGGCAAGGCGCAGCGCGGCGAGCTCGTCTCGTGCTTCCTGCTGCGCATCGAAGACAACATGGAGTCGATCGCCCGCGGCATCAACTCCGCCCTGCAGCTGTCCAAGCGCGGCGGCGGCGTCGCTCTGCTGCTGTCGAACATCCGCGAGTCGGGTGCGCCGATCAAGCAGATCGAGAACCAGTCCAGCGGCATCATCCCCGTGATGAAGCTGCTCGAAGACTCCTTCTCGTACGCCAACCAGCTGGGCGCGCGCCAGGGCGCCGGCGCGGTGTACCTCAACGCGCACCACCCCGACATCATGCGGTTCCTCGACACCAAGCGCGAGAACGCCGACGAGAAGATCCGCATCAAGACGCTGTCGCTGGGCGTCGTCGTGCCCGACATCACGTTCGAGCTCGCCAAGAACGGCGAGGACATGTACCTGTTCTCCCCGTACGACGTCGAGCGCGTCTACGGCGTGCCGTTCGGCGACATCTCGGTCACCGAGAAGTACCGCGAGATGGTCGACGACCCGCGCATCAAGAAGACGAAGATCAACGCGCGCGAGTTCTTCCAGACCCTCGCCGAGATCCAGTTCGAGTCGGGCTACCCGTACATCATGTTCGAGGACACGGTGAACAAGGCCAACCCGATCAAGGGCCGGATCAACATGTCCAACCTGTGCTCCGAGATCCTGCAGGTGAACACCCCCACCACGTTCAACGAGGACCTCTCCTACGCCCAGATCGGCAAGGACATCTCGTGCAACCTGGGCTCGCTCAACATCGCCCTGGCGATGGACGGCGGCGATCTCGCGCGGACGGTTGACACCAGCATCCGCGCCCTCACCGCGGTGAGCCAGCAGAGCCACATCGCCTCGGTCCGCTCGATCGAGGACGGCAACGACCGTTCGCACGCGATCGGCCTGGGCCAGATGAACCTGCACGGCTATCTCGCCCGCGAGCACGTCTACTACGGGTCGGAGGAGGGTGTCGACTTCACGAACATCTACTTCTACTCGGTGCTGTTCCACGCCCTGACCGCGTCGAACAAGATCGCGATCGAGCGCGGCGAGACCTTCGACGGGTTCGCCGACTCGACGTACGCGTCGGGCGAGTTCTTCGACAAGTACATCGACCAGGAGTGGGTCCCGGCCACGGCCAAGGTCGCCGAGATGTTCGCCGGCCACCACATCCCCACGCAGGACGACTGGCGCGCGCTCAAGGCGTCGATCCAGGAGCACGGCATCTACAACCAGAACCTGCAGGCGGTGCCGCCGACCGGCTCGATCTCGTACATCAACAACTCGACGTCGTCGATCCACCCGATCGCGGCCAAGATCGAGATCCGCAAGGAAGGCAAGCTCGGCCGCGTCTACTACCCGGCGGCGTTCATGACGAACGACAACCTGGAGTACTACCAGGACGCGTACGAGATCGGCTACGAGAAGGTCATCGACACGTACGCCGCCGCCACCCAGCACGTCGACCAGGGCCTGTCGCTCACGCTGTTCTTCAAGGACACCGCGACCACGCGCGACATCAACAAGGCCCAGATCTACGCCTGGCGCAAGGGGATCAAGACGATCTACTACATCCGCCTCCGCCAGATGGCGCTGGAGGGCACCGACATGAGCGAGTGCGTCAGCTGCACGCTGTGATCACCGGTCGTTGAGCGAGCGCAGCGAGACGAAACGCGAAGAGAGAGAAAGATGAGCGAGAAGCTCCAGCTCCTGGACCACGTCCAGGCCATCAACTGGAACCGCATCCAGGACGACAAGGACCTCGAGGTGTGGAACCGCCTCGTGAACAACTTCTGGCTGCCCGAGAAGGTGCCGCTGTCCAACGACATCCAGTCGTGGAACACGCTCACCCCCGAGGAGCAGACCCTCACGATGCGGGTGTTCACAGGGCTCACGCTCCTCGACACCATCCAGGGCACGGTGGGCGCGGTGTCGCTCATCCCCGACGCGATCACGCCCCACGAGGAGGCCGTCTACACGAACATCGCGTTCATGGAGTCGGTCCACGCCAAGTCGTACTCGTCGATCTTCTCGACGCTGTGCTCGACGAAGGAGATCGACGAGGCGTTCCGCTGGTCGGTCGAGAACGAGAACCTTCAGAAGAAGGCTCAGATCGTCATGGAGTACTACCGCGGCGACGAGCCCCTCAAGCGCAAGGTCGCCTCGACCCTGCTCGAGTCGTTCCTGTTCTATTCGGGCTTCTACCTGCCGATGCACTGGTCGAGCCGCGCCAAGCTCACCAACACGGCCGACCTCATCCGCCTCATCATCCGTGACGAGGCCGTGCACGGCTACTACATCGGCTACAAGTTCCAGCGCGGACTCGAGACGATGAGCCAGGCCAAGCGCGACGAGATCAAGGACTACACGTTCTCGCTGCTCTACGAGCTCTACGACAACGAGGTGCAGTACACGCAGGACCTCTACGACGGCGTCGGCCTCACCGAGGACGTCAAGAAGTTCCTGCACTACAACGCCAACAAGGCCCTCATGAACCTGGGCTACGAGGCGATGTTCCCCTCGACCGTGACGAACGTGAACCCGGCGATCCTGTCGGCTCTGTCGCCGAACGCCGACGAGAACCACGACTTCTTCTCGGGGTCGGGCTCGTCGTACGTCATCGGCAAGGCCGAGGCCACCGAGGACGAGGACTGGGACTTCTGAACGAGGTTCTGGCGGACTGAGCACCGGACGGTCCACGCAGCTCCGCGCTGCGTGGACCGTCCTCTTGCGGTAGTGGGGCCTGGCGCCCCCGCGGCATCCCCGCCACGATGGACGTACGATTCTGAGTCCGCAGAGCCGCGGGAGGTCTTCGTGGATGCCGCGTCCGCCGTCACGCATCGAACGATCGTCCTCGTCGGAGCCGCGGGCTCCGGCAAGACCACGCTGACCGAGGCGCTGCTCCACCGCGCCGGCGCCATCCAGAGGATGGGGAGCGTCGAACAGGGCACAACCGTGTCTGACTTCGAGCCGGAGGAAGCCGCGCGCGGCGTGTCACTGGGCCTCTCCCTCGCCTACCTGGACTGGCGCGGAGAAGACGGATCCGCCTACGCGCTGACGCTTGCCGACACCCCGGGGCATCCGGATTTCATCGGAGCCGTGGACTCCGCGCTCTCGGTGGCCGACGTCGCGGTGGTCGTGGTGAGCGCGGTGGACGGCGTGACCGCGGGAACGAACGCGGTCTGGGCTGCTGCGGACGCCGCGGGTGTCCCGCGCATCGTGGTCGTGACGCAGGAGGACCGTGCGCGCGCCGACTTCCGACGCGTCCTCGACGACCTGCGCAGCACCTTCGGCACGCGTCTGGTCCCTCTGGAGCTTCCGGTCGGAGAGGAACAGGGGTTCCACGCGATCGCCGATGTGCTCGGCGAGGATCTGCTCGTGTACGACGCCGCGGGGCGCCACCGGACGGAGGCCATTCCCGCTGAGATCGCCGACGAGGAGCACCGCCTCCACCAGGACGCGACCGAGGAGATCGTGTCGCACGACGACGCGCAGCTGGAGGCCTACCTCGACGGCGACGAGCCGTCGCCGCGCGATCTCGGCCGCACACTGGCGAGGGAGGTGGCCGCGGGCGAGGCGGTCCCGGTGCTGCTGTGCTCGGCGATCACGGGCACCGGCATCGACCGCATCGCAGACCTGTTGTGCGAGCTCGCGCCGCCACCCGGCACGCGCGACGGCGTCATCCGCATCGGTGTCGACGATTCGGGCGGGGGCGGCACACTGCAACCGGTCGCGATCGATGCATCCGGTGAGCCGCTCGTGCACGTCTTCCGCACTCTCGCCGACCCGTTCCTCGGGCAGGTCGCGATGCTGAAGGTGCTGTCCGGCGTCCTGCGGCCCGGTGATCGGCTGCACAACGCGACGACCGGGGTCGACGAGCGCATACCGGCCCTGTTCCGACTGCGTGGTTCGGAGCACCTCCCTGCCGACTCGCTGCGTGCCGGCGATGTGGGCGCGGTGGCCAAACTCGCCGGAACCCCCGCAGGTTCCCTGCTGTGGACCAGAACCCGCGCCGGTGCACGGCCCGCGCCGCTGCCCGATCGTCACCCTGTCTATGCGGTGGGCCTCGAACCCGTGTCGCAGTCCGACGACGTCAAGCTGTCGACCGCGCTGGCGCGGCTCGTGTCGGACGATCCGACGCTGATCGTGGACCGCACCGGCGGAGCGACAGTGCTTCGCGGGCTCGGCGACGCGCACGTCGCCGTCGCCGTCGAGCGCCTCGCGCGGGTGTTCGGCGTCCACGTCGTGACCTCGCCTGCGCCCGTCGCGTACCGCGAGACGATCGCCGGCACCGCGAGCGCCGAGGGCAGGCTCAAGAAGCAGTCGGGCGGCCACGGGCAGTTCGCCGTGGTGCAGCTGCGGCTCTCGCCTCTCGCGCCCGGCGGAGGGTTCGAGTTCCAGGACTCCGTCGTCGGCGGTGCGGTGCCGCGGTCCTACATCCCGGCCGTCGAGAAGGGCGCGCGCGAGGCGCTGGCGACAGGCGGGCCGCAGGGACACCCTGTGGTCGATGTGCGGGTGGAGCTGTACGACGGGAAGGCGCACTCCGTCGACTCGTCCGAGATGGCCTTCCGCACCGCCGCCTCACTGGGGGTGAAGGCGGCGCTCGCGCAAGCGGGCACCGTGCTCCTCGAGCCGGTGTCGAGTGTCACGGTGACGGTTCCGACAGCGATGCAGGGCGCCGTGCTCACGGACCTCGCCAGCCGCAGAGGTCGCGTCGGATCGACCGAACGGAGCGACGACGGCCGTGCGCGGATCAGGGCGACGGTCCCCGACGCGGAACTGACCCACTATGTGCTCGATCTGCGTTCGCTCACCGCGGGCCATGCCGAACTCGAGGTCGCTCCTGAACGATACGAGCCGACGAGTGCCAGCAGATGATCTCGACGTCCGCGACGAGAGGACGCCCATCGCCGCGAGCGGACCAGCAGGCCCTTCCGGATCGACCCGCTGCGGCGCCTAGGCAGGAGACCTTGTGGGGCTCTAGGCTGACCGCGATGCCCCTGCTGATCTCCCTCGCTCTCCTGGCACTCATGGTCGCCGCGCTCATCGACATCATCCGCCGTGACGAATGGCAGGTGCGTCACCTCCCCAAGATGGGATGGGTGATCGTCGTCATCCTGCTGCCGCTCATCGGAACGCTGCTCTGGTTCACGATCGGACGCGTCTACCCCGAGGACGGGCCGCGTCTGCCGCGCGCGTCTCGGGAGGTCGCGCGCGCTCCTGCGCCGCCGGCGCCTCGCGACATCCGCAGCACGGAGCAGCAGCTCGCCGACCTCGAGCGCGAGATCGAGGAGGATCGCCTGCGAGCCGAGCTCAGGCGTCGTCAGAGTGAAGGCGACGATCGCGCGCGGGGCGTGTAGCGGCCGCCATCCGATCGCCGACGCGGTGAGCGTCAGCCCTGGAGCGGTGCTGTCGACGACCGGACGATGAGCGTCGTGGACAGCTCGGTGCGCGCGGCGGGGTGCTGGCCGGCGCGCACCCGGAGGATGACGTCGACGGCGGCGCTCCCCATCTGTGCGAGGGGCTGGCGGATCGTCGTCAGCGGCGGGTCGATCCAGGACGAGTGGGGGAGGTCGTCGAAGCCGATCACCGACACGTCGTCGGGGATCCGCAGGTCGCTCTCGCGGAGGGCGCGGATGGCGCCGAGGGCGCTGTCGTCGCTCGCGGCGAAGATCGCCGTCGGCCGGTTCTCGCGGGTGAGGAGCATCCGGGTCGCGTCGTAGCCCTGATCGACCCCGTAGTGGGTTCGGATGATCAGCCCCTCGTCGACGGTGATGCCCGCCTGCTGCAGTGCCGCCTGGAAGCCGGCCAGACGCGCGATCCCGTTGTCCTGGTCCAGAGGCCCGGTGATGGTCGCGATACGGCGATGACCCAGGTGGACCAGGTGCTGCGCGGCGTCGAACGCGCCCTGGAAGTTCGTCGCCGCGATGGAGAACGTGCCCTCGGGCACGCGGCGCAGCGGATCCACGACCACCAGCGGGATGCCGGCCTCCGCGAGCTGCTGGCGCGCCTTTTCGCTCGGCACCGCGACGACGCTCAGGACGCCGTCCGAACCGCGCTCGAGGGCGTGCGCCACCCAGTCGTCGCAATCGTCGGGGTCGGGCTCGACGGTGAGGACGAGGTCCTTGCCGTGGCTCTTCGCCGCCTCGGCGGCGCCCCGCACGACCGCCTCCGACCACGCCTGATCGAGGTTGACCACGCGCATGTCGAGGAATCCGGTCGCCATGCGTGGCCGCATCCGGATCTCGTACCCGTGACGCTCGAGGACCGCAGCGACGCGATCGCGGGTGGCGCGGGCGACGTCGGGGCGTGAATTGAGCACCTTCGAGACGGTCGGGACCGACACTCCTGCTTCGGTCGCGATCTGTGCGAGCTGGACGACCATGGTTCCCTTCGACGAACTTTCCGAAATGCTAGCGCCAATCGTTACCCAATCTCGACTGATTTCACGGGCCTCCGCTGGACTCGGCGGCGCTTGGCGTTCTATAGTCTCTCAGAAAGTGATGCGAAATTTCGAGTTCGCATTTCGAAACACGAAGGAGTGAGCATGCAAAGGTCGCGAGTCACCGCGGTCACGGCGCTGGCGCTGGGCGCCGCCCTGGTCCTTTCCGGATGCGGTCGCGGAGCCGACGGCACTGCGGACGGATCGGGTTCGACCGGCCCCGCCGCTGAGGGCGAGGCCAAGGGCGTCGTCGAGATCTGGACCGCAGGCGGCCACGCCGAGAACCTTGAGAAGCTCGTGAAGCCGTGGCTGAAGGCGAACCCGGATGCCTCGGTCAAGGTCACCGACGTACCGTGGGACCAGGTCATCACCAAGGCGCAGACGGCGACCGCCGCCGGCACCGGCCCCGACATCATGATGACCGGCTCCGACCAGACGGCAACGGTGATCGGCATGGGCGCCTTCGAGGGCGTGCCGGACGGCGTCTACGACACCGACGACTTCTACCCGGCAGCCGTGGACTCGGTCACCGGCGAGGATGGCGAGTACGCGATGCCGTGGTACGTCGAGACCCGCTTCCTCTTCTACCGCAAGGACATCGCCACCGAGCTCGGGCTGTCGGCCCCGACGACGTGGGAGGAGACCCAGGCGATGGCCGCGGCCTTCACGTCCCGTCCGGGCGGCACCTACGGCTTCAGCCTGCCCAAGCCCACCGAGCAGCCCGCGCAGGTCATCGTGCCGTTCGACGCGCAGGCCGGCGGGTCGATGACCGACGGCGACGCGTGGACGATCGACACCCCCGAGTTCATCGAGGCGCTCGACTACTACGGCGGCTACTTCCAGCGCGGCGAGGCGCCACTGGGCGACTCCGACGCGACGTTCGAGAACGGTGGCACGCCGATGTTCATCTCGGGTCCGTGGATGCTCGACATCTACCAGGAGGAGATCGAGAAGGGCACCGCGCCCGAGGGCTTCACGATGGACTCCGTCGGCTACACCGTCTCGCCCGAGGGTCCCGGCGGCAACAACGACCAGTACATCGGTGGCGGCAACCTCGGCGTGTTCTCGGCATCCGACAACAAGGCTGCAGCGTGGTCGCTGCTGTCGTGGATCGGTGAGCAGGACCAGCAGGAGGCGTGGTACGACCTGCAGGGCGAGCTTCCGGCCAACGTCGCCGCGGCGGAGTACGAGCCGATCCAGGACAACCCAGTCACCAAGACGCTGACCGAGCAGCTGGCGAACACGGTCGCCACGCCGAACTACCCGGCGTGGTCGCAGATCTCGGACCTCATCAGCAAGTACTCCGAGCAGGTCGCCCGTGGCGAGATCACCGGCGCCGAGGCGGCGAAGGAGATCCAGGCGCAGGCCGACAAGATCGGCTTCGGCTGGTGACAACCACAGCAGCGCGGCCGGGGAAGGTCCCTTCCCTGGCCGCGCAGCGGCGGCGATCCGCCGCCATCGCCTGGGTCTTCGTCGCGCCGTTCGTCCTGACGTTCGGGGTCTTCGGGATGATCCCGCTCGTCAGCTCGCTGGCCATGGCGTTCACCGACCTCAGGGCGCGGGACATCCGCAACCCGTTCAACGTGAACTTCGTCGGGTTCGAGAACTTCATCACGGTGCTCACCGATCCGACGTTCCAGCGGGCGCTGCTGAACACGCTGATGTTCGTCGTGGTCGGCGTGCCGACCACGCTGTTCCTCGCGCTGGTGCTCGCGGTCCTCCTGAACTCGGTGAGTCGCAAGGTCGCCACGTTCTTCCGGGTGGGCTACTACATGCCGGTCATCACGACCATCGTCGCGGTGGCCGTGGTGTGGCGGATCATGTACCAGAACACCGGCGTGATCAACACGATGCTCGGTTGGATCGGCATCTCCGGGCCGAACTGGCTGAGCGACCCGAACACCGCCCTGCTCGCGATCACGATTATGGCGATCTGGCGCAACATCGGCGCATCCATGGTCATCTTCCTCGCCGGTCTGCAGGCGATCCCCTCCGACGTCAACGAGGCGGCCGACATCGACGGTGCGAACTCGCGGCAGAAGTTCTTCCGCATCACGATCCCGATGATGATGCCGACGATCCTGTTGAACTCGATCCTCGTCACGACCGGGTACATGCAGTTCTTCGACGAACCGTTCGTGATGACCAACGGCGGACCGCTGGATTCGACGACGTCGATCGCCCTGCAGGTCTACAACCAGTTCACGTACGGCAACTACTCGGTCGGAGCAGCCGGCGCCTACGTCCTGTTCGCGCTCGTGGGCATCCTCGCGCTCGTGCAGTTCCGCTTCTTCCGCCAGAGGACCTGACATGACGATCACTAAAGAACCCGTCGCCACCGCGGCCGTGACCGAGCCGGCTGGCGAGCGGTCCCGCGCACCGCGCAAGCCCATCCGCTGGGGCAACCTCGCCGTGCTGGTCGTGCTCTCGGTCGGTCTCGCAGCCACCACGCTGCCGTTCATCTGGATGGTGCTCGGCGCCTTCAAGACGAAGGCCGAGATCATGTCGAGGCCGGTCACCTGGTGGCCGAAGGCCCCGACTCTCGAGAACTTCCAGGCGTGGCTGTTCGAGTTCGACATCGCCCGGCCGTTCTTCAACTCGGTGTTCCTCGCCGCGGTCACCGTCGCGACGACACTGCTGTTCTCGTCGATGGTCGGCTGGGCGCTGGCGAAGATGAAGTTCCCCGGCAAGAACGTGATCATCGTCGTCGTGCTCGCGACGATGTTCGTACCGGGCATCGTGACCCTGATCCCGCAGTTCGTGCTCGTCGCGAACCTGGGGATGGTCAACACCTACTGGGGTCTGATCCTGCCTGGCATGGTGGGGGCCTTCGGGGTGTTCCTGATGCGCCAGTTCATGCTCGAGATCCCCGACTCGCTGCTGGATGCCGCGCGCATCGACGGTGCAGGAGAGTTCCGCACCTTCTTCCAGATCGTGCTGCCGCTGTGCAAGGCGCCGCTGGCGACGCTCGCGATCTTCACGTTCATGGGCTCGTGGAACAGCTTCCTGTGGCCGCTGATCATCTCGCAGGACGACTCGATGTACACCCTGCCGGTGTCGCTCGCGCTGTTCTCGTCGGACTCGGGGGGCCATGGGGCTGACTACGGGCTGCAGATGGCCGGGTCGTTCCTCATCGTCGTCCCGGTGCTCATCCTGTTCATCGCCATGCAGCGCCACTTCATCCAGGGGATCGCGATGACGGGCATCAAGTGAGCCCCGTCGAAACTTCACCCACAAGAAAGGAATCAGCATTCATGAGCAGCGCCACTGCCGCACCCAAGGGGTTCATCTGGGGAGCGGCCACCGCCGGTCACCAGATCGAGGGCGGCAACGTCAACACCGGGCACTGGGAGAACGAGTACGCGCCGGGCACCACCATCCCGGAGCCGTCGGGCGACGCGTGCGACTCGTACCACCGCTATCCCGAGGACATCGCCCTGCTGGCGGATGCCGGACTCACCGCGTACCGCTTCTCACTGGAGTGGTCGCGGATCGAACCGGAGGAGGGCGTGGTCTCGCGCGCGCAGCTCGCGCACTACCGGCGCATGATCGACACGTGCCGTGATCACGGAGTCGAGCCGATCGTCACGCTGCACCACTTCACCTTCCCGCGGTGGTGGGACCACTCCGGCGGCTGGTACGCCGAGCAGAGCACCGATCGGTTCCGACGGTTCACCGAGATCGCGACGACGATCCTCGACGACGTCGAGACGGTCATCACGATCAACGAGCCGAACATGATGGTCAACCAGACCGAGGCGCGGATCGACACCGAGAACGGCGTGAACTTCCCCGGCCCGTCGCCGTTCGTCGCCCAGGCGATCGCCGACGCGCATCACGCCTCGACCGAGGTGCTGCGCGGGGCCGGCGGCATCCGCTCGGGCTGGACGGTGGCGAACCAGGTCTTCCAGGCCGTCCCCGGGTGGGAGAAGCAGCGCGACGAGTGGCAGTACTGGCGTGAGGACTTCTTCCTCGAGCAGTCGCGGGGCGACGACTTCATCGGCGTGCAGTCCTACCTGCGGACCATCATCGGCCCGACGGAGGACGAGCTGGGGTATGGACCGCAGCCGTGGCCCGAGGGCACGGAGCGCACGCTCACCGGGTGGGAGTACTACCCCGAGGCGCTCGGCCACGCGCTCCGCCACACCCGCGAGGTCACCGGCGGCATCCCGATGATCGTCACCGAGAACGGCATGGCCACGTCGGACGACGCCCAGCGCATCGACTACACGACGGGCGCGCTGGCGGGAATGGCCGCGGCGATGGCCGACGGCTGCGACGTGCGCGGCTACCTGCACTGGTCGCTGCTCGACAACTACGAGTGGGGATCGTTCCGGCCCACCTTCGGGCTGATCGCCGTGGATCGCGAGACCTTCGTCCGCACCCCCAAGCCGAGTCTCGGCTGGCTGGGCGACCTCGCGCGACGCAACGAGATCCCCGTCACGCCGACGGTCTGAGCACGATGGAGATGACGGATGCCGGGGCCCCGGCATCCGTCATCTCGCGGGTCGCGGTCACCCACGCGCGCGAGGAGTCGCTCGATCCGCGTAATAGATGCGGGTCGTCCGTGTCTCTTGAGTGGGGGAGAACCGGAGCCCCGGTCCGGTGACCCCAGCCGTGAGCCCCGAGCCCGCGGCTACCGGGGGTGTCGGCATATCGCGTCGGCGCCCCCGGTCACGCGGAATCCGCGCACGGGCTGGCGCAGGAGCCGCTCGTACACCGGCGACCGAGGGCATCTCACCACGGCATGCGTGGACAGGCGGGCGCTGCGTTCCTACAGTGGTCTCAGCGGCGCAGGGCTCTGGGGGCTCCGCGCTTTTCGCACGCGGTGAGAGGGGGGCTGCCGTGGAGAACCCCGCGAGCGGTGACAGAGTCGCTGCGTCACCGGTGACGCGCGGAACGCTGATGTGGTTCGGCCTGGGGGTCGTGCTGTTGTCGTTCTTCGCGGCGTTCCTCGGGTCCTGGCTGGCGAGATCGGTCGAGACGGCGCCGCCGGCGCCCACCACGTCCGCCACGGCGTCGCCGGACTACGAGGAGATGCTCGCCGAGATCCTGCCGGCGGGTTCCGCGGTGCGGGCGGGCTCGGGCGCGCCCGAGTCGGGCAACGGCTATGAGGGCGACGTCTACATCGACATCGTCAGCGCCGACGTCTACCTGTTCCAGGAGGATTGGACCTGGGTCGGCAATCTCCGCGCCGCCGCCGCCGAGAACCTCACGGGCGAGCAGGGACCCCAGGGCGAGCAGGGCCCCGCCGGGCCGCAGGGAGCGGCCGGCGAGCCCGGTGCCGCCGGCACCCAGGTGACGCTCGGGACGAGCGCCCCCGACGACGCCACCTGCACGGCCGACGGCGACGTCTACGTCGACGCGCAGGCCGTGCGGTTCTACGAGTGCACGGAAGGCGCATGGCGGCTGTTCGGCCCGACCCCGACGCCGACGCCCGAACCCGAGCAGACGCAGTAGTCCTCAGCGTCGCGTCGACGCGGTCACGGTGAACTTGGCGTTGCGCGCGATCTGCCGGGTCGGCCCGATCACGCGCTCCAGGGCGGGGCGGTACCGCAGGCCCGAGTTCCACACCGCCCACAGCTCACCGCCGGGCCGGAGCACCCGGGCGGCCTCCGCGAACATCCGGGGTGCGATCCCCTCGTGCACCGCCGCCCCCGAATGGAACGGCGGGTTGAGGGCGATGAACGAGGCGCTGCCGTCGGCGCGCGACCGCAGCATGTCGTCGCGCACGACCTCGACGCGGTCCGAGACGCCGTTGGCCTGCGCGGTGGCGATCGCCGACGCCACGGCCGCCGCGGACTGATCGCACGCCAGCACGCTAAGGGACGGATTCCGCAGCGCGAGCGTCGCCGCGATCACGCCGGTGCCGCAGGCGAGGTCGATCGTGGCATCCTCGCCCGGCGCGACCGGCGGGAGGTGCTCCAGAAGGAATCGCGTGCCGATGTCGATCGATGTACCGGCGAACGCGCCGCCGAACGCGCACACCACCAGGCCGTCGTGCACCTGGCGGCTCGGCACCGGATCGCGGCCGTCGTGCGGCGCGCGGGCGACGAGCACGCGCGACTTCTGACGGGCATGGCTGACGTCGATCCGGGCGAAGCGCTCGGCCAGCACGTCGTTCATCGCGAGGCTCATGTGCTTGAGGCGGCCGCCCGCGAACACGACCACGTCGGGTGCCGCGTGCGCGGCGACGAGTCCCGCGATATCGCGAAGCGCCTCGAGCGATCGCGGCAGACGCAGCAGCACGACGCGCGCATCGCGGACCAGATCGACCGACAGCGGCATCGAGGCGAACGTGCCGTCGAGGCCGGTGCGTGCGGCGTTGGCCGCCAGCGCCCGTTCACCGGTGAGGGGGTCCTGATGGACCCGGATGCCGCGGGCTCCCGCCGCCGCCGAGCCCAGGGTGAGCGCGCCGTAGCCGTCGCCGATGACCACCAGCGCGCCCTCGTCGACGCCGGCGCGGACGGCGGCCGATTCATCGAGGAGCAGCCGGTCGGCGGCATCGGCCGCCACGAGATCCGGTGCCTCGACATCGGGCCAGCGGCGCAGGCCGTCGAGCGAGAACGTCACCGTCCCACGGTAGCGGGGCTACCATGAAGCGCGTGTCGGAGCGTGCTTTCAGTCCTGTGATCTCGCTGCTGACCGTCGCCAGCGTGTGGGACGCCCACCTCGGCGCGCAGTTGCGCGACTTCCGTCTCACCACCCGCAAGTACGGCCTGCTCGCCCACATCGACGCGACGCCCGGCATCTCGTTCAGCGAACTGGCCCGCCGTTCCCAGATCACCGTGCAGTCGGCGCACTCGGCGGTGCAGACGCTCGTGGCCGACGGGCTGGTCGCCGACGCGACGGCTCACGCGGGCGCGGCATCCGACCTGCGGGTCACCGAGCACGGCACGGAGGTGCTGCGTGAGGTCGAGCGGCGGCTCGCGGCGCTCGACGCCGCGCTGTCGGCCGGCGCACCCCACCTGGCGGCCGCGCTGGAGGGGCTGCACGAGGAGCCCATCGGGATCGAGCGTGCAGGGAGCGTTCAGAAAGGCTGAACCACTTTCAGTTAGGCTGAAGGTGTGTTCCGAACCCCCCACACTCTCTTCCGCGCGCTCGCGATCGCCGAGGTCGTCTCGTGGACGCTGCTCATCACCGGTCTCATCCTCCGTGCCACCACCGGGTGGGCCCTCGGTGTCAGCATCGGCGGCGGCATCCACGGCTTCATCTTCCTGTCGTACGGCGCGACCGTGATCCTCGTCGCCCTGAACAACCGCTGGCGCGTCGGTCCGACGGTGGCGGCCCTCATCAGCGCCGTGATCCCGTATGCGACCATTCCCGCGGAGATCTGGCTGCAGCGCTCCGGCCGGCTGGCCGGCGCATGGCGGCTCGAGCAGACCGATGACCCGCGCGACGCCGCCTGGTACGACCGGCTGATGCGGTGGTTCCTGCGCCGGCCCTGGGTGCTCGGCGCGCTCATCGCGCTCGCCGTGGTCGCCCTGTTCGCGATCCTTCTGATCATCGGCCCGCCGGGAGGGCGTGACTGATCTGTTGTCGCACGACGGGCGCCGGAGTCATCTCCGGCGCCCGTCGTCGTCTCAGTCGCGTGGGGGCAGCTGCTGCAGCGTCCAGGTGTTGCCGTCCGGATCGTCGAACGACACGAACCGGCCCCAGGCCTGCTCGTCGACGCCCTGCGCCTCGACGCCGAGATCGCGCAGGTGGGCGAGGGCCTCGTCGGCGTCGGGAACGACGACCTGGATCGTGTTCTGGCGCCCCGGCTCGAGGTCGTTGCCCAGGCCCGTGCCGAAGGCGATCGAGCACGCCGAGCCCGGCGGGGTCATCTGCACGAACCGGAGGCCGTCGAACGGGACCTGGTCGTGGTCGGCGTGGAATCCAATGCGCTCGTAGAACTCCTTCGACCGGTCGACGTCGGTGACCGGCACGTAGATGAGCTCGATCTTCCAGTCCATGATTCTCCCTCTCATCTGCCTCTTCCTCGGTCCTCACGCTACGCCGGGGAGCCGACATCCGTGCGGTGAGCAGTCGGGTGCCGATTCGGGGAATACACCGCGACTCCTGGAGTTGAACTTGACATCGGTTGTATCAAGTTCAAAACTTGACACCTGTTCGCTCAAGTTTCAGGAGAGATGGAATGCCCGAAGACTTCACCCCACAGGCCGGCGACGAGGGAAGCTCGTTCGACGACTTCCTGGCGCGCTACCTCGCGGGGGAGCGCGCCCGCGCCGAGCGCTCGATCGACCTCAGCCGCTACCTGGGCGCTCGCACACAGGAGCTGCTGCAGCGCGCCGGCAAGTACGCGCTCGACCGCGGCCAGCAGGAGCTGGACGCGCTGCACGTGCTGCGCATCCTCGTCGGCGAGGCACCCGCGCGCGACGCCGTCCGCCGGATCGGCGCCGACGCCGACGCCATCGTGCGCGCGACCGAGGAGCGGCTTCCCCCGGCCTCCGCTGCCGCCGACGTCGACGGCGCCGTGGTGACGTCGTCCGTGCAGCGCGCGCTGTTCCACGCGTTCCAGGTGGCGCGGTCGTCGGGCTCGACGTACGTCGACCCCGAGCACCTGTTCTTCGCGCTCGTGCTCGCGCAGGACACTCCCGCCGGCCAGGTGCTGGCGCGCGCCGGCGTGACGGCCGAGGCGCTCACCCAGGGCGCCCGCGAGACGGTCACGCCGGGCGAGACCGTCTCGAACGAGGCGGCGACGGATGCCGCGGCATCCGTCACCCCCATGCTCGACGCCTACGGCACCGACCTCACCGCCCGCGCGGTCGACGGAGACCTCGACCCGGTGATCGGGCGCGCCGACGAGATCGAGCAGACGATCGAGATCCTGAGCCGGCGCACCAAGAACAATCCGGTGCTCGTCGGCGAGGCCGGCGTCGGCAAGACCGCGATCGTCGAGGGACTGGCGCAGGCGATCGTCGCGGGCGACGTTCCCGAGCAGCTGCTGGGCAAGCGCGTGATCGCGCTCGACCTGCCGGCGATGCTGGCGGGCACGCGCTATCGCGGCGACTTCGAAGAGCGCCTCACCAAGACGATGGACGAGATCTCGTCGCTCAAGGGCGAGCTGATCGTGTTCATCGACGAGGTCCACACGGTGGTGGGGGCCGGCGGCGCCGGCGACGGCGGCATGGACGCCGGCAACATCCTCAAGCCCCGCCTCGCGCGCGGGGAGCTGCACCTGGTGGGCGCGACGACCCTCAAGGAGTACCGCGTCATCGAGAAGGACCCCGCTCTCGAGCGCCGCTTCCAGCCGGTGCGCGTGGGCGAGCCCTCCATCGAGGACGCCGTGCTGATCCTGCGCGGACTCAAGCCCGCCTACGAGGAGCACCACGGCATCGTCTACACCGACGAGGCGCTGCGTGCCGCCGTCGAGCTGAGCGACCGCTACCTGACCGAGCGGGTGCTGCCCGACAAGGCGATCGACCTCATCGACCAGGCGGGTGCACGGCTGCGGCTGCGCCTGGGCGCCAAGGTCGACGTCAGCGCACTCGTCGAGCGCCTGGCGACGCTCGAGGCCGACAAGAACGCCGCGGTGTCGGCGGAGCACTACGAGGAGGCGTCGCAGATCCGCGATCAGATCGCCGACGTGCAGGAGCGCCTCGAGCGCGCCACCGCTGCGGGCGCCGCCGTACGCACCGACGCGATCGTCGACGAGCCGGAGATCGCCGCGGTGATCAGCCGGGCCACCGGCATCCCGGTGAACCGCCTGACCGAGACCGAGCGCGAGCGCCTCGCCTCCCTCGAGGAGGAGCTGCACGATCGCGTGATCGGGCAGGACGACGCGGTCATCGCCGTGGCCAAGGCGGTGCGCCGCAACCGCACCGGCATGGGCGATGCACGTCGGCCGGTGGGCTCGTTCCTCTTCCTCGGACCTACCGGTGTCGGCAAGACCGAGCTGGCCAAGGCGCTGGCCGCCTCGCTGTTCGACGATGAGGGCGCGGTCATCCGCTTCGACATGAGCGAGTTCGGCGAGCGGCACACCGTCTCGCGCCTGGTCGGCGCCCCTCCGGGATACGTCGGGTACGACGAGGCGGGGCAGCTCACCGAGCGCGTGCGGCGCAACCCGTACTCGATCGTGCTGTTCGACGAGATCGAGAAGGCGCACCCCGACGTGTTCAACCTGCTGCTGCAGGTGCTCGACGACGGCCGCCTCACCGACGGGCAGGGGCGCACGGTCGACTTCCGCAACACTGTCGTCGTGATGACGTCGAACCTCGGTTCGGAGTTCCTCGCGTCGCGCGGCGGTGCCATCGGCTTCCTCGCCGACGGAGGCGGCTCGACCGGGTTCGGCTCGGAGAAGGACCTGCGCGACCGCGTCTTCGGCAAGCTCCGCGAGGCGATGCGTCCCGAGTTCCTCAACCGCATCGACGAGATCGTGCTGTTCCGCAAGCTCGAGAAGCCGCAGCTGCAGAGCATCGTGCGTCTGCTGCTGGGGGCCTCCGACACGCGCCTGGCCAAGCGCGAGGTGTCGCTCGTGGTCACCGACGACGCCGTCGCATGGCTCGCCGACCACGGGTACGAGCCCGAGTACGGCGCGCGGCCGCTGCGCCGGCTGATCCAGCGCGAGGTCGACGACCGCATCGCCGACCTGTTCGTCACCGGTGCGCTCGTGGACGGCGGGACGGTGACTGTGGATGCCGCGGACGACGCGCTCTCCGTGCTCGCACGCGCGCCGTTCGTCTCGGCCGCCTGATCCGGCCGATCGGGCAGGGGCGCCGGGCCTTCGGGCCCGGCGCCCCTGCGCATGCCGGGCGGCATCCGTCGTCGCGCGTGTCGGCGCGTCCTGCCAGAGTGGGGGCATGAGCCGCATCGGAGCGATCTTCAATCCGTACACGCACACGCCCGACGAGTTCCGCGACGCCGTGCTGGCCACCGAGTCGGCGGGCCTGCCGGAGCTGTGGATCTGGGAGGACTGCTTCCGGCAGTCGGCCTTCGCGAGCGCGGGCGCGGCTCTGGCATGGACCGAGGCGTTGCGCATCGGCATCGGCATCGCGCCGATGCCCCTGCGCAACGTGGCGGCCGCGGCGATGGAGATCGCCACCCTCGAGCGGCTCTTCCCCGGCAGGCTCCTGCCCGGCGTCGGTCACGGGGTCCTCGACTGGATGGGGCAGGCCGGTGCGCGGGTCGCGTCGCCCCTGACCCTCATGCGCGAGTACGTCCCCGCGCTGCGTGGACTGCTCGCGGGCTCCGAGGTGCAGGTCGACGGCCGGTACGTCACGCTGACCGGCGTGCGGCTGGACTACCCGCCGGTGACGCCGCCGTTCGTGTACGCCGCGGCCGAGGGGCCGAAGACGCTGCGCCTGAGCGGTGAGGTGGCCGACGGCACAGTGCTCGACAGCGGGCACACCCCCGCCGAGTACGCCGCGGCCACCGCGGCCGTCCGCGACGGGCGCACCGCCGCGGGCCGTGGCGGCGGCCATGACGTGGTCGCCTATGTCGTCACGGCCTTCGGAGCGGATGCCGAGGCCCGCGCCCTCGCCGACGTCGGCGACAAGCCCGATCCGGCGGAGCGTGCGCTGTGGGGAGACCCGGCACAGGTCGCCGCCGGCGCGCAGCGCTTCTTCGACGCGGGTGTCGACGACGTGGTGCTGCTGCCCTCCTCCCGCGGCGAGATCGCCGAGTTCTACCGCGCAGCGGGCGAGGTCGCCCGCCTGGTGCGCGCGAGCGCGGCATGACCGGGACCGTCTCGATCGGCATCGCCGCCGCAGCCGGAAACGAGCTCGCGGTGCGCATCGCCCCCCAGATCGAAGCGGCACGCCTGCGCGGCCTCTGGGTGAACGACACACCCGGGCACGACGCGCTCGCCGTACTCGGTGCCGTCGCGGCCGTGACGGAGCAGCTCGTGCTCGCGACGGGCGTGCTGCCGGTCGACCGCCGTGCGCCGGGCGAGATCGCGCAGGCGGCTTCCGCGCTGCCCGCCGGGCGTCTGGTGCTGGGCATCGGGTCGGGGCAGGTGCGCACCGGGGCGGTGCAGCGCGTGACGGATGCCGCCACAGCGCTGCGCGCACGCACCGGCGCGCGCATCGTGGTCGGGGCGCTCGGGCCGCGCATGCGGCGCGCGGGCGCCGCGGTGTCCGACGGGCTCCTGCTCAGCTGGCTCACCCCCGACGCGGCCGCCACGCAGGCGGCCCAGGCCCGCGACGTCGACCCGACGACGCATGTCGCGCTGTACGTGCGCACCGCGGCCGATCCGGCCGCGGTCGCCGCGCTCGAGGACGAGACCGCGCGTTACGCGGGCTACCCCGCCTACGCGGCGAACTTCGCGCGGTTGCGTCTCGACCCCGCCGCCACCGTGCTCCGGCCCGCGGAGCTGGGCGATCGGATCGCGGCGTACCGCGCCGCCGTCGACCAGGTGGTGCTGCGCCTCATCACGCCTTCCGGCAGCACAGACGATCACCTGCGCGCCATCGACACCGTGGCGGCAGCCGTCGCGTGACGCGCGCGGGCTGAGTCGAGGCGTACGCCGCGGTCCGGCCCGCGTGTCGGGGCCGGGTGCGAGAATGCGGGCATGCTGCTGCAGGAGCTCGTGACGGCGACGGATGCCGTGGCCGCGACGTCGTCGCGACTGGCGAAGGTCGCTGCGCTCGCCGACGCGCTGCGCCTTCTCGACCCCGACGAGATCGTCCCGGCGATCGGGTTCCTCACCGCGAACCCGCGCCAGGGCCGGCTCGGCGTGGGGTGGCGGAGCCTGTCGATTCTGCAGGTCGCACATGCGTCCGACGCCACCCTGACCATCGGCGCGGTCGACGAGTCCCTCGATCGCCTCGCGGGGGCAGACGGCCCGGGATCGGTTGCCGTCCGCGGGGCCGCGCTCGACGCCCTGGCCGGCGCCGCGACGGCCGAGGAGTGGGACTTCCTGGCGCGCGTGATGCTCGGCGAGCTGCGCACCGGCGCGCTCGAGGGCGTGCTGCTGGATGCCGTCGCCAAGGCGTCCGACCGCGATCCCGCGACCGTGCGGCGGGCGGCGATGCTGTCGGGCGATCTCGGCGCGACGGCGCTGATCGCACTGACGGGTGGTGCCGACGAGCTGGCCTCCGTCGGACTGGAGATGGGCCGCGGGGTGCTGCCGATGCTCGCGGCGACGGCGGCGTCGACGACCGAGGCGCTGGCGACACTCGGGGGAGCGGCATCCGTCGAGTACAAGCTCGACGGCGCACGCATCCAGGTGCACCGCGACGGCGACGACGTGCGCGTGTTCACGCGCAGCCTCGCAGACATCACCCACCGCGTGCCGGAACTCGTCGCGGCGGTGCGCGCCCTCCCCGCCGAGCGCGTGATCCTCGACGGCGAGACGCTGTCGCTCGATGAGGACGGCGGGCCACGTCCCTTCCAGGACACCATGGCGCGCTTCGGGTCGCTGGGCGCCGACGACGCGGCCGTCACGGTGCTGCGGCCGTGGTTCTTCGACATCCTCCACCTCGACGGCCGCGACCTCATCGACGAGCCGCTGGCGACGCGCCTCGAGCTGCTGGAGCAGGCCGTCGGCGACGCCCGCATGCCCGGCATCGTCACCGACGACCCGGCGCGCGCCGAGGAGTTCTCGCGCCAGGCCCTGGCCGCCGGGCACGAAGGCGTCATGGTGAAGGGTCTCGAGGCCCCGTACGCCGCGGGCCGACGCGGCAAGAGCTGGCTTAAGGTCAAGCCGGTGCTCACCTACGACCTGGTGGTGCTCGCCGTCGAGTGGGGGTCGGGCCGGCGCACCGGCCAGCTCTCGAACCTGCACCTGGGCGCCCGCGATCCCGAGGGTGCATTCGGCGAGCCTGGTGGCTTCGTCATGGTGGGAAAGACGTTCAAGGGCCTCACCGATGCGACCCTGCGCTGGCAGACCGAGCACTTCCCGACGATCGAGACGCACCGGTCCGCGTACGCGGTGCACGTGCGACCGGTCACGGTGGTCGAGATCGCGATCGACGGCGTGCAGCGCTCGTCCCGCTACCCCGGCGGCGTCGCGCTGCGCTTCGCCCGGGTGAAGGGGTACCGCCCCGACAAGCGCGCCGACGAGGCCGACACCATCGGCACGCTGCGCACGCTGCTGCGCGGATGAGGGATGCCGCCGGTGCGCCGCATGCGCGACCCGGAGAACTACGACATGCGCCGGGACTGGGGCATCGTCCGCGACACCCTCGCCGCGATCTCACCCGTGCGCACGCCCGTGTCATCGGAGTGACCCGCCCCGGGGCACAATGACCTCATGCGGATCGTCGTGCTGACCGGCGCCGGCATCTCTGCAGAGAGCGGCGTGCCCACCTTCCGCGGTCCGGACGGGCTGTGGGAGGGGCACCGCATCGAGGACGTCGCGACGCCCGAAGGATACGCGCGCGACCCCGACACCGTGCTGGCGTTCTACGACGCCCGGCGGCGGGCTGCGGCATCTGTCGAACCCAACGCCGCCCACCGCGCCCTCGCGCGACTCGAGGGTGCGATCGGCGACGACCTGCTCGTCGTGACGCAGAACGTCGACGACCTGCACGAGCGCGCCGGCAGCCGCCACCTGGTGCACATGCACGGCGAACTGCGGCGCGCTCTGTGCCTGGCGTGCGGGGCGCGCCCCGCATGGGACGCCGACCTGATCGACCGGCCCGCGTGCCCGGAATGCGGACAGCGGATGCTGCGCCCCGACGTGGTCTGGTTCGGCGAACTGCCCTACGAGCTCGACCGCATCGAGCAGGCCGTCGTCGCCTGCGACGTGTTCGTGTCGATCGGCACGTCCGGCGCCGTCTACCCGGCTGCCGGATACGTCGCGCTCGCGGCAGGCTTCGGTGCGCGCACCGTCGAACTCAACCTCGAACCCAGCGACGCGGACGTGCCCTTCGACGACGCACGATCCGGGCCGGCGAGCGTACTCGTGCCGGCGTGGGTCGACGAGGTGCTCGCCCAGCACGGGATCCGCCCCTGACGCGTGCGAGAGCGCCGGGTGGACAGCTCCACACCCGGCGCTCTCGGCCTCGAACGCTAGATCCGTACGCCGCCGGAGCGCACCCTCGAGAGGGCGTCGACGGTCGCGGCGAGGATCAGCACGCCGCCGGTGACGAGCAGGTTGATGCCCGCGGGCAGGTTCAGCAGACCCAGTCCGTTGGTGATCACCGCGATCACGAGCGCACCGATCGCGGCGTGCATGAGCCGCCCGCGCCCGCCGAACAGGCTGACGCCGCCGACGACGGCCGCCGCGACGCCCGACAGCACGATGTCGCGACCGACCGTGGCGTCGACGGAGCCGACGCGCGAGACGCTCAGCAGCGCCGAGAACACCGCGAGGCTCGAGCAGATCACGAACGCCCACCACTTGATCCAGCGGACCTTCACACCCGACCGGCGTGCGGCCTCGGCGTTGCCGCCGATCGCGTAGATGTAGCGGCCGAACTTGGTGCGGTCCAGCAGGAACGTCCCGATCCACAGGATCACGAGCACGACGGGCACCACGATCGGCACGCCCGCGACCTCGATGACCGACTGGCCGCGGTTCTGGTTCAGCACGTACACGAACACCCCGCCGATGACGGCGATCACGGCGAGCTTGATCCACACCAGGGACAGCGCCCGGTTCGGGACGCCCGCGCGGCGGCGCCGGGCGCGATCCCAGAACGAGGTCGCGGCCGAGATCGCGAGCATGATGACGAGCATCGCCCAGCCGCCCCATATCGGCAGGTTGCCGTTCTGGAGCGCGATGAGCTCGGGTACCTCGACGCGGAATAGACCGCCCGGTCCGATGATGACCAGGGCCAGGCCCTGGTACCCGAGGAACAGACCCAACGTCACGACGAACGACGGGATTCCGACCCTCGCCACGAAGAAGCCGATCAGGGCGCCGGTGAGGAACCCGAACCCGAAGCCGATGATGAGCGCCAACGGCCACGGCACGTTGAACTGCGAGTTGAGCACGACGAACAGCGCCATGCCGACGCCGCCGGTGACGCCCGCCGACAGGTCGATCTCGCCCAGCAGCAGCACGAACACGAGCGCCATGCCGAGCACCACGAGGGTCGCCGCCTGGTTGAGGAGGTTCGCGAAGTTGCGCTCGGTGAGGAAGAACGGGCTCAGGACGGAGAACAGGATGCCGAGCACCACGAGTCCGCCGATGGCGGGGAGTGCTCCCATGTCGCCGCCGCGGACACGCTGCCACCACGCCTGGATCTGGTCGCCGAGCCCGCCTTCGACGCCACTGCCGATGAGGTCGCTGGCGACGGGGTCGGGTGCGGCCTCGGTGCGAGTCGCGTTGCTGCTCATTGCCCGTCTCCTTCGGTGCGGATGGTGGAGGTGTCGATGATCGAGACGCCGGCGGGGGCCTTGGTGCCGGTGATGTAGCCCACCACGTCGTCACGGGTCGTCTCGGCCGTGGGGATCTGCGCGACCATCTGGCCGAGGTAGAGCACCGCGATGTCGTCGGCGACCTCGAACACGTCGGCGAGGTTGTGGCTGATGAGGATCACAGCGACGCCCTGCTCCGACAGGCGCTTGACGAGGTTGAGCACCTGCTCGGTCTGCGCGACGCCGAGCGCGGCGGTGGGCTCGTCGAGGATGACGACGCGCGCCTTCTTCAGCACGGCGCGGGCGATCGCGACGGTCTGCCGCTGGCCGCCGGAGAGGCTCGACACCTTCTGGCGCACGGACTTCACGGTGCGCACCGACAGCGAGCGCAGCGTGTCAGACGCCTCTTTCTCCATGAGGCCCTCGTCGAAGGTGCCGAACGAGAGTTCCTCGCGGCCGAGGAACATGTTCTGCACGATGTCGAGGTTGTCGCACAGGGCGAGGTCCTGGTAGACGACCTCGATGCCGAGGCCCGATGCGTCCCGAGGGGCGTGGAGGTCGCGGTGCTCGCCGTCGATGAGGACTTCGCCCTCGTCGTACGGCTGGACGCCCGCCAGGCCCTTGATGAGCGTGGACTTGCCGGCGCCGTTGTCGCCCACCAGGGCGGTGACCTTGCCGGGATGGACCTTGAGGTCGACGCCCTTGAGGACGCTGACCGGCCCGAAGGACTTCTTGACGCCGACCAGCTGGATGATCGGGTCCGCGCCGACGGTGGCGGCGGGAGTGGTGATGGTCTCTGACATGCTCGCTTCCTTGCGTGCGTCGCTCCGGGCCGGTGGGCCCGTGTTCGTCGCGGTTCAGGGCACCACGGGGGCGCCGCGTCTGGTCGGACGCGACGCCCCCGTGGCGTGGACGGACGTTACTTGGTCACGCCGTACTGCTCGCACGCGGCGAGCACCTCGGGCGTGCAGACGTCGTCGTAAGCGGCGTCACCGGCGGCGACGACCTCCTTGACCTTGTCGGGGCCGACCAGCTGCGGCGTCACCTGGACGTACGGGGTGCCGTCGTCGAGCTTGGCCTGCGCCTTGACGTCCTTGCCCTGCAGCAGGGCGACGGCCGTCGCGACCGCGGCGGTCGCCTCGTCCTTGACCGGCTTGTAGACCGTGGCGGTCTGCCAGCCGAGCAGGATGTTCTGCAGGCCCGCGACGTTCGCGTCCTGACCCGACACGGCCACGCCGGTCAGGTTGTTGTCCTGCAGGACCTTGATGACGCCGGCAGCGTTCGTGTCGTTCGCGACCCACACGCCGTCGACCTTGCCGCCGAGCGAGGTGAGCGCCTGCTCGAAGTTGGTCTGCGACTTGGCCTGGTCCCACACCCCGGGAGGCTCGGCGGCCGCCTTGATGCCGGCAGCCTCCATCACCTCGACGGCGCCGTCGTGGAACATCGCCGCGTTGCCGTCGGTCGGGTCGCCGCCCATGTACACGACGACCGCAGACGCCGGGTCCTTGCCGGCGGCCTGGAGACCGTCGAGGACCGTCTGGCCCTCGAGGCGACCGACCTCGGTGTTGTCGAACGACACGTAGTAGTCGGCGCCGGTGAAGGGACGATCGTAGGCGATGACCGGGATGCCCTGGTCCTTGGCCTTCTTCGCGACGGCCTCGGCCGCGCCCTGGTAGTCGACGAGCAGCATGACGCCGCAGCCCTTGGTGAGCTGCTGGTCCGCCAGCGTCGAGTACTTGTTGGTGTCACCCTGGGCGTTCTGGATGTCGGCCGTGAATCCTGCGGCCTCAAGGCCCTCCTGGAGGTACTTGCGGTCGAAGTTCTCCCAGCGCGGCGACGACGCGGCGTCGGGGAGGATCACGCACGCGCGGTTGGCGGCGTCGCCGCCGGCCTCGGTGCTGCCTCCGTTGTTGCTTCCGCCGGCACAGCCGGCAAGCATCACCGCGGCAGCACCCGTGAGGGCCGCCACGGCGAGGAGTGAAGACTTCTTCATCGTTCGCCTTTCGTCATTGAACGGAGCGAGACCCAGGACCGTTCCTGGAACACATCGCGTTGAAGCGATCATGACCAGGAACGATTCTTGGCGTCAAGTCTTGAACGTAACGCTTTGGCAACGCGCTGAGAAGTTCGTCGTAGATGCCGCCACCGGCATGCGCGACGGCGCGCTGGCTGCGCATAATGCGTCTAAAACGCGTAGGATGCGGGCATTGTGCCCGGCCCGTCGTCACGGTCGTCGCGGGGGTCCGCGAGGACCGTTCGTCAAGTGAAGGCAGTCCCGGGCGTCGGAGCTAGGCGCGACCCGTCGCTGCGCGGGTCCGGCGAGACAGCGAATCCACGATCACGGCGAGCACGAGCACGATGCCGGTGACCATGAACTGCACCGAGGAGTCGAGGTTGAGCAGCGTCAGGCCCGACGAGATCGACTGGATCACGACGATGCCGATGAGCGCGGAGAACGCCGATCCGCGCCCGCCGAACAGGCTCGTGCCGCCGATCACGGCGGCGGCGATCGCATTCAGGTTCACATCGCCCGTGCCCGAGCTCTGGTTCGCAGAGGCCAGGCGGGCGGCCGCGAGGATGCCGCCCACCGCGGCGAGCGTCGAGCACAGCGCGAACACCGACAGGTAGATGCGGTCCACGCGGATGCCGGCCCGCCGCGCCGCCTCGACCGAGCCGCCGACCGCGTACACCGCGCGGCCCCAGCGGGTGCGCGTGAGCGCGAAGTCCACCGCGACGACCAGCGCGAGGAAGAACAGGAACATCACGCCGATGCCGCGGTACTGGTTCAGGTACCAGGTGGCCAAGAGCAGGAACGCCAGGAGCATACCGGCGCGCACCGCGATCTCGGCGTAGCTCTGGCTCACCAGGTTCGCCGCGGCGCGTCGTCTGGCACGCCGCACGCGCGACCACGCGAACGCGGCCACCGCGAGGACCGCGACGACGTAGGACGCCCACACCGGCAGGAACATCTGCTGCGCGAACTGCACGATCCACGAGTCGAACGGGATCGCGATCGACCCGGTCTCGCCCAGCACCCACAGCTGGAGACCCAGGAAGCCGAGAAGACCGGCCAGCGTGATCACGAAGCTCGGCAGGCCGAACCGGGTGAACAGATACCCGTAGAGCAGGCCCACCAGGCACCCCACGGCGATCGCGGCGACGACGGCGATCACCAGGTTCCACTGCAGCTGCACGAACGACACCGCGAGCACGGCAGCCGCCAGGCCCGAGACCGACCCGACCGAGAGATCGATCTCGCCCACCAGCAGCACCAGCACCACGCCGAGCGCGATCGTCCCGATCGCGGCGCACTGCATCGTGAGGTTCACGAGGTTCTCGGCGGAGAGGAACACCGGGTTGAGCAGCTGGAACACCGTCCAGATCACCACGATCCCCAGTACGACCGGGACCGCGCCGAGGTCGCCGCCGCGGATCCGGGTGACGAAGCCCTCGATCGCGTGACGGATGCCGCTGCCGCTCAGCAGGCGCTCCTCGGTCGAAGGCTCGGCGAGGCGCTCGTCGCCGCGTGCGCTCATCGGCCGCCGTCCCCTCGGGGACGGGGGGTGCGCCGCGTGCCGGCGCGCGGCATCCGGATCACCGTCCCGCCGGCCGTCTCGGTCGCCTCGACGTCGGACGCGTCGTGCGGGGCCGCTGCGGCATCGATCGCGCGCGGGTCGGCGGCGGGCGTCCGCCGCAGGGCGGAGTGGTCGACGGCACCGGTGATCGCGGCGATGAGGGTCTCGCTGGTGACGTCGGCGACGTTGTACACGCCGTTGTTGCGGCCCAGGCGCAGCACGACCACGCGATCGGCCACCGCCATGACGTCGGCCATGTTGTGGCTGATGAGGATGACCCCGTGGCCGCGCTCGCGGAGGCGCTCGATGAGGTTCAGCACCTCGGCGGTCTGGGCGACGCCGAGCGCGGCCGTCGGCTCGTCGAGGATCACGACGCGCGGCTCGCCGATGAGCGAGCGCGCGATGGCGACGGTCTGCCGCTGCCCGCCGGAGAGCGAGGCGACCGGGACGCGCACCGACGGGATCTTCGCCGACAGCTCGCGCAGCAGCGTCCAGGTGCGCTGCTCCATGTCGACCTCGTCCAGCGTGGCGCCGTCGCGCAGCTCACGCCCGAGCCACAGGTTCGCGACCACGTCGAGGTTGTCGCACAGCGCGAGGTCCTGGAAGATCGTCTCGATCCCGAGCTCCTGGGCGTCGGCGGGGGAGTCGATGCCGACCGGCTCGCCGTCGAACTCGATCGTGCCGCTGTCGGGCGGATGGACGCCTGCGAGGCATTTGACGAGCGTCGACTTGCCGGCGCCGTTGTCGCCGACGAGTGCCACGACCTCGCCCTCGTTGACCCAGAAGTCGACGTCGGTGAGCGCCTTGACCGCGCCGAACCGCTTGCCGATGCCGCGCATCGTCAGGACGCGTTCGCGCGGTCGTCCCGTCCGCGGGTGCGTCATCGACATCCTCGCCCCGTCCCCATCGCCGCTTCCCTGCGGATCCCTGTCAGAGTCAGGACCCTACCCGATGCCGGCGGCTTCGCAGGCATCGGCGTAGGCGGGAGTGCAGATGTCGTCGACGGTCCAGAATCCGTCGGCGACCACGGTGTCCATGATGCGGTCGATCGTCACCGCCACGGGGTCCAGCAGGGTGGCGGGCGTGCCCTGGATCTCCAGGGGCGCCGTGATCCTCTCCCCGTGCAGCAGTTTGACCGCGACCTCGGCCGCCAGCTCGGCCTGGGGCTTGATCGCCTTGTACACGGTCATGTACTGATCGCCGGTGAGGATCCGCTGGATCGCCGAGAGCTCGGCATCCTGACCCGTCACGATCGGGAGCGGATCGACGTTCGCCACCCGCAGCGCCGCGATCGCGCCGCCCGCCGTCGCGTCGTTGGCCGCGTAGACGCCGGCGATCGCGCCGCCGTGCTGCGCGATCTGGCCAGAGACCCACTCCTGCGCCTTCTCGGGGTTCCACCCCGGGGTGTCGTACTCGGCGAGCACGCGCAGGCCGCTCTCGTCGATCACCGAGTGCGCGCCCTCCTTGAACAGGGCGGCGTTGCTGTCGGTGGGGGACCCGTTGACCATCAGGATGCCGCCGCCGTCGTCCTGCGCGCGCACACCCTCGACGAAGGCGGTCGCCTGCAGCACGCCGACCTTCTCGTTGTCGAACGAGATGTAGTAGGCCAGGTCGCCCCCCGCGATCAGCCGGTCATACGAGATCACCGGCACCCCCTTGGCGTTGGCCGAGGTCACGATGCTGACGGCGGCGTTCGCGTCGACCGGGTCGAGCACGAGCACCCCGGCGCCGGCGGTCAGCGCGGACTCCGCCTGCTGCTGCTGTTTGGCGGCATCCTGGTCGGCGTTGGCGTACAGCACCTTGTAGTCGCCGAGCTCGGAGACCCGCGCCTCGAACATCGGCCGGTCGAACGTCTCGTACCGCGCGGTCTTGGCATCGGGCAGCAGCAGCGCGATCGTGTCGTCGGTGGGGGTGCCGCCCTGCGAGGGCGCACCGGTGCAGGCGGCCAGCAGGGTGCTCGCGAGGACGACGATGCCGGCGACCGCGGCGGCGCGGCGCGGTGCCGGGCGCCGTCCCGGGTGATCGGGTCGCGTGCGGGACATCGGATGAGCCTACGCGGTGATCGGTAGCGACGCCGCCGCGGGAAGCTGCGCGTCGACCGTGACGTGATCCAGCGCGATCGCGATCGCCCCGCGCGTCTCGGCCCATTCGCCGAACGAGGCGCCCACGATCTCGGGGAGGCCGTCCGCGGAGGGCAGCGCCGTGCGCTCGAGCGAGTGCCGCATCGGGGCCATCAGGATCTCGCCCGCCTGGCCCAGTTCGCCGCCCACGACGATGAGCTCGGGGTCGAAGAGGTTGCAGAGGCTCGCCGCGGCGATGCCGATGTGCCGTCCGGCGTCGGCGATCACGCGCCGCGCGGCGCCGTCGCCGGCCTCCGCCGCCTGCAGCAGATCGCCGAGGCGGTGCATGCCCTCGCTCGGGGGGAACAGCGACAGCAGCGCGGGCCCTCCCGCGTAGGTCTCCAGGCAGCCGCGGTTGCTGCAGCGGCAGATGGGGCCGTTCTCGTCGAGGGTGACATGGCCGATCTGCCCGGCCTTGCCGTTGACGCCCCGGAACAGGTCGCCGCCGACCACGAGGCCGGCGCTGATCGTGTGGCCCACGCGGATGAAGACCGACGACGCGGCGGAGCGGCCGTTGCCCTCGCGCGCCTCGGCGAGCCCGCCGAGGTTCGCCTCGCTGTCGACGTAGACCGGGCGGCCGATGCGCGCGGCCAGGCTCTCGGCGACGTCGACGCCCTCCCACCCGCGGAGCAGGCCCGGGGTGGACACCATGCCGGTGCGCGGGTCGATCGGCGCCGGCAGCGCCAGCCCGACCGAGAGGAGGTCGGTCAGCGTCCCGCCGAGGGACTCCATCATGTCGCCCAGGAGCAGCGCCAGACGGTCGAGCTCGGAGTCGTGGCGGTGGTCGAGGGGCAGCGGCAGCGAGGACTGCGTGACGATCGTGCGCGCGGTGTCGGCGATCGCGATGTGCAGGTGCCGCGAGCTGTAGTGGACGCCCGCCACGAGGCCAAGGCGCCGCGCCAGCGACACCAGCGTCGCGCGACGGCCGCTGCTCGTGGTGAACGAGGTGTGCAGCAGGCCCGATGCGGTCAGCTCTTTGACGATGTTCGAGACGGTCGCCGGCGACAGCCCGGTGCTGCCGGCGAGCTCGATCTGGGTGAGACGGCCGTGGCGCTTGAGCGACTCGACGACGCGCGCGCGGTTCGCCTCGCGCAGCGAGGTCTGCGAGCCCGGCGGGGCGTTACGGCGTGCCACAGGTCACACTGTAGCGGACCGCGGTTTTCCCAGGTCCGGATGGAATCGACCCGTGACGTCGGGGTCAGCGGCGGTCCGTCGCCAGACGGATGAGCACGATGTTGCCCGATTCGTCGACCTCGGCGACGTCCGGGTGGGCCTTCACGAACTCCGAGAAGCTCTTGTGGCCCAGCGCCTTCTCGCTGAAGGACGGGTCGAGCCGTTTGATGAGGCTCTTCACCGCCGAGGCGTGCTGCCACTCCACATCGTCCTTGTCGCTCTCCAGCCGCAGCGCCCGCTCCAGCAGCGATCCCGCCGGGTCGGCGGCGGCCTTCTTCGCGCGGCGGCGCTGGGGCGCGGCATCCTTCTTCCCCTCCGGGGGAGCCGCGACACCGGGCAGCGCATCGTACGAGTCGAACTGGTCGCACGCGGCGGCGAGCGACTTCGCGGTCGACCCTGCCACGCCTACGCCCACCACGAACCGGCCCAGGCGCTTGCACCGCTGGGCGAGCGGAACGTAGTCCGAGTCGCCGGCGACGATGACCACGTGGGTGAGGTCGGGCAGGCGGAACATGTCCTCGACGGCGTCGACGGCCAGGCGGATGTCGGCGCCGTTCTTCGCGTAGGCGGCGGCGGGGAACAGCTGCACCAGGTCTACGGCGCGGGCGACCAGCTGCGAGCGGTACTCGGCGTTCACCGGCGCCGACCAGTCCGCGTACGCCCGCGTCAGCACGAGCGTGCCGAACGACGTCGCGTAGTCGATGATCGCGCCGACGTCGATCGTCGCGGCCGTCAGACGCTCGGCGATCTCGGGGTCCGAGGCATCCGCCGCGATCTTCTGACGGTCGCGCGCGTACGAGTTCTTGCCGTGCACGCGGTCGTACCAGGACATCACGATGTTGTCGAAGTCGAGGTACACCGCCACGCGGGCGTTCTGCAGATCGGCCATGTCAGTCCTCCCCGGGGTAGCGCACGCCCACCAGGGCGCGGATCTCGTCGAGCGTCGCCATGATCGCGACGGTCTCGTCGATCGGCAGCACGTCGGAGTCGGTGCGGCCCTCCGCCAGGTACCGCTCGGCGGCGAGCGCCTGGTACTGCATGCCGCGCCCGGCGACCTCGGAGCGGTACTCCTCGCGCACCCCGCCGTCGGGACCGACCACGCGGAACGTCGTCGGCGAGTACCAGACCTTGTCGATGTCGATGCGGGCCTCGGTGCCGATCACCGACGCCGTGTTGGGGCCGGCGGCGCGGGATGCCGACAGCGTGGTGGACAGCGCCCCGGACGCGTGCGCCATGATCGTGGCGACCTCGGTGTCGGCGCCGGTGTCGCCCAGCCGCGCCGAGGCGGCGATCGACAGCGGCTCGCCGAGGATGTCCCACGCGAACGACACCGGGTAGATGCCGAGGTCGAGCAGGGCGCCGCCGCCGAGCTCGAGCGCATTCAGGCGGTGGGCGGGGTCGCTCGAGAGCAGCTGGGTGTGGTCGGCCGTGACGGCGCGGACCTCACCGAGGGCTCCGGAGGCGATGATCTCGCGGATGCGCACCATGTGCGGGAGGTAGCGGGTCCACATCGCCTCCATCGCGAGCAGCCCGCGCTCGGCGGCGAGGTCGCGCACCGCGGCGGCCTCTGCCGCGTTGAGGGTAAACGGCTTCTCGACCAGCACGTGCTTGCCCGCTTCCAGCGCCAGCAGCGCGTTGGCGGCGTGCATCGGGTGCGGGGTGGCGATGTAGACGATGTCGACGTCGGGGTCGGCGACCAGATCCTCGTATGAGCCGTGCGCGTGGGGGATGCCGAAGTCGGCGGCGAACGCCCGCGCCGTGTCGAGGCTGCGCGATCCGACCGCCGCGACGCCCAGCCCCGCGGTGCGCAGGTCGCTGGTGAAGGCGCGCGCGATGCCGCCGGGGCCGAGGATGCCCCAGCGGGGCGACGAGGAAGGGGAGCTCATGGCTCCGAGGCTAGCGGTCCCGGGGCCTTCGGCGCCTACTGCGCGGCGCTGTCGGCGAGCTGCGGGCGGGCCGCGTCGGCGGCGATGCCGTCCAGGGCGCGCGCGAGGTCGTCGACGATGTCGCGAGGGTCTTCGAGGCCGATCGACAGGCGCACCGTCGTCGGGGAGATGTGCGCCTCGGCGAGCTGCGTCGGCGACATGTGGCTGTGCGTCATCGACGCCGGGTGGGCGACGAGGCTGCGGGCATCCCCGATGTTGGCGACCAGGCGGATCACCTGCAGACGCGAGATGACCTCCTCCACCAGGCGGAAGTCGGACTCGGCGTCGCCGGTGGCCGGCAGGTCGAACGCGAACACCGAGCTCGTCCCGTGCGGCAGGTAGGTCCGCGCCGCGGCGTTCCACGGGCTGGACTGCAGACCCGGGTGGTGCACGCGAGCGACCGCGGGGTGGGCGTCGAGGAACTGCGCGACGGTGAGGGCGCTCGCGGTGTGCCGCTGCATCCGCAGGTCGAGGGTCTCCAGGCCCTGCAGCAGCTGGAAGGCATTGAACGCCGACAGCGACGGGCCGAGGTCGTGCACGTACTTCGTCTTGACGAGGGCGATGTAGGGCGAACCCGTCTCGCCGAAGCGCTCGACGAGGCTGCCGTCCGGCACGCGTGGGTAGGTCTTGGTCAGCTGCGGCCACCGCTCGGGCTCGGCCGTGAAGTCGAACGTGCCGAGGTCGACGACGACGCCGCCCAGCGACGTGCCGTGGCCGCCCAGGAACTTGGTGGCCGAATGCACCACGATGTCGGCGCCGAACTCCTTCGCGCGCTGCAGGTAGGGCGTCGCGACGGTGTTGTCGATCACCAGCGGTACGCCGGCTTCGCGGGCGACCGCCGCCACGGCGCCGAGGTCCAGCACCTGGGCGATCGGGTTCGAGATCGACTCGGCGAACAGGGCGCGGGTCGTCGGACGCACGGCGGCCCGCCACGCGTCGAGGTCGTCCTGGTCGACGAACGTGACCTCGATGCCCCAGTCGGCGAACGTGTCCTGCAGCAGGTCGACGGTGCCGCCGTAGAGCTGGCGTGCCGCGACGATGTGCTCGCCCTGCTTGGCGAGGGCGAGGAGCGCGACCGCGACGGCGGCCTGGCCGGACGCGACGCCGGCCGCGCCGATGCCGCCCTCGAGCTCGGCGACGCGCTTCTCGAACACCAGCACCGTGGGGTTCGCGGCGCGGCTGTAGATGTTGCCGTCCTTGCGCAGCGCGAAGAGCTCCCGGGCGTCGCTCAGCGAGCGGAACTCGAAGCCGTTGGACTGGTGGATGGCGGGCACGGCGGTGTTCTCGGCGAGCCCGGGGTCGAATCCCGCCTGCACCTGCGCCGTCGCGAACGAGCGAGGGGCGGCGGGATGCGTCTGGTCGGCCATGCAGACATTGTCGATCCGCCGCGCCGGCGGCGGGGTGTCGTGTGTCGAACTGTTGCGCTGCCGACCCTCACCCCGCCCGCGCGGCGGTACCGCGCGGGCGGGTGAGAATGGTCGGGTGGCGCAGCTGATCACCCCCGCAGAACTTCACGGACTCCTCCGCTCCGGCACCGTGCGCGTGCTCGACGTCCGCTACCGGCTGGACCGTCCCGACGGCAGTGCCGAGCACCTCGAGGGGCACGTCCCCGGCGCGGTGTACGTCGACATGGAGACCGAGCTCTCGCAGCACGGCCGCCCCGACGAGGGACGGCATCCGCTCCCGCCTCTCGACGCCCTGCAGGCCGCCGCGCGGCGATGGGGCATCGACGACGGCGACACCGTCGTGGTCTACGACGACGACCGCTCGCTGGGGGCGTCCCGCGCCTGGTGGCTGCTGACGCGGTCGGGCGTCGCCGACGTGCGCATCCTCGACGGCGGGCTTGTCGCCTGGCGCTCCGCGGGGCTGCCGCTGGAGGCGGGACCGGTCGCGCCCGCGCCCGGGTCGGTGTCGCTCTCGCCGATCGCCGAGCCGGTGCTCTCGATCGACGAGGCGGCTGCGCTCCCGGCGGCCGGGGTGCTCATCGACGTGCGCGCCGCCGAACGCTACCGCGGCGAGGTCGAGCCGATCGATCCGATCGCCGGGCACATCCCCGGCGCTGTGAACCTCCCGACCGGCGCCTACATGGAAGGCGAGCGGTTCCGGGATGCCGCTTCCCTGCGCGCGCTGTTCGCCTCGGCCGGCGTCGCCGACGGCGTGACCGCCGCGGCCTACTGCGGCTCCGGTGTGACGGCGGCGCAGGCGGTGTTCGCCGCGGAGCTCGCGGGACTCGAGCTGCGGATCTACCCCGGCTCGTGGAGCCAGTGGTCGAACACGCCGGGGCGTCCCATCGCGACCGGGGCGGCGCCCGCCGAGGTCACCGCCACCGTGTGACCGAGACTCTCACGGCACGAGCGTGATCTTGCCGGCGGTGCCCGCATCCATCGCGCGATGCGCATCGGCGGCGTGGGCGAGGGCGAACGACGGCCCGAGCTCGACCGAGAAGCGTCCGGCGGCCATGAGTGCGAGCGTCACCGGGATCGCCTCGGTGCGCCACGCCTGCTGCTGCGCGGTGAGCGGTTCAGGGGAGCCGCCCGAGAACGCGCGGATGCCGAGGCCCGCGGCATCCCGCCCGCGCACCAGCGTCGCGATCCGCCCGTGGTCGGCGACCAGGTCGAGCGAGGTGTGCAGCGCCTCGTCGGTGCCGGCCGCGTCGATGGCGACGGTGACCCCGTTGGGGGCGGCCGCGCGCACGCGGTCGGCGAGGCCCTCGCCGTACGCGACGGGGACGGCGCCGAGCTCGCGGACGCGGTCGAACCGGCCCTCGGACGCGGTGGCGACCACTGTCGCGCCCCACAGCACCGCGAACTGGATGAGCGCCTGACCGACGGCGCCCGATCCGGCGTGCACCAGCACGGTGTCGTCGGCGCCGACGGCGAGCGAGCGGAGCGTCTGGTACGCGGTGCCCGCCGGGATGCCGAGCGCCGCGCCCTCGGCGGCGCTCACCTGCGGCGGCCGCGGGAACACGTGCGCCGCGGCGATGGCGACCTCGGTCGCGTAGGCGCCGTGCGCGCCGCCGAAGACCACCGGGTCGCCCACGCGGAACCCGTCGACGCCCTCGCCGACCGCGGTCACGACACCGGCGCCGTCGTTGCCCACGCGTCGCGGCTCGACGATCTCCGCCGAGGCGCGCAGGCCGGAGCGCAGCTTGCCATCGATCGGGTTGACGCCTGCCGCCGTGACACGGACCGCGAGCTGGCCGGGCCCGGCCACCGGATCGGGCACGGGGATCTCGTGCAGGACCTCGGGCCCGCCGAACTCGGTGTACGCGATCGCGGTGGTCATGTCGGGGCGACTCCTGTCGTCGAGGGCTAGTCCCGCAGGGACTTCTGGATCCGCTGCAGCGACACCGGCTCCGCCGTGCCGAGCGACTGCGCGAACAGGCTCACACGGTACTCCTCGAGCAGCCACCGGGTCCGCACCAGGGCGAGCGGGGCGTCATCGGCGGGCGGGATCACGCCGCCGGCGTCGGCGAACACCGCGGCGGCGCGTTCGAACTCGGTCATCCGCTGCCGGTCGCGGCCGGGGTTGTCGGCCAGCGCCCGCACGCGCTCGAGCGCGCCGCGCAGGTACCGGGGGAACTGCGCCAGGCGCTCGGTGCCGGTCCTCGACACGAATCCGGAGAACACCAGACCCGCCAGCTGCCCCTTGACGTCGTTGAGCGCACCCAGCAGGGTCAGCGAGTTCGCGTCGCGCATCGCGCGTTCCACCTCGCGCGCGGCGGTGAGGATGCGGGCGGTCAGCGACACCGTCTGGAACAGCTCGTCGACGATCGTGACCGACAACGCGTCCCGCACGGCCTCGAAGCCGGCGCGCGTGCGCACCACCGCGTCGGGGGCGGTGCGGGCGATGACGGCATCCGCCACCGCCACGCGGGCGTCCTCGATCAGGGCCTTCGCGGACGGATAGGGGGATGCCGCCAGCGCGAGCTTCTCGGCCGAGGTGAGGTGCTCGAGCACGTAGGCGGTGGGCGAGGCCACCGTCAGCAGCACGAGGCGCCGCACGCCCGCCTTCGTCGCGCGGGCGGCAGCCTCGGGCGTGGTCTCTATGCGCAGCGCGACCGACGCGCCCTCGTCGACGATCGCCGGGTAGCCGCGCACGACGCCGCCCGCGACCTTCGTGTCGACGACGTCGGGAAGGTCGCCGAAGGTCCACTCGGTGAGGCCGGTGCGCTCCGCGAAGGTCGCGTGCGCGGCCGTCGCGGGAGTCGCGACGCTCGGCGCCGGACCGCTTCCCGGTCGCGGCGGACGACCCGTGGCGGGCGCCGTGAGCGAGCGGGAGACGGATGCCCGGGCCCGGTCGGCCAGCCGCGCCTGCAGTGCGCCCAGGTCGCGGTCGGAGCCGACCGCACGGCCGCGCTCGTCGACGGCGCGGAACGAGATCTGCAGGTGCCCGGGCACCCGGTCCATCTCGAAGTCGGCGGCGGTGACGGGCTGGCTCGCCACCCGCTGGATGCGTGCCGCGAGCGCGTCGCGCAGCGCGACGGGAGGAAGGCCCGCGTGGGCTTCCGGACCCTGCCCTGCGAGGTCGGCGGCGAAGGTCGCCGCCCAGTCGGCCGCGGGGACGACGTGACGGCGGATCGCCTTGGGCAGCGACCGCAGCAGCGCCGTGATGAGCTCGTCGCGCATGCCGGGCACCTGCCAGTCGAACCCGTCCGGGCGCAGCTGGGCCAGCAGCGCCAGCGGCACGACGGCGGTCACGCCGTCGTCGGCGGCGCCGGGCTCGAACCGGTAGGCGAGCGAGAGCACCTGGTCGCCCTGCGTCCAGCGGGCCGGGAAGTCGCGCTCGTCGCCGCGCGAGGCCTCGTCGACGAGGTCGGCCTCGGTCATGTCGAGCAGGCGCGGCGTGCGGGAGGAGGCATCCTTCCACCAGGCCTCGAAGGAGCGCGCGTCGAACACGTCACGGGGGATGCGCGCGTCGTAGAAGCGGTACACGGCCTCGTCGCCGACGAGGATGTCGCGGCGGCGCTCGCGCTCCTCGATCTTCTCCAGGCGGCGGCGCAGCTCGAGGTTGCGCCGCTCGAACGCCGTGAGCTTCTTGTCGAGGTGCGACGAGTCCCACTCGCCCTCGACCAGGGCGTGCCGCACGAACAGCTCGCGCGCGAACGGCCGGTCGAACCGGGCGAGCTGCACGCGCCGCTTCGGGACGATCTCGAGGCCGAAGAGCGTCACCTTCTCGTAGGCGGATGCCGCTCCCGACGCCTTGGACCAGTGCGGTTCGCTCAGCGACCGCTTGGCGAGGTCGCCTGCCAGCGGCTCCGCCCAGGCGGGGTCGATCGCGGCGACGGTGCGGGCGAACAGGCGGCTGGTCTCGACGACCTCGGCGGCCATCACGGCGCTCGGCCGCTTCTTCTTCAGGCCCGAGCCGGGGAAGATCGCGAAGCGCGTGCCCCGTGAGCCGAGGTACTCCGCGCCCCGTCGCTGGTCGGCACGATCGCCGCGCCCGCTGTCGCGCCCGCGGGTCGCGGCGGTCGTGGTGCGCTCGTCGAGGATCCCGAGGTGCGACAGCAGGCCGGACAGGATCGCCTTGTGGATCTCGTCGGGGTCGGCCGTGTCCGGCGCCGCCTTGCGGGGCGCGTTCACGAGCGCGCTGAGCTGGCGGTGCACGTCGGCCCATTCGCGGACGCGCACGTAGTTCAGGTGCTCGGCGCGGCACAGGCGCCGGAACGCGCTCGAGCCGAGCTCGGCCTGCTTCTCCTGGAGGTGGTTCCAGAGGTTCAGGAGGCTGAGGAAGTCGCTGGACGGGTCGGTGAAGCGGGCGTGGAACCGATCGGCCTCCTCGCGGCGGTCCTCGGGTCGCTCGCGCACGTCCTGGATCGACAGCCCCGCGACGATCGCGAGCACGTCGCGCAGCACGCCGGTACGGCGCGCCTCGACGAGCATGCGGGCGAACCGCGGGTCGATCGGCAGGCGCGAGATCTCGCGACCGAGGTCGGTGAGGGTCGGATGCTCGCGGCCCACGCGCACGGCTCCGAGCTCCACGAGGAGGTCCAGCGCGGCCTTGACGCCTCGGGAGTCCGGCGGTGTCAGGAACGGGAACGACGAGATGTCGCCGAATCCGAGCGAGAGCATCTGCAGGATGACCGAGGCCAGGCTGGTGCGCAGGATCTCGGGCTCGGTGAACTCCGGCCGGGTGTCGAAGTCCTCCTCGGAGTACAGCCGGATCGCGATGCCGTCGCTGGTGCGCCCGGCGCGGCCGGAGCGCTGCTGCGCGGACGCCTGCGACACCGCCTCGATGGGCAGCCGCTGCACCTTGCTGCGGTTGCTGTAGCGCGAGATGCGCGCTGTGCCGGTGTCGACGACGTACCGGATCCCCGGCACGGTGAGGCTCGTCTCGGCGACGTTGGTCGCGAGGATCACGCGGCGGCGGACGCCGGCCACGTGGGAGGGCTCGAACACCCGGTGCTGCTCGGCGGCCGAGAGGCGTCCGTAGAGGGGGAGCACCTCGGTGGGAGCGGCATCCTTGGCGTACATGCCTCGCACGGCATCCGCCGCGTCGCGGATCTCGGCCTCGCCGGGGAGGAAGACCAGCACGTCGCCGGCGGACTCCCGGTCGAGCTCGCGCAGGGCGGCGGTGATGCCGTCGACGTCGTCGGAGTCCTCCTCGCCCTTCGCGGGACGCGTCGGCGGGCGATACCGGATCTCGACGGGATACGTGCGTCCCGACACCTCGATGATGGGCGCCGGCGTGCCGTCGGGCTCGGCGAAGTGCTTCGCGAAGCTCTCCGGGTCGATCGTCGCGCTCGTGATGACGACCTTGAGGTCGGGGCGCTTGGGCAGGATGCGGCGGAGGTACCCCAGCAGGAAGTCCACGTTGAGCGAGCGCTCGTGCGCCTCGTCGACGATGATCATGTCGTAGCGGCGCAGCAGCCGGTCGCGGTGGATCTCGTTGAGGAGGATGCCGTCCGTCAGCAGCGCGATGCGGGTGTCCTCCGACACCTTGTCGGTGAAGCGCACCTTGTAGCCGACGGTGGTGCCCAGCGGCACGCGCAGCTCCTCGGCGACGCGCTCGGCGATCGTGCGGGCGGCGATCCGGCGCGGCTGGGTGTGGGCGATGCGCGTGCGGCCGAGCTCGAGCGCGATCTTCGGCAGCTGCGTGGTCTTGCCCGAGCCGGTGGCGCCGGCGACGATGACGACCTGGTGGTCGCGGATGGCGCGCGCGATCTCGTCGCGCGCGGCGCTGACCGGAAGCTCCGGCGGATACGAGATGACGGGTTCGGGCGCGGACATAGCCTTCGATCGTATCCCGCCGCGGGGGGCGCGGGCGGCAGCGGCGGCAGAACCTCCCGTCGGGGACCGCCGGGGCCGTCCGGCTCTTAGGCTGGAAGGCATGACAGTCCCCACCGTGTCCCTCAACGACGGCCATCAGATCCCCCAGCTCGGCTACGGCGTGTTCCGCGTTCCGCCGGCAGACACCGAGCGGGCCGTGACCGAGGCCCTCGAGGTCGGCTACCGCCACATCGACACGGCCGCGATCTACGGCAACGAAGAGGGCGTGGGGGCGGCGATCGCCGGCAGCGGCATCCCTCGTGACGAGCTCTTCGTCACCACCAAGCTCTGGAACGACCGTCACGACGGCGACGAGCCGGATGCCGCGATCGCCGAGAGCCTCGCCAAGCTCGGCATCGAGCAGCTCGACCTGTACCTCGTGCACTGGCCGACGCCGGCTCACGACAACTACCTGCACGCGTGGGAGAAGCTCATCGAGCTGCGGGCGGCAGGCCTGACCCGCAGCATCGGCGTCTCGAACCACCTGGTGCCGCACCTCGAGAAGATCGTCGCGGCGACGGGCGTCGTCCCGGCGGTGAACCAGATCGAGCTGCACCCGGCGTACCAGCAGCGCGAGATCACCGACTGGGCCGCCGCGCACGACGTGCGCATCGAGTCGTGGGGCCCGCTCGGACAGGGCAAGTACGACCTGTTCGAGGCGGCGCCGGTCGCCGCCGCGGCCGCGGCGCACGGCAAGACCCCCGCGCAGGCGGTGCTGCGCTGGCACCTGCAGAAGGGCTTCATCGTCTTCCCGAAGTCGGTGCGTCGCGAGCGTCTGGTCGAGAACCTCGACGTGTTCGACTTCGAGCTGACCGCCGACGAGATCGCCGCGATCGACGCGATGGATCCGGGCGACGGCTCGGGTCGCGTCAGCTCGCACCCCGACGAGGTCAACTGACGAGGCGGATGCCGTGAACCCTCGCCTCGCGGAAGCCACGAGCCCGTACCTGAGAGCCCATGCGGGCAATCCGGTCGCGTGGTTCCCGTGGGGCGAGGAGGCCTTCGCCGAGGCACGCCGGCGCGATGTGCCGGTGATGGTGTCGATCGGATACTCGACGTGCCACTGGTGCCACGTGATGGCACGGGAGTCCTTCGACGACGCGGTGACCGCGGAGGAGCTGAACGGCGACTTCGTGTCGATCAAGGTCGACCGCGAGGAGCACCCCGAGGTGGACGCGGCCTACATGGCGGCGGCGTCCGCGTTCACGCCGAGCCTCGGCTGGCCGCTCACGGTGTTCGCGACACCGCAGGGGCGGCCGTTCTACGCCGGCACGTACTTCCCGCCGCAGCCGCGGGCGGGCGTGCCGGCGTTCCGGCAGGTGCTCGCCGCCGTCCACGAGGCCTGGACCGAGCGGCGGGACGAGATCGACGCGACGGCGGATGCCGTCGCCGACGCGCTCGCGCAGGTGCGCGCATCGGCGCCCCCCGCCGATGCCGGGACGCCGACGGCGGATGAGCTGGTCGGGGCCGCCCAGGCCCTGGCGGAGCGCGAGGACCCGCTCCACGGCGGCTTCGGCGACCCGGGATCGAACGCGCCGAAGTTCCCGGTCGCGACGGCGCTGCGCTTCCTCCAGGCGCCGGTCGTGCGGGACCGCGCGGCCGCGGCATCCGCCGTCGCCGACCGCGCCTTGGCAGCCATGGCCGCGTCCGAGCTGCGCGACCCCGTCGAGGGCGGCTTCTTCCGCTACGCCACCCGCACCGACTGGACGGTGCCGCACTACGAGCGGATGCTGACCGACAACGCGCAGCTGCTCGACGTGGCGGCGGACGCGCTCGCCGTCGATCCGGCGATCGAGCGCGGCATCGCCGGCTTCCTCATCGACGTGCTGCAGCAGCCCGGCGGCGGGTTCGGCGCCGCGCAGGACTCGGAGTCGTGGATCGACGGCGCGCGCAGCGAGGGCGGCTATTACGCACGGGATGCCGCCTCCCGCGCCGGGCTGGAGGCGCCCGCCGTCGACGGCAAGGTCGTGAGCGGGTGGAACGGCCTCGCGATCGGCGCCCTCGCCCGCACCGGCGTGCGCTCCGGCGAACCCCGCTGGATCGAGGCCGCGCGGTGGGCCGCCGACGCCGTGCTGGAGACCAACGTCACCCCCGAGGGACTCCTCGTCAGAGCGTCACTGGACGAGATCCCCTCCCGGGCGACGGCGACCCTCGCCGACCACGGCCAGCTCGCGGCGGGCCTGACCGCACTGGCCGTCGCCACCGGCGAGGTCGCCTATGCCGTGCGTGCCCGCGACCTCGTCGACGCGTGCCTGGGCGCCGACGGTGCGGCCGTCCCCGGCGGTGGAGACCCGGTGCTCTCGCACCAGGGGATCGGCGCGCCGGATGCCGCCTCCGACGCCGACGAGCCCTCCGGCACCGCGTCGATCGCCGAGGCGGCGGTCGCCCTCTGGCTGCTGGGCGCCGGCGACTCCTACCGTGTGCAGGCCGAACGCCTGGTCGCGGCCCACGCGGCCGCCGCGCTCGCGCAGCCGCTCGCGTACGGCGCGCTGCTGCGCGTGGCCGCGACGCTCGCGGTCGCGCCGCGGCAGGTCGTGGTGGTGACCCCCGATCCGGCGGCATCCGTCGCGGCGGCAGCCCGCGGCATCCGTGCCGACGTCGTCGCCGTGCTCTCGCCTTCGCAGGCGGCGGCGTGGGCGGGCGCGGGATTCGGGCTGTTCGCCGACAAGGGTCTGCGGGGCGGGATGCCGACGGCATACGACTGCCGCGACTTCGCCTGCCGGCTGCCGGTCACCGATGCCGCCCTGCTGGGCGCCTGACGCCGCGGATCAGATCCAGCCGGGCATCCACATGTGCAGGTGCCAGAAGTCGTACGGCACCGACATCGCCGAGATGATCGGGTACCAGAACGCCGAGAGCGCCAACGCGACGCCCAGGAAGACGAGGACCAGGCGCTGACCGGTGAGCCGGCGGTAGGTGTCCGCCCCCGGTGGCCCGGCGACGTCCTTCAGCGCGAAGGTGAGCGCGAGCAGCATGAACGGCAGGATCAGCACCGTGTAGAACTGGAAGATCGTCCGCTCGGGGAAGAACAGCCACGGCACGTACGTGACGGCGACACCGGTGAGGATGAGGGCGTAGCGCCAATCGCGCGCCACCACGAACCGGTACGCGAGATAGAGCACGGCGGCCGCGCCCGCGTACCAGACGAGCGGGTTCGGCATGGTGGAGATGACCTGCGAGCACCCGTTCGCCGCCTCGCACCCGTTCACGCCGAACGCGTCCTGGTGGTAGTAGACCCCCGTCGGACGCAGCAGCAGCGGCCACTGCCACGCGGGGCTCTCGTACGTGTGCACCGACGTGATGCCCGCCGCCGACTTGTACATGGCCACGTGGTAGAGCCACAGGCTCTCCAGCGGGTTGCTGCCCGAGTGGCGGTCGTAGCCGCCGTCGGTGACCAGCCAGCCGGTCCACGAGGCGAGGTAGACGCCCAGAGCAACCGGGACGAACAGGACGAAGGTCGCCAGGCCCTGGCGCACGGCATCCGTCGGCCAGAACAGCACGCCGGCACGGCGCCGCGCGAGGGCGTCGGTGACGACGAGGTAGATGCCGAGCCCGGCGAGCACCCACGCGCCCGACCACTTGACCGCACTGGCTGCGCCGAGCGCGGCGCCGGCGGCGATGATCCAGGGCCGGTTCCACAGCACAGGCCCCCAGGACGGCGGCTCGTCGCCGTCGTACCGCGCCGCGACGGTCTCGGCGATCCGCGTCATGGTGCGCTCATGGTCGCGGATCACGAACAGGAACGCGAGCAGCACGAAGAAGGTGAGCGACGTGTCCAGCAGCGCGACGCGGCTCATCGAGATGGCGAGGCCGTCGACGGCCATGAGCAGGCCCGCCACGACCGCGAACGTCGTGGAGCGGGTGAGGCGCTTCGCGATCAGCATCAGCACCAGTACGGACGCGATGCCCAGCAGCGCCGTCGTGATGCGCCAGCCCCAGCCCGATTCGGGGCCGAGCACCATCATGCCCAGCGCGATGATCCATTTGCCCAGCGGCGGGTGGACGACGAACGCCGGGTTGTCGGTGAAGACGTTCACGTCGCCCGACAGGAAGCTCTCGTTCGCGCCGGAGGGCCACGACCCCTCGTAGCCGAGGTGCAGTAGCGTCCAGGCGTCCTTGACGTAGTACGTCTCGTCGAACTGGTTCATCAGGTCGTGCGCGGCGGCCAGGTTCCACAGCCGCAGCGCCGCCGCGATGATCAGCACGATCGCCGGGCCCAGCCAGGCGTACAGCCGGCGGGCGCGCGCGTCCTCGTTCACACGACGTGAGAAGCGGTCGTAAAGGCTCGGTCGTGCCGGCGGGAGGAGCGGCGCGGCGGGCTGGTCGGCCTCGAGGCGCGGGGCATCCGTCACGCCGTCGAGTCTAGGCTGAGGGCGTGATCATCCTCGCGGCGACCCCGATCGGAAACCTCGGGGACGCGTCCCGCCGACTCGTCGAAGCGCTCGAGGCGGCGACGGTGATCGCCGCCGAGGACACCCGCACGACGCAGCGGCTGCTGGCAGCCCTCGCGGTCGCCAACCGGCCGCGCCTGATCGCCCTGCACGATCACAACGAGAAGGAGCGCGCGCCCGAGCTCGTCGAGCTCGCCCGCGACCAGGACGTGCTGGTGCTCAGCGACGCCGGCATGCCGACGGTGAGCGACCCCGGTTACGGGCTGGTCGCCGCGGCGGCCGCCGCGGGGGTCGAGGTCACCGCCATCCCTGGGCCGAGCGCGGTGGTGACGGCGCTCGCGGTGTCGGGGATGCCGACGGACCGGTTCACGTTCGAGGGCTTCGTGCCCCGCAAGGCGGGGGAGCGGGCGACCGCGTTCCGCGCGCTCGCGTCCGAGCCGCGCACGATGGTCTTCTTCGAGGCGCCCTCGCGGGTGGCCTCGACGCTCGCCGACATGGCCGCCGCCTTCGGCGACGACCGCAGCGCCGCGGTGTGCCGGGAGCTCACCAAGCTGCACGAGGAGGTCGCCCGCGGCACGCTCTCCGAACTCGCGGCATGGGCAGAGGCCGGCGTGCGCGGAGAGCTCGTCATCGTGGTGGCGGGTGCGCCGGCGCGCGGCGTCGCGTTCCCCGACGCCGTCACGCAGGTGCTCGAGCTCGTGCGCGACGGCATGCGACTGAAGGATGCCGCGGCCGAGGTCTCGGGCCTCACCGGCCACTCCAGTCGTGAGCTGTATCAGGCCGCGCTCGCCGTCCGGGGCTGACCGCCGCGGCGTCATATGACGAACACCCGCTTCGGAGCCCCTCCGCAGCGGCCTTCCGGTCACAGCGCCGGGTGCGGCATCCGCGCGAACTAGACTCTCCTGGTGACTTCCGGCCGCCAGAGTTTCTACATCACGACGCCGATCTACTATCCGAGCGACGTGCCCCACATCGGCCACGGCTACACGACCGTGGCGGTGGACACGCTCGCCCGCTGGCACCGCCAGGCGGGCGACGACACCTGGATGCTGACCGGCACCGACGAGCACGGCCAGAAGATGCTGCGCGCGGCCAGCGCCAACGGCGTGACCCCGCAGCAGTGGGTCGACAAGCTCGTCGGCGAGTCGTGGTTCCCGCTGCTGAAGACGCTCGACGTCGCCAACGACGACTTCATCCGCACCACGCAGGAGCGCCACGAGCGCAACGTGCAGACGTTCTTCCAGGCGCTGTACGACCGCGGCTACATCTACGCGGGCGAGTACGAGGCGCTGTACTGCGTCGGCTGCGAGGAGTTCAAGCCCGAGGCCGAGATCGTCGACGGCACGGGTCCGTTCGAGGGCCTGAAGGTCTGCGCCATCCACTCCAAGCCGCTGGAGCTGCTGCAGGAGAAGAACTACTTCTTCAAGCTCAGCGAGTTCCAGGACCGCCTGCTCGAGCTCTACAAGACCGACTTCATCCAGCCCGAGACCGCACGCAACGAGGTCGTCTCGTTCGTGAAGCAGGGCCTGAAGGACCTCTCGGTGTCGCGCTCGACGTTCGACTGGGGCATCAAGGTGCCGTGGGACGAGTCCCACGTCATCTACGTGTGGATCGACGCGCTGCTCAACTACGCGACGGCGGTCGGCTACGGCTCCGACCCCGAGGAGTTCGCGCGCCGCTGGCCCGCGTACCACGTGGTCGGCAAGGACATCCTCCGCTTCCACGCGGTCATCTGGCCGGCCATGCTGATGGCGGCCGGCGTCGAGGTGCCGCGCGGCGTCTACGCGCACGGCTGGCTGCTGGTCGGCGGCGAGAAGATGTCGAAGTCCAAGCTCACCGGCATCGCCCCGACCGAGATCACCGACGTGTTCGGCTCTGACGCGTATCGCTTCTACTTCCTGTCGGCGATCCCGTTCGGCCACGACGGCTCGTTCTCGTGGGAGGACCTCTCGGCCCGCTACCAGGCCGAGCTCGCCAACGGCTTCGGCAACCTCGCCTCGCGCACGACGGCGATGATCGAGCGCTACTTCGAGGGCATCGTGCCGCCCGCGAGCACCTACACCGAGGGCGACCTGCGCATCCAGAAGACGGTGGCGGATGCCGCCGCCGCGGCCGACGCCGCCATGGACCGGTTCCGCATCGACGAGGCGATCTCGTCGATCTGGACGATCGTGGACGCGCTGAACCTGTACATCACCGAGAACGAGCCGTGGGCTCTGGCCAAGGACGACGCCCAGCGCGAGCGCCTGGGCACGGTGCTGTACACCGCGGCCGAGGGACTTCGTGCCCTGGCGGTGCTGCTGTCGCCGGTGATGCCGGCATCCACCGAGAAGCTGTGGATCGCGCTGGGCGCGGCCGAGTCGCTCGGCCGGCTGCAGGACCAGCCGATCCGCGAGGCGGGCGCATGGGGCGTGCTGCGCCCCGGCACTTCGGTCAACGGCCTGGCGCCGCTGTTCCCGCGGATCGAGCAGCCGGCCTGATGACGGCAGGCGCCGTGCCGCCCGGCGCACTCGTGGCGATCGGTCGCGAGGCGGGGCGGTCGGCCGGTCGTTGAGCGCCGAGTCGAACGAGGAGACGAAACGATGACGCACCCGCCGGTGCCGTACCCGGCCGAGGGCGCCGACCCGTCGCAGTACGTCCGGGTGCGCGAGAAGGGGTCGCGCGACGTGACGTACCCGACAGCGCCGGAACCGCTCGCCGTGCCCGTGTACGACAACCACGCGCACCTCGAGATCGAGGACGGCGTCGGCCTGGCGCTCGACGAGCAGCTCGCCCGCGCCGGCGAGGTCGGCGTGGTGGGCGTCGTGCAGGCCGGGGGCGACATCGAGTCGAGCCGCTGGTCGGCGTGGGCGGCGGCATCCCACCCGCGCGTGCTCGCGGCGGTCGCGATCCATCCCAACGAGGCGCCCGCCTACCAGGCGGCCGGGCGGCTCGACGAAGCGATCGCGGTGATCGACGAGCTCGCCGCACAGCCGCGCGTGCGCGCGATCGGCGAGACCGGGCTGGACTTCTTCCGCACCGACGACGAGGGCCTTCCCGCCCAGTTCGAGAGCTTCGAGGCGCACATCGCGCTCGCGAAGAAGCACGGCGTCGCCATGCAGATCCACGACCGCGACGCCCACGACGCGGTGCTCGAGACCCTCGCGCGCGTCGGTGCCCCCGACCGCACGGTGTTCCACTGCTTCTCGGGAGACGCCGACATGGCGCGCATCGCGGGGGAGCGCGGCTACTGGCTCTCCTTCGCGGGCAACGTGACGTTCAAGAACGCGCAGAACCTCCGCGACGCCCTCGCGGTGATCCCGCGCGAGCGCATCCTCGTCGAGACGGATGCCCCGTTCCTCACGCCGGCGCCGCACCGTGGTCGCCCCAACGCGCCGTACCTGATCCCGGTGACGGTGCGGTTCATGGCCGCCGAGCTCGGCGTCGAGGTCGACGAGCTGTGCGCGCAGATCGCAGCGAACACGCTCGAGGTGTACGGGGCGTTCGAGGACTGACGCTAGGTTCGGTTCGTGGACGGCGAGCTGTGGGATGTGACGGATGCCGCCGGCATCCCGATCGGGAGGACTCATCGCCGGGGCGACCCCGGCTTCCCCGCGGGCTTGTTCCACATCGTCTCGGCCGTGTGCGTCGTGCGCGACGACGGCCTGGTGCTCATCACGCAGCGTGCGGCGGTGAAGGACTGGGCGCTGGCGTGGGAGTTCCCCGCGGGCAGCGCGCTGGCCGGTGAGACGAGCTCCGAAGGGGCGATCCGCGAACTCCACGAGGAGACCGGGCTGACGGCGCCGCCTGAGACGCTGACGCTCGTCGGGCGGTTCACCGAGGAGTCGGCCCTGCTCGACCTGTACGTCGCGCATGGACTGGACACCGCCGTGCTCGCCCTCGACCCCGCCGAGGTCGCGGACTCCGAGTGGGTGTCGCTCGACACGGTCCGCGCACGGTACCGGGCCGGGATCTTCGCCGAGCCCTGGGTCGCCCGCCTCGACGCGCTGTGGCCGGCGCTCGTCGCCGCGGTGCGCGGAGCCGGCGCGGCGGCGCCTCCGACCCGATGACGGTCTACGCCGAGTACTCCCCGGGCGACGGCGGACGGCCGCCCGCGGCGGTGACGCTGCGTCCGGCGACGAAGGGAGACATCGAGGCGATCCTGCGCATCGAGATCGCGGCCGGTCGCTCGCCGGCGTCGATCGGGACCGCACGGGGATACCGCCGCGCGGTGGCGGATCCGCAGCGCTGCGTGGTGGTCGCGGAGGTCGCCGACGACGCGCGGCGGACCGTCGTGGGCTGGGCGAAGACCCACCATCACCTCGAGCAGGTCGACGACGCTCCGTCCGGGCACTACCTCGGCGGCATCACCGTGGAGCCGTCGTGGCGCCGTCGCGGCGTCGCCGCCGCCCTCACCGAGGCGCGGATGGGCTGGATCGCCGCACGTGCGGCCGAGGTGTTCTACGTCGTCAACGCCCGCAACCGCGCCTCGATCGCCCTGCACCGCCGCTGGGGATTCGAGGAGGTGCTCCGTGCGCCGCGGCTCATGGGCCTGGAGTTCGCCGGCGGCGTCGGGCTGCTGATGCGCGCGGACATCGGCACAGGGTCGCCGGTCCGCGCGGGTTGAGCGGGGAGCGACCGCCGGGCTAGTCGCGCAGCGGCAGGCCGCCTTCGCCGGGTTCGGCGGGAAGATCGGGGATCCCGGAGGCGAACGGGTCGGCGACATCCGCCGCTGCGTCGACCGGCCCGGCAGCTTCGGCGTCGGTGTCGGCGGTGTCCGCGGGCGCGGCATCCTCTCCGACCACCGGCTTCGCGGCGGCGATGTGCGAGATCGACCGCCAGACCAGCGCCAGGGTGATGGCGGAGCCCGCGAACGCGAACCACCACGGGGCGGTGAGCCCCCACACCTGGGCGAGGATGCCGCCGATGAACTGGCCGATCACGAGGCCGCCGAACACGCCGACCATGTTGACCGAGGCGATGCGGCCCTGCAGCTCCATGGGGACGAGCCGCTGGCGCACGGTCGTCGAGATCGTGCCCCAGATGAAGGCGTACAGGCCGAAGCCGAACATGATGACGAACGCCACCCACTGCGACGTCGTCAGCGCGAAGGAGAGATGCATGAGCACCTCGCAGCTGAGGCACACGCGCATGAGGGTGGCGAACGACACGTGCTTCTCGAGCCAGCCGAAGCTGAAGATCGCGATCATGCCGCCGATCGCCGATGCGGTGGTCAGCGCGCCGTAGCCGACGGCACCCATGCCCAGGTGCTCGGTCGCGTACAGCACGAGGACGCCCCAAGGAGCTGCCCATGTGACGTTGAACACGAGGATGATCACGATGAGCGTGCGCACCGGCGCGTTGTGGCGCAGCCAGTGCAGGCCCTCGCGGATCGCGTGCGCCTTCGTCCCCGGGCTCGTGGCCGGATGCTCGGGCACCGGGGTGCGGGCGATGCGCGAGATGAGGAGCACCGCGAGCGACACGCACACCACCTGCAGCACGAACGGCCAGAACGATCCCAGGGCGAACAGGAATGCGCCCAGCGGCGGCCCGGCGAGCTGATTCGCGACGAGGTAGCCGGCCTGCATCCGGGCGTTGCCGATGCCGAGGTCGACGGGCTTCACCAGCATCGGCAGCAGGGTGCTCCCCGCCGAGTCGGCGAAGACCTCTGCGGTGCCGTAGAGGAACGCCGTCGCGAGCACGAGCCACACCGTCGCGTGGCCGGTCACCAGGAACACCACCAGTGCGAGCACGACGACCGCACGGATGCCGTTCGCGAGCATCACCAGGCGGCGGCGGTCGTGGTGGTCGGCTACGGCGCCCGCGAGGAGCCCGAACAGCAGCCACGGCAGGAACTGCATCATGGCGCCTGCGGCCACCAGCACGGGCGACGACGTCAGCGACGCGATGAGCAGCGGAGCGGCGGCGAGGGCGATGCCGTCGCCGAGGTTGCTCGTCCACGACGACGCGAGCAGCCACCGGAAATCTGTCCCGAGGCGTCGTGGCGCGACGAGTTCCCCGAGCGATGGCATTCCGCCATCCTAGGGGCGCCGGCGGACACCGCAGGCGCTATGCGGCAGCGGGGCCCTTGTGGATGAACAGGGTCTCGGTCTGCTCGATGTCCATGCCCTTCGTCTCGGGCACGCGCCACGCGACGTAGACGAACGACAGCGCCGCGAACAGCGCGTACATGCCGTAGGTGAGCGGCAGCGACCACGACGACATCGCGGGGAACGAGATCGTGATGAGGAAGTTCGCGATCCACTGCGCTCCGGCTGCGACGCCGAGCGCCTTGCCGCGGATGCGGCTGGGGAAGATCTCGCCGAGGAGCACCCACACCAGCGGCCCCCACGACGCGCCGAAGCCGACGACGAAGACGTTCGCGGCGACGAGCGCGATCGGACCCCAGGGTGCCGGCAGCGTCACGGCCCCTTCGGCATCCGTCGTCGAGAACACGAACGAGATCGCCATCAGGCCGAGCGAGATCGTCATCATGACGGAACCGGTGAGGAGGATCGGCTTACGGCCGACGCGGTCGACGAGGAAGATCGCGACGAGCGTCACCAGCACGTTCGTGATCGAGGTGACCACGCTGATCGTGAACGAGTCGCTCTCGTCGAAGCCGACCGACTGCCACAGGCTCGTCGAGTAGTAGAAGATCACGTTGATGCCGACGAACTGCTGGAACACCGACAGGATGATGCCGACCCACACGATCCGCTGAAGGCCGAGCACCGGGCCGCGGATCGAGACGCCGGAGTTCTTGCGGTCCGACTCGATCGCGTTCTGCAGCTCCCGGATCGACTGGTCGAGGTCGGCCGGCGGGATGAGCCGGGCGAAGATCGCGCGTGCCTCGTCGGTGCGGCCCTTCGACAGCAGGTAGCGGGGCGACTCGGGGACGGTGAACGACAGGATGCCGTAGACCGCGGCCGGGATCACCCCGACCAGGAACATCCAGCGCCATGCCTCGAGGCCGAACCACAGCACCTCGTCGGCGCCGCCGGCGGCATTGGCCAGCAGCGCGTCCGACAGCAGCGCCGCGAAGATGCCGATCGTGATCGCGAGCTGCTGCAGCGAGGCCAGCCCGCCGCGGATCTGACGCGGCGCGATCTCGGCGATGTACGCCGGCGCCACCACCGACGCGATGCCGATGCCCAGGCCGCCGATCACGCGCCACAGCGCCAGGTCCCACGCCGAGAAGGCGAGGCCGGCGCCGATGGAGCTCGCGAAGAACATGATCGCGCCGAGGAACATCACCCGCAGCCGGCCCCACCGGTCCGACAGGTTGCCCGCGATGATCGCGCCCACCGCGCACCCGAGCAGGGCGATCGCGACGACGAAGCCGGTGATGACGTCGTTGAGCGCGAAGTCGGAGGAGATCGAGTCGACCGCGCCGTTGATCACGGACGAGTCGAAGCCGAACAGGAAACCGCCGACGGCTGCCGCGACCGACAGGCCGATCGCGCGGCGGCCGTAGGGACTGCGGAGCGAGAACGCGTCCGCCGGGATCGATCCGGTGGTGTTCATGCCCGTCACGTTATCGGTCGCCCGCGGCATCGGGGAGGGGTTGACACCGCGTGCGCCGAAACCCGTTGTGACGGCGCGGAGCGGATGCCGCCGGGCCGCGCACCCCCGGTCGGTACTGTGGAGTCATGCCCGTGACACTGCTCGGCGCGGCCGAGATCCGCGCGCTCGCCGCCGACCTCGACGTCACCCCGACCAAGAAGCTCGGGCAGAACTTCGTCGTGGACGCCAACACCGTCCGCAAGATCGTGCACGTGGCAGAGGTCGCTCCCGGCGACCGCGTGGTCGAGGTCGGGCCAGGGCTCGGGTCGCTGACGCTCGCGATCCTGGAGACCGGGGCGTCGGTCACCGCGGTCGAGATCGACCACCGCCTGGCCGAGCGCCTGCCGGCGACCGCCGCCGCGCACGGCGTCGCCGACGGTGCGCTGACCGTGGTCGACGCCGACGCGCTGCGGGTCACCGAGCTGCCCGGCGACCCCGCCGTGCTCGTGGCCAATCTGCCCTACAACGTCAGTGTGCCGGTGCTGCTGCACTTCCTCGAGACGTTCCCGGGACTGCAGCGCGGCGTGGTCATGGTGCAGGCCGAGGTGGGGGAGCGGCTCGCCGCCCCGCCCGGATCCAAGACCTACGGCGCCCCCAGCGTCAAGGCGGCCTGGTACGGACCGTGGCGCCTCGCGGGGACGGTCTCGCGCCAGGTGTTCTGGCCGGTGCCCAACGTCGACAGCGTGCTGGTCGGGTTCCGCCGCGACGCCGAGCCGCGGGGTGACGAAGAACTGCGCCGACGCACGTTCGCGATCGTCGACGCCGCGTTCCAGCAGCGTCGCAAGATGCTGCGGCAGGCGCTGTCGTCGGTGCTCGGCGGATCCTCGGCGGCGGCATCCGCGATCCTCGAGGCCGCCGGGGTCGCGCCGACGGCCCGTGGCGAAGACCTCGCCATCGACGATTACGTCCGCATCGCCCAGGCGTCCTGAGGCGCGGCGCGCCGCACGTCCTGCACGGGCGCCGCGACGTCGCTAGCCTGGACCGGTGACCGAAGACGACCGCTACCTGTCTCGCGGCGGAGACCTCCACCGCCCCTACACCGCCGCCGACGACCGCTACGTCGGCGCGGACTACCGCCGCGTCGGCACGTCGGGGCTGACCCTGCCGCCGGTGTCGCTCGGCCTGTGGTGGAACTTCGGCGACAACATCCCGTTCGACAACCAGCGGGCGCTGCTGCGCCACGCGTTCGACCGCGGCATCACCCATTTCGACCTCGCCAACAACTACGGCCCGCCCTACGGCACGGCCGAGACGAACTTCGGCCGCATAATGCGCGAGGACTTCGCGCCGTACCGCGACGAGCTGATCATCTCGTCGAAGGCCGGCTACGACATGTGGCCCGGCCCCTACGGCAACGGCGGCTCGCGCAAGTACCTCATCGCCAGCGCCGAGCAGTCGCTGACCCGCATGAGCGTCGACTACGTCGACATCTTCTACTCGCACCGCGTCGACCCCGACGTCCCGGTGGAGGAGACCGTCGGCGCGCTGGACACCCTGGTGCGCCAGGGCAAGGCGCTCTACGTCGGCATCTCGTCGTACAGCGCGGAGCGCACCGCGGTGGCGGCATCCGTCGCCCGGTCGCTGGGCACCCCGCTGGTGATCCACCAGCCCGCGTACTCGATCCTCAACCGCTGGGTGGAGGACGGCCTGACCGGCGTGCTGAAGCAGGAGGGCATGGGCGCCATCGCGTTCACGCCTCTCGCGCAGGGGCTGCTGACCGACAAGTACCTCGGCGACGGCTCGGCCGAACGCGCGCAGCAGCGCGGGTCGCTGCCCAGCGGTTCGCTGAGCGAGAAGGGTCTGGCGACTCTCCGTTCGCTCGATGTCATCGCGAAGGAGCGCGGCCAGACGCTTGCGCAGATGGCGATCCAGTGGGTGCTGCGCGACCCCGTGGTCGCCTCCGCGCTCATCGGCGCGTCGCGTCCGGCACAGCTCGACGAGAACCTCAAGGCGCTCGAGGGGCCGGCCTTCACCACCGAGGAGCTGGAGCGCATCGACGCGCTGTCGGACGGCATCGACGTCGACCTCTGGGCGGAATCGGCGAACCGGTGAGTCAGGCCCTCGCCGCCGACGGCGTCCGCGTACGGGCACCCGGCAAGCTCAACCTCTTCTTCGAGGTCGGCGGCGTGCAGGACGACGGCTACCACGACGTCGCCTCGGCGTACCAGGCGGTGTCGCTCTACGAGGACGTGTGGGCCAGCCCGTCCGACGAGTTCACGGTGTCGATCTCGGGCACCGTCGACGTGTCGGGGGTTCCCGCCGACGACCGCAACCTCGCGGTGCGCGCGGCGCGCCTGGTGGCCCAGCGGGTCGGGCACACCGGCGGTGTGCACCTCGACATCGTCAAGCACGTGCCGGTCGCGGGCGGCATGGGCGGAGGATCCGCGGATGCCGCGGCAGCCCTCGTCGCGTGCGATGCCCTCTGGGGTGCCGAGCTCGGCAGCGCCGAGCTGCACAAGCTCGCGTCCCGACTCGGCGCCGACGTTCCGTTCGCGCTCATGGGCGGCACGGCCGTCGGCACGGGGCGCGGCGACCAGCTCAGCCCCGCCCTCGCGAAGGGACGGTTCGACTGGGTCGTCGTCCCTTCGGATGCGGGGCTGTCCACTCCCGAGGTGTACGCGCACCTCGACGAGCTGCGGGCGCGCCCCGACCTCGCCGCGGGGTCGCGCGTGCCCGCCGTCGCTCCGGCGGTCCTGCACGCTCTGCGCGCGGGTGACCCGATCGCGCTGGCGGAGCACGCGCGCAACGACCTGCAGGTGGCGGCGCTGTCGCTGCGGCCCGCGCTGCGCGACGCGCTCGAGCTGGGCGAGGAGTCGGGGGCGCTGGCGGGGATGGTGTCGGGGTCCGGCCCTACGCTGGCCTTCCTGGCGGTCGACCCCGAGTCGGCCCTCGAACTGCAGATCACGCTGTCGGCGGCGGGCTACGAGGCGCTTCACGTGCACGGACCCGTCGCAGGCGCACGGGTGGTGCCGGCCTGAGCGGCCGGCGGTGCCCCTGCGGCAGGTGGCCGCGCAGGCGAAGCTTCTGATTCCGAGGAGATGCATGAACACGTCCCAGAACGTGCCCGGCGGGGCAGGGGAGTCCGACCGCGCGGCATTCCGTGCCGGGCCCGTCGACGAGCAGTCGCGGGTGCGGCTGGCCGCGAACGGTCTCGACTACCGGCGGGTCTCCGTCGCCGACGACGAGTTCGCACCGTGGCTGCAGGCGGTGGGGCGCGGATTCCTCGACAGTGAGCGGAGCGAGGAGCAGATCGCATCGATCCGCGAGCGGAGCGCATACCGCCGCGTCACCGGGGTGTACGACCCCGCAGGGCCCATGCCCGAGGTGCCGGTGTCGACGATCGCGTCGTGGCTCGGCGACCTCTCGGTCCCGGGCGGCGGGTTGATCCCATCGTGCGCGATCTCGGCCGTCACCGTCTCGCCCACGCACCGGCGACGCGGCATCGCCCGGGCGATGATGGAGGGCGAGCTGCGCGCGGCGCAGGCCGCCGGCATCCCGATGGCGATGCTGACCGTCAGCGAGTCGACGCTGTACGGCCGCTACGGCTTCGCGCCCGCCGCGCGGCGCGCCGGCTGGCGCATCGACACGAAGCGCGCGGGCTGGATCGGCCCGCGTCCCGAGGGCCGCATCGACTTCATCCCGCGCGAGCGCGTGCGTGAGGTGATGCCCGTGCTGCACGACCGGGTCCGGCACCTCACCGCGGGAGAGATCGACGTGCCCGGCTCGCACTGGGACATCTTCGCCGGCACCACGCCCGTCGCCGAGAAGGCCGGCGAGAAGCGGGCGGTGCAGTACACCGACACGGCCGGCGAGGTGCGCGGCGCGGCGATCTACGCGGTGCACGGGAACGAGGAGGACTTCACCAAGGCGAAGGTCTCGGTGCACTACCTCGTCGCCGAGGACGACGACGCCTATGCGGCGCTGTGGCGGTTCCTGCTCGAGCTCGACCTCGTCGCGGAGGTGAGCTCGCACGAGCTGGCCGTCGACGAGCCGCTGCTGTGGATGATCGCCGACCAGCGCGCGGCGAAGGTCGGCATCTTCGACCACCACTACGTGCGCATCATCGATGTCGTCGCGTCGCTGGAGGCGCGCCGCTATGGTGCGGCCGGCCGGCTGGTGCTCGACGTCGACGACCCGCTGGGCCTCTCCAGCGGGCGGTACCTGCTGGAGGCCGCTGCCGACGGGTCCGGTCGCGTGCGGGTGCTCGAGGACGCCGAGACGGTCGAGGCCGTCACGGTCTCGCTCGGCATCGCGGAGCTGTCGGCGACCTACCTCGGCGGGGTGTCTCTGGCAACGCTGGTCCGTGCGGGCCGGGTGGACGTGGATGCCGCGGGTGCGGMATCCACGTCGTCCGAGGCCGTCGAGACCGCGAGTCGCGTGCTCGGGTGGCACACAGCGCCGCGGCTCAGCATCTGGTACTGAGCGGGCCTCAGCGGCGCCGGAACATCCCGAAGAGCCCGCCGCCGCGGGTGGCCTCGGCCTCGTGGCCGGGGCAGCGCTGCGCAGTCGGCACGCCGGCGAGCGCCTGGTCGATGTGCTGACCGCACCCCGTCCAGGTCGCCTTGCCGCACGTGGTGCACGTGACCTTGCTGCACATGATGTCGTTCCTCTCGGTTCAGGGGGGAATGCCCGGCGTCACGCCAGGGCGAGGAAGAGCTTCTCGAGCTCGTCGGTGGTGAGGCCCTCCGCCTCGGCGGCGGCTTCGGGGTCGACGACGCAGTCGCGCATCGCCGTGGAGACGATGGCGAAGCCGGCGCGGTCCAGCGCGCTGGTGACGGCGGCCAGCTGCGTCACGACGTCGCGGCAGGATGCATCCGATTCGACCGCCGCGATGACGCCGGCGAGCTGGCCGTGCGCGCGGCGGAGGCGGTTGACGATGCGCTTTCGGGTGGCCGCCTGCTCTTCGGGACTGCCGGTGATCATCATGCGTATGCTCCTTCGCTGGTGAGGACGCGGTCGACGTCGTCGCCGTGCCAGTGACGCAAGGTCTGGATGCCGCCCGAGAGCGACGCGGAGTCGAAGCCGTTGTTGGCGAGGATGCGGTGCGCGATGTTCGAGCGCACTCCCGCCGCGCACAGCACCCGCACCGGCCGGTCCTCGGCGGCGTCGCGCACCTCGTCGAGCCGGTCGCGCAGCTGCGTGTGCGGGATGTTCAGCGAGTCAGGGATGTGCCCGGTGGCGAACTCGGCCTCGGAGCGCACATCGAGCACCAGAGCCTCCGCACGTACGTCGTCGAGGTCCGCGGCGTACCAGAGCCGCAGCCGACCGGCGAGGACGTTCTCGGCGACCATGCCGACGAGGTTGACCGCATCCTTCGCCTGTCCGTACGGCGGGGCGTAGCTGAGGTCGAGATCGATGAGATCGGATGCCGCGACCCCGGCCCGCATCGCCGTGGCGATGACGTCGAGGCGCTTGTCGACGCCGTCCGCGCCGACGGCCTGCGCGCCCAGCAGGCGTCCGTCCTCGCCGATGTGCACGACCAGGTGCAGCGGGGTCGCGCCGGGGAAGTAGCCGGCGTGCTGGTTCGGGTGCAGGTGCAGTGTGCGGAACGGGATCCCGGCGGCCTCGAGGGCGCCGCGGTTCGCCCCGGTGAGCCCGGCGGCCAGCCCTCCGACGCGCACGATCGCGGTGCCGAACGACGCCGGGATCGGCCGGGCGTCCGCCGCACCGAAGATGTCGTCGGCGATGAGCCGCCCGGCACGGTTCGCCGGGCCGGCGAGGGCGACGGGGGCGACGACGCCGGTCACGGCGGTAGGCCGTGCGGTGGCGTCGCCGGCCGCCCAGACGCGCGGGGCCGAGGTGCGTCCGCGCTCGTCGACGACGATCGCGCCGCGCACCGTCTCGATCCCCGCGGCCTGCGCGAAACCGGTCTCGGGCGTGACGCCGACCGACAGCACGACGAGGTCGGCGGTAAGGGCGGTGCCGTCCTCGAGGTGCACGGTGTCGGCGAGACCGCCCTGTTCGATCCGGCTGGCCGCGACGGCGTCGTGCACGCGGACGCCGAGTCCGGTGAGCTCGTCGCGCACGAGCGTCGCGAGCTCCTGCTCGAGCGGCGGGAGGACGTGTGCGGCGCGCTCGACGAGGTCGACCTCCAGGCCGGCGGAGCGCAGCGCCTCTGCCGCCTCCAGCCCGATGAACCCGGCGCCCAGCACCACCGCGCGGCGATCGCCGCCGAGCACGCGCTCACGCAGTGCGACGGCGTCGGCGACCGTGCGCAGCGTGTGCACGCGCGGCGAGTCGATGCCGGGGATCGGGGGTCGCACCGCCGCGGCGCCGGGCGCGAGGACGAGCGCGTCGTACGCGAGCGTGAGCAGCCCGTCGGGCGCCTGCGCGGTCACCGTCCGGGCGGCGACGTCGACCGAGAGCACCTCGTGCCGGGTGCGCACGTCGAGGTTCAGCGCAGCGCGCAGCGACGCCGGGGTGTGAAGGAGGAGGGACGCGGCATCCGTGATCTCGCCGCTGACGTGGTACGGCAGTCCGCAGTTGGCGAACGACACCTCGTCGCCGCGCTCGAGCACGACGATCTCAGCCGACTCGTCATGCCGGCGCGCGCGTGCCGCTGCGCTCATTCCGGCGGCCACTCCGCCCACGATCACGATCCGCATGACTCTCCTTCCGGGTACCCCCAGGGGTATCTGATGACGGAGTCCAGCATACCCAGGGGGGTATCGGTTCGCCAAATCGGGAGGCGGGTGCGGGCCGGTCGCCTAGCCTTGAGGGGACATGGCACATCTTCTGGGGGCCGAGGCCCTGCACCTGGAGTTCCCGACCAAGGTCGTCTTCGACCGGGTCTCGCTCGGCATCGACGAGGGCGACCGCATCGGCGTGGTCGGCCGCAACGGCGACGGCAAGTCGAGTCTGCTGGCGATGCTCGCCGGCCGCCTCGAGCCCGACGGTGGTCGCGTCACGGTGCGCGGCGGCGTCCGCGTCGGTGTGCTCGACCAGGCCGACACGCTCGACGACGCGCTCACGATCCGCGAAGCCGTGGTCGGGGACCGCCCGGACCACGAGTGGGCGGGCGACTCCCGCACGCGCGACGTGATCGCGGGCCTGCTGGGCGATCTGGCGTGGGACGGCCCCGTCGCGGGACTCTCGGGCGGCCAGCGGCGCCGCGTGTCGCTTGCGGCGCTCCTCGTCGGCGACCACGACGTGCTCTTCCTCGACGAGCCCACGAACCACCTCGATGTCGAGGCGATCGCGTGGCTGGCCGAGCACATCAAGCGCCGGTGGCCGGCGAATCAGGGCGGACTCCTGGTCGTGACGCACGACCGGTGGTTCCTCGACGAGGTGTGCAACACGACGTGGGAGGTGCACGACCGGCTCGTCGAGCCCTTCGAGGGCGGGTACGCGGCGTACATCCTGCAGCGCGTCGAGCGCGACCGGCAGGCCGCCGTGATCGAGCAGCGCCGGCAGAACCTCGCCCGCAAGGAGCTGGCGTGGCTGCGCCGAGGCGCACCCGCGCGCACGTCGAAGCCGAAGTTCCGCATCGACGCCGCCAACGTCCTCATCGCCGATGTCCCCGAGATCCGCGATGCGACCGAGCTGCGGTCGCTGGCGGTCTCCCGGCTCGGCAAGGACGTCGTCGACCTGCTCGACGCCTCGGTCTCGTACGACGGGCGCGAGGTGCTGCATCCCGTCGAGTGGCGGATCGCGCCGGGCGAACGCACCGGCATCCTCGGTGTCAACGGGGCCGGCAAGTCGACTCTCCTGGGGCTGGTGGCCGGCGACGTCGAGCCCACCGGCGGGCGCGTCAAGCGCGGCAAGACGGTCAAGGTCGCAACGCTCACCCAGCGCCTCGACGAGCTCGAGGAGCACCTCGACGACCCTGTTCGCGTGGTGATCTCGAGCCTGCGCACGACCTACACGTTCGGCAGCGGCTCGAAGGCGCAGGAGCTCACGCCGGGTCAGCTGCTGGAGAGCATGGGCTTCCAGAGCGCGCAGCTCTCGACGCCGGTCAAGGACCTCTCCGGTGGCCAGAAGCGCCGGCTGCAGCTGCTGCTGATCCTCCTCGAGCAGCCGAACGTGCTGATCCTCGACGAGCCCACCAACGACCTCGACACCGACATGCTCGCCGCCATCGAGGACCTCCTCGACTCGTGGCCCGGCACGCTCCTGGTCGTCTCGCACGACCGCTACTTCATCGAGCGCGTCACCGATCAGCAGTACGCGATCCTCGGCGGGCACCTGCGCCACCTTCCCGGCGGCGTCGACGAGTACCTGCGCCTGCGCGAGCGCGAGCGCAACGCGGGCCCGGCGACATCGAAGGCAGCGGATGCCGCAGCCCCGGCATCCGCTTCGCCCTCGGTGCCCTCGCTGGGAGGCCAGGAGTTGCGCGCCGCGCAGAAGGAGGTCGCCTCCCTCGAACGGCGCCTGGAGAAGCTCGAGACGCAGATCACCGCCGCGCGCACCGCCCTGGCCGACCACGACCAGTCCGACTACGTGGGCCTCGGCGCGGAGATGGCGCGCATCGGCGAGCTCGAGACGGAGCGCGACGGCGTCGAGGAGCGCTGGTTCGAGCTCACCGAGCAGATCGGCTGACGAGCCGGCGGGACGGTCCTCGCACGGGCCCCCGGCCTCGACTCAGGCCGCGTCGCCGTCGAGGAGCCGCGTGACGGCCAGCTCGACCCCTCGCAGCTGCGCCAGCCCCTTCATCCGCCCGATGAGGGCGTAGCCGGGGTAGGTGGGGCGATTCAGGTCGTCGAGCAGGTAATGACCGTGGTCGGGTCGCATCGGGATGCGCGCGAACGGCTCGCCCGCCGCGGTACGTCGGCGCTCCTCCGCGACGAGGGCCGAGATCACGGCCACCATATCGGTCCCGCCGTCGATGTGGCCGTCTTCGAAGAAGCTCTTGCCGTCGGGCTCGATCGTGACGTTCCGCAGATGGGCGAAGTAGATGCGGTCGGCGAAGCGCCGGGCCATCGCGACGACGTCGTTCGTGGGGATCGACCCGTACGAGCCGACGCACATCGTGAGACCGTTGGCAGGGGAGGGCGCGGCATCCAGCAGCGCCTGCGCGTCGTCGGCCGTCGACACGACGCGCGGCAGCCCGAACAGCGGCCGAGGCGGGTCGTCGGGGTGGATCGCCAGGCGCACGCGGGCCTCCTCCGCGACCGGCACCACCTCGCGCAGGAACGCCGCGAGGTTGGCCCGCAGCGCGTCCGCGTCGATGCCGTCGTACAGCGCCAGCCTCGCGCGCAGCGACTCCAGGTCGTACGACTCCTCCGATCCCGGGAGCCCTAACAGCACCGTCTCCTCGAGCGCGGCGCGCGCGGCGGAGTCGAGGCCCTCGAACAGCGCCCGGGCGCGCGTGTGCTCGTCGGCCGTGTAGTCGGCCTCGGCACCCGGCCGTTCGAGGATGAACAGGTCGAACGCCGCGAACGCCGCGAAGTCGAACCGCATGGCGTAGCCGCCGTTCGGAAGAGCCCAGCGCTGGTCGGTGCGCGCCCAGTCGATGACCGGCATGAAGTTGTAGCAGACGGTCCGGATGCCGGCGGCCCCGAGATTGCGGATCGTCTGGGCGTAGTTCGCGACGGCGCGATCGCGCAGCGGCCCGCCCCACTTGATGTGCTCGTGCACCGGCACGGATTCCACGACGGACCAGGTCAGGCCGGCGTCCTCGATCACCGCGCGCCGCGCGAGGATCTCGTCCGTCGGCCACACCTCCCCGTTGGGGAGGTGATGCAGCGCCGTCACGATGCCGGTCGCGTCGGTCTGCCGGATCTCGGCGAGCGAGATGGGATCGTTCGGGCCGAACCATCGCCACGTGTGTTCCATCGGGAGGGCCTTTCGCTTCAGGAGTGGGGTGCGGTGTCGTGCTCGATCGCACGGATGCTCTCGAGCACGCGGTCGCCGAGGGGGAACTCGCGCCCGGCGGCGCGCTCGGCGTCGGCGACCGGCTGGATGCGCAGGGCGTGCTTGGCCGCGGCATCCTGCTGTATCTGCTCCAGCAGGTGCTCGATGCGGGCGTTGGCGAACCGGTCGCGCAGCCGGAGCACATACTGCGGGCCGTCGAGCTCGGCGGGGAGGTGGGCGTTCGCGGCGGCCCAGAACTGCTCGACCTCGGCGGCCACGACGGGATCGGCCATCGCCTCGGCGACCGTCCGGTGGCCCAGGGGGATTCCGAGCGCGGCGAGGATCGTGTGGGCGCCGTTGAGCAGCCACAGCTTGCGACGGGTGTAGGGCGCGGCGTCGTCGGCGTACGTCGCCCCCGCCGACGCCCAGTCGGGCCGCCCGGCGGGAAAGCCCCCGGCGAGCACCCAGTCCGAGAACGGCTCCGCGACGACGGGAGCGAGGTCGTCGTATCCGGTCAGACGCGCCGCTGCGGTGATGTCCGCGGCGGACGTCCTGGGCGTGATGCGGTCGACCGAGGTCGAGACGAAGGAGACCTCGGAGGCGAGCCAGTCCCGCATGGCGGGCTGCAGCCGACCGGCGAACGCGCCCATCAGCCCGGCGACGTGTGCACCGTTGTCGGGCACGTTGTCGCAGGGGACGACGGCCAGCGGAGCGCCCTCGCGGCGCCATCTCACGACCAGGCCGCCGAACAGCCGCCCGAGCGGCGAACGGGGCGGTGCGCCGCCGGCGATCCGGGCCAGGTCGTCGGCGTGGAGTGCGACCGCGCGGTCGACGTCGTCGGCGGCGCCATACCCGCGCTCGGTGATGGTCAGGGTGACGGCCGCGGTCTCAGGGCGCGCGATCAGCGCATCGAACAGCTCCAGGTCGGCGCCGTCGGCCGCGATCGCCAGGGGCGACAGGATCGTCGCCTCATCGTGCTCCGGCCCTCGCTCGATGAGCGTGTAGAGCCCGCCCTGCGCGGCCAGCGGCGCGGCGGCGGCAGGGCTGCGGACGGTGAAGGCCGCCACGCCCCAGTCCTCGGCATCCGTCGCCCTCGCGGTGTACCAGAGCTGGTGCGAGCGATGGAACGCGCCCAGTCCGATGTGCACGAGGCGGACCGGGGGAGCGGCGCCGTCCCGGTGCAGGCGCGTCCGGGCGCTCACAGCTTGAACGCCCGTCGCGGAGCGTCGATCGTCAGCGTGCGCATCGCGCGCCGTGCCGCCGGCAGCGACAGCCGCTGCTCGGCGACGAGCTCCGACAGGTAGCGCGCGTCGACGCGCCGGGCGACATCGTGGCGGGCCGGGATGGAGCACAGCGCCCTGGTGTCATCGACGAAGCCCGACGTCCGCGAGAAGCCCGCCGTCTCGGTGACGGCCCGCCGGAAGCGCAGCAGCGCGTCGGGCGCATCGAGGAACCACCATGGCGAGCCGAGGAACACGCTGGGATAGAACCCGGCGAGCGGTGCGAGCTCACGCGAGAACACCGTCTCGTCGATCGTGAACAGCACGAGGTGGAAGCCGTCGGCCGTGCCGAAGTCCTCCAGCAGCGGCTGCAGTTCGCGCGTGAAGCCGACGCCGAAGGGGATGTCATGACCGGTGTCGGCTCCGTGGGACGCGCGCGTCGGCGGGTGATGGTCTCGATGCACGCCGGGATGCAGCGTCATGACCAGTCCGTCCTCGACGCTCATCCGCGCGGACTCGTGGATCATGTGCGCCTCGAAGTCCGCGGCATCCGCGGGGTCCTCCGTGGCCCGGACCCGATCGAACAGCCGACGTGCGTCGTCGCGATCCAGGCGCAGCGCACGCGGGGTGCGCACGCCGTGATCGGCCGAGACGGCGCCGGCGCGCACGAAGCGCTCCCGCTGGACGCGGAGGGCATCGAGGTAGCCGTCGTAGTCCGATCCGGTGCCGGAGGCGGACGCGAGCAGGTCGACCCGGCCGGCGAAGCCGGGCAGCGCGGACAGGTAGGCATCGGGTCTGAACGTCGGAACGACTCGGGTACGCACGTCCTCGGCGGCTGCGAGGACCGCGTGCGCCGCCAGGTCGTCGAGCGGATCGTCCGTCGTGGCGAGCACGTCTATGCGGAATCGGGAGAGGAGCGCACGCGGGCGCATCGCTGCCTCCGACAGCATCCCGTCGATACGATCGAACAGCGCGTCGGCGTTGTGCGCGGCAGGCTCCTCCTCGACGCCGAACAGCGTGCACAGCTCCTCACGGAGCCACGCGCCGCTGGCCGTGCCGTCGAAGAGCGGCCAGCGTTCGCAGAACCGGCGCCACACCGCGCGGGGAGCCGCGGGATCGGCGCCGCGTCCGAGGTCCGTCATATCGACGCCGTCGGCGTGGAGCAGGCGGGTGACGTAATGGTCCGGGGTCACCAGCAGCGCGGGCGGATCCGGGAACCGCAAGTCGTCGGCGAGCATGGTGGGGGAGACGTGGCCGTGCGGGGAGACCAGCGGCGCCTCGGCGACCTCGTCGAGGAGTTCGCGTGCGACCTCGCGCTGCGCGGGATCGGAGGGCAGGAGGCGATCCTCCGGGGAGTGCAGCGGAATCGACGCGGTCACCATCGTCCTTTCGTGCCGTCAGAACTCTTGTAAAACGATTATCGATTATCGTATGCTCATTGCGACCCGGATGACAGCACCGGCCCATGGAGGTTCAATGAAGATCACACGACGCATTCTCGTCGGCAGTGCAGCCGTCGCGACAGCATCCCTGGCTCTGGCCGGCTGCGCCGGCGCGTCCGCCGGCGGGGAAGGGGGCGACAAGGTCGAGCTGACGATGCTCGTCAACATCACCCCGAATCTCACCGAGGACTGGTGGAACGAACTGGTGGCCCCGTTCGAGGCTGCCCACCCCGACGTCGACGTCAAGATCCAGGCACCCGCCACGGAGGGCGTGAAGGCCACGCTCCCGCAGCTGCTGGCGTCCGGGCAGGTCCCCGACATCGTGCAGACGCTGACGCCGAACGCGGAGCTCGCCCCCGAGCTGGTCGACCTGTCGCAGTACGACTGGGCCAAGAACGGCCCGCTCGCCGACCAGTACACGATCGACGGCAAGTACCTGACCGCCGGTATCGGCATGCAGCTGCAGACCGTCTGGTTCTACAACAAGCAGGCGTTCGCCGACGCCGGCATCACCGAGGTGCCCACGACGACGGAGGAGTTCGACTCCGCCCTCGCCAAGCTCAAGGACGCCGGGTGGACCCCCATCCAGACCAGCGGTGAGTGGGCGACGCAGATGGCGTTCCAGTTCGGCGGGCTTCCGACGGTGATCGGCGAGGACCCGGACTGGTTCGAAGGCATGTCGTCGGGCGACCTGACGTTCAGCGAGACGTACGGCGAGATGGCCGAGCGGTACGCGGGCTGGGTCGCCGACGGCTACATCCCCGCCGACTCGGTGGGCCTGAAGTACGCCGACGGCGAGCAGCAGTTCCTCGCCGGCAAGGCCGCGCTGTACCCGATGGGCAGCTGGTTCGCCGCGGCGGAGGCCAAGGCGACGGATGCGCCCGAGATCGGCGTCTTCTCCGCTCCCGCGGACGAGGGTGTCACCCCCCGGCAGGGCGCCAGCCTTGCGAGCCCGTACATCATCATGAAGGCGTCGAAGCACCAGGACGCCGCTGCCGAGCTGGTCGAGTTCCTCGTCACCGACAAGGACGCCGTCACCGCGCAGCTCGAGGCCGACGGGAACTTCCGCGACGGGTACGAGTACGAGATGGACGACCTGGCCGCGCAGCTGCTCGAGATCACGTCCAGCACGGATCCTGCCGACTTCACCCCCACCGGTGACGGCTACGGCGATCTGACGGTCCCGTCCGGTTACCAGGTCGAGCTGAACACGCAGGTTCAGGGTCTGCTCACCGGCGGCTCGCCCGACGCGCTGACGTCGGCGATGGACGACTGGTTCGCCGCGAACCGCTAGCACGCGCCCGGACCGTCGGCCCCGGGGCGACCCGGGGCCGACGGTCCGGTCATCAAGCAACAAGAAGGGAGCGCCGGATGACCACCACCACCGCTGCTCGCAGACGCGGCGCCTGGCGGCGGATGCTGCCGGGGTTCGTGATGGGCGCTCCGGCGACCATCGTCTTCATCGCGATGTTCGTGATCCCGATGATCTTGGCGTTCGTCCTGAGCCTCACCAACTGGAACGGCTACGGCCTGACCTTCGACTTCATCGGCCTCCAGAACTACATCGACGCGTTCAGGAACCCGCGATCGCTCGACGCGGCGATCTTCACAGGCGTGCTCGCGGTCGTGGGCACCGTGCTCTGCAATGCGCTGGGGCTGGGGCTGGCCGTGCTCATCAGCGGGTCGGGCCCCCTCAACACCGCTGCGCGCACGGTGTTCTTCTACCCCTACATCATCAGTGCGCTGGTCATCGGCTTCCTGTGGTCGACGCTCCTCGCTCCGCAGGGTGTGGTCAACAGCCTGTTCACGCAGGTCGGTCTGCCGACGCTGCCCTTCCTCACCGACCCGACGTTCGCCAAAGGCGCGGTCATCTTCACCGTCGTCTGGTCCCACTTCGGTTTCAACATGATCCTGTACATCGCCGGCCTGAAGTCGATCCCCGCGGAGTACTACGAGGCCGCCACCGTCGACGGTGCCGGCCGGTGGATGCAGTTCCGCAACATCACGATCCCGCTCCTGGCCCCGGTCGTCACGGTGAACCTCGTCCTGTCGCTGGTCGGCTTCCTCAAGGTCTACGACGTCGTGCTCTCGCTCACCGCCGGAGGACCCGCCGGCTCGACCCAGACGGTGGTGTACCAGATCCTCAATGACGCCTTCATCAACGGGAAGCTCGGCTTCGGCGCCGCACAGGCCGTCCTGCTCCTCATCGTCACCGCGATCCTCGGTCTCGGTGTGACGCTCTCCCGCCGGTCCGCAGAGAAGAAGGTGGCCGAATGACCTCCACCGAGACGATTGCACCGACCCTCTCCGAGGGGCCGGCTGAGCTCGCGCTGGACACCACCGCGGTGCGGCTGCGGCGCCGTCCGCGGCGCCGCCGCACCAGCATCCAGGCCCCGCTGCCCACCCGCATCCTGCGCTGGCTCGTCCTCGTCGTCGTCGCCGTGGTCATGCTCGTGCCGATGTACATCATGACCATCAGCGCGTTCAAGTCGCAGGCCGACATCCTGCAGAACCCGCTGAGCATCTCACCGGAATCGTTCACCCTCGAGTACTTCCTCGCGGCGGTCACGAGCGAGAAGTTCAACGTCATCGCCGCGTACGGCGTGACCCTGCTGTTCGTGCTGCTGGTGAACCTGTTCTGCATCCTGCTCGCGGCCCCCGCGGCGTACGTGATCGCCCGTGGGCGCAGCAAGTGGCACCTCGCGCTGCTGCTGCTGTTCGTGTCGGGGCTGTTCATCCCCGGGCAGGTGACGCTGATCCCCGTCGTCTTCGTCCTCCGCCTGCTGGGCCTCATCGGCACGATCCCGGGTTTCGTGCTGTTCGAGACGGCGTTGACGCTGCCCATCACGATCTTCCTGTTCGCGGCGTACCTGCGCAGCATCCCGCGGGACATCGACGAGGCGGCTGCGCTCGACGGTGCCGGCAAGATCCGGGCATTCTGGCTGTGCATCTTCCCGATCATGAAGCCGGTCGTGGCCACGATCATCGTGCTCAACTCGATCAGCGTGTGGAACGACTTCGTCAATCCGCAGGTGATCCTCGGTCCGAGCTCCGGCATCTACACCGTGACCACGGGCGTCTATGCGGCGGTCAGTCAGTACTCGACCGACTACACCACGGTCTTCCCGACCCTGCTGCTGGCAGTGGCTCCCGCGTTCATCTTCTTCATCGTGATGCAGCGCAACATCATCGGCGGCCTGGTCGCCGGATCGACCAAGGGCTGAGGCATGCAGACACCAGACCAGTTCGCGACACCGCTGCGCGCAATCCCCGCATGGGCGGTGCTGGAGCGCCGGCTCTTCGACGAGATCGAGAGCGCGTGGCCGCGGTTCGCAGAGCGCTTCTGCGAGGCGGACGGCCGCCTCCGGTTCACCGGTGGCTTCGACGACCGCGACGGCGTCGACGACTTCTACGAGCCCTTCTTCAACTGGCCGGCCTTCTACCTGCTGGGCGGCAGCGACGGCATCCTCGAGGCTGCCAAGCACCACTGGCGCGGCGTGACCGCGCAGCTGACCGAGGCGGGAATGCTCACCGGCGAGTACGAGAACGGCTACGACTGGTTCCACCAGGGCGAGTCGCTGATCTTCTTCTATCTGCTGTGCGCCGCCGACCCTGCCGACCCCGCGTTCCGGGAGCGTGCAGAGCGTTTCGCGCAGCTGTATCTGGACCCCGCGCGCGGCAACTACGACCCGCAGCGCAACATCATCCGAGCGGCGCACAACGGTGCGCTGGGTGCCCTGGAGGGCCTGGGGCCGCAGTGGCAGAGCTACTCGGCCGACCAGGAGAACATGGCGCCCTACGGCCTGCCGATCGAGGGGATCCCCGGAATCGGGAGCTGGGACGACCTGCGCGATCCTGCGCTGGCCGACCGGATGGGCTCGGAGATGCAGCACCGCGCCGCGGGCGATGTCGCCGTGAACCTCGCCGCGACCAGTCTCGTGGTCAACAGCTGGCTCCACGATCCACGACCGGAGCTGGCCGAATGGGTCGTGCGCTACACCGACGGCTGGCGCGCCCGCGCCGAGGCGAACGACGGGCTGATGCCCGACAACGTCTCGCCCGGCGGCGAGGTCGGCGGGCTGCAGGACGGCCGCTGGTGGGGCGGGCACTACGGCTGGACGTGGCCGCACGGTCTGCCCTCGGTCGGCATGGCCGCGCTCATCGGGGCGATCAATGCCGCCTTCATCACCGGCGACGATGCGTACCTCGATCTCGCGCGGACGCCGCTGGACACCGTCATCGCCCACGGGCGCCGGGGTTCGGTGGCCGACGAGCCGATGAGCCTGCAGGCGAACTGGCTGAGCAGGCTGGGGGAGGATGCCGCGACCGAGGCGCTGCTGGTGCCGCACCGTCACGGGCTCGACGGGTGGTTCGACTTCGGCCCGATGCCGCTCGAGCTGCCGACCTGGCTGTGGTGGTTCTCGCAGGACGAGGGCGACCTCGCGCGGCTGCGCGAGCTCATGGGCTCGTTCCCGGAGGACTCGCGGGACGTGAAGCCGTTCCGCGACAAGGCCGAGGGCGGGCACGAGCTGCCGTGGCTGACGTTTCTCGCAGGCGACAACCCGGACTATCCGGAGCGCGCGCTGTCGATGGCGCTCGGCCAGCTCGCCCGGCGGCGGGCGCTGGTCGAGGCAGAGGACCCCGATCCGCAGACGGTGCACATCCACTTCTGGCAGCGCGTGCAGCCGGTGGTCACCGAGGTCCTGCAGCAGCTGATCGGCGGTGCGCCGCAGGTGCTCTACAACGGCGGGCTCCCGTTCACGGCCGTCGCCTACGCCGACCCGGAGCGCGCCAGGCCCGGCCTGCCGCCGGATGTTGCGGCGCTCGTCACCGGCATCGAGAAGGATGCCGTCGACCTCGAACTCGTGAACACGTCGCTCGCCGACGCGCGCACGGTGCGGGTGCGCCCGGGCATGTTCGGCGACAGGGACATCGCCGCCGTGCTGATGCGCGAGGAGCTCGGCGGCGCGTACCCGGGAAGCCCCGTGGCGTACACCAGCACGCCCGGTGCGCCCCGGACGCGCGAGATCGCCGTCGACGCGCCGCACCTCGACGTCGCGCTTCCCGCGGGCCACGGCGCCCGCCTCCGGCTCATCTTCACCGGGCGTGTCCGCACGCCGCGCCACTGGACTCGCGAGGACGTCACCGACGCCCCTCCGTTCGTTGAAAGGACGACACATGACCCAGCCGACTGAGAACGTTCCCGCACAGGGCGCCGCGCGTCCCGCGATCGACCTGCCGATCCGCGGCGGGGCCTGGAGCCGTCCCCCCGTGGAGGAGTGGGAGGCCATGCAGGAGATCGGCTCGGCCACCGCCTGCTCGAAGCTGCACCAGCTCGGCGTCCGCCGGACGTTCGTCGACGGTCCGCGGCCGCTCGTGCCCGGGCAGAAGGTCGTGGGCTCCGCACTGACCCTGCAGTTCATGCCCCAGCGCGAAGACCTCGCATCGGGTCTCGCGCAGGAGTACGTCGAGCGCCACACCGCGCTGTGGGCGGTCATGGAGACCGTCCAGCCGGGAGACGTGCTCGTCATCCAGGCCTACGGCGATGCCTTCTCGGGCTGCATCGGCGACATCCTCGCCCGCTACTTCCAGCGCAAGGGCGGTGCCGGCATCGTCGTCGACGGGCGGATCCGGGATGCCGGCCGCATCCGTGAGCTCGGCATCCCCGTGTGGTGCACCGGTACGACCCCGCACTACGCATCGCAGTCGGGGCTCTTCCCTTGGGCGTACGACGTGCCGGTGGCGGTCGGCGGCGCGTTGTGCCTGCCGGGTGACTTCGTGGTCGCCGACGACGACGGCCCGGTGATCGTGCCGCAGAACCTCGCCCCCGAGGTGCGCCAGGCGGCCAAGGACCACCAGGACTGGGAGGTGTTCTCGCGCGAACGTCTGAACGCCGGCGCGCGACTGAGCGACTACTACCCGCTCACCCCGGACTCGCGAGCGGAGTACGAAGCGTGGCGAGCGGCGTCGGCCCCCGTCCGCTGAACCCGGGCCCGTCGCAGATCGACGGGCTGGGTCTGGGCTGCGCGCCGATCGGCGATCTGTTCACCGCGGTGACGGAGGACGACGCCACGGCGACCGTGCGCGCGGCCCTCGACGCGGGTGTCGCGTTCTTCGACACGGCCCCGCACTACGGTGCCGGGCTCAGCGAGCGTCGCCTCGGCGTCGCGCTGCAGGGAGTGGAGCGTGACGCGGTCGCCGTGGCCACGAAGGTGGGACGGCGGATCCTGGACGCCGACGGCATCGTCGTCGGCCCCGGGATCGGGGTGCGCACCGAACCGGATCTCAGCGCCGACGGCGTGATGCGCTCGCTGGAGGCGAGCCTGGCGCGGATGGGACTCGACCGTGTGGATGTGCTGTACCTGCACGATCCGGACGACGAGGACCGTGCACTGGCCGAGACGCTTCCGGCGATGGCGCAGCTGCGCGCCGAGGGCGTCGTCGGCATGATCGGCGTCGGGATGAACTTCTCGGCGCCGCTGACCCGCTTCGCCCGTGAGTTCGACCTCGACGTCGTGATGGTCGCCGGACGCTACACGCTGCTCGACCGCTCCGCCGCCGAGGATCTGCTGCCGGTCGCAGTGGCCCGCGGCACCCATGTGGTCGCGGCAGGCGTGTTCAACACCGGCATCCTGGTCGACCCGCGCCCCGGCGCCCCGTACGACTACCGCCCGGCGCCTGCCGAGCTGCTCGCGCGGGCCCAGCGGATGCAGCACACCGCCGGGGCCGCAGGTGTGCCGCTGTCCACCGCCGCGGTGCAGTTCCCGCTGCGCCACCGCGCCGTCGGAAGCGTCGTGGTGGGGGCGAGGACGCCGGACGAGGTGCGCTCCTTCGTCGACGATGCGCGGCGGCCGGTGCCCCCGGAGCTCTGGGGCCGGCTGTGACGCCGGTCCTCGTCGACGCGCATGTGCATCTGTGGGATGCCGACGCCTTCGCGCTGCCGTGGTGGCGTCCGGACCTCGGTCTGGCGCGCCGCCGCGACGCCGACGACCTCGCGGCCGCGCAGGCGGGCGTCGGGACAGTCGGCAGCGTCGTGGTGCAGGCGGCGCACACGCCGCGGGAGCGTGACTGGCTGACATCCCAGCTGCGCGCCGTCGAGATGTCGGCCCTCGTCGCCCAGCACGACCCCGCCGCGGACCCTGCCGGCCTCGCCCACGACCCGCCGTTTGCGGGCGTCCGGCTGTCGCTGAGAGCGGCGGCGGCCGACTGGCGTTCGGTGCGCGGCGTCGGCGCGGTGCTGCGACGGGCCGAGCAGATCGGGGGTGTCGTCGAGCTGCTGTGCCGCCCCGACCAGCTGGTGTGCGCGGCATCCGTCGCTGAGACTCATCCCCGGGCGACCTTCGTCCTGGACCACCTCGGTCTCGGCGCGGATGAACCCGACGCTCGGTGGGCCCACGGGATCGCCGCCCTGGCACGCCGGAGCAACGCGATGGCCAAGCTCTCGGGGCTGTTCGTCCCGGGGGAGGGGAGCGAGCGCGTCCAACGAGCGGCAGGGCTCGCGTGGGAGCACTTCACGCCGTCGCGCGTGATGTTCGGCAGCGATTGGCCGATGTCGGCGCGCGTCCTGGACTATGCCGACGTCCTCGAGCGGACGGATCGGCTCATGGTGGGGCTGACCGCGGCGGAACGGGACGCGGTCTGGGGAGCGAATGCTCTGCGAACCTATTGGCACGTTAATCGATAATCGCTAATCTATTCCCGATCGCTGAGATCGCGCTTCGCCATCGCCGTCGAAAGGACTCCCCATGCCCCTGCGCATCCGTGCCCGATTGCCGATCGCCCTCGTGGCGGCCGCGGCGCTGCTGATCCCGGCAGCTCCCGCCCTGGCGGCCCCCACGCCTCCCACGAGTGAGATCTTCGTCTCGCCGTCCGGTTCCAACGGCGGCCGGGGGACCGAGGCGTCGCCGTTCCGCACGCTCGAGAAGGCCCGCGCCGCGATCCGTGTCATGAACGCCCAGGGCACGTTGCCCGCCGGGGGAGTGACGGTCATCCTGCGCGGCGGCGAGTACGTGCGCGACGCCAGCTTCACGCTCGGCGCGCAGGATGGCGGAACCGAGGCCGCGCCCATCACCTACCGCGCGTACCCCGGAGAGTCGGTGCGCCTGACCGGCGGTGCCGCGCTCGACGGCGACCGCTTCGTCCGCGCGACCGCCGACGGTGTCGGAGCGCGGCTGCGACCCGAGGTGCGCGATCGCATCGTGCAGTACGACCTCGCGGCCGACGGCATGACCGATCTCGGCGGCATCCTGCAGACCGGCTACGGGCTGCCGCGCGGCGACGAGCCCGCCGAGATCTTCTTCGACGGCAGCCCGATGGTGCTCGCGCGCTATCCGGATGCCGGCACCTTCGCCCGCGTGGGGAACGTCGTCGATCCGGGCGGCAACCCCCGCCAGGTGCTCGGCGGCAATGCGACCACTCGGCCGCTGCCAGAGGTGTACGACCACGGCGCGACCTTCACGTACACCGACGACCGGCCCGAGACATGGGCCAGCACCGAGGGCGCGTGGATGTACGGGTACTGGTACTGGGACTGGGCGGACGGGAATCTCCCCATCGCCTCTGTCGACCCCGCCACCGCCCAGATCACCACCGGCTCGGCCTCGCACTACACGGTGCGTTCCGGCCAGCGCTATTACTACTACAACGTCCCCGAGGAGCTCGACGCGCCCGGCGAGTACTACCTCGACCGGGAAGGGTCGAAGCTCTACTTCCTCCCGCCGGCCGACCTCTCCGGCAAGAAGGTCGACCTGTCGCTGCTCACCGACCCGGTCGTCGTCATCGACGGGGCCTCGCACGTGCGCTTCGAGGGCATCCAGATCGGCAACACCCGCGGCGACGGCGTGGTGGTCCGCTCCGGCGACCACAACGCTATCGAGCGTGCTGTGATCGCGGACCTCGGCGGCTGGGGCGTGCGCATCGAGGGCGGCTCCGACAACGTCATCCGCGACAGCGAGATCACCCGGGTCGGGCACGGCGGCGCCTTCGTCGGCGGTGGCGACCGCGCCTCGCTCGCGGCGGCCGGCAACGCGGCATCCGGCAACACGATCCACGCGTTCAGCCGGCTCGCGCTCACCTACAACCCCGGCGTGATGCTCTCGGGCGTCGGCAACACCGCCGGCGACAACCACATCTTCGACGCACCGCACCAGGCGATCGCGTTCGAGGGCAACGACCACGTCATCGAGTACAACGACGTCCACGACGTCGTGAAGGCGACGGCCGACTCGGGCGCAATCTACACCGTGCGCAACTGGAGCTGGACCGGCACCGTGATCCGCTACAACTACGTGCACGACGTGGGCGGCAAGGGTGCTCCGGGCAATGACCAGGAGGGCATCTACCTCGACGACCTCACCAGCGGCATCACCGTCACCGGCAACGTCATCGCGAACGTGCCGCGGCCGTTCCTCATCGGCGGCGGTCGCTCGAACGTCATCGAGAACAACCTCATCGTCGGCAGCGCGCATGCGTTCTCGCTCGACAACCGCGGTCTCGGCTGGGCCGGCGGTCACTGCGCCCCTGGCGGCGGCATGGAGCAGTCGCTGAAGGCCATGCCCTACTCCGAGGAGCCGTGGGCGAGCAGGTACCCATGGCTGGTGACGCTGCTGCAGGACCAGCCCTGCGTGCCGAAGTACAACTCGGTCCAGCGGAACGTCTTCAGTGGGAGCCCCGCCCCCAGCATCGCGAAGGAGGCGGTGCAGACCGGCACGGTCGCGGACAACTGGGTCGCCACCGAGGATCTGCGCTTCGTCGATCAGGTCAACGGCGATCTCACGCTCGCGCCGGACTCTCCGGTGTTCGCGAAGGTGCCCGGGTTCGAGCAGATCCCGTTCGAGCGCATGCGCAAGTCCACCCAGGACGCGCTCGATCTCGGGCTGACCGGCTGGTCGGGCACGGGGCATCCCAGCACCGCGCAGGTGCATGGCGGCAGCAACAGCCACACGCTGGTGGCGGACCGCGAGCTCCTCACCCACTACACCGGGGCCCCGCGCACCGACGCGACGGTGACCGCATGGTTCTACGACGATGCGGCCGACTCCTCGCTGCAGGTCGCGGTCAACGCCGGCATGGGCGACACCGGGACGCTCTACCGCGCGCTCGGGGTCGCGACGCCGACGTCGGCGACGCACTACGCGTACCGCGTGGGAACGAGCTTCGTGGCGACCGACGTCGCCCGCAGCACGGGGTGGCACAAGTTCGAATGGGTCTACTCGGCGAGCGGTCTGACGATGAAGATCGACGACACGGTGGTGGCGCAGGATGCCGCGAGCACGCAGTTCGATCGTGTGCAGCTGGGCGACTGGTGGGCCGACAACCGCAGCGGGAACGTCTACTTCGACGACGTCAGCATCGACTGACCGCAGATGAGAAGAGACCGCCCGCGCCTCACGGCGCGGGCGGTCTCGGACGTGGATCCCGCAGGATGCGCGGCTATGTGGGATACACCGCACGGGCGGCCGCGATCGTCCGGTCGATCGCCGGGCCGATGGGGTGCTCGGGCTTGGTCGCCAGTCCCATGGCGTGCCCGACGAACAGGTCGACTGCGCTCTCGGCGTCTGCCTCGTCAAGCGCCCCGATGAGCTGACGGTGCATCTCGGCGACCCCATGCCAGTCGCCGTCGTACATCGGGTCCGACAGCACGTGCATCGACCGGAGGCTCGGCTCGACGATGTCCCACATGCGGGGAAGGTACGTGTTGCCGCTGGCCTCGATCATGCTGCGGTGGAACTCGAAGTCGCGCTCGCGGAACGAGGCGATGTCGTCGCGGTCCGCGGCGTCGTGCATCGCTGCCACCAGCTGCTCGAGGCGCGCGCGCGTGTCGTCGTCCAGGCGGCCGTGCAGCAGCCGCGCGGCCATGCCTTCCAACGCCATGCGAGCGATGCGCGCGTCGTCGGCCTCTTGCTTGGAGTACTCGGCCACGAAGCTGCCGTGGTGGCGCACGTGGGTGATCAGCCCGTCGTGAGTGAGGCGCTTGAGCGCTTCGCGGACGGGTGCCTGGCTCACGCCGAGGCGGCGCGCGAGCTGGGATTCGACGACCTGTTCGCCGGGCTTGAGGACGGAATCCTTGATCATCGACCCGACGAGCTCATAGATTCGGTCGGACAGCAGCCCGCGATCCAGCTCGAGCGGCGTCTCCGTGGATTCTGACACGACCCATCCAATCGGTTATCGGTAATCGCTAGCCCAGTCTAACCTGGTGAGATGCCCTTTATCCGCGCGCGTCGCCCTGCGCTGTTCGAACTCGCCATGGGCGGGGTGACGGCGACCGTCTCGTCCCGCGGCGGGGCTCTGGTGGCAGCGGACGTCGATGGAGTCGCCATCGTCGAGCCCACCGTCACGACGCATACAGGTCCCGGCGCGGCCGGTCTCGTCCTCGCGCCGTGGGTGAATCGCGTCGAGGATGCGTGCTGGGAGCACGACGGGATCGTGCACCGGCTGGAGGTCACCGAACCGGCCACCGGGCACGCGATCCACGGACTGCTCGCCACGCGGGACCTCGAGCTGCGGGAGCGTGCTCCCGGCCGTGTCGTGCTCGGATGCCTCATCGACGGCGCCCCCGGCTACCCCTTCCGCGTCGACGTCGAGGTCTCCTACGACGCGCTGGCCGACGGCATCCGCGTCGAGATCGCCGCCGTGAACGAGTCCGCCGTCCCGGCGCCGTTCGCCGCCGGGCACCACCCCTACCTCCGTATCGGAGACGTTCCCACCGCCGAGCTGACGCTCACCGTGGACGGCGATGTCGAGCTCGGGTTCGACGAGGCGTACATCCCGCGGACCCGACGCGACGTCGCCGCCACCGACGCAGACCTGCGCGCCGGGGTGCGGGTGGGCGGGGGCGACCGGCATGCGTGCTACGCGGCATCCGGTCCGCCGAAGCCGCTCGTCCACCGGCTCCACGCTCCCGGGGGCCCTCGCCTGGAGATCCTCGCCGATGCCGACCTGCGATGGACGCAGCTGTACGTCGCGCCGGCGCTGCCGACCGACGACGGCCCGCGGCGCGCCATCGCCATCGAGCCGATGTCGGCGCCGCCCAACGCGCTGCGCACCGGGGAGTCGCTGACCTGGATCGCCCCGGACGCGCACTGGAGCGCCGGCTTCGAGCTCCGACTCAGGCGCTAGGAGTCGCGGTTGCGGTAGGCGCGGGGACTCATCGCGTGGTGGCGACGGAACGCGCGGGAGAAGACGAACGGATCGTCGTAGCCGAGCTCCCGGGCGATGTCGGCCACCGGGGCGGCGGTGCCGTCGAGAAGCCGGCGGGCTCCCGCCATGCGCAGCGACGCGTGGTGGGCGAGCACGCCGCCGCCGGTCGCGCGCCGGAACAGCGAGGTCAGATGCGAGGGGGAGAGGTTCACCAGCGCGGCGACCTCCGCGACGCGCACCGGCCGGTCGACGCACTGCGCGAGGTAGTCCATCGCGCGTCGCACCGGGTCTCCGGGCGCCGGCAGCAGGCGGTCGCCGGCGATCACCGTGCCGAGGGCGAACGCCGCGCCGGAGGCGAGCATCAGCCGCGGCCACGACTGGTCCTCGGCGAGCGTCGCGATCATCTCGTCGATCAGCGCGATCGGCCGCTCCGGTCGGTGCAGGGGGAGCACCGGCGCATCCGGCGTCGCCCCGGTCGCCCGCATGAGCTCGGCGACGGCCTCGCCGCGCAGATGGCACCACCACACCGTCCAGGGATCTCCGTCGGAGGCGCCATAGGAGTGCCGTGCGCCGAGCGGGATCACGAAGGCGCTTCCCGCGGCGACGTCGAAGCGCCGGTCGCCCAGGCGCAGCCACCCGCTGCCGGCGCTGCAGACGACGAGGATCGTCTCGTCGGCGCCGCGCGGACGCGTCACGCCGTGGTCGGCGGCATCCGGGAAATGCCCGACATCGGTGACGGTGAGGCGGCGGGTGACGTCGCGCTGCAGCGCGGCCTCGACGACCGGACGCGGCACGACCACCAGGCGCTGGCGGGTGAAGCCCTCGGCGATCGGCATGAGCCGATTCTCGCTCGCGCCGGGTCGGATCGTCGAATCTGCCAGGTATGACGGCGGAAACGCCATTCCCGCACCGAGCGCGGTCCGTTGGGATGGACAGGTGACCGACGACGCCATCTCGCTGCCCGACGCTCCCGACGACCTGCGCGCGCGCCTGGAGGGCGGCGCCGCGATCGCGTGGCGCGAACCCGTCGAGATCCGCACCTACGAACCGCGCGAGCCGGATCGGTTCCCGATGTATTTCGACCGCCGGGTCTACCAGGGCTCGAGCGGCCGGGTCTATCCGCTGCCGTTCACCGACGGCATCCAGCAAACGCCCGTCGCACGCCGCTGGGACGCGATCCACCTCGAGAACCGCTGGATCCGGCTCATGGTCATGCCCGAGCTCGGCGGGCGCATCCACATCGGCTACGACAAGGCGGCCGGCAACGACTTCTTCTACCGCAACAACGTCATCAAGCCGGCGCTGGTGGGGCTGGCGGGCCCGTGGATCTCGGGCGGCGTCGAATTCAACTGGCCGCAGCACCACCGTCCGGCGACGTTCCTGCCGGTCGAGACGTGCATCGAGCAGGGCGACGACGGCTCGGTGACGGTGTGGTGCTCCGATCACGACCCGTTCACGCGCATGAAGGGCATGCACGGCGTGCGGCTGCATCCCGACCGCGCCGTCGTCGAGCTCGTCGGGCGCCTCCACAACCGCACCGACGAGCCGCAGACCTTCCACTGGTGGGCCAACGTCGCCGCGCCAGGGCACGACGCGTACCAGGCGTTCTTCCCCACGGACGTGCGGTACGTCGCCGATCACGCCCGGCGCGCCATCACGTCGTATCCGGCCGCCGACCGGCCATACTACGCGGTCGACTACCCCGCGCGTCATGCCGACGGCGGCGACCGTCTGGACTTTCCGCGCAACATCCCGGTGCCGACGTCGTACATGATCACCGACACCGAGGACGACTTCTTCGGCGGGTACGACCACCGCGCACACGCCGGCTTCGTGCACGTGGCCGATCGCTTCGTCGCCCCGGGCAAGAAGCTCTGGACGTGGGGCGAAGCCGAGTTCGGACACACCTGGAACCGCCACCTCACCGACGCGGACGGGCCGTACATCGAGCTGATGGCCGGGGTCTACACCGACAACCAGCCCGACTTCGCGTGGCTGGAGCCCGGCGAGACGAAGGCGTTCTCGCAGGCCTGGTACCCGATCCAGGAGATCGGGACGGTGCAGCAGGCGAACCTCGACGCCGCCGTGCATCTCGCGTCCACGACGGACCGCATCGACCTCGGCGTGTGCGTCACCGCCGTGCGCGCGGGGGTGCGGGTCTCGGTGACCGTCGCGGGCGAGCGCGTCTACGACGAGCAGCTCGACCTCGCGCCGGGTCGCCCGCTGGTGCGGACCATCGCCGCGGCGGTGGGCGGTCCCGAGACGGTGGAGGTGACCGTCGTGCACGAGGGGCGGATGCTGCTGGCCTGGCGTCCGCGCATCGGCGAGGCCGCCCCGCCGTGGGTGGCCGAGGTGCCCGACCGGCCGGACGCGATCGCCACGGCCGAGGAGTTGTACCTCACCGGCGTGCACCTGCAGCAGTTCCGGCATCCGACGCGTTCGCCTGTGCCGTACTGGGAGGAGGCGCTGCGACGCGACCCGGGCGATGCGCGCTGCAACCTCGCGCTGGCGTGGCACCGATACGAGCGCGCGGACTACGCGAGCGCGCAGACCCACGCCGAGCGCGCGCTCACGCGCCTGACCCGTCGGAATGCGAACCCGCGCGACGGCGAGGCGGCATACCTGGCTGGGCTCATCGCACAGCGGCAGGGCCGGCGGGGCCGCGCCGACGAGCTGTTCGCGAAGGCCGCCTGGGACGAGCGCTGGCGCGCCGCCGCATCCCTGCACCGCGCCCGACTCGCCGCCGCGGAGCAGCGCTGGGACGAGGCGCTCCGCCTCGCGGACGAGTCGCTGGCCCGCCGCCCCGACGACTCCCGCTCGCTCGCCGCGCGGGTCGTGGCGTTGCGCGCGCTCGGGAGGATGACGGATGCCGCCGCCGCCCTGAGCCGGTGGCGTGCGCGCGATCCGCTCGACCAGACGATGCGGGCCCTGGGCGGAGAGGCGTACGCGTCGGACGGGCGCACGATCCTCGACGTCGCGCTCGAGCTGCACCGATCCGGCGATGTCGGCGCCGCCATCGCCGTGGCGTCACGAGCGGCCGCCGCACCCCCGACGGCGGCCGGCAGCGTCGCGCCGATCGCCCACTACCACCGCGCCTGCATGCTCGACGCGCTCGGCCGCGGCGACGAAGCCGCGGCGGCGCGCGGCGACGCGCGCCGGGCCGACCCTACCCGGTGCTTCCCATCGGGACTGGACGATCACGACGCCCTGCGTGCCGCGCTGCGGGCCGACCCCGCCGACGCGCGTGCCGCGGCGCTGCTCGCGCTGCTGCTGGTGGACCGGGGGCGCGAAGTCGACGCGCTCCCGCTGTGGGAGGCGGCTTTCGCACAAGGACTGTCGGATGCCGTGGCCTGGCGCACCGCGGCCATCGTCGTCTACAACCTGCGCGGTGACGCCGCGACCGCCCGGCAGTGGTACGCCGCCGCGGCCGCCGTCGACCCTTCGGCACGGCTCGTGTACGAGCAGGACCAGCTGCTCGCGAGGCTCGGTGTACCCGCCCACGAGCGTCTGGCCCTCCTCGAGGCGCGATCCGATGCGCTCGCGGACGGCCGCGACGACCTCACCGTGTCGTGGTCGCGCCTGCTGGTCGACTGCGCTCGCCCCGCCGAAGCGGTGCGCGTGCTGGAAGCCCATCGGTTCTCACCGTGGGAGGGCGGCGAGGGGCAGGCCATCGCGGCGTGGGAGAAGGCGCTCGCCGCCGTCGGCGACGGCGCCCGCGAGCGCGGGGACCTCGAGGAGGCGATCGCGTGCGCCGAGCGCGCGATCCGGCTGCCCCCGTCGCTCGGCGAGGTGCGGCATCCGCTCACCGACACGCGCGCCCTGCACGAACGGTGGGCCGTCCTGCTGGAGGCCGCCGGGCGCCCCGACGAGGCGGCACGCGTCCGCGCCGCCGCCGTGCGCAGCGAGGTCGAACCGGTCGCGGCGTCCGTGGACGACGACGAGGTGGACTTCTTCGCGACGTCGCTGCCCGATCTGCTGCTTTTCACGCGGACGCCGGCCGCCGGGCCGGCGCAGGCGTGAGCGCCGTCACGCGGCGGAGTCGAAGCCCAGGCTCAGCTTGCGCAGCAGCCCCGCCAGGCGCTCGCGGTCGGCGCGCGAGAGGGACTCCAGGAGGACGGCCTCGGCGTCGACCAGACGCGTGATCGCGGCATCCACGCGGATCCTGCCCTCGTCGGTGAGAGTGACCAGGACGCTGCGCCCGTCGTCGGGGTCCGCCTCGCGGCGCACGAGTCGGCGCCCCACGAGCCGGTCGATGCGGTTGGTCATGGTGCCGCTGGAGACCAGCGTCTGCAGCAGCAGCTGCTTCGGGCTCAGCTGGAACGGCTCGCCTGCGCGGCGCAGCGCGGACAGCACGTCCCACTCCCAGGGCTCCAGCTCGCTGCGCTTGAACGCGTCGCGTCGCGCACGGTCGAGGTGGCGGGAGAGCCGGTCGACGCGGGAGAGCACCCCCAGCGGCGAGAAGTCGAGATCGGGGCGCTGCGTGGTCCAGGCCTCGACGATGCGGTCCACCTCGTCGCTCTGCGCCGTCATCCCCCTATTATCCGGGCGGATGCCGCGCCGCGCCGCACTGCGGGCCGCCGAGCGGCCCGCTTCCGAGCGGGAGCGGGTGCGCCGTCTGGCAGACTTGACGGGCCGCGGAAGCGGCGGTCCGCCGTGGTGTAATGGCAGCACGACAGCCTTTGGAGCTGTGAGGCCCAGGTTCGAGTCCTGGCGGCGGAGCATGACCGACACCACTCGTGACGACGACCTGGCCGTGATCGTCCTGGCCGCCGGCCAGGGCACGCGCATGAAATCCTCGCTGCCGAAGGTGCTGCACCGCATCGGCGGGCAGCCTCTTGTCGGGCACGTGCTCGAGCATGCCATGGCGCTCCGGCCCGAGCGCGTCGTCGTCGTCGTGCGCCACGAGCGCGATCTCGTCGCCGCCGCGGTGGTCGATGCCGCTCCCGGCGTGGTGGTCGTGGACCAGGATGAGATGCCCGGCACCGGCCGTGCCGTCGAGGTGGCGTTGGGCGCGCTCGGCGACTTCGGCGGCGACGTGCTGGTGCTCAGCGGCGACGTGCCCCTCCTCGACGTCGAGACGCTCGCGACGATGATCCGCACGCACCGCGACCGCGGGGTGGCGGCGACCGTGCTCAGCGCGCACGTCGACGACCCGACCGGCTACGGCCGGGTCATCCGCGACGCCGAGGGCGCCGTGGCGCGACTGGTGGAGCAGAAGGACGCGACCGTCGACGAGGCCGCGATCCTCGAGATCAATGCGGGGGTGTACGTCTTCCAGGCCCGGCCGCTGCGGGCGCACCTCGCGCACGTCGGCACCGCGAACTCCCAGGGCGAGAAGTACCTCACCGATGTCGTGGCGCTGCTGCGCGGCGACGGGCTGACCGTGGCCGCGCAGACGGCGCCGGATGCCGCAGCTGCCCTGGGCGTGAACGACCGCGTGCAGTTGGCGGAGGCCGCCCGCGTGCTCAACGCCCGCACGGTGCGGCGCTGGCAGCTCGAGGGTGCGACGATCGTCGACCCGGCGACGACCTGGATCGACGTGGACGCCACGCTCGCCCCCGACGTCACGGTCCTCCCGAACACGCACATCCTCCGCGCCACGACGATCGCCACCGGCGCGATCGTGGGTCCCGACACCAGCCTCGTGGACTGCGAGGTCGGCGAGGGCGCCACCGTCACGCGCACCGATGCGACCCTCGCGGTGATCGGCGCGGGCGCCACCGTCGGTCCCTTCGCCTACCTCCGCCCCGGCACCTACCTCGGCGACAAGGGCAAGATCGGCACCTTCGTCGAGACCAAGAACTCCACGATCGGCCGGGGCAGCAAGGTGCCCCACCTGTCGTACATCGGCGACACCACGATCGGCGTCGGCGTCAACCTCGGCGCCGGAGCGATCACCGCGAACTACGACGATCTGACCAAGCACCGCACCGAGATCGGCGACGAGGTGCACACCGGGTCGCACAACGTGTTCGTGGCGCCCGTTAGGATCGGAGATGGCGCGAAGACCGGGGCGGGGGCCGTCATCCGCAAGGATGTTCCCGCCGGTGCCCTGGCACTCAGCGTCGCCCCTCAGCGCAACGTCGAGGGGTGGGTCGAGAAGAACAGGCCGGGAACCGGGGCGGCGGATGTCGCTGCCAAGGCCCGTGGCGCACAGAAGGCGGACGATGGCGCGCAAGAAGAAGACCGTTGAGCTCGACCGGGCGAATGACATCGCCCCCGGATTGGTCGCGAAGACCAAGAAGCGCCTCGTGGTCGCACGCGGCAGCTCCCACCCCGAGCTCGCGGCGCAGGTCGCCGAGCAGCTGAGCACCGAGCTCGTCCCCACCGAGTACCGCACGTTCGCGTCGGGCGAGATCCTCACCCGGTTCGAGGTCTCGATCCGCGGCTGCGACCTGTTCCTGATCCAGAGCTTCGGCCCGCCGGTCAACGAGTGGATGATGGAGACCCTCATCATGCTCGACGCCGCCAAGCGCGCGTCTGCCAAGCGGATCACCGTCGTCGCTCCCTACTTCCCGTACTCGCGCCAGGACAAGAAGGGCCGCGGCCGTGAGCCGATCAGCGCGCGTCTGGTCGCCGACCTCTTCAAGACCGCGGGCGCCGACCGCGTCATGAGCGTGGACCTCCACGCCGCGCAGATCCAGGGCTTCTTCGACGGCCCCGTCGACCACCTGTTCGCCAAGCCGGTGCTGCTCGAGTACTTCGAGAACACGCTCAGCGCGGAGGACCGCGCGCGCCTGACCGTCGTGTCGCCCGACACCGGCCGCGTGCGCGTGGCCGACCAGTGGTCCGACAGCCTGGGTGCGCCGCTCGCGATCATCCACAAGCGCCGCGACCCGAACGTGGCCAACCAGGTGACCGTCAACGAGATCGTCGGCGCCGTCGACGGCCGTGTCTGCCTCCTGGTCGACGACATGATCGACACCGGCGGCACCATCGTGAAGGCTGCCGAGGCGCTCAAGGCCAACGGCGCGGTCAAGGTGATCGTCGCGGCCACCCACGCGATCTTCAGCGATCCGGCCGCCCAGCGCCTGCAGAGCCCGGCGATCGACGAGGTCGTGGTGACCGACACGGTGCCGATCCCCGACGAGAAGCGGTTCCCGAGTCTTACGATTCTGCCAATCGCACCGCTGCTGGCCCGCGCGATCCACGAAGTGTTCGAGGACGGCTCGGTCACCAGCATGTTCGACGGGGCCGCCTAGGCCGGAACCGGGTCGACACGGCGGCGGCGACGGGAAGGATGGAGCATCCATGACGCAGCCGCTGACCGAAGCCCGCCTGACCGTGCCGCGCCCGTGGGCGCTGCCGGCCGACGCCGTGCTCGCCCACCTCGAGGCCGACGCCGCGGGTCTGCGCACCGAAGAGGTGGCTGCCCGGCTCGAGATCGCGGGGCCGAACCGGCTGCCCGAGCCCACCCGCAGACCGGCGTGGCTGCGGTTCCTCGCGCACTTCAACGACACCCTGATCTACATCCTCCTCGGCGCCGCGGCGATCAAGGCGCTGATGGGCGACTGGCTCGACTTCTGGGTCATCATGGTCGTCGCGATCATCAATGCGGTGATCGGGTACATCCAGGAGGGGCGCGCCGAGAAGGCGCTCGCGGGCATCCGCGGCATGCTGTCGGCCGACGCGCACGCCCGCCGCGACGGCGGCTGGGTCACGGTGCCGGCGGCGGACCTCGTGCCGGGCGATGTGGTCCGGCTCATGCCCGGCGACAAGGTGCCCGCGGACCTTCGGCTGCTGCAGGCGTTCCAGCTGCGCATCGACGAGGCCGCGCTCACCGGCGAGTCGGTGCCGTCGTCGAAGACGAGCGACCCGGTGGGGGCCGAGGCGGGCGTCGGCGACCGCGGGTCGATGGCGTTCTCGGGCACCATCGTGAGCGCCGGGCAGGGCCGGGGTGTCGTCACCGCGACCGGACCCACGACCGAGCTCGGCCGCATCCAGAGCCTCGCCGACGAGGCCGAGGCGCTGGCCACCCCTCTCACCCGGCAGCTCGACGGCTTCGGACGCGTGCTCACCGTCGTGATCCTCGGCATGGCCGCGATCATGATGATGATCGGCCGCTTCCTGCACGGGATGCCGTTCCCCGACCTGATCTCGGCAGCGATCGGCTTCGCGGTGGCCGCCATCCCCGAGGGCCTTCCCGCCCTGGTCACGATCACGCTCGCGATCGGCGTGCAGCAGATGGCCCGCCACAACGCCATCACCCGCAAGCTCCCGGCGGTCGAAGCGCTCGGGTCGGTGACGACGGTGTGCTCCGACAAGACCGGAACCCTCACGCGCAACGAGATGACGGTGCGCCACATCGTCACCCCGCTCGCGCACTACGACGTCACGGGGCTGGGGTATGCGCCCGAGGGCGAGATCGTGCCGGCCGAAGGCTCGGCGGCGACCGACGGCGGCGACCTGGCGGCGATCCTCGCGATCGCGACGCTCTGCAACGACGCGCACATCGTCCGCGGCGACGACGGCGCATGGAGCCTGGTCGGAGAGCCGACCGAGGGCGCGCTCAAGGCCGTGGCCATCAAGGGCGGCGTCGGCAGCACCGGCGGTCGCCGGGTCGCGGTGATCCCGTTCGATTCGGCGAACAAGCTCATGGCGACGCTCAACGAAGGAGCGCGCTCCGGTGGCGAGGCGGGCGAGGTCTCGCGTGCGATCCTCGTGAAGGGCGCCCCCGACCGACTGCTGGAGCGCTCCCTCACCCAGCGGGGCGCCGACGGGGCGGAGCCGCTCGACGTGCGGCACTGGGAGGCCGCGGTGGCCGCGCTGAGCGCGCAGGGGCTGCGGGTGCTCGCCGCCGCGCGCAAGCCGGTGCGGTCCACCACCGAGGAGTTCGCCCTCGACGATCTGATCGACCTGGAGTTCCTGGGTCTGTGGGGGATCGTCGACCCGCCGCGGCCCGAGGCGATCGAGGCGATCGCCGACTGCCACACCGCCGGCATCCGCGTGAAGATGATCACCGGCGACCACGCCGGAACCGCTCTGTCGATCGCGCACGAGATGGGCCTGGCCGGCCCCGACGCCGAGGTGCTGACCGGCGCCGAGCTCGAGGCGCTCAGCCAGGAGCAGCTGCGGGAGGTCGTGCGCGACGTCGACGTGTACGCGCGCACCAGCCCCGAGCACAAGATCCGCATCGTGCGGGCGCTCCAGTCGCACGGCGAGGTCGTCGCGATGACCGGCGACGGGGTGAACGACGCCCCGGCCCTCACCCGCGCCGACGTCGGCATCGCGATGGGCATCAAGGGCACCGAGGCGACGAAGGAGGCGGCCGAGTTCGTCCTCGCCGACGACAACTTCGCGACGATCCGCAGCGCCATCGCCGAGGGCCGGCGCATCTACGACAACCTGCGCAAGTCGATCGTGTTCCTGCTGCCGACCAACGGCGCGCAGTCGCTCGTGATTCTCGTCGCCGTCGTCTTCGGGCTCGCGCTGCCGCTCACCAGCGTCCAGGTGCTGTGGGTGAACATGGTCACCGCCGTCACGCTGTCCCTCGCCCTCGCGTACGAGCCCGCCGAGCGCGGCATCATGCGCCGACCGCCGCGGGCCAGCGGCGGGCCGATCATCGATCGTGGCGAGCTCGGGTTCATCCTCGTGGTGTCGCTTCTCATCGGCGGCGCCGCGATGGGCGTCTTCTACGGTGTCGTCGCCACCGGCGTCGACATCGAGGTCGCGCGGACGGAGGCCGTGCTCATGCTCGCGTTCGGGCAGCTCGCCTACCTGTTCAACTGCCGGTTCCTCACGCGCTCGAGCCTCACGATCGACGTGCTGCGGGGCAACCGTGTCGTGTGGTGGTCGGCCCTCGCGCTGATCGTCCTGCAGCTCATCTACACGTATGTGCCGTTCATGAACGTGCTGTTCGAGTCGCGGCCGCTGGCGGCGGCATCCTGGATCCTGCCGTTGGTGGTCTCGATCGGCATCTTCCTCGCGGTCGAGGCCCTCAAGGCGCTGTTGCGCGCACGGGCGGCGTCGTCGCCCAGGGCGGGGACGCTCAAAGACATCTCATAGGAGCGGCTGACAGGATCGCATGTGGCTGCCCGTCGCCACCGCGGTGCGAGCCCGACCCATGCCGGACCCGAGCCAGGAGGACGTCATCATCCGCACCCCACTCGCCTCTCGCCCCGTCCGCGCCGGAGCGGCACTGACCGCCGCCGCCGGCATCGCGCTGCTCGCCGGCTGCGCGCCGACCGCCTCCGAGGCGGAGGAGCCGGCGGCCACCGACACCGGGTCTCAGCCGGACGACGCGGGTGCGACCGACGCGGGCTCCGCCGGGTCGGGTGCGTACGCCGACGGCACGTACACCGCGGACGGCTCGTACGCGACGCCGGAGTCGGTCGAGACGATCAGCGTCACGGTGACCCTCGAGAACGATGTGATCACCGCCGTAGAGGTGACCGGCGACCCGCAGAAGCGGGAATCCGAGCAGTACCAGGGCCGGTTCATCGGCGGCATCGCCGACGTCGTCGTCGGGAAGGACATCGACGAGATCCAGGTGAGCCGGGTCGCCGGGTCGTCGCTGACCAGCGGCGGTTTCAACGACGCCATCGACACGATCAAGTCCGAAGCGGCGAAGTAGGCCATGGACGCGGCGCCGGACGTCTGGCGCTTCGACGCGATCGGCACGGCGTGGGAGATCGTGTCGGAGCGGCCGCTGCCCGCGCCGCTGCGCCAGGAGGTGCAGGCCTGCGTCGACCTCTTCGACCGCACGTGGTCGCGCTTCCGCCTCGACTCGGCGGTGAGCGCGTTGGCTCACGGCGGCGAGATCACCGCTCCACCGGATGCCGCACCCATGCTCGACGCGTTCGCCGACCTGTCGGAGGCCACCGGGGGAGCGGTCAACCCTCTCGTGGGCGCCTCCCTGGACGCGCTCGGCTACGACGCCGACTACTCGCTGCGCGACCGTGACGCGCTTCCGGCGCCCGCCGACTGGCGTGATCGCCTGAGCTGGCGGGACGGCCGGCTCACCCTCTCCGGTCCGGCGACGATCGATGTCGGCGCCCTGGGCAAAGGGCGCCTGGTCGACCTCGTGTTCGCCGTCGTCGCCCGCACCACACGCGGCGACCTCACCGTCGACGCGGGCGGCGACCTCGCCGTGCGGGGCAGGCCGCAGCGCATCGGGCTCGAGCATCCCTTCCACCCCCGTCGTGCGATCGGCGTGTGGGAGGTGACGGATGCCGCGCTGTGCGCGTCGGCGATCAACCGGCGCGCGTGGCCCTCGGCCACGGGTGCCGCGCTGCACCACGTGCTCGACGCGCGCACCGGGCAGCCGGTGCGCACCATGGCCGCGACCTGGGCGGTCGCGGCAGACGCGATGACCGCCGACGCGGTCGCCACGGCGCTGTTCTTCGACGGCGGCCCGCAGTTGGCGCGCGAGTGGGGCGTCGAGTGGGTTCGCATGACGACCGATGGTCGTGTGGAGTGGTCGCCCGGCTGCCGCGCCGACCTGTTCCTGGGACCGGATGGCGGGGGCCGGACCGCGCCGGGTTCGCGACCGAATAGCCTGGAACGGTGACCGAGCCCCTCCCCGGACACGTCGTCGCGGTCTCCCGCGACGACGCGCATCGCTTCAGCAAGCCGACGCGCGAGAGCATCACCCTGATCGCCGGTGTCGGCGTGGAGGGCGACGCCCACGCCGGCGCCACCGTGCAGCACCTGTCCCGCGTCCGCCGCGACCCGACCACGCCGAACCTCCGGCAGGTGCACCTCATCCACGCCGAGCTGTTCGACGAGGTGGCCGGTCGCGGCCACGCCGTGCGGCCGGGCGAGCTCGGCGAGAACATCACCACGGCGGGTGTCGATCTGCTCGGGCTCTCGCGGGGCACGCGGCTGGCGATCGGGGACGACGCCGTGATCGAGATCACGTGACTGCGCAACCCCTGCGCGCAGATCAACGGGCTGTCGGAAGGACTCATGAAGGAGCTGGTCCACGTGGATGAGGCGGGCGACACCGTGCGGCTGGCCGGCGTCATGTCGGTCGTGCTCCAGGGCGGCGTCGTGCGCCCGGGCGACGGCATCCGCATCATCCCTCCTGCGGGCCGCCACGAGCCCCTGCAGGCGGTGTGACGTGGGGAACCTGACCGCCCTCTGGAACCGTGTCTTCGCGGTGCTCGGCCGGATGTCGATGTACCGCCTGGTCTACCTGGCGCTGGCGACGCTCGCCGTGGTCGCGCTGGTGCTGTCGCTGTTCGATCTCGTCGGTCCCGGCCCGCTGCCGCTGGTCGCGACGCTGGCGGTGCTCTCGGCGGTGTGCGTGGCGGTGGATGCCGCAGCCCAGCGCGTGCTGAATCTGCCGTGGCGGCTGGAGTCGTCGCTGATCACCGCGCACATCCTCCTCTTCGTGCTGCGACCGACCCTCGAGCTCGCGGGCCTTGCCGGCATCGCCCTGGCGGCCGCGGTGGCGTCGCTGTCGAAGTACCTGCTCGCCTGGCGCGGCCGGCACATCTTCAACCCTGCCGCCGTGGGCGCGACGGTGCTGACGCTGCTCGGCCTGGTGTGGCCCGGCCTCGGCGCGTCGGCCTGGTGGGTGGGCACGCCGGCGCTGGCCGCCCCCGTGATCCTGCTGGGGCTGGTCGTGCTGATCCGCACCGAGAAGGTGCGGGTCATCGCCGTCTTCCTCGTGATCGCGGTCGCGGTCTCGGTGATCCGCGTCGCGGCGCAGTACCAGGCCGTCGGGGTCGAGGTCGAGGTGCTCGACGTGCTGTGGCCGGTGCTGTGGTCCTCGCCGTTCCTGTTCCTGGGCGCGTTCATGCTGTCGGAGCCGCTCACACTGCCGCCGCGCCGCTGGCAGCAGTTCACGGTGGCAGCGGTGGTCGGCGTGCTCGCCGGGTGGCCGATCCCGATCGGCGACATCACCCTCGGCCAGGAGCGGGCGCTGCTGGTGGGCAACCTCGTCGCGTTCGCCTTCGCGGTGCGCACCGCCGTGCGCCTGACGCTCGTCTCGCGGACGGAGCCGACGCCCAGCGTGCAGGAGCTGACCTTCCGCGTCCACGACCGGCTGGCCTTCCTGCCGGGGCAGTACCTCGAGCTCGAGGTGCCGCACCGTCACCCCGACGCCCGCGGCACGCGGCGGGAGTTCAGCATCGCGTCGGCGCCCGAGGACCTTCCGCTGCTGAAGGTGGCCTTCAAGGAGGGCGACAACGCCAAACCGCTGAGCTCGTACAAGAAGGCCCTCGCGCAGGTGCAGCCGGGCGCGGCGCTGGCGATCACCGGCGTGTGGGGCGACTTCCTGCTGCCCAAGCGCGACGCCGCACCGATCCTCATGGTGGCCGCCGGCATCGGCGTGACGCCCTTCGTGTCGCAGCTGCGTCACGTGCACGCGGCCGACCTCGAACGCGACATCGTGCTCGTGTACGTGGCATCGGATGCCTCCGAGCTCGCCTATCGCGAAGAGATCGAGGCATCCGGTGCCCGTGTGCTGGTGTTCACCCGTGACCGGCCCGCCGACCTGCCCCCGCATTGGCAGTGGGCGCAGGGTGTGCGGCTGGACGCCGCCGGACTCGTGCGCGTCGTCCCCGACATCGGCGCACGCCACGCGTACATCTCGGGTCCTGCGGGACTCATCGCCGAGCTCGCGCCGGCGCTGGAGCGCGCCCGCTCGATCACGACCGACGCCTTCAGCGGCTACTGATTCCGGTGCGTCCGGTCAGTCGGCCCTCGGGTCGGCGGGCCGGGCGGGCAGGCGCACCTCGAAGGTCGTGTCGCCGGGGGCGCTGTCGACGCGGATGCTGCCGCCGTGCGCTTCGGCGATCGCCCGCGCGATCGACAGCCCGAGGCCGGTGCCGCCGGTCTGGCGGGCGCGCGACCGGTCGGCGCGGGAGAACCGCTCGAACAGCTCGTCGGCGATCGCGGGGTCGATGCCGGGCCCGTCGTCGTGCACGCGGAGGACGGCGTCGCCCCCGTCGCGGGTGACGCCCACGGTGATCGTCGTGCCCGCAGGGGTGTGCGTGCGCGCGTTGGCGAGGAGGTTCGCGGCGACCTGGTGCAGTCGCCCCGCGTCGCCGGCGATGAGCACCGGCTCGTCGCCCACCTCGAGCACCCAGATGTGGTCGGGGCCGGTCGGCCTGGCATCGCCGACGGCGTCGACCGCGAGGCGCGTGAGATCCACCGTGCCGTAGACGAGCTCCTGACCCTCGTCCAGCCGGGCGAGCAGGAGCAGATCCTCGACGAGCGAGGTCATCCGCAGCGACTGCGCCTGGATCCGCTGCAGCGACGACTCGGTGGTCGCGATGGTTGCGGTGCCCTGGTCCATCCCGAGCGCCTTCAGCGACAGCTCCGAGTAGCCGCGGATCGACGCCAGCGGCGTGCGCAGCTCATGGCTCGCGTCCGCGACGAACGCGCGCATCCGCTCCTCGTTGCGCTGGCGCGCCGCGAGCGACTCGTCGACGTGGTCGAGCAGGGCGTTGAGGGCCTCGCCGACGCGGCCGACCTCCGTGCGCGGATCGGCCTCGCGAGGCGGCACGCGCTCGGCGATGGACACCTCGCCCTGGTCGAGGCGCTGCGCCGACACGCGTGACGCGGTGTCGGCGACGGCGCGCAGCGGAGCCAGGCCCCGGCGGATCGTCCACGCCGTCGCGACGGAGAGCAGGATGAGGCCGCCGGCGGTGAGCAGCCCGATCGTGATCAGCATCCGCGTGAGGGTCGCGGTGACGTCCTCCCGCGACAGGCCCACGAGTGCGAACGTGCCGCCCATCTGGAGGGGCTCCACGCGGTACGTCCCGAGGTCCTCGACGGTGACGACGAGCTGCCCCTGCTGGCTGCGCAGGCTGTTGCTGATCTCGGCGATCTGGTCGTCGTCCAGTGCCATCACGCCGTCGGTGGTCATGACCGCTGCGGTGGCTGCCCCCGGCAGCGTCTGGATCGCCAGGAAGTAGCCCGGCAGCTGCGGCTGCTGGGTGAGGATCTGCTCCGCGGTGAGGCCGCTGGCAGCCCCCTGGGCCACGAGGAGCGTCGACCGTCGGGCTGCCGACTGCACGTTGTCGTTGAGCTGCGTCTCCAGCACCTGCCCCAGGATGGCGCTGGTCGCTACCGCGACCAGCACGAGGATGAAGGACGTGATCGAGACCACGGTGACGATGAGCTTGCGCTGCAGCGTCCACGGGTGGCGCCGCGGTGGAGCGGCGTCCTCCGCGTCGGCGGGAGCGGATGCCGCATCCTCTGCCGGCGCGCCCGCCGTCGCGGCATCCGCCTCGGGCACGTCGGTCTCGCGGGTCGCGTCGGGCGTCACTGCGGCGCCTTGATCATGTAGCCGACGCCGCGCACGGTGTGGATGAGGGGCTCGTGGCCCGCGTCGATCTTCTTGCGGAGGTAGGAGATGTACAGCTCGACGACGCTGGAGCGGCCGCCGAAGTCGTAGTTCCACACGCGGTCGAGGATCTGCGCCTTCGACACCACGCGGCGCTGATTGCGCATGAGGTAGCGCAGCAGCTCGAACTCGGTGGCGGTGAGCTCGATCTCCTGGCCCGCACGCTCGACCTCGTGGCTGTCCTCGTTGAGGCTGAGGTCGCCGACGCGCAGGATCGGCTCGGCACCGGCCGCGTGGGCGGTGCCGGCGCGACGCATCAGGCCCCGCAGCCGCGCGACGACCTCCTCCAGGCTGAACGGCTTGGTGACGTAGTCGTCGCCGCCCGCGGTGAGGCCCGCGACGCGGTCGCTCACGGCGTCCTTCGCCGTCAGGAACAGCACCGGCACGTCGTCGCCGGCCTGCCGCAGCCGCTGAAGGACGGCCATGCCGTCGAGGTCGGGCATCATGACGTCCAGCACCATCGCGTCGGGCTCGAACTCGCGCGCCGACTGCAGCGCCTCGAAGCCCGAGCCGGCGGTGCGGACGTCCCAGCCCTCCATCCGCAGCGCCATCGACAGCAGGTCGGTGAGCATCTGCTCGTCGTCGACCACGAGGACGCGCAGCGCGGTGCCGTCGGGACGAAGGAGGGCGGGGGAAGCGCTCGTCATGCGTCCATTGTGACCCCCTACCTATGCGGTTCCTATGGAGCGCGCTATGCGCCGGCTGTGAACCGACGGCGATCGCCGATGCCGTCCCTCATCACCGGCTCATAGCTCGTGCCGACGGCGCGCATGAGAGCGGTCCCTAGCGTCCCTTCGATGGCCGGCATCCCGCCGGCAGGAGGAGACCCATGTACATGACCTATCTGCGGCGGGAGCTGGCCGGCCGCAAGAAGCAGACGATCATCGTCGCCGCCGGGCTCGCGATCGCGATCGCGCTCGTGATGATCGTGAACTCGCTGGCGGCGGGCGTCCGCGACGCGCAGGCGGAGGCGCTCGAGTCGGTCTACGGCGTCGGCACCGACCTCACGGTCACGGGAGCCCAGGCCGAGCCCGGGCAGGGCGGGGCGCGGTTCGAGTTCGGGCAGGACGGCGGGACGACGGGCGAGGACGGCACCACTGAACTGAGCCAGTCCCGCCTGATCACAGACCCGATGCGCTCGACGCTGGATGCTGCGGCGCTGGACACGGTCACCGGCGTCGACGGCGTGACGGCGGCGTCCGCGGCGCTGAGCCTGACCAACATGACCTTCTCGGGCGAGCTGCCGTCGGCACCCGGCACGTCGGACTCCGGCGCGGCGGAGCAGGCGCAGCCGCCGCAGCAGGGCGAGGGCGGCGGCGGATTCGCCGGCGGGGCGTTCGGCGTCGACTCGTTCAGCGTGCTGGGCCTGGACCCGGGGGCGGACGCGGTCGGCCCGCTGTCGGCCGTGGAGCTCACCGACGGCCGCGGTCTCGAGGCATCCGATCAGGGCGAGAACGTCGCGGTGCTCGACGCGACGTACGCCTCGACCGCCGAGCTCGCGGTGGGCGACACGATGGACGTCGGCGGCGAGGACTTCGAGGTCGTCGGCATCGTCGGGTCGACCTCGGACCAGGCCGACACCGCCGCGGACGTCTACATTCCGCTCGACGTGGCGCAGGAGCTCTCGGGCGCCGGCGACGTGATCTCGACGGTGTACGTGCAGGCGGACTCCTCCGACGCGATCTCGTCGGTGGAGTCGGCCATCGAGGAGCAGCTGCCGGACGCCACCGTCAGCTCGCAGAACGATCTCGCCTCGACGGTGTCGGGCTCGCTCTCCAGCGCGTCGGCCTTGATCACGAACCTCGGCACCTGGCTGTCGATCATCGTGCTCGCCGTGGCGCTCGTGCTCGCGGTGCTGTTCACCATCTCCGGCGTCTCGCGCCGCACCCGAGAGTTCGGCACGCTCAAGGCGATCGGCTGGTCCAACGGCCGCGTCGTCGGCCAGGTCGCGGGCGAGTCCGTGGTGCAGGGGCTGATCGGTGGGGCCGTGGGCCTCGCCATCGGATTCATCGGCATCTGGGTGATCAACTTCGTCTCCCCGACGATCTCGACCGCACCTACGGCGCAGACCTTCGGCCCCGGCGGCCAGGGCGGCGGACCCGCCGGCGGCGGGTTCGCCACCATCGGCGGACCCGGCCAGCAGTCGGCCGACATCGTGCTGCAGGCTCCGGTGACGCTCTGGGTGGTCGTGGCCGCGGTCGCGATCGCGGTGCTCGGCGGTCTCCTCGCGGGCGCGTTCGGCGGCTGGCGCGCAGCGCGACTCAGCCCGGCCGAAGCACTCCGATCGGTGGGCTGAGGCATCCATGAGCGAGATCACGCGTCCGCAGGCACCGACATCCACCGACACCGACGACAGGAGAGCCGACATGACCATGACAGACACCGCAGCGGGGTGGACAGCGGATGCCGCGCCCCCGGCGCTGTACCGCCTGACCGGCGTCACGCGCACGTACACGCAGAAGGGGAGGGTGGTCAGGGCGCTGGCCGGGGTGGATCTGGAGATCCGGGAGGGCGACTTCGTCACCATCCAAGGGCCGACCGGCGGCGGCAAGTCGACACTGCTGCAGCTGCTCGGCGCCCTGGACCGCCCCACCACCGGGTCGGTGCATCTGGGAGAGATCGACGTCGCGACGGCGAGCAACGGCGAGCTCGGCCGCATCCGCGCGCACGAGATCGGGTTCGTGTTCCAGGGGTTCAACCTGATCCCCACCCTCACCGCGCACGAGAACGTCGACATGGCGCTCGAGCCGCTCGGCCTGGCGAAGGAGGAGCGCGCGGCGCGGGTCGCCGAGGCGCTCATGCACGTCGGCCTCGCCGAGCGCGCCGATCACCGGCCGGGTGAGCTGTCGGGCGGTCAGCAGCAGCGCGTCGCGATCGCCCGGGCGATCGTCAAGCGCCCGCGCGTGATCCTGGCCGACGAGCCCACCGGCAACCTCGACGAGAGCATGCGCGACGAGATCCTCGCGGTGCTGCGGGCGCTCAACGACGAGGGGCTCACCCTCATCGTCGTGACGCACGACTCGGCCGTGGCGCGCCGCGCGCGGCGCCGGCTGCGGCTGGACAAGGGCACGGTGCAGGACATCACCCGCTGACCGTTCGGGGGCGATCAGCCCGCTGCGCGGGCATGGGCCGCGATGCGATCGAAGACCGCGTCGCGGCCCTCGTCGACCTGCTGGGCCTCCGGGTGCGCGTCGTAGTACGCGAGGATGCGCCGCGCGCCCTCGTCGAACGTCACCGTGGTGCGGAACTCCGGCACGAGCGCGCGCACCTTCGACGCGTCGAACAGCATCGAGTGCGCCTTGTCGCCGATGAGCCCCGGACCGAGCTCCGGGGCGAAGGCGGCGATGGTGTCGGAGGCGACGTGCACGAGGTCGGGGGAGGCCACGCCCGCGGCATCCGCGAGCCAGCCGTAGATCTGGTTCCAGGTCGGCGCGTGCGTGCCGGTGATCGTGAACGCGTCGCCGATGGCGGCGGGGTTGCCCAGCAGACCGGTGAAGGCCACGGCGAAGTCGTCGGCGTGCGTGATGGTCCACAGGCTCGTGCCGTCGCCGTGCACGATCACGGGACGACCGTCGCGCATCCGGGCGATGTCGTTCCAGTGGCCGAGGGTCGGCAGCAGCCGTTCGTCGTAGGTGTGGGACGGGCGGATGATCGTCACCGGGAGACCGCGCTCGCGGTGCGCGGCGACGAGGACGTCCTCGCAGGCGATCTTGTCGCGCGAGTACTGCCAGAACGGGTTGCGCAGCGGCGTCGACTCGGTCACCGGCAGCAGCCGCGGCGGCTTCTCGTAGGCCGAGGCCGAGCTGATGAAGACGTACTGCCCGGTGCGTCCCTCGAAGAGGTCGAGGTCGGCGGCGACGTGGTCGGGGGTGAACGCGAGGAACTCCGCGACGACGTCGAACCGGCGATCGCCCACGGCCGCCCGCACCGCGGCCGTGTCGCGGATGTCGGCCTCCAGCAGCTCGACCTCCGGCGGGAGCGGGCGCCGGGAGCTGCCGCGGTTGAGCACGCTCACCCGGTGCCCCTCCGCGACCGAGCGACGCACGCACGCCGCGCTGATGGTTCCGGTTCCGCCGAGGTAGAGGATGCTCGCCACGGGCCGAGCCTACGCCCGCCGACGGTTGCGCCGCCGTGGCACGGGGCTCGCTGAGGGCGAACACCCTCCCGGATGTCGGCGGCCGGGCCTAGCGTGGCCGTCATGACCAGCGATGATCTCAGCACGGCCACCGTCGGCACCGTCATCCGTCCGGGCGATCCCGACTGGGAGTCGGCCCGCCGTTTCCACTCCGGCATCGGTTCGCCCGCCGCCGTCATCCGCGCGGCCTCCGTCGACGACGTGCGCGGCGCGCTCCGCTACGCCTCCGCCGAACGCCTCGAAGTGATGATCCGCGGCGGCGGTCACAGCGCGTGGGGCGAGGTGCCCGGCGGCCTCACCCTCGACATCTCCGCCCTCGACGACATCTCCGTCGACGGCACCCGCGTCCGTGTCGGAGGCGGTGCCCGCTGGGGCGCCGTCGCCGACGAGCTCGCCGCGCGCGGCCTGGGGCTGAGCTCGGGCGACACCGCGTCCGTGGGCGTCGGCGGCCTCACCCTCGGTGGCGGGATCGGCTGGATGGTGCGCGCCTGGGGGCTCGCCGCCGACCAGCTGGTCGGCGCCGAGGTGGTGACGGTGCGGGGCGAGGTCGTCGAGGTGACCCATGCCACGCACCCCGAGCTGCTGTGGGCCCTGCGCGGCGGCGGCGGCAACTTCGGCGTCGTGACGCGGTTCGACTTCGAGGCGCACCCGCTCGACGGCGTCGTCCACGCCGTGTACGGCGTGGAGGGCGACGCGCGACCCATGCTGGAGGCGCTGCGCGACCTGATGGCAGACGCCCCGCGCGAGCTCACCGTGACCTACATGGACGTGCCGCCGATGGACCCCAACGCCCCCGCCGGCGCCTCGATCACGGCCGTCTGGATCGGCACCGACGAGGCGGCCGCGCGCCGCGCGCTCGCACCGCTCGCGGCCGCTCCCGGCGTCGTCCAGCGCGAGTTCGGCGTCCAGGCCTACCCCGACGTGCTGATGCACACGCCCGAGTTCGATCCCGACCAGCCCATGCCCGGGTTCGTCGGCGGCAACACGCTGCTGCGCGCCCTCGACGACGACGCCATCGACCGGCTCCTCGCGTTCCGCGCGCAGTACCCCGCGTCGGTGGCGTTCCTGCGCTCGCTGGGCGGCGCGTTCGGCGACGTCGCGCAGGACGACACGCCCTTCCCCGCACGCGACGCGACGTGGTTCGCGATGGCGGGTGCGTTCGACGTGCCCGGCATGCTCGACGACGCCTCGCGCGCCCGTGCCCTCGCCGACTGGCAGGGGATCGAGGCGCTCGGTGCGGGGGTCTACGGCAACTTCATCGCCTCGACGGATCCGTCGTTCGCCGCCCGGATGTACCCCGACGCGACGATGCAGCGGCTCGCGGACGTCAAGCGCGCCTGGGACCCGGGCAACGTGTTCTGCCGCAACCACAACGTGCCGCCCTCGCCCGACGGGCACGCGGCCTGAGACGACGAGGGCGGACCCCGTGGGGGTCCGCCCTCGTCGTATGCGCGGCCGGCGTCAGTGGGTGTCTTCCGCCTCGACCTCGGTGCGGTCGCCCGACCACAGCGTGTGGAAGGTGCCGTCCTTGTCGATGCGCTTGTAGGTGTGGGCCCCGAAGAAGTCGCGCTGACCCTGGATGAGCGCGGCCGGCAACCGGTCGGCGCGCAGGCCGTCGTAGTACGCCAGCGAGGACGAGAACGCCGGCGACGGGATGCCGGCGGTCGCGGCGGTCGCCACGATGCGGCGCCAGGCGTCCTGGGCGCGATCGAGCGCGTCGACGAAGTACGGCGCGGTCAGCAGCACGGCCAGGTCGGGGGTCGCGGCGTACGCGTCGGCGATGCGGTTGAGGAACTGGGCGCGGATGATGCATCCGGCGCGCCAGATCTTCGACACGGCGCCGAGATCGATGTTCCAGCCGTACTCGGCCGCACCGGCGCGGATCTCGTCGAAGCCCTGCGAGTAGGCGACGATCTTGGAGGCGTACAGGGCCAGGCGCACGTCCTCGATGAACGCGTCGGCGTCTTCGACGCGCAGCGCCTCGGCGGGTCCGGGCAGGTCGCGCGAGACGGCACGCTGCTCGGGGTGGCTCGACAGCGAACGGGCGAAGGTCGCCTCGGCGATGCCCGAGACCGGGACGCCGAGCGACAGCGCGGTCTGCACGGTCCACGCGCCGGTGCCCTTGGCGCCCGCCTGGTCGAGGATGACGTCCACGAGCGGCGCGCCGGTGGCGGCATCCACCTGTCGCAGCACCTCGGCGGTGATCTCGATGAGGTACGACTCGAGCTCGCCGCGGTTCCACTCGGCGAACACCTCGGCGATCTCGGCCGGCGTCTTGCCGGTGCCGCGGCGGATGAGGTCGTACGCCTCGGCGATCAGCTGCATGTCGGCGTACTCGATGCCGTTGTGCACCATCTTCACGAAGTGGCCGGCGCCGTCGTGGCCGATGTGCGTGACGCACGGCTCGCCCTCGGCGACCGCGGCGATCGAGCGCAGGATGGGGCCGAGCGTGATCCACGACTCGTCAGAGCCGCCGGGCATGAGCGACGGGCCGAGCAGGGCTCCTTCTTCGCCGCCCGAGACGCCCATGCCGACGAAGTTGATGCCGGTCTCGCGGACCGCCTTCTCGCGGCGGATCGTGTCGGTGAACAGCGCGTTGCCGCCGTCGACGATGATGTCGCCGGGCTCGAACACCTCGACGAGCGCGTCGATGACGGCATCGGTCGGTCCGCCGGCCTTGACCATGATGATCGCCGTACGGGGCTTCTGCAGGGACGCCGCGAACTCGTCGTACGAGAACGCCGGCACGAACCCGGCTTCGGGGTGCTCGGTGAGCAGCTCGTCGGTCTTGGCGCGGCTGCGGTTGTACACCGCGACCGTGTTGCCCTCACGCGAGGCGAGGTTGCGGGCGAGGTTGGACCCCATCACCGCAAGACCCACCACGCCGATGTTCGCTGCGTTCTCGGACACTCGAGCTCCTGTCGTCGTTCGTGATTCAGCCTAGAGTCTGGCCTGTCCGTGTTACACGAGATGGCCGGCTGCTCACCTCGCCGTGCGCACGGGTGTGAGCGGCACTCGGGCCGACAGATCGAGCCTAGCCCGGGCGCCGGCGCCGGCCACCGGTCGGCATCGCCTCGCGCGGGCAGTACGGTGGCGGGATGACGGCATCCCGCATCGTGGTGATGGGCCCGAGCGGCTCCGGCAAGTCCGCGGTCGGTGCCGCGCTGGCCGCGCACCTGGGGATGCGGTTCGTCGACGCCGACGATCTGCACCCCGCGCAGAACGTGGCGAAGATGGCCGCGGGCACCCCGCTGGACGACGACGATCGGATGCCGTGGCTCGACGTCGTGGCGCAGACGCTGGCCGCCCCGCAGCAGCCGGTCGGCGGGGACGCGGCATCCGTCCCTCCGCCCGGCGGGGGAGTGGTGATCGCGTGCTCCGCGCTCGCACGGCGGTACCGGGAACGCATCCTCGCCGGGGCGGCGGGGACGGTGTTCGTCGAGCTGCGCGTGCCCGAGCGGGAGCTCGCGCGGCGCATGGGTGCGCGCGACCACTTCATGCCCCCGGCGCTGCTCGCCTCGCAGCTGCGGGCGCTCGAGCATCTCGAGCCCGACGAGCCGGGCGTGGTCGTCGCGGGCGATCCGGCGCTCGGCGAGGTCGTCGATGCGGCCGTCGTGGCGCTGGAGCGGTATCAGTCCTTGCGGTAGGCCTGGCGGCCGAGGCTCCAGAACGCGAGCACGGTGCCCACGGTGCCGAGCACGGCCAGCCCGCCGATGAGCCAGAAGATCGCGTGGCTCCAGAAGCCGTAGTCCATGGGGTTCCTCCGGGTGAGCGGGAAGCAGGTGCGTTCCTCATCGTAGCGGGGGCGCTGGTAGACTCGTGTCGAACTTCGGCGAGGGATGCCTCGCGCCCGGCGATCGCGTCGGGTCGCAGCATCCGTGATCGACGCGGTGATGCCGGCCCCAGGGCTTTCCTCACGCGTGCGCGTTCGAGTCGAAGACATCCCCAATACCCGGGCCCGCCACAGCGCAGGCCGATTCGGACCGGCGCCCCGCGCCGCCCGCAGAAATGGGCCCCGCGCCCGCAAGGAGAATCCCATGTCGAACGAGCCCGACACCAAGGTCCACGCCGAGTTCCGCGAGAGCTTCGGAAAGGGCTTCGCCCGCCGCCTCCGCGCCGCCGGCAAGATCCCCGCCGTCATCTACGGCCACGGCACCGACCCGGTGCACGTCGCCCTCCCGGGCCACCAGGTCGGGCTGCTCGTCCGCCGCGCCAACGTGGTGCTCGAGCTCGACCTCGACGGCAAGACGCAGCTCACGCTCGTCAAGGACGTCCAGAAGGACCCGGTGCACCAGATCATCGAGCACATCGACCTCCTCGTCGTGAAGAAGGGCGAGAAGATCCAGGTCGACGTCCCCGTCCTCGTCCAGGGCGAGCCCTTCGCCGGCACGATCGTCAACCTCGACGCGCAGAGCGTCGCGCTCGAGGTCGAGGCCACCCACATCCCCGAGCACATCGAGGTGGACGTCGAGGGCCTCGAGGACGGCACCCACATCACCGCCGCCGACCTGAAGCTGCCCAAGGGCGCGACGCTGGTCGCCGAGCCCGACATGCTCGTCGTCGCCATCTCGGTGCCGGCCGCGACCATCGCCGCCGAGGACGAGATCGCCGAGGCCGACGCCGAGGCCGCCGCCGAGCAGTCCGAGGCTTCGGAAGAGGCCGCCGCGGAGTAATCCCGCTTCACTGTCGGACGAGGGGGTGCGGATGCCGCGCCCCCTCGTTCTGGTTTTCACGACGGGCCCGCGCCGTACGCGCCGAGGGCTCGGGCAGGATGGATGACATGGCACAGGCCTGGCTGATCGTGGGACTGGGCAACCCCGGACCCCGCTACGAGTCGACGCGGCACAACGTCGGACAGCTCGTCGTCGACGAGCTCGCGGCACGCCGCGGCGAGTCGTTCAAGGCGCACAAGGCGAACGCGCGGGTCGTGGAGACGTGGCTTCAGCCCGGCGGTGCGAAGCTGATCCTGGCGAAGCCGAACACGTTCATGAACGTCTCCGGCGGCCCGGCCGCCGGCCTGGCGAAGTTCTACGGCATCGACCCCGAGCACGTCGTCGTGGTCCACGACGAGCTCGACATCCCGTTCGACACGATCAAGCTCAAGGTCGGCGGGGGGCACGGCGGTCACAACGGCGTGCGCGATGTCGCGAAGGCGCTCGGGACGGCCGACTTCCCGCGCGTGCGCGTCGGCATCGGTCGCCCGAACGGCCGCCAGGACCCCGCCGACTGGGTGCTCGACCCGTTCGGCGCCACAGAGCGCAAGAACCTGCCGATCCTCCTTGGCGACGCCGCCGACGCGGTCGAGCAGCTCGTCGGCGAGGGCCTGCTCGCCGCGCAGCAGAAGCACCACGCGCCGCGCGTCTGACGCGGCGCCCCGGCGGTCAGCCGCCGATGCCGGTGCCGGCCGCGAGGCCGGCTGTGAGGAACCCCTGGACCACGGCGCCGAAGGCGACCGGGCCGAGGGCTGCCACGACGACGGCGGCGATGCCCGCACCACGTCCGCGCGCGGTGACGATGGCGATGACGCCCTGGATGAGCGCCCAGACGCCCAGCGCCGTGCCGACCCAGAACGAGACCTCTCCCAGCAGCACCCAGTCGCGCACCGGGGTGAGGATCGACCAGTCGAAGTCGGCGTCGATGGGCCGGGTGGCGATGCCCTTGCCTGCGCCGAGGCCGATGCTGAAGCTCGCGATCGCGGCGAAGATGCTCGCGCCGGCGGTCGCGACGATCGCCACGACGAGGGCGATGATCCCGAGCGTGGCGCTGCGCTTGGCCGGTGGGGCGGCGCCGAACGCCGGCGCGGATGTCGCACCGGGCGCCGCGTAGCCCACCGGTGCCGCATACCCGGGCGGCGGCGCGTACGCACCTGCGGGCGGAGCAGGCCATCCCGCCGGCGGCTGCGCGGCATTCGGGACCGGTGCCCCGGCGGGGGCGCCGGCGGGCGGACCGAAGGGAGCCGCGCCGGGCGCGGCCCAGGTCTGCGGCTGCGCGGGCGGGGTCGCCGGAGGCGTCGGGGGCTGTGCGGGGTCGCTCACGCGACTCATCCTAGGAGCCGTCCGTGCCGCCTCGTGCGCGCCTCGCGCACTCCGCCGGTGGCGACGGGTACGCGCCGCGGAGCCGGTGTCGGCGCCGGGTCGTAGACTCGTCCGGTGACAGTTCCCGGGATCGTGCGCGCCCTCGAGCAGGCTGAACCGTTCCGGGATGCCGTGACCGCGGCAGCCGTCGATGCGGACTTCTCACTCGTGGAGGGGCTCGACGCCCCGCTCCTCGCGGCCCTGCTGGAGCGCCGCCGTTCTGCGGGCAAGCCGCCCGTGGTGCTCCTCATCGCCCCCACCGGGCGCCGGGCCGAGTCGCTCGGTCCCGCCCTGGGCGCCCTGCTGCCCGGCGCCGAGGTCCTGCACTTCCCGGCGTGGGAGACGCTGCCGCACGAGCGGCTGAGCCCGAGTGCCGAGACCGTCGGCGCGCGCCTGGAGATCCTCACGCGCGTCGCGAACTGGGACGCCGCGACGCCGCTGGTGATCACGGCCTCGGTGCGCGGTGCGATCCAGCCTCTCGCGGCCGGGCTGACCGGCATCCCTCCCGTGGAGCTCGCCGTGGGCGGCCGCGGGCACGACCTCGTGGCCGTGTCGGCACGGCTGGTCGAGCTCGCCTACCACCGCGTCGACATGGTGTCGCGGCGCGGCGAGTTCGCCGTCCGCGGCGGCATCCTCGACGTGTTCCCACCGACCGCCCCGCACCCCTATCGCGTCGAGTTCTTCGGCGACGAGGTCGACCAGATGCGCGCGTTCTCGGTGGCCGACCAGCGGTCGCTGCCGGGGGAGGTGCGCGAAGTCACCCTGCTGCCCAGCCGCGAACTGCTGCTGACCGATGCCGTGCGCGGCCGCGCGCGACAGCTCAAGGACGAGTTCCCCGGGCTCGCGGGCATGCTCGAGAAGATGTCCGAGGGCATCCCGGTCGAGGGCATGGAGTCGCTGCTGCCTGCCGTCGTGGACCAGCTCGTGACGGTCGTGGACTATCTGCCCGAAGGCTCGGCGGTCGCGCTGATCGATCCCGAACGCGCTGTGACGCGCGCCATCACGCTCGGCGAGACGAACCGCGAGTTCCTCGACGCGGCGTGGAGCGCGGCGACCGCCGGGGCGAGCACGCCGATCGACCTGGGGGCGGGCGACTTCCTCTCGCTGCCCGACCTGCGCACCGCCACGCACGCGCGCAGCGGCGTGTGGTGGACCTTCAGCTCGTTCGACTCCGGGCAGGCCGACGCGGCCGCCGAGGGGCTGATCGACGACGACATCGACGTCGCGCTCGAAGCCGCCGCCGCGATCCGTGTGCCGGGGTCGGCGGTCCCGTCGTTCCAGGGCAACGTCGAGGGCGCGACCGAGCACGTCGGCGCCCTCCTCGCCGACGGCTGGCGGGTCGTGGTCGCGGCATCCGGAGTGGGACTCGTCGAGCGCGCCCGCGATGTGCTGGCCGAACGCGGCATCGCGGCGCGCAAGGTCGAGGAGGTGCTGCACGCGCCCGAGCCCGGCGTGGCCCACGTGGTGCTGAGCGTGCTCGAGCGAGGATTCGAAGCGCCCGACGCCAAGCTCGCCGTGCTCACCGAGTCGGAGTTCTACGGCCGCACGATCGGCGGCGACAGCCGGGTCGTGAAGAAGCTCGCCTCGAGGCGCAAGGCCGTCGTCGACCCGTTGCAGCTCAAGGCCGGCGACTACGTCGTGCACGCCACGCACGGCATCGGCAAGTTCGTCGAGCTGACGCAGCGCGAGGTGTCCAGCGGCGGTCGCAACGCGGTCAAGAGCGTGCGCGAGTACCTCGTGCTGGAGTACGCGCCGTCCAAGCGCGGCTACCCGGGCGACAAGCTGTTCGTGCCCACCGACCAGCTCGACCTGCTGTCGCGCTACGTCGGCGGCGAGGCGCCGGCGCTGTCGAAGATGGGCGGCAGCGACTGGGCGCAGGCCAAGAGCAAGGCGCGTAGGGCGGTGCGCGACATCGCGGTCGAGCTCGTCAAGCTCTACTCGGCGCGCATGGCCTCCAAGGGGCATGCGTTCGGGCCCGACACGCCCTGGCAGCGCGAGCTCGAGGAGGCGTTCCCGTTCGCGGAGACGCCCGACCAGCTGCAGACGATCGACGAGATCAAGGCCGACATGGAGAAGCCGATCCCGATGGATCGACTGCTGTCGGGCGACGTCGGCTTCGGCAAGACCGAGGTCGCCGTGCGCGCCGCGTTCAAGGCGATCCAGGACGGCAAGCAGGTCGCGATGCTCGTGCCGACGACGCTGCTGGTCAAGCAGCATCTCGAGACGTTCACCGAGCGCTTCGCCGGCTTCCCCGTGAAGGTCAAGGCGCTCTCGCGCTTCCAGACCGACAAGCAGGCGCGCGAGGTGCTGGCGGGGATCACCGACGGCACCGTCGACATGGTGATCGGCACGCACCGGATCCTCACCGAGAAGGTGATCTTCAAGGACCTGGGCCTCATGATCATCGACGAGGAGCAGCGGTTCGGCGTCGAGCACAAGGACGCTCTGAAGAAGCTCAAGACAAACGTCGACATCCTCGCGATGAGCGCGACGCCCATCCCGCGCACGCTCGAGATGGCGGTCACCGGCATCCGCGAGATGTCGACGCTGCAGACGCCGCCGGAGGACCGGCATCCGATCCTGTCGTATGTCGGGCCGCGCAACGACAAGCAGATCACCGCCGCGATCCGCCGCGAGCTGCTGCGCGAGGGCCAGGTGTTCTACGTGCACAACCGCGTGCAGTCGATCCAGCGCGTCGCGGCGGAGCTCTCCGAACTCGTCCCCGAGGCGCGCATCGCGGTCGCGCACGGGCAGATGGGCGAGCATGCCCTCGAAGAGGTCGTCGACGCGTTCTGGGAGCGGCGCTTCGACGTCCTGGTGTGCACCACCATCGTCGAGACGGGCCTGGACATCTCGAACGCGAACACGATCATCATCGACCGTGCCGACAAGTACGGCCTCAGCCAGCTGCACCAGCTGCGCGGCCGGGTGGGACGAGCGCGCGAGCGTGCGTACGCGTACTTCCTCTACGACGACATGAAGCCGCTCTCCGAGACTGCCGCCGACCGCCTCGAGACGATCGCGGTCAACAACGACCTCGGCTCGGGCATGCAGGTGGCCCTCAAGGACCTCGAGATCCGCGGCGCCGGCAACCTCCTGGGCGCCGAGCAGGCCGGTCACATCGCCGGCGTCGGCTTCGACCTGTACCTCCGCATGATCGGCGAGGCGGTCGCCACGTTCCGGGGCGAGGAGACCGAGGGCCCGACCGAGCTGAGGCTCGAGCTGCCGGTGCAGGCGCGCATCCCCGAGTCGTACATCGACAGTGAGCGGCTGCGCCTCGAGGCGTACCAGAAGCTCTCTGCGGCGGCATCGGTCACCGCAGCGCCCGACGCGATCGACCTCGTGATCGAGGAGCTCACCGACCGCTACGGCGAGCCCCCTGCGGAGGTCGAGGGACTGCTCGCGGTCGCCCGGCTGCGCCGCCGCGCCGCCCAGGCGGGTCTGGCCGACGTCGTCGCGATGGGCCCGAACCTGCGCGTCGCGCCCGCGAACCTCCCCGATTCCATGCGCGTGCGGCTGCAGCGCCTGCACCCCAAGGCGAAGCTCGTCGCCGGCGGTGAGGCGATGGTGGTGCCGCTGCCGTCCGCCGGTGGGGAGCCGCTCGTCGACGACGAGCTCGTCGCGTGGGTGGCGCAGCTCATCGAGCAGCTGTGGCCGCCGAAGAAGACCGAGACGGATGCCGCGGCCCCGTCGCAGGCGACGGCCTGAGGCGCGCGGGGCCGACGGCGGCGCTCAGGACGCGGTGCCGTCCAGGCGCGGGAACGTCCAGGTGCCGTCGATGATCTCGGCGCGCGGCCGGTAGAGCCGCACGAGGTAGTTCCATCCCTCGGTCACCGGGATGGCGTTCGGCGTGCCCGGGGGGAAGTCGCCGAAGCGCACCGTGGTGGAGCCGTCCTCGTTGCGGGCGCCGGTGATGTTGTTGACCGTGTACATGTTCTGCTCGTTCGGCTCGAAGAAGCCCGCGGCGTTGTAGACGGAGATCGACCAGAACCCGTCGACGGGGACCTCGCCGACGGTCAGCTCGTGCCGGCCGACCGGGAGGCGCGGGTCGACGCCGATGTAGATCGCCTCGCTCGAAGGCAGGCCGCCCCACCCGGCAGCCGTGCCGATGAGGTGGCGGACGGGATCCACCTCGTCCCTCGACCCGAAGGTGCGGTCGAACGCGGTGAGGTTGCGTGCGAGGGCGAGGAGAGCCCCGCGCGTCTCGTCGAGCGAGGTCGCGTCGTAGTCGGGGTACTCGAACGGCGTGGACGAGGCCGCGGTGAGGGTGATGGCATCCTGGACGGCGGCCACCGCGACGAGGTCCTGGGGATCCGCGGGGTCGACGAGCGTGCGTACGGCCACCACGACGTACGGCGTGCCGAAGCGCTCGACCGTCAGCTCGTGGGAGCCGGCGTCGTGGAAGATCGCATCGACGAAGTGGTCCTGATTGACGACCATCGCCGACAGGTACCGGTCCCCGTGCTCGGGGAGCGTGAGGGTCGCACCGGCGGTCACGTCCACCACCGCGAAGCTGTACAGCGTGTCGCGGTTCAGCCGGATCACCGTCTGGTTGTCGATCGCGGCGGGCTGGCGGTTGTGCACGAAGCGGTTCACGCCTCCGGCCTGCGATTGGAGATCGCGGAACATGCGATCGGTCTCGGCGCGGGCGAAGTCATCGACATTCACAGGAATACTCACGACCGCGATCCTCGCACAGCCGCGGCGGGCCCGCGGTGCGCCCCACCGCGCTATGCCCGCCCCGGCGGGCATGGTCGGAGGACGCGTGCGCGGTCACCCGGCAGAAGAGTCCCGCCGGGTGCCGGCCGACGCCTGGTACAGGTCGGCGTAGGTGGGGGAGTCCTCGATCAGCGCGTCGCAGAACGCGGCGACGTCTGCGCCGGTGACCTCCAGGGCACTCTTGCCCGACGCGGCTCCCTCTTCGAAGAAGTCGACGAGATCCGCCAGGAGCGTGCCCTCGGCCAGGTCGACCGGGCCGACCTTGAAGAGGTACTTCTGGATCTCCTCGTAGACGATCCGGTAGTCGGCCGGCAGCGCCTTGACCCGGGCCACGTGCGCCCGCCACTGCTTCTTGCCTTCGATGATGTCGTGGATGCCCACGTCAGCCTCCCAACTGGTCGAGTCGCTTCGCGACGTTGCGGTTCAACTGGTCGCGCCATCTGTCGCGATAGGTGCGGCGGCCTTCGCCGCCGGCCAGGGCCTGGCAGAAGCCGGGGATGTCGTCGCCCAGCACCTCGTCGATGCCCTGGCCGTCGGCGGCGGACTCCTCGAGGAGTCCGAGTGCGCCGTCGAGGATCGCCATGAGGTTGCGCCCGGTGAAGTCGCCGTACGGCATGACACCGACCTTGATCTCGTCCCACGCCGCGCGGTACTCCGGCGACAGCGAGGCCGCGCGCGCCTCGAACGCGGTGTACTCGCGCGTCAGGTCGTTGCCCGTGATGGTGTCCCAGAAGTTCATGCCGCACCCTCCTTCAGGTGGTCGATCCGTGTGGTGACGTACTCCCATTTCGCCCAGAACCTCGCCAGCTGTGCGCGCCCGGCGTCGTTGAGCGCGTAGAACTTGCGGGGCGGACCCTGTTCGGAGGGCCGCTTGGTGACCTGGACGAGCCCGTTCTTCTCCAGTCGCAGCAGGATCGTGTACACGGTGCCCTCGACGACGTCGGCGAACCCGAGTTCGTTCAATCGCCGGGTGATGGCGTAGCCGTAGGTCTCCTCGCCGCGGATGATCTCCAGCACGCAGCCTTCGAGCGTGCCCTTCAGCATCTCCGTCAAGTCGTCCATCGTGTGCCTGTCTGCTCTGCTCGGTACTGAGTGTTACCGAGTACCACTATAAAGTAACACAGAGTAGCGAGATCGGGGAACACGGTTTGACGGAGCAGGTGCATCCCGAAACGATGGGGCCATGATCGATCAGCAGGCGCTCTGGGACGACGAGGCCGCGCAGTCGTACGACACACCCGGTGAAGGGATGTTCGCTGACGACGTGCTCGGTCCGGCCGTCGCGACGCTGGCAGAGCTCGCCGCCGGCGGCGCGGCCGTCGAGTTCGCGATCGGCACCGGGCGTGTGGCGGTCCCGCTGCGTGAGGCGGGGGTCCCGGTGTCCGGCATCGAGCTCTCGCACGCCATGATCGCGCGGCTGCGCGAGAAGGCCGACGATGCCGCGATCCCGGTCGTCGAGGGCGACATGACGACGGCATCCGCGGGCGAGGGGTTCTCGCTGGCGTACCTCGTCTACAACACCATCTCGAACCTGCTGACGCAGGAGGAACAGGTCGAGTGCTTCCGCAATGCCGCGCGCCACCTCGCACCGGGCGGATGCTTCGTGATCGAGCTGTGGGTGCCGCAGCTGCGCGCGCTCGCCCCCGGCCACGCGGGCACCGTGGAGGTCAGCGAGCCGGGGTACCTGCTCGTCGACACCATCGACACGCTGACGCAGCGGCTCACGTCGCACCACGTCCGGTTCGGGCCGGACCTCGCCGACGGGCGCGCTGCGCGGATCGGGCGATCGCCTCACCGCTACATCTGGCCGAGCGAACTGGACCTGATGGCACAGCTCGCCGGGTTCACCCGGGAGGCCCGGTGGGCCGGCTGGCGGCGCGAGCAGTTCACGGGCGAATCCACCAGCCACGTGACGGTCTACCGCCTCGGCGGCTGACCGACGGCGCGGGATCGGGTCAGATGACGCCCTGCGCGAGCATCGCGTGGGCGACGCGCTCGAAGCCTGCGCAGTTGGCGCCGGCCACATAGTCTCCGGGGCGGCCGTACTTCTCCGCGGCCTCGAAGGCGGCGTCGTGCACGTCGGCCATGATGGCGCGCAGGCGCGCCTCGCTGTCGTCGAAGCTCCAGCGCTGGCGGGCGGCGTTCTGGCTCATCTCCAGCGCCGAGGTCGCCACGCCGCCGGCGTTTGCCGCCTTGCCGGGCGCGAAGAGCACACCGGCGGACTGGAAGAGCTCGACGGCCTCGGGCGTCGAGGGCATGTTTGCCCCCTCGGCGACGGCGCGCACGCCGTTGCCGATGAGCGTGCGGGCGTCGTGCGCGTCCAGCTCGTTCTGCGTCGCGGAGGGCACGGCGATGTCGACGGGCACCTCCCACGGGCGGGCGCCTTCCATGTAGCGCGCGCCGGGCCGGCGGGCGGCGTACTCCGAGATGCGGGCGCGCTCGACCTCCTTGATCTGGCGCAGCAGGTCGACGTCGATGCCGGCGTCGTCCACGACATAGCCGGAGGAGTCGGATGCCGTCACCGCGGTCGCGCCCAGCTGACGTGCCTTGTCGATGGCGTAGATCGCGACGTTTCCCGAACCCGACACCCCGACGCGCTTGCCGTGCAGCGTCTCGCCGTGCACGCCGAGCATCTCCTCGACGAAGAACACCGCGCCGTAGCCGGTCGCCTCGGTGCGCACTTCGGCGCCGCCCCACTGCACGCCCTTGCCGGTGAACATGCCGGACTCGTGGCGGTTGGTGATCTTGCGGTACTGGCCGAAGAGGTAGCCGATCTCGCGCGCGCCGACGCCGATGTCACCGGCGGGGACGTCGGTGTGCTCGCCGAGGTGGCGGTAGAGCTCGTTCATGAAGGACTGGCAGAACCGCATGATCTCGGCATCCGACCGGCCGTGCGGGTCGAAGTCGCTGCCGCCCTTGGCGCCGCCGATCCCCTGGCCGGTGAGCGCGTTCTTGAAGATCTGCTCGAAGCCGAGGAACTTGATGATCGACAGGTTCACCGACGGGTGGAAGCGCAGCCCGCCCTTGTAGGGGCCGAGGACCGACGAGAACTGCACGCGGAAGCCGCGGTTGACCTGCAGGCGTCCTGCGTCGTCGACCCACGGCACGCGGAACATGATCTGGCGCTCCGGCTCGACGATGCGCTCCAGGATGCCGCCGTCGACGAACTCGGGGTGCGCGTCGAGCACCGGCGAGATGGACTCGAGCACCTCGTGCACGGCCTGGAGGAACTCGGGCTCGTGGGGGTTGCGGGCCTCGACGGTGTCCAGGACGAGGCGGACGGAGTCGGTCGCGGACAGCAGAGCAGACGTCATTGCGGTGGAGCTTTCGGGAAGGCCAACGGATCGTGGCGGTGGAGCTTCTTCACCCTACATACCGTCCGGAGGGTCGCCCGCGCGTATGACGGCGCTACGCTGGGGCGCATCCGCGAGAGCAGGAGGCCACGACGATGCGGTTCGAGCACCTCGGGGCGCAGCCTCGCATCCACCCTGACGCGGTCGTGGCCGAGACGGCGGTGATCAGCGGCGATGTCGAGATCGGCGCCGACTGCCAGATCCTCCACGGTGCCGTCATCACCGCCGAGGGCGGGGCGATCACCCTCGGTGAGAACGTGATCGTGATGGAGAACGCGCTCATCCGGGCGACCGCGACCAACCCGGTGCACATCGCCGACCACGTGCTGGTCGGCCCGATGGCGAGCATCTCGGGCGCCGTCGTCGAGGAGGAGGTCTTCCTCGCCACCGGCACGCGGGTGTTCAACGGCGCGCACATCGGCACCCGCAGCGAGGTGCGCATCAACGCCGTCGTGCACCTGCGCACGACGCTGCCCGCAGACTCGACGGTGCCGATCGGCTGGGTGGCGGTGGGGGACCCGGTGCAGATCCTGCCGCCGGACCGCCACGAGGAGATCTGGGCGGCGCAGCGCGAGCTCGACTTCCCCGGTTACGTCTTCGGCCTGGATCGTGAGACCCCCGACCTCATGGTGCAGCTCACCGAGCGGTACGGCCGCAGCCTCGCACGGCACGTCGACGACCGCCGCCTGGACTGACCGCGCCGCGCCACGCACAGGGGGAGGGGCGGATGCCGAAGCCTCGGCATCCGCTGTCCTGAGCCGGTCAGCCCCAGGCGAGCCCGCAGTCCCGGCAGCCGAGCTCGAGCCGGTCGAGCGTGCCGTCGTCGACGGCGGCACGCCGCTCCCAGTCGATGCGGAACCACCGGGGTTCGCGCGCCCGCACGTCGAGCGACCCGCAGGCGGGGCAGACTTCGGCGACGACGATCCGTGCCATGGGCGCCACGGTACGCCGGGGTCGCAGAGATCCCGGTCGCGACGCGCGGAGGGCCGGATCAGCCGGTGTTCTGCAGGCCCGCCGCGACGCCCGAGACCGACAGCAGCAGCAGACGCTGCAGCTCCGGGTCGACCGGCGCGCCCTCGGGGGCCTCGCGCAGCGCCCGCAGCGCGCGCAGCTGCAGCAGCGACAGCGCGTCGACGTAGGGGCTGCGCATCTTGACGGCGCGCTGCAGCACCGGCTTGTTGGCCAGGAGCTCGGTGCCGCCGGTGATCCGGATCACCCAGTCCCGCGTCTGGCGCATCTCGTCGCGCACGAGCGCTGCGAGGTCGTCGCGGTCGCCGAGCTCGAGGTAGTGCCGTGCGATGCGGTCGTCGGTCTTGGCGAGGCTCATCGCGACGTTGTCGATCAGGGTGCGCAGCAGCGGCCACTCCTGGTACGCCTGCTGCAGCAGCGCCTCGTCGCCGACGGCGTCGAGCGCCGTGCCGAGGCCGAACCAGCCCGCGAGGTTGATGCGGGCCTGCGTCCACGCGAACACCCACGGGATCGCGCGGAGGTCCTCGAGCGACTCCACCGACAGTCCGCGGCGGGCCGGCCGCGAGCCCAGCGCGAGCAGGCCGATCTCCTCCATCGGGGTGACGCGGGCGAACCAGGGAGCGAAGCCGGGCGCCTTCACGAGTGAGAAGAACCGCTCGCGGGATGCCGCGTCCAGCGTCGCGGCGATGCCGGCGTACTTCTCGGCCGCGGCGCGGTTGCGCTCCTCGTTCGACGGGGACGAGGCGAGGAGGATCGCGGCGGCGACCTGGTCGATGTGCCGCATCGCGATCGCGGGGTCGCCGTAGCGCGCGAAGATGACTTCGCCCTGCTCGGTGAGCTTGAACCGGCCGTCCACGGAGTGCGGCGGCTGCGCGAGGATCGCGGAGTTCGCGGGCCCGCCGCCGCGGCCGAGCGCACCGCCGCGGCCGTGGAACAGCGTCAGCTCGATGCCGCTCTCGTCGGCCCACGCCGCGATCAGCGCCTGCGCCGCGTACAGCGCGAGGTTGGCGGCGACCGGTCCGACGTCCTTCGACGAGTCGGAGTAGCCGAGCATGACCTCCAGGCGCCGGCCGGTGGCCTCCAGGCGCGCGGCGAACTCGGGGTGCTCCACGATCTCGGCGAGGATGCGGGGCGCCGCCTGCAGGTCGGCGAACGTCTCGAACAGCGGGATCACGTCGAGCACCGGCGGCGTGCCCTCGGGGCCGACCGCGAAGCGGGCGAGCTTGTGGACGTTCGCGAGGTCCTCGGCGGACTGCGTGAACGACACGATGTAACGGCCGGCGGCGCGCGGGCCGTAGCGTTCCTGCAGGAAGCCGATCGTGCGGATGACGTCGAGAACCTCTTCGGCGAGCTCCGACCGCGGCGCGCCGGACTCCAGCTCGGCGAGCACCTTGGCATGGACGGCCGAGTGCTGGCGCACCTCGAGCTCGGTGAGGTGGAAGCCGTACGTCTCGACCTGCCACAGCAGCTGCTGCAGGTGCCCGTAGGCCTGGCGCGGAGCCCCCGCCTGCACGAGCGAGTCCTGCACGATGCGCAGGTCGGCCAGCAGGTGCTCGGGGTCCCGGTAGGCGAGGTCGGCGCTGCGCTCACGCGTCGCCTCGAGCTTGCGGGCGACCAGCAGCAGGATGCGCCGGTGCGGCTCGTCGGGCGAGCGCTTGGCGATCTCGGTCGCGGCGTCCTCGTCGGCGGCCTTCAGCCGCTGCCACAGTGCGACGAGGGCGTCACTGGGCGGTGTGGTCGCGGCATCCAGGGTCAGTGTGCGGCCGATGCGGCTGGCGGTGCGCTCCAGTCCCAGCAGCACGTGCTCGCTCGCGATCGCAGACGCCTTGCGGGTGACGGATGCCGTCACGAAGGGGTTGCCGTCGCGGTCGCCGCCGACCCACGACCCGACGCGCACGAACGGGCGCACCACCGGAGCGCGGCCTCCGGCCGCGGGGCCCTGGAGTGCATCGTCGACGCGGCGGTAGACGTGAGGGACCGCGGTGTACAGCGTGTCGTCGAAGACGGCCATGACGGCACGGACCTCGTCGGTCGGGGCCGGCTTCTCGGGCCGCAGCGGCGCGGTGCGCCACAGCGTGTCGATCTCCTCCAGCATGCGCCGCTCGGCGCGGCGCTCGTCTGCGCCGCCGCGCGGGGAGGCGTCGTGCTCCTGGAGGAGCGTGGCGAGCCGGCGGACGCTGGTCGACACGGCGCGGCGGCGGGCCTCGGTGGGGTGCGCCGTGAACACCGGGTGGAACCGCATGCTCTGCAGGCGCTTGAGCGCGGTGTCATCGCCGACCTCGGCGGCCAGGCGCACGAACGCGGCCGCGACGGAGTCGGTGGCCTGCTCCCGGTCGGGACGTCCGTCGCGCTCGCGCAGCACGCGCACGCGCTGGTGCTCCTCGGCGAGGTTCACGAGATGGAAGTAGGCCGTGAAGGCGCGGGCGACCTCGTCGGCGCGGGCGACGGTGAACGAGTCGGCGATCTCCGCCGCGCGTGCGAACGCCTCCGGCGTCTCGTCGGTGTAGGCCTGGATGGTCGCGGTGCGCAGGCGCTCGACATCCTCGTACAGCCCGGCCGATCCGCTCTCGCGCAGCACCTGTCCGAGCAGCGTGCCGAGCATGCGGACGTCGCCGCGCATGGTCTCGGGGATCGCCTGCTCCGCCTCGTATCGGCCGACGAGGTCGATCGCCTCGGTGTGGGTGAGTTCGCGCATCTGTCCAGGCTAACCGCGCGGTGTTTCCCCGATGTCACGGTGGGCCTTGTGTGACGACGGCGGCGCTCAGGGGGAGAGCGGGCGTCGCTGGCTAGACTGTCCGATGGAGAGCCGGGAAGTCTGGTCGGCGCGTCCCTGTCGACCCGCGATGCCCTCACGGAGGCCCGATGTCGCTGCTTCGTTCCGCCCGCTTCCCCGCCGTCATCCTGCTCGTGGCCGCCGCCCTCGGCCTGATCGTCGCCAACTCGGCGCTCGCCCCTGCGGTGGATGCCGCCATGCACACGTACATCGGCATCCCCGGTGTCTTCGAGCTCAGCGTGTCCCACTGGATCAAGGACGGCCTGCTCGCGATCTTCTTCTTCGTGGTGGCCGTAGAGCTGCAGTACGAGCTCACCAGCGGCCAGCTGAACTCCGCGCGCAGGGCCCTGCAGCCGGCGATCGCCGCCGCAGGCGGCGTGCTGGTCCCGATCCTGATCTACGCGATCGTGGCCTGGGGGTCGGATGCGACCGCCGGGTGGCCGATCCCGACCGCGACCGACATCGCCTTCGCGCTCGGGGTGCTCGCCGTCTTCGGCCGCGGGCTGCCGTCGGCGCTGCGGGTATTCCTGCTCGCGCTGGCGATCCTGGACGACATCGTCGGCATCGTGTTCATCGCGGTGCTCTTCACGGCCGACGTGAACGTCGCCGCGCTCGCCGTTGCCGCCGTCGCGGTCGTCGCGTTCGGCATCCTGAGCCGCCAGCTCGACACCCGCGGGCGCGTGCCGATCGCCGTCGCACTGGTCGTCCTCGCGATCGCGACGTGGGTGCTGGTGTACCTGTCGGGCGTGCACGCGACGATCGCGGGGGTCGCCCTCGGCCTCGCGATGGCGCAGCGCCCTGCGCTGCGGGTGCGCCACGAGCTCGAGCCCTGGGTGAACGTGATCGTGCTGCCGGTGTTCGCCTTCTCTGCCGCGCTCGTCGCGATCCCGTCGGTGCCGCTGTCGGAGCTCTCGCCGGCGTTCTGGGGCGTGCTCGTGGCGCTCCCGGTGGGCAAGATCGTCGGCATCTCGCTGTTCGGCTGGGTGTCGCTGCGCGTCGGGCACCGGGGCGGGAAGCCCTCCTTGGCCTTCGCGGACCTCCTCGCCGCCGGAGCGCTGGGCGGCATCGGGTTCACGGTGTCGCTGCTGCTGTCCGAGCTCGCCTTCACCGACGCGCCCGCGCTGCGCGACCAGGCGACCCTCGGCGTGCTGGCAGGTTCGGTGATTTCGCTCCTTCTGGCCGCAGGGCTCGTATCGTGGCGGTCATGGCACTACCGACGCCGGACGGCGACCGCATCCGTGACGACGTGACGGGCGCCGCGCCCGATCCCCTCCGCGAAGCGGCGGACGTCATGCGCGCCGTGCGCGATCGCTGCGTGTGGACGCAGCAGATCGATCACCGCGCCCTCGTGCCCTACCTCGTAGAGGAGAGCGCCGAGCTCATCGACGCCGTCGAGGACGGCTCGCGCGACGAGCTGCGCGAAGAGCTCGGCGACCTGCTGTGGCAGGTGCTGTTCCACTCTGAGATCGCCTCGCGCGATCTCGACGACCCCTTCGACATCGACGACGTCGCCCGCGGGCTCACCGACAAGATGGTGCGCCGGCATCCTCACGTCTTCGGCGACGCCGTCGCGACCACGCCCGAAGAGGTGCTCGTCCACTGGAACGCCGCGAAGGCGGCCGAGAAGAGCACGCGCACCAGCGTGCTGGACGGCGTCAGCGAGCGGATGCCGAGTCTCGCCCTCGCCCAGAAGCTCCTCGGCAAGGCGGCCCTGGCGGGCGTCGGGCGCGGCGACGAGGCGCGCGGCGAGCCGGCGTCGGAGGCCGAGCTCGGCGAGGCGCTGCTCGCGCTCGTCGCGACGGCGAAGGCGAACGGCTGGGACGCCGAGCGCGCGCTGCGCGAGCGGCTGCGGGGGCTCGAGCGCGACATCCGCAATGCCGAGGCCGATCCCGCCTCCTGATCCGGGCTCCGTTTTCGGGTGACGCCGGGGCGGATGGAAAGATGGGTCCGTGGCATCCGTCAATCCGCCGCGCGGCATGCGCGACTTCCTCCCCGCCGAGAAGGCCCGTCGCGAGAGCGTGCTCGCCGTCATCCGCGAGCGCTACCGCGCGCACGGGTTCGACGAGATCGAGACCCCCGTCATGGAGGAGTACTCGCGGCTGCACGCGGGGATCGGCGGCGACAACGAGAAGCTCGCCTACAACGTCCTCAAGCGCGGACTCGACGCCGATGCGATCCGGGCTGCGGCCGACGATCCTGCGGCGCTCACCGACCTCGGCCTGCGCTACGACCTGACGGTGCCGCTGGCCCGGTTCTACGCGACCAACCGCGGGCAGCTGCCGTCGGTGTTCCGCTCGATCCAGATCGCCCCGGTGTGGCGCGCGGAGCGCCCGCAGAAGGGCCGCTACCGCCAGTTCGTGCAGTGCGACATCGACATCATCGGCGACGCGTCGGCGCGCGCCGAGTCGGAGCTCGCCGTCGCGACGCTCGACACGCTCGACGCACTCGGCCTCGAGGGCGGCAGCATCCGCATCAACGACCGCCGCGTGCTGGACTGGATGCTGGACAGCTTCGGCTTCGAGGCCGCCGAGCGTCCGGGCGTGCTCATCACGATCGACAAACTCGACAAGCTCGGTCCCGACGGCATCGTCGCCGAACTGCGTGAGCGTGGTGCGTCTTCCGCGGCCGTGGACGGCTTCGCGGCGTTCCTGCGCCGCCCGACGACGATGGAGTACAACCCGTACGGCGAGCGGCAGATCCGCAAGGCGCTGCCCGAGGGTGCGCCCGACGACATCGTCGCCCACCTGGTCGGCATCGGCGAGGCCGTCGCCGCGTCGCGCGGCTCGGCGACCGAGCCGCTCGACGACATCCCGCTCGTGTTCGACCCGTTCCTGGTGCGCGGCATGGGCTACTACACCGGCACGATCTTCGAGCTGGCCCACCCCTCGGTCGACTACTCGCTCGGGGGCGGCGGCCGCTACGACGGCATGATCGGCCGTTTCCTCGGGCAGGATGTACCCGCCGTCGGGTTCTCGATCGGCTTCGAGCGCATCGTCGACCTGGTCGCGGAGCGGACGGATGCCGCGGCCCCGGCGGTCGTGCTCGTGCACGACCGCGACGTGCCCGCGGGCGAGCTCCTCGCGCTCAAGGCCGCGCTCGTGCGTCAGGGTTCGCGCGTGCGGCTGGAGCAGCGGACCAAGAACCTCAAGGCGCTGCTCGAGCGTGCGGCATCCGACGGCTACACCGCCTTCGCGACGGTCGCCGCGGGCGCCACAGAGGCCTCCCTCGAGGTCAAGCCGCTCGCCTGAGCCCGGATCGGTCTCAGACCGACCGGGTGAGGTGAAGCCGCACGGCGCGGTAGAGGACGCCGACGCCGACCACGATCACCCCGACCACGACGGACTGCCACGGGAGCGTCACGGCGAGGACGAGGCATCCGATCCCGCCCACGAGCTGCAGGGCGACCGGGTAGCGCCGGGCGTCGCCGCGCTGACGGAACGCCGCGACGTTCGCCACGAGGTAGTACAGCAGCACGCCGAACGACGAGAAGCCGATCGCGCCGCGAAGATCGACCAGCGCCACCAGCAGCACCACGATCGCCCCCGCCGCGAGCTCGGCGCGGTGCGGCACGTGCCACCGGGGATGCACGCGGTCCAGCACACCCGGAAGGTCGCGCTCCCGCGCCATCGCGAACGCCGTGCGGCTCACCCCCGCGATGAGGGCGAGGAGGGCCCCAGCGACGCGGCCGCGGCGCCGATGCGCACGACGACGCCGATCCACGCCCAGCCTGCGCGCGCGGCGGCGTCGGCGACCGGCTCGGTCGACGCGGCGACTCCGGCAGGACCGAGCGCGCTGAGGACGGCGACGGCGACCACCGCGTAGACCACGAGGGCGATCGCGAACGCGAGGACGATCGCCCGCGGGATCACCCGTCGGGGGTCGCGCACCTCCTCGCCCATGGTGGCGATGCGCGCGTATCCCGCGAACGCGAAGAACAGCAGCCCGGCGGACTGCAGGATGCCGTAGGCACCGCCCGCCCAGAGCTGGTCGCCGCCGATCCAGCCCGGCGTCGCGCCCGCCGAGAACGCGGCGGTGACGGCCGCGGCGAGCGCGCCCAGCGAGACGACCACGATCACCCGGGCGGCTCCGGCGGTGCGGGTGACGCCGAACCAGTTCACCGCGGTGAGCGCGACGACGGCGGCGATCGCCACCGGGCGCTCCCACCCGGCCGGCGCCGCATACGCCGCGAAGGTCAGCGCCATCGCGGCGCAGCTGGCGATCTTGCCGACGACGAACGCCCAGCCTGCGACGAACCCCCACCACGGACCGACCTCCGCGCGCCCGTAGGCGTACGTGCCGCCCGAGGTCGGATGCGCCGCCGCGAGCTGCGCCGACGAGGTGGCGTTGCCGAAGGCAACGACCGCCGCGAGCGCGAGGCCGACGAGCATGCCGGTGCCCGCGGCATCCGCTGCCGGCGCCCACACCGCGAACACCCCGGCGCCCACCATCGAGCCCAGGCCGATGAACACGGCATCGCCGAGGCCCAGACGCCGCGACAGCGAGGGAGTGGCCACGGGCGAACCCTAGCGCGCGTCGCGGAACAGCGGATTCCGGGGTTCCGGACGGCGCCCCCTCCCGCCAGGATGGTGCGATGACGCTGCAGATCCACACCGTGCTGGTGCCCTTCGGCCCGGCCACCGCGATCGAGTTGACCGATGCCCAGGTGGCCGAGCTCGGCGGCGGCAAGCGCGCCGCGGTCGTCGTCGACATCGGCGGGCGCACCGCGCGCGTGCGGCTGGGCGTGATGGACGGCCGCAACGTCATCGGGCTGTCGAAGGCGGTGCGGTCGCAGCTCGGCGTCGACATCGGCGACGAGGTCGACGCGACCGTGGGGCTCGACACCGCCGAGCGCGAGGTGGAGGTGCCCGACGACCTGGCCGCGGCGCTGGCCGCCGCGTCCGGGGCGCGCGCCGCGTTCGACGCGCTGTCTTTCACGCGGCGCAAGGAGCTCGCCCGCGGGGTGTCGGAGGCCAAGCGCGCCGACACGCGGGAGCGTCGCATCGCGGCCGCGATCGAGGAGCTCACCGCGTAGGGCCTGGCGCGGGCGGCTCGGTCCGGCCGCATACCGGCGGGTCACCGTGACGACGGCATCCGTTCACCCGGGTGCTGTGGCATGAGGCCATGTTCCGCCCGCGCGACGCCGTGCCCTGGTCCCTCGTCATCGGTGCGGCCGGTGTCGTCATCGGCGCGGGAGTGGTGCTGCTGGGCGGACGTGCCGTCCTCGCGCGGCAGGCCGCGCTCGCCCGGCGCCGCATCGGCAAGCCGCTCGGCGAGGACGCGGTGGATGCAGACAGGGTCTGGGCGCGGCGGCTCGGCGGCGAACCGCTCGAGCTCGTCGTGCTCGGCGACTCGATCGCGGCGGGGCTGGGCGCCGAGCGGCGCAAGGACACGCTCGGCGGGCGCCTGGCCAAGGGCCTCGCCCGCCGGGCGCGCCGTCCGGTGCGGCTGCGGACGGCGGCGGTGGTGGGCGCGGAGTCGTCGGCGCTCGCGGCGCAGGTGGATGCCCTTCCCGCCGACTACGGTCCGGACGTCGCCGTCATCGTGGTGGGCGGCAACGACATCACCCATCGCGTGCCGACGGCGGCGTCGATCGCGTACCTCGAGGAGGCGATCGCGCGCCTGCGCGCGCGGGGCGCTGCGGTCGTCGTGGGCACATGTCCCGACCTCGGCGCCCTGCGCCCCGTGCCCCAGCCGCTGCGTGCACTGGGCTCGCGGCTGTCGCGACAGCTCGCCGATGCCCAGGCGGACGCGGCGCGGCGCAGCGGGGTGCGGCCCGTCTCGCTGCGCCGCGCCGTGGGCCCGTTCTTCGTGACCCAGCCCGACGAGATGTTCAGCCTCGACCGCTTCCATCCGAGCGCCCTCGGCTACCGCCGTACCGCTGACGCGCTTCTTCCCGCGCTGATCGCGGAGCTGACCGTCGCACGGGAGCAGCGGGACGCGACGGCCGTCAGCTCGCGCTGAAGGATGCCGCCCACTCCGCCACGCGGGCGGCGCTCTCCTGCTCGGACAAGTCCTCGACGCGGGTCATGATCGACCACCGCACGCCGAACGGATCGCGCACGCTCGAGAACCGGTCGCCCGAGACGAAGGTCGACGGCTCTTCGCGCACCGTCGCGCCGGCAGCCACCGCGCGGGCGGTCACGGCGTCGACGTCGGGCACGTAGACGCCCATCGAGTAGCAGTCGTCGTCGCCCTCGGGAGCCGCCACGAGGCCGTAGTCCGGGGTCGGCTCGCCGATCTGCAGGAAGCCGAGACCGAAGTCGAGGCCCGCGTGCACGACGAGTCCGTCGAACTCGGTCACGTCGGTCACGCGCGCGCCGAAGACGTCGCGGTAGAAGTCGAGCGCCTCCTTCGCCCCGCGGATCGCGAGGAAGGGGGTGAGGCTGGTCGCCCCGTGGGGACGGCCGTCGGTCGTGTGGACGCCGGTCGCGCCGGTGGTGTTCTCCGTGGTCATGACCCGATGGTCCCGCCGAGCGCATGCCGCGGTCTTGGAGATTCGCGACACCCTGCACCGGGCCGTGTCGGCGGCGCCCGGTACCGTGACCGTGTGACCGATCCGACGCGCGGCGTGCTGTACCCCGAGCGCTTGCCGCGGTTCACGCGGATCGCGCCGCCGGTGGCGGCATCCGAGCTCGTCGCGTGGTTCTGGATCCCGCAGTGGGACCTGCCCGACGGCGCCGTCTCCCACCAGCCGGTGCTCGGCTACCCGGCGGCCAATCTCGCCGTCGAACCCGAGGGAGTGACGCTGTGGGGTGCGACCACGCGCGCCTCAGTGCGCGAGCTGCGGGGGAGCGGGTGGGCCGTCGGTGCGCTCCTGCAGCCGGCCGCGTTCTCCCGCCTGCACGATGCGCCGAGCGACCTGGTGGACGCGCACGTCGCCCTCGACGAGCCCCGTCTGCAGCGCGCCGTGTCGGAGGCGATGCCCGACCTCGAGGCGGCCACCGCGGTCGCCGCGCGCTGGCTCGCGGAGCGCGTCGGCCCGCCGACGCCCGAGGCGCGCCTGGCGAACGCGATGGCCGATCTGCTGATGACGGATGCCGAGATCCTGCGCCTCGACGACGCCGCCGCGCGCCTGCGGGTCTCGGTGCGTACGCTGCAGCGGCTCGCGCACCGCACGGTCGGAGTGTCGCCCGCGGCGATGATCCGGCGGCGCCGGCTGCAGGAGGCGGCGCAGCGGGTGCGGGACGAGCCCGATGCCGCGCTCGCCGAGATCGCCGCGGACCTCGGCTACGCCGACCAGGCGCACCTGGCCAACGACTTCCGCGCCGTCCTCGGCCTCACCGCGACGGACTATCGCGGCGACGTCTGAGCCGGTCCGACGCGCCGACGAGGGGCGGGCTCAGAGCGCGGCCTCGGTCACGCGCTTCTTCTCGCGCACGTACACCTCGCGCCGCACGCGGGCGACGACGTCGCCGGCGGCATCCGTGATGTCGGTCTCGAACCACTCGAGCACCTTCGCGCCGCCCCGGGCGCGCTCGCGCAGCTCCTCGGCCTTCTCACGGGGGACCGAGAACTGCGCGGTGAGCACGCCGCGGCCGGGCTTGAGGAACTCGATCTCGCCGCGCGTGTCCCACACGACGTAGTCGCGGCCGAGCTGGTGCATCACGAGCATGAAGTAGTACGGATCGGTCATCGCCGACATCGATCCGCCGAACGCGGTCTTCACGTAGTTGCGGGTGAAGACGTTGACATGCAGCTGCACCGTGGCGCTCGTCCAGTCGTCGGCGAACCGCGTGACGCGGATGCCGCTGAAGAGGTTGGGGATCCACAGGCTCATGCCGACGGCCAGTCGTCGAGGGGTCACACGCATGCGCTCCAGCTTGGCCGAATCGGTGGTCGCAGGCCGTTTCGATTGGCGGCATCCCACAACGGTTGGATTTCATTGTTCTAGTTGTCATAGAATTAGCGCGTGTTAGTGAGAATCGATCCCGAGAGCGATGCGCCGCTGTTCGCACAGATCGCCGCGTCGGTACGGGCGGATGCCGCGGCGGGGCGCGTGCGCCCCGGCGATCGCCTTCCGGCGGCCCGCGACGTCGCCACGGCGCTGGGCGTCAACGTGCACACCGTGCTGCACGCCTACCAGGACCTGCGCGACGAAGGGCTCGTGGAGCTCCGTCGCGGCCGGGGTGCGGTGGTCACCGCGCAGGCGGAGGCGCTCGAGGGCCTGCATCACGACATCGCCGACCTCGTCGCGCGGGCGCGCGCGGCGGGGCTTCCGCCCGACGCCCTGGCCGCCCTCGTGAAGGAGATCGCGCGTGATCGCTGATCCTCGACCGTCCTCGCCTTCTCGCGTCCCCGGCGGACGCCCACCGCGTCGCCCTTCGTCCCGCACCGTCTCCTCAGGAGGAAACCGATGACCCGCTCCGACCTCGCCGTGCGCCGCTTCGTGCTCGTGGCGGTGTGGCTGCCCGTCGTGCTCGTCGCGCTCGGCGTCGCCGTGCAGCTCGTGCTGTTGCCGCAGCTGCCCTCGACGATCGCCGTGCACTGGAACGCCTCGGGCGTGGCCGACGGCTTCGCCCCCGCGTGGACGCAGCCGGTGCTGACGGCGGTGCTGGGGCTCGGACTGCCCCTGCTGATCGCCTTCACGTCGCTTCCCGGCCTTCGCCGCGGCGACCGTGGTCTGACGTACCGCCTGATGGGAGCCACCGCCGCCGGTCTGTCGGCACTGGTGACCGTCGCCCTGACGTGGACCCTCGCGATGCAGGCCGGTGCAGGCGCGGCCGCCGAGGTCTCGACCGTGTGGGGTGCGCTGATCGCGGCCGTCGTCGCCGCCGGCGTGGCCGGGGTGGCGGCGTGGTTCCTCCAGCCGCATGAGGAGGCGACGGATGCCGCGGCCCGGCCGGCGGCCCCTCTCGCGCTCGCCGCGAACGAGCGAGTGCTGTGGATGCGCACGACGGCAATGACCCCGGGCGGTGCGATCGCGATCGTCGCGGCCGTCGTCGTCATCGCCGCGAGCGCCGTCGGCGCGTGGATCACGGGCGCCGAGCCCGTGCTGGCCTGGGTGCTGACCGGCATCGCCGTGCTGCTGCTGGGATTCGCCGCGACCACGCTGGCGTTCCGCGTCCGCGTGGACGACACCGGACTGCACGTCGACTCGGTGCTCGGCTTCCCGCGGTTCCACGTGCCGTTGGCCGATGTCGCGTCCGCGGCGTGCGTGGACGTCAGCCCGATGGGCGAGTTCGGCGGCTGGGGCCTGCGCCTGAGCACCGGACGCCGGTTCGGCGTGGTGCTGCGCACCGGGCAGGCGATCGAGGTGACCCGCCGCGGCGGCAAGCGGTTCGTGGTGACGGTGGACGACGCGCGCACCGGCGCAGCACTCCTCGAGGCACTCGTGGAGCGCGCCGCCACGGGGTCGCCCGGCCGGTCTTGACGCGCGGCGCGCCGCCGGATTGGCTGGGGCCATGGCCGAGCCCACACCCGAGACCTGGCGCCGCGTCGACGCCTACCTGACCGAACTGCTGATCGGCCACGACCCCGGCCTCGAGCAGGCCGTCGCCGATCAGAACGACGCCGGCCTGCCGGCGATCGAGGTCGCACCCGTCCACGGCAAGCTGCTGCACCTGGTGGCGAGGATGTCGGGCGCGCGCCGCGTCCTGGAGGTCGGCACGCTCGGCGCCTATTCGACGATCTGGCTCGCGCGCGGCATCCCCTCCGACGGACGGGTCGTCACGATCGAGGCGGAACCGCGCAACGCCGACCTCGCCCGCGCGAACCTCGACAGGGCCGGGGTGGGGGACAAGGTCGACATCCGGATCGGCCGCGGCGCCGACGTCCTGCCCACGCTGGAGGGCGACGAGCCGTTCGACCTGGTGTTCATCGACGCCGACAAGGAGTCCAACACGATCTACCTCGACTGGGCGGCGCGGCTGGGCCGGCCGGGAACCGTCGTGATGGTCGACAACACCGTCCGCGACGGAGAGGTCGCCAACCCCGCGACCGAGAATCCGCAGATCATCGGCGTGCAGCGCGGCCTCGAGATGCTCGGCCGCGACCCGCGGTTCGACGCGACCGCCATCCAGACGCTCGACGCGAAGGGGTACGACGGCATCGCGATCGCCCTGGTCGTGTGATGCGCCGACCGGATGGGGGAGAGCGGATGCCGCACCCCGGCGCCGTCGCACGCGGTAACCCCCCTGGCCCCGGCATCCGGCATCACTAGACTCGTCACGGACCGACGACGCTCCGACGAATCACGCTCCACAAGCAAGGAGAACCCCTGTGGCACAGATCGAGGCTGTAGGCGCGCGCGAGATCCTCGACTCGCGCGGAAACCCGACCGTCGAGGTGGAGGTGCTGCTCGACGATGGAACCGTCCAGCGCGCGGCCGTCCCCTCGGGCGCGTCGACCGGCGCCTTCGAGGCATACGAGCTGCGTGACGGCGACAAGAGCCGCTACGGCGGCAAGGGTGTGCAGCAGGCGGTGGATGCCGTCATCGACGAGCTCGGCCCGGCGATCGAGGGCATCGAGGCGAGCGAGCAGCGTCTCGTCGACGCGATCCTCAACGAGACCGACGGCACCGACAACAAGCAGCGCACGGGCGCGAACGCCATCCTCGGCGTCTCGCTCGCGGTCGCCAAGGCGGCCGCCGACGCGGCCGACCTGCCGCTGTACCGCTACCTCGGCGGACCGAACGCGCACGTCCTGCCGGTCCCGCTGTTCAACGTCATCAACGGCGGCGAGCACGCCGACAACGGCATCGACTTCCAGGAGTTCTTCCTGGCGCCCATCGGTGCCGACACCTACCGCGAGTCGCTGCGCTGGGGCACCGAGGTCTACCACGTCCTCAAGGGCGAGCTGAAGGCCGCCGGCTTCGCGACCGGACTCGGCGACGAGGGCGGTTTCGCCCCCGACCTGCCCAGCAACCGCGAGGGCCTGGACTTCCTGATCAAGGCGATCGAGAAGGCCGGCTTCACCCCCGGCAAGGACATCGCCGTGGGTCTGGACGTCGCGGCGACCGAGTTCTTCAAGGACGGCGTCTACACCGTCGAGGGCAAGCCCTGGTCGGCCGAGCAGCTGACCGACTACTTCGCCGATCTCGTCGACGCGTACCCGATCGTCACGATCGAGGACGCCCTCGCCGAGGACGACTGGGACGCCTGGAAGGCCCTCACCGACAAGCTCGGCTCGAAGGTGCAGCTGGTGGGCGACGACCTGTTCGTCACCAACCCCACGCGCCTGCAGCGGGGCATCGACCTCGGCGTCGCCAACGCGCTGCTGGTCAAGGTCAACCAGATCGGCACGCTCACCGAGACGCTCGACGCGGTGGCCCTGGCCACCTCGAACGGCTACCGCTCGATGCTGTCGCACCGTTCGGGCGAGACCGAGGACACCACCATCGCCGACCTGGCGGTCGCCGTGAACTGCGGTCAGATCAAGACCGGCGCGCCCGCCCGCAGCGAGCGCGTCGCGAAATACAATCAGCTTCTGCGCATCGAAGAGGAGCTCGGCGAGGCCGCGGTGTTCGCGGGTCGCGGAGCGTTCCCCCGGTTCAAGGGCTGATGCGCTGACCGAAGCGTCGTAGAGAAGGGGGAGCCGTGGCAAAGACGACGGCTCCCCCTTCCCGTACCCCCGGGGCGCCCCGGCGCCGGCCGGTGGCCGCGCGGCGGCCGGTGGACGTGCGGGGATGGCTCGGCGGCATCCGGCTGTCGGGGTTCATGGTGATCATGATGGGCCTCGTGGTGCTCGCCGCGTTCGTGCTCGTGCCCACGATCGGCACGTACGTCGACCAGCGGCAGCAGATCGCCGCGCTCGAGGCCGCGGTGCAGCTCAGCCGCGACGAGGTCGCGGACCTGGAGTCGCAGAAGGACCGGTGGCAGGATCCGGCCTACATCACGACGCAGGCGCGTGAACGGCTGTACTACGTCAAGCCCGGCGAGGTCGTCTACCTCGTCGACGACGACCTCCCGCCCGAGCTCGCGCCGCAGGAGCAGGAGCCGGTGAGCGAGGAGCTCACCGCCGCGCGCACCGACTGGATGTCCACGCTCGTCCGGTCGGTGACCGAGGCAGGGCTCGCCCAGACCGTCGCACCGCTGACGGTGGGCGTCCCCGACCCCGAGCCGTCGTCCACCCCCACCCCCTGACCACGGATGCCGCAGCCGGTCAGGGCCGGCCGGTCCAGCGCCGTCCCAGGCGGCCCCGGTAGCCTGGAATCGTGACGACTCCGCCGTACCCCCCTGTCAGCGACGCCGATCTCGCCGTGCTTCGCGAGCAGCTGGGCCGCCCCGCCCGCGGCGTCGTCGGGATCGCCGCCCGGTGCGTGTGCGGCAACCCCACCGTCGTGGCGACCTCGCCGCGGCTTCCGGACGGCACGCCGTTCCCCACGTTCTACTACCTGACGCACCCCGCTGCGACCGCCGCGATGTCGGTGCTCGAGGCCGACCACGTGATGCGCGGGCTCTCCGACGAGCTCGCCGCCGACGACGAGGTGGCCGAGGCCTATCGCCTCGCGCACGAGGCCTACCTGCGCGACAGGTCCGCGTACGGCGAGGTCGAGGAGATCGCGGGGATCTCGGCCGGCGGCATGCCCACCCGCGTGAAGTGCCTGCACGCCCTCGCCGGCCACGCGCTCGCGGCCGGACCCGGTGTGAATCCGATCGGCGACCGCGCGCTGGCGATGTCGTCGTGGTCGCCCGAGCGCTGCGCCTGCGCGCAGCCCGGTTCGGGCGGATGATCCGGCGCCTGCCCGCCCTCGCCGCGACGGTCGCCGTCGCGGCGACCCTCGTGGCTGCCGCTCCCGCAGCGGCCGCGCAGGCCGCTCCGACCGCTGACCCGGTGCGGTCTGCGGAGTACTGGCTCACGGACTACGGCATCGAGAAGGCATGGGAGACCACGCGCGGTGAGGGCGTGAAGATCGCCGTCATCGACACCGGCATCGGCCGGGGCCCCGCCGAGTTCGACGGCGTCGTGGCCGGTGGCACGGACGTGTCGGGGGCCGGTTCTTCCGACGGCCGCACGCCCGTGGGCGCGGTCGACGCCGATCACGGCAGCTGGGTCGCGTCGCTCGCGGCAGGGCGCGGCACCGGGCCGGACACCGGCATGATCGGCGTCGCCCCCGCCGCGCAGCTGCTGTCGGTGTCGGTGGCCTTCGGCTCGTCCGCCCAGCGCTCGTTCGCCGACCAGATCGCCGACGCCATCCGGTGGTCCGTCGACAACGGCGCCGACGTCATCAACATGTCGCTGACCACCAACGTGCCGGACTGGCCCGAGAGCTGGGACGACGCCTTCCTCTACGCCTTCGAGCACGACGTGGTGGTCGTGGTGGCCGCGGGGAACCGGGGCAGCGGCACGACGCGCGTCGGTGCGCCGGCCACGATCCCCGGCGTGCTCACCGTCGGCGGCGTCGACCGTGCCGGCACGGCGAGCGTCGACGCCTCCACGCAGGGCATCACGATCGGCGTCTCTGCGCCCAGCGAGGAGCTCGTCGGGGTGTCGGCCGACGGCACCCTCGTCGCGTGGGACGGCACCAGCGGCGCCGCGCCGATCGTCGCGGGCATCGCCGCGCTCGTGCGCTCGGCGCACCCCGAACTCGACGCCGACAACGTCATCAACCGCATCATCAAGACCGCGAAGCCGGCGGCCGGCGAGACCGAAGTGCCGGATGTGCTGTACGGCTACGGACTGGTGGATGCCGCAGCCGCGGTCTCGGCGAGCGTTCCGGCGGTCACCGAGAACCCCATGGGCAGCCTCGAGGACTGGGTGCGGCTGTACCGGCGCGCACCGGTCGCGCCGGTACCGCAGCAGACGGAACCCGCCGCCGAGGTGCCCCCGCTGCCGGAGGCCGACCCGGCCACGCGGCCGGCTTCGCCGTTGCTGCCCGATCGTGACACCGTGCTCTACGGCACCCTGCCGCTCACGCTGGTCACCGTGACGGCTATACTGGTGGCGCTCGGCGTCACCGCTGCTGTCCGACGCATCCGATTGGCGTCCCGCGCGCCGAGCCGCTGACACAGGAGGAGTACTCCAAACCGTGACCAACACCGTGCCCAAGATCCTCATCGTCGGTGGCGGATACGCAGGCTTCTACACGGCCTGGAAGCTCGAGAAGCATCTGCGCAAGGGTGAGGCGGACGTGACGATCGTCGACCCGCTGCCTTACATGACCTACCAGCCGTTCCTCCCCGAGGTCGCGGCAGGCTCGATCGAGGCGCGCCACTCCGTCGTGGCGCTGCGTCGTCACCTCAAGAAGACGAACGTCGTGGCCGCGAAGGTCACCGGCATCAACCACGCGCAGAAGGTCGCCACGATCACCCCGATCGCGGGTGAGCCCTACGAGTTCGCGTACGACCAGATCGTCGTGACCGCCGGCGCCGTGTCGCGCACCTTCCCGATCCCGGGCATCGCCGACAACGCGATCGGCCTCAAGACGATCGAGGAGGCCGTCGCGATCCGCGACCGCCTGATGTCGAACTTCGACAAGGCCTCGACCCTCCCGGCCGGCCCCGAGCGCGACCGCCTGCTGACGGTCGTCGTCGTCGGCGGCGGCTTCGCCGGCATCGAGGTGTTCGCCGAGCTGCGCTCGCTGGCCTCGTCGCTGGTCAAGAGCTACCCGCAGCTCACGTTCGACGACACGCACTTCCACCTCATCGAGGCGATGGGCCGCATCATGCCCGAGGTGTCGCTGAAGACGAGCGAGTGGGTGCTCAAGAACCTCGCCAAGCGCGGCGCATCGGTGCACCTCGACACGCAGGTCACCGGCGCAATCGGCGGCAACATCGAGCTCTCCACCGGCGAGACCATCCCGAGCGACCTCATCATCTGGACGGCCGGCGTCATGGCCAATCCGACGGTGGTGCGCGGCGGCGACCTGCCCGTCGAGGAGCGCGGCCGCATCCGCACCCGCGCCGACCTGCGCGTGGGCAGCGAGGACGAGATCGTCGAGGGCGCCTGGGCCGCCGGCGACGTGTCGGCCGTTCCCGACCTCACCGGCGGCGGCGTGGGCGGCTACTGCGTCCCCAACGCCCAGCACGCCGTGCGTCAGGCGAAGCTCCTCGCCAAGAACCTGGTGGGCGTGCTGCGCGGCGAGCTGCCGCGCGAGTACATCCACAAGAACCTCGGCGCGGTCGCGGGCCTGGGCCTGTGGGTCGGCGTCTTCCAGTCGGGCAACATCGCGCTCAAGGGCTGGATCGCGTGGCTCGCCCACCGCGGCTACCACGGCCTGGCGATGCCGTCGTGGGAGCGCAAGTGGCGCGTGCTGTGGGGCTGGTGGAACAACTTCTGGCTGGGCCGCGACATGGTGAACCTGTCGACTGTGCAGAACCCGCGTTACGTCTTCGAGGAGTTCGCGGCGCGTCCGCGGCCGGCGCAGCCTGTCGAGGCGCCCGCCGAGGCGGCACCCGCGAAGAAGGCGCCCGCGAAGAAGCCCGCCGCCGGCGCCGAGAAGATCGCCGCGGGCTGATCGACGCGCTATCCTGAGCCCCACACCGGGGCGAAGGAGGCCGTCGTGAACGAACACGAGGCGCGCACGCAGGACCGGAGCGAGCCCACCGCCCGCAGCAGCGGCTGGTGGGGCAGGTTCGTCGCGCTGCTGGCCGGGGCGCCGCCGTTCGCGGTGTGGGCCGACGAGCAGGGCGATGACGACGAGCCGCGCGCGGCGGACGAGCGCGACTGACGTCGGGGCTATCGTGGGCCTGGCGCCCCCGTAGCCCAACCGGCAGAGGCAGGCGACTTAAACTCGCCGCAGTGTGGGTTCGAATCCCACCGGGGGTACTCCTCGTGCGCAGCCGCGCCTGTGGATGGTTGTCATCGTAAACATCCGGCGGGCCTTAGGCTGGAGCGATGCGCGTGCACCCGAAGCAGGCGACGGCATGAGCCTCGACCTGTTGTCCACGCCCACGGCGACGAAGCCGTGGGATCAGCCGGCGTCGTACTGGGACGCGATGACCCGTGCGATCGCGGACATCAGCGGCCCCGTCGCGGCGATGAACGCCGAGGCGCTGCGCTACAACGCCCTCGACCTCGTGGTGCGCTCCAGCGGCGTGCCGATCCGCGTCGCGAGCAAGTCGGTGCGGGTGCGCGAAGTCCTCGACGCCGTTCTCGCGCTGCCGGGCTACCAGGGCATCCTCGCGTTCACGCTGCCCGAGGCGCTGTGGCTCGCCGAGCGCCACGACGACATCGTGCTGGGCTACCCGAGCGTCGACCGTGCCGCGATCGCGGCGCTGGCCGCCGACGAGACCGCCGCGTCCCGCATCACGCTGATGGTCGACGACCTGGCGCAGCTCGACCTCGTCGACGCCGTCGCCGCGCCGGGGACGCGTCCCGAGATCCGGGTCGCGATCGATGCCGACGCCTCCTGGCGCGCTCCCGCGCTCGGACACATCGGCGTCTTCCGTTCGCCGGTGCATGAGGCGGCCGAGGTGGCCGCCCTGGCCCGCTCGATCGCCGCGCGCGACGGCTTCCGGCTGGTCGGCCTCATGATGTACGAGGCGCAGATCGCCGGGCAGGGCGACGCGACGGGATCGGGCGATGCCGTCATCCGCTGGATGCAGCGCCGATCCGGCGCCGAGCTCCTCGATCGCCGCGCTGCGATCGTCGCTGCACTGCGCGACATCGCGCCGCTGGAGTTCGTCAACGGCGGCGGCACCGGATCGCTGGAGCTGACGGCATCCGATCAGTCCGTCACCGAGGTCACCGCCGGCAGCGGCCTGCTGGCGGGGCACCTGTTCGACGGCTACCGTGCGTTCGACCCTGCGCCGGCCGCCGCCTTCGCGCTCGACGTGGTGCGCAAGCCCCAGCCCGACATCGCCACCGTGCTCGGCGGCGGCTGGATCGCCTCCGGCCCCGCGCTCGAGTCCCGGCAGCCGCGCCCGGTGTGGCCGGCGGGGCTGCGCATGGCACCGCGCGAGGGCGCGGGCGAGGTGCAGACGCCACTGCGCGGCGACGCCTCCCGCGGGCTGCGCGTCGGGGACCGGGTCTGGTTCCGCCACTCCAAGAGCGGCGAGCTGGCCGAGCGGGTCGACAGGTACCGGGTGATCGACGGCGATTCCGTCGTCGGCGAGCTTCCCACCTATCGCGGCGAAGGGAAGTCGTTCCTATGACCCGCCCCGGAGGCGTATGGCGCAACTGGGGGCGGTCGGAGTCGGTACGGCCGCAGCGGGTGGAGTTCCCCCCGACGGTCGCCGCCGTGCAGCGCGCCGTGGCCGCCGCCGCCGTGCAGCGGATGCCGGTCAAGGCCGTCGGCGCCGGGCACAGCTTCACCGGCATCGCGGTGGCCCCCGGCGTCCTCCTCGACCTCCGCGATCTCAGCGGACTCGTCGCCGTCGACGGTGAGCGGGGGCGCGTGACGCTCCTCGCCGGCACCCGGCTGTTCCAGATCCCGGCGCTGCTGGCCCCCCACGGCCTGGCCATGGAGAACCTCGGCGACATCGACCGGCAGTCGATCTCGGGGGCCGTCTCGACCGGCACCCACGGCACCGGGGCCCGCTTCGGAGGCATCGCGACCCAGGTCGTCGGCGCCACGCTGGTGACGGCGACCGGAGATCTGCTGCGGGTCAACGAGGACGAGAACCCCGAGCTGCTCCCGGCCGTGGCACTGGGACTGGGCGCGCTGGGCATCCTCGTCGAGATCACCCTGCAGTGCGTGCCGGCCTACGTGCTGCACGCGGTCGAGCGTCCCGAGGCGCTGGACGACGTCCTGACCGCGGTGGACGACCGGGTCGCCGCGTCGGATCACTTCGAGTTCTACTGGTTCCCGCACACCGATCGGGCCATGACCAAGACCAACACCCGACTGCCCGAGACCGCGCCGCGGCATCCGCTGTCGCCGGTGGGCAAGTGGGTGGACGACACCCTCGTGGGCAGCGGCCTGCACCAGGTCGCCTGTACGACCGGCAAGCTGGTCCCCGGTCTCGTCCCGCCCATCAACCGCGTGTCGGCGAAGGTGTGGGGAGACCGCGAGTTCACGGATGCCTCGGCCCGCGTCTTCGCGACCAACCGGTCGGTGCGCTTCCGCGAGATGGAGTACGCGCTGCCGGCCGAGAACGTGCGTCCGGCCTTCGACCAGCTGCGGACGCTGATCGACGACCGCGGCTGGAGGATCGGCTTCCCCGTCGAGGTGCGCTTCGCGGCCGCCGACGATCGGTGGCTGTCGACCGCCCACGGGCGCGCGTCCGGATACATCGCCGTCCACCGCTACTGGCGCGAGGACCCGACGGAGTACTTCGAGGCCGTCGAGGAGATCATGCTCGGCCACGGCGGGCGCCCGCACTGGGGGAAGATGCACACCCTCGACGCGTCGGTGCTGCGCGGGAGGTACCCCCGCTTCGACGACTTCGTGGCTCTGCGCGACCGCCTGGATCCGCAGCGGATGTTCCGCAACCCGTACCTCGATCGCGTGCTGGGTGGGTAACGGCTGAGAGTCGCGGGGGCGGCCTCCTGTCGTGGGGCCGCGCGTCGGTAGGATGAGGTGATCATCGAACGGAGCCTCGGCAAATGGAATGGCTGATCCCTGTCCTCATCGTGGTGGCCCTGGTCGTCATCATCGGCATCTATCTCTGGGCGACGTACAACTCGCTCGTCCAGCTGAATGTGCGGGTCGATGAGGCCTGGAGCGACATCACGGTGCAGCTGAAGCGCCGTGCCGACCTGCTGCCGAACCTCATCGAGGCCGTGAAGGGCTACGCCACGCACGAGAAGGCGGTGTTCGAGCGGGTGACGCAGGCGCGCGCCGACACGCTGTCGGCGACCGGCCCCGCCGAGGCGGGCGCCGCCGAGGGCCGCATGCAGCAGGCGCTGAAGTCGCTGTTCGCCGTGGCCGAGGCGTACCCGCAGCTGCAGGCCAGTCAGAACTTCCTCCAGCTGCAGCAGTCGATCGTCGACACCGAGGACAAGATCCAGGCCTCGCGCCGGTTCTACAACGGCGGCGTGCGCGAACTGAACACCAAGATCAAGGTGTTCCCGAACAACATGTTCGCGCGCAACCTGGGCTTCCACGAGCGCGAGTTCTTCGAGGTGATCGACGGCGCCGCGATCTCGGAGCCGCCCCGCGTGCAGTTCTGAGTCGCGCCGAGCAGATGTCCGTGCCCGGGGCTAACGTCGTGGCATGGTTCACCGCCTGACCCGCGACGACGCGCGCCGGCTCGCGGTGCGCGCCCAGCTGCTCGCTGCCGGCAGGCCGGCCGGCATCGTCGAGACCGTCGACGCCCTGACGGTGGTCAACATCGAGCCGACGGCGGCCGTCGCCCCCAGCGCCGACCTCATCCTGTGGAGCCGGCTCGGCTGGCCCTACCAGCCCGCGGACCTCGGGCGCCTCGTCGAGGAGGACCGCGCGATCTTCGAGTGGGGCGGCTTCTACCGCGCGATGACCGATCTCGCGCTGCTGCTTCCCGAGATGCGCCGCCGGCCGGAATCGGCGCAGGCGAGGGAGTGGCTCGCCGCCAACGACGTGTTCCGACGCGAGGTGGTCGCACGCCTGCGCGCCGAGGGCCCGCTGCGCGCCGCCGACATCCCGGACGCCGCGCAGGTGTCATGGCGCTCGTCAGGGTGGACCAACAACCGCAACTCGCTGCAGCTGCTCGAGATGCTCGTGCTGTGCGGCGAGGTGGCGATCTCTTCACGGGATGCCGCCGGCCGCGTGTTCGACGTCGCCGACCGCGTGTACCCGACCGACGTGCCGGTGCTCTCCGACGAAGACGCCGCCAGGGAGCGCGCGGAACGCCGCCTCGCTTCGATGGGGCTGTCCCGCGCGAAGGGGATCGCCCAGCCGACGGAGCCGATCGACGTCGGCGAGATCGGAGAGGAGGCGGTCGTGGACGGCGTCGAGGGCCGGTGGCGCGTCGATCCGGACGGGTTGGCCGAGCTGGGCCGGTTCGCGCCGCGCACGGCGCTGCTGTCGCCGTTCGATCGGCTGGTGTTCGACCGCCGGCGCCTCGAGGAGCTCTTCGGGTACGAGTACCTGCTCGAGATGTACAAGCCGGCGGCCTCCCGGCGCTGGGGCTACTTCGCGCTGCCGATCCTCCACGGCGACCGGTTCGTGGGCAAGCTCGACGCGAAGGCCGACCGCAAGGCGGGCGTGCTGCGCGTGAACGCGGTGCACGAGGACGAGGCGTTCACCGACGAGGTGCGCGATGCGGTGGACGCCGAGATCGACGATCTCGCGCGGTGGCTCGGGCTCGAGATCGTCGGGCGCGGGGGATCCTGACCCTCCCCGGGCGCGTTCGCCATCGGCGCGGACCGAGTCTGCGCCGCTGCGACGAGCCTCGGAACGCTCTCAGCCGGCGAGTTCGTCTACGGCTTCTTCCGGGTCCGGTTCGTCCGCGGCCAGGGCGATCGGTGCGGACGGGCCCGCGTCGTGACGCCCCGCTTCGGGAAGGACGCCCGCCAGGTCGTCGGCGGCGTCGCCCCAGCGCGACACCGAGATCGACTCGAGCCCCTGCCACGCGGCGGCCAGCCGCAGCTCCTCGGCGAGGCGGGCGGCGGCATCCGTCGGCCTGCCGTGCTCCCACCAGGCCGACTGCACACGCAGCGTCGATGCGGCACGGTCGGCCTTGAGATCGACCCGGCCGACGACGTCGTCGCCGACGAGCACCGGGAGCGAGTAGTAGCCGTAGCGGCGCTTGGGCGCGGGGGTGTAGATCTCGATGCGGTACTCGAAGTCGAAGAGCCGCTCGGCGCGTTCGCGGAACCACACGACCGGGTCGAAGGGCGTGAGGATCGCGGTGGCCTCGATGCGCCGGGGGAGGGTCGCATCGGCGTGCAGCCACGCCTTCGCGGGGCGTCCGGCGGACATCCAGCCCTCGACGGTGACCGGATGCAGCTCCCCGGCGTCGACGAGATCGTCCAGCGCCGCGGTGACCGCCTTGCGGTCGGCGATGCGCCAGTAGTCGGCCACATCCGACGCGGTGGCGACGCCGTAGGCGCGGGTCGCGCGGCGGACCAGCTCGCGCACCGCATCGTCCCGGGGCACCGGCGCCTCGAGAGCGGCGCGGGGGATCACCTGCTCGGCCAGCGCGTACCGCCGCTCGAATCCGCGGCGGCCGGCGATCGCGACCTCGCCGAACAGCCACAGCCGCTCCAGCGCGTGCTTGACGACATCCCAGTCCCACCAGGGGCCGCGTGCGCCCTTCTTGGCGTCGTGCTCGATCTGGGCCGGCCGCAGCGGGCCCCGGTCGGCGAGCTCGGCGCGCACCCAGTCGACGATGTCGCGGTTCGCCTGGAACCACCCGCCGTCGCCGTCGCCGTACTTGGCGCGCATCGCCTGCATCCGGAAGTCGAACAGTCCCCAGTCGGACGCCGGGATGAACGCGGCCACGTGCGCCCAGTACTCGACGTACGCCGGCCGCCGCGCGAACAGCAGCCGGTCCAGGGCGGCGGTGTCGTACGCGCCCACGCGCGAGAACAGCGGCATGTAGTGCGAGCGCGCGAAGACGTTGACCGAGTCGATCTGCAGCGTCGACATGCGCGCCAGCGCGATGTTGAGCTGCCGCGTCCCGGCGGTGGAGGGGCGCGGGCGCCCGAACCCCTGCGCGGCCAGCGCGATGCGGCGCGCCTCGGCGGCGCTCAGCGAGGACTTCACGCGGGTCAGCCTAACGACGGGCTCCGACATCCGTCCCCGCGTCGTACATGACGGCGGCGGAATGCGACGCGCCTAGACTGGGCGGATGAGCGGCTCCGACGACAAGCCCCGTGGCTCTCTGTTCGACGCCCTCCGCGATCGCAGCCGCGTCGTCTCCACCGAGACGTCCGCCGCCGTGCCGCGCGGCCTGCGCATCGCCTCCGCGTACGCGTGGCGGCTGATCGTGGTCGCCATCGCGATCGGGATCGCGGTCTGGCTGGTGATCCAGCTGAAGCTTCTCGTGATCCCCCTGATGATCGCGATCCTCATCGCCGCGCTGCTGTGGCCGGCCTTCGCGTGGATGCTGCGACACCGGGTGCCGAAATGGCTGGCGATCGTGATCTCCGTCGTCGGCACGCTCGCGATCGTGGCGGGTCTCCTGTGGCTCGTGGTGTGGCAGATCATGCAGCAGTGGGGCTCGGTGCAGGCCAGCACCGTCGCCGCCGTCGAACAGCTGCGGCAGTACCTGGTCGACGGTCCGCTGGGCCTGAGCGAGGGCGAGATCGACGGCCTGCTGAAGCAGGCGGGGGAGTTCATCCAGCAGCAGGCCTCGCTGCTGTGGTCGGGGGCGCTCGCGATCGGCAGCACGATCGGCCATGTGGTCACCGGAGCGGTCCTGGCCTTCTTCATCCTGCTGTGCCTCCTCGCCGACGGCGCCGGGATCTGGCGCTGGACGCTGCGCCTGTTCCCCAAGAAGGCGCGACCGGCCGCCGACGGCGCGGGTCGGGCCGGCTGGGTCACCGTCGTCAACTACGCGCGCACGCAGCTGCTGGTGGCGACGATCGACGCCATCGGCATCGGCCTCGGCGCGGCGCTGCTGGGCGTCCCGCTCGCGATCCCCGTCGCCGTGCTGGTCTTCCTCGGCGCGTTCGTCCCGATCGTGGGTGCCGTCGTCACCGGCGCCGTCGCCGTCTTCCTCGCCCTGGTCTACAACGGCCCGTGGATCGCGCTGTGGATGCTCGTTGTCGTCCTCGGCGTCCAGCAGCTCGAGGGCCACGTCCTGCAGCCGCTCCTCATGGGCTCGGCGGTCAAGGTCCACCCGCTCGCCGTGGTGCTGGTGGTCGCCGGCGGCGCCATGATCGCCGGCATCCCCGGGGCGCTGTTCGCGGTCCCGCTCGCCGCCTTCGTCAACGTCGTCGCCGTCTACCTCGCCGAACGCGCGTGGGAGACCGGCGCCAGACCCACCGGCGACTTCATCTGGAGCACCGTCCCGCGGCCGAGGAGAAACCCTTCGTGACCACCAGCACGTCTTCCGCAGATCAGGCGCCCCGTCTCGGCGACGAAGACGCCCGCGCCCATGCGGTGCCCACTCTCGCCGACTTCGCGGATGCCGCGGCCACGCTCGAGGGCGTCATCGCGCACACGCCCCTCGACAAGTCGCAGCATCTGTCGGACCTGCTGGGCGTGCCCGTGCACCTCAAGCTCGAGAACCTGCAGCGCACCGGATCCTTCAAGATCCGCGGCGCCACCTACCGGCTCTCGCGGCTGACCGCCGAGGAGCGTGCGCGGGGAGTCGTGGCGGCCTCGGCGGGCAACCACGCCCAGGGCGTGGCGCTGGCGGCGAAGTCCCTCGGCATCCCGGCGACGATCTTCATGCCGCTGGGCGTCCCCGTTCCCAAGCTGCTGGCCACCCGCGGGTACGGCGCCGACGTCGTGCTCGAGGGCGCGACCGTCGAGACGCCGCTGAGACTGGCCGCCGAGTTCGCCGAGCGCACCGGTGCCGTCTTCATCCACCCGTTCGACCACCACGACGTCATCGCGGGCCAGGGCACGCTAGGCCTCGAGCTGATGGATGAGATCCCCGACCTCGACACGATCGTGCTGGGGATCGGCGGCGGAGGGCTCATCGCCGGCGTCGCCGCGGCCGTCAAGGCCCGTGCCGCCGCCGAGGGCCGCACCGTGCGCGTCATCGGCGTGCAGGCCGAGAACTCGGCGGCCTACCCGCCGTCGCTGGCGGCCGGGCACCCGCTGGAAGTGGCCACCACGCCGACGATCGCCGACGGCATCGCGGTCGCCCGTCCCGGCGACCTGCCGTTCGAGATCATCCGCGACCTCGTCGACGAGGTCGTCACCGTCACCGAGGACGACATCGCCCGGGCGCTGCTGGTGCTGCTCGAACGCGCCAAGCAGGTCGTCGAGCCCGCCGGCGCCGTCGGCGTGGCGGCTATCCTCGCGGGCAAGATCGTCGCCCACGGCCCGACCGTGACGGTGCTCTCGGGCGGCAACATCGATCCGCTGCTGCTGCAGCGCGTCGTCGCGCACGGGCTGTCGGCATCCGGTCGCTACATGACCCTGCGCATCCCGCTGCCCGATCGTCCGGGTCAGCTCGCGCGCGTGTCGGAGCTGCTGGCGATCGCCGGGGCGAACGTCATCGAGGTGCTGCACACCCGGCACGGGCAGGGCCTCCAGATCAGCGAGGTGATCCTGCAGCTGAGCGTGGAGACGCGCGGCGAGGAGCACCGCGCGCACGTGATCTCGGTGCTCGAGGAGGCCGGCTACGAGCCGACAGTGGTGCCCGACTGACGCCGGGCACCGCGCGGGTCACTGCCCGTTGTAGGTCTCGACCTTGATGATCTCGACGGCGATCTCGCGGCCGTTGGGCGCCGTGTAGGACGTCTTCTCGCCCTCCTTGCGGCCCATGATCGCGACACCGAGGGGCGACGCCTCGCTGTACACGTCGAGTTCGGAGCCGACCGCGATCTCGCGGTTGCCGAGCAGGAAGACCTCTTCGCCGCCGGCGACGATCGCGGTGATCACGGTGCCGGGCTCGACGACGCCGGTGCTCTCGGGAGCCTCGCTGACTGTCGCGTTCTTCAGCAGATGCTGGAGGGTGCGGATGCGCGCCTCCTGCTTGCCCTGCTCGTCCTTGGCGGCGTGATAGCCGCCGTTCTCCTTGAGGTCTCCCTCTTCACGGGCGGCCTCGATGCGCTTGGCGATCTCCTCGCGGCCGGTCGTCGAGAGGTGCTCGAGCTCGGCCGCCAGGCGGTCGTACGCGTCCTGGGTGAGGAAGGTCACGGGGGCGTCGGTGGACACGGCTGACTCCTTCGTTGGCGACGGGACATAAACCGAACGCCCCGGCTCTGGGCCAGGGCGCGATTCGGCGGATCTTCCGCCAGACTACGTCACCCAGCAGGAGTTGACAAAACCCGTCGTGGCCAGGGCCGTCGTCGGGATCCGCTCCCGGAACGCACGGGCGTGCAGCTCGGATGCCGGAAGCTCCACGACACGCCACCCGACGACGCCGTGCTCCTGGTCCTGGGCCTCGATCGCGCACGCGACGGCGGCGCCGGGAGGGGCGGTGATCTGGAAGCCGAGCGTCACCGAGTGCTCGTCGGCGACCTCGAACGACGTGGTGTCGGAGTCGACGCTGTCGAGGGAGCCCTGCACGGTGAACCAGCCGAACAGCCCGACCACGCCGACGGCGAGCGCGACGGCGCCGCCGATGAGCCAGCGGCGCGCGGGGGAGCGGCGGCGTCCGTAGCGCTCGTCGAGCATCTCAGGCGTCGTCATGTCGGTCCTCGGGTCTCGGCGGGCTGCAGCGGAAGATTAGGCTGGAACTCCAGGCTATGCGCTCGCGCGCATCACCGCAGACACCGCCCGCCTCGCGGGCAGAGCGAGGACCCCATGCAGCACGCGCTCGCCGCACTCGTCAGCGCCGCGACGACGACCCCGACTCCCACCCCGACGGCGCCGATCGACCCGAATCTGGTGACCCCCGGCGTGGTCGGGTTCCTCTTCACCGCGCTCATCGCGATCGCGGTGATCTTCCTGGTGTGGGACATGATGCGCCGCATCCGTCGTGGCCGCGTGCGCGCCGACATCCAGGAGGAGCTGGATGCCGAGGCCGCCGCGCAGGCCGCCGAGGCGGTCGAGGCGACCGAGGTCGACGACGAGAACGTCGACGCCGCCGGCGACGAGGGCGACGACGCCGCTCCCCGCACGCCCTGATCACACCGCGGGCGCAGGCCGCGGCATCCGCTCGCCCGGGTCGAACCCTGTGGCCGCGGGTCGCAGGTTCAGCCGGGCAGGCCGAGCGACGGCGAGAGCGGGTTCAATGCGATCAGCAGGCACGCGGTCCAGTGGCACAGGAACGCCAGCACGGTGCACACGTGGAAGATCTCGTGGAAGCCGAAGTGGCCGGGCCACGGGTTGGGGCGCTTGAGCGCGTAGACGACCGCCCCGCCGGTGTAGAGAAGGCCGCCGATCACCACGAGGATCATCATGGCCGCGCTGGCCTGGAACAGCGGAACGATGTACATCACGGCCGCCCACCCCAGCAGGAGGTAGAGCGCGACGTACAGCCACCGCGGCGCGTGGATCCAGAAGACACGGAACAGGATGCCGAGCAGGGCGCCGCTCCAGACCAGGATCAGCAGCAGCGCGCCCTGCTGGGGCGGCAGCGCCAGCGTCGCGATGGGCGTGTAGGTGCCGGCGATCAGCAGCAGGATGTTGGCGTGGTCGATGCGCTTGAGGATCGCCTTGGTCTTCGGCTTCCAGTTGAAGCGGTGGTAGAGCGCCGAGTTGCCGAACAGCAGCAGCGACGTGGCCATGAACACCGCCGAGGCCCACTTCGCCGGCGCGCCCTGGGCGAGCGCGATCAGCACGATGCCGGCGGCGATCGCGACGGGGAAGGTGGCGGCGTGGATCCAGCCCCGCCAGCTGGGCTTGATCTCGGGTGCCGCCGCGTCGACGGCCGCCGCGTCCATCAGGGGCAGCACAGGCACGTCGGGGGCGTGCGGAAGACGTCGGCGGGGACTCATGTGCTAAGCGTAGAGGTCCGCGCATGCCGTCAGTGGCACATACTCGGTCTCAAGGATGCTGAGACTGGGTCTCACACTAGGGTCACCGGCTCGCGCGGGGTAGCGTAGGCGTGTGGCGCGAGGTTCGACGAACGAGGGCAGGGGACCCCTCTACCGCCTCTACATCAATCGGCTGCGTCGGCGCCTGGATCCCCGGTCGGTGCCGCGCCACGTCGCGATGATGATCGACGGCAACCGCCGCTGGGCCAAGCAGCTCGGCTACGAGAGCGCCGCGCACGGCCATCGCGCCGGCGCGGCGAAGATGAAGGAGTTCCTGCGCTGGTGCGACGACGTGGGCATCGGCGTGGTCTCGCTGTACCTGCTGTCCAACGACAACCTCCGCAAGCGCGACTCCCGCGAGCTCTCCGACCTGATCGAGATCATCGCCGAGCTCGCCGACGAGCTGTCGCACGAGCGCGACTGGCGCGTGAAGCACGTCGGCCGAGCGGACAGCCTCCCGGGCGACCTGGCGCGCGTGCTCGCCGACGTGGAGGCCCGCACCAAGGACAACGCCGGGATGCACGTCAACCTCGCGGTCGGCTACGGCGGGCGCGGCGAGATCGTCGACGCGGTGCGCAGCATCATCGCGCAGCACGACGAGGGCGGCGGATCGCTCGAGGAGCTCGCCGCGAGCCTCACTCCCGAGCAGATCGGCGAACACCTGTACACCGGCGGTCAGCCCGACCCCGATCTGGTGATCCGCACGTCGGGGGAGCAGCGGCTGAGCGACTTCCTGCTGTGGCAGTCGGCGCACTCGGAGTTCTACTTCGTCGAGGCCCTCGGACCCGACCTGCGCGAGGTGGACTTCCTGCGGGCGATCCGCGACTTCACGTCGCGGGACCGCCGCTACGGCGGCTGAGGGCCGGCCGCGATAAGGACGGATGGCGGTCCGCGCCCGCTCCTCTGCCAGAATGATCCGCGTGACGGATCTGGACTCGTATCAGGCGTCGTTCGATGGGGAACCGGGGTATCTGGACTGGGCCGCGTTCGGTCCGCTCTCGCCCGCGGTCCGCAGCGAGGCGCAGGGGGACACCGAGCTGCTCGGCTCCGGCCGCCGCACCAGCATCCAGCTCGTCGCCGACCACGTGCGCGAGGCGTGCGAGCTGGTGGCGGAGCTGATCGGCGGGGATGCCTCGCAGGTCGTGCTGCAGCCCTCGGCGACCTACGGGCTCATGCACGCGATCTACGGTCTGTCCGGCGGGCTCATGCTCGGGCGCGGCGAGTTCCCGAGCCTCACGGTGGCGGCCACCCGCGCGGCGGAGTCGCTCGGATCGCTGCAGCTGCAGTGGGTGGAACCCGCCGACGGGTTCATGACCCCCGACGCGGTGCGATCCGCCCTCTCGGACGAGACCAACGCGGTCGCCGTCAGTCTCGTCGACTTCCGCACCGGGTACCGCACCGACCTCTCGGCGCTGCGCGAGGTGATCGGAGACCGCCTGCTGATCGTCGACGCGGTGCAGGGCTTCGGCATGGTCGAGGCGGACTATCTCGCGGCCGACGTCGTGTGCGGCCACGGCTACAAGTGGCTGCGCGCGGGGCGCGGCACCGGGTTCGCGTGGTTCGGCGACCGTGCGCTCGAGCGCATCGCGCCCATCCTCTCCGGATTCCGCGGCGTGGACGGCGACCTGCCCGTCGACGCCGTCCCGGCGCCGTCCGCATCGGCCCAGGCGTTCTCGGTCGCCGGCCCCGACACGCTCGCGGCGGCACGCCTTGCCACGGCGCTGCGCGAGGTCGCCGACGTCGGCGTGGCGGAGATCGAGTCGGTGCTGTCGGCGCGCGCGGGCGACGTGATGTACTTCGCCGACCGCTACGAGGTCCCGGTGATCACGCCGCGCGAGCCCGAGCGGCGCGCCGGCATCGTCACGCTGGAGCCGGCGCCGCAGGATGCGGCGCCGCTGGCGGCGTCGCTGGCCAACCACGGACTGACCGTCACGACGCGCGCGGGCCACATCCGCGTCGCGCCCCACGTCGGCACCGGCGCGGACACGCTGCGCCTGTTCGGCGACGCCCTCGCGGCGTTCTCGTCCGCGCGGGTGTGGTGAGGTCGCGGCATCGGGAATTCACCCGCTCTTAACCCGCTTCTTGCGTGTCGAGGCGTGACGTGTCGCAGGGGAGTCGTAGCGTGAGCGCATCGGGCAAGGAGCCCGGTCGAGTCGGCCTCACGGATCGCGACTTCCACGATTTACGACTCGCTACCCTGGTCGACTCGTGACTGCCGGGTGAACCACCCGGGGCGGGAGTGGGTTGTGACCACACGAGCACCACACGAGCAGCGCAGTCAGGACCTCGACGAGGTCGCCGGTTCCTCACAGGATCTGCGCACCTACGTCCTCGACACCTCCGTGCTGCTGAGCGATCCGCGGGCGTTCTTCCGCTTCGCCGAGCACAACGTCGTGATCCCCGTCGTGGTGGTCACCGAGCTCGAAGGAAAGCGGCACGACCCCGAGATCGGCTACTTCGCCCGGCAGGCGCTGCGCCATCTCGACGAACTTCGCGTCGAGCACGGCCGGCTGGACTTCCCGGTGCCCGTCGGGGAGGGAGGGACGCTGCGGGTCGAGCTCAACAACACCGACGCGACAGTGCTCCCGTCGGGCATGCGGCTCGGCGACAACGACAGCCGGATCCTCGCGGTGGCGCTGCACCTCTCCCAGGACGGGCAGGAGGTGACTGTCGTCTCGAAGGACCTCCCGATGCGCGTCAAGGCGGCCTCACTGGGAATCACCGCGGAGGAGTACCTCGCCGAGCAGGCGGTGGACTCGGGCTGGACGGGCATCACCGAGATCGCGGTGTCGGGCGATGACATCAGCGACCTCTACGAGAGCGAGGTGGCCTCGAGCGACGACGTGCGGGGGCTGCCGGTCAACACGGGGCTCATCATCCACTCCGAGCGCGGCTCGGCCCTCGGGCGGGTCGTCGGCGACGGCGAGTACCGCCTGGTGCGGGGCGACCGCGAGGCCTTCGGGCTGCACGGCCGGTCGGCCGAGCAGCGCATCGCGATCGACATGCTGCTCGACCCCGAGGTGGGGATCGTGTCGCTGGGCGGACGCGCCGGCACCGGCAAGTCGGCGCTCGCCCTGTGCGCGGCGCTCGAGGCGGTGCTGGAGCGGCAGCAGCAGCGCAAGATCATCGTGTTCCGGCCGCTGTTCGCCGTCGGCGGGCAGGAGCTCGGCTACCTGCCCGGCGACCAGCAGGAGAAGATGAACCCTTGGGGACAAGCGGTCTTCGACACCCTCGGCTCGGTCGTCTCGGGGAACGTGCTCGAAGAGGTGATCGAGCGGGGGCTGCTGGAGGTGCTGCCGCTCACGCACATCCGGGGCCGCTCCCTGCACGACGCGTTCGTGATCGTCGACGAGGCGCAGTCCCTCGAGCGCAACGTCCTGCTCACGGTGCTCAGCCGGATCGGGCAGAACTCCCGCGTCGTGCTCACCCACGACGTGGGGCAGCGGGACAACCTCCGGGATCGGGGAGGGATGCCGCATCCCTCCCCGCGACGCGATCCGACAGCACCGAAACACCCCCGAGGCGGGGCGGACGCCGTCTCGAGGGCCGTGGACGCATGAGAAGAGTCTCATCGCGAACGGCGTCCGAGGCGCGATCGGTCTGCCACCATGGATGAGGGGAATCGTTCCGCGCACACGGAAGGCAGGCGAGACGTGGAAGCACGCGCGAAGCTCGTGATCGGCGGCATCACCGTCGTCGCGGCGAGCGTCGCCGTCGTCACCGCCGTCGCGCTGACCAACGCCGTCGCCCTCGCCGACTCGCCGGGCGCCACCGTCGCCGCCGATCGTGTCTCGGTGTCACCGCAGACGACTCCCTCGGCGACCCCCCACCCCGCGCCGACGACCGAGCCCGTGACCCCAGCTCCGCAGGCCGAGGTGGTCGAGGCTCCCGCCCCGGCCGTCGTCCCGCCGACCGGTGCGGTCGAACCGCCGCGCGCGCCGGCTCAGCCCGAGGCGAACACTCCGGCCGCGCAGCCGCTCCCCGCCGATCTGGAAGAGGTCATCGGCAGCGCCCGTACCGCCGGAACGTGGGACGCCGTGCGCCGCTGGGCCGCCGATCACGGCTGGTCGGCCGGCCGCATCGACGCCCTGCTGGCGCGGCTCGACAGGGAGCTGGCCGACCTGACCTCCAACAAGGGCGGCAACTCCCAGGGCGGTGCCGGCGAGAAGAACTCCGGAGGCGGTCAGCAGATCGACCTCGGCGGACAGGAGAAGAGCCCCGGAGTCGGTCAGAATTCGACCGGCGCCGATCGTCCCGCTCACGCGGGATCCAACGCCGGGCAGGGCCACGGTGCCGGCCACGGTGCGAAGAGAGACCAGTCGCGCGATTCCCCAGACAGGCGCGACTGACAACGGTCGGATCCCCCAGTCCGGCCTTTCACAGCCCCCGGTGTCCCCCAGCACCGGGGGCTTCTTCTCGGTGCCGGGCGGGGGTGCCGGGCCGGGCTACTCCCAGCGGTAGCCCGCGCCGCGGACCGTCACGATGTGATCCGACCCGAGTTTGCCGCGCAGGTAGCGCACGTAGACGTCGACGACGTTCGAGCCCGGATCGAAGTCGAGCCCCCACACCCGGCTCAGCAGCTGCTCGCGACTGAGCACGCGGCCGGGGTTGCGCAGGAACTGCTCGGCGAGCGAGAACTCGCGTGCCGAGAGGTCGACCTCGCGCCCGTCCACCATCGCGCGGCGGGCGAGGATGTCGAGCACGACGTCGCCGTGCGAGATCGACACGCCCGGCGAGGGCACGGTCTCGCGCAGGCGTGAGCGCACGCGGGCGAGCAGCTCTTCGAACGTGAAGGGCTTGGGAATGTAGTCGTTGGCTCCGGCATCCAATCCGGTGACGGTGTCCCGGGTGCTCGAACGCGCGGTCAGCATGATGACCGGCACCGCGGAGCCCCGGGCGCGGAGCTCCTGCAACACTTCGAAGCCGTCCATCGACGGCAGGCCCACGTCCAGGAGCACGAGGTCGCCGTCGCCGCGCAGGGCCGCCTCCAGCCCCTCAGGGCCGTCCTCGTAGACGGCGGTCTCGTAGCCGGCGGCCTCGAGACCGCGACTGACGAACGCGGCGATCCGCGGCTCGTCCTCGACGATGAGTATCCTCGTCATCCCGACGCCTCTCGTTGCAGCACCACATCGCCGGCGCGTACGGGCGCGGGCAGGTCGGCCTCCGTCGGAGGCAGATGGATCGTGAAGGTGGCCCCGCCGCCGAGCGTGTCGGTGACCGCGCAATGGCCGCCGTGCCCCTTCGCGATCGCGTCCACGATGGCAAGGCCGAGCCCCGACCCGCCGACGGCGCGCTTCATGTGCGCCCGGTCGAAACGACGGAAGATGCGTGCCCGTGCCGCCGGGGGGATGCCGGCACCGTGGTCGCGCACCCAGAGCCGCGCGCCCTCTGTATCGTGCGCGCTGCCGATCTCGATGGGGCTCCCGTCGGGCGTGTACTTCGCGGCGTTGTCTGCCAGCTGCAGCCACGCCTGCAGCAGACGGTCCTGGTCGCCGACCGTGACGCCTTCCGCGAGCGCCTCGATCGTCCAGGCGTGGCCGGGGATCACGGCGACGAGTTCGCCGACGCGGGCCGTGAGCGCGGTGAGGTCGATGTCGGCGCGATTGTACGAGTCGGCTTCCGCGGTGGCCAGCAGGTCGATGTCTTCGACCAGCCGCGCCAGGCGATCGAGCTCGGCGATGCCGATGTCGCGGGCGGACGCCACGTCGAGGGCATCCTGCGGGTCCATCAGCTCGAGGTGGCCGCGCACGATCGTGATCGGTGTCTTGAGCTCGTGGCGCACGTCGTCCAGGAGCTGCCGCTGCCCGTCGACCGAGTCCTCGAGCCGGTCGAGCATCGAGTTCACGGTGCGCGAGAGGTCGGCGATGTCGTCGTTGCCGTGGGGCTCCAGGCGCCGCGACAGATCGGTGATCGAGATCGCGTCGGCGGTGTCGCGCAGATGCCGGATCGGGGAGAGGAGCCGGCCCGTCACGAACCAACCGACGACCCCGATCGCGACCAGCACTGCCAGCGCGGCGAGCACATAGGTCGTCATCGCGGTGGTCACCGGCTGCAGCTCGGCGCCCAGGTCGATCGCCCGCACGTAGAGCCCCTGCCGCGGGTCGCCCGGCATGGTCACCGGGATCGCGATGTAGCGCAGCGAGCCCTGGTCGGTCACGGCCGTGCCGCGCCGGGTGGAACCGTCGCTGGTCTCGGCCACGACCCGGTCGATGAGGTCCTGGTTGTGCGAGATGTCGAACCCGGAGTACGTCGACGGGATCCACCGCGGCACACCGTCGACGAGCGCCAGCGATGCCTCGTTGCGCGCCGGCACCAGGCGGGCGACGACGGCGTAGAGGTAGTCGTCGATCGACTGATAGTCGTTGATGTCGAGGTCTTCGCTGGCCGCGGCCGCGCCGTCGCGCACCTCGGCGTCGGTGGGGTCGTCGGCAACGGCCTTCAGCGACTCCACCTGCGCGTTGAGGCGCGCGTTGACGCCGCCGATGGCCTGCTCGCGCTGGACCAGGAACGTGACGCTGCCCACGATCGCCAGACCCACGCACGCCACCGCCAGGATCGCGGCGAGGATCCTGACGCGCGCGGGGATCGGGCGAGGCGTGCGGGCCATGTCCTGATTATCCCGCCGGAACGAGGGTTCCGGCACGCGGAACCGGACTCACCCCGGGTGAGTCATCGACAGCAGATCGAGCTTCTCGTCCAGCTGCTCGAGAGTGAGCTCGCCACGCTCCACGTAGCCGAGGTCGATCACGGCCTCGCGCACCGTGATGCCCTTCGCGACGGAGTGCTTGGCGATCTTGGCCGCAGCCTCGTACCCGATGAGCTTGTTCAGCGGCGTGACGATCGAGGGCGACATCCCGGCGTAGGCCGCAGCGCGCTCGACGTTCGCCTCGAGGCCGTCGATGGTCTTGTCGGCGAGGACGCGCGAGGTGTTCGCGAGCAGCTCGATCGACTCGAGCACGGCGCTGCCCATGATCGGGATCGCGACGTTGAGCTCGAACGCGCCGGAGGCGCCGGCCCACGCGACGGTCGCGTCGTTGCCGATGACGCGGGCGCACACCATGAGCGTGGCCTCGGGGATCACGGGGTTGACCTTGCCGGGCATGATCGACGAGCCGGGCTGCAGGTCGGGGATGTGCAGCTCGCCCAGACCTGTGTTCGGGCCCGAGCCCATCCAGCGCAGGTCGTTGTTGATCTTCGTCAGCGAGACCGCGATGGTGCGCAGGGCGCCGGATGCCTCGACCAGGCCGTCACGGTTGGCCTGGGCCTCGAAGTGGTCCTTGGCCTCGGTGATCGGCAGCTCGGTGTCGGCCACGATGAGCTCGATGACACGCTGCGGGAAGCCCAGCGGCGTGTTGATGCCGGTGCCGACGGCGGTGCCGCCCAAGGGCACCTCGGCGACGCGGGGGAGCACAGCCTGCACGCGCTCGATGCCCAGACGGATCTGGCGGGCGTAGCCGCCGAACTCCTGGCCGAGGGTGACCGGCGTGGCGTCCATCAGGTGGGTGCGGCCGGACTTCACGACGGTCTTCCACAGGTCGGCCTTGGTCTCGAGGGCGACCGCGAGGTGGTCCAGCGCCGGGATGAGGTCGTCGATGATCTCCTGCGTGACGGCGATGTGCACGGAGGTCGGGAAGACGTCGTTGGAGGACTGCGAGGCGTTGACGTGGTCGTTGGGGTGCACGGTCGCGCCCAGCGCCTGGGTGGCGAGGGTCGCGAGCACCTCGTTCATGTTCATGTTCGACGACGTGCCGCTGCCGGTCTGGTAGACGTCGATCGGGAACTGGTCGGCGTACTCGCCGGCGATGATGCGGTCGGCGGCGCCGGCGATGGCGTCGGCGATCGCGCCGTCGAGCGTGCCGAGCTCCTTGTTGGCCAGGGCCGCGGCCTTCTTGATGCGCGCGAGCGCCACGATCTGGGCGGGCTCGAGCCGGTCGCCCGAGATCGGGAAGTTCTCCACGGCACGCTGCGTCTGTGCGGCGTACAGCGCGTTCTTGGGCACGCGCACCTCGCCCATGGTGTCGTGCTCGATGCGGTACTCGATGTCGGTCACGTCGTCGTTCCTCACGTGGGGGTACAGGGTCTTCGGAATCGTTCAGGCGGTGTCGGCGAGCCCGACGATGACGTCGGGGACGGCGGTGCCCTCGCCCAGGCGATAGTTCGCTCCGACGATCGCGAGGCGTCCCTCGGCGACGGCGGCGCTGATGAGCTCGGAGGAGTGGAGCAGTTCGCCCACGGTGTCGCGCAGGTGCTCACGGCCCACCTCTTCGGCATCGACGGTGTCGGGGAAGACGCCGTCGACCGCGGAGGCGCGCTGCACCCGGCGCACCGCGGGCACGATGGGGGAGATCAGCCGCCAGATGTTCGGCGGGAGGGGATCGGCATCCATGTCGGTGCTGTCGATCGCGGCCCGCACCGCGCCGCACGCGTCGTGACCGAGCACGACGATCAGCGGCACTTCGAGCACGGCGACGGCGTACTCGAGGCTTCCCACCACGGAGTCGGAGATGACCTGACCCGCGTTGCGGACGACGAACAGGTCGCCCAGGCCCTTGTCGAAGATGATCTCGGCGGCCAGACGCGAGTCGGAGCAGCCGAACAGGGCGGCGCGCGGGCGCTGACCCTCGGTGAGCTCGTGGCGGGTGTCGACGTCCTGGCGGGGGTGACGCGGCTCGCCTGCGACGAATCGCGCGTTGCCGCGCTGCATCTCCTGCCAGGCCTTGGCAGGAAGCGGCTGGTCGGTCACTCGGCCTCCTCACTCAGTGCGGTGATCTGCTCGGTGACCGAGCGGGCGGTCTGCTCGAGCGCCTTCTCGCCGGCGGCGCCGTAGATGAGGATCGTGTCGGGGCCGGCGGTCGTCGCGATCGCGACGGAGATGTTGCCGGTGCGCTCGGGGTCGAGCTCGTAGCGATCCCACGTGATGCCGTCGATCGTCACGGTGTCCTGCGGGGCGGAGCCCGACAGCACCCGCGCCGGCCACGCCGCGTCGGCGTCGAAGCCCTGCGCCACGCGCAGGAAACCGCGGGCGTTCTCGTCTGCGGGCGCGTAGACGACGGTGAACGCGCGGACGGAGCCGTTGCCCTCGATGCCCGCGCGGTTGACCACCCACTCGTCCGACATCTCGGGGGCGATCACGGTGCGCCCCTCGGAGGTGGCGATGCTCTGCGCGACCGCGGCGACGTCGATGGGCTCGCGCTCGGGCACGGAACCGCGGGGCACCGCCAAGACGATGACGACCACGACGGCCAGGGTCGCCAGCAGCGCCGCGATGAGGTTGCGGACGTTCTGGCTGGACCGGTAGACGCGCGACGACTCGGCCTTGCGGTCGGCGGTCTCCTGCGGGGTCTCGGGGCGGCCGAGCTCGGCGACGACGCGTGGTTCGCGGGACATCACGCCTCCTCGCCGTCCTGACGCCCGACCGTGGTGCGCGCGGCCTCCAGGCGGCGCTTGGCGCCCAGGAGCCACTCCTCGCATCGGGCGGCCAGGGCCTCGCCGCGCTCCCACAGGGCCAGCGAGTGCTCCAGGGTGGGTGCGCCCTGCTCGAGCTCGGCGACGACGCGGACCAGTTCGTCGCGCGCCTGCTCGAACGAGAGGGACGCGACGTCGCTCGGGGCGCCGCTGGGCTCGGTCATGACTTCCATCTTAGGCGGGCCTGACCACGTCGCCGTCCCCTGCGACCGGGCGCAGCCTCGGTGGTCGGCGCGCCGGCCGCGGCGCGGTCACGGCTCAGAACGGGTTGCCGTCGGGACAGCCGCCGGCCAGCTCCCCGCACATGACGCCCGTGACCGCGGACCAGACGAACCACACCAGGGCGATCACGACCGCCATCCCGATGACGACGACGCCCACGATGATCGCGGCGATCGACAGGCCACGCGTGCGATCGGATCGCGGTGCGTCGATGACGAGCGCGACGATTCCGAGGATGATGCCGAAGGGCGCCGCGACGAAGGCGAGGACGAATGCCGTGATCGACAGGCCGCTGGTGGTCTTCGGCGCCGGTGCGAGCATCGGCGCCGGGGGCGGCAGGAAGGTCACGCGCTCTCCTCTGCGGAGTCGTCTGCGTCGCCGGCGGTCTCGGCGATCTCGCCGTCGGAGTGCGCGGCGAAGGATCCGCGACCGACGGTGATCACGACGGGAGTGGATGCCGGGGCCTGCGCGGCATCCCGGACGATGACGCCGTCGGCCAGATGGGCGATGGCGTAGCCGCGGGCCAGCGTCGACGCGGGGGACAGCGCGCGCAGCGTCGCTCGCAGCTCGGCGGTTCGTCGCTCGTGCACCTGCAGCGAGCGGTCGACGCGGTCGCGCCCGCGGGCGGCGAGCAGCTCGACCTCGTGCGCGCGCGTCGTGAGCAGGCTCTCGGGTGCGCGCAGCACCGGCCGCGAGCGCAGCTGCTCGAGCTGGGAGATGTCGTGCGTGATGCGCTGCGTGAGGCGGCTGGTCATTCGCGCGCGCAACTGCGCGACGAGCGCGCGCTGCTCGGCGACATCCGGTACGACGCGCTTGGCGGCATCGGTCGGCGTGGACGCGCGGAGATCGGCGACGTCGTCGAGCAGCGGGTGGTCGTTCTCGTGGCCGATGGCGCTGACGACGGGAGTGGATGCCGCCGCCACGGCGCGCAGCAGCCGCTCATCGCTGAAGCCGAGCAGGGTCTGCGGGTCGCCGCCGCCGCGGGCGATGATGATGACGTCCACGTCGGGTGCGGCATCCAGCGCCTTCAGCGCCGCGATGGTCTCGGGGACGCACCGGTCGCCCTGCACCGCCGCGTACTTGGTCTGGAACCTCACCTGGGGCCAGCGCAGCTCCGCGTTGCGGTGGACGTCCTTCTCGGCATCCGAGTTCTCCCCGGTGATCAGCCCGATGAGGTGGGGGAGGAACGGGATCGGCTTCTTGCGGGAGGGATCGAACAGGCCCTCGGCGCGCAGTTGCGCGCGCAGGCGCTCGAGGCGCTCGAGCTGATCGCCGAGACCCACGTGGCGCATCGCCGACACACCGAAGCTGAAGTCGCCCGTCTTGACGAAGTAGTCGGCCTTCACGCACGCGATGACATGGTCGCCGACCTTGAGGTCGCCGGGGAGCCTGTCGCGCGTGGACGACCAGATGCGGAATGAGATGGTCGCGTCGGTGACGAGGTCCTTCAAGCGGCCGAAGACGTTGCCGCCGCGCTGGTTCCAGCCCGTGATCTCGCCCTCTACCCAGACCGATCCCCAGGTCTGCACGAAGCCGCGGATGGTGTCGTTGAGCCGGGCGACCGAGGTCGGCGCCTGCGGGGTGGAATCGCGCGGCTTCACCGAGTCGGGCGGCGGCGGTTCGCCGGGGACGGCGGCCGGTTCGAACGAGGTCATGCGGCGGACTCCGGTACGGCTGCGGGCGCCTGGGCGGCGCGGCGGATGCTCTCGGCGACGAGCACGGCGACGACGAGCACGAGGAGGGCGGTCAGCTGCACGGCGCCCGACAGCGCCACACCGGCGGCGGCGGTCGCCAGCGCGAGTGCCGCGGCGCCGAGCCGCGCGATCACCGGTCCGAGGTCGAGGGTCGCCCGGTAGGCGGCGTCGCCGGCGAGGTACAGCGCGACGCCGCCGCCGATGAGCCAGGCCGCGGAGGGCTCGAGCGCGGCCAACGGGTCGGCGAACAGTGCGTGCAGCCCGGCCGCGAGCAGCAACAGGCCGAAGATCATCGCGAGGTGCTCGAGGTAGAACGCCAGCAGCGCCACCCCGGTGCGTCGCTCGGGCGCGACGGCCGCCATGCGCGCCTCGGCACGGGTGTCGTCGCCGTCGAAGTAGCACCACCACAGCGCCGCCACCAGCGCGACCGACAGCACGGTGCCCACCAGCAGCGCCGGGCCGATCTCGTGCCCCGTCGCTCCCACGCCCACCGACACGATCGACTCCCCGAACGCGATGATCATCAGCAGGCCGTGCCGCTCGACCATGTGGGAGGCGCCCGGATCGAAGCCGCCGCGCGCGCTCAGCAGCGCAGAGACGAGGAACAGCAGCAGCGGCACGCCGAACAGCACCCAGTCGAGCGGTCCCTCGACGAAGCCCGACACCACCAGGAGCACGCCGACCAGCACGTTCGAGATGCCGACGAAGAACATGCGACGACCCGCCGCCGCGCCGCCGAGCACGATGAACAGCGTCGCGTGGATGACCGCGACGACGATGTAGCTCACACCGAACAGCACGCCGGTCGCCCCGAACGCGTCGGGGATCGCCAGCGACATCACCAGGAACGCCGCCATCGCGCCGATGAGGGCGATGCGGAATCCGGTGGTGTCGGGGGTCGCCTGGTTGGTGAGCCACGCGAACGCGTCGTACATCCACCACACCAGCGCCAGCACGAGCGCGCCCTGTGCGACGCCGACGGCATCGGGGCTGTGCACCATGATCTCGGCGACCCGGCTGATGGTGAAGACGAACACGAGGTCGAACAGCAGCTCGATCGTCGTCACCCGCGACGCGACGCGCGCGATGCGGGTCTGACGTGCCGAGGAGCCGGGGCGGGAGGGGGATGCCACCCGGTCACGGTAGCGCAAGGCCCGGACCTCGGGGGCAGCCTCCGGCTGCCAGGCCGCACACGGCGGGGCCCGCCTACAATCGGAGCGTGACCACCCCCGCTGTCTCCCTGCCCGTTCCGCGTGTTCCGCGACGGCGCGAACCGCTTCTGGACATCCCCGCGGCGGGGCGCAAGAAGGTCCTGCTGGCGTCGCCCCGCGGCTACTGCGCCGGTGTGGACCGTGCCGTGATCGCGGTCGAGAAGGCGCTGGAGCGCTTCGGGGCGCCGGTGTACGTGCGCAAGCAGATCGTCCACAACATCCACGTCGTGACCGAGCTGGAGCAGAAGGGCGCAATCTTCGTCGACGAGGTCGACGAGGTGCCCGAGGGCGCCCACGTGGTCTTCAGCGCCCACGGAGTCTCGCCGGCGGTCGTGAACGCGGCATCCGATCGGGGCCTGCGCGCCATCGACGCGACGTGCCCGCTCGTCACCAAGGTGCACCGCGAAGCCGTGCGCTTCGCCCGCGACGACTACGAGATCCTCCTGATCGGCCACGTCGGCCACGAGGAGGTCGAGGGCACCGCCGGTGAGGCGCCCGATCACGTCACCGTCGTCAACTCGCCCGAGGAGGCCGACACCATCGAGGTGCGCGACCCGTCGAAGGTCGTGTGGCTGTCGCAGACCACCCTCTCGGTCGACGAGACCATGGAGACCGTGCGGCGCCTGCGCACGCGGTTCCCCGAGCTGCAGGATCCGCCGTCGGACGACATCTGCTACGCCACGCAGAACCGCCAGGTCGCCATCAAGAAGGTCGCGAAGGATGCCGACCTCGTCATCGTCGTCGGCTCGGCGAACTCGTCGAACAGCGTGCGACTGGTCGAGGTCGCGCTGGAGTACGGCGCCAAGGCGGCCTACCGCGTCGACTACGCCGACGAGGTCGAGCAGGCATGGCTCGAGGGCGTCGGGACCGTCGGCGTGACCAGTGGCGCGTCGGTGCCCGAGGTGCTCGTGCAGCAGGTGCTCGAAGACCTCGCCGCCGCGGGCTACCGCGACGTCGAAGAGGTGCGCACCGCCGAGGAGGACCTCATGTTCTCCCTGCCCAAGGAGCTCCGACAGGATGCCGCCGGCACGCGCGACGAGCGCGCCCTCGGCGGCCGGAACCGCTCATGAGCGACCCGTCCGCGGGCGCGGCGCCCGATCCGCGTCCCCGCCCCCAGTTCGGCGAGTACGCCACGCCCGAGGAGCAGCGCGCCCGCATCCAGGAGCCCGCGCCGTGGCAGATCGCTCCGGTGGCCCCGCCGGAGCCCGTTGCGGCAGGTGTGCCGACACCCGGCATCCCCGCCGCCCCGCCGGTCGGCGTCGCCCGGCCCCGTGCGGTGGACCGCATCGTGACGTTCGCGCTGCTGGCCTACGGGCTCGTGAACGTCGTGTCGTCGATCCCCGCGTTCCTCGACTACGGGGCGTACGCCGAGACGATGCTCGCCATCGTCGGCGTGGACGTGAAGATGTCGGACCCCGGTGCCGGGCGAGGCTGGGGGATCGCGGCGGTGATCGTGCTGTCGCTCGGATGGCTCGCGACGGCGGCCGTATCGGTGTGGAACATGCGCCGCGGACGCCTGAGCTGGTGGATCCCGCTGACCGCCGGCATCCTGTTCACCGCGATCGCGGGCATGCTCATGGCCGTGCCGCTGGTGAACGACCCCGCGGTGTGGCAGGCGCTCGTCGCCAGCGCCGGCGGCTGAGCCCCGCCGTCACACACGCCGCCGCGCGATCGGCGCGCGACGCCGCGCGCAGGGCCATACTCGGGTACGGGACCGGCGCGGCACGGGTCACCTGAACTCGCGGGCGCTGCGTCTCGTGTCTCCTGCGGGAGGTGATGGATGCCGCACGACAGCGAGGGACGCGACCGGGTCGGAAGCCGTGACGCGGAGCGCCTGGCAGCGCTGTACGACGCGCACGCGGCGCCGGTGTGGCGCTACGTCGTGCATCTGACCGGAGATCGTGCGGGAGCCGACGACATCGTGCAGGAGACGCTGCTGCGGGCGTGGCGGACGCCCAAGATCCTCGAGCAGGATCCTTCGACCGCGCGCTCCTGGATGTTCACCGTGGCTCGCCACCTCGTGATCGACGAAGCGCGAAGCGCGCGGCGGCGGCGTGAGATCGACGTCGCGGACGTGCCGGAGCGGTCGGCTCCCGACGCGACCGATGCGCTCTTCGAGGCCATGCTCGTCGAGGAGGCGCTCACCGCCCTGTCGGCGGAGCATCGTGCCGTGGTCGTGCGTGCGTACTATCGCGGGCTGTCGGTGGCCGAGATGGCCGACGAGCTCGAGATCCCGCCGGGGACGGTCAAGTCGCGCCTGCACTACGGCCTGCGCGCGCTCCGGCTCGCACTGCAGGAGAGGGGCGTGACGCGATGAGCATGGATCACGCCCGCTTCGCGGACTGGGATGCCGCCTACCTGCTGCGCTCGCTGAGCGCCGACGACCGCCGCCGCTACGAGGCGCACCTCGATGAGTGTCCGTTGTGCCGCGACGCCATCGCCGACCTCGCGCCCACGCTGGGCCTGCTCGCGCGGATCACCCCCGAGCGTGCCGAGTCGCTCCTGGAGCCGATGGCGGATGCCGGTCCCGACCCTGCGGCACGGGCCCGGCTGGTCGCGCGCGGCGCCCGCGACGCGCGACGGCGCCGCATGATCGCGTGGGGCGGCGGGCTCGCTGCCGCGGCGGCGCTCGCCGTGGTCGTCGCGTTCGCCGTCACCACGGCGATCGCCCCGGTGACACCGGTGACCCCGGCCGAGGCGGTGGTCGCGCTCGAGCCCGTCACCGACGTGCCGCTGACGGCGACGGTCGAGCTGACCGACGTCGCGTGGGGCACCCGCATCGCGATGGTGTGCACCTACGGCGGCGAGGCCGATCCGTACGACCCCGACGAGAAGTGGCCCTACGTGCTCGTCGTCACCGCGACCGACGGCACCACGAGCGAGCTGTCGACGTGGCGCGCCGGCCCCGGCACGACCGCGCGCCTGGACGCCGGCACGGCGCTTGACCGCGGCGACATCGCGTCGATCGAGGTGCGCGCCGTCGCCGACGACCGCGTCCTCGCCCGCGGAGAGCCTGGGGCGTCGCCGGGCAAGTAGGCGGCCACGGCCCCTGTGCGGTGCCTGACTAGGATGAGCGGATGCCTCGCCTCGTCGCCGTCTGCGTCGTCCGTCAGCTGCGTCCCGACGCCGGGACCGTGGGGGTGACGGCGATCGACAAGGGCCCCGTCGAGGGACCGGTGCGCATCGGGTCCTACGGCGTGTACGCCGACGTGCAGGCCGATCGCAAGCACCACGGCGGGCTCGACAAGGCGCTGTACGCGTACGCCCAGGAGGACGCCGACCACTGGTCGGCCCAGCTCGGTCGCGATCTGTCGCCGGGGTGGTTCGGCGAGAACCTCCGCGTGGCGGGCCTGGACGTCAACGCCGCCCTCATCGGCGAGCGGTGGCGCATCGGCGACCGCGTCGAGGTCGAGGTCACCATGCCCCGTACGCCGTGCCAGACGTTCGCACGCTGGGTCGGCGGGGACGACGAGCGCGGCTGGGTGAAGCGCTTCTCCGCGGAGCGGCGGCTCGGACCCTATCTCCGGGTCGTGCGCGGCGGTCGGGTGCAGGCCGGAGACGGGATCGAGGTGGTGTATCGCCCGGAGGGTGCGCCGGGGCTGCTCGACCGCTACGTCGACCCGCAGTAGACGCGCACCCGCGCCGGCCCCGAAAGCGAGGATGCCCCGACACCCGGAGGTGTCGAGGCATCCTTCGTCTGCGGAGCGTTACGCGCCGAGGCTCTTGCCGGCCGAGCCGAGCTGCTGCGTCGCCTCGACGACGCGCGCGGCCATCGCCGACTCGGCGATCTTGCCCCAGGCGCGCGGGTCGTAGGCCTTCTTGTTGCCCACTTCGCCGTCGACCTTCAGGACGCCGTCGTAGTTCTGGAACATGAAGCCGGCGACCGAGCGCGTGAACGCGTACTGGGTGTCGGTGTCGATGTTCATCTTCACCACGCCGTTGGCGACCGCGAGCGCGATCTCCTCGTCGGTCGAGCCGCTGCCGCCGTGGAAGACGAGGTCGAGCGGCTTCGGGCCGGTGCCGAACTTCTCGGCGATGCCCTGCTGGATCTCGCCGAGAAGCTCGGGCTTGAGCTTGACGTTGCCGGGCTTGTAGACGCCGTGCACGTTGCCGAACGTGAGGGCGGCGATGTAGCGGCCCTGCTCGCCGAGCCCCAGGGCCTCGACGAACTGCGCGACGTCACCGGTGGTGGTGTAGAGCGCGTCGTTCGTGCCCTCGTGCTTGACGCCGTCCTCCTCGCCGCCGACGACGCCGATCTCGACCTCGAGGATCGCGTTGATCGCCTTCATGCGGGGCAGGAGCTCCTTGGCGATCTCGATGTTCTCGGCCAGCGGCACGGCCGAGCCGTCCCACATGTGCGACTGGAAGATGGGGTTGCCGCCGTCGGCGACGACCTGCTCGGACGCCTTGATCAGCGGCAGGACGAAGTCCTCGAGGGCCGGCTTCGGGCAGTGGTCGGTGTGCAGCGCGACCGTGATCGGGTAGCTCTTGGCGACCTCGTGGACATAGGCCGCGAAGGCGAGCGCGCCGGTGGCGCGCGCCTTGACGGTGTGACCGGCGAAGTAGTCGGCACCGCCGGTCGTGACCTGGAGGATGCCGTCGGAGCCGGCTTCGGTGAGGCCCTGCAGGACGGCGTTGACCGACTGCGAGCTGGCGGCGTTGATCGCGGGATACGCGAAGCCACCTGCCTTCGCGCGGTCCAGCATGTCGGCGTACTGCTCCGGGGTGGCGACGGGCATGAGCACTCCCTTAGAAATCGGTGCGGGGTCACCATGAACTCTAGCGAAGCGGGGTGAGGGAAGAAGGATGCCGCCTGCCGGGCACCGTCCGGAAACGGGGGTCCGTGACGGAACGTTAAGAATGCCGTTTCCTTCGCGTTCGACAGCGCGAAATTTCGCGGAAGCGGTCGCATTGCTGACTAGGCTGACCAGCATGGTGAGCCTGACCGCGGACATGAGTCCCCTCCAGCCCGACCGCAACCTCGCACTGGAGCTCGTACGGGCGACCGAGGCGGCGGCGATCCGCGCGGTGCCGTTCATCGGCCGTGGCGCCAAGGAGGCCGCAGACGGCGCGGCCGTCGATGCGATGCGCGCCTTCTTCACCACGGTGAACTTCGACGGCACCATCGTCATCGGCGAGGGCGAGAAGGACGAAGCGCCGATGCTCTACAACGGCGAGCGCGTGGGCAACGGCCGGGGGCCGCAGGCGGATGTCGCCGTCGACCCGATCGACGGCACCTCGCTCACTGCGGCCGGTCGCAACAACGCACTGTCGGTCATCGCCGTCTCGGACCACGGCACGATGCTCGACGCGTCGAGCGTGTTCTACATGGACAAGCTCGTGACCGGACCGGCGGGCGTGGGTGTGGTGGACATCCGCCTTCCCATCGGCGAGAACATCCGCCTGCTGGCCAAGGCGCTCGACAAGCCCGTCGACGAGATCGTGGTGTCGGTGCTGCACCGGCCCCGCCATGAGGCGCTCATCGACGAGATCCGTGCGGCCGGCGCCGGCACCCGCCTCATGAGCGACGGCGACGTCGCCGGCGGCATCAACGCGGCGCGCCACAACGCCCGCACCGACATGTGCGTGGGCATCGGGGGCAGCCCCGAGGGCATCGTCACGGCGTGTGCGATCAAGGCTCTCGGCGGCCACATCCAGGGCCGGCTGTGGGCGCGTGACGACGACGAGAAGCAGCGCGGCATCGACGCCGGGCTGAAGCTCGACGGCTACGTCTACGAGGCCGATGAGCTCGTCACGGGCAAGAACACGATCTTCGTCGCCACCGGCGTCACCGACGGTGCGCTCGTGGCCGGTGTCCGGCGGGAGGGAGGGTACGTGTACACCGAGAGCGTCGTCCTGCGCGGGGCGTCGGGGACGCTGCGCCGCATCTCCTCGGAGCACCTCGTCTCGAAGTGGCTGTAACCACGAGCGCCGCGGTGCCCGTGGGGCTGGTGTGACACGTGTGACTGCTGTGATGTGTTCGTGACCTGTTCGGGGGCGATCTCTGGCACAATCAGGAGTGGTGTCGATGGAGACACGACAGTGTTTCCCACCCGCGAGGAGTTGACGATGTCCACGCAGCCGACCGGTGAATCGTCGTCGCCTCAGACAGGCGCGCACGCCGTGGTCGCCAACGCGATCGACCCGGCCCGCAGGCCCGATGTGCTGTTGCGCGTGCGCCGCGACGAGGGCCACGAGATCAACGCGTGGTGGATGATCGGCGCGTTCGTCGGCGTCTCGGCCGCGGTGATCCTCTTGCTCAGCTTCGTGCCCGGCGGGCACTGACCTCGCTCCGCCGCCGGGCGGAACCGTGACCGGTCACGCCGTCGGCTGCTCCCCATGCCGGGGGAGGGCGATGCGGTCGCGCACGTCGCCCAGTTCGGCGATGGTGGCCGGGTGCTCGGGCAGCTCACCCGCCGGGTCGGGAGCGGCCGCGGCGTCGCGGGACGCGACCGGCAGATCGAGCGTCTCGTCGAGCAGCTCGGGCGCGGTGAGGCGGCGCGGACTCTTGTCGATGGTCGCCGGCTCGCCGACCGCATCGAGCTTGGTCGCGTCGATGCCGGGGAACTTCCGCGCACTCACCAGCACGCGCGTCTCGAGTGAACCGGCGAACCGGTTGTAGCTGTCGACGGTGCGCTCGATCGCGCGGCGGAGGTCGTCTGCGTGGGAGGCGAGCGATCCGAGCCGTTCGTACAGCTGGTTGCCGAGATCGAACAGCGCGCGGGCCTCCTGCGAGACGTCCTGCTGGGTCCAGGTGTAGGCGACGGTCTTGAGGACCGCCCACAGGTTGACCGGCGAGGCGAGCGCGACCCGCTTGCCGAACGCGTAGTCGAGCAGGGCCGGGTCCTCTTCGAGCGCGGCGGCCAGCAGCGACTCGCTCGGCACGAAGCACACCACGAACTCGGGGCTGGACGACAGCCCCGCCCAGTACCTCTTGCGCGCGAGGGCGTCGACGTGGGCGCGGACCGCCTTGACGTGCTTGTCGAGCAGCCCCTTGCGCCGGGCCGCCTCGGCGCCCTGCGCGGTCAGCGGGATGGCGCTGGCCTCCAGGAACGCGTCCAGCGGCACCTTCGCGTCGACGGCGATCGCCTTGTCTCCGGGGAGGCGGATGACCATGTCGGGGCGGCCGGCTCCGGCATCCGTCGTGATCGATGCCTGCAGCTCGAAGTCGACGTGCTGCGTGAGGCCGGCCGCCTCGACGACGCGGCGCAGCTGCGTCTCGCCCCACACGCCGCGGGTGCTGCCCGATCGCAGCGCGCCGGCGAGCGACTCGGTGGTGGCCCGCAGCGCCTCGTCGGACTCGTGCGCGCGTCGCAGCTGCTCGGCGAGGGTGCCGTACTGGGTGTGGCGATCGCGTTCGAGCTCGTCGACCTTCATGTGCATGGCGGCGAGGGTCTCCTGCACCGGGGCGAGCGCGCGCAGCACCGACTGCTCGCGGCGTTCGCGCTCCTCGCGGGCTGCCTGGTCGTGCCGCGCTTGGCCCGCCAGCTCGCGGTACAGCAGCTGCTGGTGCTCGAGCTGCGCCTGCACGCCCTGCCGCGCCGCCTCGGAGCCGGCCAGTCGCGCCATGAGCTCGGACTGCTCCCGCGCGGTGCGCGCGGCGCCGCGGGCGAGGCCCGCCGCCCAGCCCGCGACCGCGCCGACGAGCAGGGAGACGATCACCACGACACTGACCACGACTGCGTCCATGGCTCCAGGGTGCCCGACGCCTCCGACATCGCCGCGCCCGCGCGCCGAGGCGGCTACGCGACGGCGAAGGAGACGGCGGGCGCCTCCGCCACGGCGATCTGCGAGACCCGGACGCCGACCGCGTCGGTGAGCGCCCCGATGTCGTCAGCGCCGACCCGGCGGGCGGCGTCGATCATGACGTGGGCGCAGGCCAGCGCGTCGGCGGTGGCGTTGTGGTGCGGGAAGTCGGCGAAGCCGGCCTCGGCGGCGACGAACGGCAGCCGGTACGAGTCCAGCCGGTACACCCTGCGCGCCACCTGCAGGCTGCACGCGTAGCGGTACGGCGGGCATTCGTCGCCGGTCGCATCGCACGCGCGCTTGAGCACGGCCATGTCGAACCCGGCGTTGTGGGCCACCAGGATGTCGCTGCCCGCGAACGCCCGGATGTCGGCGAGCTGCTCGCCCCACGACGCCGCGTCCGCGACGTCCTCGGGCCGGATGCCGTGGATGCGCACGTTGAGCTCGAAGAACACGTCGTGGCCCGCGGGCGGGCGGATCAGCCAGCCGGTCTTGTCGACGATCTCGCCGTCGCGCACGCGGACGAGCCCGACCGCGCACGCCGACGCGTTGCTGGAGTTCGCCGTCTCGAAGTCGATCGCGGTGAAGTCCAGTGCCACGCCTCCAGACTCACCCGGGCGCCGCCCGACCCGTGGAAGGCGCGCCGCGTCGAATGCGTGGTCATAGGCTCGGGGCATGGCCAGCCGCGAGGAGATGTCGCTGTCGTTCGGTGCCGCCGCCGCCGCGTACCAGGCGGGAAGGCCCGACTATCCGCGGGAGACTGTGGACTGGGTGCTCGCCCCCGTGCGCGAACCGGGCCGGGCCGTCCGCGTGGCCGATGTCGGCGCCGGCACCGGCAAGCTCACCCGCACCCTCGTCGAGGCGGGCGCGGAGGCGGTGGCGATCGACCCCGACCCCGCGATGCTCGCCGCGCTGCGGGAGCACGTGCACGGTGTGCCGACCTTCGCCGGGACGGGGGAGCGGATGCCGCTTCCCGACGCCTCCGTCGACGCCGTGGTGTTCGGGCAGGCGTGGCACTGGGTCGACGTGGCCGCGGCCTCGGCGGAGGCCGGTCGCGTGCTGCGCGCGGGCGGCGTGCTGGGCCTGGTCTGGAACATCCGCGACGAGGCCGATCCGTGGGTCGCGCGCCTCACTGCGGCCATGCACGGCAGCCACGCGGAGGAGATGCTCGCCGGCGTGGGACCCCGCGTCGCGGGCCCGTTCGACGGGCTCGAGGAGCGGACGTGGTCGTGGACGCGGACGATGAGCCGCTCGTCGCTGCTCGACATGGTGACCTCGCGCAGCTACGTCATCACGGCCTCCGATGCCGACCGCGCCGCGATCCTCGCGTCGGTCGGCGAGCTGTTCGACGAGCGACGGCACACGGATGCCGCCGGCGTCGAGGTCGTCGACGTGTCCTACGTGACGCGGGCGTTCCGCGGCATCCGTCCCTGAGGGCGCCGGCGGCACGGCGGACTACGCGCGCACGGCGCCGACGATCTGCCAAGGTCCGCTGGCCGCGCGGTAGCGGGGCTCAAGGCCGTGCCCGCGAAGGACCGCGACCATGTCGTCGGGCGCGTGCGCGAAGGCGCGGTAGGGGTTGCCGATGACCCTGTAGACGGCGTTGATGACGCGCGCGGACGCCCGCGCGATCAGGGTGCGCGGGGGATGACTGAACACGACGGCGCGACGCGCGCGTCCTGCCGCGGCGCCGAGGAGTCCCTCGTAGTCCGGGTAGCAGCAGACCACGCGGTGCAGCACGACGATGTCGGCCGGCTCGACGGCCTCGGGGGTGCCGGCGAGGTCGACGCCCAGCATCCGCGTCACCCGATCGCGCAAGCCGGCCTCCTCGAGGAGCCGCGCGGCCTCGGGCTCGTACGCGGAGGAGAGCTCGACGTTGGTGGTGCGCGCCGCGCCCCGCTTGAGCGCCTCGAGCTGGATGTCGCCGATGCCGCCGCCGATCTCGAGCAGCGTTGCGCCGTGGAGGCCGACCGTGGCCGCGAAGTCCAGGATGAGCTGTGCGCTCGGAGTCAGGCCGTCGCGCCGGTACCCGCGCGCCAGGCGACGGGCGAACCGGGCGTTGAACTCGCGGTCGTAGCCGTCCGGGGCGTTCGGCGCGCAGCACTCGTCCACGGCCTCAGTATCGCCTCGGGGTGGCGGCCGGGCAACGGCGGGTGACGCGGGCTGTCGCGTGTCGGCGGTGCGGCGTAGCGTGACGCGGGTGCGCACCCTCACCGTCTGCAACTTCGTCACCGTCGACGGTCGTTACGAAGACGACGACCACGACATCGGCTCGTTCTTCGAGTACTGGCACCCCGACTACCACGGGGCCGACACGTTCGACCACTACACCGCCGAGCTGCTGCGCGAGTCCGGCACGATGCTGCTGGCCGGGCGCCGGTCGACGCTCGGCAATCTGGGTTACTGGACCGGTGTGCGCGACGACCCCGACGCCACCGAGATCCGCCACGAGCTCGCCGAGCTCATCCTCGGGATCGAGAAGGTGGTCGTCTCCGACACGATCGCCGAGGCCGACGTCTCGCCGTACGAGAACGTCCGGATCGTGCGTGTGACCGACTCGCGTGCCGAGGTCGCCGCGCTCAAGCAGCGCGAAGGACGCGGCATCCTGATCCTGCTCGGGCGCATCCTCTGGAACGACCTCATGCATGCGGGGCTCGTCGACGAGCTGCACCTGGTGACCTTCCCGCTCATCGCCGGCTCCGGTGTGCCCCTGTTCGACGCGCGGCCCGCGGTGGCGCTCAAGCTCCTCGAGACGCGGACGTGGGAGGAATCGGGCAACGTGCTCATGCGGTGGCGCGTCGACCCGGACGGGGTCGCGTCGTGACCGGCATCCGCGCGGTGTGCTTCGACCTCGACGGCACGCTGCTGCGCGACGACCACGTCGACGGCGTCGTGCGCGCCGTCGCCGCTCAGCTCGCGCAGCGCTACCCGGGCGTCGATGCCGACGCGCTCGCCGCGGCCAACGAGCGGGTGTGGTGGGACTACTGGCCCGAGGTGGGCGACGCGTGGCTGGCCGGCCTGGTCGCACCCGAAGCGGTGCCGACGGAGGTCTGGCGTCGCGCGCTGAGCGAGGTGGGAGTGACGGATGCCGCGGCCGCGCCGCTCGCGTTCGCGCTGCACACCGAGATCGAAGCCGTCTCCTTCCGTCTCTACGAGGAGTCGGCGGAGGTGCTGCGGACCCTCCGCACGAAGGGCATCCGGCTCGCGCTCATCACGAACGGGCCGAGCGCCCTGCAGCGGGCGAAGCTCCGCGCGACCGGGATCGAGGGCGCCTTCGACGTGGTGATCGTCTCGGGCGAGCACGGCGTCCACAAGCCCGATCCCGCCATCTTCGCGATGGCGCTGGCCGGGCTCGGCGTGAGCGCCGAGGAGGCCCTCCACGTCGGCGACAACCTGGTCGCCGACATCGACGGCGCGCGAGGCGCCGGCTTGCTGCCGGTGTGGATCGACCGTGGCGGCGGCGCCGTCGAGCCCGACGACCGCCCGTCGACGGCGGTGGCCGGGCTGCGCGAGCTGTACCCCCTCGTCGGCGTCGACGTGGCCGCCCAGCGAGGGTAGCGCCGGCGGGAAGCCGCGGCGACGCCAACTAGACTGGGTGCCCGTGGCTCTCACCATCGGAATCGTCGGTCTCCCGAACGTCGGCAAGTCGACCCTCTTCAACGCCCTCACCAAGAACCAGGTGCTCGCGGCGAACTACCCGTTCGCGACGATCGAGCCCAACATCGGCGTGGTGAACCTGCCCGACCCGCGGCTCGACACGCTCGCCGAGATCTTCGGCTCCGAGCGCATCCTGCCCGCCGCGGTGTCGTTCGTCGACATCGCCGGCATCGTGCGCGGCGCGTCGGAGGGTGAGGGCCTGGGCAACAAGTTCCTCGCGAACATCCGCGAAGCCGACGCGATCGCGCAGGTGGTGCGCGGCTTCGCCGACGACGACGTCGTGCACGTCGACGGCGCGGTGAACCCGCGCAGCGACATGGAGACGATCAACGCCGAGCTGCAGCTGGCCGACCTCGAGACGCTCGACCGCGCGATCACGCGGTACGAGAAGGAGGTCAAGGGCCGCAAGCTCGACCCCGTCGTGCTGTCGACGGCCCAGGAGGCGAAGGACGCGCTGGAGCGCGGCATCCTGCTGTCCGCATCCGGCATCGACCTCACCCCCATCAAGGAGCTGGGTCTGCTCACGGCCAAGCCGTTCATCTTCGTGTTCAACGTCGACGAAGCGGTGCTGACGGATGCCGCGCGGAAGGCCGAGCTGGAGGAACTGGTCGCCCCCGCCAAGGCGGTGTTCCTCGACGCGAAGATCGAGTCCGAGCTCATCGACCTCGACCCCGAGGATGCCGCGGAGCTGCTCGCATCGACCGGTCAGGACGAGTCCGGCCTCGACCAGCTCGCCCGCATCGGCTTCGACACGCTCGGCCTGCAGACCTACCTGACCGCGGGCCCGAAGGAGGCCCGCGCGTGGACCATCGGCAAGGGATGGAAGGCTCCGCAGGCGGCCGGTGTGATCCACACCGATTTCGAGAAGGGCTTCATCAAGGCGGAGGTCATCTCGTTCGACGACCTCGTCGCGACCGGCTCCGTCGTCGAGGCCCGCGCGAAGGGCAAGGCCCGCCTCGAAGGCAAGGACTACGTCATGCAGGACGGCGACGTGGTCGAGTTCCGCTTCAACGTCTGAGCGCCGAGCGCCGATTCCGCGGCGTCGCGCGAGCGCGGCGAGCCGCCCCCCTGACGAGAGATCCGCGAGAGGACCGAAACCGTGACCGACACCCAGACCCCCGAAGCGAACGACCTGGCGATCCCGTACGTGGTGGACGGCGAAGGCCCCATCGCGCTGGTGCTGATCCCCGAGCACGACCTCGAGAAGGACGCGCTGGGCGTCGTGGCGCACTACCTCGCCGAGGAGGCGGGCTTCCACATCGTGCGCGTCGGCTCCCGTGACGACGTGGAGAGCCCGCAGGAGCGCGTGACGGACGTGACCGCCGTGCTCGACCGCCTCGGCATCGAGCGGGCATGGGTCGGCGGGCACGGCGTTGGCGGCACCGTCGCGCGCGCCTTCGCCGCCGCCCACGCCGACCGCGTCAACGGTCTGCTGCTGCTCGGCGTCGAGGACGAGGAGATCCCGCTCGCGCCGGTCATCCCGGTGCTGATCATCCAGGGATCCGAGGACGACGTCACCCCGACCGCCCACGGCGAGCGCCTGCAGGCCACCGCGCCCGAGCGGGCGAGCCTGAAGTCGATCACCGGCGGCGGGCACCTCTTCCCGATGACGCACCCCGTCGAGACCGCGGTGATCATCGAGGAATACCTCGACTGGGACTGACCCGCCGCCGCGGAGGCGCCCTCACGCCTGCCGAGCGAACTCGGCGAGACGCGCGCGCCCGGCGCCGATGTGCTCGCGCAGCCGCGCGCGGGCGGCGAGGACCGCAGGGTCGTCGGCGCGATCGGGCGGCACCCGCAACGGGTTGAGCGTCAGGGTGTTCGACCACTCGCGCAGGTCCGGCTCGGCGGTCATCGCCAGTGACGCGTCGCCGCCCAGCACCTGCATCGTCGCCCAGTCCGCCGGCGTGTTCGAGTACGGGGACGGCCGGCACACGCGGTTCTTCTCGGCGTCGTCGCCGCGCGTGGCCTCGACGTGTCCGGCCAGCGCCGCGCCGAAGCAGGGGAAGCCCACCCGGACCGGCTGAGGCGTGATCGCCTCCGGGGTCCAGATGGCGCGCAGGCCCGGGTACTTCAGACCCTCGGCGGCGCAGTGCACGACGAGCGTGTCGGCGGGAACGCGCACATCGCCGTCGGCGAACACCAGGCGGCCGGGCGTGACGGCGAGCAGATGCCCGCGCCGGATCACGTCGTCGATCGTGCGGACCAGCTCGAGCTCCCAGGTCGCGAGCGTCGGGGTCTTGGCCATGGTCGGCGCCACCGTCGGGTCGATGCGCAGCATGATCCCGGCATCCTCCATCCGGAAGAAGACGTCGTCGGGGCTCGCCGCACCGGCCGCCGCCGCCATCGTGTCGGCGGCCATGCCGAGGAAGACCGCAGGATCGGGCTGCACGACCGCGCGGTTGAGCAGCCACGGGTCGCGCGGGCGCACCCACGTGATGGCGTTCGGCGCGACGCCGCCCTGGAGCAGCCATACGCACGTGTCGGTCGCGGTCTTGCCGGCTCCGACGACGACGTAGCGCGCGGGGGCGTGCCCGGTGCGCACCAGGTCGTTGACGGCGATCGTGTGGGCGCCGGCGTCGACCGCGAACGGCGGGGGAGTGAGGGCGGGGATGTCGGGCGACAGGTACCGCGCGTCCACGACCCGGGCGTGCGGCGCGGTGAACCGCACGCCGCTCAGCAGCGACACGAACCGCCGGTCGCCCAGGTACTCGCTGCGGGCGTGGAAGCCGACGCGGCCGGTCGAGACCAGGCGTGCGAGCACCCGGGCGTAGTACTCGCTCACCTCGGCCGCGCTCGCACGTTCGTGCAGTCCCTGCTCCGGCCCCTCGGCCTGCACGCGTCCGCCGCCGAGGAGCGTGGAGGCGACGCCGTAGAACGCGGACGCCTGGTGCAGGCGCACGAATCCGTAGGCGTCCAGCCAGTGGCCCCCGGCACCGTGACGGCGGTCGACGATAGCCACGGTGGCCTCGGGCGCGGCCGCGATGAGGGCGTCGACGAACGCCATGCCCATCGCTCCGGCGCCGACGACCAGGTAGTCGACGTCGAGTGTCGCCTCCATGGGCTCATCAGAGCAGGGGTGATGGCGAGAATCAATGGGGCGCGACGGAGCAGGGATGCCGGCGGGCAGGGGCTGCTCGGCCGTTCACTCGGCCGTCCCGAGCGGCTGGGTGCCGGTCCCCGCCGGCACGGTGGTCACCGTGAGCAGCTCTTCGCGGCCACTGCCGCCGGACGCGTCGAGCGTGAGCACCGGACCGACGCCGCGCACATAGAACTTGAGCTCGGAGGCGTCCGGCTCCAAGCCGTTCGTGTCGCGGGTCAGCAGCGCGCCGTCGAACTGCCCGTACGGCGCCTCGACGAGCTCGTCCACGCTCAGCACCGTGCCCCTGTCCTCTGCGTGACCCTTGTAGTACTCCTGCCGGTACGTCATGCCGGGGGCAGGATCGGCGGGCACGGCGATGCCGGGGAGCGCGCCGTCGACACCGGCCTCGAACGACCCGGCGCGCGAGGTCACCCGACCCTGATCGAACTCCGCGGTGTCCTCGCCGAGGTACCAGATCGCGCCCTTCCCGTCCTGGGCGTACCAGTCGAACGTGTCCTCGAGGATCTCGCCGTCGCGGGACACGGTGTCGCGGACCACCCGCGCCTCGATGCCGTCGGACACGACCTTCGTCTGGTCGGTGACCGTCACGACGACCGTCAGCTCGCCCAGGTCGGCGTCGAGCTCGCGGTACGTCCACCGGGTGCCGGGGGTCATCGGGAACCAGGGATTGTCGATCTCGGTCGTGAAGTCGGCGGGATCCAGCGTCACCGGATCGCCGCCCCGGGGGAGCGAGGAACCCACGGTGCACCCGGGCAGCATCACCGCGAGCACGGTGAGGCCGGTGATCTGCGCTCCTGCACGTCGGGCGGACATCTCGGTCCTCGATCGGGCACCACCGACGGCGCCCCCTTCAGGATGCACCTGCGGGCCGGCGCGCGCCATGCCGCCGCGGGCTCGCGCGATGCCGTGCCGAGGCGGCATGATCGAGGAACCGCCTGCGAAGGAGTCCGCGATGTCGACCGCCGCCATCCCCTCGATCCAGGCCCGTTCCCGTTCGGGTTCGTCGACGTGTCCACGACGCCGATGACACCGGGCGGCTGATCCGGCGACGGTCGGCCGCACCCGGCGGTGCATGAGAGCATAGCCAGGGTCGATTCGGGGTTCGGGACGGATATGCGAGACGGGTTCGAGGCGCTCTACCGCGCCCAGTACGAGGTGGTCCACCGCTTCGTCGCCCGTCGACTCGAGGGCTCGAGCGTGGACGACGTCGTCGCCTCGACGTTCGAGCTCGCCTACCGCAAGCTGCGCGAGGATCACCCGCACGCGGTGGGATGGCTGATCCGCACCGCGGCCAACCTCCTCAAGACCGAGCTGCGGCGACAGCACCGCGAGCACGTCGCGCTGCGCGAGGTGAGCGCCGTTCGTGCCGCGGAGGACGGCCCAGACCGCGACCTCGACATCCTCGCCCATCTGGTCGAGCGGATGCCGCGCGCCCAGCGCGACGTGCTCCAGCTCACCTACTGGGACGGCCTGAGCGCCGCCGAGGCCGCCGTCGTGCTGGGGTGTTCCGAGCAGGCGGTGTGGAAGCGCCTGAGCCGCGCGAAGGCCGCGCTGCGGTCGGCCTGGCCGGACGATGCGCCGACGACATGGGAGGAGGCGGGGACCTATGCCTGATCGTGACCTGAGCGATGACGAGCTCGAGCGGATGCTGCGATCCCTCGACCCTGCCGCGTCGATCGCGCCCGAGGAGCTCGCGGCGTCCCGGGAACGGATGTGGGCGCGCATCCAGGCCGAGGTGGAGACCGAGAAGCCACGGCGGGGGCGTGCCACGCGGCGCGCGCGCCTGTGGTGGACGATCTCGCTGCCGGCGGTGGCGATGGTCGTCGCTGCCCTCGTCGTCGTGCTGGTGGTGAACCCCTTCGCGGCGCCGGCACCCGCGGCGGCGCAGGGACTGCCGCCGCTCACGTACGAGGCATCCGATCTGACCCTCCCCGAGCAGTTCGATCGGGCCCGCGAGCAGCTCGCGACCACCCCCGGCCCTGCCGAACCCGTGCGGGAGGCGACCACCGTCGCCTGGTACGCCAACATCATGATGGACGGGCCCGATCGTGGCACCGTGATCTCGCCCGAGGTCATCACGATCACCTGGAACGAGGACTTCGACACGCGCATCTTCGCCACCGCGGGACGCGCCTACGTCATCGGCGGCGACGGCGCCCAGCCACCGACGCGCGAAGACCTCCCCGCCGAGGGGACCGTGATCCGTGACGACACCCTGCCCGGCAGCGACATGGTGATCGACGGCAAGCCGCTGCCCTTCCTCCTCCCGGGGAGCGGGGTCGACTTCTACCGGGCGTACCTGGCCGAGACCGTGGCGGCATACGGCGGGGGCGCCGCCGAGGCCATCGACGCCATCTCGGAGATGCTCACGTACTGGACGCTCACCAACGAGCAGGAGGCCGACCTCCTCACCGCGCTCGAGGAGTACGACGGGCTGGAGCTGCGCGGAATCACCGAGGATCGCGCCGGTCGACCCGTGTTCGGCATCTCGGCGGTCAGTGCCGCGGGCGCACACGAGCAGGTGCTGCTGGTCTCGACCGAGTCCGGCCGCATCCTCGGCAACGAGACGATCTACCTCGACGACGATCCCGCCGTGCCGCTGCCGACCGGCTCGGTCATGAGCTACCAGATGTGGGATCTCACGCCTCGCGAGCAGTAGCGCACGAGGGCGCCGACGAGCTCGACACGCTCGATCGGTGGTGCGGCGCCTTCTGTCGAACGCGGGTGCGGGATGCCATGCCGGATCCCGTGTGTCAACCCCCTCCCTCCGAACGGCCGGCCGACGCATGCTCTGACCCCAGGAGGTGGACGATGACCGATGCCGTGGAAGATGCGGGCCCCGTATCCGCCGACGTCGACGAACGGGGTGCCGCTTCCGCGTCGGCGATCTCGCGCGGCGAAGAGGTTCGACGCCCGGCCGATCCGTCCCGCGGCACCGAACGCGATCGCGGCCTCGATCGCGCTCGGCGAGAAGCCCGCGCACGCCAGACGCCACAGCCTGCCGACCGCCATGAGTGACACGAACTCGGAGGGGTGAACGATGGAGCGTGACGACATCCACCAACTGGTCCTGGCGCCGCTGGCCGATCGATGCTGGCGACTGTGCGACCGCGGGGTGTCCCGCAGGGACGCGGCGAGCGTGGTCGCGTATGTCGAGATGCTCGACGACGGCAGCTACGAGGCGGTCTGGGTCTCGGCCGGACTCGGCTCGGCGCGGTTCCCCTCGCTGGAGCGGCTGTTCCTGGCGGCCCTCCGCCTGCTGGAGGAGTCCCGCAGCCAGGGCGCCGGCAAGCCCACGCCGATCCCGCACCGTCCGCCGGCCGTCGTCTGACCTCCTGCCGCATGTCGGCGGTCGATGGCAGGATGGCCCCATGCCGGAGTCGCCCGAAGTCGAGGCCCTCACGCGGTTCCTCGCCGACGAGGCGACCGGCCGTGCCGTCGGCGAGGTCGACGTCCTCGAGTTCCGCACCGTGAAGACGCGCACCGCACCGCCGGCGAGCATCGTGGGCCGCACCATCGCAGGCGCCGCGCGGCACGGCAAGCACGTCGAGCTGCTCCTGGGCGATGCGAGCCTGGTCGTCTCGCTCGGACGCCACGGCTGGATGCGCTGGCTCGACGACCCCGCTGCCGAGCCGGGTGCCGAGGACCCACCGGCGCTGGCCGCGTTCGCGCTGTCCGGCGACAAGACGCTGCAGATGACGGATGCCGGAACCTGGGTCTCGCTCGGGCTGTTCGTGGTGGGCGACCCGCGCGAAGTCCCCGCGATCGCGAAGTTGGGACCCGATCCGGCCGATCCCGCGTTCACCCGCGGTCAGTTCGATGCGGCGCTGGGCGGCCGCCGCAAGCAGGTCAAGGCGATCCTGCAGGAGCAGGAGTCGCTGGCCGGGATCGGCAACGCCTACTCCGACGAGATCCTCCACCTCGCCCGCGTGTCGCCGGTGACCCATGCCGCCGCGCTGGATGCCGGGGAGGCCGACCGGCTCTTCGATGCGACGCTGGCCACCGTGCGAGGCGCCGTCGACGCCCGGCGCGGCATCCCGATCGACCGGCTGAAGGCCGAGAAGGTCGCGTCCATGCGGGTGCACGGGCGCACGGGTGAGGCATGCCCCGTCTGCGGAGACACGATCCGCGACATCGCCTTCGCGAGCACGACGGCGCAGTACTGCCCGACCTGTCAGAACGGGGGAGTGCCGCTGTGAGCGGGGCCGCCGCCCCGGCGATGGTCCGCCACCGCCCTGGGAGCCCGGGGCGTAGGTAGCATGGTCCGCATGACGTCTTCGCAGCAGCCCGCCTCGATCACCCTCGCTCCGGTCCCTGACGACAAGAACCTCCTCACCGTCGTCGAGGCCGGCGACTCGTGCTGCAGCGGCGGCAGCTGCAGCATCGGCTGATCCACCGTCACCCGGCCGCGCGCGTCTTCCGCCGATGACCGACGAACAGCTTCACATCACGCCGCGGGTCGCGCGCGTCCTCATGTCGGAGGAGGCGATCTACGGCCTCATCCTGGTGTCGGGCATGATCGTCGTGAGCGGCTCGGCCCAGTACTCGTCGTTCAAGGCGCTCATCACGGTGCTGGTCACCGTCCTCGTCTTCTTCGCGGCGCACGTCTTCGCCGGCACGCTCGGACGCCTGGCGGCCACCGACGGCCACGCCGGACTCCGCGCGAGCCTGAAGTCATCGGCCCATCAGTCCAGCGGCATGCTGCTCGCGTCGGCGGCGCCGCTGGTGGTGCTCCTGCTCGGGGCGACCCGGGTGATCGAGGACAGCACCGCGCTGTGGGTGGCGCTGATCATCAACACCGTCCTGCTCGGCGCGCTCGGTTGGGTCGCCGTCGCGCGGTGGAGCACCCACTGGCTGCCGCGGATCCTCAGCGCCGTCATCACCGCCGCGTTCGGCGGCGTCCTCATCCTGCTGAAGGCGATCATCCACCACTGACGCGGCGGGCCTGCGCCGGTTCGCGCAGCGCGGAGGTCAGGGCGGAGCTGAGTCCGGGGACATCGTCGATCGGCACCGCGAGCGCCTGCAGCGACCGGCTGAAGTAGTTGCGCACGCCCGCGGCGAGGGTGATGTCGACGATCTGCCGGTCGGTGAACCCGACGTCGCGCAGGCGCTGCGTGTCGGCGTCGGTCATGGTGGCGGCATCCATCGACATCTTCTCGGCGTACGCGAGCACCGCGACGTCCGTCTCGTCGAGGTCGGCGTCGTTGTAGTCGTGCGCCAGCCGTGCCAACTGATCCTCTTCGAACAGTCCCGCGCGCAGGCTCTTACGACCGTGAGCGAGCAGGCAGTGCTCCGATCCGACGGCTCGAGCCGCGCCGAGCGTCGCCAGCTCGTAGTTGCGCAGGCCGATGGACGGGACGATCGCGCGCACGAGCGCCTCGAACGCTGCGTGCGCCTCGGGGTTGACGGCCATCGCTCGCGTGTGGGCGAAGACGAAACCGACGTCGCGCTGGTCCCCGGCGTACATGTCGGCGACGTGGCCGGTCGCGCCCTCGAGATCCGGAGTGGTGATGATCATGGCTGTGCCTCCCGTCGGGGCGCTACCAGAATCGCCGATGCCCCACCCCTTGTCGAGGGGTGGGGCATCGGCGTGATACCTCGGCCTGGTCAGTGCCCGGCCGGCGCGCCCATCGGCTGGTCGGCCGGCTTGCGGATGAGGAACGCACCCACCAGCAGCGGCAGCGAGAGGATCGCGGCCGTCAGGAACGCGGCGTGCGTGCCTGCCGCCTGCGCGGCGATGGCATCGGCGCCGGACTCGGTCGCAGCGGAGCTCGCCGCGGCCATCACGCCGAACATCAGCGCGATGCCGGCCGCACCCGCGACCTGCTGCACCGTGCCGACGACCGCCGAGCCGTACGAGTAGAACTTCGGCTGGAGGGAGGCGAGCGACGCGGTGAACAGCGGCGTGAACGACAGCGAGAGGCCGACCGAGAGCACGGTCTGCGCGACCGCGACGAGCCACACCGGCGTCTCGGGCGTGAACGTCGTGTAGAACCACAGCATCGCGCTCGTGATCACGGCGCCCGGCACGAGCAGCACCGTGGTGCCCCAGCGGTCGTAGATGCGGCCGATGACCGGACCCGCCAGACCCATCGCGAGGGCGCCGGGCAGCACGACCAGCCCCGTGGTGAGCGGGTCGACGGCCAGCACGTTCTGCAGGTACAGCGGCACCACGGTGATCGCACCGAAGAACGCCATCGACATGATGGCCATCTGCGCGATCGAGAGCGAGAAGTTCGTGCTGCGGAACACCCGGAGGTCGAGCAGCGCGTCGTCCTTGCGCTGCAGCACGACCTGGCGCCAGCCGAACAGGCCCAGCGCGATCACGCCGACGGCGAGCGAGACGATCAGCGTCGTGGTGGACACCGCGCTCGCGGCCGCGGCATCCGCTCCGCCGCCGTGTCCGCCGGCGCCGAGCTGGCTCAGGCCGAAGACGAGTCCACCGAAGCCGAGGGCCGAGAGGATGACCGACAGCACGTCGATCGGGGCGTGGGTGGTCTCGCCCAGGTTGTGGATCCAGCGCGCGCCGACGACGAGCGCCACGATCGCGATCGGCAGCACGATGCCGAAGATCCAGCGCCACTCGAAGTTGTTGAGGATGGCGCCGGCGAGGGTCGGGCCGATCGCGGGGGCGAGCGACATCACGATGCTGACGCGCCCCATCATGCGCCCGCGGATCGCCGGCGGCACGACGGTCATGAGGGTCGTCATGAGCAGCGGCATCATGATCGCGGTGCCCGACGCCTGCACGACGCGGGCGACCAGCAGCATCGGGAAGCCGGGGGACAGGAACGCGATGAGCGTGCCCGCCGAGAACAGCCCCATCGCGGCGACGAACATCGTGCGCGTGGTGAACCGGCGCAGCAGGAAGCCCGTGATCGGGATGATCACGGCCATCGTCAGCATGAAGGCGGTCGTCAGCCACTGCGCCGCGAGCGCGGTGATGCCGAGGTCGGTGATGAGGTGGGGGATGGCCACACCCATCGTGGTCTCGTTGAGGATCGCGACGAACGCGGCGCCCAGGAGCAGCCAGATGACCCGGCTCTCTTCGGGGCGCAGCTTCGGCGTACCGGCGGCGTTGCTCGAGACAGCGGGGATGCTGCCGGTTCCGGGGGTCGTATCGATGGCGGCCATGGGTCGTCTCCTCGAGGCTCGGATGGACAGCGATGTGCCACCCGAGGATGGCAAGCCCCCAAGATAACCACAGCCTCCGACATCGCATTCCCGATCCGGGGAACGCGCGCCGGCGATCAGACGTGCCGCTGCGTCAGCGGTCGGCGGGCTCCTCGTCGTCCCACTTCTCCGAGCCGATCGCGTCGGTCGGGCTCGCCTCGGGCTCGCGCTCCTCGAGGTTCTTCGGGAGCGGGTTCACGATCTCCTCGTGCGGGATCGCCTGGAGCTCGTCGATCTCCTTGCGCAGCGCGGCGAGATCGGTGCCGTCGTGGTCGGGGGCGTCGGGAGTCGAGGTCATGCCACGAGCCTAGCGTCGGCGGGCGAATTAGGCTGGCGTGGTGAGCATGCGCGGCGGTGGCGGCGGGGGCGGGCACCCCGGCTTCCGCGGCGTCGACATCGCCGCCCAGCGCAAGGCGAACGCCGAGGCCCCCGAGATCCCGCATCTGGGCAGCCGGGTCGTCGCGCTCTTCCGGCCGTACACGTGGTCGATCGTCATCACCGGCATCCTCGTCGTCGCCGGTGCGGGCATCGCGGTGATCCCGCCGCTGCTCGTGCAGCGCGTGTTCGACGACGCGCTGTTCCCGGTCGACGGGTCGCCTCCCGACCTCGCACTGCTGTGGACGCTCGTGCTCGCGATGATCGGGCTCTTCCTGCTCTCCGCAGGTGTGGGCGTCGTGCAGACGTGGTTCACGTCCACCGTCGGCAACCAGGTCACCGGCGATCTGCGGGTGAAGCTGTTCGACCACCTGCAGTCGATGGAGCTCGGGTTCTTCACGCGCACCAAGACCGGCGTCATCCAATCGCGCCTGCAGAACGACGTCGGCGGCGTCTCGGGTGTGCTGACGAACACGGTGACGAGCATCCTCGGCAACGCCGTGACGGTGGTCGCGTCGCTCGTGGCGATGATCCTCATCGACTGGCGGCTGACCATCATCGCGGTCGTCCTGATGCCGTTCCTCGTGCTGGTGCAGCGCCGGGTCGGGCAGGTGCGCGCGCGCATCGCGGGCGAGACGCAGGAGTCGCTGTCCGAGCTCACCGCGATCACGCAGGAGACCCTGAGCGTCTCGGGCATCCTGCTCTCCAAGTCGTTCAACCGGCAGCGCACCGAATCGGCGCGCTACGCCGACGAGAACACCAACCAGGTGCGGCTGCAGGTGCGCCGCGCGATGAGCGGCCAGGGGTTCTTCGCGGTCGTGCAGGTGCTCATGGCGAGCGTCCCCGCGGTGATCTACCTGGTGTCGGGCTACCTGATCACCGGGAGCGCCGACGTGCTCACGGCCGGCACGATCGTGGCGTTCACCACGGTGCAGGCGCGGCTGCTCATGCCGCTCATGGGCCTCATGCGCGTCTCGCTCGACCTGCAGACCTCCGCCGCGCTGTTCGCGCGCATCTTCGAGTACCTCGACCTGGTGCCCGCGATCAGCGACGCGCCCGACGCGATCGACGTGGCGCAGGCGCCGGGGCCGGTGGGCCGCATCGAGTTCCGCGACGTGGTGTTCCGGTATCCGGATGCCGCACCCGACGCGCGGGCGACGCTGCGCGGCGTCTCGTTCACGGCCGAGCCGGGGCAGCACGTCGCGTTCGTGGGGCCCTCGGGCGCGGGGAAGACCACCGTGCTGTATCTGACGCCGCGGCTGTACGAGGCATCCGGCGGGTCCGTGCTGTTCGCGGGTGAGGACGTCCGCCGCCTCCGCCAGGAGTCCATCGTCGACAGCGTCGGCATCGTGTCGCAGGAGACCTACCTCTTCCACGCGACGATCCGCGAGAACCTGCGCTACGCCAAGCCCGACGCGACCGACGCCGAGCTCGAGGCCGCGTGCCGCGCCGCGAACATCCACCACGTGATCGAGCGGTTCGAGAACGGCTACGACACCGTCGTGGGCGAGCGCGGCTACCGGCTCTCAGGCGGCGAGAAGCAGCGCATCGCGATCGCGAGGGTGCTGCTGAAGGACCCGCCCGTGCTGCTCCTGGACGAGGCGACGTCCGCGCTCGACACGGTGTCGGAGCGGGTGGTCCAGGAGGCGCTGGATGCCGCCGCCCGCGGCCGCACCACGCTGTCGATCGCACACCGGCTGTCGACCGTCATCGCCGCCGACGTCATCCACGTCGTCGAGGCCGGCCGCATCGTCGAGTCGGGGACGCACGCGTCGCTGCTGGCGGCGGGCGGTCTGTACGCCGAGCTGGCCGCGGAGCAGATCGCGACCACGCGCGTCCTCGAGACCGAAGCCGAGGCGGAGGAGGCCGAGCCGCCCGCCGACCATCCCGAGCGGCGCGCCGACAGCGCGCCCGACGTCGGCGCCCCCGTGGTCGTGGCTCCGTCCGCCGGTGATGCGGCGTTCCGCGACGAGGCCTGAGAAGAGCCCCCTCGGCGGGGCCGCTCAGGCGGCGGGCGTCGTCACCACAGGCGTGCGGCGGCCAGCGCGGTGTCGACGGGATCCGGCAGTGCGAGGGCGTCGGCGCGCGCCCACAGCGTCCGGGTGAACTCGCCGAGCTCGCGGCGGTACGCGTCGTCGGGGTGGGTGCGGGCGAGCTCGACCAGCGGCGGGAGGTCCATGCCGAGGATGAGGCGGACCCGGGATGCCGCCGCCCGCGGATGGCCCGCGGCATCCAGCACCGCGATCCCTCCCGCCAGCGCCTCGAGGTAGTCGCGCAGCACCGGGAGCTCGTCCTTGTGCTGCGTGATCGACGAGCCGTCGGCACGCTCGCGCCACTCGACCACGACGTCGGGGATGACGTCGAAGGCCCGCGCCCGCGTGTACATCTGCTGGGCGACGATCTGGTCCTCGTAGGCGCGGCCGACGGGGAAGCGCAGCCCGGTGCGCTGCCACAGATCGGTGCGGCTCACCTTCGACCACGCGACGATGTTGCCGGATGCCTCGGGGTGCTCGTCGATGGTGGTGCCGATGCGCGCCGGGGCCGTCGCCGCCGCGACCCATGGCTGCACGACGCCCGCGGCGTAGCCGCCCGCGGCGTCGGGGCGCAGGCGCACGTAGGCGCCGAGCGCGAAGTCGCTGCCGCTGTCGGCGAGCGTGCTGACGAGGCGCTCCAGCGCGCGGGGGGTGAGCCGGTCGTCGGCGTCGAGGAAGCCGACGAAGGGTGTGCGCACCAGGTCCAGTCCGGTGTTGCGTGCTGCGCCGAGACCACGCTGCTCGCGATGGTGCACCACCTGGAACCGCTCGTCGGCCGCCGCGGCGGCGTCGAACAGCGCTCCGGTGCCGTCGGTGGAGGCGTCGTCCACGAGCACCGCGACCCAGTCCCGGCGCGTCTGCGCGCGCAGCGAATCGAGGGCTTCGACGGCATAGGGTGCCACGTCGTAGCCGGGCACGATCACGGTCACGACAGGGGTCACGTCCCGATCCTACGGGGCCGTCGCACCCCCGGGCTCCGTGCCGGATACCGCGGCGACGGACGCTTCGACGGCGTCGGCGACGGCGTCCAGCGGGGCGTTCAGCCAGCGGGGGAAGGTGAACCGCACCGCCGTCTGCGCCACATCGGGGGCCACGCCCATCGCGACGAGCACGTGCGAGGGCTCGTCGCTTCCCGCGGCGCACGCCGACCCGCTCGACGACACGACGCCGCGGCGCTCGAGCTCGAGCAGCACCGCCTCGCCGCTGGTGCCGGCGAAGGTGAAGCTCGCCGTGCCGGGGAGCCGGTGGTCGGGGTCGCCGGTGAGGCGGGCGGAAGGGACGGCGGCGAGCACGCGGCCGATGAACCGGTCCCGGATCGCGGCGACGCGGGCGGATGCCTCGACCCTGTCGGCCTCGGCGAGCTCCAGCGCCGTCGCGAACCCGACGGCACCGGCGACGTCCTCGGTGCCGCTGCGTCGGCCGCGCTCCTGCCCGCCGCCGTGCAGGAGGGGCTCGAGGGGGATCCGGCCGCGGATGCCGAGCACCCCGGTGCCCTTGGGCGCGCCCAGCTTGTGGCCCGCCAGCGAGATGGCGTCGTACCCGAGCTCGGCTGCCGACAGCGGGAGCCAGCCGGCGGCCTGGACGGCGTCGAGGTGCAGCGGCACTCGCGCCGCGCGCGCGACGGCGGCCAGGGCCGCGGCATCTTGGATGGTGCCGACCTCGTTGTTCGCGTACCCGATGCTCACCAGCACGGTGTCCTCGCGGACCGCGCCGGCGACGGCATCCGGGCTCACGCGGCCCCGCGCGTCGACCGGCACCCGCGTCGCCGCGAAGCCGTGGACGCGCTCGAGGTAGGCGACGGACTCGAGGACCGACTCGTGCTCGATGGGCGTCGTCACGACGTGGGCGCGGCGGTCGTCGCGGCGCTGCGCGGCGGCGATCGCGATCCCTTTGATCGCGAGGTTGTTGGCCTCGGTGCCCCCGGAGGTGAAGACGATGTCTCCGCCGCGCAGCCCGAGCACGCGCGCCACGCGGGCGCGTGCGTCGGCGAGCGCCGCGGCGGCCGCTTCGCCCACCGTGTGATGGCTCGACGCGTTGCCGTACCAGCGGGTGAGGTACGGCGTCATCGCCTCGAGCACCTCGGGCCGCACCGGCGTGGTCGCCGCATTGTCGAGGTAGAGCATGCTCATCGTGGTGCCCCTATGCCGGTCAGCCGGCGTCGATCCGCACGTCCAGGCCGAGGTCGAGCGCGCGGGCGGAGTGCGTGAGGGCGCCGACCGAGATGACGTCGACGCCGGTCTCGGCGATCGCGCGCACGGTCTCGAGCGAGACCCCGCCGGATGCCTCCACCGTGGCGCGTCCGGCGACCTGGGCGACGCCGGTGCGAAGGTCCTCGAGCGAGAAGTTGTCGAGCATGATCGTGCCGATGCCGGCGGCGAGCACCGGCTCGACCTGGTCGAGCCGGTCGACCTCGACCTCGATGTGCGTGGTGTGGGGGAGGAGGTCCTTGGCGGCCAGCAGGGCCGCCGTCGGCGAGACGCCCTTCTGCGCCAGCACGGCGAGGTGGTTGTCCTTGGCCATGACGGCGTCCGACAGCGAGTGGCGGTGGTTGCGCCCGCCGCCGTCGCGCACGGCCTTGCGCTCGAACGCGCGCAGCCCCGGTGTCGTCTTGCGGGTGTCGGCGATGCGGGCGCCGGTGTGCGCGACCTGCGCGACGTAGGCGCCGGTGAGCGTCGCGATGCCCGACATCCGCTGCGTGAAGTTGAGCCCGATGCGCTCGGCCGTCAGCACGCCGCGTGCCGGACCGGTCACCACCGCGAGCACGGCGCCGGGCTCGAACCATTCGCCGTCCTCGACGAGGAGCTGCACCTGGATCGTCGGGTCGGTGAGCCGGAACGCCGCCTCGAAGACCTCGCTCCCCGAGAAGACTCCGCGCTCGCGCGCCACGAGCTCGGCGCGCGCGACGGCGTTCGCCGGGATGAGCGCCTCGCTGGTGAGGTCGCCCCAAGGCGCGTCCTCGTCGAGGGCGGCCGCGACGACCCGGTCGATGTGGGCGCGGCTCAGCATGCGACCGCCTCCTTCCGTGCGGGGACGGGACTGCGCAGCGCCCGTGCGGTCGGGCTCGGCGCACCGGCGGGGGCGACGGCGGTGGCCGGCTCCCCGGCGAGGCGCGCGGCGGGCGCATCGGAGCGGAAGTGCGCGCCGACCGACAGCCGCCTGGCGCGGGCCGCCGCTACGGCCTGCGCGGCCACCAGCAGCAGGTTCTCGTCCTCGAACTGGTGCTCGGTGACGAGGGTGCGGTGCTGCGCGCGCCATCGCGCGATGACGGATGCCGCGTGCGCGAGGCCGGTCTCGTCGCGGACGAGTCCGGCATCCTCCCACATGAGCTCCTGCAGGGCGGCGCGCGAGAACGCCGGCACCGGCACCGCGTCGACGGGCGCTCGCAGGGCGACGGGGGACGCGGGCGCGACCGGCCACGATCGGGATGCCGCGTCCGCCGCGATCGCGTCGCCGGCCCGCGCGCCGAACACCGCGCCTTCCAGCAGCGAGTTCGAGGCGAGGCGGTTGGCGCCGTGCACGCCGGTGCGGGCGGCCTCGCCCACGGCGTACACCCCGGGGATGCTCGTGCGGCCGAACAGATCGGTGGCGACGCCGCCCATGAGGTAGTGCGCGGCCGGGGTCACCGGGATGGGCTCGAGCGCCCAATCCAGGCCCCGCTCCCGCACCGCGCGGTCGATCGTCGGGAATCGCCGGGCAAGGAACCGCGCGCGCTCGCCGGGGTCGGCGGAATGGATGCCGGTCGCGTCGAGCAAGACGGGGCGATCGCCCTGCGCCTCCATCTGCGCGGCGATCGCCCGGGCGACGACATCGCGCGGGGCGAGCTCGCCGTCGGGGTGCGCGTCGAACGCGAACCGGCGGCCGTGCTCATCGACCAGCGTCGCCCCCTCGCCGCGCACCGCCTCCGACACCAGGAACGAGTCGCCGACGGCGAGCACGGTCGGGTGGAACTGGAAGAACTCGAGGTCGGCGACGGCGGCACCGGCGCGGATCGCCGCGGCGATGCCGTCCCCCGTGGCCACGGCGGGGTTCGTCGAGTGCGCGTAGAGCTCCCCGGCGCCGCCGGTGGCCAGCACGACCGCGTCGGCGCGGATCGTGTCGCGACGACCGCGGACGTCGTCGGTCTCCCCGATCAGCAGCTCGACCCCGCTCGCGCGGCCGCCCTCGACGACGAGGTCGACGAGGAACGCGTGCTCGATGACCGTGACCTCGCTCGCCCGCAGGCGCGCGACGAGGGCCTTCTCGATCGCCGTGCCGGTGGCGTCGCCGCCGGCGTGGAGGATGCGCGGGTAGGAGTGCGCCGCCTCCAGCCCCTTCACGAACCCGCCGCTGTCGTCACGGTCGAAGGCCACTCCGAGCTCGATCAGCTCGCGGATGCGTGCGGGCCCCTCGGCGACGAGGACCCGCACGGCCCCGGGGTCGCCGAGCCCGGCCCCGGCGATGAGCGTGTCGCGCACATGGTCCTCGGCGCGGTCGTCGTCGAACATGACGCCGGCGATCCCGCCCTGCGCGTACCGGGTGTTGGCGTGCTCGAGCACGTCCTTCGTCACGAGCGTGACCCGGCAGCCGTGCTCGACGGCGTGCAGCGCGGTGAGCAGCCCGGCGATCCCCGAGCCGACCACCACCGCGTGGGTCATGACGCGTTCTCCCAGTCGGCGGCGGGCGCTGCCGGCGGCTTGGCGGCCAGCATCCGCTCCAGCGCGAGGCGCGCCGGGTCGGCGACGTCCTGCGGAACCGTGATCCGGTTGCGCACCTCGCCGTCGACGAGACCCTCCAGGACCCACGCGAGGTAGCCGGGGTGGATGCGGTACATCGTCGAGCACGGGCACACCACGGGGTCCAGGCAGAAGATCTCGTGCTGCGGGTTCGCCGCAGCCAGGCGCTGCACCAGGTTGACCTCCGTGCCGATCGCGAACGTCGTCGGCTCGGTTGCCGCCTCGATGGCCTTGCGGATGTAGTCGGTCGACCCCGACTCGTCGGCCGCATCGACGACGTCCATCGGGCACTCGGGGTGCACGATGACCCGCACGCCCGGGTGCTCGGCGCGCGCCTTGTCGATCTGGTCGACCGAGAAGCGGCGGTGCACCGAGCAGAAGCCGTGCCACAGGATCACGCGCGCGTCCTCGATGGCGGAGACGGATGCCCCGCCCAGCGGCTTGCGCGGGTTCCACATCGGCATCTGCTCCAGCGGCACGCCCATCGCCTTCGCGGTGTTGCGGCCCAGGTGCTGGTCGGGGAAGAAGAGGACGCGGCGTCCGCGCTGGAACGCCCACTCGAGCACCGTCCGCGCGTTGGACGACGTGCACACGATGCCGCCGTGGCGCCCGACGAAGCCCTTGATCGCGGCGCTGGAGTTCATGTACGTGACGGGGATCACCGGCACGAGGCCGTCGGCATCCTTCTCGTCCATGTCTCCGTAGACCTCGGCGAGCTGCTCCCAACACTCCTCGACCTGGTCGATGTCGGCCATGTCGGCCATCGAGCAGCCGGCGGCGAGGTTGGGGAGGATCACCGCCTGCTCGGGACGTGACAGCAGGTCGGCGGTCTCGGCCATGAAGTGGACGCCGCAGAACACGATGGCCTCGGCGTCGGGGTGCTCCAGCGCGGCGTTGGCGAGCTGGAAGGAGTCGCCCACGTAGTCGGCGTGCACGACGACCTCTTCGCGCTGGTAGAAGTGGCCGAGCACGACGACGCGCTCGCCGAGGGTCGCCTTCGCGGCGCGGATGCGCTCGGCGAGCTCGGGCTCCGAGGCCTCGCGGTACTCGCGCGGCAGCTCGCCCTGACGCGGCGAACCGGTCGGGATGACGTCGCCCATCGACGAGCCGGGACCGTACCCGGGTCGCGTGTCGAAGTCCCACGGCCCGGCCGCGAGGTCGGTGTTGCAGGTCTCCCCGGTCGCGGCGCCGGCGACGATCGCCTGGATGGCGTGATCGACGGAGGCGTCGAGTTCGGGCCGGGGCTGGAGGGTGATGTTGACGGCGGACATGTCGGACGCTTTCGTTCTGGTGTTCAGTGACGGGCGCTGAGCGGGCCGCGTTCGGCGAGCTCCACGTCCTGGTTGTAGCGGTAGAGCCGCGCCGGCCGGTGGCTGCCGGTGCGGAAGCGGTCGGTGGGGATGAGGGTGCCGGAGTTCTCCGCCTGGCGGCGGAAGTTCGCAGGGTCCAGGCGCTTGCCGAGGATCGCCTCGTACACCTCGCGCAGCTCGGCGAGGGTGAACTCGTCGGCCAGCAGCCCGTGCGCGATGCGGCTGTAGCCGACCTTGTTGCGCAGCCGCCACAGCGCGTAGTCGACGATCTCGTTGTGGTCGAACGCGAGCCGGGGCAGGGCGGTGGCGTCGAACCACTGCACGTTCTCGACGCTGGCGTCGGTGATCTCGTCGGCGCGCAGCAGCGCCCAGTACACGATCGACACGACGCGCGTGGGGGAGCGGTCCACGTCGCCGAACGCGTAGAGCTGCTCGAGATAGCTCGGTGCCAGCCCGGTCGTCTCGGCGAGGGTGCGGGATGCCGCGGTGTTCAAGCCCTCGGTCGCGTCCAGCCACCCGCCGGGCAGCGCCCACTGACCCTCGTGGGGATCGCGCGTGCGTCGCACCAGCGGGAGCACCACCTGGACGGCGTCGCTGCCCTGCAGTCGCCGCAGCGTGAAGATCACGGTGGACACCGCCACGCGGATCGCGTCGGCGGAGGATCGGGGTTCAGGAGCGGTTCTGGTCATAGTGACTCTAACTGTCGGAACGATCATAGTGTCACTCTGACCAAAAGCCAAACAGCGTCCGTCATGAACCGTGCCGGGCCCGGGGGTGTCGCGGTCTCCTCACAGCCAGGATGCGTAGCCTGACCAGACCGGTCGGGCGGATGCGGAGGTGCGGATGATCGTCGTCGACGCGCTCATCGTCCTCATCCTCGTCGGCGCCTGCATCGCGGGCGTGCGTCGCGGGTTCTTCGCGAGCATCGGCACGTTCGCGGGGCTGGCAGCCGGCGCGTTCGCCGCGTTCTGGCTCACCCCGCTCGTGAGCTCGTGGGTGCCGTCCGCGGTGTGGCGCGGGCCGGCGGTGCTGATCACGGCGCTCGGACTGCTGTTCCTCGGGGCCGCCGTCGGCGCCGCGATCGGGGCCGCGCTGCGTTCCGGCGCCGACCGCCTCAAGCTCCGCGGTGTCGAGCGGTTCCTCGGCGGCATCGCCTCGGTGCTGGCGGCGGTGCTGGCGCTCGCGTTCGTCGCGCCTGCCATCGCCGGTGCCGGCATCCCGGTCGTCTCGCCCGCCGTCTCCTCCTCCCTCATCCTCCGCGGCATCGAGCAGGCGACGCCCGATCCGGTGGCCGCCGCGCTCGCGCAGCTGCGCGGGGCCGTGCTCGACGACGCGCTGCCGGGCCTCGGCGACCTGCTCGGACCCGGCACCGCCGAGCAGGCGCCCCCGATCGAACTGGGGGATCCGGATCTGGAGCGGGCCGCGGCATCCGTGGCCCGCGTGTCGGGCAACGCGTACGCCTGCGGCCGCGGATCGGCCGGGAGCGGATTCGTCATCGCCCGCGACCGCGTCGTCACCAACGCCCACGTCGTCGCGGGCGTCGACACGCCGATCGTCGAGCTCCCCGGCGTCGCGGCGCGGGAGGGGCGCATCGTCTACTTCGACCCGGTCGACGACCTCGCCGTGATCGCCGTCGACGACCTGGGCGCGAAGGCGCTGCCGTTCTCGCCGACGCTCGCCGCCGGCGACGCCGCCGTGGTCCAGGGATATCCGTTCGGCGGACCCTTCACGATGGTGACCGCCGGAGTGCTGTCGGTGGGCACCGCGAACGTCCCCGACGTGTACGACAGGTCGCTCAACCCCCGCGAGATCTACGCGCTGCAGACGCAGGTGCGCCCGGGCAACTCGGGCGGACCGCTGCTGACCGCCGACGGCGCCGTCGCGGGGGTCGTCTTCGCGCGCGCCGAGGACGACGAGAACCTCGGGTACGCCATGACCATGGCCGAGCTCACCCCCGTCGTCGCGCGTGCGCCGTCACTGGCAGACACGGTGTCGTCGGGCTCCTGCGTCGGCTGACCGCGCCGACCGGTATGCTGGCTGCGCAAGTCAATATCGGCCCGTGACCCGGGCGGGAGAGCCTCGGCAGCGCGATCGTCGAGCACCGAAGGAGCAAGCCTCCCCGCCAATCTCTCAGGTACGCGTACCGTTCGGGCAGGCCGACTCTGGAAAGTGATCTCCGGTGCACAGCGCTCGGGATCCGCCGACGGTGAAAACCGGGTGCCCGCAGCACCCGGTGAAACTCTCAGGCCGATGACAGAGGGGGAGTTCACAGACGTCGATCGACGTCTGCCCGTCCGCGACCGGGAGAACTCATGACCGAACTCCGCACGACTGCTCTTCACGACCGCCACGAGGCGCTCGGGGCATCCTTCACCGACTTCGGCGGCTGGCTCATGCCGGTCCGCTACAGCTCCGACCTCGCCGAGCACCACGCGGTGCGCACGGCCGCGGGACTGTTCGACATCTCGCACATGGCCGAGTTCGGCGTCGAGGGCGAGGACGCCGCCGCATTCCTCGACTTCGCGCTGGCGGGCGCCATCTCGCCGATGCGCGACGGCAAGGCGAAGTACTCGCTCGTGCTCGCCGAGTCGGGCGGCATCGTCGACGACGTCATCGTCTACCGCATCGCCCAGGACCGCTTCCTCGTGATCGCCAATGCCGGCAACCGGGATGCCGTCGCCGCGGCGTTCGCCGAGCGCGTCGAGGGGTTCGCCGTCGAGGTCGACGACCGCACCGACGCGATGTCGCTCATCGCGGTGCAGGGCCCCCAGGCCCGCGCGATCGTGGAGGCGACGGCCGGGATCGCCGACGTGGCGCCCTCGTTCGCCGACCTCGGCTACTACGCCTGGTCCTCGGGTTCCTTCGACGGCGCACCGCTGTTCGTCGCGCGCACCGGCTACACCGGCGAGGACGGCTTCGAGCTGCTCGTGCCCAACGAGGCCGCACCGGCCCTGTGGGACGCACTGCTGGCCGCGGGCGAGCCCCTCGGCCTCGTGCCGGCCGGCCTCGCGGCACGCGACACGCTGCGTCTGGAGGCGGGGATGCCGCTGTACGGCCACGAGCTGTCGCTCGACATGGTGCCCGCCCAGGCGGGCCTCGGCCGGGTCGTGGCGGTCGACAAGGCAGCGTTCGTCGGGAAGTCGGGCCTTGCCGCCGTGGTGTCCGCCGACGCCCCGGTGCTGGTCGGCCTCGTCTCCGACGGTCGTCGTGCCGGTCGTGCCGGCTACCTGGTGTTCGACGCCGCCGACGCCACCGAGCCCGTCGGCGAGATCACCAGCGGCGCCCTCAGCCCGACGCTCGGACACCCCATCGCCATGGCCTTCGTCTCGCCCGCCGCGAGCGAGCCCGGCGCCCAGCTCTTCATCGACGTGCGGGGGACCCGCATCCCCGCGACCGTGACCGCCCTGCCTTTCTACCGGAGGAACAAATGACCGACCTCACCGCCCTCAAGTACACCGCCGAGCACGAGTGGGTCGCCCTGGACGGCGACACCGCGACGGTGGGCATCACCGAGTACGCCGCCGACAAGCTCGGCGACGTCGTGTTCGTCGAGCTCCCGGCCGTCGGCAGCTCCGTGACGGCCGCGACGGTGGTCGGCGAGATCGAGTCCACCAAGTCCGTCGGCGAGCTCTACGCCCCGCTCACCGGTGAGGTCGTCGCCGTCAACGAGGCCGTCGTCGACGACCCCTCGCTCGTCAACGCCGACCCGTTCGGCGCCGGCTGGCTGGTGAAGATCACGGTCGACCCGGCCGCCGTGGCAGAGCTCCTCGACCGCGACGCGTACGTCTCGCTCACGGGCGGCGCCGAATGACGGGTCTGTTCGCCGACCGTCACATCGGGACAGATGCCGCCGCCCAGCGCACGATGCTCGACGCCCTCGGCTACGACAGCGTCGACGCGCTCGTCGAGGCGGCGGTGCCGGCATCCATCCATGCCGCGCCGCGCACCACGAGCGACATCCCGCCCGCGGCCACCGAGGCGGAGGCGCTGGCCGAGCTGCGCGTGCTGGCGTCGCAGAACCGCGTCGCGCGCCCGATGATCGGCCTGGGCTACTCCGACACGTTCACGCCGTCGGTGATCGCGCGCAACGTGCTCGAGAACCCGTCCTGGTACACCGCGTACACGCCGTACCAGCCCGAGATCTCGCAGGGGCGCCTGGAGGCGCTCATCAACTTCCAGACGATGGTGACCGATCTCACGGGGCTCGCGACGGCGAACGCCTCGATGCTCGACGAGTCGACGGCCGTCGTCGAGGGCATGCTGGTCGCCCGGCGCGGCTCGAAGTCGACCTCGAACGTGTTCGTCGTCGACGTCGACGCCCTGCCCCAGACCAAGGCGCTGCTCGCGCACCGCGCGGCCGCTGTCGGCATCGAGCTCGTCGAGCTCGACCTCGCGCACGGCGCGACGCTGCCCGACGAGCTATTCGGTGTGCTGGTGCAGTACCCCGGCGCCTCGGGCCGCGTGTGGGACCCGTCCGGTGTGGTCGACGCCGCGCACGTCGCGGGCGCGCTCGTCGTTGTCGCCGCCGACATCCTCTCGCTCACGCTGCTGCGCTCGCCCGGCTCGTTCGGCGCCGACGTCGCCGTGGGCACGACGCAGCGCTTCGGCGTGCCGCTGGGCTTCGGCGGACCCCACGCCGGCTACATGGCCGTGCGTCAGGGTCTCGAGCGTCAGCTGCCCGGCCGACTGGTCGGCGTGTCGCAGGATGCCGCCGGCCACCCCGCCTACCGCCTCGCGCTGCAGACGCGCGAGCAGCACATCCGCCGCGAGAAGGCCACGTCGAACATCTGCACGTCGCAGGTGCTGCTGGCCGTCATGGCGTCGATGTACGCGGTCTACCACGGTCCCGAGGGCCTCCGCGCGATCGCGACCGACGTGGCGAAGAAGGCCGAGGCGCTCGCCGACCGCCTGCGCGGGTACGGACTGTCGCTGCGCTCGGAGTCGTTCTTCGACACCATCCGGGTCGCGACGCCCGGCACCGCGCGCCGCGTGATCGAGCGGGCGCGTTCGCTGGGCTACCAGCTGGCGTGGGTGGACGACGCCACGGTCGGCGTCTCGGTCGACGAGACCACCACCGAGGCCGACCTGGCCGCCGTCGCGTGGGCGTTCGGGCTGCCCGAGGACGAGTTCCTCGGGGCAGGCGAGCAGGGCGAGCGCACCATCCCGTTCGCGGATGCCGAGCCTCTCGCCGCGGTGCCGTCCGGGCTCCGGCGCACCGAGGAGTTCCTCACCCATCCGGTGTTCAACTCCCACCGCTCCGAGACGGCGATGATGCGCTACCTCAAGCAGCTCGCCGACCGAGACTACGCACTGGATCGCGGCATGATCCCGCTCGGCTCGTGCACGATGAAGCTCAACGCGGCCACCGAGATGGCGGCCGTGTCGTGGCCCGAGTTCTCGCGCGTGCACCCGTTCGCGCCTGAGGACGACGTCCGCGGCTACCTCGCGATGATCGAGCAGCTCGAGGTGTGGCTGGCCGAGGTCACGGGGTACGACGCCGTGTCGCTGCAGCCCAACGCGGGCTCGCAGGGGGAGCTCGCCGGCCTCATGGCGATCCGCGGCTACCACCGCGCCAACGGCGACCTCGGTCGCACGGCGTGCCTCATCCCGTCGTCCGCGCACGGCACGAACGCAGCCTCGGCGGTGCTGGCCGGCATGCGGGTGGTGGTGGTCGCATGCGACGACGCCGGCAACGTCGACCTCGACGACCTTCGCGCGAAGATCGCCGACAACGCCGACGAGCTCGCCGCCCTCATGATCACGTACCCGTCCACGCACGGCGTGTACGAGCACGACGTGCTCGAGATCACGCAGGCGGTGCACGACGCGGGCGGCCAGGTGTACGTGGACGGTGCGAACCTCAACGCGCTCCTGGGCTACGCGCGCTTCGGCGACCTGGGCGGCGACGTGTCGCACCTGAACCTGCACAAGACGTTCGCCATCCCGCACGGCGGCGGCGGCCCGGGCGTCGGCCCGGTGGCGGCCAAGGCGCATCTCGCGCCCTACCTGCCCAGCCACCCGCTCGCGCAGCGCAAGGACCACGCCGGCGGCGTGTTCGACGGCGGCCCGATCTCGGCCGCGCCGCACGGCTCGGCGAGCATCCTGCCGATCTCGTGGGCGTACGTGCGCATGATGGGCGCCGAGGGCCTGCGCAACGCGACCGCGGCGGCGGTGCTGTCGGCGAACTACATCGCCTTCCGGCTGCGCGACCACTTCCCGGTGCTCTACACCGGCGAGGACGGCCTCGTCGCGCACGAGTGCATCCTCGACCTGCGTCCCCTCAAGGAGGCGACGGGCGTCTCGGTCGACGACGTGGCCAAGCGTCTCATCGACTACGGCTTCCACGCCCCGACGATGTCGTTCCCGGTGGCGGGCACGCTCATGGTCGAGCCGACGGAGTCGGAGGACCTCGGCGAGATCGAGCGATTCATCGAGGCCATGATCGCGATCAAGACCGAGGCCGACCGCGTCGCGGCGGGGGAGTGGCCCGCCGACGACAACCCGCTGGCTAACGCCCCGCACACGGCGGAGTCCGTCGTCGCGGGCGAGTGGACGCATCCGTACTCGCGCGAGACCGCCGTGTACCCCGTCCACGCGCTCGTCCGCACGAAGTACTGGCCGCCGGTGCGCCGCATCGACCAGGCCTACGGCGACCGCCACCTGGTGTGCGCCTGCCCGCCCATCGAGGCCTTCGCCTGACGACGTGACGACGACGGGATGCCGGTGCCCCCGGCATCCCGTCGTCGTTTCAGTTCGTGGGGGTGGGGGTGGGAGTCGGCGTCGGAATGGGCGCGAAGACGCCAGGCCAGAGCGCCGCGGCGAGCGGGTAGCCGACGAAGGCGACCACGTCGAGGAGCGTGTGCGCGATCACCAGGGGCATCACGCGCCCCCATCGGCGATAGCACCAGCCGAAGACGATGCCCATGACCACGTTGCCGACGATGGCGCCGATCCCCTGATAGGCGTGGTACGCGCCGCGCAGCGCCGCGGCGGTGAGGATGATGGACCAGTCGTTCCACCCCAGTCGTCGCAGGCGGTCGAACAGGTACGCGATGAAGATCACCTCTTCGGTGAGCCCCGCGCGCAGCGCCGACAGGACGAGGAGCGGCACGGTCCACCAGGCCGCGTCCAGCGGCGAGGCGACGACGGCCACGGTGATGCCGAGCATGCGCCCCACCGCGTAGAGCGCGAGTCCCGGCAGGCCGATGACGGCGGCGAGCAGGATGCCGCGCCCCAGGTCGCCGCCGAACCGGGTGAAGTCCAGCCCGATGCGCCGCAGCGCATTGCCTCCGGGCTCCCACAGCAGGTACACCACGAGGGCCACCAGGGCCAGCGCGAAGAACACGGCCAGCAGCTGGTAGACGACATCCCACACCGCCTGCGCGTCGCGCGACGGGTTCACCTGCGTCTGCTGCGAGCCCAGCGGAACGGGCGCCAGGAGCTTGCGCACCAGCGACAGCACGGAGTACAGCGCGGACTGTCCGACCGTGACGGCCAGGACGATCCAGACCTCCCAGGTCATTCGCTTGCGCTCGTACGGCGCGAGCGGCGGGAGCGTAGTGGATTCCCTCCTGCCTGGGGGAGGGGTCGAGGCGGTCATCTTGTCAGATTGTCACACTCCGCGTCGATTGAGTTAAGGCTCTGTAACGTTTTGGCCGATCGTTTTGACCATCTCACGAGGGACACTTATCGTTTTCCCATCCGCGCGCCCGTCTGGCCCAGGTCTGACGCGCGCGCACTACCCTGCACAGGAGGAACAGTGAGAATGAAGCGCATCTCGGCTGCGGTGGCACTCGCCGCAGTCGGCGCACTGGCGATCTCGGGCTGCGCCGCCGGTGGCGGCGACAACTCGGGCGACGACTCCGGTCTCGTCGAGGGCTCGTCGATCACCGCTGCGTGGAACCAGGCGTTCTACTCGATGAACGGCAACACGTCCTACGGCAACGCCACGGCGAACAACAACATCAACTACCTCGTCCTCGACGGCTTCAACTACTACAACAACACGCCGGAGCTGGTGAAGAACACCTCCTTCGGTTCGTACGAGAAGGTCTCCGACGACCCGCTGACGATCAAGTACACGATCGCCGACGGCGTCAAGTGGTCCGACGGCACCGACGTCGACGCGGCCGACCTCATGCTGAACTGGGCCGCACTGTCGCGCGCCCTCGACACGCCTGACTTCGACCCGACCGAGTACACCGACCAGGAGACGGGCGAGTTCACGGACGCGTTCCCGAAGGACGTCGTGTTCTTCGACTCGGGCGCGACCCCGGACGCTCAGTTCGGTCTGGTGCACGACACCCCCGAGATCAGCGACGACGGCAAGTCGATCACGCTGGTCTACTCGAAGCCGTACGTCGACTGGGAGCTCTCGTTCGCGTCGCCGCTGCCGGCTCACGTGATCGGTGAAGAGGCGCTCGGCATCGACGACCCGAAGGAAGCCAAGGACGCCATCATCAAGGCGATCCAGGACAAGGACGACGCTTCGCTCGCGAAGCTGTCGGCGTTCTGGAACGCGGGCTTCAACTTCACCGAGATGCCCGATGACGCCAAGCTCGTCACCGCGAGCGGCCCGTACCAGATCAGCGACTTCGTCGCCGACCAGTACATCACCCTGAAGGCGAACCCCGAGTACAAGGGCGAGAACGCCCCGCACATCGAGGAGATCACCGTCCGGTTCATCTCCGACCCGCTCGCGGCGTCGCAGGCACTGGCCAACGGTGAGGTCGACATCATCTCGCCGCAGGCGACCGCGGACCTCAAGACCGCTGTCGACGCGATCGACGGCGTGACGGTGGACACCGGCGTCGAGGGCACGTACGAGCACCTCGACCTGCAGTTCGACCAGGGCAAGAACCCGGAGAACATCTTCAAGGACCCGAAGGTCCGTGAGGCGTTCCTCAAGACGGTTCCCCGCCAGGAGATCCTCGACAAGCTGATCAAGCCGATCGTCGGCGACGACGCTCTGCTCCGTTCGTCGCAGATCTTCGTCCCGGGCGCCGAGGGCTACGACGAGTCGGTCGCCAACAACGGCTCCGAGGCGTTCGCGGATGTCGACATCGAGGGCGCCAAGCAGCTCCTCGCCGAGTCCGGCATCACCAACAAGGACGTCTGCGTCCTCTACGCGACCAACAACCCGCGCCGTGTCAACGAGTTCGCCCTGATCCAGGCTTCGGCCGCTCAGGCCGGCTTCAACGTCACCGACTGCGGTTCGGACAAGTGGAGCGGTCTGCTGGGCACGCCCGGCGCCTACGACGCGGTGTTCTTCGGCTGGCAGTCGACGAGCCTGTCGGTGACCGACTGGACCGCCATCTTCAAGGACGGCGGCATCAACAACCTCAACTTCTACAACAACGAGGACATCAACAAGCTCTCGGCTGAGATCTCCTCGGAGTTCGACGCTGAGAAGCAGATGGAGATCAAGCAGGAGGCCGACAAGATCCTGTGGAACGACTTCTACGGAGTCACCATCTTCCAGTTCCCGAGCGTGACCGCGTACAGCGACCGCGTGACGAACATCGACCCCTCGATCCTTGCGCCGACCATCTTCTGGAACGCGTGGGACTGGGAGGTCACTGACTCCGGTGCCACGGAGAAGTAATCCTTACCGTTCACACTGAGTCCGCTCAGCAGTGAGCACACGTGGGGTGCAGGTCCTCGGGCCTGCACCCCACGCGTTAGACTTCTCCCAGCGATGGCGCGTGCGGCTGCACAGCCGCGACCGCCATCGCCGTCACCGATAGGCAGGCGGCCACAACATGGCTTCATTCATCATCCGGCGACTGGTCGCGTCGATATTCGTACTCTTCGCCGCGACCTTCCTGATGTACATCCTCGTGTCTTTTGCGGGCGACCCCCTGCAAGACCTCCGCGAAAGCAGCGCTCCGAACAAGGAGCAGCTGATGGAATCGCGCATCAAGCTCCTTCACCTCGATGTCCCCGCACCGCTGCGCTACTTCCTGTGGCTCGGCGGACTGTTCCGGGGCGACCTGGGCGTCTCCGTCCAGAACCAGCCGGTCAACGCGCTCCTGGCGAACGCGATCACGTCGACGCTGACGCTGGTCACCACCGCCACGGTCGTCGCGATCGTGCTCGGCATCACCGTCGGCATCGTGTCGGCCCTGCGCCAGTACACCGGTTTCGACTACGGCGTGACGCTGATGGCGTTCCTCTTCTTCTCGCTCCCGATCTTCTGGGTCGCGGTGCTGCTCAAGCAGTACGGCGCCATCCAGATGAACAACTGGCTGAGCGACCCCGTCATATCCGTTCCAGCGATCATCGGCATCTCACTGGTCGCCGGCCTCATCTGGATGTCGCTGCTCGGCGGCAAATGGAAGCGCCGGCTGATCGTCTTCGGCATCGGCACCGTCGCCACCGCCGCGGTGCTGACCTACCTGTCGCTGACCAAGTGGTTCGCCGACCCTGAGATCGGCATCGTCGTCTACAGCGCCCTGGTGATCGGCATCGCCGTCGGCGTGACCGCCATCTCGGCCGGTCTGCGCAACCGCAAGGCCGTGTACGCGTCGCTCATCGTGGCGGTCATCGGCATCGCGCTGTACTACCCGATGACGAACTACATCCTCAACGGCATGACGATGTGGTTCTTCCTGCTCCTGGCCGCGCTGTCGATCATCGTCAGCGGCGCCATCGGCTGGTTCATGGGCGCTCCCGACCGCGCCCCGGTGGTGCGTACGACGGCCATCGTCGGCTTCCTGTCGGCGGCGCTGATCGCGCTCAACAAGTACATGTCGTACTGGGAGGCGTACGCGAACTCCAGCCGTGTCCGCGGTCGTCCGATCGCGACGGTGGGTTCGTCCACCCCCGGCCTCGGCGGCAACTTCTGGGTGCAGGGCCTCGACCTGTACACGCACCTGCTGCTGCCGACCATCGCCATCATCCTGATCTCGTTCGCGAGCTACACGCGGTACTCGCGTGCGAGCCTGCTCGAGGTGATGAACCAGGACTACATCCGCACCGCACGCGCGAAGGGTCTGACCCAGCGCACGGTGGTCGTCCGCCACGCCTTCCGCAACGCCCTGATCCCGATCACGACGATCATCGCCTTCGACGTGGGCGCGCTCATCGGCGGCGCGGTCATCACCGAGACCGTGTTCGGCTGGACCGGAATGGGCCGGCTGTTCGTGGACGGCCTCAGTCATGTCGACCCGAATCCCGTGATGGCCTTCTTCGTCGTCACCGGGACCCTGGCGGTCGTGTTCAACCTCATCGCGGACCTCGTCTACGCGGCCCTCGACCCGAGAATCAAGGTGGGCTGAGATGAACGCCACTGTCACACAGGAAAACGAGACCACGGAGACAGCCGCGGTCGCAGAGATCTCCATCGAGCAGAAGGAGACCGAGGGCCTCAGTCAGGGTCAGATCGTCCGCCGGCGGTTCTTCCGCCACCGCGGCGCGATGATCTCGGGGGTCGTCCTCGTCCTCATCGTCCTGCTCGCCTTCACGTCGGTCGGCGTCACCCTCTGGGGACTTCGCATCCCCGGCTGGTGGCAGTACTCGTGGACCGACATCTCCGACAAGGTCAACAACGGCGCTCCGACCATGAGCCTGTGGCCGCTGCAGTTCGGCCAGCACCCGTTCGGCCAGGACGAAGTGGGCCGTGACATCTTCGCGGTCGTGATGCGCGGTGCGCAGCAGTCGATCATGGTGATGGTCATCGCCGGCGTCGTGGCCACGGCCATCGGCGTCGTCGTCGGCGCCACCGCCGGCTACTACGGCAAGGCCACCGACTCGGTGCTGATGCGCTTCACCGACATCGTCATCACCATCCCGCTCATCGTGATCGGTGCGGTGCTCGGTCAGACCTTCGGCAGCCTCGGCGCTTCGGTGCTCGGTGTCGTGATCGGCCTGTTCGCATGGACGACCATGGCGCGACTGGTGCGCGGCGAATTCCTCACCCTGCGCGAACGCGAGTTCGTGGACGCCGCACGGGTGTCGGGAGCGCGCGACCGCCGCATCATCTTCCGCCACATCCTGCCCAACGCCATCGGCGTCATCGTCGTGAACGCGACGCTGCTGATGGCCGGTGCGATCCTGCTCGAGTCGGCGCTGAGCTACCTCGGCTTCGGCGTGCAGCCGCCCGACACCTCGCTGGGCAAGATCGTCTCCGACAACCAGGCCGCGTTCGCCACGCGCCCGTGGCTGTTCTGGTGGCCGGGCCTGTTCATCATCGCGATCGCCCTGTGCGTCAACTTCATCGGCGACGGTCTGCGCGACGCGTTCGACCCGCGCCAGAAGAAGATGCCGAGCGAGCGGGCCATGGCTCGTGCCGGCCGCGGGACGATGACGGCGGCGACCGCTGCCGCGCTCTCGTCGACGGTCGACCCGGCCGGTCAGCCTGACGCGCCGTCGGTGACGGTCGCCGGGGCGGCGGTGTACACGGGTGACGTGGTGAACTACCACGACCCGCGGCCCGAAGAGCCCGGCGATGCGCAGCACGATCCGCTCAATCCGGAGCGCTGACGCGCAGATGCGGTCAGACGAGCAGACCGACCACGGTGGCGACGCTCAGCGCGCAGACCACCGCGATCGTGGCCACGTGCCACGTCGCGGTGGTCGCCTCCGGGTCGACTCCGTGGGCGAAGGCGCCGCTGCGCTGCAGCGACTCCCATCGCCCGCGGATGAGCTGCGCGAGGTTGCCGCTGGGCGTGGACAGGGCGTCCGCGGGGCGCAGGCTCCCGTGCTCGCCGCGCGCCGACTCGCCGACACCGTCGAAGTCCTTGCGCGCAAGGCCGAACTGGCGGTGGCGCCCGGGAGCGGGCGCCGCCCACACCGATACGCGACCGCGCACGGTGAACAGGGTCAGCGAGTAGCGGGTGTCGATCTGCTCGATCGCCGGCCACGGCACGAAGTACGTGCGCAGCACGTTCACCACGGTGATGCCGTGCTCGGCCACGGTGAGGCTCGGTCGCCAGAACAGCGCCCACGCGAGCACCGCCACGAGCAGGATGGGCCAGGCGTAGCGCGCCGCGGCCGCGGCATCCTGCCAGACCAGCGCAACGACACCGACGGCGCACACGATCACGGTTGCGCCGGCCAGCACTCGACCGAATGCAGGCCGGTAGACGACCTCTTGAAACGACATGACGTCAAGCTTCTCAGATGGGACATCACGAATGACTGACACGACGGGTCTGGACGCCGCCACCGCGGCATCCCACGACACCCTCCCCGAGACGATCCTCCAGGTCGAGAACCTGGGCGTGGACTTCTGGGTCGAGGGCGAGTTCTACCCCGCCGCCATCGACATGAACTACGCGGTCCGGCGCGGCGAGGTCCTCGCCATCGTCGGCGAGTCGGGCTCGGGCAAGAGCACGAGCTCGATGGCGCTCCTGGGCCTGCTGCCCGAGAACTCGCGGGTGACCGGCTCGATCAAGCTGCTGGGCCGTGAGCTGCGCGGCGTCGACGACGCGACGCTGAGGTCGCTGCGCGGCAACGAGATCGCCGTGATCTTCCAGGAGCCGATGACGGCGCTCAACCCGGTCTACACGATCGGGTTCCAGATCATGGAGGCGCTGCGGTCGCACGATCGGGCGATGGCACCGAGCGTGGCGCGGGCCAAGGCGGTCGAGCTGCTGCGCATGGTGGAGATGCCCAACCCGGAGCAGTCCTTCCACAAGTACCCGCACCAGCTCTCCGGCGGTCAGCGTCAGCGCGCCATGATCGCGCAGTCGATCTCGTGCGACCCGCTGCTGCTCATCGCCGACGAGCCCACGACCGCGCTCGACGTGACCGTCCAGGCCGAGATCCTCGATCTGCTGCGCAACCTGCACAAGCGCCTCGACTCGGCGATCATCCTCATCACCCATGACATGGGCGTGGTGGCCGACCTGGCCGACCGCATCATGGTGATGAAGAACGGCGTCGTCGTCGAGTCCGGCGACGTCGACCAGATCTTCCACAACCCGCAGCACGCGTACACCCAGCAGCTGCTGGCGTCGGTGCCGCACCTCGGTCTCGGCGTGCTCGAAGACGTTCCCGCCGATGCGCCGGAGGCGGTCGAGAGCGAGACCTCCACGATCCCCGCCATCGCGGCGATCCGCGAGCGCGCGAGCGAAGCGGCCGACGCGATCGTCGACGAGCGCAAGGCGGTGCTGTCGTTCGAGGACGTGGCGATCGAGTACCCCAAGCGCGGACGCATCCCCGCGTTCCGTGCGGCCGAGCACATCGACCTGAAGATCATGCCCGGCGAGATCCTCGGCCTCGTGGGCGAGTCGGGTTCGGGCAAGACGACCCTCGGCCGCGCCGCGATCGGCCTGCTGCCGATCGCGGAGGGCAAGCTGACGGCCGTCGGCACCGACATCTCCCAGGCGACGCCGAAGGCGCTGCGCGAGATCCGCCGCAAGACGGGCATCGTGTTCCAGGACCCGGCCTCGTCGCTGAACCCGCGTATGCCGATCGGCCAGTCGATCGGCGAGCCGATCCTGCTGGCCGGCGAGGCCAAGGGCAAGGACCTCGACCGCCGCGTCGAGAAGCTCCTGAGCCAGGTCGAGCTTCCGTCGTCTTACCGCAACCGCTTCCCGCACGAGCTCTCGGGCGGTCAGCGTCAGCGCGTCGGCATCGCCCGCGCCCTGGCGCTCGCGCCCGAGCTGCTGGTGGCGGACGAGCCGACGTCGGCACTGGACGTGTCGGTGCAGGCCCGCTTCCTCGACCTGCTGCAGGAACTCCAGCAGCAGCTCCAGTTCGCCTGCCTGTTCATCAGCCACGACCTCGCGGTCGTCGACATCCTCGCCCACCGCATCGCGGTGATGCACCACGGCAAGCTGGTGGAGGTCGGCACCCGCGACGAGATCCTCCGCGGCGCCAAGGACCCGTACACGCAGCGCCTCATCGCGGCCGTGCCGGTGCCCAACCCCGAGGAGCAGAAGGTCCGCCGCGAGGCGCGCGCCGCGCTGCTGGAGAGCACCAAGGCGGGGACCGCAAGCTGACGTACAGAAGCGCCAGATAGAATGGGGAATGCCGGCACTCCGGCATTCCCCTTTCATCTTCAAGGATCCCTCATGGCGCGCGCCCTTCGACCGGACCTCCGCAACGTGGCGATCGTCGCCCACGTCGACCACGGCAAGACGACGCTCGTCGATGCCATGCTCCGTCAGACCGGCTCGTTCGGCGAGCACGCGCACGTCGAAGAGCGCGCGATGGACTCGAACGACCTCGAGCGTGAGAAGGGCATCACGATCCTCGCCAAGAACACGGCGATCACGTACAACGGCCTTCACACCGACGTGCCGGTGACGATCAACGTCATCGACACCCCGGGCCACGCCGACTTCGGCGGCGAGGTCGAGCGCGGTCTGTCGATGGTCGACGGCGTCGTGCTGCTGGTCGACGCGAGCGAGGGCCCGCTGCCGCAGACCCGCTTCGTGCTGCGCAAGGCGCTCGAGGCCAAGCTCCCCGTGATCCTCCTGGTCAACAAGACCGATCGCCCCGACGCCCGCATCGCCGAGGTCGAGGAGGAGGCGCACGACCTGCTGCTCGGTCTCGCCTCCGACCTGCACGAGGACGTCCCCGACCTCGACATCGACGCCCTGCTCGACGTCCCCGTCGTGTATGCCTCCGGCCGCGCGGGCGCGGCATCCCGCACCCGTCCCGCCAACGGCGAACTGCCCGACAACGCCGACCTCGAGCCGCTGTTCGAGGCGATCCTCGAGCACGTCCCGGCGCCCTCGTACGACGACGACGCGCCGCTGCAGGCGTGGGTCACCAACCTCGACTCGAGCCCGTTCCTCGGCCGCCTCGCGCTGCTGCGCGTCTTCAACGGCACGCTCAAGAAGGGTCAGACCGTCGCGTGGGTGCGTCACGACGGCTCGCACTCCAACGCCCGCATCACCGAGCTCCTGAAGACCCGTGCGCTCGAGCGGTACCCCGCCGAGGAGGCCGGCCCGGGCGACATCGTCGCCATCGCCGGTATCGAGGAGATCACGATCGGCGAGACGATCGCCGACCCCGAGGACGTCCGCCCGCTGCCGGCGATCCACGTCGACGACCCCGCGATCTCGATGACGATCGGCACCAACACCTCGCCCCTGGTCGGCAAGGTCAAGGGGCACAAGGTCACCGCGCGCATGGTGAAGGACCGCCTCGACCGCGAGCTGATCGGCAACGTGTCGCTCAAGGTCGTCGACATCGGCCGCCCCGACGCGTGGGAGGTGCAGGGCCGAGGTGAGCTCGCCCTCGCGATCCTCGTCGAGAACATGCGCCGCGAGGGCTTCGAGCTGACCGTCGGCAAGCCGCAGGTGGTCACCAAGAAGGGTGAGGACGGCAAGGTCAAGGAGCCGTTCGAGCACCTCACGATCGACGCCCCCGAGGAGTACCTCGGCGCGATCACCCAGCTGATGGCGTCCCGCAAGGGCCGCATGGAGACGATGGTCAACCACGGCACCGGCTGGGTGCGCATGGAGTTCATCGTGCCCTCGCGCGGCCTCATCGGCTTCCGCACCGAGTTCCTCTCGATGACGCGCGGCACGGGCATCGCGAACGCGATCTCCCACGGCTACGACGACTGGGCGGGGCACATCGTCGCCCGTCAGAACGGCTCGATCGTGGCCGACCGTGCCGGCGTCGTGACCCCCTTCGCGATGATCGCGCTGCAGGAGCGCATGAGCTTCTTCGTGCAGCCGACCGAAGAGGTGTACGAGGGCATGGTCGTCGGCGAGAACTCGCGTGCCGACGACATGGACGTGAACATCACCAAGGAGAAGAAGCTCACGAACATGCGGTCCTCGACCGCGGACGCGTTCGAGTCGATGACCCCGCCGCGCCTGCTCTCGCTCGAAGAGAGCCTGGAGTTCGCGCGCGACGACGAATGCGTCGAGGTGACGCCCGAGAAGGTGCGCATCCGCAAGGTCGTCCTCGACGCCACCGAGCGCGGCCGCGCCGCCTCGCGCCTGAAGCGCCAGGACGCCAACGCGTAAGCAGTGACATGGATGCCGCGACCCGGCGCCTCCGAGGGGAGTGCGGGTCGCGGCATCCGTCGTTCCACCGTGTGCCGGCTGGACCGGGCAGCGGATCCCGGCACGCGGATAGCATGACCGGGTGAGCCTCGACCCCCACTTCGACGACGTGCACAGCGCCGGCGAGGCGAAGCGGGCGGTGCGCGAGGGCCTCGGCGTCGCCCTGGCCACCAGCGCGTACGGCATCTCGTTCGGCGCGCTGGCGGTCGCGTCGGGACTGGACGTCTGGCAGACCTGCATCCTGAGCCTGGTCATGTTCACCGGTGGGTCGCAGTTCGCGTTCGCCGGGATCGTCGGCGCCGGGGGCCTGGCGGCCGTCCCCGCGGCGATCGCATCGGCGGCGCTGCTGGGCGTGCGCAACGTGGCGTACGGCATCCGGATGTCCCCGGTTATCGGCGCAGGATTCTGGCGCCGCGCCGCCGCGGCCCAGTTCACGATCGACGAGTCCACGGCCGTGTCGCTCGCTCAGCGCACGCAGCGCGCACGCACGCTGGGGTTCTGGGTGACCGGCATCGGCATCTACGTGGGCTGGAACCTGTCGACCCTCGCGGGTGCGCTGCTCGGCGACGTCCTCGGCGACCCGCGCGCCTATGGACTGGATGCCGCCGCGGCGGCCGCGTTCCTCGCCCTGCTGTGGCCGCGGCTGCGCGCGCGGCAGCCGATCGTCGTCGGTGTCGCGGCGGCCGTCGTGGCGACGGTGCTCACGCCCGTGCTGATGCCGGGGCTGCCGGTCATCATCGCCGCCGCCGTGGCCGTCATCGTGGGGTGGACGAACTGGCTCGGCAGGGACGAGCCCGCGGATGCCGCCGAGCCGGACGACGTCGCCGAGAGGGAGGGACTGCCGTGACCATGTGGACCGCGGTGCTCGTGGCATCCATCGTCTGCGTCGCCCTCAAGACCGTCGGCTACCTCATCCCGCCGAAGTGGGTCGAGGCGCCCCGGCCGATGCGGATCGCCGACCTCCTCACCGTCGCGCTCCTGGCCGCGCTCGTCGCCGTCCAGACGCTGGGCGCCGGGCAGGCGATCGTCGTCGACGCGCGCGTGCCCGCGGTGCTGGTCGCCGCCGGGCTGCTGCTGCTCAGAGCGCCCTTCCTCGTGGTGGTGGTGGCGGCCGCGGTCGTCGCGGCGCTGCTGCGGCTGTGGGGCTGGGCGGCCTGACGCGCTGACGGCGCCGGCGCCACGGACCTAGACTTGGGCGGTGACGTTCTCGTGGTCGCGCCTCGGCGCCTGGGTGGTGGCGTTCGTCGTCGGCGTGTTCTACGGCGTCGCGGGAACGGTCGCCCAGGCCTACATGCTCGGGTGGTTCCCGCTCGGGCTGGCGCTCGCGCTCATCGGTGTGACCGCGCTGCTGCTCGCGGTGCGCCTGCTCACCTCGGACCGCTGGGCGACGCTCGCGACCGCGATCGGACTGATGCTCGCCACCCTGGTCTTCTCGGGTGCCGGCCCCGGCGGCTCGGTCGTCGTGCCGCAGGCGCCGGAGGGCCAGTTCAACTCGGGCTTGCTGTGGACGATCCTCGTGCCGCTGGTGTCGGTGGTCGTCATCGCGTGGCCCGAGACGCGTCCGCACGCGCAGGCGGCCTCCGATCGCGCTGATCTCACCGACCACGCGGGCTGATCGCCCCGAGGCGGATGCGCTGGGGATGCCGCGGCTAGACTGATGCCGTGACGTACGTGATCGCCCTTCCCTGCGTGGACGTCAAGGACCGCGCCTGCATCGACGAGTGTCCCGTGGACTGCATCTACGAGGGCGACCGGTCGCTGTACATCCACCCCGACGAGTGCGTGGACTGCGGCGCCTGCGAACCGGTGTGCCCGGTCGAGGCGATCTACTACGAAGACGACCTGCCCGACGAGTGGCAGGACTACTACAAGGCCAACGTCGAGTTCTTCGACGACATCGGCTCGCCCGGCGGCGCCGCCAAGGTCGGCGTGATCCACAAGGACCACCCGATCATCGAGGCGCTTCCGCCGCAGGAACACTGACGTGGGGGTCGCCGACCTCGCCGACTACCCCTGGGACTCCGTCGCGCCGTACGCCGCTCGCGCCCGCTCCCACCCGGACGGGATCGTCGACCTCTCGATCGGCTCGCCGGTCGACGCCACCCCCGCCGTCGTGGCCGATGCGCTGCGTGCCGCGACCGACGCCCACGCATACCCGCAGACCGTCGGCACGCCGGCGCTGCGCGACGCGATCGTGCGGTGGTACGAGCGGCGCCGTGGTGTCCCCGGCCTGACGCCCGAGAACGTGCTTCCCACCGTCGGGTCGAAGGAGCTGGTCGCGCTGCTCCCGCTGCTGCTGGGCCTCGGCCCCGGCGACATCGTCGTGCATCCGCGCGCCGCGTATCCCACGTACGAAGTGGGGGCGCGCCTGGTCGGGGCCACGCCGGTGGCCGCCGACGATCCGGCCGCGTGGCCCGAGGGCACCCGCCTGGTGTGGGTGAACTCTCCCGGCAACCCGGACGGCCGAGTGCTCGACGTCGACGCCCTCCGCGCCGCGGTGCGCCGCGCCCGCGAGCTGGGAGCCGTGCTCGCCTCCGACGAGTGCTATGCCGAGCTCGGCTGGGATGCGCCGTGGGATGCCGAGCCCGTCCCGTCTGCGCTCGATCCCCAGGTGACCGGCGGCGACGTGCGCGGCATCCTGTCGGTGTACTCGCTCAGCAAGCAGTCGAACCTCGCCGGGTATCGCGCGGCCTTCCTCGCGGGCGACGCCGCGGTCGTCGCGCGCCTGCTGACGGCGCGCAAGCACCTCGGCCTGATGCTCCCGCTCCCGGTGCAGGCCGCGATGGCCGCCGCGCTCGAGGACGACGTCCATGTCGCGGCCCAGAAGGAGCTCTACCGTCGTCGTCGCGACGTGCTCCGCCCCGCGGTCGAGGCTGCGGGCTTCCGCATCGATGCGAGCGAGGCGGGGCTGTACCTCTGGGCCACCGAGGGACGCGACGCCTGGGAGAGCATCGGCAGGCTCGCCGACCTCGGGATCCTCGCCGGCCCCGGCCACTTCTACGGCACGCACTTCCCGCAGCACGTGCGGCTGTCGCTCACCGCGACCGACGAGCGCATCGCCGCGGCCGCTCAGCGACTGCGTGTGGCATCCTGAGGTTTCCTCCATCGGATGCCTCGTCCCTTTGGTCGTGTCAACAGTAGGCGCGACAGCGGACTAGGCTGTATGAACGCGGCGACGCGGCATCCCCCGTCCCGTTCCTCCGTCCTTGGCAGTCACCTCCCGGTGCGGCCCGAGGACTGGACGACACCCCCGGTACGACCAGAAATCGCGAGGAGGCGCCGTGAGCGAAGCGGGCACCCAGCAGGAGAAGGCCACCCTCACGATCGGTGACAGCACCGCCGAGTTCCCGCTGCTGCGGGGTACGGACGGAGCCCCGAGCGTGGACTTCTCCACCCTCACCCGCCAGACCGGCTACACGGCTCTCGACTACGGTTTCGTGAACACGGCGGCGACGAAGTCCGCGATCACCTACATCGACGGTGATCAGGGCGTGCTCCGCTACCGCGGCTACCCGATCGAGCAGCTGGCGAAGAACAGCACGTACCTCGAGGTGGCGTGGCTGCTCATCTACGGGGAACTGCCCACGGCCGACCAGCTCGCCGAGTTCGACGAGAAGATCCGCCGCCACACGCTGCTGCACGAGGACCTCAAGCGGTTCTTCTCGGCGCTGCCGCACACCGCGCACCCGATGTCGGTGCTGTCGTCGGCGGTCTCGGCACTGTCGACGTACTACGAGCACCAGTCCGACCCCCACAACCCCGAGCATGTCGAGCTGAACACGATCCGGATGCTCGCGAAGCTGCCGGTCATCGCCGCCTACGCGCACAAGAAGAGCATCGGCCAGGCGTTCCTGTACCCCGACAACTCGCTGAGCTTCGTCGACAACTTCCTCAAGCTCAACTTCGGGGTCCTCTCCGAGGTGTACGACGTCAACCCGGTCATGTCGCGGGCGCTGGAGCGGCTGCTCATCCTCCACGAGGACCACGAGCAGAACGCGTCCACCTCGACGGTGCGCCTGGTCGGCTCGACCGGCGCCAACCAGTTCTCGTCGATCTCGGCCGGCATCAACGCGCTGTACGGGCCGCTGCACGGCGGCGCGAACGAGGCCGTGCTCGACATGCTGGCGCGCATCCGCGACTCGGGCGAGAGCGTGCAGCGCTTCGTCGAGCGGGTCAAGAACAAGGAAGACGGCGTGAAGCTCATGGGCTTCGGCCACCGCGTCTACAAGAACTACGACCCGCGCGCGAAGCTCGTCAAGGAGTCGGCCGACGAGGTGCTGGCGGCGCTGGGCATCAGCGACCCGCTCCTGGACCTCGCCAAGGAGCTCGAGGAGATCGCGCTCAACGACTCGTACTTCCAGGAGCGCCGCCTCTACCCGAACGTGGACTTCTACACCGGCGTGATCTACAAGGCGATGGGCTTCCCCACGCGCATGTTCACGGTGCTGTTCGCGATCGGGCGCCTGCCCGGCTGGCTCGCACAGTGGCGCGAGGCCGCGAGCGACCCGCAGACCAAGATCGGCCGTCCGCAGCAGCTGTACGTCGGCGCCGCCGAGCGCACGTACCCCGGCCTGTCCTGACATCGCAATGACGGATGCCGCGCCCCCGAGTGGGGCGCGGCATCCGTCGTCGTGCGGGGGAGTCCGTCGTGTCAGGCCACTTCGGCCAGTGCCGCCGATTCGTCGGAGGCATCGGACGGCGCCGCGGAATCGGCATCGGGTCCACGACGCGGTCGCACGGCCAGCACGATGACCGCTGCCACGACCGCGGCGGCGGCGAGGGTCAGCCAGGCGACCGTGTAGCCGTCGAGGGCAGGCGTGTCGCCGGGGGCGACCGAGCCGAACACGATCGCCGTCGTGAAGGCCGAGCCGATCGCCGACCCGATCGTGCGGAGGTTGGCGTTGACGCCCGTCGCGATGCCGGTGCGGTCGGCCGGCACGCTCTCGACGATGATGCTCGCCGCCGAGGCGTAGGCCAGGCCGATGCCGAGTCCGAACAGGCCGCCCGCGATGGCGAGGGTGACGAGCGTCTCGTGGTCGAACACCGCGAAGACGACGCCGCCCGCCATGAACAGCGCACCGAGGGCCATCATGAGCCGCAGCGGGATGACGCGCGCGATGGCGCCGGTGGCGAAGCCCACGCTGGACATGCCGATCAGCAGCGGCAGCAGCGCGAGGCCCGCCGCCCGCACGTCCAACCCGAGACCCCAGCCCGAGTTCACCGGCGTCTCGAGGAACTGCGGCAGGTACCCCCAGAACCCGAAGGCCGCGGCGCCGATGAGCAGTGCGGCCGCGTTGACCGGCCAGATCGCACGGCCGGCCATGAGGCGGAGGTCCACCAGCGGGTCGGGCGAGCGCAGCTCGGCGACGACCCACAGGGCGATGAGCACCGCGGCGACCGCGAACAGGCCGAGCGTGAGCGGCGAGGTCCAGCCCCAGCGGGCCCCGGAGCTCAGCGGGACGAGCAGCGCGATCAGCCAGCCTGACAGCAGCACGGCCGAGACGACGTTGACGCGACCGGTGGCGCGCAGACCGGCCGGCGGCACGAGGATCGCGGTCAGCGCGATGCCGGCGACCGCGGCGACGAAGGGCACCGCGAAGATGCCGTGCCAGCCGAGCAGTTCGGCCAGGGGGCCGGCAAGCACACTGCCCGCGGCGCCGCCGATGGCGATGATGGCGCTGGTCGCGCCGATGGCGCCGGTGAGCTGGTGGCGCGGCATGACGTCGCGCAGCAGCCCGAACGCCAGTGGGAACAGCGCACCGCCGACGCCCTGCAGCACCCGCGCGAGGATCAGCACCTCGAGGTTCGGGGCCACCGACGCGATGATGTCGCCGATGGCGACGACCCCGAGCACGGCGAGGAAGGTGTTGCGGCGTCCCCGCAGGTCGCCGATGCGGCCGAGGAGGGGAGTGGCGACGGCTGCGGCGATGAGCCATGCGGTGATGGTCCAGGATGCCGCATCCGCGGTGACGCCGAAGTCCGAGGCGATGAGGGGGATGACGGGTATGACGAGATTCTGCAGCAGCGCCAGCGAGGCGACGCTCAGGGCGATCGCGGTGAACGCGGCGCGAGGGGTGAAGGGGACAGTGGGCATCGACGGGCCTTCCGAAGCGTGCGGATCCGGTGAATGCGGGGTAAAGTGAGAGGTGGTCTCCGAACGGAGGGTGCCTCCGGTTTGAGATTAGCGGAGGATGCCTCCGCTTCGCAACCGCTTTCTTCACGTCGCCTGATCCGGCGGCGATCAGGACGAACCGGGAGGTCGGCGTCATGTCGCTCGTCGAGCGAGGGTCCGCATTGGACGCACGTCGTCCGCAGCGAGCGGATGCCGCACGCAACTTCGACGCGCTGGTGGCCGCCGGGCGTGAGGCGTTCGCGGAGGATGGGTCCGCGGCATCCCTCGAAGACATCGCCCGTCGTGCCGGCGTCGGGATCGGGACGCTCTACCGCAATTTCCCGACGCGCGACGACCTGATCGAGACGTTGTATCTCGGCGAGGTCGACGCGCTCGCGCGCGCCGCCGACGAGGTCTCCGATCTCGAGCCGTGGGACGCCCTGCGCGCCTGGCTCGACCGGTTCGTGACCTACGTGGGCACCAAGCACGCGCTGCTCGACGGGCTGAACCGGCGCTCGCCGGTGCTCACCGAGTGTCGCAGCATCATGCTCTCCGCCGGGGAGCCGCTGCTCGCGCGGGCGCAGGCAGCCGGCGATGTCGACCCCGAGGTGACGATCGGCGACGTCGTCAAGCTCGTGTCGGGAGTCGCCGCCGTCGCCTCCTTCGACGACGACGCGCAGCGCGAGCGCGTGCTCAACCTCGCGATCAACGCGATCCGACGCTGAACCGGAGCGCTGCCCGCACAGACGAGAGACCGCCCGCGCTCGGCGCGGGCGGTCTCGATCCGTTCCGGGTCAGGCGTGCAGCGCCTCGTTGAGCGTGACGCCGACGCCTGCCCGACGCACCGCCTCCACCGCCCCGGTCAGCGAGTTGCGGCGGAACAGCAGCCCGTCGCGGCCGGAGAGCTCGGCACCCTTCGCCGTCGGGAGCGACCCATCGGCCCTTCTCGGCTCGTCCGCCAGGACGACCTTCGTGCCGGCGGTCACATACAGGCCCGCTTCGACGACGCAGTCGTCGCCCAGTGAGATCCCGATGCCGGCGTTCGCACCGAGGAGCGTGCGTGCGCCGATGGCGACCTTGTGCGCACCGCCGCCGGAGAGCGTGCCCATGATCGAGGCCCCGCCGCCGATGTCGCTGCCGTCGCCGACGACGACGCCCTGCGAGATGCGACCTTCGACCATGCTCTGGCCGAGCGTGCCGGCGTTGAAGTTCACGAAGCCCTCGTGCATGACGGTGGTGCCGGGCGACAGGTAGGCGCCGAGGCGGACGCGCGAGGCATCCGCGATGCGGACTCCCGGGGGCGTGACGTAGTCGAGCAGGCGGGGGAACTTGTCCAGACCCTGCACCTGGATGCCGTCCCGCATGAGGAACGGGCGCAGACGCGTGAGCGCATCGGGGTGCATCGGGCCCGCGTTCGTCCACGCGACGTTGGGGAGATGGCCGAAGACGCCGTCGAGGTTCACCTCGTTCGGGCGGGCCAGCAGGTGCGAGAGCGCGTGAAGGCGCAGATACGCGTCCGAGGTGGAGGACGGCGCCGCATCGAGGTCGGCCTCGAGGGCCACCACCTCCACGGTGACCGCGCGGCGCGGGTCTTCTACAGCGAGCCGGTCCAGCTCGTCCGGCGGCATCTGCGGATCGAACCCGAGCGGGAGGCGCCCGGCTGCGGGGGAGGGGAACCACGTGTCGAGCACGGTCCCGTCTTCGGCGATCGTCGCGAGGCCGACGCCCCATACCCATCGTTCATCGGTCATGCCTTCAACGCTAGCGCGGGCATGGAGCGGTGAACCCGCGTGTTTCCGGGGCCGTGGCATTGCGACACGCCCGGGGAGCAGCGCGGATTCGACGGTCGCGGCGAGGCCGCGTAACGTTCTTGTTGTTCGCCCCAAAGGGTAGAGCGGAAGGCCGGAAGGCCTGGCTCCCCTCAAGCAGCGGACCACCCCATCTGATCCGCTTCTGGCGGGTCGGCCGGTTTCGGCCTAGGATGGGTGTCTTCCACTCTTGCTGTGCTGGTCGGAGCGTGGTGAGGCCTTGTGCCTCGAGAAACCGCGATTTGACAGGCGCTGCGGGATGTGTAAGATAGAGAAGTTGCCCTGCGGGGATGGCTGGGAGGCCTGACTGCGGGTGCGTCCGATCTTTGAGAACTCAACAGCGTGCACTTGTCAAATGCCAAATTTATTTCTCTGTCGACCAGTTTTGCTGGTTGGTGGGGGTCTTTTTTGGATCAATTCATGGATGTCAGTTTGATATTCGTTTTT